>CBDCQY010000002.1:0-466561 GCA_965220855.1 Alphaproteobacteria bacterium | reverse complement strand
CGCACGCCCGCCCAGCCGCTGCGGCCGTAGGCGTCCGCCTGATAGAAAACGGCGATTCGCCTGCGTCCTATCCGGAGGAAGTTTCGGACCAGGCCCGCGGTCTCCTGGCGATAGGAGGCGCGCAGATTGAAGGCGAAGGCGCCGTAGGGCGGCTCCCTCTGGGGCTGCGCGCCGGTAAAGGGAAAGAACAGATAGACCCGCCTCTCCTGGAACTTCTTGAGCATGGGAAGGACGCGCGTGACCGTCGGCGTGCCGACATAGCCGAAGAGCGCGAACACCTCATCCTGCAGCATCAGGGTCGTCGTGTTCCGAACCGACGGGTCGGGCTGGTAGCCGTCGTCATAGGTCTTGAGCACGATCCGCCGGCCGCGGACGCCGCCCTGGCGATTGACATGTTCGAAACAGGCGCTGGCCCCGCGAAAGAGCTCGATGCCGAGACCGCGGGAGGGACCGGAGAAGGCGGCGGACATGCCGAGCACGATCTCGTCGTCGGTCACCCCTGTGGACGCCGCCGCGCCGAACGGGCGCCAGCCGACCCCCGCCAGGCATCCGGCAAGGCCGTATCGAAGGACGCTTCGTCTCGTCGTCGGCGTCATCGGGCGAAGCTCTCCAGTCGATCCCGTCATATTCGCGCAACTGGAAAATCGCGTTGATCATACATTATCTGCGGTATGCTGCCACAAGCACAAGGCCTTCTGCAACGATCTGCGGCAGAGACCGTCTTGCGGATGCGCGCCCGGCGGGGTTCCCGGGTCGGCCATGTTTGTCCTTGACGGTCCGTCCGGCAGGGGAATAGCCTCCCTTTCCATGTCCTGGATGACGGGAGTTCGCGCAGATGGGCTTCAAGACGAGGATAGGATGATGACATCAGCCGGCACTACGGCGTTTCGCGCCATCGGCCTGGCGGCCGCCATCCTGGCCATGGGCGCCGGGAGCCTCGGAGCGCAAAGCGGCGCTTCGTCGCCCGCAGGGGACCCCGGAATATCCGACGACCGCATCCTGTTCGGACAGTCCGCGGCGTTCAGCGGCCCCGCGCAGCAGCTCGGCAACGATATGCGGCTCGGCATCGAAGCCGCATTCCATGAAGCCAACGAGAACGGCGGCGTTCACGGCCGTCGCCTGGAGCTGACGACGCTGGACGACTCCTACGAAACGGAGGTGGCGTTCAACAACACCCGGCGGCTGATCAACGCCGAGCGGGTCTTCGCGCTCATCGGCGCGGTCGGAACGCCCACGGCCCGCGCCAGCTTGCCGGTGGCGACGGCGGCCGGAGTGCCTTTCGTGGCTCCCTTCACCGGCGCCGATCTGCTCCGCAGTCCCGATTTGGACAATGTGCTGAACCTGCGGGCGTCCTACCGTCAGGAAACCGAGGAAATCGTCGCCCGCCTCACCGGGGACCTCGGGATCACGCGCATTGCGGTGCTCTACCAGAACGATTCCTACGGCGCGGACGGCCTGGTCGGGACGCAGATGGCGCTGGAGCGGCGCGGGCTGGCTCCGGTGGCGACCGGCTACTACCGGCGAAACACCACGGCGGTGAAATACGCGCTGCTGGAGATCGCCGCCGCCGCGCCGGAAGCGCTGATCATGATCGGCGCCTACGCCCCGGTGGCAGAGACGATTGCCCTGGCCGGCCGCTCGAACCCCGATCTGGTGTTCGCGACCGTCTCCTTCGTGGGCAGCAAGGCGCTGTCCGCAACCCTGGGGCCGGACGGGGCCGGGGTTTACGTCTCTCAGGTCGTCCCCCTGCCCGGGGACGCCAGCGTGCCCGCGGTCGCCGCCTACCACAAAGCCCTGGCGGACCATGCCGGCGATGCGGCGCCCAGCTTCGTATCGCTCGAAGGGTATCTGGCCGGGCGCCTGGCCATCGTCGCGCTCGAAGCCTGCGGTCGAGAGCTGAGCCGGGCCTGCTTCCTCAACTCGGTCCGTGACGCCGAGGCGATCGACATCGACGGATTCCGGCTTCAGTTCGGGCCGGGCGACAATCAGGGGTCGGACGCCGTGCTGCTGACGGTGATCGGCGAGGACGGAAGCTATTACCCGGCCGATAAGATGAAAGGTACACGATAATGGCTCAATTCCGACCCTCCGCCGCCCTCCTGGTCACCGCAATTGCGGCCCTGGCGATTCTCGTTGCAGCCCTGCTGACCGGATGGCATTCGACCGAGCGTCTGAGCAGCCATTCTGCGTCCGGCAAGCACGCCGACTCCCTGTCCGCGGCGTTCGAGGTTGCCCGGTATGCCGGATTGACCGTGTCGGCCAGCGCGCCCCGGACCGATTTCCGGATGACCCCCGACAGTCTGGCCGGGATTTCCGCGTCCATCGCCAAAAACAGAACCGCCTTGCAGGAGCAATTGGCGATTCTCGAGGCCGGCGGTGAGGACGAGCGGATCGCGCAAGTTCGCCAGCATGTCGAGTCGCTGATGTCCAATGTCGAACTCATCGAGAGCGGACGACCAGGACTGTTGGACATGTTGAAGAAGAGACAGGCCGATCTCTGGGAGTTTCGCCACGGATTCAGCCAGAACCTGGACGCGGCGATGAACACCAGCATGGACGACCAGATCTATCACATGATGACCGTATATGACGAGTCCGGTAAGCAGACCGGAATAACGCCTTCTCCCATATCCGAAGAGGTTCTCCGACTCTATCATCTTGCCATTCTGCAGAGCACCCAGGCGGTGGCGGTGATCAAGCTGCGAGCCGCCGCCGTTTTGCCGTTTGCCGAGATGATGTCCTATATACAGGAGGACTATGAGTCGGAAGTTCGGCGTATTGAGACAAGCATGCTGTATCTGTCCGAAAACGGCGCCCCCAACCTGGACCCTGAGGTTATCCCCCTGTTGCAACGGCTTGTAGGCTACGGCAAGGGAGAGAACAATATTTGGGACAAGTCGAGCGCCAAACTGCAGTTAGTCGCTACAGAGGGCAGACAGATAGCCGCCAACGACAGGATCCTGGAGCGACTCTTCACCGAGTTGGACGGCTTGGTGGTGGATATCCACCAACGCGCCAAGGCCGCCAACGCCGCCGCAGCCCAGTCTGCCGATACCGCCCGCACCATCCTGCTGATCATTGCCGCGATCGGCGTTGCGGGAATCCTGCTGGCCACCTGGTACTGCGGCTCCAGAGCCGGCAGAAGCTGAGGCGATTCTGCAACTCCCGGCCCTGGAAAAGCGAAGCGCTCAAGCAGAAGGCGCTGACGAACAGATGCTCCCTGCGCGCTCGCCGCGCCGCGCCGACATAGCGCGGGGCGGCGGAAGGCGGCTCAGCCTTCTTCGGGATTCCAGCCGGCGAAGCGGCCGGGCCACACTGCGGGATCGACCATGCTGCGCGGCGGCTCGCCGGCGATGACCTGGGCGATCTGGTCGGCGACGCCGTGCATCATGGCGTGGACGCCCCGGTCGGTGTTGGACGCGATATGCGGGGTGACGATGACATTGTCCATCGCCAGCAGCGGATTGTCGGGCAGCGGCGGCTCGGGGTCGGTCACATCCAGCGCCGCGCCCGCCAGATGGCCTGTCTGCAGGGCGCGGATCAGCGCCTGCTCGTCCACCACCGGCCCCCGCGAGGCGTTGACCAGATAGCCGCCGGCGGCGATCAGGCCGAGCTCGCGCGCGCCGACCAGATGGCGCGTCGCCGGGGAGAGCGGCACATGCAGGGTCGCGAAATCGGCCCCGGCGAGGACCGAGTCGAGATCGCCGCCGAGCGCGACCCCCTCCGGGGTCTGCTGCTTCTGGTCCACGAAGGGGTCCGAGACGCGCACCTCCATGCCGAGGCCGAGCGCGGCGGTCGCCGCCACGCGCCGGCCGATGCGCCCGTAGCCGACCACGCCCAGCTTGCGCCCCAGCAGCTCCGTGCCCCGCATCCGCTCGCGGTCGAGCGGGCGGCCTTCGCGCAGGAACCGGTCCCCGGTCATGACGCGCGCGGCGAGCGCCGTCAGCAGCGCGACGGTGTGCTCGGCGGTGGATTGCGTGGGCGCGTCGGGATTGTGGATGACGACGATGCCGCGCTCGCTCGCCGCCGCCACATCGATCTTGTCCACGCCGATGCCGGGGGTGGCGACCATCTTCAGCCGGTTGCCGGCGCGCGCCATGAAGGCGGCGTCGATCGGCCCCCGGCCGGCGACCACGATATCCGCGCCGGAGACCTCTGCCAGGTCGGGATCGACGACCACCTCCGCCATCTCCCGCACGCGCTCCATCGCCCCCATCGACAGTTCGATCTGCATCGCGACCTTGACCGGCATCCCGTTCCTCCTCTCCGTTCGCCCGCTGCGGGCGCTATAGAAGGGGGATTTGCGGGGCGGCGCAAGCGGGGCTTGACTCCGGGGCGCATATGGAACATAAAACGAACATGAATGCCGCAACAGCCCCGCCGCCCATGTCCGCCGCCCGTCCCGATTCCCGATCCGCCGCCCTGGAGGCGCTCCGCCGGCGCGTGGCGCTGCTGGAGCGGCGGGGGCCGGTGGCCGGGCCGGCGCTGGCGGAGGTCGCGGCCTGCTGGCTGACGGGCCTGGAGGCGCTGGACCGGGCGCTGCCGGCGACGGGCCTCGCGCCCGACGGGCTGCATGAGGCGGCCGGGGCCGGCGAGGGCGACGGGCCGGCGGCGGCGGCCTTCCTGGCGGCGCTGCTGGCGCGGCTCCGGCGCCATGACGGACGCCGCGCGGTGCTGGTCTGCGAGCGCCGGGGGGCCGAGGGCGGGCGGCTCTACGGCCCCGGCTGGCGCGATCTCGGCCTCGATCCGGCGGAATTGCTGCTGCTTTCGGCGCGGCGCGACCGGGATGTGGCCTGGGCGCTGGAGGAGGGGCTGCGCTCGGCGGCGCTCGCGGCGGTGCTGGGCGAGGTCGAGGGCCTGGACTTCACCGCCAGCCGGCGGCTCTCGCTGGCGGCCCGCGAGAGCCGGACGCCGGCGCTGCTGCTGCGCCGCGACGGGCTGGCGCCTCCAAGCGCGGCCGAGACCCGCTGGCGCGTCGCCGCCCTGCCGGCCGCCCCCGACCCCTTCGACGACAAGGCCCCCGGCCGCCCCCGCTGGCGCCTCCACCTCCACCGCTGCCACTCCGGCCGCCCGGCAAGCTGCGAAGCGGAATGGAACCCCGAGACAACCCACTTCCACCCGGCGCCCCCGCCCCGAACCGCCCACTGCCTTGACGCCGCACAACCCGCCCGTCTATCGCAGGCGCGAGCCTGACGAGACCTCTGGAGGGGATGCGCCGATGACTCGAACAACGCGCTTTGTTGCAGCGGCCATAATCCTCCTCCTTTCCCCCCTCGCCACGGCTCAGCAGTCCGCCGAGGACATGGTGGCCAAGGCGAAGGCTGCTTACGAACGCGAAGACTATTCCGAAGCACTGAAGTGGCTCCACCTTGCGGCAGACCAAGGCGATGCTGAGACTCAAGGGGCCCTTGCAGACATGTATAGATTTGGCAAGGGTGTTCCGCAGGATTATTCTGAGGCCGCAAAATGGTATCACCGTGCGGCGGAGCAGGGCCATGCCGACAGTCAATGGAGGCTTGGAATGATGTATTCTGATGGCAAGGGGGTGCCACAGGATTATTCCAAGGCTGCAAAATGGTATCGCCGTGCGGCGGAGCAGGGCGATGCCGCCAGTCAATGGAGGCTTGGAATGATGTATTCTGATGGCAAGGGGGTGCCACAGGATTATTCCAAGGCCGCAAATTGGTATCGCCATGCGGCGGAGCAAGGTGATTATTTTAGTCAATGGAGTCTTGGATTTAGGTTTTTTGTTGGTGACGGTGTGCCACAAGATTATTCAGAGGCGATGAAGTGGTATCGCCGTGCGGCAGATCAAGGCGATGCTGAAGCTCAAGGGGATCTTGCAGACATGTATAGACTTGGCAAGGGTGTGCCGCAGGATTACTCTAAGGCTGCAAAATGGTATCGCCGCGCAGCAGATCAGGGACAGGCTGATGCTCAATTTAGTCTGGGGGTGATGTATTCTAATGGTCACGGCGTTCCACAAGATTATTTTGAAGCCATAAAGTGGTATCATCGCGCAGCAGATCAGGGGCAGGCTGATGCTCAATTTAATCTGGGGGTGATGTATTACGATGGTCGAGGCTTTTCACAGAATTATCTTGAAGCCATGAAGTGGTATCGCCGTGCGGCAGATCAGGGACAGGCTGATGCCCAATTTAATTTGGGAGTCATGTATTCTAATGGTCAGGGTGTTTTGCAGGATTATTTTGAAGCTGTAAAATGGTATCGTCCCGCAGCAGAGCGAGGTTATGCCTCTGCTCAGAACAATCTGGGGGTCATGTACGAGCATGGCCATGGCGTTCCACAGGATTATGAGCGCGCCTATCTGTGGTTCAATCTGGCGGTGTCCCGGCATTCGGCATCGGAGAGTGAGAGACGTCAGCGGGCGGTGCGAAACCGGGACCGGGTTGCCGCATATCTGACGCCGGAGGCGCTGGCGCGGGCGCAGCGCATGGCGCGGGAGTGGCGGCCCGGAACGGCGGTCGCGTCCGCTTCTCCTGCGGCGGGAGACAAAGACCTGCGGGCGCGCATTGCCATGTTGCAGGAGCGCCTGGCGCGCCTCGGTTACGATCCGGGACCGGCCGATGGCGTGCTGGGCGCGCGCACCCGGGCGGCGATCCGGGCGTTTCAGCGGGCGCAAGGTCTTGTGGCGGATGGCCGGTTTTCGCGGGCGCTGGAAAGCGAGGTGTCGCTTGCGGCGCTCCCGGTGGGTGGCGAGAGCGGGCATGCGGCTCCGGCCCTCGAGAAGGTCTCTACCGGCACCGGTTTTCGCGTCAGCACGGCGGGCCATATCCTCACCAATGCGCATGTGGTGGCGGGGTGCGCCGAGGTGCGGCTGCCGCCGGCGGGGCCAATCGCCCTTGTGGCGCGTGACGTCAGCGCCGACCTGGCGCTGCTCAAGGGGCCTGTCGGGGAGACCTTCGCCCGCTTCCGGCAGGGGCGGGGTGTGAGGCCGGGCGCGGGTGTGGTGGTGCTCGGCTATCCGCTGCGCGGCGTGCTGGCCTCCGGGGCGACTGTCACCACCGGGGCGATCTCGGCGCTGGCCGGGCCGGGCGACGACCGCCGGCTGATACAGATCAGCGCCCCGGTTCAGAAAGGCAACAGCGGCGGTCCCGTGCTGGACATGGCCGGCCGGGCGGTGGGCGTGGTGGTAGCGAAGCTGGACGCCATGAAGTTCGCCCGTGCGACCGGAGACCTGCCCCAGAACGTCAATTTCGCCGTCAGCGCCGGCGCGGCGCGGGCCTTTCTCGACGCCGAGGGCATCGACTACGCCACCGCGCCCTCCGACACGCCGCGCCGGGCGGAGGAAGTGGCGGCCGAGGCGAGGGCGTTCACGGCGCTGCTCGAATGCTGGAAATAGCCGGCGGCCCGAGGTCCGGTCGCCGCCTGGGCGCTCGCCCGCCGGCTTGACGGGCCGCAGCGCGCCCGTCTATCGCAGGCCCGAGCCTGACGGGAACGCGGGGAGACGCGGCCATGATTCGAACGACCCGCCCTGTTGCAGCGGCCATAATCCTCCTCCTGTCCCTTCTCGCCCCGCCCGCCGCGGCCGAGCCGTCCGCCGGGGACATGGTGGCCGAAGGCGAGGCGGCCTACGAACGCCGGGACTATTCCGAAGCGGCGGCATGGTTTCGCCGGGCGGCGGAGCGGAACGACGCCGACGGCCAGTTGCGTCTCGGGGCCATGTATCGGCGCGGTCTGGGCGTTCCGCAGGACGATTCCGAGGCCGTGAAGTGGTATCGCCATGCGGCGGAGCAGGGCAACGCCGCAGGTCAATGGCGTCTCGGAACCATGTACGATTCCGGCCTGGGCGCGCCGCAGAGCGATTCCGAGGCCGTGAAGTGGTATCGCCGCGCAGCGGAGCAGGGCAATGCTGCGGGCCAATGGCGTCTCGGGACCATGTACGATTCCGGTCGGGGCGTTCCGCGAAATTATTCCAGGGCTGTGGAATGGTATCGCCGCGCGGCGGAGCAGGGCAACGCCGCAGGTCAATGGCTTCTCGGGCACATGTATTATTCCGGTCAGGGTGTGTCGCAGAGCTATTCCGAGGCTGTGGCCTGGTATCGCCGCGCGGCGGAACAAGGCAATGCCGATGGCCAATGGCTTCTCGGACACATGTACGATTCCGGTCGGGGTATTCCGCAGGATCGTTCCGAGGCCGCGGAATGGTATCGCCGCGCGGCGGAACAGGGCGACGCCGACGGGCAATGGCTTCTCGGGCACATGTATTATTTCGGCCGGGGCGTTCCGCAGAACTATTCCGAGGCCGTGGCCTGGTATCGCCGCGCGGCGGAGCAGGACGACGCCTTTGCCCAGAATAATATGGGGGTCATGTACGAACATGGCCATGGCGTGCCGCAGGATTACGAGCGCGCCTATCTGTGGTTCGATCTGGCGGTGTCCCGGCATTCGGCGTCGGAGGATGAGGGGCGTCGGCGGGCGGCCCGCAACCGGGACCGGGTTGCCGCATATCTGACGCCGGCGGCGCGGGCGCGGGCGCAGCGCGTGGCGCGGGAGTGGCGGCCCGGAGCGCCGGTCGAGCCTGCTTTTCCCGTGCGGCCGGAATAACCGGCGGACCGGGGCGCTTGACTCTCCCCTCGATAGAACAAATCATGAATATGAGCGAGGGAGGAAGCCGTGCGGCGGGTGATTTCCGTCTGGTTGCCGGATTGGCCGATCGACCGGTTGCGCCGCGACCGGCGCGACCGGCGCGCGCCCTTTGCGCTGATTGCGCCCGGGCGCCACGGGCCGGTGCTGGCGGCGGTGAATCGCGAGGCGCGCGCGGCGGGGCTGGCGCGCGGGATGCGGCTGGCCGACGCCCGCGCCCTCCTGCCCGCGCTCGCCGCGCAAGAGGGCGATCCGGCGGCGGACCGGCGGGGGCTCCAGCGCCTCGCGCTCTGGTGCGGGCGCTTCACGCCCGCTATGGCGGTGGACGGCGAGGACGGCCTGCTGCTGGACATGACCGGCGCGGCGCATCTCTTCGGCGGCGAGGCGGCGATGCTGGCGGAGGTCCGGGCGCGGCTCGCCGGCCTCGGCCTCGCGGTCCGGGCGGGGCTGGCCGACACGCCGGGCGCCGCCTGGGCGCTCGCCCGCTTCGCCGGCAAGGGCCGCCGCCTCGCCCGGCCCGGAGAGAGCCCGGCGGCGCTCGCCCCCCTGCCGGTCGAGGGCCTCCGCCTCGCGCCCGAGGACGCGCTGCTGCTGCGCCGCCTGGGGCTTGCCGAGATCGGCGCGCTGGCCGGCCTGCCGCGCTCCGCGCTCGCCCGGCGCTTCGGCGCGCGCAGCGGCGCGGTGCTGGCGCGGCTCGACGAAGCGCTCGGCCGGCGCGCCGAGCCGCTGGCGGCGCTCGCCCCGCCGCCCGCCTGCCTGGAGCGGCTCGCCTTTCCCGAGCCGCTGATCCACGCCGAGGCGCTCCAGGCGGCGCTCTCCAGGCTGGCGGCGGGCTTGCAGGCGGCGCTCGCGCGCGACGGGCTGGGCGCGCGACGTGTGGCGCTTCACTGCTATCGCATCGACGGTAGCGTCGCGCAGCGGGAGGTGGCGACCGCGCGCGCCACCCGCGACGCCGCCCATCTGCTCCGCCTCTTCGCCGAGACGCTCCCGACCGTCGATCCCGGCTTCGGCATCGACGCCATGGCGCTCCACGCCGCCCGCGCCGAGCCGCTGGAGCCTCTGCAGCCGGGCCTGACCGAAAGCGGGCGCGGCGATCTCGCCCTCCTGATCGACCGCCTGCAGGCGCGCCTGGGCCTGCAGGCCCTCCGCCGCCTGGAGCCGGTCGAAAGCCACCTGCCGGAGAAGGCGGAGCGGGCGGTCGCGCCCGACCGGGAGGCCGCCGCCCGGGACCCGGCGCCGGAGCGGCCGCCGCGTCCCTTGCGTCTGCTCGACCGGCCGGAGCCGGTGGAGGCCGTCGCCGCCCTGCCGGACGGGCCGCCGGCGCTGTTCGTCTGGCGCCGGCGACGCCACCCCGTGGCCCGCGCCGCCGGGCCGGAGCGCATCGAGCCGGAATGGTGGGCCGGCGACAAGGACGGCCCCGCGCGCGACTATTACCGCGTCGAGGACCGGCAAGGCCGGCGCTACTGGCTCTATCGCGCCGGCCTCTATCGCAACGCCGGCGCGGCGGGCGACGCCGGCGCGGCGGGCGACGCCGGCGACGCGAGCGACGCCTGCCAGGCGCCCCGCTGGTATCTGCACGGGCTGTTCGGATGAGCGCCGCTCCCGTGCCCTACGCCGAGCTGCAGGCGGTCAGCAATTTCAGCTTCCTCAGCGGCGCCTCCCATGCGGAGGAGCTGGTGGAGGAGGCCGCCCGGCTCGGCCTTGCGGCGCTCGGCGTCGCCGACCGCAATACGCTCGCGGGCGTCGTGCGCGCCCATGTCGCCGCCAGGCGGGTCGGGCTGCGGCTGCTGGTCGGCGCCCGCCTCGACCTCGCCGACGGCCTCTCCCTGCTCTGCTATCCGCAGGATCGCGCCGCCTGGGGCCGCCTCTGCCGCCTGCTGACGCTCGGCCAGCGCCGCGCGGCCAAGGGCGGCTGCCTGCTGCATATGGCCGACCTGCCGGCCCATGGCGAAGGCCAGCTCTTGATCGCCCTGCCGCCGGCGCGCCCGGACGCGGCGTTCGAGGCGGCGCTCGCCCGGCTGCGGCGCGCGCATGACGGGCCGCTCTGGCTCGCCGCCTCGATGCTCCATCGCGGCGACGACCGGGCGCGCCTCGCCCGGCTGGCGGCGCTGGCCGAGCGCGCGGGCGCGCCCCTGGTCGCCACCAACGACGTCCACTATCACCGGGCGGAACGCCGGCCCTTGCAGGATGTGCTGACCGCCATTCGCGAGCATGTCCCCGTGGCGGCGGCCGGCCGGCGCCTCGCCGCCAACGCCGAGCGCCACCTGAAGAGCGGGGCGGAGATGGCGCGCCTCTTCCGGGGCCATGAGGACGCCGTGGCCCGGAGCCTGGAGATCGCCGGCCTCTGCCGCTTCGCGCTCGACGAGCTCGCCTACGAATATCCCGACGAGCCCGCGCCCCCCGGCCGCACGCCGCAGCAGCATCTGGAGGCGCTCGCCTGGGAGGGGGCCGGCCGGCGCTATCCGGACGGCGTTCCCGAACGGGTCTCGGCCGCGCTCCGGCACGAACTCGCGCTGATCGCCGAGCTCGACTACGCGCCCTATTTCCTGACCGTCCACGACATCGTGCGCTTCGCGCAAGGCCGGGGCATTCTCTGCCAGGGGCGGGGGTCGGCGGCCAATTCGGCGGTCTGCTACTGCCTCGGCGTCACCGCCGTCGATCCGGCCCGCATCGACCTGCTGTTCGAGCGCTTCGTCTCCCGCGAGCGCCGCGAGCCGCCCGACATCGACGTCGATTTCGAGCATGAGCGGCGCGAGGAGGTGATCCAGTATATCTATCGCCGCTACGGCCGGTCGCGCGCCGGCCTCGCGGCGACGGTCATCTGCTATCGGGCGCGCAGCGCAGCGCGGGATGTCGGCAAGGCGATGGGCCTCTCCGAGGACACCGCCGCCGCGCTTGCGGGCGCGATCCGCGACATGCGCCATGAAGGCGTGTCCGCCGCCCGCCTGCGCGAGGCCGGCCTCGACCCCGCCGACCCGCTGCTCGCCCGCACGCTCACCCTTGCGGGCGAATTGCAGGGCTTCCCGCGCCATCTCTCCCAGCATGTCGGCGGCTTCGTGTTGACGCGCGGGCCGCTCGACGAAATCGCGCCGATCGGCAACGCCGCCATGCCGGACCGCACCTTCGTGGAGTGGGACAAGGACGATCTGGAGGCGCTCGGCCTGATGAAGGTGGATGTGCTGGGCCTCGGGATGCTCACCTGCATCCGCAAGGCGTTCGAGCTGCTGGCGGCGCACAAGGGTCTCTCGCTCACGCTCGCCTCGGTGCCGGGCGAGGATGCGGCGGTCTATGACATGCTCTGCCGGGCGGACACGATCGGCGTCTTCCAGATCGAGAGCCGCGCGCAGATGAACATGTTGCCGCGCCTGAAGCCGCGCTGCTTCTACGATCTGGTCATCGAGGTGGCGATCGTGCGCCCCGGCCCGATCCAGGGCGACATGGTGCACCCCTATCTGCGCCGGCGCGACGGGCTGGAGGAGGTGGTCTATCCGGCCCCGGCGCCCGAGCACGGGCCTCCGGACGAGCTGCGCAAGGTGCTGGAGAAGACCCTGGGCGTGCCGCTCTTCCAGGAGCAGGCGATGCGCATCGCCATGGAGGCGGCCCGCTTCACGCCCGACGAGGCGGACGCGCTGCGGCGCGCCATGGCCACCTTCCGCAAGCGGGGCACGCTCAGCCTGCTGAAGGAGCGCATGGTGGGCCGCATGACCGCGCGCGGCTACGACCCGGAACTGGCGGAGCGCTGCTTCCGCCAGATCGAGGGCTTCGGCGATTACGGCTTTCCGGAAAGCCACGCCGCCAGCTTCGCCCTGCTGGCCTATGTCTCCTCCTGGCTCAAACGCCACCATCCCGAGACATTCGCCTGCGCGCTGCTGAACGCCCAGCCGATGGGCTTCTACGCCCCGGCGCAGATCGTGCGCGACGCCCGCGAGCATGGCGTGCGGGCGCTGCCGGCGGATGTCCATGCGAGCAGGTGGGACAACCGCCTGGAGCGCATGGCGGACGGAAGTCTTGCGCTGCGCCTCGGCCTGCGCCAGATCGCCGGGATGCGCGAGGGGGACGCCGGACGCATCGCCGCCGCGCGCGGCGAGAGGCCCTGGCCGGACCTCGCCGCCTTCCGGCGCGAGACGGGCCTGACGCCGGCCACGATCGAGACCCTTGCCGCCGCCGACGCCTTCGGCTCGCTCGGGCTCGACCGGCGCCGGGCGCTCTGGCAGGCGAGCGCGCTCGCAAAGGCGCCGCCGCTGCCTTTGTTCGAGGCCGCGGGCGAGGCCGGCGAGGGCGCGGAGCCGGAAGCCGCGCTGCCGGCCATGGGTCCCGGCGAGCAGGTGATCGAGGATTACCGCACGCTCCGCCTGTCGCTGAAGGCGCATCCGCTCTCCTTCCTGCGCGCGCGGCTCGGGCGCGCGGGCGTCGCGCCGGCCGCGGCGCTCGCGCGGGCCGGCGATGGCGCGCGCCTGGCGGCGGCCGGCCTGGTGCTGGTCCGCCAGCGCCCGGGCAGCGCCCGGGGCGTCATCTTCATGACCCTGGAGGACGAGACCGGCGTCGTGAATATCGTGGTCTGGCCGCAAGTGCTGGAGGCGTTCCGCAGGGCGGTGCTGGGCGCGCGCCTGGCGCTGGTCCGGGGCCGGATCCAGCGCGCGGGCGAGATCGTCCACCTGGTCGCCGAACGGCTGGAGGACCGGACCGGCTGGCTCGACCTGCTCGGGGGCGGCGCCCTCCGCCCGCCTCCGGCCCGCGCCGCCCCGCCGCCGCGCCACCCGCGCCATGAGCGCGCGATCCCGAGATCGCGAGACTTCCGATGAGCGAGCGCTATGGCAACACCGGCGCCGATATGCAAGACTGCGCCATCGGCGGCGCGCAACCCGGAGAAACAACGCCATGACGCCTGAGATGGTGACGGTTCTGGCGGCGGCCGGCGGCACGGTGGTGGCGCTCGGGGCGATGATCGTCAGCCTCTTCCTCTGGCTGCGTTCCGACATGCAGCAGATGCGCGCGGAACTGAAGGGCGATATCGGCGAGCTGAGGGACGAGTTGAAGGGCGATATCAAGGCGGTCGATGCGAAAGTGGACGATCTGGGCGACAAGGTCGTCGCTTTGGGCGAGCGCATGGCGCGGGTCGAGGGGAAGCTGGAGTTTCTCGAACATTTCATTACCCGCCAGAACGAGCCGCCGCCCGTTGCGGGCGAATAGGGAGGTGGCGCGATGACGCCTGAGATGGTGACGGTTCTGGCGGCGGCCGGCGGCGCGGTGGTGGCGCTGGGGGCGATGATCGTCAGCCTCTTCCTCTGGCTGCGCTCCGACATGCAGCAGATGCGCGCGGAACTGAAGGGCGATATCGGCGAGTTGAAGGACGAGTTGAAGGGCAATATCGGCGATCTGGAACGTGAGTTGAAGGAGGACATCAAGGCGGTCGATGCGAAAGTGGACGATCTGGGCGACAAGGTCGTCGCTTTGGGCGAGCGCATGGCGCGGGTCGAGGGGAAGCTGGAGTTTCTCGAACATTTCATCACCCGCCAGAACGAGCCGCCGCCCGTTGCGGGCGAATAGGGCGCGCGCCAGCAGGCGCGCGCGACGGTGCGGCTTTACAGGATGAAGCGGGAGAGGTCGGCGCTTTTCGCCAGTTCGCCGACGCGCTCGCGCACTTCCCCGGCGTCGATGGTCACGCTTTCGCCGCTGCGGTCCGAGGCGGCGAAGCTGATCTCCTCCAGCAGCTTCTCCAGCACGGTGTGCAGGCGCCGCGCGCCGATATTCTCCACCTGGGCGTTGATGTCGGCGGCGAGTTCGGCCAGCGCGTCCACCGCCGCCTCGGTGAAGTCGAGCGTCAGGTCCTCGGTGCTCATCAGCGCCTTGTATTGGGTGATCAGGCTGGCTTCCGGTTCGGTCAGGATGCGCCGGAAGTCCTCGCGGGTGAGCGCGGCGAGCTCCACCCGGATCGGCAGCCGTCCCTGGAGTTCGGGCAGCAGGTCGGCCGGCTTGGCGAGATGGAAGGCCCCGGAGGCGATGAACAGGATGTGGTCGGTCTTCACCGGCCCGTGCTTGGTGGCCACCGTGGTGCCCTCGATCAGCGGCAGCAGGTCGCGCTGCACGCCCTCGCGGCTCACATCCGCGCCATGCCGGTCGGAGCGCGCGCAGATCTTGTCCACCTCGTCGATGAACACGATGCCGTCCTGCTCCACGGCGTGGACCGCGTCGCGGGTCAGCGACTCGTCGTCCAGCAGCTTGTCGCTCTCCTCCGCGATCAGCGCGCTGTAGCTCTCCGCCACGGTCATCTTGCGGGTCCTGGTGCGCCCGCCGCCCAGCGCCTTGCCGAAAATGTCGCCCAGATTGATCATGCCCATCTGCGCGCCCGGCATTCCGGGAATGTCCATGGTCGGCAGCGAGAGGCCGCCGGCGTCCTGCAGCTCCAGCTCGATCTCGCGCTCGTCGAGCGAGCCGTCGCGCAGCATGCGGCGGAACTTGTCGCGCGTGTCGCGCGAGGCGGTCTTGCCGACCAGGGCGTCGATGACACGCTCCTCGGCCGCGCCATGCGCCTGCGCCTCGACCTCCTTGCGCCGGCGCTCGCGCGTGAGATGGATGGCGATCTCCACCAGGTCGCGCACGATGCTCTCGACATCGCGGCCCACATAGCCGACCTCGGTGAACTTGGTCGCCTCGACCTTGAGGAACGGCGCCTGGGCCAGCCGCGCCAGCCGCCGGGCGATCTCGGTCTTGCCGACGCCGGTCGGCCCGATCATCAGAATGTTCTTCGGCAGGATTTCGTCGCGCAGCGCCTCGGGCAACTGCTGGCGGCGCCAGCGATTGCGCAGCGCGATGGCGACGGCGCGCTTGGCGTCGTCCTGGCCGACGATATAGCGGTCGAGCTCGGAGACGATCTCCCGGGGGCTGAACGAGGTCACGGCGTCTCCAGGCTTTCGATGGTGAGGCTGGTGTTGGTGTAGATGCAGATGCCGGCGGCGATCTCCATCGACCGCCGGGCGACGGTCTCGGCGTCGATGCCGTCCAGCGGAGAGAGCGCGCGCGCCGCCGCCAGCGCATAGGCGCCGCCGGAGCCGATGCCGATCAGCCCGTCCTCCGGCTCCAGCACATCGCCATTGCCGGTCAGCACCAGCGACACATCGCGGTCGGCCACCGCCATCATCGCCTCCAGCCGGCGCAGATAGCGGTCGGTGCGCCAGTCCTTGGCCATCTCGACGCAGGCCCGCGCCAGCTGGCCCTTATATTGCTCCAGCTTGCCCTCCAGGCGCTCGAACAGCGCGAAGGCGTCGGCGGTCGCCCCGGCGAAGCCGGCGATCACCCGGCCGTCGGCCAACGGGCGCACCTTGCGGGCGTTGGCCTTCAGCACCGTGGCGCCGAGGCTCACCTGGCCGTCGCCGGCCACCACCACGCGCCCGCCCTTGCGCACCGAAAGGATGGTGGTGCCATGCCAGAGGGGCGTCCCGTCTGCCGCCATGAGTTCTGGTCTCCCAGGAGCCGTTCCGGGGATTTTGCGCGCGCGCGCCGGGGCGTTCAAGCCGCCGGGCCATGCCGGCCCGGCCTCGGCAAGCGGCGCCGCCAGCATAGCGTCCGGCGCCGGCAAGGGGCAGGGCTATCCGGCGGGCGGCTCCTCATCGCGGGCGAAATGCCGGTGCAGCATGCGCTCCATGCGGGACACCCGGTCCCCGAGGTCGGCCATGCGGTCGTCTATCCGCTCCATCCGCCCGCCGATCTCGGCGCGCAAGTTGCGCTGCGCCTGCAGGATGAAACCGCAGAGCGCCATCATCAGCCCCACCAGCGCGACGCCAACCGTCACAATCGCAATCATTTCGGGCATCGTGTTCGCCAATCACACAATTTGGTTTGACAATAGCCCGGCAATTTGCGGCGCGCAAGGCCGGGCCGTTCGGCTGTTACTAACGCAGCTTTCGAAGACGACATGGAGGCGAAGATTCAGCTCTGGCGTTCCATGTCTCGCCGGTCGAGAGAATGTCGCCCCGGATTTTCACCTTGTCATGCAAGCTGCCGATCGGGCCGGCATGGCTCCGCTCGAACGGGACGAGCCGCGCGACCGGCTTGCCGCGTCTGGTGATCACCAGGCCATCCGGTCCCAGCCCGTCGAGCAGGGCCAGACACTGCTCCTCGAATTCGGCGACGTCGACGGTCTTCATGGTCTTGCTCCCGCAGCGCATGGACATTCTACATGACCTGTCCGGACCCGTCGCCACCATCGCGCAGGCGCCCCCCGGCCCATAGGGCGCGCCTCACCCGACGGCGGCCGATGCCGATGCGCGACCCGGATCAGAGATAGCGAAAGAACCGGCGGATGCGGCGGCGCAGGGGCGGGGTCCTGGCGCTGGCGGCCAATTCGGCGGCCCGGTTGCAAAACATCGGCAGCTCCGGGACATGCGACAGCCAGTTGCGGATGCGATGCGCATGGGTTTTACCCAGCATGACGTCATCGACCAGGAAATAGCGATCGAACCCTTCCCTGGCCAGCATCTTCATGATCCTGCGCGGTTCGCGCCGGAAACCGCGAATTTTCCGCAAATCGAAATCGATCATGACATTGGTGATCTTGTTCAACTGTCCATGTTCTGCAAGATTTGTCAGGATGCGGCCTTCCGCGCCTTCGCAATTCAATTTCATTATCACGATATCTTCTTGTCGTATGTTTTTCTTGAAAAATTCCGCAGACGATATGACTTCAATCATTTGAACATCATTTGCATCCACATTTCTCTTCCCTTCAAAAATAGAAGCGCTACCGCCACCGCCATATAATGGGGTTGCGCCAGTGACATCCGACAATCCGGCGGAAACGATCACGACGTCCACCGCGCGCCGACAATTTTTTGAGAACTTCTCCCGCAGATTCGACGCCATGGCCAACTGAGGTTCGAAGCAGAAAACGACGTCGAAGGCCCATAGAGGCCCGGTCACTTCCCGAATCGTCTGTCCCCGCTCGCCGCCCACGTCGATAAAGATGCGTCGCCCGTTCATCCCGGTCCCTCTACAGTCTCGGGCAACGCCCGGACGACCTGCTCCACGCCAGGGCGTCACCAGTGCCCCATCCCGCCGAGACCTGTCAAATCCGCCCTTCCGCCCCCCTGTGACCCCGTCCCGGAGCGGGGTATGATGGCGGCTCTCGTCAGCCATCCGGGGAGCTTGCGCGGCCATGCCGAGCCAGACCGCCAGGGGGCCGCTCAGCGGCGTCACCGTCATCGACCTCACGCGCGTGCTTGCGGGACCCTATTGCACCATGATCCTGGCCGACCAGGGCGCCCGGGTCATCAAGGTGGAGACGCCCGGGCGCGGCGACGACGCGCGCGAATACGGGCCGTTCGTCAACGGCAAGTCGGCCTATTTCATCTCCGTCAATCGCGGCAAGGAGAGCATCGCGCTCGATCTCAAGGCGGAGCGCGACCGCGCCGTGTTCGAGGCGCTGCTGGCCGGCGCGGACGTGGTCGCGGAGAACTTCCGCCCCGGCACCATGGAAAAGCTCGGCTATGGCTGGGACGACCTCAAGGACCGCTATCCGGGCCTGATCTACGCCGCCTGCTCCGGCTTCGGCCACAGCGGCCCGCACTCCAAGCGCCCGGCCTACGACATGGTGGTGCAGGCGATGGGCGGCATCATGTCGATCACCGGCCAGCCCGGCCAGGAGCCGACCCGCGTCGGCATGTCGATCGGCGATATCGGCGCCGGGCTGTTCACCGCCATCGGCGTCGTCACCGCGCTGTTCGACCGCGCCCGGACGGGCAAGGGGCGCAAGGTCGATATCGCCATGTTCGACTGCCAGGTCGCGCTCTGCGAGAACGCCGTCGCGCGCTATGGCGCCACCGGCGAGGCGCCGGGGCCGCTTGGCGGGCGCCATCCCTCGATCACCCCCTTCCAGACCTTCCGCACCGCCGACGGCTGGATGGTGGTCGCCGCCGGCAACGACGTCATGTTCCGCCGCTTCTGCGACATTCTCGAACGCCCGGACCTGAAGGACGACCCGCGCTACGCCTCCAACCGGCAGCGCAACGAGCATCAGCAGGCCCTGGAGGGCGAGATCGAGTCCATGCTGACCGCGCGGGCGACAGCGGAGTGGCTCGCCCTGCTGGACCCGGCCGGCATCCCGGCCAGCGGCATCAACGACATCGCCACCGTCATGGCGCATCCCCAGGTGGCGCCGCGCAACATGGTGGTCGAGGTCCAGGACCCGGCGGCCGGCCGGCTCCGCGTCGCCGGCAATCCGATCAAGCTCTCCGGCTATGACGACCCGCCGACCCGCGCCACGGCCCCGGATGTCGATCAGGACCGCGAGCGCATTCTGGCGGAACTCGCCGGGAGCGGCGAAGAAAGCGCCGCGCGCCGCGCCGGAAGGGCGTGAGCGCCGACCGGTGAGAGGCCGGCGGTGAGAGGCCGGCGCACCCTCTGGCGCTGGACGCGGCGCATCGTCGGCGGGCTGCTGCTGACATTGCTGCTGCTGCTCGCGGCCGGCTTCTTCTGGCTGCGCAGCTCGCTGCCCGAACTCGACGGCGAACGCTGGCTCGCCGGCCTCCAGGGACCGGTCGAGGTGCTGCGCGACCGGCATGGCGTGCCGACCATCCGGGCCGGCAGCGCCGCCGACGCCGCCTTCGCGCTCGGCTTCGTCCACGCCCAGGACCGCTTCGCGCAGATGGAGACGATGCGCCGCATCGGGGCCGGGCGCCTCGCCGAGGTCGCGGGCGGGGCGGTCGCCGGCATCGACCGCCAGATGCGCGGCCTCGGCCTCGCCGGCCAGGCGGAAGCCCAGGCGGCGGCGCTCGCGCCCGACCATCGCCGCATCGCCGAGGCCTACGCCGCCGGCGTCAACGCCTGGCTCGCGAACCGCAGCGGCGCCCTGCCCTGGGAGGTGGCCCTGCTGTTCTACGAGCCGGAACCCTGGCGCGTCACCGATTCCATGCTCTGGGGGCGGATCATGGCCTTCCGCCTGCTCGGAAACTGGCGCGACGAGGCGCTCCGCGCGCGCCTGGCGGAGCGTCTGACGCCGGAGCGGATCGCCGATCTCTGGCCGGGTCCCGCCGTCGCCGATCCGGTGACCCTGCCCGGCCTCGGCTCCGGCGGCGGCTCCAATGTCTGGGCGGTGGCGGAAGGGCCGATGCTCGCCAACGACCCGCATCTCGGCTACACCATCCCCAATATCTGGTATCTGGCGCGCCTGGAGACGCCGGAAGGCGTGCTCGCCGGGGCGACCGCGCCCGGCAGCCCGTTCCTGGTGCTCGGCCATAACGGGCGCATCGCCTGGGGCATGACGACGCCCTATATCGACACGGCCGACATCGTGAAGCGGCCCGAGGTCACGTCCATCCGGCGCGAGCGGCTCAAGGTGCGCTGGGGCGAGGACCGCCGGCTGGAGCTGCGCCAGACGCGGAACGGCGTCGTCATGTCGGATTTCTCCGACCGCCTGCCGGAGGGCTGGGCGGTCGAGAGCCCGGTCTTCCGCCATGACGACCGCACGCCGGACGCGCTCGCGGCGCTCAACCGCGTCCGCGACTGGCGCGGCCTCGAGGACACGCTCGCCGCCTTCCACTCCCCGGCGCAGAACATCGCCTATGCCGACGCGGGCGGGCGCATCGGGCTGGCCACGGCCGGGCGGACGCCGCTGCGCCGGGCGGGCGGGTTCGACGCCTCCGAGACCAATGGCTGGCGAGGCCTCATCCCCTTCGAGGCGCTGCCCCGCCGCGCGGACCCCGCCTCGGGGCGGATCGTCAACGCCAACAACCGCCTGGTCGATGACAGCTACCCGCACGATCTCGGGCGGGACTGGGCGGCGCCCTACCGGGCGGAGCGCATCGAGGCGCTGCTCGACGACGGCGCCGACCATGCGGAGATCCAGAACGACATCGTCTCACTCTCGGCGCGCGAATTGCTGCCGCTGCTGCTGGCGGCGACGCCGGATGCGCGCCTGGAGGCCTGGAACGGCGCCATGGACCGCCACCGGCCGGAGCCGCTGATCTACATGGCCTGGGTGCGCGAGGCGATGCGCACGATCTTCGCCGACGAGCTGGGGCCGCATTTCGAGCGATGGTGGGCCTATCGCCCGCGCGTGCTGCGCCGGGCGCTGACCGAACGCCCGGCCTGGTGCGACGACATCGCGACCGAGGGCGTGGAGAGCTGCGCCGAGCGGCTGCAGCTCGCCCATCGGCGCGCCGCCGCCTTCCTGCTGGAGCGCCACGGCCCCGAAACGCCGCCCTGGGGCGAGGCGCACCGGGCGCGCTTCAGCCACCCGATCGCCGGGCGCATCCCGCTGCTGCGCGACCTGCTCGACCGCGAGATCGCCGCTTCCGGCGGCCCCACCACGGTGAACCGCAGCGCGATGCGCTTCCGCGACGCCGAACGGCCCTTTCTCGGCCGCCACGGGGCGGGCTTCCGCGCCATCTACGATCTCGCCGGGCTCGACCGCTCGGGCTTCATCGCGGCCGTCGGCCAGTCCGGCAACCCCTTCTCGCCGCATTACGACGACCTGCTCGAACTCTGGCGCGACGGGCGCTACATCCTGCTGATCGCGCCGAGGACGCCGATCCACCGCCTGCTGCTGCGCCCGGCATGACCGTCTCGCTGGCCGACATCGAAGCCGCCGACCGCCTGCTCGAGGGGCGCATCGTGCGCACGCCCTTCCTGCATTCCGAGACGCTGAGCGCGATCTCCGGGGCGACGCTGTTCCTCAAGTTCGAGAACCGCCAATACACCGCCTCCTTCAAGGACCGGGGCGCGCTCGTGCGCCTCGCCGCGCTCGGCGAGGCGGAGCGCCGGCGGGGCGTGATCGCGCTTTCGGCCGGCAATCACGCCCAGGGGGTGGCCTATCACGCCGGCCGCATGGGCGTTCCGGCCACCATCGTCATGCCGGAATCGACGCCCTTCTCCAAGGTGCGCGCGGCGGAGTTTCTGGGCGCGCGGGTGATCCTGAAGGGCGAGAGCGTCTCCGAGGGCGAGGCTTTCGTGCGCGAACGCGCCGAGGCGGAGGGCCTCACCTTCGTGCACCCCTATGACGACGCCCGCATTATCGCCGGCCAGGGCACGGTCGGGCTGGAAATGCTGCGCGCCCGGCCGGAGCTCGACATGCTGGCGGTCCCGGTCGGCGGCGGCGGCCTGATCGCCGGCATCGCCGTCGCCGCCCGCGCGCTGGCCCCGGCGCTCACGGTCGTCGGCGTCGAGGCCATGGCCTATCCCTCCATGCATCACGCGCTCCGGGGCCTCGAGCCGCCGCCCGGCGGGCCGACCATCGCCGAGGGCATCGCGGTCAAGCGGCCGGGCGCGCTCACCCTGCCGCTGGCGCAGGCGCTGGTGGAGGACATCCTGCTGGTCGATGAGGCGGCCATGGAGGAGGGCGTGCAGCTGCTGGCCGAGATCGAGAAGACCGTGGCCGAGGGCGCGGGCGCGGCGGCGCTGGCGGCGGTGCTCGCCCACCCGGAGCGCTTCCGGGGCAAGCGGGTCGGGCTGGTGGTCTCGGGCGGCAATATCGATTCGCGCCTGCTGGCTTCGGTGCTGATGCGCGGCCTGGTGCGGGCCGGGCGGCTGGTGCGGCTGCGCATCGAAATCCAGGACCGGCCGGGCGGCCTCGCCGGCGTGGCGGCGGCCATCGCCCGGGCCGGCGGCAATATCGTCGAGGTCCAGCATCAGCGCTGGTTCGAGGATGTGCCGATCAAGCTCACCGATGTCGAGGTGGCGCTGGAGACCCGCGACGAGGCGCATGTGGGCGAGGTGCTGGCGGCGCTGGCGGCGGCCGGCATGCGCGCCCAGCGGCTCAGTTCGCGCTCTGCCTGAGCAGACCCGCCAGCCCTTCCGCCAGCAGCAGCGCCTCCAGCGCGCCGATCTCCGCCCGGCGGGCGGGCCGCTCCAGGGGGCCGGCGACCGCGAAGCCGAGCGCCGGCGAGGGCGGCCGGCCGTCCAGCGTCAGCCGCCCGGCAAGGTCGATCGACCGGCGGCGGAGGTCCAGCGAGCCGCTCAGCCCGACGCGCCCGCCGGCAAGCCTCAGCGCGCCCGCGAGCGAGCGGGCGGCCCCCTCGGCGAGGGCGGCCTCGACCTGCCCGGTCAGCAGCGCGCTGTCGCCGGAGGCGAGCGCCTCGCGCAGACGGCGCAGCAGTTCGGCTTCGGTGGATGCGCCGTCGAGAGCGGCGGCGGCGGCGGTGAGATCGAGGCCGTTCAGCCGGCCGTCGGCGAGCGCGAGCCGGACCCGGCCGGAAAGGCTGGAGACGATCTCATACGGACTGCGCCCGCTGGCGGCGAGGTCGGCGCTGGCGTCCATCCGGGCGCCGCTCGGGCCGGGGCGCGCATGGTCCGGCAGCCGCGCGTCCTCGACCTCCAGCCGGGCCTCCGCCGCGCCGTCCCCGGCCCGCCAGCCGCCCTCGAAGCGCAGCCGCCCGCCGCGCCAGCCGGCCGCGGCTTCGTTGACGCTCCAGGCCTCGGGCGCAAGCGTGAGGTCGAGGCGCGCATCCTCCAGCCGCTCCTCGCCGATCCGCAGCGCCTCCACGCCCAGATCCAGCTCCAGGTCGAAGGCGCCGAAGGGCGCGGCGTCGAACGGCCGGCGCCGCCAGACCGGCAGCCCGTCCGTCGGCGCCGGCAGGTCGAGCCGGGTGGCGCGCAGCATGAGCCGGCCCGCCGGGCGGTCGGCGAGGCCCGTGAGCCTGCCCCGGCCGTGCGCCCGCATCCGCCCGTGGCGCAGTTCGAGATGCTGGAAGTCGGCCCGCTCGCGCGTCGCGGAGACCGACGCCGACAGCCGCGCCGGCTCCGCCTCCGCCGAGGCGAGCCAGGCCGGCGGCGGGCCGGCGAGTTCCAGCCGCCCGTCGAAACGCGCCCGGTCGGCGATCCGCCCGTCGAGCCGCAGCCGCCAGCCTTCGGCTTCGGCGTCGAGTTGCAGCGGCAGCGCGTCGAGCGGCCCCTCGGCCCGGCCGCCGAAGCCGAACGCGCCGATGCGCCGCGCGAGGCCCGGCAGCGCGACGCCGTAAAGCTCGGCGGTGCGGGCGAGGTCGGCGGTCCGGCCCGAGAAGCGCAAGAAGGCCTCCTCGCCGTCGAGGCGTCCATAGGCCTCGCCGGTCAGCCCGCCGGCGTCCTGCAGGGCGAGCCGAGAGACGGAGACGGCGCCCGGCCCGGTCGCCTCCGCGGCGAGCTCCAGCCGCTCGACCGGAATATCCATCAGCCGCGTCCCGGCAAGGTCGAGGCGCCAGGAGCCGAGCGGCGGCCCGCCCTCCGGCCCGCTCTCCAGCAGGCCCTCCAGGGCCGGGCGGTAGGGATCGAGCGGCAGGCCGCGCGCGGCGAGCGCGAGGTCGAGCCGGCCCGCCTCGCGCAGGAGGCGGCCCTGGAACGCCGCGCCGTCGAGGCGGCCCTCGACCTCTTCCAGCGTGAGGCGCGCGCCCTTGAGCCGCCGGGCGAGCGCCTCCGGCCCGAAGCCGCCGCCGGCGAGGCTGAGGCGCGCGCGCGCCTCGAAGTCCCTGAGCCGGCCCGACGGGATCGCGCTCGGGTCGAGGCCGCACCAGAGCAGCAAAGCGCGCAGGTTCCGGGTGCGGAGCGCGAGCCGCGCTCCCTCCGCCAGCGGGCCGTCCAGCGTCAGCCGGGTCCCGCCCGGCAGGGCGGCGGCCAGCCGGTCCAGCGCCAGCCCGTCCGCGCCGTTCGCGACCGTCGCCTCCACGCGCCGCAGGATGCGCCCGCCATGGCGCGCCACCCCGGCCGAAAGCGCCAGACGCAGGCGCGCCCCCGGCAGCGGGTCGGCGTCGAGCCGGGCCAGCCCCGGCCAGTCGTCGAGCGCCAGCACGCCGGTCGCGATCCGGGCGTCGATCGCGAGCGCCTCGCGCCAGCTCGCCTCGACGCTGCCGGTGAAGCGCCCCCGGTCGAGCAGCGCATCCAGGCCGGAGAGCAGCGCGCCGTCACGGTCGAACCGGGCCTCGGCCGTCAGCGCGCCCTCGATCCCCTCCGCGAAGCGCCCGCGCGCGGTCAGCCGGCCCCGGAAGGCGAAGGCGCCGCCCGGTTCCGCCGCGCCGACGGCGCCGACCGCGTTCGCCTCCAGATCGTCGCCGGCGAGCGACACCGAGACCGGCCGCCCGGCGTCCGCCCGACCGATCGACGCCGTGGCCCGGAAGCGCCGGCCTTCCCGGACGATCTCGGCGTCGAGGCGCCAGGGACCGTCCGGCCCGCGCGCCACCAGCAGGGCTTCGCCGAAGGGCAGCGCGAGGCTGCCCAGCCGGACCGCGCCCCGCCCGATCCGCAGCTCCGGCGCGGGCAGCGACGGCGGGCGCGCCCCGGAGCGGTCCAGCGTCAGTTCGAGCCGGGCGACCCGCACCGAGCGGATCCGGACGCCGCCGCCGAGCAGCGCGCCGAGGTCGAGTTCCGCCGTCACGTCATGGGCGAGCGTATCGCCGGCCGAAAGGCGGTCGATGACGAGCGCCGGGCGCGGCAGCAGCACCAGGCCGGACGCGCCTTCCAGCGCGACCTCGCTGCCGAGCGCCGCCCCGATCCGCGCCTCCAGGCGGGACCGGTCGAGGGCGCCGGCGACCAGCCAGGTCGCTGTCGCGATCGCCGCCGCCGCGAGCAGGGCGGCGCCAAGGAGGACGGAACGTCTGCGCATTGCGCTCCATCGATGCCGGTGGAATGTCCGGCAAATCTATAGCAGGCGAGCCGGTCTTTGTCGGGATGCGTCCGGCCCGGTTGCGGCGGGCCGACGGCTGCGCCATGTTCCGCGCGGCGTTGAGATGGGGAGCCGGCGGTGGCTGCGAACGAGATCGGGTTCGAGGATTTTCTGAAGGTGGATGTGCGGGTCGGCACGGTGCGCCGCGCCGAGCCGTTTCCGGAGGCGCGCCGGCCGGCGATCAAGCTCTGGGTGGATTTCGGCCCCGGGATCGGCGAGCGCAAGACCTCCGCGCAGCTCACCGCCCATTACACGCCGGAGACGCTGGTCGGGCGCCAGGTGGCCGGGGTGGTGAATTTCCCGGCCAAGCAGATCGGCAAGTTCATGTCGGAAGTGCTGGTGCTGGGCTTCCCGGACGCCAGCGGCGAGGTCGTCCTCCTCGCCCCCGAGCGCCCCGTCCCCGACGGCGGCCGCCTGTTCTGACGCCGGACAAGGGCCGGGCGATGGTCGAAAGGATACGCGCAAGCCGCGTCGGCCCGATCCGCGAGGCCGATATTCGCCTGGGCGACATCACCGTCTGCGTCGGCCCGCAGGCCACCGGCAAGAGCATCTTTCTCCAGCTGCTGAAACTGCTGATCGACAAACCGTCGATCCACGACACGATGCGGCGCTTCGGCATGACCTGGCGGAGGGACGATCCGGCGGCGTTTCTCGACCTCTATTTCGGCGAGGGCATGGCCGGCGTGTGGAAGGCCGGGGAAAGCCGTCTCTTGCTGGGGCGGAAGCGCAAGCCGACCGATCTGGAGAGCTGTGCGCGGGCCGGGCGCGCGAAGGAAGCCGGCGAGAGGATGTTCTACATCCCGGCGCAGCGCGTCATGAGCCTGCGCGACGGCATGACGCGCCCCTTCGGCGACTATCGCGCCGGCGATCCCTTCGTGCTGAGAGACTTCAGCGACAAGCTGCACTGGATCGTGCAGACCGAAATCGGCCTGGACCGGGATGTCTTTCCGCGCCCGCAGCGCCTCGACGCAGCGCTCCGCCAGCCGCTCGAAGAACATGTCTTCGGCGGCTTCGCGCTGCGCTCCGATGCGAGCGGCCATCAGCAGCGCCTGGTCCTGAGCCGGGAGGGCGGCCGGGCGCTGCCCTATCTGGTCTGGTCGGCCGGACAGCGCGAGTTCGCGCCGCTGCTGCTCGGCCTCTACTGGCTTATGCCGCCCTCGGGCGTCTCGCGCCGGGGCGAGCTCGAATGGGTCGTCATCGAGGAGCCGGAGACCAGGCTGCATCCGAACGGGATCGGCGCGGTGCTGAATCTGGTGCTGGAGCTCCGGCGGCGCGGATATCGCGTCTGCCTCTCGACCCATTCGCCGCATGTGCTCGACATGATCTGGGCGCTCGGCTTCTTCCAGCAAAACGGCGGCGTCGAGGCCGATGTGCGCAAATTGCTGCGCCTCGAGTCATCCGGCGCCGCGCGAGACATCGCCGAGGCCGGACTGCAAAGCCGCCTTTGCACCTACTACTTCACCCGCGACGGGCAGGTGCGGGACATCTCCGCCCTCGATCCCGGAGCCGAAGACGCCGCCGAAGGCGGCTGGGGCGGGCTGACGGAGTTTTCCGGCCATGTCGGCGATGTCGTGGCCGAGGTCGCGAACCGGACCGCCGCGCAGGGATGACGGAATTCCGGAATGCGGTCGCCGCAGCGCCGGGGCCGGTTTCGAGCGCCTGCAAGGCGGGGCTTGAGGCGCTGGGGCGCTATCGCTCCAGGATTTCATGCAGCGACGGGAGACGTCTGACGGGGAGTCTCGATCTCGACGGCGCGCTTGCCCGGCATCCGGGACATGCACGGAGTCCGCGCTGGGATTACGGCCTCGGCTACAAGCCCCCGAAGGGCGGCGAGCGGGCTATCTGGATCGAGGTCCACAAGGCCGAGACGGGCGAGGTTTCCGTGGTGTTGAACAAGTTGCAATGGCTGCGCGACTGGCTGGCCGGCGAGGCGCCCGGCCTTCGGCGGCTGACCGACCGGGGGCCGCCCGCCGACCGCTATGTCTGGATCGCGACCGGAAAGATACGCATTCCGTCCAACGCTCGCCAGCGCCGTCGTCTGAACCAGGCCGGCCTGAAGCTCCGCCAGCGCCTCGACCTGGACTGAAATCGCTCGCGCGGGCTGAAGCTCAGCCGGCCGCGTCGAGGCCCATCTGCCAGAAGGCGATTTCGAGGCGGGTGGCCTCGCCGAAGATGCGCTCCAGGCCGGGCAGCCGGGCGGGGCCGCCGCGCCGCTCGAACAGCTCGTCGAGCTGCGCGGCCGCCGTCGCCGCCAGCTCTCCATACTCCGCGCCGGCATACATCTCGATCCAGGCGCCGTAAGGGTTGCCGGCGGCGGAGCGCGCGAGCGCGCGGCCGATCTCGCCATAGCCGAGCACGCAGGGCGCGAGCGCCACATGCAGGTCGAGCAGGTCTCCCGCCACGCCGCGCTCCAGCACATAGCGGGTGTAGGCGAGCGTGGCCGGCGCCTCCGGCAGCGCCGCCATCTCCGCCTCCCCCAGCCCCCAGCGCTCGCAGAAGGCCACATGCAGGCGCATCTCGGTGTCGGCGATCGCCAGCGCCGCCTCCGCGCCCCGGCGGATGTCGGCGAGCGTCTCGCCCTTGAAGGCGGCCAGCGCATAGGCGCGCGCGAAATGGATCAGAAACAGATAGTCCTGCTGCAGATAGTGGCGGAAGCAGGCTTCCGGCAGGCTGCCGTCCCCGATGGCGCGCACGAAGGGGTGCTCGACATAGGCGCGCCATTCCGGCGCCGCGGCCTGCTTCAGCCGCTCGAACAGCCCGGTCACAGAAGCGACCGGGTCTCGTCCGGCAGGGTGACCCGTAGCCCGTCCAGCTCGTCGGTGAGCTCGATCTGGCAGCCGAGCCGCGAGGTGGGCGTCAGGCCGAAGGCGAGGTCGAGCATGTCCTCCTCGTCCTCGTCCGGCTCCGTCAGCCGCCCGTACCAGTCCTCGTCCACGATCACATGGCAGGTCGAACAGGCGAGCGCGCCCTCGCAGGCGCCTTCGATGTCGATATCGTATTTGCGCGATATCTCCAGCAGCGTCATGCCGGCCGGCGGCTCGACGGTCTCCTCGCTGCCGTCCGGGCTGACGAACGTTATCTTCGGCATGGCGTTCCACCTGATGACCCGGCGCGCTTTCTAGCCGCTTCGGAACCGGGCCGCAATGCGGTTCCAGGCGGCGGCGAAGGCGTCGATGTCGGCTTCCGCGACGCCGGGGCCGAGGCTTACGCGGATCGCCTCGCCCGCCGCCTCCGCGCCCGCCCCCATGGCCAGCAGCACATGCGAGGCGGCCACCTTGCCCGAGGAGCAGGCCGCGCCGGCGCTGACGGCGAACCCCTCCAGGTCGAAGGCCATCACCTGGGTCTCGGCGGAGGCGCCCCGCATCCCGACGCAGCTGGTGTTGTCGAGCCGGGGTCCGGCCGCGCCATGGATGACGGCGCCGTCGAGGCGCCGCTCCAGCCGGTCGCGCAGCCGGCTCATGTCGGAGAGCGGCCCGACGACGGCGCCGAAACCGGCGATGCCGACGGCGTTCTCGGTGCCGCCGCGCCGACGGCGCTCCTGCGCGCCCGGGATCGGCGGCCGGAGCGTGCGGTCCGACTTCAGCACCAGCGCGCCGACGCCCGGCGGGCCACCGAGCTTGTGGGCGGAGAGCGCCAGCGAATCGGCGGGAATCGCAGCCAGCTCGAGCCGGCCCGCCGCCTGCACCGCGTCGCAATGCCAGAGGCCGCCGGTGGCGCGCACCCGCTCGCCGATCGCATCCAGAGGGTGGATCGCGCCGGTTTCGTTGTTGGCGGCCATGAGCGCGACGGCCGCGCCCGGCGGGATCGCGTCGGGCGCGATGCGCCCGTCCGGCTCCACCGGCAGCCGGTCCGGGGCATGGTCGAGCACCGAGACATGCTCGGTCGCGCCCGCCAGCCAGCGGCGCCCGGCGAGCGCCAGCGCATTCGCCTCCGTGCCGCCCGAGGTGAAGACGACCTGCTCCGGGGCCGCGCCGGCGAAGGCCGCGACGCGCGCCCGCGCCTCCTCCACCAGGCGGCGGATGGCGCGGCCCTCGCCATGCACGGAGGAGGGGTTGCCCACCAGCTCCATGGCCCGCTCCATGGCCGCGCGCGCGGCCGGAGCCAGCGGCGCGCTCGCGTTCCAGTCGAGATAAATGCGGCGTTTTGGCATCGACCCGTCCCTTGACGTCGCTCGCGCGCGGCCCAACCTATCTTATGCGAACGCTTGACAAGACGACCGAATCCCTCCGGCGGCATTCCCGCCTCCCGGATCTGACCTGCGGGGCGGTAATGCCATGCCCGATGTGATTATCAACGGCCCGGAAGGGCGGCTGGAAGCGCGCTATCACCATGTGGACGATCCGGGGGCGCCGATCGCGCTGATGCTGCACCCCCATCCCCAGCATGGCGGCACCATGCACAACAAGGTGGTGTACAACCTGTTTCACTGCTTCGCGCGGCGCGGCTTCTCGGTCATGCGGTTCAACTTTCGCGGCGTCGGGCGCTCCCAGGGCGAATATGGGCGCGGCGAGGGCGAACTCATCGACGCGGCGGCCATCCTCGACCACATGCAGAGCCTGCGCAAGGACCCTGCGAAAGCCTGGATCGCCGGCTTCTCCTTCGGGGCCTGGGTCGGGATGCAGCTGCTGATGCGCCGGCCGGAGATCTCCGGCTTCATCTCCGTCGCCCCGCCCACCAACATGTACGATTTCAGCTTCCTCGCGCCCTGCCCCTCCTCGGGCCTGATCGTCAACGGCTCGCGGGACGAGATCGTGACCACCGAGTCGGTCGAGCAGCTGGTGGAGAAGCTGCGCAGCCAGCGCGGCATCGCCATCGAGCACAAGCTCATCCGGGGCGCCAACCATCTGTTCACCCGCCATCTCGACCAGCTGAACGCGGCCGTCGAGGGCTATCTGGACAAGCGCCTGGCCGAAGACCGCGCCGCTCAGTAGCCGCGCTCGACGCAAAAGTCCGCGATCTCGGCCAGCAGGCCGCCGAGACCGCTCTCGGGGAAGACCGCGAGCGCGCGCTTGGCCGCCTCCGCCCGCCGGCGGGCGCGCGCGAGCGCTTCCTCCAGCGCGCCATGGCGGGTCAGCAGCCGGACGGCATGGTCGAGATCGCCGTCCCGCTGCTCGCCCTCGCCGAGCGTGCGCCGCCAGAAGCGCCGCTCCTCCGCGTCGCCCCGGCGGAAGGCGAGGATGACCGGCAGCGTGATCTTGCCGTCGGCGAAATCGTCGCCGAGCGACTTGCCGAGCTCCGAGGGCTCCGCCGCATAGTCCAGCACATCGTCGGCAAGCTGGAAGGCGATGCCCAGATTCATGCCATAGGCGTCGAGCGCCTCCGCCTCGGCCTCCGGGCGCCCGGCCACGACCGCGCCGATTCGGCAGGCGGCGGCGAACAGCGCGGCGGTCTTGCCCTCGATCACCTTCAGATAGTCCGCCTCGCCGGTCTCCGGCCGGTTGACCGTGGCGAGCTGGCGCACCTCGCCTTCGGCGATCGTCGCCGCCGCATTGGCCAGGATGCGCAGCACCTCCAGCGAGCCGGCCTCGACCATCAGCTGGAAGGAGCGGCTGAACAGGAAATCGCCGACCAGCACGCTCGCCTGATTGCCCCAGACGGCGTTGGCGGTGGCCGAGCCGCGCCTAAGGTCGCTCTCATCCACCACATCGTCATGCAGCAGCGTCGCCGTGTGGATGAACTCCACCGCGGCCGCGAGCGCGATATGGCCGTCTCGGCCGTAGCCGCAAAGGCGCGCGGACGCGAGCGTCAGCAGCGGGCGCAGGCGCTTGCCGCCGGAGGCCACGATATGGCCGGCCAGCTGCGGCACCAGCCCGACCTCGCTCTGCATCCGCTCGACGATCAGCGCATTGACCGCATCCAGGTCTTCGCCGACAAGGGAGCGCAGCCTGTCCAGCGGCGTCGCCGACGGCGCGAGGGATGTATCCGCAATCGTCACGGGGGGCAGAACCGATTGACCTTGGCGCGCCGGGACGGCAAGCATAGGCGGCGGCGGGGCGCGGTCAAGGGTCGGGAGAGGCATGAAGGCGGTATTGAAGACTGTCGATCCGGTGGCGATCTCCTGGCTGGTCGCGGAACTGTCGGCCCGGGGGGTGCCGGCGGTGGTGCTCGACTCGCACACCAGCATCGTCGAAGGCAGCCTCGGCGTGCTGCCCCGGCGGGTGATGGTGGCGGACGAGCATTACGCCGAGGCGCGCGACGTGCTGGAGAGCGCGCGCGAGGATCTGGGGGCGCTGTGAGCGAGGCCTTCACCGACGACACGCTGCTCGACGGGCGCGTGCAGCTGCGCCAGCCGGCCAGGGGCTACCGGGTGGCGACCGACCCCGTGCTGCTGGCGGCCGCGGTGCCGGCCGAGAGCGGGCAGCGGGTGCTGGAGGTCGGCATCGGCACCGGCGCGGCCGCGCTCTGCCTCGCGCGCCGGATTCCGGGCTGCTCGGTGACCGGGCTGGAGCGCGACGCCGCCATGGCGGCGCTCTGCCGGCGGAACGCCGAGGCCAACGGGCTGGACCGCGCGGTGGATGTCATTCTGGGCGACCTCGCCCGGCCGCCCAACCGGCTCGGGCCCGCCAGCTTCGACCACGCCATGGCCAACCCGCCCTGGCGCCCCGAGAGCGAGGGCGCGCCGCCGGGCGACCCGCAGCGGGCCGGCGCGCATGTCGAGAGCGAGGTCGATCTCGCCGCCTGGCTGCGCTTCGCCGCCACCATGCTGCGCCGGGGCGGCACGGTCACCTCCATCCTGGCGGCCGAGCGGCTCGACGAGCATCTCGCCGCCTATGCGGCGGCCGGCATCGGCGAGATCGCGGTGGCGCCGCTCTGGTCCAGGGATGACGGCCGCCCGGCCGGGCGCGTCATCCTGCGCGGGCGCCGCGACATCCGCGCGCCGGTGGCGCTGCTGCCCGGCTTCGTGATCCATGAGGGCGACGGCGGCTATACGCCGGAAATCGATGCGGTGCTGCGCCGGGGCGCGGCGCTGGAGTTCACCTGGCGGCGGCGCTGACGCGCTCGGCCGCGACAACCGACCACGATGGGAGAAGCAGACATGACGATCGAGCGGATCGACCGCACCAGCCCTCCGGGGCCGATGATGAGCCGCTGCGTGATGCGCGGCGACATGGTGTATCTGGCGGGGCTGGTGGCGCGCGACGCCAGCGGCGATGTGAAGGCGCAGACCGCCGACATACTGGAGCAGATCGACGGCTATCTGGCGAAGGCGGGGACCTCGAAGGCCAACCTGCTCACCGCCCAGCTGTGGATCACCGACATGGCGAACTTCGCCGGCATGAACGAGGTGTGGAACGGCTGGGTCGATCCGGCGAACCCGCCGGCGCGGGCCTGCGTCGAGGCGAAGCTCGCGCGCCCCCAATTGCTGGTCGAGATCATGGTGACCGCCGCCCGCTAGGCGGGCGCGCGGGCCGCCAAGGGCGGCGAGACCCGTGCGGGTCTGGGCGCTCACCACCGGCGAGGCCGGCGCGGCCGGCCAGGCCGAGGGCCTGGCGGCGGCCGTCGGCTGGCCCTGGGAGGCGAAGGTGGTGCGCCTCCGCCGGCCCTGGCGCTGGCTGCCAGCCCACCGCCAGGCGCCGGGCCTTTTGCGCCATGGGCTGGAAAGCGCGCTCAGGCCGCCCTGGCCCGACCTGCTGCTCACCTGCGGCAGGCGGAGCGCCTCGGTATCCATCGCGGTGCGCCGCGCGTCAGGGGGGCGCTGTTTCACGCTGCATATCCAGAACCCGCGCGTCCCGCCCTCCTGTTTCGACCTGGTGGCGCCGCCCCGCCATGACGGCCTGGAAGGCCCGAATGTGCTGGCGACGCGGGGCGCGCTGCATCGCGTGACGCCGGCGGGACTCGCCGCCGCGGCCGAGGCCTGGCGAGAGCGCCTGGGCGGCTTGCAGGTGGCGGTGCTGCTCGGCGGGCGCAGCCGCTCGCACCGCTTCACGCCGGAGACCGTCGCGCGGCTGGCGGACGGGCTGGCGCGGCTGGAGGGGCCGATCGCCGTCACCGCCTCGCGGCGCACCGAGCCGGGCGTGGTGGACGCGCTCAGGGCGCGGCTCGCCGACGCCTGGTTCTGGGACGGCGAGGGCGACAATCCCTATCTCGGCATGCTGGCGCTGGCGCGCCATATCGTCGTCACCGAGGATTCGGTGTCGATGACCAGCGAGGCGGTCGCCACCGGCAAGCCGGTCTATGCGGCGCGCATGGCGGGCGGCAACCGCCGGCTGCGGCGCTTCCAGGCGCTGCTTCGCGAGGAGGGAGCGCTCCGGCTCTTCGACGGCCGGCTGGAGGAATGGAGCTACGAACCGGTGGACGACACCGCCCGCATCGCCGGCGAGCTGCGCCGGCGGCTGGCGGCCAGGCAGGAGGGAGAGGCGCGATGAGCGATGGAAATGGCGGTTTCGAGATACGCCCGAGCGGCGCGCCGGTGGGCGCGGAGGTGTTCGGCGTCGATCTTTCGGTCCCGCTCGCGGAGGAGGCGTTCCAGGCCTGCGAGGCGGCCTTCGACCGCTACAGCGTGCTCTGTTTCCGGGGCCAGTCGCTCACGCCGGAGGCGCTGCTGGCGTTCTCGAAGCGGCTTGGGGAAATCAAGGTCAACGCCTTCGACCAGCATGCGCTGGAGGGCTTTCCGGAAATCCTGAAGGTGTCGAACCTGCAGGACGAGAACGGCCGGGCGCTCGGCTATGCCGACGCCGGCAGCCACTGGCATTCCGACATGTCCTACACGGCCGAGCCGCCGCGCCGGACGCTGCTCCATGCGCTCGAAGTGCCGCATGACGAGGCCGGCGAGCCGCTCGGCCCGACCTGGTTCGCGAGCGCGGCGGCGGCCTGGGAGGCGCTCGACGCCCGAACCCGGCGGCGGCTGGAGGGGCTGGAGGCGATCCACCGCTTCGCCGCCAAGGAGCGCGGCGTCAAGCGGCCGGTGGCGGTGACGGAGGCGCAGATCGAGCGCAACCCGGATGTCCGCCACCCGATCGCCCGCCCACACCCGAAAACGGGCCGGAAGGCGCTCTATCTGCGCAAGGGCGAGTGCGTCGGCATCCCCGGCATGGCCGAGGCCGAAGCGCTGGCGCTGATCGAGCAACTGTCGGACTTCATCACGGAAGACCGCTTCATCTACCGCCACCGCTGGGCGGCCGGCGACCTGCTGATGTGGGACAACCCCGCCGTGCAGCACATCGCCATCCGCGACTACGCCTGGCCCCAACGCCGAGCCATGTGGCGCACCACCGTGCTGTAGCCGACCATCACGCCCGGCTCCCCCGGTTCAGATGAGGCCGGCGGCGCGGGCTTTGGGGAGGTAGGTGCGGCTGACGGGGACTTCGTGGCCGCCGGTGAGGCGGAGGATGGCGCGGCCGCCGCGCCGCTCGGAGCCGGCGACATGGGCGCGCGCGACCCAGTAGGAGCGGTGGACGCGCAGGCCCTCCGCGCCGTCGAGTTCGGCGATGGCGTCCGCAAAGCGCATCAGCACCAGGCCCGAGCCGCGCGTGGTGACCGCCTCGACATAATGGTCGGCCATCTTGAGATAGACGAGATCGCGGCCGATCCGGGCGGGCAGGCGGGCGAGGAAGCGCGGCGGCGGCGCTGGCGGCGGGCGCGCCGGCCGCCGGTCCCGCCCGAGCCGGTGCGCGGCGAGCGCGAGCGCGCTCACCGCCAGCCCCAGCACCGCCACGCCCAGATAGATTTCCGGCAGCGCGCCGATGTCGGAATAGCCCGGCCGGAAGAGCGTCTCGGCCGCGAACACGATCGCCGCGCCGGGCAGCGCGGCCAGTAGCGCCGCCAGCGCCAGCGCCGCCGCCTGGCGGAGCGGCGCGGCCTTCGGGATCAGATGCAGCACCAGCAGCGTCGCGGCCGCGAACAGGCCCCAATTGCCCGCCATGGCGAGCGCCCAGTAGCCGAGCCGCGCCAGCGGCCCCATGGCGTCGTAGGTGCCGAACGGGCCGATGAAGGCGAACAGCAGCGCGATGGCGGCCAGCGCCGCCGCGTGAGCCGCAAGCGGCCCGGCGCCCGGCAGTTCGCGAAGCGTGAATGACATGGTGCTGCGGGCCGCGAATTATCCGGTGGCGTTGGCGTAATGCAGCATGACCGCTCGGGGCCGGCGGTCAATATCTCCCCCGAGCGGCGCTTCCGCCGCCAGGAGAGAGAACCGATGACACGCATGCAATCCGGCCTTGCCGCCGCCCTCGCCGCGCTCGCGCTCGCGGCCCCCGCCGCCCTGCCCCGGAGCGCCGACGCCGCCGATCTGGTGATCCGCATCGAAGGCCTGCGCTCCGACGACGGCGCCGTCCGCGCCGCGCTGCACCGCCGCAAGGAGGGCGTGGCCTTTCCCGACTCGGCCGGCATCGTCGCCGCCCATTACGGCCCCGCCGCCCACACCCGCCGGATCGTCTTCGCCGACCTGCCGGCGGGCGAATACGCCGTCTCGCTGTTCCATGACGCGGACGAGGACGGCGAGCTCGACACCGTGCTGCTCGGACTGCCGGTGGAAGGCTTCGGCTTCTCCAACGATGCGCGCGGCCTGTTCGGCCCGCCCGGCTTCGACGCCGCGTCCGTCACCGTGGGCGAGGCGGAAACGCAGATTCGCGTCAAGCTCGACTATCCGGAGTCCTGAGCCATGACGCACCGCCTGACCCGCCGCGCCGCGCTCGGGGCCGCCGGCGGCCTGCTGCTGGCCGCCCCGGCCGTCCTCCGCGCCGCCGCCGCCGAACCGGCCGGCAAGGCCGCCGCGCTCGGCTTCGAGACCGCGCGCGCCGAGCGCCTGTCCGCGCCCCTGCAAACCCTGAGCGGCCGCCTGCCGCCCGATCTGACCGGCGTGCTCTGGCGCAACGGCCCGGGCGAGCATGACCGCTTCGGCCACCGCTACAGCCACTGGTTCGACGGCGACGGCCTGGTCCAGGCCTTCCGCTTCGACGGAACCGGCGCGACCCACCGGGCGCGCATCCTGGATACGCCCAAGCGCCGGCGCGAGGCGGAGGCCGGCCGCCGCCTGCTGCCCGCCTACGGCACGCTGCCGCCCGATCCGGTCGCCATCGAGCGCGCCGACGACATGAACGCCGCCAATATCGCCATGCTGGCCCATGCCGGGCGGCTGATGGCGCTCTGGGAGGGCGGCTCGGCGATCGCGGTCGATCCCGAAACGCTCGCCGCCGGCGACTTCGTCACCTGGCGCGACGATCTGGCGAGCGCGCCTTTCTCCGCGCATCCGAAGCTGGAGCCGGACGGGACGCTGTGGAACATCGGCGCCGTCATCGGCCCGCGCTCCGGCCTGCTGATCTATCGCATCGACCCCGAAGGGCGGCTCGCCGGGGCGCGCTTCCTGCCGCACGCGCCGCTCGGCCTCACGCACGATTTCGTCGTCACGGCGCGCCATCTGGTCGTGCTGTTGGCGCCCTTCGTGCTGGATTTCGAGCGGCTGCGCTCCGGCGAGACGGCGCTGCTCGACGCGCATCTCTGGCGCCCGGAGCTCGGCGTGGAGGCTCTGGTCATCGACAAGAACAGCCTGGAGGTCGTCCGCGGGCACGAGCTTCCGCCCGGCTTCCACTTCCATCACGGCAATGGCTGGGAGGAGGCGGACGGCTCGATCCGCTTCGATGTCTGCCAGGCGCCCGACCCCGAGTTCGTGACGCGCGACTTGCGCCTGGCGATGCGGGGAGAGACCGGCTTCCCCTCGCCCCATCCCGCCTATCGGCGGATCGTGCTCCGGGCGGACGGGCGCGCGGCGCTCGACCATGACGAGCCGGGCGTGGCGGAGTTTCCGCGCATCGACCCGCGCCTTACCGGCCGGCGCCACGAAATGACCTTCGCGCTCGCCGGCGACGGCAAGGCGGGCGGCTGGCCCTTCCGGCGCATCGTGCGCCTGGAGCCGGGCGCGGCTGACGGCTGGGAGTGGCCGCCGGGCCAGTTGCCGGAGGAGCATGTGTTCGTCCCGCGCGGAGCCGGAGAGGGCGAGGGCTGGCTGCTCGGGCCGTTCCTCGACCTCGACCGGCGCGTCGCCGGGCTGGCGGTGTTCGACGCGCTCCGCCTCTCCGAGGGGCCTCTCTGGCAGGGCCTGCTGCCCTACCCCCTGCCGCACGCCCTGCATGGCGCGTTCGTTCCGGCGTGAACGAAGCGGGGCGGTCGTGTTATGGTGGGCGGAAATCCATTCCGGGAGGTTCGCCCATGCCGACCGCCGCCTCGCTCGCCCATGCGGACACCAACAATCTCGAACCCTTCTTCATGCCCTATACGGCGAACCGCAGCTTCAAGGCGGATCCGCGCCTGATCGTCGGGGCCGAGGGCGTCCACTATATCGCTCGCGACGGCAGGCGGGTGCTGGACGCCTCTGCGGGGCTGTGGTGCGTCAATGCCGGCCATTGCCGCAAGCCCATCGTCGAGGCGGTGCAGCGCCAGGTCGAGACGCTGGATTTCGGCCCGTCCTTCCAGATGGGCCATCCGGCGGCCTTCGAGCTGGCCTCGCGCATCACCCAGATCGCGCCGCCGGAGATGGACTCGGTGTTCTTCGCCAATTCCGGCTCGGAGGCGGTCGATACCGCGCTCAAGATCGCCATCGCCTGGCACCGGGCGCGCGGCGAGGGCCAGCGCACCCGCCTGATCGGGCGCGAGCGCGGCTATCACGGCGTCGGCTTCGGCGGCACCTCGGTCGGCGGCATCAAGGTCAACCGCAAGGCGTTCGGGATGCTGCTGCCCGGCGTCGATCATCTGCGCCACACGCTCGACCTGGCCGAAAACGCCTTCAGCCGGGGCGAGCCGGACCACGGCGCGGCGCTCGCCGACGATCTGGAGCGGCTGGTCGATCTGCATGACGCCTCGACGATCGCGGCGGTGATCGTGGAGCCGGTGGCCGGCTCCATCGGCGTCTATCCGCCGCCGAAGGGCTATCTCCGGCGCCTGCGCGAGATCTGCGACCGGCACGGCATCCTGCTGATCTTCGACGAGGTGATCACCGGTTTCGGGCGCGTGGGCGCGGCCTTCGCCTCCGAGCGCTTCGGCGTCACGCCCGACATGATGACCACCGCCAAGGGGCTGACCAACGGCACCGTGCCGGCCTCGGCCGTGGTGATGAAGAAGGAAATCTACGACACCTTCATGACCGGGCCGGAATGGATGGTGGAGCTGACCCACGGCTACACCTACTCCGCCCATCCGCTCGCCGTCGCCGCCGGCCTGGCGACGCTCGACCTCTATCGCGACGAGGGGCTGTTCGAGCGCTCGGCGGCGCTCGCGCCCGCCTTCGAGGAGGCCGTCCACAGCCTGGCGGGGCTGCCGCATGTCATCGATGTGCGCAATATCGGCCTGATGGGGGCGGTCGAGTTCGCGACGCGCGACGGCCAGCCGGGACGGCGCGGCTACGACATCTTCCTCGAATGCTGGAAGACCGGCGTCTATTGCCGCCAGGCCGGCGACACGCTCGCCTTCTCGCCGCCCTTCACCATCGACGAGGGGCAGATCGGGCAGATCTTCGAGATCGTCGCCGACGCCGTCCGCAAGGCCGCGTAAGGCCCGCGCGGCCGGCCGTCAGAGGCCGCCGACGAACAGCGCAAGGCTGACGAAGGCGGCCAGCGCCAGCGTGCGGAAGACGCCGAGGCGGAGCGCGAACAGCGCCAGCGCCGCAAGCCCGGCCAGCAGCGCCGCTTGCGGATCGAAGCTCGCCCGCTCCGGCAGCCATACGGTGAGCAGCTCGGTCTCGTACGCAGCGCCCTCGCGGAACAGCAGGTTGAGCGCGAACCAGGCGGAGAGATTGGCGATCACGCCCACCACCGCCGCGGTCACCGCCGCCAGCGCCCCTTGCAAATCGGCGTGGCCGCGCAGCCGCTCCACATAGGGCGCGCCGGCGAAGATGAACAGGAAGCAGGGCGCGAAGGTGACCCAGAGCGTGACGCCCGCGCCGAGCAGCCCCGCCAGCAGCGGGTCCAGCCCGCCCGCCTCCCGCCAGGCGGCGAGGAAGCCAACGAATTCCACCACCAGAATGAGCGGCCCCGGCGTGGTTTCGGCCAGCCCGAGCGCGTCCAGCATCTCGCGCGCCGAGAGCCAGCCCTCGGCCGCCACGGCCTCCTGCGCCACCCAGGAGAGCACCGCATAGGCCCCGCCGAAAGACGCCACGGCGAGCTTCGAGAAGAACAGCGCGAGTTCGGACAAGATATGCCCGCCGCCGAGCCAGACCCAGAGCGCGGCGGTCGGCAGCAGCCAGGCGGCGAGCAGCGCGAGCGCGGCGCGCCGCGCGCCGGAGGCCCTGCCGGCCGGCGGGGCGGCTTCGCCGGAGGCGGGCGGCGCGCCCCGGAGCCGGGAGCGCAGCCAGCCGGCGAGCGCGGCCGCCGCCACCACCAGCGGAAAGGCGATGTCCAGGACGAAGAGCGCCCCGAAGGCGTAGATCGCCAGCAGGCGCGCAAACGCGTCCGGCAGCGCCCGGCGCGCGATGGCGACCAGCGCCTGCAGCACGATGGCGAGCACCGCCGCCTTGACGCCGAGAAAGGCCGCCGCCACCGCCGGCGCCGCGCCATAGACGGCGTAGAGCGCCGCCAGCCCCGCCACCACCACCGCGCCCGGCAGGATGAACAGCAGCCCGGCCGCCAGCCCGCCGCGCACCCCGTGCAGCAGCCAGCCGACATAGGTCGCCAGCTGCTGGGCTTCCGGCCCCGGCAGCAGCATGCAGAAATTGAGCGCGTGCAGGAAGCGCGGCTCGTCGATCCAGCGCTTCTCCTCGACGACCGTCCGGTGCATGAGCGCGATCTGCGCGGCCGGGCCGCCGAAGCTGGCCAGCCCGATCCGCGCCCATGCGCCGAGCGCCTCCCGGAAGGGGACTTGCGCCTTCGGCCGGCTCAGCCGTCCCAGACCTGTTCGGGCAGCGGCAGGCCGCGAAAGTCCTCCGCCCCGAGCGGCCCGTCGGTGTCGATGCCGAGCATCTCGTGGATCAGCATCAGCTGGCGGACATGCTGGGCCGGATGCCAGACGGTGCGCTCCAGCACCTCGTGCAGCGCATGGTCGCCGTAATAGGTCGCCACCGGATCGGGCTTCGGCCCGGACCGCCACCAGCGGGCGGCGCGCGCGCGCACCTCCTCGCCCCAGGCGGCTATGTCGGCGGCCGAGCGCATCTCCTCCGGCGGCCCGGCGGTCAGCGCCTCATAGGTGACCGGCCGGCCGCCCTCGATGGCGTCCAGCGTCGCATCGACGATGTTGAAGATGTGGTGGAAGAGCACGCGATAGGCCCGGTCGCGTCCCGGCAGCTTGTCGCCGAGCCGCTCGTCCGGCACCTGGGCCACATAGCGCGCCGCCGCCGCCAGCACGATGTCGAGCCTGGCCGCCAGCTCCGCCATGGAGAGCGCCGGCCCGGCGTCCTCGTCCAGGCCGAGAAAGGCGACCACATCCGAGATCGCCTGGGCGAAGACGAACTGCTTGCCGCGCGAGACGACCGGGATCGACCGCGCGCCGAGCGCCCGCAACTGCTCCATGCCCGTCGGGTGGGTGGTGACGTCTATGCTGTCGAACTCGATCCCACGGACCGAGAGGAACTCCTTGGTTCGCAGGCAGCTGGTTCAGCCGGGCTGCCAGAACACCTTGATAGCCTCGCTCATCCGCGCCGCTCCTCCCTCGCCCGGAAACGCCGCCCATGATAGCCGCCTGGCGCGCGACTCGCCACCATTGCCGCCGGAAGCGTTTTGCGCCTATGCTGGCGGCGTGGAGCGGAGAGGGGGCTTCTCCCGGCGATGCTTGAAAGGCTCGAAAACGGGCTTGCCTGGCTGAACGAACGCATCCTGACGGCGTTCAAGTGGCTCGCCATCGTGCTGCTGGCGCTGATGCTGGTGATCGTCGATATCGCGGTGTTCATGCGCTATGTGATGAACGACGCGCTCGCCTGGTCGGAAGAGATCGCCAAGTTCGTCATGGTGTGGCTGACCTTCATCGTGGCCCCGATCGGGCTGCGCATGGGCGCGCATGTCGGCATCGAGGTGCTGATCGGCACGCTGAAGGGCCGCCTCCGGCAGCTGCTGCTGGTGGCGATCTTCGCCGCGATCATCGCGCTCATGGTGGTGTTCGTGAAGGAGGGGGCGTACATGACCTGGAACGCCCGCATCCAGCGCGCCTCCACGATCGATATCTCGATCTTCTATGTCTATGTCTGCATGCCGGTCGGCAGTTTCGTCGTGGCCATGGTGGCGCTGGAGTTCATGGTCAACGCCATCCGGGGCGTGCTCGATCCCGCCAAGGCCCGGCCGCCGCCATCGGCCGATGCGCCGGTCGCCGAGTAGCGGGGTTCCCATGGGCGTCACCTTCTTCTGGATCTTCCTGGTCGCGATGGTCATCGGCATGCCGATCGTCTTCGCGCTCGGCTTCGCTCCGATGGTCGGCTTCCTGCTCGCCGAGAAGCCGATCTTCCTCAAGATGCTCTTCCAGCGCACCTTCGCCGGCATCCACCAGTTCCCGCTGCTGGCGATCCCGTTCTTCATCCTGACCGGCGAGGTGATGAACCGGGCCGGCATCACCATGAGCCTGGTGAATTTCGCCAACACGCTGGTCGGCCATCTGCGCGGCGGGCTCGCGCATGTCAACATCGTCACCAGCATGCTGTTCGCCGGCATCAGCGGCTCGGCGGTGGCCGACACCTCCGCCGTCGGCTCGATCCTGATCCCGGCCATGGAGAAGGACGGCTACAGCCGCAAGTTCGCCGCCGCGATCACCGCCGCCTCCTCGGTGATCGGGCCGATCATCCCGCCGAGCCTGATCATGGTGGTCTATGCCTTCATCATGAACGTCTCGGTGGCCGGGCTGTTCGCCGCCGGCCTCATTCCGGGCCTGATGGTCGGCTTCATGCTGATGACCGTCACCGCCTACATCTCCAAGCGGCGCAACTATCCCAAGGCCCACCAGCGCGCGACCGTGCGCGAGGTCGGGCAGTCGGCCTGGCGCGCGGCGCTGCCGCTGATGACGCCGGTCATCATCCTGGGCGGCATTCTGGGCGGCATCTTCACCCCCACCGAGTCGGCGGCGGCGGCGGCCTTCTACGCCCTGCTGATCAGCGTGGTGGTGCTGCGCACGCTCAAGCTCGGCGACCTGCCGGCGGTGTTCCTGCACGCCGCCATCACCTCCGGGGCGATCCTGCTGATCATCGGCACGGCGACGGCGTTCGCCGCCATCGCCAGCCTCTCGCAGGTGCCGGTGCATCTCTCGAACTTCCTGTTCGGCATCTCCCAGGACCCGCTGCTGCTGCTGTTCCTGATCAACGTGCTGCTGCTGATCGTCGGCATGTTCCTGGACGCGGGCCCCGCCATCCTGATCCTCGGCCCGATCCTGGCCCCGACCATGGCCGCCCTCGGCATCGACCCGCTGCATTTCGCCGTCATCATGTGCATCAACCTCACCATCGGCCTGGCGACGCCGCCGATGGGGCTGATACTGTTCGTGGCGTCCGGCATCTCGCGGCTGCGGGTGGAGGTGATCGCGCTCGAAATGCTGCCGCTGCTGGCGGTGGAAATCCTGGCGATCTTCATCGTCACCTACTTCCCCTTCGTCTCGATGTCGCTGCCCTACTGGCTCGGCTTCACCCGGAACGCGCCGGGGCTGTTCATGTGACGGCCCGTTGACCTGAGCCCGGCCGCCGGCGCACACTGGCGGTTCGGGGAAACCCCGAAGGGAGGGAGAAACCATGATACTCGACAGCATGAAGCAGCTCGGCCGGCTCGGGCTGGGAGCCGTCGTGGCGCTTGGCCTGGCCAGCGCGGCGGGGGCGGCGGACGTCACCATCAAGATCTGCCATATCGGCTCGACCGACGACGAGGACCACAAGGGTTCGCTGGTCTTCGAGAACTTCGTCGAGTCCCAGACCAACGGCGCGGTGGAGGTGGAGATCTATCCCGCCGGCCAGCTCTGCGGCAATTTCCGCCAGTGCCTGGAATCGGTGCAGCTCGGCACCTGCGAGATCACCGGCACCACGGTGGGCGGCATCGCCAACATCTTCCCCGAGATCCAGGTGACCGACCTGCCCTACATGTTCCCGAACGACCGCGTCGCCGAGAAGGTGATGAAGAGTCCGTTCATGGACGAGGTGCGCAAGGCGGTGCTCGAGAAGACCGGCACGCTGCGGCTGATGGGCCTGAACAACACCGGCGGCTGGCGCGACTTCTTCACCATCGACGTCGATATCCGCACGCCGAAGGACCTTGAGGGCGTGAAGATGCGCACCATCGAGTCGCCGCTCCAGGTCGAGATGGTCAATCTGATGGGCGGCAATCCGACCCCGATCCCGTGGCAGGAGCTCTACACCTCGCTCGCCACCGGCGTCGTCGTCGGCACCAAGAACGGCATCACCGACATCGTGAACATGAAGTTCCACGAGTTCCTGAACCGGGTGACGCTCGACCATCACGCCTACATGTTCCTGTTCTGGTGGATGAACGACGACTTCCTGCAGGGGCTGTCCGACGACCTGAAGCGCGTCGTGGCGGCCGGCTTCCACCACATGACCGCCATGGCTTCCGACGATCCGAAGTTCACGGCGCTCGCGGCCTATGCGGCCTTCAAGGAGAAGGGCGGCGAGGTCTATGTGCCGACGCCCGAGGAGAAGGCGCAGTTCGTCGAGTCCGTCCAGCCGCTGAAGCAGTGGTATGTGGACCGCTTCGGCGAGAAGTGGCTGAGGCTGCTGGAAGAGTCGATCGCCCAGGCCGAGGCCGAGATCGAGGAAGAGGACCGCAAGCTGCTCAACTAGGCGCTTCGGTTCCAGGGCCAGGGTCCGCGGTCGCCCCGGCGGTCGCGGACCCTTCTTGTGACGACGCCGCCCCCTTGCGGGGGGCGGCCCCCGACCGGAGGAGACCGACGCCATGCTGACAAGACGCAGCCCCGACACCGTCCACACCCCGCGCGGCTATTCGCACTCGGTGGAGGCGGCCGGCTGGGTGCATATCTCCGGCCAGATCGGCGTGCGGCCGGACGGCTCGCTGGCCCCGGACGCGCGGAGCCAGATCGACCAGGTGTGGGCCAATCTCGCCGCGCAGATGGACGCCGCCGGCGTCGCGCGCGAAAACACCGTCAAGCTCAACGTCTTTCTGACCCAGCGCGAGGATATCCACTATTACCGCGAGACGCGGAACGCCTTTTTCGGCGACGCCGTGCCGGCGTCCACCCTGCTGTTCGTCGCCGGGCTCGCCGATCCGGCGATGGTGGTCGAGATCGAGGCGATCTGCGTCAAATGAGCCTCGAGGCCCTCAAGCAGCGCTTCGGGACGCGCTGCAGCACGGCCCGGGCGGTGCGCGGCCATCACGGCAAGGACGCCACCTTCCACGCCCCGCATCCGCCGGACGCGGTGGTCTTCCCGGAGACCGTGGAGGAGGTGCAGGCCATCCTCTCCGCCTGCCACGAGTCCGGCACGCCGGTCGTGCCCTTCGGGGCCGGCACCTCGCTGGAGGGCCATATCGGCGCGCTGGAGGGGGGCGTGTGCGTCGATCTCTCGGGGCTGGACCGCATCCGCGCCATCCACGCCGAGGACATGACCTGCACGGTGGAGCCCGGCGTCACGCGCAAGCGGCTCAACGAGGAATTGCGCGATACGGGCCTCTTTTTCCCGATCGATCCCGGCGCCGACGCCTCGCTCGGCGGCATGGTGGCCACCGGCGCCTCCGGCACCAATGCGGTGCGCTACGGCACCATGCGCGACAATGTGCTGGGGCTGGAGGTCGCGCTGCCCGACGGACGCCTGATCGAGACCGGCGGCCGGGCGCGCAAATCCGCCGCCGGCTACGACCTGACGCGCCTCTATATCGGCTCCGAGGGCACGCTCGGCGTCGTCACCGGCATTCACCTGCGCCTCTACGGCATTCCGGAGAGCGTCGCCTCGGCGGTCTCCGCCTTTCCCTCGGTCGAGGCGGCGGTGGACGCCGTCATCATGACCATCCAGTCCGGCGTGCCGGTGGCGCGCATCGAGCTGCTGGACGCGGAGCAGATGGACGCCTGCAACCGCTATTCGGGGCTGGGCTACGCGCCGCTGCCGCACCTCTTCTTCGAGTTCCACGGCACGCCGGCGGGCGTGGCCGAGCAGGCCGAGACCACCGGAGAGATCGCGCGCGAGTTCGGCGGCGCGGACTTCGTCTGGTCCGCCACCGTCGAGGAGCGCAACCGGCTCTGGCAGGCCCGACACGACGCCTTCTTCGCGGCCATCGCGCTCCGGCCCGGCGCCGAGGGCTGGCCGAGCGATGTCTGCGTGCCGCTCTCGCGGCTGGCCGAATGCATCGCCGAAACCCGCGCCGACCTCGCCTCCGCCCCGTTCCCGACGCCGATCGTCGGCCATGTCGGGGACGGCAATTTCCACGTGATCTTCGTCATCCGCCCCGACGACGCCGAAGAGGTGCGGATCGCGACCGAACTCAACGAGCGCATGGTGCATCGCGCGCTCGCCATGGGCGGCACCTGCACCGGCGAGCATGGCGTCGGCCATGGCAAGATCCACTTTCTCGAGGCCGAGCATCCCTCCGCCCTGCCGGCGATGCGCGCCATCAAGCGCGCGCTCGACCCGAAGAACATCATGAATCCCGGAAAGATCGTGCGCCTGTGAGCCCGACCCTGCTCGCCTTCGCCGGCTCGGTGCGGCGCGATTCCTTCAACGCCCGGCTCGCCCGCTTCGCGGCCCGCGAGGCGGAGGCGGCCGGGGCGCGCGCCGTCCTCCTGGACCTCGCCCGCTACGAACTGCCGCTCTACAATGGAGACCTGGAAGCCGAGGCCGGCCTGCCGCCGGCGGCGGAAGCGCTGAAGGCGCTCTTCCTCGAGCATGACGGCTTCCTGATCGCCTCGCCCGAATATAACGGCTCGATCTCGCCGCTGCTGAAGAACGCCATCGACTGGGTCTCGCGCCCCGTCGCCGGCCAGCCGCCGCTGGTCTGGTTCTCGGGCAAGGCGGCCGGGCTGATGGCGGCCTCGCCGGGACCGCTCGGCGGCCTGCGCGGCCTCGTCCATCTGCGCCAGATCCTCTCCAATATCGGCGTGCTGGCGGTGCCGGCCCAACATGCCGTGGCGCGCGCGGGCGAGGCCTTCGACGCGGATGGCGGGCTCGCCGAGGAGCCGCACGGGGCGGCGGTCCGGCGCGTGGTGCGCGAGACCGTCCGCCTCGCCGCAAGGCTCGGCGACTGAAGCCTGCCGGTGGCCGGCCCGCCGATCTTCACGCTCGGCGACGCCGAACTCGGCTTCGGCGGCGCGAGCCTGTTTTCCGAGGTCGGCTTCTCGATCGCGCGCGGCGACCGCATCTGCCTGATCGGGCGCAACGGTTGCGGCAAGTCCACCCTGATGAAGGTCATCGCCGGCGAGCTGGAGCTGGACCTGGGCGAGCGCTACGCCCGGCCGGGCCTGCGCATCGCCCGCCTGCGCCAGGACCCGCCGGGCGACGCCGAGGCCAGGGTCGGCGACTATGCGCGCCGCCCGCCGGACGACGGACCGCCCGCGCCCGACCATGCGGTCGCGGCCATGCTGGACCGCCTGGAGCTCGACCCCGAACGGCGCATGGGCGCGCTTTCCGGCGGCGAGAGCCGGCGGGCGGAGCTCGCCCGCGTGCTGGCCGTGGCCCCGGACCTGCTGCTGCTGGACGAGCCGACCAACCATCTCGACCTGCCGGCGATCGAATGGCTCGAACGGCTGATCCGCGGCTATGAGGGCGCGGTTCTGGTCGTCAGCCACGACCGCCGCTTCCTCGCCAATGTCACCGACCGCATCCTCTGGCTGGAGCGCGGGCGGCTGCGCCAGACGGCCAGGGGCTTCGACCGGTTCGAAGAATGGTCCGAGGCGGTGCTGGCCGAGGAGCTCCGCCAGCAGGAGAAGCTCGACCGGCGCATCGCGGACGAGACCCGCTGGCTGCATCGCGGCATCACGGCCAGGCGCAAGCGCAATCAGGGCCGGCTCGCGGCGCTCGCCGAGATGCGCGAACGCCGCGCGGCGCTGATCGGCGGGCCGCGCCGCGCCCGCATCCAGCTCGACGAGAGCGATGTGCGCAGCCGCATGGCGATCGAGGCCGACGCCATCTCCAAGAGCTATGGCGGGCGCAAGCTGGTGGAGGGCTTCAGCACCCGCATATTGCGCGGCGAGCGCATCGGCATTCTGGGGCCGAACGGGGCCGGCAAGACGACGCTGCTGCGCATGCTGATCGGCGATCTGGCCCCCGACACGGGCAAGGTGCGGCGCTCGCGGGCCATGCAAACCGCCTATTTCGACCAGCGCCGCGCCGCGCTCGACCCCGCCGGCACGCTGCGCCGGACGCTCTGCCCGGAGGGCGGCGACACGGTGTTCGTGCGCGGGCGCCCCCGCCATGTCGTCGGCTATCTCAAGGACTTCCTGTTCGACATCGACCGGGTGGAAAGCCCGGTCGCCTCGCTCTCCGGCGGCGAGCGCAACCGCCTCTTGCTGGCGCGCACGCTCGCGCAGCCTTGCGACCTGCTGGTGCTGGACGAGCCGACCAACGATCTCGACATGGACACGCTCGACCTCCTGGCCGACCTCTTGGGCGATTTCGAGGGCACGCTCATCCTGGTGAGCCACGACCGCGACTTTCTCGACCGGACGGTCGCGAGCGTGATCGCGCTCGAAGGCGACGGCGCGGCGCGCGAGTTCGCCGGCGGCTACAGCGACTATCGCCGCAATCGAAAGGCGCCGGCGCGTCCGGCCGCCGCGCCCGCCCCGGCCCGAACGGCCGCGCCGCGCCCCCGCCAGCCGGCGACGAAGCTCGGCTTTCGCCAGCAGCGGCGCTGGGCCGAACTGCCGGACGCCATGGCGGCGGCCGAGGCGCGAGTGCGCGATCTGGAGCGCGTGCTCGGCGATTCGAGCCTCTACGCCCGCGATCCGGAGCGCTTCGCCCGCGCTGCAGCCGCGCTGGAAGAGGCGCGCGCCGAGGCCGCCCGGCTCGACGAGGAGTGGCTGGAACTCGCCCTCTTGCGCGAGCGGCTGGAAAGCGCCTGAATGGCGCCGGTTCAGAAGGCCGGACGGCCGCGCCGGGCGCTCCGCCCGGTGAGGAAGGTCCGGGCTCCACGGAGGAACGGCGCCGGGTAACGCCCGGCGGGGGCGACCCCAGGGAAAGTGCCACAGAAAACAAACCGCCGATCCGCCGCAAGGCCGGTCGGCAAGGATGAAACGGGGCGGTAAGAGCGCCCCGCGGCTCCGGCAACGGCGCCGGCAGGGCAAACCCCGCCGGGAGCAAGACCGAATAGGAGCGGCAGGCCGGGGTTCGCCCCGGCGGGCGTCCTCCGCGCCGCCGCTCGGGTTGGTCGCGCGAGGCGTCCGGCGACGGGCGTCCCAGACGAATGGCCGTCACCGCCCGGCGACGGGCGGCTACAGAACCCGGCCTACAGGCCTTCTGGACCGTTTCTCCACTCCCCGCCTCCCCGGCCCTCCACTCCGCTCCCCCGTCGGACGGGCGGGAATGGAGGTTTTTCCGCAGAAAAGCGTGGCGAATCGGCTCATAACGCGAACAAAATCGCCTCCCCATAAAGTTATCCACAGGCACGTGTGAATATCTTGTTTATGTTCTAATAACGTTCCTGTCATTCGATCCATAAAATCGGATTTTATGATGTTTCGGCGTTGCAAACCTGGTCCTGTGGTGGAGTAAAGTGGCTTGAAGTAGTAGCGATGTGGCTCGATAGGGCATATCACTGTCGGCCGCGCACAGGGCGGGAGCGAGGTCTCGGATGCAGGTCTCGGGGCAATATGACGCCAGGCTGGACGGCAAGGGTCGGGTGATCGTGCCGGCGGCGCTGCGCCGGCGCATCGCGCCCGACGCCGAGTTGCGCCTGGCCCCGGCCATCGACCAACGCGCCGCGATCATCCTCTGCGAGGAAGACTATCTGCACAATTTCGCGCGCGATTTGCGCCGCTCGATGCAGGACGACCCTGTGCGCGCGCTGCAACTCTCCAGCCTGGTCGTCGGGCGCGCCACGGAAACCCAGATCGACAATCAGGGTCGCCTGCTGCTGCCGGCCGCGCTGCGCACCCGGCATGGCCTCGGGACGGATGTGCGCTTCGTCGGCAACACCTATGTGATCGAGATCTGGAACCCCGCCGACCATGACCGCTGGGCGGACAGGCTGCTGGCGAGCCTCGACGACGAGACGGCCGCCAAGGTCTATCTCGGCGCGCCGCCGCTCTCGGAGCTTCAGCCGTGAGCGCCGGCGGACATGCGCCCGTCATGCAGGCGGAGGTGGTGGCCGCCATCGCGCCCCGCGCCGGCGGGCGCTATGTGGACGCCACCTTCGGGCGCGGCGGCTATTCGCGCGCTCTCCTGGCGGCCGCGCCCTGCCGGGTGCTGGCGCTCGACCGCGACCCGGAGGCGGAAGCCGCCGCGGCGGCGTTCGGGCGCGACTGCGGCGGGCGCTTCCGCTTTCGCCGCGCGCGCTTCTCCGAACTGGCGCAGGTCGCGGCCGACGAGGCCTTCGCGCCGGCCGACGGCGTGGCCTTCGATCTCGGCCTCTCCTCGCCCCAGCTGGACGACCCGGCGCGCGGCTTCTCCTTCGCGCCCGGCCCGCTGGACATGCGCATGAGCGGCGAGGGGCCGAGCGCGGCCGATCTGGTCGCCGACCTCGACGAGGACCGGCTGGCCGGGCTGCTGCGCCGCTTCGGCGAGGAGCCGCGCGCGCGACGCATCGCGCGGGCCATCGTCGCCGAGCGCGCCGCCGAGCCGATCCGCACCACCGACCGGCTCGCCGGCATCGTCGCCCGCGCCGCGCCGTCGGCCGGGCGCATCCACCCGGCGACGCGCAGCTTCCAGGCGCTGCGCATCGCCGTGAACGACGAGCTGGACGAGCTGGAGCTGGGCCTCTCGGCGGCGGAGCGCCTGCTGGCGCCGGGCGGGCGGCTGGCGGTGGTGTCGTTCCATTCGCTGGAGGACCGCGCGGTCAAGCGCTTCCTGCGCGAACGCAGCGCCGCGCCGTCGGCGGGCTCGCGCCACCGGCCCCCCGGCCGGGAGGGGCGGACGCCCTCCTTCCGCCTGCTCGGCCGCCGGGCGCAGCGTCCGGGCGCGGCCGAGACGGAAGCCAACCCCCGCGCACGCTCCGCGCGGCTGCGCGCCGCCGAGAGGCTGGCGGCATGAGCGCCCGGGCCACGATCTTCTGGTGCGCCGGCGCCGCCCTCATGGCGGCCGGGCTGTTCGTTGTCGACGATCATGTCAACGACGGCAAGGAGCAGCTGGCCGAGATCGCCCGCCAGACGCTCGTCGAGCGCGAACGCATCCAGGTGCTGCAGGGCGAACTCGCCTTTCTCACCCGGCCGGAAACCCTCGAACGACAGAACGCGCGCACCCTGGGCCTCGTCCCGATAGAGGCGGACCAGCTGTACCGATTGAGTTTCCTCCCGGCTCGATCGGCCGCGGTCCCGAGCCCTCTTCAGGCCCGGGCGCGCGCGGGGCGGGGCGGCGGCAAGACCTCCGGCCTCCCGACGGAGCCGCCGTCCCGCCTCTCGGTCGCCACAGCGCAAGGAGACCGGCGATGACCCGGCTGCGCCCCGTTGCGCCGGCGCTCCGGCTGGCCCGCATCCGGGTCGCGGCCGGCGCGCTGGCCTTCGTCGTCAGCCTGTCCGTGCTGGCGGTGAAGATCGTCGATCTCGGCACCGCCCCGGTGGAGGCGAGGGCCTCGGTCCGCGCCCAGCCGAGCGCCTATCCCGTGGCGCGCGGCGACATCGTGGACCGCCACGGCCGGCTGCTGGCCGGCAGCCTGGTCTCGCGGGCGCTGGTCGCCTGGCCGCCGGACATCGAGCGGGTCGAAGAGACCGCCGCCGCGCTCTCCGGGGCGCTGCCCTGGCTGAGTTTCGAGGAGGCGCGCCAGCGCCTCTCGCTCGACAAGCGCTTCGTGTTCGTGGCCCGGCGCCTCACGCCCGAGGACCAGAAGGCGGTGCTGGCGCTCGGCCTGCCCGGCATCGGCCTGGAGCGGGAGGATCTGCGCATCTATCCCTATGGCCGGCTCGCGGCGCATGTCGTCGGCGGGACCCAGCCCGGCGAGAGCGCGCCGGTCGGCAATGCCGGGGCGGAGAAGCGCTTCGACGCCATTCTCGCCGATCCCTCGCAGCGCGTGCGGCTCTCGCTCGACATCCGGGTGCAGCATGTGCTGCGCGACGAGCTGGCGCGCGCGGTGGAGCATTTCAGCGCCATCGGCGCCGCCGGCATGGTGCTGGACGCGGCCAGCGGCGAGGTGCTGGCCATGGTCTCGCTGCCGGACTTCGACCCCAATCTCCGCGAAGGGGTCCGCGAGACGGAAGCCAACCGCGCCACGCTGCTGGTCGCGGAGATGGGCTCGACCTTCAAGCTGCTGACGCTCGCCATCGCCCTCGACCGGGGCGCGGCGCGGCTCGGCACGCGCTTCGACGCGACGAAGCCGCTCCGCGTCTATGGCCGGCGCATCCGCGACTATCGGGGGCAGAACCGCGTGCTCTCGGCGGCGGAGGTCATCGTCCATTCCTCCAATATCGGCGCCGCGCAGATGGCCGACAGCATCGGCGCGGAGACCTTCCGGGACTATCTCGACCGCTTCGGCCTGCTCAGCCGCGCGGCGCTGGAACTGCCGGAGGTCGGCCATCCGATCCTGCCGGCGCGCTGGCATCCGCTCACCAAGATGACCGTCGGCTACGGGCACGGCATTTCGGTGAGCCCGGTGCAGATGACCTCGGCCATCGCCGCGCTCGCCAATGACGGATTGCAGGCTCCGCTCACCCTGCTGAAGCGCTCCGCCCCCGCCACGCCCCGCCGGGTGGTGTCCTCGGAGACCTCGCGGCAGCTGCGCTGGACGATGCGCCAGACGGTGCTGCGCGGCAGCGGCGCGAAGGCCGACAGCGCCGCCTATCCGGTCGGCGGCAAGACCGGCACCGCCGAGAAGGTGGTGGACGGGCGCTACGCCCGCGACAAGCGCCGGGCCTCCTTCGTCGGCGTCTTCCCGATGTCGGCGCCGCGCTACGCCGTGTTCGTGATGCTGGACGAACCCCAGGGCCGCAAGGACACCTTCGACTTCACCACCGCCGGCTGGAACGCCGCGCCGACCGCGGGTGCGGTCATTCGCCGCATCGGCCCGATCCTGGGCGTGCCGGCGGCCGGCCCCGATTCCGACACATGGATGCGCCAGATCGTGCCGGACCGGATGCTGGACCGGCTGTTCAAGAAGGACCGGAACACCTGATGCCCGCCGCCGAATGCCCGCTCGACCTGGCCGCGCTCGGCGTCACCGGGCTTGCGGCCGACTCGCGCGAGGTTCGGCCGGGCGATCTCTTCCTGGCGGTGCCGGGCGCGCGCGCCGACGGGCGGGCCTTCATCGCCGAGGCGCTCGCCCGGGGCGCGCGGGCGGTGCTCGCGCCCGAGGACACGCCGGCCATGGCCCTGCCGGAGGGCGTCGCCCTCCTCCGCCATGAGACGCCGCGCCGGCTGTTCGCGCGGCTCGCGGCCCGGCTCTCGGGCGCGCAGCCGGCGGTGATCGCCGCCGTCACCGGCACCAGCGGCAAGACCTCGGTGGTGGAGTTCATCCGCCAGCTCTGGGGCCTGCTGGGCGCGCCGGCCGCGAGCCTCGGCACGCTCGGCCTCCGCGCCCCCGGCGCCTGCCGCGCCGGCAGCCTGACCACGCCCGATCCGGTGCGCCTGCACCGGGAGCTGGCCCGGCTGGCCGGCGAGGGCATCGACCGTCTGGCGCTCGAAGCCTCCAGCCACGGGCTGGACCAGTATCGCCTCGACGGCGTGCGGGTCTCGACCGGCGTGTTCACCAACCTCTCCCGCGACCATCTCGACTACCATCCCGACCTGGAGAGCTATCTGGAGGCGAAGCTCGGCCTGTTTCGCCGCGTCATGACGCCGGGCGGGCTGGCGGTGGCGAATGGCGACGACCCCGCCGGAGAGGCCGCCGCCGACGCCGCCCGCGCCGCCGGCCACGACGTGCTGCGCTTCGGGCGGCCCGGCGCCGGCAACGCCATCGAAATCGAGGAGGCGGCCCCCGGCGAGGGCGGGCAGCTGCTGCGCTTTCGCTTTCGCGGCGCGCGCCGCCGGGTGCGGCTGGCGCTGATCGGCGCTTTCCAGGCCCGGAACGCGCTGGCGGCGCTCGGCGCCGTGGCCGGGCGATGCGCCGACGCCGGCCCCGCCATGGACCGTCTGGAGGCGCTCAAGGGCGTGCGCGGACGCCTCGAATTCGCCGCGCGCGCGCCCTCCGGCGCGCCGGTCTATGTCGATTACGCCCACAAGCCGGGGGCGCTGGCGGCGGCGCTGGAGGCGCTCCGGCCTGCGCTTCGCGGTCGCCTCGCGGTCGTGTTCGGCGCGGGCGGAGACCGCGATCCCGGCAAGCGCGCCGAGATGGGCCGGGTGGCCGCGCGCCTCGCGGATCGCGTCATCGTGACCGACGACAATCCGCGCAGCGAGGACCCGGCGCGCATCCGCGCCGCGATTCTGGCCGGCTGTCCGGGCGCGGTCGAGATCGCCGACCGGGCGGACGCCATCGCGGCCGGAGTCGAGGGACTCGGCGCCGGAGACGCGCTGCTGATCGCCGGCAAGGGCCATGAGACCGGCCAGATCGTCGGCGAGCGCGTGCAGCCCTTCGACGACCGCGCCGTGGCGCGCGAGGCGGCGGGGTGGCGGGCGTGACGCTGTGGACCGCAGCGGAAGCCGCCGCCGCCACCGGCGGCCGCGCCAGCGGCGACTGGCGGGCCACCGGCGTCGCGCTCGACAGCCGCGCGGCGCGGCCGGGCGACCTGTTCGTGGCCGTCGCCGGCGAGAAGCGGGACGGCCACGACTTCGTAGCCGACGCGCTGGCCCACGGCGCGGCCGCCGCCATGGTGAGCCGCGAGACCGACCCCGCCCTGCCGCAACTCCGCGTCGCCGACACCCGCCGGGGCCTCTATGCGCTCGCCGAGGCGGCGCGGCGGCGCTCCGGGGCGCGCATCGCCGCCGTCACCGGCAGCGTCGGCAAGACCGGAAGCAAGGAGCTGCTCGCCCGCCTGCTGGCCCGCGCCGGCCCGACCGAGGCCAGCCGGGGCAATCTCAACAATGAGTGGGGCGCTCCGCTCTCGCTCGCCCGGCTGCCGCCGGAGGCCCGTTTCGCGGTGTTCGAGCTCGGCATGAACCATGCCGGCGAGATCGCGCCGCTCTCGCGTCTGGTCCGCCCGCATGTGGCGCTGGTGACGGCGATCGCGCCCGCGCACACCGCCTTCTTCCCCGACCTCGCCGGCGTGGCGGACGCCAAGGCGGAGGTGTTCGCCGGCCTGGAGCCGGGTGGCGGGGCGATCCTCAACGCCGACAGCCCCCATGCCGACCGCCTGGAGGCCGCGGCGCGGGCGGCGGGCGCGGAGGTGCTGCGCTTCTCGCGCCGGGCCGGGGACGCCGTGCTGCTGGACGCCGCGCTCGACGCCGAAGGCAGCCACGTCGCGGTCGAGCTGCGCGGCCGGCGGCTGGACTTCCGCCTGGGCGCGCCCGGCGCGCACTGGGTGTCGAACGCGCTCGGCGTGCTGCTGACCCTGGATGCGCTCGGCGTCGAGCCGGACCTCGAGGTGCTGGCCGCCTTCCGCGCGCCCGCCGGGCGGGGCGTCCGGCGCGAGCTCGGCAATTTCACCCTGATCGACGAGAGCTACAACGCCAGCCCCGCCGCCATGGAGGCGGCCTTCGAGGTGCTCGGCCTCGCCGCGCCCGCCGGCCGGGGCCGGCGCATCGCCGTGCTGGGCGACATGCTGGAGCTGGGCGCGGACGCCGACGCCGCCCATGCCGGACTGGCGGAGCCGCTCGAGGCCGCCGGCGTCGATCTGGTGTTCGCCGCCGGCCCGGAGATGCGCCGCCTGTTCGACCGCCTGCCGCGCTGCCGGCGGGGCGCGCATCTCTGCGATACGGCGACGCTGGCCCCGCTGGTCGCCGAGGCGATCCATCCGGGCGACGTGGTGCTGGTCAAGGGCTCGCTCGGCATGGGGATGCGGGTCGTGATCGAGGCGCTGGAGCGGCGCGCGCGAGCGGAGGGCTGAGGGCCGATGCTCTACAATCTCCTCGCGCCGCTCGCGGACGATTTCCAGGTCTTCAACCTGTTCCGCTATCTCACCTTCCGCTCCGGGGCGGCCACGCTGACGGCGCTGGCGCTGAGCTTCCTGCTCGGCCCCGCCCTGATCGCCTGGCTGCGCGCCCGCCAGGGCGAGGGCCAGCCGATCCGCGACGACGGCCCGGCCTCCCATCTGGAGACCAAGCGCGGCACGCCCACCATGGGCGGCGCGCTGATCCTGATCGCGCTGGTCGCCAGCACCCTGCTTTGGGCCGATCTCTCCAACGCCTATGTGTGGATCGTGCTGGCGGTGACGCTCGCCTTCGGCCTGGTCGGCTTCCGCGACGACTATCTGAAGCTCACCCGGCGCAGCAGCCACGGCCTTTCCGGCAAGACCAAGCTCGCGATCCAGGTCGCGGTCAGCGCCGTGGCGGCGATCCTGCTGGCCGAGATCCTCGGCGCGCCGCTCGGCTACGGCCTCGCCATCCCGATGTTCAAGCATCTGCTGATCGATCTCGGCTGGCTGGCGGTGCCTTTCGCGGTGCTGGTGATGACCGGCGCGTCGAACGCCGTCAATCTCACCGACGGGCTGGACGGGCTGGCGATCGTGCCGGTGATGATCGCCGCCGCCTGCTTCGGGCTGATCGCCTATCTCTCGGGCCACGCGCTGTTCGCGGACTATCTGCAAATCCACGCCGTGCCGGGCGCGGGCGAGCTCACCGTGCTCTGCGGCGCGCTGGTCGGCGCCTCGCTCGGCTTCCTCTGGTACAACGCGCCGCCCGCCATGGTGTTCATGGGCGACACCGGCTCGCTCGCCTGCGGCGGCGCGCTCGGCTCCGTGGCGGTGGTCACCAAGCATGAGCTGGTGCTGGCCATCGTCGGCGGGCTGTTCGTGCTGGAGGCGGTCTCGGTCATCGTCCAGGTGGCCTCCTTCAAGCTCACCGGCAAGCGCGTCTTCCGCATGGCGCCGCTGCACCATCATTACGAGCAGAAGGGCTGGAAGGAGCCGACCATCGTCATCCGCTTCTGGATCATCGCGGTGGTGCTGGCGCTCGCCGGCCTCGCGACCCTGAAGCTCCGATGATCGCGCTGCCGGCATATCGCGGCGCCAGGGTGGGCGTCATGGGCCTCGGGCGCTCCGGGCGGGCGGCGGCGGCCGCGCTTGCGGCCTCGGGCGCGCGGGTCGAGGCCTGGGACGACCGGCCGGAGGCGCGCGGGGAGTTCGGCGAGGCCGGCCCCTTCGACCCGGCCGGCCTCGACCGGCTGGTCTGGAGCCCGGGCATCCCCTTCCTGCACCCGCGCCCGCATCCGCTCGCCCGCCGGGCGCGCGCCGCCGGCGTCGATCCGGTTGCGGACCTGGCCCTGCTGCTGGAAGCCCGGCCCGACTGCCGCTTCGTCGCCGTCACCGGCACCAACGGCAAATCGACCGTCACGGCGCTGATCGGCCATGCGCTGGCGGCCCTCGGCGTTCCCCACGCCATCGGCGGCAATCTGGGGCCGGCGGCGCTCGGCCTGCCGGCGCTCGGGGCCGGCGGCGTCTATGTGCTGGAGCTCTCCTCCTATCAGCTCGCGCTGCTGCCGGACCCGGCCTTCGACATCGCGCTGCTGCTGAACATCGCCGCCGACCATCTCGACCGCCATGGCGGGCTGCACCGCTATGCGGCCGACAAGGCGCGCATCTTCGACAATCGCGCCGCCGCCATCCTCGGCTCCGGCGACGCCTGGTGCCGGCGCATCGCGCACCGCCTGGAGGAGGCCGGCCGCCGGCCGACGATCCTCGGGCCGGACGGACCGGCGCTCCCCCGCCTGCCCGGCCCGCACAATCGCCGCAACGCGGCCGCCGCGCTGGCGGCGCTGGAGGCGCTCGGGCTCGACCGCGATGCGGCGCTCGGCGCCATGGAGGGCTTCGAGGGCCTGCAGCACCGGCTGGAGACCGTCGGCGAGATCGCCGGCGTGCGCTATGTGAACGACAGCAAGGCGACCAATCCGGACTCGGCCGCGCTCGCGCTCGCGAGCTTCGAGCGCGTGCGCTGGATCGCCGGCGGCCATGCCAAGACCGACGATCTGGATGCGCTCCGCCCCTGGTTCGGGCGCATCGCCAAAGCCTATCTGATCGGCGCCTCCGAAGCGCCCTTCGCCCGCGCCCTGGAGGGCCATGCCCCGGTCTCGCGGTGCGGCAACCTGGCCACGGCGCTCGTCGCCGCCCATCGCGACGCCCGGCCCGGCGAGGTGGTGCTGCTGGCCCCGGCGGCGGCCTCCTTCGACCAGTGGGATAGCTACGAGGCGCGCGGCGACGCCTTCCGCGCCGTCGTGCGCGCGCTCATGGTCGTAGAGGCGGGCGCGTCATGAAGCTGCTGCCGCGCACCGACCGCAGCTGGATTGCGCAATGGACCTGGACGGTCGATCGGGTGACGCTCGGCGCCGTCTCCGCGCTGATCGTCTTCGGCGTGGTGCTGATCGCCAGCGCCGGGCCGGCGGTCGCGGAGCTGAACGGCGACCCGCGCTTCCATTTCCTGCTGAAGCATCTGCTGTTCCTGCCGCCCGCGCTGGCGCTGCTGGTCGGCTGTGCCCTGCTGAATCCGACCCAGGTGCTGCAGGCCGGCGTGCTGATCTGCGCCGGCGCCTTCCTGCTCACCCTGGCGACGCTGTTCGTCGGCTCCGAGGCCAAGGGCGCGCAGCGCTGGCTCTCGTTCGGCTTCGCCAGCCTGCAGCCCTCGGAGTTCCTGAAGCCCGGCATGGCGGTGGTCTCCGCCTGGCTGTTCGCGCGCTACCGCATCGCGGAGGGGTCGCGCGGGCACTGGGTCGCGGCCGGGCTCCTGGCGGCCGTGGCGGCGCTGCTGCTGGCGCAGCCGGATGTGGGCATGACCTTCATGATCGTCGCGGTCTGGTTCGGGCAGTTCATCGTGGCCGGCATGTCGCTGCCGGCGCTCGGGCTGGTCTGTCTGCTGGCTGCCGGCGTCGGCGTCGGCAGCTATTTCGGCTTCTCTCATGTCGCGGCGCGCATCGACGCCTTTCTCGGCGACGGCGGCAGCGACCGCTATCAGATCGGCCGCTCGCTGCTCTCCTTCCGCGAGGGCGGCCTGGTGGGGCGGGGACCCGGCGAAGGCGCGGTCAAGCAGACCCTGCCGGACGCCCATGCGGACTTCATCTTCCCGGTGCTGGGCGAAGAGTTCGGCATTCTGGTGTGCCTGGCGGTGATCGCGCTTTACGGGCTGATCGTGTGTCGCGGCGCGGTGCGGCTGATGGCCGAGGAAAATCTGTTCGTCTTCCTGGCGGTCACCGGCCTGCTCGCGAGCTTCGGCCTGCAGGCGTTCATCAACATGGCCTCGGCCCTGGAGCTGATCCCGACCAAGGGCATGACCCTGCCCTTCCTCAGCTATGGCGGCTCGGCGCTGATGTCGGCCTCGATCTCGCTCGGCCTGGTGCTGGCGCTCAACCGGCGCCGCGACGGGCAGGCGGAGGTGCTGTGATGGCCGGGCCGATCGCCATCGCCGCCGGCGGCTCCGGGGGCCACATGTTTCCCGCCCGCGCCTTCGCCGCCTGCCTCAAGGCGCGCGGCGAGCCGGTGATCGCAGTGACCGACCGGCGCGGCGCGGCCTTCGCCGGGGATGCGCCGGCGCACATCATCCGCGCGGCCGCGCCCCGCAGCCTGCGCGGCCTCGCCTGCCTGGCGCTCGGCGTGCTGGACGCGCGCCGGGTGCTGCGCCGCGCCGGCGCGCGCGCCGTGGTGGGCTTCGGCGGCTATCCCTCCGCGCCGACCGTGCTGGCGGCGCGCTGGCTGGGGCTCGCGACCGTGCTGCATGAGCAGAACGCCGTGCTCGGACGCGCCAACCGGCTGCTGGCGCGCGGCCGGGTGCGGGTCGCGGGCGGCTTTCCGGGTCTCGGCGAGCGCTTCGTCGGCAATCCGGTGCGCCCGGAGATCGCGGCGCTGGCGGAGCGGCCGTATCGCCCGCCGGCGGCCGGCGAGAAGCTGCGCCTGCTGGTCTTCGGCGGCAGCCAGGGCGCGCATGTGTTCTCCGCCGTGCTGCCGGAGGCGCTGGCGCCGCTCGCGGGACGGCTGACCGTGCGCCAGCAATGCCGCCCGGAAGACCTGGAAGCGGCGCGAGCGGCCTATCTGGCGGCCGGCGTCGAGGCGCGGCTGGAGCCGTTCATCGAGGATATGGCGGACGCGCTCGCCGAGGCGCATCTGGTCATCGCCAGGGCGGGCGCCTCCACGGTGGCGGAACTCGCCGCGGCCGGACGGCCGGCGATCCTGGTCCCCTACCCCCACGCCATGGACGACCATCAGAGCGTCAACGCCCGCTCGGCGACCGAGGCGGGCGGCGGCTGGCTGCTGCCCGAGTCCGACTTCACCGCCGCCCGCGTGCGCGAGCTGGTGGAGGCGCGCCTCGACGACCCCGAGGGCCTGGCGGCGGCGGCGGCCGCGGCCGGGCGCGGCGGGCGGCCGCAGGCGGCGGACGCTCTGGCCGATTTCGTGCTCGACGCCGCCGGGCGGGCCGCGCCATGAGGCCGCTCCCCCTGCCCTTCGGCCCGCTGCATTTCGTCGGCATCGGCGGCATCGGCATGAGCGGCGTGGCGGAGCTGCTGCACCGGCTCGGCTGCGCCGTCGGCGGCAGCGACGCCGCCCCGAGCGCCAACACGGCGCGCCTGGAGGCGCTCGGCCTGCCGGTGCGGATCGGCCATGACGCCGGCAATCTGGGGGCGGCGGCGGCGGTCGTGGTCTCGACCGCGGTGCCGGAAGACAATCCCGAGCGCCTGGAGGCGCGGCGGCGCGGCCTGCCGGTGCTGCACCGCTCCGAGGCGCTGGCGGCGCTCGCCGCGCTGGCCTGGCCGATCGCGGTTTCGGGCACGCATGGCAAGACCACCACCACGGCGATGATCGCGGCCGTGCTGGAGGCCGGCGGGCTGGACCCCACAGTGGTCAATGGCGGCGTGCTGAACGGGGTCGGCTCCAACGTCCGCCTCGGGCGCGGCCCCTGGATCGTGCTGGAGGCCGACGAGAGCGACCGCTCCTTCCTCAACCTGCCGGCGACGATCGCGGTGGTGACCAACATCGAGGCCGAGCATCTGGAGCATTACCGCGACCTGGCGGAGCTGGAGGCCTGTTTCGCGCGCTTCGCGGATGCGCCGCCGCCCTTCGGCGCGGCGGTGCTGTCGGCGGACGATCCGGGCGCGGCGAAGCTGGCGGCGGGCTGCCGCCGGCGCACGCTCGGCTACGGCTTCGCGCCCGCCGCCGAGGTCCGGGGCGAGCGGCTCCGGCTCGGCCCGGACGGCAGCCGGCTCGACGTCTCGGGCGCGCTCGAGATCGAGGCGCTGGAGATCGGCGTTCCCGGCCGCCACAACGCGCAGAATGCGCTCGCGGCCGTGGCGGTGGCGCATCTGCTGGGCCTGCCGGAGGAGGCCGTCCGCCGGGCGCTGGCCGGCTTCCGGGGCGTGGAGCGGCGCTTCAGCCTCGCCGGAGAGGTGGGCGGCGTGCGCATCATCGACGATTACGGCCACCATCCGACCGAGATCCGCGCCGTGCTCGCCACCGCGCGCCTCGCCGGCCGGGGCCGCGTCATGGCGGTGATGCAGCCGCACCGCTACAGCCGGCTGCACGCGCTGCTGGCGGACTTCGCCGGCTGCTTCGGCCAGGCGGACAAGGTGCTGGTCGCGCCGGTCTATGCCGCCGGCGAGGCTCCCATCGCGGGCGCCGACCGCGACACGCTGGTGGCGGCGGCCCGCGCCGGCGGACATCCCGACATCGCGCCCATCGACGGCCTGCCGGAGCTGGTGGAGCGGGCCGCCGCCTGGGCCGCGCCCGGTGACACCATCGTGTGCCTCGGCGCCGGCTCGATCACCGCCTGGGCGCACGCCCTGCCGGCCGCGCTCCGGGAGGGCCGGTCGTGAGCCGCCCTCTGCCCTGCATTCGCGGCCGCCTGACGCGGGGCGCGCCGCTCGACCGCATCACCTGGTTCGGCGTCGGCGGCCCGGCGGAGATCATGGCCCGGCCGGTGGATCGGGACGACCTCCGGGCGCTGCTGGCGGGACTGCCCGAGGAGATGGGGCTGACGGTGCTGGGCGTCGCCTCCAATGCGCTGGTGCGCGACGGCGGCATCGAGGGGCTGGTGCTGCGCCTGGGGCGCGGCTTCGCCGACATCCGGGTAGAAGACGACACGGTGGTCGCCGGCGCGGCGGCGCTCTCGGTCCATGTCGCGCGGGCGGCGGCCGAGGCCGGCCTCGGCGGGCTGGAGTTCCTCTCCGGCATTCCGGGCACGGTGGGCGGCGCGCTCGCCATGAACGCCGGGGCCTACGGTCGCGAGACCGCCGATGCGCTGCTCGACGCCGAGGCGATGGACCGCAGCGGCGCGACGCTGCGGCTCGCGGCGGCGGATTTCGGCTTCCGCTATCGCGGCCATGCGCTGGCGAAGGGCCCGGTCTTCCTCTCCGCGCGCTTCCGGGGCGCGCCGGAGGCGCCGGAGGCCGTGCGCGCCCGGATGGCCGAGATCGCCGCCGCGCGCGAGGCGAGCCAGCCGATCCGCTCGCGCACCGGCGGCTCGACCTTCCGCAATCCGCCCGGCGCCAAAGCCTGGGAGCTGATCGACCGGGCCGGCTGCCGGGGCCTGAAGCTCGGCGGCGCGATGGTCTCCGAGCGGCATTGCAACTTCCTGGTCAATACCGGCGCGGCGACGGCGGCCGAGCTGGAGGATCTGGGCGAGACGCTGCGCGACCGGGTGCTGGCGAGCGCCGGCGTCCGCCTGGACTGGGAGATCGAGCGCTTCGGCCGCCGGCGGGAGGGCGCTTCGTGATGCGGGTCGCGGTGCTGATGGGCGGCGTTTCGGCCGAGCGCGAGGTCTCGCTGACCACCGGGCGGGCGGTGTGCGAGGCGATGGACAAGCTCGGCTATGCGGTCGATCCGATCGATGTCGGGGCCGACATCGCCGCGCTCGCCGCGCGGCTGACGCCGCCGCCCGACGCCGTCTTCAACGCGCTGCACGGGCGCTTCGGCGAGGACGGCTGCATCCAGGGGCTGCTGGAGCTGATGGGCATCCCCTACACCCATTCCGGCGTCGGCGCCTCCGCGCTCGCCATGGACAAGGCGGCGGCCAAGGCGGTGTTCCGGGCCGCCGGCATCGCGGTGCCGGAGGGCGCGGTCGCGCCGCTGGCGGCCGCCCACGACACCATGCCGCCGCCCTATGTGCTGAAGCCCGTCGCGGAAGGCTCCAGCGTCGGCGTCGTCATCGTGGAGGAAGGCTCCAACACCGCCCCGCTGACGGAAGCCTCCTGGCCCTTCGGCGAGCGGGTGCTGGTCGAGCGCTACATTCCGGGGCGCGAACTGACCGTCGCCGTGCAGGACGGGCGGGCGCTCGGCGTGCTGGAAATCCGTCCCTACCGGGGCTTCTACGACTATGACACCAAATATACCGAGGCGCGCGCCGACCATCTGATCCCCGCGCCCATCGACGCCGGCGTCGAGGCGCTCGCCCGCGACTTCGCCGAACGCGCGCACGCCGCGCTCGGCTGCCGGTCGGTGACGCGCGCCGACTTCCGCTATGACGACAGCCGGGGCGCGCTCTACCTGCTGGAGGTCAACACCCAGCCGGGCATGACGCCGCTGTCGCTGGTGCCGGAGATCGCGGCCCATGCGGGCATCGATTTTCCGAGTCTGGTGAAACTGATGACGGAGGCGGCGCGATGCGGCTCGTGAGCGCCCTCTTCCGCCGCTCGCGCCTGCTGGGCCTCGCGCTGGCGCTGCTTTGCGGCGCCGGGGCGCTCGCGGTCGAGACCGGCTGGGCGGCGCGCCAGGCCGACCGGCTGGTCGAGCGCGGCCTCGCGCTCTCGGTCCGGGCGGGCTTCGCCGTCGGCGAGGTGGTGGTGGTGGGGCGCGAGCGCACCCCGGCGAGCGATGTGCGCAGCGCGCTCGGGGCCACCGCCGGCGCGCCCATCCTGGCGGTCGATATTCGCGGCGCGCGCGAGCGCATCGAGGCGCTGCCCTGGGTGCGAGAGGCCGAGGTCGAGCGCGCCCTGCCGAACCTGCTGGTGGTGCGCCTGGTCGAGCGCGAGACGCTGGCGGTCTGGGATCGCGGCGCGGACTTTGCGGTGATCGACGGCCGCGGCCGGCCGATCGCCGGCGCCGACCCGAAGCAGCACGCCCATCTGCCGGTGATCCGGGGCGCGCGCGCGCCCGAGGAAGCGCCCGCCATGCTCGCCATGCTGCGCCGCGAGCCGGACATCGCCCGGCGCATCACCGGGCTTTCGCATGTGTCGGGGCGGCGCTGGAACGTCCATCTCGACTGGCGGATCGAGGTCCGCCTGCCGGAGGAAGAGGCGGCCGCCGCCTGGACCCGCCTGGCGCAGATCGACCGCGAGCGCCGGCTGCTGGACGGCGAGGTCGCGCTGATCGACATGCGCTTCCGGGATCGGATGGTGCTGCGCATGGCCGGGAACGAAGCCGGGGAACGGAGCTGAACCGATGGCTCGGGGAAACATCATTGCAGCGCTCGATGTCGGCAGCACCAAGGTCTGCTGCTTCATCGGCAAGGTCGAGGAGGATGGCGGCTACGAGGTGCTCGGCATCGGCGACCGCGCCTCGCGCGGCATCGTCGAGGGCGCGGTGACCGACATCCCCGCCGCCAGCGAGGCCATCGCCACGGCGATCGCCCAGGCGGAACGCATGGCCGGGGCCGAGGTGGAGCGCATCCATGTCGCCACCAGCGGCGGGCGGCCGGCCAGCCAGCGCATCCGCCTCGAACTGCCCGTGGCCGGCCCGAAAATCCTGCCGGCGGACATCCGCAACGTGCAGCAGGCCGCCCGCGCGCGCATCGACACCGCCAATCGCCGCCTGCTGCTGGTCCGCACGCTGGACTATATCGTCGATGGCGCGCCCGGCGTGGAGAACGCGATCGGCATGTACGGGTCGCGCCTCGGCATCGACCTCCATGCGGTCACGGCCGAGGCCGGGCCGATCGCCAATCTCGAATCCTGCGTCAAGGCGGCCCATGTCGAGGTCGCGGCCATCCTGCCCTCGCCCTACGCCGCCGGCCTGGCGCTGCTGAAGCGCGAGGATCGCGAACTCGGCATCGCCGTGGTCGATATGGGCGGCGGCACCACCGGCATGGCGGTCTTCGGCAGCCGCGGCCTCACCTTCGTGGACGTGCTCCGGAAGGGCGGCAAGCGGCTGACCGAGGACATCGCCTACGCCTTCTCGCTCGGCTTCCGGTCGGCGGAGGAGGTCAAGGTCAAGGATGCGAGCTGCCTGAGCGGCTCGCTCGACGAGACCGCGCCCGCCGGCGGGCATATGCCTCCCTTCGAGCCCGGCAGCCGCGAGCCCGAGCCGCCCTATCTCCCCCAGATCGTGACCCCGCGCATGGAGCAGACCTTCGAGCGCGTGCGGGCGCGGCTGGACGAGACCTATGCGCGGCGCGAGGCCGGTCGGCGGGTGGTGCTGGCCGGCGGCGCCAGCCAGCTGGTCGGCGCCGAGCGGCTCGGCGAGCTCATCCTGGAGCGCCAGGTCCGCCCCGGAATGCTCGGCCCCGCCTTCCGCATCGCCGAGTCGCGCGCGGGCCCCGCCTACGCCGCCTGCGCCGGCCTGCTGATCCACGCCGCCACCGACGAGACCGACCTCTCCCTCGCCTCGCCGCCGCTCGGCCTCAGAGCGGGCCTTCTGCTCGGCCGCGTCGGCGCCTGGATGCGCGAGCGCATCTGATCCGCACCTTCCCCATGAGACACCGCAGCACACGAACAGGAGCATCCCGATGAACAGGCTGACCCTCCATCCAACGGCCGACTACGCCGAAATGAGACCCAGGATCACCGTCATCGGGGTCGGCGGCGCCGGCGGCAACGCCGTCAACAACATGATCCGCTCCGAGCTTCAGGGCGTGGAGTTCCTGGTCGCCAACACCGATGCGCAGGCGCTCGGCCTCTCCGACGCGCCCAACCGCATCCGGCTCGGCGCCAATCTCACCAACGGCCTGGGCGCCGGCGCGGAGCCGGATATCGGGCGCTCGGCGGCGGAAGAGGCGCTCGACGAGGTCGTGGCGCAGATCGACGGCAGCCACATGCTGTTCATCACCGCCGGCATGGGCGGCGGCACCGGCACCGGCGCGGCCCCGGTGATCGCGCGGGCGGCGCGCGAGCGCGGCGTGCTGACCGTCGGCGTGGTCACCAAGCCCTTCACCTTCGAGGGCACCCGGCGGATGCGCGCCGCCGAGAAGGGCATCGAGGAGCTGGCCAAGTTCGTCGATACGCTGATCATCATCCCCAACCAGAACCTGTTCCAGCTCGCCGACCCGCGCACCACGCTCGCCGAGGCCTTCCAGATGGCCGACGATGTGCTGCATTCGGGCGTGCGCGGCGTCACCGACCTGATGGTCAAGCCCGGCCTGGTCAATCTCGACTTCGCCGACATCCGCTCGGTGATGCGCGAGATGGGCAAGGCCATGATGGGCACCGGCGAGGCCCAGGGCGAGACCCGGGCGATCGACGCCGCCGAGGCCGCGATCGAGAACCCGCTGCTCGACGACACCAGCATGTGCGGCGCGCAGGCGGTGCTGATCAACATCACCGGCGGTTTCGACATGGGGCTGATGGAGGTCGATGAAGCCGCCAACCGCATCCGCAAGGAAGTCGATAACGACGCCAACATCATCTTCGGCTCGACGCTCGACGAGGCCATGGAGGGCAGGATGCGCGTGTCGGTGGTCGCCACCGGCATCGACGCCCAGAACCATGCCCAGCCCCGCCCCGCGCCGATCGAAACGGTGCGGCTGGTCGCGGACAACGCCGCTGCGGCGGAGGAGGAGGCGGCGGCGATGGCGGCGGCAGAGTCCGACGCGGACGACGCCGGCGGCGAAGAAGAGGCCCCGGCCGCCGCAGAACCGGCGGCCGCCGCGCAGACGGCCGCTCTCCGGGAAGACCGGGCCGAGGAGGCGGCGGCCGAGGCCGTCGAGCGGGCGCGCCCCGCCGCGCCGCGCCTCACCGGAACCGGCGACGGCTTCGCGCCCAGAGAGGCCGTCACGCCGCGCAAGGCGCCCGTGATCCGCACCCAGCCGACCGCCGGCCCGCAGCCGCGCCCGGCCCCGCAGCCGGCCGCGCCCCGCCGCACCTGGTTCGGCTTGCCCGGCATTCTCGGCCGCGACCAGGGCGCTGCGGCGCAGGAGCCTTCGGTGCTGGAACAGAGCATCGGCGGCGGCGCGGCGGCTCCGGCCGAGGACGAGGAGAATCTGGATATCCCGGCCTTCCTGAAGCGCCAGGCCAACTGAGCGCCGGCGGCCGGCGGCCTACGCCGCGAAGTCGGCGCGCCGATAGCCCTGCAGATAGAGCAGGGCCGCAAGATCGGCGCGCTCGATGCGGATGCGCGCCGCCCGCGCCACCGCCGGCCGCGCCCGGAAGGCGACGCCCAAGCCGGCCGCGCCCAGCATGGCAAGGTCGTTGGCCCCGTCGCCGACCGCGAGCGTCTCCGACGCCGCCAGCCCGAGCGCGCGGCGGCGCTCCTCCAGCGCCCGGAGCTTGGCGTCCCGGCCGAGGATCGGCTCCAGCACGCGCCCGGTCAGCCGCCCGTCCCGAAGCTCCAGCCGGTTGGCGAGCACCTCGTCGAAGCCGAGCCGCGCGCCGACCGGATCGGCAAAGAGCGTGAAGCCGCCGGAAACCAGCATGGTGTGCGCGCCGGCCCGCCGCATGGTCGCGACCAGCGCGCCGGCCCCGCTCGTGGGCGCGAGACGCGCCAGCACGGCCTCCACCGCCGTCGCCGGCAACCCGGCCAGCAGCCCGACCCGCTCGCGCACCGCTTCCTCGAAGTCGAGCTCGCCATTCATGGCTCGCGCCGTGATCGCGGCGACGCGCGGGCCGAGGCCGGCCTCGGCCGCCAGCTCGTCCAGGGTCTCGCCGACCAGCACGGTCGAGTCCATGTCGGCGATCAGCAGGCGCTTTCGCCGCCCCTCGGCGGGCAGCACGGCCCAGTCGAAGCCCGCGTCCTCGCCCGCCTCGCCCGGCCGGGCGTCCGGCGACGGCGCGGCGAGTTCGACCGCGTCCGGCCCGAGCCGGCGCACCGCCGCCGGCTTGAACCGCCGCGCGAGGCCGGCGACAATCGCCTCGTCCAGGATGGCGCCCTCCGGCGCGATCGCGACCGCCACCCAGCCCATGTCCACCTCCCGCCAGCCGCCGCCTATCATCGTCATTGCGGGGCCGACGGCGAGCGGCAAATCGAAGCTGGCGCTCGCGCTCGCCGAGGCGCTGGGCGGCCGGGTGGTCAATGCCGACGCCCTGCAGGTCTATCGCGAGCTCCGGGTGCTGACCGCGCGGCCGGGGCCGGCGGACGAGGCGCGCGCGCCGCACCGGCTCTATGGGGTCCTGCCCGTTCGGGAGCGCTGTTCGGCGGCGCGCTGGCGCGGCCTTGCGGTCGCCGAGGCGGAGCGCCCGGAGGCCGGGCCGGCGGTGTTCTGCGGCGGCACCGGCTTCTATCTGGAAGCGCTGCTGCGAGGCCTCTCCGCGCTGCCGGAAACGCCGCCCGAGGTGGAGGCCGCCGGGCGGGCGCGGCTGGCGGAGCTGGGCGCGAGCGCCTTCCACCGCGAGGTGGCGGCGCGCGACCCCGCGCTCGCCCGACGCGTGCCCATGGGCGACCGCCAGCGCCTGTTGCGCGCCTGGACGGTGTTCGAGGCGACCGGCAGGCCGCTCTCGCAGTGGCAGGCGGACCCGCGCGAGCCGGGCCTGCCGGCGCGCACCGTCCTGCTCGATCCGCCGCGCGAGCGGCTCCGGGAGCGCATCGGCGCGCGCTTCCGCGCCATGCTGGCGGAAGGCGCGCTGGAGGAGGCCGCCCGGCTGCGGGACCTCGACCCCGCTTTGCCGGCCGCCAAGGCGCTGGGCTTGCGGGAATTGCAGGCCCATCTCGACGGCGAACTCACCTTGGCAGAGGCCGAGGCGCGCGCGGTCGCGGCCACGGGGCGCTTCGCCAAGCGCCAGCAGACCTGGTTCCGCCATCGCTTCCCGGCAGATATCGCGCTCGAAGAAGAGCCGGATCCGGCGCTGGCGGAGGGCCTGCTGGCGCAACTCGGAATCGCCGCGCGCGGGGCGGACTCCGAACGCGCCGAAAAACAGCCTGTTGACCGGCAGATAGGCGGCGACTAGGTTCGCGAACCCTGCCGCCAGCCACGGAATGCAAGACCCATGACCTCCAGCAGCATGACCGGCGCCGAAATGGTTGTCAAAGCCCTCGTCGATCAGGGCGTCGAGGCGGTCTTCGGCTATCCCGGCGGCGCGGTGCTGCCGATCTATGACGAGATCTTCAAGCAGAACCGCCTGCGCCATTTTCTGGTGCGCCAGGAGGGCGGCGCGGTGCATGCGGCGGAGGGCTACGCCCGCTCGACCGGCAAGGTCGGCGTCGTGCTGGTCACCTCCGGCCCCGGCGCCACCAATGCGGTCACCGGGCTGACCGACGCGCTGATGGACAGCATCCCGATCGTCTGCCTGACCGGCCAGGTGCCGACCCATCTGATCGGCAACGACGCCTTCCAGGAGGCCGACACCACCGGCATCACCCGGCCCTGCACCAAGCACAACTATCTGATCCGAAGCCCGGACGAGGTCGCCTGGGTGCTGCATGAGGCCTTCTATGTGGCGCGGAGCGGCAGGCCCGGCCCCGTCGTGGTCGATATCCCGAAGGACGTGCAGTTCGGCGGCGGCGCCTACCGCCCGCCGGAGGAGGTCGCGCACCGCAGCTACAAGCCCCGCACCCGCCCGGACCCGCAGGCGGTCGAGGAGGCCGTGGCGCTGATCGAGTCCGCGCGCCGGCCGGTGGTCTATGTCGGCGGCGGCGTGGTCAATTCTGGCCCGGCGGCGGCGCGCGCCGTGCGCCGGCTGGTGGAGGCGACCGACTTTCCCTGCACGCAGACGCTGATGGGCCTCGGCGCCTTCCCGGCGTCCCATCCGCGTTCGCTCGGCATGCTGGGGATGCACGGCCTCTACGAGGCCAATCTCGCCATGCACGGGGCCGACCTGATCCTCGCCGTCGGCGCGCGCTTCGACGACCGCGTGACCGGCCTGCTGAGCGGCTTCGCCCCGAAGGCGAAGAAGGTCCATATCGACATCGACCCCTCCTCGATCAACAAGAATGTGATGGTCGATGTCGCCGTCGTGGCCGACGCCGGCAAGGCGGTGGACGCGATCCGGCGGCGCTGGACGGCGCGCGGCGCGCGCACCCGCAGCGAGGCGGTCGCCGACTGGTGGCGGCAGATCGAGCGCTGGCGGGGACGCGACTGCCTGAAATACGAGCAGGACGAGCGCGTCATCAAGCCGCAATTCGCCCTGGAGCGCCTGCAGGCCAAAACCGCCGGGCGCAAGGATGTGTTCGTGACCACGGAGGTCGGCCAGCATCAGATGTGGGCGGCGCAGTTCCTGCGTTTCGAGCAGCCCAACCGCTGGATGACCTCGGGCGGCCTCGGCACGATGGGCTACGGGCTGCCGGCCGCCATCGGCGTGCAGGTCGCGCATCCCGACGCGCTGGTGATCGATGTGGCCGGCGAGGCCTCGATCCTGATGAATATCCAGGAGCTTTCCACCGCCGCCCAATACCGGCTGCCGGTCAAGATCTTCATCCTGAACAATCAGTGGATGGGCATGGTGCGCCAGTGGCAGGAGCTGCTGCATGGCGAACGCTATTCGGAGAGCTACACCGACAGCCTGCCGGATTTCGTCAAGCTCGCCGAAGCCTTCGGCTGGACCGGGCTGCGCGCCGAGCGCCCGGACGAGATGGACGGGCTGATCGACGCCATGATCGCCGCCGACGGCCCGGTGATCGCCGATGTGCGGGTGGCGCAGATGGAGAACTGCTACCCGATGATCCCCTCGGGCAAGGCGCATAACGAGATGCTCCTGGGCGGCGCGGAAGAGCCGGAAGCCACCATCGACGCCCAGGGCATGGTGCTGGTCTAGGAAGAGTAGCCGGCGAGAGCCGCGAGGAGACGTCCGCTTGTCGATCGCCGAGCAGGCCCAGGAGAGGCGCATTTTCGCCGTGGTGGTGGATAACGAGCCGGGCGTGCTGGCGCGCGTCATCGGCCTGTTTTCCGGGCGCGGCTACAATATCGAGAGCCTGACGGTCGCCGAGATCGACCCGACCGGCCATCTCTCGCGCATCACCATCGTGACCTCCGGCACGCAAATGGTGCTGGAGCAGATCAAGGCGCAGCTCGGCCGGCTGGTGCCGGTCCACCGCGTCTCGGACCTCACCGACGAAGGCGCGCATGTCGAGCGCGAACTGGTGCTGGTCAAGGTTTCGGGCGGCGGCGCGCGGCGCATCGAGGCGCTGCGCATCGCGGACATCTTCCGCGCCCGCGTGGTCGATAGCACCCACCGCTCCTTCGTGTTCGAGGTCACCGGCTCGGCCGGCAAGATCGACGCCTTCATCGACCTCATGCGCCCGCTCGGGCTCGCCGACCTGGCGCGCACCGGCGTCGTCGCCATCGCGCGCGGCGCCGAGAGCATGTAAGCGCCCGCAAGACATTCGACAGCAGAAAGGAACCGCGCCCCATGCGCGTCTATTACGATCGCGACGCCGACCTCAACCTCGTCAAGTCGCGCACCGTGGCCATACTGGGCTATGGCAGCCAGGGCCACGCCCACGCCAACAATCTGCGCGACAGCGGCGTCGAGAACGTCATCGTCGGGCTGCGCGAAGGCTCCGGCAGCCAGCCGAAGGCCGAGAACGCCGGCTTCACGGTGATGACCCCGGATGCGGCGGCGCGCACGGCCGATGTCGTGATGATGCTGACCCCCGACGAGGGCCATGCGGCGCTCTACTCCGGCGCGCTCCGCGACAATATGAAGGAGGGCGCGGCGCTTGCGGTCGCGCACGGGCTGTCGATCCACTTCAACCTGGTCGAGCCGCGCTCCGACCTCGATGTGTTCATGGTCGCGCCCAAGGGTCCGGGACATCTGGTGCGCTCGGAATATGTGCGCGGGGCCGGCGTGCCGAGCCTGCTCGCCGTCCACGCCGACGCCTCCGGCAACTGCCAGGAGCTCGGCCTCTCCTACGCCTGCGGCCTGGGCGCGGGCCGGGCCGGCGTCATCGAGACCACCATGAAGGAAGAGTGCGAGACCGACCTGTTCGGCGAGCAGACGGTGCTTTGCGGCGGCATCACGGCGCTGATCCAGGCCGGCTACGAGACGCTCTGCGAGGCCGGCTACGCCCCGGAAATGGCCTATTTCGAGTGCGTGCACGAGGTGAAGCTGATCGTCGATCTGATCTATGAGGGCGGGCTCGCGCAGATGCGCTATTCGGTGTCGAACACCGCCGAATATGGCGATTACACCCGCGGCCCACGCGTGGTGGACGAGAGCGTCAAGGCGCGCATGAAGGCCATCCTCGGCGAGATCCAGTCCGGCAACTTCGCGCGCGAATGGGTGCTGGAGAACGCCGCCGGCCAGGCGAGCTTCAAGGCCATGCGCCGGCGCGCGGCGGAGCATCCGGTGGAGGAGGTCGGCGCAAGGCTGCGCGGCATGATGCCCTGGATCGCCGAGAACGCGCTGGTGGATCGCTCGAAGAACTGACCCCCCTCGCGCTCGCGCCCCGCCTGGGGCATCATGGCCCGCAAGGCCGGAACATCGGGAGAGGACAGACGCCCATGAAAGCCGCCGTATTCCGCGAAGTCGGCAAGCCGCTCGAAGTCGAGGAGGTGGAGATCTCCAAGCCCGGCCCGCGCGAGGTGCTGGTGCGCACCGTGGCGGCCGGCGTCTGCCATTCGGACCTGCATTTCGTCGAGGGGCTCTATCCCGCCAAGCTGCCCATCGTGCTCGGCCATGAGAGCGCCGGCATCGTCGAAGAGGTCGGCGACCAGGTGACCTATGTGAAGAAGGGCGACCACATCATCACCTGCCTCTCGGCCTTCTGCGGCGAGTGCGAATACTGCCTGACCGGCCATATGTCGCTCTGCGACGATCCGGACCTGCAGCGCAAGCCGGACGAGGAGCCGCGCCTGGCCAAGGGCGGCGCGCCGATGACGCAGTTCGCCAACCTCTCCTCCTACGCCGAGATGATGCTGGTGCACGAGCACGCGCTGGTGAAGGTGCGCGAGGACATGCCGCTCGACCGCGCGGCGCTGATCGGCTGCGGCGTGATGACCGGCGTCGGCGCCGTGTTCCACACCGCCAGGGTGGAGCCCGGCATGGATGTCGCCATCATCGGCTGCGGCGGCGTCGGCCTCTCGGCGGTCAACGGGGCGGCGATCGCCGGGGCGGGGCGCATCATCGCCGTCGATACGGTCGGCTCGAAGCTGAACCTCGCCAAGCAGTTCGGCGCGACGCATGTGATCGACGCCTCGACCCAGGACATGGTGGGCGAGGTGCGAGAGCTTACCGGCGGCGGCGTGCATCACGCCATCGAGTGCATCGGCCTGAAGGCGACCTCCGAAAACGCCTTCCGCATGATCCGCCCGGGCGGCACCGCCACCATCGTCGGCATGGTGCCGGTCGGCACCAAGATCGAGCTGCACGGGCCGGAGTTCCTGCGCGAGAAGCGCATCCAGGGATCGACCATGGGCTCCAACCGCTTCCGGGTGGACATGCCGCGACTGGTGGACTTCTACCTGAACGGCAAGCTCCATCTCGACGAGATGATCTCGCAGCGCATCGAGCTCAAGGACATCAACCAGGCCTTCGCAGACATGAAATCCGGCAGCGTGGCGCGCAGCGTCATCATGTTCTGAGGCCGGCGGCGGCGCGCGCCTTGCATCACAAACCGGACGGCGTGCTGGAGGCCGCTCGCGGCCTCGGCCCGAAGATCGAGGCGGCGGCCCCGGAGATCGACCGCAGCCGGCGGCTGACGCCCGCCCTGCTGGAGGCGCTGCACGAGGCGCGGCTCTTCCGGATGCTGCTGCCGAAGCCTTATGGCGGGCTGGAGACGCCGCCGCCGCTCTTCTTCCGCACCATCTCCGAGATCGCCCGCCACGACGCCAGCACCGCCTGGTGCCTCTGCCAGGCCAACGGGTGCGCCATGGCCGCCGCCTATCTGGCCCCCGACATCGCTGAGGAGATCTGGGGCGGAGACCCGGCCGCGGTGCTCGCCTGGGGGCCGGGCCCGGCGGAAGCGCATGAGGTCGAGGGCGGCTACCGCGCCTCGGGGCGCCTCGCCTTCGCCAGCGGGGCGCGCCACGCCACCTGGCTCGGCGCGCATATGCCCTTGTTCGACGCGACCGGCGCGCCCAGAACCGCGTGCAGCGGCGCGCCCATCCTGCGCACGCTCTTGTTCCCGGCCGCCAGCGTCGCGCTCGACGACATCTGGGACACGATCGGCCTGCGCGGCACCGCCAGCGACGGCTACCGGCTGGAGGACCGCTTCGTGCCGGAGGCCTACACCACCGTGCGCGACCATGCCGCGCATCGCCGCCATCACGCGCCGCTCTACCGCTTCGCCAGCATGAACCTCTACGCGATCGGCTTTGCCGGCACCGCGCTCGGCATCGGCGAGGGCGTGTTCGAGGCCTTCCTGGCGCTCGCGCAGGACAAGACGCCGCGCCTGCACCGCGCGCGCCTCGCCGACAATCCCATCGTGCATTACGAGACCGCCCAGGCGGCCGCGCGCCTGCGCTCGGCGCGCGCCTTCCTGCTCTCCGAGGTGGAGGAGATCTGGGCGCGCACGCAAGAGGCCGAGCGGCTCGCGATCCCCGACCGGGTGCGCATCCGCCTCGCCTCCACCTTCGCCATTCACGAGGCGAAGGCGGCCGTCGATCTGCTCTACGACGCCGCCGGGGCGAGCGCGATCTTCACCGAAGCGCCGTTCGAGCGGCGCTTCCGCGACATCCACTCGGTCACGCAGCAGCTCCAGGGCCGCAAGTCGCATTTCCGAACCGTGGGAGCCTTTCTCATGGGCCACCCGGCGGACCTCTCCGTTGTCTGAACTCGACTCGCTCTGGGCCAGGACGGCGCCCGCGCCGCCGCATTGCCCGCCGCTCGACGGCGACCGCGAGACCGACGTCGCCATCGCCGGGGCGGGATTCACCGGCCTCTCCGCCGCGCTCCGGCTGGCGGAGCGCGGCGTCGATTGCTGCGTGCTGGAGGCGCGCGAGATCGGCTATGGCGCGTCGGGGCGCAATGTCGGCCTGGTCAATGCCGGCCTCTGGCTGCCGCCGGACCGGATCGAGGCGGCGCTCGGGCGCGACGCCGGCGACCGGCTGGTGACCGCGCTCGGCGAAGCGCCGGAGCGCGTGTTCGAGCTGATCGAGCGCCATCAGATCCAGTGCGAGGCGGTGCGGCAAGGGACCATCCATGCGGCGCACCGGGCCTCGGGCCTGCGCGAGCTGGAGCAGCGCGCCGCCGCCTGGTCCGCGCTCGGCGCGCCGGTGGAGCTGCTGGACCGCGAGGCCGCCAGCCGCCGGATCGGCAGCCGCGCCTTCCATGGCGGCCTGCTCGACCGGCGGGCCGGCACCATCAACCCGCTCGGCTATGCGCGCGGGCTGGCCGATGCGGCGCTGCGGGCCGGCGCGCGCATCTTTACGGCCACGCCGGTGCAGGGCTTCTCGGAGAGCGGCGGGCGCTGGGTGCTGGAGACACCCCACGGGCGCGTCACCGCCCGGCAGCTGCTGCTCGCCACCAACTCCTATGGCGGCGGGCTGGCGCCGCAGGCCGCCTGGACGCCGATCCACTATTTCCAGCTGGCGAGCGCGCCGCTGGGCGCGGAAGGCGCGGCGATCCTGCCGGAAGGCCAGGGCGTGTGGGACACGGCTCCCGTCATGACCTCTGTGCGCCGCGACCGCGCCGGGCGGCTGATCCTCGGCAGCATGGGCCGCCTCGCCGGACGGCTGTCCAGGCGCTGGGCCGAGCGGACGGCGCGCCGGCTCTTTCCCGAACTCGGCCACCTGGAGTGGGAATGCGCCTGGCATGGCGTCATCGCGCTCACCGGCGACCATCTGCCCCGGCTGCTGACGCCGGAAGCCGGCCTCTGGGCCTTGCACGGCTATAACGGGCGCGGCATCGGCCCCGGAACGGTGCTGGGCGCGGCGCTCGCCGACGCCGCGCTCGGCGGGGAGCCGCCGCCGCTGCCGGTGCATCGGGGCGGGGCGGACCGCCTGCGCCCCGTGCGCGCCGCCGCCTTCGAAACCGCCTTCCGCGTCTGGCAGGCGCTGAAGAGCGTGTGAAGCAGCGCCGCCTGTCGCTCAGCGCGCGGCTAGCGGCACATAGTCCCTTTGCGCGGGGCCGGTATAGAGCTGGCGCGGGCGGTTGATCTTCTGCGAGGGGTCCTCGATCAGCTCGTTCCACTGCGCGATCCAGCCGACCGTGCGCCCGACGGCGAACAGCGCCGTGAACATGCTGACCGGAAAGCCCATCGCCTTCAGGATGATGCCGGAATAGAAATCGACATTGGGATAGAGCCGCCGGGCGACGAAATAGTCGTCCTCCAGCGCCACCTTCTCCAGCGCCAGCGCCACCTCCAGCAGCGGGTCGTGCAGACCCAGCTCGTTCAGCACATCGTGGCAGGCCTTCTGGATCACCCGCGCGCGCGGGTCGTGGTTCTTGTAAACGCGGTGGCCGAAGCCGAACAGGCGGAAGGGATCGTCGGGGTCCTTGGCCTTCTTCACCCAGTCGCCCACCGCGTCGGCCGAGCCGATCTGGCCCAGCATCTTCAGCACTTCCTCATTCGCCCCGCCATGGCTCGGCCCCCAGAGCGCGGCGCAGCCGGCGGCGATGCAGGCGAAGGGATTGGCGCCGGTGGAGCCGGCCAGCCGGACGGTGGAGGCCGAGGCGTTCTGCTCATGGTCGGCGTGGAGGATGAAGATCAGGTCCATCGCCTTGGCGACCACCGGGTTGATCTCATAGTCCTCCGTCGGCACGGCGAAACAGAGGCGCAGGAAGTTGGAAGCGTAGTCGAGATCGTTGCGCGGATAGATGAAGGGCTGGCCGAGGGAATATTTGTAGGCCCAGGCGGCGATGGTCGGCAGCTTGGCGATCATCCGGTAGGAGGCGACGGTGCGGTGCCAGGGATCGTCGATATCGGTGCTGTCGTGATAGAAGGCCGAGAGCGCGCCCACCACGCCGCACATGATCGCCATCGGATGCGCATCCCGGCGGAAGCCCCGATAGATGTTGGTGATCTGGTCGTGCAGCATGGTGTGATAGGTGATGTCGTGCACGAACTTGGCCTTCTGCTCGGCGTCGGGCAGCTCGCCGAACAGGATGAGATAGCACGTCTCCATATAGTCGGAATGCTCGGCCAGCTGCTCGATGGGATAGCCGCGATAGAGCAGCACGCCCTCGTCGCCGTCGATATAGGTGACCTTCGACTGGCAGCTGCCGGTGGCCGTGTAGCCGGGATCGAAGGTGAAATAGCCGAGCTCCCGGTGCAGGGAGCGGATGTCGATGACGTCCGCGCCCAGGGTCCCGCTGATAATCGGCAGATCGACGGACTTGTTGTTTGCCCGGTCCACGATCGAAACGCTGCGCCCTGTCATCTCCGCAATCATCCTCTGGCTCTGCTCACGCGCCACCATATTGCCACAGGCCCGGCTTGGCAAATATCTATCCGACCGCATCCTCCAGCCGCCCGAGCGCCTCGTCCGGCCCGAGCGCCGCCAGCAGCTCGAACAGGCCGGGCGAGGCCGTGCGGCCGGTGAGCGCGGCGCGCGCCGGCTGGGCGACGCGCCCGAGCTTCAGCCCCTCCGCCTCGGCGAAGGCCCGGGTGGCCGCCTCGAGCGCCGCCTCGGTCCACTCGCAATCCGCGAGCCGGGCCGCATAGCGCGCCAGCAGCGCGCGCGCCGGCCCATCCAGCAGGCGGGCGGCCTTCGGCTCCGGCGCGATCGGCCGGCCGGCGGCGTAGCAGGCCCCGGCCTTGGCGAGCTCCACCAGCGTCTTCGCGCGCGGCCGCAATCCGGCGAGGCCGGCGCGGAGTCGCGCCCGGCCGGCCGCGTCCGGCGGCGCGGCCAGAAACGGCTCCAGCAGCGCCAGCAGCCGCTCGCTCTCGGCCGCGCGCAGATAGTGGGCGTTGACGCTTTCCAGCTTCTCGCAGTCGAAGCGCGCCGGCGAGCGGCCGACCGCCTCCAGGCCGAACCAGGCGACGGCCTCCTCGGTCGAGACGATCTCCGCGTCGCCATGGCTCCAGCCGAGCCGCAGCAGATAGTTGCGCATCGCCTCCGGCAGCATCCCCATGTCGCGATAGGCATCGACCCCGAGCGCGCCATGGCGCTTGGAGAGCCTGGCGCCGTCGGAGCCGTGGATCAGCGGGATATGCGCAAAGGCCGGCAGCGGCCAGCCCATGGCGCGGGACACCTGCGCCTGACGGAAGGCGTTGTTCAGATGGTCGTCGCCGCGAATGACGTGCGTGACCCCCATGTCACGGTCATCGACGACCACGGAGAGCATGTAGGTCGGCGTGCCGTCGGCGCGCAGCAGAACCATGTCGTCGAGCTCGGCGTTGGCGACGCGCACCTCGCCCTGCACCAGGTCGCGGATGACCGTCTCGCCCTCCCTCGGCGCCCTGAGGCGAATGGCGTAGGCCGCGCCCTCGGGCGCCTCGGCGGGGTCCCGGTCGCGCCAGCGCCCGTCATAGCGGAAGCGCTCGCGGCGCGCCGTGGCGGCGGCGCGCATGGCTTCCAGCTCCTCCGGACCGGCATAGCAGCGATAGGCCGCGCCCGCCGCCAGCATCGCCTCCGCGACCTCGGCGTGGCGAGCGCGGCGCTCGAACTGGTAGCTCGGCGGCTCGTCCGGATCGAGATCCAGCCAGGCGAGGCCGTCCAGGATCGCGGCAACGGCCGCTTCGGTCGAGCGCCGACGGTCGGTATCCTCGATCCGCAACAGGAAACGCCCGCCATGATGACGCGCAAACAGCCAGTTGAAGAGCGCCGTGCGCGCTCCTCCGATATGCAGGAAGCCGGTCGGTGACGGCGCGAACCGGGTGACGACGGTCATGGAGGACAGGGCCCTTGCTGGCGAGAGCGGCGTTATCGGGAGGCTCGGCGGCGCCGTCAACCTCGCCGTCGGCGCCTGGGCGGCGGAGCGCGACCGGCAGGCGCTCTGGCTGCCGGTCTGCCTGGCGCTCGGCATCGGCCTCTATTTCGCGGCCGGCTTCGAGCCGCCGATCGCGGCGACGGCGAGCGCGGCCGGGCTGGCCGCGCTGCTCGCCGCCCGCCTCCGGCGCACCGCCGCCTTCGCCGCCGCGCTGGGGCTGGCGGTCGCGGTCTTCGGCCTCTTCTGGGCCGGCTTCCACACCGAGCTCGCGCGCGCGCCGATCCTGGAGCGCGCGATCGGGCCGACCGAGGTGCGTGGCCGCATCCTCCGCCAGGACCGGGTCGCGGCCCCCTTCCGCATCCTGCTGGAGGATGTCGCGGTCGAACGGCTGGCCCCGGAGGAGACCCCGGCCCGGCTTCGCCTCAGCCTCGCCCGGCTGCCCGAGGGCGCCGGCCCCGGCGCGCGCATCGCGGTGCTCGCCCGGCTGACGCCCCTGCCGCAGCCGGCGCTGCCCGGCGGCTACGATCCCGCCCGGCGCGCCTTCTTCCAACAGACCGGCGCCACCGGTTTCGCGCTCGGCAAGGCGCGCCTGCTGGAAGAAGGCGAACGCGGCGGCGTCGAGCGGCTCCGCCACCGGATCGCGGCCGGCATCCACCGGGCGATCCCGGACCCCGCCATCGCCGGCGTCGCCATCGCGCTCACCACCGGCCTGCGCGGCGACCTGCCGCGAGAGGCCCACGCGGCGGTGCGCGACGCCGGGCTGGCGCATCTGCTGGCGATCTCCGGGCTGCATCTCGGCCTGGTGGCCGGACTGGTCTTCGCCGCCATCCGGGCCGCGCTCGCGCTCTGGCCGCGCATTGCGCTGCGCTACCCGATCAAGAAATGGGCTGCGGCCGCCGCCCTGGTCGCGGCGTTCGGCTACATGCTGCTGGCCGGCGCGACCGTGCCGACGCAGCGCGCCTTCGCCATGGTGGCGCTGGCGCTGCTCGCGGTGATGGTGGACCGGCTGGAGATCGGCATGCGGCTGGTGGCGCTGGCGGCGCTCGCCGTGCTGCTGCTGGAGCCTTATGCGCTCACCACGGCCAGCTTCCAGCTGTCCTTCGCCGCAGTCGTGGCGCTGGTCGCGGTCTATGAGCGGCTGGCGGACGCGCTCTCCGCAGCGCGGGCGCGGATCGGCGGCGTCGGCGTCTTCCTGGCCGCGACGCTGCTCACCACCCTGGTGGCCACGCTCGCCACCGCGCCCTTCGCCGCGCATCATTTCGGGCGCCTTGCGGTCTATGGCCTCGCCGCCAATCTGATCGCCGTGCCCGCCGCCGCCTTCTGGATCATGCCGGCGGGGCTGCTGGGCGTGCTGGCCATGCCGGTCGGGCTGGAAAGCTGGCCGCTGGCCGCGATGGGCGCGGGCATCGAGGCGGTCCTGCTGACGGCCGAGACGGTGGCCGGCTGGCCGGGCGCGGTGCTGCGCTTTCCGCCCCTGCCGACGGCCGGGGCGGTGGCGGCCGCGGCCGGCGGGCTCTGGCTCTGCCTCTGGCAGAGACGCTGGCGGCTGGCCGGGCTGCTCGGCCTTGCCGCCGCGCTGGCGCTCGCGGTCGGCGCGCGCCCGCCCGATCTCTTGGCCGACGGCGATGCGCGCCTCTTCGCCCGCCATGTCGAGGGCCGGCTCTATCTCTCGCAGGCGCGGGGCGGGTTTCTCGGCCGGGTCTGGATGGAGGCCGCCGGGACGGCGGAGCGCGGCGCGACCGCGCCCGGCGGCCCCGGCCTCTCCTGCGACCGGCTCGGCTGCGTCGGCGACGGGGTCGCGGTGGCGCTCCGCCACGCCGCGCTGGAGGAGGATTGCCGCGAGGCGGCCGTGCTGCTGGCCGCGGTCACGGTCTCGCGCCGGGCGCGGCGGCGCTATTGCGCGCCGGAAACGCTGGTGATCGACCGGGCGCGGCTCCGGCGCCTCGGCGCCCATGCGCTGCGGCTCGCGCCCGAGGGCGTCGCGGTCGAGACCGACTGGGACCATCGCGGGCGGCGGCCCTGGGTCGGGCTCGCCGGCCCGGCGGCGGATCAGTAGTTGCGCAGCAGCCCCACCAGGCGCCCCTGGATCTGCACCCGGTCCGGGCTATAGATCTGCGTCGGAAAGGTGTCGTTGGCGGCCTCCAGCGCCACCCTGCCGTCGCCCGGACGCCAGATCTTGAGCGTCGCCTCCTCGGCATCGACCAGCGCCACCACGATCGCGCCCGGCTCGGCCCGGTCGCATTCCCGGATGACGACGGTGTCGCCGTCCAGGATGCCGGCGCCCGCCATCGAGTCGCCGGCGATCTCCAGCGCATAGTGGCGTCCGGCGCCCAGCATGGCCTGCGGCGCGGCGACGGTGCTGTCGGGGTCGCGCAGCGCCTCGATCGGCGTGCCAGCGGCGATGCGCCCGTAGAGCGGCAGTTCCTCCGTCGCCGCCCCGGCCGGTTCGGGCCGCCGGCGCAGGTTGCGAAACATCCCCTGCCCCGCGCGGTTCCAGTCCTCAAAGGCCTCGGCGTTGGGCAGGCGCGCGACTTCGAGCGCGCGGGCGCGATTGGGGAAGCGGCGAATGAAGCCGCGCTCCTCCAGCGCCGTCACCAGGCGATGCACGCCCGATTTCGACTTCAGCCCGAGCGCGTCCCGCATCTCGTCGAAAGACGGCGACACGCCATCCCTGGAAATCTGCTCCGAGATGAATTGCAGCAGCTCGGTCTGCTTTCTCGTCAACATGCCGTCATCCTTTCCGTTCCCCATACGAACCTGTATGGGACGCGGCTGTTCTATATTGGTTCGGCGAAAAGATCAAACCGGGTCCGGCGACCCGGCGCAACCCTCTTTACCGCCCGGCATTTTTGCGATTGACTAGCATTTGCACAAGGTGCAGGATAGGCGCAATCATCCGGGGTGGCGGCATGTATGTCTGCATCTGCAACGCCTATCGCGACGCCGAGATCCGCGAGGCCGCGCGCACGGGCCTGCGCAGCGCGCACCGCGCCTATGCGGCGCTCGGCGGCGGCCCCCGCTGCGGCCGCTGCCTGCCGGCCGCCCAGGAGCTGATCGACCGCGAACATGACGCGGGCGCCGTCGAGCCGCCCGGCGCGCGGAGCGGCTGACGCCCGGCGGGAGCGGACCCTCAGTCCCCTTCGGCCGGCTTGCTCTGAAGCTGGATGTAGTTCTCCATCCCCATGCGGGCGATGAGCTCGCCCTGCGTCTCCAGCCAGTCCACATGCTCCTCCTCGCTCTCGAGGATTTCGCGGAGCAGATGGCGGGTCACATAGTCGGAGACCTGTTCGCAATGGGCGATGCCGTCGCGCAGCGCCGGGATCGCCGCATGCTCCAGCGCCAGGTCGGCGTCGAGGATTTCCTGCACCGTCTCGCCGATGCGGAGCGCGCCGATGTCCTGGAGGTTCGGCAGCCCTTCGAGAAACAGGATGCGCTCGACCAGCCGGTCGGCGTGGCGCATCTCGTCGATCGACTCCTCATATTCGTGCTTCGCGAGCCTCTCGACGCCCCAGTTTTTCAGCATCCGGGAATGCAGGAAATACTGGTTGATCGCCGTGAGCTCGTTCTTCAGCACGTCATTGAGGATTGCGATCACCCGTGTGTCGCCCTTCATCGTCGCCTCCTGTCCCCGGCGCGCCGGATATCGTTCGGTCTTCGAGATCGGGAGAGGATGCTACCGGCGGCGCATTGTCGAGCGCAAGAGAAAAATGCAGTTTTTTCAGACTGTTAGATGCGAAAGGCTCGCATTGTCATTCGCAATCGCCCGCGCGCGGGCGACGCCGGAGCGGCGCCATCGCGTCATGCGAGAGGTTCGCAATCCCGGACGAGGTCGACCGGGCCCGGCTTGGCGTTCATGACTCCGACCGGGCATACTGCATGGTCGTGGGAGAATGATGATCGGGACTTGCATGGCGAAGCGGACGAACGATAGCGGCGACGGTCTCGGTTTCGAGAGGCTGGGGTGCGCGGCCGGGGTTATGGGATGAGCCTTCCTCTTGCCGACCCGCTCATCCGGGCCGGGATTCGGCGCTGCGGGTGCGGCTGCCCGTCGGCGAGGGCCTGCAGGCGATGAGCGGCGAGGCGCCAGCTGGCGCGCCCGGCGGCGAGGTCGTCGTCTATGAGAGCCCCGACGGCGAGGTGCGCGTCGATGTGCGCCTGGAGCAGGAGACCGTCTGGCTCTCGCAACGGGACATGGCGACCGTGTTCGGGACCTCGATCGACAATGTGGGCCTGCACCTGAAAAACATCTTCTCCGACGAGGAACTGAGCGAGAAGGCAACTACCGAGGATTTCTCGGTAGTTCGAACCGAGGGGCGGCGGCGGGTGCGCCGCCGGGTGAAGCACTACAATCTCGACGCTATCATCTCCGTCGGCTACCGCGTCAATTCCAGGCGCGGCGTGCGGTTTCGCCAGTGGGCCACGCGCACCCTCGGCGAGCATCTGGTGCGCGGCTTCACCGCGAACGAGCGAAGGCTGGCCGAGCGCGGGCTCGACGAGGCGCGACAGACGCTCGCCCGGCTCGCCGGGCTGGGCTACGCCCTGCGGCGCGGACAGCCCGACGCCAGAACGCGACAGCCATGGCGAGGCGCTGCGCAGGCTTCTCGACGGCCAACTGCGCTCCCGAAGCCGCGTCAATGTCGTGGAGACGCGCGCCTTGTCCAAGCGGCTGGCGAAAGCGGTCGCCCGCTATCGCAACAACGCCATCGCCGCGGTGGAGGTTCTCCAGGAACCGATCGGCCGCAGCACTTCCTCCCGGTCGAGCCGGTCGAGCGGCGGAATGCTGCAATGCTTCGCTGGAACGACCGGGCCGGCGGTGTTGAAGAAACACATGGCCTCCGCCTTATCGCGCGAAACCCACGGCCTTGTCGCCGGCCTTCCGGGCCGCTATAGCGCGCCTGTCATGACGATCCATTATTACCGCCCGACCTATATTGCGCTCGCGATTGCGAGCGGGCTGGCGGCGTTGGTGGCGCTGGCCCTGCTGGTCAATGGCGTCATCGACGGCAGGCCCGGACCGCCGCTGGCGCTCGCCGGGCTGATGGCGCTGCTGCTGGGCGGCATCGCCTGCAACGCCGCCTGGATCGCCCGCCGCGCGCATCTGCCGGCGGTGGTGTTCGACCGCTCCGGCATCGCCTTTCCGATCTTCGGCATCGAGCGCCGCGACTGGTCGGGCATCCGCTCGATCCGCCAGCAGTCGTTGCTCTCTCGCACCGAGCTGTTCGTCCATTTCAACCCGCCCGCGCCGTCCTTCCCCTGGCTCGTCACCATCTTCGGCGGCTTCTGGCGCGGGCGCCGGGCGGGGGGCCATCTGCGCTTCAACATGAAGCGCATGGATTGCGGCCGGGGCAGCCTCGAATATGCGCTCCGCGAATATCCGCCGCCGGAGAAGCGCGGCTGACGCGCCCCGCTCTCGGTCCCGCTCTCAGAGGCGGATGATCTCCACCGGCGCGCCCGCCGGGGCCGGCGGGGCGTGCGGCGCGCGCACCACCAGCGCGTCGGCCTCGACGAAGCGGGCCAGCATGGAGCTGTCCTGGCGGTCGAAGGGCGTGGCCACCGGCGCGCCGTCCGGGCCGGGCGCAAGCCGCGCGCGCAGATAGTCCTCGCGCCGGTCGTTCGCGCCGAGCGCCGCGCCGAGCCGCGCCGGCTGGCGCTCGGGCGGCCCCGCCGGCAGGCCCAGCAGCGCCCGGATCAGCGGGCGCAAGAACAGCAGCGCGCAGACGAAGGCCGAAACCGGATTGCCCGGCAGCCCCAGCACCAGCGTCGCCCCGAGCCGCCCGAACATGAGCGGCTTGCCGGGCCGCATGGCGATGCGCCAGAAATCGACCTCGAGCCCCTCCTCGGCGAGCGCCGCCTGCACCAGGTCGTGCTCGCCGACCGAGGCCCCGCCCATGGTCACCAGAATATCCGCGCCGCGCGCTCCGGCGGCCGAGGCCCGGAGCGATTCCACGCTGTCCGCCGCCACGCCGAGCGAGAGCGGCACGCCGCCCGCCTCGGCGACGAACGCCGCCAGGCCCGGCCCGCTGGAGCTCACGATCTGCTCCGCCCCGAGCGGCTCGCCCGGCAGCGCGATCTCGTCGCCGGTGGCGAGCAGCGCCACCAGCGGGCGGCGGCGCACCGGCAGCCAGGGCCGGTTCATCGCGGCGGCGAGGCCGAGATCGCGCGGCCCCAGCAGGCGGCCGGCGCGGAGCAGCACATCCCCCTCGGCGAAATCGAGCCCGGCCGGGCGCACCCAGCGCCCCGCCGAGGCGGCCTCGCCCACCGTCACCAGGTCGCCCTCGCGCGCGCAATCCTCCTGGATGACGATGGCGTCGGCGCCGTCGGGCAGCGGCGCGCCGGTGAAGATGCGCACCGCCTCGCCCGGCCCGAGCGCGCCCCGCCAGCGCGACCCGGCCGGAACCTCGCCCACCACGCGGAGGCGGACGGGCGCCGCGCCCGCATCCGCCGCCCGCAGCGCATAGCCGTCCATGGCCGAGACGGCGAGCGGCGGCTGGGTGCGCCTGGAGGCGAGGTCCTCCGCCAGCACGCGGCCGAGGCCCTCGCCGAGCCCGACCAGTTCCGCCGGCAGCGGCCGCACGCCGGCCAGGATGCGGTCGATGGCCTCGCTGACCGGGATCACGCCGGGCGGGTCCAGCGGCCGGACTTGCCGCCTTCCTTGGAGAGCAGGCGGACGGCCTCCACCGTCATGCCCCGATCCACCGCCTTGCACATGTCATAGACGGTGAGCGCCGCGACCGAGACCGCGGTCAACGCCTCCATCTCGACGCCGGTGCGGCCCTTGAGACGGCAGGTCGCGGTAATCTCCACCGCCGAGGCGTCCGTGTCGGGCTGCAGTTCCACCTGGACGGAGGAGAGCGCCAGCGGATGGCAGAGCGGGATCAGGTCTGCGGTGCGCTTGGCCGCCATGACGCCCGCCAGCCGCGCCACGCCCAGCACATCGCCCTTGCCGACCTCGCCCGCCAGGATCAGCGCCAGCGTCTCCGGGGCCATGACCACCCGCCCGCCGGCCACCGCGACGCGCTCGGTCTCCGCCTTGCCGGAGACATCCACCATCGCCGCCCGGCCCTGCTCGTCGAAATGGGTTAGGCGCGCGCTCATCCCGCCCGCCTCCGGCGCTCGAGGCCGAGCAGGGCGCGGGTGGCGGCGGTCACGTCGGCCTGGCGCATCAGCGACTCCCCGACCAGGAAGCGGGTGACGCCGACGCGCGCGAGCCGCTCCAGGTCGGCGGTCGCGGCGAGCCCGCTCTCGCCGACCGCGATGCGCTCCGCCGGGATGCGCGGCGCGAGGCGCTCGGCGGTCGCGAGGTCCACCTCCAGCGTCTTCAGATTGCGGTTGTTGACCCCGATCAGCGGCGAGGCGAGGCGGAGCGCGCGCTCCAGCTCCGCCTCGTCATGCACCTCGACCAGCGCGTCCATGCCGAGCGCGAAGGCCGCCGCCTCCAGCTCGGCCGCCAGCCCATCCTCCACCGCCGCCAGGATGATCAGGATGCAGTCCGCCCCGAGCGCGCGCGCCTCCTCCACCTGCCAGGGGTCGATCATGAAATCCTTGCGCAGCACCGGCAGCGGCGCGGCCGCGCGCGCCTCGCCCAGATAGCGGTCCTCGCCCTGGAAGGAGGGCCGGTCGGTCAGCACCGAGAGGCAGACCGCCCCGCCGGCCAGATAGGCTTCGGCCAGCCGGGCGGGGTCGAAATCGGCCCGGATCAGCCCCTTGCTGGGCGAGGCCTTCTTGATCTCGGCGATCAGCGCATAGCCCTCGGCCCGGGCCAGCGCTCTTGCGAAGCCGCGCGGCGGCTCGCCGGCGAGGTCGGCCGGGCGCAAGGGGCGCTCGCGCTTCATGCGCGCCACATGCTCGCGCTTGCCGGCGAGGATCGCCTGGAGCGTATCGGACATGGCGGCCGCCCTTCCCTCGCGCCTCAGCCGCCGTTGGTGATGCGCACCAGCGCGGCGAGCTTTTGCCGGGCGGCGCCGCTGTCGATCGCCTGCTCGGCGACCGCGCGCCCCTCGGCGAGCTTCGACACCCGGCCCGCGACCATGAGCGCGGCCGCGCCATTGAGCGCCACTATATCCCGGTAAGGTCCCGGCTCCCCGTCCAGCAGCGCGGTGAGCGCGCGGGCGTTCCCGTCCGGGTCGCCGCCCGCCAGGTCTTCCGGCCGGGCGAGCGGCAGGCCGATATGGCGCGGATCGACCTCGAAGCGGCGCACGGCGCCGTCGCGCAGTTCCGCCACATGGCTCGGGCCGGTGGTGGTCAGCTCGTCCAGGCCGTCCGAGCCGTGCACCACCCAGGCGCGCTCGGAGCCGAGATTGCCCAGCACATGCGCCAGCGGCTCGACCCAGCGCTCGGAGAACACGCCGACCAGCTGGCGGCGCGCCAGCGCCGGATTGGAGAGCGGCCCCAGCAGGTTGAAGATGGTGCGCGTGCCGAGCTCCACCCGCGCGCCGGCCACATGGCGCATGGCGCCGTGATGGCGGGGCGCCATCAGGAAGCAGATGCCGGCCTCCTGCAAGGCGCCGGAGACCAGGCGCATGTCGCAGTCGATATCGACGCCGAGCGCCGCCAGCACGTCCGAGGAGCCGGATCGGGACGACAGCGCCCGGTTGCCGTGCTTGACCACCGGCGCGCCCGCGCCGGCCAGCACCAGGGCGGTGGCGGTGGAGATGTTGAGCGTGCCCTTGCCGTCGCCGCCGGTGCCGCAGGTGTCGATGGCGTCCGGCGGGGCGTCGATGCGCAGCACCTTCTCGCGCATGATGCGCGCCGCGCCGGTGATCTCGTCGATGGTCTCGCCGCGCACGCGGAGCGCCATCAGGAAGGCGCCGGCCTGCGCGGGCGTGGCGTCGCCGGACATCAGCGTCTCGAAGGCGGCCTCGGCGGCCGCCTCGCCCAGCGTCTCGCCCTCGGCGAGACGCGCCAGCACCGCGCGGAAGTCGGCCCCGCTCACGCCGCGAACACCCGACGCGCCGGGAGCGGCTTCGGCGCGCCCGTCGGCCGCTGGCCGAGCGCCGCCTCGAGGAAGTTGGCCAAGAGGCGGTGGCCGTGTTCGGAGGCGATGCTTTCGGGGTGGAACTGCACGCCGTGAATCGCGAACTCCCGGTGGCGGACGCCCATGACCAGCCCGTCCTCGGTCCAGGCGTTGGCCTCCAGCGCGTCCGGCAGGCTTGCGCGCTCCACGGTGAGCGAGTGGTAGCGCGTCGCCTCGAAGGGCGAGGGCAGGCCGGCGAAGACGCCGGAGCCGTCGTGATGGATGCGCGAGAGCTTGCCATGCATGCAGACCGGCGCGCGCAGCACCCGCCCGCCGAAGGCCTGGCCGATGCATTGATGGCCGAGGCAGACGCCGATGAGCGGCGTCAGCCCGGCGGCCTTCGCCACCAGATCGAGACAGATGCCCGCCTTGTCGGGATCGCAGGGGCCGGGCGAGAGCACGATGGCGTCCGAGCGGAGCGCCAGCGCCTCGTCGGCGGTCAGCGCGTCATTGCGCCGCACCTCGACCTCCGCGCCCAGCTCGCCCAGAAAGTGCATCAGGTTGTAGGCGAAGCTGTCGTAATTGTCGATCAGCAGGATCATCCCGTCTCCCCGTCCAGCCGCCGGCCGAGCCGGCCGGCCAGGTCCTGCACGAACTGCCAGGCGACCCGCCCGGAGCGTCCGCCGCGCGTCACCGCCCATTCGCGGGCCTCGCGCTGCAACCGCTCCGTCTCGACCCCGAGGCCGAAATGGGCCGCATAGCCTTCCACCATGGCAAAATAGGTCGGCTGGTCGCAATTGTGAAAGCCGAGCCAGAGGCCGAAGCGGTCCGACAGCGAGACCTTCTCCTCCACCGCCTCGGCCGGGCTGATGGCGGTGGAGCGCTCGTTCTCGATCATGTCGCGCGGCATCAGATGGCGGCGGTTGGAGGTGGCGTAGAAGATGACATTCTCCGGCCGGCCCTCCAGCCCGCCTTCCAGCACCGCCTTCAGCGACTTGTAGGTGGTGTCGGCGCCGTCGAAGGACAGATCGTCGCAGAAGAGCAGGAAGCGCCGCCCCGCGCCGCGCAGGAGCGCCAGCAGGCGCGGCAGCGAGGCGATGTCCTCGCGGTGGATCTCGACCAGCGCCGGCCCGTCCGCGCGCTCCGCGACGACCTCGGCGTGGACGGCCTTGACCAGCGACGACTTGCCCATGCCGCGCGCGCCCCACAGCAGGGCGTTGTTGGCCGGCAGGCCGCGCGCGAAGCGCCGGGTGTTCTCCAGCAGGATGGCGCTCACCCGGTCGATGCCGCAGAGCAGCGGCAGCGCCACGCAGCTGACGCGCGCCACCGGGGCCAGCCGCTCGCCCTCGGCGTGCCAGACGAAGGCGTCGGCCGCAGCGAGATCGGGCGCGCCGCCCCCCGGTGGCGCCAGCCGCTCCAGCGCATCCGCAATCCTCGCCAGCAGCGGAACGAGCGCCGCCTCGGTCATGGAGTCCCCTTTCATCCCGCCGGGACCCCGCCTTGTAGCCGCCGGCGCGCCAAGGCGGCAAGCCGGCGCGGCGATCCATGCGGGGCCGCATCGGGTGAGGCAAGGGGGAGAGGCGGTTCCGCGTGGCGGGGAAACGGGGTAGCATTCTGCCGACGCCGCTGCCGAGAGGACCCTCCATGTTCGAAATCGAGATCGTGCCCGCTCTGTCGGACAATTATGTCTATCTCGCCCACGATGCGGCCGGCGGGGCCACGGCGGTGATCGATCCGGCGGAGGCCGCGCCGGTGATGGCCGCGCTGGAGCGCCGCGACTGGCAACTGACGCATATCCTCAACACGCACCACCATTTCGACCATATCGGCGGCAATGCCGAGCTCGTCGAACGCTACGGCGCGACCCTGGTCGGCCCGCGAGCGGACAGCGCGCGCATTCCGGGATTGGATGTCGAGGTCGGCGACGGCGACAGCTACACGGTCGGCGGGCAGACCGCGCGGGTCTTCGACGTGCCGGGCCACACCAGCGGCCATATCGCTTTCTGGTTCGAGGACAGCCGGGCGCTGTTTTGCGGCGACACGCTGTTCGCGCTGGGGTGCGGGCGCATGTTCGAGGGCACGCCGGAGCAGTTCTGGTCCTCGCTCGCCAAGCTGCGCGCCCTGCCCGACGACACCCGCATCTATTGCGGCCACGAATACACCCAGTCCAATGCGCGCTTCGCGCTCTCGGTCGATCCGGACAACCCCGCTCTCCAGGCCGCCGCCCGGCGGATCGACTCGCTCCGCGCCAGGGGCGAGCGCACCATTCCCTCCGAACTCGGCGAGGAGAAGCGCGCCAATCCCTTCCTGCGCGCCGACGAGGCGGCGATGCAGCGCCTGGTCGGCATGGAGGGCGCGGCCCCGGAGGCGGTGTTTGCCGAGATCCGCCGCCGCAAGGACAGCTTTTGACCGGCCGGCCGCTCTTCGACGCGGTGCTGACGCCGCACCGCTCGCTGCCGCCGGCGGGCTTCCGGCTGCTGCTGGCGGCGCTCGCCGGCGTCGGCCTCTTGGCCGGGCTGGCCTTTCTGGCGCTCGGCGCCTGGCCGGTGCTCGGCTTTCTCGGCCTCGAATTCGCGCTGCTGGCCTTCTGCTTCCGGCGCAACTATCGCGACGGACGGCGCTCGGAGCGGCTCCGGCTCACCTCCGACGCGCTGACCGTGGAGCGCATCGACCCCGCCGGCGCCGCGCGGACCGTCTGCCTGCCGCCCTGGCGGCTGCGGGTGGAGATCGACGCGACGCGCGACCCGCCGGGGCCGCTCACGCTCGCCGCCCACGGTCGGCGCGAGATCGTCGGCGCCTTTCTCGCGCCCGATGAGCGCGTGGAGGTGGCGACGGCGCTGCGCCGGGCGCTGGCGGCGCTCCGGCCCGGATGACGCCGCGCGAGCAGGCGCCGGCGGCAACGGAACCCGACGCCGGGCCGATTCCGCCCGTCTTCCGCCGGTTCGAGGGCGCGGAAGGCCTGCGACTCGCCGCCGACATTCGCGGCGAGGACGACCGGCCGACCGTTCTGCTGGCCCATGGCGGCGGCCAGACCCGCCACGCCTGGGGCGGGGCCGCGCTGGCGCTGGCCCTGCGCGGCTGGCGCACGGTCAGCCTCGACCAGCGCGGCCATGGCGACAGCGACCGCTCGGCCGCGGGCCGCTATCTGATCGAGCATTTCGGCGCGGACCTCCGCGCCGTCGCCCGCGAGCTCGGCCGGCCCGTCGCGGTCGGCGCCTCGCTCGGCGGCATCGCCGCGCTGCTGGCCGAGGGCGAGTCGCCGGAGCCGGTGCTGCGCGCCGTGGTGCTGGTCGATATCACGCCGCGCGTGCGCCCCGAGGGGGTCGAGCGCATCGTTTCCTTCATGCGCGCCCATGCCGAAAGCGGCTTCGCCTCGCTGGAGGAGGCCGCCGATGCGGTCGCCGCCTATCTGCCCGACCGCCGCCGCCCGCGCGACCTGGAGGGCCTGCGCAAGAATCTCCGCCCCGGCGATGACGGGCGCTGGTACTGGCACTGGGACCCCGCCTTCATCGGCGACGCCCAGTCGCGCCAGGAGGACCGGGAGCCGGAGCGGCTGGAGGCCTCCGTGCGCGTGCTGGCCCGCCGGGGCGTGCCCACCCTGCTGGTGCGCGGGCGCAACAGCGACCTGGTGACCGAGGCCGAGGCGCGCGCCTTCCTGGAGCTCGCCCCCCACGCCCGCTTCGTCGATGTCTCCGGCGCCGGCCACATGGTCGCCGGAGACCGCAACGACGCCTTCAACACCGCCGTCATCCGCTTCCTGCGAGACCTGCCGCCCTGAGCGGCCGAAGGACGGGCTTCTATCGCCCGCTCGCATGGGTTAGCTGTTGCATCCCTCTCGACCACGGCCGGAGTCCGGAGAGCCATGCCCGCCACCGAACGCGCCAATTTCGACCTTGCGGCCGCGCTGGAAGACGCCGAGGCGCGCTTCGCCGACGCCAACCCCACCAGCGCCGGCCTTTACGAGCAGGCCTGCCGCGCCATGCCCGGCGGCAACACCCGCACCGTGCTCTACTATCCGCCCTTCCCGCTTTCGCTGGCGGGCGGCGACGGCTGCCATGTCGAGGACGCCGACGGCCACCGCTACGCCGATTTCGTCGTCGAGCAGACCGCCGGCCTTTACGGCCATTCGGAGCCGGCGATCCAGCGCGCCATTTCTTCCGCGCTCGCCCAGGGCATCACGCTCGGCGGCCCGACGGCGCGCGAGGGCCGGCTGGCGGAGCTGCTTTGCGCGCGCTTCCCCGCGCTCGACAGCGTGCGCTTCACCAATTCCGGCACCGAGGCCAACCTGCTGGCGCTGAGCGCGGCGCGCGCCATCACCGGGCGCTCCAAAATACTGGCCTTCGAGGGCAGCTATCATGGCAGCGTGCTGTCCTTCGGCGCCTATGGCAACCGGCTGAACGTGCCGTTCGACTGGGTGCTGGCGCGCTATAACGACATGGAGGGCGCGCGCGAGACCATCGAGCGCCACCGGCACGACCTCGCGGCGATTATCATCGAGCCGATGACCGGCAGCGGCGGCTGCATCCCGGCCGAGCCGGAATTCCTGCAAATGCTGCGCGACGCCGCCGACGAGCACGGCATCCTGCTGCATTTCGACGAGGTGATGACCTCGCGCCTCGGCCCCGGCGGACTGCAACGCTTGCACGGTATCACCCCGGACCTGACCTCGCTCGGCAAATATCTGGGCGGCGGGCTGACCTTCGGCGCCTTCGGCGGCAAGGCGGAAATCATGTCGCGCTTCGACCCGCGCGAGGCGGACCATTTCGGCCATGCCGGCACCTTCAACAACAATGTGCTGACCATGCAGGCGGCGATCGCCGGCCTGACGGAGGTCTTCACCGAGCAGGCGGCGGAAAAACTGAACGCCCAGGGCGACCAGTTGCGCCACCGGCTCAACAGCGCCGCCGAGACGCGCAACCTGCCGGTGCAGGTGACCGGCGTCGGCTCGATGATGATGTTCCATCCGACCGATGCGGAACTGACCGCGCCTACCGACTCCAACGCCGCCCCGGCGGCCGCGCGCGCCCTCTTCCATCTGGAGATGATGGCGCGGGCGCATTATGTCTCGCGGCGCGGCATGATGGTGCTGTCGCTGCCGATGGGCGAGAAAGAGTTCGACGGCCTTGTGGCCGCCTTCGAGGACATACTTGACAGCTACGGCGCGCTCTTCTGAGCGCGTCGCGCGCCCCGGCGCGCTCACATCGTCTTCAGCGTCTCGCGGGCGGCCTCCAGCGTGTGCGCGATATCCGCGTCGCTGTGGACCACCGAGAGATAGAACTTGCTCTCGCCCTTGAAGACGCCGCGCGCGCGAAGCCCCGCATTGAAGGACCGGGTCCGGGCCGCGTCGCCCCGCATGGTCGCGCGATAGTCGGCGACCTCGCCTCGCGCGAAGATCACGTCGAACAGCGGCGGCTCGCCCATCACCTGGCCGTCCTGGCCGGCCTCGCGGAGCAGGGTCTCCAGCCCGTCGATCAGCGTGCGGCCGATCTCCTCATGGCGGTCGTACATGCCGGGGCGGCGCAGGATCTCCAGCGTCTTCAGGCCGGCGACCGCCGCCACCGGATTGCCGCTGAGCGTGCCGATCTGCTGCGCGAAGCGGTCCGCCGCCACGCGCCCGGCGTCGAAATGCGCCATGATGTCGTCGCGTCCGGCCACCGCCGCCAGCGGATAGCCGCCGCCCAGCACCTTGCCGAGCGAGCAGAGGTCGGGCGTGACGCCATAGCGCTCTTGCGCGCCGCCGGGCGCGAAGCGGAAGCCGGTGACCACCTCGTCGAAGATCAGCACGACGCCCGTCTCGCGCGTCGCCTCGCGCACCGCCTCCAGGAAGCCCGGCCGCGGCGGGATCAGGCGCTGGAACGGCTCGACGATCACCGCAGCCAGCTCGTCGGCATGCTCGCGGATGAGGCGCCCGGCGGTCTCCGCGTCGTTGAAGGGCGCGATCAGCACCTCGTCGCGAATGCCGGCCGGAATGCCGGCGCTGTCCGGCGCCGCCTGGGGGAAATTGCCGGGCCGCTTCGGCGCCATCGACATCAGCGCATAGTCGTGCATGCCGTGGAAGCCGCCCTCGAACTTCAGGATGCGGTCGCGGCCGCGAAAGGCGCGCGCGATGCGCAGCGCATAGAAGGTGGCTTCCGTGCCGCTGGAGACGAAGCGCACCTTGTCGGCGCAGGCGACGGCCTCGACCACCGTCTCCGCGAGGCGGATGCCATGCTCGTTATTGGCGAAGAAGGTGGAGCCGCGGCCGACCTGCTCGCGCACCGCCTCCACCACTTCGGGATGGCAGTGGCCGACCATCATCGGCCCGGAGCCGAGCAGATAATCGACATAGTCGTTGCCCGAGACATCCTGGACATGCGCGCCCCGACCGCTGCGGATCACCGTCTCGAAGGGCACATTGCCGAAGCCGCCGGCGGGCAGCACGCGGCGCGCGGCCGCGCTGAGCGCGCCTTCTTCGCTGTGGTGCGCAAGGTCAGCCATGGCGCTTCCTTTCGATCGCCGCCCGAACCAGGTCGAGGCGGTCGTTGCCGAAATACATGTCGTCGCCGTCCAGGAAGAAGGTGGGCGAGCCGAAGCCGCCGCGCGCGATCAGCTCGTCCGTGGTGTCGAACAGCTTCTGCTTGATCAGGGGGTCGGCGATCGCGGCGAAGAAGCGCTGCTTGTCGAGGCCGGCCGCCTCGACGATCTCCGCCAGCACGTCCTCCCGCCCGATATCGCGGTCGTCGCGCCAATAGGCCTCGAAACAGCCGCGCGCGAAGGCGGGGAGCCGGCCTTCGTCGATGGCGTGGAAGCAGCCGCGCATCGCCTTCACCGAGTTGACCGGGAAGACGCTCGGCCGGCCGATAACGATGCCCTCGTAGCGCGCCCAGTCTTCCATGTCCTTGCGGTAATAGGCGTCCTTGGGCGGCACCGGGTTCTCGCGGCGCTGATAGACGCTCGGATTCACCTTGTTGAACACGCCGCCGACCAGGAAGGGCTTCCAGACCAGCTCCGCCTCCATCTCGGCGGCGAAGTCCTCGACGCGGTGGAAGGCGAGATAGGTCCAGGGGCTGGAGACGTCGAAGAAGAATTCGAGGGTCGTGCTCATGGGCTGCCAGGGCTCCTAGCGGGAGACGGCGCCGCCGTCGATGGTGACGACGGTGCCGGAAATGTGGCGCGCGCGCTCCGAGGCGAGGAAGACCACCAGGTCGGCGCAGTCTTCCGATTCGCCGGGCGGCGGGTTGGTGGGCATGCATTCCTGCCAGCGCTCCTCGTCGCCGAAGCGTTCGAGCGCCTGGGCGCGCAGGATGGTCGTCAGCCGCTCGGTCAGGATCGGGCCGGGATTGACGCCGACGATGCGGAAGCCGTCGTCCGGACTCTTGCCGCCGAGCGCGCGGGTGAAGGCGATCAGGCCCGCATTGCCGCCGGCCCCGGCGATATAGCCCGCGCTCGGCCGCTCCCCGCCAGTGCCGACCACATTGACGATGACGCCGGCGCGCTTCGCCTGGAAAACCGGATAGATCTCCCGGCACATGTTGATGTAGCCGAACACCTTGAGGTCCCAGGCCTCGCGCCAGCGCGCCTCATCGATCCTGTGGAGCGGCCCGCCCGGAATGGCCCCGGCATTGTTGACCAGGATGTCGAGGCTCTCGCCGGTCTCCGCGATCAGGCGCTTGACATTGGCGCCGTCGGAGAGGTCGAGCGGGTGGATGGCGACGGCGACATTGTGGCGGGCGCGGATGTCGTCGCGCGCGCGTTCGAGGTCGGCCGCGGTGCGCGCCACCAGATGCAGGTCGCAGCCCTCCTCGGCAAAGAGCGCCGCGCAGGCCAGCCCGATGCCCTTGGAAGCCCCGGTAATGAGAACGGTCTTCCCGGCCAGACGCAGATCCATGCGATGCGGCCTCCCCTCCTGTCGATCACGCCCGATACCGCCCAAGGGAACACCGGAACGCCGCCGACGGCAAGGGGCGGGAGCTAGCCGACGAGCGGCATGACCTCGGCGGCGAAGCGGGCGAGGCGCTCTTCGGTCTTTTCGAAGGAGCGGGCGGCGAAGTTGAGGAAGACATGGGCGACGCCGAGCTCGCCGAGCGCGCGGAGGTCGGCCGCGCGCTCCTCCGCCCCGCCGGTGAGGAAGCGCCGCCCGCCCTGCTCGTCCGCCGCCGCCTCCTCCAGATGCCAGGGGGCGGAATAGGCGAGCCCGAGGGTCGCCGGGTCGCGCCCCGCCGCTTCGGCCATCGCGAACAGCCGGTCGCGGCGCGCCCGGTAGCGCTCCAGGCTGTCCAGCATGAAGCGCGGATTGTTGCCGATCGGATACCAGGCGTCGCCATGGGCGATCGCGCGCCGGAGCGCCGCCCGGCTCTCCCCGCCGATCCACAGCGGCGGATGCGGCTTCTGCGCCGGATGCGGCAGGGTGGAGACGTTCGAGAAGCGCGCATATGCGCCTTCGAAGCTCGCCGGGTCCTCCGTCCAGACCGCCTTGAAGACCGCCAGATATTCGTCCGACACCCGGCCGCGCTCCTCGAAGGGCGGCAGGCCGACGGCCTCGAACTCCTCGCGCATCCAGCCGACGCCGCAGCCGACCGTGACCCGCCCGCCGCTCAGCAGGTCGGCGGTGGCCAGCTGCTTGGCGGCCAGCAGCGGATTGCGATGCGGCAGCACCATGACCGAGGTCACCAGCCGCGCCTTCTCCGTGACGCCGGCGAGGAAGGACAGGAGCGCGATCATCTCGAACGCCTCGCCCGAGCGGCTGCCGGGAAAGTCGCCGGTCTCGGAATAGGGATATGTGGATTCGATGTCGCGCGGGATGACGATATGGTCCGAGACCGTGAGCGCGCCGAAGCCGAGCCGCTCGCCCGCCACCGCCAGACGCTTCTGGTCGGCGGGATTGGCGAGCGGGCCGCGATGCGGAATGCTGAAGCCGAATTCCATGATCGTCCTTCTCCCCGGCCTCCGCCGACGCGCGGACGCCGCTACGGCAGCAGCTTCAACAGGGCGACTGTCAGCCCGACATTGAGGCCGACGGCCGCGACCGGGGCGCCGTAGAGCCGGACGGTGAGACGCGCCTCCAACGCCGCCAGCGCAAGCTGCATGTCGCTCTTCGTGACGAGATCGGAGCCGCGCATGGCGGCCGCCAGCGCGTCGGCATGGGCTTCGGCCTGCTTGCGCCCCACTCCCGCGTCTTCAAGACGGCGAACCGTCGCCAGCGTATCGAATATCGTTGCTTCGGCCATGGATAGCTCACATGTCTGACAAGGCGGCCAGCATAGCGGCCCGGCCCGACTTGCGCCAGACCGTTCCGCGTCGGGGATTGGCGCGGGCGGCGCAATGCAGGATGCTGGGGCGGCAACCCCGACGCCCGCGCCTGCGATGAGTTCTTCGAAGAAAGCCGGCAACACGCCGATGATGGCCCAGTATCTCGCCATTCGCGAGGCGCATCCGGGCTATCTCCTGTTCTACCGCATGGGCGACTTCTACGAACTGTTCTTCGAGGATGCGGTCGAGGCGGCGGCGGCGCTCGACATCGCGCTCACCAAACGCGGGCGCCATGCCGGCCAGGACATCCCCATGGCGGGCGTGCCGGTGCGCGCGCACGAGACCTATCTGCAACGGCTGATCCGCAAGGGCTTCAAGGTCGCCATCTGCGAGCAGACCGAAGACCCGGCGGAGGCGCGCAAGCGCGGCGCCAGCGCCGTGGTGGCCCGCGAGGTGGTGCGGCTGGTCACGCCCGGCACGCTCACCGAGGATGCGCTGCTGGAGGCCGACCGGCACAATTTTCTGGCGGTGCTGGCCGAGGCCGGCGGGCGGGCGGCGCTCGCCTGGGCCGACATCTCCACCGGCGCCTTCCAGGTGGAGGACGCGCCGCCCGGCGGCCTGCCGGCCCTGCTGGCCCGCGTCGCCCCTTCCGAACTGGTCGTCCCCGAGCGCCGCGCGGCGGACATCGCCTTCGACGGCGCGCTCACCGTGCTGCCCGATGCGCGCTTCGACAGCGAGAACGCCCGCCAGCGCCTGCTGGCCGCCTTCGGCGTGGCGACGCTGGACGGCTTCGGCGCCTTCGACCGCGCCCGCGCCACCGCCTGCGGCGTGCTGATCGACTATCTCGAACTCACGCAGAAGGGCCGCCTGCCGCGCCTCTCGCCGCCCCGCCCGACCGGCGACGGCGGCCTGCTGGAGATCGACCCCGCGACGCGGCGCAATCTCGAACTCACCGCCACGCTCTCCGGCGAGCGCCGGGGCAGCCTGCTGGCGGTCATCGACCGCACGCGGAGCGCCGGCGGCGCGCGGCTGCTGGCCTCCTGGCTGGCGGCGCCCCTGACCGACCCGGCGGCGATCGCCGCGCGCCAGGACGCCGTGGCGCGCTTCCATGGCGAGGACCGGCTTCGCCGCGAGACCGTGGAGCGGCTCGCGCGCGCGGGCGACCTCGAACGCGCGCTCTCGCGGCTCGGCCTCGGGCGCGCCGGCCCGCGCGACCTGGCGGCGGTGCGCGACGCGCTCGCGCTCGGGGCCGAGCTGGCCTGCCTGTTCGACGCCCCGCCGCCGCTCCTGGCCGAAGCCTGCGCGGCGCTTCGAGGGCATGAGCCGCTGGTGGAAGCGCTGGCGGCCGCGCTCGGGCCCACCCTGCCCATCGGGGCGCGCGAGGGCGGTTTCGTCGCGCCCGGCTACGATCCCGACCTCGACCGGCTCCGCGCGCTCCGCGACGACAGCCGCAAGACCGTGGCCGGCCTCCAGGCGCGCTACGCCGCCGAGACGGGCGTCGGCGCGCTCAAGATCCGCCACAACAACATGCTCGGCTATTTCATCGAGACCCCGCAGGCCGCCGGCGAGCGTCTGCTGGCGGACGGCGCCTTCATCCACCGCCAGACCATGGCCAACGCCATGCGCTTCACCACGCCGGAACTCGGCGGGCTGGAGGCGCGCATCGCCGGCGCGGCCGAGGAGGCGCTGGCGGCCGAGCTCGCCATCTTCGAGCGCCTGGCCGGGCTGGTGCTGGAGCGCGCCGAGGCGGTCGCGGCGGCGGCGGCGGCGCTGGCGCTGCTCGACACGACCTCGGGCCTGGCGGTGCTGGCGGTCGAGGGCGGCTGGAGCCGGCCGCTGGTGGACGGCTCGCTCGCCTTCGAGATCCGGGGCGGGCGCCATCCGATGGTCGAGGCGGCGCTCGCCGAACCCTTCGTCGCCAACGATTGCGACCTCTCGCCCGACCGGCGGCTCTGGCTGCTGACCGGCCCCAACATGGCCGGCAAAAGCACCTTCCTGCGCCAGAACGCGCTGATCGCGATCCTGGCGCAGATGGGCGGCTTCGTGCCGGCGGACGCGGCCCATATCGGCGCGGCGGACCGGCTCTTCAGCCGCGTCGGGGCTTCGGACGATCTGGCGCGCGGGCGCTCGACCTTCATGGTCGAGATGGTGGAGACCGCCGCCATCCTGAACCGGGCGGGCGAGCGCGCGCTGGTCATCCTGGACGAGATCGGGCGCGGCACCGCCACCTTCGACGGGCTGTCGATCGCCTGGGCGGTGGTCGAGCATCTGCATGAGGCGGTGCGCTGCCGGGCGCTGTTCGCCACGCATTATCACGAGTTGACGCTGCTCGCCGGCAAGCTGGAATGTCTGGCGCTCCGCTGTATGCGGGTGAAGGAATGGCAGGGCGACGTCGTGTTCCTGCATGAGGTGGCGCCCGGCGCGGCGGACCGCTCCTACGGCATTCATGTGGCGCGCCTGGCCGGCCTGCCGGCCGCCGCGGTCGAGCGCGCGGGCGAGGTGCTGCGCCTGCTGGAGACGGGCGAGCAGGGCGGCGCCATCGCCCGGCTCGCCGATGACCTGCCGCTCTTCGCCGCCGCCCGCGCGCCGGAGGCCGCGGCCGAGCCTTCCGCCGCCGAGGCGGCGCTCGCCGAGCTCGACCCCGACGCGCTCAGCCCTCGCGAGGCGCTGGAGGCGCTCTATCGGCTGAAGCGGCTGCTGGAAGAGTAATGCAGCCCCGCCAGGAAAAACGCCGGGCCCCCGAGGGGGACCCGGCGTCGGGCTGCCGGAGCGAGGGCGCGGCCCTCGTCAGGCGGCGGCGACCATCCTCGGCGCGCCGCTGCCGCCGCCCTCGATCTCGATGCGGCGGGGCTTCAGCGCCTCCGGCACTTCGCGGACCAGTTCCACGGTCAGCAGGCCGTTTTCGAGCCTGGCGCCCGCCACATTGACATGCTCGGCAAGGCGGAAGGCGCGCCGGAACTGCCGCGCGGCGATGCCGCGATGCAGGAAGCTGCGCCCCTGCTCCTGCTCCTTCTCGGAATGCTCGCCGGTAATCACCAGCTCGTCGCCCTTGGCCTCGACCGCGAGGTCGTGCTCGCAGAAGCCGGCCACCGCCATCTCGATGCGGTAGGTCTGGTCGCCGGTCTTGACGATGTTGCAGGGCGGGTAGTGGTCGCCCACCTCCTCGGAGCGCATGGCGCGGTCGAAGGTGTTCATCAGGCGCTCGAAGCCGATGGTCGAACGCAGGAGAGGCGAGAAATCGAATGCCGTCATCGGTCATCCTCCTTGAGAAGCGATCGTCGATGTGTTTCCAGGCCCGCCGCGCTGCGGCCGGACCGCCTGCCGCCGCCCCCGGATTGCCGGCGAGCGTCGGATGATTGTCAGATAGGGATGCGCGGCGGCTATTCAAGGGGCTAGAATCCGCGTTCGCGGCGGAAGAAAGGGAGACGGGCATGGGCGGACGGCTGGAGGGCCGAACGGCGCTGGTGACGGGCGCGGGCTCCGGCATCGGGCGGGCGACGGCGCTGCTGCTGGCGCGGGAGGGCGCGCGGGTGGTCGCGACCGACATCGACGAAGGCGCGGCGGAGGCGACGGCGGCCGGCGCGGAGGGCGACATCGCGGCGCTCGCCCATGACGTGACCTCGGAAGAGGACTGGCGGCGCGCCGTGGCGCTCGCCGCCGGGGGGCCGGGCGGCCTCTCGGTGCTGGTCAACAATGCCGGCATCGCGCCCAAGGCGACCATCGAGCAGGAGACGCTGGAGGGCTGGCGCCGGGTGCACGATGTGTGCCTCGACAGCGTCTATCGCGGCTGCCATGCGGCGCTGCCGGCCATGGCGGCGGGCGGCGGCGGCTCCATCGTCAATATCTCCTCGGTCGCCGCGCTGCGCGGCGTGGCGGTCTATGCCGCCTATTGCTCGGCCAAGGCCGGCGTGCACCTGCTCACCAAGGCCATCGCGCTCCATTGCGGCCGGCGCGGCTACAATATCCGCGCGAACTCGGTGCATCCGGGGCCGATCGACACGCCGATTCTCGATCCCGACCGGGAGCGGTTCGGCGAGCGCGCCATCGAGGCGCGGGCCGACGCGATCCCGCTCGGGCGCATCGGGCGGCCCGAGGAGGTGGCGGAATGCGTGCTGTTCCTGGCCTCGGACGCGTCGAGCTTCGTGAACGGAACCGAACTGGTGGTGGATGGCGGTTTCTGCGCCAAATAGGGGGAGGCGACGCAGATGAGCGGGCGTATCGACGGCAAGGTGGCGATGATTACCGGCGGCGCGTCGGGACTGGGGGCGGCGACGGCGGAGATGTTCGTCGCCGAGGGCGCGCGCGTGGCGATCACCGATATCGACGAGGCGGGCGGAGCCGCGCTGGCCGAAAGGCTCGGGGCGGGCGCGATCTTCATCCGCCACGATGTGGCCGACGAGGAGGCCTGGATCGGCGCGGTGGCGGAGGCGTGCGAGCGGCTCGGCGGCCTCAACATCCTGGTGCAGAGCGCCGGCATCGGGCTCACCAAGCCGGTGACCGAGATCAGCTATGAGGAATGGCGCCTGGTGCACGCCATAGACCTGGACGGCGTGTTCTTCGGCTGCAAGCACGCCATTCCCGCCATCGCCGCCCATTGCCGCGAGAGCGGCGGGGCGGGCGCGATCGTCAATATCTCCTCGATCGCCGGCGTCATCGCCGGACACAATATGGCCGCCTACAACTCCGCCAAGGCGGGCGTGCGCCATCTCTCCAAGTCGGTGGCGCTGCATTGCGCCCGTCAGGGGCTGCCGATCCGCTGCAACTCCGTGCACCCGACCTTCATCGACACCCCGATCCTGGACGGATACAAGGAGCGCTTCGGGGCCGAGGCGGCGCTCGGCAAGCTCGCCCGGCAGGTGCCGGTCGGGCGCGTCGGGCGGGCGGAGGAGGTCGCCTATGCGATCCTCTATCTGGCCTCGGACGAAAGCAGCTTCACCACCGGGGCGGAACTCTTCGTGGATGGCGGCATTGCCGCAATGTGAGGCGGGCGCATGAGCGCTGCACGGCTCTGGGTCGCGGTCATCGCGCCCTTCGGCCTCGGCTATTTCATGTCCTATCTGCTGCGCGCGGTGAACGCGGTGGTGGTGAAGGACCTGGAGCGCGATATCGGCGTCTCGGCCGAGGGGCTGGGGCTGGTGACGGCCGCCTATCTGTTCGCCTTCGGCGCCTTCCAGCTGCCCCTGGGCGCGCTGCTCGACCGGTTCGGGCCGCGCCGGGTGCAGGCGGCGCTGTTTGCGGTCTCGGCCGCCGGCAGCCTCTTGTTCGCGCTCGGCGAGCGGGTGGAGGTGCTGGTGGTCGCGCGGGCGCTTATCGGGCTCGGCTTCGCCGGCGGGCTGATGGCCTCCTTCAAGGCGGTGGTGCTCTGGGCGCCGCCGGGGCGCGTGCCGCTGTTCAACTCGCTGGTGATGGTGTTCGGCGGCTTCGGCGTGCTGGCGGCGACGGAGCCGGCCCATCTGGCGGTGGCGGCCTTCGGCTGGCGGGCGGTGTTTGCGGGCCTGGCGGCGGCGATCCTGCTCTCCGGCGCGGCGATCCTGCTGCTGGCCCCGCGCGAGCGCCCGGAGATGCTGAGTCCGGGCGGCTTCCGCGCCCAGCTGGCCGGCATCGGGCGGGTCTATCGCGACCGGCTGTTCTGGAGCCTCGCGCCCATGCTGGCCGGCTCCGCCGGCGGGCATATCGCGCTGCAGACGCTTTGGGCCGCGCCCTGGCTCCGCGATGTCGGCGGGCTGGATGCGGGCGAGGTCGCCTTCACGCTCTCGCTGATGGCGGTGGCGTTCATTGTCGGCATCCTGCTTTCCGGCGCGCTCGGAGACTGGGCCGGGCGGCGCGGCGTCGCGCTGATGAGCGTGGTGGAGGCGATCGTCGCGGTGTTCCTCGCCTCCTTCCTCGGCATCCTGCTGGGCCTCTGGCCGCCGGGCACGGGCTTCTGGCTCCTGTTCGCCATGACCGGCCAGATGACCATCCTCGCCTACGCCCACCTCTCGGCCCATTTCGGGGCGGAACTCGCCGGGCGCGCCAACACGGCGCTCAACCTGCTGGTCTTCCTCGGCGCCTTCGCGGTGCAATACGCCATCGGCGGCGTGCTGGACTTCTGGGAACCGCAAGACGGCCGCTACCCCGAAGCCGCCTACCAAGTCGCCTTCGGCGCCCTCTTCACCCTGCAAGCCCTCTCCTGGGCCTGGTACCGCCTGAGCCGGCCTTGAAGGGCGGGCGCGCGCCCGGCTCAGAGGCCCTTTCAGAGTTCCACCAGGAGACCGCCAACAGCATCGGCGCAAGCATTCCAACAGATTGGAGTAACGAACCATGCCCGAAGGCTTGTTGAGTGGTATCGGGGGCATTGCAACAACGTTCATTCTGCCACTCGCAACACTGTTCGTGTTGTGGCTTGGCCTGAGAGTAGCGAATCGTACGCTTACACGAAGCGTAACACCGCAGGTCGAGTGCTTTCTTCGGCCTCGTCGGGACAGTAAGCTACTGGAACTCGTCATTGCGAATTTTGGTTTGGGAAGTGCTTACAACGTCTCAATTATTATCAACGCAGATGAAGACGATTTCAAGGCTCATAATGTCTATCTATCGTGGCGATCAACATCGGTTCCTTTCAGCATTATCGAGCCCGGAGGAAGTATGGACACTATCTTTGGAATAAGCTATGATCTTTTCGGAGACGAAACCTACTTGAAACCCTTCGAGGTAATAGTCAATTATCAATGGAAGCCATTTTGGTACAAAAAATTGAAGAGCGAAAAGCGAAAATTTAATTTAGATATTCGACCATTTGCATCGCTCCGATTCTCGATCCAGGAAGGTGAAATTTCTGAAACTCTCAAAAAGGGATTGAAAGAGATCGCTGAAGCGATAAAGACTCGGTAACGTTCATCTATTTCGGATGATCGAGGAGATGGGTCAAGTCCGGCGGTTCGCGCATCGGGCTGCGTGGCGGGAGTTCGAGTTCGACGCCGCCGAAGGGGGCGAAGCAGGCTTGGGTGAAGGCGGCCAGGTCCTGGGGTGGGGCGGTCGGCGCTTCCGGTTCGCCTTTGGCCGGTTTTGCTTTTTCTTCCGACGACATGCCCCTTCCCTCCCCCTCAGCCGAGATAGGCGCCGCCGTTTACGTGGATGGTGGCGCCGGTGATGTAGGCGCTTTCGGGGAGGCAGAGGTGGGCGACGGTGGCGGCGACTTCCTCCGGGCGGCCCTGGCGGCCGACGGCGATGGGGACACGGCTCGCCTGTTCCGGGCGGAGCCCGTGCGCGTCGCGCACCGTGTCGATCAGGCCCGGCACGACGCAATTCACCGTGACGCCATCGCGCCCGAACTCCGTCGCCAGGCCCTTGGTGAAGCCCACCAGCCCGGCCTTGGCGGCGGTCACATGGGCGCGCTCGGCCATGCCCATATGCGCCGAAACGCCGCCCATATTCACGATCCGGCCCCAGCCGCGCGCCCGCATCGCCGGCAGCACGGCGCGCGCCATCAGAAAGGCCCCCTCCAGGATGACCGCCTGCGCCTCGCGCCAATCCGCCAGCGTCGAATCGAGGAACGGCACATGGCGGCGGATGGCGGCGTTGTTGACCAGGATATCCACCGGCCCGACCGCTTCCGCCATGGCGGCGACGGCGGCCTCGTCGGTCACATCCGCCAGATGCAGCGAAGCCCGGCCGCCCTCGGCCCCGATCTCGTCCACCACCGCCTCGGCGGCCGCCGCCGACCGGCGGGTGTTGACCGCCACCGCCGCGCCCAGCCGGGCGAGCCGGAGGCAGATCTCGCGCCCGATATTGCGGCTCGCGCCCGTCACCAGCGCGGTCTTGCCGGCAAGCGGCGTCACTGACATGCCAGGCACTCCTCGTAATCGACCCGTCGCCACTGCCGCTCCGCCCGCGCCACGCGCTGGCCGCCGACCGCATCGGCGCGCTGCAGGGATTTCGAGCGGCAGTAATAGAGGCTCTTCAGCCCGCGCTTCCAGGCCATCATGTGCAGGCCGTGCAGGTCTCGCTTGTGGATGTCGGCCGGCAGGAACAGATTGACGGACTGCGCCTGATCGACCATCGGCGCGCGCTCGGCGGCGAGATCGACGATCCAGCGCTGGTCCAGCTCGAAGGCGGTCTTGAACACCGCCTTCTGCTCCTCGGTCAGGAAGTCGAGATGCTGCACCGAGCCTTCATTGACGGTGATCGACGACCAGGTCTCCTCGTCATTGCGCCCGGCCTCCTCCAGCGCCGCCTCCAGATAGCGGTTGCGCACCGCGAAGGAGCCGGAGAGCGTCTTGTGGGTGAACGCGTTGGCCGCCAGCGGCTCGATGCCGGGTGAGGCCCCGCCGCAGATGATCGAGATGGAGGCGGTCGGCGCGATCGCCGTCTTGTTGGAAAAGCGCTCCTGCAGGCCGAAATCGGCGGCGTCCGGGCAGGGGCCGCGCTCTTCGGCGAGGCGCTGCGAGGCGCGCTCGGCGTCCGCGCGGATGCGCGAGAAGATGCGCCGGTTCCACACCGACGCCATGACCGATTCGAAGGGCACGCCCTGGCTCTGCAGAAAGCTGTGGAAGCCCATGGCGCCCAGGCCGACCGAGCGCTCGCGCATGGCCGCATAGGCCGCCCGGCGCATGCTCTCCGGCGCGCGGTGGATGAAGTCCTGCAGCACATTGTCGAGGAAGCGCATGACATCCTCGATGAAGCCCGGCTCGCCCTCCCACTCCGGGAAGCGCTCCAGGTTGAGCGAGGAGAGGCAGCAGACCGCCGTGCGCTCGCCGCCGCGATGGTCGGGGCCGGTCGGCAGCATGATCTCGGCGCAGAGATTGGAGGTCTTCACGTCGAGGCCGGCCAGCTTGTGATGCTCCGGCCGGGCGCGGTTCACATGGTCGATGAAGACCAGATAGGGTTCGCCCGTCTCGATGCGCGCGGTGAGGATGCGAATCCAGAGGTCGCGGGCGCGCAGGCGGCGCTGCACGCTGTGGTCGCGCGGGCTGATCAGCGGCCAGTCCCCGTCCGCCTCGACCGCGCGCATGAAGGCGTCGGGCAGCAGCACGCCGTGATGCAGGTTGAGCGCCTTGCGGTTGGGGTCGCCGCCGGTGGGCCGGCGCAGCTCGACGAATTCCTCGATCTCGGGGTGGCTCGCCTGCATATAGACCGCCGCCGAGCCGCGCCGGAGGCTGCCCTGGCTGATGGCCAGCGTCAGCGAATCCATGACGCGCACGAAGGGGATGACGCCCGAGGTGCGGCCGTTCTGGCCGACCTTCTCGCCGATCGAGCGCAGATTGCCCCAATAGCTGCCGATGCCGCCGCCGCGCGCCGCCAGCCAGACATTCTCGTTCCACAGCCCGACAATGCCCTCCAGGCTGTCGTCGGCCTCGTTGAGGAAGCAGGAGATCGGCAGCCCCCTCGAGGTGCCGCCATTGGAGAGCACCGGGGTGGCCGGCATGAACCAGAGCCGGGAGATATAGTCGTAGAGGCGCTGGGCGTGGGCGCTGTCGTCGGCGAAATGGCCGGCGACGCGCGCGAACAGGTCCTGCCACGATTCGCCCGGCATCAGATAGCGGTCGGTGAGCGTCTCCCTGCCGAAGCGGGTCAGCAGCCCGTCGCGCGACCGGTCGAGGCGGACGCGCACCCCGCGTTCGTTCTGCCAGAGCTCGCCCGCCCGAGGCAGCAACGGCGTGGCGCCATCGCCGCCGCGCTCCCGGAGCTCCAACCCGCCCAAGCCATCCATGCCTTGCCTCCAACCACAACTTATAGGGGCGTGGCGAACGAGAGCCCCAATATGTTGGGGCAAGCACACTCGCCGCTAACCCGATATGCTAGCGCATCGGCGAAGCGGGAGACAGCGAAAATTGCGCCCCGGCCGTCCCGCCCGGACGCCGGTCGGACAGGGAGGAATTCCAGGCGATGCGAGCGAAACCATTGGCGGCGGCGGCGTTGCTGGCGCTCGCCTGGAGCGCCGGCGCGCAGGCGGCGACGCCGGAGCGCGTCCGGGTCATGGGCGAGGTCATCGACACCTGGTGCTATATCACCGAGATGATGTTCGCCGAGGGCACGGCGCATCACCAATGCGCCGTCTGGTGCGCCGTCGGCGGCATCCCGGTCGGCGTCAGGGGCGATGACGGCGAGGTCTATATGGTGCTGCGCATCGAGGGCGAGGACCCGGTGGACAATCCGCGCGTCATCGACATCCAGTCCCACCGGGTCACGGTCGATGGCGACCTCTACCGGCGCGACGGCGTGAACTATCTGCTGGTGACCGAGGTCGCGGAGGATGGCGGCGTCGTCAACCTGACCCATGAGGAGCACGGCATCGTGCCGTTCGGGAAATGAGGCCGATGCGCATCCTGTCCGCCCTGGCGGCGCTGGCCTTGCTGGCCGGCCCCGCGCTCGCCGCCGAGAACTGGGACATCAAGCATGAGGAGAAGGCGCGGCTCACGGTCACCGTCGTCGATATCGTCTGCGAGCTCACCGGCGACTGCCCGGAGAATTGCGGCGCCGGCAAGCGCCAGCTGGGCCTGCTGACCGAGGAGGGCCGGCTGATCCCGGCCGCCAAGAATTTCGATCCCGTCGCCGGCGCGATCGCCGACCTGCTGCCTTTTTGCGGGCGCAAGGCCGTCGTCGATGGCCTGCTGATCGAGAACCCGAAGCTGCCCATGTTCGCGGTCCAGTTCAAAAAGGGCGCCGGCCCGGACGACGACTGGACGCGCGCCAACCGGTTCGGCGCCGAATGGGCGAAGGCCAATCCGGGCAAGCCCAAGGGCGAGTGGTTCCGCCACGATCCGCGCATCCGGGCCAAGATCGCCCGCACCGGCAAGCTCGGCGTCGCCGGGCTGGAGTTGAAGAAGTAGCCTCAGCCGCCCTCGGGCGGCAGCACGGCGTCGCCGACGAAGGGGTTGCCGGCGCGCTCGGCCGCGAAGGTGGACATGGCCCCGTGTCCCGGCAGGAAGGCGATCTCGGAGCCGAGCGGCCAGAGGCGGGTGCGGATCGAGCGCAACAGCGCGTCATGGTCGCCGCCCGGCAGGTCGGTGCGCCCGATCGAGCCCTGGAAGAGCACATCGCCCACCAGCGCCAGGCTGGAGGGGCGGTGGAAGAAGATCACATGGCCCGGCGTGTGGCCGGGGCAGTGATAGACCTCGAGCGAGAGGTCGGAGAGCGCCACCCGGTCGCCATCCTCCAGCCAGCGCGAGGGCTCGAAGGGCAGCGCCGGCCCGAAGCCGAACTGCGCCGCCTGCTCCGGCAGGCTCTCGATCAGGAAGCGGTCGGCCTCGTGCGGGCCTTCGATCGGCACGCCCAGCAGCCCGGCCAGCTCGCCCGCGCCGGCGGCGTGATCGACATGGCCGTGGGTCAGCAGGATCTTCTCGACCGTGACGCCGGCCTCCTCGACGGCGGCGCGGATGCGCTGAACCTCTCCGCCCGGATCGACCACCGCGCCGGCCATGGTCGCCTCGGACCAGACGATCGAGCAGTTCTGCTGAAAGGGCGTGACCGGCACGATCTGTCCCCTGAGCCCCATGGCGGGCGCCTCCCTGCGGCGGTGCGGGAGCGCACTATAGCGCCCGCGCCCCGCCGGCCGAGCGCCGCAACGCCGCGAGCGCCGCCGCCAGCAGCAGCGCGCCCGCCGCCGTCAGCGAGGCGGGCGTGTGGCTGCCGAGCAGGTCGTGCAGCAGGCCGGCGAGCAGCGGCCCGACCATCTGGCCGAGGCCGAAGGCGGCGGTGGCGAGCGCGAGCGCCCGGCGCGGGTCTCCGGCGGCGCAGGCATGGGCCTCGATCAGGCCGAGCGCGGTCAGCCCCATGAAGGTGCCGCCGAGCAGGCCCGCCGCCAGCAGCAGCAGGCCGACATCGCCGCCGAGCACGCTCAGCGCAACGCCCGCCGCCTCCACCAGCGCGGCGGCGGCGAAGGCCCGGCGATTGCCGAACCGCCGCCCGGCCCAGGTCCAGAAGAGGGCCGAGGGCATGGCGGCCAGCCCGACCGCGAGCCACACCAGATGCTCCGCCGGGCGCAGCAGCGGGTCGGCGCGCATGATGTCGGAGATGAAGGTGGCGGTGATGACATAGCCGAAGCCGAAGAGGCCGTAGGCCGCGATCCAGCGCCCGAGGGCGCCGCCTCCGTCCGCCGCCCCGCCGCCACTCCGGCCGTTGCGCCGCGCAGCGGGCGCGCTCAGCAGCCAGCCCGCCGGCAGCAGCAGAAGCAGCGAGAGCGCGCCGCTCGCAAGCCAGAGCGGCGCCCAGTCGCCCGCCCCGCCCGCCACCGCCGGGACCAGCAGCGCCGAGAGCGCGATGCCGCCGCCGACGCCGGCATAGAGCGCCGCCGACCAGCCGCTGCGCCCCGCCGCCGCCAGCCCGTCCATGACCAGCGCGGAGCCGAACACCATGGCGACGGCGCTCGCCGCCCCGCCGGCGAAGCGCAGCGCCAGGAAGGGCGGGAGGCTCTCGGGCAGCGCCATGGCGGCGGTGGTGAGCGCGCTCGCCGCCAGCGCGGCCAGGAGCCAGAAGCGCCGCGCGCCCGGCAGCACGGCGCTCGCCGCCAGCAGCGCGCCCAGCAGATAGCCGAGGAAGTTGGCCGAGGCGATCAGGCCGGCCTCCGCCTTGTCGAGGCCGAGGCCGGCCGTCATGTAGGGCAGGATCGGCGTATAGACGAAGCGCCCGACGCCGAGCGCGAGCGCGAGCGCCAGAAAGCCGCCGACCGCGAGCGCGGCCGGATGATGGCGGAACCCGCCCATCGCGCCCATCGAAAAGCACCCTCCTCGGGGCGGCGTCAGGCCGGCGCGGCCCAGAACTGCATCATGTTGCGGAAGAGCCCGGGATGCTCCTCTTCCAGCGCCTCCCAGCAGGCGAGGTCGGTCGGGTCGGCGCGCGGGCCGAAGCGGGCGTGGAAGCGCCAGACCGCCTCCACGGTCGGGAACTCGAAGCCGAGCAGGCGCATGCCCGCCGCCTCCAGCATTCCGGCCAGCTCCGCCGGGCTGGAGAGATGTTCGCAGGCGTGGAACAGCATGTCGCGCACCCCGGCGAGGCTGTAGAAGTCGAGCTCGTCGGCGGCCGCGCGTCCGGGATGATCCTCCGGCAAAGCGCGGATCGCGCGCCGGGCCTCGCGCAGCGCCTCGTCTCCCGGCGGCCCGGCCGGCGTCGGCAGGGCGGCGCGCGCGGCGATCAGCGCCGCGCGGGCGCGCCGGCTGTAGAGCGAGATGCGCATGACGCCGCCCGGCCCGACGAGCAGGCCCGCCAGGATGCGCCAGCCGGCGAGCGGGTCCGCCAGATGGTGCAGCACGCCGCCGGCCTCGATCAGGTCGAAGCGCGCCTCCAGCCCGCCGAGCGCCATGATGTCCGCCTGGGCGAAGCGGATATTGCCGACGCCGAGCGCCGCCGCCCGCTTCCGGCCCCAGTCCAGCGCCGCCAGGCTGAGATCGACCGCCAGCACCTCCGCGCCGCGAAAACGGGTCGCCGCCATGACGGCGTGCTGGCCCGAGCCGCAGCCGGCCACCAGGATGCGCGGCGCGCGGGCGAGGCCCGCCGGCGCGTCCGGGAAGCGCTGGCGCAGCGCGTCGGGAAAGGAGACCGGCGCGATGGCGCGCATCTCGCGCCAGCGCGGATAGGGATGCGCCTCATATTGCGCGCGCACGGCCTCGGAGACGCCGGGCAGGATCTCCGTCAGGCGCTCGATATCCTCCGGCGGTGGGGGCGGAGGCGGGCGCTCGCGCCAGAGACAGTCGCTCAGCGCGGCCTGCGCATCCAGCGCCCGGGCGAGCGCGGGCGAGACCGCCAGCCCCTCGCGGATGCGCGCGTCGAGGCGAGCGAACAGCTCCTCGAAGCGCTCGTCCGGCACCAGCACGCGCGTGGCGAGCAGGTGGAAGAGGCGGGTGTCGGGCGGCGCCTCGCCGCCCTCCAGCGCGGCGGCGACCTCCGGCTGGAGCGCCACCGCAGAGACCAGCGCCGGGGCCAGCGGCTGCAGGTCGAGGCCCCGGCTCTCCAGCAGCAGCTGGGCCAGATCGCCGACATGCGCATCGAAGGCGGAAAATCGCACCGGGGCGACCGCCCCGGCCAGCGCCTGCATCCGCTCCATATCGCCCGGCGCGGCGCGGGCGAGCCGGTAGCGATGCGCGAGCGCCGCCATCGGCCGGCCGAGCGCCTGCTCGCAGTCGGCGAGGCCGGTGCGCGCCAGATCGTCCGCCGGGTGGCGCTTCAGCGCCTCCCGAAAGGCGCCGGCCGCGCCCTCCGGGTCGCCGCCGGCGAAGAGCGCGGCGCCCAGCGCGCGATGCAGCTCGCCCCGCTCCGGCGCGCCGCGCAGCGCCCGGCGGAAGGCGCGCGCCGCCTCGTCATGGCGCCCGGCGCGGAGCGCCGCGAGGCCCCGGCGCATGACCGGGCCGGTCGCCGCCCCGCGCATCAGACGGCCCAGTAGCCGCCATCGACATTCCAGGTCGCGCCGGTGACATAGCTCGCCCGTTCGGAGCAGAACCAGCAGACCATCTCGGCGATCTCCTCCGCCTCGCCCATGCGCCGCGCCGGCACCGCCGCCATGATCTCATTGCCGCGCCGGGACATCACCTCGCGGGTCATGTCGGTGCGGATGAAGCCCGGACAGACCGCGTTCACGCGGATATTGTCGGTGGCGTATTCGACGCCGGCGGTGCGCGTCAGCCCCGAAACGCCATGCTTGGCGGCGACATAGGCGGAGGAGGTCGGCAGGCCGGCCAGACCGGCGATCGACGAGGTGTTGACGATGGCTCCGCCGCCGGTCTCCAGCATGCGCTCGATCTCGCCGCGCATGCACAGCCACACGCCCTTGAGATTGACCGCGATCATGCGGTCGAAGCCTTCCTCCGACCATTGATGGGTGCGCCGGCCGTGATTATCGACATTGGCGGGCGCGATGCCGGCATTGTTGAAGGCGCAATCGAGCCGCCCGAAGGCCTCCACCGTGGCGTCGAGCATCGCCTCGACCTGCTCCGCGTCGCTCACCTCGACGGCGAGCGCGATGGCCTCGCCGCCGGCCGCGCGGACCATGGCCGCGGTCTCCTCCGCGCCTTCGAGGCTCAAGTCGGCGGCGGCGACGCGCGCGCCCTCGCGCGCGAACAGCAGCGCCGTCGCCCGGCCGATGCCCCTGCCGCCTCCGGTGATCAGCGCCGCCTTGCCTTCGAGCATTCCCGCCATGGCGTGGTCTCCTTCGCTCCGATTTCCGCGCCAGCATAGCGTGCGCGCGCCCGGCCGAAAGCGCCGGCGTCACGGATCGCGGAGCGCGGGGGCGGCTGGCTGGCCGAGCAGCCGCCAGGTGCCGAGAAAACCGAACAGCGCCGTCACCGCCATGGCGGCGAGCGCGGTCGCCGCCGCCGCGCCCCAGGGCGCGGTCCAGGCGATGTCCATCACCTCCTCCAGCAGCACATAGCCCGCGCCGAGGCCGAGCGCGGCGCCCAGCAGCGCCGCCACGCCGCCCAGCATGGCGAATTCCAGCAGATAGCTGCGGATGAGGTCGGCGCGGGTCGCGCCCAGCACCTTGAAGATCACCGCGTCGCGCTCGCGCCGGCGGCGTCCGGCGGCGATCGCCCCGGCCAGCACGGCCAGGCCCGCCGCCAGCCCGACGGCCGCCACGGCGCGAATCGCCACGCCCATGCGCCCGATGAGGTCGGTGACCCGCGCCAGCGCGTCCTTCACCCGGATGGCGGAGACATTGGGCAGCGCCTCGGCCATGGCGGCGGTCAGGCCGGCTTCGGCCTCCGGGCCGGCGCGCACGGTGGCGATGTAGGTCTGCGGCGCGCGGTCGAGCGCGCCCGGCGCGAAGATGGTGGTGAACTGCATGCGCAGCGTGCGCCAGGCGATGCGGCGGAGATTGGCGATCTCGGCCTCGATGGTGCGGCCGAGCAGGTTGAAGGCGATGCGGTCGCCCGGCTCCAGGCCGAAGGCCCGGGCGAGGTTCGCGTCGAAGGAGACCAGCGGCGGGCCGCGATAGTCGGCCGGCCACCAGCTTCCGGCGGTGAGTTCGGCGCCTTCCGGGCGCTCCGCCGCCCAGGTCAGGCCGCGCTCGCCGCGCAGCGCCCAGCGCGCCTCGGGCGGGGCCGTCGCCTCGTCGGCGGGCACGCCGTCGATGGCGGCGATGCGGGCGCGCAGATGCGGCATCCGACGCTCCAGCGCGACGCCGGGCGCGGCCTCGATCAGCGCCTCGAAGCGCGCCAGCTGGTCGGGCTGGATGTCGATGAAGAAGTGCGTCGGCGCGTCCTCGGGCAGCTGGTCGCGCAGCTGATGGGTCAGCCCCTCCTCCACCGCCGCGACCGCGACCAGCACGGTGACGCCGAAGCCGAGCGAGAGCAGCAGCCCGCCGGTCTCGCCACCGGGGCGCGCGAGGCCGGCGAGCGCGCGGCGGAGCGCGCCCGGCCCCGCGCCCTTCAGCCGGCGCGCGAGCCGCACCACGCCCACCGCCGCCGAGAAGAACAGCGCATAGGCCACCAGCGCGCCCGCGACGAACCAGAGCGCCAGCAGGCGGTCCGGCGCGGTCGCGACCGCCAGCAGGGCGAGCGCGGCGGCGAGGCCGGCGGCAGCCAGGCCCGCCGCCCGGCCGGCGCGGCCCCCGTCGGCGACATCGCGGAAGAGCACGACCGGCGGGCGGCGCACGGCGGCGGCGAGCGGCGGCAGCGAGAAGGTCGCCGCCGTCAGCGCCCCGAACAGCGCCGCCAGCGCCAGCGCATCCGGATAGACTCCGAGCGCCGGATCGACCGGCAGATTGTCCGCGAGCAGGCCGGAGAGCAGGAAGGGCGCGGTCGCGCCGAGACAGAGGCCGGCCAGCACCGCGAGGCCGGTCATCAGGGCGATCTGGAGGCCGAAGACGCCGCCGATCAGGGCCGGCCTGGCGCCGAGGCAGCCGAGTGTGGCGATCGCCGGGCGCTTGGAGCCCAGATGCGCGCGCACCGCATTGGCGACCCCGACGCCGCCGATGACCGAGGCCGCCAGCCCCACCAGGGTCATGAACAAGGTGAGCCGCCGGATGGTGCGCCGCAGTCCGGGGGCGGTCGAGCCGGGGGCGGTGATCCGCCAGCCCCGGCCGTCATAATCGTCGGCGAGCTGGCGGAAGGCCGCCGCGATCCGGCGCGGATTGTCGAGCGCGATGCGGTAGCCGAAGCGGACCAGGCTGCCGGGGCCGACCAGGCCGGTCCGCTCCAGCCCCTCGCGGCTCACCATGAAGCGCGGCCCGAAGGAGAAGAGGCCGACGGCGCGGTCCGGCTCGCGGTCGAGGATGGCGCGGACGGTGAAGCGCGCCGCGCCGAGCCGCACGGTGTCGCCGACGGCCAGCCCCAGCCGCTCCAGCAGCAGCGGCTCGACGACGGCGCCGTCGCCGGCCAGCGCCTCGGCCAGCGCCAGGCCGCCTTCGAGGCGCACATCGCCCGCCAGCGGATAGGCGTCGTCCACCGCCTTCAGCTCCACCAGCGCGGCGCGGCCGGCGTCGCTGCGCGCCATGCCGCGCATCTCCACGATCTCCGAGACGCGCCCGAGGCGGCGGAAGGCGGCGCGCGCTTCGGCGTCCGCCGGCTTGTAGGTCGCGCGCACCGCCAGGTCGCCGCCATGCAGCGCGCGGGCATCGCGGGCGATGCCCTCCTGCACGGAGCGGCCGACGGAATGCACCGCCGCGATCGCCGCGACGCCGATGGCGATGCAGATCAGGAAGATGCGGAAGCCGGCGAGGCCGCCGCGCATCTCGCGGCGCGCCAGCCGCCAGGCGAGCCGGAGGTCAGCCATCGCCGGCGATGCGCCCGTCCTCGATGCGCACCCGCCGGTCGCAGCGCGCGGCGAGCGCCGGGTCGTGCGTCACCAGCATGAGCGTCGCGCCATTGTCGCGCGCCATGGCGAACAGCAGGTCGAGCGTCTGCCGGCCGGTCTCGCCGTCCAGATTGCCGGTCGGCTCGTCGGCCAGGATGGCGGCCGGGGCGGGCGCGAAGGCGCGCGCCACCGCGACGCGCTGCTGCTCGCCGCCGGAAAGCTCGCCCGGATAGTGGCCGGTGCGCGGGCCGAGGCCGACCGCCTCGAGGCAGGCGCGCGCCCGGTCGAGCGCGTCCGCCCGCCCGGCGAGCTCCAGCGGCACGGCGACATTCTCCAGCGCCGTCATGGTCGCCATCAGGTGGAAGGACTGGAAGACGATGCCGATGCGCTCGCGCCGCAGCCGGGCGAGATCGTCTTCGGTCATGGCGGTGAGCTCGCGCCCGGCGACGGCGACGCGCCCGGCGGTGGCGCGTTCCAGCCCGGCGGCGACCAGCAGCGTCGAGGTCTTGCCGGAGCCGGACGGGCCGACGACGGCCACCGACTCGCCGGGCCGGACCGCGAGGTCGATGCCGCGCAGCACATGCACCGGCCCGGCGGCGCTCACCAGGGTGAGATGCACGCCGTCCAGCCGGACCGCCCAGTCGGAGGATGTCATGCGCCCGTCGCTCCCCGCCGCTCCCGACCGCCTATCGCCCCCGCGCCACCCCCAGGCAACGCGCCGAACGCCGCAGCGCCGCCAGCCCACTCTACCCGAACGGGCGGTCCGTTTCTCTCCCACCCGGCCCGGCTTGACCTGCGCTCGCGACGGGCTTACGCAGGCTGAGCTTCGGCCCCGTAGCTCAGCCGGATAGAGCGGCGGATTCCTAATCCGCAGGTCGCAGGTTCGAGTCCTGCCGGGGTCGCCAGCCTTTGCCCGGGCGGTCTTGCTCGCAACGAACAAGCGCACATCCTGTTTCTCATGGTCTGCAACCGCGCTGAATTGTATTTCCTGCGCTGATTCCGAGGCCGAAGGATCGCCTTCGGAATCGTCATAAGCCCGAAACATGATCCGTGGCGTCATTTGATCTTGACGCACTTGCAGGCTGGCTGCTTTCATTGCTGTGTGGGCCGGTGGCGTCACGGGCTCACCGCAGCGCCGCGGTTTGCGCCGGGGGAGAGTTTTCGATGAAGACCTGGATCGTCATACGGGCTTTGGGTCGTCGCGTTCGCGCCCCTGGAAGACAAAGAGCCCGTCGCGCGGCTCGTTTCGGATTGCCGCCGGGTCTTGCGGCGCTGTTTCTGCTGTTGGCGGCGCCATTCATCCAGGCGCAGGCGGCGGCGCCGCTGATCGAGCGCTGGACACGTTCAAGCCCGAACACGAATGAACCTGTCTATAATGTAGATAGCGTGACGTGGCGTCTTGCGTTCGACCAGTGGGTTGACGATGTAAACAATGACTTCGAGCTGGAAGGCTGCAGCTGCGACATCAGCATCAGCCCCAGCAACGGGCGAGGGCAAGTTTTCCATGTGACCGTCTCCGGCGGAAACATGAGCAGCAGGAATGGCGATGTCGTGTTGCGCATCAAAAGCAATCATGACATCAGGAATGCCGACGGGGAGCGTTTGCCCAATGACAAGCGCCACGGCGTTATAGTTCATGAACCGACATACACAATTCGAAACAAGCCGTATGTGCATAATATTACTCGACATAACCCGACTCAATATGACACCAATGCGGACACACTGACTTTTCGATACGAGTTCACCGAGCCGATGCGAAATGTTGACAAGTCAGATTTTTATGTCGAGTATTCAAGCGCTGATATTACTTCATTGACCACCAGCGATGACATAGTTTATTTCATTGAGGTATCTGGCGGAAATCTTGCAAACATGAACGGCATAATAAGAATATATTTGGAGAGAGATCATAATCTGGAGGACAGAGATGGTCATGAATTGGTAACCAGAGGTCCTCAACATGGTGATGATAGAGCTTACAGCATAGACAATACGAGACCGCGATATCGTTACTTGATAAGGCATGACCCCAGGGGCCAAAAGACAACTGGACACAATATCACATGGTTAGTCAAATTCGACGAAGATGTTGCGCCGTCAAGACATCACTTCAAATTGCAAACTGCCATCCCGCCTGTGGTCGGAGATTTTGTTAGGGGATCCGCATCATCAATCACAAAAAATGAAAATAAATCAAATGAATATCTGGTGAATTTCAGCAATTTGCAAAATATGGAACGGCCTATTGCGATGCTCTATTTGGATCACCAGGCGATTCCGGACAAGGCCGGGAATACAGCTCTCGCTCATTTCTTTTATTATACACAAAGTGAATTCGATTTTTGGAAAACTCAATATTACGATATAGACAATAGACATCCATCTATCACACTCGTCAATCTTGGCGATTACAGCACGGTTCGCAATCCCTATTTCCGAATGGACTGGAATGAAGACGTAACCGGTTTCGAGGCGGGCGACGTTCGGGTGGAGGGTGGAAGCATTGCTTCCTTCAACGATGACGAGGATGAAGATCGTAAATTCGGCATGCGATTGACGGCGGACCGGGAAGGAAGCGTGACGATCTCGGTGTCGGCAAACGCGGCGCAGGATGGCCACGAGAATGAAAGCGTCGCCTTCTCGAAGACGGTGACCTTCGACTGGACGGCGCCCAGGGTGAGCTCAATTACCCGGCAGAATCCGACAAACCGCTTGACGAACAGCGATACGGTGACATGGAGGGTGACGTTCGGCGAGCCGGTCCGGAATGTGAATGCGGGGGACTTCACCTTGTCGGGCGCCTCCGGCGCGCTGACGGTATCCGAGGTGCAGGGGTCGTCGGGGGCGCAATATGATGTGACCGCCAAAGATGGCGCTATGGCGAATTTCAATGGCGTCATTTCTCTCGGTTTCCACTCGGACCAGAATATCGCCGATCCGGCGGGCAATAGCTTGTCCGACACGACGCCCACCGGAGCAAACGATAACGACTATCTGCTGGATAATACGCCGCCCAGGGTAATCTCGATCACGCGGCAGGATCCGACAAGCGTCCTGAGCCGCGCGACCGCTCGCGAGACCAACGGTGACGCGGTGACATGGAGAGTATCGTTCAACGTGCCGGTCCGAAATGTCGATGCGCGGGATTTCACCTTGTCCAACGCCACCGGCGCGCTGACGGTCGCGCATGCGCCTGGCTCGTCGCAAACGCGATGGGATGTGACCGCCGCCGGCGGCAATATGGAGAATTTCAATGGCGTGATTGCTCTCGGTTTCAGCCCCGACCGGAATATCAGCGATGCTGCCGGCAATGTCCTGTCGAATACGACGCCCACTGGAACGAACGATAACGACTATCTGCTGGACAACACACCGCCGACGGTAGCCATCGAGGGAGTTCCGGCGACGGCGGACGACCCTTTCACGGCGGTGCTGCGCTTCAGCGAGGCGGTGAGCGGCTTCGAGGTCGGCGACATCGCCGCCACCGGGGTCGCCCTGTCGGACTTTACGGCCTCGGAAGCCGGACGGGTATGGACGGTGCGGGCGACGCCCGGCGCAGACTACCGCCTCGCCGTCCCGGCCGGGGTCGCCTCGGACGCCGCCGGCAATGGTAATCGCGCCAATGACGGCGAGGGCGCCCAAGGGCTCCATGTGGCCGCAGGCGCGGGGCTGGTCGCGGCGCCGGAGAGCCTGACGATCGCCGAGGGGTCTTCGGAGACCTTCACGGTGGCGCTGGCGGCGGTTCCGACCGGGACGGTGACGGTGGCGCTCTCCTCGAACAATGGCGATGTGAGCCTGAACCCCGCCAGGCTGACCTTCACGACCTCCGACTGGAATGCGCCGCAGACGGTGACGGCGAGCGCGGCCGGGGACGCCGACGCGGCCAACGAAAGCGCCGCGCTCGGCCTCGACCCCTCGGGGGGCGGCTATGACGCTCTGGAGGACGGGTCGGTGGCGGTGACGGTGACCGACCGCGACGCGCGGCTCAAGGTGGCCCCGGTCAGCCTCGCCATCCCGGAAGGCTCGTCGGACAGCTTCACGGTGGCGCTGGCGGCGGTTCCGACGGGGCCGGTGACGGTGGCGCTCACCTCGGACAATGGCGATGTGACGCTGGACAAGGCGGGGCTGACCTTCACGACCTCGGACTGGAGCCAGGCGCGGACGGTGACAGTGAACGCGGCGCGGGACGATGACGCGGGCGACGACAGCGCCTCGGTCGGCCTCGCGCTCTCGGGCGGCGGCTATGACGGCGTGTCGGGCGGCTCGGTGTCGGTGGTGGTGAGCGACGATGACGCCGGGCTGATCGTGGCGCCGGCGAGCCTGGCGCTCGCGGAGGGTTCGTCGGGGAGCTTCACGGTGTCGCTGGCGGCCCTGCCTGTGGGGCCGGTGACGGTGGCGCTGTCGTCGGACAATAGCGATGTGACGCTGGACAGGGCGGCGCTGACCTTCACGCCGTCCGACTGGAATACGCCGCAGACGGTGACGGCGCGCGCGGGTCGGGACGGCGATGCGGAGGACGACAGCGCGCTGCTGGTCCTCGATCCCTCGGGCGGCGGCTATGACCGCCTGGCGGCCGGGACGCTCGCGGTGACGGTGCGCGACGGCGACCTGTCGGGCGCGGGGCTGACGGTGATCCCGGCGGTGCTGACGGTTCCGGAAGGGGGGACGGAGCGCTTCACGGCGGCGTTGGCGACGGCCCCGGCAGGGCCGGTGACGGTGCCGGTGTCGTCGGACCATGGCGCGGTGACCGTGAGCCCGGCCGAGCTGACCTTCACGCCCTCGGACTGGAATGTGGCGCGAACGGTCACGGTCACTGCGGCGGAGGACGAGGATGAGGAGGACGAGAACGCCAAGCTCGGCCTCGACCCCTCGGGCGGCGGCTATGACGGCCTGACGGAGGGGGCGGTGCTGGTGACGGTGACCGACGGCGATGTGGCGGGCGCAGGCCTGACGCTGGCGCCGGCGAGCCTGACGATCGCGGAGGGTTCGTCGGCAAGCTTCACCCTGGCGCTGGCGGCGCTTCCGAAGGGGCCGGTGACGGTGGCGGTCTCTTCGGACCATGGCGATGTGACCGTAAGCCCCGCCAGCCTGACCTTCACGCCCTCGGACTGGAATGTGGCGCGGACGGTGACGGTGAGCGCGGCGGAGGACGACGATGCGGCGAACGAGAGCGCCACGCTGACCGTCGATCCTTCGGGCGGCGGCTATGACGACCTCGTGGACGGCTCGCTGCCGGTGACGGTGACCGACACGAACCCGCCGGTCACGGGGGTGGCGGCGCTGCCGGAAGCGGAGCGGCGTCTGGCGGAGCCGGCGCTGGTGGATGTGGCGCTCGACACGCTGTCTGGCATGTCTGCGGCCTTGCAGGGGCGTTTCGGCGGCTGCGATACGGCGGTGACGCTCGGCGGCGAGACGGTGCGCGCCGGCGGGGCGGAGGCGCGGGACCGCCGGACGGGCGAGCGTCGCCCGACGCCGGGCGAGGCGCTCGGCAGAAGCGCGTTTCGCTGGTCTGCCGGCTGCGACGGAGCGTCGGACCGGCGCTGGACCGTCTGGGGCCATGGCGATCTCGCGCATTTCAGCGGCGGCCTGACGCAGGGGCGCTATGAGGGCGCGCTGCGCACCGCGTGGCTGGGGGTGGACCGCTATGTGCGCGAGAATCTGGTGGCCGGCGCGGCGCTGTCGCGGGGTGAGGGGCGGATCGAGTTCGGGCGCTTCAGCCTGGCCGACGAGACGGCGGAACTGCTGACCCGGCTGACCGTCGGCTGGCCCTATCTTCGCGTCGAGACGCGGGGCGGCGGGGCGCTGCAACTGGTTCTGGGCGCGGGTCGCGGCGCGGCGGAATATCGCCGCGTGGGCCAGCGGACGGAGAAGGCGAAGCTGGAGGCGCTGCTGGCTTCGATCGGCGGCGAGGCTCCGCTCTGGCGCGGCGGCGGCGTCAGCCTGCGGGCGAGAGGCGGTCTCGAAGCGGCGCAGGTGAAGACCGGCGGCGGGGCGAACGGCGTGCTGGGCGGGCTGCGGGCGGAAGGCCGGCGCTTGCGGGCCGGCGTGGAGGCGGAGCACAGCGCCTTCCGGCTGGGGACGCTGGCGCTGGCGCCGCGCGGCGCGGCGGCGGTGGCCCAGGATGCGGGCGACGGGCTGGCGGGCACGGGCCTGGAACTCTCCGCCGGCCTGCGCATTGCGACATCGGACCCGCGCTTCGGCTTCTCCGCCTCGGCGCGCTGGCTGGCGCTGCATTCGGCCGAGCGGCGACGGAACTGGGGCGGCGGCGTGGAGGCGGTGTGGAAGGCGGCCCCGGACGGGCGCGGTCTGTCGCTGTCGCTGGCCCCGACCTGGGGCCTGCAAGGCGAGGACGCGCTGCACGGCCCGGACATCTTCGCAAGCCTGGAGGAGCGCGCGGGCGGCGGCGCCGCGCTGGCCTCGCGCCTCGGCTACGGGCTGGCCACGCCCGGCGGCGGGCTGCTGACGCCCTTCGTCGAACTCGCCCTCGGCGAGCGCGACACCCGCCGCCTCGCCACCGGGGCCGAGTTCGAATGGCGCCCCGACCTCGCCGCCACCCTCACCGGAGAACGCCGCGACGCCAAGGACAGACCGTCCGACCACAGATTCGGACTCCAGCTCCACCTCAGATTCTGAAACCGAACCGTCACTTGCCGCGTTCGGCGCCGGCGGGTAGAGTGCGGAAGTGTCGGGCGTTGGGCGGTTTGGTGCGGCTTCGCGAGACGGGAGGCGGTCGGCGTCCGGCGCGCTCGTGCATATGGAACCCGAACGGGAGAACTGGAACCCATGAGACTCAGAACCATTCTGGCAGCCGCCGCGGCCGCCGCGGCGGTCTCCGCCGGGGCGCAGGCGGCCACACTCGACGATGTGAAGGCCAAGGGCTTCGTGCAGTGCGGCGTCTCCACCGGCGTCGCCGGATTCGCCTTCACCGACGCCAGCGGCAACTGGGACGGCTTCGACGTCGCCTTCTGCCGCGCGACCGCCGCCGCCATCTTCGGCGATCCCAACGCCATCAAGTTCACGCCCACCACCGGCAAGACGCGCTTCACCGCGCTCGCTTCCGGCGAGGTGGACATCCTCTATCGCAACACCACCTGGACGCTCAGCCGCGACGTCGACCTGAAGTTCACCTTCCTCGGCGTCAACTATTATGACGGCCAGGGCTTCATGGTCCGCAAGGACCTCGGCGTCTCCTCCGCCAAGGAACTCGACGGCGCCACGGTCTGCATCCAGACCGGCACCACCACCGAGCTCAACCTGGCCGACTTCTTCCGCGCCAACAAGATGAACTACGAGCCGGTGCCGATCGAGACCAACGCCGAGGCGCAGCAGAAATATCTCGCCAACGCCTGCGACGTGTACACCACCGACGCCTCCGGCCTGGCCGCGACCCGCTCCACCTTCGAGAACCCGGACGACCACATGGTGCTGCCGGAGATCATCTCCAAGGAGCCGCTCGGCCCGCTGGTCCGCCACGGCGACAACGCCTGGGGCGATGTCGGCCGCTGGGTGCTGAACGCGCTCATCATCGCCGAGGAGAAGGGCATCACCGCCGCCAATGTCGGCGACATGATGGAGGGCACCAACGACCCCGAGGTCAACCGCCTGCTGGGCACCGAAGGCAGCTATGGCGAGATGCTCGGCCTGCCCAAGGACTGGGCCGTGCACGCCATCAAGACCGCCGGCAATTACGGCGAGATCTTCGAGAAATATATCGGCGAGAACACGCCGATCGGCCTCGCGCGCGGCCTGAACGCCCTCTACAACCAGGGCGGCATTCTCTACGCGCCGCCGTTCCGTTGATCGCAGGGCGCCGGACAGGGGCGCGTCCCTTCGGGGACGCGCCTTTTCCCTGCATGAGCGCGCACGCGCCCAGGGCGCGGCCGTAAGGGGCGACCGGAAGCCATGTCCGCAACCGACCTGCCCCCGGCGGAACCCTTCCGCCCGAGCCAGCTTCTCTACGACACCCGCTATCGCTCCTACACGATCCAGATCTTCGCGCTCATCGTCGTCATGCTCGTCTTCGCATGGGCGGTCGATAACGCGATCCGCAATCTCGAGGCGCTCGGCAAGGACTTCCGCTTCAGCTTCCTGTTCGAGACCTCCGCCTACGATATCAACCAGCATCTGATCGACTACGACTCGACCTCGACCCACGGCCGCGCGGCCATCGTCGGCATCCTGAACACCATCCTGGTCGCCATCATGGGCTGCATCACGGCGACCGTGATCGGCGTCGTCGCCGGCGTGCTCCGCCTCTCGCGCAACTGGATCGTCTCCCGGCTGATGACGGTCTATGTCGAGGCCTTCCGCAACATTCCGGCGCTGATCTGGATCCTGCTCACCGTCGCCGCCATCAACGAGGTGCTGCCCGGCATCCGCGCCTTTCGCGGCGCCGACGCCGCCGGCGGCTGGCTGTTCGGCAGCGTCTTCTTCACCAATCGCGGCTTCTACATCCCCGCGCCGGTGTTCGAGGCGGGCTCGGCCGTCACCGTCGCCGTGCTGGCGCTCTCCATCGCGGGCGCCTGGGCGTTCGTCCGCTGGGCGAGGGCGAGACAGGCCGCGACCGGCCGGATCCTGCCGACCTTCTGGATCGGGCTCGCCATCCTGGCGCTGCCGATGCTGGCCGCCTTCTTCGCCACGGGCCGGCCGGTCTCGCTGGAAATCCCGGCCCTCAAGGGCTTCAACTTCCAGGGCGGGCTCTATATGCGCGACAGCCTGATCGGGCTGTGGCTCGCGCTCTCGGTCTATACCGGGGCCTTCATCGCGGAGAATGTGCGCGCCGGCATCCTGGCGATCAGCAAGGGCCAGACCGAGGCCGCCTACGCGCTCGGCCTGCGCCCGCGCCGCACCATGAGCCTGGTGGTGCTGCCGCAGGCGCTCCGCGTCATCGTGCCGCCGCTCATCAGCCAATATCTCAACCTCACCAAGAACTCCTCGCTCGCCATCGCCGTCGGCTACATGGACGTGACCGGCACGCTCGGCGGCATCACGCTCAACCAGACCGGGCGCGAGATGGAGTGCATCCTGCTGCTGATGGCGTTCTACCTGGCCGCCTCGCTCACCATCTCCGCCTGCATGAACGCCTATAATTCCCGCGTCCGGCTGCGGGAGCGCTGAAGATGCCCGAGCGCCCCGACGCGGCCTTCGTCGCCGACCGCCAGATCCCGCCGGGCGCGCCGCCGCCCGCCTCCACCGGCTGGCTCGGCTGGCTGCGCGCCAATCTCTTCTCCGGCGTCTTCAACACCGCCGCGACGCTGCTCTCGCTCGCCTTCATCGCCTGGGTGCTGGCGGAGATCGTGCCCTGGCTGTTCCTCGACTCGGTCTGGAACGCAAGCTCGCTGCAGGAATGCCGGCGCATCGACGACGGCGCCTGCCTTGCGGTCATCAACGAACGCTTCCTGCAACTGGTGTTCGGCTTTTATCCGGCGGAGCTGCGCTGGCGGCCCTTGCTGGCCTTCGCGCTCTTGTTCCTCGCCATCTGGCCGATGCTGTTCGTCTCCGCGCCGCGCCGCCTGCTGATCTTCACCGCGCTCTACCCCCTGGTCGCCTACTGGCTGATCTGGGGCGGCTCCGTCTGGGGGCCGGTCGGCGTGCTGGCGGGCCCGGCGCTCGCCTGGGCCTCGATCCGCTTCCTGCCGCGCCTCCTGGCCGCCAGCTTCGACGAGCGGCTGGCGCTGCTGGCCGCGGTCGCCATCGGCGCCCTCGCCGCCGTGCTCTGGTGGCTCCTGGCCGTGCTGCCCTTCGAGGCGGCGGTGAACGGCGCGCTGCCCGTCGCGCTCGAGCCGGTCGAGTCCGCCAAGCTCGGCGGCTTCCTGCTCTCCATGATCATCGGCGTCTCGGGCATTGCCGGCTCGCTGCCCATCGGGGTCTGCCTCGCGCTCGGGCGGCGCTCGCAACTGCTCATCATCAAGGCGGTCTGCGTCGGCTTCATCGAGTTCATCCGGGGCGTGCCGCTGATCACGCTGCTGTTCGTCGCCTCGGTGCTGCTGGCCTATTTCCTGCCGCCCGGCACGGATTTCGACCTGATCCTGCGCGTGGTCATCATGGTGACCGCCTTCGCCTCGGCCTATATGGCGGAGGTGATTCGCGGCGGCCTTGCGGCGCTCCCGCGCGGGCAATATGAGGCCGCCGACGCGCTCGGCCTCGACTACTGGAAGTCGATGCGGCTCATCATCCTGCCGCAGGCGCTCAAGATTTCCATTCCGGGCATCGTCAACACCTTCATCGGCCTGTTCAAGGACACCACCCTGGTGGTGGTGATCGGCCTGCTCGATCCCGTCGGCCTGCTCGGGCCGATCCGCGCCGACCAGGCCTGGAACGGCGTCGTCTGGGAGCTTTACGGCTTCATCGCGCTTTTCTTCTTCGTCTTCTGCTTCTCCATGTCGCGCTACTCCATGCATCTGGAGCGGCGCCTGCAGACCGGCAACCGCTAGGGGAAGGCCCATGCCCGCCGAACACGCCAACGCCCCGCCGCCCGCGACGCTCTCGGAGGAGGTCGCGGTCGAGATCGCCGGCATGAACAAATGGTTCGGGGAGTTCCATGTGCTGCGCGACATCGACCTCACCGTCTATCGCGGCGAGCGCATCGTCATTTGCGGGCCGTCCGGCTCCGGCAAGTCCACGCTGATCCGCTGCGTCAACGCGCTGGAGAGCCATCAGACCGGGCGCATCGTGGTGGATGGCATCGAGCTGTCCTCGGACATCAAGAATATCGACCGCATCCGCTCGGAAGTCGGCATGTGCTTCCAGCATTTCAACCTGTTCCCGCATCTCTCGGTGGTCGAGAACTGCACGCTCGCGCCCATCTGGGTGCGCCGCGAGCCGAAGCGCGAGGCGGAGGAGCGCGCGCGCTACTATCTCGAGCGCGTCAAGATCGGCGACCAGGCGCTCAAATATCCGGGCCAGCTTTCCGGCGGCCAGCAGCAGCGCGTCGCCATCGCGCGCTCGCTCTGCATGCAGCCGCGCATCATGCTGTTCGACGAACCGACCTCGGCCCTCGATCCCGAGATGATCAAGGAGGTGCTGGACGTGATGGTCGATCTGGCCGAGAGCGGCATGACCATGCTGGTGGTCACGCACGAGATGGGCTTCGCGCGCCAGGTCGCCCACCGGGTGATCTTCATGGACGAGGGCCAGATCGTGGAGCAGAACGAGCCGGAGCCGTTCTTCAACAACCCGCAGTCGGAGCGCACGCAGCTCTTTCTGAGCCAGATCCTCTCCCACTGAGCCGCGCCCCGTGACGACCCGCCCCTACATCCTCTACGGCGTCGAGGCCTCGCCCTATACGGTCAAGCTGCGGGCGGCGCTGCGCTATCGCCGGCTGCCCTATCGCTGGGTCTGCCGCTCGGTGCGCCTTTACGCGCCGCTCGCGGATGTGCGCCCGCAGATCATGCCGGTGCTGGAGTTTCCCGACGGCGAGCGGCGCACCGACAGCACGCCGCTGCTGGAGGAGCTGGAGCGCCGCCACGGCCCCGAGCGCAGCCTCTTGCCGGAGCGCCCGCGCGACCGCTTCCTCGCCCTGCTGATCGAGGACTTCGCCGACGAGTGGCTGGTGAAGTCCCTCTTCCACTACCGCTTCCAGGCGGACGAGGACGCCGACTTCGCCGCGCTCTGGGTCATGGACGACGCCCGCGAGGCGCTGGACGCGGCGGAACTCGCGGCGGCCGCGCCCGCCTTTCGCGCCCGCCAGCGGGGGCGCATGGCCCTGGTCGGCTGCACGCCGGAGGCCGGGCCGCTGCTGGAGGCGAGCTATCTGCGCGTGCTGGCCGCCATGGAGACCAGTGTGGCCAACGGGCGCTTCCTCTTCGGCAGCCGGCCCTCGGTCGCCGATCTGGCGCTGTTCGGCCAGTTGAAGACGCTCGGCGCCGACCCCACGCCCATGGCGCTGATGCGCGCCCATGCGCCGCGCACCGACGCCTGGGTGCGCCGCGCCGACGACCTCTCCGGCGTCGAGGGCGAATGGGAGGAGCCGGCCCCGGCCGTCCACGACCTGCTGGCGATGGCGCGCGAGCTCTACTGGCCCTTCCTCAAGGCCAACGCCGCCGGCGATGTCGATCTTGCGCTCGGCGGGTGGCGCTTCCGCCAGCCCCATTTCCGCTATCAGGCCAAATGCCATGGCCGGCTGGCGACGCTGCTGGCGGCGCTGGACCCGGATGTCAGAGAGGAGATCGCGCTCGCATGACCGCAAACGCCGTCGAATCGCGCATGAGCGCCATCGACGAGGACTGGCTGGCCACGACAGAGGAGGACATCCTCGAGCCGGACCTGCCGATCGTCGATCCGCACCACCATCTCTGGGACTTCCCCTTCCACCGCTATCTGCTGCACGAGCTGCTGGCGGACACCGGCAGCGGCCACAATGTGCGCGCCACCGTCTTCGTCGAATGCGCCTCCATGTATCGCGCAAGCGGCCCGGCGGCGCTGGCGCCGGTCGGCGAGGTCGAGTTCGTGAACGGCGCGGCGGCGATGAGCGCGTCCGGGCGCTACGGCGAGACCGCGGCCTGCGCCGGCATTGTCGGCTTCGCCGACCTCACGCTCGGCGCGGGCGTGGAGGCGGTGCTGGAGGCGCTCGTCGCCGCCGGCAACGGGCGCTTTCGCGGCATCCGCCACGCCGCCGGCCACGATGCGAGCCCGGATGTGCGCAACAGCCACACCGACCCCCCGCCGGGGCTGTTCGCCGAGCCCGCCTTCCGCGAGGGCTTTGCGCGCCTGGCCGCGCTCGACCTCTCCTTCGAGGCCTGGCTCTACCATCCCCAGCTTGCGGATGTCGTCGGCCTGGCGCGGGCCTTCCCGGAGGCGCGCATCGTGCTGAACCATGTGGGCGGCCCGCTCGGTATCGGCCCTTACGCCGGGCGCCATGACGCGATCTTCCCCGAATGGCGAAAGGGCGTGCGCGCGATCGCGGAATGCGCCAATGTGCATGTCAAGCTCGGCGGGCTCGGCATGAAGGTCTATGGCTTCGACTTCCACAAGCAGGCGCGCGCGCCCGATTCCGACCGGCTGGCGGCGGTGTGGAAGCCCTATATCGAGACCTGCATCGAGGCCTTCGGCCCGGCGCGCTGCATGTTCGAGAGCAATTTCCCCGTCGATAAGGCGTCCTGCAGCTACGCCGTGATGTGGAACGCGTTCAAGAAGCTCGCCGCCGGCGCGTCCGAGGGCGAGAAGGCCGACCTGTTCGCCGGCGCCGCCCGGCGCTTCTACCGGCTCGAAGGAGTGTGACCCCGATGCCCGACAGCACGCGCACCAATTCCGGCATTCTCGCCGCCTATCGCGACCTGACGCCGACCAGCAGGGCGCTGTTCGAGGAGGCCCGCCGGAGCTTCCCCTCCGGCATCACGCATGACAGCCGCCGGCTGGAGCCTTATGGCGTCTATGTCGAGCGCGCAGAGGGCCCGCGCAAATGGGATGTCGATGGCAATGAATATATCGACTATTTCGGCGGCCATGGCGCGCTGCTGCTGGGGCACAATGACGGGGATGTGATGGCGGCGGTGGCGGCGGCGCTGGCGCGCGGCACGCATTTCGGCGCGAGCCACGAGGGCGAGCTGCGCTGGGCGCAGCAGGTCCAGGCCATGGTGCCCTCGGCGGAGAAGGTGCGCTTCACCTCCTCCGGCACGGAGGCGACGCTGCTGGCGCTGCGGCTCGCGCGCGCCGTCACCGGGCGCCAGCGCATTCTGCGCATCCGCACCCATTTCCATGGCTGGCACGACCATATGGCGTCCGGCTACGCCTCGCATTTCGACGGCTCGCCGGCCTCCGGCGTGGTGGCGGGCATTGCGGAGAGCACCGCGCTGATCGACCCCGAGGACCTGGCGGGCGCGCGGGCGGCGCTCGCGGAGGGCGACATCGCCGCCGCCATCCTGGAGCCGACCGGGGCGACGACGGGCATGGTGCCGGCGTCTGCGGCCTTCCTGGAGGGCTTGCGCGAGGCGACGGCGGCGGCGGGAACGGCGCTGGTGTTCGACGAGGTGGTGACCGGCTTTCGCGTCTCGCCCGGCGGCGCGCAGGCCCATTACGGCATTCGGCCGGACCTCACGGCCTTCGCCAAGATCCTCGCCGGCGGCCTGCCGGGCGGCGCGGTCGTCGGGCGGGCGGAGTTTTTCGAGCGGCTCGACTTCGACGCGACGCGCGAGAAGGGGCTGGAGAAGGTCGGCCATCAGGGCACCTACAACGCCAATCCGGGCGCGGCGGCCGCCGGTCTGGCGGCGCTCTCCAAGATTGCGGCGACGGACGCCTGCGGGCGCGCCAACGCCATGGGCGACCGGCTGCGCGCCGGGCTGAACGAGGCCATCCGCGAGGCCGGCGCGCCCTGGGCGGCTTACGGCGAGTTCTCGATCTTCCACATCTTCACCAACCCCGCCGGGCGCGCGGATGTCTCGCCGGACAGTTTCGACCCCTTCGCCTGCCCTTACGAGGAGCTGAAGGGCAATGCGCCGGGCGTGGCGCAGAAGCTCCGCCTGGCGCTGAATGTGCAGGGGGTGGATTTCACCGGCTGGCCCGGCGGCACCATCTCCGCCACCCACGGCGAAGCCGAAATCGACGCCACCGCCGGGGCCTTCGCCCGCGCGCTCGCCATGCTGAAAGCCGACGGCGACCTGTAGCGCGGGGCCGGCGGCCTCGCCCTCGCGACCCCAGGCGGCCTCACCGCCTTCCTCACCGCCGAACATCACGACCCCCACACCCGCCTCGGCATCGGCCTCAGCTTCCGTTTCTGACAGCATGGCCTCGCCGCCGCCCGCCCGAGCAGCGGCCCCTTCCGTTTCGCGGGCGGCCATGCCAGCATCCGGGCCTTCGGGTGCGAGGCGGAGTCGGGGCGTATGGCGCGGCGCAAATTCTGGGGTTGGGGCAAGGTCGGCGAGGGCTTCACCGACGCGGACATGAAGCCCTTCGAGGCGGATTACGCCGCCGTCTTCGGGGTCGAGGGCTTCGAGGCGCGGCCCTTCCCGACCATCGACGAGATCGAGATCGCGCCGCCGCGCCTCGCCCCGCCGCCGGCGCTGGCGGCGCTGTGCAGCGACGACAAGTGGGAGCGGCTGGTCCACACCTTCGGGCGCTCCTTCCACGAGCAGGTGCGCATCATGAACCGCGACTTCGCCGGCGCGCCCGACCTGGTGGCCCGCCCGCGCGACGAGGACGAGGTCGCCGCCCTGCTGGACTGGTGCGCGGAGGCGGGCGCGGCCGCCATCCCCTTCGGCGGCGGCTCCTCGGTGGTCGGCGGCGTGCATCCCGATGTCGGCGCGGGCTTCCGGGGCGCGGTCTCCATCGACATGGCCGCCATGGACCGGGTGCTGGAGATCGACCGCGTCTCGCGCGCAGCCCGCATCCAGGCCGGCGTTTACGGCCCCCATCTGGAGAGCCAGCTGCGCCCGCACGGCCTGACGCTGCGCTACTACCCGCAAAGCTTCGAATATTCGACCCTGGGCGGCTGGCTGGCGACGCGCGGCGCCGGCCATTTCGCCACCATGCTGACCCATATCGACGATCTGACCGAGAGCGTGCGCGCGGTGACGCCCGCCGGCCCGCATGACAGCTTCCGCCTGCCCGGCTCCGGGGCGGGCCCCAGCCCCGACCGGCTGTTTCTCGGCTCCGAGGGCGCGCTCGGAATCATCACCGAGGCCTGGATGCGCCTGCAGGACCGCCCCGCCTTCCGCGCCGGCCAGGCGGTCGAGTTCGCGCGCTTCATGGACGGCGTCGAGGCGGTGCGCGCCATCTCCCAGGCCGGGCTCTATCCCGCGAATCTGCGCCTGCTGGACCATGCGGAGGTGCGCTGGTCCGGGGCCGGCGACGGCTCGGCGGCGGTGCTGGTGCTGGGCTTCGAGAGCGCCGACCACCCGCTCGACGCCTGGCAGGCCCGCGCGCTCGAATGCTGCCGGGACCATGGCGGGCGGCTGCCGGAGGAAAAGGCCGGGGCCGGCGGGGACGCCGCCGGGCGCTGGCGCGAGGCCTTCATCAAGGGCGGCTACATGCGCGAGATGCTGACCGCGCGCGCCATCATCCGCGAGACCTTCGAGACGGCGATCACCTGGGACCGGTTCGAGGCGTTCCACCGCAGCGTCGGCGAGGCCGCCGAGGCGGCGCTCCGCGAGGCGACCGGGCGGCCGGGCGTGGTCGCCTGCCGCTTCACCCATGTCTATCCCGACGGGCCTGCGCCCTATTTCACCTTCATCGGCATGGGCGAGCACGGCCGGCTGAGCGCCCAATACGACCGGGTGAAGAACGCCGTCTCCGACGCGATTATCGAGGCGGGCGGCACCATCACCCACCACCATGCGGTCGGGCGCGATCACATGCCCTGGTATCGCCGCCAGCGTTCGGATGTGTTCGCGGCCGCGCTGCAGGGCGCCAAGACGGCGCTCGATCCGGCCGGCATCATGAATCCGGGCGTGCTGCTGCCGGCGGCCTGAGGCATCGCCGCCATCTGTTGCGTTTTTGCAACAAGGTGGCGCATTTTGCACGCCGCAGGGGTTTGGAGCGTTGACAGCGCCTTTGCCCATGGGCAGTTTCCGGCCCGGACGGCGGCCCGATGGGCGGGGCGCTCTAGGAACTCAGGAGAATGCGGGATGCGGAAATCCCTTCTCACGACGACGGCGCTCGTCTTCGCGGGCGCCCTGGCGGCCGGCTCGGCCGCCGCGGCCGAGAAGCTGCAGGTCGGCGTCGGCGGCTACATGGAGCAGTGGGTCGGCTTCACCGACATCGACGACGCCAGCAACACCAATGAAAGTGTCGTGGACATCCAGTCGGACAGCGAGATCTACTTCCAGGGTTCGCTGGAAAGCGACATGGGCCTCAAGTTCGGCATCAATGTGCAGCTCGAGGGCAATCAGAGCAGCGCGATGATCGACGAGTCGTTCGTGTATATGAGCGGCGGTTTCGGTCGTCTGGAGATCGGCGCGCGCGATCCGATCGACGCGCGGATGCATTACAGCATCTCCGATGTCGGCATCCTGCTGCAGGCCGGCGACTCGCAGAAGTGGATTCCGGGCGCCTATCTCGACACGGCCGGCTGGGGCGGACCCGGCGACAACAAGAACGTGATCTACATCTCGCCGCGCGTTTCCGGCGTGCAGTTCGCCGTTTCCTACGGCTCGGACGCCGGGAACGAAGATTCCGGCCTGGCGGCGAACAATGACAATGCGGTCTGGGCGATGGGCGCCAATTTCAACCAGTCCTTCGGCGACGCCGCGGTCAAGTTCTCGGTCGGTCATCGCGCCGTTGCGCAGACTGCCCAGTCGGTCAACCTCACCAGCCCAAGCGCGACCACGCAAAGTGTGAGTCGCGACGACCAGACCTGGACGAATGTCGGCCTGGGCGTCAGCATGTCCGGCATCAGCGTCAACCTCGCCTACGCCATGCGGGACAATGACGGCTATATGGCGAACGCCGCCGGCGATGCGACGGTCTCCGACCCGTCCACGGCGTGGGATGTGATGGGCATCAGCGTCGTCTATAGCGATGGGCCGATGGCGGTCAGCGTCGCGCATATGAACCATGAGGTCGATGACGGCACGGCGCGCACCGGCACCATGTTCTCGGCCAGCTACAATCTGGCCCCGGGCGTGGACGCCAAGGGTTCGATCCTCCAGGTCGAGGACGACACCCAGGGCTACAAGGTCGAGGGCACCGCTCTCGTGGTCGGTCTGGACCTCGGCTTCTGAGCCGGGCTTCGGCCGAATATCGTGACTGCGGGGCGGGCCACCTCCGGGCGGCCCGCCCTTTTCTTCCCGCCAGCTTCGATGTCGAACGCCGGGAACGCCTGAGGAGGCGAGGGTGATAAAGCGAAGCTTGCCGATCTTGCTGGCGCTGGCGCTCGGCGGCGCGACCGAGGCCGCCGCCGCGCCGCCCGGGCTCGACGGCTATATGGAGCGCTGGTTCGACTTCACCGCCATCGGCGAGGACGGGCGGGAGCACTCCGCCATCGTGCTCGGCCGCGCCGACGAGCGCGGCTACAGCCTGAGCCTCGGCGAGCTCGACCTCGCGCTCTCGCTCGACCGCCGCGCGCTCGCCGACGCCGAGGGCAGCCTCGACCGGGCCGGCCTCGCGCTCTCCTGGCGCAATCTCGGCTTCGATATCGTCTATGGCGCGCCGGGCGACGGCGGCCCGCCGGGCGGAGGCGGCGCGCCGGGCCTGCGCGGCGCAGCGCCGACCGAGCGCAGCATCGCGGCGGAAGACTGGAACTTCTGGGACGCCGGCCTGCGCTACCGCATCGGCCCGCTGGCCGCCAGCCTGCGCTATCTGCAGCGCGACAGGGGCGACGAGGACCGGCAGAGCGCGCTCATGCTCTCCGCCCGCGTCCGCCTCGCCCCCGGCGTCGCCGCCGAAGGCGCCCTGCTGCAGGCCGAAAACGAAACCGCCCGCCCGGCCGCCGACCCCGGCCAGGACGACGCCGACCTGGTCGCCTTCTTCGCCGGCATCCGCATCGATCTCTAAGGAGGTTTGCATATCGCGCGCCGTTGCGTTTATATTCGTGCGCGACCCTTTGGAAGGATGACTCGATGACGGAATGGATCGACTGGATCGTGGCGAATCCGGCGGCGGCCACGGCGCTCGGCACGCTGGCCCTGGTGGCCGCCAGCCTGGTCGTCGGCGCCGGCCAGATTCTGACGATCGCCATCGGCATCCGCGCCATGAACCGCAGCTCCGAAGAGCGCCGGCTCGACCGCGAAGCCGAAAGGGAAGACCGCAAGAAGGAACTGGACGAAACCCGCGCCTTCCGCCAGCAGCAGCTGGAAGAGGCCCGCGCGGCCCGTCTGGCGGAGGAACGGCAGCGCCGCGAGGAGTGGAAAGAAACCCGCGCCTTCCACCGGCAGCAGCTGGAAGAGAGCCGCGCCTTCCGTCACGAGCAACAGGAAGAATCCCGCGCGGCTCGCGAAGAAGCAAAGGCGGATCGCGAGGAAGCTCGCCAGGAAGCCAGGGCGGCCCGCGAGGAAGCCCGGGCCGACCGGGAGGAAGCCAGGGCGGCGCGCGAGGCGGCGGAGCGCGAAGCCAGGGCCGCTCGCGAAGAGGCAAAGGCGGATCGGGAGGAAGCCAGGGCAGCCCGCGAGGCGGCGGAGCGCGAGGCCGAGCGCCGCCACGAGCAGAACCTGGCGGCCTTCAAGGCGCTGATCGAACGCACCGCCCCGCCCCGCGCCACCGACGACCGGTGACGGCAAGACGGGCCGGCGGCCGCATCGGCCTCTGAACCCGCGCAAGGAAGCTTGCACATCGCGCGCAGTGGCGTTTATATTCCTGCATTCCTTTGTGAAAGGGTGAACGCATGACGGAATGGATCGACTGGATCGTGGCGAATCCGGGAGCGGCCACGGCGCTCGGCACGCTGGCCCTGGTGGCCGCCAGCCTGGTCGTCGGCGCCGGCCAGATCCTGACGATCGCCATCGGCATCCGCGCCATGAACCGCAGCTCCGAAGAACGCCGCCTCGACCGCGAAGCCGAAAGGGAGGACCGCGAGGCGGTGGAGAAGCGCCGCCGCGAGGAATGGGAAGAAACCCGCGCCTTTCGTCAGGCGGTGGAAAAGCGGCGCCGCGAGGAGTGGGAAGAAACCCGCGCCTTCCGCCAGCAGCAGCTGGAAGAGACCCGCGCCTTTCGCCAGCAGCAGCTGGAAGAAGCCCGCGCAGCCCGTCTGGCGGAGGAACGGCAGCGCCGCGAGGACCGGGAAGAAACCCGCGCCTTCCACCGGCAGCAGCTGGAAGAGAGCCGCGCCTTCCGTCACGAGCAACAGGAAGAATCCCGCGCGGCTCGCGAAGAAGCAAAGGCGGATCGCGAGGAAGCTCGCCAGGAAGCCAGGGCGGCCCGCGAGGAAGCCCGGGCGGACCGGGAGGAAGCCAGGGCGGCGCGCGAGGCGGCGGAGCGCGAGGCCGAGCGCCGCCACGAGCAGAACCTGGCGGCCTTCAAGGCGCTGATCGAACGCACCGCCCCGCCCCGCGCCACCGCCGACGAGTGACGGCGAGACAGGCCGGCGGCTGCAGGGCGACGGAGGGGCAGGCCGACAGCACGCGCTCCAGCGCCGCCGCCTCGCGCCGGTCTATGCTGAGCCGCCATTTGCGCCGCACCTCCACCACGCGTGCCGCAAACCAGCAGCGATTATGCTCCGGCAGCCAGTCGGCCGCGTCATGGCCGCGCTTCTGCCGGCGGTTGATCCAGGGCGCGGCCAGGGTCAGATTGTCCGGGTCGCGCGCAAAGCGCTCCCGCTCCGCCCGCGAGCGCGCGCAGAGGCCGGAATCGTGCGCCTCCGAGCGCGCGACGATATGCTCGATGTCGGTCTCGTAGCGCGTCTCGAAGCAGCGTCCCGAATAAGGCCCCCAGATGCCGCCCTGGCGCTCGATGACGGTGAGCTCCACCGACTGCGGATAATGATAATGCTCCGAAACATAAGGCGCGCAGCGCCGCTCCGGCGCGAGCGCGAGGCCGCGCCAGACCGCCTCCTCCGCCGCCGCGCCGCCCGCCAGACAAGCCAGCAGCGCCCCGCCGATGGCCGCCACGCCCTTCGCCAAAACCGCCTCCCGCCGACCGCGACCGGCCGGTCCGTGGCGGGCAAAGTAGTCGCAAATGAAATGCCATGTAATCGTGAATCTATATTCACATTCACCTTCATATTGTCAATCTTGTGTTGCCAATTCAACTATTCGCCCTGTTGTCATTGCAGACAGAGCGGCGCGGCCCGCCTGCGGCAGCAGCGCAGTTCCGCTCCGCCGCCGCGCGTGGCTATTCTTGGCCATGGGCGCGTTTCTCGAAGTGGCGCTGCCGGCCTTCCTGCTGGTGTTCGCGGGCGCCGGCGCGGCGCGGGCCGGCTGGATCGACGAGGCCGGCGCGCGCGGGCTGAACGGCTTCGTCTATTATCTCGCCATCCCGGCGGCGCTGTTCCGCTCGGCCGCCGACGGCGCGCTCATCCAGGATTTCGACTGGCGCCTGCTCGCCGCCTATTTCGGCCCGACCCTGCTGCTGCTCTGCCTGGTGGAGGAGCGCTGGCGCGCCCGCCCCACCCCGGAGCGCGCGGTCATCGGCATGGGCGCCTGCTTCTCCAACAATGTGTTCCTCGGCATGCCGGTGATCGTGGCGCATATGGGCGCGGGCGCGGCCGGGCCGATGACGGCGATCATCGCCGTCACCACGGTGCTGTTCATCGGCCTGCCGGTGCTGCGCATCGAGCTTGCGCGCGGCAATGCCGGGGCGGCGCTCTCGGCCCTGGCGCGCGTGCTGGCCAACCCGCTGCTGGCCGCCATCGCGCTTGGCGCGATCTGGTCGCTGCTGCCCTGGCGGCTGCCGGGGCCGGCGGCGGGGGCGGTCGATCTGCTGGCGGCGGCCTCGGCCCCGGCCGCGCTTGCGGGCCTGGGCGCGGCGCTTGCCGGCTACCGCATCGCCGGCGACCTCTCCGACGCGGCACGGCTCTCGGCGCTCAAGCTGCTGGCCCATCCGGCGCTGGTCTGGCTCGCCGCCGGGGCGGTCGGGCTCGACCCCTTCCGGACCGCAGTCGCGGTGCTGGCCGCGGCCATGCCGGTCGGGGCCAATGTGTTCGTCATGGCGCAGCATTACGGCGTCTATGAGCGCCGCGCCTCCACCGCCGTGGTGCTCTCCACGCTCGCCGCCATGCCGCTCGCCGCGCTGCTGATGGCGCTGCTGCCCGGCTGAATCTGTCGGTTCTTGTCGCTCACGGCAGCCGGCCTGGAGCCGCGTTCGTCAGCGACGAAGGCGGCTCACCAGCCCCGAAGCTCGGCCGCCATGGCCATGCCGATCGCCGCCTGCACCGGCTCCACCACGGGCGCGCCGAGCGCCTGGGCCAGCGCCGCGCGATGGTCCGCCATGCCGGCGCAGCCGAGCACCAGCACATCCGCCCCGTCGCGCTCGCAAAGCTGCCGACCGGTCTCGATCAGCCGCGCGCGCGTGCGCACCGGGTCGGCCAGCTCCACCACCTCCAGCTCCACCGGCCGGTCGCCGGCGAAGCGCGCCTCCAGCCCCATCTGGCGCACATAGCGCAGATGGCGCGGCACCGAGCGCGCCAGGATGGCGATCACGCCCACCCGCTCGCCGAGCGTGAGCGCGGTCAGCAGCCCGCACTCGGCGATGCCCAGCACCGGCCCCGCGCTCTCCTCGCGCAGCACATGGAGGCCGGGGTCGGAGAAGCAGGCCAGCACCAGCGCGCCGGCCTCGCGGCCCTCCTCGCGGGCGATGCGGCGCAATTGCGGCACCACGCCGTCGGCGTCCGCCTGGCTCTGCACGCCCGGCGGCCCCTCCCGGTTGGTCAGCGCCCGGATCTCCGGCCCGCCGGGCAGGCGGAAGGGCGCGGCCGTCCGGTCGATGGCCTCGGTCACCGCCTCGCTGCTGTTGGGATTGACGACGACGATCTGCGCCATGGCGATAGCCCCTCCCCGGCCGGCCGATCCCGAAGCGCCAGCATAGCATGGTGAAGCGCCCGGTCGGGGGGAGACCGGGCGCTTCGGGGCGTCGAGGGCTGCGGGACGAGAGGGGGGAGTCCCATGACGGCCGACGGGCCGTCTGCAGCCCGTAACCGATAGATGGGGCCGTGCGTCGCGAGCGGCAAGGGCGCGGGCGGAACTTTTTTCGCCCCGTCCGCCGGGCGCTATTCCAGCATCCGCCGCACCAGCGCCGCACAGCGCGCGGGGTCCTCGAACGGGACCAGATGGCCGGCCCCGTCGAAGCGTTCGAGCCGCCCCTCCGGCGTGCGTTCGGCGGCGTCGGCCTGCACGCTCGCCGCCCAGCTGGGGTTGCCGCCACCGCCGCCGCCGGCGCAGGCGACGAAGGTCACCGGGCGGGCGATCCGCGCCAGGCCCTCGAAGGTCGAGGGGTCGAGCGCCGCCTCGTAATTGTGCGCCTCCAACTCCCCCGGAGAGGCGAGCCGCCAGTCGCCCTCGCCGGTCGGATGCAGCGAGCCTTCGCAATGGGCCGCCAGCGCCTCGCCGTCGAAACCGGCATAGGCGGCGCGCCCGGCGAGCGAGCGGCGGAAGGTCTCCGGATCGGCCCAGCGCGGCCGCCGCCGGCGCGCCATGCCGGAAAGCTCCAGCGAGGCCTCGACCGCAAAGGCGCGCGCCGGATGGTCCGAGGGCGGCGAGACCGGCGGCTCGAAGGCCGTGAAGGCCCGCCACGGCTCCCGGCCGAACAGGCCGGCGAGCCGCAAGCCGGCCACGCCGCAAAAGCTGTGCGAGGCGTAATAGAGCGGTGCGCCGGGGGCCTCCGCCTCGACCGCCGCCAGCGCCAGCGCCAGATCGCGGGCGTAGCGGTCGAAGGTGAAGGCCGTCTCGAAGGGCGCGTCCGGCAGGCCGGAGCCGCCATGGCCGCGCGCGTCATAGGCGAAGACGCGAAAGTCCGCCGCCAGCAGGCGGAGCAGCGGCGCATAGCCGCCGGCGGGAAAGCCGTTGGCGTGGCCCCAGAGCAGCAGGGGCGCCGCCTCCGGGGCCTCGCGCCAGCGATAGAGGCTGAGCTCCACGCCGTCCTCGGCCGCAAGGATGCGGCGTTCGGCCAGCGTCTCCGGCAGCGAGGGCGGCCGCGCCCGGCCCTGCCTCATGCCGCCTGCGCGGCGCCGCTGCTGCCCAGCCGGTGGGCCTGCACGGCCTCGCCGAAGGCCGCGAAGATGGCGCGCGCAAAGGCGTTTTCCTCGTAAAGCGTCTCCGGGTGCCACTGCACGCCGAGGCAAAAGGCGCCGCCGGGGCGCGAGATCGCCTCGATCACGCCGTCGGGCGCCACCGCCTCCACCATGAAGCCCTCCGCCAGCCGGGCCACGCCCTCGGCGTGCAGCGAGTTCACCATCTCGACGCCGCGCCCGGCGATGCGCCGCAGCAGCCCGCCCTCCGCCAGCTGCACGGCGTGGCGGAGCGCGGCGCGCCCGCGCATCGGCTCCAGCTTCACCGAGCGATGGTCCTGGCAGCCCGGCACCTTGTGGATGAACTGATGCAAGGTGCCGCCGAAAGCGACATTCAGCTCCTGGATGCCCCGGCAGACCGCCAGCACCGGCACGCCCTGGCGCACCGCCTCGCGCAGCACCGGCAGGGTGGTGGCGTCGCGGTCGGGATCGCGCAGCACATTGTCGGGATCGTCCTCCTGGCCGTAGAGATGCGGCTGGACATTGGAGGGGCTGCCGGTGGTGACGACGCCGTCGAAATGCGCCACCAGACCCGGAATATCGACCGATGCGCCGACGGGCGGAATCAGCAAGGGCGTCGCGCCCACCACGGACACCATCGCCTCCGAGAACCGCGCCGGAACCGAATGCACGGGGAAGGCGTGGAAGGTCTTGGTGCAGGCGGAAATTCCGACCAGAGGCATCGTCACGGCGCTACGCTCCCGAAGTGTCCGAGGTCCACAGCATAACAAAATTTCAATCCTGTCCACGCGCCCGTGGATGGGCGCGGCGAAAAACCTTCGTCAAATGCCCGATATCGACCGCGGTATAGCGCTGCGTCGTGGCGAGCGAGGCGTGGCCGAGCAGCTCCTGAATGCTGCGCAGGTCCGCCCCTTCGCGCAGCAGGTCGGTGGCGAAGCTGTGGCGGAGCGCGTGCGGGGTGGCCGTCTCCGGCAGGTCGAGCCGGGCGCGCAGCCGCCGGAGCCGCTGCTGCGCCACGCCCGGATTGAGCCGCCCGCCGCGCGCGCCGACGAAGAGCGGCCCGTCCGCCGAGAGCGCATGGGGGCAGGCGCGGCGATAGGCGTCGAGCGCATCGCGCACCGCCGGCAGCAGCGGGGCCATGCGCTCCTTCCCGCCCTTGCCGAGCACGCGGAGCATGTCGCCCCGGTCGAGCGCGCCGGCGTCGAGGCCGAGGGCCTCGCCGATCCGGAGCCCGGCGCCATAGAGCAGCGACCAGAGCGCCAGGTCGCGCCGATGCTGCCAGTCGCCGCCGGCGGCGGCCAGCAGGCGGGCGGTCTCGTCCGGGGCGAGCGCCTTCGGCACGGGGCGCGGCAGGCGGGGCGTGCGGATGCCGGTGAGCGCCGCCGCCTCGCCGACGCCCCGGCGCGCCAGCCAGCGCAGCCAGTTGCGCAGCGCCGCCAGGCCGCGGGCGCGCGAGGCCGCCGCCATGCCGCCGCGCGCGCGCTCGGCGAGCCAGGCACGGATGTCGCCGGGCGTCACCGCCGCGAGGCCGGCCGGCGACACCGGCTCGCCGCGATAGCCCTCCAGGAAAGCCAGAAAGTCCGCCGCGTCGCGCCGGTAGCCGGAGACGGTGTGCTGCGAGAAGCCGCGCTCGTCGGCGAGCCAGCCTTGCCAGCCCTCGAACAGGCGCGCGGTCTCGGGCGTCACAGCGCCTCCGGGGGGTCGATCAGCATCGCCAGATGGCCCGCCAGCAGCCGGGCGAGGAAGATCAGCAGCTCCGCGCCCTGCCCTTCCTCGAAATTCGCGGGCGCCGACGACCGGAACGCCAGCAGGCCCGCCGGCCGACGCCGACCGGCGGGCAGACGCAGCAGCGCCATACTCGCCACAAGGCTGGCGTCGGGGCCGAACAGGTCCTCGGGGCCGCCCGCGAGGCCGCCCGCAAGGCGGACCTCCGCGCCCTCGCCAAGCAACGCATCGACGCGCCCGGCCGCGAGCGCCGCCAGGCCCCGCGCCGGCGGCAGCGCCTCCCGCCGGGTCTCGAAGGCCAGCACCGCGCCGTCGCAGCCGAGCCGCTCCGGCCAGTCTTCGGCCACAGCCGCCGCGACCTCCCCGAGGCGGCGGAGCCCGCCCAGGCGGAGCGCGGCCTCATGGATGCGCAACAGCCCCTGATGGTTCTCCGCCCCGATGTCCAGCAGCTCGCGCACCGCGCCTTGCAGATCGCGATTGGTCCGGCGCTCGCGCTCCACCATGGCGCGCTGCAGGTCGAGCACGCCCCGCCCGGCGCCCCGGTCCGGCGGAGCCATCGCCGCCAGCAGGTCCGGATTGCGGACCAGAAAGTCCGGATGGCGGCGCAGCCAGTCCGCGACGGCGGCGGCGGTCGGCTCCGCCACCGGCCTCAGTCCGCCGCGTCGGGCAAATCGAGGATCGACTGGCCGGTCTGCCGCCAGTCGGCCAGGAAGGCCTCCAGGCCGGCGTCGGTCAGCGGATGGCGGTAGAGCTGGCGCAAGGTCTGCGGCGGCACGGTGGCGGCGTGGGCGCCGGCGCGCGCGGCCTCCACCACATGGCGCGGGCCGCGCACCGAGGCCGCCAGCACCTCGGTGCCGATCGCCGGATAGGCGCGGTAGATCTCGCAAATGTCGCGCACCAGGCCGATGCCGTCCTGGCCGAGATCGTCCAGCCGCCCGACGAAGGGCGAAACGAAGCCCGCGCCCGCCCGGGCGGCGAGCAGCGCCTGCTGCGGCGAGAAGCAGAGCGTCACATTCACCAGCCGCCCCTCGTCGGCGAGCGCCCGGCAGGTGCGCAGGCCATCGACGGTGAGCGGCACCTTGACCGCGACATTGGGCGCGATCGCCGCGAGGCGCCGGCCCTCGGCCAGCATGGTGGCGTAGTCGGTCGCCGCGACCTCGGCGCTCACCGGGCCTGGCACGACCTCGCAGATCTCGGCGATCACCTCCAGCAGCGGGCGCCCGGTGCGGGCGATCAGCGAGGGGTTGGTGGTCACGCCGTCCAGCATGCCGGCCTCGGCGAGAGAGCGGATTTCCGCCGGATCGGCCGTATCGACGAAGAATTTCATGCTCGCCGCCCCTATTGTCGGTCCTGTCCGTGCAAACCTCGGGGACTCTATACATGGCCGCCGCCCGCCCTGCCACTCTCGAGCGCGTTCCGGTGCTGCTGCCGCTGCCATTGCCGGGGGCCTACGACTATCTGGCGAGCGGCCTCCGGCCCGGCGACATCGTGGAGGCGCCGATCGGGCGCCGCCTGGTTCCGGGCGTGGTCTGGGACGGGCCGCCGGGCGACATCGAGGCCGGACGGCTGAAGCCGGTGGCGCGCCGGCTGGACGCGCCGCCGATGCGCCCGGCGCTCCGCCAGCTGATCGCCTCGGTGGCGAACTACACGCTCTCGCCGCCGGGCTCGGTGCTGCGCATGGCGCTGAGCGCACCGGCCGCGCTGCAGCCGCCGCGCCCGCGCCGCGCCTGGCGCCTGGCGGCCGGCGCTCCGCCGCCGGACCTCCGCCTGACCCCCGCGCGCCGGCGGGTGCTGGACCTGCTGGCGGGCGGCGAGGCGCGGTCGGCGGCGGAGATCGCCCGCGAGGCGGGCGTCGGGCCGGGCGTGATCGGCGGGCTGGCGGCGGCGGGCGCGCTCGCCCCGGCGGCGCTCGTCGTCCGGCCCGCCTTCGCGCCGCCCGACCCGGATCATCGCCCGCCCCTGCTCACGCCGGAGCAGGCCGCCGCCGCCAGCCAGCTGCGGGGGAGCGCCTTCTCGGTGTCGCTGCTGGAGGGCGTCGCCGGGGCGGGCAAGACGGAGGTCTATTTCGAGGCGGTGGCGGCCGCGCTCCGGCGGGGGCGCCAGGCGCTGATCCTGCTGCCGGAGATCGCGCTGACGGCGCAATGGCTAGAGCGCTTCGAGGCGCGCTTCGGCGCGCGGCCGCTGGCCTGGCATTCCGACCTGCCGGCGGGCGAGCGGCGCGTTGGCTGGCGGGCGGTGGCAGAGGGCGCGGCGCAGGTGGTGGTGGGCGCGCGCTCGGCGCTCTTCCTGCCGTTTCCGGCGCTCGGGCTGGTGGTGGTCGATGAAGAGCATGAGCCGGCCTTCAAGCAGGAGGAGGGCGTCGCCTATCACGCCCGCGACATGGCGGTGCTGCGCGCCCGGCTGGAGGATGCGCCGGCGGTGCTGGCCTCCGCCACGCCCTCGCTGGAGAGCGACGAGAACGCCCGCGCCGGGCGCTATCGGCATCTCCGCCTGGGCGAGCGCTACCGGCGGGCGGCGCTGCCCGAGATCGCGCTGGCGGACTTGCGCCGCGATCCGCCGGAGACGGGGCGCTGGCTCTCCCCGGCGCTGGAGGGGCTGGTGGCCCAGGCGCTCGCGGCGGGCGAGCAGGCGCTGCTCTTCCTCAACCGGCGGGGCTATGCGCCGCTCACGCTCTGCCGCGCCTGCGGCCACCGCATCGAATGCCCGAATTGCTCCGCCTGGCTGGTGGAGCATCGCCTGGCGGGGCGGTTGCAATGCCATCATTGCGGCTATGGCGGCCCGCCGCCTCCGGCCTGCCCGGCCTGCGGGGCGGCAGAAAGCCTGGTCGCCTGCGGACCGGGGGTGGAGCGCATCGCGGAGGAGGCGGCGGCGCGCTTTCCCGAGGCGCGCCTCGGCGTGCTCTCCAGCGACAGCGTGCGGGGCCCGCGCGCGGCGGCGGACTTCGTGGCGGCGGTCGGCGCGCGCGAGATCGACCTGATCGTCGGCACGCAGCTGGCCGCCAAGGGCCACCACTTCCCGTGGCTGACGGCGGTGGGCGTGGTGGATGGCGATCTGGGGCTGGCGGGCGGAGACCTGCGCGCCTCGGAGCGCACCCATCAACTGCTGACGCAGGTCGCCGGCCGGGCCGGGCGAGCGGAGCGCCCGGGGCGGGTGCTGGTGCAGACCTGGCAGCCGGAGAACCCGGTGATGCAGGCGCTGGCTTCCGGCGACCGCGAGGCGTTCCTCACGGTCGAGCGCGAGGGCCGGCGCGCGGCCGGAATGCCGCCCTTCGGGCGTCTCGCGGCGCTGGTGCTGGCCTCGCGCGATGCGGCGGCGGTGGAGGGCGCGGCCCGCGCGCTCGCCCGCGCCGCGCCTTCGGACGGCCCGGCGGACGTCCTCGGCCCGGCCCCGGCCCCGCTGGCGCTGCTGCGCGGCCGGCACCGCTGGCGCCTGCTGCTGAAGGCCCCGCGCGACCGCCCGCTGCAACCCATCCTCCGCACCTGGCTCGCCCGCACCACCCTCCCCGCCAGCATCACCCTCCAAATAGACATAGACCCCCACAGCTTCATGTGAGGCGGAAAGGGGACTATAAAATTTCAACTTTGCGAGAGTTGCTGGTTACGCAGATCTATATTACGGAAATTAAACCTCATATAAATTCAACTTGTTTCGGCCGGAAATTGTGGCGCAGCATCGGCGAGACTTCGCTCGTCCGCAACCAGGTTTGCGTCGGCAATCGGGGCGCGGGCGCACAAAACCTATCGCGAAAGGAACCCGCCCATGCCGCGCAGCCTCGCTTGCCCGCTCGCCGCCTGCGCCGCACTGATTCTGGCCTCGCCCGCCCAGTCCGTCGCGGACTGCGAGAACTGGGGCGCCGGGGAGTTCTTCAGCAAGGCTACCCTCGCCGAAGTCGAGGCCTGCCTCGATACGGGGTCGAATGCGAATGCGCGCGTGGAATCCAGCCGCACGCCACTGCATCACGCCGTCGTTCACCGCGCCGATGTGGCGGTGATTTCCGCGCTTCTTGCGGCCGGCGCGGACCCGAACCTGCGCGACGAAAACGGAAATACGCCGTTGCATGACGCCGTCCGCCTCAGGTCCGAGCTTGCCGTCACCGCCACACTTCTCGCGGCTGGCGCGAACTGGAAGCTTCGCGACAAGAACGGCCGGACAGCGCTGCATGCGGCGGCGGATGAGTCCGACAATCCGGATATTCTGGCAGCCCTGCTGCAGGCCGGCGCCGATCCCAATGCGCGCAGTGCAAGCCACAAGGGCGCCCTGCATTATGCGACGGGAAAAATAACAAGCGGCCGGAGGGGCCGCGCCCGGAGCCATGACGGCGATCGCGAGGCGGCCCGCGAGAAAAGTTCGACGCGCATTCTGGCGATGGCGCGACTGCTGCTGGACGCCGGCGCGGACCCGAACATGCGCGATGACGAACTGAGAACGCCGCTCCATGACGCCGCCGAACATGGCGGCGAGGCATTGGTTGCGGCTCTTCTCGCCGCTGGCGCCGACGCCGATCCCCGGGACCTGTTCGGCTACACTCCCCTGTTCGCCGCAGCCCGGGCCGGGCGTCGCGCGGTCGTTGCAGCCCTGCTCGCCGTCGGGACCGATGCGCGTGTCCGCGACAATCTAGGCAATACGCCGTTCCATGGCTTCCGGGCGAGACCGGACGCCGCGACGGCGGCGCTGATGCTGGAGGCCGGGCTCGATGCCGACGGGCGCAATCATGACGGCGACTCCATCCTCCACGACCTGGCCAAATATAATGGCGATCCGGAAGCGGTCGCCACGCTGTTGGCCGCCGGCGCCGATGCGACCGTCAGGAACAATGAGGGCGAGACGGCGCTGCATAGTGCGGCCAACTGGCGCGGCAATCTCGACGTGGCGAAGCTTCTGCTCGCCGCCGGGGCCGATCCCCTGGCCCGGGACTATCGGGGCCGGTCGGTGCTGCATGCCGCCGCCAGCAGCGGCCGTCCGGAGTTGATTGTCTGGCTGATCGGAGCGGGGCTGGATCCCAATGCGCGAGACCATAACGGCGAGACGCCGCTGATGACCGCCGCCCACGGAGGAGGCTTCAGGGATCCGGACCCGGCAGTGGCGCAAGCGCTCATCGACGCCGGGGCCGACGTTCACGCCCGAAACCCTCGCGGCAGGACCGCCCTTCATCTGGTGAGCAGGCATATCGGTTTCAGAAACGAGTCGGGGCGTAGTGCGAGAGGCGAGGTGGTCGCCATCCTCGTCAGGGCCGGGAGCGACCCGAACGCCACCGACGACTCCGGCAATACGGCCTTGCATCGGGCCTGGCTGCATATCGCCAAGGATCCCGGACTGACCCTGGCGCTGCTCGACGCGGGCGCCGATCCGAAACGGAAGGATCGCATCGATATGACGCCATGGGACCGCGTGAAGAAAAACAAATATGCCGAGATGTTGGTCGAAGCGTGGCGGCGGCTGCGCCCGTAAACCTCCCCGAAGTTTATCGACCTCAGTCCCAGCGCCTGCGCCGTCCGACGCATCCAAACCTCCTATAGCCTGGAAGATTTCTAAAACCGGACAGATCATCTGGTATATCCGCCGGACATATCCCGTGTTACGGACACACGGGGCCGCGATCCGCGCTTGGCAATCGTGGTGGGATGTGATTGCGTTGGGGCCGGGCGACGCGCTCCGACGCCTTCGGGAGGCGGGATCGGGACCGGCGCGTCAACGGGACGACAGCACAGGGAGAAACACGCCATGAAACATTGCCTGCGCAAGGCCGCAACCGCCGCTGCGGCGCTCGCCTTCATGGCCGGCGCCGCCCAGGCGGCCGACGTCACCATCGGCTATCAGCTGGTCTATGGGCCGTGGAAGGCCAAGATGGAGGAGCTGAAGGCCAACGGGCTCGGCGGCAAGAGCATCGAGTTCGTCAAGTTCACCTCGGGCACCGAGGTCATCAACGCCATGGCGTCGGGCTCCATCGACATCTCGCTCAACGGCTCCTCGCCCACCGCCGCCGGCTACAGCCGGGGCGTCGATCTGCAGGTCATCTATGTCTATGACAATATCAACGACGCCGAGGCGCTGGTCGTGGACGACTCGATCACCGCGCCGCAGGACATGGTCGGCAAGACCATCGCCGTGCCCTTCGGCTCCACGACGCATTTCCACATGATGTTCGCGCTCGAGCAGTTCAACATCGCGCCGGACAGCCTCGAAGTGCTCGACATGTCGCCGCCGGACATGGTGGCGGCCTGGGAGCGCGGCGACATCCATGGCGGCTTCGTGTGGGATCCGGCGCTCGGGCGCATGAAGGAGAAGGGCCGCGTGCTGCTCACCTCCGGCGATCTCAGCAACTGGGGCAAGGCCACCTTCGACGCCATGGTGGCGCGCAAGGGCTTCACCGACGAAAACCCGGAATTCGCCTGCCAGTGGGTGAAGATGGTGGCCTCGGCCGACGCCGACTACCGCGACAACCCGTCCGCCTACGGCCCCGGCACCGACAACGCCATGGCGATCGCCGCCAGCGTCTCGGGCAATGCCGATCAGGTGGGCGGCGTGCTGGCGCTCTACGACTATCCGACGCTCGAACAGCAGGCCTCGGCCACGTGGCTCGGCGGCGGCGTCCAGAACGCCCTCATGGCGGCCTCGGCGTTCCTGGTCGAGCAGGGCAAGCTCGACGCCGTGCTGGACGACTATAGCGGCTCGGCGACGCCGAAATTCGTGCAGATGGCGCTGGACGGCGGCTGCTGACCCGCGCCGGAACCGGACCGGCCGGCCCCGGCGCGCTTCGGGGCCGGCCCGACGGAGGCCCCGCCCCGATGAACGCCGTGGTCAGCCTGCGCGACGTCGCCGTGGAGTTCCCGGCCCTGGACGGGCTCGGCAGCGTCAAGGCGCTCGAAGGCATCGACTTCGACTTCCGCGACCGTGAGTTCGTGGTGGCGCTCGGCGCGTCCGGCTGCGGCAAGACCACGCTGCTCAATGTGATCGCCGGTTTCCTCACGCCGACCTCCGGGGAGGTGCTGCACAAGGGCGCGCCGGTCGGCGGGCCGGGGCGCGACCGGGGGGTGGTGTTCCAGAAGCACGCGCTGCTGCCCTGGCTGAATGTGGTCGAGAACACCGAGTTCGGCCTGAAGCTGCAGGGGGTGGCGGCCGGCGACCGCCGGGAGCGGGCGCGCGAGAACCTCGCCCTGGTCGGCCTTGCGGACTTCGAGCGCTACCCGATCTATCAGCTTTCCGGCGGGATGCAGCAGCGCGTCGGGCTGGCGCGCGCGCTGACCTCCGACCCCGACATGCTGCTGATGGACGAGCCGCTCGGCGCGCTCGACGCCTTCACGCGCGAGACCATGCAGGAGCTCATCCTCAAGGTGTGGCGCGAGACCGGCAAGGTCGTCTTCTTCATCACCCACAGCGTCGAGGAGGCGCTGTTCATGGCCACCCGGCTGATCGTCATGTCGCCGCGGCCGGGACGCATCTCGCACGAATATCCGCTCGACTTCTACGAGCGCTTCTTCGAGACCGGCGACGCGCGCCAGGTGAAGTCCTCGCCCGGCTTCATCGCCATGCGCGAGGAGATCCTCTCGATCATCCACGGCGAAGAGACCGGCGAGCCGTCGCCATGAAGCTCGCGCTCTTCTCCCGGCGGCGTCCGGCGACGGTGGACCAGTATGGCGCGCCGGGCCAGGGCAACAGCATGGCGATCAGCCTGGTCACCATCGCGCTGCTGCTCGGCGGCTGGTGGCTGGTGACCTGGCTGGAGCTCATCCGCCCGCTGTTCCTGCCGGCCCCGGAAGCCGTGATCGCCAAGTTCCACAAGATCGCCTGCACCGAGCATTACGCGGACAGGCTGCTCGCGCTCCTCGGCCTCGGCGGCGAGGCGGTGGCCAAATGCCACGGCTTCAACGAGCACACGCTCCACGAGCATATCCTGTGGAGTCTCTATCGGGTGTTCGCCTCCTTCTTCCTGGCGGCGGCGACGGCGATCCCGATCGGCGTCGCCATGGGCATGAGCCGCCATGCGCGCGGCGTGTTCGACCCGCCGATCGAGTTCTACCGCCCGATCCCGCCGCTGGCCTATCTGCCGCTCACCATCATCTGGTTCGGCATCGGCGAGTCGGGCAAGCTGTTCCTGATCTATCTGGCCTGTTTCGCGCCCATTGCGATCAATGCCCGCGCCGGGGTGCGCTCGGTGTCGATCGAGCAGATCCACGCCGCCTACTCCATGGGCGCGAGCCGCCGGCAGGTCGTCTGGCATGTGGTGCTGAAGGCGGCGCTGCCCGAGATCCTGACCGGGATGCGGGTCGCCATCGCCTTCGGCTGGACCACGCTGGTGGCGGCGGAGATGGTGGCCGCCAAGGCCGGCATCGGCGTGATGGTGCTGAACGCCGCGCGCTTCCTCGCCACCGACATCGTGTTTCTCGGCATCGTGGTGATCGGCGCGGTCGCCTTCCTGTTCGACCTCATCATGCGCCGGGTCGAGCGCGCCCTCGTGCCCTGGAAGGGCAAGATTTAGCCTGCCGGGCTCCTGAGCGCGGCCGCGAGGCCCAGCAAGGCGGGCGTCTCATGGCGCACCAGCAGGGTCGGAATGGGCGCCAGATAGTCGGCGAAGCGTCCCTTGTCCACGAAACGCGCCCGGTAGGCGTCGGCGTCGAACAGCGGGCCGAGGCGCCGCAACACGCCGCCGGAGAGATAGACCCCGCCCCCGGCCGCAAACACCAGCGCCAGGTCGGACGCGACCGTGGCGAGGAAGCGGCTGAAATGGCCGATGGCCGCAGAGGCCGCCGGATCGCCGTCGGCGGCCCGCGCGGCGATCTCCGCCGGCGAGAGCGCGCTTTGCCAATCGCCCGTGAGCGCCCGGTGCAGCAGCGCCAGGCCCGGGCCGGAGAGCAGCCGCTCCGCCGAGACATGGCCGAGGCGCCGGCGAATCTCGCCGAGCAGCAGGGCCTCGTCCTCATCGGCGGCGGCGAGCGTCATGTGGCCGGCCTCGCCCGCGACCGCCCGCCAGCCGCCCGCCGGCTCCGGCAGCAGGCCGGCGGCGCCGAGTCCGGTGCCGGGTCCGAGCGCGACGCAGGGCGCGCGCGGCCGGGGCAGGGCCGCCTCGCCGACCGGCGCCAGATGCTCGGCCCCCAGTTCCGGCAGCGCCAGCGCCTGCGCCTCGAAATCGTTGAAGATGCGCACCTCGGCGATGGCGAGCGCGGCGGCGATGCGCTCCGCGTCCAGCGTCCAGTCGAGATTGGTCATCGCCACCCGGCCGTCCGCCACCGGCCCGGCGACCGCGAGCGCCGCGCGGTCGATGCGCCGGCCCGCCAGATAGTCGCGCGCGGCCTCCTCGAAGCTCGCATAGCCCTCGTTGCGCCGGACCGCGACGCCCTCGGGCGGCCCGCCGCCATGACTGAGGGCGAAGCGCACATGCGTGCCGCCCAGGTCCGACAGCAGGGCTGCGCTCACTCGAAGGGCGCCTCGGCCAGGCGGGCGACGAACCTGTCGCGCCAATGGCTGACATCGTTGCGCCGCAGCGCATCCATGGCCGTGCGCCAGCGCTCGACCCGCTCGTCGCGCGGCATGTCGAGCGCCAGCTGCACCGCCTCGGCCACGCCCTCGATATCGTAGGGATTGACCAGGATGGCGCCCGGAACCGAATGCGCCGCCCCGGCGAAGCGCGACAGCACCAGCACGCCCGGATCCTCCGGCGGCTGCGAGGCGACATATTCCATCGAGACGAGGTTCATGCCGTCGCGCAGCGGCGTGATCAGCCCGACCTGCGCCGCGCGCAAGAGGCCGAACAGGGTGCGCCGGTTGAAGCTCTTGTTGAGATAGCGGATCGGCACCCAGTCGAAGTCGGCGAACTGGCCGTTGATATGCCCGGCCATGGTTTCGAGCGAACGGCGGATCTCGGCATATTCGAGCACGTCGGTGCGCGTCGGCGGCGCGATCTGCATCAGCGAGACGCGGTTGCGGTTGGCGGGAAAGGACTCCAGCAAATGGCCGAACGCCATGAAGCGCTCCTGCAGGCCCTTGGAGTAGTCCAGCCGATCGACGCCGACGATCAGCCGGCGGCCGCCGAGGCTGGTGCGCAGGCGCGCGGCGTGGCGGGCGGCGGCCGCGCCGGCGGCCAGGCGCTCGATATTGTCGGTGTCCACGCCGATGGGATGCACCTCCGCGCAGGCGGTGCGTCCGTAGATCTCGAAAATGCTGTCGCTGCGCAGCACGCCGCCGGCCTCGTGGACCGCATAGTCCAGCAGGGCGCGCCGGTCGGTTTCGGTCTGGAAGCCGATCAGGTCGTAGGCGAAGAAGGAGCGCATCAGCTCGCCATGCTCGGGCAGCGCCAGCAGCAGCTCCAGCGGCGGCAGCGGCGTGTGCAGGAAGAAGCCGATCGGGTTGGCGACGCCGGCCCGGCGCAATTCCTCCGCCATGGGAATCAGATGATAGTCGTGCACCCAGATCAGGTCGTCCGGCTCGATCAGCTCCACCAGCTTGCTGGCGAAATAGCTGTTGACCCGGCGATAGCCGGCATAGTTGCGGCGGCTGAAATTCGCCAGATCGAGGCGATAGTGGAACAGCGGCCACAAGGTGCTGTTCGCAAAACCCGTATAGTATTCCTCATAGTCGCGAGTCGATAAATCTATCGTCGCATAGCTGAGTTTACCTGCGGGAGTCTTGTGGACGACTTCACGCGGTGTTTCCGATACTTCGCCGCTCCATCCGAACCAGATGCCGCCGGAGCGCTTGAGCGCCGCCAGCACCGCCACCGCCAGACCGCCCGCCGCCGGCTTGCTTTCATCGACCGGCGCCACCCGGTTGGAGACGACGACCAGCCGGCTCATCGCCCGGCTTCGCTCAGAAGGCGTCCTCCCAGGAACGCGAGAGCCGCAGGGCCGACACGATCAGCCCGACCATGCTGTATGTCTGCGGAATATTGCCCCACAACTCGTTCGTCCCGATGTCGAGATCCTCCGACAGCAATCCCGCCTCGTTGCGACAGGCCAGCATGTTGTCGAACAGGCGGCGGGCCTCGTCGATGCGCCCGACAGCCGCCAGCGCGTCAATATACCAGAATGTGCAGATGTTGAAAGCGTTGGCGGGCGTGCCGAAATCGTCGGCCTCCGCATAGCGGAACACATGGTCGCCCCGCCGGAGTTCGCGCTCGACGGCCGCGATGGTGCCGAGAAAGCGGGGATCGTCGGCGGGGCAGAAGGACAGCTCGTGCATCAGCAGCAGGGCCGCGTCGATCTCCGAGCCGCCGAAGGCGCTGACATAGGCCTGCTTCTCCTCGCTCCAGCCGTCGGTCTCGATGCGCTGGCGGATGGTCTGCGCATGGTCCTCCCAGAAGGCCGCCCGGTCGGGATGGTCGAGCCGCACGGCGATGCGGGCCAGCCGGTCGCAGGCGGCCCAGCACATGAGCGCCGAGAAGGTGTGCGGGCGCTGCCGGCCGCGCAGCTCCCAGAGGCCGGCGTCGGGCTGGTCGAACATGCTCGCCGCCAGCTCGCCCACCCGCTCCAGGGTGTGGAACAGCCGGTCGTCGCCATGCAGGTCGATGCGCTGGTCGAAAAAGGCCTGGGCGCAGGCGAGCACCACGGCGCCATAGACATCGTGCTGCGTCTGCAGATAGGCCGCATTGCCGACGCGCACCGGCCCGTGGCCGCGATAGCCGGCGAGGCTCTCGACGGAGGATTCGGTGAGGTCGGTCTCCATCTGCACGCCGAACACCGGCTGCAGGCGCCCGTTGGGGCTGGCGGCGACGATATTGAGGATGTAGCGCAGGAACTCTTCCATGGTGCGCGTGGCGCCCAGGCGGTTGAGCGCCCGGATGGTGAAATAGGCGTCGCGCAGCCAGCAGAAGCGATAGTCCCAGTTGCGCTCCGTGCCGGCGGCCTCCGGCACCGAGGTGGTGACGGCCGCCACGATGGCGCCGCTGTCCTCCACCGAGCAGAGCTTGAGCGTGATCGCCGCGCGGATCACGGCCTCCTGCCACTCGAAGGGCACCGCCAGATAGCGCGCCCATTCGCGCCAATAGTCGTCGGTGCGCTCCTCGAAGTCCCGCGCCACCTCGTGCACCGGGCGGGTCAGCGCCTCGTCCGGCGTCAGGATGAGGTCGATCGGCTTGTCGAGCAGGAACTCCGTCTCGTCGAGGATGTAGGAGACCGGCGTTTCGGTGGTGAGCCGCAGCACATGGTCCGGCAGCACATAGCGGATATGGTTGCTGCCGCGCGTGACGACCGGCGCCTCGGCCCCGTAATGGCCGGCCGGGCGCAGGCGGATGCGGATGCGCGGCGCGCCGCCGAGGCGGCGGATGCGGCGCACCATGGTGAGCGGCCGGAACAGCCGCCCGAACTGCTTGAAGCGCGGCGCGAAGTCCTGGATGGCGATGCCCGCGCCGCCCTCGGCGAAGAGGCAGGTCTCCACGATGGCCGAATTGGCGTGATAGCGCTGCTCGCTGCGCTGGAAGCCCCGGATCTCGATATCCCAGAAGCCGATATCGCGCTTCGGCCCCAGCAGGTCGCAGAACACCGGATTGCCGTCGAAGCGCGGCATGCAGGCCCAGACCACCCGCCCGCGCGGGTCGATGAGCGCCGCATAGCTGCTGTTGCCGATCATGCTGAGTTCGAGCGACTGCATGGTCATCCCCCCGTCATCGCCAGCCAGGCGTGCGTCGCGCCCACATCCGCTAGCCGCCATTCGGCGGCGGTGTCGCGCTCGGCGCCGACGCGCACCGCGACGCCGCCGCTCGCGCGCACCGCCCGGAAGGCGGCCTCGTCCGTTATGTCGTCGCCCGCAAAGACCGGGCGCCGGCCCCGAAAGGGCGCTTCCGCCATGAAGGCCATGACCGCCGCGCCCTTGTCGCCGTCCTGCGGACAGAGCTCGATTACCGCCTTGCCCTTCTGCACGACAATACCATCCGGCGCGCGGTCGAGCGCGGCCGCCACGGCCGCCGCCACCGCGCCGGCAAGCTCGGGCCGGGCGCGGTAGTGCAGGGCGAGCGTCGCCCCCTTGTCCTCCAGCAGCAGGCCGGGATGCGTGGCCGCGAATCGGCCGAGCGCGTCGCGCAAGCCGTCACGCCCCGGCAGCGGCGGCGGGCTCGTCCGCCCGCCGGCCGACCGGCGCTCCAGCCCGTGCAGCCCGGCGGCGGGCAGGGCGAGCGGCGCCAGGATGCGGTCGATCTCGCCGATCGGCCGCCCGCTGACGATCGCGAGCGCCGAGCCGAGCCGCGCCGCGAGCCGGCGGAGCAGGTCCGGCAGGCCGGGCGCGGCGCAGGCGGCCTCCGGCGTCGGCGCGATCTCCAGCAGCGTGCCGTCCAGGTCCAGGAACAGGGCGTCGTCGGCGCTGAGCGGCGGCGGCGGTTTCATGCCGGACAGGGCGGGGCCGGCAGCGCTGCCGCCAGCCGCTCGAAAAGGTCGCGGAGATCGCGCGCCAGACGCCGGAATTCGGGCTTCGGCGCCAGCGTGGCCTCGTCCATATAGGCGGCGCGGTTGATCTCGATCTGCAGCGCGTGGCGGCGCTGTCCGGGCCGGCCGTAGCGCCGCGTGGTGTAGCCGCCGGAATAGGGGTCGTTGCGCACCACGCTGTAGCCGCAGCGGCGGAGATGCGCCTCGGCGGCGGCGGTGACCTCGTTGGCGCAGGCGCGGCCGAAGCGGTCGCCCAGCACCATATCGACGCCCGCCGCGCCCTCCGTCCAATGGCCGCCGCGGCTGGCCGAGGGCATGGAGTGCAGGTCGATCAGCAGCACCCGGCCGAAGCGGCGGCGGGTCTCCTCCAGCAGGCCCGCAAGCGCGGCGTGATAGGGGGGATGCAGGGCCAGGATGCGCCGGCGCGCCTCCTCGAAGCTCAGCTTGCGCCGGTAGATGTCCAGCCCGACGCCGACCGACCGGGGGATGGTGCCGAGGCCGGCGGCGATGTGCGGCGAGCGCGTCTTCACATAGTCCGGCAGCGGCTCGGCGAACATCGCCGGGTCCAGCTCCCAGGGTTCGCGGTTGACATCCAGGAACGCCCGGGAGAAATGCGCCCGGAGCAGCGGCGCGCCGACCTCGACCGCGCCCGCAGCCAGCCGGTCCACATGGCAGTCCTCGGTGCGGCGCAACAGGTCGAGGTCCAGCGGCGAGGCCTCGAGGAAGTCGCGCGGATAGACGCTGCCGCTATGCGGGCTGGCCACCACCAGCGGCAGGAGCTGGCGGTCCGGGCGCGCGAGGCCGAAGGGTCCGGCGCAGTCCGCCGATGCGAGCGGCGGCCCGGCGTGCGAGCGGGTCCCGCCGTCCATGCCGCGGCCGTGCGGCTAGACGCCGAACGCCTTGAAGCGCTTGTTGAATCGCGCCACCTGGCCGCCGGTGTCCACGAGGCGCTGATTGCCGCCGATCCAGGCCGGATGCGACAGCGGATCGATATCGAGCCGCAGCGTGTCGCCTTCCTTGCCCCAGGTGGAGCGCGTGCGGAACTCGGTGCCGTCGGTCATCAGCACGGTGATTTCGTGATAGTCGGGGTGGATGTCGGCTTTCATCGCGGGCGGCGCTCCCCCAAAGGCACTGGCGCGCCTGTATAGCGAAGCCGCGCCCGGCGCTCAAGACCGAGCGGCTCTTTGCGCCGGGGGCGCGCGGCGGCTATTACGCCACGGACCGCAACCGTTGACCCGAGGCGATGCGACGACCCGATCCGGCCATGGACGCGCGCAGGCGCTCGCGCGATCTGCGTCCCCTGCGCGCGCTGCTCGCCTATCTCCTGCCCTACTGGCGCCGGGCGGCCGGGGCGGCCGTGGCGCTGCTGGTGGCGGCCGGCGCGGTGCTGGCGATCGGCGCGGTGCTGCGCCACCTGATCGACAAGGGCTTCGCCGGGGCCAATCCGGCCGTGCTCGACATGGCGCTGCTCACGCTGCTCGGCGTCGTGGTGGCGCTGTCGGCGGCCACCTTCTGGCGCTTCTATCTGGTCACCTGGGTCGGTGAGCGCGTGGTGGCGGATATTCGCCGCGACGTCTTCGCGCATATCCTGAAACAGAGCCCGGCCTTCTTCGAGGTCACCAAGACCGGCGAGATCCTCTCCCGGCTCACCACCGACACGACGCTGATCCAGACCGTGGTCGGCTCCACCGTCTCGGTGGCGCTGCGCAACATGCTGCTGTTCGTCGGCGCCTCGGCCATGCTGCTGATCACCAGCCCGCGGCTCAGCGGCCTGGTGGTGCTGGTGGTGCCGCTGGTGCTGCTGCCGATCCTGCTGCTGGGGCGGCGGGTGCGCCGGCTGTCGCGCGCGGCGCAGGACCGGGTGGCGGATGTGGGCGCGCATGCCGAGGAGTCGGTCTCGGCCGTGCGCACCGTGCAGGCGTTCGGCCATGAGGCGCTCGATGTCGCGGGCTTTGCGGCCGGGGTGGAGGAGGCCTTCCGCGCCGCCATCCGCCGCACGCGCGTGCGCGCGGCGCTCACCGTCATCGTGATCGTGCTGGCGCTCGGCTCGGTGTGCACCATTCTCTGGCTCGGCGGGCGCGATGTGATGTCGGGGGCGATCTCCCCCGGCGACCTCGCCGCCTTCGTGTTCTACGCCATCGTGGCGGCCGGGGCGCTGGGCGCGCTCAGCGAGGTGGTGGGCGACCTGCAGCGCGCCGCCGGGGCGGCCGAGCGGCTGATGGACCTGCTGGCGATGCGCCCGGAGATCGTCGCGCCGGCGAACCCGCTGCCGCTGCCGGAGCCGGCGCGCGGCCGGGTCGTCTTCCGCAATGTCACCTTCACCTATCCCGCCCTGCCGGACCGCCCGGTGCTGCGGGACTTCGAGCTGGAGGTCGCGCCCGGCGAGACGGTGGCGCTGGTCGGGCCGTCGGGTGCCGGCAAATCGACGGTCTTCAACCTGCTGCTGCGCTTCTACACGCCGACCTCCGGGCGGATGCTGCTGGACGGGGTGGATATCTGCGAGGCGGCGCCGCCCGAGGTGCGCGCGCGCCTCGGGCTGGTGCCGCAGGAGCCGGTGGTGTTCTCCGCCACGGCGCGCGACAACATCGCCTACGGCCGCCCGGAGGCGAGCGCGGCGGAGATCCGCCGGGCGGCGGAAGCGGCGGCGGCGGACGAGTTCCTGCAGGCGCTGCCGGAAGGCTATGACAGCTTTCTCGGCGAGCGCGGCGTGCGCCTCTCCGCCGGCCAGCGCCAGCGCCTCGCCATCGCCCGCGCGATCCTGCGCGACCCGCCGGTGCTGCTGCTGGACGAGGCGACCAGCGCGCTCGACTCCCACAATGAGCGGCTGATCCAGGATGCGCTCGCGCGGCTCTCGCACGGGCGCACCACCATCGTCATCGCCCATCGCCTCGCCACGGTGGCGAGCGCCGACCGGATCGTGGTGCTGGACCGGGGCCGGGTGGTTGCCACCGGCACGCATGACGAGCTGCTCGCCGCCGGCGGCCTCTATGCGCGGCTCGCCCGGATGCAGTTCTCCGCCGGCGCGGAGGCGGCGCGCAACGGCGCCTTTCCGTCTGCGGCCGAAACGGGCTAGCGTGGCGGCGAACGAAGACGAGCCACGCTGACAGGGGAGCGGAAGCGGAATGCCGCAGGCCATGATCGACGCCAGCATCGACGCGCGCGGGGTGGCGCGCGTCGCCATCGACAATGAGCGCCGGCTGAATTGCCTCGCCAGCGCGACGGCCGAGGGCTTCGCGGCGGCCATCCGCTCCTTTTCCGAGCGCCCCGAGCTTCGCGCGCTGGTGGTGACCGGCAACGGCCCCAAGGCCTTCATGGGAGGGGCCGACCTTCGCGAGCTGGGCGGCCTCGACCCCGTTTCCGGCCGGGCCTTCATCACCCGCATCCATGAGATGTCGCAGGCGATCCGCGATTGCCCGGCGCCGGTGATCGCGCGCATCAACGGCTATTGCCTGGGCGCGGGGCTGGAGGTGGCGGCCGCCTGCGACATGCGCGTGGCGACCGACGCGGCCGTGTTCGGGATGCCGGAGGTCAAGGTCGGGCTGCCCTCGGTGGTGGAGGCCGCGCTGTTTCCGCAGCTGATCGGCTGGGGCCGGGCGAAGCAGCTTTGCTACACGGGCGAGAATATCGACGCGGCCGAGGCGCTGGCCTGGGGTCTGGTGGAGAAGGTCGTGGCGCCCGAGCGGCTCGACGAGGCGGTGGAGGGCTGGGTCGGCCATATCCTGGAGGGCGGGCCGCGCGCCATCCGCCTGCAGAAGGAGCTGATTCGCGAGTGGGAGGCGATGCCGGTCGGCGACGCCATTCAGGCCGGCATTCGCAGCCTGGCGCGCGCGCTGGAGACCGACGAGCCGAAGCGCATGATCGCCGCCACGCTGGAGCGGCTGGCGCGCCGCAAGGCCTGAGCGCCGCGCCCTCAGACCGCCGGCGCCTGCTCCCGCGCGATCCAGCCGCCGCCCAGCACCCGGTCGCCCTCATAGAACACCGCCGCCTGGCCGGCGGCGACGCCATATTCGGGCTCGTCGAACTCGGCCTCGACGCCCTCGGCCGTCGGATAGAGCCGGCCGAGGCGGGGCGCGGCCGTCGAGCGGATGCGGATTTGCGCTTCCCGGCCCTCGGCCGGCAGGGCCTCCTCCGCCAGCCAGTTGACCTCGCGAAGGCGGATGCGCCGGCGCGCGAGCGCCTCGCGCGGGCCGACGGTGACGCGCTTCCGGGCGGCGTCGAGCGCCAGCACATAGAGCCGTTCGCCCTCGGCGGCGTTGCCGAGCCGCAGGCCCCGGCGCTGGCCGACGGTGAAATGCGCCACGCCCTCATGGCGGCCGAGCACGCGGCCCTCCCGGTCCACGATCTCGCCCGGATCGAGCGCGCCCGGGCGCAGCCGGGCCACGATGTCCGCATAGCGGCCCTCGGGCGCGAAGCAGATGTCCTGGCTGTCGGGCTTCTCCGCCACCGGCAGGGCCAGCCGGGCGGCCTCGCGGCGCACCGCCGCCTTGCTCATCGCCCCCAGCGGAAAGCGCAGATAGTCGAGCTGCGCGCGCGTGGTGGCGAACAGGAAATAGCTCTGGTCCTTGTCGGGGTCGGCGGCGCGGTGCAGTTCGGGGCCGGGCAGGCGGCGGACATAATGGCCGGTGGCGAGCGCGTCGGCCTCCAGGTCCTTCGCGGTCTCCAGCAGGTCGCGGAACTTGACCGTCTGGTTGCAGCGCACGCAGGGCAGCGGCGTCTCGCCCGCCAGATAGCTGTCGGCGAAATCCTCCATGACGGCGGCGCGGAAGCGGCTCTCATAGTCGAGCACATAATGCGGGATGCCGAGCCGGTCGGCGACGGCGCGCGCATCGTGAATGTCCTGTCCGGCGCAGCAGGCGCCCTTGCGCCCGACCGCCGCGCCATGGTCGTAGAGCTGAAGCGTGACGCCGACCACCTCATAGCCCGCCTCCGCCAGCAGCGCGGCGGCGACCGAACTGTCCACGCCGCCGGACATGGCGACGACGATCCGGGCGGGCGGCGAAAGGTCGAGCATGGAAGGGGTTCCCGAAGGCGCGCCCGCAATCTGGCGACGCGCCGCCGTCGGGTCAACCGGAACGCGGCCTGCCGAGGCTCAGAACAGCTTCAACGCCGCGAACAGCAGACCGGCAATGCCAAGCTGGGCCAGCAACATGCGATTGACGGCGTTCGCAAGATCGGCCTTGGTCGCGAGAGCATCGAAAGCGGTCACTGTCATCGGGCCTGCGCATCCCGTGGCTGCTGGGTCTCGTTCCTGAGACCCGATATCGACTTCCGGCTAGTGTAAACGGCATGGCGGAGTTCTGTCCACTGGATGTCCGGGATATCGAGGGTCGCTTCCTGTCGCTGTCGAAACCCGGTCAACCGTCGGGCATGGCGCGGCGCATGAAGCCGTCGAAGGCCGGGACGGTGAAGGCGGTGTCGCCATGCGCCGGGCTGTAAATCATGCCCTTGGCGATGAGCGCGCTGCGCAGCGGGGCCACCGAGGTGACCGGGCGCCCCATCGCCTCCGCAATGTCGCCGGACCGGTGCGGACCCGGCCCCAGTTGCGCCATGGCGCGAAGATAGCGCCGCTCCCGCGCCGTGCAGCGGTCGTAGCGCACGCGGAAGAAGCCGGCGTCGAGTTTCGCCAGCACCTGGGGCGTGGCGGCGCGCACATCCTCCAGCGCGACGGGCGACTCCCCGGCGGCGTTCCAGCTGTCATATCCCCATTCCTGCAGGAAATAGGGATATCCGTCGGTCTGGCGGAAGATCTCCCCCAGCGCCGGGTCGCTGAAGCGCCCGCCCTGCTTCTCCGCCGGTATCGCGATGGCGTCGAACGCCGCGTCCCGGTCCAGCCGCCCGACCTCCCTGAACTCGAACAGCCGCTCGGCGTAGGAGCGCGCCTCGCCGGTCTGGCCGGCCAGTTGCGGCAGGCCGGCCCCCACGATGGCGACCGGCAGCGTCTTTTGCTGGCAGAGATGCAGGGCGGCGATCAGCGCCGCCAGTTCGGATTTGCCGACGGATTGCATCTCGTCGATGAACAGCACGACCGCCTTGCCGGCGGCGCGCGCCGCTTCCCCCACGACCTGGAACATGTCGGCCATGTCGGATGCGAGGTCGCCCATATCGGCCAGTCCCGGCTCCGGCTCCACATCGAGGCGAAGCTCGACATCCTGAAAGGCGAGGCGCACCGAGCCGACGAAGCTCGCCAGGCCGCGCCAGGCGCGTTGCAGCGTGTCCCGCGCGGCCTCGCTGCGGTCGAGCGCCAGCAGGGCGCGCCGCAGTTCTGCCGACAGCAGCGCCGGCAGGGACCGTTCGACGGTCGCCTCGAAGGCGAGCGCGATGCAGTCCTCGGCCCCGGCGGCGTCGGCCATGCGCCGCAGCAGCACGGTCTTGCCGACGCCCCTGAGGCCGATCAGCAGCGGGCTTTTCGCGTGCCGTCCGGCGCGGATACGGCGGATGGCGAGCTGCACCGCGTCCAGCAACTCGTCCCGCCCGGCCAGTTCGGGCGGGGGACTGCCGGCGCCGGGGGCGTAGGGGTTGGTCAGCGGGTCCATTTATAGGGAGTTTACCCCAGTTTATCGAATTTCGATAAACTCCCTATAAATCGCTCCCGCCGCGCCGCTTCACGCGACGGCGCCGGCGGCGCGCAGGCGCGCGATCTCTTCCGGCGTGCGGCCGAGTTCGGCCAGGATTTCGTCGCTGTGCTGGCCGAGCGCCGGGGCCGGGCGGGGCGGCTGCTTGTCCGCGCCCTCCACCCAGAGCGGCGTTGCGACGGTGTGGCTGGAGAGGCCCGAAGGGTCGTCATGCGGGATGACGATCTCCGCCGCCTTCATCTGCGGGTCGTCGGGGATGTCCTCGGTCCGGCCGACGACGCCGAAGGCGAGGCCCTCCGCCTGCAGCCGTTCGCGCCAGAAGGCCCAGGGCTCGGCCGCGAACACGCCGTCCAGGATCGCGATCAGCTCGCGGGCGTGGGCGTGCCGCGCCGGCTTTTCGGCGAAGCGGGGGTCATGGCCCAGCTCCGGCCGGTCGAGCGCCCGCAGCAGGTTCGGCCACTGCTTGTCCTCGTTCACCAGGCTCAGGATGAACCAGCGCCCGTCGGCGCAGCGATAATGGTTGGCGAGCGCGGTGGCCCAGTTTTCGCGCTTCGGCCGGGTCGGGATGGCGAGGCCGCAAAGCGCCGCCTGGGCGTAGAAGGCGTTGCACCACACGCCGTTGGCCAAGAGGCTGGTGTGCACCTTGCCGCCCTTGCCGGTGGTCTCGCGGCGATAGAGCGCGGTCATGATGGCGGCGAACAGCGCCACGCCCGTCGGATGGTCGCCCATGCCGGGCAGCGAGCGCGCCGGCGACCCCTCGGGGTCGGGGCGCACCAGGTCCATCAGGCCCGTGCGCGCCCAGAGCGCGGTGGAATCGAAGCCGGTGCGCCCGGCCTCCGGGCCGGCCTCGCCATAGGCGGAGAGCGCGGCGTAGATCAGCCGCTCGTTGAGCGGCTGGATGTCCTCATGGCGCAGGCCCAGCTGCGCGCGCACGCGCGGCGGGTAGTTGGTGACGAACACGTCCGTCCTGGCCGCCAGCTCGCGCAGCACCGCGCGGCCGGCCTCCTGGCGGAGGTCCAGCGCCAGGCCGCGCTTGGAGCGGTTATCGACCATATAGGCGTAATCGACCTCGGAGACCGGGAAGCCCGGAAAGCCCACCAGGCCGCGATAGGCGTCGCCCGAAGGCGGCTCGACCTTGATCACGTCCGCGCCGAGGTCGGCCAGCATGGTGGCCGCGACCGGGGCGGCGATGAAGCTCGCCACATCGAGGACGCGGAGGCCCGCGAGAAGAGGCTCCGCCATGGCGGCTCCTTCCGTTCGGTTCAGTGCCTGCGATTCAGCCGGGGCGCGTAATGGCCGTCGCGATATTCGCCGAACATCTCATCGACCTGGGGATGCCGGCAGGGCTTGCCCGAGAGGTCCTCCAGCAGGTTCTGCTCCGACACATAGGCGATATAGGTGGTCTCGGCGTTCTCCGCGAGCAGGTGATAGAAGGGCTGGTCGCGGCGTGGGCGCGATTCCGCCGGGATCGACCGCCACCACTCCTCGGTGTTGGCGAAGGTCGGATCGACATCGAAGATGACGCCCCGGAACGGATAGCGGCGGTGGCGCACCACCTGGCCGATGCCGAATTTGGCTTCTCGCATTTCCATCGGTTGCAGCAACCCGGACTGACGGGACGGGCGGCGGAGCGACGGCCATGGCCGCTCCCGGACCGACAGCATATCGACCGCGACCGGGCGGGCAAGCGGGCGTCGCTCAGCGCGGCGGCTCCGCCGGGCGCACAAGCGCGACCGCGACGGCCGCCGCGCCGGCCAGCAGCGCGGTGGCGAAGAACGGCCACTCATAGCCGCCGAGGCGATCGTAGGCGAGGCCGGCCAGCGGCGGCCCCAGCAGCGTGCCGACGCCGACGCTCGAATAGAGCAGCCCGATGATCGCGCCGACCGAGCGCAGGCCGAACATGTCGGCCGTGACCGACGGCGCGAGCGCGACGAAGCCGCCATAGCAAAGCCCGAATACCGTGGCGACGGTCGCCAGCTGCCAATAGGGCCCGACCGCGACCCAGGCCGCCAGCATGACGCCCATGCCGCCATAGAGCAGCGCGAAGCAGAGCTTGCGCCCGATGCGGTCGGCGACCGGAGCCAGCAGGAAGCGCCCGAGCGTGCTGCCGACGCCGATCAGCGGCACCAGCGCGTTTGCCTCCACCAGCGAGAAGCCCCGGTCGAGCGCGTGCGGCACCGCGTGCACGAAGGGCACGAATATGCCGAAGGCGAGCACCAGCGTCGCCCCGTAGAGCACCCAGAAGGGCCGGCTGGCGGCCGCCTGGCGGAGCGTGAAGCCCGCCGCCGGCGGGGCGTCCGCGCCGACGGCCTCGGGCGCGCGCACGAAATGCGCCGCAAGCCCGCCGAGCGCCAGCGCCCCCGCCGCCAGCGCGACATAGGCGAAGCGCCAGCCGGCGGCCTCGATCAGCAGCACGGCGATGAAGGGCGCGGCCAGCGTGCCGACGCCGATGCCGGCGACGGCGAAGCCGGAGGCCATGCCGCGCCTGGCGGTGAACCAGCGCTGCACCGCGCCCACCGCCGGCACATAGGCGAGCCCGACGCCGAAGCCGACGCCGAGCCCATAGGCGAGCGCGACCTGCCAGAGCGTCTCGGCCTGCGCGGCGAGCAGCAGGCCCGCGCCGGTGATCGCCATGCCGGCGAGGCAAAGCTCGCGCGGCCCCAGCAGGTCCGCAATGCGCCCGGAGACGGCGCCGAAGCCGAAATAGAGAAAGGCCGCCAGCGAGAAGACGAGGCTGGTCTCGGCCCGCGTCGCGCCGAATTCGCGCTCCAGCGAGGGAAAGAAGGTCGAGAAGGTGTAGGCCGCGCCGAAGCCGACGAACAGGACGACGAAGGTCGCCCCGACGACGCCCCAGCCGCCTCTCACAGAGCGGTCGGACCCAGTCCGGCCACGGTGGTCCGATGCATCACCCGGCGCTGGCCGGCCTTGTCCCAGGGGCGGCCGCGATGCAGGCAGCAGCGATTGTCCCACATCACCAGGTCCCACCGCCGCCAGCGGTGGCGATAGCGGTAGCGCTCCTGCGTTATGCGGTCGGTGAGCTCGCGGAGCAGCGCGCGGCTCTCCTCGACCGGGCGGCCCCGGACATGGCTCGCATGGGCGCCGGCATAGATGTTGCGCCTTCCGTTGGCCGGATTGCGGCGCACCACCGCCTGCGGGACCGGCGGCGTCTCGCGGCGCTGGTCCTCATCCACCAGGTCCGCCCGGATCAGGCCGCGGGAGTAGGAGAAGTCGTGGATCGCGACCAGCTCCTCGATCTCCGCCTGCATGGCCGCGTCGAGATCGTCCCAGGCGGCGCGCCCCGAGGCGAACTCGGTCTCGCCCCGCTCGGGCGGCACCTCGCGGCCCGAGAGCAGCGAGGCGGTGGCGGGGACGCGCTTGAAGGAGCTGTCCGTGTGCCACATCTCGTTGCCGGAATTATAGACATTGCGCCAGTCCTCCACCGGCAGGATGCGGTCGGTCTCGGGATCGACATTGGAGATGACGGCGATCTCGGAGCCCGCGCCCAGATTGGAGCGCACCGTGCCCTCCAGCGGGCCGAAGCGGCGCGAAAAGGCGATCTGGGCCGCGTCGTCGATCCGCTGGTCGCGGAACACCAGCACCGAATATTCGTTGAAGAGGCGCGCGATCTCGGCGAAGTCGGCGGCCGGGACGCCGCCGGCGATATCGACGCCGGAGATCTCGGCGCCGAAGGCCGGGGTCAGTTGCTTGCAGGCGACGGGCATGGTCTCATCCTCCCCGGGCGCGATTGAACCAGCCCCGGAGCCGCTTGGAAAGCCGCATGAAGCCCGACCGTCTCGCCGCCCTCGAGGCCCTGGAGCGCAAGGTGCTCTGGCTGTCCTCCTGGACGATCCACAACGCCAACCATCTGCGCAACAGCCGCGACGGGCTGAAGGTCGGCGGGCACCAGGCGTCCAGCGCCTCGGTCGCGACCATCCTCACAGCGCTCTATTTCGACGTGCTCGGGCCGGACGACCGCGTGGCGGTCAAGCCCCACGCCAGCCCCGTCTATCACGCCATCCAGTATCTGCTCGGCCGCCAGACGCGCGAGAAGCTGGAGCGCTTCCGCGCCTTCGGCGGGGCGCAGAGCTATCCCTCGCGCACCAAGGACAGCGACGATGTGGACTTCTCCACCGGCTCGGTGGGCCTCGGCGTCGGCATGACCGCCTTCGCCTCCATCATGCAGGACTATGTGCGGCTCAAGGCCGGGGAGGCGGCCGGCCCGCCGGGGCGCATGGTGGCGGTGATGGGCGATGCCGAGATGGACGAGGGCAACATCTTCGAGGCCATGCTCGAAGGCTGGAAGCACGATGTGCGCAATCTCTGGTGGATCATCGACTATAACCGGCAGAGCCTCGATTCGGTGGTGACCGACCGGCTGTTCGGGCGGCTTGACGAGCTGTTCCGGGCGATGGGCTGGCGAGTGCGCACGCTGAAATACGGCAAGCGCCTGCAGGCGGCCTTTCTCCGGCCCGACGGCGAGGCGCTGCGGGGGTGGATCGACGACTGCCCCAACTCGCGCTATTCGGCGCTGGTGTACAAGGGCGGCGCGGCCTGGCGGGAAGCGCTGCTGGAGGATCTGGGCGAGCTGGCGGGCGTGCGGGCGCTGCTGGACGACCATGACGACGACGCCCTGCACGCGCTCATGACCAATCTGGCCGGCCAGGACATGGCCGCCGTGCTGGAGGGCTTCCACGCCGTCGAGGACGACCGGCCGACCTGCTTCATCGCCTACACCATCAAGGGCCGCGGGCTGCCGTTCGCCGGCCACAAGGACAATCACGCCGGGCTGATGAACCCCGCGCAGATGGAGGCGTTCCGCGAGTCCGTCGGCATCCGGCCGGGCGAGGAGTGGGAGCCGGAGGCGGGTCTCGACATCGAGCCGGAGCGCTTCCGGGCCGCCATCGAGAGCTCGGCCTTCTGGCGCCGGGCGCCGCGCCGCCACCGCGCCCCGCCGATAGAGTTGCCCGCGAGCCTGCCCGTCCCCAGGGGCGCGCGCATGTCCACGCAGGAGGCCTTCGGGCGCATCCTGGTGGAGATCGGCCGCGAAGGCGGGGCCTTCGCCGACCGCATCGTCACGGTCTCGCCGGATGTCACCGTCTCCACCGGCCTCGGCGGCTGGGTCAACCGGCGCGGCATATTCGCGCGCGAGGTGACGGAGGATGTCTTCCGGGAAGAGAACGTCGTCTCCGCCCAGCGCTGGCGCCAGGGGCCGGAGGGCCAGCATATCGAGCTCGGGATCGCGGAGAACAATCTGTTCCTCTGCCTGGCCGCGCTCGGCCTCTCGGCGGAACTGATGGGCGAGCGCCTGTTCCCCATCGGCACGCTCTACGACCCCTTCATCGCGCGCGGCCTGGATGCGCTGAACTACGCCGCCTATCAGGATGCGCGCTTCATGGTGGTGGCGACGCCCTCGGGCGTGACGCTCGCGCCGGAGGGCGGGGCGCACCAGTCCAGCACCACGCCCGGCATCGGGCTGGCGCAGCCGGGGCTGACGGCCTTCGAGCCCGCCTTTGCCGACGAACTCGCCGCGATCATGCGCTGGAGCTTCGGGCACCTGCAGGACCCGGACGGCGGCTCGGTCTCTTTGCGCCTCTCGACCCGGCCGCTCGACCAGCCGGAGCGCAAGCTGGACCCGGCGGCGGCGATCGGCGGCGGCTACTGGCTGGAGGAGCCGGCGCCGGGAGCGGAACTGGCCGTGGCGGCCATGGGCGCGCTGCTGCCCGAGGCCGAGGCGGCGCTGGCCGCCATCCGCGAGGATGTGCCGGGCGCGGGCCTGCTGGCGGTCACCTCTGCGGACCGGCTGCATGAGGACTGGCTGGTCCGGGGCGACGACAGCCGCGCGGCCCGGCTGCTGGCCCCGGTGTCGCGCGCCGGCGGGCTGGTGACGGTGCTGGACGGCCATCCGAGCGCGCTCGGATGGCTCGGCTCGGTCGCCGGACACCGGGTCGAGGCGCTCGGCACGACGGCCTTCGGCCAGTCGGGCGATATTCCGGACCTCTACCGCGCCTACGGGCTGGACAGCGACGCCATCCTGCGCGCGGCGGCGCGGCTGCTGTTGCGCGCTTGAGCCTCGGGCGGTTTCGGGCTACATGTCCCGCTCTCGCGGCGGGCGTGGCGGAACTGGAAGACGCGCTGGATTTAGGTTCCAGAGGCCGAGGGCCGTGGGGGTTCGAGTCCCTCCGCCCGCACCAGCAGCCGCCCGGCCCGAGACCCTCGACCGCAACCGGGTGAAGCCCCTTTCATGCAGATCACCGAAACACTCGCCGACGGTCTGAAATACGATTTTCGCGTCGTCGTGCCGGCCGAAGACCTGCGCGCCGAGATCGACCGCAAGCTCGCCGAATACGGAGCGGACCTGCGCCTGCCCGGCTTCCGGCCCGGCCGCGCCCCGCTGAAGATCCTGCGCCAGCGTTTCGGCAAGGCCGTGGAAGGCGAAATTCTGGAGGCGACCGTCAATCGCGGCGCGCAGCAGGCCATGGACGACCGGGGGCTGAAGCCGGCCGTCATGCCGAAGGTCGATATGGTCTCGGATATCGAGAACGGCCTCGCGGCGGGCGCGGACCTCGAATATACGGTCAGCGTCGAGGCGCTGCCGGAGATCGAGCCGATGGACTTCGCCGCGCTGGAGCTGGAGCGCCTGGAGGCGGAGCCGACCGAGGAGATCGTGGACGCCGACCTCGTGCGCTTCTCGGAGGCGGCGGCCGAGCTGGCGCCGATCGCGGAGGATCGCGGCGCGATCGCCGGCGACACGCTGACCATCGATTTCGAGGGCCGGATCGACGGCGAGCCCTTCGCCGGCGGCGCGGCGGAGGACTATGAGCTCGAACTCGGCAGCGCCATGTTCATCCCCGGTTTCGAGGATCAGCTGATCGGCGCCCGCGCGGGCGAATCGCGCGAGGTCGAGGTCGCCTTTCCCGAGGATTACAACGCCGCCCATCTCGCCGGGAAGGCGGCGGCGTTCTCGGTCGAGGTCAAGGAGATTCGCGAGCGCCGCGCGCAGGAGCCCGACGAGGCTTTCGCCGAAAAGCATGGCTATGAGAACCTGGCCGAGATGCGCAAGAGCGTCGGCGAGGAGCGCAAGGCCTATTACGGCCGCTTGGCGCACACGGTGCTGAAGCGCCAGCTGTTCGACCGCCTGGAGGAGGCGCACGACTTCCCGCTGCCGGCCAGCATGGTGGACCGCGAGTTCGAGACCATCTGGGCCGAGGTGGAGAAGCAGCTGGAGGGGCCGAACGCCGAGGAGGCCCGCGAGGGCAAGACCGACGACGAGCTCCGGGACGACTATCGCAAGGTGGCGGAGCGGCGCATCCGGCTCGGCCTGCTGCTGGCGGATATCGGCCGGCGCCACGAGATCGAGGTGAGCCAGGAGGACCTGCAGCGCGCCGTCGCCACCCGGATGCAGCAGTTTCCGGGCCAGGCGGCGGCGATGTTCGAGTTCTACCGCAAGCACCCCGAGGCGATGGCGCAGTTCCAGGGGCCGATCCTGGAGAACAAGGTGGTCGATTTCATCCTGGAGCTGGCCCAGGTGACTGCCCGGGAGGTCAGTCCCGAGGAGCTGGAGGAAGCGTCCGAGGGCGCCGCGGAAGAGGAGTGACCGGGCGCATGCGCGATCCGCAGGACATCTACATGAACACGCTTGTGCCCATGGTGGTGGAGAGCACCAACCGGGGCGAGCGGGCCTATGACATCTATTCGCGGCTGCTGAAGGAGCGGATCATCTTCCTGACCGGTCCGGTCTTCGACCAGGTGGGCGCGCTGGTCGCCGCGCAGCTGCTGTTTCTGGAGGCCGAGAATCCGAGCAAGGACATCGCCTTCTACATCAACTCGCCGGGCGGCATCGTGACCTCGGGCCTCGCGATCTACGACACGATGCAATATATCCGCTGCGACGTCTCGACGGTGTGCATCGGCCAGGCGGCCTCGATGGGCTCGCTGCTGCTGGCCGCCGGCGCGCCCGGCAAGCGCTACGCGCTGCCCAATGCGCGGGTGATGGTGCACCAGCCCTCCGGCGGCTTCCAGGGCCAGGCGAGCGACATCGAGATCCATGCGCGCGAGATTCTGGCGCTGCGCGGGCGCCTCAACGAGATCTATGTGCAGCATTGCGGCCAGACGCTGGAGAAGGTCGAGGAGGCGCTCGACCGCGACCGCTTCATGAGCCCGGAGGAGGCGCGCGAGTTCGGCATCGTCGATGAGGTGGTGGCGCAGCGCGTCGCCGAAGAGGCCGCCCCGGAATAGCGCCATGCGCTGCGGAAGCTGCGGAAGGCGTTTCCCCGGCGGGCGAACCCGGCTAACATGTGGGCGCGGCTTGCGGGCTGCGGCGTCGCGGAGTGTTGGGAAGGACCCATGAGCAAATCGGCCGGCGATTCCAAGAACACGCTCTACTGCTCATTTTGCGGAAAGAGCCAGCACGAGGTTCGCAAGCTGATCGCGGGGCCGACCGTGTTCATCTGCGACGAGTGCGTCGAGCTGTGCATGGACATCATCCGCGAGGAGCACAAGAGCTCGCTGGTGAAGTCCCGGGAGGGCGTGCCGACCCCGGCGCGCATCTGCAATGTGCTGGACGACTATGTGATCGGCCAGGACCGCGCCAAGCGGGTGCTGTCGGTCGCCGTGCACAATCACTACAAACGGCTCGGCAACACCGCCAGGGCGGGCGATGTCGAGATCGCGAAGTCGAACATCCTGCTGATCGGCCCGACCGGCTGCGGCAAGACGCTGCTGGCCCAGACCCTGGCCCGCATCCTCGATGTGCCCTTCACCATGGCCGACGCCACCACGCTCACCGAAGCCGGCTATGTGGGCGAGGATGTCGAGAACATCATCCTGCGCCTGCTCCAGGCCGCCGACTACAATGTCGAGCGCGCCCAGCGCGGCATCGTCTATATCGACGAGGTGGACAAGATTTCGCGCAAGTCCGACAACCCCTCGATCACGCGCGACGTCTCGGGCGAGGGCGTGCAGCAGGCCCTGCTCAAGATCATGGAGGGCACCGTCGCCTCGGTGCCGCCGCAGGGCGGGCGCAAGCACCCCCAGCAGGAGTTCCTGCAGGTCGACACCACCAACATCCTGTTCATCTGCGGCGGGGCGTTCGCCGGGCTGGAGAAGATCATCGCCCAGCGCGGCAAGGGCTCGGCGATCGGCTTCGGGGCCGATGTGAGCGCGCCCGAGGATCGCCAGACCGGCGAGATCCTGCGGGATATCGAGCCGCAGGACCTGCTGCGCTTCGGCCTGATCCCGGAATTCGTCGGGCGCCTGCCGGTGATCGCCACCCTGGAGGATCTCGAGGAAAGCGCGCTGATCGAGATTCTGACCCGGCCCAAGAACGCGCTCGTCAAGCAGTATCAGCGCCTGTTCGACATGGAGGGCGTGCGGCTGACCTTCGCGGAGGACGCGCTCAAGGGCGTGGCCGCGAGGGCGCTGTCGCGCAAGACCGGCGCGCGCGGACTGCGCGCGATCATGGAGAGCATCCTGCTCGACAGCATGTTCGACCTGCCGAGCATGAACGGCGTCGAGGAGATCGTCATCAGCCGCGATGTGGTGGACGGCCGGGCGCCGCCGCTGCAGATCTATGTCGAGCATGGCGGCGAGACCAAGGCGGGCGCTTGAACATGCCGGAGCCTTTCCCACATAGGAAAGTCACCGGGCGTTCGCCCGCGCGCACCCGCCCCACCCCCGCGATCCGGCTTTCCGAGGGAACGACATGAGCCTCCAAAGCGGCGACCTCTATCCCGTCCTGCCTCTCAGGGATATCGTGGTCTTTCCCCACATGATCGTGCCGCTCTTCGTCGGTCGCGAGAAGTCCGTGCTCGCGCTCGAGGAGACGATGAAGCAGGACAAGCACATCCTGCTGGTGGCGCAGAAGGACGCGGCGGTGGACGACCCCGGCGCCGACGACATCTACGGCGTCGGCGCGCTCGGCTCCGTGCTGCAGCTGCTGAAGCTGCCGGACGGGGCGGTCAAGGTGCTGGTCGAGGGCCAGGGCCGGGCGCGCATCCTCTCCTACACCGGGCGCGAGGAGTTCCTGGAGGCGGAGGCCGAGGGCGTCGTTGGCGACGCCGACGGCGACCCGCAGGAGATGGCGGCGCTGGTCCGCTCCGTGGCCTCGCATTTCGAGAACTATGTGAAGCTCAACAAGAAGATCCCCGGCGAGGTGCTGGCCACCGTCGGGCAGATCGAGGACCCCTCCAAGCTCGCCGATACGGTCGCCGCCCATCTCAGCCTCAAGATCGCCGACAAGCAGAGCCTGCTGGAGACGCTGCCGGTGATGGAGCGGCTGGAGCGCGTCTATGCCTTCATGGAAGGCGAGATGGATGTGCTGGAGGTGGAGAAGCGGGTGCGCTCGCGCGTCAAGCGGCAGATGGAGCGCACGCAGCGCGAATATTATCTGAACGAGCAGATGAAGGCGATCCAGAAGGAGCTGGGCGACGGCGGCGAGGGCCGCGACGAGCTCTCCGAGATCGAGGAAGGCATCAAGAAGACCAAGCTCTCCAGGGAGGCGCGGGAGAAGGCCTCGGCGGAGCTGAAGAAGCTGCGCAACATGAGCCCGATGTCCGCCGAGGCGACCGTGGTGCGCAACTATCTCGACTGGATGCTGGCCATTCCCTGGCGCAGCCGCACCCGGGTGAAGCGCGATGTGGTCGCCGCCCAGCGCATCCTGGACGAGGACCATTACGGGCTGGAGAAGGTCAAGGAGCGGATCGTCGAATATCTCGCGGTCCAGAACCGGGTGCGCAAGATCAAGGGGCCGATCCTGTGCCTGGTCGGGCCGCCCGGCGTCGGCAAGACCTCGCTCGGCAAGTCGGTCGCCCGCGCGACCGGGCGCAACTTCGTGCGCATGTCGCTCGGCGGCGTGCGCGACGAGGCCGAGATTCGCGGCCACCGCCGCACCTATATCGGCTCCATGCCGGGCAAGATCGTCCAGGGGATGAAGAAGGCCAGGTCCTCCAATCCGCTGTTCCTGCTGGACGAGGTGGACAAGCTCGGCGCCGACTGGCGGGGCGATCCCTCCTCGGCGCTGCTGGAGGTGCTCGATCCCGAGCAGAACGGGACCTTCAACGACCACTATCTGGAGGTGGATTACGACCTGTCGGACGTCATGTTCGTCACCACCGCCAACACGCTCCGGCTGCCGCAGCCGCTGCTCGACCGCATGGAGGTCATCCGCATCCCCGGCTACACCGAGGACGAGAAGGTCGAGATCGCGCGCCGCCACCTGATCGCCAAGCAGAGAGTGGCGCACGGGCTGAAGGAGCCCGAATGGTCGATCTCCGAAGACGCGCTGCGCGACCTGATCCGCTACTACACGCGCGAGGCGGGCGTGCGAAACCTGGAGCGCGAGATCGCCAACCTGCAGCGCAAGGCGGTGAAGGAGCTGGCGACCAGCAAGGCCGGCGCGGTGGCGGTGGACAGCGAAAATCTCGGAGACTTCGCCGGCGTGCGCAAATTCCGCTTCGGCGAGGCCGAGCTGGAGGATCTGGTGGGTGTGACGACCGGCCTCGCCTGGACCGAGGTCGGCGGCGAGATCCTCTCCATCGAGGCGGTCACCATGCCGGGCAAGGGCAATGTGAAGCACACCGGCAAGCTGGGCGATGTGATGCAGGAGTCGGTGGAGGCGGCGCGCAGCTTCGTGCGCTCGCGCATGCTGCGATTCGGCGTGACGCCGCCCGACTTCGACCGCCAGGACATCCATGTGCATGTGCCGGAGGGGGCGACCCCGAAGGACGGGCCGTCGGCGGGCGTGGCCATGTGCGCCTCGATCGTCTCGGCGCTGACCGGCATCCCGGTCCGCCGGCATGTGGCGATGACGGGCGAGATCACGCTGCGCGGGCGCGTGCTGCCCATCGGCGGGCTGAAGGAAAAGCTGCTGGCGGCGCTGCGCGCCGGCGTGACTACGGTGCTGATTCCAAAGGAGAACGAAAAGGATCTGGCCGAGATTCCGGACAATGTGAAGGACAGTCTGGAGATCGCGCCGGTCGAAACCGTGGACGAGGCTCTGAGCCGGGCGCTGGCCGACATTCCGTCGCCGGTGGAGTGGCAGCCGGCCGATGCGCCGGCGACGCCGCCGCCCGCCGCCCGGGAAGGCGCCACGTTCGGAGGGATGGTCACGCATTGATGTCTTGCGCGACCATGGAGAGTTGCGGCATCTTGCGCCCTTACGCCATGCCGCTGAGCCGGGCAAGGTAAACACGGCGTCGCTGACGTCGCCACTCTTGGTCACATTGGGGGAACTACAATGAACAAGAACGATCTGGTCGGAGCGGTCTCGGCGTCCGCCAATCTGCAACGGGCCGACGCCGCGCGGGCGGTGGACGCCGTCTTCGACACGATTTCTTCTGCCCTGGCCGACGGTCAGGATGTTCGTCTGATCGGCTTCGGCACGTTTTCGGTCGCGCATCGACCGGCGTCCAAGGCCCGCAATCCGAGGACCGGCGAAGCCGTCGATGTCGCCGCCTCCAATCAGCCCAAATTCAGGGCCGGCAAGGGCTTGAAGGACGCCGTCAACTGACGGCGGCCCCTTTCGGGGCCCGAGCGGGAAGGGGCGATTAGCTCAGCCGGGAGAGCGCCTCGTTTACACCGAGGAGGTCGGCGGTTCGATCCCGTCATCGCCCACCATGCCGAGTTCGGCGGCGGCTCTGCCCCACCCGCGACCCTTTCGCATCCGACCGGGCGCTTAGCCCGCCTTTCTCACCAAGGCCACGGCCTGCGTCGCGCCCAGGCGTTCGATCCGCAAGGCGCGGGCCGAAGGGCGTAGCAGGCACTACGGTCGAGGCCCGTAACGCTGCGGGCGGGCGCCTGGGCGCGACCCGGAGGGCGGCGCTGTCGGGCCGGCAGGGTGCGTCGAGCGGCTTGCCCGATGTCCCCGCATCGCGCGGCGCCGCTCTCCTGCCCTGCCGGCCCGACAGCGCCGCGCAGGCCATGGCCTTGGTGAGAAATGCGGGTTAGCCTGCGAGCGCGCGCTCCAGGGCGGCGGCGATGCGCGCCGCCCAGAGTTCCTGGCCGTCCCCGTCGCGGATCAGATCGTTGCGGATCTCGAGTCCGACATGCGGGATGCCGCGCGGCTCGGCATGGCGCGAGGTCGTGTAGGAGCGCCCGTCGCGCGCCGAATAGGGCCGGTTGTCGCCGACCCGCACGCCGGGCGTTTCGCCGAGCGCCGCCAGCAGCGGCTGCGCCAGCGCCGCGTCCGCCCGCCAGAGCACGCCCACATGCCAGGGCCGGCGCACGCCGCCCATCTCCGGCGTGAAGCTGTGCACGGCGACGAAGGCCCGCAGGGGGCCGCAACCGTCCAGCAGCCCGGCGACCGCCCGGTGGTATGGCTCGAACAGCTCGCGCCGGCGCCGCTCGCGCTCGCCGGAGTCGAGATTGCGGTTGCCGGGCACCGGCACGCCGTCGCTCTCCTCCAGGATCGAGGTCGGATGCTCGGGGTCGCGGTTGCAGTCGATCGCGAGGCGCGAATAGCCGGACCAGGCCGCCGGCGCGTCGAAATGCGCCGCCAGCAATTCGGTCACCGGCGCCGCGCCGGGGTCCCAGCCGATATGGCCGCCGATCTTGCCCGCGCTCAGGCCGAGACCGCCGAGCCGGGCCGGCAGGGCGCAGCTTGCATGGTCGCACACGAACACCAGCGGCGCGCCGGGCGCGCCGGCGCGCAGCCGGAAGGGCGGCGGGTCGGGGCGCGCCGTCATCGCCGGCCGCCGGCTTCCGCCGCCCGCCCGGCCGCGGCAGGATGGCCGCCCGCGAGCAGGAGAGCGCCATGACCGCCGCCGACGCCGCCGACGCGCTGCCGATCATCGATGCCCATCACCATCTCTGGGACCTGGAGGCGCTCCGCTATCCGTGGCTCTCCGACACGCCGGAGCATGCGTTCTTTCTGGGCGACATGGCGGCGCTCCGGCGCAACTATCTGCCGGGCGACTATCGCCGCGACGCCGCCGGGCACGACATCGTCGCGACCGTGCATGTCGAGGCGGAATGCGACCGCGCGCAGCAGGTCGAGGAGACCCTCTGGCTCGACCGCATCGCCGAAGCGGAGGGAATGCCGGCGGCCATCGTCGGCCATGTCTGGCTGCATCGCGCGGACTGCGCCGACATTCTCGACCGCCACCTGGCCGCGTCGCCGCGCTTCCGGGGCGTGCGCTCCAAGCCGGCGACCGCCGTCGCGCCCGGTCTGATGGAGCGCGGCCGGCCCGGCTCCATGCAGGACGAGCGCTGGCTCGCCGGCCTGGCGGAGCTGGAGCGGCGCGGCCTCTCCTGGGACCTGCGCGTGCCGGCCTGGCATCTGGAGGAGGCGGCGGAGGTGGCGCGCGCCTTTCCCGGCCTCGCCATCGTGCTCAATCATACGGGCTTTCCCTGGGACCGCTCTCCTGCGGGCCTCGAACTCTGGCGGCGCGGCATGGCGGCGCTCGCCGCCTGCCCCAATGTGGCGGTCAAGCTTTCCTGCCTCTGCCTGCCGGACGGCCCCTGGCGCGAGGAGGAGAACGGCCCGCTGGTGCGCGAGACCATCGCGCTGTTCGGGTCGGCGCGCTGCATGTTCGCCAGCAACTTCCCCGTGGATGGGCTGCGGATCGGTTTCGGGCCCATGATGCGGGCCTACAAGCGCATGGTCCGGGACCTGCCGGCCCCGGACCGCCGGGCGCTGTTTCACGACACCGCCCGGCGCTTCTATCGGATCGACGGCTGAGCGGGGCCGCGCCTCACGCCGCCGCCGCCCTGTCCGGCACCAGATGCTGCACCCGCGGCAGCACCTCGCCGGTCAGCAGCCCCATGGAGGTCCGCCAGGCTTCCGGGTTGTCGGCATAGTCGAAGCCGAACAGCAGCAGCTGGCCGAAGCCGCCCACATCGTCATAGACGGCCTCCAGCTTCTCGGCCACGGTCGCCGGCGAGCCGATCAGCCAGTTGTGCTTCGCGCAATATTCCGGCGTCACATCGCTGTCGGGCACGTCCTGGTCGTGCTTCAGGAACTCGAGGAAGCCGAAATTGCCGAGCAGCGGCAGGAAATATTCCCGCATCATGCGCCCCATCATGCCGCCGACGGAGAGCCGCCAGGCCTCCTCGTCGGTCTCGGCCACGAACACCTCGCGCACCATGCGCCACTCATTGCGGCTCGGGCGGCGTCCGGCCTTGCGTGCGCCTTCCTCCACGGCGTCCCAGTGGCTGCCGACATAGGCGGGGTTGAGGTTCAGGCTCATCGGCAGGAAGCCGCGCTCGCCGGCGAGCTTCAGCGTGTCGGAGTTCTTCGACAGCCCGGCGACGCCGATCGGCGGATGCGGCTTCTGCACCGGGGCGAGATGCGGGCGCAGGAAGCCGAACATCTCCGCGCCCTTGGTGATGTGCCAGTATTTGCCCTTGTAGTCGAATTCCGCCTCGTCGTCGGACCACAGCCGCAGGATCATGTCGAGCGACTCGCGCGTCATGTCGCGGTTCTCGCCCGACATGCCGTCGATATTGAACATCTGCCAGTCGCTCGGCAGGCCGCTCGCGGCGACGCCGAAATTGAGCCGCCCCTCGCCGATATGGTCCATCATCGCGACCCGGTTGGCGAGTTCCGCCGGGTGGTGATAGGGCAGCAGGAAGCCGCCGGGGCCGAGGCGGATGTTCTCCGTCTGCCGGAAGCCCTCGACGACCAGCAGGTCGGGCGAGGGATGCGGCTCCCAGGGGGCGGTGTGATGCTCGCCGATCCAGCCTTCGGTGAAGCCGAACTCGTCCGCCCAGCGGATATGCTGCAGGTCCCACTCATGCCCCTCGCGCAGGTCGCGCTCCGGGGGGTGCGACGGCATGGAAAAGAAGCCGATCTCCATCTTGCGCCTGTCCTCTCTTGCTGCGCCGGCCGTCGGCGCCGGAGCGAATCTTCCGGCGCGCCGCGCCCGAAGTCAATCGGCGCGTCGGGCCGCCACCAGCCAGCGGTTGGCGGCGAAGGAGGTGAGGCCGCAGGCGGCGACGGTGAGCGCCAGCGGCAGGGCGGTGCCGTCGTGGAACTGGCCGACCGCGAGGCCAGCGAGCGCGCCCAGCGCAAAATGGCCCGCGCCGATCAGCGCGATGACCGTGCCGGCGAGATGCGCCTTGTCGGCGGTCGCGATGACGATGGCGTTGGCGGCGATCAGGTTGAGCGCGAACATGAAGCAGAAAAGCGCCGCGACGATGCCGGCGAGGCTCTGCGGCAGCAGCAGCGCGACCGCGATCAGCGCCAGGCCGGCCAGCGGCAGCAGGTTCGCGCCGGCGGTCATCAGCGCCGCCGGGCCGAAGCGCGCCACCAGCCGGCGATTGGCGATGGCCCCGCCCATGATCGCGGCGATATGGACCGCGAACAGATAGCCGTAAGCCTCCGGCGAGACGCCGAACACCTCCATGAACACGAAAGGCGTGCCGGAGATATAGGCGAACATGCCGGCGAAGGCCCCGCCGCTCGCCAGCGCGCAGCCGAGCGTGCGCCGCTCGGCCAGCAGGCGCCCGTAATTGCGGAAGAGCGCGCCGAGGCCGGCCCGGCTGCGCGTCTCCGCCGGGCGCGTTTCCGGCAGCAGGAAAATCACCGCCAGCAGCGCCAGCAGGCCCCAGCCGGCGAGGATGTGGAAGATCGTCCGCCAGCCCCAGAACTGAAGCAGCTGCGCGCCGATCATCGGCGCCAGCAGCGGCGCGAGCCCCATGATGAGCGTGAGCGTGGAAAGCATCCGGGCGGCTTCCGCGCCGCTGTGGCGGTCGCGCACGGCGGCGCGCGCGATCACGGTCGCCGCCCCGCCGCCGAGCGCCTGGAAGAAGCGCGCCGCGATCAGGCTGTCGATGTCGGGCGCGAGCGCGGCGGCGACGCTCGCCGCCAGATAGACCGAGACGCCGAACAGCAGCATCGGCCGGCGGCCGTGGCGGTCCGACAGCGGGCCGTAGAGCAGCTGGCCTGCGCCGAAGCCGACGAAGAAGGCGCCGAGCGTGAGCTGCACATCGCCGGGCGGGGCCTGCAGCTCGCGCCCGATGGTCGGCAGGCTCGGCAGATACATGTCGATGGAGAGCGGCCCGAACGCCGCCAGCACGGCGAGCACGGGCAAAAACAGGCGGGACATGGGCGGGAGGGTTCAGAACGCCCGGTAGCGGAAGGGTTCGCCGTCGCGGTAGCGCTTCAGATTGTCGAGCCAGATCTCGCCGACGCGCACGGCGTAGAGCGGGCTCTTCGAGCCGTTATGCGGCGTGATGAACAGGTTGGGCAGTTCCCAGAGGTCGCTGTCCTCGGGCCAGGGCTCGACCGGCATCACATCGAGGAAGGCCCCGGCGATGGCGCCCGAGGCGAGCGCGTCGCGAAGCGCGTCGATATCGACCAGCGCGCCGCGCCCGACATTCACCAGCGTCGCCGTCGGCTTCATGCGAGCGAGCGCCGCGCGGTCGATGACGCCGGCGGTCTCCTCGCTGATCGGCATGGCGAGCACCACGAAATCCGCCTCCGGCAGGAAGTCGGCGAGGTCCGCCAGCGCGCCCTGGCGCGCGAGGCCCGGCAGCGGCTCGGCCGAGCGCCGGATGCCGTGGACGGTCATGCCGAAGGCCGCGCCGTAGCGCGCCACCCGGCTGCCGATGGCGCCGAGGCCGACGACCAGCAGCGTGGTGGCGCTCAAGCCCGTCAGCATGAGCTTGCTCCAGCGCCGGGCGCGCTGCTGGTCGCGCAGCTCGCCGAGCCGCTTGGCGCCCCACATCACGCCGGCGAAGGCAAGCTCGGCCACCTCGGGCGCGTTGGCGCCGGGGCTGTGCGTCACCGGCACGCCCTTGGCGCGCATGTCGTCATAGAAGCGCCCGTCGATGCCGGCGTCCTCGGTGTGCGCCCAGCGCGGCGGGGCGATCGCGATCGCGGTGTCCACGAAGGCTTCGGTGTAGGCCGCGCCGGCATAGACGATGGCGTCCGCCCCCTCGGGCGGCGCGCTCCAGCTTCCGTCCGCCTCCATCAGCGCCCACTCGATATCCGGGCAGATCGCCGCCGCCCGCTCCGCCACCTGCTCGTAAAAGTCCCGCCCGGTCGCAATCTTCATGTCCTCAGCCTCCCCCGGAGCCGTCCATCGCCCACCATGATGCTGGATCAACGCCCGGGATCTCGGAACCATTTTGTTCACGCCCCAACATCATGCCTTTATGTCAAGTTATCCGGACTCACCGGCCGTTCTTGCTTGCCTCTCTTCCCCTGGCCTTCCTCAGCGCACGTATGATCCGATCCGCTGCCTTCTCTGCGGCCTCTTCCGGCGTCACCGGTTCGGAATTGTCGTCCAGGAGGTCCGCCAGCGCATCGCTCGGCATGTAGCCGCCAGCATCCGAACGGCTGCCTTTGGTTCTAGGGTGCATCTTCTCCTCCATGTCTGAAGCGCCTCCTCTTCAGGAAATCCGGATTTAACGCAATATCAAAATAATATTTTCGCTTCACCCAGACAAATCCATCCCCCTTGGATATGATCGCTACATCCGTCGGACCGCCTACAGACTCTATAGTCGAATCCATCTTTCTGCGCAGTGTAGTAATTTCAACCAATGCTTCAGCCATGGCGGCCATTTCTTCCTTAGGTAAAGTGGAAACAACTTGAACCACTGGCTGTATCATTTCTTTATTGATATAGCTCGAAAACGCGTTGAATAATCCTTGCATTATTGTTTGATTATCTCGTCTTTGCAACTCCATTTCTGTTGCCTTATTACTGTGATCGGCAACAAATTTGTCAATGATACTTGTTGATTTATCCTCCAAAAGTATCGATAATGCTTGCTGTATAAATCGGAGGTGATTATTGCTAATGCCTTCCATAAACAACTGAAACATATCTGACTGAGCAAAGGGAATAATTGTAGCAGTGCGTTTCACATTAAGATTTACTTCCCGGCTTATCCATGTCCGAATAGATTCACAGCATTGGCCGTCAACACAATACTCTATCAATTCCGGATATAGCTGACTTTTGCCATAACCTGCTACCACGACTCCTGTGGAAAGAGATGATTTGATCTTCGAGCATAACACAAGATGCAACAAATCCAGCAAGAGCTCTGTAAGTTTTCTTGTTAAAGGATATTCAAAAACTCTTTTTGTCAGATTAATTATTGATTCCAAATAAATGTGTGAAAATGATGATTTGTCGATAAAAAGGTTTAACTTGTCAAAGTTATTGCCAATTAAATTTATCCGATTTATGATAATTTTTCTTAGCATCCTACTATGTTCTCTTTTTGAAAGATTTTCACCTGACTTCCGGTTAATACCATCGATCTCTTTCTTTATATCTTTTACTGCATCAAAAATAAGGTTTCTAACATTTGCATTCATCGAATTTAAGTCGTTGAATTTACCTGATCCTAAGTAGCTGATAAACTCCTCTCCACACTCAGAGACAGTATCGAAAACATGACTCCCAATACACTCTCGAAACGTTTTAGCTATAATTTCCCAGGAACAACCATTAAATTCACCCGACCCGTAAATCATGATGCCAATGTCGTTCGTGGGCGAAAGAGAAAAGAGCTTGTTCGCATTCTTCCAAGCTCGCTGCCGACCAATGGTCACGGCGCTGTCGGCGGCAAGGGCAATCGCGTTGCGATTCAATATAGCGATTTCGGCTGTCATCTATTACTCTACCCTCGTGCGGCGGTGGTGCACTTCACGATACTTCCCCGCTGCTGCACTTGACTGGCGTCGTAATCTCCAAGGCGGTTGTCGCCGGACGTCGTTACAGGTCCGAAGCGGGTTCACGACCACCTTATGTCACAGAGGGGGTTGGAGGGGAAGAGGGAAAATCCGCGATAAATGCGCTCGCGGGTCGCAGGGTTCGAGATCGGTGGCGAGCATCGGTGCGCGCAAGGTCGCGGCCCGGCATGGTCCCGGGGGCGTGGATGCGGTATCGTCCCTGCGATGCCGGAGGAGGGTGGCGCTATGGCGAGCTTTACTGTCAATGGCGAGCGCGTGAGCGTGGATGTCGATGAGACGACGCCGCTGCTCTGGGCGCTGCGCGACTCGCTGGAGCTGACGGGCACGAAATATGGCTGCGGCCTGGCGCAGTGCGGCGCCTGCACCGTGCATGTCGATGGCCAGCCGGTGCGCAGCTGCGTGACGCCGGTGGCCGATATCGAGGGCGCCTCGGTGGTGACCATCGAGCAGGTCGGGGCCGACCGCGTCGGCCGCGCCGTCCAGGAGGCCTGGATCGAGGCGGACGCGCCGCAATGCGGCTATTGCCAGAGCGGACAGGTGATGAGCGCCGTCGCCCTCCTGCGCGACATGAAGGCGCCGGACGACGCGGATATCGACGAGGCCATGGCCGGCAATATCTGCCGCTGTGGCACCTATGGACGCATCCGGGCCGCCATCAAGGCGGCCGCGGCCAAACTGGCCTGAGGGAGGCGAAGCCCATGACGCACGCATCCATCATGGACCGGATCGGCCCCGCCTGGCGGGCCGCCGCCGGAACCGAACTCAGCCGACGCGCCTTCATCAGGGTCGCCGGCTTCTCGGGCCTCGCCCTCGGGCTGCTTCCCGCGGGCGGAGCCGGGGCGGCGCAGGACGCCGCCGGAGAGCTCAAGCCGGCCGCGCAGCCCGGCGCGTTCGTGCATATCGACCCCGACGGCGCGGTCACCATCCGGATCAACCGGCTGGAGTTCGGCCAGGGCACCCACACCGGACTGGCGCAGGTGCTGGCCGAGGAGCTGGACGCCGACTGGGCAAGCGTGCGCGCCGAGCTTGCGCCGGCGGGCGAGGCCTACAAGGACCCCGCCTTCGGCATCCAGATGACCGGCGGCTCCAACTCCATCGGCAACAGCTTCACCCAATATCGCGAGCTGGGGGCGCGGGCGCGCGCCATGCTGGTCGAGGCGGCGGCGAAGCACTGGCAGGTCGATGCCGCGAGCGTGCAGACCCGCGCCGGGCGGCTGATGGCCGCCGACGGCCGCAGCGCCGGCTATGGCGAGTTCGCCGAGGCCGCCATGGCGCTGCCGCCGCCCGCTGAGGTGACGCTGAAGAACAGCAGCGATTTCCGGCTGATCGGCAAGCCGGCCGGCCGGCTCGACACGACGGACAAATCGACCGGCCGGCAGATGTTCGGCATGGACATGCGCCGCCCGGGCATGAAGACCGTGCTGGTCGCCCGCCCGCCCCATTTCGGCGGGCGCGTCGCCGGCTTCGACGCCGGCGAGGCGGAGGCCGTCAAGGGCGTCGAGCATGTCATGCAGGTCGATCTGGATCGCGGCGCGACCGGCGTCGCCGTGGTGGCCGACGGCTTCTGGCCCGCGAGCATGGGCCGGGAGCGGCTCGACATCCAGTGGCAGGCCCCGGCCGACCTGCCCGACAGCCGCAAGCTGGACGCGGAGTTCGCCGCGCTGCTGGACGGGGAGGGGCTGCCGGCCCGCGCCGGCGACCTTTCCGGCATGGCCGGCGCGGCGCGCACCATCCGGGCGGACTTCCGCTTCCCCTTCCTTGCGCATGCGCCGATGGAGCCGCTGAATGCGGTGATCGAGATGTCCGGCGCGGGCGCGGACCGGCGCTGCGATATCTGGACCGGCACCCAGTTCCAGACCATCGACCAGGCGACGGTCGCAGGCATATTGGAGCTGCAGCCCGACCGGGTGCAGATCCACACCATGTTCGCCGGCGGCGGCTTCGGCCGGCGCGCCACCCCGACCGCCGACTATCTGGCCGACGCGGCGCGGGTGATGAAGGCCTGGCTCGCCGCCGGGCGGAGCGAGCCGCTCAAGCTGGTCTGGACGCGCGAGGACGACATCAGGGGCGGCTATTACCGCCCGCTCACCATGCACCGGGCGGAGATCGGGCTCGGCGAAGACGGCGCCGTCCTCGGCTGGAAGCATGTCATCGTCAGCCCCTCGATCCTCAAGGGCACCGCCTTCGAGGCCTTTCTGGTCAAGGACGGGGTGGATGCGACGGCGGTGGAGGGCGTCGCCGACACGGCCTACGACCTGCCGCTCGCGGCCTCGGTGCAGCATCCCGAGATGTCGGTGCCGATCCTCTGGTGGCGCTCCGTCGGACACACCCACTCCGCCTTCGTCATGGAGACGCTGATCGACCGCATCGCCCATGAGGCCGGACGCGATCCGGTGGCGTTGCGCCGCGAACTGCTGAAGGCCCATCCGCGCCATCTGGAGACGCTCGATCTGGCGGTCCGCAAGTCCGGCTACGGAGAGCGGGCGCTGCCGGCGGGCCACGCCTGGGGCGTCGCGATCCATGAATCCTTCCGCTCGGTCGTCGCCCATGTGGTCGAGCTGTCGATCGAGGCGGGCGCGCCGAAGCTGCATCGGGTCACCAGCGCGATCCATTGCAATCTCGCCGTCAATCCGCGCTCGGTCGAGGCGCAGGTGGAGGGCGCGGTGGCGATGGCGATCGGCACGACGCTGCCGGGCTCGGAGATCACGCTCGCCGACGGCGAGGTCGAGCAAAGCAATTTCGACAGCTACACGATGCCGAGAATGGCCGACATGCCCCCGGTCGAGGTGCATATCGCGCCCTCGGACGCCCCGCCCACCGGCGTCGGCGAGCCGGGCCTGCCGCCGCTCGCCCCGGCCATGGCGAACGCCATCTTCGCGCTCACCGGCAAGCCGGTCGAAGCCCTGCCGATCCGGCTCTGAGGCGGCGTCGGGGAGCGCAGCGAAGGGTGACCGTCGATCCGGGGGAGGGGACGCGGCTGGACCGGGTGCGGGACGCGCATCGTTTCGACGAGGCGGCGCTCGACGCCTGGCTGAAGGAGCGGCTGCCGGACACCGAGGGGCGGCTGACCGTGCGCCAGTTCGGCTACGGACAGTCCAATCCGACCTTCGTGCTCTCCTGGCCCAACCGCGACTATGTGCTGCGCAAGAAGCCGCCCGGCGACCTGCTGCCCTCGGCCCATGCGGTGGACCGGGAATATCGGGTGCAGCGGGCGCTGGCGGGCACGCCCGTGCCGGTGGCCCGGCAATATCTCTATTGCGACGACGAGGAGGTGATCGGCCGGCCTTTCTATGTCATGGAGCGGATGGAGGGCCGGGTCTTCACCGACAGCGCGCTGCCGGGCGTGGCCCCGGAGGAGCGCCGGGCGATGTATCGCGCGCTCGCCGAAACGCTGGCGGCGCTGCACCGGGTCGATCCGGAGGCCGTCGGGCTCGGCGATTTCGGGCGGCCCGGCAACTATTTCGAGCGCCAGTTCAACCGCTGGGCGCGCAACTATCGCGAGACCGCGACGCGCGAAATTCCCGCCATGTACCGGCTGATGGAGTGGTTGCCGCCGAACATGCCGGCCGGCGACGAGACCCGCGTCGCGCATGGCGATTTCCGCGTCGGCAATGTCATGTTCCATCCCGAGGAGCCGCGCATCGTGGCGGTGTTCGACTGGGAGCTGGCCACGCTCGGCCATCCGCTCTCGGACCTCGCCTATCTCTGCATCCTCTACAACACCACGCCCGGCGAATATTGGGGCGTGCGCGGGCTGGACCGCCCGGCGCTCGGCATTCCCGAGCTGGATGAGTTCGTGGAGACCTATCGCCGCGCCGCCGGGCGCGCCGACGGGCTGACCCGCGCGCACCAGGTGCACGCCATGTTCCGCTTCGCCTCCATCCTGGACGGTGTGCGCGCCCGCGGCCTCGCCGGCAACGCCGCTTCCGACAATGCCGAGGAGGTCGGCCGCCTCGGCCTCTTGATGGCCGAACGCGCCTGGGAACTCGCCGAGGCCGCGCCATGACCGGGCCGGCGGCGATGCTGGCGGAACGGCTTCGGGAGGCGCTGGGGCCGCGTGGGCTGGTCTCGGACCCGGACGCGCTGGCGCCGCTGCTGGTGGAGCCGCGCGGGCTTTATCGGGGCAACACGCCCTTCGTCGCGCGCCCGGCCTCGACGGAGCAGGTGGCGGCGGCGGTGCGGCTCTGCCGCGAGGCGGGCGTCGCCATCGTGCCGCAGGGCGGCAACACGGGCCTCTGCGGCGGGGCGGTGCCGGCCGAGGATGGCGGGCAGATATTGCTCAGCCTCGCCCGCATGAACCGGGTGCGCGAGCTCGACGCGCTCAACTACACCATGACCGTCGAGGCCGGCTGCATCCTCCGGCATGCGCAGGCGGCGGCGGAAGACGCCGACCGGCTCTTCCCGCTCAGCCTCGGCGCGGAGGGCAGCTGCACCATCGGCGGCAACATCTCCACCAATGCCGGCGGCATCAACACGCTGCGCTACGGCAATATGCGCGACCTCGTGCTGGGCCTGGAGGCGGTGCTGCCGGACGGGCGCATCTGGAACGGGCTTCGCCGGCTGCGCAAGGACAATACCGGCTACGACCTGAAGCAGCTGCTGATCGGCGGCGAGGGCACGCTCGGCGTGGTGACCGCCGCCTGCCTGAAGCTGTTTCCCCGTCCGCGCGAGCAGGTGACCGCCTTCGTGGCGCTCCGCTCGCTGCCGGATGTGATCGAGCTGCTCTCGCGCCTGCGCAGCGCCACCGGCGACCAGGTCTCGGCTTTCGAATATATCGGCCGCTTCGGCATCGAACTCGCGCTCCGCCATGTGCCGGGCGTGCGCGATCCCTTCGCGGAAACCTACCGGCATTACGCGCTCCTGCGCGCCGACGCCGGGCGGGAGAATTCCGGCCTGCGCGGCATCGTCGAGGAGGCGCTGGCCGAGGCCTTCGAGGAAGGCATGGCGCTCGATGCGACGCTCGCCGAAAGCGAGGCGCAGGCGGCCGCGCTCTGGCGTATCCGCGAGGCGGTGGTGGAGGCGCAGATTCCCGAGGGCGGCTCGATCAAGCACGATGTGTCGGTGCCAGTGAGCCGGGTGGCGGACTTCATCGAGGCCGCCGACAAGGCCGTCGCCCGGACCATCCCGGGCGCCCGGCCCTGCCCGTTCGGCCATGTCGGCGACGGCAACATCCACTACAATGTCTCGCAGCCGGTCGGGGCCGACCGCGAGGCCTATCTGGCGCGCTGGGACGAGCTGAACGCCGCCATTCACGACATCGTGCACGCCATGGACGGCTCGATCTCCGCCGAACATGGCGTCGGGCGGCTCAAGGTGGAGGAGATCACCCACTACAAGACCGGCCTGGAGATCGAACTGATGCGCGCCGTGAAGCGGGCGCTCGACCCGGACGGGCTGATGAACCCCGGCAAGGTGGTCGTCTGAAGGCCGCTTCCGTCAGTCGAGCGGGAAGGCGTCGAGCCAGGGTTGGTAGTCCGGCTCCACATCCACCTCCAGCGTCGCCAGCAGGCGCACCACGCCGCAATAGAAGGCGATCACCAGCACCAGATCGACCAGCCGGGCCTCGCCGAGCGCCTCGCGGAGCGCGCCGAAGGTCTGCTCCGACATGGCGGGGCCTTCGGTCATCTCGCGCGCGCCTCTGAGCACCGCCGTCTCCAGCGCGCCGAGGCCGCCCGCCTCGCCCCGCGTCTCGGCCTGCACGGCGCGGATGTCGGCGTCCGAGAGGCCGAAATCCTTGCCGATCTTGATATGGTGGCTGTACTCGTAGGGCGAGCGCGCGAGGCAGCCGACCTGCAGGATGGCGAGTTCGCGGAGGCGCGGGTCGAGCTTGCACTGCCAGCGGATCCAGCCGCCGAGCGCCGAGAAGGCGCGCGCGCCTTCCGGGCTGTGGGCGAGCGCCTTGTTCAGGTTGATGCTGCGCTCGAGCACATCGCGGTGCTCCGGCGCCAGGTCTTCGCGTTCGAGCAAAGGAATGCGGGCCATCACACGGTATCCCTTTCCGGGCCGCGCACCGAGGCGCCGCCATCCACGATCAGCACATGGCCGGTGATCCAGCGCGCGCGGTCGGAGAGCAGGAAGCGCACCGCCTCGCCGATGTCCCAGCCGGTCCCCTCGGTCTTCAGCAGCGAGGCGTCGGCGCGCGCCCGGCGCGCCGTCTCGCTCATGCCGCGGCCATAGACCATCGGCGTATAGACGGGGCCGGGCGCGACGCAATTGACGCGCACGCCCTCGCTGCCGTGATCGACCGCCATGGCGCGGGTGAGCGCGATCACCGCGCCCTTGGAGGCCGAATAGGCGGTGAGGCCGCGCGGGCGGAGCGCCGAGATCGAGGAGACATTGACCACCGCGCCGCCGCCGGCCGTCGCTACCATGGCGGGGATGGCGTGCTTGGCGGCGAGGAACATGCCCTTCACATTGACATCCATCACCCGGTCCCAGGCCGCCTCGCTCTCCTCCACCACCGATCCGCGCGAGGAGATGCCGACATTGTTGTCGAGCGCATCCAGCCGCCCGAAGCGGGAGAGCGTCTCCGCCACCATGGCGGCGCAATCCGCATCGCGCGTGACATCCGCCGCGAAGGCCGCCGCCTCGCCGCCGCGTTCCGCGATCATCTCCGCCGTGCGCTCGGCGAGCGCCAGCTCGCGATCGACGCACATCACGCGCGCGCCGGCCTGGGCCAGCAAAATCGCCGCCGCGCGGCCGTTGCCGACGCCATCCGCATCGCGCGCCCCGGCGCCGGCCACCAGCGCCACCTTGCCGTCCATTTCCGCCATGCCCGGCGCCTCCCTCGTTCGCACCGTTATTTGTAGGGGTCGGCGGCGTCCCGGAGGCCGTCGCCGAGAAAGTTGAAGGCCAGCACCGTCACCACGACGGGCAGCACCGGCAGCATCAGCCAGGGATAGAGCGCCACGACATTCATGTTCTGCGCCTCGGTCAGCAGCACGCCCCAGCTGGTGATCGGCGGGCGCAGGCCGAGGCCCAGATAGCTGAGCGCCGTCTCGCCGAGGATCATGGCGGGAATGGAGAGCGTGGCCGAGGCGATCAGATGGCTGGCGAAGCCCGGCAGCAGATGGCGCGCGATGATCCGCCGGGGACTCGCGCCCATCAGCTGCGCGGCGGCGCAGAAATCCTCCTCGCGCATCGCCAGCAGCCTGGAGCGCACCGCGCGCGCCAGCCCCGTCCAGTCCAGCAGCCCCAGAATGACGGTGATGCCGAAATAGATCAGCACCGGCGGCCAGGTCACCGGCAGCGCGGCGGAGAGCGCCATCCAGAGCGGCAGTTCGGGGAAGGAGCGCACGATCTCGATCAGCCGCTGCGACAGCCCGTCCACCCAGCCGCCATAATAGCCGGCGAGGCCGCCGATGACGACGCCGAGCGTGAAGGAGATCAGAATGCCGAACAGGCCGACGGTGAGCGAGATGCGCGCCCCGTAGATCATGCGCGAGAGCACGTCGCGCCCGAGGCGGTCGGTGCCGAGCAGGAAGAGCGTCGCGCCCTCTTCGTCGGCCGGGCAGACCAGGTGGAAGTCGGCCTCGAACAGGCCCCAGAAGCGATAGCCGTCGCCCCGGCAGAAGAAGCGCAGCCGATAGACGCGGCTCGGGTCTTCGACATAGACGCGCTTCAATTGCGCCAGGTCGAGCGAGCGCGTGTAGCCATAGACGAACGGCCCGACGAAATCGCCTTCATGGAAGAAATGCACCGTCTGCGGCGGCGCGTGGATGTGATGGATATTGCGGCTCGACAGGCCGTAGGGCGCCAGCGCTTCCGACACCAGCACCGAGGCGTAGAGCGCCAGCAGCACGACGCCGGAGGCGACGGCGAGGCGGTGGCGCTTCAGCTTCCACCACATCAGCCGCCATTGCGTCGCCAGATAGTAGCGCTCCTGCTCCGGCGTCAGCGTCTCCTCGGCATGGGGGTCCCAGGGGGCCGGATCGACGAAATGCTCGGGCGCGTCCTTCATCGCTCGGCCCCGCCGCCGAGCCGGATGCGCGGGTCGAGCGCCGCCAGCGCCAGGTCGGAGAGCAGCATGCCGACGATGGTCAGCACCGAGAGGAACATCAGGAAGGAGCCGGCGAGATACATGTCCTGGGAGCGCAGCGCGTCGATCAGCATCGGCCCGGTGGTCGGCAGGCTCATCACCATCGACACCACCGCCGAGCCGGAGACGATCTGCGGCAGCATGTTGCCGATGTCGGCGACGAAGGGGTTGAGCGACATGCGCACCGGATATTTCAGCAGCAGGCGCAGCTTCGGCAGCCCCTTGGCGCGCGCGGTGACGACATATTGCTTTTGCAGCTCGTCCAGCAGATTGGCGCGCAGCCGGCGGATCATGCCGGCGGTGCCGGCGGTGCCGATCACCGCCACCGGCACGATCAGATGCTCCAGGATCGAGACCGCCTTGGCCCAGGACATCGGTCGATCGACATATTGGGCGTCCATCAGCCCGCCGATGGAAATGCCGAACTCCACCCGCAAGAGATACATCAGCACCAGCGCCAGCAGGAAATTGGGCGTGGCGAGGCCGATGAAGCCGAGGAAGGTCAGCCCGTGGTCGCCCCAGGAATATTGATGGGTGGCGGAGTAGAAGCCGATCGGGAAGGCGACCGCCCAGATGAAGACGATGGTGGCGAAATTGAGCAGCAGCGAGAGCCAGAGCCGGTCGCCCACCACATCGGAGACCGGCAGGTCGTATTCGAAGGAATAGCCGAAATCGCCCTGCAACATGCCTCCGACCCAGAGCAGATATTGCTTCCAGAGCGGCTGGTCTAGGCCGTATTGCTGGCGCAGGAAGGCGATCTTGCCCTCGTCGGCGGCCTCGCCCTGCGACTGCAATTCGGCGATATAGGTGGTGAGATAGTCGCCGGGCGGCAGCTGGATGATGACGAAGACGATGGCGCTGACGGCGGCCAGCGTCGGGACCGCGATCAGCAGCCTGCGGGCGATATAGGCGAGCATCGGTCCCCCCTCCCGCCGCTACTGCGCCAGCCAGAACCGGTCGGGGCGGAAAATGCCGAAATGCGCCCCCGGCTCCCAGTTGTAATAGCCCTGCTCGGGCACGCCGCGCAGCCGCTCGGAGACGACCACGGGCTGGCGGACGCCGCCGATCACCCCCAGCACGAACACCTGCTCGGCGTGGATCGCCAGCATCTCGCGCCAGATGCGCCGGCGCGCGTCGGCGTCGTCCTCCCGCCCCCAGGCCCGGTAGAGCGCGTGAAGGCGCCGGGGGGCCTCCATGTCGATCGGCTCGCCCGACCGCCCGCCGGTCTCGCGATACTGGCCCCACTTGGGCCATTGCAGCTGCTGCTGGCTGGTGGGCGCAAGCTCCGCCGGACTCATCGCCGCCGAGGCGAGGCCGTTCTCCCAGCCCGACCAGACCGACATCAGCGTCTCGCCGGAGAAGATGCGGTTGCGCAGCAATTCGCGCTGCAGGGGCTTGGCGTGCAGCTTGATCCCGAGCCGGAGCCAGCTGTCATGGACCAGCTGGAGGATGTCGGTCTCCTCGGTGCTCTCGCCGGCGGTCTCCACGATCAGTTCCGCCGGGCGGCCGTCGGGCAGCCGGCGCAGCCCGTCGCCGTCGCGCGCGAGGCCGGCCTCGTCGAGCAGGGCGTTGGCGGCCTCGGGGTCGAACGCCGCCCAGCGCTGGCGCTCTCGCTCGTCGTAGAGCGGGCTCGCCGGCAGCAGGCCGTTATTTCCGGTGAGCGCCAGGCCGAAATAGATCACCTCGTTGACCTCCTCCCGATAGAGGCCGAGCGAGAGCGCGCGGCGCACCCGCACATCGCGGAACAGCCGCCGCCAGACCGGATCGCGCGCGTTGAGATTGGGGTAGAGCGCCACATGCGCGCCCTTGCCGGTGCGCCAGAGATGCAGCCGGTAGCCGCCCGTCCCTTCGCCCTGCTTCAGGAAGGTCACATTGTCGAAGCGCAGATAGCGCGCCTGCAGGTCGCTCTCGCCGGCAGCGGTCTTGGCGGGGATCAGGCCGGCCGACGCGATATTCATCACCACCCGGTCGATATAGGGCAGCTGGCGGCCTTGCCCGTCCACGCGGTGGTAATAGGGGTTGCGGGTGAAGACGAAGCGGTCGGACGGCGGGCGCGTCGCCGGCGTCCAGGGCTGCAGCGACGGCAGGTCGGGATTGTCGTTCTTGTAGAGGCTGTCGAGCTTGTTGTGCAGCGCGGCCCAGGAGCGCCGGCGCGCCGCCTCGACCGCCGCCGCCAGCGCCTCGGGGTCGGCGTGGGCGGCGTGGAAGCGCTTCAGATAATGCGCCGGGCGGTAGATCAGCAGCGGCCGCGCGCCGGCCATCGCCGGCAGGAAGGTCGGGTTCGGCGCATCCCAACTGTAGCGGACGACGGTCTCCCCAAGCCGCTCGAACACCGGCGGGCGCCCGTCGGCCAGCATCGCCGCCGGCGGGCCGGTCGGCGAAAGCTCGGCATTGTTGGCCACATCCTCCCACCAGTAGCGGAAATCCTCGGCGGTGAAGGGGTGGCCGTCCGACCATTTGTGGCCCGGCCGGAGATGGAGCGTGAAGATGCGGCCCTCGCGCGTCTCGACCCGCTCCAGGATGTCGGGCGCGAGCTCGAGCTCGGGCGTGTAGCCGACCAGCCGGGCATAGCCATAGACGACCATCTGGCGGGTGTCCTTGGCCTTGGCCATCAGCATGCGCAGCGCGCCGCCGGGACGCCCGGCGGCCGCCGGATCGACCAGCGGGCGCTCCGGCAGCCGCTCAGCGAGCGGCGGCAGCGCGCCGGCCTCTCGGGCCAGCAGCAGCGCGCCCGCCGCCAAGAGGGCGCGGGCGAGCCTCATGCCGCCAGCTCGCGCGGGTCGGCGTCTTCGCGCGCGCGCACGAAATGTCCCGCGCCGACCTCCATCAGCCGCGCCGGCGCCTTGCCGTCGAGGCGGAACGGCCCCGGCCAGGCCGCGGGCGTCGAGGCGCGCTCGTCGGCCAGCATGGCGAAGTCGAGCGGGCGGTCGGGGTCCGGCTCCGGCACCGCCGCCAGCAGCGCCTTGGTGTAGGGGTGGCGGGGTTCGCGAAACAGCGCCTGTCGCGGGGCCAATTCCACCAGCCGCCCGGCGCACATCACCGCGATGCGGTCGGCCATGTAATCGACCACGGCCAGATTGTGCGAGACGAACAGATAGGTGAGGCCGAGCCGGCGCTGCAGGTCCTTCAGCAGGTTCAGGATCTGCGCCTGCACCGAGACGTCGAGGGCGGAGACCGGCTCGTCGCAGAGCAGCAGTTCGGGCTTGAGCGCCAGCGCCCGCGCGATGCCGAGCCGCTGGCGCTGGCCGCCGGAGAAGCTGTGCGGATAGCGGTTGAGATGGCGCTCGTCGAGGCCGACCAGGCGCATCAGCTCGCGCGCGATGGCGCGGCGCTCCTCGGGCGCGGCCAGACCGTGCACGACCAGCGGCTCGGAGACGATATCGAACGCCGTCATGCGCGGGTTGAGCGCGCTGAAGGGATCCTGGAAGACATACTGGATGCGCCGGCGAAAGGGCAGCAGGCGGCGCGCCGGCAGCCGCAGCAGATCGACCGGCCCGCCGGCGTCGTGGAAGACCACCTCCCCCCGGTCGGGCGCGAGCGCGCGCATCACGATCTTCGCCGTCGTGCTCTTGCCGCAGCCGCTCTCGCCCACCAGGCCCAGGCACTCGCCGCGCCGGATATCGAAGCTCACATCGTCCACCGCCAGCACGCCCTGGGCGGCCCCGCCGCCGAGCAGGCCCGCCTTGCGCGCGCCGAAGCGCTTGGCGAGGCCCCGCACCTCCAGAAGCGGGCCGCCGGCCGGCGCGGCCGGGCGCGCCTCCGCCCCGGCGAGCAGCGCGCCCCCCTCGACGCGCGCCTCGCGGATCGGCGTCAGCCGTTCGCCGGCGTCCATGTGGAAGCGCGGCACGGCGGAAAGCAGCGCCTTCAGATAGGGATGCCCGGCGCGGCGAAAGACATCCTCGACGCCGCCCGACTCCACGATCCGGCCGCGATACATCACCACCACCTCGTCGGCCATGTTGGCGACCACGCCCAGATCGTGGGTGATCATCAGCACCGCCATGCCGAGTTGCTGCTGCAAGTCCTTGATAAGCTTGAGGATTCGGGCCTGGACGGTCACGTCGAGGGCGGTGGTCGGCTCATCCGCGATCAGCAGCGCCGGCCGGCAGATCAGCGCCATGGCGATCATGGCGCGCTGGCGGAGGCCCCCGGAGAGCTCGAACGGATAGGCGTCGAGCGCGCGCGCCGGGTCGGGAAAGCCCGCGAGGCGCAGCATCTCCTCCGTCGCCGCCTCCGCCCGCCGGGCCTCCGGGCCGCCCTGCGCGCGCAGCGCTTCGGAGACCTGGTCGCCGATGGTGTGCAGCGGCGAGAGCGAGGTCATCGGCTCCTGGAAGATGATCGAAACGGCGCGGCCGCGCAGCCGGCGCATGGCGCGCCCGTCCGGATCGAGCCGGGCGATATCCACCGCCGGCCGGCCATCGCGGTTCAGCCGGATGGCGCCGGAGCGGATGGTGGCGGCGGCGGGCAGGATGCCCATCACCGCCTGCGCGGTGACCGACTTGCCGGAGCCGGATTCGCCCACCAGCGCTACCGTGCGCCCCGCCGGCGCGCGAAAGGAGACGCCATCGACGGCCCGCACCGGGCCGCCCGGCGTCATGAAATCGACCGCCAGATTGTCGATTTCGAGAAGGGCGGTCACCGCTCCTCGCCGGTCTCGACCGGCCACACGCCCAGCGCTTCCAGATTGGCGAGCGTGGTCGGGTCGAGCGCCAGCGCGTTCTCCGCTGCCGCCCGCGCGGCGCGTGCCGCGACCAGGGAGAAGCGGTCGAGATTGGAGTCGATGGTGATCGTCGCGCCGCCGCCGGAGAGCTTCAGCTGCATCCAGCCATGGGCGCGCTCCTTGCGGGTGGAATAGAAGCGCAGCGCCAGACGTTCGAGCCGGCTCCAGTCGATGCGGCGGCCGAGCGGCCCGTCGGCGACGATCCCGGTCGGGTTGATCCGCACCGTGGTGCGCTGCTTCACCCAGGTCATCAGCGCGAAACCGCCGAACAGCAGCGCCAGCAGCGCCAGCAGCCAGTTGCCGAAGCTGTCCGCCGGCACCCAGGGCATGGGCGCGACCGAGAGCGTCAGCCCGAGAGCGGCGCGCCCATAGTCCGGCCAGAGCGCCCCGACCGGATAGCCGAGCGCCATGCCGTCGCCGGGCATGGATGTCTCCGCCGTCATCGCGCCTGCCTGCCCCTTCCCGCCGGAAGCCCCGGAGTGTGCGCCATTCCGCCCGCCGCCGCCAGTGTTCATGCCGGCCAGAGCGTCTCGGGATCCAGCCAGCGGGCGCGCGGATGGTCGCGGACGAAGCGGGCGAGCTCGGCGAAGAAGGCGAGACCGGCCGCGTCCGCGACCGGATGGTGGGAGAGGATGCCGGTCGGCTCGTCCGGGTCGGCCCGGCCCTCGCGCCGGGCGCGAAGATGCGCCGCAATGTCGGCCAGCACGGCCGGCGCGCCCCGGAAGCGCCGGTCGGTCCGCCAGGCCACCGGATCGATATGGGCGTTGGTCTCAAAGGGCCGCCGGCGCGGGCGAAACAGCGAGAGGCCGCGCCAGCCCGACTCGGGCAGGCGGGCGGCCAGCGCCGGGTCGATGCGGTTCCAGGGCGGCGCCAGCACCGGCAGGAAGCGCGGGCCGTAAAGCGCCGCGAGCCGCTCGCGCCCGGCCTCCAGCTCGCCCAGCATGGCCGCCAGCGGGCGGTGGGGGCCGAACTCCGCCTTCTTCTCGCCCGCGCCGGCATGGTTCCGGTGGCGCCAGCCATGCTGGAGAATCGCGCCCGGCAGGCCCGGCGCCGCCGCCGCCGGCACCGCCGCCAGCGCCAGGGGAACGCCGTCGAGCGCGGCCAGCAGGCGGTCGAGCGCGGCGTTCGGCGCGTGCGCGTCGTCATCGCGCCACCAGAAGCCGGCCGGCGCCGTCCAGCGGTCGAGCTCGTCGCCGAGCGCCCGCCAGGGGTCAGCCGGCATGAAGGCCCCGGAGCGCGGCGACGGTGCGCGCCACGCCGCCCAGATCGATGCCGGCGGCGCTCAGCGGCGGGCCGGCGAGCGCCCGGTCGATCGCGGCGGCGAGCGTGGCCGGCGCGAGTTCGGTTTCGGCCACCACCTGCAGCGCGCCGCGCTCCGCCAGCAGCCGGGCGCGCAGCGTCTGCTCGCTCTCATGGCCGCCGGCATAGGGCGCGACCACCGCGCGCAGCCCCGCCGTCAGCACCTCCAGCACCGTGTTGTAGCCGCCCTGCGAGACCGAGAGATGCGCCCGGGCGAGCAGCGCCCGGAAGTCCGGGCGGGCGCGCTCCACGGTCACGCCGGCCGGCGGGTCCCGCGCCAGATCGGCGAAGACGGCCTCCGGCAGGCCCGCGCCCACCAGGAAGCGCCAGGGCCGGTCCCGCGCCGCCGAGAGCGGCCGGGCTGCGAGCGCGGCCCTGAGCAGCGGCTCGCCGACCGCCCCGCCGCCGGCCGACACGATGACCTCGCCCGCGCCGTCGCCCGCCCCGGCGTCCCGGACCGGCGGATCGACCGCATAGCCGGTATAGCGCAGCCGGTCGGCGATCTCGGCGAGGCGCGGGAAGGTCGCGTCGAAGGGCACCAGATCGGGGTCGCCATGCACCAGCACCAGGTCGAACAGCCGCTCGACCCGCTCCAGCATCTCGGCGATCCGCTCCGGCTTGTCCGGCTCCACCAGAATGTCGCGCACCGAGGCGACGGTGGCGCAGCCGTCCCGGCGCGCGCGCTCCAGCAGCGGCTCCAGCTCGAAGCGCAACTGCCGGCGGCCGAAGGGGAAAAGCTCGGTCACCACCGCGTCCGGCCGGGCTTCCAGATAGCTGTCCAGCAGCGCCTGCCGGCGCCTGGCGCGCCAGGCGTCGTCGATCGGGCGATCCCGCTCATCGACCAGCCGCTTGAAATAGCGGTCCGTGGCGCGCACCGGCGGCAATTGCGCGAGCCGCGCCCGGCCCGTATCGAGGCCCGGCGACGGCATCCCGCCCGAGGCGACGGTGACCTCCATGCCGGCCTCGGCGGCCGCGCGGGCGAGCGAGGCCGTGCGGCGCAGATGGCCGACGCCCAGCAGATGCTGCACCCAGAAGAAGACTTTCACGAATCCGGCCCCCCGTCGGCGAGCGCGCGGAGATGCGCGCGCCCGTCCCGGTCGATGCAAAAGAGATGCGGCCCCGGATGCCCGAGCGCGGGCGGCGGCCGGCCCAGCAAGTCCCAGCCCGAGGCGGCGGCGTAGAGCGCGCGCAGCACGCCCTTGTGGGCGACGGCGGCCACCGGCCGGCCGCGCGCGCCCACCGCCGCCAGCCAGGGCGCGAGACGCTGCTGCACCATGCGCGGACTCTCGCCGCCGGGCGGGCGGAAGTCGAGGCCGCGCGCCTCGTTGGCGGCCATGGCGGGGCCGAGTTCGGCCCGAAGCTCCGCCAGGCGCCGGCCCTCCCACGCGCCCCAGTCCATCTCGATCAGCGCGGGTTCGGCGGGCGCCGCCCCGCCGGCCAGAATGGCGGCGGTGCGCCGGGCGCGGGCGAGCGGGCTCGACACCCAGTCGAAGGCGGCGAGCGCCGGCGGCAGCCGCCAGCCGGCGACCTCCGCCCGCCCGGCCGCGTCCAGCGGGATGTCGCACCGTCCTTGCAGGCGGCGCTCGCGGTTCCAGGCGGTCGGCCCGTGGCGGATGAGCGCCAGCAGCGTCATGCGAGCAGCCGGGCGGCGTCGGCGATATCGTGCCGGGCCAGCACGCGCGCCCGCGCCGCCGCCCCCATGGCGCGCCGCCGCGCCGGATCGGTCAGCAGGGCGCGGAGGCAGGCGGCGAAAGCCGCCGCGTCGCCCGGTTGGGCCAGCAGGCCGGTCTCGCCATGCGCCACCACCGCCGGCACGCCGTCCGTGCGGGCCGCCACCACCGGCAGGCCGGCCGCCGCCGCCTCCAGCATCGCCATGCCGAGCGCCTCGCGCTCCGCCGGCCAGACGAACAGGTCGGCCTCGGCGAGCGCCGCCGCCAGCGCCGCGCCCTCCCGCCGTCCGAGCCAGCAGGTGCGCTCCGCCGGCAGCGCCGCCAGCGCTTCGGCGCGCGCCGGGCCGTCGCCCACCGCCAGCAGCCGCCAGGGCAGGTCCGCAAGGCCGGCCAGCGCCCGGCCCAGCCGGCGCCAGGAGGCGAGCTTGACGCCCTCGCGCATCATGGCGACCGCGATCAGCACCGGGGGGTCGCCGGCCAGCGCCGCCGGACGCCAGGCCGACGCGTCGAGGAAGGGCGGCAGTTCGACCAGCCGGTCGGGCGCCGTCAGCGGCAGCAGGCAGGCGCGGTCGTTGGGGTTCAGGCAGAACAGCCGGTCGGCGCGGCGGATCGCCTCGGCCGCGCCGTCATGGCCGAGCGACCAGGGACCGCCGGCGCGCTTGGGCGCGTGAGAGGCCTCGGCGATCCAGTAGCGCGCGCCGCGCGCCGCCGCGAGCCTCGGACCCAGCCAGTCCGGCGCCTTGTAATAGACATGGTAGGTGAACCAGATGTCGAAGGGCGGCAGGCGGCGCTCCAGCCGCGCCGCGAGGCGCCGGCCGAGCGCGCGGATGCGGCGCTGGCGCGCGCCGTCGCCCCGCTTGTCGAGTGTGCGGAAATGCGAGGCGAGGAACGGCTCATGGCCCGCCGCCCGGAGCGCGCGCAGCAGCAGCCGCGCGATCTCGCGCTCTCCCGACGGCGCGGGATGGTCGGGCGGCTTCAGCGGCGCATGGAACGCGATGCGCATGGCGGCGCCCGGAAGCGTTCGGCGAGCCGGTCGAGACCCGCCTCGAAGGAAAAGCCGGTCCGGAGGCGCGCCAGCGCCGCCCTCCCCATGGCCGCCCGGCGCGCGGGATCGCGGATCAGCGCCGCCAGGGCCGCCGCCAGCGCATGGGGGTCGTCGGGCTCCGCCAGCAGGCCGGTTCTGCCGCTCAGCACGAATTCCGGCACGCCCGAGACGCGGGTCGAGACCGCCGGCAGCGCCTGGCTGGCCGCCTCCATGAGCACGTTGGGCAGGCCGTCGCGGTCGCCGTCGCCGGCGATGCGGCAGGCAAGCGCGAAGAGATGCGCCTCGCGGAGCGCCGCGATTACTTCCTCTTGCGGCTGCGGCCCGAGAAAGCGGACCGGCAGCCCCGCCGCCTGGCGCTCCAGGCGCGGCAGCAGCGGGCCGCCGCCGATATGGACCAGCCGCCAGCAAAGCTCCGGCGGCAGCAGGGCGAGCGCGCGGAGCAGCACGTCATAGCCCTTCTTCTCCACCGCGCGCCCGACCGAGACGATGACGACCGGCCGGTCGGGGTCGCCGCCGTCCGGCGCGTCGCGCTCGGGCGGCGGCGGGAAGCGGGCGAGGTCGAGGCCGTGATAGACCAGCATGACCCGCTCCGGGGCCGGCGCCAGCGCCGCCAGATGGCCCGCGCCCGCGCCGGTGCAGGTCGCGAGCCAGTCGCAGGCCGCAAGCTTCTCGCGCTTCTCCCACTCGGGCGTGGTCCAGATGTCCTTGGCGTGAGCGGAGCAGGACCAGGGCAGGCCGGTGATCAGGCTGGCGTAGCGGGCGACGGAGGCGGGCGTGTGCAGGAAGTGGGCGTGCAGGCGCTCGACATCCTCCGGCAGTTCGGCCGCCAGCACCGCGGCCTGGGCGAAGCGCCGGCCGCGATTGGGTGTGGGGTCGCGCCGCCAGTCGCGGAGCCAGACGGCGCGCGCGGCCCGCCAGCCCGGCAGCCGCCGCGCCCGGCGCCAGCCGCGCAACACGCGGCGCGGCTCGGCATGGACATATTCCGGCAGATAGTGCACCGGCGCGGCGATCCGCTCATGCATGGGGTGGCGGGCGGGATCGGTCGGGTGGCGCAGCGAGACGATGCGCTGGGCGACGCCCCGCCGCTCCAGGCCCAGAATCTCCTGGGCGATGAAGGTTTCGGAGAGGCGCGGATAGCCCTTGAGGACGACCGCGACGGTCAAGGCCGCACGAGCCTGAGCGCGGCCGGCTCCGGGCGGTCGAGCGCCTGATCGACGAGCCGCGCCACGCTCTCGATGCCGTCCAGCAGCCCCGGCACCACGACTTCCGAAGGCCGGTTCTGCCCCGAAAGCCCCCGGATCGCCGCCGCCATGGCGCGCGCATCGTCGTGCAGGTCGGGGTCGAGCATCCGCACCAGGCCCAGCTCCTGGGCGCGTTCGGCGCGGATGCGCTGCTCCAGCCGCGGCCGGGTGCGGGGCACGATCACCGCCGGCTTGTCGAGCGAGAGGATCTCGCAAAAGGTGTTGTAGCCGCCCATGGCGACCACGCCGGCGGCGCGCGCCATCAGCGCCTCCAGATGCGCGTCGAACACCAGCGTCTCGACCCCCGCGAGCGCCGCCGCGCGCCGGCGAAACTCGTTCTGGCGCTCGGTCGCCATGAAGGGGCCGAACACCAGCACCGCGCGCCAGGGCATCGGGCCGGCCTGCTCATAGGCGCGCAGCACCCAGTCGATCAGCTCGTCGCCGTCGCCGCCGCCGCCGGCCGTCACCAGCACGAAAGGCGTTTCGGCCGCGCGCTCGGCCTCCGGCGACAGCGGCGCCTCCGGCAGGCCGCGCGGCAGATAGCCGGTGAACACGGCCTTGCGCCGCACGCTCGCCGGCAGGCCCAGCCCCTCCAGCGGGTTGCAGATCTGCGGCAGGCCGTAGATCCAGATCTGGTCGTAGAGGCGCTGGAGCGCCGGGGCCACATTCTTGCGCTCCCACTCCGGGGCCAGCATCTCCGGCTCGTCCATGACATCGCGCAGGCCCAGCACCAGCCGCGCGCCCCGGTCGCGCAGCAGCTCCAGCGTCTCGAGCGCCTCGCCGCGCAGGCCGAGCGGCTCCTTGTCCACCAGAAACAGGTCGGGGTCGAAGATCTCCGCCGTGTGGCGGATGATCGAGGCGCGCATGGCGAGCGTCTCCTCGGCGGCGAGCGCCAGATTGAGCGGCTCATAGTCGCCGTTGCGCAGCTTGATCATGCCCGGCACGCGCACGAAATCCACCCGGGCGCGGAAGTCGAAGCTGCCGATGATCGGCGAGCCGGAGAGGATCAGCACCGAGGCGTCGCGGCGGCGCCCGACCAGCGCATGGGCGATCGTCCGGCAGCGGCGCAGATGGCCGAGGCCGAAACTGTCATGGCTGTAGATGAGAACGCGCTTGCCTCGCATGGGGGCGGCTTATGGCACGAAACGCGGCCGTTGCGGAAGCCGCTCAACCCCGCGCGGCGGGGGCCGGAAGGCGCTGTGTCAAATTGAAAGTAGCACTTGCAATTTTGCCAAATCGAGCCATCATGGCCCTCCGATGATCGAACGAGAGATCGCCCCCGTCCTCACCCGGTTGTTCGAGCGCTATCCGTTCGTGACCGTGACCGGGCCGCGCCAGTCCGGCAAGACGACGCTCTGCCGCGCGGCGTTTCCGCATCTGGCCTATGTCAATCTGGAAGCGCCCGACCGCCGGGAGTTCGCCGCCGCCGATCCCCGGGGGTTTCTCGCCGGGCTCGGCGAAGGGGCGATCCTGGACGAGATCCAGCGCGTTCCCGATCTCCTGTCCTACCTTCAGGTCATCGCCGACGAGGCCGGTCGGAACGGCCTTTTCGTGCTGACCGGCAGCGAGCAGTTCCAGATTTCCGAAGCCATCGGCCAGTCGCTCGCCGGGCGCACCGCCCTGCTGCGCCTGCTGCCCTTCTCGCTCGCCGAACGACGACGGGCCGGCGCCGCGACCGGCATCGACGAGATGCTCTATTCCGGCTTCTATCCGCGCATTCACGACCGCAAGCTGGAGGCCCGCCAGGCGCTCGGCGACTATATCGAGACCTATGTGGAGCGCGATGTGCGCCGCATTGCGGAAATCCGCAATCTTGCGGGTTTCCGCCGCTTCGTGCGCCTGTGCGCGGGGCGGGTGGGGCAATTGCTCAACCTGTCGGCGCTCGGGGCCGATGCGGGCGTGTCGCACACCACGGCGGCGCACTGGCTGTCGGTGCTGGAGGCGAGCTATGTGCTGTTCCGCCTGCCGCCTTTTCACGCCAATCTCCGCAAGCGTCTGGTGAAGTCGCCCAAGCTGTATTTCCACGATGTCGGCCTGGCGAGCCACCTGATCGGCATCGACCATGCCGGACAGGTCGCGACACACCCCTTGCGGGGGCCGCTGTTCGAGAATGCGGTGGTGAGCGAAGTCCTCAAGCATCGGTTCAATCGCGGCCGGCGCTCCAATCTCTCCTTCTTTCGCGACGCCCGCGGCCTGGAATGCGATCTCCTCTACGACACCGGCGAGGGCCTGGCCGCCATCGAGGTCAAGGCCGGCCAGACGATCGCCTCCGACTGGTTCGACGACCTCGACCGAGTGGGCCGGGCGCTGCCGCAGGTCGCGGCGCGGGCCGTCGTCCATGGCGGCCGGGAGCGCCAGTCGCGCAGTCGCGGCGAGGCGATGCCGTTCGAGGGGCTGGCCGAACTGCTGACGCGCATCGACGCGGAGAGCGCGCCCTGACGCGCCGACCCGTTCCGGCGCCCCGATGATGTATGCTCGGCGCGCCGGAGCGCATGGGGGCGATATGGACAGGACGATCTACGGCTTCGTGTTCCGGCACAGCCTGCCGCAGCAGCTCGCCCTGCTGGCGCTCACGGCGGCGTCCTTCCCGGTGCTCTATGTGTCGCTCGAACTGCCGAAGACGATCATCAACGACGCCATCTCCGGCTCCGACTTCCCGCGCCGGCTGCCCGGCCTGGAGCTCGACCAGATTCCCTATCTGCTGGTGCTGAGCTTCGCCTTCCTGGCGCTGGTGTTCCTGAACGGCGCCTTCAAATACGCCATCAACACGGCCAGGGGCCGGCTCGGCGAGCGGCTGCTGCGCCGCCTGCGCTTCGAGCTCTATTCGCGGCTGCTGCGCTTTCCGCTGCCGGTCTTCAAGCGCATGGGCCAGGGCGAGGTGATCCCGATGATCACCCAGGAGGTCGAGCCGCTGGGCGGCTTCATGGGCGACGCGCTCGCCCAGCCCGTCTATCAGTTCGGCATCCTGGCGACCATCGGCGCCTTCATGCTGATCCAGGAGCCGATCCTGGGCCTGGCGGCGCTCGCGCTCTATCCCTTCCAGATGTACGCCATCCCGAAGCTGCAGCGCCGCGTCACCGGGCTGGCCAAGGAGCGCGTGCGCCATGTCCGCCGCCTTTCCGAGCGCATTGGCGAGAGCATGGCGGTCATGGAGACCGTCCACGCCAACGACGCCTCCAACTATCTGCGCGCCGACATCGCCGACCGGCTGGGCGCGATCTACGACATCCGCTTCGAGATTTTCCGGCGCAAGTTCTTCATCAAGTTCCTGAACAACTTCCTGGCCCAACTCACGCCGTTCTTCTTCTATGCGCTCGGCGGCTATCTGATCATCCGGGGCGAGCTCAGCTTCGGGGCCATGGTGGCCGTGCTGGCCGCCTACAAGGACATGTCCGCCCCCTGGAAGGAGCTGCTGGCCTATTACCAGCAGCAGGCCGACGCGCGCATCAAATATGAGCAGGTGGCGCAGCAGTTCGACCCGCCGGGCATGATCCCCGAGGCGCAGCAGGTGGCAGAACCGGAGGGGCTGGCGCCGCTCGGGCCGGCGAGCCGGCTCGCCTTCGACCATGCCGCCTACGCCGAGGATGACATCTCCAGCCCGCTCGCGGGCGCGAGCGTCGCCTTCGGCCTCGACGAGCATGTCGCCATCGTCGGTCCGGGCGGCGGCGGCAAGGAGGAGCTGGGCCTGCTGGCGGCCCGGCTCGCCATCGCCACCGGCGGACAGGCGGAGCTGGACGGGGCGCCGCTCGCCGACCTGCCGCAGGCGGCGTTCGGCCGCCAGGCGGCCTATGTCGGCCCCAATGCGGGGCTGTTCTCCGCCAGCTTGCGCGAGAACCTGCTGTTCGGGCTGCGCTGGCGCCCCGCCGACCCGCCCGCCGACGAGGACGCCGGGGCGGCCGCCCGCCGCGAGGCCTGGCGGGCGGAGGCGCGCCGGTCCGGCAACAGCGAGGCCGACATCCACGCCGACTGGGTGGATTACGCCGCCGCCGGGGCCGCGCCCGGCGAGGCCATGATGACGCGCATGATGGCCGTGCTGACCGCCGTCGGCCTCGACGAAGACCTCTATACGCTCGGCCTGCGCGGCAGCCTGGACCCGAACGCCCATGCCGGCCTCGCCGCCCGCGTGCTGGAGGCGCGCGCCGCGCTCCGCGCCCGCCTCGACGACCCCGAGGCCGCAGCGCCGATCGAGCCGTTCGACGCCGACAGCTACAATGTAAACGCAACGCTGGCCGAGAACCTGCTGTTCGGCGCGCCTGTCGGCGAGACCTTCGCGCCGGACCGTCTCGCCGGCCACGAATTCGTGCGCGGCGTGCTGGAAGAGGCCGGCCTGCTGGACCGGCTGGAGGCGATCGGCCTCCAGGTCGCGCGCCTCATGGTGGAGCTGTTCGCCGACATCGATCCCGGTCATGAGCTTTTCCGGCAGTTCAGCTTCATCGACGCCGACGACCTGCCGGAGTTTCGCGCCATCGCGGCGCGCGCCGACCGGCTGGGGCTGGAGGGACTGGACGCCGAGGAGCGCCGCCGGCTGCTGGGGCTGCCCTTCCTGCTGATCCCGGAGCGCCACCGGCTCGGCCTGATCGACGATGCGCTGCGCCGCGACCTGCTGGCGGCCCGCCGGCTGTTCCGCGAGCGGCTGCCGGAGGCGCTCGCCGGCGCGGTCGAGTTCTTCGACGCCGGGCGCTATCTGGCGCGCGCCAGCCTGCAGGACAACATCCTGTTCGGCCGCATCCGCCACGGACAGGCGCACAGCCAGGCCACGGTCGGCCGGCTGCTGGCGGAGGTGGTGGACGAGGTCGGCATCCGCCGCGAGGTGATGGAGGCGGGGCTGGCCCATGAGGTCGGCATCGCCGGCAGCCGCCTTTCGGCGGCGCAGCGCCAGCGACTCGCCTTCGCCCGCGCGCTGCTGAAGCGCCCGGCGCTGCTGGTGGTCAACATGGCGACCGCGGGCCTGGAGCGCGCCCAGCGCGAGGCGCTTTTCCAGGCGGTTTTCAAGGAGATGCGGGGCCGGGGCGTGATCTGGGTGCTGGAGGCGCCGGAACTGGCGGCCGCCTTTCCGCGCACGGTCGTGGTAGAGGACGGGCGCGTGGCGGAAGACGGGGCTTTCGAGGCGCTCAAGGCGGAGGGCGGCGCGCTCGCCCGCCTGCTGCAGGCATGAGGAGGATGGGGTCATGGCGCTGAACGAGGAGGTCGAGGCGCTGCGGGCGGTGCCGCTGTTCCAGCGCATCGAGGCCTCGAAGCTGAAGCTGCTGGCCTTCACCAGCGAGCGGGTGCGCTTCGGGCCGGGCGATGTGGTGGTCCGCCAGGGCGATATCGGCGATGCGGCCTATGTGGTGCTGGAGGGCGCGGCCGATGTGCTGGTCGATACGCCGCAGGGGCCGCTCAAGGTGGCGGAGCTCGGCCGCAACGACCTGATCGGCGAGATCGCGATCCTGATCGACGCGCCGCGCACGGCGACGGTCTCGGTGACGGCGCCGATGACGGCGCTCCGTATCTCCAAGGACCTGTTCTTCCGCCTGGTGACGGAATTTCCGCAGATGGCGATCGAGGTGATGCGCGAACTGGCCCACCGGCTGGACGCCACCACCGCCGATTTGCGCGAGGCGCGCTCGCGGAGCGTGGAGTGACGCGGCTCGAAAGCGCCATCCGGCGCCTGGAGGCGCAGCGCGCCTGCCTCGACCGGGCGGCGGCGCTCGCGGCGGGTCTGGCCGGGCCGGTGCTGGAGCTGGGCCTCGGCAACGGGCGGAGCTACGACCATCTGCGCGCCCGGCTGCCCGACCGCGACATCTTCGTGTTCGAACGCGCGCCCGCCGCCCATCCCGACTGCACGCCGCCGGCCGACCGGCTGATCGTCGGCGATTTCCGCCAGACGCTGGCGACGGCGGCGCTGCCGGCCCCGGCGGCGCTGGTCCACGCCGACATAGGCAGTGGCGACAAGGCGGCCTCGCTCGCGCTCGCCGAAACGCTGGCCGGCCTCCTGCCGCCGCTGCTGGCCCCCGGCGCGATCCTCGCCGCCGACCAGCCCCTGCCGCTTCCCGGCGCGGAGGCGCTGCCGCTGCCCGAAGGCGTCGCGCCCGGCCGCTACCACCTCTATCGGGCGGTGCGACGATAGCGCGGCTGGCGCCTTGCGCCGCGGCGTTCAGCCGCCGCCGACGGTCGCCGCCCTGGCTTGCGCTTCCAGCTCGCGCAGCTTGGCGTCCCTTGCGGTTCCGATCGCCTCGACAATGGCGTCGCAGTCCCGCTCATCGGGATTGCAGCTCTTTCGCGCCTCGACGATAGCGCTCTCCGCTTCGCTTTCGACCCTGCGTTTCTGTCTCTCGAAGAAGTTTTCGAGTTCCTTGCTCGACCGAAAGGATTTCGGGGTGAGCACCACCGTGACGCTGCCCGGATATCGATGCATCGCGCCGGAACCGGCATCGACGGCGACGCCGATGAGCCCGCCGAAGAGGATATTCCCGAACGTCATCCCCTCGACGGAACTCGCAAGCACGGCCGCGCCGTCGAAATGCCCCGCCTTCTTGCATATGACGCCGATGTCGTCGCTGCCCTTTTCCACCACGATACTGCCCGGCGACGGATTGACGGCTCCCACCGTCTCGCCGCCGCGCGTCAGAACGCAGGTCGCCTCGGCCGGATCGGTGACGATGGTGACCGTCTGGTCGTCGCCTTCGACGATCGTGGAGCAGCCGGCAAGTATCGCATGAAGCGCAAACAGGGAAATAACAAGAAAAACGCGCATGGGTAGTTCCTTTCAGAGGGCGATGTTCGTTGCGCGGCCATGACTCCTCTTTCCTTCCCGATATGGTCAATGCGCGGGACTGTCGCATCCGGCCATGTTCTACGGCGAAGCGGGCGCGCGCGAGCCGATGGCCACGGTCTTGATCGCGGCGTGGACGGTCATGCCGGGGCGGAGCCCCAGTTCGTCTGCGGAGCGCGCGGTGATGCGCGCCCAGAGCGGAACGCCGACATCGAGCGCCACATCCACCTCGCCCTCCGGCCCGCGCGCCAGCTCCACCACCCGCCCGGCGAGGCGGTTCAACATGCTGGAGCCTTCCGGCGGGGCCAGGAAGAGCGCCACATCGCGCGCCCGGATGCGCAGCCGGAGCCGCGCGCCTTCCGGCAGCGGCGGCCCGGCGACGAACAGCCGGCCGTGGCCGACCGCCAGCCGGTTGAGACCGTAGGCCGCATCGTGGTCGAGCGCGACGGCCGCCACCGCCGCGCCGCTGTCGCCGCCGGCGAGCGCGCGCAGCTCGAAGCGCGAGAACACCGCCTCGGTCGGCCCGTTGGCGCGCACCCGGCCCTCATGCAGCAGCACCGTCTCGTCGGCGAGGCGGAGCACCTCGTCCACATCGTGCGAGACCAGCAGCATCGGCAGGCCGAGCGCCGCCTTCAGCCGCTCCAGATATCCCGACAGCCGCTCGCGCCGGCCGGCGTCCACGCCGGCGAACGGCTCGTCCAGCAGCAAGAGGCGCGGCGCGGCCAGCAGCGCGCGACCCAGCGCCACGCGGCGCGCCTCGCCGCCGGAGAGCGTCGCCGGGCGCCGGCCGGCCAGCGGTCCGAGATCGAGCAGGTCGAGCGCCTCGTCGAGCGACGGGCCGGCGCGCCCCCGCCGCCGGCGCAACCCGTAGGCGAGGTTGGCGCGCACGCTCAGATGCGGAAACAGCCGCCCGTCCTGGAACACCAGGCCGAGGCCGCGCCGCTCGGGCGCGAGCGTGTCGATGCGCGCGCCGGCGAGGCGGACATGCGCCCGCTCCGCCTTCACCAGCCCGGCGAGCGCCGCCAGCAGGGTCGATTTGCCGGCCCCGGATGGGCCGAACAGCGCCGTCAGCCCCGGCCCGGCCGAGAAGCGGGCGTCCAGCAGGAAGGCGCCGCGCCGCGCCCGGAGTTCCGCTTCCAGCGTCATTTCCGCAACCGCCGCGCCAGCCACTCCGAGGCGGCCAGCGCGCCGAGCGCCGCCGCCAGGGAGACGATCAGCAGCCGGGCCGCCGCCGCCTCGCCGCCCGGCGTCTGCGCCAGCCCGTAAAGCGCAAGCGGCAGGGTGCGCGTCTCGCCGGGGATGGAGGCGACGAAGGTGATCGTCGCGCCGAACTCGCCGAGCGAGCGCGCAAAGCCCAGCACCGCCGCCGACAAGAGGCCCGGCAGCAGCAGCGGCAGCGAGACCGAGCAGAAGGCGTCGAGGCGCCCGGCGCCGAGCGTGCGCGCGGCCTCCTCCAGCTTCGGGTCCAGGCTTTCGGCGGCGAGGCGGACCGCGCGCGTCATCAGCGGAAAGGCCACCACGGCCGAGGCCAGCGCCGCGCCGCGCCAGGTGAAGGCGAGCTCCAGGCCGAGCGTCTCTTCCAGCCAGCCGCCGACGAGGCCGCGCCGGCCGAACAGCGCCAGCAGCAGATAGCCGACCGCCACCGGCGGCAGCACCAGCGGCAATTGCGCCAGCGCCTCGACCAGCGCCTTGCCGGGGAACTCCCGCCGCGCCAGCAGCCAGCCGAGCGCCGCGGCCGGCGGCAGCCCGACCAGCACCGACACCGCCGCCACCCGGAGGCTGAGCGCCAGCGCCTCCAGTTCGAGCGGCGTCATGTCAGTCCCGCCATGGCAGAAAGCCATGGGCGACCAGCACGGCCTGGCCCTCGGGCGCGCGCAGCCGCTCCAGCCAGGCCAGCGCCAGCGCCCTGCGGCCTTCGAGAAGCGGCGCGGCCGGATAGGCGATCGGGTCGTGCCAGCGCTCCGGCAGGTCGGCGACGGGGCGGATGTCCGCGCCGAGGGCGAGCGCCGAGGCATAGACGATGCCGAGCGGCGTCTGGCCGCGCGCCACCAGCAGCAGGGTCGCGGTCGCGTCCGGGCTCGCGGTGATGCGCTCCCGGAGCGCCGGCCAGAGCCCGGCCGCCGCCAGCGCCTGGCGGCTGTAGGCGCCGAGCGGCGCATAGGCGGGGTCGGCCATGGCGAGGCGGCCGCGCGTGGCCAGCCCCGCCGGCAGCAGCTCCCGCAGCGGCGCGGACGCAGCCCCGCCCTCGCGGGGCGCGATCAGCACCAGCCGGTTGCGCGCCACCGGCAGCGGCGCCTCCGCGAGGCCGGCTTCCAGCAGCGCGTCCATCCACCGGGGGTTGGCGGAGATATAGAGGTCGGAAGGCGCGCCCAGCAGCAATTGCCGCGCCAGCGCGCCGGAGGCTCCCAGCACCAGCCGCGCCTCGGGGTCGAAGGCCTGGAGCGCCGCGCCCAGGCTGGCGGCGGCGTGGACCCGGAGCGGCGGCTCGCCTGCGGCCGGCAGCGCCGCCAGCCAAAAGCCCAGCAGCGCCGCCGCGAGGCGCATCACGCCCCGAGCCGCGCGAAGCCCGCTTCGAGATCGGCGATCAGGTCCTCGGGGTCCTCGAGCCCGATATGCAGGCGCAAGAGCGGCCCCGGCGCATCCCACACGGTCGCGCTGCGATAGGGGCGCGGGTCGCTCGGCAGGATCAGGCTCTCGAAGCCGCCCCAGCTCGCGCCCATGCCGAACAGCTCCAGCCCGTCCAGCATCGCCGCCACGGCGTCCGCCCCGACGGGGCGCAGCAGCACGCCGAAAAGGCCGGAGGCCCCGGTGAAGTCGCGCTTCCAGATCGCATGTCCGGGGTCTTCCGGCAGGGCCGGATAGAGCACCCGCTCGACCTCCGGGCGCTGTTGCAGCCAGGTGGCGACCCGGAGCGCGTTCTCCTGGTGGCGGGCGAGGCGCACGCTCATGGTGCGGATGCCGCGCGTGCCGAGATAGACGTCGTCGGGGCCGGCGCAGACGCCGTTCAGCCCGGCCCAGTCGCGCACCGGCCCGAGCGTGTCGGCATTGCAGGTGATGACGCCCAGCATCGCGTCGGAATGGCCGACGATATATTTGGTCGCGGCGTGGATCGAGAGATCGACGCCATGCCGGAACGGCTTGAAGAAGAGCGGCGTCGCCCAGGTGTTGTCGATGGCGACGCGCGCCCCGCCCGCATGGGCCGCCTCGGCGATCGCCGGCACATCCTGCATCTCGAAGGTGTGCGAGCCGGGGGCCTCCAGATAGACCAGGCGCGTGCGGGGGCGCATGAGCGCGCCGATACCGGCCCCGATGGCGGGGTCGAAGAAGGTCGCCTCGACGCCGTGGCGCGCCAGCGCCTCGGTGGCGAAGCGGCGCGCCGGGGCATAGACGCAGTCGGCGATCAGCACATGGTCGCCGCTCTCCACCAGGCAGGAGAGGCCGATCGCCACCGCCGCCAGGCCGGAGGGGCAGATGACCGCCCCGTCGGCCCCCTCGATCTCGGCCACCACATCCTCGAAGGTGAACATGGTGGGCGTGCCGCGCCGGCCGTAGGCGGGGTCGCGCGGCCCCTTGGGCGCGGTGCGCTCGGCGACGGTGCGGTTGAGGATGGTCGAGGCGCGGAACACCGGCGTGTTGACCGCGCCGAAATAATCGTGCGGATGGCGCCCCGCATGGGTCAGCGCCGTGTCCGGCCTTCTGTCGTTCGCGCTCATGGCTCGATCGGCGTGTCGGCGCGCGCCCCCCATTCGCTCCAGGAGCCGTCATAGACGGCGGCGTCGGCATGGCCGAGCTCGTGCAGCGCGAGCGCCAGCACGGCGGCGGTCACGCCCGAGCCGCAGCTCGCCACCACCGGCTTCTCCAGGTCGAGGCCGGCGGCGTCGAAGGCGGCGCGGAGCGCCTCCCGGCTCCGGAAGGTGCGGCTCTCCGCGTCCAGCAATTCGGTATAGGGCAGGTTCAGGCTGCCGGGGATATGGCCGCCGCGCATTCCGGCGCGCGGCTCCGGCTCCGTCGCGGAGAAGCGCCCGGCGCTCCGCGCATCGATCACCTGCTCCGCCCGGCTCTCGATATTGGCCAGCATCTGCTCGCGGGCGCGCACCAGTTCCGGCCGGGGCCGGGCGGCGTAGCCCGCCTCCAGCGGCCGGCCCTCGGCGCGCCATTTGGGCAGGCCGCCGTCCAGCACCTGCACGCGCGCATGGCCGAAGCAGCGGAAGGTCCACCAGACGCGCGCGGCCCCGGTGGCGCCGACCGTGTCATAGACCGCCACGCGGTCCTCGGCCCGGATGCCCATCGCGGCCATGGCGAGCGCGAAGCCCTCGGCGTCGGGCAGCATGTGTGGCAGGTCGGTCGCCGGATCGGCCACGGCGTCGATGTCGAAGAAGCGCGCGCCCGGAATATGCGCCTCCAGGAACTCCCGCCCGGCATGGCGCCCGGCCGTCGGCAGATGGTGGCTGCCGTCCAGCAACACCACCTCGTCCAGGCAGTCCGCGAGCGCGGCGGTGGAAATCAGCGCGCTCATGCGCCCGCCTCCTCCAGGTGAACATTGATGCGCCGGTTGCGCCGGCCTTTCTTCTCGATCTTGCCGACGCGCACGCGCCCGATCTCGCCGGTGCGCGCCACATGGGTGCCGCCGCAGGGCTGCAGGTCGATGGCGTCGCCGATCTCCAGCACCCGCACCCGCCCGGCGCCGCGCGGCGGCTGCACCGACATGGTGCGCACCAGCTCGGGATTGGCGTCGAGCGCCGCCTCGTCGATCCAGCGCGCGGCGACGGGATGGTCGGCCTCGATCAGCGCGTTCAGCGCGCTCTCCAGCGCCTCCTTGTCCAGCACGGGGTCCGGCAGGTCGAAATCGAGCCGGCTCTTCCACTCGCCGACCGAGCCGCCGGTGACGCCGCCGGTCACCACCGCCGAGAGCAGGTGCAGGCAGGTGTGCATGCGCATCAGCCGGTGGCGGCGCTCCCAGTCGATCTCGGCCCGGAGCCGCGTTCCGACGGCGGGCGGCTCCGCGCCCTCGGCCAGCGGGTGCAGCACGGCCTCGCCCGCGCCCTTGACCGCCGGCAGCACGGCGAAGCTCGCGCCATCCTCGCCGACCAGGCGCCCGGTGTCGCCCGGCTGGCCGCCGCCGGTCGGGTAGAAGACGGTGCGGTCGAGCAGCAGGCCCTCGGGCGCGGCGCCCGTCACCACCGCCTCGCAGCTCCTCGCATAGGCGTCGTCGCGGAACAGCAGTTCCATCGCAGCATCGCTCCGGCAGAATGGGTCGGCGCCGGACTATAGACGGCCCCCAACCCGCTTCAACCCCGCCGCCGCGAGCGCTTGACGCAGGCGGTGGAGCGGTCCTATAAGCCCGGCTTCGCTCGACCGGAACGGAACACCTATGGCCCATTCCTCGCAAGCCAAGAAGCGCGTCCGCCAGACGATCGCCCGCACGGCGCGCAACCGCGCCCGCGCCAGCCGGGTGCGGACATATATCAAGAAGGTGGAGACCGCGATCGGCGCGGCCGACCGGGAAGCGGCGCAGGCCGCGCTCCGCGAGGCGGAGCCTGAGATGGCGCGCGGGGCCCAGAAAGGAAAGTTCCACCGCAACACCATGCAGCGCAAGCTTTCCAGATTATCCAAGCAAATCAAGTACTTGGAAGGATAGCGCAGAACCTTCCGCCGAATCGACGCCGCCGGCTTCCGGCGGCGATTTTTTTTGCGCCGAAAATGTTGCGCCGCTCGAAGGCGTTATCGAATTAGCGACGAGAATTTCCATTTCGGTCCTCTTGCGGGGCGGCCGGGCAGGGCTACCCTTCCCGGAAATCGGACCATTGCAAACATATCGCAATCGGGCTCGGGCGGACCGTCGGGAGCGGGACGCCCGTGCGACGGGCGGTTGCGATCGTGGGCCGTCGAGGCTGGGTAGGAGGGACGTCGTATGACCTATGCCGGAGACGTCTCGCCGCGGAGCGCCTGGGAGATGCTCGCTGCGGTCGAGGACGCGATACTGGTGGATGTGCGCACGCGCCCGGAGTGGCAATTTGTCGGCCTGCCGGACCTCGGCGCGCTCGGCAAGCAGGCGCATCTCGTCTCCTGGCAGGTCTGGCCGGACATGACCCCGAATCCGGATTTCGGCAAGGCGGTGGCGGCGGCCTCGCGCTCCGGGCCGGTGCTGTTCATCTGCCGGTCCGGCGCGCGCTCGGCGGCGGCCGCGGCCGCCGCCACCGCGGCCGGCCTCGGCCCCTGCTACAACGTCGCGGAAGGCTTCGAGGGCGACCGGGACGGCGAGCGCCATCGCGGGCGGATCGGCGGCTGGAAGGCCGCCGGGCTGCCCTGGGCGCAGGAGTAGCCGGCATGGGGGCCGAACGAAGCGTGCGTCAGGAGGAATGGGCCCGGATTCGCGGCTGCCTCCAGGCCGAGTTCGGGGACGGGGTATTCCGCAGCTGGCTGCGTCCGATGACGCTTGCGGACCTCGGGCCGTCGCGCATCTCCATCCAGCTGCCGACGCGTTTCATGCGCGACCGGGTGCAGGGCAGATATGGCGAGCGCATCTGCGCCCTCTGGCGGGAAAGCTGCCCGGAGCTGAAGGAGATCGGCTTCGAGGTGAACCCGGTGCTGGCGAACGGCTCGGCCGCACCGCCGCCGCCCCGGCCGGCCGCCGCCGCCAACGCCGCCGGCGACTGGCTGCAGAACGCCGCGACGCCGCTGGAGCCGGACCTCACCTTCGACCGGTTCGTGGTCGGCGAGTCCAACAAGCTGGCCTACCGGATCTGCTACAGCGCCGCGCATGACGACGCGCCGCGCCGCAGCCCGCTGTTCCTGTTCGGCGATGTCGGCCTCGGCAAGACCCATCTCATGCAGGCGCTGGCGCTCAAGCTGGCCGCCGACAATCCCGGGCTGCGCGTGCTGTATCAGAACGCCGACGACTTCCGGCGCCATTTCCTGGAGGCGCTGGAGACCCGCAACACCATCCTGTTCAAGGAGCGCATCCGGTCGGTCGGGGTGCTGATGGTCGATGACGTGCATCTCCTGGCGCGCAGCACCTCCACCCAGGAGGAGTTCTTCCACACCATCAACGCGCTCGCCAACCGCAACTGCCTGATCGTGGTCTCCGGCAACCGGTCGCCGGTCGATCTGGAGGGCATCCAGGAGCGCATCCGCTCGCGGCTCAGCACCGGCGTGGCGGCCGAGATCCTGCCCGCCGCCACCGACGATGCGCTGCGCTGCGCCATCGTGGAGAGCAAGGCCCGGGAGGTCGGTCTCGATCTGCCGGCGGAGGTCGCGGCCTTCCTCGCCGAGCGGATCGTCGCCAATGTCCGCGTGCTGCAGGGGGCGCTGCACCGGCTGGATGCGCATCTGCGCCATTTCGGCGGCGAGGTGACGATCGAGCGGGCCGAACAGGTGCTCTCGGACCTGCTGCCGGCGCGGGAGCTCAGCCTGACGGTCGAGGCGATCAAGGAGATGGTCTGCCAGTGCTTCAATATCCGCCTGGCGGAGATGGACTCGCCGCGCCGGGCCCGCGCGGTGGCCCGGCCGCGCCAGGTGGCGATGTATCTGGCCAAGCAGCTCACCGACCTCTCGCTGCCGGAGATCGGGCGCAAGTTCGGGCGCGACCATTCCACCGTGCTCTACGGCGTGCGCCGGGTCGAACGGCTGATCGAGGAGGACGACGTCTTCGCCGAGGAAGTCGCCGCGCTCCGGGACAAGCTGGCCCCCTGACAAGCCCTTGCGCAAGCGGGGCGCGCGGCCTATCGTGCGCCGCGTCGCCGCAGTAGCTCAGCCGGTAGAGCAGCGCATTCGTAATGCGCGGGTCGGGAGTTCGAGTCTCTCCTGCGGCACCAATTCCCTTTAGACCGGTGCGCCGACATGCCGGGCGCCTTGCGCTTGTGGCGGCCGGGTCGGGCCATCATACTTCGATCCGGGATCGCGGGGAGGGTTTGCGATGGTGTCGCGGCGTGGATTTCTGGCGGGGGCGGGGGCCGCTTCGGCGCTGGCCGCCCTGCCGGGCGCGGCCCTGAGCGCGGTCCGGATCGGCGGGGCGACGCTCACCACCGTCAGCGACGGCCATCTGGTGCTGCCCGGCAGCTTCATTTTCGGCTCGATGCCCAAAGAGGAGCTGGGGGCGGTTCTGGGCGGCTTCGGCCTTGCCGCCGACCGGCTGGAGCCGGAATGCAATCTCGCTCTCTATCGCGACGGCGCCAACACGGTGCTCTTCGACGCCGGCGCGGGCGCGGACTTCATGCCGAGCGCCGGCAAGCTGCTCGACAGCCTGGATGCGGCCGGCGTCGCGCCGGAGGACGTGACCCACATCGTCTTCACCCACGCCCACCCCGACCATATCTGGGGCCTGCTCGACGAGTTCGACGAGCTGACCTTCCCCGAAGCGACCTGCATGATGGGCCGCGCCGAGTGGGACTATTGGTGGAATCCCGAGACCGTGAACAGCATCGGCGAGGCGCGCGCCGCCTTCGCCGTCGGCGCGCGGCGGCGCATGGAGGCCATCGAGGACCTGGTGGAGCGCTTCGACGATGGCGACGAGATCCTGCCGGGCGTCGCCGCCGTGGCCACATCCGGCCACACGCCGGGCCATATGAGCTTCGAGCTGCGCAACGGCTCGGACGCCGCGATGATCCTGGGCGACGCCATCGCCAACCATCATGTCGCTTTCGCCCGGCCGGACTGGCCGAGCGGATCGGACCAGGACCCCGAGGCCGCCGCCCGCACCCGCCAGCGGCTGCTCGACAGGCTGGCGGCGGAGAAGATGCGCCTCGCCGGCTTCCACCTGCCCGGCGGCGGCCTCGGCCGGGTGGAGGCGAGCGGCGGCGCCTGGCGCTTCGTCCAGGAGGGTTGAGCGCCGGGGCGCCGCCTCGGCGGGATCAGCCGAACATGTCCGCCGTGATGCCGGAATACCAGCCTTCCGACTCCTCATAGGTCGCCTTGCGCAGCTCCGCGCTCTCGCCGGTGTCGGAGATGAAGCCGTCCGTCTTGGCGATCTTCTCGTCGGTCGCCTCATAGGACGCGCCGACCTTGACGCCGTTTTCGGGCGAGATCAGCGACCAGCAGGTGTTGGAATAGCGGGCCGGAAACACCTTGGAGCCGGTGAGCGCGCCGCGCACCGCATTGGCGCACACCTTGGCCTGACTGTTGGCCGAGAAGCCCGACTTCGGCATGTCGCCCTGCTGCGCGGCGTCGCCCAGCACGTGCACGTCCGGGTCCGCCTTCGAGGACATGTCATAGGCGCTGACCGGGGCCCAGTTGCCTTCCGTGACGCCGGCAAGCTCCGCGATGCGCCCGGCCTTCATGGCGGGGATGACATTGCAGGCGTCCACCTTCGTCTCCTGGCCGTCGATGGTGACGGTCATGCCGGCCGGATCGACCGACACCTTGTCGCCGCCGAACTCCGGGCCGATCCAGTCGATCATGCCGGCGTAATGGTCGCCCCAGCCTTCCTGGAACAGCGCCATCTTGGAGAATTTCGGCTTCGGGTCGGCGATGAGGATCTTCGCCTTCGGATTGTGGGCCTTGAGATGGTGCGCCACCATGCAGATGCGCTCGTAAGGCCCCGGCGGGCAGCGATAGGGGTTCGGCGGCGCGACCATGGCGAAGACGCCGCCCTCGGGCATGGCGCGGATCTGCGCGCGCAGCAATTCGCTCTGCGAGCCGGCCTTGTAGGCGTGCGGCATGGCGTTCTGCGCATCGAGGCCCCAGCCTTCCACCGAGCCCTCGACGAAATCGATGCCGGGCGAGAGGATCAGCTTGTCGTAGCCGAGCGTTCCGCCGCCGGCGAGGCTGACCGTGCGCGCCGCGCGATCGACGCCGACCGCCCAGTCATGCACGACATTCACGCCATAGTCGCTGGCGAGCCCGCCATAGCCATGCCCGATATCCGCGACCTCCTTGAAGCCTCCGAGATAGAGGTTCGAGAAGAAGCAGGTGTAGTAGGCGCGGGTCGGCTCCACGAGCGTGACGTCGATGGCGCCCTTGCTGTCCTTGGCGATGTAGCGCGCGGCCGTGGCGCCGCCGGCGCCGCCGCCGACCACCACCACGCGCGGGCGCGCCTGGCCGATGGCCGCCGGGGCCGCCAGCAGGGCGGCGGTGGCGGCCGCCGAGCCGACGAATGTTCTCCTGTCGAGCTTCATGACGGGTTCCTCCCTTTCGGTTGCATCATAGCGCAACGCTCCATGGCGAACGCATAGGCGTCTTGGGTCATTCTGCGGGATTGGCGAAATAGGCGGCAAGCGCCGCGATCTCCTCGTCGCCGAGCCGGGCCGCGATCATCTGCATCACCGGGTTCTCGCGGCGCTTGCTCCGGTAGGCGTGCATGGCGATGACGAAGCGGTCCACCGGCCAGCGCAGGATGGAGGGAATGCCGGCGTCGCCGCCGTCGGCGCGGTGGCAGGCGGTGCATTCGCCGCTGAGCCAGGCGCCGTATTCCGCATCGCCCTCGAGCGCGAGCACGGCCGGATCGACGCCGTGGTCCTCCGCCGCCGCAAGGCGCGCCATGGCGCTGCCGTCGCCCACGCTCTCCAGGAAGGCGATCAGGTCGGCCCGCGCGCCCGCGTCGGCTATGCCGGCGAAGCTCATCCTGGAATCGGGCGCGACGGCGGCCGGGTCGGCGAGGAAGGCGTCGAGCGCTGCGGCGCTCCAGACATGGGCCTCCTCGCCGAGGCGCCGCAAGCTCGGGGAATAGTCGAAATCCGCATGGCTGGCGGCGGCGCGGCCGACCGCGCCGTTCAGATGCGGGCCGATCCCGTGGGCGGCGCCCCTGCCGATCTCATGACAGGCCAGACACTGATCGTAGAGCTGCCGGCCGGCCTGGGCGTCGCCGGCCTCCGCCGCTCCGGCGTGGAGCGCGAGCGCGGCTGCGGCGATCAGCAGGCGGACCATGCCCGGCTCAGTCTCCGAAGCTCTTCAGATAGGCGATGACGGCCGCGATCTCCTCCTCCTTCTTCATGCCGGCGAACACCATCCGGGTGCCCTTCATGAATTTCCGGGGGCGGGCGAGGAAGGAGGTCAGCGCCTCCTCGTCCCAGATGCGCCCTTCGCCGGCGGCCTCCTTGAGGACCTTCGAATAGCGGAAGCCCTCGACCGCGCCCATCCGACGTCCGACCACGCCGGTGAGCGCCGGCCCGGTGCGCTTCCTGCTGTCGTCGCCGACCGTGTGGCAGGCCTTGCACTTGCGAAACGCCTTCTCGCCGGCCGCGACCAGCGCCGGATCGAGCGCCGCGACGGCGGTGGCGGGCGCTGCGGTCGTCGCCGCAGGAGCGGCGGCGGGGGCCGCAGCGGCCTCCTCTTCGGCCTCGTCCTCCGGGGTCACATCGAGCACGGTGGCGCGCATGGTGATCTCCACGCCCTCTTTGCAGTCGCGCATACAGGGCTCGCGCCGCCAGGCGGGATATTCGCTCTCCGGGCGGTCATCGACGCGGAAGCCCCCCGCATTCGGCAGTTCGACCTGGAGGAAATTCTCGCGGGTCAGTTCGAACTCTTCGTCCACCAGGTCGTTGGAATAGAGGATATAGGCGACGATGGCATAGACCTCGTCATCCTCCAGCGTCTGCGCGGCGCCGTAAGGCATCGAGCGGTGCACATAGTCCCACACGGTCGAGAGATGGGGCCAGTAGGAGCCGACCGTCTTGACCGGATCGTCGTCCGCCAGCGTGTCGAAGCCGCCGGCGAGCTCCGGCCAGTTATCCACACCCTCCGCGAACTCGCCGTGGCAGGAGGCGCATTTCTCGCTGAACAGCTCCTCGCCGCGAGCGACATCGCCGCGCCCGGCCGGCAGGCCGGCGCCGTCGGGGAGGACATCCACATCCCAGGCGGCGATCTCCTCCGGCAACGCGGGCCGGCCGAGGCCGAACTTCTCCCCCGCCTGGACGGCGGGCGCCGCGAGCAGCAGCAGCGCGGCGGCGAGGAGCCTAGGAAACCTCGACATTCTCGGTTTCCCCGTTCGCCTTGACATGCCAGGTCTGGATGCAGTTGTTGTGATAGATGGAGTTGAGGCCGCGCACGGCGCGCAGCTGCGCCTTGGTGGGCTGCACATAGCCGGTCTCGTCGATGGCGCGCGACTGCAGCAGCATTTCCTCGCCGTTCCACACCGTGTCGAGATAGAAGCGGGTGAGCGCGCGGTCTTGGCCGGGCGCCGCCAGCCGGGCGGTTCGCCAGTTGGCGCCGCCGTCGAGCGAGACGTCCACGCGGGTAATGCGCCCGTGGCCGGACCAGGCGAGTCCGCTAATCACCAGCGGGCCGGGGCCGTGCGCGAGCGGGGCCTGCGGGCTCGGCGAGGTGATGACCGACTTGGCGTCCATCGGCCAGGTCCATTTGCGCGAGACGCCGTCGGCGAGCGTGTCGGTATATTTCGAGGTCTCCTCGCGGCTTTCCACCGAGCTGTCCAGCACCTCGACGCGGCGCAGCCACTTGACCCAGAGATTGCCTTCCCATCCGGGCACGATCAGGCGCACCGGATAGCCATGCTCCATGCGCAGCGCCTCGCCGTTCGCCTTGAAGGCGACCAGCACATCGTCGAGCGCCTTCTCCAGCGGGATCGAGCGCCCGTTGGACGAGGCGTCCGCGCCCTCGACATAGACCCACTTGTCCGCCGGGTCGCCGGCCGCGCCCAGGCCCGCCTCCTCCAGCAGCGTGCGCAGCGGCACGCCGGAATATTCCATATTGTGGATCATGCCATGGGTGAATTGCGCGCCGTTCAGCTGCGCGCCGGCCCATTCCATGCCGGTATTGGCCGCGCATTCGCAGAAGCAGACGCGGTTGACGCGCGGGAAGCGCTCCAGATCGGCGTAGGTGAACACCAGCGGCCGATCGACCATGCCGTTGATCATCAGCCGGTAATCCTCCTTGCGGAGGTCGATCATGCCGGAATGGTGGCGCTCGAAGGCGCATCCCTGCGGGGTGACGGTTCCGTCGAGCGCGTGGATCGGCGTGAAATTGACCGAGGAGACGGTGTCCGCCGTCAGCCATTCCACATTGCGGCGCACGACATGCTTCTCATGTTCGATCGGCAGCCCGTAGGGCACGGCGTCCACGCCATCGCCGATGGTCGAGGCCCAGTCCTGCACTTCGGTAATCAGCGGGTCGGGCGCGGCGGGAGCGCCGGCGGCGCGGGCGCCAGCCGCCGCCGAGACGGCGCCGACGCCGGCGGCGACGCCGGTCTTCAGCAGGCTGCGGCGCGTGGTCCGAATGGCCATGGCGTATCTCCGGTTCGGGCGCCGGGCTAGCCGGCGATGACCTCGACAGACTCGTTCGGGGCGACGGTCACGGTTCCGAGCTTGCGGATATGGGACTCGACCACATCCCAGATCTGCGGCCCCTCCGTGTCCTCGTTGACGGACGCCCAGCCCGCGACGACATAGGAGCGGTCCGGCTCGATCGGCTCGCCGGTGCGGAGCAGCCGGAGCGCCCCGATCCGCTGGCCCTGCGGTCTGGCGATCTCCACCCGGTAGCCGAGGCCGCCGGTGCGCACCATGTCGCCGCCCTGCTGATAGTAGGGGTCTGGGTTGAAGATATTGTCCGCCACATCCTCCAGCACCTCCTTGAGGAACGCGCCGGTCATCTCCGTGCGGTAGGCCGCGCCATAGGTCATGGAGGTCACGCTCCAGATATCCTCGCGCGTAATCTCCTGGCCGGGCAGCAGCGACGGCCCCCAGCGCACCCCCGGCGACAGCGCGATCTCGGCGTCGCGCTCGGAAATCAGCGCGTCGCAGATCAGGTCGTCCCAGGTGCCGTTGAAATTGCCGCGCCGGTAGAGCAGTGAGTCCGTCCGCCCGATGGTCTCGCGCATGGCGTCGAGGAAGGGCGCGCGCTCCCGGTCGATCAGCCGCGTCATCTCGGGGTCCGGCCGGATGACATCGGCGAACACCGGGATCAGCCGGTGGCGATAGCCCTTCATGCGCCCGTCGCCGACATCGAGATCGAGGCGGGTGACGAACTTGCCGTTCGAGCCCGACGGCGCGATGACCGTCGAGCCGACCAGCGCCGGCTCCGGCAGCGCGTCATGGGTGTGGCCGGAAAGGATGACATCGATGCCGGTGACGATGCCCGCCATCTTCTTGTCCACGTCGAAGCCGTTATGCGACAGCAGCACCACGCAGTCGGCCCCGGCCGCGCGCACCTCATCGACCATCTCCTGCATCCGCTCGTCGCGAATGCCGAAGGAGTATTCCGGGAACATCCAGCGCGGATTGGCGATCGGCATGTAGGGGAAGGCCTGGCCGATGACCGCGATGCGCGCCCCGCCGCGCTCGAAGACCGTGTAGGGCGGGAAGCTCTCGGCCGGCTCGTCCCATTCGGCGTCGAAGATATTCTGCCCGAGCGCGGCGAAGGGCAGGCTCTCGACCAGCTCGCGCACCCGCTCGGAGCCGAGCGTGAACTCCCAGTGGAAGGTCATGGCGTCCGGCTTGAGGGCGTTCATGGCGTTCACCATGTCCTGCCCGGCGGTGTGATAGCAGCTGTAGGAGCCGTGCCAGGTGTCGCCGCCGTCCAGCAGCAGCGCGTCCGGGCGGTCGGCGCGGATCGCGTTCACGACGGTCGCCACCCGGTCCAGCCCGCCGACGCGCCCATATTCGCGGGCGAGCGCGGAGAAATCGTCCGCGCTCAGCGCATAATGCGCCGGGCTGCCGTCCGCGATGCCGTAGAGCCGGCGAAAGGCGGCGCCGGTGACATGCGGAACCGCGCCCCGATTGGCCCCGACGCCCAGATTGACCGACGGCTCGCGGAAATAGACCGGCTTCAGCTGGCCGTGAATGTCGGTGACATGAATCAGCGTGACATTGCCGAAGGTGTCGAAGTCCAGCAGCTGGTCCTGCGTCAGCCGCTGGTGGGCCGCGAGGCGCGCCCAGCCGCCGAAGGCCGAAGCCCCGAGCAGCGCCGAGGCCGCCATGCCGACCTGGAGGAAATCGCGTCGGGAGATCATCGCCGCCCGGCTCCCCTGCACATCGCCCACTGTCCCCGGCCCCGAAACGGCGAACGCCCCGCAGGCCGTTGCTGCGGGGCGTTCGGCCGGATCAGTTGCGCACCGACGGCCCTTCGACGCTCAGCCCGTTGCCGCGCGAGGCGACATAGAGTTCGAGCGCGATGAATTCCGGCGAGCCCGGCTGGAAGGTGTGGGCGCGGGTGTCGCGGATGCAGCCCTTGAAGCGGGAATGCACGGCGTTCACCTTGGTGTTCTTCAGCCGGTAGGTCGGGAAGCCGTTGATCTGCCCTTGGCTCAGATGGTCGGCGCGCATCATGTTGCCGTTATTCTCCTCGTGGCAATTGGCGCAGGACAGCTCCAGCTGGCCGAAGCGGGTGTAGTAGATCTCCTTGCCGCGCTTCCAGGTGGCTTCCGCCGGCCCGTCGATGGCGACATTGACGGGCATGCCGCGCGAGACCGAGGCCAGCAGCGCGACCATGTCGGTCATGTCGCCGCCGGCGTATTTCCACGGCTCCGCGCCCATGCGCTCGCTGCGGCACTCGTTGATCCGCTCTTCCAGGCTGCGCACCTTGCCGGCCGCCTCGATCCATTTCGGATAGACCGCCTTTACGCCGGCCATGGTCTCGACCGCCTCATGGCAGGAGGAGCAGGACTTGCCCTCGGTGCCGTGAACCATCTCCCAGATCTCGGCGGCCTTCTCGACGAAGATCATGGCGGGATTGTCGAAATCGTCCATCTGCACCGCCTGGGTCTCGTCGGTGCGGAACCGCCAGCCGGAATAGATCCGATCCAGATTCTCCAGATGCGCAGGCGCCGGCGCATCGGTCACCATTTCGATCTCGCCGTTCACCACCAGCTTGTCCTCGTCCGGGCCGGGGCCGGCGAGAACCGAGGCGCCGATGGCCGATGCGGCGACCAGGCCGAGTGCGGCGGACAGATTGCGCGCAGCTTTCACATTTTCCTCCCTGAAGGCGCGGGCGCCGTCAGCCGACCTTTATCGATGCGGTCTTTTCGTAAACGGAGCCGTCGTCGTCATACCAGGTGAATTTGAACTCGCCCGATTCCGGGACGACGGCGTCGAACTGGAAATAGGGGTTGGTGGAGATCGCCGGCTCCATGGCCACGTCGATCACATTCCGGCCGTTGAACTCCGCCACGAAGCGGTTGATGATCGAGCGGGGAATGGGGTTCCCCTGCTTGTCCTTGCGCTGGCCGCTTTCCATCTTGTGGCTGATCAGCGTCTTGATCGTGATGGTATCCCCGGCCGCAGCCTTCTTCGGCACCTTGACGCGGGGCTTCACACCTTTGGCCATGTCTGTCGCCTCCCTTCAGCTCTCAGCCGCCGCAGCCGCCGATGGTCACCTTGATCGCGGCCCCGGCCTTCTGGAAGGAGCCGTCCTCCATTTTGGCGATCGCGATGACGTTCTGCGTCTTGGCCAGGCGAATGCGGGTGGACGCCGAGCGGGACGCATTGAGCGGCCCGAAGCGGAATGTCGCCACATTCGGCACCGGATTGCCGTCCGCAAAGAGGGTCACCTCTTCAGCGCCCGGCGCGGAGACGCCGATCGGCACGGTGTTGCCGTTTTCGGCGATTTCGGGCGCGGTCAGCGAGACCGCCCCTTCGCCGAGCGGCGCGCCGCCGGTCAGCGCCGCGATCGCCTCGTCGGCCGTCGTGGCGGCCCAGGCGGGCATGGCTCCGAAGCCTGCCGCCAGCACCGCGCCCGAACCGAGCAGCAGCGCGCTCCGTCTTGTCAGTTCCATGGCTTACCTCACTCTCGCCCGGGTTCCGGCTATTCCTTGAGCGTCATCAGATAGGCGACGACATCCTCGATCTCCTGCGCCGACAGCAGCGGCGACACCTCGCCCTCGAGCGGCTTGCCGGTGAAGGCCTTGCCGATGCGGATGAAGCCCTCGGTCTTGTAGAAGGAGGGCATCATCGACTCCTCGAAGGTCATCTTGGCGTCGGCGACGATGCCGCGGATCTCGGCCTCGGTCCAGCGGTCGGCCACCCCGTCCAGCGTCGGGCCGATCTCGCCGTGGAACGGCAGGTGGCCGAGCGCCGAGACCTGGTGGCAGGCGATGCAATTGCCGGCCCCCTTGTTCATGATCTTCGCGCCGGCTTCGGGATCGCCCGCCTTGCCGCTGAGCGAGACCGCAATGGCGCCCTCGACATAGACCGCGTCCTTCGGCAGGACGCCTTCGGCCGCAACCGTCGCGACCCAGCCGATGGCGACCGCCGCCGCGACCGCAGTCCTCATGGGATATTTCATGGCCCACCCTGAACAGATCCGCCCCATGGCCGCCTTTCTGGCAAGCCGCCGGAGCCGGGTCAATTCCAAATGTGCGATCTTTTGTCCGAGTTCCCGGCGCGGATGGTCGCGCCTCAATCGGCGGAGCCGTTGCTGCGCTCGCGGATGCGCCGCGCGTGATAACGCTGGAAGTCCTCGTCCGTGTCGAGCAGATAGCGCTTCTCCTGCACCCAGGTCAGCAGGTCGAGGGTGGTTCCCTTGCCGAAGGCGCCGGGCATGACGGCGACCGCCGCGTCGGCCGCCGAGACGCCCTCCGGCGCCTCTTCCGGCATGAACATCAGCGTCGGCGTGAACAGGATGCGCCATTTGCGCGCCATGTCCTTTTCGCGGAGCGCCTCGCCGTCGAGATCGACGACCTCGGTGTCGCCATGCAGGTTGAGCTGCACGACGAAATAATGGTCGGTGATCGCCTTCGTCACGGCGGGGTCGGGGAAGGTCTTTTCGTGCATCCGGGTGCAGTAGATGCAGCCGCGCTGCTCGAACAGCAGCAGCAGGCGCTTGCCCTCGGCATTGGCCTCGGCCAGGTCCTCGGTGAGGTCCTTGAAGGTGTCGCGCATCCAGGGCGCCTTGTGCAGGCCGTCATCGCCAAGCTCGGCCGCCAGGGCCGCGCCGGCGAACAGCAGGGCGAGCAGAACGACAGGCAGGCGGATCATGGGCGTGCTCCCTTCCGGCTTCCTTATCCGATATCGGCGAACCAGGGCGCAACCTCCAGCATCCATACGGCGATGACGGAGACGCTGTCGGTCGCGATCAGCACCCCGAACAGGACGAGCAGCGCGCCCATGGCCTTCTCCACCGCCGGCAGATAGCGGCGGAAGCGCGCCATCCAGCGCATGAAGGGGCCGATAAAGAGCGCGGCGAGCAGGAAGGGCGCGGTCATCCCGGCGCCATAGACGAGGAGCAGCCCCGCGCCCTGCCAGGCCGTCTCCTGGCCGGCCGCGATGAACAGGATGGCCGCCAGCGCCGGGCCGACGCAGGGCGTCCAGCCGAAGGCGAAGGCGAGCCCGATGACATAGGCCCCGACCAGCCCGACATGGGACATCCGGCCGCCGCCGGCGGCGCTCAGCTGGCGATAGAGCAGCGCGATGCGCATGACGCCGAGGAAATGCAGCCCCATGACGATGACGATGGCGGCCGCCGCCCAGCGCAACAGGTCGAAATAGTCGCGCACCAGCTGGCCGAACGCGGTGGCCGCCGCCCCGAGGCCGACGAAGACGGTGATCACGCCGAGCGCGAAGAGGCTCGCCAGCAGCACGGCGCGCCGGCGCACCGGGCGCGCGAGCTCCTCCCCGGCGGAGATGCGCTCCGCGCCGACGCCCGCCAGATAGCTCAGATAGAAGGGCACGATCGGCAGGACGCATGGCGAGAGAAACGACAGCAGTCCGGCGGCGAGCGCCCCGAATGCCGTGACTTCGAGCATCGCGCGAGCCTGGAAACCTTGAGAGACCGGGAGCGGAGGGTAGAATGCCGGCGCATCGCATACAAGGGCGCGAGGGGCGAATGACGGGGTTGCGGGCGCTCCTGCTGGTCGTCGTCGCGGCCTTCGGTTCCGCTCCGGCGGCGGCGGAGACCTTTCTGCTGATGGCCGAGGAGCCGGGCTGCCCCTGGTGCGCGCGCTGGGACAGCGAGGTCGGCGCGATCTACCCGAAGACGCCCGAGGGCCGGGCCGCGCCGCTGAAGCGCTTCGACCTGCATCGCGGCCCGCCGCCGGGCGTCGCGCTCGCGAGCCGCGTCCGCTTCACGCCGACCTTCCTGCTGGTGCGCGACGGAGCCGAGCTCGGCCGCATCGAGGGCTATCCGGGCGAAGCCTTCTTCTGGGGCCTGCTCTCCGCCATGCTGGCCCGGGCCGGCATCGAGGCGCCGAAACCCTGAGCACCCCGCCGCGAACAAAGCGCCCTTACCTGCGGCTGTGCGCGTATTCCGAACGCAACTTTTAGCATGCCGTCTTGCTCAGCGAACCGCCGCAGTTATACAGGGAGCGCGTCTCGGACATGGTGTATGTTCTTTTGTTCTCGCGGTAATGACCGTCTTCCATCCGGCATTTGACATAGAACTTGCAATTCGTTCCACTTATTGACGCCTTTGCCTCGACGCAGGTGCTGCCCGCGCTGCTCCTATTCAGCAGCTCGATGCACCGCTCGCCCGTTTTGTCGTCATCGTCGCACAGATCGCTCAGATCGTCGCAGCAATAGATCCTCCGAACATCGTATTCGTGCAAGACGCTGTCGCTCTTCTTGTTGCCGTTGTCCAGATACCATGTCTTGTCCTTGTGATGCTCGATATCGACCTTGGCGACCACCCTGCCATAGTCCGAGCAGAGATTCTGGGCATCGAAGCTGTTTCTGGCCGGCCATTTCTTGTTTCGCCACGACGCCTTGAGGCAACTGGCTTCACCATGGTCGATCCTGTCCGATCCCGTGCAACTTGCCTGCGACCCAGCCGGCGCAACCCCGATCGCCGCGCCCGCCAGCAGCGCCACGGCGCCGATTCTTGCAACGATGCTCATTTCGTTCCTCCTTGCGCACAGTTTCCGCCTCTTTCCCATCCGTGCGCTCCTCCCGCTACAAGACGCCGCAGCATGGTCGCGCCGCCGGGGCCTGTTCGTCAAGGACGGAAGAGGCGCCCGGCCAGCGATATTCCCTCTGGCCGAGGTCGAGGCCCCAGCGGCGGACCGTGCGGGCGACGGCCGGGCGGCCGCCCATGCGGGCGTAGAAGCCGGCGGCGGGGTTGCCGTCCAGCACCCAGAGCGACACCGGCCCCTTCAGCAGGCCGGCAAGACGCTGGAGCAGCAGCCGGCCGACGCCCCGGCCCTGCGCCGCCGGGCGCACATAGAGCGTCACGATCTCGCCGATATCGACCCTGGCGCTGCCGAAACCGAGCAGGCCCGCCTCCCCGGCCTCCTCCGCGAGGAGCACCTGCCCCAGTTCCCCCTCCGGATCGCGGATCGCGCGCCGCCAGCGGCGCGTCTGGCCCCGCTGGCTCAAACCGTCCAGCACCGCTTGCGGCAGCAGCCCCGCATAGGCGTCGCGCCAGGTCTCGACATGCGCGCGGGCGATTTCGGCGGCGTCGCCGGGCCGCGCCGGCCGCACCGTCAGAGCCACGAGCGGCCGGACTGGTAGTTGGGCGGCTCGCGGGTCATCGCGACATCGTGCACATGGCTTTCGCGGAGCCCCGCATTGGTGATGCGCACGAAGCGGGTCTCCTGCTGCATCGCGGCGATCGTGGCCGAGCCGGTATAGCCCATGGCGGCGCGCAGGCCGCCCACCAGCTGATGCACCACATTGCCGACCGGCCCCTTGTAGGGCACGCGGCCCTCGACGCCCTCCGGCACGAGCTTCAGCGAATCGTTGACTTCCTCCTGGAAGTAGCGGTCCGCCGAGCCGCGCGCCATCGCGCCGACCGAGCCCATGCCGCGATAGGACTTGTAGGACCGGCCCTGATAGAGGAACACCTCGCCGGGGCTTTCCTCCGAGCCGGCGAACAGCGAGCCGATCATCGCGCAATCGGCCCCGGCGGCGATCGCCTTGGCGAGGTCGCCGGAGGATTTGATGCCGCCATCGGCGATCGCCGGCACGCCGGCCTCCCGGCAGGCCTGGGCAGCTTCGACGATCGCCGTCAGCTGCGGAACGCCGACGCCGGCGACCACGCGCGTGGTGCAGATGGAGCCCGGACCGATGCCGATCTTGACCGCATCCGCCCCGGCGGCGATCAGCGCGCGCGCGCCTTCGGCGGTCGCCACATTGCCGGCGACGATCTGCGTGTAGTTGGACAGCCGGCGAATGCGCTCGACCGCCTCGATCACCCCTTCGGAGTGGCCGTGCGCGGTGTCGATCACCAGCACATCCACGCCGGCGTCGAAGAGCGCCTCGGCGCGCTCGATCCCCTGGCGCCCGGTGCCCGTCGCGGCCGCCACCCGCAGACGGCCCTGTTCGTCCTTGGTGGCGGAGGGAAAGCGCGCCGCCTTGTCGATGTCCTTCACCGTGATCAGGCCGACGCAGCGATGCGCGTCATCCACCACCACCAGCTTCTCGATTCGGTGCTTGTGGAGCAGGCGCCGGGCGTCGGCGGAGTCCACGCCCTCGCGCACCGTCACCACCTCGCGGGTCATCAGCTCGGAGACCGGCTGGCCCATGGCGCTGGCGAAGCGCACATCCCGGTGGGTGAGAATGCCGACCAGCCGCCCGCCCTCCTCCACCACCGGGATGCCGGAGATGCGGTGCTCGGACATCATCGCCAGCGCCTCGACCAGCGGGCGGTCCGGGCGGATGACCAGCGGATCGACGACCATGCCGGACTCGAACTTCTTCACCCGGCGCACCTCGGCCGCCTGGCGCTCGATGTCGAGATTCTTGTGGATGCAGCCGAGCGCCCCGGCCTGGGCCATGGCGATGGCGAGCGCGGATTCGGTCACCGTGTCCATCGCCGCCGAGACGACCGGCAGGGCCAGGTCGATTTCGGCGGTGAGGCGCGTCCGGGTGTCGGCGCTCGCAGGCAGGATCGAGGAGGAGGACGGCAGCAGCAGCACATCGTCGAAGCTGAGCGCCAGCGGCATCGCAACAAGGTCGCGCACGAAACGCCTTCCCAACGGTGTCAGGTTGGCGGCTTGTTATAACCCTCTCCGGCGGGAAGGGAAGGAAAATCGGCCGCGCCGCGAAAGCCGGTCGCCACCAGATAGAGTTCCGAGGATTCCTTGCGGCTCGCCTCCGGCTTGGCGTGGCGCACGAAGGCGAAATCGCGCTTGAGGCGCTGCAGCAGATCGTGATGCGCGCCGCCCTGGAAGATCTTGACGGCGAAGGCGCCGCCGGGCCGCAACAGGCGCGCCGCGGCGTCATGCGCCAGTTCGGCCAGCGCCGCGATCCGCAGCCGGTCGGTGGCGGCGTGGCCGGTGGTTCGCGGCGCCATGTCGCTCAGCACCGCGTCCGCGCCGTCCGGCAGCGCAGCCACGAGCCGGGCCGGCGCGTCCTCGTCCGCCAGGTCGAGCGCGAGGCAGAGCGCGCCCGCGACCGGGTCCATGGCCGCGAGATCGACCGCGACCACCGGCCCGCCGCCGGCCCGCGCGACCGCCACCTGGGTCCAGCCGCCGGGCGCGGCGCCGAGGTCCAGCACGGCCGCGCCGGGCTTCAGCAGGCCGAAGCGGTCGTCGAGCTGCATCAGCTTGAAGGCCGCGCGCGAGCGCAGGCCCTGGCGCTTCGCCTCGCCGACATAGGGATCGTCCAGCTGGCGCTGCAGCCAGCGGGTGGAGCCGGCCTTGCGCCCGCGCGCGGTTCTGAGCCGCGTCTTCAGGCCGGACTGCCTTCCGGGGCGCTTGCCGGTCGTCATGGCGCCGCGCGGTCGCTGGCGATCATGCCGAACAGCATGCCCTCGCGCAGGCCGCGATCCGCGACCCGGAGCCGTCCGACCGGCCAGGCGCCGCAGATCGCCGAGACGATGGCGCAGCCGCCCACCACCAGGTCGGCGCGCTCCGGCCCGACGCAGGGCAGCCGCGCCCGGCCCGCCCGGTCGAGCCGGCGCAGCAGCGCGAAGACGGCCTCCAGCTCGTCGAAGCCGAGATAGCGCCCATCGACCAGATCGCGGCGATAGCGTTGCAGCCCGAGATGCAGGCCGGCGACGATGGTCACCGTGCCGGAGGCGCCGATCATCTGCGCCCGGCCGGCCCGGACGGCCGCGCCGATGCCGTTGGCCGCGTCGAAGCGCCGGAGCCAGGGCGTCACCGCCTCGGACATCGCCCGATAGCGGCGCCGGGAGATGCGGTCCGAGCCGAAGGTCTCCGCCATGCGCGCCACGCCCCAGGGCAGCGAGATCGAGTCGAGCAGCTCGGCGGCCCCGTCCGGGCCGACCGCCAGCCAGGTCACCTCGCTGCTGCCGCCGCCGATGTCGAACACCAGCGCCCGCGGCCGCGCGGGGTCGAGCAGCGGCGCGCAGCCCGCCGCCGCGAGCGCCGCCTCCTCGCGCGCGCCGATGATCTCCAGATTCACGCCGGTCTCGCGCCGCACCCGCTCCACGAAGCCGGCGCAGTTGGCCGCCTGCCGGCAGGCCTCGGTGGCGACGCTGCGCAGGCGGGTCACCCGCTGGCGGCGGATCTTGCGCGCGCAGACGCCGAGCGCCGCAAGTGTGCGCTCGATGGCGCGCTCCGAGAGCCGCCCGGTGCGCTGCAAGCCCTCGCCCAGCCGCACGATGCGCGAGAAGCTGTCCAGCACATCGAAGCCGCCCGGCGCCGGCCGCGCGACCAGCAGGCGGCAATTGTTGGTGCCGAGATCGAGGGCGCCATAGACCGGCCCGTCCCGTCCCGCTTCCGTCTCCCGCCCGCGCATCGTCTCCGCTCCCCGGCGGCAAGGATAGACCGGTTCCGCCCCGGGCGGTATCGCGCCGGCCTGGAAGTTCCTCCGGTTCGGACTGGCTGCTCCGGCCGCGCGGCGCGCTGGCGCAGCGCCGGGATGGCGGCGACGGGGTGAAGGGAACCGGCGCGGAGCTTTCCGGCGGCGCGCATCTGGCGTCTCCCGGCTCGCGCTTCGGCCTCGACGCGAGCGGCCACTGGCTGGCGCTGCATTCCGACGACGGCGCGAGCGAATGGGCCGCAAGCCTGACGGCGCGCGCCGGCTACGGCTTCGCGGCGTCCGGCGGCCTGCTGACGCCCTTCGCGGAACTGGCGCTCGCCGACGACGCCGAGGCCCGCACCGCCGCCGGCCTCGCCTTCGCCGGCCCCGCCGGACTCGCCGCCCGCCTCGCCGCCGAGCAGCGCGACCCCGACACCCGCATCGGCATGACCCTCGACCTCCACTTCTGACCGGGCGGCGCGGCGTCCCCGGCGTCCGTCGCCATCTGCAGCCGACGCATGGGCGCGCCCGCGCCGAAGCCTTGCGGCGCTATGGTGGAACCCCTATATTGAGCCATGAGTGAAGCCACGCTGAGGCCTGTCGAATGGGTCGGTTCGAGCAAAGCCGATCTGAAGCGCTTCCCGGAGCCGGTGCGGGATCGCATGGGGTTTGCGATCTATCAGGCCCAGACCGGTCTGCAGCATCGAGACGCCAAGCGGCTCAAAGGCTTCGGCGCGGGGGTTCTGGAGGTCGTGGCGCGCCATGATGGCGACAGCTTCAGGGCTGTCTATACGGTTCGGTTCGAAACGGCCATCTATGTCCTGCATGCCTTCCAGAAGAAGGCCAGACGGGGCGTCGCCACACCGCAACGGGAACTCGACCTCGTTCGGCGTCGATTGCATACCGCCGAGGCGCATTATCGAACCGCTTATGGCGAGGAGTGAACAGATGGACCCGGTCGATAACGATGTCGAACGCGGCAGCGGTAATGTCTTTGCCGATCTCGGCCATGCCGACGCCGATGCGCATCTGGTGAAAGCGGAGCTGGTCGGACGGATCGACGCGGCGGTCCGGCAGCGCCGCATGACCCAGACGGAGGCGGCGCGCCTGCTGGGCCTGTCGCAGCCCGATGTGTCCCGCCTTCTAAGGGGCGACTTTCGCGACTATTCGCTCGAGCGCCTGTTGCGCCTGCTGACAATGCTCGGCCGCGATATCGAGATCGTCATCCGGCAACCGCCCTCCACGACGGAAACAGGGAAGCTGCGCATCGCCGCCACCGAACCTGTCTGATCGGCGCGGGGCGGCACGCGCTGGTGTCATTGCCGACAAGGCGTTCCCGCGGCACGCACAGATGATCGTCGAGCGCTTCGGCCCCGTGCGGCAGATAGCGCAACCGGCACCGGACTCCGATACCATCGGGCAGGGCACTATCCGATCGTTCACGACGCTTGACGTATATCGTCAATAGGATTTAGGTTGAGCATTGATGATTCTGAGCTATCGGGACAAGAGGACCGAGCAGTTCGCGAGGGGGGAGTTCGTCAGGGCCTTTCAGGGCGTCGAGGATCAGGCCGCTCGCCGGCTGTCGATCCTGGACGCGGCGGTCTCGCTCGACACGCTCAGGGCCTTGCGAGGAAACCGGCTCGAAGCGCTCAGGGGAGATCGTGCGGGACAATATTCCATCCGCATCAATCGCCAGTGGCGAATCTGCTTCGAGTGGCGGGTCGGCCAGACCGGACCGAGTGAAGTCGAGATCGTGGACTATCACTGAGAAAAGGAGACCGGTCATGTTCCTCAGAGCCGTTCATCCCGGCGAGGTGCTGAAGGACGAGCTGGATGCGCTGGGAGTGACGCCAAGCGAACTGGCGCGGCAAATCGACGTGCCGGCGAACCGGATCGGCCAGATCATCGCGGGCAAGCGCGGCGTGACCGGCGACAGCGCGCTGCGCTTCGGACACTGGTTCGGCACCGGACCGGAGTTCTGGCTCAATCTGCAAAGCGCCTGGGCGATCCGCGTCGCGACAGAGAAGTCGGGGCCGGACATCGCCCGGCTGCCGGTTCGCCGCGCGGACGCCCCGGGCTTGGCGTAGCGCGCCGACGGCGGCTTGCGCTCCGCCCGCGGATGGGCCATATACGAGCCTCGGCCGTGCTGGGCGATAGTTTAGCGGCAGAACGCTGGGTTCTGGCCCCAGTAGCCCTGGTTCGAATCCAGGTCGCCCAGCCAGCCCTTCCCCCTCGTATCGACCTGCTTTTCACGGTGCGCCGCCCATGTCCGATTACGTGGCCCCCCTTGCCGACATGCGTTTCGTCATGGCCGAGATCGCCGGCCTCGAAGAGGTGGCGGCGCTGCCCGGCATGGAAGAGCTCTCCGCCGATCTGGTCGATGCGGTGCTGAACGAGGCGGCGCGGTTCGCGCGCGAGGCGCTCGGGCCGCTGAACCGCACCGGCGACCTCCAAGGCGCGCGGCTGGAAAATGGCGTGGTGCGCACCGCCGACGGCTTCCGCGAGGCCTATCGGCAGTTCTGCGAAGGCGGCTGGAACGGCGCGCCTTTCGATCCCGCCCATGGCGGCCAGGGGCTGCCCTGGCTGGTCTCAACGGCGCTTTCCGAGATGTGGGAGGCGGCCTGCCTCTCCTTCTCGCTCGCCCCGCTCTTGACCCAGGGCGCCATCGAACTGCTGGCCCAGCACGGCTCCGAAGCGCAGAAGGCGCGCTATCTGGAGAAGATGGTCTCCGGCGAGTGGACCGGCACGATGAACCTGACCGAGCCGCAGGCCGGCTCCGATGTCGGCGCGCTCGCCACCCGCGCCCTGCCGGACGGCCAGGGCGGCTGGCGCCTCAAGGGCCAGAAGATCTTCATCTCCTACGGCGACCACGACCTCGCCGACAATATCGTGCATATGGTGCTGGCGCGCACGCCGGGCGCGCCGGAGGGCATTCGCGGCGTGTCGCTGTTCCTCGCGCCGAAACGGCTGGTGAACCCCGACGGCAGCCCCGGCGCGCGCAACGATCTGCGCCCGGTCGGGCTGGAGCACAAGCTCGGCATCCACGCCAGCCCGACCTGCGTCATGGCCTATGGCGAGAACGAGGGCGCGGCGGCGGAGCTGATCGGCGAGGAAAATCGCGGCATCCAGTATATGTTCACGATGATGAACAACGCCCGCCTCGGCGTCGGCCTGCAGGGCCTCGCGGTGGCGGAGCGCGCCTTTCAGCAGGCGCGCGCCTTCGCGGCCGAACGCCGCCAGGGGCGCGACGAGAGCTCCGGCGAGAAAGGCCCCGCGCCGATCCTGCGCCACCCGGACGTGCGCCGGATGCTGATGACCATGAAGGCCCAGATCGAGGCGATGCGCGCGCTCTGCTACTGGGTCGCGGCCGCGCAGGACCGGGCCGGGCGCGCCGGCGACGCCGAAGCCCAGGCGCGGGTCGATCTGATGATCCCGGTGGTCAAGGCCTGGTGCACCGATCTCGGCGTCGAGCTCGCCTCCACCGGCCTGCAACTGCATGGCGGCATGGGCTTCGTCGAGGAGACCGGCGCGGCGCAGCATTTCCGCGACAGCCGCATCGCGCCGATCTATGAGGGCACCAACGGCATCCAGGCCATGGACCTGGTGGCGCGCAAGCTCGGACGCGACGGCGGCGCGGCGCTCCGCGCGCAGATCGCGCTCATGCGCGCCGACGCGCCCGCCGGCCCGCTCGCCGACGCCATCGACGCGGTGGAGCGCGCGGGCGAGATCCTGCTGGCGCGGCTCGGGGGCGAATTCGGCGCGGCGGCCGCCGCGGCCACGCCCTTCTGCCGCCTGCTCGGCTTCGCCGCCGGCGGCTGGCTGCTCGCCCGGAGCGCGGCCGCCGCCGAACGCCGCTTGGCCGAAGGCGCGGAAGACCGCGACTTCCTGGAGGCCAAGCGCCTGACCGCGCGCTTCTATCTGGAAACCCTGCTGCCCCCCGCCACCGCCCTGCTCGCCTCCATCGAGGCCGCCGGCGGGGCCGAGCTGGAGATGGCCGAAGGCTGGTTCTAATCCCATTCATCAAAAATAAAGTAGCGCATATCGTCGAAATATTCATGCTTTTCATTACGTACTGTATAAGACTTTCCTTGCATTGAAATTTTATTCCCATGCCGAACAACTTCGTCTACAACACTAAATGATATGGACAAGACTTGGGGGCGGCTTTGCATAAGACGCTTGGCAATATTGTTCAATTTTGTATGCTGTCCATCTTTATCTCGCATAGATTCCAACTCTTCCCCAGTTGTGCCATCCAGATAGCAACATAGAATTGCCGGCTCTTGTCCCGAAAATTGTTTCTGTGCAGATTGCTTTAATTCCCTATAAATTGCATCTAGAATCTTGTCTTGCTTTTTGCTTTCAAGTGCAATTGCCAAGATAATGCCATCATGTCGAACCGCGGCAAGAATCATATTATCTTTAAGGTCAAACCGTTCCTTTATGTTATCCAGAAGTTGGCGTTTGCCAACATATTGGAGATCAGCGTCTTCGTGCCGCTTTATATCTATCTTACTGATATCAGCACTTTGCTGCACCCTGCTAATTCCTAAAGCATGACGTATCTGTCCAATGATATTGTCGTGCTCCATTGCTGAACTACTTAACCTTTCAGAAAGTGTGACAACAAGTAATGTGCTCACTGCTATACTATTGAGCATATTGTTGAATTCTGACTCAAGCTTCGAAGCAAAATTTTGAAGATCTTTTCTGTGAATTTGTCTGCCCTTATCTCGCGAAATATACTTGCATTCTATTTCAACCTTAACGTTATTCTTGATTGCAATGTAGTCATTTTGACCATATCCATCTAAGTCATTGAAATCCACCTGAAATCCTTTATTCATCAGATGCGTAGCTACTTCAATCTCGAATACCAACGGGCCAATCCGGTATCACTTTTGGAGGCATTTTCAAACATACCTTTCAAACGAGCCTTTCCTGAATCTGTTAGGTTATCATATATCCGAGTTGTCATAATCATGAAGCTTGCAAACTTGAATAGCAACGAGGAATCATTTTCTTTTAGTAGGGATTTACCATATTTTCGGCGATTCATTATTTCCAAAAATGCTAACTCAATTTGAAATCTAGTTTTCAAGAAATGAGAGGTGATCTTATTTGCGCGAATCTCATTTCTCAAATGATTGAGACGTTTTTTCCAAGACTGATATCCAACTATCTGTAGAAATTTAATGAGATAGGGGTTCAAGTTATTAAGATCTTCATGTGTACTCAGCTTCATTTGTCAATCTCCTGGCTTTGAAATTTCTGCTTGGCGTATGCGATAGCCGTTCAGCTAGGATAATGCCGCCTCCGAGCAGCGCTTGCCCTCCGGGTTCAGCAGCCGCATCCGGCCGTCGCGGCGCTCCAGGGTCAAGGTTTCGTCCCAGAACATCGGGCGCAGGAAGCGGATCGCGAGGTCGAGGCGCTCCGGCAGGCCGTCTGCGGCCAGCGCCGCGACATAATAGTGGATGCCCATCAGGCCGGCGGCGATCGGCGCGCGGAAGCCGAAGCGCGCCGCCACCTCGGGATCGTTGTGGATGGCGTTGTCGGTGTCGTTGCTGTAGGCGGCCACGCCCTCGGGCGTGAGCCGATGGCGGGCGACCTCCTCGAAGCCGGCCTCCTCTCCGCCGCCGGCCGACGCGCCGGCGCCGGGGCCGCGCTTGCGGGCCGGGTCCGGGCGGAGGCCCGAGCGCTCGGTCTCGCAGACCTCCCGGCCCCCGGCGTCGAGATAGCGGAAGCGGCACCAGACGCGCCGCCCGCGCGGCACATCCTCCACGCGCGTCACCTCGCCGGCCACCCGCAGCGGCTCGTCCAGCCGCACGGCGCGATGCTGGCGAAAGCGCTGCGTCATATGCACCTGGCCGAGGATCGAGACGTCCGACTCGGTCATCGCCCGGAGCGCGCCATGGCCGAGGAAGGTCGGGTCGGCGAGGCCGCCATAGCACGCCGGATCGAGCCCCGCCGCGCCGAGCTTGCTCTCCTGAAAGGCCCGCGCCACCCGGAAGTCGATGACCTTGAAGGCGTATCCGGGCCGCAGCACTTCATCCCCGCGCATCGCCCCGCTCTCCTCTCCGCATCCGCCGCGACCGCAAGGCTACCGCCAAGGCCGGCAAACCGGAAGCGCGAGCCGGCTTCAACGCCGGGGCCGGCCGGCCTACAATCGCCGGCGCGATGCGCGGCAACTCCCAACTCCGCCGGATCGTCGTTCGCGGCGCCCGGGAGCATAACCTCAAGTCCGTCGACGTGGCCCTGCCGCGCGGCAGCCTGATCGTGTTCACCGGCCTTTCCGGCTCCGGCAAGTCGTCGCTGGCCTTCGACACCATCTACGCCGAGGGCCAGCGCCGCTATGTCGAGAGCCTCTCCGCCTATGCGCGCCAGTTCCTGGAGCTGATGCGCAAGCCGGATGTCGATTCGATCGACGGCCTCTCGCCGGCGATCTCCATCGAGCAGAAGACCACCTCGCGCAATCCGCGCTCCACCGTCGCCACGGTCACCGAGATCTACGACTATATGCGCCTGCTCTGGGCGCGGGTCGGCGTGCCCTACTCGCCGGCGACCGGCCTGCCGATCGAGAGCCAGAGCGTGAGCCAGATGGTGGATCGCATCGAGGCGCTGCCCGAGGGCGCGCGTCTGCTGCTGGTGGCCCCGGTGGTGCGGGCGCGCAAGGGCGAGTATCGCAAGGAGCTGCAGGACTATCGCCGGCGCGGCTTCCAGCGCGTCAAGATCGACGGCGAACTCTACGATATCGAGGAAGCGCCGGCGCTGCGCAAGAACATCAAGCACGATATCGACATCGTGGTGGACCGGCTGGTGGTGCGCCCCGATCTCGGCAACCGGCTCGCCGACAGCCTGGAGACGGCGCTGGAGCTGGCCGACGGGCTGGCGGCGGTCGAGGACGCCGGCACCGGCGAGCGCATCCTGTTCTCCGCCCGCTTCGCCTGCCCGGTCTCCGGCTTCACCATCGAGGAGATCGAGCCCCGGCTGTTCTCCTTCAACAATCCGGCCGGGGCGTGCTCCGCTTGCGACGGGCTCGGCAGCCGCCAGCATGTCGATGAGGCGCTGGTGGTTCCGGACGAAGGGCTCGGCCTGCATGACGGCGCGATCGCGCCCTGGAGGAACAGCAGCACCCATTATTACCGGCAGACCCTGCGCAGCCTGGCGCGCCATTACGAGGTCGATATGCGCGCGCCCTGGCGCGACCTGCCGGAGGAAGCGCGCCGGGCGGTGCTCTATGGCTCCGGCGACGCGCCGGTGACCATGACCTACGATGACGGGCTGCGGAAATATCGCGTGACCAAGCCCTTCGAGGGCGTGATCCGCAATCTCGAACGCCGGCTGCGCGAGACCGACAGCGCGTGGGTGCGCGAGGAGCTGGCGAAGTATCAGACCTCTCAGCCCTGCGAGGTCTGCGGGGGCAAGCGGCTGCGCCCGGAGGCGCTGGCGGTGCGGGTCGCCGACGCCGATATTTCCACGGTGGCGGCGCTCTCGATCGGCGAGGCCGGGCGCTGGTTTGCGGCGCTGGAGGAGGCGCTCACCGCCCGCCAGCGCGAGATCGGCGCGCGCATTCTGCGCGAGATCGAAGACCGGCTCGGCTTCCTGAACGATGTCGGGCTCGACTATCTGACGCTCGACCGCGCGTCCGGCACGCTTTCCGGCGGCGAGAGCCAGCGCATCCGGCTCGCCTCGCAGATCGGCTCCGGCCTCACCGGCGTGCTCTATGTGCTGGACGAGCCTTCCATCGGCCTGCATCAGCGCGACAACGACCGGCTGCTGGCCACGCTCCGCCGCCTGCGCGACCTCGACAATACGGTGATCGTGGTCGAGCATGACGAGGAGGCGATCCGCAGCGCCGACTATCTGGTGGATATGGGGCCGGCGGCGGGCGTGCATGGCGGCCATGTGGTGGCGGCGGGCGCGCCCGAGGAGGTGATGGCCCGGCCCGAGAGCCTGACGGCGCAATATCTGACCGGACGCCGGCGCATCGAGGTGCCGCCCCGCCGCCGGCGCGGCAACGGGCGCGAGCTGGTGGTGGAGGGCGCGAGCGGGCACAATCTGCAGGGCATCGACGCGGCCTTCCCGCTCGGCGCCTTCACCTGCGTCACCGGCGTCTCGGGCGGGGGCAAATCGACCCTGGTGGTGGAGACGCTCTACAAGGCGCTCGCCCGCCAGTTGCACGGCGCGCGCGCCACGCCGGCGGCGCATGCGCGGCTTCGCGGCGCGGAGTTCATCGACAAGGTGATCGACATCGACCAGTCGCCGATCGGCCGCACGCCGCGCTCGAACCCCGCCACCTACACCGGCGCCTTCACGCCGATCCGCGACTGGTTCGCCGGCCTGCCGGAGGCCAAGGCGCGCGGCTACCGGCCGGGGCGCTTCTCCTTCAACGTGAAAGGCGGGCGCTGCGAGGCCTGCCAGGGCGACGGCGTCATCAAGATCGAGATGCACTTCCTGCCGGATGTCTATGTGGAATGCGACGCCTGCAAGGGCCGGCGCTACAATCGCGAGACGCTGGAGGTGCGCTTTCGCGGACGCTCGATCGCCGATGTGCTGGACCTGACCGTGGATGAGGGCGTGGAGCTGTTCGAGGCGGTGCCGGCGATCCACAACAAGCTGGAGACGCTGCAACGGGTCGGGCTCGGCTATATCCGCATCGGCCAGCAGGCGACCACGCTCTCCGGCGGCGAGGCGCAGCGCGTCAAGCTCGCCAAGGAGCTGTCGAAACGCTCGACCGGGCGCACCGTCTATATTCTCGACGAGCCGACCACGGGGCTGCATTTCGAGGATGTGCGCAAGCTGCTGGAAGTGCTGCACGCGCTGGTCGGGGCCGGCAATACGGTAATCGTGATCGAGCACAATCTGGAGGTCGTCAAGACCGCCGACTGGATCGTCGATCTCGGCCCCGAGGGCGGGGCCGGCGGCGGGCGCATCGTGGCGGCCGGCCCGCCGGAGGAAGTGGCCGAAGCCCCCGAAAGCCACACCGCCCGCTACCTGGCCCCCCACCTCGCCCCAACCCGCCGCCTCGCCGGCTGACGCGCGCCTCAGCCGAACAACCGATCCAGCCAGTCCACGAAACGCCAGCAGAGGGGGCCGTGCAACCCGCGCCCTTCACGCGCCCCGGAAGCGGGGTGGGCGGGATTCGCGGAAGGCGGCGACGCCTTCGGCGAAGTCTTCCGTGAGCTCGGTCAGCATGACCTCCTCGGTGTCCATATGCGCCGCCACGCCGGCGAGCGCGCCCGCCACGGCGTTGATCGTGGTCTTGGTCATGCGCAGCGGCACCGGCGGCATGGCGGCGGCGCGCCCCGCGAGTTCGAGCGCGCGCGCGGCCGCCTCGCCGTCCGCCACCACCTCCTGGGCCAGCCCCCAGGCGAGCGCGTCCGCCGCCTCGATGCGGTCGTTGCCGAGGCAGAGGATCTGCTTCGCCCGCGCCGGCCCCACCAGCGCCACCAGACGCGGGATCGACCCCCAGCTCATGGAGAGGCCGAGCGCCACCTCGGGCGCGCGGAAATGCGCCCCCCGGCCCATGACGCGCAGATCGAAGGCGAGCGCCAGCGCCAGCCCGCCGCCGACCGCGAAGCGCTCCACCGCCGCGATGGTGAACTGCTCCAGCCCCTCCCAGGCGGCGCAAAGCCGCTTGCCGGCTCCGGCCGCATGGCGCCGGGCCAGCATCGGCTTGTCGCGGCGCAGCTCCATGGCGGGGTCGGAGAGGTCGCGTCCGGCGGAGAAGCCGCTGCCCGGCGGCGTGCGGAGCACGATGGCGGCGGTCTCCAGATCGGCGCGGAAGCTCTCGGCCGTCGCGGTCAACTCCCCGATCGCCTGCATCGAGAGCGGATTGACCGGGCTGCCGCGGTCGAAGGTGACGGTGGCGACCGGGCCGTCGCGGGTGACGGTGACGAATTGCTGGGCCATGGCGGGGCGTGTCCTTCGCTGTCCGGGGTTCAGAGGCCGAGCGCGTCGGGAAGGTCGGCGAAGCGGTCCACCATGCGCGCCTTCGGCCCCGGCCGGCCGTAGCCGAAGCTGACGCCGACAAAGGCCGCGCCGGCGCCGCTGGCGGCGTCTTCGTCCGGGAGCGAATCGCCCACCATGACGCTGGCCGCCGGCCGCGCGCCCAGCCGCTCCAGACAGGCGAGCAGATGGCGCGGGTCGGGCTTGCGAAACGGCGTGCAGTCGCCGCCCACCAGCGCGCCGAAGCGGGTCTTCAGCCCGAGCGCGGCAAGCGTGCGCTCGGCCGCCGGCAGCGGCTTGTTGGTGCACACGCCGAGCATAGGCCCCGCGCGCGCGATCCGGTCGAGCGTCTCCGCGACGCCCGGATAGAGCCGGCCCTCCACGGCGCGGCGGTCGTCCAGATAGGCCTCGAAGAAGGCGCGCTCGCCCCGGTCGAGCGCGGCGGCGTCGCCGGGGCCGGCGCGGAGCGCAAAGGCGCGCTCGACCGCCTTGCGCCCGCCGCCGCCGATCAGCCCGACCGCCTCGGCCCGGCCCACCGGCGCCAGCCCCTCGCCCGCGAGCGCGGCGTTGACCGCGAACGCGATGTCGGCCGCGCTGTCCACCAGCGTGCCGTCCAGGTCGAAGATCACCGCCTCGATGGTCATATCCCGAAACAAAGCTTGAAGGGGGCCGGATTGCGTCCGGGGCAGTTTCGCATAGTTTTGCGGGCGGCGGCGGAGGAAATGGCGATGGCGCGGCAGGCGGTCGCGGCGGCGATATTGGCGGCGGGCCGGGGAGAGCGGATGCGCTCCCGCCGGCCCAAGGCGCTGCACGAGATCGCGGGCCGGGCGATGCTCGCCCATCTGCTCGCCACGCTGGACGAACTCGCGCCGGAGCGGGTGGTGTGCGTCGCGGGGCCCGGCATGGAGGGTGCGCTCGGAGAGGCCGCGCCGCCGCCGGTCGAGATCGCGACGCAGGCAGCCCGGCTCGGCACCGGCCACGCCGTGCTGGCCGCGCGCGAGGCGCTCGAAGGCTTCGAGGGCCGGGTGCTGGTGCTGTTCGCCGACACGCCGCTGATCCGCGCCGAGACCATGCAGGCGCTGGCCGACAGGCTCTCCGACGAATGCGCGCTCGCTTTGCTCGCCATGCGCCCGGCCGCGCCCAACGCCTATGGACGCGTCCTGCTCGGCCCGGACGGCGCGCCGGAGGCGGTGGTCGAGTGGCGCGACGCCGACGCCGCCACCCGCGCGCTGCCGCTCTGCAACGCCGGCGTCATGGCGGTGGACGCGCGCCATCTCTTCCCCCTGCTGGAGCGGCTCCGCCCCGACAATGCGGCGGGCGAATACTATCTGACCGACCTGGTGGCGCTGGCCCGCGAGGCGGGCCTCGGCCGGGCCGTGGTGGAGGCGGACGCCGAGGAGGCGCTCGGAGTCAATTCGCGCGCCGAGCTCGCCCGCGCCGAAGCCGTGGCGCAGCGCCGCCTGCGCGAGCGCGCCTTCGCCGCCGGCGTCACCATGCCCATGCCGGAGACAGTCTATCTCAGCCACGACACGCGCTTCGGGCAGGATGTGACGGTCGGGCCGAACTGTGTGTTCCTCCCCGGCGTCGCCATCGAGGACGATGTGGAGATCCGGGGCTTCTGCCATCTGGAGGGCGCGCTGGTGCGCTCCGGGGCGCGCATCGGCCCCTATGCCCGGCTCCGGCCCGGAACCGAGATCGGCCCGGACGCGGGCGTCGGCAATTTCGTCGAGGTCAAGAACGCCGTGCTGGAGAAGGGCGCCAAGGCCAATCATCTGGCCTATCTGGGCGATGCGCATGTCGGAGCCGGGGCCAATATCGGCGCCGGGGCCATCACCTGCAATTACGATGGCGTGGAGAAGCACCGCACCGAGATCGGCGCGGGCGCCTTCATCGGCTCCAACGCCGCCCTGGTCGCGCCGGTGCGCGTCGGCGCAGGCGCGATCGTCGGCGCGGGCTCGACGGTGAGCCGCGATGTGGAGCCGGACGCGCTGGTGGTCGAGCGCGCGCAGCCGACCGAGCGCAAGGGCGGCGCGGCGCGCTTTCGCGAGCGGCGCGAGGACTGAGAGGCGGCGATGTGCGGCATCATCGGCATTCTGGGGCAAGGGCCGGTCGCGGGGCCGCTGCTCGACGCGCTGAAACGCCTGGAATATCGCGGCTACGACTCCGCCGGCATCGCGGTGCTGGAGGGCGGCGCGATCCGGCGCCGGCGGGCGGAGGGCAAGATCGACCGGCTGCGCGCCCTGGTGGCGGCGGACCCGGTGGCGGGCGCGGCCGGCATCGGCCACACGCGCTGGGCGACGCATGGCGCGGCCAACGAGACCAACGCCCACCCCCACGCCACCCGGCGCGTGGCGGTGGTGCATAACGGCATCGTCGAGAACTTCCAGGCGCTGCGCTCGGAGCTGGAGGCCGAGGGCCGGGAGTTCCTGACCGAGACCGACACCGAGATCGTGGCGCAATTGCTGACCCACCATCTCGACCGGGGCGAGGACCCCGCCGGCGCGACCCGCGCCACGCTCGCGCGGCTCGAAGGCGCGTTCGCGCTCGCGATCCTGTTCGCCGGCGAGGAGGACCTGCTGATCGGCGCGCGGCGCGGCAGCCCGCTCGCCTTCGGCTGCGGCGAGGGCGAGATGTTTCTCGGCTCCGACGCGCTGGCGCTGGCCCCGCTCGCCGAGCGCATCGCCTTCCTGGAGGAGGGCGACTGGGCGGTGCTCTCGCGCGCCGGGGCGGAGGTTCGCGACGCCGCCGGGCGGCGGGTCGAGCGGGCGCTGCGCCCCAATGCGCTCTCGGGCGCGATGATCGGCAAGGGCAATTACCGCCATTTCATGCAGAAGGAGATTCACGAGCAGCCGACCGCCATCGGCGACACGCTCCGGGCGCTGTTCGACCCGCAGACGCGCCGCCTGGCGCTGCCGGAACTCGGCATCGACCTGGCGCGCGTGCCGCGCATCACGGCGTCGGCCTGCGGCACCGCCTTCTATGCCGGCCTGGTCGGCAAATACTGGCTGGAGAGCCTGGCGCGGCTGCCGGTCGATCTCGATATCGCCTCCGAACTGCGCTATCGCGAACCGCCGCTGGAGGCGGACGGCCTCGCGCTCCAGATCTCGCAATCGGGCGAGACCATCGACACGCTGGCGGCGCTGCGCTATGCGCGCGGCCAGGGCCTCGCGGCGCTCTCCATCGTCAATGTCGCGGAGAGCGCGCTCGCCCGCGAGAGCGACGCGGTGCTCCAGACGCTGGCCGGCCCGGAGATCGGCGTCGCCTCGACCAAGGCGTTCACCACCCAGCTGGTGGTGCTGGCGGCGCTGGCCATCGCGGCCGGGCTGGCGCGCGGGGCCATGGACGAAGCCCGCGCCCGGCGGCTGACCGAGGCGCTGCTGGAGACGCCCTCGCGCGTGGCCGACATCCTGGCCGGCGACGCGGGCATCGAGGCGCTGGCGCACCGGCTCGCGGAAGCGCGCGACGTGCTCTATATCGGGCGCGGCGTCAGCCACGCCATCGCGCTGGAGGGGGCTCTGAAGCTCAAGGAGCTCTCCTATATCCACGCCTCCGGCCACCCCGCCGGCGAGCTGAAGCACGGCTCCATCGCGCTGATCGACGACCGGGTGCCGGTGGTCGCCATCGCGCCCTCCGACGCGCTCTTCGAGAAGACCGCCTCCAACATCCGCCAGGTGGCGGCGCGCGGCGGGCGGGTGATGCTGATCTCCGACGCGGCCGGCATCCGGGCGATCGGGGAGGACGCCGAGGCGTCCATCGAGATGCCGGAGGCCGACCCCTTCGTCGCGCCGATCCTCTACGCCATCCCGGTGCAGCTGCTGGCCTATCATGCGGCGGCGGCCAAAGGCACCGACGTCGATCAGCCGCGCAATCTGGCCAAGTCGGTCACGGTCGAGTAGCCGGGCGGCGCACGCCGGTGACGCCGATCAGCACCGAGACCGGCAGCATCGGCAAGAGGCAGAACAGCGCCACGGCCAGAAAGCCGTCCTGGAAGCCCAGCATGTTCGCCTGGCTGCTGACCGCGCGGCCGAGCCAGGCGAGCGCGGCCGGCTCCAGCGCGCTGTCCGGCAGGCCGGCCTGATGCAGCATGCCGGACAGGCGGCCCAGCAGTTCGCGCGTCGCGCCGTTGGCGGCGGTCTGCGTCGCGGCGATGGCGTCGCTGTGATGCTCGATGCGCCGCTCCAGCACCACCACCAGAATGTTGATGCCGCAGGAGCCGCCCAGCATCAGCAACAGGTTGATGAGGCCGGCGCCGCTGTCGAGCTGGCGCGGCGAGAGGGCGGCGAGCGCGGTGTTGTTGAGCGAGGGCGTCACCAGCGCCACCCCGATGCGGTTCACCAGCAGATAGCCGGCGATGGTCCAGAACACCGTGTCGGTGTCGGCCCCGGCCATCAGCACCGCGCTGGCGAGCGCGGCCGACATGCCGACCACCACGATCAGCGGCGCCGGGAAGCGGTCGGAAAGCCGGCCCGCAAAGGGCAGCAGCAGCGCGGCGACGATGCAGCCCGGCAGCAGCAGCGCGCCGGCCTCGGTCGCGCTGTAGCCGGGCACGATCTGGCCGAACACCGGGAAGATATAGACCGTGCCGAAGGAGGCGAAGGCGAACACGAAGCTGGTGGCCCCGGCGGCCGCGAAGCGCAGATTGGCGAACAGCGAGAGGTCCAGCAGGTTGGCGCGCGGGCGGCGCTGCGAGATCAGGAAGCCGGCCCCGGTGACCAAGAAGCCGGCCCAGATGGCGAGCATGTAGTTCGAGAACCAGCCCTCGCGCTGGCCCGACGCAATGCCGGTGGTGAGCAGGAAGATCGCCGCGGCGATGAGCGCGAAGCCGAGCGCGTCGAAGGGCTGGCGGGCGCCGCGCTCGGCGCGCTCGGGAATGAAGAAGAAGCCGAGCAGCAGCGCCAGCGCCGCCGGCGGCAGGGGCGTGAGAAAGATATAGCGCCATTCCAGCAGGTCGATGGTGACGCCGCCGATCGCCGGTCCGAGCCCGAGCGCGAACACCACGCCCATACTGAACAGGCCCATGGCGAGGCCGCGCCGGTCCGCCGGGAAGACCTGGAACAGCACCACCATGACCAGCGGCTGCACGATGCCGGCCGAGAGGCCCTGGACGATGCGCCCGACGACCATCAGGTCGAAGCCGGGCGCCCACCAGCAGATCGCGCTGCCGACGCCGAACAGCAGCAGCGAGAGGGCGAAGGCGCTGCGCTGGCCGACCCGCGCGATCAGCCAGCGATTGATCAGCAGGCTGGCGGTGTTGGTGGCGAGGAAGGCGGTGGAGAGGAACTGCGCCCGGTCCTGCCCGATGCCGAACGCGCCCATGGCGTGGGGAATCGCGACATTCACCAGGGTGCTGGAGAACACCATGGTGAAGAAGGCGAACAGGCCGGTCACGGTGACCAGCCAGATATAGGCCGGGCTGCGGTCCAAGGCGCGGGGTTCCCGATGGGGGCGAAGGGAGGCTTATAGCAGGATGGGGCCGGCGAAGCCGGGAGTCGCCCCTGCGGCCGCGGCCCGCTGAGGTTGAAACCCGGCCCGTGACAGGTTACATATTGCCCCATGATCCACAGCTTCCGTCACAAGGGGCTGGAGCGCCTGCATGAGAACGGGGACCGTCGAGGAGTGACGACAACGCTTGTCCCCAAGGTCGAGCGTATCCTTGCCCGTCTCGACGAGGCCGAAGGGCCGCAAGACATGAACCTGCCCGGTTTCCGACTTCATCCGCTGAAAGGCCCTCTCCGGGGTTTCTGGGCGGTGAGCGTTTCCGGCAACTGGCGCATCCTGTTTCGGTTCGACGGTCGCGACGCTGCGGATGTGGACCTGGTCGACTATCACTAGGAGGATTGGATCATGGCGATGAAGAACCCGCCGCACCCTGGCCTCTCGGTGCTCCATGACTGCCTGGAGCCGCTGGGGCTGACCGTGACCGAGGCCGCCCGCAAGCTCGGCGTCAGCCGCAAGCAGCTTTCGGGGATCGTGAACGGACGCTCCGGCATTTCGCCGGAAATGGCGATCCGCCTCGACAAGGCCTTCGGCGGCGGCGCCGACAGCTGGTATCGCCTTCAGGCCGCCTGGGACCTAGCCCAAGCGCGGAAGCGAGCCGATCGGATCGAGGTGGAACGGCTGGCGCCCGTGGCGTGACGCAGCCGGGAGCGGCCGCTAGGATACGCCGCTCCCGAGGAGGCCTCGCCGCCCGATGACCGCCCCGACCCCGGAACCCGCCGTCACCACCACCTTCGAGACCGCGCCGGTGCTGGACCGGCACCGCTTTCCCGAAGACCGGCTGGCGGACTTCATGGAGCGCGCGATCCCCGCATTCGCGCGTCCGCTCGGCGTCGCGCAGTTCCGGGGCGGCATGTCCAACCCGACCTTCCTGCTGGAAGACGGCAACGGCCGGCGCTATGTGTTGCGCAAGAAGCCGCCGGGCGACCTTTTGCCCTCGGCCCATGCGGTCGATCGCGAATATCGCGTCATCTCGGCGCTGGCCGAAACGGAGGTGCCGGTCGCGCGGAGCTGGGCGCTCTGCGAGGACGAGAGCGTCATCGGGCGCGCCTTCTACATCATGGAGCATGTCGAGGGGCGGGTGATGCGCCATCTCGAACTGCCGGACCTGCCGCCGGCGGAGCGCGCCGCGATCTACGACGCCATGAACGCCGCGCTGGCGGCGCTGCACCGCGTCGATTATCGCGCCGTCGGCCTGGAGGGCTATGGGCGCGTCGGCGGCTACATGGCGCGCCAGGTGCGGCGCTGGGCCGGCCAGTATGAGATGAGCAAGACCGACGAGGTGCCGGAGATGGACAGTCTGGCCGCCTGGCTCGGCGAGCATATGCCGGACGACAGCGAGACCGCCATCGTGCATGGCGACTACCGGCTGGAGAACATGATCCTGCATCCCACCGAGCCGCGCGTGCTGGCGGTGGTGGATTGGGAGCTCGGCACGCTCGGCAACCCGCTCTCCGACCTCGCCTACAACTGCCTGCCCTATCACGCCGGCGACGACGCGCGCGGCTTTCTCGGCGGCGACGACCCGGCGGTCTCCGGCATTCCGGGCGAGGCGGACTATGTGGCCGCCTATTGCCGGCGCACCGGGCGCGGCGATATTCCCAATTGGGAGTTCTATCTGGTGCTCTCGCTGTTCCGGCTCGCCGCCATCGCCCAGGGCGTTTACAAGCGCGGCCTGGACGGCAACGCCAGCTCGCCGGAGGCCATCCAGCGCGGCGCCAAGGCGCGCGAGCTGGCCCGGATCGGCTGGCGGCTCGCAGAGCGCGCCTGAGGCGCTACCGCCCGCTTTCGAGCGCGAGCACGCGCGCGGCCAGCCGGCGCAGCTGGCGCACCGCCCGGCCCATGCGCGCCAGATGCGCCTGGGCGGCCAGATAGGCGGTCTTCGGGCGCGCGGGATAGCCGATCCAGACCTGGCCGGCCGGCACCGATTTCCACACCGCCGCGGCGCCGCCCACCACCGCGTCGTCGCCGACCTCGATATGGTCGGCCAGCACCGCCGACCCGCCCAGCACCACCCGGTCGCCCACGCGCGTGCTGCCCGCAATGCCCGCCTTGCCCGAGATCAGGCAGTCTTCGCCGACGGTCACATTGTGGCCGATCTGGCAGAGATTATCGATCCGGGTGCGCGCGCCGATGCGGGTCGCGCCGATATTGGAGCGGTCGATGCAGCTGTTGGCGCCGACCTCCACATCGTCGCCGAGCTCCACCCGGCCGAGCGAGCCGATGCGCCGCACCGGCTCGTTGACGACGCCGTGAAAGTCGCCGGAGGTGCGCGCCGCCTCGAAGGAGGCGAGCTCGCGGGTCACGAAGCTGAAGCCGTCGGCGCCGACGGTCGCGCCCGGCTGCAGGATGACGCGCGCGCCGAGGCGCACGCGCTCGCCGATGCGCGCCCCGGCATGGATCAGGCAGTCGGGACCGAGCTGCGCGTCCGCGCCGATGGAGACATGCGAGAGCAGGCGCGCGCCCGCCCCGATCTTCGCCCCCGGCCCGATGGAGACGAAGGGGCCGATGGACACACCCTCGCCGATCTCGGCGTCGGCGGCGATGACGGCGCTCGGATGCGCGCCGGGCGGCGCATGGGGACCGGCCTCGAACAGCGCCACCAGCCCCGCCAGCCCGAAGCGCGGCTTCTCCACCCCGACCCAGGCGTCGAGCGCGCCCTCGGGCGGCTTCGCGTCCAGCGGCAGCACGGCGGCGCGCACCGGCGAGTCGGCCAGCATGGCCGCGTGCCGGGCCTCCATCAGGAAGATCAGATCCTCCGGCCCGCGCGCCTCCAGGGGGTGCGCCAACCGCTCGACCCGGTAGGCGCCGTCGCCGTAAAGACGCCCCTCGACCGCGTCTGCGACCGCCTGGAGCGTGACCGCCATCAGGCGGCGCGCAGCCAGACGGCCGTGTCGTGGAACACGCCGCCGCCGACCGGCGGGGCGGCGTCGGCGGAGGTGAGCGCATTGACGCCCACGCCCTCCTCGAAGGCCTCATGCGGCCAGATGCTCTCGACCACCAGCACGCCCCGGCGCAGGCCGTCGAAATGGCGCGCATGGAGCAGGATGGAGGCCTGCTCGTTGCCGATCCGGGCGCGGTCGCCGTCGGCGATGCCGAGCCGGGCGGCGTCCTCGGGATGGACCATCACCGTCGGACGGCCCTCGCGCGCCTGCGAGGTCGGCGTCTCGGTGAAGGAGGAGTTGAGATAGCCGCGCGCCGGCGAGGTCGCGAGCCGGAAGGGCTTGTCGGCGGTGGCCTTGTCGATGGCGTCCCAATGGTCCGGCAGGCTTGGCATGTCGCCGGCGCGGTTATGCGCCTGCGGCGCGAAGGCGGCCCAGTCCGGCTTGAAGCGGAAGCGCCCGTCCGGCCAGGCGAAGCCGTCGAGATAATGCGCGCGGCGGAAGTCGGGCTGCGCGTCTTGCCAGCGCGCCTCCTTCAGCGCCTCGAAGCCCATATAGCCGGAGCGCCGGAGCGTGGCGTCGGCGAGCTCGGCCGCGCTCATGTCGAAGCCCGGATGCTCCACGCCGAGGCGGGCCGCCAGCGCGGCGTTCACCTCATGGTTGGAGCGGCACTCGCCCGGCGGCTCGACGATCTTCGGCCCGGCGATGACATAGCTGTGGCCGCCGCCCTGATAGATGTCGTCATGTTCGAGGAACATGGTCGCCGGCAGCACCAGGTCGGCCATCTGCGCCGTCGCGGTCATGAACTGCTCGTGCACGCACACGAACAGGTCCTCGCGCTCGAAGCCGGCCCGCACCTTGAGATGCTCCGGGGCCACCATCATCGGATTGGTGTTCTGGATCAGCATGGCGGTCACCGGCGGGCCGCCCTGCAGGTCGTCGGCATTGCCGGTCAGCACCGGCCCGATGCGCGTCTGGTCCAGCAGGCGCACATCGGGATCGCGCCGGTCGAGGCCCTCGATCAGCGTCTTGTCCCAGCCGTAGATGGCGCCGTTATTGTGGAAGGCGCCGCCGCCCTCATATTGCCAGGCCCCGGTGACCGCGGCGATGCAGGAAGCCGCGTGCATCGCCACCGCGCCGTTGCGGTGGCGCGAGAAGCCGTAGCCGAGCCGCAGATAGGTGCGCTTCGTGCGGCCGATCTCGCCCGCCAGCGCCTCGATCTCGGCCGCCGCCACGCCGGTGATCGCCTCGGCCCATTCGGGCGTGCGGGACGCCAGATGCGCCTCCAGCTCCTCCGGCGCGTCGGTCATGCGCGCCAGCCAGTCCCGGTCGGCGTGGCCGTCGCGGAACAGCACATGCATGATGGCGCAGGCGAGCGCGCCGTCCGTGCCGGGCTTCAGGCAGATGAAGCGGTCCGCCTGGCGCGCGGTCTCGTTGCGATAGACGTCCACCACCACGATGCGCGCGCCGCGCTGCCGGCGCGCCTGGATGGCGTGCGTCATCACATTCACCTGCGTGCTGGCGGCGTTGGTGCCCCAGATCACCAGCAGGTCGGCCTTGGCCATCTCGCGCGGGTCGGCCCCGGCGAGCCGCCCGGTGCCGGCGATGAAGCCGTTCCAGGCGAGCGTGGTGCAGATGGTGGCGTGGAAGCCGGAATAGCGCCTGGCGTGCCGCAGCCGGTTGATGCCGTCGCGCTGCACCAGGCCCATGGTGCCGGCGTAATAGTAGGGCCAGACGGTCTCGGAGCCGAAGCGCGCCTCGGCCGCCTCGAACTTCTCCGCGCAGAGGTCGAGCGCGGCGTCCCAGGAGATGCGCTCGAAGCGCCCGGAACCCTTGGGGCCGGTGCGCGCCAGCGGATGCGTCAGGCGGTCGGGATGGTGGATGCGCTCGGCGTAGCGCGCGACCTTGGCGCACACCACGCCGGCGGTATAATCGTTTTCCTTCGCGCCCCGGACGCGCCCGATGCTCCGCGCATCGAAGCGCTCCACCTCAAGCGCGCAGGTCGAGGGACAGTCATGCGGGCAGGCGCTGAAATGGATCGTCGGGCTTCCGTCCATCGGACCGCTCCTCCGGTTCACGCCGGCGCACTATAGCGAAGCGGAGGGGCCGGCGCGATGACCGCACTGCGGGTGCTCGCCGAGGGGCTGCGCTTCCCCGAGGGGCCGGTGGCGCTGCCTTCGGGCGATGTGCTGGTCTGCGAGATCGCCGCCGGGCGCATCGCGCGCATCCGGCCCGACGGCGCGCGCTCCGTCGTCGCCGAGACCGGCGGCGGCCCCAACGGCGCGGCGCTCGGGCCGGACGGCAAGCTCTGGGTCTGCAACAATGGCGGCCTCGCCTGGCATGAGCGGGACGGCAGGCTGTTCCCGATCGGCGCGGCGAGCGACGACGCCGGCGGCTCGATCCAGCGCGTCGATCTCGAGACCGGCGCGGTCGAGACCGTCTGGCGCGACTGCGAGGGCGAGCCGCTCCGCGCGCCGAACGATCTGGTGTTCGACCGGACGGGCGGCTTCTGGTTCACCGACCATGGCAAGCAGCGCGGGCGGGGGCGCGACGTGACGGGCCTCTTCTATGCGCCGGCCGACGGCGGCCCGCTCCGCGAGGCCGTCTGGCCGCTGCACGGGCCCAATGGCGTCGGCCTCTCGCCGGCGGAGGACCGGCTTTATGTCGCCGAGACCGAGGCGGCGCGCCTCCTGGCCTTCGAGCTGGAGGCGCCGGGGGTCATCGCCGGCTCCGGCGGCCGGCGCATTCGCGGCCATCGCGCGCGCTGCCTGCATGGCGCGCCGGGCCTGCAATATTTCGACTCGCTCGCCGTCGATGCCGAGGGGCGCATCTGCGTCGCCACCATCCACAATGGCGGTATCACCATTATAGAGCCGGAGGACGGCGCGGCCCGCCATGCGCCGACGCCCGACCCGGTGACCACCAATATCGCCTTCGGCGGCGAGGGGCTGCGCACGGCCTATATCACGCTCTCCATGACCGGCCGCCTGGCCGCCACGCCCTGGGAGACGCCGGGCCTGCCGCTCAACTTCCTGAACCGCAACGCGCCGCCGGGCGACTGAAGAGGAGAGACGCATCCATGCGACCGACGGAACGGGAACGGGCGGATTTCGAGCGCGATGGCGTGGTGTTGCTGAAGGGCGTGGTGCCGGCGGAGTGGCTCGGCGAGCTGGAGGCGGCGGTCGAGCGCGATATCGCGGCGCCCGGACCCTTCTTCAACGGCTATCGCACCGAGGCGGGGAGCTTTCACGGCAATCTGCGCATCTGGGAGAACGACGAGGGTTTCCGCGCCTTCTGCTGCGAGGGGCCGCTGCGCGCGCTCGCGGCGCGGATGCTGGGAGCGGAGCGGCTCAACCTCTTCTACGACCAGCTGTTCGTGAAGGAGCCGGGCACGCCGCAGCCGACCCGCTGGCACAACGACCAGCCCTACTGGCCGGTGCGCGGCTGGCCGGTGATGTCCTTCTGGCTGCCGCTCGACCCGGTGACGCAGGAGAGCGGCGGGCTGCAATTCGTGGCCGGCTCGCATCGCTGGGACCGCTGGTTCCAGCCGGAGCCGTTCGCCGAGGGCGCGGCGCCCTATGAGGCGGGCGAGGGCTACGAGCCGATGCCGGACATCGACAAGGGCGGCTACCGCATTCTCGGCTGGGATATGCAGCCGGGCGACGCGCTCGCCTTCCATGCGCTGACCGTGCACGGCGCGGGCGGCAACATGACCGCCCATACCCGACGGCGCGGCTATGCGGTGCGCTATTGCGGCGAGGAATGCACCTATTTCGCCGGCCCCGGCCCCAATGCCGGCCTGCGCAACCCCGCGCTCGCCGACGGCGCGCCGCTGGACAGCGCCCAGTTCCCCCGCGTCTGGCCCTGAGGTGCGGCTGGCCGACCGCCTCGACTCGCCGCCCGGTCAGCCGATGAGCCAGGCCGCCAGCAGCGCCAGGATCGCGAGGCCGGCGAGCAATCCCCAGGAGGGGCCGCGCCGGGGCCCCGCGCCCCCTTCGGCGAGGCTGAGCAGCGTGCGGTCGATGCGCTCGAACGCGTTCCCGAGGCGCTCCACGCGCCCGGCGACCTCGGCCGCCGCCCGCTCCGCGCGGGCGACCGGGCCCAGCCGGTCGCGCATCCAGGACTCGATCAGCGGGCGCGCCATCTCCCAGAGATTGACCTCCGGGTTCAGCCGCCGGCCCATGCCCTCGGCCATCAGCATGGTCTTTTGCAGCAGCAGCAATTGCGGCTGCGTCTCCATATGGAACCGGGCCGTGACCTGGAACAGCTGGCGCATAAGCCGGGCGATGGAGATCTCGTGCAGCGGACGCTCCAGGATCGGCTCGCCGATCGACCGGCAGGCCTGGGCGAACAGCGCCTCGGACTGGTCCGCCGGCACATAGCCGGCGCGGAAATGCGCCGCCGCCACACGGTCGTAATCGCGGGTCAGGAATCCGAGCAGCATGTCGGCCAGATAGTCCCGCGTCGCCCGGTCTAGCCGCCCCATGATGCCGAAATCCACCGCCGCGAGCGCGCCGTCGGGGGCGACGAAGATGTTGCCGGCATGCATGTCGGCATGGAAGAAGCCGTCCCGGAACACCTGCTTGAAGAACACCTCCGCCGCCACCGTCATGATCGCGTCGGGATCGTGCCCGGCGGCGCGGAGCGCCTCCACCTCGTCGATCGGCAGCCCCTCGACGCGCGCCAGCGTCAGCACCCGGCGCGAGGTGCGCCGCCAATCGACCGCCGGCGCGCGAAAGCGCGGCTCGTCCTCGAAATTGGCCGCCAGCTCCACCGCCGCCGCCGCCTCCAGCCGGAGGTCGATCTCGATGCGCACGCTGGCGGCGAAGGTCTCCACCACCGAGACCGGATGCAGGCGGCGCGAGACCGGGGCCAGCCGCTCCAGCCAGCGCGCGATCCACAGGAACAGCCTAAGATCGGCCTCCAGCTGGCGCTCGATGCCGGGGCGCAGCACCTTCACCGCCACCGGATCGCCGTCGGGCGTCGTCGCAAAATGCACTTGCGCGATCGAGGCGGCGGCGACCGCCTCGGGCTCGAAGTCGGCAAAGAGCGCCTCCAGCGGCTGCCCGAACTCCGCCTCGACGCGCCGGCGGACGATCTCGAAGGGCAGCGCCGGCAGATGGTCCTGCAGGTCGGCGAGATCGTCGGCGACCCGCTCGCCCAGCAGGTCGCCGCGCGTCGAGAGCGCCTGGCCGAACTTGACGAAGCTCGGCCCCAGCTCCTGCAGCGCGGCGGCGAGCCGCTGGCCGCGCCGCAGCTCCGGCCGCCGCCGGCTCAGCCGGCGCGCCAGCCAGGCCGCCGCCTCCAGCCCCTCCGCCAGCTCCAGCGGCCAGAGCGCATCGTGGCGCGCCAGCGTCCGGGCGATGCGGACCAGGCGCAGCGCGTGGCGCGGAAAGGCCAGCACGTCAGAGGCACCAGCCGCGATGCAGCGCCACCGCGCCGCCCGAAAGGGCGCGCCAGCCGACCCGCTCGAAGCCGCCGTCGCGCATCATCGCCGCCAGCGTCTCCCGGTCCGGGAAGCGGGCGATGCTCTCCGCCAGATAGCGATAGGCCTCGCCGTCGCCGGCGACCAGCCGGCCGAGGCGCGGCAGCGCTTCGGCCGTGTAGCGCGCATGAAGGCGGCGCAGCGCCGGCGCGGCGACCTGCGAGAACTCCAGGCAGAAGAAGCGACCGCCCGGCCGCAGCACGCGGCGCATCTCGGCGAGCGCGCGCTCGCGCCGGGTGACGTTGCGCAGGCCGAAGGCGATGGTCACCGCATCCAGGCTGCGGTCGGCGAAGGGCAGCGCCTCGGCGTCGCCGACCGCCCAGGCCACATCGGTCCGGCCCCGGTCGAGCGCCCGGTCGCGCCCGGCGGCGGTCATCCCGGCATTGACATCGAGGGCGACGACCTCCGCTCCCCGTTCGGCGGCGGCGAGCGCCACATCGCCGGTGCCGGCGGCGACATCGAGCAGCCGCAGGCCCGGCTCCGGGCGGAGCGCGCGGATCAGCGCCGCCTTCCACAGCCGGTGGAGGCCGAAGCTCATCAGATCGTTCATCAGGTCGTAGCGGGGCGCCACGCTGTCGAACACGGCCCGCACCAGCCCGGCCTTCTCGGCCTCCGGCACCTGCCGGTTGCCGAAATCCGTGAACCCGTCGCGCGCTTCGCCCATGGCGCGGGAGCATAGAACAGGCGCGGCCGGGCCGATAGGACGTCTTGCGTCCAGCGGCGGCGCTGTCTCACGGGTTATGGACGAAGATGCTTTCTTCCGACCGGCCGGCGGAGGCGTTATTCTCGCTTTAAATGCACGGGGAGGCCGGCCCGATCACACAGCATCGACAGCGCGTGGCGGCGCTTCGGGCCGAATTGGCCCGGCGCGGCCTGGACGGATTCATCGTGCCGCGCGCCGATGAATATCAAGGAGAATATGTGCCTGCGAACGCCGCGCGACTCGCCTGGCTGACCGGCTTTACCGGCTCGGCCGGTCTGGCGGTTCTGCTGCAGGACGCTGGCGCCGCGTTCAGCGACGGGCGCTACACGCTGCAACTCCGCGAGCAGGTGGATGGCGAGCTGTTCGAATGCCGGCATATCGTCCAGGAGCCGCCGGACGCGTGGATCGCCGCCAGGCTGCCCGCCGGGGCCGCGCTCGGCTACGACCCCTGGCTGCATGTCGAGGGCGAGGTCGAGCGCTTCGGGCGGGCCGCGCGCGAGGCCGGCGGACGGCTGGTCGCCTGCGGCGACAACCCGCTGGATGCGGTCTGGTCCGACCGCCCGCCGCCACCGCGCGCGGCGATGGTCGCGCATGACATCGCCTATGCCGGCAAGGAATCGGCGGCCAAGCGCGAGGAGGCCGCCCGGGCGCTGCGGCTGGCGGGGCGGGACGCCGCGGTGCTCACCATGCCCGACTCGATCGCCTGGTTGCTCAATGTGCGCGGCGGCGATGTGGCGCACACGCCGCTTGCGCTCTGCTTTGCGATCCTGGACGGCGAAGGCCGGGTCCAGCTGTTCGTCGATCCGGCCAAGCCCGCCCCGGACCTCGCCCGCCATCTCGGCAATGAGGTCTCGCTGGCCCCGCCGGAAGCCTTCGGCCCCGCGCTCGACAGGCTGGCGGGGCAGACGGTGCTGATCGACGCCGGGCGCGCGCCGGCCGCGGTCGCCGCGCGGCTGGAGGCGGCCGGAGCAAGGCTCGCGCGCGGGCGCGACCCCTGCCTGCTGCCCAAGGCCTGCAAGAATGCGGTGGAGATCGCGGGCGCGCTGGCGGCGCATCGCCGCGATGCGGTCGCGGTCGCGGATTTCCTCGCCTGGCTGGACCGCGCCGGCCCCGAGGGCGGCGAGACCGAGCTTTCCGCCGCCGCCAGGCTCCGCGCCGGCCGCGAGCGCGTGGCGCTGTATCGCGATCAGAGCTTCCCCACCATCTCCGCCGCCGGGGCCAACGGGGCGGTCATCCATTACGGCCCGACCGAGGCCAGCGACCGGCGGATCGAGCCGGACATGCTCTATCTGGTCGATTCCGGCGCGCAGTTCCTGGACGGCACCACCGACATCACGCGCACGGTCGCCATCGGCGCTGCGAGCGCGCGCCAGCGCGACTGCTTCACGCGCGTGCTGAAGGGGCATATCGCGCTCGCCACGGCGCGCTTTCCGCGCGGAACCGTCGGGGGCGCGCTCGACACGCTGGCGCGCGCGCCGCTCTGGCGGGCGGGGCTCGATTTCGACCACGGGACCGGCCATGGCGTCGGCAGCTATCTCTCGGTGCATGAGGGGCCGCAACGCATCGCGCGCGGCGGCGACGAACCGCTGCTGCCCGGCATGATCGTCTCCAACGAGCCCGGCTATTACGAGCCCGGCGCCTTCGGCATCCGCATCGAGAATCTGCTGCTGGTGCGCGAGGACCCGGAATTTCCGGAAATGCTGAGCTTCGAGACGCTGACGCTGGCCCCGATCGACCGCCGCCTGATCGACCCGACCCTGCTGAACGCAGACGAGCGCGACTGGCTGAACGCCTACCACAACCGTGTGCGCCGCGAGGTCGCCTGCGAAGACCCCGCCTGGCTGGAGGCCGCCACCGCCGCGATCTGACGCGGAAGCAAACTCCGCTGCTTCAGATGACGCCCTTTCTCGCCAGCGCCGCGATCTCCTCCGGGGAGAGGCCGAGCGCGCCATAGACCTCGCCGTTGGCCTCGCCGAGCGCGGGGCCGAGGCGCTCGACCCGGCCGGGGGTGCGCGAGAGCTTCGGCACCACGCCCGGCACCGCCACCTCGCCCGTCTCCTCGCTCCCGAGGCGCAAAATGGCCTCGCGCGCCGCGAAATGCGGGTCGGCGAAGATCTCGTCGATGGCGTTGATCGGCCCGACCGGCACCTCCGCCGCCAGGCAGCGCGCCATCGCGGTCTCGCGGTCCATCGCGCCGAGCCAGGCGGCGACGGCGCCGTCCACGACGTCGCGCGCCGCAAGCCTGGCCGGCGCGGCCCCGTAGCGCTCCAGCAGGTCGGCCCGGCCCATGGCGGCCGTCAGCCGCTCGAACATGCGGTCGCTGGTGCAGGCGATGGCGAGCCAGCGCCCGTCGCCGCATTCGAAATGCCCGTGGGGGCAGGCGTTGAGCGTGTTGGAGCCTTCGCGGCCGCGAATCGTGCCTTCGGCGGCATAGGCCGGCGCGAGTTCGTCCAGCACCCGGAACACCGGCTCGAACAGCGCCACATCCACCAGCTGGCCCTGCCCCGAGCGGTCGCGCTCGCGCAGCGCCAGCAGCACGCCGAGCGCGCCATACATGCCGGTCATATAGTCGCCGAGCGAGGTGGAGCCGGGCGTCACCGGCGGGCCGCCCGGAAAGCCCGCCAGATGCGTCAACCCGCCGAAGGCGTGCGCGATGCGCGCGAAGCCCGGCCGGTCGCGATAAGGGCCGTCCTGGCCGTAGCCGGAGACCCGGAGCATCACCAGGCCCGGATTGTCGCCCGCCAGCGCCTCATAGCCGAGGCCCCAGCGCTCCATCGTGCCGGGGCGGAAATTCTCCACCACGACATCCGCCCCCGCCGCCAGCCGGCGGAACAGCGCCGCCCCCTCCGGCTTTCTCAGATCGAGCGTGATCGAGCGCTTGTTGCGCGCCTCGCTCAGCCAGGCGAGCGAGCTGTCGGCGCGGGCGCTCGGCGTGCCGTAGCGCCGCCAGGGATCGCCGGCCGGCTGCTCGATCTTGACCACCTCGGCCCCGAACTCGCTCATGATCGAGGCTGCATGGGGCGCGGCGATGAAGGTCGCCGCATCCAGCACCCGAACGCCGTCCAACGGCCTGTCCGCCATCTCCGCTCTCCCCCTCCCCGCGCCGCCCGACGCGACCCCGACCGCATCCGGCGTCTCGGCCTTTCCGCCGCCGGCTGCTACACTCTCATCCCATGTTTACCACCCGCCCCGAGATTCTCGGAACATTCGGCGTCGCGGCCTCCACCCACTGGCTGGCGACCCAGACCGCCATGGCCGTGCTGGAGGAAGGCGGCAACGCCTTCGACGCCGCCGTCGCCGCCGGCTTCGCGCTCCAGGTGGTGGAGCCGCATCTGAACGGCCCCGGCGGCGACATGCCGGCGCTGATCTGGAGCGCGGCCGAGGAGCGGCTGCGCGTCGTCTGCGGCCAGGGCCCGGCCCCGGCGGCGGCCAGCATCGAGGCCTTTCGCGCGCTCGGCCTCGACATCGTTCCGGGCACCGGCCTGCTCGCCACCTGCGTGCCGGGCGCCGTCGACGCCTGGCTGCTTGTCGCGCGCGACTACGGCACCATGAGCCTGGAGCGGCTGCTGCGCCCGGCGATCGAGTTTGCCGGCGGCGGCTATCCGCTGGTCGGCCATGCGGTGGCGACCATCGAGTCGGTGGCGACGCTCTTTCGCGAGGAATGGCCGAGCTCGGCGGCGATCTATCTGCCCGGCGGCCGGCCGCCCGAGGCCGGGCGGCTGTTCCGCAATCCGGCGCTGGCGGACAGCTGGCGGCGCCTGCTGGCCGAGAGCGCGGCCGCCGGCGGGACGCGCGAGGACCGCATCGAGGCCGCCCGGCGCTGCTTCCAGGAGGGCTTCGTCGCCGAGGAGATCGCCCGCTTCGCCGCCGGCAACGCCGTCATGGACAGTTCCGGCCGCCGCCATCGGGGGCTGATCTCCGGCGACGACATGGCCGGCTGGCGGGCGCATTACGAGGAGCCGCTCACCCTCGACTACGGGCGCTACCGGGTCGCCAAGGCCGGCCCCTGGTCGCAGGCGCCGGTCTTCCTGCAGCAGCTGGCGCTGCTCAAGGGCTTCGACCTCGCCGCCATGGACCCGCTCGGCGCCGACTTCGCCCACATAGTAGTGGAATGCGCCAAGCTCGCCTTCGCCGACCGCGAGGCCTTCTACGGCGATCCGGACCATGTGGATGTGCCCATGGAGCATCTGCTGTCCGACGGCTACAACGAGGCGCGGCGCGCGCTGGTGGGGAGCGAGGCGAGCCTCGAACTCCGGCCGGGAAGCATTGCCGGCCATGGCGGCGCGGTGCGCGTCGGCCGTCGGCGCGGGCCGGTCCCCGGCGCGGGCGAGCCGACGCTCGCAGAGACCGGCGACACCTGCCATCTCGACGTGATCGACCGCTGGGGCAATATGGTCTCGGCGACGCCCTCCGGCGGCTGGCTGCAGAGCTCGCCGGTCATTCCGGCGCTCGGCTTCTGCCTCGGCAGCCGGATGCAGATGTTCTGGCTGGAGGAAGGCCTGCCCGGCTCGCTCGCGCCCGGCAAGCGCCCGCGCACCACGCTCAGCCCCTCCTTCGCCTTCCGCGACGGCGAGCCCTGGATGGCCTTCGGCACGCCGGGCGGCGACGGCCAGGACCAGTGGTCGCTGATCTTCTTCCTGCGCCATGTGCATCACGGGCTGAATCTCCAGGCGGCGATCGACGCGCCGACCTTCCAGAGCCACCACTTCCCCTCCTCCTTCTATCCGCGCCAGGCCGACGCCGGGCGGCTGGTCGTGGAAGACCGGCTGCCGGCCGGGACCCTGGCCGAGCTCCGCCGCCGGGGGCATCTGGTGGAGGCCGGCGGCCCCTGGAGCCTCGGGCGGATCAGCGCCGCCGCCCGCGAGGACGACCTGCTGAAGGCGGCCGCCAATCCGCGCCTCATGCAAGGCTATGCAGCCGGCCGGTGACGGCGCGCCGGCTGATCCTGGCCCTGATGCTGCTGACGGGCGCCGGCGCGGCGGCCGGGCAGACGCTCGACACGGCCGGCCCGGTGCTGTTCCAGGCCGATCGGATCGAACTCGACCGGGAACGCGACCTGGTAGTCGCGGAAGGCAATGTCGAACTGGCGCGCGGCGGGCGCATCCTTCGGGCCGACCGGATTACCTTCGACCGCGCCGCCGGCGTCGCGCGCGCCTTCGGCAATGCGGTCGTGCTGGAGCCGGGCGGCGGGGCGCTGTTCGCCGAGAGGGCGGAGCTCGCCGGCGACCTGAAGGACGGCTTCATCGAGGGCTTCCGGGCGCGGCTCGGCGGCCATGCGCGGCTGGCGGCGAACCGGGCCGCGCTGCAGGACGGCGTGCGGGCCGAGCTCGCCCAGGCGGTGTTCTCGGCCTGCGAGCCCTGCGAGGAGGATCCGAGGCGCGCTCCGGTCTGGCAGGTCAAGGCGCGCCGCGTCACGCATGACCGCGAGCGCCGGCAGATCACCTATCGCGACGCCATGCTGGAAATGTGGGGCGCGCCAGTGCTCTACCTGCCCTGGCTGCGCCATCCCGACCCGACCGTGACCCGGCAGAGCGGCTTCCTGCCGGTCTCCGCCGGACATGACGACGATCTGGGCTTCCGGCTGGCGACCCCCTGGTTCTGGAACATCGCGCCCGACCGCGACGCCACCTTCACGCCGATTCTGACCAGCAAACGCAGTGTCATCGGCGCCGGGGAATATCGCCAACTGTTCCGCAACGGCCGGCTGGAGCTCTCGGGCAGCCTCGCCGAACTGAACGAGCGCGCGAGCGAGGACGCCGGCAACGGTCCTCGCGGCCATGTGCGGCTGCAGGCGGAGATGCATCCGGATCCGGTCTGGCGCCTCCGCGGGCAGTTCCACCGGACCAGCGACGACGGCTATCTGGACCTCACCGGCCTCGACAGCAGCGACCGGCTGCGCAGCTTCCTGGAGGCCGAAGGCTTCATGACACGGTCCTATCTCCGGGCCGGCCTGTTCGACGTCCAGGACCTGCGCGAGGGCGTCTCCGGCGACGCCTCGCCGATCGCCGCCCCGGAGCTGCTGTATGAATGGCGGGAGCCGCCCTCGCCCGACGGCGCGTGGCGGGCGCGCGTCGGCGCGGCCGCGCTGCACCGGCGCCGGGGCGCGGAGAACCGGCGCATCACCACGGAGATCGGCTGGCGCCGGGAGCAGGTGACGCCAGGCGGACACCGGTTCGTGCTCGGCGCCGATCTCGGCGCTGACGCCGCTTCCGGCGACGGTGCGGCGGGCGGAACGCGCTTCCGATTGCTGCCGCGTCTCGACGCCGGCTGGCGCTATCCGCTCGCCGGCTCCTTCGGCGCGGCGGCGATGACGGTCGAACCGCGCGTGCAGGTCGCGCTGGCCCGTAATGACGCGGATGCCGACCGGTTTCCGAACGAGGACGGCCGTGCGGTCGAATTCGAGTTCGGCAATCTGTTCGCGCTCGACCGCTTCCCCGGCCTCGACGGCGCCGACGCCGGCCAGCGGATCGATTACGGCGTCGAGTTCGGCCTGCATCACCCCGACGGCTGGCATCTGGAGGCGGGCGTCGGGCAGAGCCGGCGCCGCAAGGCGGACCGGTCCGCGCCCGCCGGCTCCGGGCTGGACAGCGCCTGGTCGGACATTGTCGGCCGCATCGCGCTCACGGCCGGCCGGGCGACCTCGTTCAGCTACCGCTTCCGCCTGGACAAGAACGACCTCTCGGCCCGGCAGACCGCGCTTGACCTGGCCGCCGGCCCCGAAGCGCTGCGACTGCAGCTCCGCTACGCCCGCGCCTCGGAAGCCGCCGGAGGCCTGGCCGGGCGGCGCGAACAGATCGACGCCGGCCTCGAATCGCGCCTGACCGAAGACTGGTCCGCCTTCCTCAGCCACCGGCGCGACCTGGAGCTGGACGGCGCGCTGCGTTACGGCCTCGGCGCCCGATACGCCGACGAGTGCTTCCTGTTCGAGACCACGTTCGAGCGGCGTTTCAAGACTGCCGGCCGTAAAGGCGACAACCGCCTGCTGTTCCGACTCTCCTTCCGCGACTTCGGCGGCCTCCGCCAGCCATAAAGGCCCTTGCCGCTTTCGGTCGAAGGCGGTCAGCCCCTGGGGAAATAGTCTTCGCAGGCGCCTTCGCGGCGCACGTCGGCGGTGGCGCAGTGGAGGCCGCCGCCGAAGGGGTAGGCTTCGCGGAAGGGAACCGGCACCACCTCGAAGCCCAGCCGGTCCAGCTGGTCCATCTGATGCGTCTCGCTCGCCTCGACGCAGACGGTCTTCGGGTCGAGCACCAGCACGTTCATCGACAGCCAGACGCTCGAATAGCAGAGCGGCGGCGGGCTGTTATGGGCCGGGCGCGCGGCGTCGAGGATCTCCCAGCCATTGCGCGCGAAGACGGCGCGCTGCTCCTCCGGCAGCCGGCGGTCGGGATTGTTGAGAATGAGGCCGGGGCGCAGCGGCGTGAAGGTCGCGTCGATATGGATCGGATAGGGGTCGCCCGGAAAGTTGAGCGCGTGCACGCGGTGGTCCGGAAAATGTCGGCCGAGCCATTCGATGCCGGCCAGATTGGTGGTGAAGCCGTGCTGGACGAACAGGTCGCGCCCGAAGCGCAGCACATCGGCGGCGTCGAACAGCGGCTCGGCCTCGGTGGTGACGAAATCCCGCGCCGCCACCATCTCCAGGCGCCGCTCGATGGTGATGTCGTCGGAAAGATAGCCCGCCTTGTAGGAGGCGTCGGTCAGGCGCGGCTTCGGGGCGGCCTCATGGCGCATCCGGGGGTCTTCCTCCCAGTAGCGCTTCAGCAGCGGCCGGTAGCAGAGATATTCGAACCAGCGCGAGCGGTAGGACATGGTGGCCTCCAGCATCTCGCTGCCGACGGTGAGCAGCACGTCGCGCGGCGGCTGGCAGCCGAACATGGAGCCGTGGCTCCAGTCCGGCGTCGCGATCGGCCGGTCGAAGTCGATCGGCTCCGGGCGATCGACGCGCACGCCGCGCGCCTCCAGCAGGCGGGCGAAGGCGTCCAGCTGGGCGTTGGCGCGCTCCACCGTCTCCTGCGAGCGCGGCCCGTGCACGCCGCGCATGTCGCTGTCGCGCGGAATCTTGGGGTCGCTCGCCGGCTCCGGCGGCGGGATGCAGCAGCCGTCGGCGCGCCCGACGATGGCGTGGCGGAGCGGGTCCCACTCGTTCCAGCTGTTGACGACGGTCTTCACGATTGTCGCTCCCCCGCTCCGGCGCGCGCCGCTCAGCGCCCGCCGGTCACCTCCAGCGTCGTCCCGCTGACATAGGCGGCCTTCTCCGACATCAGCCAGGCCGCCGCCTCCGCCACCTCCTCGACCGTGCCGAAGCGGCCGAGCGGCACGCCCGTGAGCAGCTTCTCGATCTGGCGCCCTTCCGCCATGTCGGTCGGGATCAGCCCCGGCGCCAGCGTGTTGACGCGGATGCCCTCCGCGCCGAGTTCGCGCGCAAGCCCGATGGTGAGCGACGCGATGGCGCCCTTGGTCGCGGCGTAGGCCACCAGCTCGCCCGGATTGCCGAGCCTGGAGGCGGGCGAGCCCAGATTGACGATTGCCCCGCCCCGCCCGCCGCGCGAGCGCATCATGCGCCGGGCCGCCTCGCGCGCGACCAGCATCGCGCCCGCGACATTCACCGCCACAACGCGCAGCATGGCGGCGTCGTCGATGTCGGTGAAATTGCCGAGCGGCGACACGATGCCGGCATTGTTGACCAGACCGAGCAAAGGCGGCATCTCACGGTCGATCTCTGCAAACAGCCGGGCGACCTCCTCCGGCTCGGACACATCTCCCCGGATGACGCGCGCCCGGCCGCCGGCTGCGAGAATGCCGTCCGCCACCGCCTCGGCCGCCGCCGCCCGCGCGGCGTAGTTGAGCGCGACCGTCCAGCCCTCGGCCGCCAGCCGCTCCGCGACCGCCCGCCCGATGCCCCGGCTCGCGCCGGTCACCAGCACCGTCCCGGATTCTCTCGAGTCATCGACCGGCATGGGAACTCCCGCCCTTTCGGCGAGCCGTCCATAACATGACGGTCCGCCGCGCCGATAGAGGCGCGATCGCGCCTCTCCGGGCAGGGAAGCAGTTGCGTCGGTGGGCAAGAAGTGCGACAGTATGTCCGCAATGCGGCGGCGCCTCGTGGACGCGCATTCCCGCGCGCGGCGACGTGGACGCAAAGCGGCAACGGAGGGTGACATGTCAACATCGACACGACTCATCGCCATGGCGCTGCTAACCGCGTTGGCCGCCGCCATCCTTCCGAGGCAGGCGGCGGCGCAGATCCCGGGCGACTGCGACAACGCATACCGGGTGGATCACGGCCAATCCGAATGTCTGCAGGCTTGGTGGAAGAACAGCAAATGGCCGGATCGCCCCACCACCTCATACGGTGCGCGAAATCTCTGCTCGGAATATGGAAAGGTGGTCGCCAAGATAAGCAGAAAGGGTATCGTGGACACACAGTGGACTCTTAAAGGCAGCAACGAAAGGACGGGCGGATCGACGGCCAAGGTCAAGAGGATTTATTGCTGCAAGGATCTGAGCGACCTTTGCAACAAGTCCGATATTACCGGGAAGAAATGCACAGATTTCTGGAATGATAGTGAAGCGAAAGATTCCTGTTCCTATCCCGGCGGTTGGTACATCAAGGTCAAAGATAAAAAATGCGCACTCCGCGTGCAGTGCGCCGATCCCTGGGGAGGACATCACATCAATGAAATTACGGTGAAGTTCGGGGACACCAAAGCGTTACATAATTGCAACGGCACTCTGCAAGTCGGCAAGTGCTGAACGGCAGCGCCGAACCGGATCGCGCCCGCCACGCCGCCGATCGGGGACGCTGCGCCTCGCCCCGCAAGGGACGGAGGAACGTTTGCGTTCACGGATAAGGAGTGCGACACTATGGCTGCGACGCGACTTCACCGCCACCTGTGGGTGGCATGAACCAGGAGGACAACATGTCAACATTCGCGCGATTCACCGCCCTGGCGCTTCTGGCTGCGCTGACCGCTATCGTTTTGCCGGCGGAGCCTTGAGCCTCCTGCACCGGGAACGACAGGATCTGGCATAGCGACGCCGACTGTCTGCAGGCCTCGTGGAGAAACAAGAAATGGCCGAAAAGGAACAGATACGATGCGCAAAATCTCTGCTCGAAACATGGACATGTGGTCGCCAAGGTGGATATCGAGCATCACATCGATACGACATGGCTCCTCACTAACGGTTCCAAAATGAAGGGCGGCGTGCACAACGATTATGATGTCCAGGGAATTTATTGCTGCCAAGATTCGGGCGACGGCCTCTGTAATATGTCTGACATTACCGTAGAGAATTGTGCGGCGTTATTCAAAGAAAGCTTTGCAAGCGCTACATGCCGCTATGGTGACGATGTAGGACTCGAGGATAACAAATGCAAAATCGCTCGCAGTTGCTACAATTACGATGACGGGTCTTATGTTTGGAATAGCATTACTGTGAAGTTCGGGGACACTAACGACCTGGAGAACTGCAGCGGCAAGCTGAAAGTCGGCAGGTGCTGACCGGAAGCCCCGGCGGCGGGAGGCCGCCGCGGCCCATGCCGCTGCAAAATCGCGTGACGCCCTTCGGCGAGATCGTCGCCACGCCCGCGCGCGGCCTGATGATGGGCAATCGCGGCATATTGCATGACGACCGGCAGCGGCTTGGCCGGCGGCGCTGGACGCACAAGGCGTGGATCGTCTGCCGCACCGAGTTTCGCGGCCGCCAGCGCCGGGTCATGGCGCCGGGGCGCTATACCGAGCTGTTCTTTCTCGACGAGGCGGTGGCGTTCGCCGCCGGCCACCGGCCCTGTTTCGAATGCCGGCGCGAGGCCGCCAGGCGCTTTGCGGCCTGCCAGGGCGGCGCGCCGCGCGCGGCCGAGATCGATCGGGCGCTGCACGCCGAACGCCTGGAGGGCGAGCGGCAGCGCGCGCATCTGCACGAAATCGCCGCCCTGCCCGACGGGGCCTTCATCGCCGACGAAGGCGACGCCTGGCTGGTGAAGGGGCGCTGGCTCCGGCGCTACACGCCCGCCGGCTATGACCGCCGCCGCCCCCGGCCGACCGGCGGCGAGGTCCGGGTGCTGACGCCGCCCACCATGCTCCGCGCACTCGAAGCCGGCTACGCGCCCCTGCTCCACCCCACCGCCGACGCGCCCGCCACGCCCTGAGCGTGAGCGTCGCGCCGCCCGCACGATCGACGGCCGAAGGCGCTTGCCGCTGCGGATGAGAAGTGCGACACTATGACTGTTGTGCGGCGTCATCGCCGCCTGCGGGCGACACAGACCTGGAGGACGACATGTCAACATTCGCACGACTCACCGCCATGGCGCTGCTGGCCGCCGCCATGCTGCCCACACAGGCGATGGCCCAGATGGGTTTCGGCGGCTGCACTGGGAGCGACCGAGTATCTCATGCGGACGCCGACTGCCTGGCGGCCTCATTCAGGAACAAGAAGTGGCCCACAAAGAACAGATACGATGCGCGAAGCACCTGCGCGGACTATGGAACGGTCATCGCCTTAATAGACATAAAGGATCTCACGGACATAGAGTGGACTCTCAAGGGCAGCACCACACGGAGAGGCAGTTCGCTAAACAAAATCAGAGGGGTTTATTGTTGCCAAGATAGGGCAGATAGACTTTGCAACAAGTCTGACGCAACTGCGGCTAATTGTCTGAAATTATTCAAGGATAGTGCTGCATGGGATACATGCGGTTGGGGTACCGATACAGAGATCAAGGACACAACGAAATGCAGAATAGCTACTACTTGCCAATTCGGTGATCGTTATTTTTGGTCCGAGATTACCGTGAAGTTCGGGGACGCTAACGACGTGAACAACTGCAACGGGTTTCTGAAACTGGGAGACTGCTGACTGCAGGAAAACCGGGCCGCGCGGCGTAAAGGCGCCGCCGGCCCGGGGAGCGCGCCGGGCCCCCATGCCGCTCCGGAGCCGGCCCCGACGCCGGACCCCGCCCACGGACGCTCCGCGCGCTCAGCATTAGTCTGGCGCTGCTGCTCCACTCGTCATCCGAAACGCCCGCCACGCCCTGAGCGCCAACGCCGCGCCGCCCGCACGATCGACGGCCGAAGGCGCGCTTGCGGCTGAGGATGAGAAGTGCGACACTATAGGTGCTGCGCGGTGTCATCGCGGCTTGGGAGCAACACAGACTCGGAGGACGACATGTCAACATTCGTGCGACTTACCGCCATGGCGCTTCTGGCCGCGCTGGCCGCCGCCATCCAGCCGACGCCGGCGATGGCGCAACTTGGCTACTGCGAAAAGGGCGACCGGATCTGGCATAGCGACGCCGACTGTCTGAAGGCCTCGTGGAGAAACAAGAAGTGGCCGAAAAGGAACAGATACGATGCGCAAAATCTCTGCTCGGAATATGGAACGGTCGTCGCCAAGGTGGATATCGAGCATCACGTGGATACAACATGGTATCTCACTAACGGTTCCAAAAAGGGGGCCGGTGTGCACAACGATTATGATGTCAAGGGCATTTACTGCTGTCCGGATTTGGGCGACACACTCTGCAACTTGTCCGACATAACAACAGAGAGATGCAAAGCATTGTTCGCGGAAAGTTCTGCAAGTGAGACATGTCGTTATGGCGTCGGTAGTGGCGGCACTACGGAGATAAAGCTCAAGGGTAAGAAATGTGAAGTCACTCGGCATTGTAATAATGGTCGATATTATCAATGGACCTCGATTACCGTGAAATTCGGAGACACTAACGACTTGCACAACTGCGGCGGCAACCTGCAAGTCGGCGCTTGCTGATCGTAGAAATCGGGCCGGTTTCTCGCCGGGTCGAAGCGCATTCGGCTATGACCGCGCCTCCTTCGACCGACGGGTGGCGCGGTTCGGGCGCTGACGCCGCCCATGGCGCTCCGCACGCTCAAGGCCGGCCGCGCGCCCGCCACGCCCCGAGCGCAAGCTCCGCGATCCCCGCCGCCGCGCCGTCCGCGATCTCCGGGGCCAGCGGGCCCCAACCCCGCTCCAGCTCCTCGACCAGCACCAGATCGGACTGTTCGACATCGCCGATCTCGCGTCCGTCGGACCAGCGGACCCGCCAGACCAGCCGCAGCCGCCGCAGCCCCGCATGGATCGGGCCGAGCGCCACCTCGCCGAACACATGCAGGTGGCTCGGCGCGCTCGCGGGCGGCGCCTCGAAGCCCCGCCGCGCCAGCGCCGCCTCCACGGCGCGGGCGAGCGGCGCCGCCGCCTCCGGATCCGGCGCAACGATCGGCGCGAGCGAGACCTTGAGGCGCGGCGCGCCCTCGCCCCGCCCGTCCGACCGGACGGCGTTCGCGACCGCCTCCGCCAGCGCGTCGAAACGCGGCTCCGGCTCGCTCGCCGGGAAGGCGAGGCGCGCGACCGGGCTGCCGTCCCAGGCGCGCAGCTCCCACTCGAGGCGCGGCCGCCCGCCCGCCTGCGAGGCCAGACGCCCGACCAGCAGATAGCTCAGCAGATTGCCGCCCCGCGCCGTCGCCAGCAGGCCGCGATGCTGCAGGGCCGTCTCCAGCCGCCCGCGCAGCTCGGCCTCCAGCTCCGGCCCGACCCCGGCGATGCGCCCGATCTCGACGCTCAGGCTGTCCGGCACCGCCAGCAGGCGGCTCGCCTTGTCGCGCTCCATGACCAGCGGGACCGGCTGGCAGGCGGCCAGCAGCAACGCGGCCGCCGCCAGCAGCAGCCGCAACCGGTCAAACAAGGATGCAGCTCGCGAGCGCGCCCAGCAGGCAGAGGCCGGCGAAGATCAGCAGATGCGGCATGAGCGCTCGGCCAAGAGAAGACAGGCCCGCGCCGGAGCGACGCGGGCCTGCAAAGTTATACGGGTGGCGACCGGCGGCTACTTGTCGAGCCAGAAGGTGTCCATCCGCACGACGTCATAGATGCCGAAATAGTCGTAGGGGTTGTGGCCCTTGACGTAGTTGTACCAGCCGTCGTTGATCTTCTCCCAGGAGATCGGCAACAGCGGCGGGTTCTCCTCCATCACCATTTCGGCGGCGGTGATCGCCTGCTGGCGCTTCACCGGATCGACCTCGCTGTCGATGACCTGCAGCAGCTCGGTAAAGCGCGGGTCTTCCCACTGCGAGTAGTTCTGCGGGCCGCCCTTGCCATACCAGGCGTTGAAATAGTCCGAGGGGTCGATCAGGGCCGAGACGATGGCGCCCACCGACAGGTCGAACTTGCCGTTATTGGTGTCGTCGAACCAGACCGACTCCACCACCGTGCGGAGGTTGCACTCGATGTTGAGCGCCTGTTGCAGCATGGCCTGGACCGCCTGCGACCAGAGCTTGAAGGTCGCCACCTCGCGCACCACGAAGTCCAGCCCCTTGATGCCGTCGGCATAGCCGGCGGCGGCGAGCAGCGCCCGCGCCTCCTTGATCGAGGCGGTCGTGTCGGGCTGGTAGCCGGGGCGCTTCAGCAGGTCGTCCTTCGGCGTCGCCACATCCGAGAACGGATAGATGAAGCCGCCGACCATCATCGGCGCGACATCCTTGACGACATCGACCAGCACCGGCCGGTCGAAGACGAGGTGCATGGCGCGGCGCACGCGCGGGTCGTTGAACGGCTCGCGGGTGGCGTTGACCCACACCGCCTGGATGACGCTCTGGTAATAGTCGGTCGCGGTCATGTCGTTGCGCCCGTCGGCTTCCTTGCGGGTCACCGGGTCGATCAGGCGGGCATAGTCGGTGCGTCCCGAGAGGAAGGCGGAGCCGAGCTCCGGCGAGAAGGGCAGGCCGTGATAGAACTCGATGCCATCCAGATAGGGCAGCCCTTCCATCCAGTAATCCGGGTTCTTCTGCATCACCCAGATTTCCTGCTCGACCCGCTTGACGCTGCGGAACGGCCCGGTGCCGGGCACATCGAGCGTCTTGCGCAGATTGTAATTGTTGTCCTCCAGGGTCTTCTTGCGCACGATGCCGTTCCAGCCGCTGGCGATCGCGCCCATGATGAAGGCCGGCGGGCGCGGCACGGACAGCCGGAACTCGACCGTGTGCTTGTCGCGCGCCACCACCTCGTCCACCGAGGTGAACAGCGCGCTGCGCGGGATGCTGATGCCGGAAGGCGGCTTGGTGATGCGGTCGAAGGTCGCCTTCACATCGTCGGCCGTCAGCTCCGCGCCGTCGGAGAAATGCACGCCCTTGCGCAGGAAGAAGGTGTAGCTCTTGCCGTCCTTGGAGATCTCCCAGCTGTGGGCCAGATCGGGAATGATCGACTGGCCGCTGTCGAGCGGGTTGCGGCGAATCAGATTGTCATACATGCAGCCCTGGCTGCCGAGATTGTTGACCGTGCCGGACTGGTGGAAATCCAGGTGCGGCGGGCGCATGGTGATGCCGTAGCGCAGCACGCCGCCCGACTTGGGGTTGGCCTCCGGGGCCGCGAGCTTGAACTTGGAGCCGTCATACTCCATCGGGATGGCCGCATTCGCCCGGCGCGCATTCAGGCCCCAGGCCCCGGCCGCCGCAACCGCGGCGCTCCCCTGCAAGAAGTGACGCCTCGTCCAGTTCGGATTCAGAAAGCCTTTTCGGGCCATGCTGCTTCTCCCTGCTTGCCTGGGGACCGTTCCGGCCCCGGATGCGGTATGCTCGGTCGCCGGAGCATCGCCCCGGAACCGGCCGCTTGTTGAGGAGCATGGATTATGGACCGAACCGCGCCCAGCGAACAAGAGCGGGATCGCGAGCTCTCGCCCGAGCGCGTGCTTCAGGTCGAGAACCTGCAGACCCACTTCTTCACCGCCGACGGCGTGGTGCGGGCGGTCGATGGCGTCTCCTACGATGTGCGGCGCGGCGAGACGCTGGGCGTGGTGGGCGAGTCCGGCTGCGGCAAGAGCGTGACGGCGCTCTCCATCCTGCGTCTGGTGGCCAACCCGCCGGGGCGCATCGTCGGAGGGTCGGTGCGCCTGGAGGGGCGCAACCTGCTGGAGGCGAGCGAGGCGGAGATGGAGGCGGTGCGCGGCAACGAGATCTCGATGATCTTCCAGGAGCCGATGACCTCGCTCAACCCGCTGTTCACGGTCGGCAAGCAGATCGGCGAGGCGATCGCGCTGCATCAGGGGCTCTCGAAACGCGACGCCATGGACCGGGCGATCGAGATGCTGCGCCAGGTCCATATTCCCGAGCCCGAGCGCCGGGCGCATTCCTATCCCCACCAGCTTTCCGGCGGCATGCGCCAGCGGGTGATGATCGCCATGGCGATCTCCTGCAACCCGAAAGTGCTGATCGCCGACGAGCCGACCACGGCGCTCGACGTGACCATCCAGGCGCAAATCCTGGAGCTGATGCGCGAGACGCAGCGCGGCCTCGGCCAGGCTATCGTGCTCATCACCCACGATATGGGCGTGGTGGCGGAAAACGCCGACCGGGTGGTGGTGATGTATGCCGGGCGCAAGGTGGAGGAGGCGGAGGTCGATGAGCTGTTCGACCATCCGGGCCACCCCTATACGCAGGGCCTGCTGGGCGCGATTCCCAATGTGGAGGCGGCGGCGCGCAACGAGCACGGGCGCGCGCGGCTGAACGAGATCGAGGGCATGGTGCCCTCGCTCGCCCGGCTGCCGCCGGGCTGCGCCTTCGCGCCGCGCTGCGGCTATGCGACGGAGGAATGCCGGCGGGCCTATCCGCCGCTCGAAACGCGCCGGCCGGGCCACGCGGTCGCCTGCTGGCACGCCGACCGGGTGCTGGGAGACGCGGCATGAACGCGCCGGAAGCGGGCGGGCCGCTGCTCGAAGTCAGCGGCCTCAAGAAATATTTCCCGATCTACAAGGGCGTCTTCTCGCGCGTCGCGGGCCAGGTGCACGCCGTGGACGGGGTTTCCTTCGAGATCGGGCGCGGCGAGACGCTGGGGCTGGTGGGCGAGTCCGGCTGCGGCAAGTCCACCGTCGGGCGCACGGTGCTGAAGCTGCTGGAGCCGACCGAGGGCAGCATCCGGCTTGCGGGCGAAGACATCACCGCGCTCGAGCCGGCCGCCATGATGCCCTATCGCCGGCGGATGCAGATGATCTTCCAGGACCCCTACGCCTCGCTCAATCCGCGCATGTCGGCGGCCGCCATCGTCGGCGAGCCGATGGGCATTCACGGCGTCGCGGAGGGCCGGGAGCGCGAGGAGCGCGTCGAGGCGCTGTTCGAGCGCGTCGGCCTCGGACGGCGGCATCTGGCCTCCTATCCGCACGAATTTTCCGGCGGCCAGCGCCAGCGCATCGGCATCGCCCGCGCGCTGGCGCTCAATCCCGAGCTCATCATCGGCGACGAACCGGTCTCGGCGCTCGACGTCTCGATCCAGGCGCAGATCATCAATCTGCTGATGGACCTGCAGGACGAGCTCCGGCTCTCCTTCCTGTTCGTCGCGCACGATCTGGCGGTGGTGGAGCATATCAGCCACCGGGTGGCGGTGATGTATCTCGGGCGCATCGTGGAGATCACCGACAAGACCAGCCTGTTCGAGACGCCGCTGCACCCCTATACGGAGGCGCTGCTCTCGGCGGTGCCGGTGCCGAAGGCGCGGGCGCGCGGGCGCCGGCGGGTGATTCTGACCGGCGATGTGCCGAGCCCGATCAACCCGCCGTCAGGCTGCCATTTCCACTCGCGCTGCCCCTACGCCATGGACCGCTGCCGCAGCGAGCCGCCGGCGCTGCGCGAAATCCAGCCCGCCCACTGGGCCGCCTGCCACCTGCACGACGCCGAGGCTTCGTCCGGGACATAGCGCCGGAGCGCCCGAGGCGAGTTCCGGGTCGGGAACATCTCTTCGGTTCGACCCCCAACCGCCGAGATGACTACGATTTAAAGTTTAACATGCGCTGGTTTTTAACCTGCCATTACAGTTTTGTAATTTATGAACGTTGGGGAACCTGAACGAGTCGGCGTTCCTCGACAAGCCGTCCTCAAAATTACAACCCGTTTCTAAGATGCATTTCTTTGTACTGTCGTCCCAACTAATACTGCCAATGCTACAGCTTTCATTTGCTGGACTGCGCTCGAATTCCGTTCGACAATTTTGGCTACTTCCAGCCACTTCCGATAACCTGCAAATGGTGTTGCTCAACTTGCAGCACTGCACCTGGTTGATGGTGGTGCCTTTGGTGTCCGTCACAGTGTTTGAATCTTGGAGATTTCTTCGCGCTATGTACTTACGACCAAAACGAACCAGGGCTATAACTGTCCCGTAATTGGAACATTCATTCTTGACCCAGAACCTGTTTGTTCTCCAAAGTCCGCGATTCTTCCAACTTGCAGTCAAACACTCCGAATCCCCATGGTACAGAGTGTAAGCGCAGGTTTCCTGCGCCAAGGCCCGATCGGAAGCGCCGGACAGGAAACCGGCCAGCAGCGCCACGCACAGGCATTTCGCGAGCCTCGTCATATCCTCTCTCCTCAGCCAGCCCCCTTGTCCACGCCTCCGATCTTGCAGGATTACGAATTCTGCGTCAAGCCGTCACACGGAGCCATGCAAGCGCGGGTCGAGCACAGTGCCCGAAAGCGCCATGACCGGCGGTTGCGCTTCGGTCAGCCTGCGCGGCGGGCGTTTTCCAGCACCGCCTCGACCACCAGCGGCGCGGCGCCGTCCGGGATGTCGTGGCCCATGCCGTCGATGACCGTCATGCGCGCGCCGGGGATCGAATTTTTCACATCCTCGCCCTGCCCGACCGGCACCAGCGGGTCGTCGGCGCCGTGGATCACCATGGTGGGGGCCGCGATCTCGCCGAGGCGCGCGCAGCGGCTGTCGCCGGACGCGATGCTGGCCAGCAGGTGGCGACCGTGGCCGGGCGGGTAATAGGCGCGGTCCCAGAGCGCGCCGGCGCGCGCCTTCACGCCCGCCTCGTCGCGCGGATGGCCGGGCGAGCCCATGATGCGGTTCTGCTCCCAGGCGAGCGCCATGAAGGTCTCCCGGTCCTGCTCGGCCGGGCGCGGCGCGTTCAGCCACTCGGACGCCGCCTTGCTGGGCCGCGGCAGGCCGCGCCGGCCCGAGGTCGCCATGACGGAGATCAGCGAGCGGGTCTTCCCGGGATGGCGGATGGCTACCAGCTGCGCGATCGCCCCGCCATTGGAACTGCCATAAATATGCGCCGCCGGAATGCCCAGCGCATCCAGCAGGCCGGCGGCGTCATCGGCCATGTCCTCGATGGTGTAAGGCGCGGTCACCGGCTCGCCGGCCCGGGCCTGCCTGAAGGCGCGGGCGATATCGGCCGGCCCGGCCTCGTCGAAGCGCGTCGAAAGCCCCGCATCGCGATTGTCGAACAGCAGCGGGCGGAAGCCGGCCTCGACCAGCCCGTCGATCAGCGCCTCCGGCCAGGAGATCAGCTGCATCCCGAGCCCGCCGATCATGACGATCGGCTCGCCCCCGGCCGGCCCCCTGAACTCATACTCGATCTCGATCCCGTTGGCCCGCGCCCGCGCCATCGCCTCGCCTCCCCTGTCCAGCTACGATCCGAATCGGCCGGCCTGTGTATCACAGGAACGGGCCGATATTGCCGAGCGGCGGCTGAAGGGCGCGCTCAGACGATGGTCTGCTCGCCGAGACGACGCACGACGCCGGAGAAGACGGCGACCACCTCGCCCTCGGCCTCGCGCACCTCGACCCGGTAGGCGGCGCTCCGCCCGGCGACCGTCTGCTCGCGCGCCTCCGCCAGCAGCAGCCGGCCGGCCCGGCCCGGACGCAGGAAGGAGATGGAGCAGAACTGCGCCACCGAAACCCGGTTGCGGCTGTTGCTGGCGAACGCCATGGCCGAATCCGCCAGCGAGAAGATATAGCCGCCATGGCAGACCCGGTGGCCGTTCAGCATCTGCTCCCCGACCCGCATCGAGAGGCGCGCCCAGCCTTCGCCCACTTCCTCCAGCCGGATGCCGAGGCCGCGCGAGGCGGCGTCCTCTTCATACATCGCGGCCGCGACGCGCCGGGCGAGCGCGTCGCCGGACTCTGCCGGCGCACCGTCCTGCATCAATGGGCGGCTTCGAAAGCGTGGATATAGTCACGCGTCTCGGGCACCGAAGCGCCGTTGCGCGCGAGCTGGATCTGATAGACGGCCACGATGCCGGCGAGGAAGCTGACCTCGCAGGAGGTCAGATAGAACTCCCACATGCGGCAGAAGCGCTCGTCATACATGGCGCGCGCCTTGTCCCAGTTGGCCATGAAACCCCGCCGCCAGGCGTTGAGCGTGCGCGCGTAATGGCGCTTCAGCACCTCGATGTCGGTGACGGTCAGGAACTGCTCCTCGATCGCCGGCGTGAGCTCGGAGAGCGTCGGCAGATAGCCGCCGGGGAAGATGTAGCGCGTGATCCAGGGATTGACCGGCCCCGGCGAATCCGGGCAGCCGATGGTGTGCACCAGCGCCACGCCATCATCGGTCAGCAGTTCGCGCAGCTTGCGGAAGAACTCGCGGTAATGCTGCACGCCGACATGCTCCAGCATCCCGACCGAGACGATGCGCTCATAGCGCCCGTCCTCCTCGCGGTAGTCGAGCAGCTTGAAGCGCACCCGGTCTTCCAGCCCCTGCTCGGCCGCGCGCCGGTTGGACATCTCATGCTGCTCGTGGCTCAAGGTCACGCCGGTCACATCGACCTCTTCCAGCCCGGCCAGATAAAGGCCGAGCCCGCCCCAGCCGGAGCCGATATCGAGCACCCGGTCGCCCGGTCGCAGCAGCAGCTTGGCGGCCAGATGGGTCTTCTTGCGCCGCTGCGCGCTTTCCAGATCGTCATCGTCGGAGGCGAAATAGGCGCAGGAATATTGCCGGTCGCTGTCCAGGAAGAGGTCGAACAGTTCCGGTTTCAGGTCGTAATGATGCGAGACCTTGCGCCGGGCCGCGCCGACCGGATTGCGGCTGCGGGCGCGGCCGAGCAGCTTGTGCGCCAGCGCCGCCAGCCGAAAATCCCCCCGGAGTCTGGCGCGGCGCTGATTTTCCAGCGCGATGGCGAGGAAGTCGAACAGCGTGCCTTCCTCGATCGTCAGCCGGCCGTCCATATAGGCCTCGCCGACGGCGAGCGCGGCGCTGCGCAGCATGGCGCGCCCGACCGAGGCGTCATGGATGCGAATCGTCGCCGACGGGCCGCCCTCGCCTTCCAGCCGATGCACGGTTCCACGGTGGTCGATCACCGTCAGCGCGCCGAACGCGATCAGCCGGCGCAGAAACGGCAGATACAGCATCGAACCCGCGCTCCCTTCCCGTCGGCGGGCGGCGAGCGGCGCGCTAGCCGCTCCCTTCCTCGCCCTCTTCCGGCTCCGCCCCGGCGTCGGGCGCCTCGCCGCCCTCGAAGAACTCCGACATGCCGCCCTCGAAACGATAGGCGTCCTCCTCCTCGGCCGCCAGCACATCCTCGCCGCGCGCCTGCGCCTCGGCCTCGTCGAGCGTGCGGGCGACATTGGCGGCGATCCCGACCTGCACCTCGGGGTGCAGCTGCACCGCGATCTCGTGCAGCCCGAGCGCCTTGATCGGCTGGGCCAGCCGCAGCTGCCGGCGGTCGAGCTCGACGCCCGCCTCATGCGCGGCCTCGGCGATGTCGCGCACGGTGACCGAGCCGTAGAGGTGGCCGGTGTCGCCGGCGCGGCGAATCACCGTGACGCTGAAGCCCTCCAGCCTGGCGGCGACCGCCTCGGCCTCGCCCTTGCGCTCCAGATTGCGCGCCTCCAGCTCCGCCCGGCGCGCCTCGAAGGCGGCCATGTTCTCCGGCGTCGCCCGGAGCGCCTTCTTCTGCGGCAGAAGATAGTTGCGCGCATAGCCCGGCTTGACCGTGACCACATCGCCCATCAGGCCGAGGCTCTCGACCCGTTCGAGCAGCACCAGTTCCATCACTCGTTCTCCTTCGCGCCGCCCCCGAAACGGGTGCGCAGCGCGGCATAGGGTTCGGCGAGGCCAAGCGCCGCCACCAGCAGGAACGGCCAGGCCATGACGATCGCCAGCAGGTAGAACCCGACCAGCCAGACCGCGCGCCCCGGCAGCCGGCTCGCCAGGCTGTGGACCACGGCCAGACCCTGCAACAGGAACGGAACGGCCAGCACCACCGCCAGATTGCGGGCGATATACTCCAGCAGCCCGCCGCCGGCAATCGCCCCGAGACAGCAGACGCCGAGCGCCACCGTGAGCCAGGACGGCAGCGCGATCGCGCGCCAGGCGGGCGTCGGGCGGCGCGCGATGCCGAGCCGCGCGGCGATCCCCTGCGCCAGCACGCCATCGAAGGCCAGCGCGATATAGATCATGGCCGCCGAGACGCCCGGCAGCACGCTGCCGATCTGCCCCGCCAGCCCCTGTTCGGCGGCGCGCTCGGCGACTTCCGGCGGCAGACCCGCATTCAGCACCGCCTCGACCGCCTGCTGCACCGCCTCGCGCGGATCGACGCCCCGGAGCAGGGCGAAGACGCACATGCCGGCAAGGATCGCCGCCGCCAGGCCGGCGAGCAGGGCCGCCAGCCGGCCCGGCGGATACCATTCCGCGCCGCCCTGCCCGTCCGGGCGGCTCAGCAGCGCCTGGCGGCAGAGCAGCGCGGCGGGCAAGCCGACCGCGAGCGCGAAATTGCCCGCCGCCAGCAGCCCCAGCATGACGGTCACCACAGCCGCGCCCACCAGGGCGGCGGCAGCCGCCGGCAGCCAGCCGAGCGACAGGCCCACCAGGAAGAGCGGCGCGGCGGCGAAATAGAGCAGGAAGGCTGCGGCCAGCGAGCCGGTCGAAATGGAGCCGAACAGGAGGCCGGCGGTCAGGCCGCCGACGACCAGCAGGATGAGGTCCTTGCCCATCCCATAAGCGGGGAGAGCCGGAGCTCCCCCGACCCTATTTCACGACATAGGGCAGGAGGCCCAGAAAGCGCGCCCGCTTGATGGCGCGGGCGAGTTCGCGCTGCTTCTTCGCCGACACGGCGGTAATCCGGCTCGGCACGATCTTGCCGCGCTCCGACAGGAAGCGCTGCAGCAGCTTCACATCCTTGTAGTCGATCTCCGGCGCGTTGGGGCCGGAAAACGGGCAGCTCTTGCGCCGGCGGAAGAACGGGCGGCGGGGGGCGGCGGCGTTCATTGGGCGGCCTCCTGGGCGGCGGCTTCAGGCGCGGACTCCGGCGCGGGCGCGGCCTCGCGAGGCTCTCCCCGGGACTCGCGGCGCGGGCGCGCATCGCGCCGGCCGCGATCGTCGCGCGGGCGCGCCTGCAGCATCACCGAGGGGCGCTCGTCCACGGCGTCGATGCGCACGGTGAGATAGCGCAACACATCCTCGGAGAGGCGCATCCGGCGCTCCAGCTCCGCGATCGCGTCGCCGGAGGCGTCGAAATTGAAGAGCACATAATGGCCCTTGCGGTTCTTCTTGATGCGGTAGGCGAGCGTCTTGAGGCCCCAATGCTCGCGCTTGGCTACCGTGCCGCCCAGCGACTCCATGACGGAGACATAGTCGTCCGCCAGGTTCTCCACCTGCGCGGGAGACATGTCCTGGCGGGCGATGAAGACATTCTCGTAAAGAGCCATGGCTCGTCGGCTTCGTCCCGGCTGTTATGGTGCGACGCGCGGTTATACACGACCCGGCGGCGGGCGCAAGCCGCCGCGCGCGGCCTTGACAGTTTCCGCCGGCGCGCCTTGATTGCGCTTCGGTGACAGCCAGCGGGAGGGGACCAGTGGCGCGGGCGTTCGTCTTTCCGGGACAGGGATCGCAGGCCGTCGGCATGGGTCGGGCGCTGGCCGAGGCCTCGCTCGCGGCGCGCGAGGTGTTCGAGGAGGTCGATGAGGCGCTCGGGCAGAATCTCTCGCGGCTGATGTTCGAGGGCCCGGCGGAGACGCTGACGCTCACCGAGAACGCCCAGCCGGCGCTGATGGCGCACAGCATGGCGGCGCTGCGCGTGCTGGAGCGCGAGGGCGGCGTGGCGCTGCCGGCGGCCGCGCGCTTCGTCGCCGGCCATTCGCTCGGCGAATATTCCGCGCTCACCGCCGTCGGCGCTTTCCGCCTGGCGGACGCCGCGCGGCTGCTCCGGCTGCGCGGCCGGTCGATGCAGGCGGCCGCGCCGGTGGGCGCGGGCGCCATGGCGGCGCTGCTGGGGCTCGAGATCGACCAGGTGACGGAGGTGGCGAGCCAGGCCGCCGAGGGCCAGGTCTGCGATGTCGCCAACGACAATGCGCCGGGGCAGGTGGTGGTGAGCGGCGACCGGGAGGCGGTCGAGCGCGCGGTCGAGATCGCGCGCGGGCTTGGCGCGCGCCGCGCGATCCTGCTCGATGTGAGCGCGCCCTTCCACTCCGCCCTGCTGCGCCCGGCCGCCGACGCCATGGCCGAGGCGCTGGCCGAGGTAGAGATCGCCGCGCCCGCCGCGCCGCCGGTCGCCAATGTCACCGCGCTGCCGGTCGAGGATGCGAGCGAACTGCCCGACCTGCTGGTGCGCCAGGTCACGGCGACGGTGCGCTGGCGCGAGAGCATGCTCTTCATGCGCGACAATGACGTGGACAAGCTGGTCGAGCTCGGCAGCGGCAAGGTGCTCTCCGGGCTGGTGCGGCGCATCGACCGCAACATGTCGGGCGTGGCCGTGCAGGGACCGGACGATATCGAGGCGCTGCTGAAGGAGCTCTGATGTTCACGCTCACTCCCGCCGACAACGGCTTCGCGCGCATCGTCGAGGGCGTCGCGCTGCATGAGGCGCCCGGACCGGACGTGCGCGCCGCACTCGACGCCGCGCTCGCGGAGCATGGCGTGCTGGTGTTCCGCCGCCAGGCGCTCTCCGAGACGGAACTGGCGGTGGCGGCCGGCTGGTTCGGCGCGCTGGAGCGGATCGTGCGCGCCGACTGGGCGTCCAAATCCGTGCCGGAGATCACCTATATCTCCAACATGCGCGGCCCCGACGGCGACACGATCGGCGGCGTCGGCCAGGGCGAGCTCGCCTGGCACACCGACCAGTCCTACATGGCCCGGCCGGCCACCGGCTCGCTGCTCTATTGCGTCGAGACGCCGGCCGACGGCGCGCCCACCTGCTGGGCCAATCTGGAAGCCGCCTGGGCGGCGCTGGACGACGACACCAAGGCCGAGATCGAGACCCGGCGCGGCGTCTTCAGCTACGCCGTGCGCGTGGCCGGCTACGGTGAGATCGACAAGCTGGCCGAGGCGGAAATCCGCCGGCGCACCCCGGATGTGACCCACCCGCTGGTGCACACCCATCCCGCGAGCGGGCGCAAGGCGCTCTATCTCGATCCCGGAACCATGGCCGGCGTCGAGGGCATGGAGGCGGCGGAAGGCCGCGCGCTGCTCGACCGGCTGATCGCGCACGCCACCGAGGCGCGCTTCGTCTATCGCCACGACTGGCGGGTCGGCGACACGGTGCTCTGGGACAATGGCTTCCTGCTGCACAAGCGCGACGACTTCGACCCGGCGCAGAACCGCTGGCTGAAGCGGGCGACCTTCCGCCCCTCGCCGGCGCGCCACATCGTGCCCGGCCACGCCTGAGGCCTCCCGTGCCGGCGCTGACGCCGCGTCTCTACATCCAGGCCTGCGTGCGGGCGGCTTCGGCGCGCGGCTGCGCGGCGCAGGTGGCGAGGCGCGGCTTCGACGGCGCGGGCGCGGTGCTGCTCAAGCTGAATCGCCTCGACGGCACGGCGCAATTGCTGCGCCCGGCCTGGCGGGAGGGCGACAGCCGCCGCTGGCTCGCCCGCCCGCCCGCGCCGGAAGCCGAAGCCGACGCCGAAATCGCCCGCGAGGCGGCCCGCGACCCCGACCTCTGGGTGCTGGAAATCGAAGACCGCGAAGGCCGCCACCCGCTCGACGAGCCGGTGGAGCTTATGGGGTAGGCGCCCGGTCCGCCGGCGGCGTTGCGGCCGGGCCGAGATGCCGGCGCAGCATCCGCTCGATCCGCGACACCGAGGCGCACAGTTCGGTCATTCTGTCCTCGATGCGGTCCATCCGGCCGCCAAGCTCCGCACGCACTTGCTGCAGTTCGACCTGGAATTGCCGCTGTTCGGCGCGGATACCGCGCTGCCCATGCCAGAACAGACCCGCCAAGGCCAAGCCGACGCCCACAATGGCGATCAGTTCCGCGCTCATGGCATAGCCTTTTCGCCGCTATTCCGCCGCCGGCGGCTCGTTGCGGCCGAAATGCTGGTGCAGCATTCCCTCGATCCGCGATACGCGGTCGCCCAATTCCGTCATCCTGTCCTCGATCCGATCCATCCGAGAGTCCGACCGGCCCTCCATACGGTCCATCCGGCCGACCAGATCGGCGCGAAGGCTTCGCAGTCCTTGCCAGATAAATCCCGCCAGGGCCACGCCGACGCCCAGAATGGCGATCAGTTCCGCGCTCAACACATAATCCTCCACATCGAAGACAACGGGCTCGCCCGCACCGCTCCAATATACACATGGATTTGCGAACGGCGCAAGGCCGGTTCGCTATTCCGCCGCGGTCAGGCCCGGGCGGTAGAGGCTGCGGGGGCCGGTGCGCTCATATTTGCGCGCCGGCGTCTCGACCGCAGGGGCGAGCGGCGGGGCCTGGCGCGAGCGGCGGGTCTGCGTCTCGGGCGGGCGCCCATAGGGCGTGGTGCGCTGGGCCGGCCGCCGGCCGGCGGCGCGGATCGCCTCCTCCATGCGGTGCGGCGGCATTTCCTGCCCGTGCAGCGTGCCGGCGGCGCGGGTGATGCTTTCGTTCATCAGCGTGCCGCCCAGATCGTTGGCGCCCGCAGCGAGCGCCGCCGCCACGCCCTCCGGCCCCATCTTGACCCAGGAGGTCTGGATGTTGATGAAATGCGGCGCGAGCGCCAGCCTCGCAACGGCGTGCATCAGCACCGCCTCGCGGAAGGTCGGCCCCTTGCGCGCCCGGCCCTTGAGATAGATCGGCGCCTCCATATGCACGAAGGGCAGCGGCACGAATTCGGTGAAGCCGCCGGTCCGCGCCTGCAAGTCGCGGAGCCGCAGCAAATGGCGCGCCCAATGGACCGGCCGCTCGACATGGCCGTACATGACGGTCGCGGTCGAGCGGATGCCGAGGCCGTGCGCCGTCTCCATTACGTCGAGCCACTGGCGGGTGTCGATCTTGTCCGGGCAGATGATGCGCCGCACCTCGTCGTCGAGTATCTCCGCCGCCGTGCCCGGCAGGGTGCCGAGGCCGGCGGCCTTCAGGTCGCGCAGAAAGGCCTCGACGGACAGGCCCAGCGTATGCGCGCCCTGGAACACTTCGAGCGGCGTGAAGGCGTGGATGTGGATGTCCGGGGCGGCCGACTTCACCGCGTCGAGCACATCCAGATAGGTCCGCCCGGTATAGTCCGGGTGGATGCCGCCCTGCATACAGACCTCGGTGGCGCCGCGTTCCCAGGCCTCGCGGACGCGCCGGCGGATCTCGTCCAGGTCCAGGTCGTAGGGCCGCCCGCGCAGATTCTCCGAGAGCTTGCCCTTGGAGAAGGCGCAGAACTGGCATTTGAAGTAGCAGACATTGGTGTAGTTGATATTGCGGTTCACCACATAGGTGACCGTATCGCCGGCAAGCCGCGCGCGCAGCCGGTCGGCCGCCGCCGCCACGGCGTGGAAGTCGTCGTCGCGCGCCCCGAACAGGCACACGATGCGCGCCTCGTCGAGCGGCGCGCCGGCCAGGGTCTCTTCCAGCATGTCCGCGATATCGGCGCTCGCCGCGCCCCGCCTCGGCATCGGCTCCGGAGCCTTGAGCGCGCCCGGCGACCAGTCGTCCGGCCGCGCCAGCCCTTCGGCGTCGGAGAGCTGCAAGGCCCGGGTCAGCATCGGCGGAGCCAGCCATTCGGCGTCGAGATAGCGCGGATAGGCGGTCAGGCGCTCGACCAGCTGCTTGCCGGCCGCGGCCGTCTCGCGCGCCAGCGCCTCCAGATGCGGCCAGGGCGCTTCGGGATTGACGAAATCCGGCGTCACCGGCGAGACGCCGCCCCAGTCGTCGATGCCCGCCGCCACGATCGGGCCGAGCGCGCCCGGCGAGAGATTGGGCGGGGCCTGGATGGAGGCGGCCGGGCCGAAGATCAGCCGGGCGGCGGCGATGGTCCAGAGCAGCTCGTCGAGGCCGGGTTCGGGCGCGCCGGCCATCTTGGTGCCCGGCTTGGCGCGGAAATTCTGGACGATGATCTCCTGCACCGCGCCGGTCGCGTCGTCGATGTCGCGGAGCGCCAGCAGCGCCTCGATGCGCTCGCGCCGGGTTTCGCCGATGCCGATCAGGATGCCGGAGGTGAAGGGAATCTTCGCCTCGCCCGCCAGGCGGATGGTCTCCAGCCGGCGCGCCGGGCGCTTGTCCGGCGAGCCGTAATGCGCCATGCCCTTCTCGCAGAGCCGGTCGGAGGCGCTTTCCAGCATGATGCCCATGGAGGCCGCGACCGGGCGGAGCGCCGCCAGTTCCGCCGCGCTCATCAGCCCCGGATTGAGATGCGGCAAGAGGCCGGTCTCCTCGAAGACCAGCTTCGCCATGGCGCCCAGATAGTCGAGCGTCGTCTTATGGCCGAGTTCCGCCAGCGCCTCGCGCGCCGCGCGGTAGCGCCGCTCCGGCTTGTCGCCGAGCGTGAACAGCGCCTCCTTGCAGCCGGCCGCCGCGCCCGCGCGCGCGACTTCCAGCACCCGGTCCGGCGTCATGTAGGCGCGCTCGCCCCGGCGCGGCGGGTGCGCGAAGGTGCAGTAATGGCAGACATCCCGGCAGAGATGGGTGAGCGGAATGAACACCTTGCGCGAAAAACTGACGCGCGGCCCGTGGAGCCGGTCCCGCAATTCCGCCGCCGCCGCCATGAGGCCCGCGAGATCGCCGCTGTCGGCCAGCGCCAGCGCCTCGCCGGCGTCCGGGCGTCGATCGATGAAGGCGGAGACTTCCATGGCGCGCGACCCTCGCGGCGGACTGCCCGTTCCCCCAAGCATATGACGCAAAGGGGCCTCGGGTCCATGGGGACCCGCGTCAATAGTCCGGCTGGCGCTTCTCCAGGAAGGCGGCGACGCCTTCCCGGAAGTCGGGGGAGGCGCGCACGCGGTCGCCGAGGGCCTGGTCGCGCGGCTCCTGCGAGAGCGTCCATTCCGCGAGGCCGGCGGCGATCTGCTCCTTCACCGCCTGCACCGCCGCCGGACTGTTGGCGGCGATCAGCCTTGCGCGCCCGACCGCCCAGTCGAGCAGCTCGCCGGCGGGCAGCACGGCGCTCACCAGGCCGATGGCGCGCGCTTCCTCCGCATCGATCAGCCGGCCGGTCAGGATCAGATCCATGAGATGCGCATAGCCGATCTGGCGCACGAGCTTGGTGGCGGCGCCGCCGAAGGGATAGATGCCCCACTTCACTTCCGGCAGGCCGAAGCGGGCATGGGCGGCGGCGGCGCGCAGGTCGGTCGAGATCAGCAGCTCCAGGCCGCCGGCGACGCAATCGCCATTGACCGCCGCGACGATCGGCTTGCGGTAGCGCGCGGTCTTGAGCAGCGCCCGCGCGACCGCAGCCGCGGCCTCCGGCGGCGCGGACAGGTCCCCGGAGAGGTCCGCGCCGCTGCAAAAGGCCCGCTCGCCGGCCCCGGTCAGCACGATGGCGCGCGCCGGCCCCGCCTCCAGCTCGTCCCAGAGCGCCGCCAGGCGGGCCATCATGGCGCGCGTCATGGCGTTGCGGCGCGGCTCGTTCTCGATCCGCACCAGGGCCACATGCCCGCCCAGATCTTCCGAGTGAATGCGCATGGCCCCGCTTCCTTCCTCCGCGCCGCCAAGTCTATGCTGCCGGGCGCGGATCGGGAACTGCCGGAGGCTGGCGACCATGGCGACCATCATCTCGCTCGACGAATGCCGGACGCTCGCGACCGGGGCGCTGCTGAAGGCGGGCGTCTCGGCGGCCCACGCCGAGGCGGTGGCCGACCATGTCACGCGCGCGGAGGCCGACGGCTGCCCGAGCCACGGCCTGTTCCGCCTGCCGGGCTATGTCGCGTCGGCGGGAAGCGGCGGCGCGGACCCCGAGGCCGAGCCGGAGGTCGTGGACGCCGCGCCCGGCCTGGTGGCGGTCGATGGGCGCTGCGGGTTCGCGCCGCTCAATATCGCGCGCGGGCGGCCCTTGCTCGCCCGCAAGGCGCGCAGCCAGGGCGTGGCCTGCATGGCGATCCGCAACTCCTTCAACTTCGCCGCGCTCTGGCCGGATATCGAGCCGCTGGCCGAAGAGGGGCTGGTGGCCTTCACCTTCGTCAACTCGCAGAGCTATGTCGCGCCCTTCGGCGGCGTGGAGGCGCTGTTCGGCACCAATCCGATGGCCTTTGCGTGCCCGCGCGGCGAGGGCCGGCCGCCGATGGTCTTCGATCAGGCCTCGGCGGCGGTGGCGCGCGGCGAGCTGATGCTGGCGGCGCGCGACGGCCATGAGGCCCCGCCCGGCGCCGGCCTCGACGCCGACGGCCGGCCGACACAGGATCCGGCGGCGATCCTGGCCGGCGTGCAGCTGCCCTTCGGCGGCTACAAGGGCTCGGCGATCGCGCTCATGGTGGAGCTGATGACCGGCGGGCTCGCCGGCGGCCTCTTCGCCCATGAGAGCCGGGCCGACTACAAGGGCGACGGCGGGCCGTCCAACACCGCGCAATCCTTCATCGCCATCGATCCCGAGCGGCTCGCCGGCCCAGGCTTCCGGGCGCATGTGGAGACGCTGCTCCAGCGCGTGCTCGCCAATGGCGAAGCCCGCCTGCCCGGCGACCGCCGCCGCCGCGCCCGCGCCCGAACGCAAACCGAGGGCATCGCCGTCGATGACGCCCTGCTCGCCAGAGTGCGCAAGCTGGCCGACGGCTGAGACCGCCTTCGCGCGAAGGGGCTGCTGTAAAGGCGAGGTTCAGCCGAGCGGCAGGCGGACCGTCAGCACGGCGCCGAGCGCGAGCAGCAGCAGCAGCACCGCCTTGCGGAAGGTCTCGGGCGCGAGGCGCCGCCGGATGCGCGCGCCGAGCGTCACGCCCAGCCAGACCGGGACGAGGCCGAGCGCGGAGACCGCCGCCGCCGGGCCGGTCAGCAGCCCGGCCTCGGCCAGCGCCAGCGCCATGGCGAGGCTGGATAGGGTGAAGACGCAGTTGATCGCCTGCACGAAGCGCTCGGAGTCCAGCCGGAGCGCCAGCAGATAGGGCAGCAGCGGCATGACCTGCGAGCCGGTGAGGCCGTTGACCGCCCCGTTGAGGAAGCCGGCCGGCCATTGCAGCGGGCGCTCCAGCGCCGCCGGCAGCAGCAGCGGCGGGCGCGCCAGCGCGAAGACCGCATAGCCGGCGAGCGCGAGGCCGAGCGCGGCGGCGGCCAGGCGCGGCTCCACCCAGACCAGCAGCGCCACGCCGAGCGCGACGCCCGGCAGCGCGGAAAGCGCCAGCGGCCAGAAGCGCCGGACCGTCTCGCGGAAATGCCCCGCGCCGCGCATCACCATGAGGTTGCTGGCGATCGAGGGCGCCAGCACCAGCGGTAGCGCCTCGCGCATCCCCAGCGCCAGCGCCAGCAGCGGCAGCGCCGTGGTGGAGAAGCCGAGCCCGGTCACGCCCTTCACGAAGGCGGCGAAGAAGAAGGCGGCGGCGGCGACGGCGAGCGTCTCCGGCGCCATCGGGTCAGTCATGCCGGTAGCCCTGGCGGGCGAGCGCCACCGGCCGGCCGGCGCCGTCCAGCACGCGCACCCCCGACCCGGCCACGATGCGCCCGACCGGGACGCCGGGGCCGCCGCCCCCGGCCAGCACCAGTTCGTAATCGTCGCCGCCGGCGAGCGCCGCCAGCCGGGCTTCGGGGCCGAGCGCCGCCACTTCGGGCGAGAGCGGCACCGCCTCCAGATCGATCTCCGCGCCGACGCCCGAGGCGCGGCAGATATGGCCGAGATCGGCGACCAGGCCATCGGAGATGTCGGCGGCCGCGGCCGCGCCCTCGGCCAGGCCGAAGCGCGGCGTCGGCAGCCAGAAGCGCTCCGCCAGTCGCGGCGCGTCGAGCTCGCCCCGCACCGCCTTCAGCCCGAACAGGCCGTCGCCGACCGGCCCGGTGACGAAGACCGTCTGGCCCGGCCGCGCGCCCGAGCGGCGCACCGGATGCGCCGCGCTGCCGAAGGCGGTGACGGTGAGAGTCAGCGGGCCGGGCGTCGCCACCGTGTCGCCGCCGAGCAGCGAAAGGCCGAAGGCCTCCTGGTCGAGGGCCAAGCCGGCGGCGAACGCCGCCAGCCAGGCGTCATCGACGAAGGCCGGCAGCGCCAGGTTCAGCAGATAGCCCTCGGGCCGGGCGGCCATGGCGGCGAGGTCGGAAAGATTGACGCGCAGCAGCCGGCGCGCGATCGGCCCCGGCGGCCCGCCTTCGGGAAAATGCACCCCCTCCACCATGGTGTCGGTGGTGACGATGCGCTCGCGGCCCGCCGGCGGCGGGGCCAGCAGCGCGGCGTCGTCCTCCAGGCCGCCGGCGCCGGGCGCGCTCGCCAGCGGCCGGAAGAAGCGGTGGATCAGCTCGAATTCCCCGGAGCGGCTCATGCCTCCGGCCCGCACTCCGCCCCCCGCGCGACGCGGTCGAACACGGCGGTGGCGAAGCGCGCCTGCGCCTCGCCGAAAAAGTCGCCGACGAGATCGGTATATTCCCGGATCGAGACCGGGGCCGGCACGCCCGGCTCATGGAGCAGCTCCGCCGCGCCGACCCGCAGGGCGGCGCGCAGCACCGGCTCCAGTTGCGCAAGCCCGCCCTCGCGCGAGATCGCGGCCGCGAGCGCCCTGTCGATCTCGCGGCGATGCGCCGCCACCGCGCGCAGCAGCCGGTCGAACAGGCCGCGGTCGGCGTCGAGCCGGATGCCCTCGATCTCCCGCCCGAGCCGGTAGCGCCGGAACTGCTCCGAGACCGCTTCGGCACTCTCGCGGTTCATCTCCGCCTGGTAGAGCGCCTGCACGGCGGCGAGGCGCGCCAGGCGCCGGCGTCCCGGCGGCGGCGCGGCGGCCTCTTCCCCGGTCAATGCGCCCGCCCGAGCGCCTGCTTGAGCTCGATGGTCTTGAGGCAGGCGCGGGCCGCCTCGGCGCCCTTGTTCTTGCCGGCGGTGCTGGCGCGCACCCGCGCCTGCTCGCCGTTCTCGCAGGTCAGCAGGCCGAAGCCGAGCGCCAGCTTGCGCTCCACGGCGAGCGCTTGCAGCGCGCGGCTCACCTCCTGGCAGAGATGGTCGTAATGGCTGGTCTCGCCGCGAATGACGCAGCCGACGACGATGAAGCCGTCGAAGCGCTTGGGCGAGTCGAGCGCGATCGAGATCGCCACCGGCAGCTCGAAGGCGCCGGCGACCTCATGGCGCTCCCAGCTGTGGCCGGCGGCCTCGATGACGGCCGAGGCCCCGGCGGTGAGCTCGGCGCAGATATCCTCGTAATAGGGCGCCACCACCATCATGATGTGAGCCATCACTCGCCTCCCTCGGGGATCGCGCGCCGGCCGACGATATGCAGGTCGTAGCCGTCCAGGCCGACGACATGCCGGTCGCTGTTCGACAGCAGCACCATGTTGACGACGCCGAGATCGCGCAGGATCTGCGCGCCGACGCCATAGTCGCGCAGCGGCGGCCGGCCGCGCGTCTCGCGGCTGTCCAGCTCCGCCCGGATGCGCGCCGACAGCATCGAGGTGTGGCGCTCGCGCAGCAGCACCACCACGCCCCGGCCCTCCTCGCCGATGGCCTGCATGGAGCGCTGCAGTTCGCCGCCGCGCCCGCGATGCTGGTCGCCCAGCAAATCCTCCAGGATGTTGAAGGCGTGGGCGCGCACCAGCACCGGCTCCTCGCCGCCCGGATCGCCCTTGACCAGCGCCTGATGCTCCACGCCGTCGATCTTGTTGCGATAGACGATCAGCCGGAAATGGCCGCCATGGCGGCTGACGAACTCGCTCTCGACCACCCGCTCGACCAGGATGTCGCGCCGGCGGCGCCAGGCGATCAGGTCCTCGATGGCGCCGATCTTGAAATTGTGGAACTGGGCGAAGGGGATCAGGTCCGGCAGCCGCGCCATGGTGCCGTCGTCGTTCATGATCTCGCAGATCACGCCGGAGGGGTTGAGGCCGGCGAGGCGCGCGATATCCACCGCCGCCTCGGTGTGGCCGGCGCGCACCAGCACGCCGCCCTCGCGCGCCTCCAGCGGAAAGACATGGCCCGGCGTCGAGAGGTCGTCGCCGCCGCGCGCGGGGTCGATGGCGACCGCGATGGTGCGCGCCCGGTCGGGGGCCGAGATGCCGGTGGTCACGCCGTCTCTGGCCTCGATGGACACGGTGAAGGCGGTGGACTGGCGCTGCTCGTTCTCGCGCGGCATCAGCGGCAGGCGCAATTCCTTCACCCGCGCCGGCGTCAGCGCCAGGCAGATCAGCCCGCGGCCGTATTTGGCCATGAAGTTGATCGCGTCGGGCGTGGCCATCTGCGCCGGGATCACCAGGTCGCCCTCGTTCTCGCGCCCCTCGTCATCCACCAGGATGAACATGCGACCGTTGCGGGCCTCCTCGATGATATCCTCGATCGGCGAGATATAACCGAGATCGTCTTCCGTGCGCTCCGGCGTCGCTATGCGGGTCAGCCCTTCAAGCCTGCCTGCCACGGCTCAGCCCCCCATTTCCAGCTGGCGGGCAACGTAGCGCGCCAGCATGTCGATTTCCATGTTCAGCCCGTCCCCCGGCCGGCAGGCGCCGAGCGTGGTGTGCGCCAGCGTGTGGGGGATGATGTTGACGCCGAAGCGCGCGCCCTCGACCTCGTTGACGGTGAGCGAGACGCCGTCGAGGGCGACCGAGCCCTTGGGCGCCACATAGCGCGCCAGCGCCTCGGGCGCCTCGAACTCCAGGCGCTGGCTCGCCCCTTCCGGCCGGCGCGAGAGGAGCCGCGCCACGCCATCGACATGGCCGGAGACGATATGGCCGCCGAACTCGTCGCCGAGCCGGAGCGCGCGCTCCAGATTGATCCGCCGCCCTTCGCGCCACGCGCCGAGCGTGGTGCAGGCGAGCGTCTCGGCCGAGGCCTCGACCGCAAAGCGCCCGGCGGCGGTCTCCACCACGGTGAGGCAGGCCCCGGAGCAGGCGATCGACGCACCGAGCGCGATACCGGCGGTGTCGTAGGACGTGCGGATCTCGAAGCGCGTGTCGCCGTCCGCGCGGATCGACGCGATCTCTCCGATGTCGGTGACTATGCCGGTGAACATCGCCGATAGACCTCCCAGAGGTCGCCGCCCAGCGGACGGCGCGCGTGCAGATGGAAGCGCGGCGCGGCGCCCGGCTCGTCGAGGCCGAGCGCGGCGATGGCGGGCGTCCCGTCGCCACCGAGCAGGGCGGGGGCGCGGAACCAGTGAATGCGGTCCACCAGGTCGGCCTTCAGCAGGGCGGCCGCCAGCACGCCGCCGCCCTCGACCAACAGGCGGGTGAGGCCCGCCTCGCCGAGCCGGGCGAGGCCCGCCGCCAGGTCCGGCCGGCCGTCGCCGTCCTCCGGCAGGCGGAGGATGCGCAAGCCGGCGTCCTCCAGCCGGCGGGCGCGGTCCGGGCAGGCGTCCTCGCCGGAGAGCACCCAGGTCTCCCGTCCGTCCGCCGCCAGGCGGTGGGTCGCCGGCAGGTCGAGCCTGGCGTCGACAAGGATGCGGAGCGGCGAGCGGTCTTCGAGGCCGTCCAGCCGGCAGTCCAGCCCCGGATCGTCCAGGAGCGCGGTGCGGGCGCCGACCATCACCGCGTCGTAAGCGGCGCGGAGCCGGTGCCCGGCGGCGCGCGCCGCCGCGCCGGTGATCCAGCGGCTCCGGCCGGTCCGGGCCGCGATGCGCCCGTCGAGCGTCGTCGCCGTCTTGAGCGCGACCAGCGGCCGTCCGGCGGCGAGCCGCATGAAGAAGCCGGCATTGTCGAAGCGCGCCCGGTCCTCGCCGAGGCCGCGCTCCACGGTGACGCCGGCGGCCTCCAGGCGCGCGAAGCCCGCCCCGGCGACGCGCGGGTCGGGATCGCCGGTCGCCGCCACCAGGCGGGCGATTCCGGCCCGGATGAGCGCGTCGGCGCAAGGCGGCGTGCGGCCCTCATGGCTGCAGGGCTCCAGCGTGACGAAACAGTCCGCCCCCCTGGCGGCGGCGCCGGCGCGCGCAAGCGCTTCCGCCTCCGCATGGGGCCGGCCGCCCGGCTGCGTCCAGCCCCGCGCGACGACCCGCGCGCCCCGCGCCAGCACGCAGCCGACCGCCGGATTGGGCCAGACCCGGCCGAGGCCGCGCCGGCCGAGCGCGAGCGCGGCCGCCATATGGGCCGCGTCGGCTTCCCGGCCGGGCCGGTCAGTCGTCCTGGTCGGTGAGCTGTCCGACAAATTCCTCGAAGTCCCTGGCTTCGTGGAAGTCCTTGTACACCGAGGCGAAGCGCACATAGGCCACCTGGTCGAGGTCCGCCAGCATCTCCATCACGAGCGCGCCCAGCTTGTCGGAGGGAAACTCGCTCTGGCCGGAGGTCTCCAGCTGGCGCACCAGGCTGGAGATCAGCCGCTCGATGCGCTCGTCCTCCACCGGACGCTTGCGCAGCGCGATCACCAGCGAGCGCTTGAGCTTCTCGCGGTCGAAGGCCTCGCGCCGGCCGTTGGACTTGACGACGGAGAGTTCGCGCAGCTGCACGCGCTCGAAGGTGGTGAAGCGCGCATTGCAGGCCGGGCAGGCGCGGCGGCGGCGGATGGCGGCGTTGTCCTCGGTCGGCCGGCTGTCCTTCACCTGCGTGTCCTCATGCGCGCAAAAGGGGCAGCGCATCGGCTCAGGCTTCCGCCTCGTAGATCGGGAAGCGGGCGAGCAGCGCCGCCACCCGCTCGCGCGCCGGCGCCTCGGCCGCCTCGCCGCCCTTCAGCACATCGACGATCAGCCGCCCGACCTCCTCGAAGGCCGCCTCGTCGAAGCCGCGCGTGGTGGCGGCCGGCGAGCCGAGGCGCAGCCCGGAGGTCACCGCCGGGCGTTCGGGATCGAAGGGGATGGCGTTCTTGTTGCAGGTGACGCCCGCGCGCTCCAGCGCCTTTTCGGCCACATCGCCGGTGAGCCCGAGCGGGCGCAGATCGACCAGCAGCAGATGGGTGTCGGTGCCGCCCGAGACGATTTCGAGCCCGCCCTCGGCCAGGGTCCGGGCGAGCGCGCGGGCGTTGGCCACCACCGCCTCGGCATAGTCGCGGAAGTCGGGCCGCAGCGCCTCGCCGAAGGCCACCGCCTTGGCCGCGATGACATGCATCAGCGGGCCGCCCTGGAGGCCCGGAAAGACGGCCGAGTCGATGCGCCGGCCGAGCGCGGCGTCGTTGGTCAGGATCATGCCGCCGCGCGGGCCGCGCAGCGTCTTGTGCGTCGTGGTGGTGACGATATCGGCCCAGGGCAGCGGGCTCGGATGGACGCCGGCCGCCACCAGCCCGGCGAAATGCGCCATATCGACCATGAACAGCGCGTCCACCGCGTCGGCAGTCTCGCGGAAGCGGGCGAAGTCGATCTCGCGCGGATAGGCCGAGCCGCCGGCGATGATCAGCTTCGGGCGGCGCTCCTCGGCCACGCGCCGCACCTCGTCATGATCGATGCGCCCGTCCTGGCGGCGCACGCCGTATTGCGCGGCGTCGAACCACTTGCCGGAGAGGTTGGGCGCGGCGCCGTGGGTGAGATGGCCGCCGGCGGCGAGCGCCATGCCGAGCACCGTGTCGCCGGGCTGGCAGAGCGCCAGGAAGGCGGCCTGGTTGGCCTGCGCGCCGGAATGGGGCTGGACATTGACATGCGCCGCGCCGAAGAGCTGCTTCGCGCGGTCGATGGCCAGCCGCTCGGCGCGATCGACCCACTCGCAGCCTCCGTAGTAGCGCCGGCCGGGATAGCCCTCGGCATATTTGTTGGTCAGCACCGACCCCTGGGCTTCGAGCACGGCGCGCGAGACGATGTTCTCGGACGCGATCAGCTCGATCTGGTCCTGCTGGCGCGCCAGTTCCGCATCGATGGCGGCGGCGAGGTCGGGATCGCTCGCCGCCAGCGGGGCGCCAAAGAAGTCGCTCACTCGCAAGCACCTCCGATAAGGAACGCCCGCCCACCTTAGCAAATCCCGCCGCTCCCGCCAGCGCGCGGCCGGCGGCCGGGCGGCAGGTCCCTATGGAGGCCCATTGCGCCGGCTGTCGCACGAATCTTCAAAAAGTCGGCTATCGCACGAATCTTCAAATTGCGCGGATCGGCTCTGTCCTGCACCCTCTCTGGCTATCGCCAGGAGGCGAGGAGACCGCACTATGCGCATGTTGACCGTTGTTCTCGGACTGATCGGGTTGCTGCCGACCGGCGCGGCGTTCGCCACCGGCGCGGCGCTCATGGGCGCATCGATGCATTTCGGGTGCTGGCGCGATGTCGGGCATATGTCGATGTCGCCGGCCGACGCCGACAACTGGCGCGCCCACGCCCCATCCATGATTGCCGGAAACGCCGCCTGGCGCCTCCAGGCCGACCTGCTGAGGCCCGCGACGCAGCGCTGGACCGACCCGTTCCTCACTACTGCACTGTCGGCGAAGAGTATCGTTGCGAAGGACGGTTGCCCCCCGATCAACGCCGTCACCCGCGGCGCCGCGAATGTGCGTGAAGGCGACTACATGATGATGCCGTATACTCATGGGTGTGGGATCGTCCATCGAAAATTTGGCGAGCAGTTCGATCCCGCTGGCCCATCGTTCAGAGTTATGGTCGGACTGGACTCAGAGGAATATTGGCAATTGCTCAAGGAGAGGTTGAAGAATGTTCCAAGGGAAGGTGCGGTTGAAGATGATGTGAAGAGCAAGCAGACGATTTTGGAGCATGGTTGGCAACTCAACCCGTGGGGGAATGGTTAGAACGCATGGTGACCTTTTCGAAAGCACGTAAAGCGGCGTTGGAGCGGCATTTGCGTCTGCTTCGTCTCAACGAGACGTTCAGCGCCTTGCCGCTAATCCGAAAGCTCGAGCGCGAGAACTTTGAGACACCGAGTTTGCGAAGAAAGGGGCGCCTTTCTCTTATGGATTCTATGGTTGCGCCAACGCTGTCATTACTGATGCTTGATATGGATAAGGAGATTTCGATACAGCGACTTCGCCGTACATTCGTGAACCCGATTGACTCTGCTGCAAAGGATGAAGACATGCGCATTGAACGCATTAAGGCAGATAATCGCGTGAGAGGTCCGTTCGAAAGGCTATTGACGAATATCGAACCGTATCGACTGTTCGAGTACGGCAACGAGGGGAAAGGCATCAAGGGGACGATGACATTAAAGCAAGTATTCGAGCAGGAATATATTCCGGAGATTCGATCCCATTTAGTTTCCGCGAAGAATCATGATTTGCATGTCGTGGCATGCCATTCGGCATTGCTCGCATCCTGGAGAAAAATCGTATCGCTCATTAACGTTGAAAACGTCGAAGCGATAGAAGAGAAGCAGTGGTCCACCGAGGCGATGCGATCGCGCGCACGAACAAGATTGCGCGATACCGACTCCGCCAAAATAGCGATCACGGTGGCTTTGTCGGAGGATAGCTTAACATTGAATGCTGTCCGCCAGCTGTTTCGAGATCCCTTGGCCAATCATGATAAACTGGTGAGCGACGCCGGCCTCAAGGATTACGAGAACAGCCGATCTTCGACGAAGACGCAGGTGGAATATCTACAGCGGTATGGCCTGGTCCACTTCTTCAAGTTGAAAACGACCGGCGATGGGAGGTGGGGGAAATATCGCGTCGAACCGACGGAAGACCTGAATCGCGTCATGCAGGAGTTCGCCGAGATATTAATCTCTGTCGAGAACCGATCTCTCGACGACTTGCGGAGTGACGATTAGCCCGCATTTCTCACGGGTGCCCTGTTGAGAGGCGATTTGTGGGCTTTTGGGCTGTTTTGGTGGCCCGGGTTGGTTTTTCGTTCGGTGAGGGCATGGGGAGCCGTTGCGCTCGGGGCGCGGGGCATGTCGGGGCGGGTTTCCTGTTGTTGGCGGGAGAGCGGTGTTCGGGCCTTGGGCTGGTGTCAGCCACATAATCGACGGTGCGCGCGGGCGAAGACATCGACATGGGGGCAGGCGGATGCCATGGCGATGTGGATGCGCCTTGTGCTGTGTCGGACCCGGGCGGCGATTTTGAGGAGCTTGAGGCGTATCGAGCCGCAGGTGGCTCTGGCGAGGCGGGTTCCGGCGAGCGCCAGGCGTCTCAAGGCCGAGAGCAGGACATAGGCCATGGAGGCGAACCAGAGGCGAAGCTGGTTGGCGCGCATGGTGGCCGTCGAGGTCCGACACAGCACAAGGCGCATCCACATCGCCATGGCATGGACCGTGCGACCCGACGCGCGAGCGTCCGAAAAGCAGCCCGCAAAGCGCGTGACCGGACCGGGTGACCGGTCCACCGCGCCCAGAAGCAACGCCCCGGCATCCGAGGTCAGCGCGCCGCCTATGCGCTGGCCGACAACGATTTCGCGGTCGGCGCCGACAGGCCCCGCGCCGAACTCGGCCGGACCGCGCCGCGACCCGGCGGGGCGGCGCCATGATGCTCGACGCTTGGCGCTCCCGGAAGAACGGGTTGGCCGGACAATGCGTTGAGAAGCGGCGGCGGGATTGCTATGTTCGGGGTGCGGCCCGCAAGACCGGCGCGTTGCCGGACCCTTGCCGGGGCGGCATTCGGGGACCCCCATGGCAAGACGCAAACGCATCTACGAGGGCAAGGCCAAAGTTCTCTACGAAGGCCCCGAGCCCGGAACCCTGGTTCAATATTTCAAGGATGACGCCACCGCCTTCAACAACCGCAAGAAAGCCACCATCTCCGGCAAGGGCGTGCTCAACAACCGCATCTCGGAATATCTCATGGTGCGGCTGGAGGAGATGGGCATCCCCACCCATTTCGTGCGCCGGCTCAACATGCGCGAGCAGCTGATCCGCGAGGTCGAGATCATCCCGATCGAGGTCGTGGTGCGCAATATCGCCGCCGGCTCCTTCTCCAAGCGCTTCAATGTGGAGGAGGGCACGCCGCTGCCGCGCTCGATCGTGGAATATTACTACAAGAACGACGAGCTCGAGGATCCGCTGGTCACCGAGGAGCATATCACCGCCTTCGGCTGGGCCTCGCCGCAGGACCTGGACGACATCTTCAACCTGGCGCTGCGGGTCAACGACTATCTCTCCGGCCTGTTCCTCGGCGCCGGGCTGCGCCTGGTCGATTTCAAGGTCGAGTTCGGCCGCCTCTACAGCCAGGAGGATGTGCGCATCGTGCTGGCCGACGAGGTGAGCCCGGACAGCTGCCGGCTGTGGGACGCGCGCACCAACCGCATCCTCGACAAGGACCGCTTCCGCCGCGACCTGGGCGAGGTCGCCGAGGCCTACCGGGAGGTCGCGCGCCGACTCGGCATCCTGCAGGAAAGCGGCGCCGACACGCTGCCCAAGGCCAGCGCATGAAGGCGCGGGTGGTGGTGATGCCGCGCGCCGGCGTGCTCGACCCCCAGGGCAAGGCGGTGGCGGCGGCGCTGGCCGGCCTGGGCTTCGGGAGCGTCGAGGCGGCGCGCCAGGGCAAGGTGATCGAGCTCGACCTCGCCGCGAGCGACCCCGCCGCCGCCGAAGCCGAACTCGCCGCCATGTGCGAGCGGCTGCTCGCCAATCCGGTGATCGAGGATTACACGATCGAAATCGCATGAGGGCGGTCGTCATCGTCTTTCCCGGCTCGAACTGCGACCGCGATGCGCGGGTCGCGCTCGAGGCCGCCACCGGCCGCGCGCCCGCCATGGTCTGGCACGCCGAGGCCGCGCTGCCGCCGGCCGATCTGGTGGTGCTGCCGGGCGGCTTCTCCTGGGGCGACTATCTGCGTCCGGGCGCCATGGCGGCGCGCGCGCCGATCATGCGCGCCGTCATGGAGGCCGCGAAAGCCGGCGTGCGCGTGCTCGGCATCTGCAACGGCTTCCAGATGCTGACCGAATGCGGGCTGCTGCCGGGCGCGCTGTTGCGCAATGCGGGGCTGCGCTTCGTCTGCCGCCGGGTCGCGCTTCGCGTCGAAACGACCGCCAGCCCCTTCACGGCCGGCTACCGCAAGGGCCAGACGCTCCGCCTGCCGGTGGCCCACCATGACGGCAACTATTTCGCCGACGAAGCGACGCTCGCCCGGCTCGCCGGCGAGGACCGGATCGCCTTTCGCTATCTCGACAATCCGAACGGCTCGCTCGGCGACATCGCCGGCATCCTGAACGCGGGCCGCAATGTGCTGGGCCTGATGCCGCATCCCGAGCGCGCCGCCGAGGCGCTGCTGGGCGGCGAGGACGGGCGCGCGCTGTTCGACGCGCTCGCCGCATGAGCCACCCCCTGCCGGAGGACCTGGGCGGCCTCGCGCCCGAGGAATATGCCCGCGTGCTGGAGATTCTGGGCCGCGCCCCCAATCCGGTCGAGCTCGGCATCTTCGCCGCCATGTGGAGCGAGCATTGCTCCTACAAATCCTCCCGGAAATGGCTGCGCAGCCTGCCGGTGGAGGCGCCCTGGGTGCTGCAGGGGCCGGGCGAGAACGCCGGCGCGGTCGCCATCGGCGAGGGCCTGGCGGCCGTCTTCAAGATGGAGAGCCACAACCACCCCTCCTTCATCGAGCCGCATCAGGGCGCGGCGACGGGTGTCGGCGGCATCTTGCGCGATGTGTTCACCATGGGCGCGCGGCCGGTGGCGCTGCTGAATGCGCTCCGCTTCGGCGACCCCGACCATGAGGCGACCCGCCGGCTGGTCGCCGGCGTGGCGGCCGGCATCGGCGGCTACGGCAATTGCGTCGGCGTGCCGACCGTGGGCGGCGAGTGCGCGTTCCACCCCGCCTATAACGGCAATATCCTGGTCAACGCCATGGCGGTCGGCATCGCGCCGGCGGACCGGCTGTTCCGCTCGGCCGCGGCCGGGGTCGGCAATCCGGTGGTCTATGTCGGCGCGCGCACCGGGCGCGACGGCATTCACGGCGCCACCATGGCCTCGGCCGGCTTCGACGACGCGGCCGAGCGGCAGCGCCCGACCGTGCAGGTGGGCGACCCCTTCACCGGCAAGCTGCTGATCGAGGCCTGCCTCGAACTCATGGCGAGCGACGCCATCCAGGCGGTGCAGGACATGGGCGCGGCCGGGCTCACCTCCTCCGCGTTCGAGATGGCCTCGAAGGGCGGCCTCGGCCTGGACCTCGACCTCGACCGCGCCCCGCAGCGCGAGGCCGGCATGAACGCCTATGAGATCATGCTCTCGGAGAGCCAGGAGCGCATGCTGATGGTGCTCCGCCCCGAGGGCGAGGCGCGCGCCCGCGAGGTCTTCGCCCGCTGGGACCTGGAGTTCGCGGTCATCGGGCGGCTGACCGACACCGGGCGCATGGTCATTCGCCAGCATGGCGAGCGGGTGGCGGACCTGCCGATCCGCCCGCTGGCCGACGGCGCGCCGGAATATGATCGCCCCTGGACGCCGACGCCGGCGGCCCCGGCGGTCAGGGTCTCCGGCGCCGGGCGCGACCCGATCCGGGACCTCTGCCGCATCCTGGGCGGCCCGGCGGGAGCCTCGCGGCGCTGGATCTGGGAACAATACGATTGCTCGGTGATGGGCGACACGGTGGCCGGTCCGGGCGGCGACGCGGCGGTGGTGCGCATCCACGGCACGGGGCGCGGGCTCGCGCTCACCAGCGACTGCACGCCGCGCTACTGCCTGGCGGACCCGGTCATGGGCGGGCGCCAGGCGGTGGCGGAGGCCTGGCGCAACCTCACCGCCGTCGGCGCGCGGCCGCTGGCGATCACCGACAATCTGAACTTCGGCGACCCCGAGCGCCCGGAGGTGATGGGCCAGCTGGTCGGCTGCATTCGCGGCATGGGCGAGGCCTGCCGGGCGCTCGACTTCCCCGTCGTCTCCGGCAATGTCTCGCTCTACAACGAGACCAACGGGCGCGCGGTGCTGCCGACTCCGGTGGTGGGCGCGGTCGGCCTGCTGGAGGACCTCGACCGCCGGGCGGGGCTGGCGCTGCCGCGCGCAGGTCTGGCGCTGGCGCTGGTCGGCGAGAGCCCGGGCCATCTCGGGCGCTCGCTCTGGCTGGAGGTCGCGCTCGGGCGCGAGGAAGGGCCGCCGCCGCCGGTGGATCCGGCGGCCGAGCGGCAAAATGGCGATTTCGTGCGCGGCGAGATCGCCGCCGGGCGGGTCGCCGCCTGCCACGATCTTTCCGATGGCGGCCTGCTGGTCGCCGCGGCCGAGATGGCGCTTGCCGGCGGCGTCGGCGCGCGGCTGCAGGCGCCCGAGGGCGACAGCGCGGCGGCGTTCTTCGGCGAGGACCAGGCCCGCTACCTGCTCGCGGTCGAGGACGCGGACGGGCTGCTGGCGCGCGCGGCGGCCGCCGGCGTTCCCGCCGCCATCGTGGGCCGGACCGGCGGCGACGCATTGACAGTCGAGGGCGGCTCATCCATATCCTTGGAGGAGTTGCGCGCATTGCACGAGGGCTGGATGCCCCGCTGGATGGCCGGCGGCCGGGGGAGAAACGCCGATGCCGATGCAGGCTGAGGAGATCGAGCGCCTGATTCGCGAGGCGCTGCCGGACGCCGAGGTCGTCATCGAGGACCTGGCGGGCGACGGCGACCATTACGCCGCGAAGGTCGTGTCCGGCGCGTTTGCCGGCAAGACGCGCGTGCAGCAGCACCAGATCGTCTATCGGGCCCTCCAGGGCCGCATGGGAGGCGAGCTGCACGCGCTGGCGCTCAGCACCGCCGCCCCCGAAACCGCCTGAACGCCGGGAGAACGCGCATGAGCGACGTCATGAACACCATCCAGCAGACCGTCGATGACAACGACGTCGTGCTCTTCATGAAGGGCACGCCGGTCTTCCCGCAATGCGGCTTCTCCTCGGTCGTCGCCGGGGTGCTGAATCACATGGGCGTCAAATATCAGTCGGTGAATGTGCTGGCGGACATGGACGTCCGGCAGGGCGTCAAGGAGTTCACCGGCTGGCCGACCATCCCGCAGCTTTATGTCAAGGGCGAGTTCGTCGGCGGCTGCGACATCGTGCGCGAGATGTGGGACGCGGGCGAACTGCAGGGCTTCCTGAACGAACGCGGCGTCGAGACGCCCGGCATGGCGGCCTGAAGCCCGTCCGTCCCGGACGGTTTCCGATTGTCTATCGCTCGCGGCAAGCCGGCCCTTGGCCGGCGCCTGCGCGGGCGCGCCGCATAAGCGGCGGGCCGCCGTCGCGGCCTGAAGCCCGTCCGCCCCGGACGGACGGCTTCCGATTGTTTATCGCTCACGGCAAGCCGGCCCTTGGCCGGCGCCTGCGCGGGCGCGCCGCATAAGCGGCGGGCCGCCGTCACGGCCTGAAGCCCGTCCGTCCCGGACGGATTTAGATTGTTTGTCGCTCGCGGCAAGCCGGCCCTTGGCCGGCGCCTGCGCGGGCGCGCCGCATAAGCGGCGGGCCGCCGTCGCGGCCTGACGCCCGTCCGTCCCGGACGGGCTTTAGCGGGAGTAGAACTCCACCACCAGATGCGGCTCCATCTGGACGGCGTAGGGCACGTCGGCCAGGCCGGGGCCGCGCTGGAAGGTGCCCTTGAGCTCGTTGAAATCGACCGCGAGATAGTCGGGCACGTCGCGCTCGGGCGATTCGATCGCCTCCAGCACCAGCGCCATGGTGCGCGACTTCTCCTTGACCTCGATGGCGTCGCCGTCGCGCACCCGGTAGGAGGGGATGTTGACGCGCCGGCCGTTCACCTTGACATGGCCGTGGTTGACGAACTGGCGCGCGGCGAAGATGGTCGGCGCGAACTTCATGCGATAGACGGTGGCGTCGAGGCGGCGCTCCAGCAGCTCGATCAGGTTCTCGCCGGTGTCGCCGCGCCGGCGCACGGCCTCCTCATAGAGGCGGCGGAACTGCTTTTCGGAAATGTCGCCATAATGGCCCTTGAGCTGCTGCTTGGCGCGCAGCTGGAGACCGAAATCGGTCGGCTTGCGCCGCCGCTGGCCATGCTGGCCGGGGCCGTATTCGCGCCGGTTGTAGGGGCTCTTGGGCCGGCCCCAGAGATTGACGCCGAGGCGCCGGTCGATCTTGTATTTCGCGCTTTCGCGTTTCGCCATGGCGTTCAGCCACCCACCTTTGCGGTCGTTGTTGTCCCGGTAGGCCCATGCCCGAAGCCATGGACGGGGCGCCAGCGCCCGCATTCCCGGGAATGCCGCGCGTTATAGCGCCCCCGGCGCGTCTGTCAAACCGCGTGGGCCCCGACCCTGCCGAGGCTTCCCTGGACATTCTGCCCATATAGTGCCCCGGCGGGCGGCGCGCCGCCGGTTTCCACAATATGTTACGAATTTTCAACGCAAAAAAGCTCTATAATTTGCGGTATGGTGGCGGCGCATGGATGCAAGGGAGACGGGGACATGGCGAATGACGCCTATCGGAAGCTGGAGGGCCGCTTTGCCCGGATCGCGGCCTTGAGGGCCGCCGCCGCCACGGTGGAGTGGTATTCGCTGACCTATGCGACGCCGGGCGGGGAGGCCGGGCGCGGCCACCAGATGGCGGCGCTGGAGGGGATCGCGCATGAACTGCTGGTCGCGCCGGAATGCGCCGAGGCGTTGGCCGTCGCGTCGGCGGACGACCCCTGGCGGGCGGCCAATCTGCGCGAGATGCGCCGCCTGCACGGCGCCGCCATGGCGGTGCCGCCGGACCTGGTGGAGGCGAAGGCGCGCGCCGTCTCAAAGGCGCAGGCGGTCTGGGCCGCGGCCCGCGCCGAGGGCGATTTCGCCGCCTTTCTGCCGGCGCTCCGCGAGGTGGTGGCGCGCGTGCGCGAGGAGGCGCGCATCAAGGGCGAGACGCTGGGCGTGGCGCCCTATGACGCGCTGCTGAACGACTTCGACCCCGGCCGGACCGGCGCCGGCGTGGCGGCGCTGTTCGCGAAGCTGGAGGCCGCGCTGCCCGCCATTCTGGACCGGGCGCGCGGCGGCCCGAAACCGCCCGGCCCCGACGGACCCCGCGAGGCGCTGGAGCGCCTCTCGCAGCGCATGATGGCCATGCTGGGCCTCGACGCAGACCATGTGCGCCTCGACACCTCCGCCCACCCCTTCACCACCGGCGAGCCGGACGATGTGCGCATCACGACGCGCTATTCCGGGCCGCCCGGCGAAGCGGCGATGGCGGTGCTGCACGAGGCCGGCCACGCGCTCTACATGCGCGGCCTGCCGGCGGACTGGCGCCGCCAGCCGGTCGGGAGCGACCGCGGCATGACCGCCCATGAAAGCCAGTCGCTGTCGATCGAGATGATCGCCTGCCGCTCGCGGCCCTTCGCGGTCCATTATGCGCGCCTGCTCCGCGAGGAGCTCGGAGAGGCGGGCGCGTGGGAGCCGGACCGGCTTTATCGCGTGCTGACCCATGTGGAGCCGGGCTTCATCCGCGTCGAGGCGGACGAGGTCTCCTACCCGCTCCATATCGTGCTGCGGCATCGCTGCGAGACCGCCATGGTCTCGGGCGCGCTCGACCCGGCGGACCTGCCCGACGCCTTCGACGACGGCATGGAGGCGCTGCTCGGCCTGCGTCCGCCGACGCCGCGCGAGGGCTGCCTGCAGGACACGCACTGGGCGATGGGCGCCTTCGGCTACTTCCCGACATATTCGCTGGGCGCGCTGGCCGCCGCGCAGCTGGCGGAGGCCATGCGCGACGCGCTGCCGGAGCTCGACCGGGATCTCGAGCGGGGCGAGTTCGGGGCGCTGACCGGCTGGCTCCGCGAGCATGTCCATGAGCGCGGCTGCTTCGACCCCTCCTCCGACGCCTTGCTCGAACGGGCGACCGGGCGGGCGCTGGACGCCGGCGCCTTTCTGCGCCATATCCGGCGGCGTTATGGCGGCTGACGCCCGGCCGCCAGGATCGGCCCTCCGCGCACCCCATGTTTCTGGTCAGCGAAATTCTGAGCCTCGGCAAGGTCGCCCGGCGGGTGCCGACGGCCAGATTCATCGCCGCCACCGAGCGCAGCGAAGGCACGCTGCGCAACTGGCTGACCAACCCGCCGCGCGAGCCGCAGGCCGCGATTCGCGAAAGCATGAGCCTGCTGAATGTGCTCCAGAGCCACGACACGGACTTCCATGTTCCGGTCTCGGAAGCCGCCAGCCAGCAGATCTGGCAGATGCGCGCTAACATCGAGACGCGCAATTACGAGGTCAACCGGCTGTCCTTCCGGCGCGCCTGCGAGCGCGACTGGCTGGAGGCGCGCCGGATCGACCCGCAAGCGCCGCACCACAGCCGCGAGCAATGGGACGCCGCGCTCTGCTGCTATTTCTACCAGCTCACCCTGCTGGCGGCGCGCGATGTCGGCTTCGAACGCCCGGCCCCGGAGGACTGGACCCGGCTGACCGACCTGGTGCGGGCCATGGCGGACCGAGGCTTCCGGCAGGCCGAGAGCGACCGCAGCCGCGCCATGTTCTGCCTGCTGAAGGCGCTGGTGCTGGACAACCGGATCGGCGTGCAGTGGAACGCGACCGCGCCCCGGGAACGCGCGGTGGCCGACGAGGAGGCGTTCTTCGAGGAGACGATGCAGCTGCACCGCCTGCTGCCGCACTATCCCCAGATGGCCTTCAACGCGCTGGCGGTCGCCTCGCGCCTCAGGCGGGGCCGGAAGCTCTATGCCGGATTGTGGGCCTGCCTGAGGCGCGCCGACCGCCGCTTCACGGCCGACTGGTTCCGAACGGCGCGCCGGGAGGGCCGCGAGGGCGCGGCGTTCGGCGGGCGGTTCGCGGCGGCGGTCGATGGCGATTTCGACGATTTCATCCGCTACGCCGTCGAGGCCAGCGAACCGTGAGGCGCTATTCGGCCTGCAGGGCGACGATCGGGTCCAGCCGCGCGGCCTGATAGGCGGGCTGGAAGCCGAACAGGATGCCGACCGCCGAAGCCACGGCGATGCCGCTGATCGCGGCGGTGGTCGAGACGAAGAAGTCCCATTCCGTGAAGCTGCAGATCGCCCAGGTGGCGCCCGTTCCGGCCAGAATGCCGAATACGCCGCCGGCGATCGACAGGATGATGCACTCCACCAGAAACTGGTTCTGGATATCCCGGCGGCGCGCGCCGAGCGCCCGGCGGATGCCGATCTCGCGCCGCCGTTCCGCCACCGAAACCAGCATCACATTCATCACGCCGATGCCGCCGACGATCAGCGACACGCTGCCGATCGCGGCCAGCAGCAGCGTCATCAGCTGCATCTGCGATTCCATCTGCTCGATCAGCTGCTTGGCGCTGACGACCTCCAGCTTCAGCTTCGGCGCGCGCTCGCGGAACCAGTCCTGCACCGCGCGCGCGGCCTGGGAGTAATGCAGGTCGGTCCGGGCGCGGGCGATGATGAGGCTGATCTCGGCGTTCGCCTGCAGGCGCGCGGCGGTGGTGATCGGGATGAAGATCGACGGATTGGCGTCCACCTGGAACGGCAGGGCGTAGTTTTCCGGCACATGGCGCAGCACGCCGACGATCGTGAACACCCGATCCTTGGTGACGAGCGTCTCGCCGACGATGCGGCCCGCCCCGGCGCGCCGCATGGCGCGCGCCACCTTCGCGCCGACGACGCAGAAATATCGCCGGACATCGAGGTCGGAGACGAAGCGCCCGTCCTCGAGTTCGAGCTTGTTGATCCGCGCGAAGGACTCGGTGACGCCCTGGATGGCGCCGCTGCCGGCGCGCCGGCCGGCATGGACGAAGCTGCCCTGCGCCCGGATGCGCGGCGCGGCCTCGGCGATCTCCGGCAGGGCGTCGGCGAGCCGGACCGCGTCGGCGAGCGGAATCTTCACGCTGCGGCTGGCGGAATCGTCCTTCCTGATGGTCAGGATGTCGGTGCCGAGCGCCTCGAATTCCGCCCGCGCCTTGGCCCGCGCGATTTCGCCCAGCGAGATCATGGTGATGACCGAGCCGATGCCGATGACGATGCCGATCAGCGCCAGCGCGGTGCGCAGCCGGGCGCGCGACAGGCTGCGAAAGGCCTCGCCGGCGTTGCTCGCCAGGATCGCGACCGCCTTGCGCATCTCGCCGCCCGCCCCGCCTCAGGCCGCGCGCGGCGGCGGTTCGACCAGCATGCCGTCATTGATGCGCGTCCGGCGCCGGCATTGCGCCGCCACATCCGAATCGTGCGTGATGATGACGATGGTGATGCGCTCTTCCTCATTCAGCCGGATCAGCAGCTCCATCACCTCGCCCGCCGTGGCGGTGTCGAGCGCGCCGGTCGGCTCGTCGGCGAGAATCACCGCCGGCTCCCCCACCAACGCCCGCGCGATCGCCACCCGCTGCTTCTGGCCGCCCGATAGCTGGCCCGGCAGATGGTCGGTCCGGTCTCCCATGCCGACCTTTTCCAGCATGGCCATCGACCGGCGCTTCGCCTCGCGGGCGCCGACGCCCCGATAGACCAGCGACAGGCCGACATTCTCCAGCGCCGTCAGATAGGGCATCAGGTTGAAGGACTGGAACACGAAGCCGATCTGGCGGTTGCGAAAGGCCGACAGCTGATCGTCGTTCATCGACCACACATCGCTGCCATGCAGCAGATAGGCGCCGGCGGTCGGGCGGCCGAGCAGCCCGATAATGTTCATCAGCGTGGACTTGCCGCTGCCGGACGGCCCCATGATCGACAGGAAGTCGCCTTCCGCCACTTCGAGATCGACGCCCCGCAGGACCTTGATCTCCACCGAGCCCAGCATGAAGGACTTCTCGATACCGACCAGTTGCAGCATGGCCCGCCTATCCGTCCGCCGACGACGGCAGCACCACCTCGGCGCCGCTTTCGAGGCCGCCGGTCACCTCCACGGAGCGCTGCGTGGTCAGCCCGACCCGGACCTCCCGCTCCTCGATCTCGCCGGTGGCGGCGTCGCGCACGCGGAGCCACGCCTTGCCATCGCCGCCGCCCTCCACGGCGTCGAGCGGCACCATCAGGGCGGAGGGATTGCTGTAGGTCACGATGCGCATCCGCGCCGACATGCCGGCGCGCACCAGCCGCTTGTGCTCGTCCTCGAGCGGTTCGAGCGTGGCGACGATCGCAAAGCGCGCCGGCCCCCGGCCGGACGCCTTGACCGCCTGGGCGGAGACCTGGCTGATCGCGCCGGGAATCTGCAAGCCGGGAAAGGCGTCGCCGGTGACGGTCACCGGCTGGCCGACCTGGATGGTCGAGACCTCCACCTCATCGACCTGGGCCTCCACCGACATGCGGGTGAAGTCGGCGATCCGCAGCAGCGCGTCGCCCTGCTTGAGCTCCTGGCCGGGGGCCAGCCCGGCGGCGAGGCGGCCCGGCGGCCGGGCGACGCCGCCGATCGGCGCCGTCACCTTGTCGATCTTCAGCTGGCGCTCCAGGGTCCGGAACCGGTTCTCCGCCTTGTCGTACTCCAGCTGCGCCACCCGCCGCGCCTCGGCGCCGCCCCTGGCGCGAGCCGCCGCCAGATCCTGCTCGATGGCCTCGAAGTCGAGCAGCTGGTTCTCGTGCCGGAGCTTCAGATCCTCGTGCTCCTCGACCGAGATCAGACCCTCCTTCAGCAGAAAGGCGGAGGTCCTGAGCTTGTGGTCCTGCTGGTCGAGCGCCATCTTGGCCTTGGTGTAGGAGCGCAGCGCATTGGACACCTCGGCGCCGTTCTCCCAATTGTCGATATCGCGGAGCGCGTTCTGGGCCTTCCGATAATCGACCTCGCTTTGCTGATATTCGAGCCGGAGCGCCGCCGTGTCGAGCGTCACCAGCCGGTCCCCCTCGGCGACCTGCTGCCCATAGTCGAACAGCACCTCGCGCACATGGCCGGCGATGGGCGCGACCACCTGCACCTGGCGCCAGGGCGCCAGACGGCCGATCAGCGAAACGGTGGCGTCGAACGCGCGCGGACGCACCGTCACGGTGCGCACTTCGCCGGGAACGCCGGCCTCCGCCACCGGCAGGGGGTCGGGATCGTCCGAATCGTCGAAGAGGCCCGATACGCCCCAGCCCCAGCCGCCGACGCCGAGAAACAGCACGATCACCACCACCGTCGCCAGCACGCGCGCGAGCTGCACTTTCTTCAGGGTCGAGGTCAGCTCCTCATTGGTCTTCTCGACGTCGCGATAGGCCTGCTGCAGTTCGGCGTTCTGCTCCTCGATCGCCTGGGCCATGCGCAGCTGGCTCTCGCGCAGCTCGCGAATCTCGGTGATGTCGCTCAGCACCACGATGACGCTGGCGGCGCCGTCGGGAGCTTCCATGTAGGAGATGGTCACGGTGAGCGACCGGTCCTCGTCGCCGAGCCGCACGCCGATGACCCGCCGGCCCTCCTCGGTGCGGTCGGCGACCGCGTCCAGCACCGTCTGGGTGAATTCGTCGAAGCCCTCGATGGCGATGAAGACCTCGACGAAGGTCCTGCCGGCGACGGCTTCCGGCTCCAGCCCGAACATGGCGGCGGCCGCCGGATTGACGGTGCGCAGCACGCCGTCCAGCCCGACGATCACCACCCCGTCCAGGAGGTTGTCGAGGATATTGCGGTCGAAAGGCGCGTCTGCGTCGGTCACTGCCCGCTCCTCTCGACATCGACGCCCCAGCGGTCGAGCGTGGTGCCAAGCGTCCTGTCCAGCGAGGTCAGGGCGTTAAGATAGGACAGAATGGAGTCCAGTTCACCATTCTGCGCCCGAACGAGATCGTCTTCCACCTGTGTGAGCCGGAATGTCGAGGTCAGCCCCTGGGCCAGCTTCTTCTGCTCGATGTCGAGCTTCTGCTCCGCGAGCTCGCGGGACTTTCGGGCCAGCTCGATCTTCCTCAGCCCCACCTCGACATCGTGCACCGCCTGGCGCACCTCGATCCGAATCGCCTGGCGCGACTCCTGGAGCGCCATCTCGGCGCGGCGCAGATCGTTCTGCGCCCGCAGCAGGCCGAGGTCGGGCGACCGGTCGGTGAGCGGGATGGTCAGGTTCAGGCCGGCGCGATAGTCGATCTGCGCCTCGTCGCTGCGGCCCGACATGCCGGCGTTCAGCCGGAGGTCCCAGAGCCGGGCGTTCCGCGCGACGCCGAGGTCGATCCGGGCGCGATCGACGCCGAGCACCGCCTGCAGATGGTCGGTGCGCCGCGCGAAGGCCGTCTCGATGCTCTCCTCCAGATCGGGGCGCAGCGGCTCCACGTCGAGCGCCTCCTCCAGGCGGATGCGGGTCGGCGTGTCGATGTCGAGAATGTTGATGAGGGAGGATCTGGCCGATTGCAGGCTGTTCTCGGTTTCGATCAGCGACAGTTCGCGGTTGGCGACCTCCGCCTCGCTCTGCACGATTTCTCGCGCCGCCAGGCGCCCGGCGCGAATCAGCGCCCGGTTGATCTCCAGCTGCCGCGCGGCGCGCTCCAGCGAGCCGCGACTGATCGTGATGGCGCGCTGCGCCCGGACGACCGACCGGTAGGCGCCGATGACCGAGATCACCACGCCGGCGATGCGGTTGCGATAGGAGCTGGCGTTGATGCGCTCCTGCATCCGCGCCTTGCGCAGCGGCGCGGTGTCGATATCGGGGCCGAAGCCCCGCAGCAGCGGTTGCGAGAAGCTCAGCCGGTAGGCGCTCGACCGGTCCCGCTCGCCGGCGAGCGGCTTGTCCAGGCTCAAGCTGAAATTGCCGCCGGTCGGAACCCTGAGGGTGGGGCCGAAAGAGGCCTCGGCGGTCTCGTCGCCATGGTTGGCGGCGTTGGCGGAGGCGCTGATGCTGGCTTGCGGCCGGTAGCGGTCCTCGGCGATGTCGAGCGAGAATTTCTGCTCGGCCCGCGACAGCCGCGCGCCGACGAGGGCGCGGCTGTTCTGCAGCGCCAGCCGAATCGTCTCGTCCAGCGTCAGCACCATCTCCGCCGGACCGGAGTCGGGCGACGTCTGCCCAGCAGCCGGCGCGGCGACCGCGCCCAGCATCAAGCCCAGAATCAGCGCGCCGGCGTTCCGCATCCCCTCATGTCTCTCAACCCCGCCTCCGGCCAGCCTAGCACCGATGCGCGCGCCGACGCGAGACCTTGGCGCGCTACGGCGCGAGCGACGCGCAAATCCCGTGCGACCGGCATAAGGGCGCATGAGCGCTTGACATCGCGTCCGGCGATTGCTGGCATCATCGTGTTCATGGGAAAGGCCGATTCAACAGCCGTGAAGGGGGCAATCATGACATTTGCAATCGCGCGCGCAATGACGCGCATCGCGACGACGGCGCTGGCGGGCCTACTGGCGGCGTATCCGGCCGTGGCGCTAGATTCGTCCCAATGCCCCAATGCGACGCACCACGATAATGCTGGCTGCTTGTCGGTCGCGCAGACTCTCAATGGCGGCGAGGTCACGCCGCCTACAACTCATACTGTGACGGTCACGAATGTCTGCACCGACTATGCGACCGTCGAACTGCTGTATACCATGGAAAACGAAAGCAGCGCGGCCAAGAGAGTGACCCTGACCGCAGCGACGCCCACAAACACAACGGTGTTTCCGACCTCCAACACGATTGCGGACATCTATTGTTGCAACATCAACGATTCGATTTGCGACAAGTCTACCTTCGTCACGGAAGCCAGATGCCGGACGGGATTCGAGGCGAGCGCCGCGAACGATTACTGCGACTTGACGACGGTCTCGGTGTTGCCGGCCGGGGAGTTCGAACACGAGTCTCCCGGTTGCCGTTTCGAGGCGTCCTGCGAGCGGGACGGCGAGAGCGCCAATGTGGAAATGGAGGTGCGCTCCTACCATGCGGACGATCTGGACTTCTGCCTCTCACGCACCATGGAGTTGAGCGTCGAACCTTGTTGAGTGTCAACGGAAAGGTGACGTTACCGCAATGATCGGGGCGGCACTCGATAAAGCCGGCAAGGTGAATGACTGCCGGGAGACAGGGCGGCTTACCGCCGGCGCATGCTGACGGCAAATCCTCCCTCGATCTTCCGCCTTGCGGCGCTCGCCTGCCTGCTCGCCGGCGGGGCGGCGGCCGAGGGCGCCTTCGTGAATGTCACCGAACGCCTCGGCCTTGCCTACCATGTGCCGCCGCCCGCCGACGACGCGATCGACGGGGACATTTACTTCCGGACGGAGGATGGCGGGCTGGCGCTGGTCGATATCGACAGGGACGGGCGCCTCGAACTCTATGTCGCCCATGGCGCGGGCGAAACCGGCAGGCTGTTCGGCTGGAACGGCGAGCGCTTTCTTCGCCTCGCCGACAATCGGGGCATCCGCCCGGCCGCGATGGATGGCGGGGGCTATTTCCTCGATCTCGACCGGGACGGGCGGGCGGAATTCATCTCGATCCAGAAGGCCGGCGTGCAGATTTTCCGCCAGAACGAGCAGGGGGGCTTCGAGGACGCCGGCGAGCGCTTCGGCATTCCGCGCCACCGGCACGCGACCTCGCTGGCGGCCGGCGACTATGACGGCGACGGCGATCTCGATCTCGTCTTCGGGCACTGGATGCGCGTGTGGAGCGGCCAGCGCCCGCCGGCGCACGCGCTCTGGCGCAATGACGGCAAGGGGCGTTTCGAGGATGCGAGCCACCTGCTGGAGATCCGGCCGGGCATCCTGCCGGACAGCATCCTGGGTTACGAATTCTCCTTCACGCCGATCTTCTCCGACATCGACGGCGACGGCGACCCGGACCTGCTGCTGGCGGGCGATTTCGGCACCAGCCAGGTGCTGCGCAACGAGGCCGGCGCGGCTTTCCGGGACATTGGCGGCGCCGTCATCGACGACGAGAACGGCATGGGCGCGGCCGCCGGCGACTATGACCGGGACGGCGATATCGACTGGTTCGTCACCAGCATCTACGACCCGGACGGCAGCTCCTCCTTCGGCTCGACCGGCAACCGCCTCTATCGCAATCTCGGCGACGGGCGCTTCGAGAATGCGACCGGGCCGGCGGGGGTGCGCGACGGCGGCTGGGGCTGGGGCGCCTGCTGGGCGGATTTCGACAATGACGGCCATGCCGACCTGTTCCTGACCAATGGCTGGCCCCACGACCTCGCCGACAGCGGCCCCGGCGACGCCGAACGCGAGGGCGAATTCGCCATCGACCCCTCGCGCCTGTTCATGTCCGACGGCGCGGGCGGCTTTACGGAGCGGGCGGCGGAACTCGGCATCCGCCACACCGGCCAGGGCCGGGGCGCGATCTGCGCCGACCATGACGGCGACGGACGGGTCGATATCTTCATCGCCAACCATGCCGCCGCGCCGACCGTCTACGCCAATGCGCTCGACAACGACAATCGCTGGCTGGCGATCGCGCTCGCCGGCGGCCCCGACAATCCGGCCGGCATCGGCGCGCGGGTGACGGTGCGCTCGGCGTCGGGCAGCCAGCTGCAGGAGATGCGCCTCGGCGGCTCCTATCTCTCGCAGGCGCCGCCGGTGCTGCATTTCGGGCTGGGCGCGGACGAGGCGGCCTCGGTGGAGGTGCGCTGGCCCGACGGGCAGGCCACACGGCTGGCCCGTGTCGCGCTCGACCGCCGGCTCACGATTCGCGCCCCGCCGCCCGAGGGCGTCATGCTGAGCGTGGCGCGCGGGCAGGGCAGCGGGGCGAAGCGGCCGGGAGAGGCGGTCGCGATCCGGGCCGAGCCGGCGCGCGGACATTACCGCTTCAGCCACTGGACCGGCGAGGGCGGCGTGCGCTTCCGCGACGCCCGCGCGCCCGAAACGGTCGCCATCATGCCCGACGGCCCGGCCATGGCGTTTGCCCATTTCCTGCCGGGGCCGGCGGCGGGCGTTTCGGTGGCGCGGCGCTGGATCGAGCTGCTGCTCCAGGCGATTCGCGACGATTTCGCCCGCCCGACCGTCCACGCCCGCAATCTCTTCCATCTCTCCGCCGCCATGTATGACGCCTGGGCGGCCTGGTCCGACACGGCGCGGCCGTGGCGGTTCGGCGAGGCGGAGGCGCCCTGCGGGACGCCGCCGGTCGGCGGCGATGTTCGCCGGCTGCGGGAGGAGGCGGTGAGCCACGCCGCCTGGCGGCTGATCCGCCACCGCTTCCGCACCTCGCCCGGCGCCTTGGCCACGGCGCGCAACGCCGACACGCTGATGGCCGCGCTCGGCCATGACACCGAGGCGCGAAGCGCCGCCGCGCGCTTCGGCGCCTGTCTCGGGCGCTTCTATATCGAGCGCGGCCTCGAGGACGGCGCCAATGAGGCCGAGGACTATCGCAGCCTCGCCTACAAGCCGGTCAACGAGTCGCTCTGGCCGGAGGAGCCCGGCAATCCCACCATGGAGCACCCGGATCGCTGGCAGCCGCTGGCGCTCACCGAGTCGGTCGATCAGGCGGGGTTTTCGGTCGGCGAGGAGCCGCCGTTCGTGACCCCGGAATGGGGCCGCGTCACGCCCTTCGCGCTCGCTCCCGAGGACCGGAGGGTGCGCGAGCGGGACGGAGCCTCCTTCACCGTCTATGACGATCCGGGGCCGCCGCCGGGGCTGCGCGGCCCGTTTCCGGCGGACTATCGCTGGGGCTTCGGACTGGTGGTCCGCTGGTCGGCGCAGCTCTCGCCCGACGATGGCGTGCAACTCGACATCGCGCCGTCGGGCATCGGCAATCTGGGGGCGCTGCCGCGCGCCTTCCGGGACTATCCCGAGTTCTACCGCGATGGCGCGCTCGGTCCGGGCCATGCGGTCAATCCCGCCACCGGCCGGCCCTACCGGCCGCAGCTGGCGGCGCGGGGCGACTATGCCCGCGTGCTGGCCGAATTCTGGGCCGACGGGCCGGAGTCGGAAACCCCGCCCGGCCACTGGTTCCTGATCCTGAACGCCGTTCGCGACCATGCGCTGTTCGAGCCGCGCTTTGCCGGCCGCGGTCCGGCGCTCGATCCGCTGGAGTGGGACGCGAAGGCCTATTTCGCCCTTGGCGGCGCCCTGCACGACGCCGCCATCGCCGCCTGGAGCATCAAGGGCTGGTACGATTATGTGCGGCCGATCTCGGCGCTGCGCGTCATGGCGGAGCGCGGGCAGTCCAGCGATCCGGCGCTGCCGTCCTTCTCCGCCGACGGCATCGCGCTGGAGGAGGGCCTGATCGAACTCATCCAGGCCGGCGACTCGCTGGCGGGCGAGTACGGCGATCATGTCGGCAAGATCAAGCTGCGCGCCTGGCGCGGCCCGCAATTCGTGCGCGACCCGGACCGGGATGTGGCCGGCGTCGGCTGGATTCTGGCCGAGAACTGGTGGCCCTATCAGCGCCCGTCTTTCGTGACGCCGCCTTTCGCAGGCTATGTCTCCGGCCACTCGACCTTCTCGCGCGCGGCGGCGGAGGTGCTGACCGCGCTTACCGGCGACGCCTTCTTTCCCGGCGGCATGAGCGACTTCCGCATTCCGGCGGACGATTTCCTGACCTTCGAGCGCGGCCCCTCGCGCCCGATGGTCCTGCAATGGGCCACCTATCGCGACGCCGCCGACCAGTGCAGCCTGTCGCGCATCTGGGGCGGCATTCACCCGCCGGCGGACGACATTCCGGGCCGCCTGATCGGCGAGCGCATCGGCCGCAACGCGTTCCGCCTGGCCGCGTCGCTATTCTCGCCGGACTGAGCCGCCGCCTGACACATATTCCGCCACCGGGCAGCGGAATGTGAACAAGGCCGGAAGATCGATGCCGCAGTGGTGCTCATCGACAGCGACCGGCTCGCTACCAACAGCGACCTGGCGACATTGATCACGTCGGCGGAAATCGCCGACGCGCAGGCGGTGCTGCCGACGCTGGCGACGGCGACGGAACTGGGCAGGGTGCAGCAGGGGCTGGCTGATTTGCGGCGGGAGCTTCGGACGCTCAAATGGGGCTTGGGCATCTTCGTCGCAATCCAGGCGATCGTCCTCGCCCATATCCTGTAATCGCTTCCCTGAGCGGGACTCAGCCGAGGGCCGGGACGACCTCCTCGGCGATGCGGCTCACGCTGTCGGCGGCCTGGTCCTCGGTCAGCAGGTTGCCGGCGTTGGTCTCGATCATCACGCCGTCGATGTCGAGCGTCTCGCGCCAGCGCCCGAGCGTGTCCACCAGCTGCGTCGGAGAGCCGACGGCGACATAGTGGGCGCGGATGTCCTCCCAGGTGAGCGCGGCGAGGCGCGCGGCCGTCGCCGAGGCGCCGCCGCGCCCGAGGCCCTCCCGCGCGCCCTGGCTCGCCACCAGCTTGGCCTGGCGGTCGAAATAGTGCACCAGCGTCTCCCGCGCCTCGCGCTCGGCGGCTTCCGGCGTCGCGCCCGCATAGACCGGCGCGCGCAGATGCACGGTCGGCCGGCCGGGATGGCCCGCCGCCGTCCAGGCCTCGCGATAGATGCGGATATTGGCGGCCAGCGGCTCCAGCCCGTCGCCGCGCAGGCCGACGAACAGCGGCAGCCCCAGCTCGCCGACCTTGACGAAAGTGCCGGGCGAGGTCGCCGCCATATAGATCGGCGGATGGGGCTTCTGGTGCACGGGCGGCATGAGCTCCGCCTCGCGCACGCGGTAATGGCGCCCCTCGAAGGAGAAGCGCCCGCCGGCGAACGCGCCGCGCAGCACCGCCAGCGCCTCGTCGAAGCGCGCCTCGCTCTCGCCGTAGTCGATGTCGTAGCCGCGATATTGCGCCACGAAGCCGCTGCGCCCGACGCCGAAATCGAAGCGCCCGCCGCTGATCTGATCGACCGTCGCCACCTCCTCCGCGATGCGCAGCGGATGGGCGAGCGGCAGCACATAGACCGCCATGCCGATGCGCACCCGCCGGGTGCGCGCCGCCAGCGCCGCCGCCACCGCGATCGGCGAGGAGAGCACCGAGCGGTCCGGCATGAAGTGGAACTCCGCCAGCCAGACCGAATGCAGCCCGAGCGCCTCGGCCAGATCGACCAGCCGGAAGCCCTCGCGGAAGATGTCCGCCGGCGCGCGCCCGTCGCGAACGCCGAACTCCAGAAAGAGGCCGAACTGCACCGCGTCAGCCGCCCAGTGCCGCGCCCGCGCGGGTCCGCAGCGCCGCCTCGGCGCCGGCGACCAGATCGGCCACGATCTCCGCCGCCGGGCGCACGGCGCGGATCATGCCGATGCCCTGGCCGGCGAAGCCCGGATTGACATCCGCCCGCCCGGCGAGATTGGCCGCCACCATCACCGGGCGCGACAGCTGGCCCTGGAAGGGCATGGGCAGCGGCTCGCGCTCGGGGTCTCGCGCCCAGAGCTCGGTCCATTTCGAGCGGATGATGCGCGCCGGCTTGCCGGTGACCGCGCGCGAGACGGTGGTGCCCTCCTCGCTCGCCTCGACGATCGCCTGCTTCTGGCCGGGCTCGATGCCGGCCTCCTCCGAGGCCAGGAAGGCCGAGCCGACCCAGGCGCCGTCCGCGCCCAGCATCATCGCCGCCGCCACGCCGCGCCCGTCGGCGATGCCGCCCGCGCCCAGCACCGGCACCCGGCCCTCGACCGCATCCACCACCTGCGGGATCAGCGCCATGGCGCCGACCGGCGAATTGTGCCCGCCGCCGTCATGCCCCTGGGCGACCAGCGCATCCAGCCCGTCCGGGAGCAGCTGGCGGGCGTGGCGCACCGTGCCGATGACCGCCAGCACCTTCGTGCCCTTCTCGCGCAGGCGCGGCAGCCAGGCGGCCGGGCTGCCGAGGCCGGAGGCATAGACCGGCACCGCCTCCTCGATCACCACCTCCATCTGCGCCTCGAAAAACTCCTTCGAGAAGGGCGCCGGCCCGTCCTGCTGCGGCCAGACGGCCGCCGGCGGCGCTTCCGCAATGCCCTCTTCCGCCAGGAAGGCGCGCGCGAAGTCCCGATATTCGGGCAGCAGGTCCTCCGGCAGCGGGCCGTTGGCGGGGCGCTTCAGATGCGTCCCGCGCCGCACCGAGGCCGGCAGCAGCGTATCGACGCCGAAGGGCTTGTCGGTCAGGTCGCGGCAGCGCGCGATCCACTCCCGCAGCATCCCCGGCCCGAGCGACGCCGCGCCCATCACGCCGAGCCCGCCGGCGTTGGACACCGCCGCCGCCAGTTCGGGCGTGCTCGCCCCGCCCATGCCGGCCAGCAAAATCGGATAGTCGATGCCGAACAGCTCGCAGATCGGCGATTTCAACATGCGGCCTCGTCTCCTCGCGCCGCGAGCGCCAACCTGGCCCGCTCGCGCAGCTCCACCTTGCGAATCTTGCCGGACGCCGTCATCGGGAAGGCGTCGATGAACTCTATATGCGCCGGAATCTTGAAGCTCGCCACCTTGCCCCGGCACCAGGCGATGACGCCGGCGGCGTCCAGCCGCCCGCCGGGCGCGCGCTCGACGAAGGCGACGGCGACCTCGGCGAGGCGCCCATCCGGCGCGCCCACCACCGCCGCCTGGGCGATCTCGGGATGGTCGAGCAGCAGTCCCTCGACCTCCATCGGATCGACATTCTCGCCGCCGACCTTGAGCATGTCCTTGTAGCGCCCGAGAAAGCGCAGATAACCGTCCTCGCGCCAGAGCGCCATGTCGCCGGTGCGGAACCAGCCGTCGGGCGTGTAGCTCTCGGCGGTCTCCTTCGGCTTCTTGTAGTAGCCCAGCATCAGGCTGAAGCCGCGCACCTGCAGCTCGCCCGCCGCATCGGGCGGGCAGAGCGCGCCGGTCTCGGGATCGACGATGCGCGATTCGTAGCCGGGCGCGGGATAGCCCGAAGTCTCGATGCGATGCTCCAGATCGTCATCGACCGAGCCGACCGCGACGCCGAGCCAGACCTCGGTCATGCCGAAGCCGGAAACGGAGCGGAACGGCGCCAGCACCTCCGCGCCGCGCCGGCCGACCGGCGTCGCGCTCTTCATGCCGGCGGCGAAGAGGCCGGTACGCAGGGTCGAGAGGTCGCGCGGACGGGCCAGCTGCGCTTCGGTCAGCCCCATCATGTGCGCCTCGAAGCCATGCATGACGCTCACCCCTTCGGCCTCGACCAGGTCCAGGCAGGCGTCGGGATCGAAGGTCGCGGTCAGAATCTGGCGCATCCCGAACAAGGGCGACATCACCGCGCCCTCGGAATAGCCGAAGGCGTGGAACAGCGGCAGATAGTTCAGCACCGTGTCGCGCGCGGTGAAGCCCAGCTTGAAGCCGCGCTCCTCATTGTTGCGGATGATCTTGTGGCTGTGCATCGCCCCCTTGGGGAAGCCGGTGGTGCCGGAGGTGTACATGATGAAGGCGACCGCGTCGGGCGCGACCTCCTCCGCGCGCCGCGCGAGCGCCGCCTCCGGCGTGGCGCGCCCGGCCTCGAGCGCCTCCGGCCAGTGGCCGAAGCCTTCATGCGCGCGCTCCGAGACCAGCAGGATGTCGCGCAGGCAGGGGAACTCCGCCCGGTCCAGCTCGCGCAGCATGGCCAGATAATCGACCGGCCCCGAGACGTCGTGCGCGATCAGCATCGCGCTGTCGGACTGCTTCAGCACATAGGCCAGATCGCGCGAGCGGAAGCGGGTGTTGATCGGCACGCTGACGGCGCCGATCTTCGCCAGCGCGAAATGGATGAAGATCCAGTCGTCGCAATTGACCAGCCAGATCGAGACATGCTCGCCGGGGCCGACCCCGAGCCGGATCAGCGCGCGCGCCGCCTCATCGACCTTCGCCGCGACTTCCGCGAAGGTATAGCGCCGGCCCTCGAACAGCAGCGCCTCGCGGTCGGGCCAGCGCGCCGCCGCCTCGTCATACAGGTCGCCCAGGCGGCGTTTCGGATACCAGTGCTCCATGGCCGCCCCTCCCGGCGTCATGTCCGCCAATCTCGGGCAACGCTACCGCCAGTTCGCCGCCTGCGGCAAGCCGGGCTACGCCTCCAGCTCGGGCAGGCCGCGAAACAGGTCGAGCGCCGCCGGGTTTTCAGCGCCTCGACATTGGCGACCGGCCGGCCGTGCACCACATCGCGCACCGCGAGCTCGACGATCTTGCCGGAGCGCGTGCGCGGGATGTCGGCGACGGCCGCGATCACGGCCGGCATGTGGCGCGGCGAGGCGTTTTCGCGGATGCGCCGGCGGATGCGCGCCCGGAGCGCCTCGTCCAGCACCGCGCCCTCGGCGAGGCGCACGAACAGCACGATGCGCGTGTCGCCCTGCCATTCCTGGCCGATGACCAGCCCTTCCAGCACCTCGTCCAACTGCTCCACCTGGCGGTAGATCTCGGCCGTGCCGATGCGCACGCCGCCCGGATTGAGCGTCGCGTCCGAGCGCCCGTAAATGGTCATGCCGCCGGTGACGGAGGAGATCGAGGCGAAATCGCCCTGCCGCCAGACATTGGGGTAGCGGTCGAAATAGGCCTCGCGATAGCGCGCCCCGTCCGGGTCGTTCCAGAACATGACCGGCATGGAGGGGAAGGGCCGGGTGCAGACCAGCTCGCCGCGCGCGTCGGTCACCGAGCGGCCCGCATCGTCGAACACCTCCACCTGCATGGCCAGCTGCGGGGCCTGAATTTCGCCGCGATAGACGCCGCCCAGCGGGTTCGCGCCGACGAAGCAGCCGAACAGGTCGGTGCCGCCGGACATGGAGGCGAGCAGCAGGTCGGCCTTCGCATCGCGGTAGAGATAGTCGTAATTCTCCGGGGCCAGCACCGAGCCGGTGGAGAGGACAGTGCGCAGCGCGCCCAGATCGCGCCCTTCGCCCGGCTTCAAGCCCTGCTTGCGGATCGCATCGACATATTTGGCCGAAAGGCCGAGCACGGCGATGCCCTCCTCGGCGGCGAAATCCCAGAGCGCGTCGGCCGAGGGGTGGAAGGGCGAGCCGTCATAGAGCATCAGCGCCGCCCCGCAGGCCAGCCCGCCCAGCAGCCAGTTCCACATCATCCAGCCGAGCGTGGTGAAGTAGAACACCCGGTCGCCGTCCCGCATGTCGGCGTGCAGGCGGTGCTCCTTCAGATTGGTGAGCAGCGCGCCGCCCGCGCCATGCACGATGCATTTCGGCCGGCCGGTGGTGCCGGAGGAGTAGAGGATGAAGGCCGGATGGTCGAAGGCGGTGCGCGTCCAGGCGATCGGCCCCGGCTCGAAGCCGGCGAGGAACGACTCGAAGGACACCGCCTTCGGGACGGCGGCGATGTCGGGCGCGTCCTCCAGATAGGGGATGACGACCACCTTCTCGACGCTCGGCAGCCGGGCGGCGATCTCGGCCAGCCGGGCGCGGATGTCATGGTCGCGCCCGGCATATTTGTAGCCATCGACCGCGAACAGCAGCCGGGGTTCGATCTGCCCGAAGCGGTCCACCACGCCGTCCGCGCCGAAATCGGGCGAGCAGGAGGAGAAGACCGCGCCCATGGCCGTCGCCCCGGCCATGACCGCGATCGACTCCGGCATGTTGGGCAGCAGCGCCGCCACCCGGTCGCCCGACCGGACGCCATGCGCGCCGAGCGCTTGCCAGACGCGCGAGGCGGTATCGTGCAGCCGGTCGCGCGACCAGACCCGCCGGAGCCCGTCCTCGCGGCGGAAGACGATGGCCGGCGCCTCGCCCCGCAACCGCAGCAGGTTCTCGGCGTAGTTGAGCCGCGCGCGCGGGAAGAAGCGCGCCCCCGGCATCCGCTCCGCGTCTTCGAGGAAGGGCGGCGCGCCCTTCTCGCCCAGAATGCCGGCCTCGTCCCAGAACAGCTCCCAGAAGGCTTCCGGGCGCTCGACCGACCAGCGGTGCAGGGCGGCGTAATCCGTCGCGCCCGCGCCCTTTTCGGCGTTGGCGCGGGCCAGGAAGGCGGCGAGGTTGCTCGCCGCCTTGCGCTCCCCGGAGGGCTCCCAGAGCAGGGTCGCCACGAGGCCCGCCCCTCAGCGCGCCAGCGCGGCGCGGCCGGGCCAGACGGCGGTGTCGCCCAGCGCCTCCTCGATGCGCAGCAGCCGGTTGTATTTCGCCACGCGGTCGGAGCGCGCGAGCGAGCCGGTCTTGATCTGGCCGCAGCCGATGGCGACGGCGAGGTCGGCGATGGTGGTGTCCTCGGTCTCGCCCGAGCGGTGCGACATCACCGCCCCCCAGCCGGCCCGCATCGCCCGGTCGGCCGTGTCGAGCGCCTCGGTCAGCGTGCCGATCTGGTTGACCTTGACCAGCACGGCGTTGCCCGCCCCTTCCGCAAGGCCGCGCGCCAGGCGTTCGGGATTGGTGGCGAACAGGTCGTCGCCGACCAGCTGCGTCGCGTCCCCGAGCCGGTCGGTCAGCGCGCGCCAGCCCTCCCAGTCGTCCTCCGCCATGCCGTCCTCGACCGAGACGACGGGATAGCGCGCGCAGAGATCGGCCAGATAATCGACCATGCCGCCGGCGTCGAGCGTGCGCCCCTCGCCCGCCAGCTCGTAGCGGCCCTCGCGCCAGAACTCGCTGGCGGCGGCGTCGAGCGCCAGCGCCACCTCTTCGCCCGGCCGGTAGCCGGCCTTCTCGATGGCGCGCATGACGAAGCCGAGCGCCGCGTCGGCGCTCGCCAGGCGCGGGGCGAAGCCGCCTTCGTCGCCGACATTGACGCTCTCGCCGGCCTCCAGCAGCAGCGCCCGGAGCGCGTGAAACACCTCCGCCCCGGCCCTCAGCGCCTCGCCGAAGCCGGAGGCGCCGACCGGCATAATCATGAACTCCTGAATGTCGATCGGATTGTCGGCATGCGCGCCGCCATTCAGCACATTCATCATCGGGACCGGCAGCACGGAGGCGCGCACGCCGCCGACATAGCGCCAGAGCGGCTCGCCGGCGGCGACGGCCGCGGCCCTGGCGGAGGCGAGGCTCACGCCCAGCACGGCGTTCGCGCCGAGCCGGCTCTTGTTGGGCGTGCCGTCCAGGCGGATCAGCGCGGCGTCGAGGCGGCGCTGGTCCTCGACCTCCATGCCGCCGAGCGCGTCGAAAATCTCGCCCTCGACCGCATCGCAGGCGCCCAGCACCCCCTTGCCGCCATAGCGCGCCGGGTCGCCGTCGCGGCGCTCATGCGCCTCATGCGCGCCGGTGGAGGCGCCCGAGGGCACGGCCGCGCGGCCCACAGCCCCGTCCTCCAGATGGACCTCGACCTCGACGGTGGGGTTGCCGCGGCTGTCGAGCACTTCGCGGGCGTGGATGTCGGTGATGGCGGTCATGGCGTCCTCTTGGCGATGGCGTCATGGGCGAGCAGGGTTTCGAGCAGGCCGGGCAGCGCCTTGAGCGGGATCATGTTGGGGCCGTCGCTCGGCGCGCTGTCGGGGTCGGCGTGGGTTTCGACGAACACGCCGGCGACGCCGACCGCGACCGCCGCGCGGGCGAGCGCCGGGGCGAACTCGCGCTGCCCGCCGCTGGCCCCGCCGAGGCCCCCCGGCTGCTGCACCGAGTGGGTGGCGTCGAAGATCACCGGCCAGCCGGTGGCGGCCATTTGCGGCAGGGCGCGCATGTCCGAAACCAGCGTGTTGTAGCCGAAGGAAGCGCCGCGCTCGGTCAGCAGGATGCGCCGGTTGCCGGCACCCGACACCTTGGCGGCGACATGGCCCATGTCCCAGGGCGCCAGGAACTGGCCCTTCTTGATGTTGACCGCCGCCCCGGTGGCCGCCGCCGCCAGCAGCAGGTCGGTCTGGCGGCAGAGAAAGGCCGGGATCTGCAGCACATCCACCGCCTCGGCCGCCGGCGCGCACTGGCCGGCGTCATGCACATCGGTCAGCACCGGGCAGCCGAAGCGCTCGCGCAGCTCGGCCAGGATATCGAGCCCCGGGCCGATGCCGACGCCGCGCGGGCTGTCGCCGGCGGTGCGGTTGGCCTTGTCGTAGGAGGACTTATAGACGAAGGGCAGGCCGAGCCGGCCGGTGAGCGCGACCAGCGCCTCGGCGGTCTCCAGCGCGTGCGCGCGGCTCTCGATGGCGCAGGGCCCCGCGATCAGCGCCAGCGGCAGGCGGTTGCCGAAGCGGACCCGGCCGATCTCGACCTCCGCCATCAGACCAGCCGCGACTGGGCCACCGCCGCTTCCACGAAGGAGCGGAACAGCGGGTGCGGTTCGAAGGGCCGGGAGCGCAGTTCGGGATGGAACTGCACGCCGATGAACCAGGGGTGGCCGGCGAGCTCGACGATTTCCGGCAGCGCGCCATCGGGCGAGAGGCCGGAGAAGCAAAGCCCCGCCGCCTCCAGCCGCTCCCGGTAGCGGATATTGACCTCATAGCGGTGGCGGTGGCGCTCCTCGATGCGGCCGGCGCCATAGATGTCGGCGACGCGGCTGCCGGGGGCGAGCAGCGCCGCGTGATTGCCGAGCCGCATGGTGCCGCCCTTGTCGTCGGCGGCGGAGCGGTGCTCGGTGCGCCCGCCCTCGGTCCATTCCTCCAGCAGGCCGACCACCGGCTCCGACGTCGGGCCGAACTCGCTGGAGTTGGCGAGCGGCAGCCCGGCGAGCGCGCGCGCCGCCTCGATCACCGCCATCTGCATTCCGAAGCAGATGCCGAAATAGGGCACGCGGCGCTCGCGGGCGAAGCGCGCCGCGCCGATCTTGCCCTCCGCGCCGCGCTCGCCGAAGCCGCCCGGCACCAGGATGCCGTGCACGCCGCCGAGACGCGCGACGATGCCGTCGCCGTCGAAGGCCTCGGCCTCCACCCAGTCCTCCTCGACCTCGACATTGTTGGCGATGCCGCCATGGCGGAGCGCCTCGGAGAGCGATTTGTAGGCGTCGCGGAGGTCGGTGTATTTGCCGACGATGGCGATGCGCACCCCGCCCTCCGGCGCGTGGACCCGGCGGACGATCTTGCGCCAGCGGGCGAGGTCCGGCTCCGGGCTGGCGGACAGGCCGAAGCTCGCCAGCACCTCGTCGTCGAAGCCCTGCTGGTGATAGGCCGCCGGCACGGCGTAGATCGGGTCCGCGTCATGGGCCGAGATCACCCGGGCGTCGCGGATATTGCAGAACAGCGCGATCTTGCGCCGCGCCTCGTCCGGCAGCGGTTCCTCGCAGCGGCAGAGCAGCAGGTCCGGCTGGATGCCGAGCCCGAGCAGCTCCTTCACCGAATGCTGCGTCGGCTTGGTCTTGATCTCGCCGGCGGAGCGGATATAGGGCACGAGCGTGAGATGCACGAACAGGGTGCGCTCCGGCCCCAGCTCCTGGCGCAGCTGGCGGATGGCCTCCAGGAAGGGCAGGCCCTCGATATCGCCGACCGTGCCGCCGATCTCGACCAGCACGAAATCCTCGCCGTCCAGACCCGCCTGGATATGCTGCTTGATCATGTCGGTGACATGCGGGATGACCTGCACGGTCGCGCCCAGATAGTCGCCGGCGCGCTCGCGGTCGAGCACCTGCTTATAGACCTTGCCGGTGGTCACGCTGTCGTCGCGGGTGGCGTCGTTGCCGGTGAAGCGCTCGTAATGGCCGAGGTCGAGATCGGTCTCGGCGCCGTCGGCGGTCACGAACACCTCGCCATGCTGATAGGGGCTCATGGTGCCGGGATCGACATTCAGATAGGGGTCGAGCTTGCGCATCCGCACCCGATAGCCCCGCTCCTGCAGCAGCGCGCCGAGCGCGGCGGCGGCCAGCCCCTTGCCGAGCGACGACGACACCCCGCCCGTGACGAAGATGAAGCGCGGGGAGCGCTCCCGGCTCACTGGCCGAGCGGCGCGGCCGGGCCGGCCGGCGCCTGCTGGGCCGGACGGTCCAGGATGGAGGCGGGTTCGCGCGTCGTGGACATCATGATCGCCAGGAACAGGCTGACCGCGAAGAACGCCGCCGCCAGCCACATGGTGATGGTGGTGAGCATGTTGCCGGCGCCGCGACCGGTCATCAGCCCGCCGCCGGCCCCGCCGCCGCCGCCGATGCCGAGGCCGCCGCCCTCGCTGCGTTGCAGCAGGACCACCGCGACCAGCGCGATGCAGATCAGCACATGGAGCACAAGGGCCACATTGATCACGGGCAGGGCACCTCACGGGGAGCGGCCGGGCGGGCGCGCCCGGCGGGGACAAGGTCGGCATGTTCGGACGGGGGCGCACTCTACCCCCAAACCGCGCGCGCCGCCAGCCCAAAACGCGCCGCCCGCTCCCGCCGGGGCCGCGCGCGTGCTATGTAGCGCGCCGATGGCCTCCTCCAGGGATTTCCCCGCCCGCGCCCTGCTTGCCCGCCTCTGGCGGGACCATGTCCGGGCGAGCCTGCCGAGCCTGCTGGCCGCCATGCTGGCCATGGCGGCCGGGGCGGCTGCGACCGTCGGCTATGTCCATCTGGTGCAAAACGTCGTCGATGACGTGCTGGTGGCGGGCGACGATGCGCTGCTGGTGGCGGTGCCGCTCGCCATCGTGGCGCTCGGCCTGGTGCAGGGCCTCTCGGCCTATTTCTCCGCCGTGGTGCTGGCCCGGGTCGGCCAGGGGGTAATCGCCTCCTTCCAGTCGGCCATGTTCGGCCATCTGGTGCGCGCCGACCTCGCCTATTTCGACGCGAGCCGCACCGGCGTGCTGATCTCGCGCTTCACCAACGATGTCAACCTCATGCGCCAGTCGCTGTCGACCGCGCTGGTGGCGCTGGTGCGCGACAGCCTCACCGTGGTCTTCCTGCTCGGCAAGCTGTTCTACGAAGACTGGCTGCTCACTCTGGTGGTGCTGTTCGTCTTCCCGACGGCGCTGGTGCTGGTGCTGCGCATCGGGCGGCGCATCCGGCGCATCTCGGAGCGCTCGCAGACCAGCTTGGGCGAGCTCACCGCGATCCTCGAGCAGACCTTCACCGGCATCCGCCATATCAAGGCCTACGGGCTAGAGGAGCGCGAGCGCCGCGAGGCCGACGCCGCCATCGAGCGCATCCGGGGCCTCGCGATCAAGGCGGTGCGCGTGCAGGCGCTCTCGCGCCCGATCATGGAGACGCTGGGCGCGGTGGCGATCGCCGGCGCCATCTTCTATGGCGGCGCGCAGGTGGCGGCCGGGGCGATCACGCCCGGCACCATCGTCGCCTTCCTGCTGGCCTTCATCATCGCCTACCGGCCGGTCAAGAACCTGGTCGGCGTCAACGCCGCGCTGCAGCAGGGTCTGGTCGGCGCGCGGCGCTGCTTCGAGCTGCTGGACCGCAAGCCCGAGATCGCCGACGCGCCGGACGCCCGCCCGCTCGACATCGGCCGGGGCGAGATCCGCTTCGAGGCGGTCTCCTTCGCCTATGCCGGCGGCCCGGCGGCGCTCGACGGGCTGACGCTCACCATGCCGGCCGGGCTGACCTCCGCCCTGGTCGGCCCCTCGGGCGCAGGCAAATCGACCATCCTCAACCTGATCCCGCGCTTCTACGACCCCGGCGCCGGGCGGGTTGTCATAGACGGGCAGGATGTGCGCGGCGTCACGCTCGCCTCGCTGCGCGCCGGCATGGCGCTGGTCAGCCAGGATGTGTCGCTGTTCGACGACAGCGTGCGCGCCAACATCGCCTGCGGGCGGCCCGGCGCGAGCGAGGCGGAGATCGTGGCCGCGGCCGAGGGCGCGGGCGCGCACGAGTTCATCGCCGCCATGCCGGAAGGCTACGACACCCGCGTCGGCGAGTTCGGCGTGCGGCTGTCCGGCGGCCAGCGCCAGCGGATCGCCATCGCGCGCGCCATGCTGAAGGACGCGCCCATCCTGCTGCTGGACGAGGCGACCTCGGCGCTCGACGCCGAGACCGAGCGCCTGGTGCAGGCGGCGCTGGAGCGGCTGAAGCGGGGCCGCACCACCATCGTCATCGCCCATCGCCTCGCCACCGTCGCCAATGCCGACCTGATCCATGTGATCGACCGCGGCCGGGTGGTGGAGTCGGGCGCGCATGGCGCGCTGCTGGCGGAGAGCGGCCTCTACGCCCGCCTGCACGCGCTGCAGTTCGCCGAGCGGCGCGTCGGCGTTGTCTAGGCGCTTCTTCAAGCGGGCCAGACGACCGCTCAAGCGGCTGCTGCGCTCGCGGGCGGCGCGCCGCCTCGCGCGGCGCCTCGCCATCGGCTATGTCCACCTGGTCGCCGGCACCACGCGCTGGCGCATCGAGGGGCGGGAGCATCTGGAGACGGCGCTCGGCGAGGACGGGGCGACGGTGGTGTGCTTCTGGCACAGCCGGTTGATGCTGGCCGGCGCCGAGTGGCCCTACCCGGATCGCACCTATGCGCTGGTCTCGCCCCATGCCGACGGGCAGCTGGCCGGCGCCTTTCCGGAGAGCCTAGGCCTCGGCCTGGTGGCGGGCTCGACGCGCCATGGCGGCGCGCGGGCGCTCCGCCGTCTGGTCGGCCTGGTGCGCGCGGGCAATATCGTGGCGCTCGCCCCGGACGGGCCGAGAGGCCCGCGCGGCGCGCCGCATCCTGGCGCGGTGGCGCTCGCCCGGCTCGGCCGGGTGCGCATCCTGCCGATCGCCTGGTCGGTGCGCCGGCGCATCCTGCTGCCGACCTGGGACCGGCTGCTGCTGCCGCTGCCCGCCAATCGCGGCGTCTATCTGTTCGGCGAGCCGCTGCCGGTCTCCGACGACGAGGCGCCCGAGCGGCTCAGGCAGGCGCTCGACCGGCTGACCGAGCGCGCCGACCGGCTCTGCGGCCACGAGCCGTCGCCCTCCGCCGGCGAGCCATGATCCATCTCGCCTACCGCGCCGCGACCGACCTGCTGGCTCCGGCGCTGCCGGCCTATCTGGCCTGGCGGCAGCGGCGCGGGCTGGAGGATCCGCAAAGGCGCGGCGAGCGGCGCGGCCTCGCCGGCCGGCCCCGCCCCGACGGGCCGCTCATCTGGTTCCACGGCGCGAGCATCGGCGAGACCGGCTCGGCGCTGCCGCTGATCGCGCGGCTGACGGCGCTCCGCCCGGACGCCACCCTGCTCTCCACCTCGGTCACGCGCACCGCCGCCACCCTGCTGGCGCGCCGCCTGCCGCCGGAGGCCATCCACCAATATTACCCCCTCGACCGCACCGCCTGGGTGCGCCGCTTCCTGGACCATTGGCGCCCCGACCTCGCGCTGTGGATCGAGTCGGAGCTCTGGCCCAACATGCTGCGCGAGCTGGGCGCGCGCGGCGTGCCGGCGCTGCTGCTGAACGCGCGCATGTCGGCGGCGTCCTTCCGGCGCTGGCGACGCCTGCCGGGCCTCGCGCGCCGGCTGGTCGGCGGCTTCCGGCTGACGCTCGCCCAGGACGGCGAGCATGCGGAACGCTTCCGGGCGCTCGGCGCGGACCCGGTGGCCGCGCTCGGCAATCTGAAATACGCAGCCCCGCCGCTCGGCGCGGACGAGGAGCGCCTGGAGAGCCTGCTGGACGCGGTGGCGGACCGGCCGGTCTGGCTCGCGGCCTCCACCCATCCGGGCGAGGAGGGGGCGGTCGCCGAGGCGCATGAGGCGCTCCGCCACCGCCATGCCGGCGTGCTTACCCTGCTCGCGCCCCGCCATCCGGCGCGCGGCGACGAGATCGAGGCGCTGCTGGCGGGCCGGATGGGCCTGGCCGTGGCCCGGCGCTCGCGCGGCGAACTGCCGGGCGCGGCGACCGAGGTCTATCTGGCCGATACGCTGGGCGAGCTCGGCCTTCTCTACCGCGTGGCGGACGCGGCCTTCGTCGGCGGCTCGCTGGTGCCGCATGGCGGGCAGAACCCGCTGGAGCCGGCCCGGCTGGGCGCGGCGCTGGTGACCGGCCCGCACATGTTCAACTTCGCCGAGATCGCGGGCGAGCTCATGGCGGCGGACGCCATGCGCCGGGTCGCGGACCGCGAGGAGCTGGTGGACGCCATCGACCTGCTGCTCGCCGACCGCGACCGGCGGCGCGAACAGGCGGCGCGGGCGGCGGCGGTGGCCAATGCGCATGGCGATGTGCTGGAGGATGTGCTGGGCGCGCTCCGCCCGTTCATCGACCGTCTGTGAGCGGCTGGCGCGCGCCCGCCTTCTGGGACGACGCCGCCGCGCCCGCCGGGCGGCTGCTGGCCCCGGCCGGGCGGCTCTACGGCGCGCTCGCGCCGCTGGCCCGCAAGCGCGCGCGCCCGGCGCCGCTGCCGGTGCTCTGCGTCGGCAATGCGGTGCTGGGCGGGGCCGGCAAGACGCCGGTGGCGCTGGCGCTGGGCGCGCGGCTCGCCGCCGCCGGCAAGCGCCCGCATTTCCTGACGCGCGGCTATGGCGGCAGGCTCCGGGGGCCGCTCCGGGTCGATCCGGCGCGCCACGATGCGGGCGCGGTCGGCGACGAGCCGCTGCTGCTGGCCCGCGCCGCGCCCACCTGGGTCGCGCGCGACCGCCATGCCGGGGCGCTGGCGGCGGCCGAGGCCGGGGCGGACGCGCTGGTGCTGGACGACGGCTTCCAGAGCGGCGGCCTCATGCTCGACCTGGCGCTGCTGGTCGCGGACGGGGCGGTCGGCTACGGCAATGGGCGGGTGTTTCCGGCCGGGCCGCTGCGCGAGCCGGCGGCGGCGGCCCATGCGCGCGCCGACGCGCTCGTGGTGATCGGGCGCGAGGCCCGGCCGCTGCCGAACGGGCTGCCGCGCCTCCACGCCCGGCTCGCGCCGGAGCCGGGGGCGGAGCGGCTTGCCGGCGAAGCGGTGTTCGGCTTCGCCGGCATCGGGCGGCCGGGCAAGTTCGCCGAGACGCTTCGGGAGCTCGGCGCGGAGCTTGCCGGCTTCCGCGCCTTTCCGGACCATCACCGCTACCGCCCGGAGGAGGCGATGGCGCTGCTGGAGGAGGCGCGGGCGCTGGACGCGCGCTGCGTGACGACGGAGAAGGACGCGCTCCGGCTGCCGCCGGACATCCGCCCGGCGGTCGAGACCGTGGGCGTCGCGCTCGAATGGCGCGACCCGGACGCGCTCGACCGCCTGCTGCAAGCGAAGGGACCGATCGCATGAGCGACCCCGAGACGGTGCTGGAATTCTGGTTCGGCGCGCCGGACGATCCCGGCTATGGCGAGCCGCGCGAGGAGTGGTTCCGGGGCGGCCCGGCCTTCGACGAGGCCTGCCGGCGGTTCGAGCCGGAGGTGGAGGCGGCGCTCGCCGGCGGCTTCGAGGAGTGGCGCGAAGAGGCCCGCTCCTGCCTCGCGCTGATCCTGCTGCTGGACCAGTTTCCGCGCAATCTCCATCGCGGCCGGGCGCGGGCCTTTGCGGGCGACGCGCGCGCCCGCGCGCTTACCCGCTTCGCGCTGGAGCGGGGCTTCGACCGGACGCTGCCGGCGGCGCTGCGCACCTTCTTCTATCTGCCGCTGGAGCATAGCGAGCATCTGGCGGACCAGGACCTGTCGGTGGAATTGCTGGGCGCGACCGGCAATCCGAAGAGCCGCGAGGCGTCGCTCCGCCACCGCGAGATCATCCGCCGCTTCGGACGCTTCCCCCACCGCAACGCCGCCCTGGGCCGCCCCTCGACCCCGGAAGAGGAAGCCTTCGCCGCCGACCCGGACAACCGCTTCGGGCAGTAGCGCGCCGGATCAACCGGCCGCGGCGCGATCCGCCGCGCGGCGCCGGACTCGGGCGCGAATCGCCGGACCGTTCTCGACCAGGGCGCGGCTGAGATCGAAGGTCCGCTGGGCGTTGAGCCAGAACTGCGGCGTCTGCCCGAAATATTCGCCGAGCGCGATCGCGGTTTCGGCGCTCACTCCCCGCCGCTCATGCACGATCTCGCGCAAGCGCGTCTCCGGCAGGTCGGTATCCTCGGCCACCCGGCGGACGGACAGCCCCAGCTCCTCGATCTGCTCGCGCAGCAGCGCGCCGGGGTGGGTCGTAATCCGGTGTGTCGGTATAGCAGCCATCGTGATCCTCCATTCTAGTGTTCATAATGGTTGGTCAGCTCGACGTCAAAGGCGTCTCCGTTCCGCCACGCGAAGCAAATCCGCCAGCCTCGGGATACTCGAATACTGTATTGCCCGTGGCGATCGCCGACCAGGCGCTCGAGCCGGTTGCCGGGCGGGTGCCGCAGATCGTCAATATGTGCAGCATCGTTGATACGATCCAGCTTGCTACGCGCTCGCTTGAGAATATCAGTCGGGAAAGACCGCTCGCTCACTCCATTGAAAACATTCGCCGTATGCCGATCGGCAAAGGATCGTATCAAGAGGCTTCCTCCCGTCCGGTCGATGTTGCTGATGATCTGTCCGGATTTCCGTCGTCAACTCAAAGATTCGTATTCCGCTCCAGCACAGCCAAGCAGTCTCCCGCCTCTCAGCGCCAGCCGCCGCCGCCGCTCACATAGACGGTGTCGGCGGTCATGAACTCGCAGGCGTCGGAGCAGAGAAACAGCACCAGCTCGCCGATCTCCTCCGGCTTGCCGAAGCGACCCATGGGCACATCCGCAAGGAAGGTCGCCATGGTTTCCGGCGCGGTGGCGGCCGCGGCCTGGAAAGGCGTCTCCACCGGCCCCGGCGAGATCGAGAGGCAGCGGATGCCCCGGCTCGCAAACTCTCGCGCGACGCCCAAGGTCATGGTCAGCACCGCGCCCTTGGCGGAGGCGTAATGCACCGATGCGCCCGGTCCGCCGCGCTTGTGCGACATGGAGGCGACATTGACGATCACGCCCTTGCCGCGCTCCAGCATGTGCGGCAGCACGGCCTGCATGCCGTAGAAGGGGCCATCGACATTGATTTGCCAGCTGCGCCGCCAGAGCTCGTCGTCGATGTCGAGAAAGGCGGAGCGGCGCACGGCCGCGCCGGCGCAGTTGAACAGGAAGTCGATGCGCCCGAACTCCGCCAGCGCCGCCGCGACCGCCGCCTCGACATCCTCGCGGCGCGTGACGTCGGTGGCGACCGCGAGCGCCCGCCCGCCGGTCTGCCGGATGGCCTTCACGGTGCGTTCGCCGCCGTCCGCGTCGATGTCGCAGGCGACCACATGCGCGCCCTCGCGCGCGAAGATTGCCGCCGTCGCCTTGCCGATGCCGCTCGCCGCCCCGGTGATGACGATGACGCGGCCCTGGAAATAGCCGGGCGAGCCGGCCATCTCAGCCCTCGCCGCGCGGGGCCGGGCGGGTGTAGTGCGCGATCAGCCGGAAGACATAGCCGACGCAGGCGAGGAAGCCGGCCCAGCAGATCCAGGCCGCCGGCCCGTGCATCCGGCTGGCGACGAACAGAAAGCCCGCCGCGCAAAGGATCATGGTGATGCCGTAGAGATATTTGCCCAGTCCGCCGTCCCACATCGCGCGCGCTCCCCTCGTGCCGCTCCGCGCCTTGTAGCCCGCCCCACGCCCCGGTTCAACGCGCGCGCCGGCGATGCGCCCCGCAAGGGAGGCGGCGAGGGACTCACGGGGCGAGCGGGCGGGCAACGCGGAAGCCGATCAGGAAGCGGAGGCGGAAGTCGGGCGCGTTCCAGATGCGGTAGGCCGAGCGCAGGAAGCGCGCCTTGACATACCAGGAGCCGCCGCGCAGCACGCGGAGCGAACAGTCGCCGTCGAGCCGGGCGCTCCCGTCCGACGGCGCGCCTGCATGGCTGCGGTTCCAGCAGTCCTGCACCCACTCCGACACATTGCCGTGCGCATCGTGCAGGCCGAAGGCGTTCGGCGGGTAGCTGCCGACCGGCGCCGTCCGCTCGCGCCAGGCGCCCTTCGCGCCCGGCCCATGGGCGGCGTTGCCGCCATAGTTCGCAAGCTCTGGCGAGATCGCGCGCCCGAAATGGAACGGACCCGTGGTCCCGGCGCGGGCGGCATATTCCCACTCCGCCTCGCTCGGCAGGCGATAGTCCTCGCCGGTCTTTGCCGAAAGCCAGCGCAGATAGGCCTGCGCATCCTGCCAGCTCACATTCATGACCGGCTGGCGACCCCGACCCCAGCCTTCGTCGTCCGGCCGGTGCTCGCAGCCCCCGGCGCGCAGGCAGGCGTCCCACTCCGCGAATGTCACCTCATATTTGCCGATCGCGAAGGGCCGGGCGATCGTCACCCGACGCACCGGCCCCTCGGCCTCCGTCCGGCCTTTCTCGCCCGGCGGCGAGCCCATGGCGAAGCTGCCCGCCGGCACCGCGACCATTTCCGGACACTCCGCGCAATCGCGAAACGCCTCTCCGGCCCGCGCCTCCGCGCCGAAAGTCAACGCCAACAGCAGAATCGCCCATCGCAGTCCGGTCATGGCTCCGCTCCTCTCGTCGCCCGGCGGTGGCGAAATTGCGGCTTCTGCCCAATATGCAGGCGGACGGGCGGGCGCGAAAGCGGCGGCGCTCCGGCGCTCGCGGCCCTTCCGGCGCTGGCATGAGGCTTGCAGACCGGGACTATTGCCGCGAGGATGCGTCTTCCGGCCGCCCGGGAGGGGGCGGCGCGGGCTGCGGTCCGACCGGAGAGGCAACCGCCAAAGAGGAGGAACATCCCCCATGCTGCATATTCTGTCCCGCCGCCTCGTCGCGGCGTTCGCAGGCGCGCTGGCGCTCCTTGCGCTGGCGCTCGCGCCGGGGCTGGCGCCCAAAGCCGAAGCCCAGGGCACTTTGCGCGTCGGCATGACGCTCGCCGACATCCCGGTGTCCTTCGGCCAGCCCGACCAGGGCTTCGAGGGTTTCCGCTTCATGGGGCTGATGCTCTATGACGCGCTCATCAACTGGGACATGACCTCGGACGACAAGGCCTCCGGCCTCATTCCCGGCCTCGCCGAGAGCTGGGCGGTCAGCCCGGACGACCCGACCAAGTGGATCTTCAAGCTCCGCCAGGGCGTCAAGTTCCATGACGGCAGCGACTTCAACGCCGACGCGGTGGTCTTCAACTTCGACAAGCTGCTGAAACAGGACTCGCCGCAGTTCAGCGCCCGGCAGGCCTCGCTGGTGAATTTCCGCATCCCGGCGATCAAGGCCTATCGCAAGATCGACGACCATACGGTCGAGTTCACCACCCACACGCCGGACTCCTTCGTGCCCTACCAGGTCTGCTACATCCTGATGGCGAGCCCCGCCCAGTGGGAGAAGACCGGGCGCGACTGGAACGAGTTCGCCAAGGACCCCTCGGGCACCGGCCCCTGGAAGCTCGAGGCGCTGGCGGCGCGCGAGCGGGCGGAGTTCGTGCCCAACAAGGAGCATTGGGACGCGAACCGCGTGCCGAAGCTCGACCGGGTCATCACCATCCCGATCCCCGACCCGAACGCGCGCACCGCCGCGCTGCTCTCGGGCCAGGTGGACTGGATCGAGGCGCCGGCCCCGGATGCGCTGGAGCGTATCAAGGAGCGCGGCTTCCAGGTGGTCTCCAATGTCTATCCGCATGTCTGGTCCTGGCATCTGAGCCGCGTCGAAGGCTCGCCCTGGAACGACATCCGGGTGCGCAAGGCCGCCAACCTCGCCATCGACCGCGACGGCATCGTGGCGCTGCTGGGCGGCTACGCCATCAAGGCCTCGGGCCATGTCACGCCCCAGGACCCCTGGTACGGCAAGCCGACCTTCGAGCTTCGCCACGATCCCGACGCCGCCCGCGCGCTGCTGGCCGAGGCCGGCTTCGGGCCGGACAATCCGGTCAAGGTCAAGGTGATGATCTCCGCCAGCGGCTCCGGCCAGATGCTGCCCCTGCCGATGAACGAATATATGCAGCAGAACCTGGCCGAGGTCGGCATCGAGGTGGAGTTCGAGGTGACGGAGTGGAACGCGCTCATCGACCTGTGGCGGGCCGGGGCCAAATCGCCCCAGGCCAAGGGCGCGCACGCCATCAATGTCAGCTACACCACCCAGGACCCCTACAGCTCGTTCACGCGCTTCCTGCGCAGCGACCTGCACGCGCCCAAGGGCGTCAACTGGGGCTTCTACAACGATCCCGACATGGACAAGCTGCTGAACGCGGCCTCGGCGGCCTTCGACCCGGCCGAGCGCGACGGCTTCCTCGCCCAGGTCCACGCCCGCGAGGTCGATGACGCGGCGTTCGTGTGGGTGGTCCACGATGTGGCGCCGCGCGCCATGGCGCAGAAGGTCAAGGGCTATGTCCAGTCGCGAAACTGGTTCCAGTCGCTGACCTCGACCTATATCGAAGAGTGACCGGGAGAGCGGGCGGCGCCAGCGCGCGCCGCCCCGATCTCCGCTTCTGACGGCGCGGCTCCGGCCAGCGCCCGGGGAGAGGGCATGTTCGCCTACATCGCCCGACGCATACTCTATGTCGCGCCGATCTCGCTCGGCGTCACGATCATCATTTTCGGCCTGGTGCATATCGCGCCCGGCGACCCGCTCAACGCCGTGGTGCCGCCGGACGCGCCCAAGGAGACCGTGGAGCTGCTGAAGCAGGCCTACGGCTTCGACAAGCCGATCCCGCTGCAATATCTGATCTGGCTCGGCCGCGCGCTCGAAGGCGATTTCGGCATCTCCTTCGCCACCGGGCGCCCGGTGGCGGACGCCATCGCCGTCGGCGTGGTCAACACGCTGGTGCTGGCGGTCGGCGCCATCCTGATCGGCATGACCATGGGCTGCCTGATCGGCGCGCTCGCCGGCTATTTCCAGGGCTCCTGGATCGACAAGCTGGCCACCGGCTTCGCCATCGCCGGCGTCAGCGTGCCGCATTACTGGCTGGGGCTGGTGCTGGTGATCGTCTTCTCGGTGGAAATGAACCTGCTGCCGGCCATGGGCATGGGGCCGGGCGGCTCCAGCCGCTGGGCCTGGGACGCGGAGCATCTCCGCCATCTGATCCTGCCGGTCATCACGCTCTCGGTGATCCCGATCGGCATCATCACCCGCTCGGTGCGCGCCGCCGTCGCCGAGATCCTCACCATGGAATTCGTGCAGACGCTGGAGGCCAAGGGCCTGCGCAGCCGGCGCATCTTCCTGCATGTCGCCGCCAACGCCGCGCCGACCGTGCTGGCCGTCTCCGGGCTGCAGATCGGCTATCTGCTGGGCGGCTCGATCCTGGTGGAAACCGTGTTCTCCTGGCCCGGCACCGGCTTCCTTTTGAATGACGCCATCTTCCGGCGCGACATTCCGCTGCTGCAGGGCGTCATCCTGGTGCTGGCGATGTTCTTCGTCTTCATGAACTTGCTGGTCGATATCGCGCAGTCGCTGATCGACCCGCGCATGGCGCGCGGCTGATGCGCCGCCCCGACACAGCAGCGCCGGCGGCGGCGGCAGCCGGGGGCGTGGACGCCGCCCAGGTCGCGCTCGGCTCGCGCTCCTACTGGGCGACGGTGCGCGGCAATCTCGCCCGCGAGCCGGTGACGCTCGCCTTCGCCGGCATCCTGCTGGCCGTGGTGCTCTCGGCCGTCTTCGCGGACGTCCTGGCCCCGGCCGACCCCTACAGCACCAACATGCTCAAACGCCTGAAGCCGATCGGCGCCGAAGGCTATCCGCTCGGCGCGGACGAGCTCGGCCGCGACATGCTCTCCCGCCTGCTGCATGGCGGGCGGCTCTCGCTTGCGGTCGGCATCTCGCCGGTGGTGTTCGCGCTCTTCATCGGCGGCTTTCTGGGGCTGGTGGCGGGCTTTATCGGCGGCAAGGTCAACATGGCGGTGATGCGCACCATCGACGTCTTCTACGCCTTCCCCTCGGTGCTGCTGGCGATCGCCATTTCGGGCGCGCTCGGGGCCGGCATCGTCAACGCCATCATCTCGCTCACCATCGTCTTCATCCCGCCGATCGCGCGCGTGACCGAAAGCGTCACCACGCAGACCCGCAGCCTCGACTATGTGGAAGCCGCGCGCGCCAGCGGCGCGGGGGCCTTCACCATCATCCGCGTGCATGTGCTGAGCAATGTGGCGGGGCCGGTGTTCATCTACGCCACCAGCCTGATCAGCGTCAGCATCATCCTCGCCTCGGGGCTGAGCTTCCTCGGCCTCGGCACCGACCCGCCGGAGCCGGAATGGGGGCTGATGCTCAACACGCTGCGCCAGTCGATCTATGTCAGCCCCTGGGTGGCGGCGCTGCCCGGCGCGATGATCTTCCTCACCTCGCTCAGCTTCAACATGCTGAGCGACGGGCTGCGCACCGCCATGGATGTGCGGCTGTGAGCGCGCCGCTGCTGGAAATTGCGGGCCTGCGCAAATATTTCCCGGTCAAGGGCGGGGTGCTGAACCGCGCCGTGGCCCAGGTGCAGGCGGTCGATGACATCGACTTCGAGGTCGCGCGCGGCGAGACGCTCGGCATCGTCGGCGAGTCCGGCTGCGGCAAATCGACCACCGCCCGCCTGCTGATGCAGCTGATCCGCCCCGACGCCGGGCGCATCCGCTTCGACGGGCGGGAGGTCGGCCGGCGCGACGGGCTGCCGGTGCGCGACCTGCGCAAGCGGATGCAGATGGTGTTCCAGGACTCCTACTCCTCGCTCAATCCGCGCCTGCCGGTGGAGACCAGCATCGCCTTCGGCCCGACCGTGCACGGCCTGCCGGAGGCCCGCGCCAGGGAGCGCGCGCAGAGCCTGCTGGAGCGCGTCGGCCTCGACCCCGCCCAGTTCATCCGCCGCTATCCGCACGAGCTCTCGGGCGGCCAGCGCCAGCGGGTCAATATCGCCCGCGCGCTCGCCCTGGAGCCGGAGCTGCTGATCCTCGACGAGGCCGTCTCGGCGCTCGACAAGTCGGTCGAGGCGCAGGTGCTGAACCTGCTGGCCGACCTCAAGCGCGAGTTCGCGCTCACCTTCATCTTCATCAGCCACGACCTGAACGTGGTGCGCTATATGAGCGACCGGGTGCTGGTGATGTATCTCGGCAAGATCGTCGAGATCGGCCCGGTGGAGACGATCTGGGGCGCGCCACGCCATCCCTATACGCGCGCGCTGCTCTCCGCCATGCCCTCCATGGACCCCGACCGGCGCACCGAGGCGGCGCCGCTCGCGGGCGATCCGCCCAACCCCATCAACCCGCCGTCCGGCTGCCGCTTCCACACCCGCTGCCCGTTCGCGGAGGCCGTCTGCGCGGCGCGCGAGCCGCTGCTGCAGGGCGACGGCGACCGGTCGGTCGCCTGCCATATGGCGGACCCGGCCTCGGACCACAGCAAGGCGGGCCACACAGGAGCAAGCCCATGACCGACAGGGACGAGCCTTTCCCGGGCTATCGCTACGACCCCGCCGCCGGCGCGCGCGCCGACCGCATCCAGGCCGCCGCCCGGCGCGTCATCCTCGAGCACGGCTCGCTGTTCGACACCGAGCCGCAGCAGCTGGCCGCGACCCTGGCCCGGCTCGCCCCGGAGCGGGACGCATGAGCCTCACCGACCTCACCCTCGCCGAAGCCGCCGCCGGCGTCAGCGCGGGCGATTTCACCGCCGCCGAACTCGCCGAGGCGGCGCTGGCGCGCATCGAGGCCATCGACCCGAAGCTCAACGCCTTCATCCGCGTCGAGGCCGAGACGGCGCGGGCCGGCGCGGCCGCCATCGACGCCGCCCGCGCGGCCGGAAAGGCGCTCGGCCCCCTCGCCGGCGCGCCGCTCGCCCACAAGGACATGTATTACCGCGCCGGCGGCCTCACGACCTGCGGCAGCCGCATCCGCCGCGACTTCCGCCCCGAGACGACCGCGACCGCGCTCGCCCGCCTGGCGGAGGCCGGCGCGACCTATCTGGGCGGCCTCAACATGGCCGAGTTCGCCTTCGGCCCGACCGGCCATAACGAGCATTTCGGCCCCTGCCGCAATCCCTGGGACACCGCGCGCATCACCGGCGGGTCGTCCTCCGGCTCGGGTTCCGCCACCGCCGCCCGGCTCTGCCACGGCGCGCTCGGCTCCGACACCGGCGGCTCGATCCGCCTGCCGGCCGGCTTCTGCAATCTGGTCGGCATGAAGCCGACGCAGACGCGCGTCAGCCGCTTCGGCGTGATGGGCCTTTCCTTCTCGCTCGACAATGTGGGGCCGCTGACCCGCACCGTGCTCGACAATGCGCTGATGCTGGCGGCGATCGCCGGCCACGACCCGCTCGACCCGACCTCGGCGACCGAGCCGGTGGCGGACTACGCCGCCGCCGCCCGCGCGCCGCGCGCAAGCGGCGTGCGCATCGGCGTGGCGCGCGGCTATTTCGAGGAGGACGCCGACGAGGCGGCGCTCGCGGCCCGGGACGGCGCGCTCGCCGCGCTCACCGCAGCCGGGGCGGAGCTTGTCGAGGTCGAGCTCGGCGACATGGCGCGCATCAACGCGCTGGCGGCCGCCGTCATGGCCCCGGAGGCCGCGACGCTGCACGCGCGCTGGCTCCGCGAGCGGCGCGAGGAGTATGGCGCGCAGATGCTGGCGCGCTGCGAGCTGGGCTTCCGGCTGAGCGGGGTGGACTATCTCTCGGCCCAGCAGCTGCGCCCGCGCATCGTCGAGGAGTTCGCGCGCCGCGTCTTCGCCGCCTGCGACGTGCTGGCCGCGCCGACCTTCAATATCGTGACGCCCACCATCGAGGAGACCGATGTCGGCGCGGCGCAGGGCTTCGAGGCCATCATCTCCCGCATCTCGCGCTGCACCCGCCCCTTCAACTATCTGACCCTGCCGGGCCTGGCGCTGCCGACGCCCGAGGCGGCGGCGGGAATGCCGGGGTCGATCCAGCTGCTGGCCCCGCCCTTCGCCGAGGCGGCGCTCTACCGCCTGGGCGCGGCCTACGAGGCGGAGACCGGCTTCTCCGCACGGTCGCCCGCGCCATGAACGGCGCGGCCGGAGACGCCGACATCCTGGTGCGGGTGCGCGGCCTGGAGGTGGCCTTCGTCAGCCGCGACGCGACCGTCAGCGCGGTGAACGGCGTCGATTTCGACCTGGCGCGCGGCGAGGTGCTGACCATCCTCGGCGAATCCGGCTCCGGCAAGACCGTGACCATGCGCGCGCTCATGCGCCTCCTGCCGAAGCGCGCCCGGCTGGGCGGCCGCATCGAGATCGGCGGGCGCGATGTGATCGCCATGTCGCCCGGCGAGCTTTCCGACCTGCGCGGGCGCGATGTCGCGATGATCTTCCAGGAGCCGATGGTGGCGTTCGATCCGGTGTTCACCGTCGGCGCGCAGATCGCGGAGACGGTGCAGCGCCATCTCGGCCGCACGCGCGCCGAGGGGCTGAAGCGCGCGCTCGAACTGTTCGACCTGGTGCAGATACCCTCGCCCAGACGCCGGCTCGCCGCTTATCCGCACGAACTCTCCGGCGGCATGCGCCAGCGCGCCATGATCGCGCTCGCGCTCGCCTGCTCGCCCCGGCTGCTGCTCGCCGACGAGCCGACCACGGCGCTGGACGCCACGGTGCAGATCCAGATTCTGCTGCTGCTGCGCCAGTTGCAGCGCGAGCTCGGCATGAGCGTGATCTTCGTCACCCACGATGTGGGCGTCGCGACCGAAATCGCCGACCGGCTGGCGGTGATGTATGGCGGGCGCATGGTGGAGACCGGCGCGGTCGGCGAGGTCATCCGCCAGGCCGCCCACCCCTATACGCAGGGCCTGCTCGGCTCCACCGTGCATGGCGCCTCGCGCGGCAAGCGGCTGGAGGCGATCCCCGGCTCGCCGCCGGACATGAGCCGGCTGCCGCCCGGCTGCGCCTTTGCGCCGCGCTGCCCGCTCGCCGACGCCGCCTGCGCCGCCGAGCCGCCGGCGCCGGTCGAGGTCCGGCCCGGCCACGCGGTGCGCTGCATCCGGCCCGCGATGCTCAGCCGTGAGACCAGACCGGCTCCCGCTTCGCAATGAAGGCGTCGATGCCCTCTTCCGCGTCGCGCATCTCCATATTGGCCGCGATCACGCCGCTGGCGTAGTCGTAGGCGTCGTCCAGCCCCATCTCCAGCTGACGGTAGAAGGCTTCCTTGCCGATCTTGAGCACCGCGCCGGACTTGCCGGCGATCTGCGCCGCCAGCGCCTGCGTCTCGGCTTCCAGGGCCGCCGCCGGGACGACGCGGTTGACCAGCCCGAAGCGCCGCGCGGTCTCCGCGTCCATGAGCTCGCCGGTCAGCAGCATCTCCATGGCGTGCTTGCGCGAGACGGCGCGAGAGAGCGCCACCATCGGCGTCGAGCAGAAGAGGCCGATATTGACGCCGGGCGTGGCGAAGCGCGCCTCCTCGCCGGCGACGGCCAGGTCGCAGCTCGCGACCAGCTGGCAGCCGGCGGCGGTGGCGATGCCGTGCACGCGCGCGATCACCGGCTGCGGCTGGCGCACGATGCGGGTCATCAGCCGGCTGCATTCGGCGAACAGCAGATCGTAGAAGGCGCGGTCGGGATTGGCGCGCACCTCCTTCAGATCGTGCCCGGAGCAGAAGCCGGGGCCGTTGCCGGCGATCACCACGGCGCGAATCGAGCGGTCCTCGCCGAGCGCCTCCAGCTCGTCGGAGAGCGCCCGGATCAGCGGGCGCGAGAGCGCGTTGCGCTGCCGGGGTCGGTTGAGGGTGAGGGTGGCGACGCCGTCCAGGTCGTCGCGCAACAGGATCGCTTCGCTCATCGGGCAGGTGCTCCCGCGCTGAAAGATCGGGGCGCCGTTGTCGTTGACAGCGGCCGGAAGGGCGCTATTGTGCGCCGCCGTCTCGCCCCGGAGAAGAGGGACAGATGAAGACATACTCCGCCAAGCCGGCCGACGTCGAGCGGAAATGGTGGCTGATCGACGCCGACGGGCTGGTGCTCGGGCGGCTGGCCTCGATCGTCGCCATGCGCCTGCGCGGCAAGCACAAGCCGCTCTACACGCCGCATCTCGACTGCGGCGACCATGTCGTCGTCGTCAACGCCGACAAGGTGGCGCTGACCGGCGCGAAGGAAGACGACAAGGTCTATCACTGGCACACCGGCTATCCCGGCGGGCTGCGCTCGCGCACCGTGCGCGAGCAGCGCGGGCGCCGGCCGGAGCGGCTGATCGAGAAGGCGGTGGAGCGCATGCTGCCCAAGACCAAGCTCGGCCGGCAGGTGATCTCCAAGCTGCATGTCTATGCCGGCCCGGAGCACAAGCATACCGGGCAGAAGCCGGCCGCGCTGGATGTCGCCGCCATGAACCGCAAGAACGCCAGAGGGAGCTGACGGCGATGGCCGAGGAGACGCGCACGCTCGCCGACCTGAAGGAGGTGCTGGTGGCCGACGAGGACCGGCCTCCGGCGGAGCCGGTCCATGACGCGCCGGCCGCGCCGGTGATCGACCAGCTCGGCCGCGCCTACGCCACCGGCAAGCGCAAGGAATCGATCGCCAGGGTCTGGATCCGTCCCGGCGCGGGGCGGATCACCGTCAACGGCCGGTCCGGCGACGACTACTTCCCCCGCCCGACCCACCGGATGCTGATCGGCCAGCCTTTCGGCGCGGTCAACCGCACGAACCAGTATGACGTGATCTGCACCGTGCGCGGCGGCGGCCAGTCCGGCCAGGCCGGCGCGGTGCGCCACGGCATCGCCAAGGCGCTGACCAGCTTCGAGCCGGGCCTGCGTCCGGCGCTGAAGCAGGGCGGCTTCCTGACCCGCGACGCGCGGCGCGTCGAGCGCAAGAAATACGGCAAGCCGAAAGCCAGGCGCAGCTTCCAGTTCTCGAAACGCTAGACCCGCCCTGCGGCGCCGCGCCGCGCCGGGCGACCCTCGGGGGGTGTGCCATGCCCCAGACGACCAACCGGGCCCGGGCGGCGATCCTGGGCGCGAGCGGCTATACCGGCGCGGAACTCATCCGCCTGCTGGCCCGCCACCCGCATATCGAGATTCGCACGCTCACCGCCGACCGGCGCGCGGGCGAGCCGTTCGGCGCCGTCTTCCCGCATCTGGCCGCGCTCGGCCTGCCGGACCTTGTGCGCATCCAGGATGTGGATTTCGCCGCCCATGACATCGTGTTCTGCTGCCTGCCGCACGGCACGACGCAGGAGACCGTGGCCGCCCTGCCGGAGCATCTGAAGGTGGTGGACCTCTCGGCCGACTTCCGGCTGGCCGATGTCGAGACCTACGCCGAATGGTACGGCCACGCCCATCTCGCGCCCGAACTGCAAAAGAGCGCCGTCTATGGGCTGACCGAGCTGAAGCGCCGCGAGGTGGCGGCCGCGCGCCTGGTCGCCAATCCCGGCTGCTACCCCACCGGCGCGCAGCTGCCGCTGGCGCCGCTGCTGGCCGAGGGCGCGATCTCGGCGCGCAACATCGTCATCGACGCCAAGTCGGGCGTCACCGGGGCCGGGCGCGGGCTGCGCGAGGACACGCTGTTCCCCGAGGTGCAGGACGGCATCCACGCCTACGGCATCGGCCGCCACCGCCATGCGCCCGAGATCGAGCAGGGCCTGGGCGAGGCTGCCGGCGCGCCGGTCACGGTCACCTTCACGCCGCATCTGGCGCCGATGAACCGGGGCATCCTCTCGACCATCTATGTCGAACTGGCCGAGGGGGAGACGGCCGACGGCCTGCGCCAGCGCCTCGCCCGGCGCTATGCGGACGAGCCGTTCGTGCATGTGCTGCCCGCCGGCGCGCCGGCGACCCGGCATGTGCGCGGGGCCAATCGCTGCGACATCGGGGTTGCGGCCGACCGGGTTCCCGGCAGGGCGATCCTGGTCTCCGCCATCGACAATCTGGTCAAGGGCGCGTCGGGCCAGGCGGTGCAGAACATGAACGCCATGCTGGGCGTGGCCGAGACCACCGCGCTCGAACTGGAGGCGCTCTATCCGTGATGGGCCGGCTGCTGCCCTATCGGGGCGTCTGGCCGAAAGTGGCCGGGGACGTGTTCATCGCGCCGGGGGCGGTGGTCGTCGGCGATGTCGAGATCGGTCCGGGCTCCAGCATCTGGTATAACGCCGTGGTGCGCGGCGATGTCGGGCGCATCCGCATCGGCGCGGGAACCAACATCCAGGACGGCGCGGTGGTGCATGTCACCGGCGGCAGGTTCGACACCGAAATCGGCGACCAGGTGCTGATCGGCCATCGCTGCATGATCCATGGCTGCCGGCTGCTGGACCGCGCCTTCATCGGCATGAACGCCACGGTGCTGGACGGCTGCGTGGTCGAGGGCGACGCCATGCTGGCCGCCGGCGCGCTGCTGACGCCGGGCAAGCGGCTGCCGGCCGGCGAGCTCTGGGCCGGCTCGCCCGCCAGCAAGATGCGCGACCTGGAGCCGGCGGCGCTGGAGGGCTTCCGCCGCCAGACCGCGCATTACGCGCAGAACGCGCAGATCCACCGCGAATCGCTGAAGGAGCTGGACCATGCCGGACGGTGATCTCTACGAGGTCTATGCGCTCAAATACGGCGAAGTCGCCGAGCGCGCCATGAGCGAGAACATGATCGGCGGCGACCCGCACGACATGTCGGGCCAGCTCGATTTCTATGTCTGGGCGGTAGTCGGGCGGAACCGGACTTTCATCGTCGATACCGGTTTCAACCACGAGACCGCCGCCGAGCGCGGCCGCAAGCTGCAGCGCCTGCCGAGGGAGGCGCTGGCGCTCATCGGCGTCGATGCGGACGCGGTGCGCGATGTGGTGGTGACGCATCTGCATTACGACCATGCCGGCACGCTCACGGACTTCCCCAATGCGCGCTTCCATCTCCAGGAGGAGGAGATGGGCTACGCGACCGGCCCCTGCATGCGCCACTCCGTGCTGCAGGCGCCCTACCATGTCGAGGATGTCTGCACGATGGTGCGCAAGCTCTATGCCGGCGAGGTCGCCTTCCATGACGGCGACGCGCAGCTGGCTCCGGGCGTCTCGGTCCACCATATCGGCGGGCACGCCAAGGGGCTGATGAGCGTGCGCGTCGAGACCCGGCGGGGGCCGGTGGTGCTGGCCTCGGACGCGGCGCATTTCTACGCCAATCTGGAGCAGCGCCGGCCGTTCCCGATCGTCTTTAACGTGGCCGACCTGCTGGCCGGCTTCGACCGGCTGGAGGCGCTGGCGGGCGCGCCGGAGCGCGTCGTGCCGGGCCACGATCCGCGCGTGCTGCATCGCTATCCGGCCGCCTCGGAGGAGCTTTCCGGCATCGTCGCGCGCCTCGACGCCGAGCCTGTCGGCTGACGCCTTGCGGCTCTCGGTCCTGGACCAGTCGATCGCGGCCGAGGGCCGCCCGCAGGGCGAGGCGATCCGCAACACGCTCGCCATGGCCGAGCATTGCGACCGGCTCGGCTATGCGCGCTTCTGGGTCTCGGAGCATCACAACCACCCGACCATCGTCGGCACGGCGCCGGAGATTCTGGTCGCCGGCATGGCGGCCCGGACCTCGCGCATCCGCATCGGCAGCGCCGGCGTGATGCTGCCGCATTACGCGCCCTTCAAGGTGGCGGAGCAGTTTCGGGTGCTGGACGCGCTGGCGCCGGGGCGCATCGATCTCGGCCTCGGGCGCGCGCCCGGCTCCGACGGGCGCACCGCCTTTGCGCTGAATCCGCTCGCCAATGAGCGCCCGGCGCAATTCCCCGCCGACATTCGCGACCTGCAAGCCTGGCTCAAGGCCGAGCCGCTGCCGGAAGGCCATCCCTTCGCCATGGTCGGCGCCTTTCCGCAGGGCGACACCGTGCCCGAAATCTGGGTGCTCGGCTCCTCCAATTACGGCGCCCAGGTCGCGGCCTTTTTCGGCCTGCCCTACGCCTTCGCCTGGTTCTTCACCGACGGGCGCGGCGCGGCGGAAGCGCTCTCGCTCTACCGGGAGCAATATCGCCCGAGCGCCGAACGGCCGGAGCCGCATTCGGCGATCTGCGTCTGGGCGCTGGCGGCCGAGAGCGACGAGGAGGCCGAGTTCCATTTCGGGCCGCGTCTGCGCTGGCGGCTCGGGCGCGACCGGGGGCTGTTCCTGCCGCTCGAATCGGCCGAGAAGGCCGCCAGCCACCGCTACAGCGACAGCGAGGCGGCGCGGCTGGAGCGCTTCCGGCGCGACGCGATCATCGGGCGGCCGGAGCCGGTGGCGCGGCGCATCGCCGCCATCGGCGAGGAGCTGGAGGTGGACGAGATCGCGGTGGTCACCTGGACGCATGACGAGGCCGCGCGCCGGCGGAGCTACGAGCTGCTCGCCGGGGCCTGGGGGCTGACGGCGGCGGGCGCGGCGGCGTAAGCGGCGCGCTCAGGCCACGGCGCGGCGCGCGAGGCTCAGCAGGTCGGCGAGGTCCAGAATGCGCGCCACCCACGGCTCGCGCGGGTTGAAGCCCGTCTCCGCGCGGCCGAGCAGGCGCGCCTCCAGCGCGTCCAGCAGGCGCTGGAGGCGGCGGTCATGCAGGCCGAGCCGGGCCTGGATCGGGTCGGCGGCCACGCCGGCGAAGGCCGACAGCATGGCCGGCAGCAGCGCCAGAGCGCCGGTCAGGCCCACCGCCGCGACCGTCGAGGCCTTGGCCGGGAAGAGGCCGTACCAGAGCGCGCCCGCCCCGGCGCCCAGCGGAAAGCCCGCCACCGCCGCCTGCTGGGCCAGCAGCTGCGCCGCCGCCGGCCCGAGCGAGAGCGCCCCCGGCGTCCACTGGCGGAAGAGCGTCGCGCCGATGCCGGCCGAGGCGAGCGAGGTGGCGAGATCGGCGACCGCGAGCCGCGCCTCGCCATAGCGCCCGGCCGCCTCGCGCGCCCAGGCCTCGAAGCCGGGCTGGCGGCTCGCCGTCGCGACCGCCGCCAGCATGTCGGCGATCGCCGGCTCGCGGGCGATTTCCTCGGCGAGCGCGTCGCGGGTCGCGCGCCGGCCCGGCTGCTCGTAGGGCAGTTCCAGCAGTTCGGAGAACAGGCGCCATTCGAGCTCGCGCGCCACATCGGTGACCAGCAGGCGCCGCTTGCCGCGCAGCCGCCGGGCGCGCTCCGGGCGGTGGCGTTCGGCGAGCAGGGCGGCCAGTTCGAGCGCGAGGTTGGGGCCGGCGAGCGCCAGATTGGCGGGGGCGCGCACCAGGTCGCGCCCGAGCGCGTGGCGGTGCAGGCCGAGCGCGCCTCTCAGGCGGAAATTGCGCCGGACGAACTCCGGGATGCGCGCCCGCCGGCTGTCGATATAACGCGCCGCCGCGCGGCGGACGGCCGCATCCGCCTCCTCCGGCCCGATCCGTGTCGCAAGGCCGCTCATGACGGCCGATTATGGGCCGGCGCGGGCCTCAGAGCGAGCGCAGATAGTAGATCAGGTCGAGCGGCGGCGGGTCGAGACCGGCCTGGCTCAGCATGCCGTGCGTCTGGCCGCGATGATGCGTCTGATGGTTGAAGAGATGCGTCCACACCAGCCGCATCGCCGTGTGCTGCGCCTCGCCCGACTGGTTGGCGTAGGTGAGCGCGCCGACCATGCGCTCGTCATCGACGCCGGCCAGAATATGGTCCATCGTCCTGTGGATCGCCCCCAAGCCAACCACTGGCCTCGCCTGCGTACCGCCTCCTCCGGCGGCCAGATACGGCCTACCTTGGCAACGCTCCCCAAGTATCGCGACCGGATAGACTCCGGCCTACGGCTGACTAGCGTCCTGCGACCTTTCTATCGTCACTTGGCGCCTCTATCGTCACTTGGCGCCAGCACTTGAACTTCATTTAAAGCGCCCCATATAGAGCGGAGGTCTTGTACAGCATTGCGGGCGAGTCACCGTCGATCACTCGATGATAGGTGAACTTCTCGCTATGCGTATATGCCTGCGCAACCACTCTCTTGCAATCTCGATAGGAGAAGGAAATGGCAGACCGCAGATACTTTTTCGCAATGGAGCATCAAGGCATCCTGCATAAAATGTTCAGCTTCTATATCGGAGATGGTGGCGAGGGTCTTGCGCTAGTATCACCACCGAAGTACTCGGCAGTGGATGAAAAAAGATGCGTTATACAGAAATGGTATCCCAAAAGATATCCAAACGACATGTATAAGCTCGAAGTTAAAGATGCAGAATTTGTAACCTCAAAGGGAGGCATTGCCTTAAAGGTTGATCCAAGCTCAAACAACAGAACTTTATGCGAAGAAATGCAGGCGGAGTTAGTTGATATTAAAATGAATTGGCATCCGGACGGAAATTTCCATATATCTGGACATGAGATACCAAATAGAACAAAAAGCTCTTTTATAGGAAAAACTAAAGATTATCACTCCTTGTTGTACTGCCAAGATTCCATTAGTGGGAATGTTGAGTGTGTAGAAATTTTAATTTTAGGAGTCATATATATTGAAAATACGAATGTGTTCATCAACCAAAATAACATTCTGCGCACTCGCGAACAGGCTATTTTCTATCCAAGAGATAACTCACATGAAAGACGTCCTACGCTTATAACTATCGCTCGAGCGCATGCAAGATCACCCAATGTTTTACAAGTTCGCAGTGGTCTAAATGAAATGACCGACGTCAATCTACAACGTATTATGGAGGAAAATATTGAGAACCTTTACCTTCCAAATTATCCGATCAGGATCAAGATCGATAAAAGTAGAGCAAATATGTTTGCGGCAAGAGAGTCAGGAAATAATTCAACTTCCTTTATATTTCATGCTTGCCAACTCACTCAGAATTTGCCCTTGAAAGAAAACGAGGACTGGTTTGTGGTTAGCTCTGTTGGGAAAGATGGAGAAGCATTGGGATTTACAATAAAGAAAAAGAGTGGGTGGTGGCCAAATTGAAGACTAGTATCACCTTACCCTACAACCGCTCGGTGCCCTCCGGGCGGTGGCGTTCGGCGAGCAAGGCGGCCAGTTCGAGCGCGAGGTTGGGGCCGGCGAGCGCCAGATTGGCCGGCGCGCGCACCAGGTCGCGCCCGAGCGCGTGGCGGTGCAGGCCGAGCGCGCCCCGCAGGCGGAAATTGCGCCGGACGAACTCCGGAATGCGCGCCCGCCGGCTGTCGATATAACGCGCCGCCACGCGACGGACGGCCGCATCCGCCTCCTCCGGCCCGATCCGTGTCGCAAGGCCGCTCATGACGGCCGATTATGGGCCGGCGCGCGCCTCAGAGCGAGCGCAGATAGTAGATCAGGTCGAGCGGCGGCGGGTCGAGGCCGGCCTGGCTCAGCATGCCGTGCGTCTGGCCGCGATGATGCGTCTGATGGTTGAAGAGATGCGTCCACACCAGCCGCATCGCCGTGTGCTGCGCCTCGCCCGACTGGTTGGCGTAGGTTAGCGCGCCGGCCATGCGCTCGTCATCGACGCCGGCCAGCACGCGGTCGAGCCGGTCGTCCTCCGCGCCGCGCGCCGCCTCCAGCGCGTCGAAATCGTCGAACAGAACGGCGTCCAGCGCGAGACCGCCCACATCCTGGCCCTCGATGCGCCCGAGCCAGATGCGGTCGCCCACCAGAATATGGTTCAGCGTGTTGTGGATCGAGCCGAAGAAGGCCCCCCGGTCGCGCTTGCGCTCCGCATCGCCGAGCGTCCGGCAGGCCCCGTATAGGCGCCCGTTCGCCCAGCGATTATAGGCGGCCATGGTGCGGAAATGGTCGGCGAACATGCGAGGCCTCCTCATCGAGCGTGCGTTGCCGGGGCCTATAGCGCGCTTCCGCGCCGGAGAGAAGCGCGCGCCGCACGCGCCGTCCGCAGACGCAGGCGCGCCTCCGACCTCGGCCGGCAAGGCGAGAACCGGACGCCCCACGCCTATGGCGGGCAGTCGCCCTTCGTCAACGCGCCGTTGCAACTGTTCAGGGCGAGGGCCTCCTTGAACGTCGCAATTATCGACGTCTCCTTCCATCCATCGACATCGCAATCGTCGCCCGAGCTCCCTTCCTCGCACCGGTTCTCGCTGCCCGGGCACTCTGCGCCGATGTTGCACCTGAAGTTGCTGACACTGGCGGTCTCGTTCCGGCAGTCTTCGCTCGCCGGACTGTCATAATACTTGTCCAGGCATGCTTGCGCGGTGATCTCGGATCGGTCGCAGATATCGCTGTCCTCGGTGCAGCAGTAGATGCCCCGAATCGAATGTGCGGTCTTGCTCCTTTTCCTCTGAACTTCGGACGTCAAACGCCAGGTCTTGTCCGAACGTCCCGCGATATCGACGCGCACCACGATATCGCCATGGTCGGTGCAACCGCCTGTCACCCATGCAAAATATTCCGTTTTGCCGCTCTTCCCCTCCCAAACGGATCCCTCCCAGACCTGTGCGCTCCCGACACAATCCGCATTCGAGGTCGGAATCCTCTGGCTGCTCTCCCGGCACTTCGCCTGCGCAAATGTCGCCGCAAACACCGATAATCCCATAGTCATAATCATCAGAAAGGCCAGAAGATGGGAAGTCCTCATCGCGTCAGTTCCCCCTGAATTCATTCAGGAAGCAACGATAGAATTCCCACCGAATATACGCAAGACAGACCGTAAATTACTGCCGGCCATGCGGAATATGTCCAGCCGCAAAATCTCTCGCACCACAAGAGGTTCGGATGCGTGGGACGAAGCCGGCGCGGCGACCGAAACCGATGCAGTTCGAGGAAGCAGGGCCGTCGAGGCCGGCGAATCGATGCGACGCCCCGGCGAGTCGCGCCCGCCTCAGACCGGAAGCGCGGCGGCGGTCACCGTGCGGCGGTTGCGGAGGTGGGCGAGGGCGGATTCGGCGAGCGGGAAGGCGGTCGGCGGGCCGGGGCGGAGGCGGCCGGCGGCGCGGCGGCGTGACCTCACGCGACCGCGCCCAGACCCTTCTTCGCCACCAGCGTCAACAGCTTCAGCGAGGGGCCGCGCGGGCGCTTCTCGCCGCGCTCCCACTGGCTCACCAGCCCGGTCGTCACGTTGAGGTGGCGCGCGAACACCGCCTGGCTCGCATTTTCCCGCAGCCGAAGCGCCCGGATGTCCTCCGGCGCCATCTCCTCGACCGGCGTCAGGCACATCTCGTCGAACGACGTCATCGTCCGCCTCGACATGACCCCCGCCTCGGTCATACCGAGCGCCGTCTCATGCACCGCCGCCAGCGCGGCACTCCTGTACTGCTTGACCATCGCAAATCGCCTCGCCGCGCATTCCGTCCGCCGGCGCCTCATAGACAGAAGCGGTCAATTCAGTTGGTTCTCGACAGCCGGCGCGGGGAACCACGCGCCTCTATACCATGAGCGCGGCGGCGGTCAGCGTGCGGCGGTTGCGGAGGTGGGCGAGGGCGGCGGCGGATTCGGCGAGCGGGAAGGTCGTCAGCGGGCCGGGGCGGAGGCGACCGGCGCCGATCAGCTCGAACAGCTCCTCGGAAGCCGCCAGCAGATCGTCGCGCCCGGCGATCCAGGCGGCGAGCGTCGGGCGGGCGAGGCGGAGCGAACGCGCCTCCAGCCGTTCGAGGTCGAGCGGCGGCGGCGGCCCCGCCAGCGCGCCGTAACCGACCGCCATGCCCGTCGGCGCCAGGCAGTCGAGGCATTCCGCGAACCGCTCCCCGCCGGCAGGGTCGTAGGCGACCCGAAAGCCGCCCTCCCCGGCCTGCTCGCGAACGGCCGCCGCCAGCGGCCGGTCGTCCGGCGCCACGACGACCTCGCGGCAGCCATGGGCGCGCGCCGCCTCCGCCTTGTCGGGATCGCTCACCTGGCCGGCGACCTCCGCGCCCAGCATGGCCGCCCACTGGCAGAGCAGCCGGCCGACGCCCCCGGCCGCGCCCAGCACCAGCAGCCGCTCGCCCGGCTGTGCGCGGTGCAGCCGGCGCAGGAGGTAATGCGCCGCCAACCCGCGCCGGACCAGCGCCGCCGCGACCGCATCCTCCACATCGCCCGGAATCGGGACCAGACGCGCGGCCGGCAGATTGCGCAGGCTCCGCCAGGCGCCCGGCAGGTCAGCGTAGCAGAGCCGGTCTCCGGGCGCGACGCCCTCGACCTCGGAGCCGACGGCCTCGACGACGCCGGCCGCCGCCACGCCGGGCGTGAAATCGCCCCCCGGCAGATGGAGGCCGCAACGGTCCAGGCCGAGCGCCGTCTGGCGGAGCCGCACCTCGCCGGGTCCGGGCGGCCCGACTTCCTCCTCCGCGAGCGCCGGCCCGGCCGCTCCGGGGCCGAGCCGAACGCGCCGGCCGACAGGGCCGGCCGTCTGCGTCATGCCGCGCTCAGCCGGCGGCGGCGGGCCGCATGGCCTCCGGCGCGTCCAGGCCGAACAGCCGGGCCGCGTTCAGCCCGAGGATCTTGGCCCGGTCCGCATCGTCGAGCCCGCCCATGGTGCGCTCGATAGCCTCGCCGGAATGCGGCCAGGTGCCTTCGTGATGCGGATAGTCGTTGGCCCACATGAAATTGTCGGTGAGGCCCCAGTCGGCCGCCAGCGCGAGGCCCGCCGGGTCCTCCTGGAAGGTGGCGTAGCCATGCTGGCGGTAATAGTCCGACGGCAGGCCCTGCAGCTTGGGGCGCACCCACATGTGATGCTTGCGATAGGCCTCGTCCATGGCGTCCAGCAGCCAGGGCACCCAGCCGATGCCGGCCTCGATGGTGGCGAAGCGCAGCTTCGGGAAGCGCTCCAGCACGCCCGAGGCGCAGAGATTGGCCACCGGCTCGATGGTGGGCGAGAGCGAGTGCGTCACATAGTTGATGACCGCCCCGCCATTGCCGCGCGCCGCGCGCGGATCGCGCCCGGTGGAGACATGGAAGGTGACCGGCATTCCCGTCTCCTCCACCAGCGCCCAGAGCGGGTCGAAATGCGGCAGATTGTAGTTCACATGATCGACATCGTGCCCGCCCCAGATCGGCTTGCAAGGCAGGGTGAGCGCCTTGTAGCCCATGGCGGCGGTGCGCTCGATCTCGGCCAGCGACCCTTCCAGGTCGCCGGTGGCGATGGCCGCCACGGGCACCATCTTCTGCGGCCAGGCGCCGAACTGCTCCCAGGCCCAGTCGTTCCACACCCGGCACTGGGCGTTGGCGAACACGGGGTCCGGCGTCGCCCACATGGCGAGGCCCTTGTTGGGGAAGATGATCTCGGCGTCGATGCCGTCCTTCTCATTGTCGCGGACGCGCTCCTCCGGCTCCGCGCCCGCCTTCGAGCGCAGCCAGTCCTCGCCCTCGAAGCTCATCACCCGGATGCGGTCCGGGCGGTAGCCCTCGCAATAGCGCCATTGCACGCCGTTCTCGTCGGTGACGACGCGGGGCGCGCGCTCGCGATATTTCGCCGGCAGGCGCGTGGCCCAGAGGTCGGGCGGTTCGTTGGCGTGGCTGTCGGTCGAGACCATGAAATATTTCTTCGGGTCGCCCGCGCGCGCGGTGCGCGGCCAGCCCGCATGGCCAGGCGTCTCCAGCCGCCAGAGATTCTCGGCATTGATCGCGATGTCGTTCATCGGCCCGGATGCTCCGTCTCATGTCGCCAAGGGGGAAGGGTTGCGCGGAACCGTAGCGGCCGCCGCGCCCGGCGTCCACACGCCCCGCCGCACTGCCTCACGGCAGGCTGTCGCCGCCGTCATAGCGCTGCCAGGCGCTGATCTGCAGTGGCGAGCAGTGCACATGCAGCACCACCGGGCGGTTCCTGACGGCAAAGGCGCGCGCGACCGCCTCCTCGACCTCCGATTCCGCCTCGACGGTGATGCCCTCCGCGCCGAAGGAGCGCGCCCAGGCGGCGAAGTCCGGGTTTGTCAGCCGCGTGCCCGCCATGAAGGGCCGGCCCGGATAGCGCTGATGGCTGTGCATCCCGATGGTGCCATACATGCCATTGTCGGCGATCACCGCAATCGGCGCGGCGCCGTATTGGCGCGCCGTGGCGAGCTCGTTGCCCATCATCAGCGCGCCGCCATCGCCCATGAAGGCCACCACCTGCGTGCCCGGCCGGCGCATGGCGGCGGCAACCGCCATCGGCATGCCCGAGCCCATGGCGCCGACCACCGAGGAGAGGAACACCTGGCCCTGGCGGAAGCCGACATGGCGGTGCAGGAAGGTGGAGAAATTGCCGGCGTCGGAGGTGACGGTGGCGTCCGGGCCGAGATGCTTGCCGATCTCCGCCGCGACGGCCGAGAAGTTGACGCCCTCGGCCGCCGGCTCCCAGGGGCGCGCCAGCAGGCCGCGCTGGATGCGGTGCAGGCCCTCGACCCAGCCGCGCCGGCGTTCGGCGTCGGCGGGCGCGGGGCGGGCCAGCAGCGCCTTCACCACCTCATGTCCGCTCGCCGCGATGCCGAGCGTCGGGCGCCAGACGCGGCCGACCTCGTCCGGGTCCGGCCAGATATGGACCAGCGGCATTTGCGGCTCGGGCGCGGAGGGGAAGGTGTAGGACTGGCTCATCAGATCGCCGAGGCGCTCGCCGAGCGCGATCATCAGGTCGGTCCGCTTCATCTCGTCCAGCAGTTCCGGTTGCACGCGGATGCCGAGATAGCCGCCGCAATTGGGGTGGTCGAAGTCGAACAGCTGCGGGCGGCGATGGGTCGGCGCGACGGGCAGCATCCAGCTCTCGGCGAGCTGGCGGAGATCGGCGAACATGGCCGGGTCGCGCACCGCATCGGCCATCGCGCCGCCGCCGGCGAGCAGCAGCGGGCGCTCGGCCGCCTCGATCATGGCGACCAGCCGGTCGATGTCCTCGCCGCGCGGGGCCGGCACCGGGCGCGGGCGCGGCGGGCAGAGCGGCGTCGCGGTCTCCTCGTCGAAGATATCCTCCGGCAGCACCACCGCTACCGGCCCCGGCGTGCCGGACTCCGCCAGATGGAAGGCGCGCGCCATGGCTTCCGAGGCCTGCTCCGGCTGGTTGACCTCGATCACCCCCTTGGAGATGTCGCCGAGCAGGCTGGAATAGTTCTGCTCCTGGAGCGCGAGGCGGCCCATGTCGCGGCGTTCGACCTGGCCGATCAGCACCACCAGCGGCGTCGCGTCGTGCCAGGCGGAGTGCATGGCGACCAGCCCGTTGGCGAGACCGGGGCCGCGCGAGACCATGGCGACGCCCGCCCGGTCGCGGAGCCGCCCGTCGGCGGCGGCCATGAAGCCCGCGCCCGCCTCATGGCGGCAGACCGCGACCTGGATCGAATTGCGCTCGACCATGGTGCTGGTGAGCCCGATATAGCTCTCGCCGGGCACGCAATAGACCCGGTCCACCTCATGGGCTTCCAGGCTCTCCACCAGCAGGCGGGCGACGGATCGACTCTCGGACATGGGCGCTCAGGGCCTCCTCGACTGGACACGGCCCCATGCTAGCCCGCCTTTCTCACCAAGGCCACGGCCTGCGTCGCGCCCAGGCGTTCGATCCGCAAGGCGCGGGCCGAAGGGCGTAGCAGGAACTACGGTCGAGGCCCGTAACGAAGTCGGGCGGGCGCCTGGGCGCGACCCGGAGGGCGGCGCTGTCGGGCCGGCAGGGTGCGTCGAGCGGCTTGCCCGATGTCCCCGCATCGCGCGGCGCCGCTCTCCTGCCCTGCCGGCCCGACAGCGCCGCGCAGGCCATGGCCTTGGTGAGAAATGCGGGCTGGCCCCCCGCCCGCCGCGCACGCAAACCGCCGGATGGGGCGGCCCGCTTGCGGCCCGTATAATCGAGGCTCGCGCAGGGGCATATGCTCCACCGGAAGAGGCATGGTGCAGGCGCGTCCGGCGATTGACGGGGTGTTCATGCTCTATGGCATACAAGCGAACAAGCAACGATCACGGAGATTTAGGGGGACAGCTCCTGAATGATACTGTCGAAAGACTGCTTTACAAATCGATCCCTTTCACCGCGGCGATAAAACGGTATCGAGACCGGATCACCGGATTTGGCGATCCAGATCTCGACAGCGTCATTGTTGGAGCCGTCCAAAGGCTCCAAACCGAGACGGCGGAATGTATCGCGGACAATGCCGGCATCAATGCTCTCCAGCCTCATGCGACGGCCGCAATGAAAGCATCGGGTATCGCAGGCGCCTGCCCTGCCTTCGGCACGGCGTGCTTGCGCGCCCAGACATCCCGGGGGCTCAAGGCCGGGCGCATGTCCCTGATCTCGATTTCGAGTTTCCGGGCCACAAACTCCATGAGCAGAGGCACCAGATTCTCTGTGACCTCCTCGCCTTGCTCCAGCACATAGTGGAAGCCCCAAAAATCGGGACTGGTCACATAGGTGCGCCCATCTGTGGTCGGCTGTCCATCCAGACGGATGGTGATTTCGTCCTGCATGGCGTTCAACCCTCCCTTACCGCCAAGGCCATGTGGGCAACCCTTTGCCCGGTTCGGCTGGCGGTCGTTCTCCGTTCGGTGCTCGCAGCGTCACTACGCCCGCGCCACGGCGGCTCCACCGAGCTTTGCCATCCGGTCACCTCTTCCAGGTTCGGTTTCGGCGCGCAGACGCCTCTGTTCCGCACATATTTGACCCCCCAGCCCAGTTCGTCAACCCGCGAATGCAACACTCGAAGCGACATGCCGCCGATAGCGGCCCGCTTGCGGCCTGTGGCGGGGTGGCGATAGGGTCCGGGCGTTCGAATCGCGGGGGAGCCGGGGCATGGCGGAGGGGACGATCCGGGGCAAGGTGGCGGTCGCCGGGGTCGGCGAGACCACCTACTGGAAGCACGGGCAAAGCCCGCACGCCGAGTTCCGGTTGGCGCTGATGGCGATCCTGGCCGCCGCCGAGGACGCGGGCATCGACCCGGCCGAGATCGACGGTTTCGCCTCCTATTCCAACGACCGCAACGACCCCTCGCGCATCGCCGCCGCGCTCGGCTGCCGCGATCTCGCCTTCTCCAACATGCAGTGGGGCGGCGGGGGCGGCGGCGGCTCGGCGGCGGTCGCCAATGCGGCGGCGGCCATCGCCTGCGGCTATGCGCGCTGCGTCGTGGTCTTCCGGGCGCTCGCGCAGGGGCAGTTCCAGCGCTTCGGCCAGGCGGCGGCGGGCGACCGGGCCGCCGGCCACGACGCCTTCACCCTGCCCTACGGCGTCATGTCGCCGGCGCAGAAATACGCCATGCGCTATCAGCGCTTCGCGCATGAGCATGGCGTGCGCCCGGAGGCGCTCCGTGCGATCTCCATGGCCTCCTACCACCACGCCCAGCAGAACCCGCGCGCGGTGATGTACGGCCGCCCGCTGACCGAGGAGGCCTATGACGCCTCGCGCTGGATCGCGGAGCCGTTCCGCCTCTTCGACTGCTGCCAGGAGAATGACGGCGCGGCGGCGCTGCTGCTGGTGTCGGCCGAGCGCGCGCGCGACCTGGCGCAGCCGCCCTGCTATCTGCTGGGCGCGGCGGCGGGCTCGGAATATCGCAATGGCGCGCCGGTGCACAATGCGCCGCTCTACGCCACATCGAGCTTCACCACCGTGGCCCCGCGCGCCTTCGCCATGGCCGGCGTCACGGCGGCGGATGTGGATGTGGCGCAGTCTTACGAGAACTTCACCGGCGGCGTGCTGATGAGCCTGGCGGAGCACGGTTTCTTCGCGCCGGAAGACGCCAACGAGTTCCTGACGCTCGACAATCTGAAGGCCGATGGCGGCAGGCTGCCGCTCAACACCAGCGGCGGCAATCTGGCGGAGTGCTACATGCACGGGCTGGAGCTGAATATCGAGGCGGTGCGCCAGATTCGCGGCCAGTCGCCCAATCAGGTCGAGGGCGCGGAAATATCGGTCGTCGGCTCGGGGCCGATGGTGACGCCGGTCAGCAGTTCGGTGTTCGGGGCGGAGGCGGCGCTGTGAGCTATCTGCCGGAGGAAATGCCGCGCCCGGTCGCGGACGCGCTGACCGCGCCCTACTGGGAGGCCGCGCGCGCCGGGCGGCTCGTCGTCCAGCGCTGCCGGGACTGCGGGACCTGGCAATGGGGGCCGGAATGGTGCTGTCACGCCTGCCGGTCCTTCGCGCTCGACTGGCCGGAAGTGCGCCCGCGCGGTCGCATCTATTCCTGGGAGCGCAACCACCATCCCGTCCACCCCGCGCTCCGCGGCCGCCCGCCCTATATCGTCGCGCTGGTGGAACTCCCCGAGGCCGGCCATGTCCGCATGGTCGGCAACCTGCTGGGCGACCCGATGCAGGACGTCGCCATCGGCGCGGAGGTGGAAGCCGTCTTCGAACACCACAACGAGGCCGACCCGCCCTTCACCCTGGTGCAGTGGCGATGCAGTTGAGGAAAGCGTCCGTTGCCGGGCGGGGCGGATGTGGACGGCGGGGAGGATGGGGATGTAGGCTGCGGGCCGGTGCGGCGGTTTGTCCGGGAGGGTCGGGCGGATGCGCGGGGCGGTTTGCAGGAGCGCGGGCCTGCTCGTCGCGGTGTTTGGCGCGGCGGGCTGCGTGGCCGGGGGGTCGGAGCGGATCGAGCGGAATTTCGCCGCCTCGCCCGCGCCGGTTGCGGCGCAGCCGGCCCTTGCGGGCGAGGCGCCTTCGGTCGTCAAGGGCGGCGTGACGGTCCGGATCGGCTATGGCGAATATCGGCTGGAGACGCTGACGGCCACGCCGGCGGGGCCCGGGCCGTTCCCGCTCGCCGCGATCTCGCACGGCGTGCCGGCGTTCCGCGACGTGAAGGCCCGGGAGAGGACACGCCTGCGCCGCTATCTGCCGCTAGCGCTGGATTTCGCGGGCCGCGGCTACAAGGCGGTCATCTTTGCGCGGCGCGGCTTCGCCTCCTCTTCGGGTCCCTATCAGGAAGGCTATTCCTGCCGCGACGACAGCGGACTGTCGCTCACGCTCGCCGCGCGCAACGGCGCTATCGACTATGCGGCGCTCGTCGAGGCGCTGGCCGCCCGGCCCGATGTCGATGGCTCGCAGGTCCTCGCCATCGGCCAGTCCGGGGGCGGCCTTGCGGTCAGCGCGCTCGCCTCGAAGCCGCCGCCGGGCCTGATCGGCGTCGTCAATTTCGCCGGCGGCCGCAGCTGCAACCCCGACGCGCTGGTGCGCACGTTCGGCGCGTTCGGCGAAGACGCGCGGGTTCCGGCGCTCTGGCTCTATTCGACGACCGACCGGCTGTTCGGGCCGGGACTGGTGGACCGGGCGCTCGACGCCTATGCGGCCCATGGCGCGCCGGTGCGCCTCGAACGGGTCGGGGCGATCTCCGCCAGCAGCGACGGGCACCTGCTCTATCGGGGCGAGGAGCGCGGCACCTGGCGCCCCCTGCTCGACGCCTTTCTGGACGCCATCGGCGCGCCCAACCGCAAGCCGGTTTCCTGAACGGTCAGCCTTCGGCCGCGCTCGCCGCGTCTTCCTCCGGCTCTTCCGGCGCCTCCGGGGGCGCCTTCGCCACGCCGACCAGGGCGGGGCGGAGCAGGCGGTCGTGCAGCAGATAGCCGTCCTGCACCACCTGGACCACCGAGCCGGCCTCGGCCTCGGCCGTCTCGACCTCGAACATCGCCTGATGGCGATTGTGGTCGAAGCGCGCGCCCTCGGCCTCGATGCGCGCGATATGGTGGCGGACGAGCGCCGCGCCCAGCTCGCGCTCCACCAGCTGCACGCCTTCCAGCAGCCCGGCCGCGCCCGCCTCCGGGCCGCTGGCGAGCGCGCGCGAGAGATTGTCGGCCACGCCCAGCATGTCGCGGGCGAGCGCCGCCGCGCCGTAGCGCGCCGTTTCCTGGCGTTCGCGCTCGGCGCGCCGGCGCATGTTCTCCACATCGGCGAGCGCGCGCAGCCGCTCCGCGCGGAGCGTCTCGACCTCCGCCTCCAGCTCGGCGATGCGCGCCGCCTGTTCCGCCAGCGGGTCGGCCGCCGCCGCCTCGTCTTCCGCGACCGGCTCTTCCTCCGGCGCGGCCTCGGGTTTCGGCTCCTCGTCCACCATCTGCTGCTATCCTCTCTCCGGCGCCAGCATGCGTTCGATCACCCGCGCCGTATAGTCCACCATGGGCACGATGCGGGCATAGTTGAGCCGGGTCGGCCCGAGCACGCCGATGGCGCCCACCACGCGCTCCTTGCCGTCCCGATAGGGGCTGACCACCAGCGAGACGCCGGTCTGGCGAAACACGGTGTTCTCCGCCCCGATGAAAATCTGCACGCCGTCGCCCGCCTCCGCCGCCTCCAGCAGGCGCAGGATGTTCTCGCGCGTCTCCAGCGCGTCGAACAGGCCGCGCAGCCGCTCCAGATCCTCCACCGCCTGCACATCGTCCAGCAGCCGGGCGCGGCCCGTGACGATCAGCCGCTCGCCGCCCTCGGGACGCTCGCCCGCCCAGACCGCGACGCCGGCCTCCACCACGCTCTGCGCCAGCGCGTCGATCTGCGCCCGGTGGCTCTCCAGGTCCTCCCGGATGCGGCTCAGCGCCTCGTCCAGCGTGTGCCCCACCAGCCGCGCCTGCATATAGTTGGAGGCGCGCTGCAGCGCGTCCGCCGGCAGGCCGGCCGGCAGGGTGAGCATCCGGTTCTCCACCTGGCCCGAATCGTCCACCAGCACCGCCAGCGCCCGCCCGTCGCCCAGATGCACGAACTCGATATGGTTCAACCGCTGGGCCGTCTTCGGCGTCACCACCAGCCCGGCATGGCGCGTCAGCCCGGCCAGCAGCCGGCTGGCGCGCTCCAGGCTGCGCTCCAGCGTGATGCCCGCCCCGGCGCAAAGCGCCTCCAGTTCGGCGCATTCCGCCTCGGTCGGCCCGCCGGTCTGCATGATGCCATCGACGAAGAGGCGCAAGCCCCCCTCGGTCGGCAGCCGCCCGGCCGAGGCGTGGGGCGAGAACAGCAGCCCCGCCTCCTGCAGGTCGGCCATCACATTGCGGATGGTGGCGGCGGAGAGCGGCGCGTCCAGCCGGCGCGTCAGGGTGCGCGAGCCGACCGGCTCGCCGCTTTCCAGCCACGCGTCCACGATCAGCCTGAAGACCTCGCGCGAGCGTTCGTCGAGATCGGCGAGGCGCGGCGAGACGGCCATCTCACAAAGACTCTTCCAAGCGGTGGTCCAAGCATTTAGGAAGCCGCCGGGCGGGCGTCAACCGGCGCGCGCCAGCCGCCAGCGAACGGGACCCATGCCATGACCGAAACCCCGCGCCCCTCCGGGCGTCCTGCGGACGCGCTGCGCGCCATCCGGCTGGAGCCCGGCTGGGCGCCGCACGCCGAAGGCTCCTGCCTTGCGCATTTCGGCGCGACGCGGGTGCTCGCCACCGCCTCGGTGGAGACGCGCCTGCCGCCCTGGCTGCGCGGGCGCGGGCGCGGCTGGATCACCGCCGAATACGGCATGCTGCCGCGCGCCACGCATGAACGCACCGACCGCGAGGCGGCGCGCGGGCGCCAGAGCGGGCGCACGCAGGAGATCCAGCGCCTGATCGGCCGCGCGCTGCGCGCCGTCGCCGACCTGGAGGCGCTGGGCGAGGCGCAGATCCGCATCGACTGCGACGTGCTGCAGGCCGATGGCGGCACGCGCACCGCCGCCATCACCGGCGGCTATGTGGCGCTGGCGCTGGCCTGCCGGCATCTGCAGCGCCTCGGCGCGGTCAAGCGCCCGGTGCTGCGCGACTCGGTGGCGGCCGTCTCCTGCGGCCTCTGGCGCGGCCGGGCGCTGCTCGACCTCGACTATGCCGAGGACAGCGAGGCGGAGGCGGACGCCAATTTCGTGCTGACCGGCGGCGGCCGGCTGGTGGAGGTGCAGGCGACGGCCGAGAAGGAGGCCTTCGCGCGCGAGAGGCTGGACCGGCTGCTCGACCTCGCCGAGACCGGCTGCGCCAGCCTGGCGGAGGCGCAGCGCCGGGCGCTCGCGCCATGAGCCGGCGCCTCGCCGGCAAGCGGCTCCTCATCGCGAGCCACAATGAAGGCAAGGTCGGCGAGATCGCCGCCCTGCTCGCCCCCTTCGGCGTCGAGGGCGTCCCGGCGGGCGAATTCGGCCTCGCCGAGCCGGAAGAGACCGGCGACAGCTTCCTCGCCAATGCCGAGCTCAAGGCGCGCGCCGCGCTCGCCGCCGGGCTGCCGGCGCTCGCCGACGATTCCGGCCTCGCGGTGGCGGCGCTCGACGGCGCGCCCGGCGTCTATTCGGCCCGCTGGGGCGGGCCGGAGCGCGATTTCGCCCGCGCCATGCGGCTGGTGCAGGAGCGGCTCGGCCCGCGCCCGCGCGAGGCGGAGTTCGTCGCCGCGCTGGCGCTCGCCTGGCCGGATGGCCATGTCGAGCGCTTCGAGGGCCGCGTCCGGGGCCGGCTGGTCTGGCCGCCGCGCGGGACGCGCGGCTTCGGCTACGACCCGATGTTCCAGCCCGACGGCCACGACATGACCTTCGGCGAGATGGCGGAAGAAGCCAAGGCGGAGATCAGCCACCGGGCGCGCGCCTTCCGGGCGCTCGCCGCCGCTTGCCTGGCATGAGCGGGCGCGGCTTCGCAGTCTATATCCACTGGCCGTTCTGCGAGTCGAAATGCCCCTATTGCGACTTCAACAGCCATGTGCGCGAGCGGATCGACGAGGCCGCCTGGCGGGCGGCGCTGCTGGCCTCGCTCGATGGCTGGGCGGCAGAGACGCCGGGGCGCCGGGTGGAGAGCGTGTTCTTCGGCGGCGGCACGCCCTCGCTGATGGCCCCGGAGACGGTCGGCGCGCTGCTGGAGCGGGTGCGCGCGCTCTGGCCGGTCGCCCCGGAGCCGGAGGTGACGCTGGAGGCCAATCCCGGCTCCGTCGAGGCCGGGCGCTTCCGCGCCTATGCCGCCGCCGGCGTCAACCGGCTCTCGCTCGGCGTGCAGTCGCTCGACGACCGCGAGCTGGCCTTTCTCGGCCGGCGCCATGACGCGGCGGCCGCCCGCGCCGCGCTGGCGCTCGCCCACCGGACCTTCCCGCGCGTCTCCTTCGACCTGATCTACGCCCTGCCCGGCCAGACCGCCGCCGGCTGGGATGCGCGGCTGGACGAGGCGCTCGGCCTCGCGGGCGAGCATCTCTCGCTCTATCAGCTGACCGTCGAGCCCGGCACCGCCTTCGCGCCGCGCGCCGCGCGCGGCGAGCTTCGCCTGCCGGAGGAGGAAGACGCCGCGCGCCTCTTCGAGATCACGCAGGAGCGCCTCGCGGCGGCCGGCCTGCCGGCCTACGAGATCTCCAACCATGCCCGCCCCGGCGCGGCCTGCCGGCATAATCTGGTCTATTGGCGGGGCGGCGAGTGGGTCGGCGTCGGGCCGGGCGCGCACGGGCGCATCGACACGCCCGCCGGGCGCATCGCCACCGCCGAGCGCCGCGCGCCCGAGGCCTGGCTCGCCGAGACCGCGCGCTCCGGGCGCGCGGCCGTCGAGCGCCGCCGGCTCTCGCCGGCAGAGGCGATGCAGGAGCGCATCCAGACGGGGCTCCGCCTCGCCGAGGGCGTTCCGGCCGCCGGGCTGGAGGCGGCGCTGGATGCGCGCCGGCTCGACTGGCTTCGCGAGGAAGGGCTGATGGCCCCCCGGCCGGACCGCCTGCAAGCGACGCCCGCCGGGCGCCTGCGGCTGGATGCGCTGCTCGCCTATCTGCTCATCTGAGATGGGCGTCCAGCATCCAGGCGGTCTTGTCGTGTTCGGTCATGCGCTGGATCATCATATCGACGGTCACCTCGTCGCCGGCCTCCTGGGCGGTGGCGAGCAGGGCGGCGGCCTCAGAGGAGAGCCGGCGATGGTCGTCGGCGAGCAGGCGGATCATCGCCTCGGCGGCGGGCGGGCTTTCCGGCGCGTCGGCGACGGGGCTGAGCGCCGCGAAGGCCGCGAGGCCGCCGGGCGCGGTGTCGCCGAGCGCCCGGATGCGCTCCGCCAGTTCGTCCACCGCCTCCGCGAGCGCGTCATACTGCTCCTCGAACAGCGCGTGCAGGGCGGCGAAATGCGGCCCCTCGACATTCCAGTGGAAGTTCTGCGTCTTGAGCGCCAGCGCCGAGGTCCCGGCCAGCATCCGCGCCAGGCCGGCGGTCACAGGGTCGTTACGGGCCATCTCCGCCTCCAAGTTTAGATTGATTCCAATATAAGGCCCGCCAGCCCGATTTCAAGGGGCCGAACGAAGCCGAACTCAACGCAACCCGCGCGCCTTTTTCACCTTCTCCCAGGCGGCGTTGATGGCGGCGAGGCGGTCGTTGGCGAGCGCGATGAAGTCCTCCGGCAGGCCCTTGGAGACCAGCCGGTCGGGGTGGTAGTCGCGCACCAGCTGGCGATGGGCGCTGCGCAGCGCCGCATCGTCCGCCTCCGGCGCCACGCCCAGCACCGCATAGGCCTCCGCCAGCCCCGCCTCGCCGGCGTGGCGGGCGCGGAGTTGGCCCATGTCACGGTCGGAGAGGCCGAAGACGGCGCCGATGCGCCGGATCATGCGCTCCTCTTCCGGATGCAGCGCGCCGTCGGCGGCGGCGATGGCGTAGAGCGCGTCGATCACCTCGGCCAGCAGTTCCGGGCGCGAGGCGAGCGCGCCGCGCACCTGCCCGGCATAGGCCTCGAAGCCGGCCGTGCTCCGCCGGGCCTCGTTGAAGAGGCGCGCGATGCGGGGGCGCTCGTCCGCCTCGAAGGGAAAGACGCGCTGAAAGGCGCGAATTTCGTCGCGCGTCACCCGGCCATCGGCCTTGGCCACCTTGGCCGCGAGCGCGATCACGCCGAGCGCGAACACCGCGCCGGCGTCCGCTTCCGACGCGGCTTGCGGCGGCCCGACCGCCGGCGCGCGCCGGCGGTCGATCAGCCCGTGGCCGGCGACCGCGCCCAGCAGCGCGCCGAGCGGCCCGCCCAGCGCGAAGCCGAGCACGCCCCCCAGAATCTTGCCGTAGATCGCCATGCCCCGCCCCGCCGGTCCCGCCGCCCGCCAGACTATGGGAGGAAACCGGCCTTGGAAATGCGCCGGCAATCCGCTTCAATCGCCGCCGGCCGGCAAGGGGGGACCGTGAGCGCCATGGAGGCGATGAACCTGCTTTTCATCATGTCCGACGAACACAGCGCAGGCGTGCTCGGCGCGGCCGGACATCCCATCGTCGAGACGCCGCATCTGGATGCGCTGGCGGCGCGGGGGACGCGCTATTGCGCCGCCTCTACGCCCTCGCCGATCTGCGTGCCGGCGCGCGCGGCCTTCGCCACCGGACGCCCGGTGCACGAGATCGGCTGCTGGGACAACGGCCACCCCTATGACGGCCGGCCGCCCGGCTGGGGCCATGCGCTGCAGGCGGCGGGCCGCCCGGTGCTCTCCATCGGCAAGCTGCACTACCGCGACGAGGCCGACCCCACGGGTTTCGACACCCAGATCCGCCCGATGCATGTGGTGGACGGCAAGGGGGATATCTACGGGGCGGTCAAGGCGCCGCTGCCGGTGCGTTTCGGCGCGGCGCGCTTCTCGCGCGAGCTCGGCCCCGGCGAGAGCGGCTACACCCGCTACGACCGGGCGATCGCCGCCGAGGCCGTCCGCTGGCTCCGGGACGAAGCGCCGGGGCAGGCGGCGCCCTGGGTGCTGTTCGTCTCCTTCGTCTGCCCGCATTTCCCGCTGATCGCGCCCGAAGCCTTCTTCGCCCGCTACAACCCCGCCGACATGCCGCTGCCGAAGGACCATCGCCTGCGCCCGCGCCACCCCTGGATCGAGGCCCATGCCGAGGCCCAGCCCTATGACAGCTTCTTCAACGACGACGCCCGCCGGCTGGCCATCGCCTCCTATTACGGCCTCTGCTCCTTCCTGGACGACAATATCGGCCGCGTGCTGGCGGCGCTGGAGGAGGCGGGCCTCGCCGACCGCACGCGGGTGATCTACACCAGCGACCATGGCGAGAATCTGGGCGCGCGCGGGCTCTGGGGCAAATCCAACATGTATGAGGAGGCGGTGGCCGTGCCGCTGATCGTGGCGGGGCCGGACCTGCCGGCGGGCCGGGTCTGCCGGACGCCGGCCTCGCTGCTGGACGCGCACCCGACCATCCTGGAAGGCGCGGGCCTCGCCTCCGACCCCGCCCTGCCCGGCCGCCCGCTCTGGAGCCTGGACGACGATCCCGACCGCGCCGTCTTCAGCGAATATCACGCCGCCGGCGCGGTCTCGGGCAGCTTCATGCTGCGGCGGGGGCGCTGGAAGCTGATCCACTATACCGGCTTCGAGCCGGAGCTGTTCGACCTCGAAGCCGACCCCGAGGAGCGCGACAACCTCGCCGCGCGCGAGCCGGAGAAAGTGGCGGCGCTGATGGCCGCGCTCCGCGAGGTCTGCGACCCGGACGAGGTCCACGCCCGCGCCCGCGCCGCGCAGGAGGCGCTGGTGGCGGCGCATGGCGGGCGCGAGGCGGTGCTGCGCGCCGGCGCCTTCTCCGGCACCCCCGCCCCCGGCGACAAGGCGGTCTTCACGGCATGAGCGGCGGGAGAATGCGATGATCGTCCTCGACTCGATCACCCACGTCGCGCCCGAACATCGCGGGCGGGTGGTGCTGGCGGGCAGCCATGGCGGGGCCTATTGCGCCGGCGTGGCGGCCGGGGCGGGGCTCCGCGCCGTGCTGCTGAACGACGCCGGCTTCGGGCTCGACCGGGCGGGCGCAGGCGCGCTCGCGCTGCTGGACCGCATCGGCGCGGCCGCCGTCACCATCGACCATATGAGTGCGCGCATCGGCGACGGGGCCGACATGGCCCGGCGCGGAAGGCTCTCCGCCGTCAACGAGGCCGCGGCCGCCGTCGGCTGCCGCGTCGGCATGGGCGCGGCGGAGGCCGGCCGGCTGCTCGAAAGCGCGCCCGAGGCCACGGGTCCGCTGCCGGCGCTGCCGGAAGCGCGCGTCACGCTCGCGCCCGGCGTGGTCGGCATCGACTCGCTCTCGCTCTTGCTGGCGTCCGACGCCGACAAGCTGGTGGTCGCCGGCAGCCATGGGGCGCTGCTCTGCGGCTCGCCGGGCTATGTCATCCACCATGTCGTGCGCGCCGTCGTCTGCCACGATGCCGGCATCGGCTGCGACGGCGCGGGCGTCAGCCGGCTGGAGCCTTGCGCCGACATGGGCGTGCCGGCGGCGGCGGTGGCGGGCGCGACGGCGCGCATCGGCGACGCCCGCTCGCTCTGGCGAACCGGGCGGCTCTCGACCGTCAACCGCCTGGCGCGCGAGAGAGGCGCGGAACCCGGCATGACCCTTCCCGACTTCGCGGAGCTTTTCGCATGACCGAACGGCGCAACGATCCGGTGCGGCGCATGACCGGCGGCCGCGCGCTCGCCGAGATGCTGAACGCCCATGGCGGCGCGCCCATCTGGGGCATGGCCGGCTTCCAGCTGCTGCCCTTCTATGACGGCGTGCGCGCGCTCGGCATGACGCACACGCTCATCAATGACGAGCGCGCCGGGGCGTTCGCCGCCGACGCCTGGGCGCGCGTCACCGGCCGGCCGGGCGTGGTGGATGCGACGCTCGGGCCCGGCGCCACCAACCTGCTGACCGGGCTGGTGGAATCGCTGAACGCCGGCGTGCCGATGATCGCCGTGGTGGGCGACGCCAACCGCGCCCACGCCTGGAAGAACATGACCCAGGAGACGCGCCAGATCGAGATGCTGGCCCCGGCGGTGAAGGAGGTGATCCGCGTCGAGGTCGGCGAGCGCATTCCGGAGCATGTGCGCCGCGCCTTCGCGGTGGCAACCGGCGGCCGGCCGGGGCCGGTGATCCTGGATGTGCCGGAGGACATCGCCCATGGCGAGTTCGACTTCCATGAGGAGGCGATGCGGGTCGATGAGGCCTGGACGCGCATTCCGGCTTTGCGCGTGCGCCCGGACCGGGCGGCGGTGGAGCAGGCCGCCGCGATACTCGACCGGGCGCGGCGGCCGCTGGTGCTCGCCGGCGGCGGCGTGCATCTCTCCGGGGCCTGGGAGGCGCTCCGGCGCTTCGCCGAGACGCTGGGCGCGCCGGTGGCGCACACCATGTCCGGCAAGGGTGCGCTCGCCTGCGCGCATCCGCTCTCGGTCGGGCTGTTCGGGCGCTACGACCGCATCGCCAACGGGCTGATCGAGGAGGCGGACGCGCTGCTGGCGGTCGGCTGCAAGCTCGGCGAGATCGCAACGAAGCGCTACACGCTCCCGCCCGCCCATATCCCGCTGATCCATCTGGAGATCGAGGCGAACGAGATCGGTCGCGCCGCGCGGACGGAGGCGCCGCTCTGGGGCGATGCGGCGGCGGGGCTGGAGGACCTGAGGGAGGCCTGCGACGCGCGCATCGACCGCAGCGCCTGGACCGCGCTCGCCGCCGCGCGCCACGCCGCCTGGCGCGAGGGGGCCGAGGCGCGCTATCGGAGCGCCGAGCGGCCGATCAACATGGCACGCCTGGTGCAGGCGATCCGCGACGCGCTGCCCGACGACGGCATTCTGGTCGCCGATGGCGGCTTCGCCGGCCACTGGACGGGGCTGCTCTACGACACGCGCCAGGCCGGGCGGACCTATATCGCCGACCGGGGCTTCGCCTCGATCGGCTACGGGCTGCCGGGCGGCATGGGCGCGGCGCTGGCCGCCGGCGACCGGCCGGTGGTGGCGCTCTCCGGCGATGGTGGCTTCAACATGACGCTGGGCGAGCTGGAGACGGCGCGCCGGCTGGGCCTCGGGGTCACGGTGGCGGTGGTGAACAACGCCGCGTCCGGCTATGTGAAGGCGCTGCAGCACGCCATGTACGGCGCGCGCTACCAGTCGGCCGACCTCTCCGAGACCGACTACGCCGCCGCCGCCCGCGCGCTCGGCTGCCACGGCGTGCGCGTGGAGGACCCTGCGGGGCTGGACGCCGCCTTCGCCGAAGCGCTCGCCGAACGCGACCGCCCGAGCGTCGTCGACGTGGTCGTCACCCGCAACCCCGCCGAAATGCTCCCCGGCATAGACAGCCGCACCGCCGCCCCCAAGGTCGCTCCCGGCGACCGGATCGCTTGAGGGTGGCGGCACCGCCCCTGGTCTCCCTTGAGCGGGCGCTGCTGTTCCGCATTACGCATATTCGAAACCTGCCCTGGCTACTCCGCAACGGCCTTCACGCCGCCTCCGGGCGTCGAGACCCCGATTTCACGCCGATCGGCAACCCAGAACTCATCGGCAAGCGGCAGCGACGAGTGATCCCGATTTCCCCCGGCGGCACGCTGGACGACTATGTTCCGTTCTACTTCACCCCCCATTCGCCGATGCTGCTGAACATCCTGAGCGGCCGGGGCGGCCTTCCAGCACGGAGCCGAGAGGAGATCGCGTTTGTGATCTCCTCGGTGGCCCAACTGCAAGATTGTAAGGTCGGATGTGTCTTGACCGACGCCCATGCCTACTCGGGCGAAGCGCAGTTCTTCCCCTGCCCGGAAGGCCTCGGCCGGATCGACTGGGAGCTGCTGCGCAGCAGGGACTTCAAACGCGATCCGGACGATCCGGGAAAGCTGGCCCGGTATCAGGCGGAGGCGCTGGTGCATACTCATGTCCCGGTTGACGCGCTGTTGGGTTTTGCCGGCCCGACGGATAGCGCCGTGCAGCAAATTCGGTCGCTTGCCGACGGAGCCGGTGTTACACTGCCGGTCGCGAAACGGCCGGGATGGTATTTCCGGTGATCGAATACGGGACAGGCAATCTCCTCGACGCTGAAGCCGAGGCTCTGGTCAACACCGTCAACTGCGTCGGGGTCATGGGCAAGGGCGTCGCGCTGATGTTCCGCGAGGCGTTCCCGGAGAACTATCGCGCCTACCGGGGCGCCTGCAAGGCGGGCGAACTCCGGCCGGGCGGCCTGTTCGTCCATCGCACGGGCAATCTGGTCGGCCCCCGCTTGATCGTCAACTTCGCGACCAAGGACCACTGGCGCGGCAACTCGCGCATGGAGTGGATCGAGCGCGGCCTTGCAGAGCTGGCGGTGCTGATCCGGGAAGAGAGCGTGCGCTCCATTGCCCTGCCGCCCCTGGGCGCGGGCAATGGCGGCCTCGACTGGAATCGGGTGCAACCGCGCATCGAGGCGCATCTGGGCGGACTGGAGGACGTCCAGGTCATCGTCTTCGAGCCGACCGACGAATACCGGAATGTGAGCAAGCGCGCCGGCGTCGAGACGCTGACGCCCGCGCGCGCCACCATGGCCGCCTTGCTGCGCCGGTATGAGATTCTGGGGTTCGAATGCTCGCTGCTGGAAATGCAGAAACTGGCCTGGTTCGCGGAGCGCGCCGTGTCGGGGCTGGGCGTGCCGGATCGCCTCGGGCTGCGGTTCGACGCCGGCCGCTACGGGCCCTATTCGCACCGTCTGACGCATCTGCTCGATGGGCTGGACGGCAGCTACCTGCACTCGGACGTCCGCATCGCGGATGCGCAGCCGCTCGATGTGCTGCGCTGCCGCTACGACCGGGCCGACCGGGTGGAGGCCTTCCTCCACTCGTCCGAGGCGGAAGGCTATGGGGCGGTTGTGGAGAAGGTCGATGCCGTGATCGACGGCTTCCAGTCGCCCTTCGGCATGGAACTGCTTGCCACGGTCGACTGGCTGCTGTCCCGGGAAGGCTGCGCGCCCGATGTCCTGGCGCTCCGGAAAGCCGTCGCCGCCTGGCCCGCCGGCCCCCGTTGGGGAGCACGCAAGAACCGCATCTTCGACGACCGCGCCCTCGGCATCGCGCTCGACCATCTCCGCGCCACCGGCCTCTGACGGCGCACGCCGCTCGACCGTGGACATGGGCCAGCTTCGGGCGCAGTATGGCTTGGCGGCGGCGGGCGCTGCGGGCGACACGGCATGACCTTCCTCAAGAGCATTGCGATTACGGGCTTCAAGAGCTTCGGCGCGCGCGTCGAGGTCCCGCTCCGACCGCTCAACCTGCTGATCGGCGCAAACGGGTCCGGGAAATCGAATTTCCTCGACGCGTTCGGGTTTGTTCGAGGATTCGAGAACGACGCGCTTTATCATTACGTTAGACGTGCTGGCGGCGCCGAAAATTTTCTTTATTTTGGACCACAAAACACAGAGGAATTTCGCATTGATACTGTTCTCCGTAATGGAGATTTATATTCACTAGGATATCGATATTCAAAAAATGATACCTTGTATCCATGGCTTGAATACGATGGCAACTCAAATCAGATGTTTTTGGAACAGCTTCGAGGATGGGAGCAATATCACTTTCTCGACACTGGTTTTAGCTCCCCCATGAAGAAAACTGCCAAACTTCATGACAACCGCTCTCTCAGAACAGACGGCTCCAATCTAGCGGCGTTCCTCTACCTCTTGCGTGAGAGATACGAAACCTCTTATCAGATCATTCGCAAGACTATCCAGATGGTTGCACCGTTCTTCGACGATTTTGTGCTGGAGCCGGTGGCATTGAATCCGGACACGATCCGACTGGAATGGCGACACAAGGTTTCTGACGATTACTTCGATATCTCTTCGTTGTCCGATGGAACCTTGCGATTCATCGCGCTGACGACCTTGCTCTTGCAGCCCAAAGAACTTCGCCCGTCGGTTATCCTGCTCGACGAGCCGGAGCTGGGCCTGCACCCTTTCGCTATCGCCATTCTCGCCGCCATGCTGCATTCGGTATCTACAGAGACGCAGATCGTCGTGGCCACGCAATCTCCCGGTCTTCTGGACCGTTTCGAGCCGGAAGATATTCTGGTTGCCGAACGTGTCGCGGGTGAAACGCGGCTCAAGCGGCTGGAGGCGGAACCGCTCCGCGACTGGCTGGAGGACTACAGCCTCGGAGAGCTTTGGGAGAAGAACCACTTCGGCGGCCGTCCGACTCCCGAGCGTAAGGAACGCAGTTGACATGGCGCGGCTGCTGGTTCTCGTCGAAGGCGAGACCGAAGAAGTGTTCGTAAATGAAGTGCTGGAAGAGCATCTCCAGAGCTTCGGGTACAGCCGGGTGGACGCCCGATTGCTGGGAAAAGCCAGACAGCGCTCCTCGCGTGGCGGGATCGTTTCCTGGTCTTCCGCTCGCCAGGAGATTTTGAGTCTACTTCGGCAGGATCGCGGGATCACGCTGGCGCTGATGGTCGATTACTATCGCTTGCCGCAAACGGGCGGCCGGGCCTGGCCGGGGCGGGCCGCTTCCGCGGGGGCCGGAGCGGTGGAGGCCGCGTTGCGGGAGTGCGTCGCCACGCGAATGGGCAGCGGGTTCGACCGGGGGCGGTTTCTGCCGCTGGTGATGATGCATGAGTTCGAGGCCATGCTGTTCAGCGATTGCGAGGCCTTCGGCCGGGCGATCGGGTGTAGTTCCGACCTCATTCAGAACCTCCAGGCGATCCGGGACGGGTTCGCCACGCCGGAAGACATCGACGACGGGCCGGAAACGGCCCCGTCGAAACGGATCGGGCATCTGCTTCCCGGCTACCGGAAGCCGCTCATGGGCGCGCTGGCGGCGCAGAAAATAGGGCTGCCCCGCATCCGCGCCGAGTGCCCGCATTTTCGGGGCTGGCTGGAACGGCTGGAAGCGGGTTAGGCTGCGGCCGGTCGAACGACAGGGGAGGGCCGGATGGCGGAGGCGTGCGACGGGTTCTGGCGGGAGGCTGAGGCGGCCGGGGTGGCGCTCCGCTATTGCCGGTGCGGCGAAGGCAAGCCGGTGGTGATCCTGCATCACGACATAGGCTGCCCGGAGCGCCAGGCCTTCGCCGAGGCGCTCTCCGCCAGCCACGATGTGCTGGCGCCGATCCATCCGGGTTTCGGCCTCGGGAGCGAGCGGGCCGAGTGGATGCGCAGCGTGCGCGACCTGGCGGCGCTCTATCGCGGCTGGCTCGCCGATCTCGGGATCGCCCGCGCAAGCCTGGTCGGGCTCGGCTTCGGCGGCTGGGTGGCGGCCGAGATGGCGAGCATGGCGCCCGCCGACCTCGACCGCCTGGTGCTGGTCGGGCCGATGGGCCTGCAGCCGCGCGAGGGCTTCATCCTCGACCAGGCGCTGGTCGGCTATATCGACTATGCGCAGGCCTTCTTCCACGATCCCGCCGCCTTCGACGCCGTGTGGGGCCGCGAGCCTTCCACGGACCAGCTGGAGGCCTGGGACATCTGCCGCGAGATGTGCTTCCGCATCGCCTGGAAGCCCTACATGTACAGCCAGACGCTGGCGCCGCTGCTGGGCGCGGTGCGCGCGCCGGCGCTGATCGTGCGGGGCGCGGAAGACGCCGTCGCGCCGGCCGACTGCGCGGAGCAATACGCCGCCGCGCTGCCGGACGCGCGCCTGGAAACCGTCGCGGATTGCGGCCATGCGGTCGCGCTGGAGCGCCCGGAGGCGCTGGCGCGGCTGGTGGCGGACTTTATCGGGGAGTGACAGCCGATGCACCTCATGTATTTCACCGAGCAGCCCATGTCCGCCTATCCCGCCGACAAGGGCCTGGAGTTCGGCGCAACCGCGCTGATGTTCTCCAACCGCCATTTCGACCCCGTGGCCGGCAGCCGGCTCTACAACGAGTTCCTGGAGCAATATCTCTACGCCGAGGAAGTCGGCGTCGATGGCATCATGCTGAACGAGCATCACAATGCGCCGTTCTGCATGCAGGCCAAGGCCAACATCTTCGCCGCCATCCTGGCCGGCATGACCGAGCGGGTGAAGATCGTCATGCTCGGCAACCCGCTGCCGCTCTCGGAGAACCCCGTGCGGCTGGCGGAAGAGCTGGCGATGATCGACATGATCTCCAGGGGCCGGCTGGTCTCCGGCTTCGTGCGCGGCGGCGGCCAGGAGCAGCTCGCGGTCGGCGTCAACCCCGCCTATAACCGCGAGCGCTTCGAGGAGGCGCACGAGCTGATCGTGCGCGCCTGGACCGAGACCGGCCCCTTCCGCTTCGAGGGCCGGCATTATCAGAACCGGGTAGTGAACCCCTGGGCGCTGCCCTTGCAGAAGCCCTATCCGCGCGTCTGGGTGCCGGGGGTCATCAGCCGCGAGACCATCGTGTGGGCGGCGGAGCAGCGCTATCCCTATATCGCGCTCAACACCTCGATCGCCGACACAAAGAAGATCTGGGAGGTCTATGACGATGTGGCGCGCGAGAACGGCTATGAGGCCGGGCCGGAGAACCGGGGCTATCTGATCCAGGTGCATGTCTCCGACAATGAGGAGAAGGCGATCCGCAATGCGCGCCAGTTCCGCTGGATGCAGGGCGAGTTCACCGGGCTGGCGCATCCGGTCTGGTCCACGCCGTCGGGCTATTCCTCGCCGCGCAACCGGCGCGCCTTCGTGGAGTTCGCCGCCGGCCGGCGCGCCAATCCGCGCGGCCAGACCAGCTTCGAGCAGCAGATGGAGGATCTGCGCATCATCGCCGGCACGCCGGACCAGGTGGTGCCGAAGCTCCGCCGCATCCTGGAGGAGACCCGGCCCGGCATCCTGGCGCTCTGGGGCAATGACGGCGCGGTCAGCCAGGAGGACTCCATGACCTGCATCCGCATGATCGGCACGGAGGTCTTCCCGGCGCTGCGCGAGATCGCGAAGGAGCTCGACCTGAAAAGCCCGTTCGAGGCCGAAGCCCCGGTCTCGATCCGCTATTCGACCGACCTGAAAACCCCCGCCGCCGCAGCCGAGTAGCGCGCGCCTATGGCCGCTGGATGACGGCCTCGGAGAAGCGGCGGATGACGGCCAGCGCCTCGTCGCGGGCCATGGCGCCGAAGGCGGTCTGGCAGAGCAGGTGGCCGACGCCGGCCTCGGCCAGCGCCGCCACCTGCTCGCGCACCCGCGCCGGGCCGCCCCAGATCGAGCCATGCTCCATCGCCTCGGCCACCGCCGCATCGTCGGCGACCGAGGGGTCGCTCCAGCTGTTCAGCATGGCGGGGTCGATGCAAAAGTCGGGCGGGTTCAGCGTCCGGCGCAGATGCGCGATATGGGCGCGCGCCCCGGTCAGATGCGCCGCCAGCCGGTCCTCCGCCTCGGCGTCGGAGCGGCCCACATAGACATTGCGCCAGAGCGCCGCCTCGCCCATGAGGCGCGCCCGCTCCGCCGCATCGTGGCCGCCCGCCTCCAGCCCCTCGGCGTAGAGCGCCCAGCGCCCGGCGATCCGGTCCAGCGGCAGGCGCGCGGTCAGGATGGGCGCGCCCGCCTCGCCGCATTCGCGGAAGGAGGCCGGCGAAATCACCGAACGCCAGAGCGGCGGCCCCGGCCGCTGCACCGGGCGCGGGCGGATCTCCGGCACGTCGAGCTCGTGAAAGGCGCCCCGGTGGCGGAAGGGCGCCTCGGTCCAGATGCGCTCCAGGATCGAGACCGTCTCGGCCAGGCGCGCGCGGGCGTCGCCGCTGCGCAGCCCGTGGCCGACAAACTCATATTCGTTATAGACGGTGCCCTTGCCGAGGCCGACATCGATGCGCCCGCCGGAGAGATTGTCGAGCAGCGCCAGCTGCGTGGCGAGCCGCACCGGGTGATGGAAGGGCGCCTGCACCACGGCGAAGCCGATGCGGATGCGCCGGGTGCGCATGGCGAGCGCGGCCGCGAAGGTGAGCGCGTCGCTATAGACGCTCTCGCCGGTGAAATAATGCTCCGTCAGCCAGAGATCGGCGAAGCCGCCCGCCTCCACCGCCTCGGCGAGCGCGATCTGGTCCTGGATGCGCTCCCGGTCGGCCGCCGCCTCGGGCGAGGCCGAGAATGTCAGCCAGCCGAATTTCACCCCGTCGCTCCCCTCGCGCGCATCCGCCCCGCTCCCCGCCATTTTGCAATTCGGCGCAAGCTGCACTATGGCAGGAGGAGCGAGGGAACGGGAGGGGGCGCGTCCCCATGAACAGCACGAACAAGCGCAAGGTGCTCTGCATCCAGGGCATCGAACCGGCGGGACTGGCCCTGCTGGAGGCCCGCGACGATATCGAGGTCGAGATCGTCATGGAGGGTCCGGGAGTCGATCTGCGCGACCATCTGGCCGACGCCCATGCGGTGACCTTGCGCAGCACGGTCTATAACCGCGCGCTGATCGACGCCACGCCAAACCTGCTGGTGGCCTCGCGCTTCGGCGTCGGCTTCGACTCGGTGGACGTCCCGGCGCTGACCGCGCGCGGCGTGCCGCTGATGATCGCCGGCACCGCCAATTCGGTCTCGGTGGCCGAGCACGCCATGTTCATGATGCTCGACCTCGCCAAGCTCGCCCGCACCTATCACGCCGGCGTCGCGGCCGGCCATTTCGGCGTGCGCAACGAGCACTGGGCCTATGACCTGTTCGAGAAGCGCCTGCTGGTGGTCGGCTTCGGGCGCATCGGCTCGCGCATGACCAGGCGCGCGCTCGGCTTCGAGATGGAGGTGCAGGTCTATGACCCCTATGTCGATCCGGCGGCCGTGCGCGCCGCCGGGGCGGAGCCGGTCTCCGATCTCGGCGCGGCGCTGGCGGAGGCGGATTTCGTGACCGTGCACTGCCCGCGCAACGAGGAGACCTACGGGCTGATCGGCGCGGGCGAACTGGCGCGCATGAAGCCCTCCGCCATTCTGGTCAACACCGCGCGCGGCGGCATCGTGCATGAGGGCGCGCTGATCGAGGCGCTCAAAAGCGGGACCATCGCCGCCGCCGGCCTCGATGTGTTCGACCCCGAACCGCCGAAGCCCGACAATCCGCTCTTCACCATGGAGAACGTGCTGCTCTCGCCGCATTCGGCGGGCGTCACGCGCGAGTCCGCCGACCGCATGGCCATCGTCGCCTGCCAGAATGTGCTCGACGTCTTCGACGGCCGGCCGCAGCCGGCCCATGTGGTCAACAAGGAAGTCCTGGACCGGGGAGCAGCCCGCTGATGCGCAAGAACAACGTTCTCGAAACCTGGAAGGCCGGCGGCGCCGTCGTCAATGGCTGGCTGGCGATCCCGAGCGGCTATTCGGCGGAGGTGATGGCCGGCTGCGGCTGGGACAGCGTGACCATCGACCTCCAGCACGGCATGGTCGATTACACGGCCGCGGTGCCGATGCTGCAGGCGATCTCGCTCTCGGACGCCACCCCGATGGCGCGCGTGCCCTGGCTGGAGCCGGGCATCATCCAGAAGCTGCTCGACGCCGGCAGCTACGGCATCATCTGCCCGATGATCAACAGCCGGGCGGAATGCGAGCTGCTGGTTTCCTGCTGCAATTACGCGCCCAAGGGCTCGCGCTCCTTCGGGCCGATCCGCGCCGTCCTGTATGCCGGGGCGGACTACGGCCAGCACGCCAACGACACCGTGCTGGCGATCGCCATGATCGAGACGCAGCAGGCGATCGACAATCTGGACGACATCCTCTCCACGCCGGGGCTGGACGGCATCTATGTCGGCCCGTCGGACTTGTCGCTGTCGCTCGGCCACCCGCCGCAGCTGGACACGGAAGTGCCGGAGGTCGTGGCGGCGATCGACACCATCCTCGCCGGCGCGAAGCGCCACGGCGTGCCCGCCGGCCTGCATTGCGGCACGACGGACTATGCCGCGCGCATGTTCGAGAAGGGCTTCCAGCTGGCGACGATCGCCAATGACAGCCGGCTGATGGCGATGGGCGCCACCGCCGCGGTCTCCGCCCTCAAGGGCAAGATGGCGGCCGGCAACATCTCCGGCAGCCCCTATTGACCGCCATGCGGCTCGACGGCAGGACAGCCATCGTCACCGGCGCGGGCTCGGGCATCGGCCGCGCCGTGGCGGAAACGCTCGCTCGCGCGGGCGCGCATGTGACGGCGACCGACATCGACGAGGCGGGGCTCGGCGAGACCGCCGCGGCGATCCGCGAGGCCGGCGGCGAGGCGAGCGCGGAGCGCCTCGATGTGACCGACAAGGCCGCCATCCTGGCGCTGGCCGAGAGGCTGGGCGCGGTGGACGTGCTGGCCAATGTCGCCGGCTGGGACCGCATCATGCCCTTCACCGAGAACACGCCGGAATTCATCGAGCGGATCGTGGAGCTCAACTATCTGGGCGCGGTGCGCATGTGCCACGCCTTCCTGCCGGCGATGATCGAGGCCGGGCGGGGCAAGATCGTGTCGGTCTCCTCGGACGCCGGGCGCGTCGGCTCCATGGGCGAGACCGTCTATGCCGGGGCCAAGGGCGGCGTCATCGCCTTTTCCAAATCGCTCGCCCGCGAGACGGCGCGCCACAATATCAATGTGAATGTCGTCTGCCCGGGGCCGACCGACACGCCGCTCTTCCGCTCCCAGCCGGAGCGCATGCAGCAGGCGCTGGTCCGCGCCATTCCGTTCCGCCGCGTGGGAACGCCGCAGGACCTCGCCAATGCGGTGCTGTTCTTCGCCAGCGACCTGGCTTCCTATGTCACCGGCCAGGTGCTGAGCGTCTCCGGCGGCCTCACCATGGTGGACTGAGCGGGTCCCGGAGCGTCCGGATCCCGGCGAGGCGCTCATCCACCTTGCCGGGATGGTCGGGGTCGGCGGCGTCGAGATATTCCCGCAAGGTCAGCGCAAGCGCGGTCTCGCGCCCGCTCTCGTGCAGCCGGGCCGCGAGCTCGTAGCCGACATCGCGGGGATGGGCGTCATGCGGTTCGAGGCGCTCGAAGCCCTCCGGCAGCGCGAAGTCCGTCTCGCTCACCAGCACGGCCGCGCCGATGCGCTCGCCGTCCCGGCGCCCGGACGCCAGCCAGCGCAGCTCGCTCCGCTCGCCCGGCATCCGCGCGTCGAAGGCGCCCGCGAGCAGGGGCGGCGCGCTCTCGAAAAAGGCCGCGACCATGCCGTCGGCCGTGGTGAACAGCGCCGCGCCCGGCCCGAGGCCGAGCGGGCGCCAGAGCGCCACGGTCCAGGCGAGCGAACGCTCATGCGCCCGCGCCCGATAGAGACGCACAAGGCTCACAGAAAACGCCCCCGCTCCGGCCGGTCTGGTGGGCCCGGCAGGATTCGAACCTGCGACAACGCCGTTATGAGCGGCGGGTTCTGACCGCTGAACTACGGGCCCGCAAGAGATATGCCCCGACCGACCGCCCCGGATCAAGAGGCCATCCTCTGCTTATCTCCCCAACTCTCGTATCACGCCGGGGGACATGATCCGACCTGGCCCGCCCCCGCAACCCGCAGCGCCGCACCCTCCCCACACCTGCCGCCTGCCCGGAGGCAAGGTGAGGTGGCTCCGAAAAATCGGACAGGCTGACGGCGATGCGGCCGGGGCGCATCGCAACGATCCGTCTCTCCCGGCGGACGGCTCCGCCCCGGCTTCAGAAGCCGAGGCGGAGGTCGAGGCGGAGGCGGTTGTCGTCGGCGGAGCCGTTGCGGGCCTCGTGGCCGCCGGTGAGTTCCAGATCGACGCGGCCCCTGGCGGCCTCGAAGGCGAGGCCGGCTTCGAGCTTGCGCCGGACGCCCTCTTCCTCCGAGAGGCGAAGCAGGGGCGAGATCAGGCCGTGGGCGGCCGGCAGGCGGAAGCCGTAGCGGGCTTCCAGTTCGAGCGCCATGCGGTTCTCGTCGGCCCCGAAGCCGGCCTCGTCATAGTCGAGATCGTCGGCCAGCATCGCCGCGCCGTCGGCGCGCACCCCGGTTGCGAGGCTCATGGACCAGGAGAGGCCCGCGCCGTCCGCCGCCGGCTCCAGGCCGGCCGTCAGGCTCGCGCCTGTGCCGCCGTAGCCCGCCTCCGAGGAGAGCGCCAGGTGGCGGCCCTCGGCCTCCAGCGTGAAGCGCGATCCGGGCGCGGAGAGGCGCGCGCCGAAGCCGGCCTCGACGCCGGAGCCTTCCCGCCAGTCGCCGCCGTCGCCGCGCCAGGCGAGCGAGCCGAAGGGCGCGAGAGACCCGCCGCCGAGGCCCCAGCCCTCATGCTCGGCTTCGAGAGACGCCCGCGCCCGCCAGACCTGCACTTCATGCCCGCCGATCACCGAGCGCGCGCTGCCGCCCGTCTCCAGCGTGACGAAGCCGGCGTCCGCCTCCAGCGCGAGACCGAGCGCGCCGACATCGGCCAGCGGCTGGCGACCGCCGGCAGAGGCGAGGCGCATCTCCAGCGCCTCGGTCTCGCCCGCGCCTTCCGCCGGGCGGTAATCCACCGAGCCGTTGCCCGCGCCGAGCATGGTCCAGACCTCCGCTCCGCTCGCGAGCTTCAACTGCGCATAGGGCCAGGCGGCGCTGAGCGCGGTGGTGAAGCCCGCCCCGTCGCTCGCCTCCGTCTCGCCCGCGCTCCGCGAGAGCGCAAAGCCCATCAGCAGCCCGTCGCCGACACGCGCATCCATGCCGAGCCAGCCGGTCTCCATGCGGCTTCGATGATCGATCCCGGCCTGCTCCGCCTCGAAGCGCATCAGCCCGCCCCGGCCCCAGGCCGTCATCTCCAGCCCGCTGCCGGCCTCGCCGAAGGACATCTCGAAGGCGCTGTCGCGGCGCAAGGTCTCCCAGTCGATGCGCATGTCCTCCGGCGTCTCCGCCCGGCGGCGCTGATCCGGCGCGCCGAACTCGACCCGCCGCCCGGCCACCGTCAGGCTGGACGCCCCCGGCGCGGCGTCGAGCCGCTGGCCGATGGTCTCGCGCGCGCCGCCGAGCGTCTTCGCCGCCAGTCCCGCCAGGCTCTTGGCGAACGCCTGGCGCTGGGCGGCGTTGGTCCCGGCCCCCGCCAGAACCTCGATGCTGAAGCCGAGACTCGCCGTATCGCCGTCGCTGTCGGTCACGGTCCAGCTATAGCCTGTCGCCGCCAGCGCCGCCGCCGGCGTCCCGCTCACGGTGCGCGTCGCCATGTCGAGGGCGAGGCCCGCCGGCAGCGTCGGCGTCAGCGCATAGCTCAGCGCCCCGTCGCCGCCGGTTGCTGCCGGCAGGGTGAAGGCCGTAATCGCCGCATCCTGCGTGAAGCTCCGGTCCGCCACCGTCGCCGCGCCGAAGGAAGGCGCCCGGTCCTGCGGCGTCGCCGTCACGCTGGCCGTCCCGCCCACACCGGCCTGATTCGCTGCGCGCAACTCGAAGCGGTAGGCGTCACCGTTGGTCAGGCCGGTCACGACATGGCTGGCGGTGTTGCGGTCGCTGCCGGCAATCGGGGTCCAGGCGTCGTCGTCGGCGAGGCTCGAACCCTTCTTGAAGCGTATCTGGTAATGATCGAAATAAAGATTGTTCGGGGAATCCCAGGTCAGCGTCACCTGCCCGTTGCCGGTCTCCACGGCGAGGTTTGCCGGCGTGGCGGAGGCGAGGCCGAAGAATTTCGCCAGGAAAGTCAGACTGGCGCGATCGCCGTCCTCGTCTTCCACTGTGTAAGTATATGTAGTGTCAACTCGATTGTTCCAGGGCGTACCTGCGATCTCTCGCGTCGCGCTGTCGAAGGTCATACCCGCCGGCAGGTCGGGCGTCAGGCTGTAGGTCAGCGCGCCGGTCCCGCCGGTGGCCGCCGGCAGTGTCAGGCTGTAGTTGCCGTGGATGCCGACATACCAGCTCAGATACGGGAGTGTGTCGGAGCCGAAGCTCGGCAGGTCGCCCGACGCCACCACCCGGACGGTGAAGGTCAGGCTCGCCATATCGCCGTCCGCATCGGTCGCGCTGTAGCTGTATGTCGTCGCAGCCGTCACCGCCGTCAGCGTTCCGCTGACGGTGCGCGTCGCCGGGTCGAAAGCGAGGCCGGCCGGCAAGTCGGGCGTCAGCGCATAGCTCACCGTCCCGTTGCCGCCGGTCGCCGCCGGCAGGGTCGCCGCCGTCAATGTCTGGCCCGTGGCGAAGGTCCGGTCCGCCAATGTCGCCGAGCCGAAGGAGGGCGCCGTGTCGGCCTCGACCGTCATGGCGAAGCCCAGGCTGGCGCTGTCGCCGTCGCTGTCGGTCACGGTCCAGCTGTAACTCGTCGCCGCCTGCGCCGCCGTCGGCGTTCCGCTGACGGTGCGCGTCGCCATGTCGAGGGCGAGGCCGGCCGGCAGGTCGGGCGTCAGCGCATAGCTCCGCAGTCCGTCGCCGCCGGTCGCTTCCGGCAGCGCCAGCGTCGCAATCGCCGAATTCTGCACGAAGTTCCGGTCCGCCACCGTCGCCTGGCCGAAGGAAGGCGCGAGGTCCTGCGGCGCGCCCGAAACCGTGGCGGCCGGCCCCGCGCCCAGCGCGTTCGCCGCGCGCAACTCGAAGCTGTAGGCGGTGTCGTTGACGAGGCCCCTCACCCGATAGCCGGTGGCGGCGCCGGGAAGATCGGTCCAGGCGTCGGCGTCGGTGAAGGGCAGCGCCGCGCTCTCCTTCCAGCGCAGTTGCATCCTGTCGATCCCGGCCGTGTCGGTCGGCAGCGTCCAGGCGAGCGCCAGCCCGCCATTGCCCCCGACCGCCGCCAGCCCCGTCGGCGCGCCCGGAACCGCCAGGACCCCGATTGCGAAGCCGAGGCTGGCCGTATCGCCATCGGCGTCGGTCGCGGTCCAGCTGTAGCTCGTCGCCGCCTGGCCCGCGGTCGGCGCGCCGCTGAGGGTGCGCGTCGCGGCGTCGAGCACGAGGCCCGGTGGCAGGTCGGGCGTCACCGCATAGCTGAGCGCGCCATTGCCGCCGGTCGCTTCCGGCAGCGTCAGCGCGGTCATCGCCACGCCTTGCGTGACGGTGAGGTCGGCCACCGTGGCCGCGCCGAAGGAGGGCGCCGCATCCGCCTCGACCGTCATGGTGAAGGCGAGGCTCGCCGTGTCGCCGTCCGCATCGGTCGCGATCCAGCTCCAGCTCGTCGCCGCCCGGCTCGCCCTCGGCGTTCCGCTGACGGTGCGCGTCGCCGCGTCGAGCGCGAGGCCCGCCGGCAGGTCCGGCGTCACCGCATAGCTGAGCGCGCCATTGCCGCCGGTGGCTTCCGGCAGGGTGAAGGCCGCGATCGCCACGCCTTGCGTGAAGGTCATGTCGGCCACCGCCGCATCGCCGAAGGAGGGCGCCACATCCGGCTCCACCGCGATAGCGAAGCTCAGGCCGACCGTATCGCCGTCGATGTCGGTTGCCGTCCAGGTCCAGTTCGTCGCCGCCTGGAGCGCCGTCGGCGTCCCGCTGACGGTGCGCGTCGCCAGGTCGAGGGCGAGGCCGTCGGGCAGGGCCGGCGTCAGTTCGTAAGTGAACGCCCCGTCACCGCCGCCGGCTTCCGGCAGCGTCAGCGCGGTCATCGCCACCCCTTGCGTGACGGTGAGATCGGCGACCGTCTCATCGCCGAAGGAAGGCGCGAGGTCGATGGTGAGGACGGTCGCCTCGGCCGAGGCCGGGCCGACGCCGGTGGCGTTCACGGCGCGCAGCTCGAAGCGGTATGTCGTCCCTCCGGCGAGGCCGGTCACCTCGTGGCTGGTGGTGGCGGCCGTACTGTCGGCGATGGCGGTCCAGGCGTCATCGTCGGCGAAGCTCGCCGCATCGGTGTAGCGCAGCTCATAGAAGGTGAGGGTCGTGTCCGAGGGATCGTCCCAGGCAAGCGTCACCGCGCCGGGGCTCGCCGTCGCCGTCAGGTTGGCGGGCGGGTTCGGCAACCGCGCCTCGGGCGTCGCCGCCGCCGTCGCCACCGGGCTTTCGCCGCCGGTGTTGGCGGCGCGCAGCTCGAAGCTGTAGGGCGTGGCGTTGCTCAAGCCGGTCACGCGGTGGCCGGTCGCCGCCCCGGAGAGATCGGTCCAGGCGTCGTTGGCGTCGAAGGGCAACGCGGCCGTCGGCTTCCAGCGCAATTGCAACGCCCTGACTACGGGCGGCGCGGACGGCAGCGTCCAGGTGAGCGCCGCCGAGCCGTCATCCCCCGCCGCCGCGAACCCGCTCACCGCCGCCGGGGCCGCCTCCAGCGGCGCCACCTTCACTTCGCGGGAGGTGCTGGCATAGGAATCGGGACCGGAGCCGCGCTCGCCGACGATCTTGAAGACATATTGCTCGCCGCCTTCGAGGCCCGTCACCGTGTAGCTGCCGGTGGGCTGGCTGCTCCCGGGAATGAGATGATCGTCTTCCGTCTTCCAGGGTCTGTGCAGCAAGCTGAAGCTGTGGCCAAGGCTCGACCCCTTCTTGTAACGGACATAGTAACGGTCGATGAGGCCGTCCGGCGAAGGCTTCCAGGTGAGCGCGACCGAACCGAGCCCCGGCGCCGCCTGCAGATTCTCGGGCGCGCGCGGGTAACCGCTAACGATGTCGAAGCGGAAGGCGATCGACGCCCGGTCGCCGTGGGCGTCCGTCGCGATATAGTGGTGGATCCGCGGACGAGGCAGCCATCCCCGCGGCGTGCCATGGAGCTTCCGGGTCGCAGGTTCGAACTGGACGCCGCGAGGCAAACGGGGCGATATGCGATAGGTCAGGGTCCCGTCGCCGCCGGTCGCCGCCGGCAGCGTCTGGATGAACGACGGAACGCCGGACCGCAAGAAAATATCCGCGATCTTCTGCTCGCCGAAGGAGGGCACGGAACCTTCCTTCACCCCGATCGAGAAGACCCGCCAGGCGTGATCGCCATCCGCGTCCAGGGCCCTGTAGGTGTAGTTCCGGGGCGTATGCACTCTAGTCGGCGTTCCGGCGATCTGCCGCGTCGCCGGGTCGAAGGAGAGGCCCGCAGGCAGTCCCGGCCTCAGGCTGTAGGTCGGCGTCCCGTCGCCGCCGGTCGCCTCCGGCAGGGTCAGCGGCGCGATCGGCTGGCCGCGGTCGAACATCATGTCGGCCACCGCCGCAGAGCCGAAGCTCGGCGACCCGCCTCCCGCCACCGCGATGACGAACTTCAGCGAGGTGCTCTCATACCAGTCCTCGATCGGGTCGTCATAGATATCCTCGTCCGTGGCCGTCCAGGTGTAGGTCCTCGGCCGGCGCACCTCGGTCGGCGTCCCGCTCAGCGTGCGCGTCGCCATATCGAGGGTGAGGCCGGGCGGCAGGCCCGGCTTCAGCCTGTAGGTCAGCGCCCCCTCGCCGCCGGTCGCCGCCGGCAGGGTCAGCGCCGCGATCGGCGTGTTCTGCAGATAGACCTGGTGCGGCACGGTCGCGCCGCCGAAGCTCGGCGAGTCGTTCGCCGTGATGGTGAGCGCAAAGGTCAGCGCGGATTCGTCGCCGTCCGCGTCCGTCACCTTGTAGGTGTAGGTCGCGGCGGTCTGCGGCGAGACCGGAACGCCGGCGATCTGGCGCGTATAGTCGCCGAAGAACAGCCCGTCGGGCAGCGCCGGCGTCACGCTGTAGGCGAGCGGCCCGTTGCCGCCGGTCGCCGCCGGAAAGAACATCCCGGTCGCCGGCGTATTCTGCCGGAGCAGCCTGTCGGGAATCGACGCCACGGCGAAGGAGGGCGCGGTATCCTCCACGACGGCGAGCGAGAAGGTCAGCGCGCCGCTGTCGCCATCCACGTCGGTGGCGGTCCATGTGTAGCTTGTCGCCGCCTGGAGCGCGGTCGGCGCGCCGCTGACGGTGCGCGTCGCGGCGTCGAGGGCGAGGCCGGCCGGCAGGTCGGGCGTCAGCGCATAGCTGAGCGCGCTATTGCCGCCCGTCGCTTCCGGCAGCGTCAGCGCGACCATCGCCTTGTTCCGGCCGAGGCTCCGGTCCGCCACCGTCCCGGCCCGGAAGGAAGGCGTCGTGTCCTTCTCCACGTCGAGGGCGAAAGTCAGCGTCGCCCTGTCGCCGTCCCGGTCGCTCGCGGTCCAGCGGTAGGTCGTGGCCGCCAGATGTCCTGTCGGCGTCCCGCTCAGCGTGCGCGTCGCCGGGTCGAGAGCAAGGCCGTTCGGCAGGTCCGGCGTCAGCGCATAGCTGAGCGACCCGTTGCCGCCGGTCGCGGCCGGGAGGATCGTCGCCGTGGCGGGGAGATTCTGCCGCGACCGCATGTCGGCGATCGACACAGCGCCGAAGGACGGCGCCATATCCGGCTCCACGGCGATGGCGAAGCTCAGGCTGGCGCTGTCGCCCTCGGCGTCGGTCGCGATCCAGCTGTAGCTCGTCGCCGCCTGGAGCGCGGTCGGCGCGCCGCTTATGGTGCGCGTCGCCATGTCGAGGGCGAGGCCGGCCGGCAGGTCCGGCGTCAGCGCATAGCCGAGCGCGCCATTGCCGCCTGTCGCTTCCGGCAGTGTCAATGCGGGCATCGCCTTGTTCCGGGAGAGCGTTCGATCCGCCACCGTCTCGGAGGCGAAGGAAGGCGTCCCGTCCGCTTCCACCCGGAGGGTGAATCTCACGGTCGCCCTGTCGCCGTCGCGGTCGGTCGCGGTCCAGCTCCAGGTTCTGGCGCTCCGGAGCGCCGTCGGGGTTCCGCTGACGGTGCGCGTCGCCATGTCGAGGGTGAGGCCCGCAGGCGGGGCCGGCGTCAGCGCGTAGCTGAGCGCGCCATTGCCGCCGGTCGCTTTCGGCAGGGTGAAGGCGGTAATCGCCACCCCTTGCGTGAAGGTCCGGTTCGCCACCGTCGCCGCGCCGAAGGAGGGCTGGAAATCGTCCTCGACGGCGATGGCGAAGCCCAGGCTGGCGCTGTCGCCGTCGCTGTCGGTCACGGTCCAGCTGTAGCTCGTCGCCGCCTGCGCCGCCGTTGGCGTTCCGCTGACGGTGCGCGTCGCCATGTCGAGGGCGAGGCCGGCCGGCAGGTCGGGCGCGATCGCGTAGGTGAGCGGTCCGTCGCCGCCGGTCGCTTCCGGCAGCACCAGCGCCGCAATCGCCGAATTCTGCACCAAGTTCCGGTCCGCCACCGTCGCCTGGCCGAAGGAGGGCGCGAGGTTCTGCGGCGTGCCGGAGACCGTGGCGACCGGCCCTGCGCCCAGCGCGTTCACCGCGCGCAACTCCACGCTCACGGCGATGTCGTTGGTCAATCCCCTCACCCGATGGCCGGTGGCGTCGCCGGCAAGGTCCGTCCAGGCGTCGCTCGCGGTAAAAGGCAGCGCCGCGCTCGCCTTCCAGCGCAGTTGCAGCTTGTCGATGTCGGTCGTGTTGGTCGGCAGCGTCCAGGCGAGCGCCAGCGCGCCATTGCCCCCGACCGCCGCCAGCCCCGTCGGCGTCCCCGGAACCGCGTTCGGCGCCGCCGTCACGACGGCGGAAGACGGGCCGTACTGCCTCGAATACCACCCCCAGTTCGAATAGACATCGTAGGCCCTGCGGATCTGGAAGACATAGTCCGCGCCATTCTCCAGCCCCGTCACCGTGTGGGCGGTCGTCCGGAGGGTGCTGCCGGCGATGTTTTGCCAGCCGCCGCCGTCCGGGAAGCTCGCGCCCTTGCGGTAGCGGACCTGGTAGCTGTCCAGCCACCAATTGTTGTCGGCGTCCGAGCCGGCGCCATTGTCAATCCAGCTATCGCTCCAGCTGAGCGCCACCTCGCCATCGCTCACCGTGGCGGTGAGATTTTGCGGAGCGGCCGGAGTGTAGGCTTCCGCCGCCGGCGCGAAAGTCAGCAGCGCCAATGCGGCGAATGCGGCCAATCTGGCGCGCAAACATGCGATGTTTCGAAACATAATATGTTTCGCTTCGTATGATCTATCGGGCGATACAGGTTGCGCCGCAACGCGATCTCTGTTCGGGGTCAAGACCGACGAGGGCGAACGGCGAGTGGCGCGGATCGTGCGCAAAGCGTTGAACGGATTCATCGCTTCCGACTCCATATCAGAGTGCTTCTCCGAATATTAGAGCGAGGAACGCGATAGAAGAGTCAAGTCGTTTTTACAGAATAGCGTAAATTTTTTTCGAAATCCGCATCAACTTCAAGCAACGCAAGGAAATTTTATTCGCCCGACCCCATGCCCGCTCCTCGCGGCCGTCTTCATCGGCAGACCCGGAAGCGCGCGGGCGGGCGCCGCCGCTGAACAGCAGGCCGGCGGTCAGGGCGGCGTCGATGCCGTTCCGGGCGAAGCCGATGCCCGCGCGGTAGTGCTGCGTGCAGGGCTACATCAAGGGCGCACCGAAGAGCGTCCCGTGAAAGCGCATCAGGAGGCCGGCGACAACCAGTCCACCGACTACTGCCGCGGCGTCCATTGTCAAGCGCGGCGCCGACCCCGCGGGCGGGTTCTTGCCGCGCGCCACCGCGCTGACCGCCACCACCGCCGCGAAGAGCGCAAAGCCGCCGAAGAGCAGGACGGCGCGCGACTCACCGCTTGCGAGGAGGTGGACGACCGCCCACAGGAAGAGCCCGAGCAGCATCGGATGCCGAACCAGGGCGCGGATGTGTGTGGGCATGTTGGCGGCGGCGAAAAGCACCAGCGCGATCGGCGCGACCGCCATCGCGGCATGCCGCCCCCAATCCGGGGGGACGTAGAGCAGCTCGACGGGCGCGCGCGAGAAGCCCCCCACGATCATGACCAGGCTTGCCAGCGCGACGATCGAGAACGCGCCTCGGTAGGGCTTCTCGCCCATGCGTTCGACGAGCGCGGCGCGCAGCGGCGCGGCGCTCGGGATCAGGTGAACCAGCAGGAAGAGCGCGAGGCCGGCGGCGAGGAGGGTCATGGCGTTGGCTCCTGGAGAACATCCGGATCATGCGCCCTTTCGGCCCCCTCGCAAAGCGCGGCTCGCGGGTCGGTCGGCGATGCCCGTTCCGGTGCGCGATCGCACCGTCGGACGAACATCGCCACCCCGCTTTCGGCATTGGGTGAGAGGGTTGTGTCCCTGTTGGTGGTGTGGGAGTTGGTGGTCGGTTGGCAGCTGTGGATAAACAGCCCGCCGCCGCAACCGTGTGGAGTCTGGCGGCGGCGGGCTGTTTATCCACAGCGGAGGCCATCGCGGTTCCGGTTTAGGGTTGGGCTTGAGAACAGACCGACCCGATACCGAGGAGAACCGCGATGACCGAGGACATGATGACCCTGCGGGGGCTTTTGGAGAAGAGTTCCGATGCCGATCTGCTGCGCGAGACGATCGGCTTTGCAGCCGAGCGTCTGATGGCGCTGGAGGTCGAGGGGTTGACCGGGGCGGCGCATGGCGAGCGGTCTCCGGACCGGATCACCCATCGCAACGGCTACCGCGAGCGCTCGTGGCGCACGCGCGCCGGCACGGTGGCGTTGAAGATCCCGAAGCTGCGCAAGGGGAGCTACTTCCCCAGCGTTCTGACCCCCCGTCGGACCGCCGAGAAGGGGCTCACGGCGGTGATCCAGACGATCTATATCGAGGGCGTATCGACCCGATCGGTCGATGACCTGGTGCAGGCCATGGGGATGAGGGGCATCTCCCACCCGGCTGTCCGGCCCAAACCGCCGGATACCGCAACCGGCGCCAGGCTCCCACACCAAACCAAGGGACATGATCCAAGTATGAGACGCGACCCTCATAGCTCGGTTATCGAGGTTTCTTCTGACCGCGAGCAGGGTTTGATCTCTGACATTTTGACGGTGCTGAACGCCGCAAAATGCCTATTGTCCAAACTTTGGCGGATGCCTATATTCGGTTCTGTCAGCCGATGATTTGCGGCGGCGATCGCTGTGGAATCGCCCGGAGACGAACCATGCCTCTCAATGCCGCGCTGCGCGCCGAGCTGCCCGATCTGGTCCCGAACGGCCTTCTGGTCAGCCGGTCGTGGCTCATGGGGAGAGGCGTCGCTCGGCACGCGATCGACAATCTGGTGAAGAGCGGGCAGCTCCTGCCGCTCCGGCCCAGCGTGTATGTCCGTCCGGGCAGCCGGCTTGTCTGGCAGGGCGCGGTCAGCTCGCTCCAGCGGATGGGCTGCGACCTCGCGGTCGGCGGAGCGACCGCGCTGGAGTTGCACGGCAGGGTCCAGTATCTGCCCCTGTCCGGCCGGCGGAGGATACACCTGCACGGCTCCGGCCCGACGCCATCATGGATCGGCAAGCTCGGCCTGGCGGAGACATTCCGTCATCATGGCGTGACATGGCTTGCGACGCCGGGTTGCGGGGAGCGTTCCATGTCGGCCTTCACCGTCGAGGTTCCCTGGGGCGACGGCTTCCAGACGATGCGGACCTCGACGCTCGAGCGGGCCTTGTTCGAAATCTTGAAGGATGTGCCGGCCGGGATATCGTTCGAGCATGCCGGGCAGGCGATGGAAGGCTTGGGCGACCTGTCGCCGCGCCGGCTGGCCGCGCTGCTGCGGCAGACGCGCAGCGTCAAGGTCAAGCGCCTGTTCTTCTGGCTGGCGGAGCGGGAGGGGCATCCCTGGCTGAAGCGGCTCGACGCCGGCGAGTTCGATCTCGGGCGGGGCAAGCGGGTCCTGGAGAAGGACGGGCGATTGGTGAGCAAATACGGGATCACCGTGCCGAGGGCGATGCATGGATAGGCGCAATGCACTCTACCGCCAGGCGATGCTTACCCCGTGCGGAGGCCCCGCCGGCGATCCGGCAGGGCCTCGATGACGTCGCGGTGGGCCTGGACGCATTCTTTGGACGCTTCAAGGCTTGTCGGAAAATTGCGGCATTCTTCGGACAGGCCAATGGGCGCCCGATCGCGAAGCGTCCTCATTCCGCGGTTTCGAGGTCCCGCTCGATGCTGTCGCCGATGCGGGCGGCAGACGCCTTGACGGTGTCGCGGGCGAGGTGGGCGTAGCGGGCCGTCGTCCGAACCTGGGTGCGGCCGAGCAGCTTGCCGATCATCGGCAGGCCCTCGCCGAGGGCGAGCGCGCGGCAGGCGAAGCTGTGGCGCAGGTCATGGATGCGCACATCGTCGAGCCCCGGCGCGCGCGCGGATGCGCCGCCAGGGGTATTGGAGGTCGGTGAAGTGCGAGCCCGATTTCCGGCCGGTTCCAAACCGGTGACATCATCCCCCGCCGTCACACCGTGACCGAACGAAAACGGCGACTGCCCGTCACACATGCGCAGCACTTGGAATCGTGGTGGTACCTATGTGGTACCTGGGTTGTGTCCCCGCTGGTGGTGTAGGAGTTGGGGGTCGGTTGGCAGCTGTGGATAAACAGCCCGCCGTCGCGACCGTGTGGAGTCTGGCGGCGGCGGGCTGTTTATCCACAGCGGAGGCCATCGCGGTTCCGGTTTAGGGTTGGGCTTGAGAACAGACCGACCCGATACCGAGGAGAACCGCGATGACCGACGACATGATGACCCTGCGGGGGCTTTTGGAGAAGAGTTCCGATGCCGATCTGCTGCGCGAGATGATCGGCTTTGCAGCCGAGCGTCTGATGGCGCTTGAGGTCGAGGGGTTGACCGGGGCGGCGCATGGCGAACGGTCTCCGGACCGAATCACCCATCGCAACGGCTACCGCGAGCGCTCGTGGCACACGCGCGCCGGCACGGTGGCGTTGAAGATCCCGAAGCTGCGCAAGGGGAGCTACTTCCCCGGCTTCCTGGAACCCCGTCGGACCGCCGAGAAGGCGCTCACGGCGGTGATCCAGGAGGCCTGCGTATCGACCCGCTCGGTCGATGACCTGGTGCAGGCCATGGGGATGAGCGGCATCTCCCGGAGCCAGGTCTCCCGGCTGTGCGGCGAGATCGACGACAAGGTCCAAGGCTTCCTCGACCGACCGCTGGAGGGCGACTGGCCCTATCTCTGGCTCGACGCGACCTATGTGAAGGTGCGCCAGGCCGGGCGCATCGCCTCGGTCGCGGTGACCGTGGCGGTGGCGGTCAACGACCAGGGCCGGCGCGAGGTGCTCGGCATGGCGATCGGCCACTCCGAGGCCGAGACCTTCTGGACCGAGTTCCTGCGCTCCCTGACCCGCCGGGGGCCTGCGCGGCGTCAAGCTGGTGATCTCCGACGACCACAAGGGGCTCAAGGCGGCCGCGACCCGCATCCTCGCCGCCACATGGCAGCGCTGCCGCATCCACTTCATGCGCACCCTGCTGGCCCATGCCGGTCGCCAAGGCCGGCGCGTGGTGTCCGCCTTCGTCGCCACCGCCTTCGCCCAGGACGACGCCGGCGCGGCAAGCGCCCAGTGGCGCCTGGTCGCCGACCAACTCAGGACCAAGGCGCCCAAGCTTGCCGCCATCATGGACGAGGCCGAGCACGACGTCCTCGCTTACATGACCTTCCCCAAGGAGCATCGCAGCAAGCTCCACTCCACCAACCCCATCGAGCGCCTCCATGCCGAAATCAAGCGGCGAACACGCGTCGTCGGCATCTTCCCCAACGAAAACGCCATCACACGACTGATCGGCGCCGTCCTCCTCGAACAGAACGATGAGTGGGCCGTCGCAAGGAGATACATGACACTGACCTAGTTCAAAGAGTTATAGGACGCGACCCTTGAATTAGGGTTGGGGGTCTCCGAAGCTGTTGGTGTGCAACATCAACCTCAAGGAGACCCCCATGCAGGTTCGTGGCCTGCCTCGGCAGTTTACACGAGGCGCCCGGCTCGCGTCGCGTCTTTGCGCTGCGCAGCGTAGCGAAGCAGCGCAAAGACGCGACATTGTGCGTCGTTGGCGCGCCACCATGGCGGCCGGCCTGACCGCCGAGCAGGCGGCGCAAGCCGTCGGCGTGCCTCGCACCACGCTTTACCGGTGGCGGCAGCGTCCCGAGCGGCGCTCCACCCGCCCGTTGCGCCGGCGCACCCCGGCATGGTCGCCGGAGCTGGTCGCCGCCGTGCGCGACATCCGCACCGAGTTCTCCATGTGGGGCAAGGCGAAGATCACCGTGATCTTGCGCCGGCAGGGCTTCGGGACCTCCGAAAGCACCGTCGGGCGCATCCTCAAGGCCCTGATCGACCGGGGCGTCGTCCTCCCGGTCCCGACCGTGCGCCGCAAGGCCCCGCGCGCCCAGCGCCGCATCCGTCCCCACGCCCGCCGCCTGCCCAAGGGCAAGAGGCCCACCCGGCCCGGCGAGATCGTCCAGATCGACACCCTGACCATCAAACCCGGACAGGGGCGGCCCACCGTCAAGCAGTTCACCGCCGCCGATCCCGTCTCCAAATGGACCTGCGCACAGGCCTGGCGGCGCGCAACCGCCAACAACGCCGCTCGCTTCCTCGACAAGCTGCGCAGCGCCATGCCCTTCCCGGTCAAGGCCATCCAGATCGACGGGGGCTCCGAGTTCAAGGCGAGCTTCGAAACCGAGTGCCAAAGGCTCGGCATCGACCTCTGGACACTCCCCCCACGAACCCCGGAACTCAACGGGCATGTCGAACGAAGCAACGGAACATGGCGATATGAGTTCCACGCCGTCTGGGACCTCCCCGACAACCTCGACAGCCTCAACCGATGGATCGACGCCTTCGCCGACGAGTTCAACACCTGGAGACCCCACCAGAGCCTTGGAGGCCAAACCCCCTTCGAATACCTTGCCTCACTGACAGCCCAAGAGACCCACACCGTCCCATAACTCATGGACGAGGACAGACACTGGAATCCATCGCGCCTGTGAGCCAAAATCTCACCGGCAAGCTGCCCGCCATGGCAGCCTGAGCGTCCCGGCCCAAACCGCCGGAGACCGCAACCGACGCCAGGCTCATACACCACGCCGCGGGACACGATCGGTACCTGGAGCAAATCAGGCTTGGATCAAGCAAAGAAAAACCCCACTATCTCATTGAGAAAGCGGGGTATTTTGGTTGCGGGGGCAGGATTTGAACCTGCGACCTTCAGGTTATGAGTTTCGAAACCTGGGAATGACAGAATTGCGCGCGAATGCGCAGAGAGTAAATTTTTAGCGTTATTACAATAGGTTATAAGTTTTCTTCGCAGACAAGCGCGCGCCTGGCATATCGCTGAATCGATGCAAAGTGTTTGCCAGTTGTTTGCCAGCTGTTTGCCAGCCTGATATGGATCGGGTCGCCGGTGACGCGATGGGAAGCGAGGGAATGGCAGAACGAAAGCTCATACGGATCGGCAAGAGGGCGGTCGACGCCGTGAAGCCCGGCGATGCCGATTTCGTGTGCTGGGATCGCGATCTGACCGGCTTCGGGCTGCGGGTGCGGAAGTCGGGGCGCAAGGTCTATGTCGTCCAGACGCGGGTGGCCGGCAAGCTCCGCTGGTTCACCATCGGACAGCACGGGCCGATCAGCCCTGACGAGGCAAGACGGAAAGCTCTGGAGATACTGGCCGGCGCCAGGAATGGCGTCGATCCTCGCGGCGAGGTCCGACCGGTAGCAGAAGAGCCGACCATGCGCGATCTGGGGCAGCGGTTCCTTGACGAGTATGTACCTGTCCATTGCAAGCCCAGCACGGCGGCCGAGTATCGCCGCTCGGTGAGGCTGTTCGTTGACGCTACCATCGGAGACCTGCAGGTCGGGCAGGTGCAGCGCAAGGACATTGCGGCTCTGCACCATGGCCTGCGTGACAAGCCCTATCAGGCCAATCGCACGCTCGGGGTGCTGTCGAAGATGTTCTCGCTCGCCGAGGTCTGGGGCTGGCGGCCCGACGCATCCAATCCTTGCCGCCACGTCAAACGCTACAAGGAACACAAGCGCGAGCGCTTCCTGTCGCCGGAGGAGACTGCCCGGCTGGGCGAAGTGCTGCGCGAGGCGGAGGCCGAGATGCCCTCTGCCGTTGCTGCCTTCCGCCTGCTCCTGCTGACCGGCTGCCGCATGTCGGAGATTCGGGATCTGCGCTGGGAGCATGTGAAGGAGGATTGCATCGAACTGCCGGATGCGAAGACCGGAGGGCGCGTGGTGCCGCTCGGGCCAGAAGCCCGGGCGGTGTTGTCGGGGATAGACCGGGAGAACGGCAACCCATGGGTGATTGCCGGCCTCCTTCCCGGCTCCCACCTGACCGACCTGCAACGCCCCTGGCGCCGCATCCGAAAACGCGCCGGTCTTGAGGATGTGCGCATCCACGACCTGCGGCACTCCTTCGCCAGCCGGGCGCTGGCGCTCGGCGAGAGCCTGACCATGATCGGGAAGCTGCTCGGCCACACCCAGGTGCAGACCACCGCCCGCTATGCGCACCTTGCCCGGGACTCGATCCAGACCGCCGCCTCGCGGATCACGCAGAGCATCGGCGGCAACCTCACGGGGGTGGACGCGGACAGACCGGGACAAGGCCGACGCTGACCCTCGACATTCAGGTGACAATGGGAGAAGCGGGTGCGGGCGCAGGCCGGCATCTATCAAGGGGTTTTGCTTCACATCTTGCTTCACATATAGTGGTGAGAGGCAAGACGAGGCATGACATGATGCAACCACGGCCATTGAACCCGACGCCGACGCCTGAGGTGCCCCTCCCTCGGGCGCCCCTGGAGCGGGTCATCGCCCAAGCGCGTTTCCCACCCATCTTGACTATTCGAGACCCTGACAGGGTCGCGACCGTCCAAGAGGCGCTCCGCGAGACCTATCCGTATCTGGGTCAGGAGCAGGTTCACAGCATCGAACTGGGCCAGGGCAAAGCTCCGAGTATCAGCCAAGGTCTCATCTGGCGCCTCGCCGATCGGGAAAGGAATCACATTTGGCGGGTGTCGCTGGGCATGGACTTCGTTGCGCTCGAAACATCCTCCTACCAAAGTCGCGGTGACTTTCTGGAGCGCCTGAGCGCTGTCCTGTCCGCAGTTGAACAGGGGTTCAAGCCCGCGTCGGCCAGCCGACTTGGATTGCGCTACATTGACCGACTCACGGACGGGGCGGTGGATCAGGTCACAAACCTGATTCATCCCGACGTTCTTGGCATAATCAAGTCGCCTGGAGACGCGCAAACCGTTTTGGGAGAATCTGTCGGGCACATGATGACTGAGACGCAATTCGTCGCTCAAGGCGAGGCCCGAGTTCAGGGGCGTTGGGGGCTACTGCCTGCGAACGCGACTTATGACCCGGATGGCGTCAAACCGGTCAAAAGTCCGAGTTGGATTCTGGACCTCGATATGTTCACAACGGAGTCTCAGCCGTTCGCCAGCGAAACACTCCTGACAACAGCGACAGGCTTCGCCGAAAGCCTGTACTGGCTCTTTCGCAAAATGGTTACGAAAGACTTTTTGCGATTCTACGGAGGAACCCCATGACCTCGATCGCGGTGCACGATATACCGGAGGCAACAACTTCCGCGACGGGATCCATGAACGGGATTTGGCGGGATACCGATTCTGTGGTCTTGCTGATCCCTACTGCCCTGTCGGGACCGGCAACAGCTAACACATATAGTCAAGACTTGATGACCAGGTGGGCAACGATCGCGCAGTGTGCCGAGCGGACTGCCACGGGCCCGATTGGACAGATCGACCATGTGCCTGCGGAGTCCACGTCCGAGTCCATTATGGAAATTCGACGCCGGTCTGGTCTGACCTGGGAGGAACTTGGCGATTTGTTCGGGGTTAATCGTCGAAGCCTCCATTATTGGGCAAACGGCAAAACAGTGTCCGCGAGTCATGATCGAACGATCAGAAGAATGTTGGCGGCGGTCCGACATCTTGACAGAGGTAACCAAGAGCGTACCCGTACTGTGCTCTTGACCGTCGATGAAAATCTGGACGTCTCCAGGTTTGACCTCTTGAGAAGAGGCCAGTTTGACGAAGCCGTAGGGAGTATCGAGAGCGTTCCGCAATTGGAGCACCAGCGTATTCCGCTAGCCAGCACTGCTTGGAACGAGCGTCGACCGCAGGTACCGGTGAAGCTTTTAGAGGCTGAACAGGGTCGGCCCGACATTCCGGCTAAGGCCCGTGCCGTCAAACCCAAGCGGATACCCAAGAAGACGAGCTAACGCTTCATGTCGTTGACGGAAGAGGAAGCACAGGAGATTGACCGGGCTCTCAAGGATTGGCGTCAGGGAGATGTGTCGCTGGACGCGGATTTGGAATTTCTTCATCTCGCCGATCTTTCGCGTCCGCATAGTCCTGCGTCCATTCAGGTGGCCAACACGTTGGAGGAAGACGGACAAGTCGTCAAGGCAGAGGCCGCTGCAGTTCTAGACAATGTGCGTGGTCTCGTGATGCTCAGCCAGACCTGCGATATCGTTCGTGGTTGCCGCGACCGGCCGTTTGTCGAGGTCGCACCTGTGGTCGAGGTGAAGGAAGATTTAATCGAAGAGATCCGTCGCCTGAAGCGGCCCGCGTTTGCCTATATCCCCAGCATCTCGGATGATGGTCTTGTTGCCGATCTCGACCGTGTGATGACCGTCGAAAAGGCGTTGCTCGCCCGGTTGACGCGCACTCCTGGCTGGGAGACGGACGCCGAGTTGCGGGACTTCGCCCTTGCTCTCACACGAAAGAGGTCGAGGTTCCCGTTTCCCGACGATTTCGTCAGCGCAACTCGAAAGCTCCAAGCTTACCTGAGAGACAAGTACAACAAGCAGACCGCCGAGGGCGCACATCTCCGTGCGCTTGATGAGATCCGAGTGCGTGCCGCGCTATCTTGGGCCGATGGAGAGGTTCATCTTGGCTGGTGGTTCATCAAGAGCAACGATCCCGAGGGTGTGACGGTCGATTGGTCGACATTGCTTAAGCAATGGCTGGACCGATTCGATCAGACCCGCCGGTTTCGAATCGATTCGTTCATTGCCTGTCGACTGGAGGATATGACTGCGCGCGATTACGTCGAGAGCGATCGTCTCGATCTTGATAGCCTATCTGTCGCATGAACAGTTCGATATTCGGACTGGACGGACTTCAAGCGGATAGAGCACAAGCGCGAGCGCTTCCTGTCGCCGGAGGAGACTGTCCTGCTGGGCGAAGTGCTGCGCGAGGCGGAGGCGGAGATGCCCTCTGCCGTTGGCTCGGGACTCGATCCAGACCGCCGCCTCTCGGATCATGCAGAGCATCGGCGGCAACCTCACAGGGGTGGGCGCCGACAGCCCGAGACAAGGCCGACGCTGATCCTCGACATTCACATGATGGGCGAAGAGCGGTCGGGCCCGTGTGAGTGGCTCGCGAGGCGACTTTTGTCATCGAGAATGCGCATGGGCGCATTTGCATTCATTCCATATGTGGAATATGTTGGCTAATGAGTTGGGATGCCGAATACACGAATGAGTTCGGTGACTGGTAGGCCGAGCTTGGAGAACGGGAGCAAGAGGACATTACGGCTGTGGCGGAATTGCTGCCAGAACACGGGCCGAGGCAGCCTCTCCGTGTCTTCTACGCCTTCGATCCGAGGCGGACGGCCATTCTGCCGATCGGCGGCGGCAAGACGGGAGACGACTGGTTCTACAGGCGCTTCGCGCCCCTGGCCGACAGGCTCCATGACGAACATCTGCAGGAACTGAGAGACGAAGGATCGATCCGATGAGCGGACGCAACGCCTTTGGCGACCTGACGAAGGGCTTCACGCCTAAGCGACGGGCGCGTGTCGAGGCCCGCAAGGCAGAGTTGCGGGCGGCCATGCCCCTTCACGAGTTGCGGCAGGCGCGGGCGATGACTCAGAAGGCGGTTGGCGAAGCCTTGAAGGTCAACCAGCCTGCCGTCGCCAAGCTGGAACGGCGCACGGACATGTATGTCTCGAACCTCCGGGCTTATATCGAGGCCATGGGAGGGCGGCTGAACATCACTGCCGAGTTTCCACAAGGGCGTGTGGCTATCACCAACTTCTCGAACGCGGGAGAAGATGAGCAGGCCCTGTGACCCTCCCCCGACAACCGGCGATACAGGGAGCCATCGCTCCCTCAAGCAACATCGCCCCTATCATGTCATGCGCCGGGGCAGTCTGCGCGTCACAATTTGCGCCCATATGCACAGCACGATTGACTTGACCAACTACATCACCATATACTTGTGACCATACGGCGCCTTACACTTGCAAGAGCACACGGGATGGTCAGGCGTGGTCACACCGAATGAGAGACTCGCTGCGTCGCTGGCGCAGCTTCAGAAGCTCCAGGGCGGAGGGCGGCGAGTCTTTCGCTCCGGCGAGCTGACGCGTGTTCACCGTGAGCGGCTGGTCCGGAATGGTTTCCTGCGCGAGGTGATGAAGGGTTGGCTGATCTCTTGCGGCCCGGATGCCGATCCGGGCGATACGACGCCGTGGTTCGCTTCTTTCTGGGAGTTTTGCGCGGCCTATTGCAAGGCTCGGTTCGGACCGGACTGGCGCCTGTCCCCGGAACTGTCACTGCTGCTCCACGCGAAGCACTCCATCATCCCGCAGCAGATCACGATCTATACGCCCAAAGGCGCCAACAACACCGTTGAACTGTTGTTCGGTACGTCCTTGTACGACCTCAAACATAAGGACACGCCGCCGGACGCCGACCTGACGGAGCAGGACGGACTGCGATTGTTTGTGCCCGAAGCAGCATTGGTGCGCGTGCCGGAAGCGTTTTTTGTCCGTCACCCGATTGAAGCGCAAGTTGTACTCTCGGGAATCCATCATGCGGCCGATGTGCTCGGGCGGTTGCTTGACGGCGGACATTCGGTGGTCGCGGGCCGGCTGGCCGGCGCCTTTCGCCGGATCCACAGGAGCGATGTGGCCGATGAAATTCTGAGCGCCATGAAGAGCGCCGGTTACGATGTCCGCGAAGCCGATCCGTTCAAGTCGGAACACGCCTTTGGAGCGCTGAGCCGGGCGCATGCGCCGATCGTAAGCCGCCTGCAATCGTTGTGGGAGAGGATGCGGGAGCCTGTGATCGCAGCATTTCCCGAAATGCCCGGCCTGCCCAAAGATACCAATGCCTACTTGTCCTTCGTTGACGGCATTTATCGGAGCGACGCCTATCACTCGCTGTCGATCGAAGGCTACCGCGTTACGCCGGAGCTGATCGATCGGGTACGCGCGGGCAGCTGGGATCCGGACAATCATGATGCCGACCGGAAGAGCCTCGATACGCTGGCCGCACGAGGTTACTGGCAGGCGTTTCAGCTTGTGCGGGCGGTGGTGGGTGAAATCGTTGGCGGGGGCGATGCCGGCGCTCTGGTCCGTGAGTCCCACCAGGACTGGTATCGCGAGATGTTTCAGCCTTGCGTCGCCACTGGCTTGATCCCGGCCTCCGCTCTGGCGGGTTACCGCAGCGAAGCTGTGTTTCTGCGGGGGTCGCGGCACGTGCCACCGCGGCGGCAGGCGATGCGCGATGCCATGCCGGCCTTGTTCGATCTTTTGGAAGCCGAAATCGAACCCTCCGTTCGCGCCGTACTCGGTCACTGGCTGTTCGGTTACATTCATCCTTACACGGATGGCAACGGGCGCATGGCGCGCTTTGTCATGAACGCGATGCTGGCATCCGGTGGCTATCCTTGGACCGTCATCCGGGTCGAGGATCGAGATGCCTACCTCGCAGCGCTTGAGAGCGCCAGCATCGGTCAGGATATCGGTCCGTTCGCGCACTTTGTGGCGGAGCGGGTTGCGTGGTCACTGGAGCAGGCAGCGTGAGGGCACGCAGACGTCCAGGCCCCGTAGAGGATGTCAGGTTCTGACCCGCTGGTGTCCACCCGGAGCAGCCATGAGTTGGCAGTCGCCATGCTCGCCGCCCTGCCCCGCGCCGACGACAACCCCTGGGTGATCTTCGGTCGAAAGCCGGGCGCTGGCGCTGGGAGAAAGCCTTCCGATGATCGGCAGGCCTCTCGGGCACACTCAGGTCCAGACCACGGCGCACTATGCCCATCTTGCGAATGAATCGGTCAAGGCGTCCGGCGCCCGTGTCAGTGACAGTATCGGCTGAGACATCCTGGCTGCTGTGAGCCGCCCCACCAGAACAGGATGATTGACCTGTCGGATGTCGATCCTCTGGCGGCGCCTCAGACCGGTCTCGCGATCCGGATTGTGAAGAATATGCAGGCGCATGGGCGCGATCGGTGAGTGCAGGCTCGCCCACAGGGGAAAGCTTCCCCTTCCCTGCTCCTTCCAGATCGCGACCCGGAGAGTTCCAATCAGCGGTCCATTGACTTCCAATCAGCCGGTATGGATCGTTCCAATTGTCGAAGACCCAGGGATGGAATGTTCCAACGGCTTGTCGAGCGCCGGGCGGCGGAAGCCCTCACGGATACGCCCGTGGTCCTTGTCGTCGGACCGCGCCGGGCCGGCAAGACCACGCTCGTCAAGAAAATGGGCGAGGCCGGCAGCACCTATATCACGCTGGACGACCGGACCGCGCTGGAAGCGGCCCAGTCCGATCCAACAGGTTTCATCAGGGGCCTGGACCGGGCCACCATCGACGAGATCCAGCGCGCGCCCGACCTGCTCCTGGCGATCAAGAAGACGGTCGACGAGGACTATCGCCCGGGCCGCTTTCTTCTCACAGGCTCGGCCAATGCGCTGACCCTGCCTTGGGTCGCCGACAGCCTGGCCGGCCGAATGGAGATGCTCCGGATGCTGCCCCTGGCGCGGGCTGAGATCGAGAGTCGGACACCGACCTTCCTGGAGCGCCTGTTCGAGGGAAAGCTGCAAAGTCAGCGCAACGCGATCGTTGGCGACGACCTCGTCGCCGCCGTCCTGCTTGGCGGCTTTCCCGAAGCGATCGCCCGCAAAAGCGAGCGGCGCAGACAGAACTGGGCGCGGTCCTACCTCACCTCGATCCTCACGCGCGACCTCAGGGACATCGCGGATGTCGGGAGGCTCACCGAGCTTCCGAAATTCGTGCGGCTGCTGGCCGAGCAGTCCGGCCAGTTGGTCAACTATTCGCGGTTCGGGGCCGGCATCGATGTCAGTCACAAGACGGGGCAGCGCTATGTCGGGCTGCTCGAACAGGTCTTTCTGATCGCAACCCTGCAGCCCTGGTTCACCAATGCGCTGAAGCGCATCGTCAAGACACCGAAGCTGCATTTCTTCGATTCCGGCCTGCTGGCGAGCGCGCGCGGCTTGACCTTCGATAGGGCGAAGGCGGATCGTGGACGTTTCGGCGCGCTTCTGGAAAGCTTCGTGTTCTCGGAAGTGCTCAAGCTGATGATCGCTTCCGACCTGCGGCTCACGCCATATCACTTCCGGGACAGGAACATGCGTGAGGTGGACATCGTACTGGAACGCGATGACGGAACGATCGCCGGCATCGAGGTCAAGGCGAGCGCGACGGTCAGGTCCGGCGACTTCACCGGCTTGCGAGCGCTGGCCGAGGCCTGCGGAGACCGTTTCGCTTTCGGCGTCGTCCTTTATGACAGCACAGGCATCGTGCCGTTCGGCGACAAGCTGGCGGCAGCGCCGTTGTCCTCTCTTTGGGCATGACCCTCATTCCTTCATCGGCGATTGCCGGCCGCCTCCCCGGCTCCCATCCGACCGACCTGCAACGCCCTTGGCGGCCCATTCGCAAACGCACCGGCCTGGAGGACGTGCGCATCCACGACCTGCGGCGCCCCAAGGCCAGCGCTGATCCTCGACATTCAGATGACAATGGGGAAAGAGGGCGGGCGCATGCCGTCATCCGCTTGCCCATGCACGACATGTCGATGTATCGTCTCAACATCGACATGTCGGCGTGAGGTGTCGATGAGATCGACCTGTTCGGAGTACGTGTCGACGGGAACACGATATATCGACATGGCGTTCAATCCCAACCGCCCCTTCAATGACCTCCCGGACCTGCCGCCGGCTTCGGAAACCGAGACAAGGGCCGTTCTTCGCAGCTGCATTGCCGCGCGTGCGGCGCTGGCGGAGCTCCGCGTCTCCGGTGATCTCATCCCGAACCAGGCGATGCTGATCAACTCGATTCCCCTTCTCGAAGCGCAGGCGAGTTCCGAAATCGAGAACATCGTCGCGACAGCCGACCGGATGTTCCGCTACGCCAACGATGCGTCAGGTCGGGCCGACCTCGCCACCGGGGAAGCGCTGCGTTGCCGTACCGCGTTGCACCGGGGTTTCGAGATGCTGAAGCACCGGCCGGTTTCGACCGCCATCGCGGTCGAAGTCTGTCGAACGATCAAGGGAGTGGATCTGGACATTCGCGACACGCCCGGAACGGCGCTGGCGAACGATGCGACGGGCGAGGTGATCTACACGCCGCCGGAGGGCGAGGCGGTTCTCCGGAGCAAGCTGGCCAACTGGGAGCGCTACATTCACGAGACGGAGGAAATCGACCCGCTGATCCGCCTTGCGGTCATGCACTATCAGTTCGAGGCGATCCATCCGTTCATCGACGGAAACGGCCGGACCGGACGCGTGCTGAACCTGCTCTACCTCGTCGACAAGGGCTTGCTCGACATTCCCGTCCTCTATCTCAGCCGGCACATCGTTCGGAACAAGACGCTCTACTACCGGCGCCTGCTGGAGGTGACGACCCGAGAGGGCTGGGAGCCGTGGATCCTGTTCATTCTGGAGGCCGTCAGAACGACGGCGGAATGGACGACAGCGAAAATCCGCGCGATCCGAGAGCTGCTCGACGAGACGAGCGCCGCAATTCGACAGAGGATGCCGAGGATCTACTCCCGGGAACTGGCGGAACTGATCTTCGTGCATCCTTGCTGCCGGATTGCTGACGTGGTCAAAGCGGATATCGCCAAGCGCCAGACGGCCGCGATCTACCTGAAGGCTCTTGCAGCCCAAGGTCTCCTGGAGGAGATCAAGGCGGGGCGCGAGAACCTCTATTTGAACCCACCGCTCCTGGAGCTTCTGGCCGAGCGCGAGTGACCATGCAAAACGCGCCAGCAGCGGGCCACCTGTCGAGAACAAACTGAATTGACCGGTTTATGTACCATATGAGTTGACCGCTTCTGTTGGTGATGTGCGCCTGTGGATAAGTGGGCAGGCGCGGAGCGGCTGTCCACTTATCCACAGGCTGGTCGCCGGGCGCGCCGAAGCGGATCACGCGGCCCGGCGGGTTTCGAGAGGCTCGCCCGTGGCCCGGTATCGCGCCAGGCAACGGGGGCCGTGGAAGACCGCCAGGGCGCCGTCGGGATACTCATGCACCCGCACCGTGGCCTTGACGTAGTGGTGGCGGTGGCGGTCGGGCGGAATCTGCAGCGTCACCCGCTTGTAGCGCACGCAGTTGTCATTGCCGACAAGGCGCTCCTCCTGCACGCACAGATGGTCGTCGAGCGCGCCGGCAAAGGGAACGAAGGCCGTGCCCTCGGCCTCGGCCGTCACCGCGAAGCGGGCGTTGTGCCGGGCCAGATAGACCTCCTTCAGAAAGCGGTTGGCCGCATCGATCCCGGTGACGCCCGCAAGCCGCAACTCCTGCGGCAGACGCTGCTGCAAGGTCGCGAACATACGCTCCGAGCGCCCCCGCGCCTCCGGCGAGTAGGCCGCGATCATCTCGATGCCCAGCCGGTCCAGCGCGCGCCCCACCTGCGTCGGGGTCTCCTTGTCCACCTTGCCGCCCGCTTCCGCCGTGCGCCAGTAATGACTGCCCCGGTCCGTATAAAGCGAGCAGAACAGGCCCCGCTCATGGAGAGCACCTATACCCTGCGGGTCGATGTGCTGCACGATCTGCTGAAACGCTGCACGAGCATCAAGACGGTGCGCCTCTGCCTCAATCTCGGCCGCGAACTCTCCCTACCCTGGGCCGCCAGGCTCGATCCGGCTCAGCTGCCGAAAGGGAGCAGTCGTCCATGGGTATCGCGTTCGGCTGACGGTGTGCTGGTGTTGAAACCATGAATCCGCTCTATCTCGAGAACGCCCGATTGCTGGCGCAGGTTGCGCCTCTCGCGCTGGTCGGCACCACCTTCGCGCTCAAGGGTGGAACGGCCATCAACCTCTTTTGGCGGGACATGCCGCGGCTCTTGATCGATCTCGATAGAGCAGACAATTTTGGTCATACGGTTTCAGATTTTGTCTGAAGATCGTTGCTAGACTTTAGCGAGTACATCATGAAGATACAGCGGCTTTGTATGATTTCATGATTTCCTCTCGATGTCGCCGTTGATTTCTACATATTCAGAGTCCACATAAGCAACATCTCCATCTTGAAGCACAGGGAGAAACTTTCTTCCACCCGATTCCCCTTCCACATTGACGGACGATATTTGTAAGACTTCCCCTGGCTTTGCCGTGCGGATAGGCTCCGTCGAGTCAGTCTCTGGCCATACTAGAATCTTGCATTCGTGAACAACCCGTGCTGCTGGGCTTTCCGGATCGCTTGGGTACATCGCGGGCATGCCATTGGCAAGCGTCAAGATCGCATCGATGGCGAAGTCAATACAAAAGCGAGCGTCATCTGAGTTGGCAGACAAACGGCCTGACCACGTACAGTGATCTTTACCGTTGATTGTCAATATAACGTTAGGGGTGAGTAACATGAATCTGTCGTATGCCGGAAGATTTATTCCATTAGCCAGCAAGTCCAATCGTTCCCCTATGGTCACAATATTCTGTTGTACCGCATCGACAAAATTCGCTAGATGGTGATTACCCTCGAAGCCTTGAGGTCCGAATGGCGATTGGAGTCTGGAATAACTTATGCGACCGCCACTACGCCCGAACATCTGGCTGCGACGTTCGCGGTGGGTAATAAAAATAAGAAACGCTGTTCGAGCACACCGGAGTGCTTCGCGATAATCGCCAGCAGTCAAAGCCTGTTCTGCGTTACGGAGCCAATTCTTTGTTCTGCGATGAGTGATCGTGTCAGACAGTGAAACTGATTCGAAGTCCACATCGAGTATCTCGCGGGAAATCTCGACCAAAAATTCTCTTACGTTAGCAAGAAAGGTGGAAGCGTCTTCAAGGTCCGGAAACTTAAGGCCGTGATGCTTGAAGGCAATTCTTGCTCTGTTCACTCTCGACAAAGCCGCACGGTGCTCACCAACTGTAGGAAATTTCTTTGTGACTTCTTCGAGAAGTTTCTCGAACGATGCTCTGTCGTTAACATTGATGCGCCCATGCTCGACCAATACGCGGAGAAATGTTTCCGTCGCATCCTGGAGAAGCGAGACGGCCAAGGCGTGCGAATAGGGCTCTGTGCGTTGAAGAGTCCGCTGGGCTTCCCTAAGCAAGTACTTAGGCAGGGTGAGTCGCCGGACAAGGTCGGGCCGTGGCAGGGATGTGGGGCTGGTTGGTGCGGTCACGCGTGGCTCCGATTATTGGTCAGCGATGGAGGTTTCGTAGCTCTGAATGCGGGAAGTCGTATTGGAACGTGGCTTTGACTCGTTGATGAGGGGTTTGCGCCACCACCTCTTACACTTGGGACAGCGTGCAGACCACCCTTCCGACGATGCGGGAGTCTTCGACGAAGCAGTTGTTGTTAGTATGGCCCGGATTCGTTGACTCGAACCACAACTGGAGTGTCTCGCCACGGCGCGGCACCGGGTGGAGGGGCTTGACCACCATCCCGTTGCCATCCCACGGCGCGAACGTCTCGCCCGGGGCGGGGACCTGGCCCTCGCGCCTTCAGAGGCCGCACCACCGGCGCGCCAGCGTCTCATAGACCTCCGCCGCCTGCGCGATGTGCGCGACGGGGCAGTATTCGTCGGTCTGATGGGCCATGTGCATTTCGCCGGGCCCGAGGATCACCGTCGGCGGGCGCCCGAATGCGGGCGTCAGTGCCGATGCATCGGTGAAATAGGGCGCACCGCGAGGCTCGATCGTCTCGCCCAGGCGCTCTTCCATGAGGCCGTAGATTTCCAGAATCCAGGGGTCGGTGTGGGGCGTGTGGACGCCGCCCACATCCACCACCCGGCGGATGCGGTTCTCAGCGCCGAGAAAGCCTTCGAGGCCCGAGAGCAGTGCCGCATGGTCCTGGCCCGGAAGCGTGCGAATGTCGATGGTGAACTCCGCATGGTCCGGCACCGAGTTGAGGTTCAGGCCTCCCTGCATGGTCCCCACATTCAGCGTGGACCGGCCCAGCAGTTCGTGGGGCGTGATGTTGAAGTCGAAATCCTCCAGCTTGCCGACGGAGCGTGCGGCCTTGTAGATCGCATTGTCGCCCCTTTCGGGCATGGAGCCGTGGGCGGTGACGCCGTCCGTCTCCACGTTTAGCCAGAGCGCGCCCTTGTGGCCCAGGATCGGGTAGTTGGACGTTGGCTCGGCGATCACGACGGCGCCCGCTTCGCCCAGCGCGCCGACCTCGCCCAGATGGTAGGAGCCTTCGCAGCCGGTCTCCTCGCCGGCACAGATCGCCAGCACGATGTCGGCCGCGCTCTCCTGCCCCTCGGCGGCGAGCGCGAGCGCGGCGTGGACAAAGCACGCGACACCCGACTTCATGTCGGTGGCGCCGCGCCCGAAGAGCTTGCCGCCCACGATCTCGGCGCCGAAGGGGTCGACCGACCACGCCTTGGATCCCAAGGGCACCACGTCGATATGGCCGCCGAAGCAGAGGGGCTTCTTCTCGCCCCGGCCCTCGAGCACCGCGACCAGGCTGGTGCGCTCAGGGGCGAACTCGTGATAGGAGACCCGGAGCCCGGCGGCACTCAGCATCTCTCCCAGATAGCGGGCACACTCCACTTCGCGCCCCGGCGGGTTGCGGGTGTCCATGCGAATCATGTCGCGGGCGATATCCAGGGCAGGGGGCACAGACGGCATGATGCTGATTCCCTCGCATTCGCGCCGCTCCGCCTCGCGCGGATGCTACGGCTCCCGAAACAAGGCTTCCGGCATTTCGCCCGTGAGTCAACGTGCCGCAAACCATGGAGGGCAGAGACCGGTGACGCGGAGCCGCCGGCTCACACCCTCCTGACCGTCCAGACCGCCTTGCCTACCACATGCGCTTCCCCGGCAAGGCAGGTGCAGTCCTCATAGCCGGGGAAGGCTTCCCAATGATCGGCAAGCTGCCCGGTCACACCCAGGTGCAGACCACCGCTCGCCATGCTCACCTCGCCAACGACCCGGTCAAGTCCGCCGCCGACCGGATCGCCAAGCGGATTTCGGGAGTGGTGAGGGAAACTCTGGACATCTCCGGCAACCGGCTCGAGCGCCTGAGCGGGGACCGTCACGGTCAATACAGCATTCGCGTATCCCGAAGCTGGCGGATTTGCTTCGCATGGCGAGACGGGGATGCCTTTGACGTCGAGTTGAACAACCATTACGAGCGTTAGACGGAGGATCACGATGGCCGCCATACCCACACATCGGATCGCGACCCACCCCGGCACCTTGCTGCGCGAGCAGATCGAGGAGCTGGGGCTGTCCGTTCACCGGGTTGCCCGGGATACCGACCTGCCGGCGACGCGACTGCACGAGATCGTCCATGAGCGGCGGGGCGTGAGCGCCGAGACGGCAATCGCTCTGGGTGAGTATTTCGGGCAGACACCCGAATTCTGGGTCGATGCCCAGAAGACCTTCGAGCTCAGCAGAACCCTGGCCGAGAGCGGCTCGGCCATTCGCGCCAGAGTCCGACGCCGCGTGGTGGATCATGCTGCGGCGAGTTGACCGCGCCGGAGGCATCATGTTCGGGACAATTGCCCGATAAGCGGAGTCCCGTTTTCCTCAAGCAATGGGATGGTGTTCAAGAAGCACAATGGCCGGACGCTGGATGACGTGACACGCGATCAGGTGCCCAGGCAGCGGGGGACAGCGCCATGAAATGGAAAATTCAACCCTCATCCGACGCGCTGGCTGAATTTTGTCGACGATGGCATATCAAGCAACTGGCTCTATTTGGATCGGTTCTCGAGGAGACCTTCGGCCCGGGAAGCGATATCGATGTGCTGGTGAGCTTTGACGAAGGCGCACGTCACACTCTGCTCGACCTTGACGACATGGAGCGAGAGCTTGGCGAGATGTTCGGTCGCAAGGTCGACCTCGTGAGCCGTCGGGGCGTGGAGGCAAGCGAAAATCTGGCACGGCGAAACAGCATTCTGTCTTCGGCACAAATCATCTATGGAGCGTGACTTGGGACATATCGATGATATGACCCTCTTGGCTTCGACCCCGTATTACTCTATATGCAAAAATTCGCGATTTTCGTGAAATATGAGTGATGCGATAACTCACCCTGTTATCAAATGAACGACCTTCCCGCACCTCCTGGCGCGGTGTGACGACCTTGTACCAAGAGTCTCTGGTCACTGACCTGCCCCATGCTTTTCGCCGACCATATCCGCACGCGCCTTCCGGTGACGGCGATGGGCGAAAAGCAGGCATGCCCGGACATCCTCCGGTTCGAGGAACGGATAGTGCGCAAGCAACTCCTCGACGGTCTCTCCGGCCGCGAGATTGCACAGGACATGCTCCACCGCGATCCGCATGTCGCGGATGATCGGCTTGCCGCCGAAGATGTCGGCGCGGACCGTGATGCGGTCGAGCAGCTCGGCCTCTCGGGTCATGGGGCTGTCCTCCGCGTCTCCATGGTCTGTCCAGTCCGCGCTCCTGTTGCGAGACGATCGGCGCCCGCAGTGCGTTTGCATGAGCGGACCGCCATAGGGCGCCGCCATCCCTGGTCGCCAGCATAAGTGTCCACACTCAGGCAAGGCTCTCTTGCACTGTGCAGGGTATCGACCCGGATGACTGTAGCGGCCCACCGGGCCATCGTCATCCCGTTGTCCCGCTTCAGGAGATCGCCTCGCAGCGCCAGGCTCCTGCACCATCGGGCGGAACACGATCGTCAGCTACAAGCTGTCGGAGCTTCCGGAAGGGGCAACCGGCCCCGCGTAAGCGAGGTCGTCCAAATCTTGGCGACACTGACTGGACATATTTCCGGACCAGTCATATAAAGCAGCCATACAATGCGGGAGCGAGACGATGAAGACCATCGGCGCCGCCAAATTCAAGGAGCAGTGTCTGGCCCTGCTCGACGGGCTCGACCCCGACGGCCTGGTCATCACCAAGCACGGCAAGCCGGTTGCGCGGCTGGTGCCGTTCGAGCGGGAGCATGCCGGGCTGATCGGCAGCTTGCATGACAAGGTGAAAATCCAGGGCGACATTCTCTCGACCGGTGAGACATGGAACGCCGGTGCTGAATCTTGACACCCATATTCTGGTCTTTGCCGTCGATGGCAGCTTGCGGCCGGCGGAGCGCGCGCTGCTGGCGGACAGGCGCTGGTCGGTCTCGGCGATCGTCTTCTGGGAACTCGCCAAACTCATCCAGCTCGGGCGGCTCGACATGGATCTCGACGACAGGCGCGTGAAGCGGGTGCTGGCGCATCTGCATGTTTGGCCCATCGATCTCGATGTGGCGAGGGCATCCACCCGCCTCGACTTCCGGGGCGATTCGGCGGACGAGATCATCGCGGCGACCAGCGTCGTGCACGATATCCCCCTGCTCACCCGCGACCGGGTCATCGCCCGCTCGCAGCTGGTGCCGCTGGCGGCGCCGGCGTGACGGGGCCCCGCAAACAACTCACCGAAGTCGCTGCCGCTGTCGGCGATCCAGGACAGCGGAAGCCGTCGAGTATTTCCCGGACCGTGAGGGAGGCGACGCCGATGCCATCGCTGGCCATGGAATCCAGATAGGCGCCAACGCGCGGCTCGGACTGCGGTCGCACCATCTCGGAGACGACATTCGGGTCGATCAGCCGTGCAAGCGAGACGATCACCCTTCGTCCTTAGCGGAAAAGAAGAGCGGCTTGTATCCGCGTGGGGCAGCGGGCGCGAGCTCAACGCCATGCTCTTCCCCGAAATGCCGCGCGAAGGCCTCGGACGGTTTGAGCCGGCGCTCGGTCCTGATGCGCTTCTCGTGGATCAGGCGACGGACCAGCTCCTCCGTGGAGACGCCCATCTGACGCGCTTCGCGGCGCAGCCAGGATTTGTCTTCGGGATCGATGTCGCGGACGGTGATGCTGGTGCCCATGCTGGCCTCTCCTGATCGGTCCGCAGCCCATCGCGGAAGGTATGTTGTCGGGAATCCGGGGTCAAATGCCTGCTATATCCATCTGTCGGGCGCATCGGCGCGCACGACCCGTGACGGTCGCGCTCCGGCGGTGGCCAACTGTCAGGTGATTACCGTCTCACTACACCCCGCTGTTGCTGAGCGCTTGGTTTGCCAAGTCCTTGATCAAGTCGATTTCGGGTCTATCGTGTCGTGCTGGGCAAGGCGCCTGAGCACAGAACAGCTCGGCTTTCGGGCGGGAACGCACAGAAGGTGGGAGTGCCATGACGCGTCGGGTGACGATTGGCGAGGCGAAGACCCACCTTTCTTCATTGCTGGCGGAGGTGGAGGCGGGCGAGGATCTGGTGATCTGCCGAGGCGAGACGCCCGTGGCCTACGTGACCCGAGTCGCCCGCGAGGGCGAGCATGCGGCGCTTTCCACGACACTGCGCCGGGAACGGGCGCGGCAGAAGGCGGTAACGACCGCCGAGATTCTGTCGTGGCGCCACGAGGGGCGCACACGCTGATGCCGCTCGCGCCCGCCGCCTGGGCGCTCCTGAATGGCGAGGCAGCGCCATTCAAAATGGATTTTCGCCGTTTGCGCCTTGTGTGATCAATTTTCATGTTCCTAGGGGTATGTTATTGTTTCTCTCAAGATGGGCATCGTCCGTCACGACACGGGGTCCAAGGTAGAGCCCCTGTTGGAAGAAAACGGTTTGGGCATGAGGATCGCAGATCAGAATCGTTTTTCAGGGCCTGTTACCGTTTTTCGGGAACGGCGCCTGCCCGTGCCCGCGACGCCGGCGGGATACGCCGCCCTGATCGGGGCCTACGACCTGCGCGTGCCGTTGCCACGGACCCTGAGCGCGACCGGTCAGCGGCACAGGCTCCTGGAGGAGGCGGGCTGGCGCATCTACTCGCCGCGCCATTCGCCGAAGGCGAGCCTGGAAGGCCATCTCACCTTCGCGCTGAAATATGAAGGGCTCGATCTGGCCGTTCTCAGCAGGCTGTTCGACGCGACCGGCCCCACCGATGTGGCCGCCCTGGTCAAGGCCAAGCCCACGGGCGCCTACGCCCGGCGTATCTGGTTCCTCTATGAATGGTTGACCGGACGACAGCTCGATTTGCCGAACGCCGACCGCGGAGCCTATGCGCCGGTGGTAGATCCGAACCGGCAATATGCGGCCCCGGCCGAAACGTCGCCCCGGCACCGGGTCAAGAACAACCTGCCCGGAACGCCGGCGTTCTGCCCCCTGGTGTTCCGTACGGAAGCGCTGGAGCGCTTTGTCGCCATGGACCTGCACGCGCGGGCGCAGGACGCCGTCGCTGCCGTGCCGCGCGATCTGCTGGCGCGCACCGCCGCTTTTCTGCTGCTCAAGGATTCGAAGTCGAGCTTCGCGATCGAAGGCGAGCATCCCCCGCAGGACCGCATCCAGCGGTGGGGCCGCGCCATCGGTCAGGCGGGACAGCAGCCGATCGATACCGACGAGCTGGCGCGCCTGCAACGCATCGTGATCGGCGATGCCCGCTTCGTCCATCTCGGCCTGAGGACGGAAGGCGGGTTCGTCGGGGAACGCGACCGCGATTCGCGCATGCCGATCCCGGACCACATCAGCGCCCGGCCGGAGGATTTGGCCGGGCTCATGGACGGTATGGCCGCTTTCGATCGCCAGACCGCGCAGCAGCTCGATCCGGTTATCGCCGCAGCGATCCTCGCCTTCGGCTTTGTCTATGCCCATCCCTTCGAGGACGGCAACGGCCGGGTGCACCGCTACCTGATCCACCATGTCCTGGCCCGACGCGGCTTCCATCCGGCCGGGGTCGTCTTTCCCGTTTCGGCAGCGATTCTGGAACGGATCGAGGACTATCGCGAGGTGCTGGAAGACTATTCGCAAAGACTGCTGCCGGTCGTGGATTGGGCGCCGACAGACGATGGCAACGTAAGGGTGCTCAACGGCACCGGTGACTTCTACCGGTTCTTCGATGCGACAGGGCATGCCGAGTTTCTCTACCGGTGTGTGCAAAAGACCATCGAGCACGACCTGCCGCAAGAAGCGGAGTTCCTGAAGCGGTATGACAGGTTCCGGAGCGACCTGAACCTTGTGGTGGATATGCCGGATCGGCTGTCCAGCTTGCTGTTTCGGTTCCTTCACCAGAATGGCGGCCAAATGTCCCGCCGCGCCCGCGAGAAGGAGTTCGCGGCGCTGACCGACGGCGAAGCCGAGCGGATCGAGGCCATCTATCAAGACGCGTTCGGTAGCTCCGGCGTCTGAATTGGCGAACGTCGGCGCCAACCAGGAGCACCTTGCTCGCCCATCGAACGCGGTTGCAGAAAGCCCGAAGCGCCCCTCCCCTTCCTCAGCGTCGGGATTGTGCGGCGCGCCGACGCGTCTCCCCACTGAGCTCGTGGTAGTCCGACGGCGGGTCAGTCGATCGGGCGAAGTTCACCATCTTCGAAGAACTTGTGTCGCAGCGATCCACTGGGCACCCATACTTCTTATCCGACGCGCTATGCGCAATTGCAAGGACCCGCCAACACCACGCCTTGAGCGCAGACGGAACCGTCTTGGCATTTGCGCGCGCATGGTCGTTCTCGCGATAGGGTACGGCTGAAGCGACACCCTCCCCCCGGCAGGGCGGATCAAGCCTCGTATGATCGCTTCGACGCGTCCGGCCAGATCGGGCGCGTCCCGGATCCAGTCCAGCTTCGCCATCGATTGAACTCGAAATCGGCTCTACTCGATGTCGGCCGACGGGTCGGCACGATCGACATCCGGCTTCTGCAGCAGCACGTCCGCCGGAATTCCGAGATGCTCATGCAGGGCGCGCGCCATCGCCATGGTGATCGACCGTTTGCCGGAGAGGATCTCGGACACCTTTGCGCGGCTTCCGATGAAGGGAGCGAGGTCTGCGGGGCGCAGGCCTGCCTGCTCCATGCGAAACTCAATGGCAGCGATGGGAGTCGGCAACCACATCGGCACCTGTTTGCTTTCGTAGAGTTCCACCAGGTCGACCAGGATATCGAGCTCATGGCCCTCAGGGCTGTCGGGTTCCGCATCCATGAGCTCGGAGATCCGGGCCAAAGCCGCCTCATGGTCCCTTTCGGACCGGATGGGCTTGATATCGGCCATCTCACACCTCCTCCAAGTTTACGGCGTCATACTCTGCATGTGTCCCCACGAAGCGTATGTAGACGACGCCGTACCAATAGTTGATCTTCACTACGAGCCGGTAGTCGTTCCCCCCAATGTTGAAGACCGTTCGGCTGTCGCCAACGATGCTCGCATTGCGGTACACCTCCTTCAGCTTGACCGGCGTATCCCAATCCGCACGCTCCGCCTCCCGATACCAGGCACGAAGCGGTTCTGCAGCACGGGCGTCGGGACGTCGCCGGGTATCGGCACGACGCGCTTGACCACCAAGCCGTTGCCGTCCCACGGCACGAACATCTCTTTGAGCGCCGGGACGCGCCGGGCGATGTAGACCAAGAGCTGGTCGCCCTCGAAGAGTTCAGGCTCCATCGACTCTTCGCGCACGCGGAGCACGCGGGTGGCATAGGGTTCTGGCATAGCCCTCGTAGCGGATCATCGCTTCGGGCAGAAACCAGCGCGCCTTCTCGGCCACGAACTCGCCGACGATCACGCCGAGGCCTGCGGACCCCTCGACATCGACATGCCCGTACTCGGCTCACGGTCAACCGCATTTGGAACATTACTTTCAAGTGAGATATCTCAACCCAACCGGAACTCATACGGATTGGCTACAGACAGCTTGGCCACCGAAGCCAAAAGCTTAAGCACCTGATCCTTATCCAGCGAACGATTTGCTATCTCTTCCCGCACATCTTCACGATCCAGAGGAGGAATACGGATTGCAAAGAATGGCCAGAGAACTGCCGAGCGATACTCTTTGTCCAACTTCGGAAACGCAGTGATAGGACTTCCCGAATAGTCTCCTTCGTAGCGAAACACATATTCATCCCCTTCGCAGGACAGTCGTCCAACCAAAACCAGCTCGTCCGACACCTGTCGATAAACTCCTAATGTCATTTCCACTGGCTCACGCGGGGACGCCGTAAAGATTCTGATCCCCCAATCTCTCGCTTGACCAAGGAGGGAAACGAGGTCCTTCGTCATAGTTGAAGCTCCTCTTGAATTCGTTGTATCCGATGCGAGAGCAGGTCCCTGATGAGTCCGATGCGATATTGGGTAATAATGCGCCGAAATTTTCGCTGAAGCATGTGCTCGATCGAAGACATCGATACGGCACCAAAGACTTGGCACATCGCTTCAATGGCTCCATTAGGATCGTTTTCCTTGATCCATCGAATTAAAGAAAAGTGATTTTGCCCTTCCGGCAGACCCGTGCTCAATATCGGAGAAGAACGCTCGGCGTAGTTCACGAGAAGTTCGTTCCTTCCTTGGCCCTTTTCCCGAAGACGCAGGCGATCGTCAGAAAATTCCCGGAAGAGACCCCGTGCCGTATCAAAAATAGGCGCAAAACGTACTGGCGCGGACCCTGAACCGAATGGAATCAAGACACCCCAATTCATACCATGGCGGTCATGCGCTCCCACGAACGCGTCGAATGCTAGCATCTTGAAAAAGGCCTCTTTCAGAGACGAAAAGTCACGTGCAAACAACGACTCCAGGATTGCTAGCACATTATCCACTGTGTAGAATTGTTGCTCCGCAGCTTTATTCTCCAGGTTAAAGGTGGTTTCCACGTCTTCACGATCGGTTTCAAAATATCGCGCCGCGAGTTCGATTCCATGAAGTAATTCATGATCGTCACGCGACACGAAGTTCTGAGACAGAAATCGGACGTCAGTTTTCGAAAGCCGCACGAGCTTCGACTCCGCTACTTCTAACGGCAACATGGATCCAATTTTGGAAATGATCTCTTCCGTGACACACTCCCGTGCATCATTACTGGTTCTGCCTTTCTTTGCGATAAAACCACGACTGCGAGGATTACGCGGATCGCCGTAGGACAAGTAATTTTTCGGAACTGTCCCGACCAGAGGAAATTCGTCCAAGCTCAGCAGCTTCCAGCCATCTTTAGGGAGAAGCGGGATCGCGCGGATGTTCACTTCCAAGCGACTTGGTGTTGCTGTGTATCGCCGCTTGCGGTGTGCCTCAACCATAACTCGTTCTATCCAATCGACTGCGGGCAATCCGGGAACAGCGACAAAAAGCGTGTTCCGAATGCATCGCATCGGTTGTGGGCACGGTGTTGGCATCTCAACAAGTTCGCTTGCTCAACTTCGCGTGATGATGGAACTCAGTGCCACCGAGGTCAATCGCGGTCGTACAGGGCGTCCCGGGGCAGGTTGTCGGACATTTGCAGACCTATGCCCCGCGCGTCGAAGTCCGCCAGCACCTGGTTCAGCATGCCACGCCGGCGATGGCACTCGGACAATGCCGCGTCGGCCTCCTCTTTGCCGTCATTCAAGTCTTCGTGGGCAAGCTCGGTCAGATAGCCGCGCACCAGCACAGGGAGCGAGGTTCCAAGCCGTGCCGCCCGAGCCCGGGAACGGCGCCAGACGTCGTCGTCGACTGACACGGTGATGATCTTCATGTCGACGTCCTCCCAGATATGAACTCGTCACGCTCGCCAGAGAGCGACGCCCGGACCCACACACATCATCGACTTCATCGCACGATCCACGCCAGGGGACCTTGGATGCCGCCGAGGTCACCGCGATCGCCCTTCTCGTCGGGATCGACCCACCGCGAAGGTCGCCGTTCGCTTCTGCTCATGCTGTCGCTCTTTCTGCACTGTATTCCTTCTGGGAACAGGATTCCAGAACGATGCCGGCGCATGACGCTCCGCCGCTGGCGCCGACGGCTCACACCCTCTTGAAGGTCCAGATCACCTTGCCGACCACATGCACCTCCTGGGCCAGGCAGGTGTAGTCCTCATAGTCGGGGTTGGCTGACTTCAGCCGCAGCTCGGGCGTCTCGCCGTCGCCAGGCACCGGCTCGACGCGCTTGACCACGAGGCCGTTGCCGTCCCACAGCACGAACATCTCTCCGAGCGCGGGGACGCGCCGCGCGATGTCGACCAGCAGCCGGTCGCCCGCGAAGAGCTCGGGCTCCATCGAGTCGCCGCGCACGCGGAGCACGCGGATGGCGCCGGGGTTGGCGTCGCCCTCGTGACGGATCATCGCTTCGGGCAGGAACCAGCGCGCCTTCTCGGCCACGAACTCGCCGGCGATCGCGCCGGGGCCGGCGGAGGCCTCGACATCGACCTCTGAGACGGGGCTGAGCGGGACGGGCCCCCGGTCCGTCGCCGGGCGCCGCCGCGTCTTCTTCGCCCCGGTCCGCCTTTTCCGGCGCGGACGCTCGGCATGGTGCAGCTCCTCGGGCTTGCAGCCGAGCAGGCCCGCAAGCGTCGCGGCGTCCTGGTGCGACAGCACCCTCGGGCTGCCGCGCTGCAGGAAGGCGTGCAGGTAGGAGACGTTGCGGCCGATAGCCAGCGACGCCTCGCGCATGTTCATGCCGCGCTCCCACAGGAGATCGCGGATTTTCTGTCGTACCGGGTCGCGTTCCATCGCTGTGCCTCGCAGGTCTGTCGCCGGTTGGGTGCAGTTGTCATAGTTTATTTACTACCTGTTGCGATTGCAAGCGGTAATCGTTGCTCATATGTTCCTGCCCATGACTGCACTGGCCTCTCACTTCCGCACCGCCGTCGAGGCGTTCCTGGAGCGCACCGGCACCGCGCCTGCGCGGCTCGGACTGGACGCGCTCCGCGACCCGTCCTTCGTGCATCGGCTGACCAACGGGCGCGAGCCGCGCCTCGAGACCGCCGACCGGGTGCTTGCCTTCATGGGCGAGGAGCCGGTCGGGCCGGGCTTCCGGTGCGAACTGGAAGCGTTCATCGCGGTGACGCGGACCAAGGCGTCCCTGCTCGGACACTACGCGGCGGGGGACCTGTCCTTCGTCACGCGCATTCGCCGGGGCGCCTCGCCCCGGCTGGATACGGCGGACCGGGTGCTGGCCTGGATCGCGGAGCACTGCTCGGAAGCCGAACGCGCGGCGATCCGGGAGGCGGTCAGGAACGGCGGCACGCCGGTTGCGGCGATTTCAACAGCACATTCGGAGACAGCGATGCTGGACAACGAGATCTACATGAGCACGCGCGAGGTCGCGGCCTTTCTGGGGCTGAGCCCCCGCACGCTGGACCGCTACCGGGTGACCGGCGACGGTCCGCCCTTCCACCGCTTCGGCAACCGGGTGCGCTATGCGCGCGCCGATGTCGAGGCCTGGGCGGCGGCGCGCCGGGTGCGCTCGACCTCGGACGAGGGCCAGCTCGGCGGGAGGGCGGCCTGATGGGCGCGCGGCTCTGTCGGGCGGTTGTCGTTCCCACGCTGTCGGCGCTCGCGGTGGCGGCGCTCGGCGTCGGGACCGCCTGGGCGACCTCGGACACGACCTTCTCCGGTCCGCTCGACACGGTCTCGGACATGGTGTCGGGCACCGGCGGGCAGCTCGCGGCGGCGCTTGCCGTGGGCGCGGCGCTGGTGGGCTCGGTGCTGCGCTTCAACGCCCTGCAGCTTCTCGGCGCCGTCGGCGTCGGAGTGGCGGCGGGGGCCGGGGTCGGCATCGTCACCGGCCTGGTCGGCACGGCGATCGTCTGAGGCGCGCGCCATGAACGATCTCGCGCGCCATGTCATTCCGCGCCGGCTCGACGATCCCGAGCGCTGGCTCTTCTGGACGCTCGACGAGGCGGCGGTGCTGCTGGGCCCGGTGGTGCTGGGCCTGGCGGCCAACGCCTTCATCGCCGGGCTTCTCGCGGGCTTCGCCGCCTGGTGGCTGCTGCGCCGGGCGAAGCGGGGCGGCGGCTCCAACATCGCGCTCTACGCCCTCTACTGGTTCCTGCCTTCCTTCGTGCTGCGGCTCAGGGCGACGCCGCCCAGCCATCTTCGGAGGTTCGTGGCATGAGGCGCGAAGAGATGGAGACGGAGCGCCGCCGGACGCGGGACGGGCGGCTGGCGCTGGCCGGGCTTCTCGGCCTGTCGCTCGCCGCCAACCTCGCCCTCTCGGTCGGGCTCGCCGGACGCGAAGGCTCGACGGTGCTGGTGCCGGCGGTCTCTGGCCCGGTCTGGGAGGTCGGCGACAGCTGGACGGGGCGGCGATATCTCGAAGACACCGCGCGCACCGTGGCGGTGACGCTGCTCACCGTCACGCCCGAGAACGCCAGTCATCTGCGCGAAGCGGCGGCCCGGCTGGCCGATCCGTCGGCGCGGGGCGCGATCGCCGCCTGGGTCACGGCCGAGGCCGAACGCATGGCCCGGCGCGACCTCGCCACCGCCTTCTATCCCGAGCGCATCGCGGTCGATCCGGCGACGCTGGCGGCGGAGGTGACGGGCGAGCTCGCGACCTGGATCGGGCGCGAGGAGGCCTCTCGGGAGCGCAAGACCTACCGGCTCACCTTCCGCATCGAGGGTGGGCGCATCGGGCTTCTGAGATTCGAGGAACGGGAGGATTCGAAGTGACATTGCACATGCAACCGACGGGCCGGTCCCTTTCCGGGCGGCCTGTCCAGGGCAGGACCGGTCTGCTGGTGGCGCTGGCGACGGCGCTGCTGGTCTCGGCACTCCTTACTCATGCGCCTCCGGCCGCGGCGATGCAGATCCTGGAGGCGGCAGACCACGCCGAACTCCGGGCCAGCGTCTCGGCGACGGCGGTGAGCCGGATCGCGCTCTCGGACGACCGCATCGCGCGGGTGGTGCGCAGCCCGGACGGCTTCGAGGTCGAGCATGACGCGAAGCGCGGCGACCTCTATCTCAGGCCCCGTACCGGCGCGACTGCGGCGGACGAGACCATCCTCTTCCTCGGCACCGAGAAGGGCTTCACCTACCGGCTGACCCTGGCGGTCTCGAAGCGGGATTCGGCGCAGATCCTGATCCGCAATGCCGATGCGGCTGTGACGCGCGAGGATCAGGCCCGCGAGGGCGATCCGCGCATTGCGGGCCTGGTCAAGCTCGTCCGCGCGGTGGCGCGGCGCGAGCCGCTGCCGGGCTATGCGATCGCGGCGGGCGCGCCGGCGAAACCCGGAGCCGACGATCGCATCGTGGAGACCTGGCAGGGGCCGGTCTTCACCGCGTTGGTGATCGAAACGCCTGACGACGGCGCCGAGGACGCGGCCACGCTTGCGGCGCGCTTCGCGCCCGGCGTTGCGGCGGCCTGGCTGTCCGATCCCGGCACGGGACCGAATGGCGGGCGTCTCGCGGTGATCGTGCGCGAGCGCGCGGGAGACCTTCGATGAGCGCCGCAGCGGTGCGGGACAGCGAGACCCGCCGCGTGCGCCAGCGCCAGCTGCTGCTGTTCTCCGCACTCGCGGCAGGCCTTCTGATCCTGTTCGCCCTCTGGCTGACGGCCTCTTCGGAGAAGGCGCCGGCGCCCAGTCCCCGCATCGACGCCGAACTCGCCGATCCGGGCACGGCCGAGGAGAGCTGGACCCGGCGCTCGGAGGCCCGCATCGGCGTGGTCGAGCGGCGGGTCCGGGAGATGGAGGCCGAGAGCCGACGGCTCGTCCAGGAGAACGACCGGTTGAGGGCCCAGCTGCAGAAGAACGCCGACGATGCGCGCCATGTCATCGACCGCCAGGCGGCGATGATCGAGGATTTTGAGCGGAAGAGCCGGGCGGCGCCGGCGGCGACGGCGCCCGATACGAACCTCTTCGTGCCCGGCAACGCCGGGCGGGCGAGCACCCGCTCCGAACCCGCAACAGGCGACATGCTCGGCACGACGCCGCTCATCCGCAACTTCGAGCTCGAGAAGGCGCCTGCCGAGGTGACCAGAGGCGATGCCGCCCGACCCCTCTCCTACTGGCTGCCGGCCGGCAGCCATGCCGAGGCGGTGGTGCTGGCGGGCGTCGATGCGTCTGCCGGCGTCGCCTCCCAGGGCGATCCGCGCCCGGTGCTGCTGCGCATTACCGGGCCGGCCTGGACGGCGGCGGTGGACGGAAAGGCGGAGAGCGTCGATCTCGCCGGCTGCACGATCGTGGCCTCGGCCCATGGCGATCTCTCCTCGGAGAAGGTCTATGCCCGGCTCCGCACGCTCACCTGCGCCGGCGAGACGCCCGGCACCGTCATCGAGACCGATGTCGCGGGCTTCGTCGCCGGCGCCGGCAAGGCCGGCGTGCGCGGACCGGTGGTGAGCCGCGAGGGCGCGCTGGTGGAGAAGGCCTTCCTGGCCGGACTGGTCTCGGGCGCCGGCCAGAGCGTCTCGACCGCCTTCCAGCCCCAGGCGGTCGCCAGCGGCGGTGCTGCGGCGGTCGCCAACACCGGGCTTGCCGATATCGGCCGCGCCGGTCTCGGCGCCGGCGCGGGCACGGCGGGGCGCAAGGTCGCCGACTATCTGATCCGCCGCGCCGAACAGTATCAGCCGGTGATCCAGCTGCAGGCCGGCACGCCGGTCACGGTGGTGTTCATCGAAGGCGCCCGCCTCGACGGGCAGACAGACGATTCGAAGGAGACGAGACAATGACCGGACGGTATGCCGCGCCCGCCGCGATCGCGCTTGCGATGCTGCTCGCGGGCTGCGCCGGGAGCCATGTGGGCGATGCCTGGCAGTGCCCGCTGGCGCAGGGGAAGGTGTGCGCCAGTGTCGAGGCCGCCGATCCGGCGGTCCCGGAGACCCCGGCGACAGACACGCTGGCGCGCACGAGGCCGCTCTACGAGACCGTGCCCCGGTCCGAGGCGGTGTCGCGGGAGGAAGCCGCGCCGGACTGCGCGCGTGGCTGCAACCCCTTCGCCTGGCTCGCCGAACTGTGCGTCGCGGAGGACAACGCCGGGAACAGGGATGAGAACGGCGCAGCGATCGAGCAGGCCGCCCCGACCCTGTCGGCGGAGCCGGCAGCCGGCCCGCAATCGTGCGATGCCGTGCACGAGGCGGCCGCGCCCGCCTCGGACGATGCGCCAGTCGTCGAGACCGGGACCGACGATCTGCGCCTGCCGGAGACGGTCGGTCGGGTCTGGATCGGGCCCTTCGTGGATGCCGACGGCGTCTATCGCGAGGCGGCTTACGTCCGGGTCGTGCTGGCGCCGGCCGTCTGGAGGCTTCCCTGATGCTGGCCCGCCTCATGGACCTGTTCGAGGGGCCGGCGGCGCTTGAGCCCCGCACGCTCCCCGAGATGCCGGCCTCGCTGATGTCGCTCCTGCCCTGGCGCGCCTTCGACGAGCGCTCGGAACTCTATGTCAATGCCGCCAGCACCGGCTTCGTGCTGGAACTGCCGCCCTTCGCCGGCATCGACGCCGAGACCCTGGGGGCGCTCGCCGGCACCCTCGCCGACGCCGCGCCCGAGCGCTGCACGCTGCAGGTGATCCACTGGGCGAGTCCGCGCTTCGGCGCGGCGCTCGACGCCTGGGCCGCGCCGCGCTTGCAACAGGGCGGCGTGCAGGCCGGCATGGCGGTGCGGCGGGCGCGGCTGCTCGAACCGGCCGGCTGGCGTCCGCTCCATCCGGGCGGCCCGCCCTTCACCCTCTCCGACTACCGGGTGTTCGTCGCCGCCTCGCTCGCCGGTCCGCCGGGACCGGTAACGGAGACCGCGCTCGGCTCGTTCCGCCGGGCGCTCGAAGGCACGCTCGCCTCGACCGGCGCAGGCACGCGCCGACTCGCCCCCGATGCGCTGCTCTCGCTCGCCGCCGAACTCACCGCGCCCGACCTTGCGGGCATCCATGACGGCGGCTGCAACCGCCCTCGGCGGCGCTGGTCGCCGCGCGATCCGCTGCATCTGCAATGCGCCGCGCCGGGCCGGGCGCTCTCGGTCGCGCCGACCGGCCTGCTCTTCCATCATCCCGACGGGATCGACATCGCCGTCCGGGTGCTGGCCGCGGTCACCTTCCCCGAAGTCTGGCCGGGCTGGCGCGGCAATGCGCTGATCGGCGACTTTCACCGCGACTTCCTGCAGCCCGGCTGCCCGGTGCTCACCTGCCTCACCGTCAGCACCGGCGAGGCCGCCGACGGCGAGCGCGCGATCCTGAAGTCGGCCCGCGCCACCCAGCAGGCCGGCACCGGCATCGCCCGCTACCTGCCGGGTCTGGCGGAACGGGCGCGCGACTGGCAGACCGTCACCGAGCGCCTCAAGGACGGCGAGCGGCTGGTCAAGGCCTGCTGCTTCGTCGCCGTCTATGCGCCGCCCGACGCCATCGACGAGGCCGAACAGGCGGTGCGCGCCATCTATCACGGCCAGGGCTGGCGGGCGACGGCCGAACGCTATGTCCACCTCCCCTCCTGGCTCGCCTGTCTCCCCATGGTCCCGGCGGGCGGGATCGACGCCGATCTCGCCCGCATGGGGCGCATGAAGACGCTGCTGACCTCCGCCGCCGTCAACCTAGCCCCGCTCCATGGCGAGTGGCGCGGCCAGGGCGGGCGCACCGACGCTCCGCCGGCGCTGCTGCTGGTCGGGCGGCGCGGCCAGCCCGCCGGCTGGTCGCCCTTCGCCAACGAGGCCGGCAACTACAATGTGGCGGTCACCGGCAAGTCCGGCTCCGGCAAGTCGGTGCTGATGCAGGAGTTGGTCGCGGGCATCGTCGGCGCCGGCGGCGAGGCGGTGGTGATCGACGACGGGCGCTCCTTCCAGCACACGGCGGAAGCCCTCGACGGCGCCTTCATCGCCTTCGGATCGGACCCCGCCTGTCTCAACCCCTTCGCCATGCTCGATGCGGAGACGGCCGAGCGCGACAGTGACTATCGCGAGGAGTGCTTCGCCATGCTGGCGAGCGTCGTCTCGCGCATGTGCCGGAGGCGCGGCGCCATCGACGATATCGAGGCGGCGCTGATCGACGAAGCCATCGCCGGCGCCTGGGACGAGGCCGGCAACGCGGCCGATCTCGCCACCGTGCGCGCCCGTCTCGAAGCGCGCGGCGACCGGCGGGCGAGCGACATGGCCGTCGCCCTCGGCCCCTGGTGTCCGGGCGGCGCGCTCGGGCGGCTCTTCGCCGGATCGGAGACGCCCCGGCTCGACCGGGCGCTCACCGTGTTCGAACTGGGCGAGTTGAAGGGGCGCGGCGATCTTCAGGCGGTGGTGCTGATGCTGGTGGTCTTCCTCGCCACCCAGCGCATGTATCACGGGGCCCGCACGAGGCCGAAGGCGATCGTCATCGACGAGGCCTGGGACCTGCTCGCCGGCGAGGACAGCCGCGCCTTCCTGGAGGGCGCGGCGCGACGGGCGAGGAAGTATCGCGGCGCGCTCGTCACCGGCACCCAGTCGGTCAACGACTATTACGCCAACCCGGCGGCGCGCGCCGCCTGGGAGAATGCCGACTGGACCATCTTCCTTGCCAGCAAGGACGAGTCGATCGAGCTGCTGAAGGAAGAGAAGCGCATCCATTGCGATCCCGGCATGGAGCGGGCGCTCAAGAGCCTCACGACCGTGGACGGGCGCTGGGCCGAACTGGTGCTGCACGGGCCGGACGGCTGGCGCGTCGCCCGTCTCGTACTCGATCCCTGGTCGGTGGCGCTCTTCTCCTCGCGCGGTCCCGCCTTCGCCGAAGTGGAGCGGCTCAAGGCCGAAGGGCTCTCGACGGTGGAAGCCATCGACCGGATCGCGGGCGAACCCGGCGAGAGCGTCTCCTTTCTTGAACCCGAGAAAGAACAAACAGCTAACACAGGAGAGCGCAGATGAGCGCAGGACAGAGCAGGCGCGCGCGAGGCGCGGGCCATGAGAGGGAGCGGGCGCCCCGCTGGCCGGGAGACGCGGAGACGCTGACCGCCGCCGAAATCGACTTCGACGCGCTCGCCCATGTGCTCGCCAACAGCTGCCGCTGGGGCGGACGGACGCGGCGCTTCCTGTCGGTTGCCCAGCATGCGGTGCTGGCGAGCGAGGAGATCGAGGCGCTCGACGGACTCGCTGCCGGAGAGCGGCGGGTGCTGGCGCTTCATGCGCTGCTGCAGCCCGCCCGCATCGCCTGGCTGGGCGACGCGGAGGCCGCGGCCTCGCAGCGCGCCACGGAACGCGCCAGGCGGCTCGCCGGCGGCATCGACCGGGCGGTCCGCGAGGCCGCCGGGCTGGATGCGGAGCCGAGCGAGGCCGAGGCGGAGCTGCTCCGCTTCGTCTTCCGCATGACGGATGCGGCCGAGCGCCGCGATCTCGAAGACGCCGGAATCCCGAGCGCCGCCGGGGCGGCCTTCCCGCCCGCACGACGCCGGATCCGGGCGCTCGGGCCGGGACGCGCCGCAAGGGTGTGGCTCGCTCGTCTCAGGGAACTGCAAGGCCCGCCGGGCGAAGCAGAGGTCCGGCAGCAGGAAGCCCCGCATGACGACCGCCAGGAAGAGGAGGTCCTCGATGCACGCGCAGCCTAAGCGGCGGGCGCCCCGCATCCGCGTGGTGCGCGACACCGAGCAGGTGTTCCGCCAGGCGATCCTGGCGGGCGTGCTCTCGGCCGAGCGCGGGCGCTGCAACTGGGCCGGCCACTATCTCTACATGTATCACGACGAGGACGGCGCGGCCTGGTTCAAGCATCGCGACAGCCGCGCCTACGTCTCCATGTCGGCGCACCGCTGCGCGGCGGGAGACGCGTCGTGAGCGAGCTCCGGGTCGTGCTCGCCGCCATGATGCTCGCCGCCGGCGTGGCGGCCGCGGTGTCGGCCGGGGTCATGAAGTTCGGCGCGCAGGATGCGCCGACGGTGGCGAGCGTCCGCCTGGCGGAGATCGTGGCGGCGGAGAGCGCTGCTGCGGCGAAGGCGGACAAGGAAACGGTCGCGGCAGCGACCCGCGCCTGGGCGCGGGCGCTGGAAGCGGCGCTTGCCGAGGTGGCGGCGCGTCACCGTGCGGTGCTGCTGCCGGCGCGCGCGGTCGCGGCGGGCGCTCCCGATCTGACGGGCGCGGTCGAGGCGGCGATGGCGCAGAGGCTCGGACGGGCGGCGCCTGACGGGGAGGCCGGGCAATGACCGCCCCGGCTGTGGTCCGGCTCAACCCGCGACGGCGTGCATCGGCCCGCCGCGCGACGGTGGCGCTTGGCGTCATGGCGGCGCTGGCCGGTCTCTGGCTCGCGCTAGCGTCGCGCATCCATGTCAATGCGAGCTGGTCCGACGGCGCCTGGGGCTATCTGCTGCTGCCACTTGTGAGCGCGCCTGCGATCGGCGACCAAGTGCTGTTCGAGCCGCCCGAGGCGCTCGGCTCGCCGGTTCCCTGGCTCAAGACCGTCCGCGGCCTGCCGGGTGCGGCGATCGCGGTCGACGCGGATCGCACGGTGCGGCTCGACGGCGTGCCGATCGGACGGGCCAAGGCGCGGGCGCTCGACGGACGGGCGCTCGTTCCGGTCACCACCGGCGTGGTGCCGGCCGGCCACTATTTTCTCCACGCCGATCATCCGGACAGCCATGACAGCCGCTATGCGGAGATCGGGCCGGTGCCGGTGGAGCGCATTCTCGGCCGCGCCATCGCCCTTCCCGACCTCCCCTGGATCGGCCTCCAAGGACCGCTGACCGGACCGCAAGACGTCCGCACGGACGGCGGGAAGGCGCTGCGATGATCGGGTCCCGACTCATCTTCTCTGCGGCCTGTCTCGCCGCCCTCGCACTCGCCCTGCCTGCCGGGGCGCGCGATCTCGGCGTGCGCGGCGCGACGTGGCCGGTCGCCGAACCCGACCTGCTGGCGCGGATCGAGGCCCGGCTCAACGAGCTGCAGACCTCGGGCGAACTTGCCCGCCTCCAACGCGAGGCCCAGCAACGAGCGCGCGCCCGCATCGAGGCGCCGGAGCGGATCGCCGGCATCGCGCCCGCGCGGGAGCGGCGGGTGCGCGTCTTCGATCCCGCGATCACGGTGGCCCAGGACCTCCGCACGCCCGACGGCACGCTGCTCGCGGCGGCGGGCCAGCGCATCGACCCGCTGGCGGTGAAGCCGCTGACAAAAGACCTGCTGTTCATCGACGGCAGCCGGGAGGCGGAGGTCGAATGGGCGCTCGCGCACACGCGCCCCGCCACCGTCGTGCTGCTGGCTGGCAGGCCGCTCGACCTCGCGCGGCGCCACGGCCGGCCCTTCTTCTTCGACCAGGGCGGGCGGCTCGCGGCGCGCTTCGGTCTCGCCTTCACCCCGAGCCTGATGACGCAGGAGGGCGGCAGGCTTCGCATCGACGAGATTCCGCTCGACGACCGCGACGCGGAGAGCGAGCGATGAAGCGGCTCCTTCTAGTCTTCGCGCTTGCCGTCGGGGTTGCGGCCTCCGCCAGCGCGGCGCAGGCGCAGAGCTGCACCGGGCGCTTCGTCAACCCGGTCGCCGATGTGTGCTGGGAGTGCCTGTTCCCGATCTCCATCGGGCCGCTCTCGATCGGCTCGGCCGCGGGCGCACCCGACACGCCCAACCCCTCCTCGCCGCTCTGCCTCTGCGGCTCGCCGATCCCGCGCATCGGCCTCTCGCTCGGGGTCTGGGAGCCGGCGCGGCTCATCGACGTGACCCGCGCCCCCTGGTGCTTCCCCAATGTCGGCGGCCTCACGGTCGATCCCGGCTTCCACGCCCCGCGCGGGCGTACCGCATCGTCCGGCGGCGACGGCGCATCGGGCTCGGTCTGGCACGCGCATTACTACGTCTATCCGCTGCTCTCCTGGATCGGCGTGCTGCTCGATATCGGCTGTCTCGACAGCGGCAGCCTCGACATCGCCTGGGTCTCGGAACTCGATCCCACCTGGCTCGACGACGAGCTGGCCTTCCTGCTGAACCCCGAGGCGGCGCTGTTCGCCTCGCTGCCGGCCCAGGCCGCCTGCGCCGCCGATTGCGCCGCGTCGTCTGCGGGCCTGCCGCAGGACGCGCTCTTCTGGTGCGCGGGGTGTCAGGGTGGCATGTATCCGCTCACCGGCAACGTCGCCGCCCATGTCGGCGGCGTGCAGGCCTCACTGCTGACGGCCCAGCGCCTGCTCTACCGGCTCCACCGTCTGGGGCTCGCGCTCGGCACGTCGGGCGAGGCGGCGCTCTGCGGGCGCTACCCGATGCCGGTGATGAAGAAGTCCCAGTATCGCTGGCAGATGACCCAGCCCGTGCCGGCGACCTCGGCGCTCACGGGCTGCAACCCGACGGGCCGTTCCTCGGTGCTCTGGGAGACGCTGCGCGAGCTTCCGGTCGCGGGCGAGAACTTCGGCTACTTGCTGTGGACCAAACGCAACTGCTGCCTCCTGTGAGAACCAAATGACACGCCTCAAGCCCATCTCCCTCCTCCTCGCCGGCGCGCTGCTACTCGCGGCCTGCTGCGGCCCGGCCGTTGCGTCCGATGAAGACGCTGCGGCGCGGGCCCTGACCGAAGAGGTCCTGCGCAAGGCCGGCAGCGCCGGCGCGGAGAGCCTCGGTGACTGGACGCGCTCGGTGATCGAGCGCGCGCTGGAACGGGCAGGCAAGACGGCTTCAGATACCACCAGAACACCGCCTTCTGAGAATGGCGCGGGTGTTTCGGCCCCTCCCCTGCCGGCGGAACGCCATGCCTCCGGGTTGGCGTCAGGCCTCGCGGGACGCTCGAACACGGCCGAAGTCCTGATCTTCATGAGCCTCTCGGTGCCGCCGGCAAGCTGGTCGCAGTGGGCCGGCGAAGCGGCGGCGACGGGTGTGCCGCTGGTGCTCCGGGGAGTCGCTGCCGGGGGTCTTCGCGCCACCGTGAAGGCGGTCGGCTCTCGCCTTGGCGGTCATGACGCCGGCGTCGCCATCGACCCCCGCCTATTCCGTCTGTTCGCCATCGAGCGGGTTCCGGCCGTGGTCGTGGTGCCGGGCGGCGTGCCCGCCTGCGCAAGCCCGGGCTGTGCGGACGACCCGGCGCCGGCGCACGACCGCATCAGCGGCAACATCGGCCTCTCGGCGGCCCTCGAAGCGGTGGCTGCCGAGGGCGCAGCGGGAGGAAAGACGGCGCGGCGGAAGCTCGCGCGACTGACGGGAGACACCCGATGAGTAAGGGATATCACGGACCCGTGATACTGGGCGCTGTCGCGGCGCTCACGCTCTGGCTTCTGGCCTCGGTCGCGGCCCAGGCGGAAGACCCGCGCGATGCCGCCCGTGCGCTCGGCGCAGCGGGGCAGGCGAGCGCTGGCGCGATCGCGCGCAACCCTGCCAGCGCGCACAAGGTGCCGGGCCATGTCGGCGCGAACGTGCCGGAGCGCGGCCACAGCGCAGCCGGCATGGAGGATGCGGCCCGCGCCGTGCTCGCCGATCCGGACGCACCGGGCGGCCGGGCCGGCCGCATGGTGATCGAGGGCACGGTCTCGCGCCCCCCTGCGGAGGTGCAGGTGGACGATCCGGCCGTGACGCGCGCGGAGAGCATCGCGGATACGCCGCAGGAGCCTGAACATGGCGCTTCGGGAATTGCGTCGGGCAGCATCGCCGATTGCCAGGCCGGAATCGGCGAAGCGGGCGGCTGCGGCAGCGTCACCTCCTGCGTCGGCGCCGGCTGCGAGACCGTGGCGGGCCGGGCCAATACCGGCTTCGCGCGGTCCACCGCCATGCTCAACATGGTGCTGCAGATGGGCGGCGAGGAGTTCGACCGCCAGCACATGCGCTTCTTCCAGGGCCAGCGGCGCGCCTGCACCATCCGCTGGGGCGGGCTCGCCAATTGCTGCAAGAACTCCGGCCTGCTGATCGGCTTCGCCAACTGCAGCCAGAGCGAGATCGATCTGGCCAAGGAGCGCCAAGCCGGCACGACCCGCTATCTCGGAAAATACTGCGCCAAACGCACCTTCTTCGGCTTCTGCAGACGGCGGGCCAGGGCCTGGTGTGTGTTCGGCTCCAAGCTCGGGCGCATTTTGCAGGAACAGGGTCGGGCGCAGCTCGGCATCGGCTGGGGAAGCTGCCGCGGGCTGACGGTCGCCGAGATCGAACGCATCGACTTCAACCGGCTCGATCTCGGCGAGTTCACCGCCAACCTGACCGACGACACGCTCGCCCCGCTGCTGCGGCTGCCCGAGGCCGGCAACACGCGAACGCGCATGAACACGCGCATCCGCGACTTCTACTCCAGGAGCCAGCCATGACGGCGCGGCCCCTCGCCCTGGCCGCCGGGCTGCTGGCGCTCGCCGCCCTGCTCCCGCCCGCGCCCGCGTCGGCCGGCGAGTGGAAGAGCTGGTGCGGCGAGCGCACGGCGGAGAGCACGCTCGGCTGGCACTTCTACTGCGATCGAGAGGAAGAGGAGGAGGCTGCGACTCCCCCAACAGCGGCGCAACCGGCGCCGACACCGCAGCCCGGGGCGCAACCGGCGGCGCAAAGCGCGGTGGAGCGCATACTGGCGATCCGCAAGGCGCTGGAAGAGGCGCGCGCGGCGGCGATCCTCGATCCCTCGCCCGCGAAGGTGGCGGCCTATCTCCGCCTCCAGCAGGAGACGCTTGCCAGAGCCGCCGCTTTCTCCGACGCCTTCCGCCGCACCGTCTGGGCGAGCCCGGAGCTCGATTACACGCTGAAGCGCCCGGTCGGCGCGCTGGCCCGCCATGTCTGGTCGGACGCGCGCCGGGAGAAGCGCGACGCGGCGCTCGCCCGTCTCGGCGAGCGCTACGGCCTGATCTATCTCGGTCATGCCGGTTGCGCCGGCTGCCGCGTGTTCGGCCCGCTGCTGCGCGCATTCAGCCAGCGCCACGGCCTCGACGTGCTCGCCGTTTCCGTCACCGGCGAGGCGCTCGAAGGCTGGCCGGAAGCGGTGCCCGATAACGGGCGCGCCGCCCGGCTCGGCTTCGCCGACGGCCCGTACCCCGCCCTCGTGCTGTTCGACACCAGGACCGGAAGCGTCCTCCCGGTCGGCTTCGGCGTGCTCGCCGAGGACCAGATCGCCGAACGCCTCTTCGTCCTCACCGCCCTGGAGACCGGCCATGACTACTGACCGCTTGCTCGCCGCCGGCCTCGCGCTGCTGCTCGCTCTCGCGACCCTGCCGACCCGCGCCGACGTGCTCTCCGAGATGACCCGCTTCTGGCAGGGCGCCGCCGTCAACACCACCGGCCCGACCGCCTTCCAGGGCCAGGCCTCCGGCCACTGGACGCTCGGCAATCTCTACATGCGCGCACCCGTCCGCGCCGAGCAGGTGGCCACAGTGAACCTGCCCTCCTTCCGGGCCGGCTGCGGCGGCATCGACGCCTTCGCCGGCGCCTTCTCCTTCATCAATTCCGACCAGCTGATCGCCTTCAGCCGCGCCGTCGCCCAGAACGCCGCCGGCTTCGCTTTCGAACTGGCGCTGGAGACCGTCTCGCCGGTGATTGCCGAGACCATGTCCAAGCTCCGCGCGCTCGCCCAATGGGTGAACGCCCAGAACCTCAACAGTTGTGAGACCGCCCAGGCGCTGGTCGGCGCGGTCTGGTCGAAGAACGACCGGGCGTCGGCCGCTATCTGCGCCGCCATCGGCACCAGCCAGGGCATCTTCTCCGACTATGCCGCCGCCCGGCACGGTTGCGGCGCGGCCGGGCAGCGCAACTCGACGCTCGCCTCGGCCTCGGGCGCGATCGCCGACCAGGTGCCGGTCAATCTCAACTATGCCTGGCGGGCGGTCCGCGCCTCCGCCTTCCTCGCCAACGACACCGAGCTTGCCGAGTTCGCCATGTCGGTCTCCGGCACGGTGATTGTCACCGCCCCGGTCTCCGACGGCGACAGTTCGGGGCCGCGCGTGCGCATCCTGGAGCCGCTTGCGCTCGACCGCCGGGTCACCGAGGTGCTGATGGAGGGCGGCGGCGAACTGCCGGTCTATCGCTGCGACACCGCCGACGCCTGCCTCAACCCGACCCTCGGGCAGGTCGCCATCCCGGCCGACCGGGGCTTCCGCGGCCGCGTCGCGACGCTGCTGAACCGGCTGGCGGAAGCGGTGCGCACCGACACCGCGCCCCCGGCGGAGGCGCTCGGGCTGGTCAACCTCACCACGCTGCCGGTCTGGCGCGTGATCAATGCGGCCGCCGCCTATCGGGGCGCGGTGGTCGACCGGGAGATCGACGCGCTCAGCGAGGCGGTAGCGCTCGATGTGCTGCAGGTCTGGATCGCCGATCTCCACCGCACGGTCGAGGCGCGCGCCGGCACCCTCGACATCGCCGACGGCGCCCAGCTGGAGCGCTGGCGCGAGGGGCTTCGCGCGAACCGGGTCGCACTCGCCCGCCATCGCCATGAGGGGCTGGAGCGCTTCAACACCGCGCTCGCCGTGGTCGAGAAGCTCCGCGTCATCGAGACCGCGCTTGCCGGCGCGCTCTCGGCCGACCTCCGCGCCGCGCTCGCTTTCGCCCGCGGCGGCGCCGCTGCCGGGTCCCGGTAGGAGCGAGCGTCCCATGTACGAACTCTTCACCCTCGGCGGCGGCACCTATCTGGTCGATCTGCTGAACGCCGTCGCCGCCATCACCTCGGGCGGCGCCTATGTGACGCTGGCCCAGCTGGCGGGCGCCGCCGGGCTTGCCTGGATCCTGTTCCGCACCGCCTTCGGCGGCTCGTGGAAGGACAATGCGAAGTGGATCCTGCTCTTCGTCACCGTCTGGGGCGCGATGATCGTGCCCAAGGCGACGGTGCGCGTGGTCGACCGCATCGATCCGGCGCTGGCGCCCGCCGTGGTCGACAATGTGCCGGTCGGGCTCGCGATCTTCGCCTCGCTCACCTCCCAGGTGGGCGACGGGCTGACGCGGCTCACCGAACAGGCCTTCACCCTGCCGGACGATCTCGCCTATCGCCGCCACGGGCTGATCTTCGGCGCGCGGCTCGCCGCCGCCGCAACCCGTCTCGAAGTAACGGATGCCGTCTTCGCCCGCAATCTGCGCGGCTACGCCCGGCAATGCGTGTTCCACGCCCTGCTGCTCGGCCATGTCACGGCGGACGATCTTCGTGAGGCCACCGATGTCTGGGCGCTGGTCACCGCGCCGGGCTCGCCGTCCGCCGGCGCCTCGCCGGCGCGCATGTTCGAGTTCGCCACCCGGGCGGGCGCCACCGGCGCCGGCGCGACCGCCATCGACCGCGAGATCGTCACCTGCGCCGCCGGCGCCCAGCGGCTGAACGCGCAGTGGAACGCGGAACTGGCGCGCGCCGGGACGCTGTTCGGTCGCCGCCTCTTCCCCGGCGCGGCGACGGATGCGCTGGCCCGCGCCGAGCTGACCGCCGCCCTGCCCGCCGCGCACACCTTCCTGATCGGGGCGGCGCGGAGCGCCGGCGACATTCTCCGCCAGCAGATGGTCCTGAACGCGCTCCACGATGCGGGCGAGCAATGGGCGGCGGAGACCGGCAATGCCGCCGCGCTCCGCGCCTATACCGAAGCCCGCGCCGAGGCCCAGACCGTCTCCGCCTACCGGGCCATCGGCCGCCAGGCCGAGACCTGGGTGCCGATGCTGAAGATCGTCTTCGAGTGCCTCTATATCGGCGCCTTCCCGATCGCCGTGCTGCTGATGCTGACCCCGGCAGGCACCGCCATCTTCCGTTCCTATGTCACCGGCCTGATCTGGCTGCAGAGCTGGGGGCCGCTCTATGCGGTGCTGCATCGCATCGCCATGGGCGAGGCGGCCGAGCGCATGAGCGCCGTCGCCGCCATGCCGGGCGGCGAGGCCGGCATCTCGCTCATCGCCCAGGCCGGCATCCGGGCCGTCGCCGCCGATGTGGCGGTGATGTCGGGCTATCTCTCCATGTCGGTGCCCTTCCTTGCCGCCGCGCTCGCCTACGGGCTCGCCAAGGCGACCGTGCTGGCGACCTCGGTGCTCGCCGTCGGCCAGGACGCCGCCTCCTCGGCCGCCCATGAAGGCACCACCGGCAATCTCTCGCTCGGCAACACCAGCGCCGACACCCATCGCTTCGCGACCCTGGAGGGGCGTCAGATCCGCACCTCCGCCCATGTCGACACCGACCGTCATGTCGACTTCGCGCCGGGCGGTGCGGCGGTCACCGTGACCGGCGACGGCACGGTGGTGGCCGACATGGGCGCCGCCACCAGCCGCATCCCGGCCGCCGGCGTCCGGCTCTCGGAATCGCTCGCGACCAGCCACGAACAGCGTGCGGCGGAGGCGCACGGCCTCTCGCGCCACTGGTCGGTGGAGGCGGGCAGCGCCCGCAGTGCGGCGGTCTCCGACGCCACCGGTCTCGTCGAGCGCTACGCCCACGATATCTCGACCGGTGTCGCGCACAGCCGGGGCGTCACGACCAGCGAGAGCGCCCAGGTGCAGGAACTCGAATCTCACTACGCGAAAATGTCGGAGACCACCGGCCTCACGAAGGAACAGATCGCTGCTCTCACCGGCGAGGCCAGGGTCGGGGGAAGTTGGGACTTCATCGCCAAGATCGGCGCCGACGGTTCGGCCATGTGGCGCGGGCAGACCATCGGGAGGGAGTCCTGGGAGTCTCTCAAGGACTATGCGGAGTCGCACCAGGTCCTCGATCTGTGGTCGCGGGTGTCGGACGCCTCGCGCCGCTACTCCACGGCCAGCGGCGATAGCGAGGCGGCCAGTCTCGACGAGAGCCTCTCGGCCAATCTCACCCGCATGCGCCGCTTCGAGGAACGCGCTTCGCTGGCTCGCCAGGAGTCGGAGAGCTGGACGGAACAGGCTGCACAGGTGCGCGCCGACGCACAGGCCATCGACCGCGAGCTCGGCCAGCCCTTCTTCGCCTGGCTCTGCGAGCGCACCGGCGCCGACGGGCGGACTATCGGCGCCGCCGGCGCGATCCGTCTCGCCTCGCCGCAAACGCCCGAGGAGGCCGAGACCCTGCGCGAGCACGCCGCCGCCTTCATTGCCGAACGCTTCCCCGCCCCCGCCGGCCCCGACCCCGCGTCCATCGGCGGCGCGGCGGCCTACGGCGCGGCGCGGGATACGCTCAGCCGAGCGTACGGCGGTGAGACCGCTGCTGCGTATGGCGGCTGGGCCGCAGGCGTGCGCGACCGGGCGAGTACGGCAGGAGCGCCGGCGCCGGGTGCGGTCGGCACGGACGCGATCCGCGAGCGTGCAGCGACCGAGACGGACATGACGGTGAGCGATATCGGGCGAGATGTGCGCACCGGGATGACGCAGGACCGGACGCGTGCGGGCCGCGCCGGCGTCGACGTGGAGACGCAAAAGCCTTTCGAGCATCACGCCACCGAGAACCTGCCCTTCGTCGGCGGCTGGCTCGCCGGGCAGCTGTTCGGCAGCGCGAGGAACACGGCCCCGGACGCAACGGACGGGCCGAGCCAGCAACCGGACTGGCGGGACCAGTCGCCATGAACCGCTCAGCGCAAGTGATCGTCGTCGCGAAGCCGGTCTTCTTCCTGGTGTCTGAGATACGAATAGCGGCCAGTGCGACCGATCCAGTCCATTCGGTCATCGCGCCCGTCGGGCAGTTCGTGCTTGCGAAACGCCGACCAGTCGCCGTGGCGGAAACCGAACCAGAGCGCGCCCGCAAGGCTGGCGAGGATCGTCCAGGCGAGCGCCGCCAGCAGCAGCGGGCCGATCGCGTCGCGCCCGGCATCGAGCGCCAGCGCGCCGACCGTATAGAGCGCCGCCACGCCGAACCCGCCCAGCACGAAGAGACGCATGCGCCAGCCATGGCGCCGGCGCGAAACCGGTGCGTTCGGGGGATCGAGAGCGTCGGTCATGGTCATGGCCTCCCAGCATACAGACGACGAGGGGGAGGGCCAGACTCCGGCCCCGCTACCCTCGCCCCGCCCCGGCTCGCCCCCACCGCCTCGCGGCCCCGAAGCGCGAAGCCGCCGCAACCGGCAAGCGCGCCCGTACCGACGATGACACCCCACCGACACTGACAAGGAGACGATCATGCTGAACATCAACCGGGTCACCCTGCTGGGCCATGCCGGGCGCGATCCCGATATCCGCACTCTCAAGGGTGGCGAGAAGACCGCCTCCTTCAGCCTCGCCACCACGGCGCGCTGGAAGGACCGCAATGGCGAGCCGGCCGAGGCTACCGAGTGGCACCGGATCGCCGTCTATGGCGGCGCCGTCGAGCCGGTCGAGAGGCTGGTGAAGAAGGGAACGGCCGTCCTGGTCGAAGGCCGGCTCTCGATGCGCTCCTGGCAGGACCGCGAGGGCGCGACGCAGCGGGTGACCGAGATCGTGGTCGCCGGACCGCATGGCATGGTGAACGTGCTCTCGCGCAGTCCCGCGACGGAGGACAGCGGCGATGAAGCCGCCTGACCTCGCAGCGCTGCCTGGGGAAGAGGGTCGATGAGGGCGCTCGGCTCCAGCACGCTGCGCGGCGGCCAGACCGTCTTCCATGCCTTCCGCATGTGGGGGCAGCTGCTGCGCGCCGGCCTTTTCCTCGCCGCCGCCGCCGTGGTTGCCGTTCCCGCCTGGCATGTCTGGACGCACAGCACCGGCTATGAGTGGTATGCCGCCTCGATGGTGACGGTCGCCGAGGCCAAGCTCGCCATCGGCTATCGCGAGACCGCGCGCCAGGAGGTGCGCCTCGGCGACGGTTCGACCGCCGTCATGACCGTCGCCGAGATCGCCGCCTCGCCCCGGGCGCTCGCGGTGCGCGAACGCCTCAAGGACGAGGTGCTCGCCAGCGCGCTGCTCGGCGCCAAGGCCTCGGTGGCGGTGATCCTGCTGTTCATCGCGCTCTTCTGGTATCGCGGCTGGCAGTTGAACCGGGGACGCCACCTGCGGGGCGCCGAACTCGCCAGCGCCAGGGAACTCGCGCGCCGCGTGCAACCGGCCCGCAAGCGCCTCGCGGCGGCGCTCTCGCTCTCGGCAGAACCCGCCCCCTATCGCATCGCCGGCGTGCCCTATCCCGAGCGCACCGAGACCCAGCACAGCATCGTCTCCGGCACCACCGGTTCCGGCAAGACCGTGCTGATCTCCGACCTGGTCGCCCAGATCCGCGCCCGCGGCGAGCGCTGCGTCCTCTACGACAAGATGGGGACCTATACCCGCGCCTTCTTCGATCCCGACCGCGACACACTGCTCAACTCGCTCGACGCCCGGGCGCCCCGCTGGTCGCCCTTCCTCGAAGCCCGCACCTCGCGCGACTTCGACATGATGGCCGCCGCCCTCATCCCGCAGCAGAAGGACACCGTCGATCCCTTCTGGGTCACCGCCGCGCGCCAGCTCTTCGCCAACGGCGCCGGCGTGCTCTGGAAGAAGGGCGAGACCCGCAACCGGGTGCTGGTCGAACATCTGCTGAAGACCGAGCTGACGGCGCTCGCCGAAGCCATGGAGGGCACCGTCGCCCAGTCGATCGTCGACCCCGAGAACCCGAAGACCGCGCTCTCCGTGCGGGCCATGCTCACCGCCAATATCGGCGCGCTCGAACTCCTGCCCGATACCGGCCGCGCCTTCTCGATCCGCGAGTGGATCTCCGACGAAGATCGCGACGGGTTCCTCTTCCTCACTTCGCGCGGCGACCAGCATGCCAGTCTGCGCGGCCTGATCTCGACCTGGCTGGAGATCGCGGTCAATGCGCTGCTCTCCCTCGAACAGGCGGATGGCAGGCGCATCTGGATCGTCCTCGACGAGCTGCCGACCCTCCACCAGGTCCCCTCGCTGCAGCCGGGGCTCGCAGAATCGCGCCAATTCGGCGGCTGCTTCCTGCTCGGTGTGCAGACCGTCTCGGCGCTCCGCGACCTCTATGGGCGCAACGGCGCCGAGACCATCTCCGGCCTCTGCGGCACCCGCGTGGTACTCGCCGCGCCCGACCGCGACACCGCCCAGTGGTCGGCCGACTGCCTCGGCCGGAGCGAGGTCGAGGATGTCGCCGAAGGCTTCTCCTACGGCGCCAACACCATCCGCGACGGCGTCTCGCTGACGCCCCGGCGCGAACTGCGCCCGCTGGCGCTCGCCTCGGAGATCATGCGACTGGAAAACCTGCATGGCTATCTCCGCTTCCCCGGCCCGCTGCCGGTCGCCCGCATCGCGCTCCGCTACGTGCACAGGCCCATGGTGGCGGAGCGGTTCGTAGCGAGGACCGAGGCGGCCCGTGCCGGCATGGCGCCGGAGGAAGCCGAGACGGTGCAGCCCGAGCTTCCCCTCGACGCCGGGGAACCGGTAGCACCGAAAGAAAGTCCGGCGCCGCGCAAGAATCCGCCAGACGCCGGCGAACCTTCCGAGAGCGACTGGCTCTGATGGTCGTCTCCATCGGCGCCATCGCCTCGCCCTCCCAGGGCGTCTCCTATTACGAGCGGGACGGCTACTACGCGAAGGACGATCCGGAACACCGGATGCAAAGCGCCTGGCAAGGCCGGGGCGCTGCCGAACTCGGCCTCCAGGGACCCGTCGATCCGGCGACCTTCCAATCCGTTCTCGAAGGCGAGGTGCCCGACGGCAGCGGCGTCCGGCTCGGGCGCCTCGACGGGGACGGCAACCGCCTCCACCGTCCCGGCCGCGACCTCACCTTCTCCGCCCCAAAATCGGTGTCGCTCGCCGCCCTGGTCGGCGGTGACGACCGCGTCGTCGAAGCCCATGACCGGGCGGTGCAGCGCACCCTCGACTGGATCGAACGCAACGTCGTCGAGACCCGGATGCGCGATCCCGAGACCGGCCGCATGATCCGCGCCGGCGGTCAGAAGATCGTCGCCGCCACCTTTCGGCACGACACCTCCCGCAATCTCGATCCCCAGCTGCACACCCATGCGGTGCTCGCCAACATGGTGCGCGGCGAGGACGACAAGTGGCGGACCATGGCCAACGAGGCGCTCTACCACCGCCAGAAGCTGATCGGCATGCTCTACCGCAACGAACTCGCGCAAGAACTCGGCGGGCTCGGCTACCGGATCGAGAAGAGCCACGCCGACGGGCGCTTCGAGATCGCCGGCGTGTCCCGCGAGACCGTCGAGGCCTTCTCGACAAGGCGCGCCGAGATCGAGGCGGCGGTCGCCGAACGCGGCGCCGACGGCACGGCGGCGAACCCGCGCCTGGCCGAACGCGCGGCTCTGATGACCCGCGCGCACAAGCGCGATGTCGACAAGTCGGCGCTGCGCGAGAACTGGCAGCGCCAGGCGGCCGCACTGGGGTTCGACGCAAAGGCGCTCACGGCCGATGCCCGCTCGCGGGAGACCGCCGACCGGACTCCACAAGGGTTACCGAAGCTGGAGGGGCCGGAGCCGAGTGCGGCGACGAAGGGCCCGGCGGCCGAAGCGGTCGCCTGGGCGGTCGATCATCTCTCCGAGCGCGAGGCGGTGTTCTCCCGCGCCGATCTGCTGACGGCCGCGCTCGCCTGGCAGCCCGGCGAAATCGGCATCCACGCGGCGGAGCGCGCGGTGGACGCCCTGCAGGGTGAGGGAAGGCTCCATGCCGCGCCGGCGTTCCACACCGGCGACGGCCTGACCACCGACCGGGCGCTCGCCGACGAGCGCGAGACCATCGGCCTGATGCGGGACGGACAGGATCGCGCCCGGCCGGTCATGCGCGGCTGGATGGCGCAGGCGCATATCCACCGGGGACCGCTCACCCAAGGTCAACGGGAAGCGGTGAAGCTGATCCTGGGCGCCAGGGATCGGGTGGTCGGCGTCCAGGGCTATGCAGGGACCGGCAAGACCGCGATGCTGAACCGCTTCCGCAGCCTCGCCGCCAAGCGCGGCTACCGCCTCGCCGGTCTCGCCCCCTCGGCCTCGGCCGCAAGGACGCTCGGCAATGAGGCCGGCATTCAGAGCGAGACGCTGCAACTCTTCCTTGCCCGCAATGCGGGCGTTGCCGAAGACCGCCTCTCGAAGAAGGGCCTGAAGGCGATGCGCGGCGCGTTCGCCCGAACCGTGCTGGTGGTGGACGAAGGCTCGCTCGCCTCGACGGTCCAGGCCCGCGATCTGCTCCGGATCGCCAATGTCCTGCGCATTCCGCGCGTGGTGCTGGTCGGCGACGCCAAACAGCTCGATGCGGTCGATGCCGGCAAGCCCTTCGCCCAGCTCCAGGCCGCCGGCATGAAGACCGCCGTCATGGACGAGATCATGCGCCAGCGCGATCCCGAGCTGAAAGCCGCCGTCGAGGCGAGCCTCGCAGGCGAGATCGCCAAGGCGTTCGAGAAGCTCGGAGGCAATGTCGCCGAGGTGAAGGCCGACAATATCGCCGGCGCCGTCGCCGCGCGCTGGCTGGCGCTCTCGCCGGAAGCCCGGGAGAACACCGGCGTCATGGCGCCGAGCCACAAACTCCGCCAAGCCGTCAACGACCACATCCGCGAGCGCCTCGCCCGCGAGGGCCGCATCCATGGCCCGGTGTTCGGAGGCGAACAACTGGTCTCGAAGGGCTACACCAACGCCGAGAAGGCGCTCGCGGCCAACTACACGGCCGGCGATGTCGTCGCCTTCCACCGGCCCTACAAGCGGATCGGCGTCGAGAAGGGCGACGAACGCCGCGTGGTCCGGGTCGATCACCGGAACCGCGAGGTACTGCTCCACGACGGCGAGGACGGAACCGTGCGCTGGAAGCCGGGCGAGATCGCCGGGAGCAAGGGCGGCAGCGAGGTCTATGGAACAGACGCGATCGAACTCCGCGCCGGCGACCGCATCCGCTGGACCCGCAACGACAAGGCCCTCGGCCTGGTCAACAGCCGCACCGCCGAAGTGGTTGCGGTCGAGGGAGGGCGCGTGACGTTCCGCCTGGAGGACGGGCGCAAGCTGGACCTGAACCGGGGCGACCCGCAACTCCGCCACCTCGACCACGCCTGGGCCTCCACCGTCCACGCCTTCCAGGGCCGCACGGTGGACAACGTGATTGCCGCCATGGAAGCCAACCATCCGCATCTGACCACACAGAAGAGCTTCTATGTCGAGATCAGCCGGGCCCGGGACCGGGCCGAGCTGGTGACCGACGACGCAAAGGCGCTGCGGGAGCAGCTTGAAGCGGCCACCGGTGAGCGTATGGCGGCGCTGGAGGGGATTGGCAAGGCAGAGCCGGAGAGGGCGGACAAGGCAAAGGATGCTGGGCTAGGCGTCGACCGCCAGCCGGCTCAAGGGAAAGAGACGAATACCGGGATCGACCGAACGAGCGCATCGTCGCCGACGAAGGAGCCTGAGTCGCCGATGCACGAGCGTGGGCGCGGCAGAGACATGGATCTGGGATTATGAATGGAGCCGTCGACGCCGTCCGTTCCCCAAGCCTCGCGATCACCGTAGCGAAATGAGGGCCGCGGGTTTCTTCAATGAGCCGGAATGAGGCGAAATGAGCCAACGCCATGTTCTAAAGGGGCTTCCGACGTGCATCGCGATAAAGGTCCAGGACCTCTCCGCTCTCCAATAGGTCGTACGCTAGGAGCACAAGACGCTGCGTACGATACTCCCCGAACTCTTTCATTTCGTTTTGTTTTAGGGACGGGAAAGATGAGCTCGGCAGAGCGGCATCGAGAATCCACTCAAGATCGACGCGGCTAAGTCCGTACATGTGGGCGAAGATGGCGTCCAACTCGCTTCGAAGACAATGGCGGTGCATTTCATTCCAGACAAATGGCGGGCCGTCATAACCGAGATCTTTAGCGAAGCCCTCCATCTCTCTAGCTGTGTAGGTCAGCTCCAAGACGCGGGGAACAATTAATTGAGCCCAGGGCTCACCGCGAATATTTTCCGTCAAGTAGGTCTCTGGAGGCAGAATCGGCAGCTGCTTTACGATGAAAAAATTCATATTGACGCCGCCGACCGAAAAGCGAGCTGCCCAGTCGAGCGGAAGACTATTCATGTTGGAAAGCACCAAAGCGGATGCAACGGCCCGGGCATTCCTATAATCAATAATGGGCGCACTGTTCCCCGCGGCGCCATTCGGTAAATTGGCGGCAAGAAAAGTTCTCTCGTTTGTTGAATTGGTGATTCCTCGGAAAGCCTGAAGCCAACTCTTGTAGTCAACCTTCAGCAGAGGCGCTTTATTGTTCACAGCTGTACTCCGGACAACTGCAAGTATCGCGGTCCGCTGGTTTGTCGGGCTCGAAATGTCTCGAAACACGAGGAGCCAACGAAAACTGCTACTCCCGAATTGCCAAGTCCCATGATAGGAATCATGGTGCCGATCCCCGTTCTCTCGTCGGTAGCCCGTGCAATTGCCCGGAGAGCAAGCTGCGAGCAATCTCCGTGAGCTCTTCCAGTATGATAGCTCGGCTCGGCTCGGCTCGGCTCGGCTCGGCTCGGCTCGGCTCGGCTCGGCTCGGCTCGGCTCGGCTCGGCTCGGCTCGGCTCGGCTCGGCTCGGCTCGGCTCGGCTCGGCTCGGCTCGGCTCGGCTCGGCTCGGCTCGGCTCGGCTCGGCAAGAGCTGTGTAATCTCTACGCCTTTGTCAATTCTTTCCACCACTTCTTTTTCCGCGACCCAGTAGCGCGGAATAGCGACAATTCCCGAGTCCGATTTTTCGCTCGCTGTCATGGAACGAGCATTGCCATTCTTAATATCTCGGTGTGAGACACTCTCGAAGGTAGCGAACCTGTGGTCATACTGATGAAATAGCTTGGCCTCGTATAAAGGCAGGTATCGGTCCCCATCACGCTCAAAGACATTGCCGTCGAGTTCCCAGCCATCTTCCTCCATCTGCTGGCGAGTCTTGAACAGTCCAGAGTCATTGGACATATCAAACATCCTTTGGAACGAAATTCCCCACGGGTTCTCTTCTGGCTGGGTATCGTTGGCTTCCTTCCAGAAAATGCCTGCCTTCTGATACATCTTGCGGGCGATCTCCATATCGCGTCGCGTTCGAAATATCGGGCAAGTTCGTGTGTTGGGATTGAATAGCGAGAAGTCGCCTGCAGACAGGGTGAAACGCCGCTCGGTTTCTTTTGGTTGCTCTGCCTGATGCAGAAAGAAAGCAAATTCGGCTTTGGGAATCGCGCCATCCCTACCACTCAAGGTCAATAGACAGAATTTGATGCGACTATCGATGCCTGGGAAGACCTTCTCCCGATTTTCGAAGTCGAATAGACTGACGATATGCTGTCGGCTAACGATATGGTCGAAGTAAGCCTTTGTGGAGTTGTCGGTCGCGATGCCAGTAGGGACGATCAAGCCAGCGCGTCCGCTCGGCTTTAAAAGTTGCAGAAATGCCTCTGCGAACACTGCATAGGTGTTCACGTCTCCAACACCAGTCATCGGAAAGCGCCCACCAGTTCTCGCATATAGACTGGTCGCCTCTGCTTTGCGCTTCGCAGTTTGAAATTCCACATATAGGGCTCTGTCTGCGGGCAAAGCATCATCGTGATTCAGCTGTGCGATCATGCGGTCCCGCGCGGCCTTGTTGGGCGCGCTTGCAATTGCTGGAGATCGCGACGCAAAGAACTCCTGTTCCTGAAGCTTGAGACGCTCCCACGGGGGATTGCCGAGCACCGCATCGAAGCCGCCATCCTGCATTATTTCGGCGAATGCGAGATGCCAGTGAAAGAAGTCGTGAGTGACGGACAGATCGTCGACGAGGCGTTCGACGCTTCGGCGTTGCGGCAGTCCACTTCCGATCCGTTGCAGATCCTGGGTCTGGGGTATGATTTCCAATGTAGCTCGCGTCTTGGGTGCGAAGTAGGTCCCCACGAAGAGATTGGCGCGCAGCGTCTCGCGGGCGTGGGTCGCGTCGTGAAGCCTAGCTTCCCAAGCGGCACGCTTCTGTTCGACATCGTCCAGTGTGTCCTCGGGCATGGCGTCGAGATCGACGCTGGCAACAGCTACTTCGAGCACAGCGACCTGATCGAAAAGTTCCTGCTGGTTGGATTGGCGATTACGTTTCTTGAGATCTCGGCAAACGACCCTGTCATCGCCCGTCAGCGGTTTGTAGGCGTCGCCTGGAATGCCGTCTGCCATGATCCCGGGGTCGAGAACGCCAACAAGGCTGTTGCCTTGCAGAATGTGGGCATCAAGGAACGTGAGCGGTTTGCCCGGCTCGATCGTCTCCATCCAGAGCGCGGTCTTGCAGAGCTCGACGGCGAGCGGATTGCGGTCGACACCGTAGATACAGTGCTGCACCACCTCGCGCAGCGCGTGCTGGTGCGTGGCTTCGTCTGCTGTATCGGCACCCGATTCGATACGGGCGACCTCGTCCGCGAGGTGACGGGCTGCCGCCAGCAGGAAGTGACCTGAGCCACACGCCGGATCGACAACATTTAGAGCGAGTATGGCGGCACGGGGATCATCGGGACGGGAGGCAACGGCTTGGGTAATGACGGGCTCCAGTGTTGACAAGACGAGTTCACTCACCAGGGCTGGCGGCGTGTAGTAGGACCCGGTCAATTTGCGCTCGGATCCTTTGACCTGTTCGCCCTTGCCGTCGCTGGTGAAGGCAAACGACCAAGGCGAGACATCCACGTTGATGACGGGCCGAAGCTCCAGCAGGCTCTCATAAACCGAACCCAATTCCTCGGTATCCATGTCCCTGTAGTTGATGCGGGCGAGACTTGCGCCCGACCGGAAGAAGGCAAGGCTGCGTATGGCTTCGAGCAGGTCCTCGTTGGCGATGGCCGCATCGTCGAGAACGGGGCACTGGTCGACTCGGAAGAGCCCACCGAGAGGAGGTAAGCCAAGGCCGGGCGCCCCTTCTGCGAGCGACCTGAAGGTGATTCGGAGACCGCTCCATAGATCTTGGTTCCGGTCGTAATGCCGGCGGCGGAGAGCACGTTCGCGCAGCCGGGAAAGCGCGTAGCCTTGGGCGTATACATCGCGCTGTTCGTCGGTGGCCTCCGGTACATGAAGCAGATTTCGTTCCTCGACTGCGAAGAGAAAGAGCAGGCGATACACGAGGCGAAGGAGTTGCTGGAAGTAGCGGTCGGGTGAAAGACCGCCAGATTGGAGGGCCTTGCGCAATTCGGCGTTCGACGAATGCCGGAGGAAGCCATTGCCGATTTGGCGCAGTGCGTCGGTGACTCCATCGCGCAAATTCTCCCGGACGCGCTCGCCGGTCTCGTGCGCCTTCCTTCGCCACGACTCGATAATGCAGTTGGACGGTTTGTCATCGGCTGGCCGGAGGCGGCTGGCATGAGCGGAGAGCCAAAGCGCGGCAAAATCCGGGTAGAGCTCCTCAGCGAAGAGAAGGTCGAGATCGGCCTCGATGTATGCGGGTCTGGTCAGACTCGCATTATCGCGCAGAATGCGGAGCTTCGTTCCGTTGGAGACCATCCCCCACAACGCACCGTCCTCGGCATTTAGATATTCCTGCATCATGCCGTGAGGTGCCTGCCGCCGCCCGTCGTTTCCGAAGCACGGATCGGCCTTGTCGAGATCGAAGTCGTGCGTAACGAGCAGGAGAGGCACGGCGGCATCACAGGCGCGGTGCGTCAACCGGAAGGTGCGATCGTCACGCACGACACTCTTGGCGGAGATCAAGTCGTTGTAACCGAGCACCTCGCGCAGGAGCCGCAGGAGCCAGTCTTCGACACCCACCTGCAGCGCGGGGAGATCGCGTCTTGGGCGACGCTGGGTGTAGCGTCCGTGGAGGTCGCTCGCTATGCGCCAGTACCGGGCGAGTTCTTCCTTGATAGCGAGGGACTTCGACAGCCCGTAGTCGCTGCCTGTCTGGCGCGGTGCCTCAAGTGCGGCAATGGTCTGGAGGAACTCCGGGGGGAGTATGCGGCCTTCGACCTTGAGAGCCGTGAACCCCCGACTTCGCCTTGCGCTTGCCATGGTTACAATCGCGCCATGGGCATGAAGACGTAGATACCGATCTTGTCGACAGGCAAAGCGGGGATGACATCGTAGCGCAGGCCCCGCGCGTCGCTGGCTTCGCGGATACGGCGGTGGTCGGCGAGCAATCGCCGCGACTGTTCTCGGGCGACGCGCTCGAAGGCGTCTTCCATATCCGGCAAGGCTCTTAGGGCCTGTCTTATCAGATGGGTCTTCTGGCTGTCCGGCATGTTCCGGCCCGCTTCAAGAGAGAGCAGCGCCAATGCGGCGTCCTCTGTCAAGTGTTCGTCTGGGTCTCCGCTGCGAACCGCGAAAGCGAGACACTCCTCGGCGAGGAGAGATTTGAGCGGCGAATACCGGCCGTCGGCGCCACGACGCTCCACAAGGAGCTGGCTCCGGAGGCGAAGCAGATAGAGCACCGTGCGGGTTTCCACGCCGTTCGTGAAGATGGCGCCACTGCGAGCGGCGATGTCCGGTGCCGTGTCATCGAGTGCCTGTTCCGCGATGAAGTCGGCAAGCGTCGCCACCAACGGATGTGCTCGATGGATGTAGGCTGCCCCCTCGGGCGCGGGTTGATCAAATGCGAGCTTCGCGGAAGCCGTGAAACCGATGGCGTCCAGGCGGTCCTGAAGCGGCTTCGGCAGGTGTGCGACCGGCAACCGGCAGTAGCCGCTCCGCGTATCGAGCGGCGCACCGAGCCGTTCGGCTGACAGACGCGCAAAGCGCGCAACGTCCTCTGACCCGCCGAGGACAGACACGGCCTTGCGCCATTCGGGCAGTACGTCATCCGGCGAGAGGCGCCGTTGTGCGAACACGGTCCGCGTCATCTGGCTCTTGGCCTCCTGCCAGGCGTCATCGACCTCGGTTTCGGTTTCTCCAAGATCGAGCTCTGTCTGGATGGCGGGAGAGTGAGGCCCGCCATGCATCAGCACGGCCTTCATGATCGCGTCGACAACCTTGTTGTTGTCCGCAGGCAGGGGAACGGAGACGCCGAGTTCCTTGCGGATTTTCTCGGCCTTGCGGAGGATCACACGCAGAACGGCACCATCAACGGGATTATTCTCGCCGTAAAGCATAAGCGCGCGAACGATGCGGGAAGCTTGCCCGAAGCGGTCTGCACGGCCTTCGCGCTGCTCGTGGCGGGTAGGATTCCAGGTGAGGTCGTAGTGAACCACCGCATTGAAGTAACTCTGAAGGTTGACGCCTTCGGACAGGCAATCGGTGGCGACGAGCACGGGCGCAACATTCGTGTCAAGGTCTGCAAGAGCCTCTACACGTTCTTCCCGCTGGTCGGGAGTGAGCTCTCCCGTGATCACGGTGACCTGGGTATTTCGCCTGTTGAGGGCACTCCTCAGTTCCGGCCCTATGTAATGGGCGGTGGCGATGTAGCGACAGAAAACGACGGGACGGAACCCGTTCAGCACGAGTTCCCGAACCTCGGCAATGAGAGTGTCAAGCTTGGGGTCGTTTCGAAGACCGCGGAGCGCTTCGGCGCGTGCAATAAGCCCTCGCAAGGACGTAGCGTCCTCTGCCTCCTCGACGGTGCCGGCGGGCACGCTTTCGGAGAGTGTGAGCGAGTCGTCTGCCGCTTCGTCCATCACGGTCTCGCCCGCTTCGCGATCCAGGCCGGCTAGCTTGTCCCCTTCTGTCTCGCCCTCGGCGGCCTGGAGCCGGGTTCTTAGAGCAAGCGAAGCGGCCGCGGGGCTTGACGATGCGCAGCGCAAGAGCGCGAGCGCAGCCCACCAAGACATGCGCTGTTCGAGCTTCGTACCGCTTTCCGCTCGCCGGACCATGGTCCTCGCATAGGCGAGCACATCCTCGAAGAGCGCCCCCCAATCGCCGGTCAGCCGGTAGGTCGCTTCTCGGCTCTCGCGCACGGGAAAGCTGGCATCGTCCTTCCATTCGGCGATGTCGCCACGGCGGCGCTGGACGAAATGCAATGCCAGTTCATCGCGCAAGCGTCGGCGCGTGTCGCCCTCGAGCGTATCGGCCAGTTCAGCGAAGCTCGGCTTAAGCAGGCCGAGCAGGTTGTGGAAGGCGGTATCGTCGCCCGAGTGTGGCGTCGCGGTCAGGAACACCATGCTTCGTCGGGGCTCGCTCTCGGCGAGGCCCTTGAGAAGCTGGTAGCGTTGATGGCGGGTGTTCGTGTTTGACTGTACGCAGGCATGCGCCTCATCGACAATCACGAACTCGGGGCAGGCACGCAAGAAATCGCTGCGGCGTCGGTCAGATTTAATGTAGTCGAGCGACACCACCGTGAAGGGATAGACTTCGAAGACAGACTCGTCGGCCCGCAGCCCACGTTCGAGACGTGCGGCCGTTCCGGTACGGACGACCTCGGCGTCAATGCTGAACTTTTCCCCCAACTCCTGTTGCCACTGTTCGCAGAGATGGGGCGGACAGATGACCGTAAGCCGTTCGATCTCGCCGCGATCGAGTAGCTCCCGTGCGATGAGGCCCGCCTCGATGGTCTTGCCGATGCCCACATCGTCGGCGACGAGAAGCCGGACGATGTCGAGTTTGAGGGCCATCAATAGGGGTACGAGCTGATAGGCACGCGGTTCGACATTGAGATTGCCAAAGCTCCGAAACGGCCCCGCGCCCGCGCGGAGTTTCAGGCGAAGCGCGTCGCGCAGCAAAAGTGCGGCTTCTTGGGAGCCAGGCCGGTCCGGGTCCGGGAGATCGAATGTCGCGGGGACGGGTGCCTCGGGCTCCAGCGGGAGATAGATGAGGGTCGCATCGTCCTCCGCACCGCCGAGCGGCCGGAGCCTCAGCACATCGTTGCGCATCTCTGGCAGGACCACCCACTCTCGGTGGCGCGCCCGGACCAGATCTCCGGGCTTGAAGGTAACGGGGACTTCCACCTCAGCCATCCCCCCTCTCATTCTCGGCGCTCTTCGGTGACGCACCCACACCAAACACCCAAGCGTAGCTGGCAGCAATGTCCGGCCAGGATGATCGATCGGCAGGAAACCGCACCACGGTGTAACCGGCATCGGTCAGCCGGCGGTCGATGGTCTCGTCGGCATTCTTGCGGAGCGTTGACTCATGATGCGGACCGTCCACGTAAATCAGTGCCTGCGATGCGGCGTAGGCGAAATCGGGCCGTGTTGCATAGATTTCGAGATAGGGTTGCGCCCGGTCGGGCAGTCGATAGCCGCCGGACTCGATGAAGGTCAGCCATTCCTTCTCCAGGGAGGACGTCGAGGCGTTGTGCAAATCTGCATGGCTATCGCCGGCCATCATCTCGTGACTGAGGTGCTGGCGCTCGGCGTGCGTCAATCGGCACAGCAGGTCGAGCATGTATGGATCCTGCCGGTCGATGTGCGGGTGATCGGGCTGGTTGTAGTAGCTGAGCAGGCAGCGGTAACAGCCCGCTTCGCAGTCGTCGTTCTGATTGACGAGGTCATCGGGGCCGGACCATTTCCCTGAGACCGCACTGTAGTGGCAAACTTCAAGAGCCTTACGGGCAATCCGGGGGAGCGCGTCGGAATCACTGACAATACGGGTAAGCACACCGGCACCGCCTTCGGCGGCCTCGTAGAGCAGGATCGTCCTCCGATCGTCTCGATCGGGCAGCGGCTCAACGGCGAGTTCCGCTTCCTCCAACTGGAACTCCTGCTCGATGCCGCGCTTGAGGGCGTACTGCAGCGAGACCATAGCTGTATCGGACAACTCCATAGCAGGACGGAGCAAGAGGACATTACGGGTGTCCTCTACGAATGGAGTGATACGTTCGACCGTCTTGCCCTCACGTACCTTGTCGTCCTCGGCATCGGTGGGCGCTTGGGAGTCCTTAGTCCATTCACCAGTATTGGGATCGACGCTGAAACCATAGACGGTCTTCTCCTGGCGGCGACGCCAGCCGAGATTGATCCGCCATAGTGTCGCGGCAGGACCGTAGCGCAGCTCCAGCAGGGTCTCGTCGCTCTGCACAACCTGAATCACCTCAGCCCGTGGCCGGCCGTTCTCTTCGCTGAAGCGAAGGGTCGTGACCATCTCATACCCTTGGCGCTGGCGTTCTTCCTCGTCCGAAGTGATACGATTTGCCCGCTGGGTGGCCACCTGTTCGATGCGGTACAGGTTCCGAATCGAGCGCCCGCCCTCAAGGCGGTAATTGCAATTGACGCAGCGCTCGGATTCCATCTGCTCGCCAAAGTGCCCATAACCGCATGCCGGACAGATGCGAGCACCCTGAACAGGAAGCTTGGCCGAGGCGGTCACTGCGGTATCGTCGCGCACAGCGAGAATGGCACGGCGCACGCGATAGGTGCTGCCCTCGTGATAAATGATGGATTGGGGGCCGAACTCGGTAAGTCCCAGAAAACGGGGACGGCTCAGAAACGAATCCCGGGCTACCTTCTCGCGGCGGCCAGGGACGAAGGCCATCAGCGGCAAACGCGGAAAGTTATATCCGGGGAGGAAGCCCTCCGCCGCCAGATATCGATAGGTGTAAAAGTCGGAGTTCATTGTAGGCCGGGTGTCAAGAAGCAGGTTCTGCTGGGTGTACGCCTCGTCGTAGCGGGCCTTAGCCTCCCGGCGCTCCTGCTCGGTCGCCGCAGCGTTGTTGACAACGTCGTTCGCAAACTTCATCTGACTTGCCGTCGCAAGGAAGAGCGAGCGCCATCGGCTGAACGCTTTGTCGAAGCGGCGCCGAGCGGACTGCATCGCGCCAGTCAGCCACGTGTCCGTGTACCAAGGCGCCGTTTGCTCTGAGAGGTCCGATCCGAGCGTCGCGAGTATGCGGCCCGCGCGCCGTTGTGCTGAGTGCACCGCCTGCGGGGCGCTGATCTGCTCGGCGATCTCGTCATGTAACGGCAGAGTGTCGGGCCTCTCCCGGTCAAGAACGTCCCGCACCGAGGAGCCGAGCTTGATGCCTGTCTCCGCCAACCAGACCGCCTGGAGGTGGCTTCGGACCAGGTCCTCGTTAGCGAGGTCGATGTTTGGTGGATTCACGACACCCGCCACCATGCGGGTCGGATAGGAGAAGAAGTACTGGTCGTGCGGCGACCTGGCGGCGCAGTAGGTGACGACGAGCGCCGGTTGGCCACTGCGCCCGGCGCGGCCGCTTCGCTGGGCGTAGTTTGCCGGGGTCGGTGGCACATTGCGCATGTAAACTACATTCAGACTGGCGATATCGACGCCGAGCTCCATAGTTGGTGAGCAGAAGAGGACGGGCAGTCCAGCCGACTCCACCTTGCCGTCGACAATACGTTCGCCGGAAAGCCCCTTGCGAAAGCGGCGCTCTCGTTCTTGGCGAACTTCGGCATCGACCTGAGCAGTATGCTCACGTGCCTCCAGTTGGTGGAGAAGGCGGTCCTCGCTGGAGAGAAGAGCAGCGACGTTCTGGTAGAGATTTCGGAAAAACACGTTGGCCGAACCGATCTTGCCGTCAGCACCTTCTGCGAGGCCCCATTCGAGCACTGAACTATCGATCCGGTAACCAATCTGGCCGTCATCGAACTCCGTGGGCTCGACATAACCGTAATTGGCAAGCACGCCCAGAATATCGTCTACAATGGTGTTGTAGGTGTCCTCGTCGAACTTGGACGGGTAGACAGGATTGTTCTGTCCCCAAAACGCTGGCGACCTAAGCTTGCGGCCGAATGCGGAACGATGGGAGACATGCAACATCCGGTAGTCGGGGCGGCGCGTGCGACCGACCGGTCTCGGAATCATGAACGCATGAGAAAACAGGCGTTCATCTTCCGACAGGCCCCAGGGCTCCTTCAGTTGGTTGAAGCTTCGATTGCGTATCTGCTCTTGGAAATTTGGATCGAGATAGATTGTCTTGATACACAGAGCTCTCCGCATCCGTTCCAGAAGTTCACAAAAGATCTCGAAACGACGTTCCGGCGCGATGGAACCGAGCAGGGGATGACGCGCACGCCATTCTTCCTCGTCCTCGCAGCAGTCCATAAGGTCCCGGTATCTGATTTCGAGTACCTGCAACTGCTCTAGATTTGGATTCGTGATCCGCCAACCCCGTCGCAAATCATAATACAGTCGGTAACCCAGCACATCGCGTAGTGCCTTCATCGTGTTCTGCGCTTTGATGCCTTTGGCGCCTGGATTTGCCGCATAATCGGCGGCATCAAGGTGCAGATGCCTGAGTACCTTTTGGGTCAATATCTCGTCCGTGAGAACACTGTCGCCTTCGTGTTGAATGGCGGCCAGCAAAGCACCACGTAGCAACAAGATCTGAATGAAGTCGTTAAAATGACCCGCCTGCAGGCTGGCGTCCTGACGATTGTCGGTGAAGGCGAGAAGCTTTTTGGTGCGCTCGTCAAGTTCTGTACCGATGAGGTGCTTCAGCGAAGACAGCACGAGAACAGTCGTCGCGGAGCTGCGGCCTTCGCTTGACAGACCGGAAAGCTTGGTGAGATCGCTCCGAACATTGCCGTCATAGTAGGCATCACATTTCGGATTCAGGCAGAATCGGAACGATCCTGGGATAAACCATGCGGGCATTCCGTCTGCGTTGACGCTACCGGAGGTGCTTACCCGCACGCCGACGGGGCGGTAGCGGCGAAAATGAGGCCTAAGGCGGACCTCGTCACCGCGGAACTCCAGCCACTCCTCCGGATACTGGCTTTCGGCATGTGCAGGATCGAACATGCTACCTGCATCGGGCATGAGATAGCCGAACCGAAGGTCTTCGTCATCGTTCGCTCGTTCGGACAGGTCGCGGGGTTCGAATGCCTCCGGCTGCGTGCCTGCCAGCCGCGCCCAGACCGGAAAGTACTCCTGCCCACAAGCCCGGCAGAAGCAGAGCGAGTAGAGACGCCGACTACGGTCTCCAGGCTTGAATTGCTGGCCATGCAGGGTCAGATATCGCTCTCCCGGCCCCTCAAGCGTCGAGTATGCGTTCCAAGCGCCGCTGATGAACTGGTGAAGGCGAAACGCGAAAAAGCTTTGACCCCGCTCGTTCTGGCTGTGATGGGCAGCCAGCAGAAATCGCACGAGGTAGTCGCGACAAAGCTCGGAGTCGAGGCCGCTGTCTTGCGCGAGAGCATCGGAGGCTTCACGAATGGTGAGGGGTCGCGCTATGCGTTCGAGGGTGCCGCGGTGCTCTTCGATACCCAGTTTGCGCTCCACCCAAGCCGCGACAGGGTGTGTGGACAGTTCAGCGTGAGTAAGAGTTGTCGTTACGCCGCGTTCAATAACGTTGCGTAAATCGACCTTTCGCATGCTCGCATCGCGTTGGGTTAGGCGTCGAAGTGTTTCGGATACGATATTTCCAGGTACGACGGTGGCACCGAAGAGACGAGTAGCGATACGCGCGACGACGGTATTACGATCATCGGGCAACCCCTCCGATGCCATTGTTGCAGATGTTCCGATGCAAAGAAGTTGCTCGTTGAATCTTTCACGCACACGGCGGACCAGCATAGCGACATCGGCACCTTGCCGTCCGCGGTAGGTGTGCAACTCGTCGAGAACTAAGAAGCGGAGTCCAACAGCGTGCTGTCGCACTGCCTTGTCGGTCTCGTGAAACCGCGTCATTATCAGTTCGAGCATGACGTAGTTCGTCAGCAGGATGTTAGGTGGGCTCTTCGCGATGCGTTCACGTTCCTCGTGAGTCTCTTGCCCGGTATAGCGGGCGAAGGTAACTGGCTCCTTTCCCTCGCCGTAACCAAGCTGCAGATACCTCTCCAGTTCTTCGCTTTGGCTGTTGCATAGCGCGTTCATGGGATAGACAACGATTGCGGTGATCCCCGAACAGGATTCGCCCGCACGTTTGCGCTTCAACACATCGTTGATGATAGGAATGAAGTAGCCAAGTGACTTGCCCGAGCCAGTGCCAGTCGTCAGGACGTAACTTTCCTTACGCCCGGCAATGGCAATGGCGTCGGTCTGGTGCCGATGCAGCAGGAGGCGTTTACCATAGGTATCGTCGGCATTCTTCAGCCGGAATATTTTCTCGCATTCTGCGTCGAGTGTCCCGTTGGCGACAAGGTCGTCAATCCCTCCCCCTGCCTCGAAGTTGGGGTTTAACTGTATGAGCGGAGCCGGCCAGAAATGGCCCCTATCGTAGGCAGTGTCGACCGCACCGGAGATGTCGTCGGCCCTAATCTTGGTGAAGCTTCGCGAAAACTGCCCATATTCGGCGACAAGTGCATCGCGAAAAGCGAAAACGTCCATCAGCCGTCCCTCCGCTGGGCGGCGTTGGCGCGTACCTCGATTGCAGCGCATCGCTCCATCAGCGCGTGGAACTGCTCGTCTCCATCGAGCAGCATGCCATCGACCAGCATGCTTGCGTAGTCATCGGCGAGTAACGCCAGCGCGGCGCCGGAGGGGACCAGTTGCAGGCCGCCGGAGACTGCCGCCTCGTAGTCGATCCGGTTGCCGTTCGCATCGTTCTCGACGAATAAAATCGCCTTGTACCGTGCAACCGAGAGCGCGAGCGCCCGGTCGGCGAGGGCGGTTGCCGCGATGCCAGCCTCGTCGAGACATGCGAGATCGTGCCAATGCCTAGACTGGGGCTCGCCGCGGCGGCGTTCCCGTCGGCAGAAGACATGTGCGGCGGCCGCCTTCTCCCAGAAGATCCGTTCCGCCAGCATGACGCTGGGATGCGCCCGGGGGAAGGTCAGATCGGGAAGAGAAGCCGCGGCATCGCACACGACGAGCCGCTTCACGTGGAGCTCACCGGTCGAACGGGCGCCGAACTCGACGATGACTTCCGGGAAGACGAGACCGCTTGCCTCGAACATCGGCTCGTACGTGACATAGAGGTGGTTCGTTTCCTCGCGACACCTGGCCACGAACCCGGTGCCGGAGAGACCAGCCTCGACAAAGGAGCGGGCCTCCTCCCGGACCCTTTCGACGAGACGGGCGCGAATGGCGCACCCCCAGCGCTTCTCCTGGTTGCGCGTCGGCGGCAGCGCCTCGGCATGCTCCATGACGCGCTTGAGAGGGCCGCGCATGTTTGATTCTCACGTTGAGTCCGGCAGGTACTTGACAGTTTTACTAACCGAATTCAAGTCTCGTGAAAATCAACTTCAGTTCTACACGCGCGGCTATGGGCGATGCACTGCCCACGTCGTGCCGGCGCCACGCTTCCAGGGAAGTCGTTCCAGCTTTCAGGCCTGCCGCTTCGGGGCGACGCTTTGCGGCGGCGGGTTAGTCGAAAGCGCGGTCAGTGACCGATTCGGGCATTTTGGTCGACACGAACCGCAGGACGTCCTCGACCTCATCCTCCCGTCCATCGGCGATCAGGCCGCGCCGAAGGACGTGAGCGGCGAACAGCGCGACGTTCGCGACCTGCAGATCGAGTTCGCTGCGCGGCTACTCGGACCGGTCGAGCACGTCGACCGGCTCGCCCTCGTGGGCCAGCGCACCGTCGGCAAGCATGCTCGCGTGGTTTTCGACGTGTAACGCCGCCCGAGCCGAAAGCCGTTGCCGGCGCAGGCACGAGCCTAGGCGCCTGTCTAGACGGATGCAGACCTCGTCAGCAGTATCTCGCGGACCGGAACGCGGCTCATGAATCCTGCCGCGAGGCGTCGTTCTCAATGGCAGTCTGCGATTTTCGAGCAGCCTTGGCGATCCGCTCCAGCGTCTCCTGCTCGCCCGCGCGGAGCATTTCGTCTCGTTTCAGCGTCGAGAGGAGATAGACACCCCGGTAGATGCGCTCGATCTGGGCAGCGATCTCGGGCGGGAACGACACGGGATTGGCGCTGGAATCGCCGGCGGCAAGGTTCACTGCCGCATGGCGGACCAGTTCGGCAGCCGCCATTCCGCGCATTTTGGCTTCGCGCTCGATGCGCCCCCACTCGGAATCCGAGAACCGAATCGAGCGCGGCGTGCGCGGCTCGGCCTGCTTCTGGTCGCCGTTCTCAACGGCATCCGTAGCGCCAGTGTCATTTTCTGCCATGGTGTTGTCCCCGAAAAGTCACGTTTCTGAGCCCGAAGGTCAGCGCTGGCGTCGCCTGCCCCCAGCGCTCCAGGTCCCGCCGATGCTGTTTTTGACGTATGCCGTCCGCATACGGTTGAAATTGGACCCGGAATTCGCCGTATGCTGAGAGCATACGGCATCCTGTAACTGTTTGGAATATAAGGGATTGAAAGGTAACACCGAGAGCATACACTCGGCCCATCAACTCCGCGTCGTCGCAAGTCGTTGAAAACGCGAGAAAGTGCACGCCAAGCGCGCGCCTGCAGCACACCTGCATCTCGATGCGTGGGGTGTAAGGCCTACGACCCCGACGGGGGTCGAATGGTCGAGGTTGGCCTGCACACCGTGACCGGCTTGAAACGCCGGCGCCGCAAGGGTTTGGAGCCGTCGCGGCGATTGAGCGGGACGACCGGGCTGCGATCACCGAACGCGTTCCGCGCCGTCGTCCTTGCCCTGAGGTAACAAAACGCGGCGCGCGATGCAAGGCGGCGGCCACGTCCGTCACACATGGCGCAGCGGAAGCCGCGCATGTTCCCTCAGCGCACTCGCGCGGTTGCACATGTTCCGCAGAACAGAATGCCGCCGCGCACACGTTACCGCAACGCACCTATAGGCGATGAAGGCGGTGTCGATCATGGCGTTGTTGCTCCTTGCACACGTTACCGCGAGCGCATCCGTGGATGGCGCACACGTTCCCGCAGTCGCACTCGCGCGGGCGCCCGCGGCGGTGCCGGGGCGAGTGTCGGAGGACGTGCGGCAGGCAGTGCGGGGATGGCGGTGCAGCGCTGCCTGCGCCGCTGCGCCGGACCGTGATGACGGGAATGAACGGGCCGCGCCGGAGCGACGCGGCCCGTTGCGGTGCTGCGGTCAGGCGGCGACCTTGTGCACGGGGATGCCGAGCTGCACGGCCTTCTCGACGAGATTGTCGGTGATGCCGGAGCCGGGGAAGGCGATGACGCCCTTCGGCAGCAGGTTCAGCAGTTCGTCGTTGCGGCGGAAGGGGGCGGCGCGGCCGTGGGCGTTCCAGTCCGGCTTGCAGACGACCTGGTGCACGCCGCGCTGCTCGGCCCACTGCGCCGCGAGCCTCTCGACGCCGGGTCCGCCGCCATGCACCAGCACCATGTCGGGATATTTGGCGCGGACGCGGTCGAGCCGTGCGAACACCGCGCCCGCGTCGCCGACCTGCTTGCCGCCGGCGATGGCGACCAGGGTGCCCTCGGGCAGGTGCGCCCGCGTCTCGCGATCCTTGCGGGCGCGCTGGAAGTCGCGGGCGTCGATGGCCGCCGAGGTGAGCCTGCCGGTCTGGCTGGTGTGGCTGCCGCGCCGGGGCCGCCAGACCTCGCGGGTGACGCTGCGGTATTGCTCGGCCAGCGCGTCGCGCATCCGCTCGAAGGCGTCGCGGCGATCGCCGAGGTTCTGCGCCCGGTCGGTGAGCAGCTCCAGCTCGCGCGCTTTGACCTCCGTGCCGTCCTGGGCGCGTTCGAGGTCGCGCATCTCGGGCGTGAGGCGGTCGATGCTGCGGTCGAGCCTGCGGAGCTGGGCGTCGAAGGCATTGACGATGCCCCAGAGCAGATGCTCGCGCTCGTCGGCGAGCTGGAAGCCGTCGGGGGCGACGCCCTCGGCCATGATGCGGAAGGCTTCGCTGCTGGCGGCGATGGCTTCGTCGCGATCCCAGACCTCGCGGGGGTCGTGCTCGTCGCGCTCCGGGGTTGCGCCGAAGAGGGCGGCCTGTTCGCAGACAGTGGCGGTGACGGACAGCGCCCGGTGGGTGTCGATGTCGTACATGATGAACTCCTCGCTTGCGTTGGAGGCCTTGCGGCCCGTTGACCGGTGCGGTGCTCGCTCCGGCGTCTGTCTCATTGGGACACGCGCGCGGAGCGGAGCCACCGGGGCCGGAATGAATGGCCCGGCGCGGTGCGCGAGTGGTGCGGGCGCACAAGCGAGCGCAGCGAGCGCGGAGCCACGGTCGCGCGCCGCGCCGGGCCTAGGCGCGCCAGCGCCGTTTCATTGCGAGTCCCGGCCGGAACGGAGCGCAAGCGGAGTGGAGGACCCCGAAGGGGTTGGCGTAGTGAGCACGTGTGGCACGATGAGACAGACAGAGGAGAGAGCGTTTCTCTCCACCTGCACGCACCCCTTCTGCGGTGCAGCCCTGCACGGCCTTCGGGATGAAGCGCGGGCCGTGCCGCCGCGCATTCATCGGAACGGATGCGTCCGCAGGCGCTGCACGGCGACCTCGCGGATGCGGGCGCGGTCGTGCACAGCGATCCAGCCCCTGGGGTCCTCGTCGAGATGGATCAGATAGACCCGCCGTCCGGGCTTCAGGATGTCGTCCTGGGCATGGACGCCGCCCACACAGGCGCCGTCGGCGTCACGGATGCGGGACTCGGTCGGGGTGATGCGCTCGAAGGCGATCTCGCTCATCGGGATGCTCCAGCCTGGCGAAAGGAAGATCGGGCCGACGCGCGCGGCGCCGGCCCGATGGGTGGGGGATTGCGACGGCCTCAGAACGGCAGGTCGTCGTCGGCAGCCTCTGCAGGCGCCGGGGCGGCGGTCCCGGCATCGGGCGCCGGCGGCGCGGCGCCGTTCGCCTTGTCGAGGAACTGCACGCGCCCGCCGGGAACCAGAAGGATCTCGGTCGAGAAGCGGTCCGCATCCTCGCCGTCGCGCTTCCAGCGCCGCGTCTGTAGCTTGCCCGCGACATAGACCAGGCGGCCCTTCCGCGCGTTCTTGCTCAGCATGTCCACCAGACCGTCCTGGAAGGTGACGATGCGGTGCCACTCGGTGCGGTCCACCCGCTCGCCGGAGTTGCGGTCGAGATAGCTCTCGTCGGTGGCGACGCTGAAGTTGGCGACGCGCCCGCCCGAGACGAGGTTGTTCACGGTGACGTCGGCGCCGATGCGCCCGATGAGTTCGGCCCGGTTGAGTCCGAATGCCATGGTCTGTCTCCTGGTCGATGACGATGGGTTGGCGAACGGAGAGGAACCGGAATCTCTCTCCGGCCCCTCATCCGCTCGCTTTCTTCAAGCTCTCCTCTACCTCCCGTCCGCCATGACGGCGCGGTCGGGGCAGCGCCGGGCGAGGTCGTCGGCGAGCGTCTCGCGCACGGCATGGGCGTCGAGGCCGAGGGCTTCGAGCAGTTCTGTGGCGGACGGGTCGATCGGGTCGTGGTCGGTGTCGATGCCGAACATGGGCGCTGCCTCCTTCGCGGTTGCCGCGCCCGGTGCGAGAGAGACCCTCCCTCCCGCCTCCAGGGCGCTTGCCCGGCACGCGCGAAACTCCCCCTCCGGGGAGCGAGGCAACGGGGATCGGGGCGGACGGCGCGAGACAGGAGGCCCCCCGGCTGCCGAACGTGGCGCACGCCCCGTCGGTGACGGTGGAGCGGTCGAGGAGGCTTCGGATCGTCGAGGCACTCGCGCAAGCCGCTCGTCGCGGCGCGCGTTGTGGCGCGACAGCGATGCCGATGCGGCCGGGCAGCTCGGGACGGCGGAGTGCGCCGCGCGCCGTGCGCTCTATCCGGCAGCGGTCAGCGCGCCGACAGCAGGTGGTCGTAGAGTGCGGCGGGTGCCGCGCGCCCTATCCGGCAGCGGTCAGCGCGTCAGCTGCGATCGCATGGCAAGGGTTCGTGCGGCGCGGGCGAGCACCGCCGACGGCGGGCCGGCTGCGCAGCAGGCAGGCGGGGGGACGGGAGCCGTCAGAAGTTCAGCCGCAGGTCCATGCCGATGCGGGTGTCGGGATCTCCGCCGGCGCGGTGGCCGGCCGTCAGCGCGGCGTCGATGCCACCCCGGGCGAAGCCGACGCCCGTGCGGTAGTGCTGCGTGCGCGGCTCACCGCTGAGGGCCAGTTCCGCAAACGGCGTCAGCAGCCCGCCGGCGGTCGCAAAGCCATAGCCGGTGCGCGCCGCCATGGAGAGGCCCGCACCGTCGCCCCGCTCCTCGTCGAAGAGGCGCTCGCGTGCGAGCGCGCCCGCCTGCTGCGGCCCCCAGGCCGGGCCGAGGGCGAGCGACAGGCCGCGCCCGTCGGCGGACGGCGCGAGCCGCGCCTCCAGGCTCGCGCCCCATTCCCGCATCCCGTCGGCGGAGTGCAGCGCCAGCCAGTGGCTGGACGCATCGAGACCGAAGCGTCCGCCCGCAGACGCCAGACGCGCGCCGCCGCTCAACTCCATGCCGATCCCGGTCACACCGTCGCCGCTGTCCTTGCGAACCGCCAGCGCGCCGCGCGGCTGAAGCAGCCAGCCAGACCCGGACGAAAGCGCAATGCCGTCATGCGACGCTTCCGCGCCGCCTCTCAGACGCCAGTTCGTCGCCTTCAGATCGCCGATCGATGTCGCCGACGAACCCTCCGTCTCGATCCGCGCCAGGCTCACACCGCCAAACGCCGACCAGGAGAAGCCACCCCGCCGGGCCACCGGCAGACGGCCGCTCACCGAACCCGCCAGCAACGACAGGTCCGCCTGCTCCCCATCGCCCTCCGACGCCCGATGCGTCGCCTCGCCCGCGCCCCGGCCCAGCACCGCGCGCAGCGCGCCGCCATTGCCGGTCGTCACCTGCACATAGGGCCACACCGTCGTCAGAGAGGTCTCCAGACGGCCCCCGGACTCGTCAAGCCGGTAATCCGCTTCGCTCTTGCCCTGCGAGAGCGCCAGACCGGCCGTCAGCCCCCCGTCCAGGCGCGCATCCACGCCCAGCCAGCCCGTCCGCTGCTCGCCGTCCCAGCTGCCACCATCCTTGCGGCCCTCGAAGCCCCGCCAGTCGCCCCGGCCCCACACCGTCCAGCCGGGACCGCCCGGAGCCGCGCCCGACGCCGCCAGCGGCAGGGTGAAGGCGCTGTCGCGCAACAGGGACGACCCGTCCATGGAATAGCCCATCGGCGTCGCCCGGTCGTCCCGGCGGCCCAGCCGGTCCCAACGGTCCCGGCGATAGCGATCGACGACCGGCGGCGCGCCGCCGATCCGACGACCGGCCAATGACAGGCCCGGCCCGCCCGGCGCCGCATCGAAACGCTGTCCGATAACATCGACCGCGCCGGCGAGCGTCGCCCGCGCCGTCGCCGCCAGCATGTGCTTCAGCGCCCGCCGCTCCATTTCCGCCGTCGTCACTTCAATGGTGAAGGACAGCGTGGCCGCATCCGACCCCGACCTGTTGAAGTCCGCGTCCACCGCCCGCCAACTGTAGGTCAGGGCCTCCTGCAGCGCCGTCGGCGCGCCGGTGATTTGCCGCGTCGAGGCGTCAAGGCTCAGCCCGTCCGGCAGTTCGGGCGTGAGCGTGTAGCTCAGCGCGCCATTGCCCCCGCTCGCCGCCGGCAATTGCAGCACGCCGATCGTCCGATCCAGCGCGTAACTCTGGTCGGCAATGGCCGCGTCGCCGAAACTCGGCGCCGTATCCGCCTCCACCGCGATGGTGAAGGTCAGCGTCGCTTCGTCATTGTCCCGGTCCGCCACCCTGTATGTATAGGACGCCGCCGACTGTAGCGTCGTCGGCGCGCCGGCGATCTGCCGCATGGACGCGTCGAAGCTCAGCCCGACGGGAAGATCGGGTGAAATCGAGTAGCTCAGCGCCCCGTTGCCGCCCGTGGCCCGGGGAAGTTGCAGCGCGTCGATCGCCGCGTTCTGCGCGTAAACCCGGTCGGCGATCGCCGCATCGCCGAAACCCGGCGCCATGTCCGCCTCCACCGCGATGGTGAAGGTCAGCGTCGCTTCGTCATTATCCTGGTCCGCCACCCTGTATGTATAGGACGCCGCCGACTGTAGCGTCGTCGGCGCGCCGGCGATCTGCCGCGTCGAGGCGTCGAAGCTCAGCCCGGCGGGAAGATCGGGCGTGAGCGTATAGCTCAGCGCCCCATTGCCGCCGCTCGCCGCCGGCAGTTGCAGCGCGCGGATGGCCCTGCCCTGCGACCAGCTTCGGTCGGCAATGGCCGCATCGCCGAAACCCGGCGCCACGTCCGCCTCCACCGCGATGGTGAAGGTCAGCGTCGCTTCGTCACCGTCCTCATCCGCCGCCTTCCAGCTGTAGGTCGCGGCCGGCTGTATCGCCGTCGGCGCGCCGACAATCTGCCGCGTCGAGGCGTCGAAGCTCAGCCCGGCGGGAAGATCGGGCGTGAGCGTATAGCTCAGCGCGCCATTGCCGCTGCTCGCCGCCGGCAGTTGCAGCGCGCGGATGGCCCTGTCCAGCGACCAGCTTCGGTCCGCAATGGCCGCGCCGCCGAAGCTTGGCGCCGTATCCCGCTCCGGCGTTGCCGTCGCGATGTCCGATGCGGCTCCGTTGCCGCCATAGCCGACGGCGCGGATGCGGAAGCTGTAGGTGACCTCGCTTTCGAGATTGCTCACCGTATGGCTACGCGTCGTCGCATCGGTGCCGGTCATTGGTCTCCACGTGGCGCTTCCGAAGCCGAATTCGTTCGTGAACTCACCCCGAACCGCCTGATATTGCCAAATCTCGATGCTGGGGTCGCCCGGCTCAAGCGTCCACGTCAGCGTCGCTCGCCTGCCGCCCGCCGTCGCGGTCAGCGCCGTCGCCGCCACCGGCGGCCCCGCCGGCGTCGCGAACCGGGCGCCGCTCGGCGGGCCGGCCACGCCGCCGTTCGTCCTGGCGCGCACCTGAAAATCATAGGTCGTGTTGTTCTGGAGGCTGGTGACGGTGTACTCCTTGGTGTCCTTGTTGCTGCCGTTGATGTCCGTCCAAGCGCCCCATACGGTGGTGCCGTTTTCCTTCCGTCGGTATTGCCAATTGGCGACCTCGGCGGTGTTTGCCGTGTAGGTCCAGACCAGCTTGACCTCCGCATTGCCCGGCTGCGGCTCGCCCAACACGGGCATGGCGGGCGCCACATTGGGCGTTGCCGTGGCCTGGTTCGATTCGGCGCCGTCGCCGCCCCTCCCTATCGCTCGAATCTTGAAGGCGTATGCAGTGCCGTTGGTCAGGTCGGAGACGGTGTGGCTGACGGTGGATGCACCGCTTTCGCCGATGTTCATCCAGTTCCCGTAGCTTCCGTCGCCTGCCTTCTGTTGGTACTGATACCTCGTGATGGTGTCGTTGTTCGGGTTCGTCCACTCCAGCGTCACTTCGGTGTCGCCCGGAGTGGCCTTCAGGCCGGCTGGCGCGATTGGCCGCGGCGAGGGGTTCACCGTCGTAAATATAACTTTCTGGCTGCTGTCGATGGTAATCGACATCTTGAAATCGTTATCTCGCAGCACCGATAACAATGTTCCGGGAAAGGTGATTGTCTTACCGTCGGGATTGTAGGTGCTACTCGATGTGGAATTCACATGCAAAGTTCCGTTGTCAACGTTTTCAACTTGTATAGAAAAACCTGCAACGTACTGTCCAAGTTTGAATCTATTTGTGAAAGTATCTTTTCTGCCCGTGTAGCTGTCGGCTCCGTCAATGGTCCGTGCACCGCCCGTGTAGTTGCAATATGTATAAAATTCATCACTTGTAGAATTACCAACCAGGAAACCCAAACTATCGTTGTTCATCCACATTCTCCGTCTATAATCCGACTTTCCTAAATTATTCCGCCTATTTTGGCAATGCGTCAAGTTCAGGCTGCCACTGGCGGTGATGGTGGAGTTCGTACCGTCGTCGGAGAAGGTGAGGGTCAAGTCCGCCTTAGCGGCCTGGGCGCCACCGAACAAGAGAGCTGCGCCCAGCAGCAGGGCAGCGCCGCTTGCCGAGCGGTTGGGCCAAATGCGGGGATGGGGCATTGCTCCCCTGCGAGCGCGGGGGGGGGGGGTAAATAGTGAACACCGGACCGGCAGCGCCGCAGCCAACCGCCGGGCGGCCGTCCGCAGAGAGGCGAAGGCGGAAATGCCACCGATAGCGGGGCCGACGGTGCGGCAGGTCGGGCGAGAAGCTGTGATGGTCATGGCGCGAAGACCCCTTCCTGATCGCCTCAGCGCGCAAACCGTAGCAACGGGCGGAACCGGATACAAGGCGTTGCGCGACGCAGTTGCAAAGTCGGTGGAGGCCCCGAACCGGGCCGGGCGGCAAGGCCGTCGCCCGGTTCCAAATGGGCGTTCTCAGCACCAGGGAGCGCTGTCCGAGTCCTTGTCCCCGCCGCCCAGGCAGCGCGCGGCGAAGGCGGTCCAGGAGGCCCGGTCGCGGCCTAGGCGGCGGTTGAAACGATCCGCGATCTCAAGCGCGCTGTCGATATCGACCGCGACCATCATCGTCGGGATCGGGGCGTCCATGCCCTCGACGGCGATCGCCAGGCGATGCAGTCCGTCGTCGGGCAGCGCCTCGACGAAGAAGACGAAATCCGTCTCCTCGGGCAGGCTGTCCATGCTCATCGGTCGATTCCTCCCCCTTGCGCGGCCCCCCGCCGCCGGCGGGCCGGCAAGATGTCTGCGCCAGCCCCCCTGCGGCAAGGGTCACTCCCAGCCCGCGAGCGTCGCCAGCGGGCTGGCGTCCCGGACCACCTCCACCTGGCGCCTGTCGAGCTTCTCGAAGGCGATGAAGGCTGCAACCTCCATCTCGTCGTCGAACACCGCAAGCGGCTCGTCGGCTCCGACCAGGAACACGGCGAAGCTCGGCGGCCAGGCCGGCATGCCGCGGACATGATCGGAGCGCTCATACGACCGGCGGGCGCACGCATCGCAGCGTGCGGCGCCGAAGGAAGCGGCTCCGCAGTCCGTGCAGCGGTCCGCACGGCGTCGGGTCCAGTAGCGGGCGCGGTTCGCGGCGTTCTTGCGTCCGGCGGACCGGCTGTCGGACTGGAGCACCGAACAGGGCGCGCACCTGGCCCCGCCGCCTGTTGCCGGGGCGCCGCATTTCACGCACAAGCCGGCGGCGCGCCGGGCGGCGTAGAGTTCGCGCGCCGCCTCGCGCCGTGCGGCGCGGCAGGGCGCGCAGATCGTCCCGCCCGCGACCGGGGGCCGGCGCCCGCACCTCGTGCAGGCATTCGCTTCGCGGCGGGCCGCATGGCGCTTGCGGCTGGCGATGCGGGCCGCCTCGCGCTTGGCGGCGGCTGGCTTGCCGCCATATTGGAGGCCCGCCGCCCTGGCCTCGGCGTAGCGGGCGCGGTCGGCCGCGCGCCTCTTCGCGGCGCAAGGCTCGCACGCCCGCCGATCCGGCGCGACAGGATTGCGCCCGCACTTGCCGCACAACCCGGTCTCGCGCCGCCGCTCGGCCTTCCGGCGCGAGCGCTCGCGCTCATACTCCCTGGCGCGGTCGGGATCGCGCCGGGGCTGCCCCGCCGCCCGGAGACGCGCATCGCGCGCCCGTCCAGCAGTCCGGCCCTTCTCCGCGCAGGCATCGCAGACAGAACGGTCTGGCGCCGGGGGACGCTTCCCGCACTTCGGACACAAGCCGGCCGCGAGCCGCTCGGCAACCCGCCTGCGATGGCGCTCACGGTCCTTCCGCTTCTGCGCCTCGGGGTCTCGATATGCCACGGCGCCCTCCTGTCATGTCCGGGTCCCGAACGATGGACGCCCCGGCCGGCGGCAGGCCGGCCGGACGTCCGGTGGAGAGCGCAGGTCAGCCCCGCTGCCGGCGGTCGGCGAATATCCCGAGGCTGCGCCAGCCCCAAAGCTGCACGCCGCAGGTGCGGAGCCTGACCCCCGTCGCGATGATGATCTCGTCGCGCGCGGGCCGCATGTTCTCGACCGCCTTCAGCGGCAGAACCCTGCCGCGCGCCTTGCGCCGCCCCTTCGGCTTCGCGCCGTCGGCCTGGACCGGAACGATGTCGCCATTGGCGAGCGAACGGAAGGTCTCGACGACATACCGGTCGTCCTCAAGACCGCCGCCGACAAAGTGGGTGAGAAACGTGCGCGCGTCGCCGCGCGGCGCCAGAACCGCCTGCATGATGCCGTGCTCCTTGTGGAGATTGAGAGGAACGGCGGCAGCGGCTCCCTCCGGGACCCCCGCCCGCCGCCCCGCTCACGGCCAGGCCTCTCCTCTTGGCGGTACAATGACCAAGCTTTCATCAAATTGGCGACCGCACGATTATGGCGAGACAGTCGTGGTTTCTTGTCAATTTTCAAGCCTTGCCAGCAACGCCTGTGAATCTGTGCCGAGCGGCACCTCGATCCGCAGCCCCTCCGGTGCTTCCCACGCGAACATCCCGACTGCCAGCAGCAGCCGCTCGACGTGGATGTTGAAGGCCAGGAACTCGTCGAATGTTTCCCACTTGCCCAACCGAAGGTGGAAACTTGCAAGGTCCTCGAAGTAAACGCCAAGCCAATCCCGGAGTCCCGCGCGATCGAGCGCATCGTTCAGCATAGGTGCATCACCGAGCGGATTCGTTCTGGTGAATGCGCAATGGCCAAGAAAATCCGCAGTCGCGATCAATACCCGCCAGATTGCGGGGCGTGCGATCTCCAGCAATCTTCCCAGATCGCCGTGTTCGCGGTAAGCAAGTCGTTCTCCGGGCACAGTTTCCATCATTCGATCAACGGCCATGACCAAGCACTCCTGAAGCAACCTGCCAACCTCTTCCGAATCTCCGAAAGCACTCGCTATCGACGACGCAGTGTAGCTCTCCGGTGCGCCGTCCGCGCTGGCATAAAGCCAATCGTCGATTCCGCTGCCCAGCGCTTTGAGCAACGTGTCCGGCAGGCGCTCCTCAATAATCTCCATCAGACCAACCGAAACCACCTGCTTCGCGAGCACGTACTTTGCCCAGGCCTTACACCCTTCATCCCTGGATATGAGGGCTTCAGAAATGATATCCGAGATGACGATCCGTCCCTTCACCGTGCCCGACCGTCTGACCATTACCACCTGCGCTACACCGACACCGATCTCCTCCGGAGCAGTGTTTGGCGATGGCGCGCCTTCCCAGCCCCTTTCGACGGCCAGCAACAGTCCCGAATAGTCAGCTCCGATGGTGATCCCGTCCAGACGCCCGAGTGGCATGATCGAAGCGATCTCATTCACAAGGTCGCAGACCGCCTCCCGAATGCGTGTTGCGGTAAGCTCATCGTCATACCCATATAGCGAAAGTTCGTATTGAACACCGAATGTCTGCGTCCATTCGAACGTGCCGGCTCCCGATAATCCGTCGTTCGCCTTCGGACCACGCCTGTCCCAAACAGTGTCATCGAAGCCGCGCTCGGCAGCTTCCAAAAGGGCTGGATCGAGTTTACACCCGATCATGCTGTGTAGTCGGTTTGTATCTTCGTCCAAGCGTGGGGCCAAAAAAAACGCTTGGCTTAAGCTTGCCGCCTCTACGTTGTAATCGAGATCACTTGTCTGACAGAATCCGGGCTTGCGCCCTACGAGCAACTTGTCGGGCGAAATTGCCAAAATTAATGCACACAAATGATCCTTGCCGATGAGCAGATGGTTGCCGGTCACGCCATTTGAATCAATCCCTATCGCCACACAATCCGGCAAAATAGCGCCATCTGCAGGTGCTCCTTCAACGGTCCATGTAAAGGTAAGCATCAATTTCTCAAACTCACTCAAATTATTTGAAATATCCAGGGATGTGTTGTGACCATCACGGACGAGAGTTGGCAAGCAAGATCGCATAGCAGACAGGGCGACAGTTGCAAGATTTCGGCCAGATTTTAATGATGTACTGGCTTTCTCTTTTGCAATAATATACGCTATCCGCTCTAAATTATGAGTTGGTATGCGGTGTTCTGCAATCTCTCGACTCTTGACTAGATCTTTGAATACAGTGGATCGGAAGTGTTCTGTAGGCGATATTCCATCAAGACCAATCAGTGTCTTGACGTTGCCTTGCTCAGATAATGCGTCCGCGATAAGGTCAAGTACGTGAGCCGCACCGGCACTTAATGTTGTCCGTATATGTGCCGTTCTCTGCACTAGATGAGATACAACTAGTGCAGCCTTTGAAGATATAATGACAGAGCCGATCGGTTCGGTTCGAACCTCATTCAGAATAATCGCTAATTTGGATTCGATTTTAGTAATCTCATCATCAAGCGTTGTTTGTCCTTCACGCCCCGGTTCCGAGTAAAAGTGATCTTCGGATGCTGTCCGTTTGATCGGGCGTCGCGCGGGTGTGTGACCTCTTCGGAAGTACCAAACGTCCTTGCATCCGGGTCGAATTCCAAATGCCCGCTGGACGAAGCTGGGGATGTAGTGTTGGTTCTTGCCAGCCAAGGTGATGTATCCGGGACTATCTGTGCAGGAGAGTAGTCACGCCGCCCACCTCTCGGAAAGGGCCTCGGCCTGTTGCAGGACGGTTTGCACGGCGGCGTCCTGGAGGTCCGGGGGATAGCCGTGTTTGCGGAGGATGCGTTTGACCAGGACGCGCATCTTGGCGCGCGCCGACTGGCGGTGTTGCCAGTCCACGGAGGCGTTGCTCCTCAGGCTGTTGAGCAGCTCCTGGGCGATGACGCGGAGGTGGTCGTCGCCCATGATCTCGACGGCGCTCTCGTTTCGGGCAAGCGCGTCGTAGAAGGCGATTTCCTCCGCGCTCAGCCCCTCCTCCTCGCCGCGCCGGTGGGCGGCGCGGATGTCGCGGGCGAGGCCGATCAGTTCCTGGAGGACCTCCGCCGTGGTGACGGCGTTGTTGTGGTAGCGCGCGATCGCTTCCGCCAGCCGCTCGGAGAAGGCGCGCGTCTCTACGACATTGATGCGGCTCCTGGAGCGCAGTTCGCCGTCGAGGAGCTTGCGCAGCGCCTCCAGGGCGAGGTTCTTCTTCTCCATGCCCTGCACTTCGGCCAGGAACTCGTCGGAGAGGATGGAGATGTCCGGCGTTTCCAGCCCGGCGGCCTTCAGAATATCGACGATCTCGGTCGAGACCACGGCGCGGCTGACGATCTGCTGCACGGCAAGGTCCCGCTCGGCGGAGGACGCGCCGGCGCCGGGCGCGCTCTTGACCAGCGCCGCACGGACGGTCTGGAAGAAGCCCACATCGTCGCGGATGGCGCGCGCCGCATCGCTGGCGGCGGCGAGCGCGAACGCGCGGGAGAGCGCCAGCACGGCGTCTCCGAAGCGCCGGCGGGCGCGCTTCCTGCCCTCTTCGGTCTCCTCCCTGGCCGCCTCGCGCTGCTGCAGGGCGAGCACCCATTCGATAGCCTCCGCAAGCGCGGCGAGCCGTTCCTGCGCCGTCCCGGCCAGTCCCTTGCGATAGTCGAAACCGTGGAACATGGCGCGCACGATCTCGTGCTTCTCCTTGAGCGCCGCCACGGCTTCGGCCTCGTCGATGCCGGCATGGCGCCGGTCGTCGCTCGAATACTGGCCGAGGGCCGACTTCAGGTTCTGTGCGATGCCGATATAGTCCACGATCAGCCCGGCCGGCTTGTCGCGGAACACGCGGTTGACGCGCGCGATGGCCTGCATCAGCCCGTGCCCGCGCATCGGCTTGTCAACATACATGGTGTGCAGGCTCGGCGCGTCGAAGCCGGTCAGCCACATGTCGCGCACGATCGCGATTTTCAGCGCGTCATCCGGGTCCTTGATCCGCTTCGCCAGCAGGTCGCGCCGCGCCTTGCCGCCGATATGGGGCTGCCACTCCGTCGGGTCGGACGCCGCGCCGGTCATGACGATCTTGATCGCGCCCTTCTCGTCGTCATCGCTCCGCCAGTCCGGGCGCAACCGGACGATCTCGTCATGGAGGGCGACGCAGATCCGCCGGCTCATGCAGACGATCATGGCCTTGCCGTCGAGACCGGCGACACGGCTCTCGAAATGCTCCACCAGGTCGCGGGCGACCAGACGGAGGCGCTTCTCCGTCCCGACCACGGCCTCGACATTGGCCCATCGGCGCTTGAGCTGTTCCTGCTCGCCTTCGGCTTCGTCCTCGGTCAGCGCCGCGATCTCGTCGTCGAGCGCCGGTTTCTCATCCTCGTCGAGCTCGATGCGGGCGAGGCGGCTCTCATAGTAGATCGGCACTGTCGCGCCGTCCTCGACACCCCGGCTGATGTCGTAGATGTCGATATAGTGGCCGAACACGACCGGCGTATTCGCATCTTCCTTCTCGATGGGCGTGCCGGTGAAGCCGATGAAGGAGGCGTTCGGCAGGGCGTCGCGCAGATATTTGGCGAAGCCGTAGGAGATTTCCCCGGTTCCGCGCGCCACCTTCGCCCCGAAGCCATATTGGCTGCGATGCGCTTCGTCGGCGATGACGACGACATTGCGGCGGTCGCTGAGCTCCGGATAGTCGGTCTCGCCCGGCTCCGGCGCGAACTTCTGAATGGTGGTGAACACCACGCCGCCGGAAGGGCGGTTCAGGATTCGCTGCAAATCCTCGCGGCTCTCGGCCTGTTGCGGAGTCTGGCGGAGCAGGTCGCGGCACATGGAGAAGGTGGCGAACAGCTGGTCGTCGAGATCGTTGCGGTCGGTGATGACGACGACAGTCGGGTTTCCCATCTCGGGGTGGGTGATGATTTGCCCGGCGTAGAACGCCATGAGCAGGCTCTTGCCGGAGCCTTGCGTGTGCCAGATCACGCCGATGCGCCGGTCGCCCTCCTGCTGCGAGGCCACCGAAGGCCAGCCGCGGTCGGCCGGGTCCTCGCGCGGCGCCAGGGCGCGGTCGGGCAAGGCGCGCAGGGTGGAGGCGACCGCGCACTGCACGGCGTGGAACTGGTGATAGCCGGCGACGATCTTGACCGGCCCCGCGCCCGTATCCCCGAACACCGTAAAGTCCCGGATCAGCGCCAGAAACCGGGCCTTCTCGAACACGCCGCCGATCAGGGTTTCGAGTTCCGGCGCGCCCTTCGGCGCGATGGCGGCGTCGTCCACGGTGCGCCAGGGCATGAAGCGTTCGGGGCTGGCGGTCAGCGAGCCGAGGCGCGCCTGCAGCCCGTCCGAGGTCGCGAGCACCGCGTTGGTGCGGAAGAGCGAGGGGATTTCGGCCTTGTAGGTCTGAAGCTGGTTGAACGCCCCTTCGAGGGTGGCGTTCTCGTCGCCTGGGTTCTTCAGCTCGATGACGGCGAGCGGCAGGCCGTTGACGAACAGCACGATATCCGCCCGGCGGGTGTTCTGCCCCTCGATGACCGTAAACTGGTTCACTGCGAGCCAGTCATTGGCCTTGGCGTCGGCGAAGTCGATGAGCCGGGCCGCGTCACCGGCGATGCTGCCGTCCTCCCTGGTGAGCTCGACGGGCACGCCCTCGACCAGATAGCGGTGCAGGCGGCGGTTCTCCTCGATGAGCGAGGGCGTCTCCGCCTGCCGCAGCTTGCGCAGCGCTTCCTCCAGCGCCTCGGCGGGCAGCTGCGGGTTGAGGCGGGCGAGCGCTGCGCGCAGCCGGCCGGTCAGCAGCACCTCGCCATGGCTGTCGCGCTCCGGCGCCGGCCCGTCCGGCCCGCTCTCCGGCCCGCGCCGCACGGCATAGCCCAGCCCGGCAAGCCAGCCGAGCGCGGCGTCTTCCACCTCGGCTTCGGTGAAAGCCACCATCAGGCTGCCATTCTGCCCTTGCCCAGGACGAATCTTGCGCGCTCGCGGCGGAGCATTTCGTAGGGGGTCATGCAGCGCAGGCCGAGCCCAATGCAGGCATTGGGAATCTTGATCTTCCTGGTGGTATCGGCGGGCACCTCGTGCGTGACGACGACGCACTGATGCGCCAACGCGTGCGCGACAAGCCAGTAGTCGGCGACCTGCAAGAAGGTCGCGACGGCAGCCGGTTGGTATCCTTGGCCGCTCGCCCAATCGCTCACGACGCGAAGCGCTGGCAATACGGTGTCATCCATCGGCAAGAAGAACGCTTCGCCACGCGCAACCGCCCACTCTGCGAGCTCGTCGTCGCCTGCCCGCAGTTCGTCCGCGATCTTGTCGGTGCTTGCAACTTTTCTGGTGTCGTTCTTTTCGACCATCCAGTCCCAAAAGGCAGGGCAGAAATCGAAGCCATAGTGCAGATTCTTGGCCTGGATGAATACATTCGCGTCGATAAGATAATCGGTCATCCCATCACCCCAGCTTCGCGCCCCAGATTGTTAAAGGCCTCGGTCTTGCGAACACCCAACATTCGGAACGCATCCCGATAGAGCGTCTGCCCCTCAAGCGTGCTCGTCACAAGCGCTCGGGCGAACCGCCGTCCGACCCGCGCGATCGTCGTGCGAGGGAAGATGCCGCCATCGGTCTTATCCGACTCGACCAGCTTCCGTAACCGTTCGTTCTCCTGCGCCCAGGCGGCGTCGAAGCGCTCCCGGGTTAGCCAGCCCGCGTCGAGCAGGCGGCGCAGGATGACCAATGTGCTGACTTTGTAGGTGCGTGCCAACCGCGATAGCGCGTCTTCAAGCAGCTCGTTCCGCCGCAGATCGGATCGCAGCGCTTCCAGCGGCACCAGAAGCTCCGCGGCCACTGCGTTGCACCAAACTTCCTCCCGCCGGAAACCCCGCTCTGGCGCTGCCCCGAGGTTCGACAAGGCGGAGGCGCCGAGCCAGATATGCGCGAGCTCGTGGGCGAGCGTGAACATCTGCGCCGCCTTCGTGTTCCTTGCCGTTGACGAAGATCAGCGGCGCCAGCGGATCGCTGAGGGCGAAGCCGCGAAATTCGCCGGGGTCGAGCGGGCGGTGCGTGTTGCTCATCACGATTCCGGTCACCATGACCAGGACGCCGGCGTCATCGGCCTGGCGTCTGAACAGCCGCAGCGCCTCGGTCCAGGTCCGACACTCGCGGCGGGCGGCCAGATCGAACCGGAGGGTCTCCCGCATCTCCGCCGCGACAGTCTCAGGCGATGCCCCCACCGACGCGCTGCCGACGAAGTCCAGTTCCGGCTCGCCGGCAACACGTGCAAAAATCCCGATACCAACCCTGTCGTTCCTGACAGGCATAGATCATGTCCAGCAGGTCCGGGGTGGGCCGCGCAACCTCCCGTCCGGCGAAAGTGCGGAAATCCGGGATGGGGACGGCCTCCTCGGGCGGCTCCGAGAGGAACAGGTAGCCGAACGGCACGTGGACGGCGCGGGCGAACGCTTCCAGCTGCTTGAGGGTCGGCTCGATGACGCCGCTTTCCCATTCCGGAAGCTTCTTGAACTTCATTGCGAGGTCTTCCTGTGCGATCCCGGCGCGCTCGCGCGCCCAGAGTAGAAGCTTGGGATCGACGGGGACCCGGGTCATGCCACAGCCTCCACGGCTGCTCCGGCATCGGCCACACGCATTTCGCCGGACATGAGCTTCGGCAGGAGACGGTCGCGGATATGTGTGAGAGTTCGACTCTCCAACGAGTTCGCGACGGTCATATCAACTAGCGGTTGGGCGCTCGCAGAAAATGCTCGGAGAACTCGCATTCCGGGGTCAATCAGTTTAATAGTATCAATATCAGCCTTACCCAAATGAATCACTGTAGTACCTATCTTTCCATGCTCAAAAAACGCTAGTGGTTCCCTGAGAGCCTCTGCCAGAAAAGAGGTCGATAATCCAACTCTAGGCCGAAAGTGACATACTCGTTGATTCAACCATGCCCGCGGCCCTTTCCAGATTTGAAGACAAAATTCACCATCCATTCCTACAACAATATCTCCTGGCTCGATAAGATGGCCTTTCTTATGGCTCTCTTCGGTGAAGACTTTCGGTTCGTGGTTCACAAGGTCTCTTATCCGAATAAGTGGCATCCCCCTTTTGTCAGCATTGAAGTGCTTTGACGAGAAAGCAGCGCCGTAGATAATCTCGGTAAATTCGCTAATGGACTGTCGAATCCACCCCGCCGGCTTGCCCTCTTCATCTAGAGCGTCGGGGAAAAGGGACCAGACTTCGGGGGTGAGATAGGAGGCTCGACCTACGGCCTTGGCGCGGGGTGGGGCCGAAATCGACGAACCAATCCTTGAAGATCGCCCGCGCCATCGCCTCCAGCGTCTGGTTCATCCGCCGGTTTAACTCGATTTTATTTTGCAAGGTGGTAAGGAGATTTGCCGTGGCCTTCTGTTCGCTGATAGGCGGCAAACTTACCCTAATAGAGCGAGCATCACTTTGTGCAATAAACGGTTGAACAGAGCCTCTCTTGGGCCAGAAGTCAGGGTCGCGAGTTAGCCAATACAGGTACTCGGTATCAGCAGCTTCTGAGGTGCTCCAGAAACGAATTGTGTTCTTAATGCACGACCATCGACCTCTCGCCAGCCACGTTTGTCCGCAATTGGCTCCTATCGCGCTGAGTACGACGCCGGTCTGACTGAAGTCGTAGTAGGGCAAAAACCCGTCTTGACCTGCGGCGCTGTAAGCGGGAAATCCGACCGAGGTGTAGGATCTCTTAGTAATCTTCGTAT
>CBDCQY010000001.1:167500-3097056 GCA_965220855.1 Alphaproteobacteria bacterium | reverse complement strand
TGCGGGAAGACTATACGCCGTTCTCCCACAGCTTTGTCAGCCTGGAGGGCTTTCTCAACGCCAAGCTGATGGTCGAGGTGCTCGATCGCCTGGGCGACAGACCGGCGCGAGCCGCGCTCGAAGACGCCGTGTTCAGCATCGGCGATCTCGATCTGGGGATCGGGGAGCGGGTGACGTTCGGCCCGGAGCGCCGCCAAGGGTTGCATCGACACGCACCTGTCCGAAGAATACGAGTCCAACAGCCGGGACATCGCCAAGACGATCGCCGACGCCAGCGTCGATATCCTGTTGAACAGCAACCTCACGGCCTTGCAGTCCCTGATCGACCAGTTCGTGGAGATCCAGGGAATCAGCTACATCTACATCACCAGCGAAACGGGGGAGTTTCTGGCCCACACCTTCGTGCCGGGCATTCCGGAAGAGATCGGGACCGGCGACACGGCCAGCACGGCCACCGTGGAGCGCCACCTGCCGGGTATGGGAGACTTCGTCGAGGTCGCCAGCCCCATCCTGGCGGGCGTCGCCGGAACGGTTCATATCGGTATGGACACCGGGCTGGTCGCGCTGAAGGTGCAGAGGGCCATCGGCCAGCAGGTCTATCTCATCTCCACCATATTCGTCGTCGGCATTCTCGCCGCGATCTGGCTCGTCGGCCAGGCGGCGAGGCCGATCGGCGCCGTGCTGGCCTTTGCGGTGACGCTGGCGCGGGAACGGAAGGCCGACGAGGCGGGGAACGAAAAGCTGCTCGCGCGCAAGGACGAAGCCGGGGACCTCGCGCGCCTCTTCCTCCACTTTTCGCAAGAGGCGGATTTCGAGAAGGCGAACGAGGGCTCCCGGCCGGGCGGAAAGGAGTAGCCTTCCATTGGCCGAGTCGCGCCTGGCGGCGATCTTCTACTGCACGGTCCTGCAAATCTGCTTCGGGACCGTCTATGCGTGGAGCTTCTTTCAGACGCTGCTCGTGAGGCAGCTCGGCTGGTCGTTCACCGATACGGCGCTCGCATTTGGCATCACGATATTTTCGCTCGGCATGTCCGCTGCGGGAGCGGGCATGATCCTGCCCAAAGTGGGGCCGCGACGGTTGGCGCTCGCCGGCAGCGCGATGTTCTCGGTCGGCTATGTCATAGCGGGCTTCGCCCTGGAGCTCGACAATCTGGCGTTGTTCTGCTTCGGCTACGGCGCGATCGGCGGTGCCGGCATCGGGCTCGGCTATGTCACGCCCGTGGCCACCGTCGCCAAGTGGTTCCCGGACAAGAAGGGGCTCGCGACGGGCATCGTCGTCATGGGCTTCGGGATCGGCGCGGTCGTGCTCAGCAAGGGGCTGGCGCCCCTGCTCGTAGTGCAGACGGAAGGGGACCTGTCGCTCCTCTTCATCTGGCTCGGCGCGGTGTTCGCCGCGATATTGATCCCGTGCAGCCTGGCGCTCCGGGACCCGCCCGAAGCGCTCGCCGAGCGCGTCCGGCCGGTCGAGGCTCGGGAGGAGCATGAAGAGCCGGCCTCGACCGCCCGCTGTCTCTGCTCCGGCGAATTCGCCGTCATGTGGCTCGTCTTCTTCTTCAACATCGCCGCCGGCATCGCCGTCATCAGCTTTCAGTCGCCGCTGCTGCAGGATGTGTGGGGATTGGCCGATCCGGGCCTGGAGCCGGAGACCCTGGCCGAATATGGCGCAACGCTGATCGCCGCCAGCTCGCTCTGCAACGGATTCGGTCGGCTCTTCTGGGGATTGATGTCCGATCGCATCGGCCGCATCCGCGTGTTCCGGATCCTGCTTGCCAGCCAGATGATCGTGTTCGGCATTCTCATGACGGAGCGCGATCCTTGGATCTTCTCGATACTGGTCTGCTACATCATGCTCTGCTTCGGCGGCGGCTTCGCGACCATGCCCTCTTTCGTGCTCGACGTCTTCGGCGCGCGCAATATGTCCGCCGTTTACGGCGTCATGCTGACGGCCTGGGCGGCGGCGGGCGTCTGCGGCCCGCTCTATATCGGCTATCTCAAGGACCAGTACCCCAACCGCGCCATCATCTACTGCTTCCTGATCGGGGTGCTCATCCTCGGTCTGGGATATGTGTTCTCCTACCTGCTGAGCGACCGGCGCATCCGGCTGCAGCGGCCGAGCGTGGAGAGCACGCTGCGCGAGCACGGCATCGCGCCGCCGCGCCGCGCGCCCGCCGGTTGAATCGCGGGGTCACTTCACTGATCCGGGCCCTGCAGGCGGGCCATCTGGCGGGCGCGGCGCTGGATGTAGCCGACCCGGAGCCGCCGCTGCCCGACAATCCGCTGCTGGCGATGGACAATGTCATTGTCACCCCGCATATCGCGTCCAACACCGACCGGGGCGTCCACGCCATGATGCACGGCGTCGCCGACCGGATCGCCCAGGTCATCGCCGGCGAGCCGTCGCGCAGCATGATCGATCCGCAAGTCTGGTCCGGCCGCTTCGCCGCCAGCAGATGGTCGCCGCAGAAGATGTAGAGCGGCAGGTAGCAGTAGCAGTCGTAATAGCCATGGAAGAAGCGGCCCTCCTGGCGCTCGTGCAAGGGGTCGTCGGTGGCGTCGAGGTCCAGCACCAGCCGCTTCGGCGCCTGCGCGTGGGCCTCCAGGAAAAGATCGACCAACAGCGCCTCGATCGCCTCGGGGTCGTGGCCGATGCGGCGATAGCGATGCGGCCCCGTCGGCGCGTGCTCCAGCCGGTTCAGGGTCGATTTGCCCGCCAGCGGCGCACCATGGCGATGATGCGCCTCCATCGCGCCCAGAAGCAACGCCCCGGCATCCGAGGTCAGCGCGCGCCCCGGAAATCGGCCACCGGATCACGCCCTTTCAGGCGTGCAAAACGCATCGGCTTCGGGATACACTCTGCAGGCATCGGGGAATTCCTCTGCAACCGGGTAAGGTTTTGTTGCAGAAACATTTTCCCACATGCAGAGCCCCGATGCACCTACCGCTCGTGAGAAATGCGGGCTAGGTCGCCTTGCGCTCCGCGCGGCGGCGGTGGAGCACCGGTTCGGTATAGCCGGAAGGCTGGGCGCGCCCGTCGAACACCAGCTCGCAGGCCGCGCGGAAGGCCGGCCCGTCGAAACCGGGCGCCATCGGCGTATAGGCCGGGTCGCCCGCATTCTGGCGGTCCACCACCTCGGCCATCCGGCGCATGACCGCCTCGACCTCCGCCGCGCTGCACACGCCGTGATGCAGCCAGTTTGCCATGTGCTGGCTGGAGATGCGGCAGGTGGCGCGGTCCTCCATCAGCCCGACATCGTGGATGTCCGGCACCTTGGAGCAGCCGACGCCCTGATCCACCCAGCGCACGACATAGCCGAGAATGCCCTGGGCGTTGTTCTCCAGCTCGGCCCGGATGTCCTCCGGCGACCAGTTGGGGCGCGTCGCGACCGGGATCGACAGGATGTCGTCGAGCGCGGCCTGCGCGCGGCCGGCGATCTCCGCCTGCCGGTCGCCGACCGCGACGCGGTGATAGTGCGTCGCGTGCAGGGTGGCGGCGGTCGGCGAGGGCACCCAGGCGGTGTCGGCTCCGGCCATGGGGTGGCCGATCTTCTGCTCCAGCATGTCGGCCATCAGGTCCGGCATGGCCCACATGCCCTTGCCGATCTGGGCGCGGCCGCGCAGCCCGCAGGCGATGCCGACATCGACATTGCGGTCTTCATAGGCGGCGAGCCAGGGCGCGGCCTTCATGTCGGCCTTGCGGATCATCGGGCCGGCCTCCATCGAGGTGTGGATCTCGTCGCCGGTGCGGTCGAGGAAGCCGGTGTTGATGAAAGCGACGCGCTGGCGCGCCGCCCGGATGCACTCCTTCAGATTGACGGTCGTGCGCCGCTCCTCGTCCATGATGCCCATCTTGATGCGGTTGCGTTCGAGGCCCAGCAGGTCCTCGACGCGGGCGAACAGCGCATCCGCGAAGGCGACCTCCTCCGGCCCGTGCATCTTGGGCTTCACGATATAGATCGAGCCGGCGCGGCTGTTGCGGAAGGGGCCGTCGCCCTTGAGGTCGCGCATCGCGATCAGGCAGGTGAAGACGGCGTCGAGAATGCCCTCCGGCGCCTCGCGGCCCTCGCCGTCCAGCACCGCCGGGTTGGTCATCAGATGGCCGACATTGCGGCAGAGCATCAGCGAGCGCCCCGGCAGCACGAGTTCGCCGCCGCCGGGCTTCGTATAGCGGCGGTCGGGGTTCAGCCGGCGCTCGACCGCCGCGCCGCCCTTGTCGAAGCTGGTCGCGAGGTCGCCCTTGATGAGGCCGAGCCAGTTGCGCCAGGCGGCCACCTTGTCTGCGGCATCGACGGCCGCGATCGAATCCTCGCAGTCCATGATCGTGGTGACGGCCGATTCCAGCAGCACATCCGCAACCCCGGCCGCATCGGTCCGCCCGACGGGATGGTCGCGGTCGATGACGATCTCGACATGCAGGCCGTGATGGCGGAGCAGCACCGCCTCGGGGGCTTCCGCACCGCCCCGGTAGCCGGCAAAGAGGCCGGGGTCGGCGAGTCCCGCGGCGCCCCCCGGCAGGTCGGCGGCGAGCCGGCCCTCGCGCACCCGGTAGGCGGTCGCGTCCGCATGCGAGCCGGCGGCGAGCGGGGCGGTCTCGTCGAGGAAGGCGCGCGTCCAGGCGATCACCCGCTGGCCGCGCACGGGATTGTAGCCGCCCGCGCGCCCGGCGCCCTCGGTCTCGGGAATGGCGTCGGTGCCGTAGAGCGCATCGTACAGGCTGCCCCAGCGCGCATTGGCGGCGTTCAGCGCATAGCGGGCGTTGGAGATCGGCACCACCAGCTGCGGCCCGGCGATATGGGCGATCTCGTCGTCGATATGCGCGGTGTCGATGCTGAAGTCCGGGCCTTCGGGAACCAGATAGCCGATCTCCCGGAGGAAGGCGCGATAGGCTTGCCCGTCGAGCGGCCGGTCGCGCCGGTCCCGGTGCCAGGCGTCGATCTCGGCCTGCAGCGCCTCGCGCCGGGCCAGCAGGTCGCGATTGATCGGCGCCAGGTCGTGCAGCAGCGCGTCGAAGCCCCGCCAGAAGTCGGCGCTCGCCAGCCCGAGGCCGGGCAGCGCCTCGTCTTCGACAAAGGCGTGGAGTTCGGCATCGACCTGGCTCCGTCCGGCTTGCACTCTTTCGACCATCTGTTTCGCGACTCCGGGTTGAAGGCGGGGCTTCCTCTATCAAGGCCGGTCCGGCGCGGCAATCGCTTCCGCGCGCCTCGAGGCGAACAGGAAGGCGAGCGGGGCGGCCGCGGCCGCCGCGAGCGTGAGCAGGTGGAAGGCGTTGAGATAGCCCACCATGCTGGCCTGGGCGTGCAGGCTTCGCTCCAGACGGGCGAGGTCGGCCCCGCCATCGGCCCCGGCGAAAGGCAGGAGCCAGGGCGCGCCCGCGCCGAAATCGAACACGCTCACCAGGCTGGCGAGCGAGGAGCGCGCCTCGGCGGCCGTGTGCGCGAACAGCACCAGGGTCACCGAGATGAAGATGCTGCTGCCGAGCATCCGCATCAGGCTGAACAGGGCGTTGCCCTGGGTCAGCAGCGCCGGCTGCAGGGTGGAGAAGGTCAGGATCGCCATCGGCGTGTAGGCGAGGCCGAAGCCGAAGCCGTGCATCAGGTTGGACCACAAGACGTCCTCGCTGCGCAGATTGAGGTCGAGCGAGCCCATCCACAGCCCGGCGGCGGCCTGGATCGCCAGCCCGGTGGCGAGACAGAGGCGCGGCGCATGGCGGGTGAAGGGTGCGACGATCAGGAAGCTCAACAGATTGCCGACGCCGCGCGTCGCGATCAGATAGCCGACCACCGCCTCGGGATAGCCGCGCAACTCCTGCAGCAGCGGCGGAAAGAGCACCATCGGCGTGAACTGCAACATGCCCATGATGAAGGCGATGGCCACGCCCAGCACGAAATTGCGGTCGGCGAAGGCTTCCGGCGCGAACAGCGGCGCGCGCGAGAGCCAGCTGTGGACCACGAACAGATAGAAGGCCGCCCCGGCGAGCGCCGCCTGGATGACGATCTCCGGCGAGTCGAACCAGTCGTTGCGCTGGCCGCGGTCGAACAGCAGCTGCGTCGCGCCGATGGCGACCGCGATCAGCGCGAAACCGGCCGCGTCGAAACGCCGCGCCGTGCCGCGCTCGCGATGGCCGATCGCCAGCAGGATCGGGATGCAGGCCGCGAGGCCCAGCGGCAGGATCAGGAAGAACGCCCAGCGCCAGTCCAGCCATTCGCCGACGATGCCGCCGAAGGTCGGCCCGAGGATCGGCCCGAAGACGCCGCCGACGCCCCACATCATCACCACGAAGGGCTGCTGCTCGCGGGTGAAGCTGCCGAGCAGGATGGCCTGGCCGAGCGGGAAGATCGGCGCTCCGAAGGCGCCCTGCACGATGCGGATCGCCAGCAAGGTCTCCAGCGAGGAGACGAAGCCGCAGGCCACCGAGGCGCCGGTGAAGCCCAGCACCGAGCCGAGCAGCAGGTTGCGCCAGCCGAGCTTGCCGGCGAGCCAGCCGGTGAGCGGCGTCGCGACCGCGGTGGCGACGAGGTTGAGCGTCAGGATCCAGGAGATCTGGTCCTGCGTCGCCGACAGCGCGCCTTTCATCTGCGGCAGGATGACGGTGACGCTGGTGAGGGTGACGCCGAACAGCAGGGTGACGGCCTGCACCGTCACCACGATCAACCATTGCCGGGCGCTGATGGCGCCTGTCGCGCGCGCGTTCACAAGCGCCGAGTCTCCGGCGCGAAGCGGGCGAAGGCAAGCGCGGTGAGCACCAGCAGCGCGCAGGAGAGATGCAGCGCCGCCCCCGCGCCGCCCGCATCGACGACCATCCCCAGCAGCACCGGCCCCAGCACATAGCCGGCGTCGCCCAGCATGCGGAAGCTGCTGATGGCGGCGGCGTTCATGCCGGCGGGCGCATTGTCGGCGGCGTAGGCGGCCGGGGCGGCCCCGCCGACCGAGGTCGCCACGCTCCACAGCGCGCAGCCGGCCGCGAACCAGGCGTAGGAGGGCGCGAGCGCGAAGGCCAGCATCGCCCCGCCCGAGATCATCGTCGCCGGCACGATCACCGTCTTGCGCCCGAAGCGGTCCACCAGCAGGCCGGTCGGCCAGGCGGCCGCGAGGCCGAGCACGCTGCCGAGCGCCAGCCCGAAGCCGATCTCGGCGGCGTCGAGGCCGAGGCGCGCATGGCCCATGATCGGCACGATGGTGAACAGGCCGCCGGTGCGCGTGAAGGCGTTGATGAAGCCGACCCAGCTGATGAGCAGGAAGGCGCGTTTCGCGGCGATCAGCCGGAGCTGCGCCGCGAAGGAGGGCGCCGCGCCCGCCTGGCGGGGCGGGTCCGCGAAGCCGCGCGTCTCGCCGACCGCGAACCAGGCGATCGCGCCGGCCATGAGGCTGGCCGCGCCGCAGGCCGCGAAGGGCGCGGCCAGGCCCCAGCTCTCCGCCAGCCAGCCGCCGGGAAACGGGCCGATGCCGACCGAGAAGATGAACACGCCCTGATAGAGGCCGATGGCGCGCCCGCGCCATTCCGGCCGGGTGATGTCGGCCAGCACCACCTGGCCGGTGGTGACGATCACGCCCGCCCCGGCTCCGGCGAGGAAGCGGGCGAGGATGAATTCCGGGAAGTCGGCGGCCCAGGCGCACCAGAAATTGCCCGCCGCCGAGAGCAGGCCGCCCAGCGCCAGCGTCGGCCGGCGTCCGAGCGCGTCCGAGAGCCTTCCCGACGGCATGGCGACCAGGAAGCGCGCCAGCCCGTAGATCGCGACCGCCAGGCCGACCGCCGAGGCCGTGACGCCGAACGCCTGCGCATAGAGCGGCAGCACCGGCACGATGGCGCCGAAACCCAGCTGATTGACGCCGATCAGCAGGCACATCCAGAAGAGGACGCGCCTCTCGCCGGCGCTTCCGGGAAGCATGGCGTTGGCTACCGGCCGTCCCCCAGACCCGCCGCTTCGGCCCGGAGCGTCACCAGCGCGCGCAGCGCGTCGATCAGCGGCGTCGGCACGCCCTCGGCCGCGCCGATCTCGCCGACGCAGGTCAGCAGCGCCGCGATCTCGGGCGGCTTGCCGTTCTCGAAGTCCTGCAGCATGGAGGTCTTGAAGGCGCCGAGGCTGCGGCCGAGCGCCACGCGGTCCTCCAGCGAGATCAGCGGTTCGATGCCGATGGCGCGGCCGACGGCCGTCGCCTCGGTCATCGCCGCCAGGGCGACGTCCAGCCCGCCGTCCGCCGCCAGAATGCGGTCGAGCGTCGCTTCGGTGACGGCGCTGATCGGATTGCCGGAGAGATTGCCGAGCAGCTTGCTCCACACCTCCGCGCGGATGTCCTCCGTCTGCTGCACGTGGAAGCCGCCGGCGGCGAGCGCGCGGGCAAGCGGCCTGGTGTCCATCGCGCCCGGACTGCCGAGAATGATGCGCTCGCCCGGCCCGGCGTCGATATGGCCGGGAGCGGGGACGGTGGCCCAGAGATGCAGCACCGCGCCCACCGCCTGGGCCGGCGGCAGGGCGGCCTCGATCGCGCCCTCGGGATCCAGGCAGGCGATGCGCCGCCCGCCTGCGCCGTGAAAGAACCACCAGGAAAGCCCGTTCATGGCGGTGACGATCGCCGTGTCGGGGCCGATCATCGGGGCGAGCGTCGGCGCGACGCCGGCGAGCGCCGGCTCCTTGACCGCCAGGATCACCGCGTCCTGGGGCCCGAGCGCCGCCGGGCGGTCGTCCACGGCGATCTTGGCGCGGTGGCGCTCGCCCTTGAAGTCGAGCACCAGCCCCCCGGCGCGCACCGCCTCCAGCGTGCGGCCGCGCGCCAGCCCGGAGACCTCGGCCCCGCCGCGCGCCAGCAGCGCGGCGATCATGCCGCCCATGGCGCCGAGGCCGACCACGGCGACGCGAAGCGGCGCGTCAGACAACGGCCGCTCCGCCGCAGACATTGATCACCTGCCCGGTGACATAGGACGCCGCCTTGCTGGCGAGGAAGACCGCCACCGAGCCGATCTCGTCGGGGTCGCCGATGCGGCGCAGCGGCAGGCTGTTGTTGACGGCCTCCAGGCGCACCGGATCGGTCCACAGCGCCTTCGCGAAATCGGTCTTGATCAGGCCGGGCGCGATCGCGTTGGCGCGGATGTTCTTCGGTCCGTATTCCACCGCGACATTGCGCGCGATCTGGTGCTCGGCGACCTTGGAGATCGCATAGGCCCCGAGCGTGGTGTTGCCCTTCAGGCCGGCGATCGAGGCGATGATGATAATCGACCCGCCGCCGGCGGCCTCCATATGCGGGGCGGCCAGCGTGCACAGCCAGTGGGTCGAGCGGATATTGGTCTCCATGATCTTGTCGAAGGCGGAGTCCGGAATGCCCGCCATCGGGCCGTAATAGGGGTTGGCGGCGGCGTTGGGCACGGCGACGGTGAGCTTGCCCCAGCGCTCGACGGCGCAGTCCACCAGGCGCTGCAACTGCTCCTTGTCGCCGACATGGGCGGGGCAGGATACGGCCTCGGCGCCGTTGCGCGCCCAACTCCGGTTGATCTCGGCCGTGACGGCCTCGCAGGCGTCGGCCTTGCGCGAGGAGACCACCACATGCGCCCCGGCCTCGGCCATGCGGCAGGCGATGGCCTTGCCGATGCCCTTGGTGGAGCCGGTGATGACGGCGACCTCGCCCGCGAGATCGAACAACGATGCGGATTGCGGCATGGGGACGGGACCCGTTTCCTCGTTACGTTTCCATCTCCGGTCGGTTATGGCTTCTCTGCGCTTCCGACACAACCGGGCCGGGCCTTGATCGTCACTCTCCGCTTCGTCGCCGCCAATGCGTCCTTCCTGGCCTTCGGCCTGCTGCTGGCCTGTTTTTCGGGTTTCGGGCAGACCTTCTATATCGGCCTCTTCGGCGCGGCGATCCGCGAGGAGTTCGCGCTCGGCCATGCCGGGTTCGGCGCGCTCTACATGCTGGGCACGCTGGCGAGCGGCGCGGCCTTCGCCTTCGCCGGGCGGCTGATCGACCGCATCGCGCTCCGCGCCCATGCGGCGCTGGCGCTGCTCGGGCTGGCCGGCGCGGCCGCCCTGATGGCGAGCGCGGCCGGCTGGGCGCTGCTGACGCTCGCGCTCTTCGCGCTGCGCTTCTTCGGCCAGGGCCTGGTCACCCACACGGCGCACACCGCGACCGCGCGGCGCTTCCACCGCGACCGGGGCAAGGCGCTCAGCATCGTCATGCTGGGCCATCCGCTGGGCGAGGCGCTGCTGCCGCCGGTCGCGGTCGCGCTCGTGGCGCTCATCGGCTGGCGCGAGGTCTGGTGGGCGGCGGCGGGCTGGCTCGCCCTGGCGGTGCTGCCGGCGGCGCTCGGCCTGCTGGCGCCGACGCCCACGCCCGCCCGCTCCGCGCCGGCCCCGGCCGGGGCCTGGGCGCTGCTGTTTCGCGACCGGCGCTTCCTGCTGGCCCTGCCGGCGATGCTGGCCCCGGCCTTCGTCTCGACCGGCTACGCCTTCCATATCGCGCCGCTGGCCGAGGAGCGCGGCTGGAGCATGGGCCTCATCGCCGCCGCTTTCACCGGCTTCGCCGCCGCCAAGGTCGCCGCCGGGCTCGCCGCCGGCGCGCTGATCGACCGTTTCGGCGCCCGCCGGCTCATGCCGGGGCTGCTGCTGCCGCTCATCGCGGCCTGTCTGGCGCTGCAGGCGGGTCCCGAGGCCTGGACGGCCTTCCTGTTCATGGCGCTGCTCGGCGTCTCCGGCGGCCTCGGCCAGACGCTGCTGGGCGCGGTCTGGGCCGAGCTTTACGGCACGGCGCAGCTGGGCGCGATCCGCTCGGTCTATTTCGTGCTCATGGTGTTTTCGAGCGCGCTCGCCCCGGCCGTGTTCGGCCGGGTCATGGACGCGGGCGCGAGCCTTGCCGGAGTCGGCCTCGTCGCCGCCGCCTTCATGGCCGGGGCCAGCTGGCTGCTGCTGCGGGGCGGTTTCAGCCGCCCCTGACCGCCTCCAGCACGGCCTCTGCATGGCCCGCGACGCGCACCTTGCGCCAGATGCGGGCGAGCCGGCCCTGCTCGTCGATCAGGAAGGTCGCGCGCTCGACCCCCATATAGACGCGTCCGTACATGCGCTTCTCCACCCAGACGCCGAACGCCTCCGCCACGCCATGCTCCTCGTCGGAGCCGAGCGCGAAGGGCAGGCCGTGCTTCGCCTTGAAGCGATCGTGCTTGCCGGGCTTGTCGGGCGAGACGCCGAGGATCGCCGTCCCGGCGGCCTCGAAGGCCGGGGCCAGGTCGCGGAACGCCTGCGCTTCCTTCGTGCAGCCGGGCGTGTCGTCGCGCGGATAGAAATAGACCACCAGCTTCCGCCCGCGATAGTCGCCGAGCGCGGCGCTGCCGCCGCCGTCGGTCGGCAGGCTGAAATCGGGGGCGGGGTCGCCCTGTTGCAGGCTCATGCGTCCTCTCCTTCCTCCAGGTGACGCCGGAACGCGCTTCGCACCAGCATACCGTCCCGCTCGATGGCGTCGCGCACCCCGGCGAAATCGGCCGCGCCGCAAAGCGCCGCCGCGCGGCGCGCGAGCGTCGGGATGCGTTCCGGCGGCTCCGCGCCGGAAAGCCGAAAGAGGGCTTGCAGGCCGGCAAGCCGGGTGGCGGCGGTTGCGAGCTCCGGCCAGGGCGCAGGGCCGCTCTCCAGGCCGGCGGCGGCCGCCGCCTCGAAGATGCGCGCCGGCGAGCGCTCCGCCAGCGCCGGCGCGTCGCCGGCATGGGCCAGCACCAGATATTGCGCCAGAAACTCCAGGTCGATCAGCCCGCCCGGCCGGTGCTTGAGGTCGAGCGCCTCCGGCGCCTCGCGCGCCGCGGCCATTTTGGCGCGCATCTCCCGCACCGTGCGGCGGAGATCGGACCGGGGCCGCGCCAGCACCTCGCGGCGGAGCGCCTCCAGCCGTTCCGCCAGCCCCGGCGGACCGACCGCGACGCGCGAGCGCACCAGCGCCAGATGCTCCCAGGTCCAGGCGTCCTCGCGGTGGTAGCGCTCGAAGCCGTCGATATGCGAGGCCAGCGGCCCGTCATTGCCGGAGGGCCGGAGCCGCAGGTCGATGTCGAACAGCCGGCCCTCGCCGGTCTGCGCCGTGATCGCGGTTTGCAGGCGCTGCATCAGCCGCCCGAAATAGGTCGAGGGCCAGAGCGGCCGGGCGCCGTCGGAGGCCTCCGCGCCGGCCGGCGCGTCATAGACCGCCACCATGTCGAGGTCGGAGGCGAGCGTGAGCTCGCCGCTGCCCCATTTGCCGTAAGCCAGGATGGCGAGGCCGCTCTCCGGGAAGCCGCCATGCCGGCGCCGGAACTCGTCGAGCGTCGCCTCCAGCAGGCTTTCGACGGTGGCGTCGGCGACCTCCGACAGATCGGCCCCCGCCTCGGCCGGCAGGCGGCGTCCGCGCAACAGGTCGAGGCCGACCGCGAAGCGCGCATCGTTGGCCCAGCGCCGCGTCGCATCCAGCACGTCCTGATAGTTGTCCGCCACCCGCAGCGCGGCCGCCAGGTCCTCGCGCGCGGGGCCGCGAAGGCCCGGCCCGCCGGCGAGGATGCCCTCCAGCACGCCCGGATGATGCGTCATGTGCTCGGCCAGGAAGGGCGAACTGCCGAGCACCTCGGTCACCAGGTCCAGCAGTCCGGGATTGGCCTGGAACAGCGCGAAGACCGGCACCCCGGCCGGCAGGCGGGCCAGGAAGCGGTCGAAATCGGCGAGCGCCCGGTCCGGGCGGTGCGTGCGCGAGAGCGCCTCCATCAGGCTCGGGACGAGTTCGGTCAGAATCTCGCGGGCGCGGGCGCTGCGGGTGGCGCGGATCGAGCCGGAATGCCAGGCGCGCACGATGCCGATCGCCGCCGGCGGGTCCAGATAGCCGAGCCCGGAGAGCGTCTTCACCGTGCCGGGGTCGGGGTCGGTGCCGGTGAACACCAGATTGCCGGGTCCGGCGAGCGTGCCGGCCTCGGCGAACAGCGCATCGTAGCGCCGGCGCACCCGGTCGAGGCGCGCCAGCAGCGCCTCCGAGAAGGCGTCCGCGTCGCCATGGCCCATGAAGCGGGCGAAGCCGGCCAGATGCGCTCCGTCCGGCAGCTCGTGCGTCTGCCGGTCGTCGATCATCTGGATGCGATGCTCGACCGAGCGCAGGAAGCGATAGGCCTCCAGCATCTCGTCGGCCGCGGCGCGGGTGACATGGCCGGCGGCCGCCAGCGCCTCCAGCGCGGCGCAGGTGGCGCGGCTGCGCAGGCTCGGGTCGCGCCCGCCCCAGATCAGCTGCTGCGTCTGGGCGTAGAACTCGATTTCCCGGATGCCGCCGCGCCCGAGCTTCACATTGTGCCCGCCGACGGCCAGCGCGTCATGGCCGCGATGGGCGTGAATCTGGCGCTTGATCGAGTGGATGTCGTTGATCGCCCAGAAGTCCAGGCTCCGCCGCCAGACGAAGGGCCGGATATAGTCGAGAAAGGCCTGGCCGGCGGCGAGGTCGCCCGCGACGGGCCGCGCCTTCAGCATGGCGGCGCGCTCCCAGTTCTGGCCCATGCTTTCGTAATAGGCCTCCGCCGCCCTGAGCGGCACCGCCAGCGGCGTGGAGGCGGGGTCGGGGCGCAGCCGCAGATCGACCCGCAGCACATAGCCGTCCGGCGTGCGCTCCTGCAGCAGGCGCACCAGATCGCGGGCGAAGCGCACCATGGTCTGGCCGATCCGGTCCGGCCGGCGCACCGCCAGCAGCGCCTCGTCATAGGCCAGCACGATGTCTATATCGCTCGAATAGTTGAGCTCGCCCGCGCCGAGCTTGCCCATGCCGAGCACGACCAGGCCCGAGCCTTCCGGCTCCGCCCGCCCGAACTCGCGCCCGGTGGCCAGCAAATGGCGCACGGCGGCGTCGAGCGCGGCGGTGGCGAAGTCGCTGAGCGCGCCCGTGACCCGCTCCAGCGGCCACTCGCCGGCGATGTCGGCGATGGCGACCGCCACGGCGAGCCGGGTGCGCTCCTCGCGGAGCGCGCGCATCCAGCGGCTCGTGTCCTCCTCCGGCCCGAGCGCTTCCAGGCGCCGGAAGACCGACTCGACGGCGGGCGCGGGGCCCTCCGCCGCCAGCTGCCGGGCGAGATCCGGGAAGCGGAACAGGCCGTCGGCGAGAAAGGGACTCGACCCGAGCGCGGCTCGCAGCGCCTCCGCGCGCGGCCCGTTGCCCGCCGGCGGGCCGATCTCCGCCGCCCAGCGCTCCAGCCGCCGGTCGGCCTCGGCCGGGTCGGCGGGCTTTGGGCTGTTGCGAGGCGCGCTCATGCTTTCTATTGGTCTCTCCTGTCCATGGCGGTCAAGCGGGGCGGCGGTCTTCCATGCGCCTCAGGCATGTTTTGCGGGCACTTCTGGCGTTCGTGGCCGTCCTCGCGGTGGCGGCGCTGGCGCTGCTGTGGCGTCTCACCGAGGGGCCGGTGGACGCCGGCCTCATCGCGCCGCGCATCGAGGCGGCGCTGTCGCGCCCGGAGCGCGGCTACCGGGTGCGACTCGGCTCCGTGCAGGTGGAGTGGGCCGGCTGGCGGCGCCTGCTGCGCTTCCAGGCGGCGGACGCCCGGCTGGTCGATCTCCAGGACCGGCCGCTGATCGAGAGCCGGGGCCTGGAGTTCGCGCTCGATCCCGGCGCGCTGCTCGGCGGCCGGGTCGCGCCGCGCCGGGTGGCGCTGCTCGGCGTGACCGTCGGGCTGCGCCGCCGCGCGGACGGATCGCTGGCGCTTCGCGCCGGAACGGACGGCGAGGCGGAAACGCCGCTCGCCGCGCTCGGCCTGCTCCAGGGCCTGCCCTCCGGCGGCGGCGCGCCGGCGGAGATCGGGATACGCGGCGCGGCGGTCGCCATCCGCGACGACGCGCTCGGCGTCGAATGGGCGCTTTCGGGGCTGAACCTCGCCTTCCGCGACGCCGGCCTGGCGCGCGGGTCTGCGTCGATTCGCGTCGGCGGGCTGGAGACCGACATCGACATCGCCCTGCGGCCCGAGGGCCGGGCCGGCGGGCCGGCGCTGACGCTCGGCTTCGAGGGCGTGCGTCCCGACCGGGTCGCGGCGCTGCATCCCGCGCTCGCCCGGCTCGGCCATCTCAGCACCGCGCTCACCGGCGAGCTTTCGCTCGCCTTCGACGCCGAGGGCGCGCTCGCCGCCCTCGGCGCGGAACTGCGGGGGACGGGCGGAGCCATCGCGGGCCTCGACGGCGCGGGCGCGGTGGCGCTCGACCGTCTGTTCGCGAAACTGGACGCCCGCGACGGCCTCTCCCGCTGGACGTTCGACAGGATCGAGATCGGGCGCAGCGGTCGGGTCGCGCGCCTTTCCGGCTCCGCGACGCGGGCGGAGGGCGCGCTCGACATCTCCGCGCAGCTGGAGGCGCTGGCTCCGGAGCTGCTGCTGCCGCTCGCCGGACCCCGCTTCGCGCCGCTCGCGGCGCTGGAGACGCCCTTGTCCGGCGCCGTCACGCTGGCGCTCGACGCGGAGGACCGGCCGGTCTCGCTCGCGGCCGACCTCGCCTTGGGCGCCGGCGCGCTGCAGGTGCCCGAAACCGACGCCGGGGCGGTCGGCGTGCGGAGCGGCGCCCTGCAGGCCCGCCTGGACGGGAGCGCCGGCGCGCTCGCCGTCGAGCGGCTGCGGCTCGATCTCGAGCGGGGCTGGCTGGAGGCGAGCGGGACGGTGGAGCAGGCGGCCGACGGCTGGCGGGTTGCGCTGACCGGCAAGGCGGGCGACCTGCCTGTCGATGACTTCCGCCGCCTTTGGCCGCGCGGCGTGGGCGCGCCCTTCGCGCGGACCTGGATTCTGGCCAATCTCAGCCTCGGCAGCATCGATACGGTCGAGATCGCGCTTCGGGCCGACCTCTCGCTGGAGCCGGAAATCGCCGTCGGCGCGCTCGAACTGGACGGCAGGCTGGCCTTCTCCGGCATTACGGCGCGCTACTGGGAGCCGCTGCCGGCGGTCCGGGAGGTCTCCGGCGGCGCGGTCTTCGACAGCCGCGACTTTGCGCTCAGCCTGACCGGCGGCCACTGGCGCGATGTGCGCATCGCCGCCGGCTCGCTGGATTTCACCGATCTGCACCGCTATGAGCCGCCCTCGATGCTCGCCGCCGATGTGCGCCTGGAGGGGCCGCTCGGGCAGGTGCTGGAGCTCGTGGATCGCGAGCCGCTCGGCTACGCCGCCTATCTGGGCGTCGATCCGGCGGCGGCGGAGGGGAGCGTGCAGGGCAGCCTGCGGGTGCGCCTGCCGCTGCTGGTCGCGCTGACCCTGGAGGAGGTGGAGATCGAGGCTGTCGGAAGCGTGGCCGACGCGGCGCTGCCGCTGGCGGCGCTCGGCCGGCGGCTGGACGGCGCGCGCCTCGATATGCAGGTGGACAAGCAGCGCCTCCATCTCTCCGGCGAGGGCGCGCTCGACGGCGTGGCGGCGGCGTTCGAGCTCGAAAACCGGTTTTCGGAGGCGGACCCGGTCCGCTACAGCTACCGGGCGCGGGCGCGCGTCGATCACGCCGACCTGGCGCGCTTCGGCCTCGACCCCGCGCCCTATCTGACCGGTCCGGTCGATCTGGAGGTCGCCGGGGCCGACTATCGCAACCGGCCGGGCGAGTATGAGGTGAGGGCGGAACTGGCGGCCAGCCGGATCGACCTGGCCCCGCTCGGCTGGACCAAGCCGGCCGGGGAGCCGGCCTGGCTGGCGGCCAGCCTGCGGTTCGGCGAGGACGGTCCGGTGGAGGTGCCCGCGCTGGAGGCGGCCGGGCCGGGCCTCGACTTCGCCGGCTGGCTGCGTCTGGATGCCGACAGCGGTCGCCTGCTCGAGGGCGCGTTGCAGAGGCTGCGTCTCGGCGAGCGCACCGAACTCGCCCTGGAGGCGGTGCGCGGCGCCGACGGCGCGCTGGCGCTCTCGGCGAGCGGGCCGAGCGTCGATCTCGACCGCCTGTTCGCCGGCGAGCGGGCGGGCGAGGATGCGGACGCGTTCGCGATCTCGCTCGATGTCGAACGCGCCTGGATCGGCGGCGCGACGCCGCTTCATGGGCTGAAGGGGCAGGTCCGGCTGGAAGGCGGGCAGGTCGTCGAGGCGCAGGCGCGCGCCAGCGCGGAGAACGGCGCCGCAATCTCGGCGCTGGTGGCGCCCGAAGCGGGCGGACGCCGGATCGAACTGCGCGCGGAGGATACGGGCGCGCTGCTCTCCACGCTCGGCTGGTATCGGAACCTGCTGGGCGGGCGGCTGCAGTTCGACCTGGCGCCGGCGGCCGAGGGCGGCCAGCGGGGCGCGGTGCGGATCGACGGGTTCCGCGTGCGCAACGCGCCGGCCTTCGCGCGGCTGCTCGCCGCCGCCTCGCTCACCGGCATCGGCGACCTGTTGTCCACCGACGCCGGCCTCGGCTTCGAGCGGCTGGAGGCGTCGCTCGCCATGCGCGACAGCCGGATCGACTTCGGGCCCGGCCGCGTTTTCGGCACGTCGATCGGCGTGACCTTCGAGGGCGCTTTCGACCGCGACAGCGAGCGGGTGGCGATGAAGGGGGCGCTGGTTCCCGCCTATGTCGTCACCCGGCTTCTGGGAGCCATCCCGGTGCTCGGCGCCCTGTTGACCGGCGGCGGCGAGGGCGTAATCGCGGCCAACTACGCGCTTTCCGGCCCGATGGACGATCTGCAGACCAGCGTCAACCCGCTCTCGGCGCTGGCGCCGGGCTTTCTGCGCCGGCTCTTCGGCCCGCTCCTGGGCGCGGAGGGACGCGACTGGGACCCCGAAGAGGGCGCCGGCGACCCGGCCGCCCCTTAGCTGCCGACGCGGAGCGTCGCGGTCAGGCTCTTCAGGCAGGCGATAACGCTCGGGGCGACATTCCTGCCGGTGCGCGGGTTCTCGTCCGTCGGCACGATGGCGATCTCGAGCGTGAAGCGGGCGGTGTCGGCCTCGACCTCGATGCGGTGATGGTTGCGGTCCACCGCCGGATCGGCCCAGATCTCCAGCTTCGTCTCGTCCGGCCCGACGCCGGCGAGCGCGAGCGCCGCCGCCACATTCACATTGGCCGGGAAGCCGCGCGCGCCCTCGCGCGCCGTGCCCTCGAACACTCGCCGGGCCTCGGTCAGCCCCTCCACCTCGATCCCGTTCTCGACCAGATAGGGCGCGCCGGCCAGACCGCGCGGCGCCTTGCGGGTGACCATCGCGACGCGGTGAATGGTCCCCTCCGCGACGGCGCGCACCGCGTCCAGGCCCAAAAGGCCGCCGGTCGGCGCGACGATGCGCGCGCCGGTCTCTTTCGCCCGCTCGACCAGATGCATGCGCGGCAAGAGCGCGCCGACGCTGGTCGGCATGAAGATGCGGCCCTGTTCGATCGCCGGCAGGGCGACCTGCTCGAACACCGCCGCCGGCGCGCATTCCAGCACGATGTCGGCCCGCGCCGCCAGCTCGTCCAGCGACACCACCGGGACCGGACGGCGGAAACCGGCCTGTCTGGCTTCCGCGCGGGCGGTGTCGCGCGCCGAGACGGCCGCCAGCTCGAGCCCCTCGAGGCCCCGGTCGAGCGCGGCCGCCACATGGCGGCCGATGGCGCCGAAACCGCCGATGGCGACCCGGAGCGTCATGCGACGCCCGCCCGGGCGAGCACGGCGCGCAACAGCACGTCGCAGCCCGCCGCCAGATCGTCCGGCGCGGCGTATTCCGTCTCGTTATGGCTGATACCGTCCTTGCAGGGCACGAAGATCATCGCGACCGGATGCTGCTTGCTCATGTTCACCGCGTCATGTCCCGCTCCGCTCACGATCTCGCGCCAGGCGTGGCCGCCCGCCTTCGCCCCCTCGCGCACCGCCTCCACGCAATCGGCGTCGAAGGCCACCGGCGGCGAGGTCCAGGTCTCCGTGACCGTCACATCGAGCCCGACGCCCCGGGCCGCCTCTTGCAGTTCGCGGTCCATCGCGTCCAGCTCCGCCATGGACGGGTTGCGGAAATCGACCGTGAAGACGACCTCGCCCGGAACCACATTGGGCGAGCCGGGGCGCACCTCCATCGAGCCGACCGTTGCGCGGCCCTCGACGCCCCGCCGGCGTCCGATGCCGTCGATCTCCACGATCAGCTTCGCCGCAGCCACCAGCGCGTCGCGGCGGTTGGCGGGCGGCGTCGTGCCGGCGTGGCTCTCGGAGCCGGCGACCGCGACCTCATACCAGCGCATCGCCTGCGAGCCGGTGACGACGCCGACGCTCTTGCCCTCGTCTTCCAGGATCGGCCCCTGCTCGATATGGCACTCGAAATAGGAGTCGATCTCGCGCCCGCCGATCGGCTCGGGGCCGGCGAGGCCCAGCCGGTCCAGCTCGGCGCCGGCGGTCACGCCCTCGGCGTCGGTCTTGGCCCGCGCCTCCTCCAGCGAGATCAGCCCCGCGAAGACGCCGGAGCCGAGCATGGGCGGCGCGAAGCGCGAGCCTTCCTCGTTGGTCCAGTTGACCGCCTCGATGGCCGCCTCGGTCTCGATGCCGTGATCGTTGAGCGTGCGCACCACTTCGAGCGCCGCCAGCACGCCGAACACGCCGTCGAAACGCCCGCCGGTCGGCTGCGTATCGAGATGGCTGCCGGCCAGCACCGGCGGCAGATCGTCCCGCCGCCCGGCGCGCCGGGCGAACATGTTGCCGACCGCGTCCACCCGCACCGTGCAGCCCGCCTCCTCGCACCAGCGGCGAAACAGCGCCCGGCATTCGGCGTCGAGGTCGGAGAGCGCCTGGCGATTGCTGCCGCCCTTGGCCGTGGCCCCGATCTCCGCCACTTCCATATGCATCTGCCAGAGCCGGTCCCGGTCGATGCGAATATTTCCCCCCGCAGTCACCCGCTGTCCCCTCCCAAAGCCAGTCGGACTTGCTGTGCGGCCCAGTCTAGCGCATCGTCGATGCCGGTTGAAATTTCATCGGGAGCGCCCCTTGGCCGCGACCCAGAGCGTCAATCCGACCGACCTGCGCATCGCCGATCCCGGCGTCCGGGCCTTGTTCGCCCTTGAAGCGCGCTGGCAGGCCTGGCTCGATGTCGAGGCGGCGCTGGCGCGCGCGGAAGCCGAGCTCGGCATGATTCCCGAGGCTGCGGCGGAGGAAATCGCCGCCAGGGCGCGACTCGACCTGTTCGACCGCGAGCGCCTGACCGAGGGCTTCCGCCGCACCGCGCATCAGCTGGTGCCGCTGGTCTGGGAGCTGGCCCGGCTCTGCGAGGGCGAGGCCGGGCGCTATGTGCATTGGGGCGCGACGACGCAGAACATCGTCCAGACCGGCGACCTGCTGCTGCTGCGCCGCGTCCACCGCATCCTGCTCGGGCAGATCGGCCGCGCGCTCGACGCCATGGCCGGGCTGGCCGAGACCTGGGCGGAGGCGGCGCTGCCGGGGCGCACCCATGGCCAGCACGCCGTGCCGACCACCTTCGGGGCCAAGGTCGCGGTCTGGATCGACGAGCTGGCCCGCCATGCGGAGCGGCTTCGCGGGCTGGAGGAGCGCACCTTCGTCGCCATGCTGGGTGGGGCCGCCGGCACGCTCGCCTCCTTCGGCGAGCACGGCTTCCGGGTGCAGGAGCGGCTCGCCGCCCATCTCGGCCTCGGCTCGATGCCGGTGCCCTCGCGCGCGCAGGGCGACCATTTCGGCGAATATGCCGCCATGCTGGCGCTGCTCGCCGCGACCGGGGCCAAGATCGGGCGCGAGGTCTATACCGGCATGAAGCAGGAGTTCGGCGAGCTGGAGGAGCCGGTGCCGCCCGGCACGGTCGGCTCCTCGACCATGCCGCAGAAGCGCAATCCCTTCCTCTGCCAGGACATCGTGGCGGCGGCCGCCGAGGTTCGCGCCGCGCTGCCGCTGGTGCTGGAGGGGATGCAGACCGAGCACGAAGCCGACCGGGCGACCTCCATGCTGCTCCGGCGCGGCCTGGAGCGGGCCTGCGTCGGCGCGGGCGACATGCTCTCGCGCCTCGTCGCCGTGCTGGAGGGGCTGAGCGTGAAGCCGGAGCGGATGCGCGCCAATCTCGACCTTTCCGACGGCCTCATCATGGCCGAGCCGCTGATGCTGGCGCTGGGCGAGACGCTCGGCCGGCAGGAGGCGCACGACGTCGTCTATGACGCGGCGCAGGCGGCGGCGGAAGGCCGGGGGCGCTTCCGCGACCTGCTGGCCGCCGACCCGCTGGTGGCGCGCCATCTGGATGGCCCGCGCATCGCCGAACTGCTGGACCCCGCCCGCTATACCGGCGAGGCCCCCGCCATGGCGCGCGCCCAGGCGAAGCGCGCCCGCGCGCTCAGCCGCGAACTGCGGCGGTGAAGGCCCGCCAGCGCTCGGCCGGGTCGCTGTCGGGAATCGGGCGGTAGGGCGCGACGCGGGCCACCAGGCCATCATAGCGCCGGCGCAGCATGGCGCCGATCTCGCCCGGCTTGCCGATGATCGCGATCTCCTCCACCAGGCTGTCGGGCACCAGGCGCGCCATCTCGTCGAAGGCGCCCCGGCGCACCAGCTGGCTCAGCTCCTTGCCGAGCCCGTCGAGGCCGTGATGCTCCAGCACGCGGCGATAGTTCGGCGTGGAGCCGTAGAAGGAGATGTCGCGCCGCACCTCCTCGAAGGCCGCATCCATCTCGGCCTGGCTCTCGCCGGTGACCAGCCAGACCATGGTCTGGAGTTCGAGGTCGGCGACGGTTTGCCCGCGCGTCCGCGCGCCCTCGTCGATCGCCGGCTTGACCACCTCCTCCAGATAGGAGACCGAGTGCATGGGATGCACGTGGAAGCCGTCCGCCACCTCGCCCGCCGCCCGGCACATGCGCGGATTGACGCCCGCCAGATAGATCGGGATTTCGGGATGGTCGATCGGCCCCGGATTGAAGAAGGGGTTCATCAGCCGAAAGCGGTAGAACGGCCCCTCATAGCGCGGCGGCGCGTCGGTCTGGAACGTGTCGAAGATCGCCCGCAGGCAGCGGATATAGTCGGCGATGCGCGCCGCCGGACGGTCGAAGGGCATGGAGAAGCGCCGCTCGACATGGGCGCGCACCTGGGTGCCGAGGCCGAGATGCAGCCGCCCCCGCGAGGCGCGCTGGATGTCCCAGGCGGCGCTCGCCATGGAGAAGGGGCTGCGCGCGAAGGCGACGGCGATATTGGTGCCGAGCGCCAGCCGGTCGGTGGCCGTCGCCGCCACCGCCAGCGGCAGCAGCGGGTCCTGCGCCGCCTCGAAGGTCCAGGCGGCGTCGAAGCCGAGCGCTTCCAGCCGCCGGGCCTGCGCCGGGACTTCGGTCAGGTCGAGGCCGCGCAGCTGCGCGTCGATCTTGAGGGCCATCATCGGGATTCCTGGGCGTTCCGGGTCAGCCCCGATCCTGCTTCCAGACCTCGTAGGCGGCAAGCGTCTCGGCGTCGGGCGGGTAGGTTCCGACGATCGGCCGGCCGGCGCGGATGCGCTCCTGGATGAAGGTCTCGAGGCGCTCCTGCTCGACCGCGCCCTCGGCCACCTCCGCCGCCAGCGCCTTCGGGATCACCACCGCGCCGTCGCCGTCGCAGACCAGCACGTCGCCCGGAACGACCGCCACGCCGCCGCAGCCGATCGGGCGCTGGCAATCGCCCATGGCGAGGCCGGTAATGCTGGGCGGGGCGGCGCGTCCGTTGCACCAGACCGGGAAGCCGGTGGCGATCACCGCCTCTGCGTCGCGCACCGCGCTGTCGGTGACGCAGGCCGCGACGCCCCGCACCCGGAGCCGCTCGGCCAGGATGTCGCCGAGCGTGCCGACATCGGCGAGCCCCAGCCCGTCCATGACCAGCACGGCGCCCGCCGGGCATTCCTCGATGGCGAGGCGCTGGGCGTTGTCGCCCGCGCCCAGCACGGCCGGGTCCGAGAGGTCCTCGCGCATCGGGATGAAGCGCATGGTGTAGGCCTCGCCCACCACGCGCTCCTGCCCCTCGGCAAGCGGCGCGACGGCGCGCATCGCCGTCGCCCGGAGGCCGCGCTTCAGCAGTTGCATGGTGATCGTAGCCGTGGAGCAGGCGGCGAGCGCCTGCCGGATTTGTGCGTCCATCGGAAGCCTCCGCCGCTCTTGTCGAGGCCGCCATCATCGGCCGGCGGCGGCTCCGGCTCAAGCGCGCCGGCGTGGCGCGGGAGCGCGGATGCGCTAGAATGAGCGCCTCTTACCGAAAAGCTGGAAAGGTCCGAGCCGCCATGCCCGCCGCCATCGATCTCTACACCTGGCCGACGCCCAACGGCCACAAGGTCCATATCATGCTGGAGGAGGTCGGCCTGCCCTATAACGTCATCCCGATCAATATCGGCCAGGGCGACCAGTTCCAGCCCGACTTCCTGAAGATCAGCCCCAACAACAAGATGCCGGCGATGGTCGATCCCGAGGGGCCGGGCGGCAAGCCCTTCGCGCTCGCGGAGTCCGGCGCCATGCTGATCTATCTGGCGGAGAAGACCGGGCGCTTCCTGCCGACCGACCCGACGGCGCGCTACACCGCGCTGCAATGGCTGATGACCCAGATGGGCCATGTCGGCCCGATGCTGGGCCAGGTGCACCATTTCCGCAATTACGCCGTGGAGAAGATTCCCTACGCCATCGACCGGTATGTCAACGAGGCGACGCGGCTCTACAATGTGCTCGACCGGCGGCTCGGCGAAACCGCCTGGCTCGGCGGCGACGATTACACCATCGCCGACATGGCCACCTTCCCCTGGATTCGCGGCTGGGCCAATCAGGGCCAGGAGCTGGAGGCGCATTCCCATCTGGCGCGCTGGTTCGCCGCCATGGAGGCGCGCCCGGCGGTGGAGCGCGGCTGCGCCGTGCTGGCCGACCGGCGCCGGCAGGGCGGCATGACCGACGCCGAGCGCGAGGTCATGTTCGGCAAGACGCAATATGAAAAGCGCTGAGCGGAGCGGCGGCGATGCCCGGCCTCTGGTATGAGGAATTCGAGGCGGGGATGGAGTGGCGCCACCCCATCACCCGCACGGTCACCGAGATGGACAACATCCTGTTCACGGCGCTGACGCACAATCCGCAGCCGCTGCATCTGGATGAGGAATTCGCGAAGGAGAACTCGCAATTCGGCCAGCGGCTGGTCAATTCGATCTACACGCTCGGGCTGATGATCGGCGTCTCGGTGGAAGAGACCACGCTTGGCACCACGGTCGGCAATCTCGGCATGACCGATGTGGTGTTCCGCAATCCGGTGTTTCACGGCGACACGCTCACCTCCTTCACGAAAGTGCTGGAGAAGCGCGAGAGCCGCTCGCGCCCGGAGGTCGGCATCGTCACCTTCGAGCATTGGGCGGTGAACCAGCGCGGGCAGGAGGTAGCGCGCTGCAAGCGCCAGGGCATGATGAAAAAGCGCCCGGCATGAGCCTGCGCTGCTTTCTGTTCGTGCCCGGCGACAGCGCGCGCAAGTTCGAGAAGGCGCGCGGGACGGAGGCGGACGCCCTGATCCTCGATCTGGAGGATTCGGTGGCCGAGGCCAATCTGCCCGAGGCGCGGCGCATGGTCCGCGAGCGGCTGGCCGCCAGCCGCGACGACCGCGCCCAGCAGCTCTGGGTGCGCATCAACCCGCTCGACACGGAACTCGCTTTGCCGGACCTGGCGGCGGTCATGGCCGGCGCGCCGGATGGCGTCGTGCTGCCCAAGACCTTCTCGGCGGCGGAGGCCGTCCGGCTCGACCATTACCTCTCGGCGCTGGAAGTGCGCGAAGGCGCCGCCCCCGGCGCCACGCAGATCCTAGTCGTGGCGACCGAGACGGCGCGTTCGCTGTTCACCATGGACAGCTTCATCGGCGCGAGCCCGCGCATCTATGGCATGACCTGGGGCGCCGAAGACCTCTCGGCCGCGCTCGGGGCCTCGACCAACCGCGCGCCGGACGGCGCTTACGAGGATGTCTATCGCCTGGCGCGCACGCTCTGCCTGGCGGCCTGCAAGGCGGCCGGGACCGAGCCGGTGGACTCGGTCTATCCCGATTTCCGCGATCTGGAGGGCCTGCGCGCCGAGGCGCTGCAGGGGCGCCGGGCGGGCTTCACCGGCAAGGTGGCGATCCACCCGGCCCAGGTGGAGCCGATCAACAGCGCCTATGCGCCGACGGCCGAGGAGATCGCCCACGCGCACCGCGTGGTCGAGGCGATGGAGAACGCCGGCGGGGCCGGCACGGTCGGCCTCGACGGCAAGATGCTCGACATGCCCCACCTCAAGGCCGCCCGCCACGTCCTGGCGCTGGCCGAGCGCGCCGGGCGGGGGTGATCGGGGCGTTCGAAATGTGCGTCATCGCACCGCACGCCGCCGAACCTCTGGTCCGCCGATCCGGCGGATGCCATATTGGGCGCATGGACAATATGGATCGACCGCATGACGCCCCCGGGCCGTTGCGGCTCGCGCCCTTTGGTGGACCGATGCGACCGAGTGACAAGATCATCGATGCTGCGAACGCCGTCTCCCGAGCTCTCGATGCGGCGGTGTTCGTTTACAGCGGCCCGATAGACGAGGAGGGTTTCGGCCGCCTGGTCGCCAGTATGCAATCGTCGGACGCACAGCCTGCGCGACGGAACTCGATCCTGTTTCTGACGACATATGGCGGCGACGCCGGCCAAGCCTATCGGATCGCAAGGCTTCTCCAGTCGATCTCAGACAAGTTCTATCTCTGCGTTCCGTCCGTCTGCAAGAGCGCGGGAACATTGATAGCGCTGGGCGCCGCCGAAATCTTCATGCCGCCGGCGTCAGAGTTAGGGCCTTTGGATGTTCAGCTTTGGCGTCGCGATGAAATTGGACAACGACGATCCGGCATGGTCGTCCGTGCGGCATTGAACGGCCTTGCTGAGGAGACCTTCAAGGTCTATGAACACGCAATGCTTGGAATCACAGTTGGCAGTCAGCAAACGATCAGCTTCGATGTTGCGTCTCGTGTCGCATCGACAATCGCTACGGGCGTTATGGCTCCCGTGTATCAGCAAATCGATCCGGAAGCCTTGGGCAACGATCTACGTGACTTGTCTGTAGCGACAGCGTATGGAGAACGACTTATAGGACATGGTGGTAACGCGACACAGGAAACTGTTCGACAGCTCGTTGAAGATTATCCGACACATGATTTCATTATTGACCGTGAAGAGGCAAAAGGTTTATTCATAAACGTCGATAATACAACCGGTGAGATGAATGCTTTGATCCGCGCTTTTGGTGAAATTGTTTACCTGATGCAAGAACCACACGTTGTTCATAGGGTGGATAGACACGTCATTCGGGAAGAGAAGGGCAGCAACGATGACAACACCGACTCTGAAGCCAACATCGAAGCCGGCGCAGACTCAGGCGACGGGTCGAGCATCGAAACCGGTCTGGATCGAGGACGCCCGGCAGCGCGGTGAGGCAATCGTGAAGGGAAGCGTAAGAAAGAAGATTCAGCGCGACCGCGCGCGAAAAGGACTGGCCGGCGACAGGAAGTGACCGGCATGCCGCTTCCGCGCCTCGCGCCGAGGTGCTATCGGTTTCGGCCACTCGGAGACGGAGGGGGATATGGCCAGCGCATATGAAGCCGCGTTTCGACGCTCTCTGGAAGACCGCGAGGCGTTCTGGGCCGAGGCGGCCGAGGCGCTGCACTGGTATGAGAAGCCGACGCTCACGCTGGAAACCGACTCCACGCCCGCCGGGCGCTGGTTCGTCGATGGCGTGACCAACACCTGCTTCAACGCGCTCGACCGTCATGTCGAGGCGGGGCGCGGCGAGCAGGCGGCGATTATCTACGACAGTCCGGTCACCGACACGGTGCGCACGCTCACCTATCGCGAGCTGCGGGACGAGGCGGCCGCCTTCGCCGGCGCGCTCGCCGCGCGCGGCGTCGGCAAGGGCGACCGGGTGATCGTCTATATGCCGATGATCCCCGAGACCGCGGTGGCGATGCTGGCCTGCGCGCGCATCGGCGCGGTGCATTCGGTGGTGTTCGGCGGCTTCGCCTCCAACGAGCTGGCGGTGCGCATCGACGACAGCGCCTGCAAGGCCGTGGTCACCGCCTCCTGCGGCATCGAGCCGGGCCGGGTGGTGGAATACAAGCCCTTGCTCGACGGCGCCATCGAACTGGCGGCGCACAAGCCCGACTTCTGCGTCGTCTTCCAGCGCCCCGAATGCCGGGCGGAGATGATCGAGGGGCGCGACGTGGACTGGAACGAGGCCATGGCGGCCGCCAGCCCGGCCGACTGCGCGCCGCTGAAGGCGACCGACCCGCTCTACATCCTCTACACCTCCGGCACCACCGGCCAGCCCAAGGGCGTGGTGCGCGACAATGGCGGCCATATGGTGGCGCTGCACTGGTCGATGAAGCATGTCTATGGCGTCGAGCCGGGCGAGGTGTTCTGGGCCGCCTCCGATGTCGGCTGGGTGGTCGGCCATTCCTATATCGTCTATGCGCCGCTGCTGGCCGGAAACACCGCCATCCTGTTCGAGGGCAAGCCGGTCGGCACGCCGGACGCCGGCGTCTATTGGCGCATCATCGAGCAGCACCGGGTGGCGGCGCTGTTCACCGCGCCGACCGCCTTCCGCGCCATCCGCCGCGAGGACCCCGAGGCGAAGCTGCTGCAGGGGCGCGACCTCTCGCATTTCCGCACCCTGTTCCTCGCCGGCGAGCGCAGCGACCCCGACACGCTGAAATGGGCCGAGGACACGCTCCGGCGCCCGGTGATCGACCATTGGTGGCAGACCGAGACCGGCTGGCCGATGTGCGCCAATTGCGTCGGCATCGAATTGCTGCCGGTCAAGCACGGCTCGCCGACCCGCCCGGTGCCCGGCTGGGACTTGCGCGTGGTCGATGACGCCAATGAGGAGGTGGCGCCGGGCACCATCGGCGCGCTGGTGGTGCGCACGCCGCTGCCGCCCGGCGCCTTCCCGACGCTCTGGAACGCGCATGAGCGCTATCTGGACACCTATTTCAGCGAGTTCCCCGGCTACTACAAGACCGCCGACGCCGGCTATATCGACGAGGAGGGCTACGCCTATGTGATGGCGCGCACCGACGACATCATCAATGTCGCCGGCCACCGCCTCTCGACCGGGGCCATGGAGGAAGTGCTGGCCGCGCATCGCGATGTCGCGGAATGCGCCGTGATCGGCGTCGCCGACAAGCTGAAGGGCCAGATTCCGGTCGGCTTCCTGGTGCTGAAGGCGGGCGTCAACCGGCCCTCGGAGGAGATCGAGTCGGAGGTCGTGGCGCTGGTGCGCCAGCGCATCGGCCCGGTCGCGGCCTTCAAGACCGCCGTGGTCGTCGAGCGCCTGCCCAAGACCCGCTCCGGCAAGATCCTGCGCGGCACCATGCAGAAGGTCGCCGACCGCGAGACCTGGCGGATGCCGGCCACCATCGACGATCCCGAGATCATGGCGGAGATCGAGGACGCGCTGCGCCAGGCCGGCTACGCCGGCGGCGCGCCCGCTTCCTGACGCCCGCAGACCCCGCTACCGGAAGGCCGACCGATGCCCGACGCCGCCAAACAGAAGCGCGCCGCCTTCGCCTGGGAAGACCCCTTCCTGCTCGCCGATCAGCTGGACGAGGACGAGCGCCTGGTCTCCGAGACCGCGCGGCGCTTCGTCGCCGAGCGGCTGGCGCCGGGCGTGCGCGACGCCCACCGCCACGAGACCTTCGACCGGGCGATGATGACCGCCTTCGGCGAGGCCGGCTTTCTCGGCGTCGGGCTGGACGGCTATGGCTGCCCCGGCGGCAGTTCGGTCATGTACGGGCTGATCGCGCGCGAGGTGGAGCGCTGCGACAGCGCCTATCGCTCGGCGATGAGCGTGCAGTCCTCGCTGGTCATGTTCCCGATCCACAGCTATGGCGACGAGGTGCAGAAGCGCAAATATCTGCCGAAGCTGGCGAGCGGCGAGTGGATCGGCGCCTTCGGGCTGACCGAGCCGGATCACGGCTCCGACGCCGGCGGGCTGACGACGCGGGCGCGCAAGGTCCCCGGCGGCTACCGGCTGACCGGGGCCAAGATGTGGATCACCCAGGCCAATATCGCCGATGTGTTCGTCATCTGGGCCAAGGACGACGAGGATGTCATTCGCGGCTTCGTGCTGGAGCGCGGCATGGAGGGCCTCTCGACGGCCAAGATCGAGGGCAAGTTCTCCTTGCGCGCCTGGCCGACCGGCGAGATCGCCATGGACGAGGTGTTCGTTCCGGAGGAGAACCGCTTTCCCGGCGCGCGCGGCCTCGGCGGCCCGTTCGGCTGTCTCAACAAGGCGCGCTACGGCATCGCCTGGGGGTCGATGGGCGCGGCCGAGTTCTGCTGGCACGCGGCCCGCCACTATACGCTCGACCGCAAGGCCTTCGGCCGCCCGCTGGCCCAGACGCAGCTGATCCAGAAGAAGCTCGCCGACATGCAGACCGAGATCGCGCTCGGCCTGCAGGGCGCGCTGCGCGTCGGGCGGCTGATGGACGAGGGGCGGGCGGCCCCGGAGGCGATCTCGCTGGTCAAGCGCAACAATTGCGGCAAGGCGCTCGACATCGCCCGCATGGCGCGAGACATGCATGGCGGCAACGGCGTGCATGACGACTATCACGTCGTGCGCCACTCCATGAACCTGGAGGCCGTCAACACCTATGAGGGCACGCACGACGTCCACGCCCTGATCCTCGGCCGCGCCCAGACCGGCCTGCAGGCCTTCGCCTGAGCGCGCCGGCCGCGCCGGTCCCCGCGCTCTACAGCCGCTTGCGCATATAGACGCGCGGGAAGCCGCGTTCGGTGCGCCGGTCGATCTCCTCATAGCCGTAGCGCGCATAGAGCGCGATATTTTCGGTCATGCGCTCATGCGTGTAGAGGTCGATATGCGCATGGCCGAGCCGGCGCGCCTCGGCCTCGACATGCCGGATCAGGCGGCCGCCGATGCCCTCGCCCTGGCGCGCGGGCGGCACGGCCACATTGTCGAGCAGCAGGCCGTCCTCGCGCTCGATCAGCACGATCGCGCCGACGATCTCGCCTTCGCGTTCGATCACCCAGACCCGGCGGTCGCGGACGACCCGGTTGTAATCCTCCAGCATCGGCCCCGGCGGCTCGCCGATGCGCTCGACCCAGGGCGCGTAGGCCGCCTCGACGCAGCCGGCGATCGCGTCCGCGTCGGCGGCGGCCGCCGGGCGGAGCGCGCCCGTGCTCATCGCCGCCGGCCTTTGGCCCGCTTGCGCTTGCCGCCGACCGCGCCCCGGGCGATGCGGGTTATCGGCCTGGCCATGGCGGCCTCCAGGCCGAGGTCCATGGATTTGAGCCGCTTGATCTCGTCGCGGAGCCGCGCGGCCTCCTCGAATTCGAGGTCGGCGGCGGCGGCGCGCATCTGCTTCTCCAGCTCCGCCAGCGTGGTTTCGAGATTGTGGCCGATGGCCGCCTGCTCCTCCGCCAGGCCGGTCTCGACGGTCAGGCTGTCGCGGGCATAGACCGACTTCAGGATGTCGGAGATGCCCTTGCGCACGCTTTCCGGCGTAATGCCGTTGGCCTCGTTGAAGGCGTGCTGCTTCTCGCGCCGACGCGCGGTCTCCTCCAGCGCCGCCTGCAGCGAGCGCGTCTCCCGGTCCGCATAGAGGATGACGCGGCCATCGACATTGCGCGCGGCGCGCCCGATGGTCTGGATCAGCGAGGTGTAGGAGCGCAGATAGCCCTCCTTGTCGGCGTCCAGGATCGCCACCAGCGCGCATTCGGGAATGTCCAGCCCCTCGCGCAGCAGATTGATGCCGATCAGCGCGTCGAAGGCGCCGAGGCGCAGGTCGCGGATGATCTCGATGCGCTCCAGCGTTTCGACGTCGGAGTGCAGATAGCGCACCCGGAGGCCGGCCTCGTGCATATATTCGGTCAGGTCCTCGGCCATGCGCTTGGTCAGCGTGGTCACCAGCACGCGCTGGCCGTTGCGCGCCGCCTCGCGGCACTCGGCCAGCAGGTCATCGACCTGGTGCTCGGTCGGGCGGGTGACGCAGACCGGATCGACCAGCCCGGTCGGGCGCACCACCTGCTCCACCACCACGCCCTCGACCCGCTCCAGCTCCCAGGGGCCGGGCGTCGCGGAGACGAACAGCGTCTGCGGGCGCATCTCCTCCCATTCCTCGAATTTGAGCGGCCGGTTGTCGATGCAGGAGGGCAGGCGGAAGCCGAATTCGGCGAGCGTGGACTTGCGCGCATAGTCGCCGCGATACATGCCGCCCACCTGCGGCACCGAGACATGGCTCTCATCGACGATCAGCAGCGCGTCGGGCGGCAGATATTCGAACAGGGTCGGCGGCGGCTGGCCGGGGGCGCGGCCCGTCAGATAGCGGGAATAGTTCTCGATGCCGGCGCAGGAGCCGGTGGTGACCATCATTTCGAGGTCGAACACGGTGCGCTGCTCCAGGCGCTGCGCCTCCAGCAGCTTGCCCTGGGCGGTGAGTTCCTCCAGCCGCTGGCGCAGCTCGACGCGGATCTGGTCCGCCGCCTGCATCAGCGTCGGCTTCGGCGTCACATAGTGGCTGTTCGGGAAGACGCGGATGGAGTCGAGCGTCGCGGCGCGCTCGCCGGTCAGCGGGTCGAACTCGTGGATCGCCTCCACCTCGTCGTCCCAGAGCGTCAGCCGCCAGGCGCGGTCCTCCAGATGGGCGGGGAACAGCTCGATGCTGTCGCCGCGCACCCGGAAGGCGCCGCGATGGAAATTGTTGTCGTTGCGCCGATATTGCAGCTCGACCAGGCGCTTCAGGAAGGCGTCGCGGTCGAGCCGCTTGCCGGCGGTGGCGGTCGCGGTCATCTCGGCGTAGGTCTCGACCGCGCCGATGCCGTAGATGCAGGAAACGCTGGCGACGATGACGACATCGCGCCGCTCCAGGAGCGCACGCGTCGCCGAGTGGCGCATCCGGTCGATCTCCTCGTTGATCGAGGCTTCCTTCTCCACATAGGTGTCGGTGCGCGGCACATAGGCCTCGGGCTGGTAATAGTCGTAATAGGAGACGAAATATTCCACCGCATTGTCGGGAAAGAGGCTCTTCATCTCGGCGTAGAGCTGCGCCGCGAGCGTCTTGTTGGGCGCCATGATGAGCGTCGGCCGGCCGAGCGCGCGGATCACATGGGCGACGGTGAAGGTCTTGCCGGAGCCGGTGACGCCCAGCAGCACCTGGTCGCGCTCCCCCTGGCGCACGCCGGCCAGCAGCTCGTCGATCGCCTGCGGCTGGTCCCCGGCCGGCTCGAACTCGGAAGAAATCCGAAACGGCGCCCCGGCGGAGACGGGAACATCCGGCCGCGCCGGAACCGGCAAATGCAACGGAGACGCCATACCCGCCAGTCTAGCGCCGGCGGCGGTCCCGGCAAGGCCACGGCCCCGGAACCCTGCCGAGAGCGAACCGCTTTGCCTTGGCCTGCCAGCTGTCGGACGGGTTGGCGAGGGCTGTGCCTGGACATCCTCCGGCCACTCGCGCGAATCGGTGGCGTTGGCGGCTTCGGTCATCGAGCGGTCGCGGCGCTCACTCAAGGCTGCCGGGCTGTCCGAAAAGGCGGAGCTACTTCACAGTCGTCTGGACGTGCGCGGCTGCGAACGATAGCCGAAGACGCAATCCGTCCTTCGCGGCGGCGCGCTTGTCTCGCCGGGCCGGCCGGGCGATAGTGGCGGCCTCACGAGGGCGAGGTGCGACCGTGGAGCTTGCAGCCAGACGCTACGATGTCGCCGACATGGCGGCCGCGCAGGAGTTCTATCACAGCCGGGGCTGGAGCGACGGGCTGCCGGTGGTGGCGCCGACGGCCGAGGCGGTCGAGGCCTGCCTGGACTGGGCGGGTCTGGACCCGGCCCATCTGGTCGGCGTCGAGCCGGTGCGCGCCCGCGCCATTACCGCCGAGAAGCTCGCCATCAACGCCGTCATGGCCGGCTGCCTGCCGATGCATTTCCCGGTCGCGGTCGCGGCCTTCACCGCCATGCTCCAGGAGCCCTTCCTGCTGCACGGCGCGACGGCCAGCACCGGCGGCTGCGCCGTGCTGGTCATCGTCAACGGCCCGGTGGCGGCCGAGACCGGCATGAACGCCACCTTCAACGCGCTCGCCGGCAGCGACCGCGCTTCGACCGTCATCGGGCGCGCGGTGCGCCTCGCGCTGATCAACCTGCTGGATGTGCGTCCGGGCGCCATCGACCGCTCGGTGCTGGGCCATCCCGGCAAGATCAGCTACTGCCTGGCCGAGGACGAGGCCAATTCCGGCTGGACGCCGCTCGCCGAGGAGCGCGGCATGCCGCCGGGCGCCTCCTCGGTGACCGTGATGGCCGCCGGCGCGCCGCGCCAGCTGATGAACGAGTGGACCACGGTCCCGGAAGAGATTCTGGACACCTACGCCGCCGAGATGCGCGCCAATATGCGCCACTACTCCATCTGGGCCGGCAATTACGCCATCGTCGTGCCGCCGCAGCTGCGCGCCCATTTCCACGCCGCCGGCTGGTCGAAGGACGATATCCGCGCCTATATCCACACCAAGGCGCGCATCCGCCGCGCGGAGTGGGCCGAATGCGGCAAGGGGCGCGTGGTGCGCGATCGCGGCGATCGGGAATATGCCGCGCTCGACGCCCCGGAAGACCTGCTGGTGGTGGCCGCGGGCGGCCCGGCCGGCGGCTTCGGGGCGGTCATCCCGCCCTGGCTCGGCCCCAAGAGCCGGGCGGTGACGTTGGCGATCGGCGCCTGCGTCGATTGCGAAGTCTGACATTCAAGCGACCCCGGAAGGAGACCGAGATGCAGCTGCTGGACCCCTCGCATGAAGAGGGCGCGCCCGGCTTCGCCCCCGCAAGCCGGCTCGACACGCTCGAAGGCGCGACGATCGGCATCGTCTCGAACGGCAAGGAAGGCACCAGGGGCTTCTTCGCCGCCCTCGAACGCGAGCTGAAGACCGGGCATGGCGTGCGCGAGGTGGTGCTGCGCACCAAGTCGAACTACAGCGCGCCGGCCGACGCCGCGCTCATGGCCGAGGCGCGCGAGTGGGACGCGCTGGTCGCCGGCATCGGCGACTGAGGCAGTTGCTCGTCGTGCAGTTTGCATGACGCGGTTGCCGGAGAACGCCTCGGCCTGCCCTCCGTCGGCGTGATGACGCGGAGCTTCACCAGCGCGGCGGAGCTGATGGCGCGCGTGCTGGGCGCGGAGGGCTACGCCTTCGCGGTCATCGACCATCCGATCAGCAGCGCCGACGAGCGGGGCCTCGCCGAGCGCGCCGCCTCGGCCGCCGCCGATTGCGCGCGGCTGCTCACCGGCGCTTCCCCGGCCGCCTGAGCGCAGGGAGGCGGGCGGACGCATGGAACTGACCGGCGAACGGCGTATCGCAGCCCCGCGCGAGACCGTCTGGCGGGCGCTCAACGATCCCGAGGTGCTGCTGGCCGCGATCCCCGGCTGCCAGGCGCTGGAGAAGACCGGCGACAACGCCTTCTCCGCCACGGTGCAGGCCAGGGTCGGGCCGGTGAAGGCCACCTTCGCCGGTTCGGTCGAGCTCAGCGAGATCGAGGAGCCGGAAGGCTATCGCATCTCCGGGGAGGGCGCGGGCGGCGCGGCCGGCTTCGCGCGCGGCGGCGCGCGGGTGCGCCTCGCCGAGGACGGCGACGATGGCGAGGCCACGCTGCTCAGCTACGAGGTCGATGCCCAGGTCGGCGGCAAGCTCGCCCAGATCGGCTCGCGCCTGGTCCAGGGCGCGGCGCGCAAGCTGGCCGGCCAGTTCTTCGACCGCTTCGCCGAGGCGGTCGAGGGCGAAGGGGAAGCCGCCGACGAAGCCGGAGACGATGCCGGCGCGTGACGCGGCCGGGAGGGGGCGTCCGGGGCGCTCTCCGTGACGGACGCGCTCGCCTTCGACGCCGCCTCGATCGCGCTGATCGCCGCGGTCTTTCTGCTTGCCGGCGCGGTCAAGGGCGTGGTCGGGCTCGGCCTGCCGACGGTCAGCCTCGGGCTGCTGACCGCGGCCTTCGACCTCACCACCGCCATGGCGCTCTTGATCGCGCCCTCCTTCGCCACCAATCTCTGGCAGGCGCTGGCCGGCGGGCGGCTGCGGGCGCTGCTCCGCCGCCTCTGGCCCTTCCTGCTGGCGGCGACGCTCACCGTCTGGGTGGGCGGCGCGGCGCTTGCGGCGGTGGATCTGGCGCTGCTCTCCGGCCTGCTGGGCCTCTTGCTGGCGGCCTATGCGGGCCAGGGGCTGGCGGGCTTCGGCTTGTCGATCGCGCCCGAGCGGCAGGTCTGGGCCGGCCCGGCCTTCGGGGCGGTCAACGGCGTGCTGACCGGCATGACCGGCTCTTTCGTGGTGCCGGGGGTGCTCTATCTGCAGGCCATCGGCCTCGGGCGCGACGCGCTGGTGCAGGCGATGGGCATATTGTTCACCGCCTCGACGGTGGCCTTGGCGGTGTCGCTGCAGGGCCACGGGCTGATGGATGCGCGGCTCGGCGCGGCCTCGGCGGCCGCCCTGCTGCCGGCGCTCGCCGGCATGGCGGCCGGCCAGGCGCTCCGCCGCCGGCTCTCCGAGGCGCGCTTCCGGCGCGTCTTCTTCCTGGCCGTGCTGGCGCTCGGCCTCTACATCGCCGCCGCCGCCGCGCTCGCGCTCGCCTGAGGCTCACGCCGCGTCGTGGAAGATGACGCCGAGCGCGAAGCGTTCGCCCGCGCGGATGCGGGAGACGCCGTGGCGCATCTCGGCGCGCAGGAAGCCGCGCTTGCCGGCCACGGGCCGGTCGCGGACCGGGAAGATGGCCATGTCGCCGAGGGCAAGCGGCACGACCTCGCCCCGCGCCTGCATCCGGGGGCGGTTCTCGACAAGCAGAAACTCGCCGCCGGCAAAGTCGCGCCCCGGCTCTGAGAGCAGAAAGACCGCCTGATAGGGGAAGGCGAGCGGGCCGTAGAGGTCGCGATGCAGGCGGTTGTGGCCGCCGGGGCCGTAGCGCAGCAAGAGCGGCGTCGGACGCGTCTGCCCGGCGGCGTGGCAGCGCGCGCGGAAGGCTTCATGGCGAGCCGGATAGCGCTCTGCGCGCCCGAGCCGGCTCATGGCCTCGTTGGCGAGCGGCGCAAGCCGGCGATAGAGGCCCTGCCGGAGCGCTGCGACCGCCTCCGGCAGCGGGTCGGCGAAATAGGCGTAGGCGCCCTCGCCGAAACCGTGGCGGGCCATGACGATATGGCTGCGAAACAGCTCCTCCCGCCCCCATAAGGCGCGCAAGGCCGCGCACTCCGCCGCCGTCAGCACGCCCGGCGCAGAGGCATGGCCCCCTTCCAGCAGGTCGCGCCCGAGGCGGTCCCAGTCCAGCCTGTCGATTGTCTCGCTCATCGCCGCCATATCTGGCGCGCTGGCGGTCGGCAGTCCACCCGGAAACGGACCGCTCAGCCCTTCTCCCAGACCGGGGGGAACCAGTCTTCGGGGAGCGGGTCGCCGGTTTCGGCTTCGAGGCCGAGGTCGGGGTAGGGGGGCGAGACGGCGTGCGGGCGGGCCATATAGCGCGCGTCCTCGCCGACATAGCGCAGGCTCACCGCCCGGCGCCGCCGCGTCGAGCGGTTCGCCGGCGCGTTGTGCAGCGTGTGGAAATCGAAGGCCAGCACATCGCCCGGCTCCAGGTCGAAGGCGCGGATGCGCGCCGCCTCGGCCGCCTCGTCGATGTCCGGGAACGGCGCATAGGCGCTGGTGTCGCCCTCCAGCGCCGCCATGGTGCGGAAGCGGCGCGGCAGCCAGGCGGTGCGCGTGCGGTGGCTGCCGGCGAGGAAATGCGGGCAGACCGCCGCCGACACCGGATCGAGCGGCGTCCAGAAGCTGACCGTCATCGACCCCGAGAGGCAGTAATAGGGCATGTCCTGATGCCAGGGGGTGGGCTGCGCCGTGCCCGGCTCCTTCACCAGCACATGCTCGTGGAAGAAGCGCACCCGGCTGGCCCCGGTGAGCGCGCCGGCGAGCCGCCCGAGCGGGCCCTCGCGCCCGACCTCCAGAAAGGCCGGGAAACGCCGCCAGTTCACATAGTCGCCGAAATAGCTGCCCTGGCCGGGCTCGGCATGGTCGCGCCCGTAAGGCCCCGGCGCGGCCATGTTGGCGGCCACGGCGTCGGCCAGCCGCTCCAGCCAGCCGGCGTCGAGCACGCCGCGCAGCGCCGCCACGCCGTCCTGCGCGAAGGTCTCTCTGGCGGTGTCGAGGTCGCTCATACGGTCAGATGCCTGTCCAGGATGTCGCGATTGGCGCGCAGGAGGTCCGGCGCGCCGGAATAGACGATCTCGCCCTTCTCCATGATATGGCACATGTCCGAAAGCGCCAGCACGAAGCGCAGATTCTGCTCCGCCAGCACGATGGAAAGCCCGCTTTCCTTCAGCAGCCGCACGCGCTCGCGCAGCGTCTCGACGACGCGCGGGGCCAGCCCCTCGGACGGCTCGTCCAGCAGCAGCAGGCGCGGATTGCCCATCAGCGCGCGCGCGATGGTCAGCATCTGCTGCTGGCCGCCGGAGAGCACGCCGCCCGGCCGGGACTGGATATCGCGCAGGTCGGGGAAGAGGTCGAACACCTCGTCCTCGGCCCAGGCCGTGCGCCCCGGCTCCGCCGGCCGGCGCGCAATGTCGAGATTCTCCCACACGGTGAGTTCGGGAAAGATGCGCCGGTCCTCCGGCACGAAGCCGATGCCGAGCCGGGCGACCGCATGCGGGGCCATGCCGGCGATCTGGCGGCCCTCCCAGACCACCTCTCCCTCGGAGGGCGGCGTCAGGCCGATCAGCGAGCGCATGGTGGTGGTCTTGCCGACGCCGTTACGTCCGATCAGCGCCACGCAGCGCCCCTGCTCGACCTCGAAGCTGACGCCGAACAGCACCCGCGAGAGGCCGTAGGAGGTATGCAGGTCGCGCGCTTCAAGCTGCGCCATGCGCGTCCTCCTCTTCCTCCTCCTCGCCCAGATAGACCTGGCGCACCACGGGATCGCTGCGCACCGCCTCGGGCGCGCCCGAGGCGATGATCTCGCCGTGATGCAGCACCGAGATGCGGTCGGCGATGCCGAACACCACCGTCATGTCATGCTCGGTGAACAGCAGCGTCAGGCCGCGCGCATCGGCGATCTCGCGAATCAGCCGGATCGCCTCCCCGGTCTCGCTCGGCGACATGCCGGCGGTCGGCTCGTCCAGCAGCAGCACGCGCGGGTTCTCGGCGAGCGCGATCGCGAGCTCCAGCTGCTTCTGCTTGCCATAGGCGAGCTCGCCGGCGAGCTCGCCCGCCTCGTCCTGGAGGCCGACCAGCTCCAGCAACTCGCGCGTTTCCGGGCCGCACAGGCCGTCGGCCAGCGTGAAGAAGGCGAGCGCCCGGCCCTCGCGGGCGATCAGCGCCACCTGCACATTCTCGAACACCGACATGCGCGGATAGATGTTGATGCGCTGGAAGGAGCGCGCCAGGCCGAGCTTGACGATGCGGTGCGGGGGGCGCCCGGTGATGTCGTCGCCCCGGAAGGCCACCCGGCCCCGGTCGGGCAGCAGATGGCCGGTCACCAGGTTGAAGAAGGTGGTCTTGCCGGCGCCGTTCGGGCCGATGATGGCGTGCTTCTCGCCCTCCAGCAGCTCGAAGGAGACGTCGTTGATGGCCACGAAGCCGCCGAACTGCTTGAACAGGCCCTCGATCCGCAGCATGGCCTCAGCGCCCCCCGAGCAGGCGCCGGCGCAGGCTGCCCGCCAGCCCCGCCAGCCCCTCCGGCAGGAACATCAGGATGACCAGCAGGATGGCGCCCAGAACCAGCGGCCAGTATTGCGTATATTCGTTGGTGAGCCGCTCCAGCAGGAAGAGGCTGGCCGCGCCGATGGCCGGGCCGAAGAAGGAATACATGCCGCCGAGCAGCGTCATGATGAGCACGGTCGCGCTCTCGGTCCAGAAGGCCGTCTCGGTGTACATGCCGCGATGCACCATGGCGAACAGCGCGCCCGCTACGCCGGCGAAGCCGCCCGCCACCACGAAGGCCCACCAGCGCAAGAGCCGGGTGTTGATGCCGACGAAGCCGGCCCGGACGGGGTTTTCGCGCACCGCCAGCAGCGCGCGCCCGAAGGCGGAGTGGCAGATGACCCAGAGCAGCGCCACCGAGGCGGCGATCACCGCCAGCGAGAAATAGTAGAACGGCAGGCGGTCGGCGATGAAGGCCGGCACATCCACGCCGACGAAGCCGTCGTCGCCGCCGGTCATCGAGCGCCATTTGAAGGCCACGCCCCAGACCAGCATGGAGAAGGCGAGCGTCAGCATGGCGAAATAGATGTCGGTCAGCCGCGTGCAGAAATAGGCGACGAAGGCGGCGGCGGCGAAGGAGAACAGGATGGCGGCGACGAAGGCCGGCAGCAGCGGCCACTGATAGGTGGTGAGCAGGATGGCGTTGGTGTAGCCGCCGATGGCGAAATAGGCGGCGTGGCCGAAGGAGACATTGCCGGAATAGCCGATGATGACATTCAGGCTGAGCGCGAACAGCGCATAGATCATGATCTCGTTGAAGAGGTCGATCAGATAGTCGGAGCCGAGCAGCGGCACCAGGGCGAGGAAAGCCAGCACCAGCGCGCAGCCGGCCATGACGGGACGGGTCATGCGTCCGGTCATCTCAGGCGTTCCCGCCTTCCGGCTTGCCGAACAGGCCCCAGGGCCGCACCAGCAGCACCGCCAGCAGGATCAGGAAGGGAAAAACATCCTGCCAGTTGGGCACGATCACCGAGCCGTAATTATAGACCAGGCCGTAGATGATGGCGCCGACGAAGCTGCCCCAGATCGAGCCGAGGCCGCCGACGATGACGATGACGAAGCAATCGACGATCAGCGCGGCGTCCATGCCGGGCGTCGGCGAGTTGAAGGGCGCGGCCAGCCCGCCGCCGACGCCGGCCAGCACCGAGCCCAGGATGAAGACGCCGGTGTAGATCACCGGCACATTGACGCCGAGGGCGGAGAGCATCTCGCGGTCCTGCGTCGCGGCGCGCGTCAGCCGGCCGAAGCGGGTGCGCTCGGTGAACAGCCAGAGTCCGATGGCGATCGCGGGTCCCACCACGATCAGGAACAGGCGGTAGGTGGGGTAGTGGGTGACGCCCAGATCGACCGCCCCGGCCATGCCGTCGGGATAGGAGACGCTGTATTGGTCGGTGCCCCAGATGATGCGCGCGACATCGGAGAGGATCAGCACGACGGCGAAGGTCAGGAGCAGCTGCATCAGATGCTCCTTGTCGTAGATATACTGGAACAGGCCGCGCTCGATGATGACCGCCATGAAGGCCAGGCCTGCGCCCGAGGCGGCGACGCCCAGCCAGAAATTGCCGGTCCACTCCTGGGCCACCGAATAGACGATATAGGCGCCGAACATGTAGAAGGCGCCATGCGCGAAATTGATGACGCGCAGCACGCCGAAGATCAGCGACAGCCCGGCGGCGATGATGAACAGGTTCATCGCCTGCGAGAAGGAATTCATCAACTGGATGAAGGCGAAGGAGGGGTTGGACAGCAGCGCCGCCAACCCCGGATTGCCCAGATCCTGTTGCGCGAACCGGATGATGGCGTCCACGGGGCTCTGTCCGTTCCGGTGACGGGAAGAAGGGCGCGGCCGTCGCCGGCCGCGCCCGGAGCGTCTAGTCGAGCTTGGCCGGGATGAAGATCACCGGGTCCATCATGCGGTAGGGAACGCCTTCCTTCTTCACCATCGGCCCCCAGAACTGGCCGGTGTCGGCCTGATGGGTCTCGGGATCGATGGTGCGCGGGCCGACCGGCGTCTCGATGGACATGCCCTTGAGCGCCTCGGCGAGCTTGTCGGGCTCGATCGAGCCGGCCTTCTCGGCCGCGGCGGCGATGAACTTCACGCCGATATAGGCCAGCACCGGCCACATCGCGGTCTCTTTCGTGCCGGAGCGCTCGGCGAGCGCGGCGTGGAAATCGACATGGCTCGGATCGTAATGGTCGTACCAGAGCTCATAGGTGTTCGACCACACATTGTCCGGGTAGTCGTCCTTCATCTTGCCCGCGATCTCGTGGCTGGCGATCTCGCCGCCGGAGATGTACTTGATCTGCTGGAACAGGCCGAAGGGCTTGGCCTGCTGGGCGAAGTTGACGAAGTGGTTGCCCCACAGCCCGCTGGTCACGCCGTCGCAGCCGGCGCCCTGGATCTGGGCGACGAAGGTGTTGTAGTCGGTCGCGCCCAGCTTGACGCGGAGATCGAGCACCTTCTCCGCCTCCGGCGCGTGGCGGGCGAGGCCCTTCACGATGCCGTCGGCCAGATCGTGGCCGTAGGCGTAGTCGAGCTGGATGTCGCAGATCTTCTTCAGCCCGAGCCTGGCGACGATCTGCGCGATCGCGTCGCCCTCGAAATCGGTGTTCGAGGCGGTGCGGAACACATGGTCGTGGCGCTTGGAGGTAGTCATCTTGATGGTCTTCGGGATGGTGGCGACATAGATCACCTTCTCCTCCCGCGAGACCTCGGAGATGGCGAGACCGACGCCCGAGGACAGGCCGCCGATCAGCACATGCACATCGTCCTTGGTGATCAGCTCCTTGGCGGCGGCCGAGGCGATCGCCGGCTTGAGCTTGGTGTCGCGCGCGAAGGTCACCACCTTGCGGCCGAGAATGCCGCCGGCGGCGTTGATCTCGTCCACGGCCATGTTATGGCCGTGCATGGCCGGCTCGCCATAGACGGCCCCGGTGCCGGTGATCGGGTAGAGCACGCCGATGCGCACCTCTTCCTGGGCCTGGGCCGCGCCCGCGAACATCACGGCGGCTGCGGCCGCGACGGATTTCCAGTGTCTCATGCGCATTTCCTCCTCCCCGATGCTATGCCCGGCGGGCCTCTGCCGGACCCGATTCAGCGAGCTTAGCGCCGAAACCTTGCAGACGCAAAGGGTTTGCGTTGTTTGTCGCTCACGGCAGCCGGCCTTCGGCCGCCGTCGCGGCCTGGAGCCTGCCCGTCCCTGACGGACAGGCTCTAACCGGTTTCCGCCATGAGTTCGCGCCCGATCAGCCAGCGGCGGATCTCGCTGGTGCCGGCGCCGATCTCGTAGAGCTTGGCGTCGCGCAGCACGCGCCCGACCGGGCTGTCATTGACATAGCCCATGCCGCCCAGGCACTGGATCGCCTCCAGCGCCATCCATGTCGCCTTTTCGGAGGCGTGCAGGATGGCCCCGGCGGCGTCCTTGCGCGTGGTGTCGCCCCGGTCGCAGGCCTGGGCGACCGCATAGACATAGGCGCGCGCGGCGTTCATGGTCACATACATGTCGGCCAGCTTGCCCTGCATCAGCTGGAAGGAGCCGATCGGCTGGCCGAACTGGCGGCGCTCGTGCAGATAGGGCAGGGCCGCGTCCAGCGCCGCCTGCATCAGGCCGAGCGGCCCGCCGGCCAGCACCAGGCGCTCATAGTCGAGGCCGCTCATCAGCACCCGCACGCCGTCATTCTCGCGCCCGAGCAGGTTTTCCTCCGGCACCTCGCAATCCTCGAAGACCAGCTCGCTGGTGCCGGAGCCGCGCATGCCGAGCTTGTCGAGCTTGGCCCCGGCGCCGAAGCCCGGAAAGTCGCGCTCGATCAGGAAAGCGGAAATGCCGTTCGGACCGGCGTCGGGCGCGGTCTTGGCGTAGACCACCAGCACATCGGCGTCCGGGCCGTTGGTGCACCACATCTTGGAGCCGTTCAGCCGGTAGCGGTCGCCCCGCTTCTCCGCCCGGCAGCTCATGGCGACCACGTCGGAGCCCGCGCCCGGCTCGCTCATCGAGAGCGCGCCCACATGCTCGCCGGAGATCAGCTTCGGCAGATAGCGGCGCTTCTGGTCCTCGCTGCCATTGCGGCGGATCTGGTTGACGCAGAGATTGGAATGCGCGCCGTAGGAGAGGCCGACCGCCCCGGAGGCGCGGCTCACCTCCTCCATCGCCACCACATGGGCGGTATAGCCCATGTCCGCGCCGCCATAATCCTCCTCCACCGTGACGCCCAGCAGGCCGAGCGCGCCGAGCCGGGGCCAGAGGTCGCGCGGGAAGGCGTTGGAGCGGTCGATCTCGTCGGCGCGCGGCGCGATCTCGTCGGCGGCGAAGGTCTCGACCGTGGCCCGCAGCAGATCGGCGGTCTCGCCGAGGCCGAAGTCGAACGGCGGCAGGGCGTTGGCGCGCATGGAAGCCCTCCAGACGGTCCGGTGTGGGGCCGCGAGCATAGCCGCAAACCGGGCGGGATGCTGCTAGCATCCGGCCATGACGAATTCCGAGCGGCTGCCCTGGTGGCGTCCCGAAGCTTACGCCGCACGACGCGAGGCGCTGCATGAGCGCGCGGCGCTGCTGCGCCGGATGCGCGCCTGGTTCCATGCCGAGGGCTTCGTCGAGGTGGAGACGCCGGCGCTGCAGGTGGCGGCCGGCATGGAGGCGCATGTCGCGCCCTTCGAGACCCGGCTCCGGGAGCCGGACGGGCGGGGGCGCGCGCTCCGGCTGCACAGCTCGCCCGAATTCGCCATGAAGAAGCTGCTGGTGGCGGGCGAGCCGCGCCTCTTCCAGTTCGCGCGCGTCTTCCGCAATGGCGAGCGCTCGGCGACGCACCACCCGGAGTTCACCCTGCTGGAATGGTATCGGGCGGGCGCGGACTGGCCGCAGCTGGTGGCGGATTGCGAGGCGCTGCTGGCGCTGGCCGGGCCGGAGCTGGCCTGGCGGGGACGCCGGGTGCCGGTGCGCGCGCCCTTCGAGCGCCTGTCGGTCGCGGGCGTCTTCCAGCAGCGCTTCGGCTTCGATCTGCTGGACGCCGACCGGGAGCGGCTCGCCGACGCCTGCCGGGCGGAGGGCCTCGCGCCCGGCCGGGCGGATAGCTGGGAGGACCTCTTCTTCCGCCTCTTCCTGAACCGCGTCGAGCCGCATCTGGGCCTCGCGCGCCCGACCGTGCTGCATGGCTGGCCGGCGCGCATGGCCGCGCTCGCCCGGCTCGATCCGGCCGAGCCGCGCCGGGCGGAGCGCTTCGAGCTCTATGTGGGCGGGCTCGAACTCGCCAACGCCTTCGGCGAGCTCACCGACGCGGCCGAGCAGCGCCGGCGCTTCGAGGCCGCGGCCGCCGAGCGCCGGGCGGTCCATGGCGACGATCTGCCCCTCGACGAGGAGTTCCTCGCTGCGCTCGAATACGGGCTGCCGCGCTCGGCCGGCATCGCGCTCGGTTTCGACCGCCTCGCCATGCTGACCGCCGGCGCGCGGCATATCGAGCAGGTGCTGTGGGCCCCGGTGACGGCGGCGGAAGACGGATGCGAAGGAGACGGCGCATGAGCGACGATGTGGGACGGTTCTTCTGGAACGAGCTGCTGACCGGCGATGTGGCGGGCGCGGCGGCCTTCTACAGCCGGCTGTTCGGCTGGCGCGTGGAGAGCGCGGAGACGCCGGACGGGCCGCCCTACACCATGTTCGCGCTCGGCGACATGCCGGTCGGCGGGGCGATGGCGTCGCCGGAGCCGGGCATTCCGCCCCACTGGGCGCCCTATATCCGCGTCGAGGACGCCGACGCCACGGCGGCAGAGGCGATGGAGGCGGGCGGGACGGTCTGCCGCGCGCCGTTCGATGTGCCTTCGGTCGGGCGCATCGCCGTGCTGCAGGACCCCGCCGGGGCCGTGTTCTGCATCATCGCGCCCGCCCCGGAACTGCTCTCCGGGGGATAAAGCGCCTCCGTTCCCGGCGCCGGCCAGGGGCCGGCTGCCGCGAGCGACAAATAAAGCGACGGAGGCGCTTCAGGCCGCGACTGCGGCCCGCCGCTTATGCGGCGCGCCCGCGCAGGCGCCGGCCAGGGGCCGGCTGCCGCGAGCGACAAATAAGGCGACGGAGGCGCTTCAGGCCGCGTTGCTGGCGGCGAACCAGTCCATGGCGGCCTGGACGCCGCCCTTGCGATGCGGAACGCCGGCGAGGCCGAGGCCCATCTCGATGGCGGCGAGCGCCCCCAGCAGCATGGCCTCGTTGCACGCGCCCAGATGGCCGATGCGGAACACCCGGTCGGCGATCCGCCCGAGGCCGTTGCCTAGCGAGACGTCGAAGCGCTGCAGGACGGTGGCGCGGAGCGCGTCGGCGCTCGACCCCTCGGGCGTGCGCACGGCGGTGAGCGAGTTGGACCGCGCCGCCGGGTCCTGGCATTGCAGCTCCAGCCCCCAGGCCTCCGCCGCCCGGCGCGCCCCTTCCGCGAGCCGCGCATGGCGGGCGAACACCGCTTCCAGCCCCTCCTCCTCGACCAGCATGACCAGCGCCTCGCGCAGGCCGTGGAGCATGTTGGTCGCCGGCGTGTAGGGGAAATAGCCGGTGCGGTTGGGCTCCGCCATCGCCTCCCAGTCCCAGTAGGCGCGCGGCAGCCGGGCGGTCCGGGCGGCGGCGAGCGCCTTCTCCGAGATGCAGTTGAAGGAGAGGCCCGGCGGCAGCATCAGCCCCTTCTGCGACCCCGCCACGGTCACATCGACGCCCCACTCGTCATGCGCATAGGGCAGGGAGGCGAGCGAGGAGATGGTGTCCACCAGCAGCAGCGCGCCATGGCCGGCCCGGTCCATGGCGGCGCGCACGCCGGCCACCGGGCTTGTGACGCCCGTGGAGGTGTCGTTATGGACCACGGCCACCGCCTTGAGCGCCGGCTCCTCGCGGAGCGCGGCCTCCACGCGCTCGGGATCGACGCCATGGCGCCAGTCGCCCGGCTCGAAGCGCACATCGAGGCCGAGCCGCTCGGCGAGCGAGCGCCAGAGCGTCGCGAACTGGCCGGTCTCGAACATCAGCACCCGGTCGCCGGGCGAGAGCGTGTTGACCAGCGCGGCCTCCCAGGCCCCGGTGCCGGAGGCGGGATAGATCGCCACCCGCCCGGCCCCGGTGCCGAACACCGGCTTCATGCCCTCCAGCACCGCCCGGCCGAGCGCCGCGAAACCGGGGCCGCGATGGTCGATCACCGCCCGGTCGATGGCCCGCAGGATGCGCTCCGGCACATCGGTCGGGCCCGGAATATGCAGGAAATGCCGCCCGCTCATGGGCGGGTCCTCCGCTCGCCCGCGCCGGTCAGGCGCGCGCCTCGCGGAAGCGGGAGAGCGAGCCGCCATGCATGACCGAGCCCGGCAGCGGATGGCCCACAATGTCCTCCGCCAGGCGGGCGCACTCGATCAGCGCGTCGAGATCGACGCCGGTCTCGACCCCCATCTCCTCGCAGAGGAACACCAGGTCCTCGGTGCACACATTGCCGGCCGCGCCCTTGTGCGCGGCGAAGGGGCAGCCGCCGAGGCCGGCGACCGAACTGTCGAAGCGCGTCACGCCCATTTCCAGCCCCGCATAGGCGTTGGCGACGCCCATGCCGCGCGTGTCGTGCAGATGCAGTGACAGCTTCTGCTCCGGCCAGGCCTCGCGCACCGCGCCGCAGACCGCTTTGATCGAGGCGGGCGTGGCCCAGCCCATGGTGTCGGCGAGCGAAAGCAGCTCGATGCGCACGCCCTTCTCCGCCGCGATCTCCATCAGGTCGCGGACCGCCGACAGCACCCGGGAGACCGGCACCTCACCCTCGAAATTGCAGCCGAAGGCGGCCATCACGGTCGCCTTGCGCACCGGCATGTCATGGGCGAGATAGGTGTCGATCTGGTTGTGCTGCACCTCGCGATTGCGCGCATGGCCGCGATTGGTGTTGGCCTGCATGAAGGTCTCGGAGGCGGAGGTGGAGATCGCGCCGCTGAGCTCGATGCCGGATTTGCCGAGCGCCCGGTCGAGGCCCTGCTCGTTCAGCCAGAGCACCGAATAGGCCACGCCCGGCCGGCGTCGGAAGCCCTCGACCACGGCGTCGGCGTCCGCCCAGCCGGGCACCCGCTTCGGGCTGACGAAGGAGGCCACCTGGATGCGCTTGAGGCCGGTCTCGGAGAGCGCGTCGATCAGCTCGATCTTGCGTTCGGTCGGGATCGGTCCGGGTTCGATCTGGAAGCCCTCGCGCGGGCCTTCCTCGGAGATGGAGACGGCGTTCGGCAGGTCGGACATCGGCGTTTCCATGGCAATCGTGCGCAGGCCCGCCAAGCTACAGCCTCCCCCGCCCCGGAGGCAAGCGCCGCCCTCGGGGCGCTTCGTTCAGGCGCGGGCCAGGCGCCAGGCGCGGAAGCGGATGATGCCGAGCGCGAGATCGCTGAGCGCGCGCGCGAGCCGCCCGTTCGGCTTCAGGCCCACCGCCTTGAAGATCATCATCATGCCCCGGCGGGCGTGGCGCGGGCGGTAGAGCGCGTAGCTCTCCTTCATGTAGGCGTGGTTGCAGCGCCGGCGGTCGTAGTCGAGGCCATGATCGTCGTTGGCGGCGAACCAGGCGTAGGCCAGTTCGTCGTCCTCGGTTTCCAGCGTGCGCAGGAAGGCGATCCGGATGCGGCGCAGCTTGTTCAGCCGCTCCTCGGCCAGATAGCGCTTCATGTTGCGATAGAAGACGCTGTAATGGCGCAGCTCGTCGGCCGCGATGCGCCGGCAGATCGCCTTCAGCAGCGGCTCGTCGGTGGCGTCCGCGAGCGCGCTGTAGAAGGACGATGTGCCGACCTCCACCATGCAGCGCGCGATCAGCTCGCCGGTCAGCGAGCCGCGCACCGAGGCGTCGGCGTCGATGGAGATGCGGTAGCCGGCGCGAAAGCGCGCCAGCGCCGACTCGTAGTCGAAGCCGGGATCGGCGAGCGCGGCCCAGCGGCCGAGCACCTCGCCATGCTGCACTTCCTCCTCGGCCCAGACGTCCATCGCCGCGCCGAATTCGGGATCTGCCGCGAACACGCGGTTGAGATAGGCGGCATAGTCGCGGCCGTTCGACTCGACCATGCTCGCCGCTTTCACGAGCGGAACGAAACGCGCATCGACCCGCTCGGGATCGAACGCCGCCCAAGGCAGCGCATCCGGAGACCAGTGGCCTGGCATGATGCTCCAAGCTCCCTTATCGCCCTCCGGCGCGCGGCTCCCCAGCTGTGCCGCCGCCGGAACCCGGCCCATTATGTAACTGCCCGTCCGGCGATTGCAAGCGCGTGTCCTCGTCCATGAGTTATGGGACGGTGTGGGTCTCTTGGGCTGTCAGTGAGGCAAGGTATTCGAAGGGGGTCTGGCCTCCAAGGCTCTGGTGGGGTCTCCAGGTGTTGAACTCGTCGGCGAAGGCGTCGATCCATCGGTTGAGGCTGTCGAGGTTGTCGGGGAGGTCCCAGACGGCGTGGAACTCATATCGCCATGTTCCGTTGCTTCGTTCGACATGCCCGTTGAGTTCCGGGGTTCGTGGGGGGAGTGTCCAGAGGTCGATGCCGAGCCTTTGGCACTCGGTTTCGAAGCTTGCCTTGAACTCGGAGCCCCCGTCGATCTGGATGGCCTTGACCGGGAAGGGCATGGCGCTGCGCAGCTTGTCGAGGAAGCGAGCGGCGTTGTTGGCGGTTGCGCGCCGCCAGGCCTGTGCGCAGGTCCATTTGGAGACGGGATCGGCGGCGGTGAACTGCTTGACGGTGGGCCGCCCCTGTCCGGGTTTGATGGTCAGGGTGTCGATCTGGACGATCTCGCCGGGCCGGGTGGGCCTCTTGCCCTTGGGCAGGCGGCGGGCGTGGGGACGGATGCGGCGCTGGGCGCGCGGGGCCTTGCGGCGCACGGTCGGGACCGGGAGGACGACGCCCCGGTCGATCAGGGCCTTGAGGATGCGCCCGACGGTGCTTTCGGAGGTCCCGAAGCCCTGCCGGCGCAAGATCACGGTGATCTTCGCCTTGCCCCACATGGAGAACTCGGTGCGGATGTCGCGCACGGCGGCGACCAGCTCCGGCGACCATGCCGGGGTGCGCCGGCGCAACGGGCGGGTGGAGCGCCGCTCGGGACGCTGCCGCCACCGGTAAAGCGTGGTGCGAGGCACGCCGACGGCTTGCGCCGCCTGCTCGGCGGTCAGGCCGGCCGCCATGGTGGCGCGCCAACGACGCACAATGTCGCGTCTTTGCGCTGCTTCGCTACGCTGCGCAGCGCAAAGACGCGACGCGAGCCGGGCGCCTCGTGTAAACTGCCGAGGCAGGCCACGAACCTGCATGGGGGTCTCCTTGAGGTTGATGTTGCACACCAACAGCTTCGGAGACCCCCAACCCTAATTCAAGGGTCCCGTCCCATAACTCTTTGAACTAGGTCAGCGCGCCCGCCGCGCCCGCCGGAGGCCGGTTTTCCACAGGCGCGGCCGACGGCGCGGTCTTGCGCCCGACCACAGCATCTTGTAGCTTCGGACCTCACGACCACAAGACATCGCAGTATCGGGAAACATCGCATGACCTGGACGGATGAGCGGGTTCAGCAATTGCACAAGCTCTGGGCGACGGGAGCGAGCACCGCGGAAATCGGGCGCCGGCTCGGCGTTTCCAAGAACGCCGTGGTCGGCAAGGCGCATCGCTCGGGCCTGCCGGCCCGGCCCTCGCCGATCCGGCGGATGCCGGTGGCGCCGCCGCCGCCGGTGCGGCTCGCCGAGCCCGGCAAGCCGATCTGCCGCTGGCCCTTCGGCGACCCCCAGCATGACGACTTCCACTTCTGCGGGCGGGAGGCCGAGCCGGGCAAGCCCTATTGCGCCGAGCATTGCCTGCTGGCCTACACCCGCGCCTCGCGCGGCGACGAGACCGACGAGGCGGCCTGACGGCCGGGAGGCAGCGCCGGATGGGCGTCATCGAGAGCCGGCTGCGCCCGCGCGGGCGCGAGTTCCGGGCCAACGCCGAGGCCATGCAGGCGCTGGTCGGGCAGTTGCGCCAGGCGGTGGCGAAGGCGGCCGAGGGCGGCGGCGAGCGCGCCCGCGCCCGCCATCTGGCGCGCGGCAAGCTGTTGCCGCGAGACCGGGTGCGCCATCTGTTCGATCCGGGCTCGCCCTTCCTGGAGCTGTCGCAGCTCGCGGCCCATGGCGTCTATGAGGACGACATTCCCGCCGCCGGCGTCATCACCGGCATCGGCCGGGTGCATGGGCGCGAATGCGTTGTGGTGGCCAACGACGCCACCGTCAAGGGCGGCACCTACTATCCGCTGACCGTCAAGAAGCATCTCCGCGCCCAGCAGATCGCGCGCGAGAACCGGCTGCCCTGCATCTATCTGGTCGATTCGGGCGGGGCCAACCTGCCGCAGCAGGACGAGGTGTTCCCCGACGCCGGCCATTTCGGGCGCATCTTCTACAATCAGGCGACGCTCTCGGCCGACGGCGTGGCGCAGATCGCGGTGGTGATGGGCTCCTGCACCGCCGGCGGGGCCTATGTGCCGGCCATGTCGGACGAGGCGGTGATCGTGCGCGGCCAGGGCACCATCTTTCTCGGCGGCCCGCCGCTGGTGAAGGCCGCCACCGGCGAGATCGTGAGCGCGGAGGAGCTGGGCGGGGCGGATGTGCACTCGCGCATCTCCGGCGTCACCGACCATTACGCCGCCGACGACCGCCATGCGCTCGCGATCGCGCGCACCGCCATCTCGCACCTGAACTCGGTCAAGCGCCCGGACCTCGACATCCGCGCGCCCCGGGAGCCGCGCTACGACCCGGCGGAGATCTACGGCGTCGTGCCGGAGGACTGGAAGACGCCCTACGATGTGCGCGAGGTGATCGCGCGCCTGGTCGATGACAGCCGGCTGGACGAGTTCAAGGCGCTTTACGGCGCAACCCTGGTCACCGGGTTTGCGCATATCGCCGGCTATCCGGTCGGCATTCTGGCCAATAACGGCATCCTGTTCTCGGAGTCGGCGCAGAAGGGCGCGCATTTCATCGAGCTCTGCGCGCAGCGCGGCATCCCGCTGCTCTTCCTGCAGAACATCACCGGCTTCATGGTGGGCCGCAAATATGAGGCCGGCGGCATCGCGCGCGACGGCGCCAAGATGGTCCATGCGGTCGCCTGCGCGCGGGTGCCCAAATTCACCGTGGTGATCGGCAACAGCTACGGGGCCGGCAATTACGCCATGTGCGGGCGCGCCTACGGGCCGCGCTTCCTGTTCACCTGGCCGAACGCCCGCGTCTCGGTGATGGGCGCGGAGCAGGCGGCGACGGTGCTGGCCACGGTGCGCCGCGACGCGCTGGAGCGCGACGGGCGCGAGTGGCCGGAGGAGGAGGAGGCCGCCTTCCGCCAGCCGATCCTGGACCAGTATGAGACCCAGGGGCACCCGTTTTACGGCTCGGCGCGGCTCTGGGACGACGGCGTGATCGACCCGGCGGAAACCCGCACCGTGCTGGCGCTCGCCCTCTCCGCCGCCCTCAACGCCCCCGTCGAACGCGGCCGCTTCGGCGTCTTCCGCATGTAGCGGAGCGGGCCTACCCCGCCGGTGCGAACTGGGGGGTGATTTCGGTCATGACTGTGCCGTCTTATCGCAACACACAAGCATCAAGCGGAATACTGCATAAGGTCGATATAACATTGCCTGCATGGCAAAATTACCCTCCTACATGCTGGCAAAGAAAGTATTGCGGCGTTCACAAATTAACCATTATCCATCATATATTGATTCTCTCTAAGGGTAATTCGACCACGTGAAGTTGATCCTGGTGCTGATGCTTAACACATAAACAAACATGTTTGTTTTTGATAAATTGGCGCATTACCATAAAATCTGATCCCGTAGGGGAGATGATTTTTTGTTGCATCCCCATGCGTAGATGCAAGGCAGGCAGGTCCTTTGAAATTTGGGGATGGATGAGATTGCCGCATCGGCGAAAGACTTGTTCCTTCTCATACTCTAGGCAAATGGTTCGCCAAGTCAAATCATGGCCGTACTCCGCGCCTCGAGCGAAAAGCCCCTGCGTTCCGTGACCAAATGGTTGAGTTTGAGATGAATGTTTGGTCGAAGACGGAGCTTGAAGGATGCCAACAACAGCACCAGAAATTCGGGCGCTCTGCTCACGCATCCCGTCGAGCGATGTATTGCGGGAGTATAGTCCCAACCATCGTGTCAAACCTTCAGAATTCAGATATTTGACAGTGTCCAATGGGCCCATCATCCTTCGGACGGGGAGGTCTGTCCATGAAAATACATGAATGCGAATCACTAATGAGTCAGTGACGCGAATACCTGCTTGTTGAGCGATGCGCCGCAATGTGGCAAAAGGAGTGCGATCGATTGATCCCCGTTGGTTTGGCTGCCTCACCAGTATCCAGTGCTCCAGAGCACCTGAGCGCCACTCATCATCCCAGCGCCATCGCAGTTCGTGGATGGGCCATTTGATTGAGGGGTCTAGCGATACGTGGAGTCTGCACACGATATCTCCGGGATTGAGATAAGTGCCCTTCATCCGATGGTCGCAATCGTCACACATCGGTTGAAGATTCTCGGGTAGTTTCTCCATCTCTTTCCAGACCTGCTTGGCCAGTGATGGCACTAAAGCGTCTGGTAAGGCCGGTTGCATCAGTGGAGATATGAATCCTGTTTCTGCGAGTGTGGCCTCTTCATACCCGCTGCGGCACGCGTTTACGGGAACGATATGCCCCATTCGCGCTGACGAATTGACCGGCTGACGACAACCGCCCAAGTGGATACCACATAATTTCTTATCTCGATTTAGTACCTTGCGTCTAAGCTGCTTTGAAATGCGCGAGCGCCCATGCGACATGGTACCCATTTTCCTTAGTGTTTATGGGAGATATGGAATCTATAAAACGGCACCGTGTATTCCCCTGAACGGACATCGCCCAGTAAGTGACGCGGCCCAGTTTCCTGCGGCTTCTAGTCCAAATGTCGGGTGTTGTCAAGCAGCGTGATCTGCCGGTGCGAAGTGGGGGGCGATTTCGGTCATGAAGCGGGACATTTGCTCCGTGACCTCGTCATGCGGCTTCAGGCCGTAGTTGAAATAGAGGATCACCTCGTCGATGCCCGCCGCCTCGACCTCCTTCAGGTCCTCGACGATCTTGGCCGGCGGGCCGACCAGCACCGAGCGGTTGGTGAGCTTCTCCGGCTCCATCTCGCGCAGCAGCCGGCAGATCTCGACGAAATAGCGATAGCTGGGCGGAGCCGTCGCCGGGTCGCCGGGGAAGGCCGCCACCAGCGCGTCCTGGAAATAGCGCACCAGCGCCTCGCGCCCGCGCCGGTCCTCCGCCGGCGTGTCGGCGATATGGATGAAATAGGAGCAGATCGCCCGGCGCGGCGCGCGGCCGTGCACATCCTCGCATTCGCGCCGGTAGGTCGCCACCGCCTCGGCCAGCGAGCCGTAAACCATGGCGGCCGCGAAGGGCGCATAGGCCACATGCCAGTCGCGCCGCGCCGCCAGCTCCATGCTCGGGCGCGAGAAGCAGGCGACATGCGGGCGCAAGGGCTGTTGCGCCGGCTTGGGGCGCACATCCACATCCTCGAAGCGCCAGAACTGGCCCTCATGCGAGATCGGGCCGGTCTCGGTCCAGGCGCGCCAGAGAATGTCCAGCCCCTCGGCGAAGGCCTCCGCCGATTGCTCGAAAGGCGCGCCGAAGGGCGCGTATTCCAGCCGGTCGTAGCCGCGCCCGGCGGCGAAATCGACCCGCCCGCCGGAGAGCAGGTCGAGCGTCGCCCAGTCCTCCGCCACCTGTAGCGGGTGGTGCACCGGCAGCAGCACCACCGCCGGGGCGAGGCGGAGCCGCGAGGTGGCGCCGGCCAGCTGCGCCAGCAGCATGTGCGGCGAGGCGTTGACGCCCAACAGGTTGAAGTGGTGCTCGCCGATCCAGGCCGAGTGCATGCCGATCGCCTCGGCGTGCAGCGCCTGGGCGTAGATCTCGCGGATCAGCGTCTCGGCCGTGCGCTCATTGCCCGGATAGCGATTGTCGGAGAGGGTGAAATAGCCGAACTTCATCGCGGTGGCCCTCCCGTTCGGCCGGTGCGCTCGCGGATGAAGGCCGCCGCCTCCTCGACGCCCTCGGCGGCGCGGTCCAGCAGGCGGTCGAACCAGTGCCAGACATGGATCATCTCGTCCGCGACCGCGAGCCGGGCATCGACGCCGGCCCGCCGGGCGGCCTGGACCAGCGCCGCGGAATCGTCCAGCAGCACCTCCGCGTCGCCCACCTGCACCAGCAGCGGCGGCAGGCCGGCGAGCTCGGCGAAGAGTGGCGAGGCGAGCGGGTGGCGCCGGTCGGTCTCCGCGCCCAGATAGACGCCGGCCCAGCGCTCGATCTGCGCGCGCGTCACCATGGGATCGGCCGCCGCCCTTGTCCTGTAGGACGCGCCCGAGAGCGTCATGTCGGTCCAGGGCGAGATGCACAGGCCCCCGCCCGGCATGGGCAGCCCCTCGTCGCGCGCCCCGATCAGCGTCGCCACGACCAGCCCGCCGCCGGCCGAGTCGCCGCCGATGACGGCGCGCTCCGGCGCGACGCCGCTTTCCAGCAGCCCCCGCCAGGCGGCCACACCGTCCTCGACCGCCGCCGGAAAGGGATGCTCCGGCGCGAGGCGGTAGTCGGCGGAAAAGGCCCGGACGCCCGCGCCCGCCGCCAGCGCCGCCACCATGTGGCGATGGGAGCGCGGCGAACCCAGCACATAGCCGCCGCCATGGAAGTAGAGCAGCGCGCGGGAAGCATCCGCCCCCTCGGGGCGGAGCCACTCGCCCGGAACGCCGCCGAGCCGGGCCGGCTCGCAGCCGACGCTCTCCGGCAGGGGGAAGATCTCGGTCGCGCGGTCGTAGTCCGCGCGGAGGTCGGCGATCTCCGCGCTCGCCCCGTCGGGCCGTTCCGCCAGCTTCACTCTGAGGGCGGCGATCGAACGGTCCTTCATGCGCGCTCTCCCTTGGCTCGCCTCTCAGCCGCCTTCCAGCTTCGGGAAGAAGAACACCTCGCCGCCGGGCGGCACCGGCTGGAAATAGGCGGTTTCGTGCATCATGCCGTCGATGGCGACGGTCGTCTCGTCCACCAGCCGCTCGCCCAGCCCCGGAAAGCGCGCATTCATCTCGCGGATGACGTCGCGCAGCAGGCGCGCCTCGACCTCGAACTCGCGCACGCCGCCGGTGAAGGCGCGCGCGAAGCCCTCGGTGAAGCGCACCTGGACGGTGGCGGCCATCGGCGTCAGTCGTCGCCGTCGGCCGCCGCGTCCATGGCGGCCAGCAGCCGGGGCGGCGACATCGGCAGCTCGTAGAGGCGCGTCCCCACCGCCCGGTCGATGGCGTTGGCGATCGCCGCCATGGGCGGGCAGATATTCACCTCGCCCACGCCCTTGACGCCATAGGGATGGCTCGGATTGGGCACCTCCACCAGCACCGGCTCGATCATCGGCAGGTCCGAGGCCACCGGCACGCGATAGTCGAGGAAGCCCGGATTCTCCAGCCGGCCCTGCTCATCGTAGATATATTCCTCGTTCAGCGCCCAGCCGACGCCCTGCGCGACGCCGCCCTGGATCTGGCCCTCGACATAGGAGGGGTGGATGGCGCGCCCGACATCCTGCGCGGCGACGAAGCGCAGGATCGACACCTGGCCGGTCTCCGGATCGACCTCCAGGTCGCAGAACTGGCTGGAGAAGCCGGGCGCCTGGGCGCCGGCGTTGGTGGTGCCGGCCGCGCCGATCGGGCCGCCGGTGAGCGCCCGCTTGGCCGCGAGCTCGCCGATGGTGAGCGGCTCGAAATCGCCGACATTGGCCCCGGCCGGATGGGCGGCGCCGTCCTTCCAGGTCACCCCGTCCACATCGACGTCCCAGATCATGGCGGCGCGCCGGCGCAGATCGTCGATCACCGTCTGGCAGGCCCGGTGCACGGCGATGCCGGTGGCGAAGGTCACCCGGCTGCCGCCGGTGACATGGGTGTAGCCGACCGAGGCGGTGTCGGCGACCACGCAGCGCACCTTGTCGTAATCGACGCCGAAGGTCTCCGCCGCCATCAGCGCCATGCTGGCGCGCGAGCCGCCGACATCGACGCTGCCGCTGCCGACCACGATGGTGCCGTCATCGTTGACATGCACGGTGGCGCTCGATTCGCCGCCGCCATTGAACCAGAAGCCCGAGGCCACGCCGCGCCCCTGATTGGGGCCCATGGGCTTGTTGTAGTCGGGATGGGCGAGCAGCGCCTCCAGCGTCTCGGCGTAGCCGTCATGGCTGAGCTTCGGCCCATAGACCATCTGCGTGCCCTGGCGGGCGGCGTTCTTCAGCCGGAAGGCCACCGGGTCCATGCCGACCTTCTCCGCCAGCAGGTCCAGCACGCTCTCCACGCCGAAGGCCGAGATCGGCGAGCCGGGGGCGCGGTAGGCGGCGGCCTTGGGCCGGTTGCAGACCACGTCGTAGCCGATGGTGCGCGCATTCTCGATGTCGTAGGGGGCGAAGGCGCACATGCAGGCGTTCATCACCGGCGAGCCCGGAAAGGCGCCGGCCTGGAAGTTGAAGGTGGCGTCGGCGGCGGTGATCCGCCCGTCCTTCGTGACGCCGATCTTGACCGTCATCGAGGCCCCGGAGGTCGGGCCGGTGGCCTTGAACACCTCCTCGCGCGACATCTGCATCCGCACCGGCTGGCTGCATTTGCGCGACAGCGCCGCCGCCAGCGGCTCCAGATAGACGATGGTCTTGCCGCCGAAGCCGCCGCCGATCTCCAGCGGCGTGGCGCGAATATCGCCGGGGCTGACGCCCAGCAGCTTGGCGGTCATGGCGCGGACCACGAAATGGCCCTGGCTGGAGGACCAGATCTCGCCCTGCCCGTCGGCGTCGAAGCGCGCCATGCAGGCATGGGTCTCGATATAGCCCTGGTGCACCGGCGCGGTCTTGAAGCTCTTTTCGACGATGTGGTCGGCGGCGGCGAAGCCGGCCTCCAGGTCGCCGATGGCGAACGCGACGCGCTTCGAGATGTTGGAGGGCTTGTCGGGCGCGGGCTCGATGCCGCGCGGGATCATGTCCTCGAACAGCAGCGGCGCGTCGGGCCGCATCGCCTCATCGACATCGATGACATGCGGCAGCACCTCGTAATCGACCGCGATCAGCGCGAGCGCCTCGTCGGCGACCGCGGCGCTGACCGCCGCCACCGCCGCCACCGCATGGCCCTCATAGAGCGCCTTCTCGCGCGCCATGACATTGCGGGTGATGTGCCAGAAGTTCTGCGCCACGCGCTCGGGGCCGAGAAACACGTTCTGCTGTTCCGGCAGGTCGGCGGAGGTCATCACCGCCTTCACGCCCGGCAGCGCCTCGGCCCGGGACGTGTCGATGGAGCGGATGCGGGCATGGGCGTGCGGGCTGCGCAGCACCTTGCCGATCAGCTCGCCCGGCAGGCGGTAGTCGGCGCCATACTGGGCGCGCCCGGTCACTTTCGGCACGCCGTCCGGGCGGACGGGGCGGGTGCCGACCCACTTGAACTCTTTCACCTCGGCATTCATGCGCAGGGTCTCCAAAATCGAACCGGAAGTTCCCGCCATGCAACCCCATTCGCGGCTCCGGCGCAAGTGGAGAGCGGCCGCGAGGCCGCCGGGCTGCTCCGCTCAGGCGCGGCGGTGGGCGATGTTGTGGCGGTCGAGGAAGGCGAGCAGCGGTTCGGCGTGAACGCCGACGCCGACATTCAGGAACTGGTGCGCCACCTGGCCTTTGGCCGCGCCGGGCGCTTGCGGGCGGAAGCCGAGCGCATGGTGGCGCGTGTGCGATTGCAGGCCCCAGACGGTCCCCTCGGTGTCGAAGATCGGGCCGCCGCTCTGGCCCTGCAGCCCCGGCGAGGAGGTCTCGATGAACAGGCCCGGCGCGTCCGCCGGCTGGCCCGGCGCCGGCGCGCGCAGCACCCGCGTGAACAGCCCGTCGATGGGGAAGAGCGGCAGCGGCACCGCGCCTTCCGGCAGCAGGAACGCGCCCGCGGCCTCGTCGAACTCCGGCTCGATCTCGTGAAAGGGAAAGCCCAGCCGGCAGAGGCTGCGGCCGGGCGCATAGCTCGCATCGGGGGTCTTGAACGCCGGAAAGGCCGACGCGCTCGCCGGATCGAACGGCTCCAGCCGCCCGATGGCGAGGTCCGCCGCGAAATCGACCTGCACATCGACCAGCTGCGCGCCGTCCGCGCCCCACCACACGGAATGGTCGCGCACCGCGCCGCGCGCCGGGCGATCCAGATGGCGGAGCCTGCGGCGGCGATGCGCGCTGTGCGAGGCGCGGTCGCGGTCCATCTCGCGGATGTCGGCTTCATATCGGCGGAATTGCGCCGCCGCCTCGGCCTGGGCCTGGATCAGCCCGATCAGATGGGCGGCGGTCAGCAGCCAGCCCTCCCGGTTGACCAGCACGGCCGCGCCGACGGCGCTCATGCAGCGGCCCTCGACCGTGCGGCTCGAAATCACCACCGGGCGGGTGAAGCCCGCGGCCAGGGGGACGGCCTTGCTGAACATGGGGCGCGATCTCCCGTCTGCCTGCCGCCGGCGCGCGACGGCGCTTCCCCGCGCCGGGGAAACGCACTAAGACTCGATTCCATGCTCGAGGGCAAACGCATCCTGCTGATCGTCTCGGGCGGCATCGCCGCCTACAAGAGCCTGATCCTGGTGCGCCGGCTGCGCGAACGCGGCGCGGCGGTGCGCTCCGTGCTGACGGCCGGCGGCGCGCGCTTCGTCACGCCGCTTTCGCTCGCAGCGCTCAGCGAGGACAAGGTGTACCAGGAGCTGTTCTCGCTGACCGACGAGAGCGAGATGGGCCATATCCGGCTGTCGCGCGAGGCCGACCTGCTGGTCGTCGCCCCGGCGAGCGCCGATCTGATCGCCCGCATGGCCGCCGGCATGGCCGACGATCTGGCCGCCACCGTCTTGCTCGCCACCGACAAGCCGGTGCTGATCGCGCCCGCCATGAACGTGCAGATGTGGGGGCACGCCGCCGTCCAGGCCAATGTCGCGCTGCTGGAGCGGCGCGGCGTCATGCGCGTCGGCCCGGCGGCGGGCGATCTCGCCTGCGGCGAGACCGGCTCCGGGCGCATGGCCGAGCCGGAGGAGATCCTGGCGGCGATCGAGGCCGCGCTCGGCGGGACGGGCGCGCTCGCCGGGCGGCGCGCCATCGTCACCAGCGGCCCCACCCGGGAGCCGATCGACCCCGTGCGCTACATCGCCAACCGCTCCTCCGGCAAGCAGGGCCACGCCGTGGCGGCGGCGCTGGCGCGCCAGGGCGCGGCGGTCACGCTGGTGACCGGCCCGACCGGCGAGCCGGACCCCGCCGGGACGCGCGTCTGCCGCATCGAGACGGCGCGCGAGATGCTCGACGCCTGCCTGGCGGCGCTGCCGGCCGACATCGCGGTCTGCGCCGCCGCGGTCGCCGACTGGCGCGTGGCCGGGGCGGCCGATCAGAAGCTCAAGAAGGACGGGTCCGGCCCGCCGGCGCTTGCGCTCGCCGAGAACCCCGACATCCTGCGCCGCCTCGCAACGCTGGACAACAGCCGCCCGCCGCTGGTGGTCGGCTTCGCCGCCGAGACCGAACATGTCGTCGCCCACGCCCGCGCCAAGCGCCGCGCCAAGGGCTGCGACTGGATGCTCGCCAACGACGTCTCGCCGGAGACCGGCGTCTTCGGCGGCGAGCGCAACACCGTCCATCTGATCGACGCGCAGGACCGGGTCGAGGACTGGCCGCCGGCCAGCAAGGCGGATGTGGCCGAACGGCTGGCGGAGCGCATCGCCCGGCATTTCGCCGGCCCGTGATCGAGGTCGCGATCCAGCGCCTGCCCCACGCGGCGGATCTGCCGGCCTACGCCACGCCGGGCAGCGCGGCGCTCGACATCGCGGCCGCCTGCGAGGCGCCGATCGAGCTCGCCCCCGGCGAACGCGCGCTGGTGCCGACCGGCCTGCGGCTCGCGCTGCCCGAGGGCCATGAGGCGCAGATCCGCCCGCGCTCCGGCCTCGCGCTCCGCCACGGCCTGCTGCTGCCCAACAGCCCCGGCACCATCGACGCCGACTATCGCGGCGAGCTGATGATCCTGGTGATGAACGGCGGCGCGGAACCCTTCCGCATCGAGCGCGGCATGCGCATCGCCCAGATGGTGGTGATGCCGGTCCCGCGCGTCGCCTGGCGCGAAACCGCCGACCTCGACGCCACCGGGCGCGGCCCGGCCGGCTTCGGCTCGACCGGCGTCTGAGGGCGCTTGCCGGCCCGGCGCGGGCGGCGCTAAGCTCCCCGGCAAGGCCGGCGCTCCGGGCCGGCCGGGTCGAAAGGGAGAAGGGGCCGATGGCCAGCAGCATCACCATCCGCGCGAGCGACGGTTCGGGGTCGTTTTCCGCCTATTGCGCCATGCCGGCCTCGGGGTCCGGCCCCGGCGTGCTCTGCATCCAGGAGATTTTCGGCGTCAACCACGCCATGCGCGACATCGCCGACTATTGGGCGAGCCAGGGCTATATCGCGGTTGCGCCCGACCTGTTCTGGCGCCAGGAGCCGGGGGTCGATATCACCGACCGCACGGAAGAGGAATGGAAGAAGGCGTTCGAGCTCTATCAGGGCTTCGACGCAGACAAGGGCATCGAGGATCTGAAGGCGGCGGCCGCGCATCTGCGCGCCATGGAAGGCTGCAACGGCAAGGTCGGCACGGTCGGCTTCTGCCTCGGCGGCAAGCTCGCCTACATGCTGGCCTGCCGGGCCGATCTCGACGCCAATGTCGGCTATTACGGCGTCGGCATCGAGGAGATGCTGGACGAGGCGGCGAATATCGGCGCGCCGCTGATGCTGCATATCGCGGAGGAGGACGGCTTCGTGCCCAAGGAGGCGCAGGCGGCGGTCAAGGCGGGGCTCGCCGGCAACGCCCATGCCGAGGTGCACTCCTATCCGGGCATGGACCACGCCTTCGCCCGCATCGGCGGCCAGCCCTATGACGAGGAGAACGCCAGGCTCGCCAACGGGCGCACCGCCGCGCTCTTCCGGCGCGCGCTTGCGGGCTGAGGGCGCCGGGCCTCCGCCCGGCAACGCCGCGACGCCTCCCTTGAGCGGCGCGCTCGACCTGTTGCGCCGCGTCTTCGGCTATGACGCCTTTCGCGGCCATCAGCAGGCCGCGGTCGAGGCGGTGGCCGCCGGCGAGGACGCGCTGGTGCTGATGCCGACCGGGGCCGGCAAGTCGATCTGCTATCAGCTGCCGGCGCTCTTGCGCCCCGGCGCGGGCGTGGTGGTGTCGCCGCTGATCGCGCTGATGCAGGACCAGGTGGCCGCGCTTCGCCAGAACGGGGTCAGGGCGGCCGCCTGGAACTCCACCCTCGACGGGCGCGAGCGCGGCCGGATCGAGCAGGCCCTCCGCGAGGGCCGGCTGGAGCTGCTCTATGTCGCCCCGGAGCGCTTCGCCGCGCCGGGCTTCCTCGACTTTCTCGACGGCGTCGAGATCGCGCTCTTCGCCATCGACGAGGCCCATTGCGTCAGCCAGTGGGGCCACGATTTCCGCCCGGACTATCGCCGCCTCGCGGTGCTGGCCGAGCGCTTTCCCGGCGTGCCGAGGATCGCGCTCACCGCCACCGCCGACGAACCGACCCGCGCCGACATCGCCCGCGAGCTCCGCCTGGAGGGCGCGCGGCGCTTCGTCTCCGGCTTCGACCGCCCCAATATCCGCTATGTCGTGAAGCCGCGCGACCGGGGTCCGCGCCAGCTGCTCGACTTCCTGAAGGCGCGTCCGGGCCAGGCCGGCATCGTCTATGCCATGACGCGCGCCCGGGTGGAGGCGGCGGCGGCGGAGCTCCGCGCGGCGGACATTCCCGCACTCGCCTATCACGCCGGCATGGACGCGGCCGAGCGCGCCGCCAACCAGCGGCGCTTCGTCGCGGAAGACGATGCGGTGATGGTGGCGACGGTCGCCTTCGGCATGGGCATCGACAAGCCGGATGTGCGCTTCGTCGCCCATATCGACCTGCCGAAGAGCCTCGAAGCCTATTACCAGGAGACCGGGCGGGCCGGGCGCGACGGGCTGCCGGCCGAGGCCTGGATGATCTGGGGGCTGCAGGATGTCGTGCGGCTCCGGGCGTTCGTGGACCGATCCGAAGCCTCCGACGCGCAGAAGCGCATCGAGCGCGCCCGGCTGGATGCGCTGGTCGGCTATGCCGAGGCCGCGACCTGCCGGCGGCGCATCATGCTCGGCTATTTCGGCGACGATAGCGGCCGGCCCTGCGGCAATTGCGATATCTGCCTCGATCCGCCGGAAGTGCATGACGGCAGCGAGGCGGCGCGGATGCTGCTCTCCGCCATCTATCGCACGGGGCAGCGCTTCGGCGCGGCGCATATCGTGGACGTATTGCGCGGGCGCGAGACCGAGCGCACGCGGCGCTTCGGCCATGACCGCCTGCCGACCTGGGGCGTGGGCGGCGAGTTGAGCGCGGGCGAGTGGCGCGGCGTGATCCGCCAGCTCGCCTCGACCGAGCTGATCGCGGTGGACAGCGAGGGCTGGGGCGCGCTCCGCCTCGGGCCGGACGCGGGCGCGGTGCTGCGCGGCGAGCGCGCCGTGCCGCTCCGGCGAGACCCCAAGCCCGCGCCCCGGCCGGCGTCCGGATCGGCGCGGGCCGGGCGGGAAACGCCGGAGATCGGCGACCGGGAGGGCTTCGAGGCGCTCCGGCAGCTGCGCCGCCGGCTCGCCAGCAAGCAGGGCGTGCCGCCCTATGTCGTCTTCCACGACGCCGTGCTGGCGGCCATGCTGGCGCGCCGGCCGGCCAGCCTCGACGAGATGATGGCGGTGCCGGGCGTCGGCGCCGCCAAGCTGGAGCGCTACGGGCCGGCCTTCCTCGACCTGCTGCGGGAGCTGCCGCGCCCGCCGGAGGGTCAGGCGGCGGCGCGCTCCGCCTCGCGCTCCTCGTCCGGGTCGTAGAACGCCATGCGGACATGGTGGGCGCAGTAGGAGTAGGGGGCCACAGTGGGCGCGCCGCAATAGTGGAAGCCGTCCTCCTGCGGGTCGCCATGCGGCCACTGGCAGGTGTGGAAAGGCGACCGTTTGGCGGCCTCGAACAAGGAGCGCACGGCGGCGCCGGTCTCGGCGGACATGGGGTTGACTCCCGGGAGCATGGTGCGTTGCACAGCAATTTGCTGCAATGCAACATGCCCGTCAAGCGGTTTTGCGCGGTTTCAAGCGGTTCCGGGCGGCTTCTCGCCTGACCGCATGATGTTGTTGCAGCAGGATGGGGCGTCTGCCGGCATTTTCAAGGGGACGAGCGCAAAAATGCAAGCCCGCGCCCGACGGCCGACGCTTCCGTCGAAGCTAGTAGCACGCAACCCGCCGCCGGAAGCCATGCGGCATTTTGCCCCGCCCTGCCCGCAGCCGCCCGGCCGCGCTCAGAGGGCGTAGCGCAGGGAGAGGCGGAGGCCGTGACCCTGGAGGCGCGAGCGGGTCGGCGCGAGGTCGAGCAGGCGCGGCTCGCGGCTGCCGTCGCGCCAGGTCACTCGACCGTCGCCCCCGGCCGCGCGCACCCGGCCGAGATCGGTGTAGCGCCAGGCCAGGTCCACGCTCACCCGGTCGTCCAGCGCCACCGCGACGCCGGCGGTCGCCATCCAGGCGAGGTTAAGCCGGCTGCCGCCCGGCGCGTTCGTGACCGTCTGCGGGAAGTTCATGACCGTCTGGCCGATGCGGACATGCGCGGGGCCGGCGCCGGCCCCGACATAGGGCGCGATCCGCCCCGGCGCGCGCGCCGCCCGAGGCGCGAAGTCGAAATAGCCCGCCACCATCCCGGAGAGCGCGCGCAGCTCCGCCGAGACCGATTGCCGGCGCCCCTCGGGCAGGAAATTGGCCTCGCCCCGGAAGGTGAAGCGCGGGCGGTATTCCACCAGCGCCTCGAAGCGCCAGCGCCCCTCGGTGGCGTAGCCGAGCCCGAGTTCGACGGCCGGGACGGTCCCGAAATCGCCAGAAGAGCGGTAAGGCTCGCCATCGGTGCCGGTCCCGCAACCGTAGAGCGCCGCCGGGGCGGTGGTGGCGCAGTCCACGTCGGTGAAGGCCGCATTGTCGGGCCGGTCGATCCCGACGCCGCCGCGCAGATAGAACTCGCCGCCCGCCGCCGGACCCGAGAGCATCCCGAGCCAGGCCGCGAGCGCCAGGAGCGCGAGCCGGCGCATCGTCGCCGCTCCCGTCAGGCGGAGGTCGGGCGGGCTTTCATGCGCTCGAACCAGGCGGTCACATTGCGGTTCTCGGGCGCGATGTCCTGCCCGACGGCCTTGCCGAAGGCGAGGAAGCAGTAGAGCAGGATGTCGGCGAGGCTGATGCGCGCCCCGCAGAGAAATTCGCGGCCCTCCATCAGCCCGTCCAGCCAGGCGATCTTGTCCTGCGCGATCGCCTTCAGGCCGTCCGAGGCCTCCGGCAGACAGCGCATGCGGCTCTCGAACATGCGCAGCCCCTCGCCGAAGCGGAAGCCGTTGGCGAGCGGCTCGCAGATGTTGAGATCGACCCGGCGGGTCCACATGCGCGTCTCGGCGCGCTCCTCGGGCGTGGAGCCGATCAGCGGCGATCCGCCCTGGCGGTCGGCCAGATATTCGCAGATCGCGGTGATCTCCGCGATGTAGCCGCCATCGTCGAGCTCCAGGCAGGGGCTCTGGCCGGAGGGGTTGCGGGCCAGATAGTCGGCCTCGCGGTTGACGCCCTTGCGGATATCGATGGTCTCCTCGGGCACCTCGATGCCCGCCTCGGCCATGAACATGCGCACGACATGCGGGTTCGGTCCGACCGATGTGTAGAGTTTCATGGGGGCGTGTCCTCCCTCTTGCAGCTTCGCGCTTGTCAGATGTGGATCGGCCGGCCGGCGACCGCCAGCGCGGCCTCCTTGACCGCCTCATTGAGCGTCGGATGCGCATGGCAGGTGCGCGCGATGTCCTCGGCCGAGGCGCCGAACTCCATGGCGAGCGCGGCCTCGGCGATCAGCGTGCCGGCGTCCGCGCCCAGAATATGCACGCCCAGCACCCGGTCGGTCCGCCGGTCGGCCAGAATCTTGACGAAGCCCTCGGTCTCGCCATTGCAGCGCGCCCGGCTGTTGGCCTGGAAGGGGAAGCGCCCGACCTCATATTCGATCCCGGCCTCCTTCAGCGCCTCCTCGGTCCGCCCGACCGCGGCGGCCTCCGGCCATGTATAGACCACGCCCGGTATGGCGTCGTAGTCGATATGGCCGGACTGGCCGGCGATCATCTCGGCGCAGACCGCGCCCTCGTCCTCCGCCTTGTGGGCCAGCATCGGCCCGCGCACCGCGTCGCCGATGGCGTAGAGGCCGGGCAGGCTCGCGCGGAAGCCGTCGTCGATCTCGATCCGGCCGCCGGCGTCGAGCGCCACCCCCAGCTCCTCCAGGCCGAGGCCGGCGGTGAAGGGCCGGCGCCCGACCGCGACCAGCACCCGGTCGGCCTCCACGGTCTCCGCCTCGCCGCTGGCGACGCTCTCCACGCCGAGCCGCACGCCCCCGTCATGCGCTTCCGCGCCGGTCACCTTGCGCCCCAGCCGGAAGTCGAAGCCCTTCTTCGCCAGGATGCGCCGCATCCCCTTGCCGACATCGCCGTCCATGCCGGGCAGGATGCGGTCCAGATATTCGATCACCGTCACCTTCGCGCCGAGCCGGCTCCAGACCGCGGCCATTTCCAGCCCGATATAGCCCGCGCCGATGACCGCGAGATGCGCCGGCACGGCGTCGAGCGCGAGCGCGCCGGTGGAGGAGAGGATGCGCTCCTCGTCGATCTCCACCCCCGGCAGGCTCACCGGCTCCGAGCCGGTGGCGATGACGACATGGCGCGCCGCGAGCTCGCGCTCTCCGCCCTCGGCGAGCCGCACCGCCACCCGCCCCGGCGCGGCGAGCCGCGCCTCGCCCGCGACATGCTCCACCTTGTTCTTGCGGAACAGGAACTCGATGCCGCGCGTGAGCTCCCGCACCACCTTGTCCTTGCCCGCCATCATGGCGGGGAGATCGACCTCGACGCCGCCCTGGATGCGGATGCCGCGCGCGGCGAAGCGCTCGCGCGCCTCCTCCAGCAGATGCGTGCCGTGCAGCAGTTCCTTCGACGGGATGCAGCCGACATTCAGGCAGGTTCCGCCGAGCGTGGCGCGCTTCTCGACGCAGGCGGTCTTCAGGCCCAACTGCGCCGCGCGGATCGCCGCCACATAGCCGCCCGGCCCGCCGCCGATCACGACGACATCGAAACTGTCGGTCATGGGAAGTCGCCCCGTTCCTCAGACGTCGAGCAGCAGCCGCTCGGGATTCTCGATCGCTTCCTTGACCCGCACCAGGAAGGTGACCGACTCCGAGCCGTCGATGATGCGGTGGTCGTAGGAGAGCGCCAGATACATCATCGGCCGGATCTCGACCCGGCCCTCGACGGCCACCGGCCGGTCCTCGATCTTGTGCATGCCCAGAATGCCGGATTGCGGCGGGTTCAGGATCGGCGCCGACATGAGCGAGCCATAGACGCCGCCATTGGAGATCGAGAAGGTGCCGCCGGTCAGGTCCGCCATGGCGAGCTTGCCGTCGCGGGCCTTCCGGCCGAGCTCGGCGATGCGCCGCTCGACCTCGGCGAAGCTCATGGCGTCGGCGTCCTTCACCACCGGCACCACAAGGCCCTGCTCGGTGCCGACCGCGACGCCGATGTCGTAACGGTTCTTGTAGATGATGTCGCCGCCGTCGATCTCCGCATTGACGGCCGGCACCTCCTTCAGCGCGCCGATGCAGGCCTTGACGAAGAACGACATGAAGCCGAGGCGCACGCCGTGGCGGCGCTCGAACGCCTCCCGGTAGCGCCGGCGCAGCGCCATTACGCCGCTCATGTCGGCCTCGTTGTAGGTCGTCAGGATGGCGGCGGTGTTCTGCGCGTCCTTCAGCCGCTCGGCGATGCGCCGGCGCAGGCGCGACATCGCCACCCGCTCCTCGCGCGGATGGTCCGGGCGCGGCGCGGGCGGGGCCGCCGGAGCGGCGGGCGCGGCGGCGGGCGGCGCGGGAGCCGGAGCGGCGGCGGGCTGCGCGGCCAGATGGTCCAGCACATCGCCCTTGGTGATGCGCCCGCCCTTGCCGGTGCCGGCGATGGCGGAGGCCTCCAGCGCATTGTCCGCCAGCAGCTTGCGCGCGGCCGGGGAGAGCGGGGGCGGCGCGGCCTCCTCCTCCTTCGGCAGCGCGGCCTCGACCGCAGGCGCGGCAGGCGCGGCGGCCGGGCCGGCGGCGGCGCCCGCCCCGGCGGCGATGCGCCCCAACACCGCGCCGACCTCGACATCGGCGCCCTCATCCACCAGGATTTCCGCCAGCACGCCGCTGTCGGGCGCCGGCACTTCGACCGTCACCTTGTCGGTCTCCAGCTCCACCAGCGGCTCGTCCCGCTCCACCGCGTCGCCGGCGGCCTTCATCCAGCGCGCCACGGTGGCTTCGCTGACGCTCTCGCCGAGTTGCGGCACCTGTATCTCGATCGCCATCGCCCCGCCCTTCGTCTCAGTCGCCGGCCAGCGCCCGGCCGACCAGCGCCTGCTGTTCGAAATTGTGCCGCTTCAGCAGTCCGGTGGCGGGCGAGGCGGCTTCCGGCCGGCCGACATAGCGCGGGCGCGCGCTCGCGCCGCCGACCTCGGCCAGCACGGCCTCGATGCGCCGGTCGAGGAAGGTCCAGGCGCCCATGTTCTGCGGCTCCTCCTGGCACCAGACGACCTCGGCGCGCGGATAGCGGGCGAGCTCGGCGGCCAGCGTTTCGGCCGGGAAGGGGTAGAGCTGCTCCAGGCGGATCAGCGCGATATCGTCGATGCCCTGCTCGCGGCGCTGCTGCAGCAGGTCGTAATAGACCTTGCCGGTGCACAGCACCACGCGGCGCACGGCCTCGTCGGCCGCAAGCGCATCGACCTCGGGCCTCACGCGGTGGAAGGAGCTGCCCTCCGCCAGTTCGGAAAGCGCGGAGACGCAGAGCCGGTGGCGCAGCAGCGATTTGGGCGTCATCAGGATCAGCGGCTTGCGGAACTCGCGCTTCACCTGGCGGCGCAGCACGTGGAAGTAGCTCGCCGGCGTCGATGGATAGACCACCTGCATATTGTCCTCGCCGCAGAGCTGCAGATAGCGCTCCAGCCGCGCGGAGGAATGTTCCGGCCCCTGGCCCTCATAGCCGTGCGGCAGCAGCATGACCAGGCCGGACATGCGCAGCCATTTCGACTCGCCCGAGGAGATGAACTGGTCGATGACCACCTGCGCGCCATTGGCGAAATCGCCGAACTGCGCCTCCCACATCACCAGCGCGTGCGGCTCGCTCTGCGAATAGCCGTATTCGAAGCCGAGCACCGAGGCTTCGGCGAGCGGGCTGTCGATGATCTCCACCCGCCCCTGGTCCGGCGCAATATGCTGGAGCGGCGCATAGGGGCGCTCGTCCTCCTGGTCGCGCAAGACGGCGTGGCGCTGCGAGAAGGTGCCGCGCCCGCAATCCTGGCCGGAGAGGCGCACCGGAATGCCCTCGGCCGCGAGCGTGCCGAAGGCGAGCGCCTCGGCGGTCGCCCAGTCCAGCCCCTCGCCGGTTTCCAGGATGCGCGCGCGCTGGCGGAACTGGCGCGCGATCTTGGGGTTGAGGTTGAAGTCCTCGGGCACCTCGATCAGCCGCCGCCCGACGGTCTTCAGGCTTTCCATGGGCACGGCGGTCGAGCCGCGCCGGTCGCCCTCGCTCGCCACCTCGATGCCGCTCCAGGCGCCTTCCAGCCAGTCCGCCTTGTTGGGCTTGTAGCTGGTCGAGGCCTCCAGATCGTGCTCCAGCTTGGCGCGGAAGCTCTCCACGATGGCGTCGGGCTCCTCGGCGGGCAGCACGCCCTCGGCGACCAGCCGGTCGGCGTAGATGGCGCGGGTGGTCTTGTGCCGGTCGATGGCGTCATACATCAGCGGCTGGGTGAAGGCCGGCTCGTCGGCCTCGTTATGGCCCTGGCGGCGATAGCAATACATGTCGATGACGACATCGCACTTGAAGCGGAAGCGGAACTCGGTGGCGATGCGCGCGGCGTGGACCACCGCCTCCGGATCGTCGCCGTTCACATGGAAGACCGGCGCCTGCACGATATGCGCCATGCCGGAGCAATAGGGCCCGGAGCGCGAGTCGGTGGGCGAGGTGGTGAAGCCGATCTGGTTGTTGATGACGACGTGGATGGTGCCGCCGACCCGGTAGCCGCGCAGCTCCGAGAGCTCCAGCGCCTCGGCCACCATGCCCTGGCCGATGAAGGCCGCATCGCCATGCAGCAGGATGGCCATGACCTTGTCGCGCTCATGGTCGCCGCGCTGCTCCTGCTTGGCGCGCGCGCGCCCGATCACGACCGGGTTGACGACCTCGAGATGGCTCGGATTGGGCGAGAGCGAGAGATGGATGACATTGCCGTCGAACTCGCGGTCCGAGGAGGTGCCGAGATGATATTTCACATCGCCCGAGCCCTGCACATCCTCGGGATTGGCCGGCTGGCCCTGGAACTCCGAGAAGATGGCGCGGAAGGGCTTGCCCATGAAGTTGGCGAGCACGTTGAGGCGCCCGCGATGGGCCATGCCGAGCACGGCCTCCTCCAGCCCCATCTCGCCGCCGCGCTTGATGATCTGCTCCAGCGCCGGGATCAGCGCCTCGCCGCCCTCCAGGCCGAACCGCTTGGTGCCGATATATTTGCGGTCGAGAAACTGCTCGAAGACCTCCGCCTCGGTCAGCCGCTCCAGGATGGCGCGCCGCCCGCGCCGGGTGAACTCGGTGCGGTTGAGCGGCTGCTCGATGCGCTTCTGGATCCAGGCCTTCTGGTCGGGGTCCTGGATATGCTGGAACTCGACGCCGATGCTGGAGCAGTAGATGTCCTCCAGCGCGGCCATGATCTCGCGCACGCTGGCCTGCTCGCGCCCCAGCACGCCGTCGATGAAGATCGGCCGGTCCCAGTCCTCGTCCGAGAAGCCGTAGGTCGCGGGGTCGAGTTCGGGGTGATAGACCGGCCGGTGCAGGCCGAGCGGGTCGAGATCGGCGTAAAGGTGGCCGCGCACCCGATAGGCGCGGATCAGCATGAGCGCGCGGATCGAATCGAGCGTGGCGCGCCGGGCGTCCGGGGCCGCAAGCGCGCCGTTCGGCTCCGCCGGGGCGTCATGGCCGTTGGCGATCACGCTCGGGCGCATCCGCCCCCAGGCGGCCGCGCCGGCCTCTCCGGCGAGCGCCTGTCCGTCGTCGGTCAGCTCGGCGAAGAACGCCGTCCAGCTCGCATCGACCGAGCGGGGGTCCTGGAGATATTGGGCGTAGAGCTCCGCGATGAAGGTCGCATTGCCGCCATAGAGGAAATCGTCCGCTCCGGAAGGTATCGCCATCGCCTCCTCGCTCGCTTGTGCGCCTCAGCCGCCGAGCGCCCGGCGCATGGTCTCGCCGAGCGCGGCCGGCGAGCGGCTGACGCGAATGCCGGCCCGCTCGAAGGCCTCGATCTTGTGGGCGGCGGTACCCTTGCCGCCCGCCACGATCGCGCCGGCGTGGCCCATGCGCTTGCCCGGCGGGGCCGACGCGCCGGCGATGAAGCCCGCGGCGGGCTTGGGGTTTGCCAGGCCGGCGTAGAACGCCGCCGCATCCTCCTCGGCGCTGCCGCCGATCTCGCCGATGATGACGATGCCCTCGGTCTCGGGATCGTCCTGGAACAGTTGCAGGCAGTCGATGAAGCTGGTTCCGCCCACCGGGTCGCCGCCGATGCCGATGCAGCTGGACTGGCCGAGCCCGGCGGCGGTGGTCTGCGCCACGGCCTCATAGGTCAGCGTGCCGGAGCGCGACACGATGCCGATGCGCCCGCGCCGGTGGATATGGCCCGGCATGATGCCGATCTTGCAGGCGTCGGGCGTGATGACGCCCGGGCAGTTGGGGCCGATCAGCCGCGAGGCGGAGCCGGCGAGCGCGCGCTTGACGCGCACCATGTCCAGCACTGGCACGCCCTCGGTGATGCACACCACCAGCGGCACCTCCGCCGCGATCGCCTCCAGCATGGCGTCGGCGGCGAAGGGCGGCGGCACATAGATCACGCTCGCGTCCGCCCCGGTCTCGGCGCGGGCCTCGGCCACGGTCTCGAACACCGGCAGGTCCAGATGGCGCCGCCCGCCCTTGCCCGGCGAGACGCCGCCCACCATGCGCGTGCCATAGGCGATCGCCTGTTCGGAGTGGAACGTGCCCTGCCGGCCGGTGAAGCCCTGACAGATCACGCGCGTGTCGCCATCGACCAGCACCGCCACCGGTTCAGCCCTCCTCGATCGCCGCCACGACCTTGGCGGCGGCGTCGCCCAGATCTTCCGCCGCCGTGATCGGCAGGCCCGACCGGGCCAGGATGCGCCGGCCCTGTTCGACATTGGTGCCTTCCAGGCGCACCACCAGCGGCACGCCCAGGCTGACCTCGCGCGCCGCCTCCACCACGCCGGCGGCGATCACGTCGCATTGCATGATGCCGCCGAAGATATTGACCAGGATCGCCTCGACATTGGGGTCGGAGAGGATGATCTTGAAGGCGCTGACCACGCGCTCCTTGTCGGCCCCGCCGCCGACATCGAGGAAGTTGGCGGGCTCGGCGCCGTTCAGCTTGATGATGTCCATGGTGGCCATGGCGAGGCCGGCGCCGTTGACCAGGCAGCCGATATTGCCGTCGAGCTTGACATAGCTGAGGCCGAGCGCCTCCGCCTCGCGCTCGACCTGCGTCTCCTCGTCCTCGTCGCGGAGCGCGGCCACGCCCGGCTGGCGGAAGAGCGCGTTGTCGTCGAAGCTCATCTTGGCGTCGAGCGCCATCAGCGCGCCCTCGCCGGTCTCCACCAGCGGGTTGATCTCGACCAGGCTGGCGTCCAGCTCGGTGAAGGCGCGGTAGAGGCCCGAGAGCAGCGCCGCCGCGCCCGCCCCGTCCGCGAGCCCGAGCGCGGCCGCCAGCCGGCGGCCGTGATGCGGCTCGACGCCGGTGACCGGATCGATGGAGAAGCTCACGATCTTCTCCGGCGTCTCGGCCGCCACTTCCTCGATATTCATGCCGCCCTCGGTGGAGGCGACCACCGCGACCCGCCCGCGCGCGCGATCGACCAGCATGGAGAGGTAGAGCTCGCGCGCGATGTCGCAGCCCTGCTCGATATAGACGCGCTTGACGGTCTGGCCTTCCGGGCCGGTCTGGGGCGTGACCAGGGTCATGCCGAGCATGGCGCCCGCCGCCTCGCGCACCTCGTCGATGGAGCGCGCCAGGCGCACGCCGCCGCCCTTGCCGCGCCCGCCGGCGTGGATCTGCGCCTTCACCACCCGGACCGGCCCCGCCAGCTTCTCCGCGCCCTCCACCGCCTCATCCACGGTGTAGGCGACATGGCCCGGCGCGACGGGGATGTCGAAGCGGGCGAGCAGAGTCTTGGCCTGATATTCGTGGATATTCATGATCGGTCCCGCCAGACCGCGATCGGGATGTCGCCCGGCGCGCTTCGCAGGCGTCTCGGGCGAAGATTCATTGCGGGCGGTCCGCCGCCTCGCGGCGCATGCGTTCCGCCACCTCGACCAGCTCGCGCACCGCCGCCACCGAGCTGTCGAAGGCGGCGCGGTCGGCGTCCGAGAGGCGGATTTCCACGATGCGCTCCACCCCGCCCGCGCCGATCACCACCGGCACGCCGACATAGAGCCCGTCCACGCCATACTGGCCGTCGAGCCAGGCGGCGCAGGGCAGCACGCGCTTCTTGTCGAGCAGATAGCTCTCCGCCATCTGGATCGCCGCCGAGGCGGGCGCATAGAAGGCCGAGCCGGTCTTGAGCAGATTGACGATCTCCGCGCCGCCGTCGCGGGTGCGCTGCACGATGGCGTCGATGCGCTCGGCCGTGCTCCAGCCCATGGCGATCAGATCCGGCACCGGGATGCCGGCGACGGCGGAATAGTTGACCAGCGGCACCATGCTGTCGCCATGCCCGCCCAGCACGAAGGCGGTCACATCCTCCACCGAGACGCCGAACTCCTCGGCGAGGAAATAGCGGAAGCGCGCCGTGTCCAGCACGCCGGCCATGCCGACGACCTTGTTGGGCGCGAAGCCGGCGGCCTCGCGCAGCACCGCCACCATGGCGTCGAGCGGGTTGGTGATGCAGATCACGAAGGCGTCCGGGCAATAGCGCTTCAGCCCGTCACCGACCGAGCCCATGACGCGCGTATTGATGCCCACCAGATCGTCGCGGCTCATGCCGGGCTTGCGCGCCACGCCGGCGGTGACGATGACCACATCCGAGCCGGCGAGCGCTTCATAGTCGCCGGCCCCGGCAATGGCGGCGTCGAAGCCCTCGATCGGGGCGCTCTCGGCGAGGTCGAGCGCCTTGCCCTGCGGCATGCCCTCTACGATATCGAACAGCACGACATCGCCCAGCTGCTTGAGCCCGGCCAGATGCGCAAGCGTGCCCCCGATATTGCCCGCGCCGACCAGCCCGATCCTGTTACGCGCCATGCCCGTGCCACCCCGATGATCCGACGCCTCGATTGGGCGCGCAACCTACCGGCTTTCCTCGTCACCGGCAAGCGCGTCGCCCGGCTCCGCGCCCGCCGACCAGGGGTCCAGTTCATAGGCCGCCGGAGAGGTGCGCGGCAGGACCATGAAGGCGCCCTTGTCGGCCTCCGCGACATCGGCGCGCTGCGAGCGGCGATAGAGCGCGAAGGCGCCGAGGCCGGCGGCGGCCGCCGCCACCGCGTCGAACAGCGCGCCCGGCCCCGCCAGATCCATGGCCAGCGCCGCCAGCGGCGGCCCGGCGATGGCGCCCGCCCCGAAGGCGATCAGCAGCCCGGCCGCCGCCGGCACCGTGTCCTCCGGGGCCAGATGGTCGTTGGTGTGGGCGGCCGCGAGCGGATAGGTGGCGAACACCAGCCCGCCGAACAGCGCGCCGAAGGCCAGCAGCGCCTCCAGCGAGCCGCCGCCCGCGACTCGGAAGAGCAGCGCGGCCAGGAGCGCCGCGAAGCACACCCCGGCCAGCACCAGCCGGCGCTCGATGCGATCCGAGAGCCGGCCGATGGGCACCGAGAGCGCGAAACCGCCGCCGATGAGCGCAAACCAGAGCGCCGCCGCGCCCCCGACGCCATGGCCGGCCGAGACGGCATAGACCGCCGTCAGCCCGACCAGCGGCCCGATCATCGCGCCCGCCAGCACCGCGCCGGCGACACCGATGGGCGAGATGCGCGCAAGGTCGCGAAGGCGCAGGCGCGAAGGCTGCGCCACGCCGGGCTGCGCGCGGCTGGAGAGCGACATCGGCAAGAGCGAGAGGCCCATCAGGATGGAGGCGACCGAGAAGAGCGCGAAGCCGGCCGGGTCGTCCAGCATCATCAGCAGCGGCCCGACGCCGAGCGCCGCATAGGTGACGGCCATATAGGCGGAGAAGGCCGAGCCGCGCTCGCGGTTGCCCGAGACGTGATTGAGCCAGCTCTCCATCGCCAGCAGCACGCCGGCCATGGCGAAGCCGTTGATCAGGCGCGCGCCCGCCCAGAGGACGAGGCCGTCCACGAGCGCATAGACCAGGGCTGCGGCCGACAGCATAGTGGCGAAGCTGGCGAAGGCGCGGATATGGCCCACCCGGTCGATGACCCGCCCGGAGAGGCTGGAGCCGACCAGCTGGCCGACGAAATAGGCCGTGGTCACCAGGCCGGCGACCGAGGCGACGAAGCCGGCGCTCTCCAGCCGGACGCCGATGAGCGTGGCGAGCAGCCCGTTGCCGAGCTGCAGCAAAGAGGCCCCGGCCAGGATCGGCAGGATCGGCCCCAGATAGCCGGGCATGGGGACACCTCGCGCGGGAGGGTTGAGCGGATGGCGCCAGGGGCTTATGCGGCCGAATGGCGGCGCGCGATATAGTCTTCTGCCTGCATCTCGATCAAGCGCGAAGTCGTGCGCCGGAAAGCGTCCGCTCCGAGGCCCTCCGGATAGAGCCGGTCGGGGGCGGTTTCGGCGGAAAGCACCAGGTTGCAGCGCGACTCGTAGAGCGCGTCGATCAGGTTGATGAAGCGCCGGGCCGCGTTGCGGTCCGAGGGCGCGAGCGCCGGCACGCCGGCCAGGACGATGGTGTGGAAGCGCGCGGCGAGCGCCAGATAGTCGCCCGCGCCCAGCGGCCGGCGGCAGAGCTCGTCGAAGCGGAAGCGCGCGACCCCGCGCGCGGCTTCCGGCACGGCGAGCGTGCGCCCGCGCACGGCGAGCGTCTCCGGCCGGCCGCGCTCCTCGTCGGTCAGGTCGCGGAAGGCGCGGTCGAGCTCGGCTGCGGCCGCAGGCCCGAGCGGCGTGTGATAGACCCGCCGGCCCTTCAGCCGCGCCAGCCGGTGGTCCTGCTCGCCGTCCAGCTCCAGCACCCGCAGGCGGCGCTCCAGCAGCGCGATGAAGGGCAGGAAACGCTCGCGCTGCAAGCCGTTGCGATACAGCTCGCCGGGCGCGGTGTTGGAGGTCGCCACCACGGTGACGCCGCGCGCGAACAGCGCCTCGAACAGCCGGCCGAGGATCATCGCGTCGGCGATGTTATCGACCTGGAACTCGTCGAAGCAGAGCAGCGCCGCGCGCTCCGCGACCGCATCCGCCAGGCGCGGGATCGGATCGCCGGCGCGGCGGCGCAGCCGGTGCGCGCGGTCGTGCATCTCCGCCATGAAGGCGTGGAAGTGCACCCGGCGCTTCGCCGCCACCGGCGCGCCGGCGAAGAACAGGTCCATCAGCATGGACTTGCCGCGCCCGACCGCGCCGTGGATATAAAGGCCGCCCGGCGTCTCGGACGCGGGCGCACGCCGGCGCGCGAGCCCGAGGCGCGCGAGCCAGCCGCCCTTGCGCGCGCGCGCCGAGCCGCCCTCCGCCAGCCGGCGGAGCGCCTCGTGCAGCTCCTGGAGCGCCGCCGCGCAGGCCTCCTGGGCCGGGTCCGGGGCGAGGCGCCCGTCGGCCACCTGCGCGCGCCAGGCGGCCAGCGGCCCGGTCGCGTCGCCCGCGCTCAAGCGAAGGTGCGCTCCATCTCGCGCCGGAAGGCGACCGTCGGGTCGGCGGGGTCGATCTCGACATCCTCCCAGCCGACCGGCCGGCCGGCGGCGATCGGGTTGCGCAGCCGCACGCCGTGGGCCAGCCCGATCGGCAGCCCGCCGAGCGCCAGCGAGTCGGCCGCCGGCATGAGCTTGCCCCAGACGCAATAGCCGCCCTCGCCGTCGAGCGTCTCGCCGGCGGCGAGGTCGCGCTTGGCGACCGCCACCACATCGCCGGCCCAGCACTCGGGCCGGCCGGTGGACTCGCCCCGGAGCGCGGCGTTGGCGACCGAGACGCCGAGTTCGAGGCCGATCAGATGCGAGGGCCGCCAGAGCGCGGCGAACTCGCCGCTCTCGTCGGTGGAGACGTGATATTCGGCGAAGCAGCGGCGCACATAATCGTCGGCGGCCGCGAAGGTGACATAGACGCCCTGGCGCAGATGGTTCTCGACTTCCCGCCCGTTGGCGGTGAAGCAGGAGACCACCTCCACATAGCCGCGCCCCTCCAGCGCGCCGCCGTCGGCCTCGGGCTTCAGCAGCCCGGCGAGCTCATAAACGGAGGCGGGGTGGAAGGAGAGGCCCCGGCGCGGGACCTGCAAGCCGGTGGCGTTGGCGACCGCCGCCATCTCGATGCCGGACTTGGTGCCGTCGATGAAGGAGTTGAACATCTGCGCATTCATGCCGCCGAGCGCGGCCCGCTCGGCGTCGATGCCGTAATAGTCCCACACGGTCTCCGGCGTGGAGCGGTGGAAATGCGCCATATGCTTGGTGCCCTTGCCGGCCGCCACCACCTCCAGCCCGCAGGCGCGCGCCCAATCGACCATCTCCGAGATCAGCGCCGGCTGGTCGCCATAGGCCATGGCGTGGACGACGCCGGCCTCGGCCGCCTTGCGGGCGAGCAGCGGCCCGGCCAGCACATCGGCCTCGACATTGACCATGACGACATGGCGCCCGGCCGCGAAGGCGGCGAGCGCGTGGCGGATGCCGGCGGCGGGATTGCCGGTCGCCTCCACGACGACCTCCAGCCCGTCGGCGCGGATCAGCGCGCCCGCATCTTCCGTCAGGCAGGTGGAGCCGTCGCGGAGCGCCTCGGCGAAGGAGGCCGCGCCATGGCGCTCGGCCGGCCAGTGGATGCGCTCCAGCTGGGCGCGCGCGCGGACGAGGTCGAGGTCGGCCACGCCCAGCACATGCATCCCCGGCGTGCGCCCGGCCTGGGCGAGGAACATCGCCCCGAACTTGCCGCAGCCGATCACGCCCACGCGCACCGGCCGCCCCTCGGCCGCCCGCGCCGCCAGCATCCGCGAAAGATTCATGCCCCCTCCTGCTTCGCTCCCGCCCGCTCGCCCCGGCTTTCGGCTGAGGAACGCCGGCACTATACACTCGGGGCCGGTCGCGGGGCATGGGGTTTGGCGGCCGGGTCGGGTTTGTCGAGGGGAGGCGGATCGTCATGCCGCAGTCTGAAGGGGCGCTTGCCGGGATTCGCGTGGTGGATTGCACGCGGGTGCTGGGCGGGCCCTATTGCACCATGATCCTGGCCGACCATGGCGCGGAGGTCGTCAAGGTCGAGCCGCCGCAGGGCGACGAGACGCGCGACTGGGGGCCGCCCTTCCGCGCCGACGGCGAGGCGGCCTATTTCCAGGGCGTCAACCGCAACAAGCGCTCCATCGGCCTCGACCTCGCCCGCGACGAGGGCAAGGCCGCGCTGCTCGCCCTCTTGGAGGGCGCGGACGTGCTGACCGAAAACTTCAAGCCGGGCACGCTGGAGAAGTGGGGCCTCGGCTATGACGAGGTGCTGAGCCGGCGCTTCCCCGGCCTGGTCCATTGCCGCATCACCGGCTTCGGGGCCGACGGGCCGCTCGGCGGCTATCCGGGCTATGACGCGGTGATCCAGGCGATGTCGGGCATGATGAGCGTCAACGGCTCGCCGGAGAGCGGCCCGGTGCGCGTCGGCACGCCGATGGTGGATATGGGCACCGGCCTCAACGCCGTGATCGCCATCCTGATGGCGCTGCTGGAGCGCGGGCGCTCGGGCCGGGGCCAGTCGCTCGACATCACGCTCTACGATTGCGCCGTCGCGCTGCTGCACCCCCAGGCGCCCAACTGGCTGATGTCCGGCCGCGCGCCGGCGATCACCGGCAATGCGCACCCCAACATCTACCCCTATGACGCCTTCCGCACGCGCGACAAGCAGGCCTTTCTCGCCATCGGCAACAATGGCCAGTGGGGCCGGCTCTGCCGGGCGATCGGCGCAGACGAGCTGGCGGAGGATGCGCGCTTCGCGGACAACGCCGCGCGCTCCGAGAACCGCGCGGCGCTGAAGCCGCTGCTGGAGGCGAGGCTGGCGGAGTTCGAGTGCGACGCGCTCTGCGAGACGCTGCTGCAACAGGGCGTGCCGGCGGGGCCGGTCAACAGCATCCCGGAAGTGTTCACCCATCCCCACACGCTCCACCGGCAGATGCGCGCCTCGGTGGCGGGCGACGAGTGGGAGGCGCCCGGCATCGCCGCCAAGCTCTCGCGCACGCCCGGCCGGGTGCGCGCCGCCCCGCCGCATTTCGGCAATGCGACGCGCGCGGTGCTGGCCGAGGCGGGCTACGCGCCCGAGGAGATCGAGGAGCTGATCCGCTCCGGGGCGGCGCTCACCGAACGCCGCCGCGCCGGCGGGTAGCGCGTCTGGCTACACGCGCCGAAGCTCGCCATGCGCCGTCGCGTCGGGCAGGCAGAGCGCCAGCACTGCGGCGGCGGCGGCCTCCGGCCCCGGCAGGGCGCTCGCGTCCTCGCCCGGAAAGGCGGCGGCGCGGAGCGCGGTGCGCATCGGCCCCGGATCGAGCAGATTGACGCGCAGAGGCGTGCGCCGGGTCTCCGCCGCCCAGGCGCCGACCAGCGCCTCCAGCCCCGCCTTGCCGGCGGCGTAGGCGCCCCAGTAGGCGCGCGGCCCCGGACCGCCGGCGACGAACACCGCCCGGCCCGCCGGCGCGCGGCGCAGCAGCGGGTCGCACGCCCGGATGAGCCGCATGGCGGCCGTGAGGTCGGTCTCCAGCACGCGGCGCCAGACATCGTCGGCGATCTGATGCGCCGGGCCGAGCACGCCGAGCGTCGCGGCGGAGGAGACGAGCGCGTCGAGCCGCCCGAAGCGCGCCCCCAGCCCCGCCATGGCGCGCTCCAGCTCGCCCGGCGCGGTCAGGTCCAGCGGGCAGAGCACGGCGCGCCCGCCGTCGGCCCGGATGGCGTCGTCGGTCTCCTCCAGCCCGCCCACGCCGCGCGCCAGCAGCACGACCTCCGCGCCCGCACGCGCGAGCGCGAGCGCCGCCGCCCGCCCGAGGCCCCGCGACGCCCCGGTCACCAGCGCGACCCGGCCTTCCAGCGGCCTTGCTTCCGCGTCCGCGCTCAAGCCAGGTCGTCGAGCAGCGACATGCGCTCCGCCGCCATGCCGCCCTTGCGGTCCGCAAGCTCGATCGGATAGTCGCCGGTGAAGCAGGCGTCGCAGAAGGCGGGCGCCGCCCCGCGCCCGGCGGCCTCGCCGACGGCCCGGTAGAGGCCGTCCAGGCTGATGAACTCCAGCGAGTCCACGCCGATCTCGCGGCGCATGCGTTCGCGGTCGAAGCGCGCCGCCAGCAGCGTGTCGCGCCGGGGCGTGTCGATGCCGTAGAAGCAGGAATGGGTCGTCGGCGGGCTGGAGATGCGCATATGCACTTCCGCAGCCCCGGCGTTGCGCACCATCTCGACGATCTTGGTGGAGGTGGTGCCGCGCACGATGCTGTCATCCACCAGCACCACGCGCTTGCCGGCCAGCACGGCGCGGTTGGCGTTGTGCTTCAGCCGCACGCCCAGATGGCGGATCTGCTGCGTCGGCTCGATGAAGGTGCGCCCGACATAATGGTTGCGGATGATGCCGAGGCTGAACGGCAGGCCCGACTGGGCCGCATAGCCGAGGCCCGCCGGCACGCCCGAGTCCGGCACCGGCACCACCACATCCGCCGGGGCCGGCGTCTCGCGCGCGAGCTCCCGCCCGATCTCGAGGCGCGTCTCATAGACGCTGCGCTCGAACACCGCGCTGTCCGGGCGGGCGAAATAGATCAGCTCGAAAATGCAGGGGCGCGGGCGCACGCGCGCGAAGGGAAAGCGGCTCTCGATGCCGTTCTCGTCGATCACCAGCAGTTCGCCCGGCTCCACGTCGCGCACATAGTCGGCGCCGATGATATCGAGCGCGCAGGTCTCGGAGGCGAGCACATGGGCGTCGTCCAGCCGGCCCAGCACCAGCGGGCGCACGCCATGCGGATCGCGCACGCCAAAGAGCTTGCTGCGCGACATGGCGACCAGCGAATAGGCGCCTTCGATCTGGCCGAGCGCCTCCACGATGCGGTCCGCCAGCTTCTCGCGGCGGCTCAGCGCGATCAGGTGGATGATGACCTCGGTGTCGGTGGTGGACTGGAAGAGCGCGCCCTTCACGGCCATGCGGCGGCGCAGCGAGAGCGCATTGGTGAGATTGCCGTTATGCGCCACCGCAATGCCGCCGAAGGCGAAATCCGCAAACAGCGGCTGGATGTTGCGCGGGATCGGCGCGCCGGTGGTCGAGTAGCGGTTGTGGCCGATGGCGAAATGGCCGCGCAGGCGGCGGATCGCCTCCTCATTGCCGAAGGTCTCGCTGACCTGCCCCGGCCCGCGCAGGCTGTAGAACTGCCGCCCATCCGAGGAGACGATGCCGGCCGACTGCTGGCCGCGATGCTGAAGCGCGTGCAGGCCGAGCGCGGTGTGCGCGGCCGCGTCGGCGTGGCCGGCCACGCCGAACACGCCGCATTCCTCATGCAGGCTGTCGTCGTCCGAGGGATGAATCGGGCGCACCGGAGCCTTCCCCTACCGCGCGCCTTCGATCAGGCGGTCGAGTTCGCGGCGATCCCGGTCCTTATACCCCTTGAGCGGCGGTTGCGCAGCCGCTTCCGGTTCGGCTTCCGGCCGGGGCTGCTGCAACAGCTCGTAGAGGCGCCGGCCCTGCTCGACGCGCTCGACCTCGCGGCGCGCGCGCTCGGCCTCGCTCGCACCATAATGCGCGATGCGCCCCGGCAGCAGCCGCTCCAGATGGCGCGCGCCGGCCGCAACCATCGGCAGGCTGCGCGCGCTCTGCACCCAGGCGGGCTGGCGCTCCGGCGGGACCACGAGGCTCGCCACGGCGTAGAGCGCAGAGACGATGAAGGCGCCGCGCACCAGGCCGAACAGGAAGCCGAGCGAGCGGTCGAGCGCGTTCAGCTCCGAGCGCCCGACCCGGGCGGCGAGGCGCGTCGTCAGGAAAGAGAGCAGCACCAGGGCTATGAGGAAGCCGCCGGCCCCGGCTGCGGCGCGCGCCAGCAAGGGCGGCTCGATATGGGCCTCGAGCCAGGCGCTCGCCGGCTCGAAGGCGTACCAGGCGGCGGCCGCCGCCCCGAACCAGGTGACCAGCGCGAACAGCTCGCGCACGAAGCCGCGCAGATAGGCGAAGATCGCCGAGGCGACGACGATCGCGAACAGCGCCAGATCGAGCGAGTGGATGTCGCTCACGGCGCCCGCGCTCCGAGCCGGGAGGCGAGTTCCGCGACATGGCCGACGGTCTCGAGGCCGAGGCCCTCCGAGGCCGGCGGCTGGCGGGCCGGCGGCGTCACCGCCGCCCGGAAGCCGAGCTTGGCGGCCTCCTTGAGCCGCGCGTCGCCATGCGCGACCGGGCGCACCTCGCCGGTCAGGCCGATCTCGCCGAACCACACGCTCTCGGCCGGGGCGGGCGCATCCTGCAGCGAGGAGATGAGCGCGGCCGCGACCGCGAGGTCCGCCGCCGGCTCCGAGATGCGCAGGCCGCCCGCCACATTCAGATAGATGTCGCGCCCGCCGAGCGCCAGGCCGGCGCGCACCTCCAGCACCGCCAGCACCATGGCGAGCCGCCCGGCGTCCCAGCCCACCACCGTGCGGCGCGGCGAGCCGGCCGCCGGCGGGCCGACCAGCGCCTGGATCTCCACCAGCAGCGGGCGCGCGCCCTCCACGCCCGCAAACACCGCCGTGCCGGCGAGCGGCGCGCCGGAGGGGCGCTCGCCGAGGAACAGCGCCGAGGGGTTGGGCACTTCCGCCAGGCCGCGCGCGGTCATCTCGAACACGCCGATCTCGTCGGTCGCGCCATAGCGGTTCTTCACCGCGCGCAGGATGCGGAAATCGTGGCCGCGCTCGCCCTCGAAATAGAGCACCGTATCGACCATATGCTCCAGCACGCGCGGGCCGGCGATGGCGCCGTCCTTGGTGACATGGCCGATCAGCACCAGCGCGGCGCCGCGCCGGCGGGCGACCTCGATCAGCGCCTGGGCCGAGGCGCGCACCTGGGCGACGGCGCCGGGGGCGGAATCGAGCCCGTCCACATGCACGGTCTGGATCGAGTCCACGATGGCGATGTCGCCGCGCCGGGAGAGCGTCGCCGCGATATCGCCGGCGGAGGTGGCCGACGCCAGCGCGACCGGAGCTTCGGCCAGGCCCAGCCGGCGCGCCCGCATGGCGATCTGCGAGACCGCCTCCTCGCCGGTGACATAGAGGCAGTCATGGCCGGCCCGGGCGAGCCGCGCCGCCGCCTGCAGCAGCAGGGTCGATTTGCCGATGCCCGGATCGCCGCCGACCAGCACCGAGGCGCCCGGCGCCAGCCCGCCGCCCAGCACCCGGTCGAGCTCGGCGATGCCGGTCGGGCGGCGCGCCACGGCCGGGGCGGCGCTGTCGAGCGGCTGCAGGTCGAGCGCCCGCCCGCGCGCGGCCTCGCGCCCGGCTTCCTCGACGATGCTGTTCCAGGCCCCGCAATCCTCGCAGCGCCCGGACCATTTGGCGGCCGACGCCCCGCAGGACTGGCAGACATAGCCGCCCGACTTGCGGCTCACCGGCGCACCGCCATGCGGATCGGCCCGGAGGCGCGGCCGTGGATGAACTGCTCGACATAGGCGTTGCCGCTCCGGTCGATCTCCGCCACCGGCCCGGACCAGACGATCCGCCCTTCATGCAGCATGGCGATGCGGTCGGCGATCTTGCGCGCGCTCGCCATGTCGTGGGTGATGGAGAGGGCGGTCGCCCCGAGCTCGCGCACCGAGCGCAGGATCAGATCGTTGATGACATCGGCCATGATCGGGTCGAGCCCGGTGGTCGGCTCGTCGAAGAACAGGATTTCCGGGCGGGCGGCGATGGCGCGGGCCAGCGCGACGCGCTTCTGCATCCCGCCGGAAAGCTCCGCCGGGGTCAGTTCCGCCACCTCGGGGCCGAGGCCGACCCGCGCCAGCGTCTCGACCGCCACCGGGCGCGCCGCCCGGCGCGACACGCCGCCGCGCGCGATCAGGCCGAAGGCGACATTCTCCCAGACGGTCAGGCTGTCGAACAGGGCGCCGCCCTGGAAGAGCGCGCCGATGCGCGCATTGGCCTCCCGGCGCGCCCGGCCGCCGAGCCCGACCGACTCCGCGCCGTCGATCAGGATGCTGCCCCGGTCCGGCTCGACGATGCCGAGCACGCATTTGAGCGTCACCGACTTGCCGGTGCCGGAGCCGCCGATGACCACCAGCGACTCGCCGGCGGCGATCTCCAGGTCCACGCCGCCGAGCACGGTCTTGGCGCCGAAGCGCTTGTGCAGCCCGCTTATGCGGAGCTTCGGTTCGGGGGCCACGGTCATCGCGAGAAGAACAGCTCGGTGATCACATAGTTGAAGACCAGGATCAGGATGGCCGAGGAGACGACCGCGTCGGTCGCCGCCTTGCCGACCCCCTGCGCCCCGCCCTGCGAGCGGTAGCCGTGGAAGCAGCCCATCAGCGCCACCAGAAAGCCGAACATGGCGGCCTTGACCAGGCCCGACACCACATCGGTCGTCTCGATGAACTGCCAGGTCTGCTGGAGATAGCTCGCCGGCTCGAAGCCGAGCTTGAACACGCCGACCACATAGCCGCCGAAAATGCCGATGACGTCGCCGACCAGCACCAGCAGCGGCAGCATCAGCAGGCTCGCCAGGATGCGCGGCGCGACCAGATATTTCATCGGCTCGGTGGAGAGCGTGGTGAGCGCGTCGATCTGCTCGGTGACCCGCATGGTGCCGAGTTCGGCCGCCATGGAGGCCCCGACGCGCCCGGCGACCATCAGCCCCGCCAGCACCGGGGCGAGCTCGCGCGTGATGGAGAGCGCCACCACGCCCGCCACGGCGCTCTCGGCCGAGAAGCGCGAGAAGCCGGTGTGGCTCTGCAAGGCCAGCACCATGCCGCTAAAGAGCGTGGTGAGCGCCACCACCGGCAGCGAGTAGTAGCCGATATCGACCATCTGGCGCAGCAGGATGCGGGGATAGAAGGGCGGGCGCACCGCGTGCGAGACCGCCGACGCGGCGAACAGCAGCAGCCGCCCGATCGACGCCAGCAGGGCGAGAAAGGCCCGACCGACCGCGGCCAGCGGGTTCAAGCGCCGCCCTCCCCGCCGCCGCTGTAGCAGCGCCGGTAGCGCGCGCCGAGGCCGGTCAGGATTTCATAGCCGATGGTGCCGGCCCGGTCCGCCAGGTCGTCGGCGGTGATCTCCTCGTCGATCAGGTCCGCCCAGTCGCCGGGGCGCACGGCGCCGGCCGGCAGGGCGGTTACGTCCAACACGATCGAATCCATCGACACCCGCCCGACAAGAGGCGCCCTCCGGCCGTGCAGCCGCGCCTCCGCGCGCCCGCTCGCCTGGCGTAGATAGCCGTCCGCATAGCCGGCGGCAACCGTGGCGAGCCGCTGGCCAGGGCGGGCCTCGGCGGTCGCGCCATAGCCGACGGTCACCGCCCGGTCGAGCTCGCGCACCTGCAGCACGGGGGCCTGCAGGCGCACCACCGGGCGCATCGGGTTGGCGGCGCCGGGCGTCGGGTTCAGCCCGTAGAGCGCCATGCCCGGCCGGGCGAGGTCGAACCGGTAGCCGGGGCCGAGGAAGAGGCCGGAGGAATTGGCGAGGCTCGCCGGGGCCTCGAAGCCGGCGGCCAGTTCCGCGAACTGCCGGCGCTGGGCGTCGTTCAGCTTGTGCTCCGGCTCGTCGGCGCAGGCCAGATGGCTCATCACCAGCGCGAAGCGCCGGCGCGCGAGCCCGGCGGCTTCGGCGGGGTCGAGGCCGAGGCGCGTCATGCCGGTGTCGATATGCAGCACCGCGTCGTCTTCCGGCCAGGCGGCGAGGTCGCCCGCATGGTTCAGCACCGGCAGCAGCCGCTCGGCGCGATAGACCGCCTGGAAGCCCGCCACCGGCGCGCTCAGCACCGCGATCTCGGCCTCGGGCAGCAGCGCGCGGAGCGCCACGCCCTCCTCCAGCGCGGCGACGAAGAAGCGCCGGCAGCCGGCGCGGGCGAGCGCCGGGGCCACCCGGTCCGCGCCGAGGCCGTAGGCGTCGGCCTTCACCACGGCGGCGGCGGGCGCCATCGCGTTCAGCTTGCGCCAATTGGCGACCAGCGCGTCGAGGTCGATGCACAGCCGCCCGGCGGCGTCAGAAGGGCGGGCTGTCATCCCGAACCGGCTCCAGATTGCTGAAGCGCGTGAACCGGCCTTCGAAATGCAGCTGGATCTTGCCGGTCGGTCCATGGCGCTGCTTGGCGATGATGGTTTCGGCGAGATTGTGCACGCGGTCCATGTCCTGCTGCCATTCCTGATGCTTGTCGGTGCCTTCGGGCGGCTCCTGGCGGGCCAGATAATATTCCTCCCGATAGATGAACATCACCACATCGGCGTCCTGCTCGATGGAGCCGGATTCGCGCAGATCCGCCAGTTGCGGGCGCTTGTCCTCGCGCTGCTCCACCGCGCGCGAGAGCTGCGACAGCGCCAGGATCGGCAGGTTCAGCTCCTTGGCGATGGTCTTGAGGCCGCGCGTGATCTCGGAGACCTCCTGCACGCGGTTCTCCGGCCGGCTGCCGGCGCCGGGGCGCATCAGCTGGATATAGTCCACAACGATCATGTCCAGCCGCCCATGGGTGCGCAGCAGCCGCCGGGCGCGGGTGCGCAGCTGCGAGACGGTGATCGCCGGCGTGTCGTCGATGAACAGCTGCAGCGCCTCCAGCTCGCGGCTGGCCTGGAGCACGGCGTCGAACTGCGTCTGGTTGATGCGCCCGCGCCGCACCTCGTCGGAGGAGACGCGCGCCTGCTCGCCGAGGATGCGCAGCGCCAGCTGTTCCGCCGACATCTCCAGCGAGAAGAACGCCACCGCATGGCCGTCGATCTCGCGCACCGAGCCGTCCTCGTCGCGCTCCAGCAGCCGCGAGCGCGCGGCGTTGAAGGCGATATTGGTGGCGAGCGCGGTCTTGCCCATGCCGGGGCGCCCGGCCAGCACCACCAGGTCCGAGCGCTGCAGGCCGCCCAGCATCTCGTCGAGGCGGGCGAAGCCGGTGCCGGTGCCGGTCAGGCTGCCCTCGCGGCGGAAGGCGCTTTCGGCCATGTCGATGGCGGCGGCGAGCGTGCGCGCGAAGGGGCGGAAGCCCGGCTGCTCGTCGCCCGTAGTGGCGAGCTCGAACAGGCGGTGCTCGGCCTTCTCGATGCGCCCGGCGGCGGTCGCCTCCAGGTCGCTGTCATAGGAGTCGTTGACCACCGCCTCGCCGATGGAAATCAGCGCGCGGCGGACATGCAGGTCGTGGATGGCGCGCCCGAAAACCCCGGCGTCGATGACGCCGATGGCGCTCGCCGCGAGCTCGGCCAGATAGCGCGCGCCGCCGACCTCGGCCAGCCGGTCCTCCTGCTGGAAATAGTCGCGCAGCGTGACCGGGCTCGCCTGGCCGCCGCGCTCGACCACGCGGCGCACGGCGTCATAGATGCGCCGGTGGCTCGGGTCGAAGAAATGCTCCGCCTCCAGGAAGTCGCTCACCTGTTCGAGCACCCGGTTATCGACCAGAATGGCGCCGAGGAGCGCCATCTCGATCTCGAGATTGGCCGGGGGCTGGCGGTAGCTCGGATCGTCGTCGGGCGGCTCCTCCAGGGGGGGCGCCTCCGCGAGCCAGGCATGGGCGTCTGCTGCTGTCATGCCGCTGTCACTAGCGCGACCGCAGGCCGCCTGTCCGCCGGGAAAATTTGGAAAGTCGGGATAACGGGGAAAAATGCAGCGAGCGATTGCCCTTGAGGGCGCCAACAATGTCCGCGATCTGGGCGGCTACGAGACCCGCGACGGACGCCGGGTGCGCTGGCGCCGGCTGTTTCGCGCCGACGGTCTGCACCGGCTGACGGAGGAGGACGGCCGCCGGCTGGCGGCGCTCGGCGTCGAGGCGGCGCTGGACCTGCGCTACGGGCCGGAGCGCGCGGCGGAGCCGGCGCGGCTGCCCGCTTCGGTGGCGAGCGTGCATATCGGCCTCGCCGAGCCGCCGGGCGCCTCGCTGCTGGAAACGATGGAGATGGGGGGCGTCGCGTCCGCCCGGACGGCGGCGGCGTGGCTGACGCGAAGCTATGCGGACTATCCGGCGCGCTATGCGCGCGCCTGCGGGACCATCCTTCGCCGGCTCGCAGAGGCAGACGCGCCGGCGCTCCTGTTCCACTGCACCGCCGGCAAGGACCGGACGGGCTTCGCCAGCGCCGTGGTGCTGGAGACGCTCGGCGTGCCGCGCGCGACCGTCCTGGAGGACTATCTGCTGACCAACCGCCACTGGGACCCCTCCGGCCGCCGCCAGCAGGGCGTCGCGCCGGAAATCCAGGCGCAGGTCTTCTCGGCGAAGGAGTCCTACCTCGCCGCCGCCTGGCGCGCCCTCGACCGCGACCATGGCGGCCTCGACGCCTGGCTCGCAAACGCCGTCCGCTTCGGCCCGGACGCGCAGCAGCGCCTCCGCGCCGCGCTGCTGGAGTAGGCGGGCGTGCACTCACTCGAGAACGCCAAGACAAGTATTCCCTAGCGCAAAAGGAAATTCCCATGGAGTCAACAAATTTTGTTTGCCTAGAAATCACGGTTGAGGCAATGAAGGCTATTTTTCTTTTTTTGGCCGCCGCTATAGCTGCGCGCTTCGCTTGGCAACGTTATAAGACTGCTGATAAGCAATTGCGACAAGAAAGATTTCAAACTGCATCAAAATTGCTTGCTGAAGAAAGAATGCAATCATGTCAAGCATCCAACATAATTCGCGTCAGCAGCATCATCACGTTAGGAAAATTATCTCAAGATTCGCCCGAAAAATATCATGTCGCTGTTATGAGAATATTTGAAATATTCCTGACTTGGACTACTACCTTTAGTTCCGAACCTCGAGTAGTAGATGTTGAAGCTAGTGATGTTGTTGAAGCAATTCATTTTGTCGAAAATCGTACTAAAAGGCAGATAGAAGTGGAAAGAAAATCAAATTATGAATTCCGACTCCGTGGAGAATCGCCATTCTTTATTGGGGCAGATGGTAGGCTAAGGCTCAAGGCGGAATTGGTTCCGCAAGTCCGAGAACAACTGAAGAAAAGAAAGATTGACAGCCTCTTCATGTCCCAACGTCATCCAATTGACAAAAACAGCATTTGACACCTTTGAGGTTAGAGCGTAAGTCGAGTGTTTCATCTTAGCTGAGACATTAGCGCCTATATCGATCAAAACGTTATGTGCAGGCCATTCTGCGTTACTCGAATAGAGCAGATTGACTGCCGAATCGCTACATCGATGATTTCGTACGTTTGCGTCCGATACAAAGCTGGCAAGATATGTACCGGTTACTGAACTATGCGGCACCCAATCTCCAGAAAGCTATATTAGCTATACATCCTTTACATCATTAGGTGCTAATGCTGCCAGCGCATCAAGTGTCCTTATCTCTAGATTACGATCACGAAGTAAGGACGCGATTTCTCTACTCGCTCTTGCGAATGGAAGCTGGAAAAACTCTCTATCGCCTCGCAATCTATATTCCTTCAACATATTATGAATTAAACTCTCTGCCAAATTTGGTGTTATGACCCTCCAACAGCGCCAAACTCCGAAGGGAATTGCAATGCCAGTTGCACTATTAATCTCCCTAACCCTTTCTTCAACAGAGCGAGTGGTCATTCCAATTTTGAGCAAGCTTGGCATTTCACGGGTTGAAAGTATGTATATCCACCCAGCATTGGGCTCATCGCGAATTCTTGTCTTGCCAACGAAGGTAGATAAGCAACGCCTTGTGGGTAATCGCAGCAATTTGTTTCTTGTATGTTTAATAGTGGGCAAATTATCGCATTTAATCGCTGTTCGCAGAAGGCCGATTTCTGCTGCCATGATTCGCGAAATTTGCCCTGAAGGATATCCAAGCTGCCCAGATACTGTGAACCAATCCCATTGATCTTGTTTATAAATTCGGCTAAACATTCCCTTCACAATGCTCAACGACTCGAGAATATCATTTGCGGGCTTCAGAATCTCCTCTGACTGCAATATGTGCAATAGATGTTGGCAAGCGCATATGCGGCTTTGGTGTGTTCGGAGCTTGGGGATTGCCATACCGAAGCCCCATTTCTGAACAACCTTGGCAATTTCTGGTTCCGATGATTGCATTGCCCTGTTCTCTCCTAACCCGCACTTCTCGCCGAGGACAGGTCCATTGACGCTAAAGCGGCTACCTCGCCGCCGCCTGGCGCGCCCTCGACCGCGACCATGGCGGCCTCGACGCCTGGCTCGCAAACGCCGTCCGCTTCGGCCCGGACGCGCAACGGCGCCTCCGCGCCGCGCTGCTGGAGTAGCCGCGCCCGATCCTTCTGTGCGGGTCAGGCCGCCGCGCGGGCGCGGCGCGCCCGGGCCAGTTCGTAGCTCGCCTGCATCCGCATCCAGTGCTCGGCGGTCCCCCAGCCGATCTTCTCCAGCGCCAGCGCCATGCTCGCCGACAGGCCCGCTTTGCCGTTCAGCAGGCGCGACAGCGTTCCGCGCTCGCAACCGAGGCGCTCCACCGTCCGGGTCACGCTCCAGCCCATCTCGTCCATGCACTCGCGAACGAGCTCGCCCAGATGCGGCGGGTTCGCCATCGCCCCGACGCGCTCGCTTCCGACATCGTTCATCGTCTTCGCTCCGAACCGCTTGCCCGAGACGCGGACGCGACCGGGCCTATTTCACCGTGACGGTGATGACTTCCGACATGACCGGCGGGGTGTGGGGGACGTGGTTGTGGTCGCCCAGCACCAGTTGCAGCGTGTGTTTGCCGGGAGCCAGTTCGACCGTGGTTTCGGTCTGGCCGCCGCCGAAATGCCGGTGGTTGTCGTCCGTCGGGACGGCGTAGAGCAGCTCCTCCGCGCCGCCCTCGCCCTCGCCCATGGGCGGGCGGTCCACCAGCAGATGGTGATGGCCGGTGCCCTCCATCTCGACGCCGGCGGGCGCAATGCCCATGCCGGAGAGGCCGAACAGCACCTTCACCGGCCCGGAGACCGTGGCGCCATCGGCGAGATTGGCGAAATAGACCGTAGCGCCCGGCTTGGAGGGCGCGCCCTGGGCGAAGGCCGCGCCGGCGGCCGCGACCGCGAACAGCATCGCAAGCGTGATCGTTCTCATGTTCCGTTCCCCCTCGGGTTGCGCGTGGCGGCGAGCCTACCCCGGATCGCGGTTGGAACCTACGGGCAGCAGCGTCTCGCCCGGCGCGACGCGGGTGAAGGCCACCGGCTCCGAGCCGGCGGCGAGCGCGCCGTCCTCCGCCTGCCGCACCGTGGTGTAGCGCGTGGCCGCCAGGTCGCCCGACTCGGGGAAGTCCTCGCGGTAATGCGCGCCGCGCGAATCCTCGCGCGCGCGGGCCGCCGCCGCGATGGCGCGCGAGACCGCGACCAGGCTCTCCAGATCGAGCCGCGCCTGCCAGGCGAGATTGAAGGCCCGGCCGCCGGGCGCGCCGAGCGTCGCGAGCTCGGCCTCGAGGTCCGCCAGCCCCGCCTCGGCGCGCGCGAGGCTCTCGGCCGAGCGCAAGATGCCGACCTCCTCCCACATCAGATCCGCCAGCCGGTCGCGCAAGCCCGCGAGGTCGCCCGCCGGGCGGTCGAAGGGGGCGAGACAGCGCGCGGCCTCCGCCGCCAGCCTCGCCTCGTCCGGCTCCGGCCGGGCGCGCTCGCGGGCGGCGTCCCGCGCCATGCGGTCGCCGGCCAGGCCGCCATAGACGGTGGAGTTGGCGACGCCGTTGCCGCCCAAGCGGTTGGCGCCATGCACGCCGCCGGTGTCCTCGCCGGCGGCGTAGAGGCCCGCCAGCGCGGTGGTCGTGTCCGGCTCGAAGGCGACGCCGCCCATCATGTAATGCGCCGTCGGCACCACCTCGACCAGGCCGCCCGCCAGGTCGAAGCCGCAGTCGCGGCAGCGCTCCACCATGCCCTTGAAGCGCCGGGCGACCGTCTCCGGGCCGAGATGCGCCATGGAGATATAGAGGCCGCCGCTCGGGCTGACATTGCCGGCGCGCATCTCGCGGGCCATGGCGCGGCTCACAATGTCGCGCGTGGCGCGCTCGGCGCGGGCGTCGTGGCGGGTCATGAAGCGCGCGCCGTCGCCGCCCAGCAGATGGCCGCCGGCCCCGCGCAGCCCCTCCTCCAGCACCGTGCCGGTCATGCGCGTGCCGGGGCCGGCATAGAGGCCGGTGGGGTGGAACTGCACCATCTCCATGTCGCGGAGCGCGAGGCCGGCCCGGAGCGCCATCGCCATGCCGTCGCAGCTCTTGTCGCCCGACGGCGTGTGATAGCGATACATGGTGGGGCCGCCGCCGGTGGCGAGCAGCACCGCCTTCGCGCGCACGAAGCGAAGCCGGCCCGTGCGCAGGTCGATCAGCAGCGCGCCGGCGAGGCGCTCGCCCGTGCGGTCCGGCACCAGCGCGGCGGCGCGATGCTCCTCCAGCCGCGTCACGGCCCGCGCCCAGACCTGCTCCATCAGCCGGTTGACGATCTCGATGCCGGTGAGGTCGCCCTTGTGCACGGTGCGGTCGAAGGTCTGGCCGGCAAAGGCCTTCTGGTGGATGCTGCCGTCGGGATTGCGGTCGAAATAGCAGCCGATCTCGTCTTCCAGCTCGCGGATGCGCTCCACCGCGCCGACGATCAGCGTCCAGGCGAGCTCCTGATGGTTGATCCAGGCCCCGCCCTCGATCGTATCCATGAAGTGGCGCTCCAGGCTGTCGCCGGGCGCGAGCGCCACATTGTAGCCGCCCTGCACCATGCGCGTGCAGCCGCTCTTGCCGAGCAGGCCCTTGGAGGCGACGGCGATGTCGAGGCCCGGATCGGCGCGATAGGCGTGCAGCGCGGCGAACAGCCCGGCCCCGCCGGAGCCGAGGATCAGAATGTCCTTGTCGAGGCGCTCGATCATGAAAACGCGCCGGCCAGAAAGCCGCAGCCGGCGAGCAGCGCGAGCGCGGCCGCCAGCCAGATGCGCGTCTGCTGGCCGTCCGACCAGCGGGCGAACTCCAGCAGCAGCAGGCGCAGGCCCCCGGCGAGATGCAGCGCCAGCAGCCCCACCAGCCCCGCCTCGGCGAGCTTGACCCAGGGGCTGGCCGCCCAGTCGAGCACGCCGTCGAGCGCGGCGCGCTCCACCGCGAGGCCCAGCACGAGAAAGTGGAACGGCAGGAAGACCGCCAGCGCCAGGCCCGACAGCCGGTGCAGCAGAAAGGCCCACCAGGGCGCGCGTCTCACGGGGCCCCTCATATCACGGCGGCGACGGCGCGCAGGCCCAGCAGCAGCAGCAGGACGCCGAAGGCCGCCATGGCGAGATCGAGCGCGGGGCCGCGCCAGCCGCACCATTCCTGCAGGATGGCCCGCAGCCCGATGGGCGCGTGCACCGCCGCCGCCAGCACAAAGAGGCCATAGACCGCGCCCCAGAACAGGCTGCCCTCGGTGCGCGCCAGAATCTCCTCGGCCGAAAGCCCGCCGCGAATGGCCCAGATCGCCACCCCCAGATGCAGCAGCACGAGCGGGGCCAGCACCATGGCGGAAATGCGCTGGGCCGCGAACAGCCGGATCTCCAGCATCGCGCGCCCGCTTCAATCGGCGCCGAGCGCGCGGCGCATGGCGGCGCGCTTCAGCCCGGCGATGGCGGCGGTCGGGTTCAGCCCGACGGGGCAGTGCGCGGCGCATTCCTGGTGGCTGCGGCAATGCACGCAGGCCCGCCCGGCGGCCTCCAGATGGCCCTCGCGGTCGCCGTCGCGCCGGTCGTTCACCAGCGTCCACAGCCGGTTCAGCACCGCCGGTCCCGGATAGTCGGGGTTCCAGGCCACGCTGTCGCAGGCGGCGTGGCAGACGCCGCAATTGATGCACTCGATGCCGGCGTCGGCGGCGATGCGCTCCGGCTCGTCGGGGCGCACCGGCAGATCGTCGGCGGGCGCCGCCGGGGCCACGAAGCGCGCGCCCGCATCGCGCCACTTCTCGAAGAAGGGCGCCATGTCGGTCGCCAGGTCGCGGAGCACCGGCAGGTTGCGCAGCGGGCCGATGCGGAGCCGCCCCCGGCGGACGACGCGCGCCACATGGGTGCGGCAGGTCCAGCGCGGGCGCCCGTTCACGGTCATCGCGCAGGAGCCGCACATGCCGACCCGGCAGGCGAAGCGATAGGCGAGCGAGGGGTCGATATGGCGCTGCACATGGCTCACCACATCCAGCACCGTCTGGTTGGCCCGGTGCGGGACCGCATAGCGTCGCCAGGCGCCCCGCTCCGCCCCCCGCCAGATTTCCACGTCCAGCATTGCCATCGCGCCGCTATCCTTACGTGTTTTGACAGGCCCGTGGCAAGCGGCTTTGATCGCGGCCCATGAAGACCATGCTCTCGCGGCCGGGCTACCGGCTGCATATGGAAACGCTCGATCTGGTGGCGCCCTGGAATGCGCCGGGCGAGGCGGTGCTGTTCTGCCATGGCGTCGCGGTCGATGGCGACATCTGGTCGGGCTGGCTGCCGGGCCTGATCGACCGCTTCCGCATCGCGCGCTTCGACCTTTGCGGCTTCGGGCGCTCGGACTTGCCGGGGCCGGGCCATGTCTGGTCCTTCGACGCGCTGGCGGACGACATCCTGGCGGTGGCCGACGCGGCCGGGTTCGCCCGCTTCCACCTGATCGGCGAGTCGCTGGGCGGCACGGCCTGCCTGTTCACCGCCGCGCGCGAGGCGGCGCGCGTGGCGAGCGTCACCGCCTGCTCGACCGGCCATTACGGCCCCGCGATCCGCAATGTGGCCGCCTGGCGGGCGGCGGTCGAGGCGGACGGCATGGCGCGCTGGTCGGCGGAGATGGTGGAGCGGCGCTTCGCCGAGGGGGCGGTCAGCGCGGCGGAGCGGGCCTGGCTGCACGAGGTGCAGAGCCGGACGGCCGCCGCCTCGCTGCTGGACGCCGCCGACCTGCTGATGGGCGCGGAGCTGGCGGAGGCGTTCGCCGGCGTCGCCTGCCCGGTGCTGCTGCTGCATCCCGACGCCAGCCCCTTCCTGCCGATGCCGGTGGCGGCCGACCTGCTGGCGACCCTGCCGGACGCGCGCCTGCAAGTGTTCCCCGGCGCCCGCCACGGCATCGCGCTCAGCCACGCCGCCGAAAGCGCCCAGGCCTTCCGCGCCTTCGCCCTGGAGAGCCGGCCCGCCGGGTGAGCGCTGGCCAAACGGGCGCATGAGCGCTATCTGCCGGAATCGGGAGACGAAGGATAGAGCGGATGAGCCGACGGAACGCTTTTGACGACCTGACGAAGGACTTCACGGCAAGGCAACGGACGTGTGTCGAAGCCCGCAAGGCGAAACTCCGAGCGGCCATGTCTCTTCATGAGCTACGGCAGGCGCGGGCGATGACTCAGAAGGCGGTTGGTGAAGCCCTGCAGATCAACCAGGCCGCCGTCGCGAATCTGGAAGGGCGCACGGACATGTATGTCTCGCATCTCCGGGTCAACATAGAGGCCATGGGAGGGGGCTCAGTATCACTCCGGAGTTTCCGCAAGGAAGCGTGACAATTACAAATTTCTCCAACGCCGGAGAAGAGACGCAGACCGCGGCCGAATGCTTCCCCTCTATCCTGCCTGGTGCGTCGCCTTCGTCTCACCGCCCGTGAACCGTCGCACGGGATACGGCGGACACCGGACGGCGTTCCGCTAGGGTGCGGGGGATGCGGGGCCGGCGACGGCTACCGCTTCTCCTCAGGGAGAGACACTTGGGAAGGGCGGCGGCAGCCGCCCTATCTCTTTTGCGCGGCGGGCTTCGGCTTGAAAAGCCGCCGCCGCCGCCGTAAGTCTCCCTTTCATCATTGCCAGCAGCCATACGGGAATCGGGTCGATGGGCTACAGGGTCGCCATTGCCGGCGCGACCGGCGCGGTCGGGTATCAGCTTCTGGAAGGGCTGCATGAGGCGGCCTTTCCCGTCGATGACATCGCGGCGCTGGCCTCGCGCAATTCGGTCGGGCGCAAGGTGGCCTTCGGCGACGACGAGCTGGACGTGCAGATCCTGGAGGAGTTCGATTTCTCCGGCTGGGACCTGGCGCTGTTCTCGCCGGGCGGGGCGGTCTCGCGCGCCCATGCGCCGCGCGCCGCCGCCGCCGGCTGCGTCGTCATCGACAACACCTCCACCTTCCGCATGGAGCGCGACGTGCCGCTGGTGGTGCCGGAGGTAAACCCGGAGGCGCTCGCCGGCTTCCAGGCGCGCAACATCGTCGCCAATCCCAACTGCTCCACCATCCAGATGGTCATGGCGCTGAAGCCGCTGCACGATGCGCAGCCGATACGCCGCGTGGTGGTCTCCACCTACCAGTCCGTCTCCGGGGCGGGGCGCAAGGGCATGGACGAGCTCTGGGGCCAGACGCGCGGCGTCTATCAACTGGAGGACGCGCAGCCGGCGGAGTTCACCAAGGAGATCGCCTTCAACGTCGTGCCGCATATCGACGCCTTCATGCCGGACGGCTCGACGAAGGAAGAGTGGAAGATGGTCAACGAGACCCGCAAGATCCTGGACGCCGACATCGCCGTCTCGGCGACCTGCGTGCGGGTGCCGGTATTTGTCGGCCACGCCGAGGCGATCAATATCGAGTTCGACGGGCCGATGGACGAGGACGAGGCCCATCAGCTGCTCGCCGCCGCGCCGGGCGTCGAGGTCGTGGACCGGCGCGAGGACGCCGGCTATATCACGCCCAAGGAGGCCGCCGGCGACGACACCGTGTTCGTCTCGCGCATCCGCAGCGACCCCACGGTCGAGTTCGGCCTCAATCTCTGGGTGGTCTCGGACAATCTGCGCAAGGGCGCGGCCACCAACGCCATCCAGATCGCCCGCGAGCTCGCCGGCGCCTATCTTTGAGCGCGCCCCTGCTGCCCGAAGGGCCGGCGCCGGAGATTCCCGCCGGCTGGGCCGGCCGCGACGGCTTCATGGCGCGGGCGCGCTACATGGCGCTGTTCGAGGGGGCGCTCGCGCCCTTCTACCGCGCGCTCGGCTTCCCGCCGGGCTATCGCCGGGCGAGCGGCTGCGCCACCTTCGCACTCGAGGGCCATGCGGTGTTTCTGGCCGATGTGCGCCCCGGCGAGCGGCTCCGCGCGCGCTTCCGCTTCGCCGACGCCGACGACCGGCGCATCCATTATGTCCAGACGCTGCACCGGGCCGAAGGCGGGCCGCCGGTCGCCGCCTATGAGTGCCTCTGCATGCATGTCGATCTGGCGCGCCGGCGGGGCGCGCCGATGCCGGCCGAGGCGCAGGCCAAGGCCCGGGCGCTGGCGGACGCGCATCGCGAGCTGGACTGGCCGGTCAGCCCCCGCCGCCGCATCCGCTTCCGGCCGCCGCGCGACGCAGCCGGTCGTTGATCGCGCGGCCGAGGCCCCGCTCCGGCACCGGCGCGACGGCGATGCCCGTCCCGCCATCCAGCCGGCGCAGCATGGCGAACAGATTGGCCGCCGCCTCGGCAAGGTCGCCGCGAGGGCTGAGATTGAGGTCGCCCGCCACCTCGCCGAAGCCCAGCATCGCCTCGCCCGGCCGCGCGCGCTGCGCGTTCGGCCGCAGCTTCGCCTCCGGCGCGTAGTGGCGCAGCAACATGCCGGGCGAGGGGCGCGGCGCGTCGCCTTCGGGCGCGCTCTCCGGTTCGGCGAGCGGGCCGGCGAGCGCCTCGATCGCGGCCGCATCGAGCGCGCCCGGACGCAAGAGCGCCGCCGGGCCGTCCGCCGCCAGCCCGACCACGGTCGATTCGAGGCCGAGCCGGCAGGGGCCGCCATCCAGCACCAGCGCCACCCTGTCGCCGAGCTCGGCCGCGGCGTCGGCGGCGGTGGTGGCGCTGAGCCGCCCGGAACGGTTGGCGCTGGGCGCCACCAGCGGCTGGCCGGCGGCGCGGATCAGCGCCTCCGCCATGGCGTGAGCCGGCCAGCGCAGCGCCACCGTATCCAGCCCCGCAGACGCCAGCCAGGCGACCGGCGAGCCGGGAGCGCGCGGCAGGACCATGGTGAGCGGCCCCGGCCAGAACGCTTCCGCCAGCCGCCGGGCGCGCGCGTCGAACGCCGCCAGCGCCTCCGCCGTCTCCAGGTCTGCGACATGGACGATCAGCGGATTGAAGCGCGGGCGGCCCTTGGCCTCGAACACCGCCGCGACCGCCGCCTCGTTCGTCGCATCGCCGCCGAGGCCATAGACCGTCTCGGTCGGGAAGACGACCGGCCGTCCGGCGCGGACCTGCCGGGCCGCCTCGGCGATGCGCGCGGCGTCCGGCTTCACGGGCGCCGGCCCCAGGCGATGAACCAGGGGTTGGAGAAGCGCGGCTTGCCGTAGCCGAGTTCCGGGCCGTCATCGATCCGGCGCACCGCGCCGCCGGCGGCGGCCAGCACCGCATGGCCGGCGGCGGTGTCCCACTCATTGCTGCCGCCATAGCGGGGATAGACATCCGCCTCCCCGCGCGCCACCAGGCAGAATTTCAGCGAACTGCCGGCGTCGATCTGCCGGGCGACCCGGTAGCGGGAGAGGAAGCGGTCGAGATCGACGCCCGCGCCATAGGTGCGGCTGACGGCGACGGTGATGCCTTCGGGCGGGAACGGCCGCGTGCGCACCGCCCGCCGGCCCTCGCCGTCTTCGAGAAACGCGCCATGGCCTTCGAGCCCGCCATAGAGCTCGCCGGAAACCGGCAGATAGACCGCGCCCAGCACCGGCCGTCCGTCCCGGATCAAGGCGATATTGACCGTGAATTCGGGAATACGGCGGATGAACTCGCGCGTGCCGTCGAGCGGATCGACCAGCCAGAACGGCCGGCCGGCCACGTCGGGAATGCGCCCGGCCGCCACGCTCTCCTCGGCCACGACCGGAATGTCGGGCGTGAGCGCGGCCAGACGCGCGAGGATCAACCGCTCTCCCGCCTCGTCGGCGGCCGTCACCTGGCTGCGGTCGGCCTTGCGGCGCGCCTCCAGCTTCGGCGCGCGGAACCAGGGCAGGATCGTCGCGCCCGCCTCGCGCGCGATCCCGCAGACCGCCTCCAGCAGGTCCTGGCTCATCGGCGATGCTCTTCCCGGTCCCGTCGGCGCGTCAGGCCGCGCGGTCGTTCAGATAATGGAGCGGCAGGCCGGCGGTCGGCCAGCGGCAGGAGAGCAGCTTGCCCTCGCGCGACTGGGTGATGAAGGCCGTGCGGAGGTCCGGGCCGCCGAAGCAGATATTGGTGGTGTAGAGGTCCGGGACCGGCAGATGCTCCACGCCCGAGCCGTCGGCGGCGAAGATCGAGATGCCGGGGTCCATCAGCGTCGCGACGCAGATATTGCCCTCGGCGTCCAGCGCCAGGCTGTCCAGCGTGCGATAGCCATGCGTTTGGTTCACCAGCCGCCCGCCATGCGGGCTCGGCCAGGGCTGCTTGGCCAGCACGCCCGGCGCCTCGATATCGAAGGCCCAGAGCCGCCCGGTCTGGGTTTCCGCGACATAGAGGATGCGGTCGTCGGGCGAGAGGCCGATGCCGTTCGGCGTGATCAGCGGAAAGGCCGCCTCGGTTATGAACGACCCGTCGGCGCGCGCGTAATGGATGCCGGTGCGATCCCAGTTGCGCTCGTCGTCGCGCACCTTGCCGAGATCGGTGAACCAGAAGCCGCCCTCGCCGTCGAACACGATGTCGTTCGGCCCCTTGAGCGGCCGGCCCTCGCAATGGGTGTAGAGCGTCTCGACCGCGCCGGTCGCCGGATCGACCGCCTCGATGCGTCCGCCGGAATAGTCGCGCGCCTGGCCGATGGGGCGCGTCAGCCCGCCCGGCTCGTCCAGCCACTCGAAGCCGCCATTGTTGCAGACATAGATGCGCCCGTCGGGTCCGAGCGCGGCCCCGTTCGGACCGCCGCCGGTCTCGGCCACGACTTCGGCGCGGCCGTCCGCATGGATGCGCGTCACCGCGCCGCGCCGGATTTCCACCAGGATCACCGAGCCGTCCGGCATGGCGATCGGGCCTTCGGGGAACATCAGCCCCTCGGCGACGGTTCTGAGTTCGAGCATCGTCATGCCGCCGGCCCGCGCCTCACGCGCCCCTGAAGACGGGGCGGCGCTTCTCCAGGAAGGCGTTCACGCCCTCGGCATGGTCCTCGGTGGTCATCGAGACCGCCATATGCTCGCCCTCCCACTGCAATTGCTGCTCGATCGGCGTGTGGAAGGCGGTGTTGAACAGCGACTTGGCCTGGGCGTAGGCGACCGTCGGGCCGGCGGCGAGGCGCTCGGCCAGCGCGCGCGTCTCCGCCTCGAGCGCGCCGGCGGCCGCCACCCGGTTCACGATGCCGAGCTCCAGCGCGCGGCGGGCGTCGAAGCGGTCTCCCAGCAGCGCCAGCTCCATGGCCTGCTTCATGCCGAGCGTGCGCGCCAGGAAATAGGACGACCCGCCGTCGGGACTGGCCCCGATATGGCAATAGGCGAGCGTGAAGAAGGCGTCCTCGGCGGCGATCGCCATGTCGCAGGCCGCGACCAGGCCGAGGCCGAAACCGGCCGCCGCGCCCTCGACGCTGGCGATCACCGGCTTGCGCATCCGGCGGATGGCGAACACCGGCAGGTGGATGGCGTGGATGCCCTCGATGACCGAGCGCCGGCGCTCCGGCTTGTCGAGCGCCAGGCGCTCCTGCATGGCGCGAATGTCGCCACCGGCCATGAAATGCCCGCCGGCCCCGCGCAGCACCACGCAGCGCACCGCCTCGTCATGCTCGATATCGCCGATGACGTCGCCCAGATCGATGCGCATTTGCGGGCTGAGGGCATTGCGCGCCTTGGGGTTGTTGAGCGTGACCCACGCTATGCCTTTGTCGATTTCGCAAAGCACCGTGTCGCCCATGCCGGCTTCTCCTTGTCTCGCGGCGGTTATGATTGTATGCGAATTCCACACTTCCGGGAAATCGGCGATGATCCGTTTCGGCGTTCTGGCCGTGATCGCCGGCGGGCTGGTGCTGGCCGTCTCCTTCGGCGCGCGCCAGTCCTTCGGCCTCTATCTCGGCCCGATCGGCAGCGATCTGGGCTGGTCGGTGGCCGTGCTGTCTTTCGCGCTCGCCATCCAGAGCCTGATCTGGGGCGCGGCGCAGCCGGTGTTCGGCTGGCTCTCCGACCGCCACGGCTCCGGGCGCACGCTGCTGCTCGGCGTGGCGATCTATGTCTCGGGCCTCTATCTCGCCAGCCGCATGGAGACGCCGGAAGGCGCCTATCTCTCGCTCGGCCTCCTGGTCGGCCTCGGCGCGGCGGGCTGCGGCATCCCGATCGTCGTGGCGGCGGTGGTGCGCCACTTCCCCAAGGAGCGCCACCAGCTGGTCATGGCGCTGACCGTCGCCGGCGTGTCGCTCGGGCAGTTCGCCGTCACGCCGGTCGTGCCGGGCCTGATCGAGGATTTCGGCTGGCGCGGCAGCCTGTTCGCGCTGATGGGGCTGGTCTCGATCGTGGTCCTGCTGGCGGCGGTCCTGCGCAGCCGGCCGGTTTCGCGCGCCCGGTTGGCCGAGGTCGAGCAGAGCCTCGGCGAGGCCTTGCGCGAGGCCTGGGGCCATTCCGGCTATCTGATGCTGACCGTCGGCTTCTTCGTCTGCGGCTTCCATGTGCAGTTCGTCGTCACCCACCTGCCCAACTTCATCCTCGAATGCGGGCTGCCGTCCTCCACCGGCGGCTGGGCGCTGTCGATCATCGGCATCTTCAACCTGATCGGCACCACCGCCGCCGGCTTTCTCGGCAGCCGCTTCCGCAAGAAATATCTCCTGAGCGGCCTCTATGCGCTGCGCGCGCTGATGTTCGCGGTCTATGCCTTCACGCCGGTGACGACGACGAGCACGCTGATCTTCGCCGCCGGCCTCGGGCTGGCCTGGCTCAGCACGGTGCCGCTCACCTCGGCGCTGGTCGGGCAGATATTCGGGCTGCGCTATTTCGGCACGCTGTTCGGCATCGTGTTCTTCAGCCACCAGGTCGGCTCCTTCCTCGGGGCGTGGCTCGGCGGCTATGTCTATGAGCTGACCGGGGCCTACGACACGGTCTGGCTGATCAATATCGCGCTCGGCCTGTTCGGCGCGCTGATCCACCTGCCGATCGCCGACAAGCCGCTCGAACGCCCTCTGGCCCAGCCCGCCTGATGCGAAAGTGATTGGCAGACGGCGCGACTCATGCGCAGAGTCGCGCCGGCTTCATCAATCACGCGGGGAGTGCGGGCGATGTGGATCCGGAAACGACGCGGCTGGGAGATTCCCGAGCGCGAGGCGACCCCGGAAGCCGTGTTCCGGGACCGGCGACGGCTGATCCGGGCGGCGGCGCTCGGACCGATCGCGGCGGCGGCGGCGGGCGCCGTCCCGGGCCGGGCGGCGACCCCGGACGACCCGACGGCGGACCTCTACCCGGCGGAGCGCAACCCGACCTACACCCTCGACCGCGATATCACGGACGAGGAGGTCGCCACCACCTACAACAATTTCTACGAGTTCGGCTCCGACAAGGGCATCTGGAAGCGCGCGCGCGACAATCTGCGCATCCGCCCCTGGACGGTGACCATCGACGGCGATGTCGAGGAGCCGATGGAGATCGCCTTCGACGATCTGGTGCGCCGCATGGGCGTCGAGGAGCGCCTCTACAGGCTGCGCTGCGTCGAGAGATGGGCCATGGCGGTGCCCTGGTCCGGCTTCCCGATGGCGAAGCTGGTGGCGTTCGCGCGGCCGCTGGGGAAGGCGAAATATGTGCGCATGGAGACCTTCCACGACGCCGACATGGCCTCCGGCCAGCGCCAGTTCTGGTATCCCTGGCCCTATGTCGAGGGGGTGACGATGGAGGAGGCGACCACCGACCTCGCCTTCATCGTCACCGGCATGTACGGCAAGCCTGTGCCGGCGCAGAACGGCGCGCCGCTCCGCCTGGCGCTGCCGTGGAAATACGGCTTCAAGTCGATCAAGTCGATCACCCGCTTCACCTTCACCGACAAGCGCCCCAAGAGCTTCTGGGAAGTGGTGCAGGGCAGCGAATACGGCTTCTGGGCCAATGTGAACCCGGAGGTGCCGCACCGGCGCTGGAGCCAGGCGCGCGAGCGCATGATCGGCACCGACGAAATGCGCGACACGCTGATCTATAACGGCTACGGAGAGTTCGTCGCCCATCTCTATGCCGGGATGAATCCTAAGAAGCTGTTCTACTGAAGGCGCGGCCGGCCGGCGAGTTCGGCAAGGCGAAGATCGGCCGCATCGCCGTCGGAGTCGGGCGTGCGAACGCACGCCCGGCGCTGGCGAACTTGCGAAACGCACACTGAATTTATGTCTGTCTGATAACGGTTATGGCGAATTGGTCGCCCATCTCCATGTCGGTATGGACTCGAAGCGGCTATTCTGCTGAGACTGGAGGCGCGGCGGCCAACGGCGGCGCCGGGAAACCGAAGGAGATGACGTGAAGAACGCGATGATAAGGCGACTTACCGCCATCCTGCTGGCGTTGCTGGCCGGCGGACTCGCGGCCGGACCGGCAAAGGCCGAATGCGGCTCCCTTTACCAGGTGGACCATAGCCAGACGAACTGTCTGAGCGCGACGTTCACCAATCGGGCCAACAATACGGCGATCTATTCGGTCACCAACAATTGTTCGGACCGGGGCACGGTCGTCGCGGGGGTTTTCAAGAAACCCCTCGGCTTTGCAGACTTTCCCACCATTCCCGGCCTGGACCTGCCGGCCGTCCCGGAGACGCTCGGCGCGAAGAAGACGCTCAGTTCCAGCTCGACCGAGAACGGCACATTCAGACTGGCCACGATCAGCCGCATCGTGTGCTGCAAGGATTTGAGCGCGGCCGGCATTTGCGGCTGACGCCTGCGCCCGGTCACGCCTTCGCTGCGCCGCCATAGCGCCGGCGCAGCATCGCCATGGCGGCGCGCATAGCCTGCGCCTCGCCGCCGCGCGGCCGGCCGGGGCGGTTGTCGCGGTTCCACGCCATCATGTCGATATGCGCCCAGGGCGTCTTGGGCTCGACGAAGCGCTCCAGGAAGAGCGCCGCCGTCACCGCGCCGGCGAAGCCGCCTTCGGAGACATTGTTCATGTCGGCGACATCGCTGTCGAGCATCCGCGCATAGGGAGGGTGGAGCGGCATCCGCCAGAGCGGGTCCTGCTCCGCCGCGCCGGCCTCCAGCAGCGCCGCCGCCAGCGCGTCGTCATTGCAGAACAGCGCCGGCAGATCCGGCCCGAGCGCGATGCGTGCGGCCCCGGTCAGCGTGGCGCAATCCAGGATCAGGTCGGGCCGCTCGCTTGCCGCTTCCGCCAGCGCGTCCGACAGGATCAGCCGGCCCTCGGCGTCGGTATTGCCGATCTCCACCGTCAGCCCCTTGCGGGTGCGCACCACATCCATCGGGCGCATGGCGTTGCCGGCGACGCTGTTCTCCACCGCCGGCAACAGCACCCGCAGGCGCACCGGCAGGGCGGCCGACATGACCGTGTGCGCCAGCGCCAGCACATTGGCGGCCCCGCCCATGTCCTTCTTCATCAGCCTCATGCCGGAAGCCGGCTTCAGGTCGAGGCCGCCGGTGTCGAAGCAGACGCCCTTGCCGACCAGGGTGACCTTCGGCCGGCTCTCGTCGCCCCACAGCAGGTCGATCAGCCGGGGCGCCGCCGCGGCCGCCCGGCCGACGGCGTGGACGGTCGGATAGTTTTCCGCCAGCAGATCGTCGCCCCGGATCGCGCTCACGCGCGCGCCATGGCGCTCCGCCAGCCGGCGCGCGGCCTCTTCCAGCTGTTCCGGCCCCATATCGTTGGCGGGCGTGTTGATCAGGTCGCGCGCCAGCGTCTGCGCCTCGACGGCCGCCCCGGCGGCGCGGCGATCGGCGGCCTCCGGCCAGACCAGGCGCGCAAAGGGTCGCCGCTTGCTGTCCGAATAGGCGTCGAAGGCGTAGCAGCCGAGGCCCCAGGCGATCGCCGCACGGGTCGCTTCGGCCTCGCCGAGCGCGTTCTCCAGCCGGAAGGCGCCCCGGCCGAGCCGGCGCGGCAGGCCGGCCCAGGCCCACATGTCGTCGAGCCGTTTCGCGCCGGCGAGCACCCGCGCCGGGCGGCCGTCGGCGTCCGGCAGCATCGTCATGCTGCCCGCTTTGGCCTCGAAACCGTTGGCCGCCGCCCAGTTGCGATGGGCCTCCGGCGCGCCCTCGCGCCAGCGCTCCAGCCCCGCCTCGTCCAGCAGCAGCACCGGCGCCGCATCCGGCGCGTCGTCGAGAAAGATGTCTTCGGCGGTCACGGTCGGGGTCTCCCGTTGCGGAGGCGGCGGCGCGCTCAGAACTCGAAGCGCTCGCCGGTCAGCAGCCGGTCGAGCGTCGGATCGTCCTCGCCGGGCACATGGACGGTGGTGTAGGTGAAGGCGTCGCGGTCGAGCGGCATGGTGGCGTCGAGGCCGAGCTTGTCGGAGAGGCCGTCATCCGCCGAGGGGTCGAGCTTCGAGCCCTGGGCGCGGGGAATGACGATCAGGTCCCGCGCGGCCTGGAAGCGCGTGGCGACCGCCCATTCCACCGCCACCGGGTCCTGCACATCGACATCCTCGTCCACCACGATCACCTGCTTGATGTCGGCGTGGGCGGCGAAGGCGGCCATGATGACATTGCGCGCCTGGCCTTCCTGCGTCTTGGTGAGCCGCACATGCAGGTGATAGCGGCACACGCCGCCGCGCGAGAGATGCACGTCCAGCACGGTCGGGCAACTGCGCTGGAGATGGGCGGCGATGGTGGCCTCGCGCGGGATCGCGCCCAGCAGCAGATGCTCCATGGCGGCCGGCACGATGGTGTGGAAGATCGGCTCCGCGCGGCTCGCGACCGCATCCACCTCGATCACCGGATGCTGCCCGGCCGGGCCGTAATATTGCGGGAACTCGCCGAACGGCCCCTCGGTCTCGCGGAGGCCCGGCAGCATCCGCCCCTCGATGACGATCTCCGCCCCGGCCGGCGCGCGCACCGCGTTGGTCGCGCATTTCACGACCTCCAGCGGCCGCCCGTGCAGCGCGCCCGCGACCTCCAGCTCGTCATGGTCGATCGGCAGGATCGCCTGGCTGGCGAGCAGGGTGAGGGGATCGACGCCGATGGCCACCGCCACCTCCAGCGCCTCGCCGGCCGCTTCCGCCGCCGCGAAGAAGTGGTGCAGGTCGCGCGGCAGGATCAGGATGCCCATGCGTCTCGGCCCGGTGATCTGGAGCCGGTTGATGGAGACGTTCTGCACGCCGGTCTTGGGATTGCGCGCGATCACCAGGCCGGCGGAGATATAGGCCCCGGCGTCGAGCGCATTATGTTTCGGGATCGGCAGCGCCGCCGCCAGGTCCGGGTCGCGGTCGAGGCGCGCCCGGCAGGGCGCGTCGCCCACCTCCCGCCAGGGCAGCGGCCGGTCGATGGCGTCGCGGAAGCGGTCCAGCACCTCGCGCGGCGCCACGCCCAGCGCCTCGGCGATCCAGCCCCGGTCCGACACGATGCCGGCGACCACCGGGCTCTCGCGGCGGCGTCCGTCCGGGCCGAGGGGGTTCGGGAACAGCACCGCCTTGCGCCCGTCCCACCGCTTGGCGAGCGCGGCGAGCGTGAAGTCGAGCGCAATGCCGGGCTCGGCGACGGCCAGCCGGTCGGTGGCCTGCAAATGGCCGAGCCAGGACCGCAGGGAGCGGAAGGTCATGGGCGCGCGTCTCGTTGCCGGGGCCGGGACATGGTAGCCGAGATCGGCGCGCCGGGTCAGCCGGCGCGCGCCGCCACCGCTTCGGCCAGCGCGACCGTCCGCTCGGCCATCTCGACATGCAGGTTCTCGACCAGCCGCCCGTCCACCACCACCACGCCCTCGCCGGCCTCCCGCGCCTCTGCGTGGGCCGCGATGATGCGCCGGGCCGCCGCCACCTCGTCCGGGCCGGGAGAGAAGGCGTCGTGGCAGGGCGCGACCTGCTTGGGGTGGATCAGCGTCTTGCCGTCGAAGCCGAGTTCCGCGCCCTGGCGGCAGGCGGCGGCGAAGCCCTCCTCGTCGGCGAGGTCGAGATGCACGCCGTCGAGAATGGCGAGACCGTGGGCGCGGGCGGCCAGCAGGCAGAGGCCGAGGCCGGTGACGAAGGGCAGCCGGTCGCGGGTGTGCGCCGCGCCGAGCTCGCGCGCCAGGTCGGAGGTGCCCACCACCAGCGCCGCCAGCCGCCCGCCGGACCCGGCAATGGCGTCGGCGCGCAACAGCGCCAGCGGCGTCTCCATCATCGCCCAGAGCGCGAGGCCGTCCGGCGCGCCATGGCCCTGCAGCAGGGCCGCGGACTGGCGCAAAGTCGCATCGCTCTCCACCTTTGGCAGCAGGATCGCATCGGCCCCGGAGGCGGCCGTGGCCGCCAGATCGTCATGGCCCCAGGGCGTGTCGAGCGCGTTAACGCGGATGACGACCTCGCGCTGGCCGTAGGCCCCCGAGCCGGCCGCGGCCACCGCCTGGGCGCGGGCGAGCGCCTTGGCGTCGGGGCTGACGGCGTCCTCCAGGTCGAAGATCAGCACATCGGCCGGCAGCGTCTTCGCCTTCTCCAGCGCGCCGGCGCGCGAGGCCGGCATGTAGAGCGCGCTGCGGCGCGGCTTGACGGCGTGGGGCATGAGGGCGGATTCCTTGTGCGCAGGGAGCATCCGGAGCGGCGCGCCAATCATGCATATTCTGTCGATCCAGTCTTCGGTCGCGCGCGGCTTCGTCGGCAACCGCACGGCGGTGTTCGTGTTGCAGCGGCTCGGCCATGCGGTGACCTGCATCGACACGGTCGGCTATTCCAACCATCCGGGCCATGGCGGCTTCCGGGGCGCGGTGCGCCCGGCGGAGAGCATCGACGAACTCATGGCCGGGCTGGACGAGCGCGGCCTGCTGGCGGATGTCGATCTCCTGCTCTCCGGCTATCTCGGCTCCGCCGACAATGCGCTCGCGGTCGCCCGCGCGGCGGACCGCCTGGATGCGCCCTATCTGCTCGATCCCGTCATGGGCGACGATCCGGGCGGGTTGTTCGTCAGCCCCGATTTGCCCGACGCGATCCGTCGCCATTTGCTGCCGCGCGCCACGGTGGCGACGCCCAACCGCTTCGAGCTCGCGCTCCTGACCCGCCGGCAGATCGACGGGCCGGCCGCGGCCGCTGCGGCGGCCGCGGCGCTCGGCCCGGCGCTGGCGGTGGCGACCGGCGTGCCGTCGGACGCGGGCCTCGCCACGGTCGGCGTTTCGGCGGGCGAGGCCTGGCAGGCGACCGTGCCGCGCGTCGCGCATCCGGGCCATGGCGCGGGCGACCTGTTCGCGGCGCTGCTGGCGGCCCGCTGGCGGGAGGGCTGGCCCGCCGCCATGGCGCTTGCGGCCGGGACCGTCCACGCCGCCATCGCCCGCTCGCGGGGCCTCGACCTCGACATCGTGGCCGCGCAGGAGCTTTTCGCCGACCCGCCTGCGCCGCCGCCGCTGGAGCCGGTCGAACTCTAGCCGAGCGGGCGGTACTCGCTGTCCGGGAAGTTTTCCGGCGCGGGGTCGAGAATGCGAGGGCCTTCGGGCGCGATCTCGAACACGGCGAGCTTGCGCTCCACCGAGCCGTCCCGGCGGAAGCGGAAGGCGCCGCTTGCGCCGTAGAAGCCTTCCGGCGCGGTGAGCGCGGCGATGTCGAGCGCGCCGTCCTTGCCGGCCAGCACGGCCGCGAGCGCGGTCGCGTCATAGGCGAAGGCCGCCAGGCGCGGCGGGCGGCTGGCGTAGGCCCGCTCGTAGCGGGCCGCAAACTGCTCGAACGCCTCCGCCGGCGCCGCCGCATACCAGGCCCCTGCGAGGCTCGCCTCGTCGCGCGGCGCATCCTCCGGCCGGACGCCGACGCCCAGATATTGCACCAGGGCCGGATCGAGGCCGTGGAAGGCGAGCAGCGCCGCCACCTGGCCGAGCGCCTCGCCCGGCGCGGCCAGCAGCACCGCGTCGAAGGGCGGCGGCGGCTCCTCGGTCCCGCGCTCGCGCTCACGCTCGCTCGGAGCGCCCGTGAAGCGTCGCACCTGCTCGGACAGCGCCGCCGGCTCCAGCCCGCCCTCCAGGAAGGCGCTCCGCACGAAGGTCACGCCATGGCGGGCCGCCGCCGCCGCCGCCGCGCGGCCGACATGGCGACCGAAGCCCGTGTCGAAGGCCAGCACGCCCAGCCGGACGCGGCCCCGGGCCGCCGCCAGCGCGATCAGGCGCTCCACTTCTGCCTCGGGTGGCAGGCCGAACAGCCAGACGCCCCGACGCAGGGCCGCCGGATCGTTGGAAAAGGCGAAGACGGGCGCGGCTTCCCTCCGCGCGGCTTCCGCCGCCGCGATCGCGCCCTTGCCGAACACCGGCCCCAGCAGGATGCGCGCGCGCTCCGCCAGCACCCGGCGGGCCGCCGCCATCGCGCCGGGCGCATCGCCCTGCGTGTCCGCCGGCAGCAGCACGAAATTCTCGCCCGCAGCGTCGAAGAGCGCCATCTGGGCGGCGTTGAGCATCGCCTCGCCGAGCGGCGCATGAGCGCCGGAGAGCGGCGCCAGCAGCCCTGCCCGGAACTCGGCCGGCGGCGGCGGTGGCCGCGACGGTGCGCGCGGGGGCGCCGGCTGCGCGGGCGGCGGGGCGCTCGCGTCGGCGGCTTTCGCCGGCGGGGCCGGCGGGCTAGGCTGAACCGCCCCCGAACGCTCGCAGGCGGCCAGGCCCATGCCGAGCAGCGCACAGAGAGCGAAGCGCCAGAATGCCATGGTCACGATCCGTCGGTGCCGTCGCAGGCGAAGCTAGCCGCAGCGGAGGGTCGCGTAAACCGCTGGCGCCCGGGCTCTATCTGGTCGCGACGCCGATCGGCAATGCGCGCGACATCACGCTGCGCGCGCTCGACATTCTGGCCGAGGCCGACCTGGTGGCCTGCGAGGACACCCGCGTGACCGGCCGGCTGCTGCGCATGCACGGGATCGAGGCGCAGCTGCTGTCCTATCGCGACCATAATGCGCCGGCGGTGCGCCCGAAGCTGATCGCCGCCATGCGGTCCGGCCGGTCGGTGGCGCTGGCGAGCGACGCCGGGACGCCGCTGATCTCGGACCCCGGATTCGCGCTGGTGCGCGCCGCGCGCGAGGCGGGGCTGCCGGTCACCTCGGCGCCGGGCGCGAATGCGGCGCTGACCGCCTTGCAGCTCTCCGGCCTCGCGCCCGACCGCTTCGTGTTTCTGGGCTTCCTGCCGGTGCGCTCTGCGGCCAGGCGGCGCGCGCTCGCGCCCTGGGCGAGCGCCCCGGCTTCCCTGCTGATCTACGAGTCCGGCCCGCGACTCGCCGCCTGCCTTGCGGACCTGGCGGCGGTGCTGGGCGCGCGCGATGCGGTGGTGGCGCGCGAGCTCACCAAGCGCCATGAGGAGGTCGCGCCCGGCCTGCTGGAGGCGCTGGCGGCGCGCTATGCGGAGTCCGGCCCGCCGAAGGGCGAGATCGTGGTGGCGGTCGGGCCGCCGGCGGCGGACGAGCCCGTCCCGGTGGCGGACGCGGTGCTCGCCGAGCGGATCGCCGCGCTCGGCCTCTCCCGCGCGGCGGGCGAACTGGCGGCGGCTTCCGGCGTGGCGCGCCGGGAGCTCTATCGTCGCGGGCTGGCGCTGCTTGCCCGCGACGATTGACCGTCGCGGCCGCCGCGGCCGCCGGGCCGAGCGTCTGGCCGCCTGGTGGCTGCGGCTGTGCGGCTATCGGGTGCTGGCGCGGCGCTATCGCACGCCGATGGGTGAGATCGACCTGGTGGCGCGGCGCGGGCGGCGCCTGGTCATGGTGGAGGTGAAGGCGCGGGCGAGCGAATCGCTGGCGCGCGCGGCGGTTCCGGTCCGCCAGCGCCGGCGCATCGCGCGCGCCGCCGCCGGCTTCCTCGCCGCCCATCCGCGCTATCGCGACTTCCCGGTGCGCTTCGATGTGATCGCCATCGCGCCGGGCCGGCTGCCGATCGTGATCCGCGACGCCTGGCGGGTCGAGGAGGAGTCTTGGGAGCGGCGCGCATGAGCGATTCGGAGGCCTGGCTCCGCCGCCTCGGCGAGCGCCCCGACGCCCCGTTCGACATCGGCGAGGCGGCGCTCCGGCTCGGCTCCTTCGACCGTCCGGGCGTGCCGCTCGCCCGCTACCGGGCGCATCTCGACGAGTTGGCCGAGGCGGCGGGCGGCGGCGACCGGCTCGCCGACACGCTTGGCGGCGCGTTCGGCTATCGCGGCGACCGCGCGACCTATGACGACCTCCAGAACGCCAATCTCCTGCGCGCGATCGATCGCCGGCGCGGCCTGCCGGTGGCGCTCGGCATCCTCTACATGGCCGTCGGACGCCGGCTCGGCGCGAAGGTGGAGGGACTCGACTTTCCGGGCCACTTTCTGGTGCGCGTCGATGGCCGGGAGATCCTGGACCCGTTCGAGGGCGGCGTCAGCCGCGAGCCGCCGGCGCTCCGCCAGCTGCTGAAGGCCATGCGCGGGCCGGAGGCCGAGCTCGATCCGGCCCATGTCCGGCCCGCCTCCGACCGGTCGGTGCTGCTCCGCCTGCAAAACAATATCCGCCTCAGGCTGACGCAGCGCCAGCGCTACCTTCCGGCGCTGGAGACGCTCGAACGCATGCGCTGGATCGCGCCCGACCTGCCGGAACTGCTGCGCGAGCGGGCGCTGCTGGAGGCCGCGCTCGGGCGCTACCGGGGCGCGGTCGCGAGTCTCGAGAGCTATATCGCCATGGAGCCGGCGGCCGGCCCCCGGCATGAGGCCGCCGCCCTGTTGCAGCGCCTGCGCCGACAGCTCAACTGATCCTGCGGCGGGCGGGCGGCTTGGCCTGGAGGGCGCGCATCGCTATGTTCGCCAAACCGGGAGGACGTGCGGATGTCGGAGAGTGGAAATCGAAAATGCTGGCGCGACCCCTGATCGTTCTGCTGCTGCTTCTGCTGGCCATGCCCGCCATGGCCCAGGAGCCGAAAGTTCTCTCGACCCACCGGGACTGGACCGCCTATGTGCACGGCTCCGGCGCGAATCGGATCTGCTATGTCGCCTCGCCGGCCCAGAGCTGGAAGCCGAAGGGCATCAATCGCGATCCGGCCTTCTTCCAGGTGGCGCATTTCCTCGGCCGCAAGCTGACCGGCGAAATCCACGTCGCCGTCGGCTATCCGTTCAAGCCCGGCAGCAAGCCGCGCGCCGTGATCCGGGTGGGCGGCAAGAAGCGGACGTTCCGCTTCCGCGTGGAGGGCAGTTCGGCCTGGGTGCAGAACCAGAAGAACGCGCCCGTGGTGGAGGCGATGAAGGCGGGGAGCACGCTGACCTTCACGGCGACCTCGGCGCGCGGCACCGTGGTAATCGACAGCTACTCGCTGCGCGGCTTCACCGCCGCCTATCGGGCGATCGACCGGGCGTGCCGGTCCTGAAGCCCGGCCTGATCGGCCTGCCGAAGCCGGCGCTCGCCGAGGCGCTCGGCGAGGTTGGGCTCGCCGGCTATCGCACGGGCCAGCTCTATCGCTGGCTCTATGTGCGCGGCGCGCGCGACTTCGACGAGATGACCGACCTCTCGCTGCGGGACCGCGCGCTGCTGGCCGAGCGCTTCTCGATCGCCCGCCCGGAGGTCGCCCGCGCGCAGCACTCCGCCGATGGCAGCGGCAAGTGGCTGTTGCGCTTCGAGGACGGGGGCGAGGCGGAGTGCGTCCATATTCCGGAGGCCGACCGGGGCACGCTCTGCATCTCCTCGCAGATCGGCTGCACGCTCACCTGCCGCTTCTGCCACACCGGCACGCAGCGCCTGGTGCGCAACCTCTCGGCGGCGGAGATCGTCGGCCAGATCCTGCACGCCCGCGACCGTTTCGGCGAATGGGCCGGGCGGGATCGCGGCCGCCACATCACCAATGTGGTGCTGATGGGCATGGGCGAGCCGCTTTACAATTTCGACCATGTAAAGGCGGCGATGGCGATCGCCACCGACGGCGACGGCCTGGCGATCTCGAAGCGCCGGATCACGCTTTCGACCGCCGGCGTCGCGCCGATGATGGACCGCTGCGGGCGCGAGATCGGCGTCAATCTGGCGGTGTCTTTGCACGCGGTCACGGACGAATTGCGCGACGAGCTGGTGCCGCTCAACCGCAAATATCCGCTGGACGAGCTGATGGCGGCCTGCCGGCGCTATCCGACCGCCAGCAATGCGCGCCGCATCACCTTCGAATATGTGATGCTGAAGGGCGTCAACGACAGCCCGGCCGAGGCGCGCGCGCTCGCGCGGCTGATCGCCGGCATTCCGGCCAAGGTCAATCTCATTCCCTTCAACCCCTGGCCGGGCGCGCCCTATGAGTGCTCGACGCCGGCGGCCGTGCAGCGCTTCTCGGACATCCTGGCCGCCGCCGGCTACACCAGCCCGGTGCGCGCGCCGCGCGGCCGCGACATTCTCGCCGCCTGCGGCCAGCTGAAATCCGCGAGCCGGCGCCCGTCGGCCAAGGAGCGCCGGCTGGCCGGGCGCATGGACCCTGTTTCGGAGACAGCGTGATGAACGATCCCGTGAAGCGGGTGGTGCTGGCCTATTCCGGCGGCCTCGACACTTCCGTCATCCTGCGCTGGCTGCAGCAGACCTATCGCTGCGAGGTGGTGACCTTCACGGCCGATCTCGGCCAGGGGGAGGAGGTCGAGCCGGCCCGCGCCAAGGCGGAGATGCTGGGCGTGCGCCAGATCTATATCGACGATCTGCGCGAGGAGTTCGTGCGCGATTTCGTCTTTCCGATGTTCCGCGCCAATGCGCTCTATGAGGGGCAATATCTGCTCGGCACCTCGATCGCGCGTCCGCTGATCGCCCGGCGCCAGATCGAGATCGCGCGCGAGACGGGCGCCGATGCGGTCGCGCACGGGGCCACCGGCAAGGGCAACGACCAGGTGCGCTTCGAGCTCGCCTATTACGCGCTGGAGCCGCGCATCCGGGTGATCGCCCCCTGGCGGGAGTGGGAGCTCGGCTCGCGCAACCGGCTGATCGCCTACGCCGAGGCGCACCAGATCCCGATCGCGCGCGGCAAGCAGGGCGAGCCGCCCTATTCGACCGACGCCAATCTGCTGCATATCTCCTATGAGGGCCGGGCGCTGGAAGACCCCTGGATCGAGCCGGAGGAGGAGATGTTCACGCGCACCGTCTCGCCGGCCGTCGCGCCGGACGAGCCGGAATATGTCGAGATCGACTTCGAGGGGGGCGACCCGGTGGCGGTGGGCGATGAGCGCCTCTCGCCGGCGGCGCTGCTCGCCCGGCTGAACGGGATCGCCGGGCGCCATGGCGTCGGGCGGCTCGATCTGGTGGAGAACCGCTTCGTCGGCATGAAGTCGCGCGGCGTCTATGAGACGCCCGGCGGCACGCTGCTGCTGGCGGCCCGGCGCGCGCTGGAGAGCATCGTGCTGGACCGGGGCGCGGCGCATCTCAAGGACGAGCTGATGCCCCGCTATGCGGAGCTGATCTATAACGGTTTCTGGTTCTCGCCCGAGCGCCGCATGCTCCAGGCGGCGATCGACGCGAGCCAGGAGCGGGTCGCCGGGCGGGTGCGCATGAAGCTCTTCAAGGGCCATTGCTGGGCGGTCGGGCGCCAGTCGCCCCACTCGATCTACCATGAAGGCTTCGCCACCTTCGAGGAAGACACGGTCTATGACCAGCGCGACGCCGAAGGCTTCATCAAGCTCAACGCCCTCCGCCTCCGCCTCGACGGCCTGATGGAGCGTTGAGGGGGGCCGGGGGGCTTCTCCGGCGTTCAGTCGCCGTCCGCGGCGCGCAGCGTGATGTCGCCATACCAGGCGCGGGCGGACTGGCGGCTGTTGTCGGCGTCGGTCATCACGGCCACTCCTTCGAGCCGGTCCACCTCGCGGCCGAACAGGCGGCGGAAATCCTCCCGGAGATCGCGCCGGTAGCTCCGCCAGACGCCGGCATGGGCCGGGCCGGACTCGACGACCACCATGCGCACATGGTCCGTGAAGGGGTTGGGCCAGTCCGCGCCGACCTCCGCCGCGCCGGACCAGACATAGGAGATCGCGAGCGGCAGGGCGAACCAGCCCTCGCCCGGGGCCACCACATAGAGCCGGGCGGCGAAATCGTCGCCGGGCTTGCTCCGCTCGTCCTCCACGGCAAGCGGCGCCTCGATGCGCCAGCGCCACTCCAGCACCGGGCGCGCCGCCAGGTCGAGCTCGCGCTCCAGATAGAAGCTCGAGGCGGTGGCCTCGCTCACCGCCTCCAGCGCGCGCTCGCCGTCGATCCAGGCGATGCGGTAGCTCGTCTCGCCCTCGAAGACGCGCATCTGCCAGCCGTCGGTCTCGCCGGCCGAGAAGCGCGCGAGCGGCAGCGGCTCCGCCGCGAGCGCGGGCAGGGCGAAGAGCAGCAGGGCGAACGGGGCGAATCGGTGCGTCATCCGGCCTGCTGCATATCGCAGCTGCGCCGACCGGCGCAAGCCGCGCGCTTGATTGCGGCTCGCGCGCGCTTTAGGGTCCCGGCGTTCCGCTAAGACCGACTGGATGGAAGGAAGCTGGCGCCCCCATGAGCGAGATGCGTTTCACCGGCACCGACAGCTATGTGGCCACCGAAGACCTGATGCTGGCGGTCAACGCCGCCATCACCCTGGAGCGGCCGCTGCTGGTCAAGGGAGAGCCGGGCACCGGCAAGACCATGCTCGCCGAGGAGGTCGCCCAGGCGCTCGGCCTCAAGCTGATCTCCTGGCACATCAAGTCCACCACCAAGGCGCAGCACGGCCTCTACGAATATGACGCCGTCTCGCGCCTGCGCGACAGCCAGCTGGGCGACGAGCGGGTCAAGGATATCCGCAACTATATCGACCGCGGCAAGCTCTGGGAGGCCTTCACTGCCGACGAAAAGATCGTGCTGCTGATCGACGAGATCGACAAGGCCGATATCGAGTTTCCGAACGATCTGTTGCAGGAGCTCGACCGCATGGAGTTCTTCGTTTACGAGACGGGCGAGACCGTCAAGGCCAGGCGACGGCCGATCGTCATCATCACCTCCAACAATGAGAAGGAGCTGCCCGACGCCTTCCTGCGGCGCTGCTTCTTCCACTATATCCGCTTCCCCGATCCGGAAACCATGCAGGAAATCGTCGATGTGCATTATCCGGGCATCAAGCAGGATCTGGTGAAGGAGTCGATGGAGGCGTTCTTCCAGATGCGGGAAGTGCCGGGCCTCAAGAAGAAGCCCTCGACCTCCGAACTGCTCGACTGGCTGAAGCTGCTGATGGCCGAGGATATTCCGCCCGAAGTGCTGCGCGGCAAGGATGGCAACAAGTCGATCCCGCCGCTCTATGGCGCGCTGCTGAAGAACGAACAGGATGTGCATCTGTTCGAGCGGCTGATCTTCATGGCGAGGCGCGAGGGCCGCTGATGCTCATCAACTTCTTCTTCGATGTCAAGAAAGCGAAGATCCCGGCGACCATCCGGGAATTCCTGATGCTGATCGAGGCGATGGACAGGCGCCTTGTGATGTACAACATTGAGGATTTCTACTATCTCTCCCGCGCCGCTCTGGTGAAGGACGAAAAATATTTCGACCGCTACGACCGCGTGTTCGGCGCCTTCTTCAAGGGCGTGGAGGATATCGCGGGCACGCTGTTCGACGGCGACATTCCCGAGGAGTGGCTGCGGCTGCAGGCGGAAAAGCTGTTCAGCGAGGCGGACAAGGCGGCGATCGAGGCCATGGGCGGCTGGGAGAAGCTCATGGAGGAATTGCGCAAGCGGCTGGAGGAGCAGAAGGAGCGCCATCAGGGCGGCAATCGCTGGATCGGCACCGCCGGAACCTCGCCCTTCGGCACCGGCGGCTACAATCCGGAAGGCGTGGCCATCGGCCAGCGCCGCCGCCGCCAGGGCCGCGCGCTCAAGGTCTGGGACCGGCGCGACTACAAGAATTACGACGACCATGTGCAGATCGGCATCCGCAATATCCAGCTGGCGCTCCGGCGCTTGCGCGAGTTTGCGCGCGTCGGCGAGGACGACGAGCTCGACCTCGACGAGACCATCCGCTCGACGGCGCATAATGGCGGCCTGCTCGACATCATCATGCGCCCGGAGCGGCGCAATCGCGTCAAGGTGCTGATGTTCTTCGATGTCGGCGGCTCGATGGACGACCATATCCGCGTCTGCGAGGAATTGTTCTCCGCCGCGCGCACCGAGTTCAAGCATCTCGAATATTATTATTTCCACAACTTCATGTATGAATATATGTGGCGCGACAATCGCCGCCGCCACGAGCAGCGCACGCCCACCTGGGACGTCATCAACACCTATCCCAAGGACTACAAGGTGATCTTCGTCGGCGACGCCTTCATGAGTCCCTACGAGATCACCTACAAGGGCGGCTCGGTGGAGCACTGGAACGAGGAGCCGGGCCTGCTCTGGGCGCAGCGCATGCTCGACCAGTGGCCGAATGCGGTCTGGCTGAACCCGCGCCCCGAGACGCGCTGGGAGCACACGCCCTCCACCATGATCGTCAAGGAAGTCATGGCGAACCGGATGTTTCCGCTCTCCATCGACGGGCTGGATCGCGGCCTGCGCGTGCTGACCGCCTGAGCGCCGTCGGCGCCGCCGAAGGGGAGGACCTGGCGCGATGTTTCGCCCGACCGTGGCGGCTCTGCTTGCCGGCCTGCTGCTCGCGGCCCCGCCGGTTGCGGCCGAAGGGCCGATCGAGGTCGCCGAGGCGCGGGCGCGCGTGCTGCTGGCGGACCGGCCGGGCGCGGCCTGGCTCACCATCCGCAACAGCGGTCCGGCCGACCGGCTGATCGGCGCCGAAAGCCCGGCGGCGGCGCGCGTCGAACTGCACACCCATATTCATGAGGGCGGCGTGATGCGCATGCGCGAGGTGGAGAGCATCGCGGTGCCGGCCGGCGGCGAGGCGGTGCTGGAGCCGGGCGGCGACCACCTGATGCTGTTCGGCCTTCGCCCCGGCCTCGCGCCCGGCGACGAGATCCCGCTGGTGCTGATCTTCGAGCGGGCGGGGCGCATGGACGTCCCGCTCGGCATCGTCCCGCTCGCGGAGACCGCGCCGGGCCGCAAGCGCCGCTGACGCGGCGCGCGGGGGGTCGTCAGGCGAGCAGCGCGCCCTCCAGCGCCTCCACCGCGAAGACGAGACCGACGCCCGCGCAGACCGCGCCGGCGAGACGCGGCTGCACCGCCATGGCCGAGCTGGCCCGCCACACGCCGCGCGCAAGCGCCACGACGCCGAGCGCGATCGCCATCTGGATGGCGGAAAAGCCGAGCAGATAGGCGGTGAGCGGCGTCGTCTCCGCGCCGACGATCGCGCCGCCATAGGCCGCGCCGTGGAAGAGGCCGGCCAGCGCGAAGAGCGGCAGGGCGGCGGCGGGCGGCAGCCGGCGCCCGAACAGCGCCACCGCGCCCAGCAGCAGCACGGAGGCCGCCACCACCGCCTCGACCATGGGCAGCATGACCGCGCCCAGCGCCAGCAGACAGCCGGCGGCCGAGCCTGCGACCGCCGCCAGCGGCGCCATCCAGCCCCGGCGCATGAAGGCCGCCACCAGGCCGACGGCGACCGTGAAGGCGAGATGGTCGAGGCCGATCACCGGATGGCCGAGGCCGGAGAGCAGCCCCTCCATAAAGCTGGCGGGCAGCGCCCCGCCCATGACATGGTGGGCGGCGGCGGGGCCGGCGGCGAACAGCAGCGGCAGGGCGAAGGATAGGGCGCGGAAGGTCATGGGACGAAGAAGCCTTTCGTCGGTGAGCGTGCTCCCCAAGCCTATAATCCCCGCCTCCCTCCCTGTCCATGGCGGGCGGGTATCGGGGGTTGGATGCGGGCCGGATTTTGGGCAAGGTGGGCGCGCGTTTCGGCAGCGGAGGCCGGCTCTTGGAGATCGTTCCCCTCGACGCGCCGCTCGGCGCGCGCATTACGGGCCTCGACGCCGCCCGGCCTGTCGCCCCGGCCGATGCGGAGGCGCTCCGGCGCGCGCTCGACGCCCATCTGGTGCTGCTGATGCGCGACCAGCGGCTCGACGATCCGGCGCTGCTCGCCTTCTCGCGGCTCTTCGGCGCGCTCGACCCGCCGGGACCGAACCCTTACGGCGCGCCCTTCCTGCCCGAATTTCCGGAGGTCAATGTGATCTCCAACGTGGTCGAGAACGGGCGCCCGATCGGCAATCTGGGCGCGGGCGAGGCGGTCTGGCACGCCGACATGACCTATATCGACACCCCGCCCAAGGCCGCCATCCTGCACGCGCTGGAGGTGCCCGAAGGCCAGGGCGACACCTTCTTCGCCAACCAGTTCGCGGCCTGGCGGGCGCTGCCCGAAACGCTGAAGGCGCGGATCGACGGCCTCTGCTGCATCCATGACAGCGCGCATAACAGCGCCGGCCTCTTGCGGCGCGGCTATCGCGAGACCGCCGACCCGCGCGAGACGCCGGGAGCGCGCCACCCGCTGGCGCGCACCGACCCCGCCACCGGCCGGAAGGCGCTCTTTCTCGGCCGCCGCCCCCATGCCTGCATCCCGTCGCTGCCGCTCGCCGAGAGCGAGGCGCTGCTCGACCGGCTCTGGGCGCACGCCACGGACGAGCGCTTCGTCTGGCGCCACCGCTGGCGGCCGGGCGATCTGCTGGTCTGGAACAATCCGGGCGTGCTGCACCGCCGCGACGCCTTCGACCCCGCCGCGCGCCGCATCCTGCACCGCACCCAGATCCGGGGCGAGCGGATCGCGGCGTGAAGCGCTTCTACCGCACCGCCGCCGCGACGCCGCCCGACGCGGGCGGCCATGGCGTGGCGCTGGACGGACGCCGGGTGCGCACGCCGGCCGGCGCGCCGCTCGCGCTGCCGACCGCCGCGCTGGCCGAGGCGATCGCGGCGGAATGGGCGGCCCAGGGCGAGGAGCTCCGCCCGCGAGCCATGGCGATGATGTCGCTCGCGGCGACGGCGATCGACCGCACCGCGCCGCGCGCGGCGGAGGTGGCGGCCGAGATCGCACGCTATGGCGAGACCGACCTGCTCTGCTATCGCGACGCCGGCGGCGGCGAACTGGCGCGGCGCCAGAACGCCGCCTGGCAGCCGGTGCTGGACTGGCTCGCCGCCACGCATGGCGCGCGCCTCCGCCCGGTCGCGGGCGTGATGCCGGCCCGGCAGGAGGCCGGCGCGCTGGCCACGCTCAAACGGGTCGTCGGCGCGCTCGACGCCTTCCGGCTGACGGCGCTGCACGCGGCGGCGACCGCTTCCGGCTCGGTGGCGCTCGCGCTCGCGCTGCTCGGCGGGCGGCTGGATGCGGCCCAGGCCTGGCGCTGCGCGCGCATCGACGAGCTCTGGCAGGCCGAGCGCTGGGGCGAGGACAGCGAAGCGCTCGGCCAGGGCGAGCGCCTGCGCGACGATCTGGCGGCCGCCGGCCGCTTTCTGGAACTGCTGTAAACGGGAGGGCGGGAAGCCCATGCAAGACAATGCCGCCATGCTGGAAGCCAAGCGCGCCCGCGCCCGTCTGGGCGGCGGCGAGCGGCGCATCGAGGCGCAACACCGGCGCGGCAAGCTGACGGCGCGCGAACGCCTGGAGGTGCTGCTCGACGAAGGCTCCTTCGAGGAATACGACATGTTCGTGGAGCATCGCTCGCACGATTTCGGCATGGAGGCCGAGCGCGTGCCGGGCGACGGCGTGGTGACCGGCCACGGCATGGTGGACGGCCGGCTGGTGTTCGTCTTCAGCCAGGACTTCACCGTCTTCGGCGGCTCGCTGTCCGAGACCCATGCCGAGAAGATCTGCAAGGTGATGGACCGCGCCATGAAGGTCGGCGCGCCGGTGATCGGGCTGAACGATTCCGGCGGCGCGCGCATCCAGGAGGGCGTCGCCTCGCTCGGCGGCTATGCCGAGGTCTTCCAGCGCAATGTGCTGGCCTCGGGCGTGGTGCCGCAGCTCTCGGTCATCATGGGCCCGTGCGCCGGCGGGGCGGTCTATTCCCCCGCCATGACCGACTTCATCTTCATGGTGGAGGACAGCTCCTTCATGTATGTCACCGGCCCCGATGTGGTGAAGACGGTGACGCATGAGACGGTGACGCATGAGGAGCTGGGCGGGGCGCGCACCCATGCCGGGCGGTCCGGCGTCGCCGACCTCGCCTTCGGCAACGATATCGAGGCGCTGCTGCAGCTGCGGCGCATGCTCGGCTTCCTGCCGTCGTCCAACCGCGAGCCGGCGCCGCTCCGCCCCACCGACGACCCCATCGACCGCCAGGAACCCTCGCTCGACAGCCTCGCGCCCGACAATCCCAACAAGCCCTATGACATCAAGGAGCTGATCCGCAAGACGGCCGACGAGCGCGTCTTCTTCGAGCTGCAGCCGGACTGGGCGGCCAATATCGTCATCGGCTTCGCGCGCTATGGCGGCCAGCCGGTCGGCGTCGTCGCCAACCAGCCCATGGTGCTCGCCGGCTGCCTCGACATCGACAGCGCGCGCAAGGCGGCGCGCTTCGTGCGCTTCTGCGACGCCTTCGGCCTGCCGCTGGTCACCTTCGTGGATGTGCCGGGCTTCCTGCCGGGCACCGTCCAGGAATATGGCGGCATCATCAAGCATGGCGCCAAGCTCCTGTTCGCCTATGCCGAGGCGACGGTGCCCAAGGTCACGCTCATCACCCGCAAGGCCTATGGCGGAGCCTACGACGTGATGAGCTCCAAACATCTGCGCGGCGATGTCAACTACGCCTGGCCGCAGGCCGAGATCGCCGTGATGGGCGCGCGCGGCGCGGTCGAGATCATCTTCCGCCAGGACCTAGGCGACGCCGACAAGATCGCGCAGCGCACGCAAGAATATGCCGAGAAGTTCGCCAATCCGTTCATCGCCTCGGCGCGCGGCTATATCGACGATGTGATCCACCCGCACAACACCCGCTTCCGCATCTGCCGGTCGCTGGCCGTGCTGCGCAACAAGCGGTTGGAAAATCCCTGGAAGAAGCACGACAATATCCCGCTTTGAGGGGCGGGCCGAAAGCCGTCCCGGGGGAGAGGAAAGCGCCGGAGAGGAAAGCGCCCATGCCGTTCGAGACGTATGACTGGATCGCGCATAACGCGGCCCGGCGCCCGGAGGCGCTGGCGATGGTGGACCTCGCCAGCGGGCGGCGGATCGCCTATGCCGCCATGGAGGCCCGCGTCGGGCGGCTTGCGGGCTTCCTGCGCGACCGGCTGGGCGTCGGGCGCGGCGACCGGGTGGCGCTGCTGGCCGAGAATTCGAGCGACTTTCTGGAGGTGCAGTTCGCCGCGCTCCGCCTCGGCGCGGTGTTCGTGCCGCTCAACTGGCGGCTGACCGCGCCGGAGCTCGCCTATATCGTGGGCGACGCCGCGCCGACGGTGCTGGTCCACGACCGGAACCTGGCGGAGACCGCGCGCGCCGTGCAGGCCGAGGCCGGCGTCCGCCACGCGCTGGAGACCGCCGCCGACGGCGGCCCCTCGGCCTATGAGGCGGCGATCGAAGAGGGCCCTTACGAGCCGGAGATGGTGGCGCAGGAGATGTCGGACCTCTCCACCATCATGTACACCTCCGGCACCACCGGCCTGCCCAAGGGCGCCTGCATCACCCATGGCATGACGTTCGTCAACACGGTCAATGTCGGCATTCCGCACCGCATCTCGGCCGACTCGGTCACGCTCACCGTGCTGCCGCTGTTCCACACCGGCGGCCTCAACTGCTATTCCAACCCGGTGCTGCAGGCGGGCGGCACGGTGATGATCGCGCGCCGCTTCGATCCCGAGGAGTGCCTGGCGCTGCTCGCCGACCCCGAGGTCGGCATCACCAACTTTCTGGGCGTACCGGCCAATTTCCAGTTCATGGCGCAATTGCCGGCCTTCGAGAAGGCGGACTTCTCGCATGTCACGGTGTTCGGCGTGGGCGCGGCGCCCACCCCGCACGCGCTGATCGAGCTCTGGGCGGCGAGAGGCGCCCCGCTGGCCCAGGCCTATGGCATGACCGAGACCGCGCCCGGCGTGCTGGCGCTCGATCCGGTGGATGCGACCCGCAAGATCGGCTCGGCCGGCAAGCCGCTGCTCTACACCCGCACCCGCGTGGTGACCGAGGACGGCAGGCCGGCCGCGCCCGGCGAAACCGGCGAGCTGCATGTCGCGGGGCCGAATGTGACCCCCGGCTACTGGAACAAGCCGGAGGCGACGGCCGAGGCCTTCGACGGCCCCTGGCTGAAGACCGGCGACGCCGTGCAGGTCGATGAGGAGGGCTATTACACCATCGTCGATCGCTGGAAGGACATGTACATCTCCGGCGGCGAGAATGTCTATCCGGCGGAGGTGGAGAATGTGCTCTACCGGCTGGAGGGCGTGGCCGAGGCGGCGGTGATCGGCATTCCGGACGAGCGCTGGGGCGAGGTCGGCTGCGCGGTGATCGTGCCGGCCGAGGGCGCGGCGCTGGAGGCCCAGCAGGTGCTCGACCATTGCGCCGGACGCCTCGCCCGCTTCAAGCAGCCGCGCCGCGTGCAGTTCGCCGAAGCCCTGCCGCGCAACGCCACCGGCAAGGTGCTGAAGCACGAACTCCGCCGCCGGCTCTCCGAGGAGGCGTAGGCCGGCCGCCCGGCCGCCGGTTCAGGCGGCCTGGGCGGCGGTCTCCGCTTCGCCCGCGACGGTGGTGCGGCGCATGTCGCGAACCTCGTTTACGTCGTCGAAGGGCATGGCGCGGTGCATGGTGCGCCGGTTGTCCCACATCACCAGGTCGTTCACCCGCCATTCATGGGCATAGACGAACTCCCGCCGGGTGGCGTGTTCGGTCAGCTCCTCCAGCAGCAGCCGGCCTTCGGGCACCGGCCAGCCGACGATCCGTCCGGCATGGGCGGAGAGATAGAGCGACTTCCGCCCGCTCTCGGGATGGCGGCGCACCAGCGCCTGGCGCACGGGGCGGAAATTGGCGCGCTCTTCCTCGCTCAGCCCCTCGAAGCCGAGCCGCCCGCGCGAATAGAGCAGCGAGTGCTCGCAGACCAGCTCCTCGATGCGCGCCTGCATCGCCTCGTCGAGCGCGTCATAGGCCGCGATCATGTCGGCGAACTCGGTATTGCCGCCGCTCGTCGGCAGCACCCGCCCGGAGAGCAGGGAATATTTCGCCGGCACGGCGCGGAAGGAGGAGTCCGAGTGCCAGAGCCGGTTGCCGAGATTGAACATGCGCCGCCGGTCCTCGCGGTCGAAGACGCGGTTCTCCTTGGTCAGGTTGGAGACATCCGCCATGGCGCGGTTCAGCCGGCGCTCATGCTCCTTGGTGATGTTGGAGACGCCCGAGGGGATTTCGAGCGCGCCGAAATTGCGGCTGAATTCCACCTGCCCGTCGTCGCTGAACGCCTGGTCGCGGAACACCAGCACGCCGTAGCGCGTCATGCCCTCGTCGATCGCCCGCACGGCCTCCGGAGCCAGCGGGCGCGTGCAATCGACGCCGGAGACCTCGCCGGCGAAGACGGGGGTGAGCGGTCGGATGGAAATGGTCATTCCGCCGCCTCCGTCTCCATGGCGACCAGCGGCGTGCGCTTCACCTTCATGGTGTCGCAGCCCTCGATGCGCACCAGGCGGGTGGCGGCCTCGCGGCGCGGCGCATGGACATCGCCTACATCGTAGAGATGCGCGTCGCCGGGGCGCATCGTGTAGCGACGCTCCAGCGCCACCTTGCCGGGCATGCCGTCGGCCGGCGGCTCGACGATGCGCCAGTCGGTCATCTCGGTCTCGCCGACCGCCTGGCCGTAGATCGCCCAGGTGGGGCCGTGGTCGTGCGGCTGGCCGATGCGCGCCCCGTCATTGACATGCACGCAGATGCAGAAGTCGTAGTCGGGGTCCTCATAGATCACCGCGCGCTCGGCGGTGGCCTCGGGGCCGAGATGGGCGGCGAGGAACTCCGGCGAGGCGAGCGCCTTCTTCACGCAGGCGAGCACGCCCTCCTTGCCCGCCCGCCCGCTGTCGGCGGCCAGCGCCTCGCGGCATTCGGCGGCGAAGCGGTCCAGGGTGTAGGTCATGCGGCTCCTCCCTCGGCTGGTATTCGAGGCCCGCAGGATAGGACGGATCGCCCGAAGGGGGAAGAGCTTGCGCCAGGGCGCGCGCGGAGCGCATCATCGCCCGAGCGGAATGGGGAGGCGTGCGTTGAGGGCGGCGCGACTGAATGCGCTCGGAGAGCGGCTCCGCATCGAGGAGATCGAGCGTCCGCCGCTCCATGCCGATGGCGTGGTCGTGCGCGTTCTGGCCTCGCATGTCATGTCCTATACGGGCGAGGTGTTTTCCGGCGAGGCCGCCCGGATTGCGCCCCCGGTTCCCTACACGCCGGGCCTCTCGGCCATCGGCAGGATCGAGCGGGTCGGGGAGGCGGCGACCGGGCTGTCGCCGGGCCAGCTGGCCTTCTGCGCCCCGCATGTGAGGGACGGGCGGCCGGAACGCGATCCCGAGCAGATCCTGATCGGCTGGTTTGCGCTGAGCGCCGGCGCGGGGCCGCTGGCGGAGAGGTGGATGAACGGCTCCTTCGCGGAATACGCCGCCTATCCCGCGCGCTGCGTGAGCCCGATCCCCGAGTCTCTCGCCGGGCGGGCCGCCGAGCTCGCCGCGCTGAACGTGCTGACCGTGGCGTATGGCGCCCTGCTGCGCGGCCGTTTCCGGCCCGGCATGACGATCATCGTCAATGGCGTCACGGGCAATATCGGCGCCTGCGCGGCGCTGCTCGCGCTCGCCCTCGGGGCGGCGGAAGTCATCGGCCTCGGCCGCGACCGCGCCGCCCTCGACGGGCTGTCGCGCCTCGGCCCGAATATGCGCACGGTCCCGCTCACCGGAGACAAGGAGCGCGACCTGGCGGCCATCCGGGCGCTCGGCCTTCGGGCCGGGTTCGGCGTGGACGCCTCCGCCGCGAGCGACGGCGCGTCCACGGAAATCATGCTGGAGGCGCTCTCTCATGGCGGCGTGGCGGTCTGGGTCGGCGGCGTCCGGGCGGACATCGCCGTGCCCTACGGCCAGGCGGTCCGCAAGGAGCTGACTATCGCCGGCTCCTACATGTATGAGCCGCAATGCCCGGCGGACCTGATCGCGCTGATCGCCTCGGGCCGCCTCGACCTCGGCCCCATCGCCGTGCATGAGTTTCCGCTGGACGAGGCGAACGAGGCGATTGCGTTCGCGCCCGGCTGCAAGGCGCTCTCTTCGGTCGTCATCCGCCCGTAGGCCGGATGCCGGCCGGCGTCAGACCGAGTCGCGTCCGCCGGCGATCATGGTCAGGAATTCGCGCCTGGTGGTCGGGTCGCTGCGGAAGCCGCCCAGCATCCGGCTGGTGACGGTGGAGGACTCGGTCTTGTGGATGCCGCGCGTCGCCATGCACATGTGCGTGGCCTCGATCACCACCGCGACGCCGCGCGGCTGCAGCACCTGGTCGATGGTGTCGGCGATCTCGGCGGTCAGCCGCTCCTGGATCTGGAGGCGCCGGGCGAAGATCTCGACGATGCGGGCGAGCTTGCTGATACCCACCACGCGCCCGGCCGGCAGATAGCCGACATGGGCCTTGCCGAGGATCGGCACGACGTGATGCTCGCAATGGCTTTCGAGGCGGATGTCGCGCACGACGATCATCTCGTCATAGTCGGCGGTCTCCTCGAAGGTGCGCTCCAGCACGCTCACCGGGTCTTCATTGTAGCCGGCGAAGAACTCGCCATAGGCGCGCAGCACCCGGTCCGGCGTGCCCACCAGCCCCTCGCGGGAGGGATCGTCGCCCGCCCAGCGCAGCAAGGTCCGCACCGCCTCCTCGGCCTCGGCCCGGCTCGGCCGGCCGGCGGCCGAGCGCATGAGCATGGAGGGCGCGTCGAGGGCGGTCATGCCGCCGCCTCGAAGCGCACGGGCACGCTTCTCGGTCCACGGACCTGGCCGCCGGCCCAGGTGACGGCGGCGGGGTCTTCCAGGGTGAAGTCTGCGAGGCGGTCGAACCAGGTGCGCAGCGCCAGCTGCAGCTCCATGCGCGCCAGGTTGGAGCCGGCGCAGCGGTGGATGCCGATGCCGAAGGCGATATGGCGGTTGCGCTTGCGGTCCAGCACCACCTCGTCGGCGCGCTCGAAGGCCTCCGGATCGCGGTTGGCGCCGGGGAAGTTGAGCAGCACCTTGTCGCCCGGCTGCATCTCCACGCCGCGCACGCTCACCGGCTCCAGCACCTCGCGCGCCATGGTGACCGGCGAATAGAAGCGCAGCAGCTCCTCCACCGCCGTCGGCAGCAGCTCCGGCTCGGCGCGGAGCCGGGCCTGGTCCTGCGGATGGGTCGCGAAATGCAGCAGCGAGGAGGAAATCGCGCTCCAGGTGGTGTCGATGCCGGCGATCAGCAGCAGGGTGCACATGCCGACGATCTTGTAGTCGTCGAGCTTCTCGCCCTCGGCCTCGGAGGCGATCAGTTTGGAAATCGCGTCATCGGTGGGGTTGGCGCGCCGCTCGGCGATCATCTCGTAGAAGAACTCGCGCACCGCCTTGCGATATTTCAGCATCTGCTTCGGCTCGGTCAGCCCGAACTCCAGAATGCCGCGCACCCAGGTGACGAACTCGTCGGCGCGCGAAGGGTCGATGCCGAGAATATGCGCGATCACGCGCGGCGTGATCTGCTCGGCATAGTCGGCGGCGGCGTCGGCGCGGCCCTCGGCGATGAAGCCGTCGATCAGCCCGTTGCAGAGCTCGCGCGTATAGGGAATGTAGCCCTCCACCGCATGGGGCGAGAAGAAGGGCATGATGAGCCGCCGATAGGGCTGGTGGCGCGGCGGGTCGGAGGTGATCGGCGGCGACCGGCTGGCCTCGCCGTATTTCTCGTATTCGGCCTCCAGAATCTCCATCATCTCCGGCGAGGGCGGCACCACCAGCGGGGCGCGCGAGGAGAGCGTCGGCACCATGCGCACCATCTGCTGCAGGTCCTCATAGCGCGTCGGCAGCCAGGAGCCGCCCCAGCGCTCCGTGTGCGCGATCGGGCAGCGCCCGCGCAGCTCCTCCCAGACCGGCGCCGGATCGCGCACATAGCCGGGATCGAAGATGTCGTAATCCTCCGCCCAGTCATGCACCGGGCAGGCTGCGGGCGCGTCCGTCATCGGGCTGGCCTCCTGCTCGCTCACCTCTGCCGCCTCACGCGGCGAACCGCACCGGCACGGCGCGCGGGCCGCGCACCTGGCCGCCGGCCCAGGCCACGGCCTCGGGGTCCTCCAGCGCGAATTCCGGCACGCGGTCGAACCAGGTCCGCAACGCCACCTGCATCTCCATGCGCGCCAGATTGGAGCCGGCGCAGCGATGGATGCCGAGGCCGAAGGCGATATGGCGGTTGCGCTGGCGGTCCAGCACCACCTCGTCCGCGCGCTCGAACATCTCGGGATCGCGGTTGGCGGCCGGGAAGTTGAGCAGCACCCGGTCGCCCGGAACCATCTCCGCCCCCGACATCGAGACCGGCTCGGTCACCTTGCGCGCCATGGTCACCGGGGAATAGAAGCGCAGCAGCTCCTCCACCGCGGTCGGCAGCAGCTCCGGCTCGGCGCGCATCCGCGCCTGGTCTTCCGGGTGGCTGGCGAAATGGAAGAGCGAGGAGGAGATCGAGCTCCAGGTGGTGTCGATGCCGGCCACCAGCAGCAGGAAGCACACCCCCACCACCTGATAGTCGTCGAGCTTGCGGCCCTCGACCTCGGCCTCCATCAGCCGGGAGATCGTATCGTCGCGCAGGGCCGCGCGCCGCTCGGTCACCAGCTCCTGGAAATAGTCCCGGATGACGCGGCGATATTTGATGCGCAACTCCGGCTGCGTCAGCCCGAACTCCAGCAGGCCGCGCACCCAGGTGACGAAATCGTCGGCGCGATTGGGGTCGATGCCGAGAATATGCGCGATCACGCGCGGCGTGATCTGCTGCGCATAGTCCGCAGCCGCGTCCGCCCGGCCCTTGTCGATGAAGCCGTCGATCAGCTCGTTGCAGAGCGCGCGCGTATAGGGAATGTGCGCCTCCACCGCATGGGGCGAGAAGAAGGGCAGGATCAGCCGCCGGAAGGGCATGTGCTCCGGGGGATCGGCGGTGATCGGCGGGTTCTCGCTGCCATATTGCTTGGCCTCGGCGACCAGCTCCTCGCGCAGCTCCGGCGAGGGCGCCACCACCGCCGGCGAGCGCGAGGACAGCGCCGGCACCATCTTGACCATCTGCTGCAGGTCCCGATAGCGGGTCGGCAGCCAGGAGCCGCCCCAGCGCTCGGTGTGGGCGATGGGGCAGCGGCCGCGCAACTCCTCCCAGACCGGCGCCGGATCGCGCACATAGCCCTCGTCGAAGATGTCGTAATCCTTCGCCCAGTCGTGGACCGGACAGGTTCCGGATTCCTCGCTCATCGCGTCCCCTTCCCGGCAGCGTCTGCCGTCACTCGTCCTCGACGATCGATATGGCGAATTCCGGGCAATTGTCGATGGCGAGCCGCGCCAGCTCTTCCTGGCCCGGCGGCACCACGCCGCCGTCTCGCGCCTCCGACAGCCCGTAATCGTCCACCGCGAACAGGCCCGGCGCCAGGGCGTAACAGCGGTTATGGCCCTCACAGAGCCCGGAATCGACCTTGATCTTCACGCGCCCGGCTCCCGGCTTCCGTTTCGACAGGGCCGCCAGATTACCATGCCCGGCTCAGCTTTTGAACAGCGCGGCCGCCCCGCCGATGGCCGCCTGCTTGCGCGCGCGCTCGGCCTCGACGCGGGCCGCCTCCTCGCGGAGCGCGGCCGCCAGCGCCTCCAGATCGCCGACCGAGAAGCGGGACAGATCGTCGCCGAGCCGCCAGGCGGAATGCCGGGGCGGCGCATCCTCGTCTTGCATGGCGGGCCTCCGCTTGCGAATGTCTGCCGACACTCCCCTTTAGCCGGAAAGCGCGCCGATGGCCAACGCCCTGCCCGACGAGATGACCGCAATCGAGATCCGCGCCCCCGGCGGGCCGGAAGCGCTGGTCCCGACCCGCCGCCCGCTGCCGGCTCCCGGCCCCGGAGAGCTGCTGATCCGCATCGCGGCCGCCGGCGTCAACCGCGCCGACTGCCTGCAGCGCATGGGCCAGTATCCGATGCCGCCCGGCCTCTCGGACATTCCGGGGCTGGAATGTTCCGGCACGGTGGCCGCGCTCGGCGAGGGCGTCGCGGGCTGGGCGGAGGGCGACGCCGTCTGCGCCCTGCTCTCCGCCGACGGCTACGGCGAATATTGCGCCGCGCCGGTCGAGCAATGCATGGCCGTCCCGGAGGGCGTCGATCTCGTCGAGGCCGGCGGCCTGCCGGAGACCTATTGCACGGTGTGGACCAATGTGTTCGACCGCTCCGCCCTCCGTCCGGGCGAGGTCTTCTTGGCCCAGGGCGGCTCCAGCGGCATCGGCGTGACCGCGATCCAGCTCGCCAGGGCCTGGGGCTGCACCGTGCTGGCCACGGCCGGCTCGCCGGAGAAGGTCAGGGCCTGCGAGGCGCTCGGCGCCCATCGCGCCATCGACTATCGCAAGGAGGATTTCGTCGCCGCCGCGCGCGAGGCCGCCGGCGGGGTCGACGTCATCCTCGACATGGTGGGCGGCGACTATATTCCCCGCCAGCTGGAGCTGCTCAATCCGGGCGGGCGGCTCTGTTTCGTGGCCCTGATGGCGGGTACGGTCGTGGAGGCCGATTTCGGCCTGGTCCACCGCAAGCATCTGACCGTGACCGGCTCCACGCTCCGCCCGCGCCCGGTCGAGGAGAAGGGGCAGATCTGCCGCGCGGTCTCGGATTACGCCTGGCCGCTGTTCGCCAGCGGGCGGCTCCGCCCGGTCACCCATGCGCGCTTTCCGCTCGCCGAAGCCGCCGCCGCGCACCGGCTGATGGAGTCGAGCGCGCATATCGGCAAGATCCTGCTGATCCCTTAGCCCGCCTTTCTCCCGAATGCCACGGCCTGCGTCGCGTCCAGGCGTTCGATCCGCAAGGCGCGGGCCGAAGGGCGTAGCAGGAACTACGGTCGAGGCCCGCAACGCTGCGGGCGGACGCCTGGGCGCGACCCGGAGGGCGGCGCTGTCGGGCCGGCAGGGTGCGTCGAGCGGCTTGCCCGATGTCCCCGCATCGCGCGGCGCCGCTCTCCTGCCCTGCCGGCCCGACAGCGCCGCGCAGGCCATGGCATTCGGGAGAAAGGCGGGCTGACCTTTGCAATCCGCCGGCAGGCGTCCTACATCTTGGAGACACCCCTTTTCGGAACCGGGAGCGCCCAGTTCATGGACACGCCCCTGATGCCGAAGGCGACGGCGGTCTGGCTGATCGACAACACCCGCCTCACCTTCGAGCAGATCGGCGCCTTTTGCGGCCTGCACATGCTGGAAGTGCAGGCGCTGGCGGACGGCGATATCGGCGCCGGCATCAACGGGCGCGATCCCGTCACGCAGGGAGACCTGACGCGCGACGAGATCGCCCGCTGCGAGGCGCTGCCCGACGAGCGCCTGGTCATGGCCCGGCGCAGCGGGCCGCGCGTCAGCGCGCGCAGCAAGGGGCCGCGCTACACGCCGGTCGCCAAGCGCCAGGACAAGCCCGACGCCATCGCCTGGCTGCTGCGCCACCATCCCGAGCTCTCCGACGCGCAGATCGGCAAGCTGGTCGGCACCACGCGCACCACCATCAACGCGGTGCGCGACCGCACCCACTGGAACACCGCCAATATCCGCCCGCAGCATCCGGTGGATATCGGGCTTTGCACCTATATCGACCTCTCGCAGGCGATCTCGAAGGCGCGCGCGCGCCTGCCGGCGGAGGAGCGCGAGGCGCTGGAGGCCGCCGAACGCCCGCCGGCCGAGCTGCCGGCGGACGAAGACGAGCCGCTGCCATTCGGCTGAGAACCGCCTGGCGGGGCCTGGCGGCGCCGGTTCGCGCCGGCCTGCTGGCCCTGGCGGCGATGGCCGGCTTCACCGGCATGAGCGTGTGCATCCGCCTCGCCTCGGCGGAGCTGCATCCCTTCGAGATCGTCTTCTTCCGCAATCTGCTGGTGCTGGTCTTCATGGCGCCCTTTCTCGGGCGGCTCGATCTCAGCGCGCTCCGGCGGCCGGGCTTTCCCTGGCATCTCTACGCCATGCGCGGCCTGTTCGGCACGGCGGGGATGATCTGCGGCTTCTGGGCGATCATCGTGCTGCCGTTCGCGGATGCGACGGCGCTTTCCTTCACCATGCCGCTCTTCGCCACCGCCGGCGCGGCGCTGCTGCTGGGCGAGACGGTGCGCGCCCGGCGCTGGACGGCGATCGTGGTGGGCTTTTTCGGCGCCATGCTGGTGCTGCGCCCGGACCTGTCGGGCCTCGGCGCGGGCGCGGGCTTCGCTCTCGCCAACGCCATCCTGCTCGCCGCCTCGACCCTGGTGGTGAAGCAGCTGACGCGCCAGGAGCCGGCGGAGCGCATCGTCTTCCTGGCGGCCGCGATCATCGCGCCGGTCTCTCTGGTTCCGGCGCTGTTCGTCTGGAAGTGGCCGGGGCCGGAGACCTGGGCGGTGCTGCTGCTGCTGGCCGGCGTGGGGACGCTCGGCCATATCGCGATCACCCGCGCCATGGCGCTGGCGGACCTCACCCTGGTGATGCCCTGGGAGTTCACCCGCCTGCCGATGATGGTGCTGGCGGCGTTGCTGCTGTTCGGCGAGACGCCCTCGCTCTGGGCGCTGGCCGGCGGGGCGGTGATCTTCGCCGCCACCTTCTATGTCGTGCGGCGCGAGGCTCAGCTGGCCCGCCAGGCGCGGTCGAGATAGCGCCGGCCGCCGACCTCCAGCATTTCCAGCCGGGCGGCGTAGCCCCCGGCGGCGGTCTCGAAGGCGAGCCGCTCGCCGAGGCCGGGGCGCACCAGCGGCCCGCCATCGACCGTTTCGGTCGGCTCGATGCCGAAGGCGGCGAGCACGGTCGGCGCGATGTCGATCGGGCCGACCGGCGCTTCGGCCCTGGCGGCGGCCGGGAAGAGCGGTCCGCTCGCCGCCATCAGGCAGTGCAGCTCCTTCGCGTGCAGGCCGCCATGGATGCCGCCGAAGCCGGCCGGCGGCGGGTCGTCCAGCCCGGCGAGCGAACCGCCCTTGAAGCCGTGCGCGTTCGGCTCATCGTCCTGGGCGAGCGTATAGACCAGCTCCGGCGTGCGCGGATGGTCGAGGCCGACCAGATCGAGGGCGAAGGAGCCGGCGACGCCGCCTTCCGGGCCGCCCGTCCCGCGCGCGAACAGGAGGCCCGTCCAGGGCTGTTCGCGGAGCCAGTCGGCGAGCCGGTCGAGCTTGCCGTCGCGCGCGCGGATATTGCCGGCCGAGGAGGAGACCACGGCATAGTCCGTGTCGGCGTCGAGGCCGGGCCCGGCGGCGAAGCCGGCGGCGCGCATCTCGGCCGCCACATCGATCTTGCGCCGGATGGTGACCTGGCCGTGGTCGGAGAGCAGGATGACGTTCCAGCGCGCGGCGTCGGGCCGGGCCTCCAGGGCCGCCAGCAGCTGCGCGAACTCGCCATCGACGAAGGCGAGCGCCTCCCGGCAGGCGGGCGAGCCGATGCCGGCGTAATGCATGGCGATGTCGGGCTCGGAATACCAGAGGATCGCCACATGCGGGTCGAGGCGGGGCAGCATGTCCTCCAGCAGCACGCGCGTGGCGTAGGCGCAGCGGCCGAGATTGGGCAGCGCCTGGTCGGGAACCGGCCCGAAGCGCGCCGCGAGGTCGGCATGGTTCGCCGCCGGCGAGCTTACTTCCGGCCCCTGAACGGAGAACACCGCCTGGCCGCGCCCGCGCGCCCGGGGGTTGAGGCACCAGGCGTTGCCGGCGGTGCCGGAGGAGACGACGGCGAAGCGCTTGTCGGCGGCCGCCAGCCGGTCGCCGAGCGTGGGCGCGCCGACCAGCGCATCGCCGTAATGCGCGACGGCCGCGAGCAGCCCCTCCACCGGCGCGGTGTTGATGGCGAGGCCCGAGTCCGACGCGGTGAAGCTGTTGGCCACCAGCCCGTGCCGGGCCGGCCAGGCCCCGGTGGCGACGCTCGGCGTGACGACGCGGGTCTCGCTCGGAAAGAGGCTGCGCGCGTTCGGCCAGACGCAGCCCTCGGCCAGAAAGCGCGCCACCGTCGGGCAGGCCTCGGCCGAAATCATGTCGGGCCGAAGCCCGTCCATCGCCACGATCAGAAACCGAGGCCCCTCCCCCGCCATGACCGTCCCCCCTCTCCCGACAACCCCCGCCCGCTACCACGACCGGCCCACCACCGGCAAGGCGCGCGCCTCACCCCTCCCCGCGCTCTCCGGGGCCCTGCTCGCCGGCTTCGTGATCCTGGCGTGGCCGCGCCTTCCGCAAAGGCTACGCCCGGCGGGAACGCGCCGCCTCGGGCTCGGCGATGAGCGGCAGTAGCACGGGAGATTCGGCCTTGCCGAGGATGGCCACGCCGCCGAGCTCGGTCCCGCCGTCAAGTGTTGCGGGCGGCGCATTCTCGGGATCGAGCTCCAGAAAAAAACGCATTTCGGGCGACTGCGACCCGATATAGGCGGCTGCAAGACGGTGCAGGGACTCGCGCCGTACCCTCTGTTGTCCCCAACGGAGCGCGTCGGGGTTCGAACCGCCTTCCATGATCAGCTCGACCCCGGCGGCGGCCAAGCGGCACTTCGCGCCCAGGATCGCGCCGAACCGGCCTCCGACGCGCGCCGGCCTCAGAGTGGCGACCTCCGCGCCGGCAAATTCCAACCCCCGGACTGGCAGGCCGGCGAACGCCGCGACCAGCTGCTCCAGACCGGACATGGTCGCCTCGCCGACGAAGAACGCCGCCAACCCGACGGCGCCCGAGGGCGTTCTCGCCCAGCTGCTGGAGAGCTCCCCGTCGGCGTTGGCCGACAGCGTCGCCGCATTTCCCACCATCCGACCGAGGCTGTTCAGCAAATGAACCTCGCCTCCGGTGGCAAGCGAGAATGCCATGTTGTTTCTGGCCTCGGCAAGCTCTGTCGCCTGCATGAAGCGGTCCGTCAGTCCGTCCAGCCATTCCGCCAGTGCGCCACCCCGCCGCCAGTCGTCGATGATTCGGGCGATATAGGACGCCGGCATCGCGCTTCCCGCGCTGGCCAGCCCCGGAGCCGTCACGGTAAGCTCGATCTTCGACTCGCCGATGGTGACATCATGGATCTCAGCCGTCGGGAAGCCGAGCGACGGTAGCGACCGATACAGGACAGGCCGCTCGGCGCCGGGCGAGGACAGTAGCCAGCGCAAGATGGCGACAGCCGGCCAGATCCGCCATTCGCTCGGCTCCAACAGCAGGCTGCCGATCAGCGGATGCCTCAGGCGCTCCACCGGCGTCTCGGCGGCTTCCGCCGCCTGTCGCGAGGATCCGTCAGGTGGTGTTGACAACGATGTCCTCCACCCGGTTGATCCCGCGCTGACTGTCGAGCAGGAGGCCGAGCACGCGCCGCACCATGGCGGCGCTGACGGTGTGATGGTCCGACTTTCTGAAGGTGATCTGAACCGCCACTCCGGGTTGCGGCTCGCCTCCCCTGGTCGCGGCCACCTGACGAAACGACACAGGCCCCAGACCCTGAATCCAGCCGGCGTTTTCGCCGCCCGGGAAATGGCTCAGAAAATCCCTCAACGTGCCCCGATCGCGCTCGCGGCCGCCCAGTGACGTGATGCTGGACTGGAGATAACCGATCAAGGTCTCCACTGCCTGGCTGCCCGTCATCGCCGGACGATAGGCGGTCGGAGCGCTGGTGATCCGGCAACGCCAGTCGCCGACGCTTTCCACGGGCTGCAGTTCCGCTCCGAAGACAACCCGGGTCGCCACATCGCGATTGCTTGCCATCACCTGCGGGACGGCCAGAAGCTGATCACCCCACAGATTCTGGTAATCCAGCCCCTGAAAATACATCAGCACCTCGCCCCCCACACGGGTGACGGTTCGGCGGATTCCCCAGCGTACGGCTGTGCCCTCGATGTTGCCGACCGAATGCATCGGATCGATCCGCGTCTGCCGGCCGAGGCTGTTATACAGTGTCAAACTCTCGACGGAATGACACTCGACCGTGCGATATCGGAGCGCATCGACCCGGACCGGATATTCCAGAATGCGCCCGTTCACCTCGAACGGCGCCGCCGCCGCGGACCAGAGGTTGATCGCCGGCGCCCGATTGACGCTGATCAGGTCCTGGGCGATCGTCGACGCCAGCGGCAGCGGCCGCGAAAAGCGGAATCGAATCTGGCTTCCCGACTGCAACTGCAGACCGTTGAGAGATACAAAGCGGAACTTCTGCGGGAAATTGAGAAATTCCGTCACGACACGATGCGCGCGATGAACGGCAGGGCGAATCGGGAGCGCGGCTTCCGCTGCGCCGAAGCCTTCGAAACGCAGTGCGCTCAACGGAGCATTGACGTGCGGGCCGCCTCCCGGCGGCGCGACTTCGATCGCCACAAGCGACTCGGCAAACGCGTCCAGCAACGCGGCAGCCGTCAGATCGTCGTTTCCGAGGCACAAGACGAGACGCGCGGGCGGCGGACCGGTGATTTGCATGCCGATACCGTCCGCATATCTCCCCGCCGCGCCCAGGCGCTCCAGCCGCAGCGTGATCGGGGCCAGCGTTATACCCATCGTCGTGCTGAAGCACACCAACGCCTGACCGTCGATCTGGTAGTCGAACCGGGCTCCACGCGGGATCTGCTGCCCTTCCATGCCGCCGTTGAAATCCACCAACGCCATGGAAGGCACCGGTTCGACCAGCCCGGGAGCGAGCAGCGACAGCAGCGCGAGGGGTACCTCGGTCGAGCGGGTCTCTATCATCAGCCGCAGGCGCGCGGCCAGGAATGCCGCGCTCTGCACCACTCGCTCGACATCGGGGTCGCGCGACGCGCGCGGGCCGATATCGAGGCGGGCGGCGATCTCCGGATGCGCCGCTGCGAGGTCGCGCCCGCGGTTACGCAGCGCATCGATCTCGAGCAGGTAGGCGTTGATCAGATCGTCGTCGATCATGATGCGCCGCCTCCGGAGCGGTGCCCGAACATCACCACCTCGGCCCCGAGCCCGCCGCCTCGGCGCGGCGCCAGGATTCGGACCGAAAACGTCTCATCGTCGGGCGGCGTAAACGTCGCTTCGAGCTGGAACGCGAAATCGGTCACGCCATCCACCGGCGTGACGCGCACATCCTGCAAACGCGGTTCGAATTCGGTGATGGCGGCCTCCATCTGCCGCGCGACGTTCAGCCGATCCTGCTGCGACGACGGGTTCAGCCCGGTAAGACCGGCGATACCCCAGTTCAGCAAGCCGGGCATGGTCCTGCGAAACGGGCGACGCGCGCCAATCAGATCGGCCAGATCGCGGGCCAGCCCGTCGAACCCGGGCTCGCGCGTTGAGATGAATCGGTCGAAGAGCAGGGTTCGCATGTGCAGGACCCTAGCAGGTCGGCGGCGGGCTTCTGTGTGATGAATTATCGCATCGTTGCGGGGCCGGGAAAACCTGTATAATGAGGATGTAATGAGCAGATACGCGATAGTCCTATTCGTTCTTGTGTTGTTCGGGTCTGGCTGCGCCGGCCAGAACGATGCCGTGCAACCGCCGGAACGTTTGCTACGTCTGGATTTTGTTACGCTCTCCATGCCCACAGGTGTGAACTCGAACTGGCCGGCGGCGGTGGAGTTGGTGCGCGTGCCGGACGAGAAGCTGGCCGAGTCGCTGCTTGCGATCGAACCGCAGGTGTGGTTTGCGGCGGAGGGGGAGAAATTCCGGCAGGCGCATCCCGAGGCGCACTTCGACTCCTGGGAGGTCGTGCCGGGCACCACGGTGGGCCCCGTTGATGTGTGGATTGACGACGATGTGGCTGGGGTGCTGTTTTGCGGCCTGAAGTCCGGGGAGGTGGCACCGGTGCGTGTCGAGAGGGACGGCGAGGTGACCGTGCAGATCGACGACTCCGGCTGCGTCCTCAGCGGCGGCGAGCCGTCTCAGGAAGCATCGAATGTCAGCGAAATGTTCAAGAGTGTGACCGGCTTGGCCGGCGACGTGATGAAGGCGCTGGGTCTCTGAAGCGGAGAGTGCGGAGAAAGAATGCGGACGCCCTCAATTCCCGAAGCGATAAGGTGGCGGCATGGCCTTGTGCTCGACCCGGCGCATTTTCTTGGCACCGACCGCCGCCACGCGGTCATGTCGCATCTTGCGGGCCTGGTGGCCGATCCCTGGCCATGGGGATTCCTTTCGGTGCGAATCGATGAAACGGCGCTCGCATCTGCGCGCCTGCATGTCGATTGTGAAGGAATCTTCCCCGATTCCACGCCGTTTCGCGCGAGCAATCTCACCCACTCGCTGTCGGCCCAGGCGAGCGACGGCCATGAGGCGCGCTTTCGCATCGGTCGCCACCCCGACAGCGGCGACGCCGTGCTGGAGCCCGGCGACGAAGCCCCGCGCGAGACTTCGCTGCCGGTCGCCAGGCTGATCTATCACGGCGGTGTCTGGAGCCAGACGCCGGACTGGTCGCCGCCCGCATTTCTGATCGACGACGATCACCCGATGCGGGCCGATCTCAATCGCCAGCTGGGCGCGCTGGCGGCGCTCGGCGCCGGCTTCATGGCCACGCTGCGCATGCCGGGTATGGAAGACCGCCCGGGCGCCCGCGTGCTGGGCCAGGTGGCGGCGGCTCTCGCCCAGGGAGTTGGGGTGCTCGAAGCCATGCTAGCCGCGCCGGTGGCGACCCCGGGGCGCCTCGGACTGGAAGCCCTGCGGCTGGCGCTGGGCGTGCGCAGCGCCGCCGGGGTCTTCGAACGGATGTCCGAGAGCTGGGACCCCGCCGATCAGCGCGGCTCGCTGCGGCAGTTGCTCTATGCGGCGGAGACCGCCGCTTCCGGGATCGGTTTGCCCTTTCGCGCCAGCCTCTTCCAGGAGGAGGACGGCCTGCTGCAGGTCTCCGGGATGCCGACCGGGTCGCTCGTCCTGGCGATCGAGGCCTCGCGCCCGACCGATCTCATCGCTGCTCGGTCGTGGCTCGACGGCGCGGCCCTGGCGGCCCCGGAGCGCATCCAGGAGGCTCTGACGCGGCGCGTCGCCGGCTGCCCGCGTCGCGCCATCGAGCGCGACCCCAGACTCGGCGTGTCCAGCGGTCCGCTGCTGGCGCTCTATCATGTGAACGCAGATCCGTCCTGGCGAGGGGCGGGGTCGCGGCTCGCGCTGGCGGCCAGCACGCCCGTTCCCGCCAATGTATCCTTCTCCGTTCTCGTTCCCGAGGAAACGACTGCGGACGCGACGGGCGTGGTAGCGAGAAACGGACTGCGATGACCACGAGGTTGGTAAATTGAGCCTGGCATTTTCCATCGCGATCGCCGCGACCCCGTTCTTCGACCTTCTGGACCGGGAGGAAGAGGCCCTTGCCGCAAAGATGCTCGAGACCTCCGACGAGTCGGTGGCGGCTGTCGAGATGGCGCAGAGCCGGCGGCGCCTAGCCCAAGGTGTGGATGCGTTCGTCCGCTCGCTCCCGACCCTGATTCGCAACGACGCCAATACGGCGCGCGCCGCGGCCTATGCGCTTGTCGGGCTTGTCGATGAACGCATGCTGCATCATCCGGCCGGCGGGCTCGACCGTTGGCGCGACCAGTTGCTCGAATACGAGCTCTACGGCTCTGCGCTCGCCGGGCAGGAAATCATTACACGCGCCCGCGCAACCGCCTACGGGTCGGCCACCGATCTTCGTTCGGATAATGTGGGCGCGGCTAGCGAATCGCTGCTGGCGCCGTTCTATCTGGGCGTTCTGCGCGCCGGCTTCCAGGGCGCGCTGCGCGACGATCCGCTCGGGCTGACATCGCTCATCACCTCGCTGGAGGAGGCCATCGGGGCGGACCGCCGGGCCATGCCGCAAATTTTGACCGACATAAGGCCGAAACGCTTCGGAGTCTCGCCGCTGGCTCTTGCCGCCATGGGCGTCGCCGTGTGGCTCGCCAGCGGCTTCATGATCTGGCTCACGCTCTCTGGCAATTCGCTGGACAGGGCCGACTATATCGCCGGACGCATCGGCGCTGGGGCGCCGGTTTTCGAGGACCGAGAGGACCCCCTGGAGCGCAGCGTCGGCCCATCAGGCCTGCCTGGCCTCCGGCAGGGCCAGTAGGAGCGGACGGTCGCGATGCTCAGTTTTCTGGCCCCGGTTACAGGCTTTGTCGGCCGGCTGGCGTCCGGCGGCGCGCTGGAGATCATCCTCCTTATCGTGATCATCGTCGTGGCGCTGATCCTCTTTCTGGTCGCGCTGTGGATTTTGTGGAAGCTGCTGGTCTTGCTCGGCAAGGGCCTGCTCTGGCTGTTCCGCGGCGGGTCGGATTTGGCGAAGGGCAGGGCGGCGGCGCGGCGCGAAGCGCGTCTCGCCGCCCCGCCGCCGGTGGCCACCGGCTGGGGTTCCCCGCCCGGAATCAGCTTGCGGCGCGCGCTCCGGGAAGCCGCGGAACTGGCGGGACCCGATGCGATCCGGATCGTCGTGGTCGCGGGCGACGGTTTCGTCGATATCTGCCGCAGCCTGAAACTGACGCCGCCCGGAGTCGGTGTGATAGGCGTCGCCGCTGGCGCGGATGTCGTGCTCATCGACGCAACGCGCACCGACCGGATGGCGCTGCGGCGCCTCGCCAACACGCTTCCGTGGTGGCGCGCCGCCGACGGCGCCGCGGTTCTCGTTTCCCCCGACGAGGTGCCGGGGGAAGCGATTTCGCGCGCCGCCGCGTTCGCCCGCGCGACTGGAATGCGCACCGCGCTTCACTTCTCGCTGCCGAGCGCGAGCGATGTCGGCGCCTGGCAAATCATAGACGCGCACCATCGCGACGCGGCCGCCATATGCTCGATGCTGGCCGTGGATAGCGCCGCCCACTGGCTCGCCGGGGGATCGCGCGAGGGGCTGGAGAGTCTTGCGCTGGCGCAGACCCGGGGGCTACCCGGGAGCCTTGGCCGGGCTATGGTCGCCGCTCCCTCCTCGGTGCTCGATCTTGCGTCGCTGTGCTTTGGCGGCGTGGGTCTGCGCGGCGCGGTCTCGCAGACGGTCGATCGCACCCGGCCAGCCCCGACGCCGAGCCTCGCCATGTGGGCCGGCGCGGCGACATTCCTGGTCGGCCTCGGTCTGGCCGCGCTGGTGGCGGTGAACGGACTGAACCGGGCCGTTTCTCTGGAAGCTGCCGTGGACACCGCCGCCCGCGAGGCCGCGGTTTCCTGGAATGCGGACGGAATCGCCCCGATCCCCAGCCCTGCGCGCGTGCGCCGGGTGGCGGGCCTCGGCGTGCGGCTGGCCGATTTCTCCGGTTTCTCCTTCCTGATGCCGATGGCCGTGCTGACGCCCGATCACGATGCGCCGAGGGAGTTGGGCGAGCTGTTCCTGACCGCCTATGTCCTGCGCCCGGTCGCCACTGCCCTCGACCGGCGCATCCGCGAGATGCTGGAGCCCGGCGACGATCCCCGGCGCTGGATCGACCAGGCGCGTCTGGTCAGCGAATGGATGGCGGCCTGGGAAGGGCTGGACGATGATCCGCGCGAGGTCGATCTGCGGCGATTGTTCGCCGTTGCCTTCGACGGCGACGAGAGCGCTTGGTCGGAGGGCGTGGACTTCGCCTTGCTGAACACCGGCGCGCGGCCGCCGCCGCCGTCGGAAGGCGGTCTCGATATCGACGCCCTCACGACGCTCGCGCAGTCCAATTTTGTGACGACGATGCAGCGCTGGGCGGACAAGGTCTACACTAATGGTCCGATAGCGAGCGCGGCCCGGCAGGCCGTCGATCGTAGCCTGCACTGGCGCGAACAGCGCGCGGCGCTCAGCCAGTTGCGGACCCTGCTTCAGGACCCGCAGCAGAGCTGGCTGACGGCGACGCGCGATCGACCCGACCACGCTTTCGAATTGCCTATTCTGGGCCGCGCGATCGCGCTCTCGCTGTTCGGGACCGGCACCGCGCTGGAGGCCAAAGCGGAGGTCAGCCGGCTGCGCATCGAGGCGCGGGATGCGGTGCAATATTTCAATCTGCCGGGAATCGGGCCGTTATTTGTGCGTTCGAGCAGCGGGGCGCCGGCCGGCGGCGGCGGTCCTTCGCTGGCCTTGTCGGTCGGCGCCGGCGCATGGCTGGCGTTTCTGGACCGGATCGAGGGCGCGGGCTTCGCGGACGCCTCATCGGAACCGGCCGATCCGGTAGCGGGACTTGCGACGGTCGATCCGACGGAGATCGGCGAGTCGCGCGAGCGCCTGCGGAAATTCGATCAGTTCGCGGCGACCCTGCCGGCGGATCTGCCGCCAGCCGCGGCCCAGGGCCTGTTGCGCACGTTGGCAGGCGAACTGGTGGCCGGGGTCGCCACCGGGGTCGAACGCGCGCTTCGGCCCAGAGGCCGATTGGGAAGCGCTGGCGAGCAGGCGGAGCAACTCGCCCGGATCGCGCCGACCATGGAGGACATGGGCGAGATCGAGGCGTGGCTGCGCGACCGCAGCTTCCCGGAGGCGGCCGACCGGGTCTCCCTGGTGCGCTCCCAGGTCGCCACGAGCGTGCTGGAGATCAGCGTCGAGGCTCTGTTCGAGGAAGACCCGCTCGGCGTCCGCGTCGATCCATCCGCGGACGCCGACGCCCTGATACGGCGCTTCGAGCGCGGTCTCGCGCGGTTTCGGCAGATGCACGACCAGCTGGCCGCCCCCTTTATCGACGCGTCAGCGCAGACCGGCGAATGGGTGGCGATCGGATGGCAGAACATTGCGCTCGATCTGAAGTCCTACGACCAAGGGCAGGTGGACACCACCCTGACCGGCCTCGAGGGCATGGTGCGCGCCTATGCCGAGGACGCCAATGCGACCTGCGAGGCGCCAAGAACCATCAAGCCTTCCGGCCGCGAGGATTACGCCGCCTTTGCGCTGGAGCGCTTCCGCGACGAGCTCGACATTGCCTGCGAGCGGCGGACCACCCGGCGGGCCAAGACTTCGTTCAAGCAGGTGGCGGATTACGTTTCCAAGAATATCAACGGATTGTGGCCGTTTGCGGCCAATCCGGACGCAGCCGAAATCCCGGCCCCGACAATGGGCGAGTATGTGCGCCTTGTCCACAAGGCGCAGGACGATCTCGCCCGCCTCGATACGGCGGGAGCGGCCTCGATGGTCGCGGATGCGGACTTCTGGGACAGCGACGAAGACGGCGGCGCCATCGTGCGCTTCCGGGTGTTCTGGCGCGCCCGACCGGGCGAGGAGCTTCTGGCGGAAAATCTGTTCGCGATCGACATCGAGGGCGCCGAAGTCGATGAAGACGGAATCTACACTTGGCGCTATGGCTCTCCCTTCGCAATCAGGATGCAGCTGGCGAAGAACTCCTCGCTGCGCTTTGCCAATGGTAACGGTGAAGGCGCCGACGCGCGGAGTGTGACGAAGACCCGCAAGGGCGAAGGCAATGGCGGGCTGTTGCGCGTGTTCGCCGACCTGTCGCAGGGCGCCCTCTCGCTGGAGGAGCCGGTGGTCGATGAAGATGGCAGGCCTGCCACGCTTCGAGTGACGGCGCGCATCGCCGGGGCCGATGGGGCGCCGCTTTCGATACCCAAATTCGACGAGCGCAGCGACTCTATCCTGGCTTCGCTTCGGACCTTGGAGGATTAGGACAGATGGCCGTCGAAGCATTGATTGCGCCGGTGTCGGGCGCGGACCCCTGCGGTTCGGATCTCGAATGGGATCCGGCGATGATCCAACTGGACCAGGCCATGTCTGCGGCGCTCGCCCAGAACGAGGCGGTGGTCGAGGGAGAACAGATCGGAGCGGACGGGCCGTCTTTCGAGGGCATTATCCGCATTGCTGAGGAGCTTTCCGCCAGGACGAAAGATATTCGCGTCCTGTGCATCTACGCCGAGGCGTGCTGGCGCGATCAGGGCTTGCCCGGATTCGCTGAGGCGATGGAAGCGCTGGCGGCGGTGATCGAAACTTGGCCGGACCCGGCGACGGGCGTTCACCCGCGCGCGGATGAGGAGGATGGCGATCTCGGCGCGCGCGCTGCGCCGCTCGGCCGACTAATGTATCAGTTGCCAGTGCTGGCGCGAACCGTCGGCTGGGGAACAGAGCGTCCGGAGCAAGCCGTGCGGGTCGCGACGGGCCAATTGTTGAGGCAGGTGTTCGAAACCTGGGAGGAGCGGCTTGGTCCTGCTCTTGGCCCCAGCCTTCCATCGCAACGCGAGGCGTGGGGCGCATTGCAGTCCTTCGCCGCGGAGGCGCAGCAGGGCGAATCGGCGCTGGAAGCCGCGGACGCAGGCGGAGCGGAGGGCGAGCCGAACCTGGCAGGGTCGGCCAGCGGCGAAGCGGCGGCGGACCCTTGGGAGCTCATCGACCGGGCGTTGAAGCGCATGACGGTCATCGACCGGCACTCGCCCGCGCTTCCGATATTGCAATTGCTGCTGAGCTGGCGCGAGGTCGGCATCATGGAGATCGCCGAATCGATGAAGGGGTCGGGGATCACGCTTGAGCAATTGCTTGAGTCGATCAAGGCGCAAACCGGAACGGAGTCGTGACGAAGGCGCCGCAGCCTTCCGACAGCGCGCCCGAGGAGGCGCCGGGCCTATCGGTGCTGGAGCGCGCGCTGGCGCAGGGCGAAGGCCCGCCTGCCGCCATGGGGGCGTTTCGAGAGGCGCAGATTGCCGCTTGGAGCGATGACCGGCAGGGAGTGCTGGCGGGCGGCAGGGCCGCGATACTGAGCGCGTCCTGCCTGCTTCGCCCCGAGCCGGGCGACCGGGTCCTCGTCTGGTCCGAGGGCGACGGCCCGAACTTCGTGCTCGCGGTGCTGACCCGGGCTGGGCAGGACGCCACCGCCGTCCTGTCCTCTTCCGCTCCACTGGCGATCAGGGCGCCCCGGCTCGCCATCGCGTCGGGCAGCGTGCAGGTGGAGTGCGAGGAACTGCTTACCCATGCGCAACGCCGGCATTCGATCGAGGACACCGCTACGCAGACCTCGCGCCTGCGCGTCGCACAGGTTGGCGTCGATGTGCGCCGGGCCACGACCGTCGATGACGAAATCGCAGGAACCTTCCTCCAGCGCGTCGGCACCTGGATATCCAATACTACGCGCGATGCGCGACTGAAGGCGCGCACCTTTCTTTTCGACTAGTGGCTCGCGCCGAGAACGAACCGAACGGCCCGTTTTATGCAGCAAATGAGTTGTCCGCTTTCCCGCGGGCTGCTCGCCGGGCGCGGCGGCGAAGGGAGCGAAGGCCGCGCCCTCGACTTCGGCGGCCACCGCGAAGCGGACGTTGCGCCGGGGCGTCGGCGGGTGCTATTGTCGGCAGGTCTTGCCGGGGAGTCGGAGAGGGGTATTCGATGGAGGTTTCGCTGCCGCCCGATTACAAGCCTTCCAAGAACGAAGACTTCATGAATCCGCGGCAACAGGAATATTTCCGGCAGAAGCTGTTGCACTGGAAGGAAAGCCTGATCCGCGACAGCTTCGACGCCGTGACCCAGCTCCAGGGCGACAGCCTGCGCCTGCCCGACGATGGCGAGCGCGCCTCGCTGGAGACCGACAAGCGCATTGCGCTGCGCACCCGCGACCGGGCGCGCAAGCTGATCGTCAAGATCGACGAGGCGCTCAAGCGAATCGACGACGGCACCTATGGCTATTGCGAGCAGACCGACGAACCGATAGAACTCGGCCGGCTGGAAGCCCGGCCGATCGCGACGCTCTCCATCCAGGCGCAGGAGCGCCATGAGCGGCGCGAGCGTCTGCACCGATCGGACTGAAGCCCGAGACGGAGCGGCGTCGGGACGGTCCCGCCCTCTCCTCTCCCTTCGTCCGCCCGCGAACCGACATGACCCGAGATTATCGCGATACCGTCTTCCTGCCGAAGACAGACTTTCCCATGCGCGCCGGCCTGCCGAAGCGCGAGCCCGAAATTCTGGAGCGCTGGGCGCGCCTGGACCTCTTTCGCCGCCAGCGCGAGGCCGCCAGCGGGCGCGAGAAGTTCATCCTGCATGACGGCCCGCCCTACGCCAACGGCCATCTGCATATCGGCCATGCGCTCAACAAGATCCTGAAGGACGTCATCAACCGCTCGCGGCAGATGACCGGCATGGACGCCCACTACATCCCCGGCTGGGACTGTCACGGCCTGCCGATCGAATGGAAGATCGAGGAGGACTACCGCGCGCGCGGCCGGGACAGGGACGCCGTGCCGGTGCTGGAGTTCCGGCGCGAATGCCGCGAGTTCGCCGCGCTGTGGATCGACACCCAGCGCGAGGAGTTCAAGCGCCTCGGCGTGCTCGGCGACTGGGACAATTACTACACCACCATGTCCTATGACGCCGAGGCGGCGATCGCCGGCGAGATCTGCCGCTACGTCATGAATGGCGGCCTCTATCGCGGCATGAAGCCGGTGCTCTGGTCGGTGGCCGAGCAGACCGCGCTCGCCGACGCCGAGGTCGAATATCACGACCACACCTCGCCCTGGATTCATGTCGCGCTGCCGGTGCTCGACGGCGTGGAGGGGCCGGCGGCGCTGGCGATCTGGACCACCACGCCCTGGACCATCCCCGGCAATCGCGGCCTCGCCGTGGCGGCCGAGGCGGACTATCTGCGCATCGCGGCGCCCGGCCGCCGGGAGGCGCTGATCGTCGCCGAGGACCGGCTCGCGCCCTTCCTGGAGGAATGCGGCTTCGAGAGCCATGAGGTGCTCGGCCGCTGCAAGGGCGCCGAGCTGGTGGGCGCCGTTGCGGCGCATCCGCTCGCCTCGCTCGGCTATGAGAGCCGCTCGCCGGTCATGGCGGCCGATTTCGTCACCATGGACCAGGGCACCGGCATCGTGCACATCGCGCCCGGCCACGGCGCCGACGACTTCAATCTGGGCGTCGCCCACGGGCTGGAGGTCACCGACTATCTCGATGGCGACAGCCGCTACCGGGCGCATGTGCCGGCGTTCGCCGGCGAGCGCGTGCTGGAGGCCGATGGCGGGCCGGGCGGGGCCGACAAGGCGGTGATCGCGGCCCTGGAGCGAACGGGCGCGCTGCTCGGCCGGGGCCGGCTTCGCCACAGCTACCCCCATTCCTGGCGCTCGCGCGCGCCGCTGATCTTCCGCGCGACGGTGCAGTGGTTCATCTCCATGGAGACCAACGGGCTCCGCGAGAAGGCGCTCAAGGCCGTGGCGGAGACCCGCTTCGTGCCGGAAAGCGGCCGCCGGCGGCTCGGCGCCATGATCGAGACCCGACCCGACTGGTGCGTCTCGCGCCAGCGCGCCTGGGGCGTGCCGATCCCGGTGTTCACCCATCGCGAGACCGGCGAGATGCTGCGCGACGAGGCCGTCAACCGGCGCATCCTGGAGGCCTTCCGGGCCGAGGGCGGCGACGCCTGGTTCGCGCGCCCGCCCGCCGACTTTCTCGGCCCCGACCGCAACCCGGACGACTGGGAGCAGGTGCGGGATATCGTCGATGTCTGGTTCGATTCCGGCTCCACCCACGCCTTCGTGCTGGAAGGCAATGAGAGCCAGCGCTGGCCCGCCTCGCTCTATCTGGAAGGCTCCGACCAGCATCGCGGCTGGTTCCATTCCTCGCTGCTGGAGGCCTGCGGCAGCCGCGGCCGGGCGCCCTACGAGACGGTGCTGACGCACGGTTTCGTGCTGGACGAGGACGGGCGCAAAATGTCGAAATCGCTCGGCAACGTCACCGCGCCGCAGGCCGTGATCGACCGCTATGGCGCGGACATTCTGCGCCTCTGGGCGGTCTCCGCGGACTATTCCGAGGATTTGCGCATCGGCGAGAACATCCTGAAGCACCAGGCGGAGCATTACCGGCGCATCCGCAACACGCTGCGCTATCTGCTGGGCAATCTCGCCGGCTTCGAGGCGGGCGAGCGCGTCGCGCCGGAAGACATGCCGGAGCTCGAACGCTGGGTGCTGCACCGGCTCCACGAGCTCGACCGGCTGGTGCGCCGGGCGGTGGAGGATTACGACTTCCACGCCATGTGGACGGCGCTGCACAATTTCTGCGCCGTCGATCTCTCCGCCTTCTATCTCGATATCCGCAAGGACGCGCTCTATTGCGACGCGGCCGCAAGCCTCCGCCGGCGCGCGGCGCGCACCGTGCTCGACCTCCTGTTCGACTGCCTGACCGCCTGGACCGCGCCGATCCTCTGCTTCACGGCCGAGGAAGCCTGGCTCGCCCGGCATGGCGCGGAAGAGGGGGCCTCGGTGCATCTGCGCAGCTTCCCCGAACTGCCGGAAGCGTGGCGCGACGACGCGCTCGCCGCGCGCTGGGCCGAGATTCGCGCCATGCGCCGCGTGGTGACCGGCGCGGTCGAGCGCGAGCGCGCGGCCAAGCGCATCGGCTCCAGCCTCGAAGCCGCGCCCACCGTCTATCTCGCGCCCGAGCGCCGGGCGGCGCTGGAGGGCGTCGATTTCGCCGAGATCGCCATCGTCTCGGGCGTGACCTTCGAGACGGGGCCTGCCCCCGAGGACGCCTTCAGCCTGGAGGAGGTGGAGGGCGTGGCGGTCATGCCCGGACGGAGCGCGCATTCCCGCTGCGCGCGCTGCTGGCGCCATTTGCCGGACGTCGCCGCCGCCAGCGGGCTTTGCGGGCGCTGCGCCGACGCGCTGCCGGTCCCGGAGGCGGCGGCCTGAAGCGCGCGCCGGCCATTGCGGGCCTGGCGACCGCCGCCGCCGTCTTCGCCGCCGACCAGGCGACCAAGCTCTGGGTGCTGGCCGCGATGGCCGGCGGCGCGGAGCCGGTCGCGCTCGCGCCCTTCTTCAACATCGTGCTGGTCTGGAACCGGGGGGTGAGCTTCGGCCTGTTCGGCGGGGCGGGGCCGCTTCTGCTGGCGGCGCTGGCGGGGGCGGTGGCGCTCGCGGTCGCCTTCTGGATGCTGCGCACGCCGCGCCGGCTGGAGGCGGTGGCGCTCGGCCTGGTCGCCGGCGGGGCGGCGGGCAATATCCTCGACCGGCTGATGCGCGGCGCGGTGGTGGATTTTCTCGACTTCCATGTCGGCGGCTGGCACTGGTATGCGTTCAACCTCGCCGATTCCGCCATTACGGTCGGCGTCGGCGTGCTATTGTTGGACGCGATATTCCGACGCCGGTCCCCGACCGGGTGACGGCGCGGGGCGAGGGAGGCGCCAGGGAGATGAATGGGATGGCTATCCGGTCGATTGCGCTGGCGGCGGGAGCCGTGCTCGCGCTCGGCGCCTGCGATGTGGCCCGCACGCTCGGCATCGCGCGCGAGGGGCCGGACGAATATACGGTGCTGCGCCACGCGCCGCTGACCGTGCCGCCCGAGTTTCGGCTGCGCCCGCCCGATCCCGACGCGACCCGTCCGCAACAGCTGGCGCCGCGCGCCGGCGCGCGCCAGGCGCTGCTCGGCAGCGGCGGCCGGGCGGGCGAAGCGTCGGCCGGCGAGGCGGCGCTGGTCGGCCGGACCGGCGGCGACGCCGCCGGCAGCGCCATTCGCGAGCGCATCGACCGGGAAAGCGCGGCGCTCGCCAAGCAGAACCGCCGCCTGCTGGACGATCTGATCTTCTGGGAGGACCGCGAGACGGCGAGCAGCGTCGTCGACGCCGCCGCCGAGCGCAAACGCCTCGAAGACAACGCCGCCGCCGGCAAGCCGCCGACCGAGGGCGAGACGCCGACCATCGAGCGGCGCTGAGCCGGGCGGTGCCGGGCGATCTTCCCTATCGTCAGGATCTGTCCCGCGCCCAGGCGGCGGGCCCGGCCTTCGAGCGCGCGCTCTCCTCGGCCGGCGAGGGCCTCGACCGGCTGCGGCGCGCCCGCGACGGTGGCGGCCTGCCGCTGCTCGGCCTGCCGGAGGCGCGGGGCGATCTGGCGCTGATCGAGGCGCGCGCCGAGCAGCATCGCGAGCAGGCCGACCATGTCGTGGTGCTCGGCACCGGCGGCTCCAGCCTCGGCGGCCAGGCGCTCTACGCGCTCGCCGATTCCGGCTTCGGTCCGAGCGGCGACTCGCCCCGGCTCCACTTTCTCGACAATATCGACCCGCACAGCTTCGACCATCTGTTCCGCAGCCTCGACCTCTCCCGCACCGACTTCCTCACGATCTCCAAATCCGGCTCGACGGCCGAGACGCTGATGCAGACGCTGGTCTGCCTGGAGGCGCTGGCGGACGCGGTCGGACGCGCGGAGGCCGGCGGCCATGTTACGGCGATCACGGAGCCGGGCGACAATCCCCTCCGCCGGCTCGCCCATGACTGGGGCTTCACCCTGATCGACCACGATCCCGGCATCGGCGGGCGCTATGCGGCGCTGACGCCGGTCGGCCTGCTGCCGGCGGTGATCGCCGGGCTCGACCCGGCGGCGCTTCGCGAGGGCGCCCATCTGGCGCTGCATCGCTGCCTGGCGGCCGCGCCCGAGGCGAGCCCGCCGGCGCTCGGCGCGGCGCTCGCCGCCGCCGGCGCGCGGACGGCCGTGCTGGCCGCCTATGCCGACCGGCTCGCTCCCTTCACCATGTGGTTCCGCCAGCTCTGGGCGGAGAGCCTCGGCAAGGACGGCAAGGGCAGCCTGCCGGCCCCGGCGCTCGGCGCGGTCGATCAGCACAGCCAGCTGCAGCTCTGGCTCGACGGGCCGGACGACAAGCTGTTCACCGTCATCACGGCCGGGACCGAAGGGCGCGGGCGCGCCGCCCGGGCGGACCTGACCGCCGACGACCGTCTCGACTGGCTGGTCGGGCGGCGCATGGGAGACCTGCTGGCGGTCGAGGCCCGCGCCACCATGCAGACGCTCGCCGACCGGGGCCGCCCCTTGCGCCATATCGCGCTCGAAAGCCTCGACGAGACGGCCATGGGCGCGCTGATGATGCATTTCATGCTGGAGACGATCCTCGCCGCGCACATTCTGGGCGTCGATCCCTTCGACCAGCCGGCGGTGGAAGAGGGCAAGCGGCTGGCGCGCGAGTGGCTCGCCGCCATGGAGCGGCGCTGATGCTGCGCCGCCTGCCCGAGACCGTCGTCAACCGGATCGCGGCCGGCGAGGTGATCGAGCGCCCGGCCTCGGCGCTGAAGGAGCTGGTCGAGAACGCCATCGACGCCGGGGCGGGGCGCATCGACTGCGCGCTGCGCGCCGGCGGCGCGGCGCTCATCGCCGTGGACGATGACGGCGCGGGCATTCCGGCCGCCGAGCTCGCGCTCGCGCTGGAGCGCCACGCCACCTCCAAGCTCACGGATGACGATCTGGAGGAGATCCGCACCCTCGGCTTTCGCGGCGAGGCGCTGCCCTCGATCGGCGCGGTCTCGGAGCTGACCGTCACCAGCCGGGCGGCGGGCGCGGAGGAAGCCTGGCGCATCCGGGTCGATAATGGCGAGGCGGGCCGGCCGGAGCCGGCCGCGCGCGGGCGCGGCACGCGGGTGGAGGCCGCCGGCCTCTTCCGCCGCACCCCGGCGCGGCTCAAATTCCTGAAGTCCGCCCGGGCGGAATATCTGGCCGCCTCCGAGACGCTGAAGCGCCTCGCCATGGCGCGCCCGGGCGTCGCCTTCTCGCTGGAGCATGACGGGCGGCGCGCCTGGAGCGCGGCCGCCGCCGAGCCGCTCGCCCGGCTCGCCGATGTGCTGGGCGCGGAGTTTGCCGACAATTCCGCCGCCGTCGCGCTGGAGGCGGACGGGCTTAGGCTCACCGGCCATGCCGGCCTGCCGACCTGGCATCGCGGCACCGCGCAGGCGCAATATCTCTTCGTCAACGGCCGCCCGGTGCGCGACCGCCTGCTCCAGGGCGCGGTCCGGGCCGGCTATGAGGAGCTGGTGCCGCGCGGGCGCTTCCCGGTGCTGGCGCTGTTCCTGGAGGTTCCGACCGACAGGGTGGATGTGAACGTGCACCCCGCCAAGACCGAGGTGCGCTTCCGCGACGCCGGGCGGGTGCGGGCGCTGATCGTCTCCGCGCTGCGTCAGGCGCTGGCGGAGGAAGGCCACCGCGCGGCCGCGCCGGCCACGGGCGCCTTTCCCGCCGGCGGTTCCTGGCCGTTTCCCGGCCGGTCGGGCGCGGCGGCCCCGTCGCCGCGCCTCGCCGAGCGCGCCGCCGCCTGGCAGGCCCCGCTCGACCCGGCAGCGCTGCCGCCCTCCGCGCCGCCGCCCGCCCCGGAGACCGGCGAGGATGCAGAGTCCGGCGACCGGCTGCCGCTGGGCGCGGCCCGCGCGCAGCTGCACGACACCTACATCCTCGCCCAGACCGGCGATGGCGTCGTGCTGGTCGATCAGCACGCCGCGCATGAGCGGCTGGTGCTGGAGCGGATGCGCCGGGCGCTGGCCGAGGGCGAGACGCCGCGCCAGGCGCTGCTGCTGCCGGAGGTGGTGGAGCTGGACGAGGCCGGGGCGGACCGGCTCGCCGCCAAGGCGGAGGAGCTGGAGGAGCTCGGCCTGCTGCTGGAGCCGTTCGGGCCGGCGGCGGTGCTGGTGCGCGAGACGCCGGCGCTGTTGGGCGAGGTCGATGCGAAGGGGCTGGTGCGCGACCTCGCCGACGATCTGGCCGAGCACGGGCTGGCGCTGGCGCTCCGCGAGCGGCTCGAACATGTCGCCGCCACCATGGCCTGCCACGGCTCGGTGCGCGCCGGGCGCCGCCTGGGCGCGGCGGAAATGAACGCGCTGCTGCGCGAGATGGAGGCGACGCCGCGCTCCGGGCAGTGCAATCACGGCCGCCCGACCTATATCGAACTCAAGCTCGCGGATATCGAGCGCCTGTTCGGACGCCGCTGACTCCCCTCCGCGCCGGCTCAGCCCCGCCAGCGCAGGAAATAGCGCTCGGCCGCGTTGATCAGCCCGTTGGCCGCCAGCCCGATCAGCGACAGGATCAGCACGCCGGCGACCAGCTGGTCGGTGGCGAACAGCGAGCCGGCCATCTGGATATAGGCCCCGATGCCGACTTCCGCCGCGATCAGCTCGGCTGCAACGATCAGGATGATGGCGATCGCGGCCGTGATCCGCATGCCCGAGAGGATCGCCGGCAGCGCGCCCGGCAGCACGATCTTGCGCAGGATCGACCACCAGCCGAGGCCGAAGGACTGGCCCATGCGAATGAGATTGCGATCGACGCTATCGACCCCGCCATAGGTGGCGATCACCGTCGGGAAGAAGGTGCCGAACAGGATCAGCCCGACCTTGGAGGCCTCGCCGATGCCGAACCAGATGATAAAGAGCGGCAGCAGCGCGATCTTGGGGATCGGGAAGATGGCGGCGACCAGCGGCGCCGCGCCGGCGCGCAGCAGCGAGAAGAGGCCGATGCCGAAGCCGAGCGCGACGCCGAGCGCCGTGCCCGCGCTCCAGCCGAGCGCCAGCCGGCGAAGGCTCGCGCCCGCATGCTGCCACAACATGCCGCTCGACCAGAGCTCGCCGAGCGCGCCGGCGACCTCGCTCGGCGCCGGCAGCACCAGGGCGGAAATGAAGCCGGTGCGGCTGCCGAGCTCCCAGCCGCCGATGACCAGCAGAAAGGTGAGCAGGCCGACGGCGGGCAGCGGCCGGGGCCGGAAGCCGCGCCCGCGAAACGGCACGCAGCGGGGGGCGTCATCGGACATCCGCCACCTCGCGCTGCGCCGCGTCGGCCTCGTCGCGGAGCATCCGCCAGAGCCGCCGGCGGACCCGGGCGGGTTCGGGATGCTCCTGGCGCCCGGCGAGCGGCAGGTCGAGCCGCAGGATGTCGCGCGCCCGCCCCGGACGGCCCGAGAGCACCAGGATGCGATGTCCGAGGCGCACCGCCTCGTCGAGATTGTGCGTCACATAGACGCCGGTGAAGCGTTCGCGCTCCCAAAGCTCGATCAGATCGTCGATCAGCAGGTCGCGCGTCTGGGCGTCGAGTGCGGAGAGCGGTTCGTCCATCAGCAGCACGGCCGGGCGCATGGCGAGCGCCCGCGCGATGCCGACGCGCTGCTTCATGCCGCCGGAAAGCTGGCGCGGCCAGGCCTTGCGAAACTCGGTGAGCTTGGTGCGCGCCAGCACGTCGGCGACGATGCGCTCGCGCTCCCGCCGGGCGAGGCCGCGCCCCTCCAGCGGCAGCGACACATTGCCTTCCACGCTCCGCCAGGGCAGCAGCGCGAAGTCCTGGAAGATGAAGGTGAGCGGGTTCAGGCTGTCGGCCGGCGGGCTGCCGATCTGCAGCACCCGCCCGGCGCTCGGCTCCTCCAGGCCGCCGAGGAGCCGGAGCAATGTGGACTTGCCGCAGCCCGACGGGCCGACGATGCAGAGGATCTCGCCGCCGGCGATGGTGAGGTCGAGGCGGTCGAGCACCGCGAGCGCGCCGTAGGACTTGAGCAGTCCCTCGATCCGCAAGTCCATGCGCGGGCCGTCCCTTTCGCTCGCGCTCGCCCGCCCGCGCGCTATCGCCAGGCGAGGGCGCGCTCAGTAGGTCTCGACATAGCTGTCATCGACCAGCCGATCGGCGGTCATCGCGCCGTCCACCAGGCCCTCCGACTGGAACCAGGCCAGCTGATGCGCGACCGAGCCGAGATTGAGGCGCGCGCCCGGCTGCAGGCGCATCGAGCCCGCCTGGATCGGCCCCGCCGCCTTCTCATAGGGCCTTGAGGCATAGACATATTTGTGGATGAGCCTTGTGGTGGCTTCCAGCGCGTCGGCGCCTTCGCTGCGGTCCACCATGGCGGCGTTGAAGTCGGCGATGCCGCGCCCGTAAGCCGCGAGGAAGCGCTCGGTCAGCCCGCGCCGTTCGGCGGCGTTGCGGGTCGAGGTGAAGATCACCGTCACCTGATAGCCGTCGATATAGTCGGCGACGTCGCCGATGATCTTCGCGCCGCCGGAACCCGCCAGCCCCTTGGCGATATGGGGCACGATCGACCAGGCGTCGATCTGGCCGGACTTGAGCGCGCCGATGATGGCTCCGACCTTCTGCAGCGGCTTGAGCGAGAGGTCGGCGGCGCTGAAGCCCTCCTTCGCCGCGATCTGCGAGATCATGTAGTGGAAGGAGGAGCCGGTGCCGGTCATGCCCCAGCTGCGGCCCTTGAGCGCGGCGGGGGAGGTGAGGCCCTCGGCGAAGGCCTTGTTGGAAGCCAGGATCTTCTGGCCGTCCACGCCCTTCTCCTCGGTGAGCGCGCCGCCGATCACCTTGACCGCGCCCTTGGCGGCGAGATTGATGAGCGCGCCGGAAATCGCGGTCACGCCGAAATCGATGTCGTTGGAGGCGATCGCGACCGCCATCGGACCCGCCGCCTGGAAGGTCGCCAGCTCGACATCGAGCCCGGCCTCCGCGAAATAGCCCTTCTCGACGCCGATGAAGGCGGCGGAATGCGAGGTGAAGGGCAGCACGCCGATCCTCGCCCGGTCCGCCGCGTCCGCCGGCAGGGCGGTCCAGGCCATGAGCGCGAGCATCGCCGCCCACGCCCCCCGATTGCGCGCCTGCTGCACGATCCTTCGCATCCCCCGATCCTCCCTCTCCTGTCGGGCCTCCCCCATTCTGACCCGACGGACGCGCATTTCCCGGACGCCGATCTGCGCTATTCTGTCGCGTGACGCGAGGGCGATATCCGGAGGATTGCGCGATGGACGACATTCTCATCCGGGGCGGCGAGATCGTGGACGGGACCGGCGCGCCGGGGCGGCGCGCGGACCTGGCCATCCGGGACGGGCGCATCCGGGCCGTCGAGGCGGGCTATGCCGGCAGCGCGGAGGTGGAGCTCGACGCGCACGGCCTCGTCGTCGCGCCCGGCTTCATCGACATCCACACCCATTCGGACTTCACCCTGCCGCTCAACCCGATGGCGGAGTGCAAGATCCGCCAGGGCGTCACCACCGAGGTGGTCGGCAATTGCGGCTTTTCCGTCGCGCCGGCGCTGCCCGGCAAGGTGGAGCTGCTGCGCGATTATCTCTCCGCGAGCGCGCCCTGGCTGCCCTTCGAGGAGACCGACTTCGCGCGCTATATGGAGACGTGGCCGACGCTCGCGGTGAACGCCGTCATGCAGGCGGGCCACAACACGCTGCGGCTGATGGCGATGGGCATGGAGGATCGCGACCCCTCGGAGGCGGAGCTCCGGCATATGCAGGAGATGCTGGCGGAGGCGCTGGAGGCGGGCGCGCTCGGCCTTTCTTCCGGCCTCTTTGCCGCGCCCGGCAGCTATGCGAAGCCGGAGGAGATACTGGCGCTCGGCCGGGTGCTGAAGGCGCATGGCGGGCGCTATTCGAGCCATGTGCGCGACGAGAGCCACGGCGTGCATGAGGCGGTGGCGGAGGCCATCGAGGTCGGCGAGCGGGCGGGTGTCCATGTCCAGGTGGCGCATCTCAAGCTCTCCGGCGTGGATCGCTGGGGCGAGGCGGACCGGCTGCTGGCGCAGTTCGCGGAGGCGCGGGCGCGCGGCGTCGATACGCATTGCGATCAATATCCCTATGACTGGGCCAGCAACCCGCTGCGCTTCCTGCTGCCGCTCTGGCTGCAGGAGGGCGGCATCGACGCCATGCTGGCGCGGCTGGCGGACCCGCAATTGCGCTCGCGCGCGCGCCAGAACATCGCCGAGTCCGGCTTCAACAATTTCGGCCGCATCGAGAGCTGGGAGGATATCCGCATCGCCAACTCGCCGGGCGCGGCCGAGCCGGGCCGCACGATCGCGGAGATCGCTTCCGCGCGCGACCGCGACCCGCTGGAGACGGTGTTCGACCTTGTGGCGGAGGACCGGGGCGCGACGCGCATCCTGGTGCGCAGCATGTCGGAGGCGGATGTGCGCCGGATCGCGGCCGAGCCCTCGATGACGGTCGGCTCCGACGGCCCTTGCGTTGCGCCCTACGGGATCACCTCGCAGGGCAAGCCGCATCCGAGGCTCTACGGGACCTTCCCGCGCGTGCTCGGCCGCTATGCGCGCGAGGAGGGGCTGCTGAGCCTGCCCCAGGCGGTCGCCAAGATGACCGGCAATGCGGCAGAGGCGCTCGGCATGGCGGACCGGGGCCTGCTGCGCGCCGGCCAGGCCGCCGATGTCGCGCTCTTCGACGCCGGCGCGATCCGGGACGAGGCGACCTTCGACGAGCCGCACACCTATCCGACGGGCGTGCGCACGGTGATCGTCAACGGCCGCATCGTCATCCACGAAGGCGCCCACACCGGAGCGCTCCCCGGCCGCCTCCTCCGCCGGCGAGGGGAACGGCTGGGGTAGCTGGAACTGGGTAGCATCGAACTTTTACCTGTAGGAGATTCGCCATGCAGGTTATTGGCTGGCTTCGTCGGATTGCGCGAGACGTCGGGATCGCGCATCGTCTTGACGATGCGCGGTGAAGTGGAGCAAAGGCGCAACGCCGTGCGTCGTTGGCGCGAGGCCATGGCGGCAGGTTTGACCGCCGAGGAGGCGGCTCAAGTCGTCGGCGTGTCGCGTGCTACGCTCTATCGCTGGCGAGTGCGTCCTGAGCGGCGCTCCACCCGTCCGAAGCGTCTGCGTAACCCGGCATGGTCCCCCGAGCTGGTCGCCGCCGTCCGCCAGATCCGCACCGAATTCCCGATGCTGGGCAAGGCGAAGGTTCTCCTGCTGTTGCGCGGGCGGGGCTTGCGGACCTCCGAAAGCACCGTCGGGCGTATCATCAAGTCGCTGATCGACCGGGGCGAAGCCATCCCTGGTCCGGGCGCGGGCAGGCGCAAGGTCCGGCGGGATCGACAGGGCGGCCCGAGTGAATGACGCCGGGCCGTCCGCCGTCCGGCTCAGCTGGTCACCAGACCGCCATCCACGTTCCAGGCCTGGCCGGTGACGTTGCGCGCGCCCGGCCCGGCCAGGAAGACGCAGAGCGCGGCCACGTCGGCGGGGTCGTTGCCGCGCCCGATGGGGATCGGCGCCTCCATGCGCGCGCGCATCTCCGCTTCCGTCACGCCCAGGGCGGCCCCCCGGTCGCGCGCCAGGCGCTCGACCATGGCGGTGAAGGTGACGCCCGGACAGACGGCGTTTACATTGATGTCATGGCGGCCGAGCTGCTGCGCGGCCGTCCGGGTGAGCGAGATGACCGCGCCCTTGCTGGCGGCGTAAGCGGCGTTGGAGGTGCCCGGGAAGCCGCGCCCGGCGATCGAGGCGATCGTGACGATGCGCCCGCCCCGGCCGCGCTCGATCATGCGCCGGGCGGCGCCCTGCAGGCAGAAGAACACGCCCTTGGCGTTCACCCGGTGCATGCGGTCCCAGTCGGCCTCGGTCAGCTCCATGATGTCGGCATGGCGGGTGACGCCGGCATTGGCGACCAGCACATCGAGGCCGCCGAGCGCGTCCGCCGCCCGGTCCAGCATCGCCTCGATCCGGCCGACATCGCCGCAATCCGCCTCGATGACGGCCGCCGCCCCGCCCGCAGCCGCCGCCGTCCGCTCGGCCGCCGCCGGGTCGATATCGGCGAGCGCCAGCCGCGCGCCCGCCTCCGCGAAGGCGCTGGCGCAGGCGGCGCCGATGCCGCTGCCCGCGCCGGTAATCAGCACGCCCTTGTCCTTCGCCATGCCGCTCATGCCTCCAGCCTGTCGCGCAACAGCGCGTTGACGAGTTTCGGATTGGCCTTGCCGCCGGTCTCCTTCATGATCTGCCCGACGAAGAAGCCGAGCAGGCGCGTCTTGCCGGCGCGGTAGTCCGCCGCCTTGTCGGCCTCGCGCGCCAGCAGATCGTCCACCAGCGCCTCCAGCGCGCCCCGGTCGGAGATCTGCTCCAGCCCGCGCTCCTCGACGATGGCGGCGGCCGGGCGGCCGGTCTCCCACATGGCGTCGAACACCTCGCGGGCCATGCGCCCGGAAAGCGCGCCGCCGGCGACCAGATCGACCAGTTCGCCGAGGCGGGCCGGGGCAAGGGGCGCCGCCTCGATCTCCAGCCCCTCCCGGTTCAGCCGCCCGAGCAGCTCGCCGGCGACCCAGTTGGCTACCGGCCGGGCGTCGCGGCCCTGGGCGGCGGCCTCGAAATAGTCGGCGCGGGCGCGCTCGGCGGTCAGCAGCCCGGCGTCGCTGTCGGACAGGCCGAACTCGCGCACGAAGCGCTCGCGGCGCGCCTCGGGCAGTTCCGGCATGGCGGCGCGAACGGTCTCGATGAAGGCCTCGTCCAGCTCCAGCGGCGCCAGGTCGGGATCGGGGAAATAGCGATAGTCATGCGCGTCTTCCTTGCTGCGCATGGCGCGGGTCTCGCCCCGGTCGGGATCGAAGAGGCGGGTTTCCTGCTCGACCTCGCCGCCGGCCTCGATGAGCGCCACCTGGCGTTCGCCCTCGAAGGCGATGGCCTCGCGCAGGAAGCGCAGCGAGTTCAGATTCTTGATCTCGGCGCGGATGCCGAGCGGCGCGCCCGGCCGGCGCACCGAGACATTGGCGTCGCAGCGCAGCGAGCCTTCCTGCATGTTGCCGTCGCAGGTTCCGAGCCAGCGCAGCAGCGCGCGCAGCCGGGCGAGGAAGTCCGCCGCCTCCTCCGGGCTGCGCAGGTCCGGCTCGGTCACGATCTCCATCAGCGCCACGCCGGCCCGGTTCAGGTCGATCAGCGTGCGGTCGGGGTCGCGGTCGTGCAGGCTCTTGCCGGCGTCCTGCTCCAGATGCAGCCGTGTGATGCGCACGCGCCGGCCGGGAAGCTCGACCGCGCCGCCGGTGACGATCGGCTCGGAATATTGCGAGATCTGATAGCCCTGCGGCAGGTCGGGGTAGAAATAGTTCTTGCGGTCGAACACCGAGACCGGCGCGATTTGCCCGCCGAGGCCGAGGCCGGTCCGCACCGCCTGCTCGATGCACACCCGGTTGACGACCGGCAACATGCCCGGCATGGCGGCGTCGATGAGGCTGACCTGGCTGTTGGGCTCGGCCCCGAAGGCGGTCGGCGCGCCGGAGAAGAGCTTGGCGGCCGAGGCCACCTGGGCGTGGACTTCGAGGCCGATGGCGTATTCCCAGGCGCCGGTCCGCCCCTCGATGAGCGCGCTCACGGGGCGAAATCCGGGTCGGGTTCGAAGCCGGCGCCGGCCTCCAGCGTCCGGGCGGCGGCGAGCATGGTCTCCTCGTCGAAGGGCCGGCCGATGAGCTGCAGGCCGAGCGGCAGGCCGGCGGCGTCCAGCCCGGCCGGCACCGAGACCGCCGGCAGCCCCGCCAGACTCGCCGGCACGGTGAAGACGTCGTTCAGATACATGGCGATCGGGTCGTCCAGCTTCTCGCCGAGCGCGAAGGCGGCGCCGGGGGCGGTCGGCGTCAGCAGCGCATCGACGCTCCGGAACGCCTCCTCGAAATCCTCCCGGATGCGCCGCCTTACGCGCTGGGCCTTGGTGTAATAGGCGTCGTAATAGCCGGCGGAGAGCACATAGGCGCCGATCAGCACCCGGCGGCGCACCTCCGCCCCGAAGCCGGCGCGCCGGGTGCGGGCGTAGAGCCGCTCGATGCCCTCGGCCGGGACGCGCAGGCCGTAGCGCACGCCGTCATAGCGGGCGAGATTGGAGGAGGCCTCGGCCGGGGCGATGATGTAATAGGCCGGCAGCGCGTAGCTTGTGTGCGGCAGCGAGACATCGACGATCTCCGCGCCGGCGTCGCGGAGCCACGCCTTGCCGGCGTCCCAGAGCGCATCCAGCTCGCGCGGCATGGCGTCGGTGCGATATTCGCGGGGCGCGCCGATGCGCAGGCCCCGGACACCGCGGTCGAGCGCGGCCTCGAAATCGGGGACGGGGCGCGCCGCGCTGGTCGAGTCCTGCGGGTCGTGGCCGGCCATGACGGCGAGCAGCATGGCGGCGTCGCGCACGCTGCGGGTCATCGGGCCGGCCTGGTCGAGCGAGGAGGCAAAGGCGACGATGCCCCGGCGCGAGCAGCGCCCATAGGTGGGCTTCAGCCCGACAATGCCGCAAAAGGCCGCCGGCTGGCGGATCGAGCCGCCGGTGTCGGTGCCGAGCGCGGCCGGCGCGGCCCCGGCCGCCACCAGCGCGGCCGAGCCGCCGGAGGAGCCGCCCGGCGCGCGCGGGCGGGGGTCGCCGGCGGCCTTCCAGGGATTGATCGCCGGGCCGAAATGCGAGGTCTCGGTGGAAGAGCCCATGGCGAACTCGTCGAGATTGGTCTTGGCGAGCGGCGCCGCGCCGGCGGCGATGAGCCGCGCGGTTACGTGCGATTCGTAGGGCGGGACGAAGTTCGCCAGCATGGCCGAGCCGGCGGTGGTGCGCACGCCCTCGGTGCAGAACAGGTCCTTGATCGCGATCGGCAGGCCGTCGAGGGCGAGCGCCGGCTCGCCGCGCGCGCGCCGGTCGTCGGCGGCCCGGGCGGCGGCGAGCGCGCGCTCGGGCATCGGCGTGATGACGGCGTTCAGGTCCGCCGCCGCCTCGATGGCCGCCAGCCGGTCGCGGACCAGCTCGAGGGCGGAGAAGGCGCCTTTGGCGAGGCCGGCGCGGATGCTGGCGAGGCCGGGCGCGCGCATCACTCCACCACCTTCGGCACCGCGAAGAACGGCCCGGAGGCGTCGGGCGCATTGGCGAGCACGCTCTCGCGCCGGTCGCCATCGTTCACGACGTCCTCGCGCCATGGCAGGCGCTGGCCGGCGACCGACGCGAGCGGCGCCACGCCCTCGGTATCGACCTCGTTCAGCGTCTCGACCCAGCCGAGGATGGCGCCGAGCTCGCCGGCGAGCGCCTCGCATTCCTCCTCCGCGATGTCGATGCGGGCGAGCGCGGCGATGCGCTCCACGGTCGCGCGGTCCAACGCCATCGGCGAACGGCCCCTTCCTCGAAGACCGCACCGATACCCCCTCCGCCCGCCGTCTTCAAGGCGGGGGCGGCCCGGCGTCGGTGACAGGACCGCAGCTTGTCTGCTATATTCGGCGGCGGCCCCGAAAGCTGACAGACGCAGCGGACGCGCAAGCCGGTCCCGATCCGCAAGTTCGCCTGAGGCTGAAGCCAACCTCGCGACGAAACTGCGCAAGGGTCGAGCGGACGCCGCCGACCGTGAAATTCGCGCCGGACGGCCTCTATTGCCCTTCCAGCACGCCGCGCATCGCCTCGGCGCTGCCGGCCTCGCGCAGGGCCTTTACGGTCTCGCGGTCGCGCAGCGCGCGCGAGACCTTGGCGAGCGCCTTCAGATGCTCCGCGCCGGCGTCTTCCGGGGCGAGCAGCAGGAAGAACAGATCGACCGGCTGGTCGTCCACCGCCTCGAACGGCACCGCCTGGCGGGAGCGGATCAGAAAGCCGTGAATGCCGTCGAGGCCGGTCACCTTGGCGTGCGGAATGGCGATGCCGCGCCCGACGCCGGTGCTGCCGAGCCGCTCGCGGTCGAGCAGCACCGAGAACACCGCCTTGGCGCTCAGGCCGAGATTGTCGGCGGCGAAATCCGCGATCAGTTCGAGCGCGTGCTTCTTGCTGGACGCCTTGAGATCGGCCAGCACGCCGCCCGGACAGACCAGCTCCATCACCCCCATCGCCGCGTCACTCCGCCGCCGGCCGGCCGTCGGGATCGACCCAGCCGACATTGCCGTCCGCCCGGCGGTAGATCATGTTCAGCCCGCCATGCGCGGCGTTGCGGAACAGGAGCGCCGGCTGGCCGCCGAAATCCATGTGCATCACCGCCTCGCCGACGCTGAGCGTCAGGATATCGGCGGTAAGCTCGGCCACGATCGCCGGCGCGTCGGCCGTGGCCTCCTCCGCCGCGTCCTCGGGCTCGTCCAGGATGCGATGCGCGACCGGCAGCGGGTCGAACGCGGCCTCGTCGCGGCGGTGATGGTCGCGCAGCCGGCGCTTGTGGCGGCGCAGGCGCTTGGCGGCCTTCTCCTCCGCCTCGCCGAAGGCGTGCCAGGGGTCGGGGGCGAGCGCGTGCGTCTGCACCGTCAGCCCCCGGCCGGCATGCACCGAGACATCGGCGCGCACCCGGTCGCCCTGGCGCGAGAACGACACCTGGGCGTCGATCGCGCGGTCGAAATAGCGCGCCACCGCCTGCTCCAGCGACTCCCGAACCCGGTCGGCGAGCCGCCGGTTCACGTCCAAATGCTTGCTGCTGACAGAAATCCGCACCTGTCGTTCCCCACTTGCTCCGGACCGGGCGGTTCGGCCGAAATTAGGAGCGGGCGCGCCTCCGGGTCAATGCCCTTTTCACAGCATCGCCGCCCTGGCCCGGCGCCGCCCGGCGGCCGAGGGAATATGCAGTGTTTCCCGGTATTTGGCGACCGTGCGCCGCGCGATGCGGATGCCCTCCGAGCGCATGCTGAGCGCCAGGCTGTCGTCGGAAAGCGGCTTTGCGGGGTTCTCCGCCTCGATCAGCGCCTTCAGCCGGTGGCGGACCGCCTCGGCGGAATGGTCCGGGCCGCCGTCCGCGCCGGGAATGGCGGCGGTGAAGAAATATCTGAGCTCGAACAGGCCGCGCGGCGTGTGCATGTGCTTGTTGGCGGTCACCCGGCTGACGGTGCTCTCATGCACCCCGACCGCATCGGCGACCTCGCGCAGCACCAGCGGGCGGAGATGCAGCACGCCCCGGGCGAGAAAGGCCTCCTGGCGGCGGACCAGCTCCGAGGCGACCTTGAGCATGGTCTCCGCCCGCTGATGCAGCGCCCGCACCAGCCAGCTCGCGCTGTCGAGCCGTTCGGCCAGGAACCGCCGGTCCGCCGGCGCGCGCATGCCGGCGCCGATTCGGGCGTGATAGTCCCGGTCCACGATCACGCGCGGCAGCGCCCGGTCGTTGAGCGCGACCGCCCAGCCGCCGGCGGGATGCGCCTCGACCAGGATGTCGGGAATGACGGCCGGGGCCGCCTCGCCGTCGAAGGCGAGTCCGGGCTTGGGATCGAGCGAGCGCAATTCGCGGACCATCGCCAGCAGCGTCTCGCGATCCACCCCGCAGTGGCCCTGCAGCGCGTCCAGCTCCCGGCCGGCCAGCAATGGCAGATGGGCGAGCAGCGCCTCCCAGGCGGCGTTCCAGCGGCCCCGGTCGCGGAGTTGCAGCGCCAGACATTCCGCCAGCGAGCGGGCGAACAGGCCGGCCGGTTCGAACTGCTGCAGGCGGGCCAGCACGCGCTCCACCTCCGCGAGCGGCGCGCCGAGCGCCTCGGCGAAGGCGGCGAGGTCGGCGGTCAGCCAGCCGGAGGGGTCGAGCGCGTCGATGAGCGCGCGGCCGATCAGGCGGTCGCGCCCGTCGGCGATCTCCAGCAGCAGCTGGCGCTCCAGCAGCGCGCGTAGCCCCGGCTCCTCGGCCAGCCGGTTCTCCAGGTCGGGGCCGCCGTCATGCCCGCCGCCGCCCCAGGGGGCGCCGGAGAACCAGTCGGGGCTGCGAAAGCCGCCTTCGAGGCCGGCGGGCCGGGCGTCGGCGTCGGTTCGGGCCGGCTCGCCGGCGTCGCCGTCATCGGCCCGCTCCCGCCGCAGCAGCGGGTTCTCCTCCAGCTGCGACTCGACGAAGGCCTCCAGTTCGAGGCCGCCCATCTGCAACAGGCGAATCGACTGCTGCAGGCGAGGCGTCATCGCGAGGCGCTGCGTCTGGCGCTGCTGCAGTCGCGGTCCGGGAGTCATGCGAGTGGGGGGATCCGAAGGAGCTGCGTCTTCTGCGTTGCGGCGTCGGCCGGCCGGGCTCGACGGTCCCGCTACCGCCATAGTGCGCCTCTCCGGCCGCGACCGCAACCGAACCGGCATAGAACCCCGTTTCCACGACATCGAGTGGCGGCCCGAACCACCCGACCAGAGCGAACCGGACGCGTAAGCACAGGTCCCGAGGCCGAAGAACGGAACCCGGCGGGCGGGCCATCCGGCTACTGCCGAGCGCCGAAGGCTCCGATGATGTTCGATTGTTCGAAGACGCCTGCCGTCTCGGCATTGCCGGGGCCGTAGAAGCCGCCTTGAATGCGGTTGCCGGTCAAGCCCGCCCGGAACGCGCCTCTCGTATCTACCGGCACGTTCGTGAAGCGAACGGCGGAGACGGAATGCGCCTGGAGGCGGTCGATGTTCTGGATATCGGTGAACGCGGCGCCCAACATCTGCGTATTGAGGCTATAGGTCAGGGTTGCGTCGCCTTGGAGCCTGTCGCCGCGCCCGGCGCCGATTGCCGGAGTGCCGACCATCAGGCCTCGCCATGTTGCGTCTCCGATTGGTTGAGATCCGGTCAGGTCGCCGCCTGCTATGCCGTATCGAGCATCTACGCGCAGCCCCTCGGAGATTGATCGTTCCACTTGCACGCCGAAGCTGCTGTGCTCCATCCACGCTCCAAGCGAGCGGAAGTCCGTCCCGTCATAGCGACCGAACGACCTGATGACGGTGATGCCGTGCTTTGTGCCCACCGGTTGGTCGTTGAGGGATACCAGCACAATATCGGACAGGCGGATCGTATCGGAAAAGCCCGTTGTTGGTTCGGTGAGGGTGCAGCTTGTGCCCGAGCATGAAGCCCGGAAGGCAAATACGGGCAGGTTGGGCGACGATGTCTCTCCGCGTACCGTTGACAAGTTCAATGAGTCGACGCGCGGTAGAATAACGCGAGAACGCGCGCCCTGGTCTCCTGCCGTTTCTTCCGGCGGCGTGGCATTGGTGAGCGCCCGGATTCGGTCGAGCGCCGGTCCCGGACTGCTGGGGCCTCCGTTGGAAACGCCGCCGCCTCCTCCGCAAGCAGCGAGCGGCAGGATGGTAGCCGCCGCCGCGACCAACTTCTTGAGATTAACGCGAGGGAAGTCGAGCATCTCGCGCCTCCTGTTTGTCACGTCACGCAAACCCGCCGCGAACCACTCGCGCTCGCCTGGAAGCAACTGTAGGGACATGGCGCTGCGAAGCGCAACCCCTTCCCTCGACCTCATCGGTTCTCTGCCTGGCAGGCGGCAAGATCTACCCGGCTCAGACAATTATGAGATAGGCCGGGTAGCCGGCTCCCGCTCCGGCTTCAGAAGCCGACGCGAAGATCGAGGCGGAGGCGGTGGTCGTTGTCGGCGCCGCTGCGGGCCTCGTGGCCGCCGGTGAGTTCGAGATCGACGCGGCCCCTGGCGGCCTCTAAGGCGAGGCCGGCTTCCAGTTTGCGCCGCACACCCTCTTCCTCCGAGAGGCGCAGCAGGGGCGAGAGCAGGCCGTGGGCCGCCGGCAGGCGGAAGCCGTAGCGGGCCTCCAGTTCGAGCGCCATGCGGTCCTCGTCGGCCCCGAGGCCGGCCTCGACCCCGGAGCCTTCCCGCCAGTCGCCGCCATCGCCGCGCCAGGCGAGCGAGCCGAAGGGCGAAAGCGCGCCGCCGCCGAGGCCCCAGCCCTCATGTTCGGCCTCCAGCGAGGTCCTGGCCCGCCAGACCTGCACCTCATGCCCGCCGATCACCGAGCGCGCGCTGCCGCCCGTCTCCAGCGTGACGAAGCCCGCGTCCGCCTCCAGGGCGAGACCGAGCGCGCCGACATCCGCCAGCGGCTGGCGACCGCCGGCGGAGGCAAGGCGCATCTCCAGCGCCTCGCGCTCGCCGGAACCCTCCGCCGGGCGATAATCCACCGAGCCGTTGCCCGCGCCCAGCATGGTGCAGACCTCCGCTCCGCTCGCGAGCTTCAGCTGCGCATAGGGCCAGGCGGCGCTGAGCGCAGTCGTGAACCCCGCACCGTCGCTGGCTTCCGTCTCGCCCGCGCTCCGCGACAAGGCGAAGCCCATCAGCAGCCCGTCGCCCATGCGCGCATCCATGCCGAGCCAGCCGGTCTCCATGCGGCTTCGATGGTCGATCCCGGCCTGCTCCGCCTCGAAGCGCATCAGCCCGCCCCGGCCCCAGGCCGTCATCTCCATGCCGGCCTCGCCGAAGGCCATCTCGAAGGCGCTGTCGCGGCGCAATTCCTCCGAGCTCACGCGCCGGTCATCGTCGAACGCCGCCGGCGCGGACGCCGCGCCGAACTCGACCCGCCGCCCGGCCACCGTCAGGCTCGACGCTCCCGGCGCGGCCGTCAGCCGCTGGCCGATGGTCGCCCGGGCCTCGCCCAGCGTCTTCACCGCCAGCCCCGCAAGGCTCTTCGCGAAGGCCTGGCGCTCGGCCGAGCCGCCGGCCCCCGCCAGAACCTCGATGCTGAATTCGAGACTCGCCGTGTCGCCGTCCGCATCGGTCGCCGTCCAGCTGTAGATCGTCGCCGCCAGCGCCGCCGTCGGCGTCCCGCTGACGGTGCGCGTCGCCATGTCGAGCATGAGGCCGGCCGGCAGGTCGGGCGTCAGCGCATAGCTGAGCGCGCCATTGCCGCCGGTCGCTTTCGGCAGGGTGAAGGCCGTAATCGCCGCTCCTTGCGTGAAGGTCCGGTTTGCCACCGTTGCCACGCCGAAGGAGAGCTGGAAATCGTACTCGACGGCGATGCTGAAGCTCAGGCTGGCGCTGTCGCCGTCCTCGTCGCTCGCGGTCCAGCTGTAGGTCGTGGCCGCCTGTTGCGCATAAGGCGCGCCGCTGACGGTGCGCGTCGCCATGTCGAGGCTGAGGCCGGTCGGCAGGGCGGGCGCGATCGCGTAGGTGAGCGGTCCGTCGCCGCCGCTGGCCTCCGGCAGCGCCAGCACGGGCATCGCCTTGTCGCGGGACAGCGTTTGATCCGCCACCGTCGCTGCGCCGAAGGAAGGCACGAGGTTCTGCGGCGTTCCGGCGACCGTGGCGGCGGTTCCCGCGCCCAGCTCGTTCACCGCGCGCAGCTCGACGCTGTAGGCGGTATCGTTGGTCAGCCCCATCACCCGATGGCCAGTGGCGTCGCCTGCAAGGTCGGTCCAGGCGTCGCTCGCGGTGAAAGGCAGCGCCGCGCTCGCTTTCCAGCGCAGTTGCAGCTTGTCGATGTTGGTCGTGTTGGTCGGCAGCGCCCAGGAGAGCGCCAGCCCGCCATTGCCCCCGACCGCCGCCAGCCGCGTCGGCGTCTCCGGAACCGCGTTCGGCGCCGCGTCACGACGGCGGAGGGCGGGCCGAACGCAATCCAATGCTGCCAATAATCACCGCGCCGCCAGTCCGAGTAGCGTCTGCGGATCTGGAAGACATAGGTCTCGCCGTTCTCCAGCCCCCTCACCGTATGGCTGATCGCGCCATAGTAGCTGTAGCGTTTTTGCTGCCAGTCGGTTTCTGGTCCGGGAAAGCTCGAAACCTTGCGATAGCGGATATAATGGAGGTCCATCGGCCAGCTGTTCGCGGCGTCCACCTGCCTGCGATTGTGAATCCAGTCACCGCTCCAGCTGAGCAACACCTGGCCATCGCCCACCGTGGCGGTGAGACCGGTGGGAGCGGGCAGGCTGTAGCCGGCTTCCGCCGCCGGCGCGAAAGTCAGCAGCAATAACGCAGCGAATGTGGCCAAGCCGGCGCGTAAACGTGTGATGTTTCGAAACACAATATGTTTCGCTTCGTACGATCTGTCGGGCAACGTAGGCTGCGCCGCAATGCGCTCCCTGTTTTCTCCCAAGTCTGATTAGGACGAACAGCGAGTGGCTCGGATCGTGCGAAAATATTGAATAGACTCATTTTCTCCGACTCTATATCAGAGTGATTCTCCGAATATTAGAGCGTAGAACGCGATAGAGGAGTCAAGAAATTTTTACAGAACAGGACAAATTTTTCTTGAAATCCGCACCAATTTCAAGCGCCGCAACGAAATTTTATTCGCTTGAGCGGATGCCCGCTGCTTGCGGGCCGCCTTGATTGGCGGTCAGGGAAGCGCGCGATCGATGGCGCAGCCTGTTCGCCGTCCACCGCCCCCGCGCCCTTGATCGAGACCCGTGCGCCCGCCACCATGGGCAGGGCGTCGTGCGGGGGAGGGCGGCTATGGAACTGCCGGAGTTGCGGAGGTCGGGGCCGATCGCCTGGCGGGAGGCCGGGTCGGGGCCGGTGCTGGTGTTGCTGCATGGGCTCGGGGGGAGCTCGAAGACCTGGGCGGAGCAGTATCGGGCCTTTGCGCCGTCCCATCGCGTGATCGGCTGGGATGCGCCGGGCTTCGGGGCCTCGGAGGCGCTGGCGGAGGCGGATGCGGACCTCTGGGCGGATGCGCTCGCCGGGCTGATGGACCGGCTGGGCGTCGCCACGGCGGCGCTGCTCGGGCACTCGATGGGCGGCGTCATCGCGCCGCGCGTCGCGGCGCGCCATCCGGGGCGCATCGAGCGGCTCATCCTCTCCGCGACGCGGGCGAGCTTCGCCGGTCCGAGCGGTTTCGACGACCGGCAGCACGAGTTCGACACGCTCTCGGACGCGGAGCGCGGCCGGTCGCGCGCCGCCGCCATGGCCGCGCCGGGCGCCGCGCCCGAGGTGCTGGCGCGGCTCGCCGGCATCGCGGCGGAGGTGACGCGCGAGGCCTTCCGGGGCGGCGCGGCCCTGCTCGCGCGCGCCGACAATCGCGACACCCTGAAGGCGCTCGACATGCCGGCGCTGGTCGTCTGCGGCGCGGCCGACCGCATCGCGCCGCCGGAGCGCGCCGAGGAGATCGCGCGCCTGCTGCCCTCGGCCCGCCTCGCCCGCATCGAGGGCGCCGGGCACGCCGCCTACGCCGAGGCGCCGGCGCACTATAATCGCCTGCTGGCGGATTTCCTGGCGGAGTAGGGCCGATGCTGGAGACCCATGGACGCTACGACTATTCGAGCATCGTCTCGCGCCCGGTCTATGACTGGCCGGACGGGCGACGGCTCGCGGTCTATGTGGCGCTGAATGTCGAGATGTTCGCCTTCGGGCGCGGCAAGGGCGCGGGCATCGCCCCGCCGGACCAGGCGGTCAGCGCCTCGGTCTATTCCTGGCGCGACTATGGCAACCGGGTCGGCTTCTGGCGGCTGATGGAGATGTTCGACGCGCTCGACATCCCCTGCCAGGCCCAGCTCAACACCGCCATCTACGACCATTGCCCGGACATCCCGGCCAGGCTGCGCGAGCGCGGCGACGAGATCCTGGGCCACGGCGTCACCAATTCGGACGAGCAGGGCGGCCTGCCGGAAGCCGAGGAGCGCGGCCTGATCGAGACCGCGACGCGCCGGATCGCGGCCGAGGAGGGCGCGCCGCCGCTCGGCTGGATGAGCCCCTGGCTCTCCAACAGCCCGGTGACGCTCGACCTGCTGCAGGAGGCCGGCTACCGCTATGTCATGGACTGGACGCATGACGACCAGCCGGTCTGGATGCGCACGCGCTCGGGCGGGCGCATCCTCGCCATGCCCTATCCGATCGAGACCAACGACAATCGCGCGCTGGTCTGGTTCGGCTACAATTCCGACGATTACGCCGCCATGCTGATCGACTGTTTCGACGAGATGCTGGAGCAGTCGGCCGGCATGGCGCTGGTCTGCCCGATCTCGCTGCACCCCTTCGCGGTCGGCCGGCCCTATCGCATCCGGGCGCTGCGCCGCGTCTTCGAGCATATTGCGCGCCACCGTGAGCGCATCTGGCTGACCCGCCCGGGCGATATCTGCCGCCATGTCGAGGCGCTGCCTAAAGGAACCGTGCCGGGCGATGCGTGAAACGGAGGCCCCTCAAAGCCCGTAGCAGAAGGGCAGCACCAGGCTGGCGGCGGCCCACACGAACAGCAGCATCGGCAGGCCGGCGCGCAGAAAGTCCTGGAAGCGGTAGCCGCCGGGTCCCATGACCAGCAGGTTGGTCTGATAGCCCATGGGCGTCGCGAAGGCGCAATTGGAGGCGAACACCACCGCGACCGCGAACGGCTCCGCCGGCGCGCCCAGGCCGTCGGCGAGCGAGACCGCGATCGGCGTGAACAGCACCGCCACCGCCTTGGCCCCGACCAGATTGGCGAGGCTCGCGACCAGCAGGAAGAAGGCGGAGAGCACCACCGAGGCCGGCGCGCCGGCGAGCGCCGCCGCCAGCAGGTCCGAGAGGATCGTCGCCCCGCCGGTGACCTGCAGCGCCTTGCCGAGCGCGAGCGCGGCGGCGATGGTCAGCACCAGATCGGCGCCGATCGCGCGCCCCGCCTGGCGGAGCGTCATGACGCCGGTCGCCAGCATGGCGGCCGCGCCCGCCAGCGCGCCGATCGCCACCGGCAGCAGGTCGAGCGCCGCCAGGCCGACCACGGCGGCGAAGATGACCAGCGCCCGCCGGGCCTCCGGGGCCGAAGGCACCTCGCTCGCCGACCATTCGATCGGCAGGATGCCGGGCCGGCCGCGCAGCCCGGCCTTGGCCTCGGCCGTGCCCTGCACCAGCAGCACGTCGCCGGCGGCGAGCGGCAGGTCGGTGATCGACCCCCGGAGCCGCGCGCTGCGGCGCTGCACGCCCACCACGACGCAATTGTAGCGGTAGCGGAAGCCGATCTGCTCCAGCGTGCGCCCGGCCAGTTCCGAGCCGGGCGTCACCATCACCTCGCCCAGCAGCTGGCGGCCGCGCATCCAGGGCGGCTTGCCGTGCGACTCATCCTCGCGCGCCGCCCAGCTGTCGCCGAGCGAGGGATGCAGCAGGTCCATCTGCCCCCGGACGGCCTCGGTGAGGCGCGCGCGCGTCGCGCTCACCACCAGGATGTCGCCCGGCTGCAATGTCGCGTCGTCGCCGAAGGGCGGCAGCAGGCGCGCCTCGCCGCGCTGGATGGCGTGGACGGTGATCTCGGCTAGGCCCGGGAAGAAGCCGCCCGCCGGCTTCAGCCCGTCCAGCGGCCGGCCGGCCACGATGTCGATCTGGGCCAGGAACTGCCTCCCGGCGCCGGGGCCGCGCCCGGCGCCGGAATCGCGCTCCGGCAGCAGCCTCGGCAACACCAGCATGGCGAACAGCAGCCCCGGCAGCGCCACCAGCAGGCCCGGCAGGGTGAAGTCGAAGAAGCCGAAGCCCGGCCGCCCGAGATCGGTCAGCATGCCGGAGACCAGCAGATTGGTGCTGGAGCCGATCAGCGTGGTCATGCCGCCCAGGATGGAGGCGTAGCTCAGGATCATCATCGACCGGGCGGGCGAGGCGCCGCCGCGACTGGCGAAAGCCTGCAGGATGGGGATGAAGATCACCACCACGGGCGTGTTGTTGAGCACGCCGCTGATCAGCAGCACCGCGACGAGCGAGATCCATAGCGCCCGGTCCGGCCGCCCGCCGACCGCGGCCAGCAGCCGCCGCGCGCCGGTGTCCAGCGCGCCCGTCTGCGCCAGCCCCTGGCCCATGACGATCAGCCCGAGCAGCGCCAGCAGCGCCGGATTGGCGAAGCCGGAGAGCAGCGCTTCGGCGTCCAGCAGATTGCCGCCCGCCGGCCCCGCCACGGGAAACAGATGAAAGGCGACCAGCAGCAGGCAGAGGACCGAGAGCGAGGCGAGTTCGATCGGCAATCGGGGCGCGGCGTAAAGCGCCAGCGCCGCCAGAATCGCGCCGAAGGCGAGCGTTGGGGCCAGAGCGCCGTCGATCACCGGGCGCGCGCCTCCGGCCCCCGGCTCAGCGCCGGGCGACGACCAGCTTCTTGATTTCTGCGATCGCCTTTGCCGGGTTCAGGCCCTTGGGGCAGGTGCGGGTGCAGTTCATGATGGTGTGGCAGCGATAGAGCCGGAAGGGGTCCTGCAGCTCGTCGAGCCGCTCGCCGGTCGCCTCGTCGCGGCTGTCGGCGATCCAGCGATAGGCCTGCAGCAGCACCGCCGGCCCCAGATAGCGGTCGCCGTTCCACCAGTAGCTCGGGCAGCTGGTGGCGCAGCAGAAGCAGAGGATGCACTCCCAGAGCCCGTCCAGCTTGGCGCGGTCCTCCTCGGACTGGAGGCGCTCCATCTCCGGCGGCGCGCTCACCGTCTTCAGCCACGGCTCCACCGAGGCCAGCTGGGCGTAAGCCTCCTTGAGGTCCGGCACCAGGTCCTTCACCACGCGCAGATGCGGCAGCGGGTAGATTTTGACATCGCCGCGAATGTCGTCGATGGACTGCGTGCAGGCGAGCGTGTTCACGCCGTCGATATTCATGGCGCAGGACCCGCAAATGCCCTCGCGGCAGGAGCGGCGGAAGGTGAGCGTCGAGTCGATCTCGTTCTTGATCTTGATCAGCGCGTCCAGCACCATCGGCCCGCACGCGTCCATATCGACATCGTAGCTGTCGATCTGCGGATTGGCGTCACCGTCGGGCGACCAGCGATAGACCCGGAAGCGCCGCGTGCGCTCCGCGCCCTCGGGCGCGGGCCAGCTCTTGCCGGCCTTCGGCCTGGAGTTCTTCGGCAGGGTTAACTGGGCCATGGCAGCGTTCTTCCTCTCAACGCCTGTCTTCGTTTGAATCGAGTTTCTTCCTCACAATATCCGACCTCCTTGCAGATAAGAAATTGGAATCGCGGAATTAGTCATCTTTAAGCAACTTGTTATGACAATACCCACATAACCTGTGATCATCCCACGAAACATTGTCTGGAGTCAATCCAGTATGGCAAATTATACAATCTTCCAACAAGGCTTGGCACCAGACACAACCGACTTCCTCCTCCGTGCAAAGGTAGGTATTTAGCCCGCATTCATGACATAAGTGAATCAATTCACTGCTACAATCCGCCATAGCGAGATAGCTATCCCAATCTAAATGATCTCTAATAGCTGCTTCAATTGCGTGCTCTCCATGCCATTGATGTCCACACAACCGGCAAGAGCAATGCAACTCCTCGTGATTGCTTGCTTCCTTGTTGACCTGCATCACTAACGATGATTCGCATTCAATGCATTTAAATCGAATGGCTGCTAAAGTCTTAGACTCCCATTTTATGTTTCCAAAGCTCTCCCTGCACAATTCGAGTTCTTTTTCATAAAATCCCTTTTCCTCCAGCATTTTAGGCCAACTCACTGGCATCAATTCATGTGGATTGAATCCAAGCTCTTCGATTAGGATAGAAATTATTGGAAATAGTGTAGCAATAGCTTCACGCATATGTTCGCGAGGTGAATTGCTATAAGAGTGCTCGATATCGTTTCGAATTGCATTGAGCTTCTTTAATGCTTGCTGATCAACAGAAATATCAAAATCCTTCAAACGTTTTAGCAAATCATCAAATCCAACTGTTTGCCTTTTTTTTGAATACTTGTATGAAATCCCACCTTGCCCATCGGGGACTGGTGTGAATTGTGTGCCGAGAATCTCTCGTTGATCATGATGTGGAACCTTGTTGACGAGCGTTGCCTTTGCGAGCAGTAAAACTCCCGAGTAGAAATTCCTTACCGCAGACAATACGCGGACAGGGTTTTGATCGAAATAATCTTCAATCCCAAGGTCTATCGATAGTCTGGCATTTTCTAGTAGTTGCGTCATAATCGATGTTCCGAAAAATCTTGTCAATAGACCCGCTCGACGGGCGGGATATAGTCCACCTCGTCGGTCAGCGTTTCCGTGTGGACGGGGCGGTAGGAGAGGCGGACCTTCAGGTCCTCGTCGGAGCGCGCCAGCGTGTGCACCATCCAGTTCTCGTCGTCGCGCTCCGGCAGGTCCTCGCGGGCATGCGCGCCCCGGCTCTCCTTGCGCGCCTCGGCCGAGAACATGGTGGACATGGAGCACACCATCAGGTTCTCCAGCTCCAGCGCCTCCACAAGGTCCGAGTTCCAGATCATCGAGCGGTCGGAAAGCCGGATGTCGGCCAGGCTGGCGGCGGCCTGGTCCATCAGCCGGCAGCCCTCGGAGAGCACTTTGTCGTCGCGGAACACGGCGGCGTTGTTCTGCATGTTGCGCTGCATCCCGTCGCGAATCTCGCCGGTCATCAGCGAGCCGGAGGCGTGGCGCAGCCGGTCGAGCCGGGCCAGCGGCCGCTCGGCCGCGTCGGCCGGGGCGGGCGGCGTGGCGCTCGCCGGATCGACGATCTCGGCCGCGCGCAGGCCCGCCGCGCGCCCGAACACCACCAGATCGAGCAGCGAGTTGCAGCCGAGCCGGTTGGCGCCGTGCACCGAGACCGAGGCGCATTCGCCCACCGCCATCAGCCCCGGCACCACCCGGTCGGGATCGTCGGCGGTCGGGTCCAGCGCCTCGCCATGATAGTTGGTCGGGATGCCGCCCATATTGTAGTGCACCGTCGGCAGCACCGGGATCGGCTCGCGCGAGGCGTCGACGCCGGCGAAGATGCGCGCCGTCTCGGTGATGCCCGGCAGGCGGCGCTGCAGCACGTCGCCGCCGAGATGCTCCAGATGCAGGAAGATGTGGTCCGAGCCGGAGCCGACGCCCCGCCCCTCCAGAATCTCGACGGTCATCGAGCGCGAGACCACATCGCGCGAGGCGAGGTCGCGCGCCGTCGGCGCATAGCGCTCCATGAAGCGCTCGCCCTCGGAATTGGTCAGATAGCCGCCCTCGCCGCGCGCCCCCTCGGTGATCAGGCAGCCGGCGCCGTAGATGCCGGTGGGGTGGAACTGCACGAACTCCATGTCCTGGTTCGGCAGGCCGGCGCGCGCCACCATGCCGTTGCCGTCTCCGGTGCAGCTGTGGGCGGAGGTGCAGGAGAAGTAGGAGCGCCCATAGCCGCCGGTGGCGAGGATCACCAGCTTGGCGCGGAAGATGTGGATGCTCCCGTCATCCAGATTCCAGGCGACGACGCCGCGACAGTCGCCCTCCGGCCCCATGACGAGGTCGATGGCGAAATATTCCACGAAGAACTCCGCCCGGTGGCGGAGGCTCTGCTGATAGAGCGTGTGCAGGAGGGCGTGGCCGGTGCGGTCGGCGGCGGCGCAGGCGCGCTGGGCCGGGCTCTCGCCGAAATTCTTCATGTGGCCGCCGAAGGGGCGCTGATAGATCTTGCCCTCCGGCGTGCGCGAGAAGGGCATGCCGAAATGTTCGAGCTCGATCACCGCCGGCACGGCGTTGCGGCACATATATTCGATGGCGTCCTGGTCGCCGAGCCAGTCGGCGCCCTTCACCGTGTCGTACATGTGCCAGCGCCAATTGTCCTCGCTCATATTGGCGAGGCTGGCGGCGATGCCGCCCTGGGCGGCCACGGTGTGGCTGCGGGTCGGGAACAGCTTGGTGACGCAGGCGGTGCGCAGGCCGGCCTGGACGCAGCCGAGCGTGGCGCGCAGCCCCGAGCCGCCGCCGCCGACAACGACGACGTCATAGGCGTGATCGGTCACCTCATAGGCGGCGGTCATCCGGCCTCATCCTCCAAGAGCGATCTTGAGCACGGCGAAGGCGGAGGCGGCGGCCAGCGCCCAGCAGGCGCCCTTGGCCGCCGCGATCGCCGCGATCCGCCGGCCTTCATGGGCGATATAGTCCTCCAGCACCACCTGAAGGCCGAGCTGGGCGTGGTGGAAGCCGGCCGCGACCAGCAGCAGCATGGCGATGGCGTTGAACGGCTCCGCCAGCCAGTCCGAAACCGCGCCATGGCCGGCGCCGGCCAGCCGGCAGAGCGCGGCCGCCAGCCAGAGCGAGAGCGGCAGCAGCGCCAGCGCCGACATGCGCTGCGCCCACCAGTGGGATGCGCCCTCGCGCGCCGAGCCGAGGCCGCGCGCGGTCTTGACCGAACTGCGGAAGTCCATGGGAGGCCCCTCTCCTCGTCAGCCCGCCAGCGCCCAGAGCCAGGCCAGCACGGTCAGCAGCAGCGCCGCCGCGACGACCGCCCAGCCGGACCGGTAGGCCCGGTCCAGTTCGAGGCCCATGCCGGCGTCCCAGAACAGATGCCGAACGCCGTTGCAGAGATGGAAGAACAGCGAGAAGGAGACGCCCGCCAGCACGACCAGGCCGACGATGGAGCCGAAGAACCGCTCCACATGGGCGTAGGCCCCCGGCCCGGCGGCGGCGGCCAGCAGCCACCAGGCGAGCAGGCCCGCGCCGGCCACCAGCAGCAGGCCGGTTCCGCGATGGGCGATCGACAGCACCGAGGTCAGCTGCGGGCGGTAGATCTGCAGATGCGGCGACAGCGGCCGGTTGTCGGTTGCCATGGAAGGAGCCTGCCTCGCGAGGGCCGGAAGGTCGAGGGTGAGATAGCCAAGCGGGCGGGGGCTGTCAATCGCGCGCGGCCCGCCCTCCGCGTCCTTTCAGAGGGTCACGACGACCTTGCCGGTCGCCTGCCGGTCGGTCAGCCGGCGGATGGCGCGCGCGGTGTCCTCCAGCGGCCAGGTCTCGCCGACGCGCGGGCAGACGCGGCCCTCGCGATACCAGCCGGCGAGCTCCTCCATGCTGCGCAGCAGCAGGTCGGGGCGCTCGCGGCGGAAATAGCGCAGCGAGGAGCCCATCGCGGCGCGGTGCTTGACCAGCAGCCGGTTGGCCGGGATGCGCGGGACGCCGGCGACGAAGCCGACCAGCAGGATGCGCCCGCCCCAGGCGAGCGAGGAGAGCGCCTCGTCGAAGAGCGGCCCGCCCACGGGATCGAACACGACATCGGCGCCGCGCCCGCCGGTCAGCTCCAGGGCGCGCTCCTTCAGGCTCTCGCGGCTATAGTCGATGCCCTCGTCCGCGCCATGGCGGGCGGCGAGGTCGAGGCGTTCGGCGCTGCTCGCCGCCGCGATTACCCGCGCGCCGAGCGCCTTGCCGCACTCCACCGCCGCGATCCCGACGCCGCCGGCCGCGCCCAGCACCAGCACGGTCTCGCCGGCCCGGAGCCGGGCCTGCCAGCGAATCGCGACATGGGAGGAGACCCAGGCGGTCGGGAAGGCGGCGGCCTCGGCGTCCGACATGCCGTCGGGGATGGGGAAGGTTTCCGCCTCCTTCGCGATGGCGGTCTCGGCGAAACCGCCCCACCAGAGCATCGCCATGACGCGCTCGCCCGGCCGGAGCCGCGCGCAGCCGGGTCCGAGCGCCGCGACCTCGCCCGCCACCTCCAGCCCCGGCGCGAAGGGATGCGGCGGGCGGGTCTGGTAGTTGCCGGCGATCATGATCGAGTCGGCGTAGTTGACGCCGGCCGCCCGGACCCGGATCGCGACCTCGCCCTCGCCCGGCTCGGGGACCGGCAGGTCGTCGCGGATTTCCAGGCTTTCGACCTCTCCCCAGGCGGAGCAGACGGCGGCGCGCATCGGCGGCCCCTTTCTTGACGCGGCGGGCGGAAGCCCGGAGTTTACGCCTTTCCCCGACCGGAGCGAGAGCCGATGCTGGACGACGCCGCCCTCGACACGATCTTCCGCGAAGCCCGCACGCACAACGCCTGGCGCGACCGGCCGGTCGGCGACGAGGATCTCCGCCGCATCTTCGAGCTGATGAAATGGGGGCCGACCAGCGCCAACATGTGCCCGGCGCGTTTCGTCTTCGTGCGCACCCCGGAGGCGAAGGCGAAGCTCGCCCCGGCGCTCTCTTCCGGCAATCTCGACAAGACCATGGCCGCGCCGGCGACGGCGGTGATCGGCTACGATCTGCGCTTCTTCGAGCGCATGGACTTCCTCTTCCCGCATGACGACTTCATGGCCAATCTCTACCGCGACGATCCCGAGGCGGCGGCGGAGGCGGGCTTTCGCAACGGCACGCTGCAGGGGGCCTATTTCATGATCGCGGCGCGGGCGCTCGGCTTCGACATCGGCGCCATGTCCGGCTTCGACCGGGGCAAGGTCGATGCCGCCTTCTTCGCCGGCAGCAGCGTGCGCTCCAATTTCCTGTGCAATATCGGCCACGGCGACCCCACCGTCCTCCTCCCCCGCCACCCGAGATTCGCCTTCGACGAGGTCTGCCGGATCGTCTGAGGGCGCACTGCGCCACATTGGGACGATATGCGACAAGACGCCGCATTATATTGCGTCGCGCCTCTCCAATAGGCTGGCGCTGCGGCGATTGGAGGAGTAGCAGGCGGAAGGATCGATGGCGTTCGGGACTCCTGCCAAACATGCCCGGCGCGGCCCGCATTGCCGGGACGCAACTTCTGCTTCCCCGATGTCAACTTTGGGATATCGGAAGACCGCTTTTGGCAAAGGATGGCATCTCGATATTCAACCCTTGGAGAGATAAAGTATGAAAATTCATCACAGCATTCGCGCAGGACTCTTTGGCGCTCTGTGGTTTATTCTCATGTATGTACTTTTTGATGGAGCGGTTATTGGGCTGGCTATGGGAGCTATCTTTGCCGCAATTTTTATGAGCTTTTTCTTCCAATGGATGGACATCAAGCGAGAGGAACGAGTGGGACGCAAATCTTCCGAAGGTCAAAAATACTGAGCAGCCGATTGGAGTGGCATCACGAACTTGAATTGCCGGTCTTGTTTCTGGTTGGAGAGCAAGACAAAAAGATCCCGATCGAAGGCGCCTACCGACTTCACAGATTGTTACACAAGAGAGGCGCTTCAACGTGGTTCGTGAAGTACACGAATATCGGGCACGACATTTGGCGACATCACGCGGCGGTGCTGGTGCATATGCATCGAAGGATTTTGAAGTTCTTGCGCTCGCATCTTCCCACAGCCCCGGCGCCGGAAGGTCGCACAGAACCCTGATCTGTAATCCGTGATCTGGCGACGCCCCTTCCCGGTGGGTCGTCCACGACGGATACCGCAGTCGCTCAGTGTCAGCGATCGCGGTCGTCGTGGATGGGCAGTTCGGCGGAAGTCGGGGGTCGTCCTTCGGATGCGCTGCTCGGTTCGTCCGTTCGGGCAAGAAAGGCTGCGTTCCGGGTAGACAAACCGCCCGCCGCTCACTCGGGCAGCAGCATGTCGGCGATGATGATCGTCATCTCGGCCAGCAGGCGGACGACGAAGCCGCAGGCGGCGCCCACCAGACCGCCGCAGACGAGCCAGAACCAGTGCAGGCCCTCCAGCCCGACGGCGGCGACGGCGAGCAGCATCGGGAGCGATGCGGCCAGCGGCGCCAGCAGGCCGCCATGCCGCACCACGAAACGGACCGCCGGAAAACGATTGATCATGCGTCCAGCCCATGTGGAAGGAAGTCCCAGCCGAAGAGCGAGCGCGCCGGGCCGGCCTCGCCGACCAGGGCGATATCCTCGAGCCAGAGGCGCTCGCGCCGCCCGCCGGGATAGTAGATATGCGTCGCGATCGCCATGCCGGCCTGCAGCGCGAAGTCGCCGGTGGCGCTGCCGCCGGCGTCGGTTTCCTGATCGAGATGGCTGAGGCCGAGGCCGTGGAAGAAGATCAGCGCATCCTCGGCAAGCGGCAGCCCGTGCTTGCGAAACACCGCCCGCCCGGTCGCCTGCAACGCCGAGATGCGCGCGCCCGGGCGCATCGCCGCCTCGATCTCGCCCATCGCGTCGGCGGTCGCGGTCGCCAGCGGGCGGGCGGCTTCCGCGCCCTCGGAGCCGACGATCCAGGTCTTGCCGCCGTCCCAGCAATAGAGCTCCCGCGTGCCGTGGCAGTCGAACATGATGCGCATGCCGGCTTCGAGGTCGAAATCGCCGGTCTCGGCGGCGATCGTCGGGACCGGATCGTCGCCGGAATTGGCGAGCACCATGGCGCCCGGATCGTGCACGAAGCCGCCGCGCGCCACCGCCGCGCCATGATAGGCGCGCTCCAGGTCGCGCCAGGTCATGCCCGGCGTCCAGGCGGCGATGCTCTCCTCGATGGCGGCGCGATTGACGGCCGTGGCGGCCTCCAGCAGCCGCACCTCGGCGGGCGTCTTGACGGAGCGCGCCGACATGAACAGGCCGTAACCGGCCTCGGCCGCCGCGCCCTCCAGGCGCGCGCCGAGCAGGGGGTCATCGACCGCGACGCGCTTGCCGGCGAGGCCGAGATCGCGGAGGGCGCGCTCCAGCGCAGCCAGCATGTCGGGGGCGTAGCGCTCCGCCGCGCCCGCGAACCACTCGGGCCGCCCGGCGGCGGGCAGGAAGCGGTCGAGGTCGCCGACGCCGCGCGACGGCAGGTCGAGCGGCAGCAGCAGCGCCCGATAGGGCCGGATGTCCTGCGCCTGCACCTGGAGCGGCCGGGCGGCGACCGCGCCCAGATAGTAGTCGGGGAGCACCATCGCCGGCGCCTCGGGGGCGTCGCGGGCCAGCACCACGGCCAGTGGGCGCGGCTCGTCGGACTTCTGCGCCGGCGCGTTGAAGCCGGACAGCCAATAGACATTGTTGGGCGAGGCGGCGATCGCGCCGTCCAGGCCGCGCCGGTCCATCAGATGGATCAGGCGGTCGAGATTGCACAGGCGCTCGGTCACGGCGGGGCTTGTCATCCGGCCTCAGGCGACCTCCTCGAACGCGTCGAAGAAGCGCCCCGAAAGCGTCTTCTGGTTCTCGTAGATCGAGCCCTGGCGCGGCGCTTCCGGCAGCGGCATGCGCACCGGCGCGGCCTCCAGGCGCGGCTCCAGGGTCGGCCGGCCGCGGCAGATGCGGGCGTCGAATTCCTCCAGCGTCTCGCCCTGCAGGCCCATCAGCGGCCAGGCGTCGGCGGCGAAATAGCTGTAGAGCAGAAGGCGGCGCGGCCGGGCCGAGCGGTTGAGCGCCGAGCCGTGCACGGCGCGCACATGGTGGAGCGTGAAGGTGCCGGCCGGCCCGGTCATGGCGACGGCGCGCCCGTGGCCGACATCGTGGCGGCCGGCATCGACGCCGCCGCAGAAGGCGCCCTCGCTGTGGTGGTCGAACACCGGCCCAAGATGCGAGCCCGGCACCGCCATCATCGGCCCGTTATCCTCGCCCACATCGTCGAGATAGACGCCGAGCGCAAGGCCTGAGTCGTTGGTGTGGGGATAGAAGGCCCAGTCCTGGTGCCACTCCACCGCCGCGCCGAAGCCGGCGGACTTCATGTTGAGCTTGCTGTTGTGGATGCGAATGTCGGGGCCGAGCAGCGGCTCGACCGCGTCCAGCACCGCCGGCGAGCGCATCAGCCGGTCGAAGAACGGCCAGAACTGGAACGGCGTCTTCAGCCGGCGCACGCGCGGCGCGTCCGGTCGGTGGCTGTCCTCCAGGTCGTAGCGCGCGTCGGAGGCGGTGAGGCCCGCCGCCCCGGCCACGGCCAGGTCGGCCTCGCGGCGGAGCTCGGCCAGCAGGTCCGCCGGCAGCGCGCCCGGCAGGACCAGATAGCCCTCCTCGCCATAGCGGTCGATCTGCTGCTGTGTAAGCGACATGGCGCCTCCTCTCCCACCCCGCCGGCCCGCGCCGCCGGAGCGAAGCCCCAACCTACCCCGCCCGGACTCCGTTGCCTATCCCGTGCAGCGGTTCGCGCGCGGTGATTTGAGAGACGCGCCATACCCCGTTGCATCCCCAGGCGGGCCGGACCCGAAACCCCGCTCGTGCGATCGGAAGCATAAGCCGAGATGGAGGCTGATGCGGGCCTCGGCGTCGTGATGCTCGATGGCGAGCCTGGCGTTCAGGCCGGCGCGCGCGCTTCAGCGGAAGCGGGCTTCGTATTGCGTCGCGATCAGGGCGACATGCCGCTCGAGCGGTGGGCTGAGTTCGAAGGCTCGGGGGGCGCGGATGAAGTTCCAGAGCCGCAGGAGGCGCCATTCCTCGGGGCGCTCGCCGGCGACCCGGAGCTCGTTTCGCGTGATGTGGAAGGGCGCGCGCTCCCAGCCATTGGTGGTCTTCACCTCGATCAGGCGCGTGCGGCCCTCCGGCGAGAAGCTGGCGATGTCGTAGCCCGCGCCGTCGCCGTCCTCCTCGGACACCCATCTCACCCGCTTCGCCAGATCGCGCCGGCCCTCCGCGATCAGCACCGCCTTCTCATGGGCAAGCGCGCAGGCCTCGCCGGCGCGTCCGAGGGCGCGATTGCGCTCGTCCCGCCCGGCGGCGTCGAACTTCCGCGCGGCCGCCAGCATCCACTCCGGCGGCTGGATCGGCGGCTCGTTGCGGAAGGTCGGCGGCGGGCCCATGTCGAGCGCGCGCGGGAGGTGCGGCGGTCGGACCGGATAGTCCGGCTGCCGTTGGAGCCGGCGCGCCACCGCGTCGATGAGGGACGCCTGGAAGTTGAGCGCCGGCCGGTAGCCGACGATCCAGGGCTGGCCCAGCCATTGCAGCACCGCGCTGATGTTCCGATGCTTGTATTCGATCGAGGGACCGCTGCGGCCGATTCGGCCTCGCAGGGCGCGGTTGCTGGCGGCCTTGTTGTAGGGGCGTCCCGCCAGATCGTCGGCAAGCATCGCGAAGTAATCCGCGACGATCAGGTCGTTCTCTGCATCGGTCCATCTGCCGGAAGCCATGTCGGCATAGTAATTCGCAAATATCGCCGAATGTAATACAGAACGCCGCATCCCGGCGCTTGCGGCGCGGGCGCGGCTGTGCTGGCTTGCCGCCGTCATGCTGCACGATCTCGCACGGGCCTTCGGGCAATTGACGGACCGGCGCTTCCTCGCCCTGGTGCTCGGCTCCTGCCTGCTCTCGGCGCTGCTGGTGGTGGGTCTGGCGCTGGCGGCCGGGCGGGCCATGGGCGCGCTCACCGGCGTCGCATGGCTCGACCTGGCGGCGGGGCTGGCGGGCGGGGCGGCCGCGCTGGCGGCGGGGCTGGTCTGCTTTCCGGCGGTGGTGGCGGCGGTGCAGGGCCTCCTGCTGGAGCGCGCCGCGCGCGCGGTCGAGCGGCGCCATTATCCCGCGCTCGGCCCGCCACGCGAGCAGGGCTGGGGCGAGCTTGTCCGCCAGACGCTCCGCTTCGCCGGCTGGGCGCTCTGCCTCAACCTGCTGCTGCTGCCGGTCTGGCTGCTGGCGGCGCCGCTGGCGCTGCCGCTCTTCTGGCTGGCGAACGGCTGGCTGTTCGGCCGGGAATATTTCGCCGCCGCCGCGCTTCGCCGCCTGGAGCCGGAGGCGGCCGACGCGCTCTGGCGCCGCCACCGCCTCCGGCTCTGGCTGGCGGGCGCGCTGCTCGCCTGGCTGATGACCGCGCCGCTGCTGAACCTCGCCACGCCCGCCCTCGGCGCGGCCTTCATGCTGCACCGCTTCGAGCGGCTGCGCTCGCCGCAAGAAGGTGGACGCAGGCCGTGGTCTTGGTGAGAAAGGCGGGCTAGAGTCGCGCCGGCCCGCCACCCGAAGAGGCGCCGCTCATGCCGCTCACCATGCCGAAGCCCGAAGCGGCGATCCTGGAGAATCGCGACCGGCTGATCGCGCGCCTCCGCGCGCTCTTGCCCGAGGAGAGCGTGATCGCCGAAGAGACGGGCATGCGCGCCTATGAGTGCGACGCGCTCACCATGTATCGCCAGCTGCCGCTGGTGGTGGCGCTGCCGGAGACGGTGGCCCAGGTGCGGGCGATCATGGCGCTGGCGGCGGAGATGAATGTCAAGGTTGTGCCGCGCGGGGCCGGCACCTCGCTCTCCGGCGGCTCGCTGCCGCTCGGCGACGGCATTCTGCTCGCCATGGGCAAGTTCAACCGCATCCTGGAGATCGACCTCGCCAACCGCTGCGCCCGGGTGCAGCCGGGGGTGGCCAATCTGGCGATCAGCGACGCCGTGGCCGACCGGGGCTTCTACTATGCGCCCGACCCCTCCTCGCAGATCGCCTGCTCCATCGGCGGCAATGTCGGCGAGAATTCGGGCGGCGTGCACTGCCTGAAATACGGCCTGACCACCAACAATATCCTCGGCCTCGAACTGGTGCTGATGGGCGGCGAGATCGTCCGCCTCGGCGGCAAGCATCTGGATGCGGAAGGCTACGACCTGATGGGGTTGATGACCGGCTCCGAGGGCCTGCTGGGCGTCATCACCGAGGTGACGGTGCGGCTGCTGCGCAAGCCGGAAACCGCGCGCGGCCTGCTGCTCGCCTTTCCGAGCGTCGAGGCCGGCGCGGGCTGCGTCGCCGACATCGTCGCGGCCGGCATCGTCCCCGGCGGGCTGGAGATGATGGACGGGCCGGCGATCCGGGCGGCGGAGGACTTCCAGCCTTGCGGCTATCCGCGCGACGCGGCCGCGCTGCTGATCTGCGAGCTGGACGGCGAGGCGGCCGAGGTGGACCATCTGCTGGCGCGCGTCTCGGAGATCGCGCGCGCGGCCGGGGCGAACGCCATCCGCGCCTCGGAAAGCGAGGCCGAACGGCTCCGCTTCTGGGCCGGGCGCAAGAACGCCTTTCCGGCCGTCGGCGCCATCGGGCCGGACTATCTGTGCATGGACGGCACCATTCCGCGCGGCCGGCTGGCCGACGCGCTGGCCGGCATCTCGGAGATCGCCGCCGCCCACGGGCTCCGGGTCGCCAATGTGTTCCACGCCGGCGACGGCAATCTGCACCCGCTCATCCTCTATGACGCCAACCGGCCGGGCGACATCGAGCGCGCCGAAGCCTGCGGGGCCGACATATTGAAGCTCTGCGTCCGCGTCGGCGGCGTGCTCACCGGCGAGCATGGCGTCGGGGTGGAGAAGCGCGACCTGATGGGCGAGATGTTCACCGAGGCCGATCTGGAGCAGCAGCAGCGGGTCAAATGCGCCTTCGACCCCGAACACCGGCTCAATCCCGGCAAGATGTTCCCGACTTTGCGCCGCTGCGCCGAGCTCGGGCGGATGCATGTGCGCGGCGGCGCGCTGCCCTTCCCGGACCTGCCGCGCTTCTGATGCGCTCCGCCGGCCTAGAACAGCTTGAAGGCGGCGATCGTCAGGCCGTAGCCGGCAATGACGACGGTGGTAAGCACGAGTACGATTGTCGTCATCGATCGGGACATTTCCGCACGCATGGCGTGCATCGCGGCCTCCAGGTCTTTCTTGGTGACGACGATATCCTCCAGATTTTTCATCCTTGCAGAAAGTCCGCCGACCTCTCGCCTCAGGCCAGCGACTTCTTCGCCAAGCGTCGCGACTTTCCCGCCAAGCGTCGCGACTTCCCCGCGAAGCGTCCCGACTTCCCCGCGAAGCGTCCCGACCTCCGCACCGAGCGTATCGAACTTTCCGTCAAGCGCATCGACTTTTCCGTCAAGCGCCTTGACTTCTCCGCGAACTGTCCCGAGGTCCCCACGAAGCGTTGCGACCTCTCCGCCAAGCGTTCCGACCTCTCCGCGAAGCGTTCCGACGTCCTGCCGCGCGCCGCCGACTTCCTGGCGCAGCGCGCCCACTTCCTCTCGCAGGAGGCCGACATCGCGCTCCACGCCGTCGAGGCGCTGTTCGACGGCGCCGACCTGGTGGCCGAGCGCCGTCACATCCTTGCCGGTCGCCAGGTCTTCCGCCATCGCCGCCGAGGCCGAGCGGCAAACGCGGACCACAGCCTCCGCCGCCGGGCGTTCGAAACCGGCGGCTTCGAGATCGGTGACAGCCTGATGCGTATCGAAAGCCATGGCGCCACGATAGCGCGCCGGCAGAACGGCGACAAGGCCGCCGCCGGGCCGTGTTGACGGTCATGGAGGCGCTCGCGCCCGGCGATGAGGCCGAGCTGATCGAGGCCGTGGCGTCGGCGCTCGCCGAGGGCTACGCGCTCGCGGTCGAGGGGGAGGGCAGCAAGCGGGGCTTCGGCCATGAGCCGGACCGGCCTGTGCGCCGGCTCACCATGGCGGCGCTCTCCGGCGTCAGCCTCTACGAGCCCTCGGAACTGGTGCTGACCGCGGGCGCCGGCGCGCCGCTTCGCGAGATCGAGGCCCTGCTCGACCGGCAGGGCCAGCAGCTGGCCTTCGAGCCGCCGGACTTCGGACGCATTCTGGGCGGGCCCGGCGGCCGCGGCACGCTCGGCGGGACGTTCGCGATCAACGCCTCCGGGCCGCGCCGCATCAAGGCCGGCGCGGCGCGCGACCATCTGCTGGGCTTTCGCGCCGTCAGCGGGCGCGGCGAGCCGTTCAAGTCCGGCGGGCGGGTGATGAAGAATGTCACCGGCTACGACCTCTCCAAGCTGATGGCCGGCTCGCATGGCACGCTCGGCGCGATGAGCGAGCTGACGGTCAAGGTGCTGCCGAAGCCGGAGACCGAGGAGACGCTTCTGTTCGCGGGCCTGGACGAGGCGCGCGCGGTGGCGCTGATGACCGAGGCGACGGGCTTGCCGGCGGACGTCTCCGGCCTCGCGCATCTGCCGGAGGATGGCGGGCGAACCGGTCTCCGGCTGGAGGGGCCGGCGGTCTCGGTGGCGGCCCGGCGCGAGGCGCTGCTGGCGCATTTCGGCGGCGAGGCGGCGGTTCTGGAAGAGGCGGCCTCGCGCGCCTTCTGGGCGGAGGTGCGCGATGTCGCCCCGCTCCGGGGCCGGGGGGAGCAGCTCTGGCGGCTGTCGGTCGCCCCGGCCGAGGGCGCGGCCACGGTGGCGCGACTGGCCGAGGCGGGTTTGCCGATCGCCGGGCGGCTCTATGACTGGGCCGGCGGGCTGATCTGGCTGGCGGTCGAGGCCGGGCGCCATGGCGGGCTTGTCCGCGAGGGGCTTGACGGCCATGCCACACTGGTCGCCGCGCCGGCGGCGGCGCGCGCGGCCGAGCCGGTGTTCCACCCGCAGCCGGCGGCGCTGGCGGCGCTCGCCCGCCGGGTGAAGGCCGGTTTCGACCCCGAGCGCGTGCTCAATCCCGGCCGCATGGGCGAGGGCCTCTGATGCAGACCGATTTCAGCCTGGCGCAGCTTGCCGACCCGGAGGTGGCGCATTCGGAGCAAATCCTGCGGCGCTGCGTGCATTGCGGCTTCTGCACCGCCACTTGTCCGACCTACACGCTGCTCGGCGACGAGCTCGACAGCCCGCGCGGGCGCATCTATCTCATCAAGGAGATGCTGGAGAACGACCGCCCGGCGGATGCGCGCACGGTGCGCCATATCGACCGCTGCCTCTCCTGCCTCTCCTGCATGACCACCTGCCCCTCGGGCGTGAACTACATGCATCTGGTCGATCACGCCCGCGCCCATATCGAGGCGACCTGGCGCCGGCCCTTGCCGGAGCGCTGGCTGCGCCGCCTGCTGGCCTTGCTGCTGCCGCGCCCGGCGCTGTTTCGCGCCGCGCTGCTGGCGGCCCGCCCGGCCCGGCGCTTCGCCCGGCTGCTGCCCGGCCGGCTCGCCACCCTGGCCGCCATGGCGCCCGGACGCCTGCCCGCGCCCTCGCCGGTCGATCGCCCGCAGACCTTCCCGGCCGAGGGCCGGCGGCGGATGCGCGTGGCGCTGCTCTCCGGCTGCGCCCAGACCGTGCTCGACCCCGCCATCAACGAGGCGACGGTGCGCCTGCTGACGCGCCTCGGCGCGGAGGTGGTGGTGGCCGAGGGCGCGGGCTGCTGCGGCGCGCTGGTCCACCATATGGGCCGGGCGGAGGAGGGCCGGCGCGCTGCGGCCGGCAATGTTCGCGCGTGGCTCCGCGCCGAACCCGACCGCATCGTCGTCAGCGCCTCCGGCTGCGGCACGCAGCTGAAGGACTATGGCCACCTGCTGCGCGGCGACCCGGCGCTGGCGGAGAACGCCGCCTGGGTCTCGGCGCGCGCGCGCGACGTGACCGAACTGGTGGAGGAGCTGGGCCTCGGGGTTGCGGGCGCCGCGCCGCGCCTGCGCGTCGCCTATCACTCCGCCTGCTCGATGCAGCATGGCCAGAAGATCACGACGCTGCCGGCGCGGCTGCTGGAGGCGGCGGGTTTCGAGGTGGCGGCGGCGCCCGAAAGCCATCTCTGCTGCGGCTCGGCCGGGACCTACAATCTGCTGCAACCGGCGCTCGCCGCGAGGCTCGGCGCGCGCAAGGCGGCGCATATCGAGAGCGTGAAGCCGGATGTCGTGGCGGCCGGCAATCTCGGCTGCATGGTGCAGATCGCCGGCCGGACGACGCTGCCGGTGGTGCACACCGTCCAGCTGCTGGACTGGGCCACCGGCGGGCCGAAGCCGGCCGGGCTGTAGCGGCTCAGAAGCGCTCGAACAGGGCTTGCAGCGCGTCCGGGTCGCGGGTGCGGGCGAGGCCCAGCATCAGCAGCACGCGGGCCTTCTGGGCGCTCAGATTGTCGGCGAGCACCGTGCCCTTCGGGCGGCGATGCTCCAGCCGCGCCAGCCGCCCGGCCCCGGCCCGCGTCGCCATGACCAGGGCGACGCCGCCCGCCATGACCTCCTCCATCGCCTCGCGCTCCGCCGGCGTCGGCAGGCCGGGCGCGAGCGCCGCCATGACGACGCCCTCCGCGCCGGCGGCCGCGAAGGCCCGGAGCGCCGCGCCGTCCGCGCCGGCGTAGGAGTAGGCGATATCGACGCGCGGCAGCCGCGCCGGCAGGCCCAGTTCGCGCGCCGCCTCGGGCGCATGGATGCGCGCCGGCCGGCGATAGATCGCGATGCGGTCGGAATCGGCATGGCCGAGCACGCCGAAATCCGGCGCGCGGAACGCCTGCAGGCGGAAGCTGTGCGTCTTGGTGACCTCGCGCGCGGCGTGGATCTCGTCGTTCAGCACCGCCAGCACGCCGAGCCCCCGCGCCTCGGGCGCGCCGGCGACGCGCACCGCGTTCAGCAGGTTGAGCGGCCCGTCGCCGGAGAGCGCCGTCGCCGGGCGCTGCGCGCCGACCAGCACCACGGTCTTCTCCGTCTCGACGGTGAGGTTGAGGAAATAAGCCGTCTCCTCCAGCGTCGCCGTGCCATGGGTGATGGCGACGCCGTCGATCTCCGGGCGGGCGGCGGCGTCGTGGACGCAGGCCAGCAGTTCCGGCCAGACTTCCGGCCCCATGGCGGTGGACGGGATCGCGCGGAAGGGCGTGGGCACGACCTCCGCCACCCGGTCCAGCTCCGGCGTTCGCGCGATCACCTCCTCCACGCCGAGCACGGTGGAGCGGTCGACATAGGTGGCGATGTCGAGGCTGTCGCGACCGGTGGAGGAAATCGTGCCCCCGGTGCCGATCGCCGCGACGGTCGGGCGCGCCATGGCCAAGCCTCCCTACGCCGCTTCCAGCATGTTGCGCAGCACATAGGGCAGGATGCCGCCATTGCGGTAATAGTCGAGCTCGTCCTCGGTATCGATGCGGCAGCGCAGCTCGAACTGCTGCTCCGAGCCGTCGGCGCGCCGGATGCGGCAGGCGAGCAGGCAGCGCGGCGCGAGGCCCTCCGCCACGCCCTCGATGTCGATGCGCTCGCTGCCGTCGAGCGCCAGCTGCTTGCGGGTCATGCCGTCGGTGAATTCCAGCGGCAGCACGCCCATGCCGATCAGGTTGGAGCGGTGGATGCGCTCGATGCTCTCCACGATCACCGCGCGCACGCCCAGCAGCGCCGGCCCCTTGGCGGCCCAGTCGCGCGAGGAGCCGGTGCCGAACTCGCGCCCGCCGAACACCACCATCGGCACGCCCTCGGCCCGGTAGCGCATCGCCGCCTCATAGACCGGCATCACATCGCCGGAGGGCCGGTGCGTGGTGTAGCCGCCCTCCGTGCCGGGCGCGAGCTCGTTGCGGATGCGGATATTGGCGAACGTGCCGCGCATCATCACCTCGTGATTGCCGCGCCGGGCGCCATAGGAGTTGAACTCCACCGGGCGCACCTGATGGCCGATCAGATAGTCGCCGGCCGGCCCGTCGCGCCGGATGGCGCCGGCGGGCGAGATATGGTCGGTGGTGATGCTGTCGGCGAGCGAGAGCAGCGCCCGCGCGCCCACAATGTCCGCCACCGGCTCAGGCTCGCGCTCGATATCCTGGAAGTAGGGCGCGAGGCGCACATAGGTGGAGCCGTCGTTCCAGCGATAGGTCTCGTCCTTCGGCGCCCGGATCTCCCGCCATTCCGCCGGCCCCTCGGAGACATTGGCGTAGCGATGGCGGAACATGTCGGGCGAGAGCGCGCCGGCGAGCGTCTCGCGGATCTGCTCGTTGCCGGGCCAGATGTCGCGGAGGTAAACCGGCCGGCCCTCGCCGTCATGGCCGAGCGGGTCGCGGGCCAGATCGACCGTGAGCGAGCCGGCGAGCGCATAGGCCACCACCAGGGGCGGCGAGGCCAGATAGTTGGCCTTGACCTGGGCGTGGACGCGGCCCTCGAAATTGCGATTGCCGGAGAGCACCGCGCCGACGGTGAGGCCGCCGGCCTCGACCGCCTCGGCGATCGGCTCGGCCAGCGGCCCGGAATTGCCGATGCAGGTGGTGCAACCGTAGCCGACCAGGTTGAAGCCGAGCGCGTCCAGCGCCTCCTGCAGGCCGGCGGCCTCCAGATAGTCGGTGACCACCTGGCTGCCGGGCGCGAGCGAGGTCTTGACCCAGGGCTTGACCGAGAGGCCGCGCGCCAGCGCATTGCGGGCCAGCAGGCCGGCCGCCACCAGCACGCTCGGATTGGAGGTGTTGGTGCAGCTGGTGATGGCGGCGATTACCACATGGCCGGGCTCGATGGCGTAGTCCGCGCCCTCGACCGCCTGCGCCTCGCCGCCGCCGATCTCGGCCACGGCCTCCGCGAAGCTCTTCGGCACCTGGGAGAGCGTCACCCGGTCCTGCGGGCGCTTCGGCCCGGCGAGCGCCGGCTCGATGGTCGAGAGGTCGAGGCGGAGCGTGTCGGTGAACAGCGGCGCCTCCGCGCCCGGCTCGCGCCAGAGGCCCTGCGCCTTCGCATAGGCCTCGACCAGCGCCACCTGCTCGTCCTCGCGCCCGGTGAAGCGCAGATAGTCGAGCGTCTCGCGGTCGATGGGGAAGAAGCCGCAGGTGGCGCCGTATTCGGGCGCCATATTGGCGATCGTCGCCCGGTCGGCGAGCGCCAGCGCGTCGAGGCCGGGGCCGTAAAATTCGACGAACTTGCCGACCACGCCCTGCGCGCGCAGCATCTCCACCACGCGCAGCACCAGGTCGGTGGCAGTCGCGCCTTCCGGCATCCGGCCGCTGAGTTCGAAGCCGACCACTTCCGGGATCAGCATGGAGATCGGCTGGCCGAGCATCGCGGCCTCCGCCTCGATGCCGCCCACGCCCCAGCCGAGCACCGCCAGACCGTTCACCATGGTGGTGTGGCTGTCGGTGCCGACCACCGTGTCGGGCATGGCCAGCAGGCGCCCGTCCGCCTCCTCGGTCCACACCGTGCGGGAGAGATATTCCAGATTGACCTGGTGGCAGATGCCGGTGCCGGGCGGCACCACGCGGAAATTGCGGAAGGCCGACTGGCCCCAGCGCAGGAATTCGTAGCGCTCCCGGTTGCGCTCGAACTCGCGCGTCACATTGGCCTCGAAGGCGCCCTCCCGGCCGTAATCGTCCACCATGACGGAATGGTCGATCACCAGATCGACGGCGTTCAGCGGGTTGATCTTCTGCGGGTCGCCGCCGAGCTCGGCCATGGCCTGGCGCATGGCGGCCAGATCGACCACCGCCGGCACGCCGGTGAAGTCCTGCATCAGCACCCGCGCCGGGCGGAAGGCGATCTCGGCGTCGGAGCGCCTCTCGCGCAGCCAGCCGCCGAAGCTCGCAATGTCATCGACGGTCACCGTGCGCCCGTCCTCGTGGCGCAGCAGGTTCTCGACCAGAATGCGCAGCGAGACCGGCAGCCGCGAGAGATCGCCGGCGACGGCCTCCGCCGCCTCCAGCGCGAAATAGTCATATTCCTTGCCGCCGACCCGCAGCGTGCGCTTTGCGCCCAGCCTGTCGCTTGCCATGAACCGCCTCTCCTCCAAAATCCAACGCGCCGCTCAACAGGCTATCTACACCCGAACGCCGCGCCGGCAAAGCGCGGCGCGGCGCGGATTGACGCCCGGACCGCTGCGGGGCACGCTTTCGGCCGGCCGGGGATGGATCGACGGCGGGGACGCCATGCAGGAAGGAATCGCGCGACGCGATCGGGACGGCGCCGACTCGCTCGGGCGGCAAGCGCCATGAGCGGCATTCACGCCCCGCCGCTCAAGATGCAGGGCATCAAGACGAAAGCGGTGCCGTTCATCCGCGACAGCGTCGATTGGAGCGGCGCGGGGCGCTGGATCGAGCCGTTCGTCGGCTCCGCCGTCGTGCCCCTCAACCTCCGGCCCGAGCGCGCCTTGCTGGCCGACGCCAACCCGCATCTGGTCCGCTTCCATGCGGCGATACAGGCGGGGAGCGTCACGAGCGCGAGCGTGCGGAGCTTCCTGGAGCGGGAAGGCGCGCGCCTGCTGCGCGACGGGCAGGAGCACTATTACCGGGTTCGGGACCGCTTCAACGACGGCGGAGACCCGCATGATTTCCTGTTTTTGAATCGATCCTGCTTCAACGGCCTGATGCGGTTCAACAGGAAGGGCCGCTTCAACACGCCGTTCTGCCGCAAGCCGGAACGCTTCCGCCCCGCCTACATCACCAGGATTTGCAATCAGGTGCAGTGCGCCGCCGACGGCATGGCGGGCAAGGCGTGGGAATTTGAATGCGCCGACTGGTCCGAGATACTGGACGAAGCGCGGGAAGGCGATTTCGTCTATTGCGATCCGCCCTATGCAGGACGCTTCACCGACTATTTCAATTCATGGACCGACGATGACGCGATGCGGCTGGAAGACAGGTTGAAGGCGTTGCCATGTCCGTTCCTTTACTCCATGTGGTCCGAGAACAAATATCGGAAGAACGAACGCTTGCATGAATCGTTCGCAGACTATGAGATTCGGACGTTCTCCCACTTCTATCACCTGGGAGCGACGGAAAACTTGCGGAACGACATGATGGAAGCACTGGTTGTGGGATGAAAGATTTCATTCTGAAGGCGCTTGCCGAAGTCCGAAACGGATATTCCTTATGCGGGATCGTGGATCGCAGAGCGCGTATCTATCCGCTGGGGTCCGACACGAAGGTTATCGGTGCTCTCTTCGAGATGGTGGCGCGGCAGGCTGTCATGTCCTATGCCGATAGCGCGGGGCTGCGGTCGGTCGAGCCGACGAAGCAGAACCACTATCCCGACTTCACCTTGATGCGCGACGGGGAAGACCGGGGGAAAATTGCCCTCGATGTAAAGACGACGTATAGAAGCGACAGGCAGTCCCGGTTCGGCTATACTTTGGGGAGCTATACCAGCTATATCCACTCCGAGACCGAAGGCAAGAATATCGTCTTCCCTTATAGCCACTATGCCCGACACTGGATCGTCGGCTTTGTTTACAAGAGAGTCGAGAGGAAGCCGGATGCAAGCGGCCGGATATATTCGTTCGACACATTGCAGGAAATCCCGATTCCCTTCGAGGATGTTGAAGTTTTCGTGCAGGAAAAGTGGCGAATTGCGGGAGACAGATCCGGAAGCGGCAATACGGCCACCATCGGAAGCATCCGCGGGACCATGGAGGATTTCAGCGCCGGGAATGGCGTTTTCGCCTCAGAGGCGGAATTCCTCGACTATTGGCGCGGCTACAGGCGCACCGGCCTGGAGCGCCAGGCGTCTTATTCCAACATAGGCGAATTTCGCGCCGGGAAGACCGGCGACTGACAGGCGGCGCGCAAGGCATCGGCCGCCGGGAAGGGGAGGGGCTTTCGGCCGCCCTTCCCCCGGCGCGAGACGCCGCCTGCCTACACGCGCTCCAGCACCGCCGCGATGCCCTGGCCGACGCCGATGCACATGGTGCAGAGCGCGTAGCGGGCCTGGCGGTCCTGCAGCTCCTGCGTGGCGGCGGTGGCGAGGCGCACGCCGCTCATGCCGAGCGGGTGGCCGAGCGCGATGGCGCCGCCATTGGGGTTCACATGCTCGGCGTCGTCCGGCAGGCCGAGATCGCGCGTCACCGCCAGCGACTGCGCCGCGAAGGCCTCGTTCAGCTCGATCACGTCGATCTCGCCGAGCCCGATGCCGAGCCGCTCCAGCAGCTTGCGGCTCGCCGGGGCGGGACCGATGCCCATGATGCGCGGCGGCACGCCGGCGGTCGCCATGCCGAGCACCCGCGCCCGGGGCGTCAGCCCATGACGGCGCACGGCCTCCTCGCTCGCCAGGATGAGCGCGCCCGCGCCGTCGTTCACGCCTGAGGCGTTGCCCGCCGTCACCGTGCCGTCCTTGTGGATCGAGCGCAGCTTCGCGAGGCTTTCGGCGGTCGTGCCGGGGCGCGGATGCTCGTCGCGCTCCACCATGACCGGCTCGCCCCGGCGCTGCGGGATCGCGACCGCCACGATCTCCTTCGCGAGGCGCCCGTTCTCCTGGGCGCGGACGGCGCGCTGCTGGCTGCGCGCGGCGAAGGCGTCCTGGTCCTCGCGCGAGATCTGGCGCTCGCGGGCCAGATTCTCGGCCGTCTCCGGCATGGAATCCGTGCCGAAGCCCTCCTGCATCCGGCGGTTGACGAAGCGCCAGCCGATCGAGGTGTCGAAAATCTGCGCATCGCGGCCCCAGGGCGCGCCCGACTTGCTCATCACATAGGGCGCGCGCGTCATGCTCTCGACGCCGCCGGCGATCATCAGCTCCGCCTCGCCGAGGCGCACGGCGCGCGCCGCCGAGCCGACCGCATCCAGCGAGGAGCCGCAGAGCCGGTTGACCGTAGCCCCCGGCACCGATTCCGGCAGGCCGGCCAGCAGCACCGCCATGCGCGCCACATTGCGATTGTCCTCGCCCGCCTGGTTGGCGCAGCCGAAGATCACATCGTCGATGGCTTCGGGGTCGAGGCCCGGATTGCGCTCCATCAGCGCCTTGAGCGGCAGGGCGGCCAGATCGTCGGCGCGCACGGCGGCAAGCGCGCCGGAATGCCGGCCGACCGGCGTGCGCACGGCGTCGCAGATATAGGCGTCGCGCATGGGAAGGGGTTCCTTCGGGTTCGGGTTATCCGGTGGAGGTGATGGCGCGGAAGTCTTCCATCAGCGTGCGGGTGAGGCGCCCGGGCGTGAAGCGGAACTCGTCGATCTCCGCCACCGGCGTGACCTCGGCGGCCGTGCCGGTCACGAACACCTCGCTGGTGCGGGCGAACTCCTCAGGCAGGATCGAGCGCTCCACGACCTGGATCTGGCGCTTCTCGGCCAGCCCGATCACCGCCTGGCGGGTGATGCCGTTCAGGAAGGTGTCGGGCGTCGGCGTGTGCAGCTTGCCCTCCTGCACCAGGAAGATGTTGGCGCCCGAGCCTTCCGCCACGAAGCCGCGATGGTCCAGCATCAGCGCGTCGTGATAGCCCTCGGCCTCGACCGCGTGCTTGTTGAGCGTGCAGATCATGTAGAGGCCGGTCGCCTTGGCGTGCACGGGCGCGCATTCCGGCCCCGGACGGCGATAGCGGCCGGTCTTCATGCGGATGCCGGCCATGGCCGAGCCGTCGCCGAAATAGTCGCCCCAATACCAGGCCGCGATGGCGACATGGACGGTCGCCTGCTGGGCCGAGACGCCCATCATCTCCGCCCCGCGCCAGGCCACCGGGCGCAGATAGGCGTCCTGCAGCCCGTTGGCCTCCAGCACCTCGCGCTTGGCGCGCTCGATGGCGTCGATGGAGAACGGAATCTCGAAGTCCATCAGCCGCGCGGACTCGTGCAGCCGCTCGGAATGGGCGCGCGAGCGGAAGACATGGCCGCCATAGACGCGCTCGCCCTCGAAGACCGCGCTGGCGTAATGCAGCCCGTGGCTGAGGATGTGCAGTCTGGCCTCGCGCCAGGGAACCAGCTTGCCGTCCAGCCAGATAAAGCCGTCGCGGTCGTCATAGGGGAGCAGGTCCACCGCCATCGCGTATTTCTCCTCGCGGTCCGGGTGCGATATGCTGCAACCGAGCAGATGCGCAAGTTATGGCGGATTTCCAACCATGCGTGAAGCCGTTTCCGACGCTTTGGCCGAGGAAAGCTCCCATATCCTGCTGGTCGATGACGACGACCGCCTGCGCGGGCTGCTGAAGCGCTATCTGGCCGGCTCGGGTTTTCGCGTCACCGCGCTGGCGGCGGCGGAGGCCGCGCGGCGCGCCATGCAAGGCATCGCCTTCGACCTGCTGGTGCTCGATATCCTGCTGCCGGGGGAGTCCGGCCTGGAGCTCAGCCGCGCGCTCGCCGCGGCCGGGGACCCCACCCCGGTGCTGCTGCTGACCGCCATGGACGATCCGGAAGACCGGGTGCGCGGCCTGGAGACCGGGGCCGAGGACTATATGGTCAAGCCGTTCGAGCCGCGCGAGCTGACGCTGCGCATCGCCACCATTCTGCGCCGCCGCCAGCGCCCGCGCCGGGAGGCGCTGCGCTTCGGGCCGCTCGCCTGGCGGCCGGGCCAGGAGACGCTGGAGCATGACGATGGCAGCGTGCGCCGCCTCGCCCCGGCCGAGGCGCAGCTGCTCGGCGCGCTCTCGCTGCGCGGCGGGCGCACGGTCTCGCGCGAGGAGCTGGAGGTGATGAGCGTCGCCACCGGACGGGCGATCGACGTGCAGGTGGCGCGCCTGCGCCGCAAGCTGGAGCCGGACCCCAGGCATCCGCGCTATCTGGTGACGGACTGGGGCCGCGGCTACGCGCTCCGGCCGGACTGATGGCCGGGCGCCTCGACCGCCTGCTGCCGCGCTCGCTGTTCGGGCGCTCGCTGATCATCATCGTGACGCCGCTGGTTCTGCTGCAGATCGTCTCCACCTGGGTCTTCTACGAGCATCACTGGAACATCATGCTGAAGCGCCTGGCGGGCGGCGTCGCCGGCGAGATCGCGCTGGCGATCGATGCGATGGGGCGCTTTCCGGGCGACGCGGCGCAGGCGACGCTGCTGAAGCTGCTGGCGGAGCGCACCGACTTGCGCGCGACCGTCGCGCCGGGCGCCGTGCTGGAGACCCCGCCGCAACCGCCGCCGGCGGCGCGCCTCGACCGGGCGCTCGCCCGCGCCCTCGAAAAGCGGGTGGGCCGCCCGTTCCGCTTCGACACCGAGACCTTCGACGCCGAGATCGTCATCAAGGTGCAGCTGGAGGACGGCGTGCTGCATGTCGTCGCGCCGCGCCGGCGGCTGTTCAGCGCCACCACGACCTTCTGGGTGATGTGGATGGTCGGGACCTCGATGATCCTGTTCGCCATCGCCGGCCTGTTCATGCGCAATCAGGTCCGCCCGATGCGCCGGCTCGCCGAGGCGGCGGACGCGTTCGGCAAGGGGCGGGAGGCCGGGGAGCCCAAGCTCGCCGGCGCGAGCGAGGTCCGCCAGGCGACCGTCGCCTTCCGGCGCATGCGCGAGCGCATCCGCCGCCAGGTGACGCAGCGCACCGACATGCTGGCCGGCGTCTCGCACGATCTGCGCACGCCGCTGGCGCGCATGAAGGTCGCGCTGGCGCTGCTGCCGGAGAACGAGGACACCCGCGAGCTCGGCGCCGACATCGCCGAGATGGAGGCGATGCTGGAGGCCTATCTGGCGTTTGCGCGCGGCGAGGGCCAGGAGGTCCCGGTCGAGACCGATCTCGGCGATCTGGTGGAGGACGTGGTCACCGGCGCGCGGCGGGCCGGCGGCTCCATCGACCTGCGCATCGCCGGCGCGCCCCGGATGCCGGTGCGGGCCAACGCCGTCCGGCGCTGCCTCGCCAATCTGATCGACAATGCGATGCGCTATGGCGGCCAGGTGTGGATCGCCTGCGGGCTGCAGGGCGGCTGGTTCGAGATCGCCATCGACGATGACGGGCCGGGCGTGCCGGCGGACGACCGCGACAAGCTGTTCCGGCCGTTCTACCGGCGCGCGCCGGCGGAGGATCCGGGCGGGGTCGGCCTCGGGCTGTCTATCGCCCGCGACGTGGTGCAGAGCCATGGCGGCGATATCCGCCTGATCGACTCGCCCGAGGGCGGACTCGGCGTGCGGGTGCGCCTGCCGGTATGATCCGCCGGCCGACCCGAATCGTCGAGGACCGCATCCCATGATGGACCGCTTTCCGCCGCCGCCCGAGGCGCAGGTGACGCTCGCCAACTGGCGCGACCCTCCCTTCAACCGCTGGGCGTTCCGCCATGTTCGCGAGCTGATTCCGACGGCGGAGATCGCCAACGATCCCGCCTCGGTGCGCCCGCTGCCCGAGGCCCCGGTGGAGATTCCCGGTTTCGACGCCATGGCGGCCGATTGCGACGCGCTGCTGGCGCTGCATGGCGGCCGCATCGTCGCCGAGCGCTACGCCGAGGGCATGACCGCCACCACGCCGCATATCCTGATGTCGGTCTCCAAGTCGCTGCTGGGCCTGCTGGCCGGCGCGCTGGCGGAGGCCGGGCGGCTGGATATCGAGGCCCCGGTCGCCGACCATGCGCCGGAGATCGACGCCACCGCCTATCGCGGCGCCACCGTGCGCCAGCTGCTCGACATGCGCGCGGGCGTCGCCTTCGACGAGGACTATATGGCGGCGAGCGGCCCGATTACCGCCTATCGCCGCGCCACCGGCTGGAACCCGCCCGAGCCGGGCGAGCCGCCGGGAGACCTGCGCTCCTTCTACGGCGCGCTGACGGAAGCCGAAGGCCCCCATGGCGGGCGCTTCCGCTATGTCTCGCCGAATACCGACCTGCTCGCCTGGGTCATCGAGCGGGCGACCGGCGAGCGCTACGCCGACCTGATGAGCCGGCTGCTCTGGGCCCCGGCCGGAACCGCGCGGCCGGCCTCGATCACGGTGGACCGGCTGGGCGCGCCGCGCGCCGCCGGCGGCGTCTCGGCCGCGGCGCACGACCTCGCCCGCATCGGCCTGCTGCTGGCGGAGGACGGGATGCGCGACGGCCGGCAGGTGCTGCCCCGGAGCTGGATCGACGATATCGAGACGGCGGGCGACGCGGACGCCTGGGACGCGGGCGACTTCGCCCCGTTCTTCCCCGGCCGGGAGATGCATTATCGCGCGCAATGCTATGTGCTGCGCGGGCCGCGGCCGCTGATCTTCGGCATCGGCATTCACGGCCAGAACCTCTATGTGGACCGGCGGGCCGGGACGGTGATCGTGCGCCTCTCCTCGCGCGCGCTGCCGCTCGACCCCGAACGGGAGCTTCGGGCGCTGGAGGAGGCGCTGGCGATCCGCGACCGGTTGGCCGGATAGGCCGCTCAGCCGCCCTGGAGATGGGGGGTTGGGTCCACGGCCCGGCCCTGGCGGCGCAGCTCGAAATGCAGCTGCGGCGTGGTGACCCGCCCGCTGCTGCCGACCATGGCGATGCGCTGGCCGCGCCGCACCGTATCGCCGCGCTTCACCAGCAGATGCTCGTTATGGGCGTAGGCCGAGACCCAGCCGTCGCTGTGCTTGATCAGCAGCAGATTGCCGTAGCCCGGAAGCTCGTTGCCGGCATAGGCGACGCTGCCGGCCTCGGCGGCGTGGACGGCCGAGCCCTCGGGGGCTGCGATATTGATGCCGTCATTGTGCAGGCCGTCGGGCTGCGGGCCGAAGCCGGCGACGATCGGCCCGGCGAGCGGACGCAGGAAGCGCCCGCTGCTGCGCGCGGGCGGCGCCTTGAGCGCGGTCTGCACGGGGGCGGCCGGCGGCTCGGCGACCGTGACCGGCTTCGCCGGCTTCGCGACCGGCTTTGCCGGCTGCTTGCGGGCCGATGCGCGCGCCGGCGGGGGCGGGGGCACGGGCGCCCGGCCGGAGGTCGTTGCGGCGGAGGATTGCGGGGTCTCGCGCGCCGCCGGCTTCGTCGGCGCTTTGGCGACGGGCTTTGCCTTCGCGGCGGGCGGGGTCGCGGCGGGCTCGGTGCGGCCGGGCAGCTGCAGCGTGTCGCCGGGCAGGATGCGATAAGGCGGCTCGATGCGGTTGACGCGCGCCAGCGCCGAGAGCGGCACATCGTGCTGGCGGGAGATCGACCAGAGCGAGTCGCCCGCCGCCACGACATGCCGGCGCGGCGTCGGCAGCCGCAGCGTCTGGCCGGGCAGCAGGCGATAGGGCGCGGCCAGGCCGTTCAGGCGGATGATGTCGCGCATCGAGAGGCCGTAGCGCCGCGCGATGGCGTGGACATTATCGCCCGGACGCACCGCGATGCGCCCGCTCGCCGGCAGCGGCTGGACCGCCGCGCGCTCCGCCGGCGGCGGCCGGGAGCCGCCCGGCGGAAGCTGCTCGCCCACCTGGACCCAGCCGCAGCCGCCCAGCAGCAGCGCCAGCATCGCGACGCCGAAGGCTCTCATGGCGCCTCCTGCGGCGTGGCCGGCTCGTCATAGGCTCCCACCAGCGGCACGAAGGCGGTCTCGCGCAGCGCCTCGACCCGAACCTCCTCGCCGTCGCGGGTCAGGCAGACCAGCCGCTGCGCGCCGCCCGGCTCGCGGACCGGCAGCAGCAGCCGCCCGCCGGGCGCCAGCTGCTCCACCAGCGCGTTCGGCGCATCGTCGGCCGCGGCCGTCACCATGATGCGCTCGAACTGGCCGGCGCGCGGCCAGCCGCGCACGCCGTCGCCGCGCCGGGTGGTGATGTTGGTGAGAGTCAGCCGCTCGAAGCGCGCCTCGGCCTCGGCCAGCAGCGCCGCATGGCGCTCGATGGTATAGACCCGGCGGCAGAGCCGGGCGAGGATCGCCGTCTGATAGCCGGAGCCGGTGCCGATCTCCAGCACGCGCATGCGCGGCCCCGGCGCGAGCATCGCGGTCATGAAGGCGACGATGCTCGGGCGGCTGATGGTCTGGCCGTTGCCGATCGGCAGGGCGGTGTCCTCATAGGCCCGGTCGCGGAACAGCGCCGGCACGAACTCGTCGCGCGGCGTGCGCTCGATGGCGGCCAGCACATCCGCCTCGATCACGCCGGAGCGGCGCAGGCGCATCAGCATCCGCGCCCGGGTCGCGCCGGGCGTGGGCGCCGCGTCGCCGCGCCCGACGCTCGCTGGCCGCGGTCTATTCAATGTGCGTCCGCCCGCCCATATAGGGCCGGATCGCCGGCGGCAGCCGGATCGAGCCGTCGGCCTGCTGGCCGTTCTCCAGCAGCGCCACCAGCGTGCGGCCGACCGCGAGGCCGGAGCCGTTGAGCGTGTGCGCGAAGCGCGGCCGTCCGCCGTCCGCCGGGCGGAAGCGGGCGTTCATGCGCCGGGCCTGATAGTCGCCGCAATCGGAGCAGCTGGAGATTTCCCGATAGGCGTTCTGGCCCGGCAGCCAGACCTCCAGATCGCAGGTCTTGCGCGCGGCCGCGCTCATGTCGCCGGCGCAGAGCAGCACGCGCCGCCAGGGCAGCTCCAGGCGCGCCAGCACGGTCTCCGCCGCCCGCGTCATGCGCTCCAGTTCGCCCGGCGAGTCCTCGGGGCGGGTGACCGAGACCATCTCCACCTTGTAGAACTGATGCTGGCGGATCATGCCGCGCGTGTCGCGCCCGGCGGAGCCCGCCTCGGCCCGGTAGCAGGGCGTGAAGGCGGTGAAGCGCAGCGGCAGCGCCTGCTCGTCGAGCATCCGCCCGGCGACCAGATTGGTGAGCGGCGCCTCCGCCGTCGGGATCAGCCAGCGGTCGTCGCCGGCGCAGAACAGGTCGTCGGCGAATTTGGGCAGCTGGCCGGTGCCGAACAGGGTTCGGCCGCGCACCAGCGCCGGCGGCGAGATTTCCTCATAGCCGAACTCCTCGGTGTGGATATCCAGCATGAACTGCGCCAGCGCGCGCTCCAGCCGCGCCAGCGCGCCGCGCAGCAGCACGAAGCGCGCCCCGGAGAGCTGCGCCGCCAGCTCGAAATCCATCATCCCGAGCGCCTCGCCGAGCGCCACATGATCGCGCGGCTCGAAGTCGAACTCCGGCGGCTCGCCATGGCGGGCGAGCTCGATATTGCAAGCCTCGTCGGCGCCGTCGGGCACATCCTCGGCCGGCGCGTTGGGCAGGCCGGCGAGCAGCGCGTCGAGCGCCTCGGCGGCGGCGCGTTCGGCCTCTTCGGCGGCGCGCTCCGCGTCCTTGAGCTGCGTGACCTCCGCGATCAGCGCCTCGGCCGGCTCGCCCGACGCTTTCGCCTTGCCGATCCGGCGCGAGAGCGCGTTGCGCTGCTTGCGGCATTCGTCGAAGCGCGCCTGGCTGGCGCGCCGCTCGCCGTCCAGCGCGGTCACCCGGGCCGCGACCGGCGGCTCGCCGCGCCGGGCCAGCGCGCGGTCGAGCGCTTCCGGCGTCTCGCGTATCCATCTGAGATCGAGCATTGCGTCCGTGTTCCGCGCCGCGACTTCGAGGCCCTTATAGAATCTGCCGCCCGGAGGCTCCAGCCGGCGGACCCTCAGCCGGCCCGCCACCAGAGATCGATCAGCCCGCCATCGACCACCAGCGTCTGCGCCGTGACATAGGCGCTCTCGCGCGACATGAAGAACAGGGTGGCGTAGGCCGTCTCCCAGCCGGTGCCCTGGCGGCCGAAGGGCAGGGGGCCGCTGTTGCGCTCCGGGCGCCGGCGGCTGGCGTCGCGGCCGAGCGCGGTGTCCATCAGGCCCGGCGCGACGATATTGGCGCGGATGCCGCGCGCATGGCCTTCCTGGGCGACATGGCCGGCAAGGCCCTTCAGCGCCGCCTTCGAGGCGTCGTAGGAGGGCTTGCGGGTGTTGGGCCGCATGCCGGAAATCGAGGCGATGAAGACGATGCTGGCGCCGTCGGCGAGCAGCGGCAGGGCGGCGCGGCAGGCGAGCATGTGGCTGCGCAGATTGATCGCCATCACCCGGTCCCATTCCTCCGGGCTCTCCCCCGCGAGGCCGAGCGGCGGGCCGGCGACGCCCACATTCAGCAGCAGGCCGTCCAGCCCGCCAAGGCCGTCCGCCGCCTCGGCGACCATGCGCTCGATGGCGGCGGGGTCGGCCATGTCGGCCTCGATCGCGAAGGCGCGCCCGCCTTCCCGCGCGATCTCCGCGACGGTGGCCTCGGCCGCCGCGCGCGAGAGGTCGGCGCAGGCGAGCGCCGCGCCTTCGCGCGCATAGAGCAGCGAGGCCGCCCGCCCGTTGCCGACCGGCGGATCGGGATCGTCGATCTCGCGCTGGCCGGCGCCGGCGATCAGGATGCGCCGTCCGGCGAGGCGTCCCCGCCCCGGCGCGCGGCCGGTCGATTCGGCGAACAGCGACTCCGCGTCGCTCACGCCGGCTCCGCCTTGTCGAAATCGAGCCTGAGGGTGACGATATTGCGCCCGTCGCGGCGCTCATAGCCGATCTCGTCCATGGACTCGCGCACCAGCAGCACGCCGAGGCCGCCGACCGGGCGCTCGTCGATGCCGGCGCCGACATCGGGTTCGGGCGCCTCGTTGAAGGGATCGAAGGGGCGGCCGTTGTCCCGTATCTGGGCGACGACCGCGCCGCCCTCGACCGCGAGCGCCACCGTGAGCTCGGCCTCGTCCAGATTCTCGAAACCGTAGGAGACGGCGTTGGTGATCAGCTCGTCGAAGCACAGGTTCAGCTTGAACACCGCGCCGGGCGGCAGCCCATGGGTCTCGCCGAAGGCCTCCACCGCCTCCGCCAGACGCGACAACTCGCCGAGTTCGGCGGCAAGCGTGAGCTTCATCGTCCATCCTTCGGTGTCTGACCCCGCCAGTCTGCCGCAAACCGCCCGCAAGCGCCATGGCGACCGCAAATTATGGCAACAGATGCAGCACTTCCCGGCTGCGGCGCAACAGGCGCGCATAGGCCTGGGCGGCTTCCTCGCGCGGCAGGTAGCGGATTTCCTCGCCGAGCTTGCCCATCAGCTCGGCGACCGACCTGTCGGCCAGCACCCGGCCGACGCCCTCCGAGATGGCGTCGGCGAGCGCGTCCGGCGTGTCGGGATGGACGCCGACCCAGCGCGGCACGCCGCTGCCGGCGGCCCCGAGCGCGCCGATCCAGGGCGCGTCGCCGATCCGCTCCTTGATCGCCGGGCCGTTGTCATGCTCGCCGAGATTGACCACCGCCACCGCCTTGCCGACCAGCGAGAGCGCGGTGGAGGTGCTGACCGCGGCCATGTCGATCTGCCCCGCGAACATCGCCCGCACCGCCTTGCCGGTGCCGGAATAGCTCTGCCAGGCGGCCGCAACGCCCAGCCGGTCGAGCCCGGCCGCCGCCGAGAGCAGCACCGCCGGCGTGCCGCCGATGCGCGGCGGCGGCGCGGAAGCCGGGCGCGCGGCAAGCGCCTCCCAGCTGTCGAAGCCGGAATCCGGCGGCGCCACCAGATGCGGCTTGATCGAGGAGATGAAGGCCACGATCTTCACATCCTCCGGCCGCAAGCCGGAGCCGGGATCGCGGAGCGCCGCCACGGCCGGCGTCATGCTGCCCTGCAGCAGCGTATAGCCGTCCGCCGGCCGGGAGAGCATATGGCGCCAGCCGCGCCGCCCTTCCTCGCCGCCCAGATTGCGCACCTGCCAGGGCTGGCCGAACGCGTCGATGGCCGCCGACGACAGGATGCGCGCCCACCGGTCGGACCCGCCGCCCGGCCCGAAGGGCACGATCCATTCCACGGCGCGGTCGGGATAGCCCTCGGCGGCGTCCGCCGGGCCTGCAAGCGCCGCCAGCACTGCGAGACAAGGCAGCAGGGCTTTCAACGGTCCGGTCCCCCACTCCGGCGCGACGGCCGATATTGGCGCAAAGTGTCGCAGCGTCGCAAGGGGCCGCGCGCGCTTTTTCGCCCGGCGGCGCTCAGGCCGCCAGGTCGGCCAGCGCCCGGTCGAGCTCCGCGCGCGCCGGCGCGTCCAGCGCCGCGAGCGGCGGGCGGAGCGCCAGCCAGTCGGGATCGCCCGCGTCTTCGGCCATAATCGCCTTCAGCGCCGGGATCAGCGGCTGCGACTGGATCGCGAGGCGCCAGGCGGAGAGCCGCTCCTGCAGCCGGCCCGCGTCCTCGCCCGCCCGCGCCGCCGCCAGCACCTCCGCGCAAAGGCCGACGGTGACGTTCGCGGTCGCCGAGATGCAGCCCGCACCGCCCGCCTGCAGCACCGGCAGCAGGAACTGCTCCGAGCCCGCAAACACGCCGAAGCCCGGAAAGCGCCGGCACATGGCCAGCATGTTGTCGAGATCGCCCGAACTGTCCTTGATGCCCGCGATCGCTTGCGGATACGCCGCGAGCAGGCCCTCTATCAGCGCGTGCGAGATCGGCACGCCGGAATTGAACGGGAAATTGTAGAAATAGATGCGCAGGCGCGCATCGCCGACGCGCTGGACGACCTCCTCATAGGCGGCGTGCAGCCCGGCGTCCGAGACGCCCTTGTAGTAGAAGGGCGGCAGCATGACGACGCCGGCGGCGCCGACCTCCAGCGCCTTGCGGGTCAGGATGGCGGTGTCGGCGATCGAGCAGGTGCCGGTGCCGGGCAGCAGCGTCTCGCCGGGAATGTCGGACTCGCCGAGCGCGTCCAGCAGCCGGAGCTTCTCATCGACGCCGAGCGAGTTGGCTTCGCCGGTGGTGCCGAGCACCGCCAGCAGGTCCGCCCCCCGGTCCAGCATCCGGCGGCAATGGGCGATGAAGCGCGGCAGGTCCGGCTCCAGATCGGCGGTCATCGGCGTCAGCGTCGCCACCGCGACGCCGTTCGGCCGCCCTGCATGGTGTGCGTGATCCATCTCTTGCGGCTCCTCGCCTTCAGGCGCTTCGGATGAAATCGGCGATGTCGGGCAGGATTTCGCTCCGCCAGCGCCGCCCGTTGAAGATGCCGTAATGGCCGACGCCGGCCTGCAGGCGGTGGCGGCGGCGCTCCGGGGGCAGGTTGCGGCAGAGCGCATGGGCGGCCTCGGTCTGGCCGACGCCGGAAATATCGTCGAGCGCCCCTTCGACGGTCATCAGCGCGGTGTTGCGGATGGTGGCCGGCTCGACCGGCCGGCCGCGATGGCGGAAGCGCCCGCGCGGCAGGTCGTGATTGCGGAAGACGCGCTCCAGCGTCTGGAGGAAATATTCCGCCGGCAGGTCCATCACCGCCAGATATTCGTCGTAGAAGCGGCGATGCTGGGCGGCGCTCTCGCCGTCGCCGGCCACCAGATGCTCGAACATGCGCAGATGCGCGCCGACATGGCGGTCGAGATTCATGCCCATGAACCCCGACAGCTGGATGAAGCCCGGATAGACCCGCCGCCCGAAGCCCGGATAGGGCAGCGGCACGGTCTGGATCAGCGTCCGCTCGAACCAGCGCCGGTCATGCGCGAGCGCGAACTCGTTGACGCGCGTCACGCCCACGCGCGTGTCGATCGGCCCGCCCATCAGCGTCAGCGAGCGCGGCGCCCGGTCGGCGTCCAGCAGCGCCGTCGCCGCCAGCGCCGGCACGGCCGGCTGGCAGACCGCGATCACATGCAGATCGGGGCCGAGATGCGCAATGAATTCCAGCAGCGTGTCGATATAGTCGTCGAGCGTGAACGCGCCCCGGCTGGCCGGCACCTGGCGGGCGTCCTGCCAGTCGGTGATATAGACATCGTGGGCGCCCAGCAGGCCGCGCACCGTATCGCGAAGGAGCGTGGCGAAATGCCCGGAAAGCGGCGCCACCAGCAGCACCTTGGGATCGCCCCGCCGCCCGTCGCGCCGGAAATGCGCCAGGTCGCAGAAGGGCTGCGACAGCGCCACCTCCTCGCGCACCGCCACCGTCCGCCCCCCGGCCTCGACCCGGCGAATGCCGAATTCCGGCTTGCCGTGCCGGCGGGTGCTGCGCTCGAACATCTCGCAGAAGGCGCCCATGGCGCGCCCGGCCGGGTGCCAGGCGAAGGGCAAGAGCGGATTCGCGGCCGCCTGCCGTCCGGCTTCGGCCGCCAGGCGCGCCGGCGCCCACGCCATGCGCTGCATTTCGTGAAGCTCATAGAGCATCCGGACCGGTCCCCCGCCTGCCGGAAATCCCGCCTTTCCGGCGCCCGAGAACGACCGGACGGCCCGACGGGATTGCGCGCCGGGCCGGCGTCGGGTTTGCATGATTCATGCGCCGCACCATAGGTCCGCTCTCGCTGGTCGGCAATGCCGACTTCCGCCGCGTCTGGTTTTCCGGCGCGCTCTCCAATGTCAATCGCTGGCTGGAGTTTCTCGCGGTCGGCGTGTGGGTGTTCGACCGCACCGGGTCCGCCTTCGACGTCACGCTGATCGTGGTGCTGCGCATGCTGCCGCTGATGCTGTTCGGGGCCGTGGCCGGCTCGCTGGCCGAGCGCGTGAGCCGCCGCCGGCTGCTGATGATCGGCGCGGGCCTGTCGGTCGCCAGCTCCACCGCGCTCGGCGTGGCGGCGGCGGCGGACCGGCTGGAGCTCTGGCATGTGGCGCTCGGCGCCTTTCTGAACGGCCTGGTCTGGGCCGGCGAGATGCCGGTCCGGCGCACCATGCTGGGCGACATCGCCGGCGACGCCCGCGTGGCCCAGGCGATGGGCTTCGACACCGCCACCAACAACGCCACCCGCATGCTGGGGCCGCTGGTCGGCGGGGCGCTGCTGGAGGGGGTGGGCATCGCCGGCGCGTTCCTCGCCGGCGCGCTGCTGAACGTCGCCGCGCTGCTGCTGATCGCCGATGTGCGGGTCGCCGGCGTGACGCGGGCGCGCGCCGCCGGGTTCGGGGCGGCGCTCGGCGACGGCTTCCGCTACATCCGCGGCAACCGCCCGCTGGTGGCCACGCTCGCCGTCACCGTCATCTTCAACATCTGGGGCTTCCCGATGACCTCGATGGTGCCGGTGATCGGCAAGGAGGCGCTCGGCCTCTCGGCCTTCCCGGTCGGCGTGCTGCAAAGCTGCGAGGGGCTGGGGGCGCTGGTGGGCGCGCTCGGCGTCGCCTGGTTCGGGCGCTCCGCCCGGTTCCGGCGCATCTATATTCTGGGCGTGGCGAGCTATCTGGCGGCCGCCATCGGCTTCGCGGCCTCGCCCTGGTTCCTGCTTTCGGGCATGATGCTGGTCGGCGCCGGCATCGGCGGCGCCTGCTTCGCGACCATGCAGGCCACATTGACGTTCCTCGGGGCCAGTCCGGAAATGCGCAACCGCGCCATGGGCGTGCTGACGATCTGCATCGGCACGGGGCCGCTCGGCTTCCTGCATCTGGGCCTGCTGGCGGAGTGGCTCGGCGCCGAGGCGGCGGTGACCGTGGTCGCCGTCGAGGGGCTGGCCATGCTGCTGCTGGCGCTGATCGTCTGGCCGGAGGCGCGCCGGTGAGGCGGGCCGGGACGCGCGCCGGGCTCTGCCTTCTGCTCGCGGCGCTCGGCTGGCCGGCGGCGGCCCCCGGCGGCGAGCGGCTGAGCGGCGAGCCGCTGCCGCGCTACGCCGCCATCCGCGCGAGCGAGGCCAATCTGCGCGTCGGGCCGAGCAAGGCCCATGGCGTGGTCTGGCGCTATCTGCGGCGCGGCCTGCCGGTGCGCATCGTGGCGGAGCATTTCCAGTGGCGGCGCATCGTCGATCCCGACGGCGAGACCGGCTGGATGAGCGCCCATCTGCTGGCGGACTGGCCGCGCGCCATCGTGAAGGACGCGGTGCGCGAACTGCATCGCCGCCCGGAGGCCGGGGCCGGGGTTGCCGCGCTGCTGGAGCCGGGCGTGCTGCTGGCGGTGCGCGAGCGCCGGGCCGGCTGGTGCGAGGTCGCGGCCGGCGGCCATGTCGGCTGGGTGCGGACCGCCGAGGTCTGGGGCGCCTGCGCGCCGCCGGGGGCGGAGGGGGACGCCATGCAAGCGAAAGAGCGATGAGCGCCGCGCGGCGCGCCCGCCTGCTGGACAGGCCCGGCCGCGCCGGCGATTCTTACCGACTTCCGGCCCGAGAGGAGGCCCTCCCGACATGACCCTCACCATTCGTCTCGCCCCGTCCGACAATGTCGTCGTCGCCCGCGTGGATATTCTCGCCGGCGCGCCGGTTCCGGGCGAGGGCGTCGCTGCGCTGGACACCGTGCCCGCCGGCCACAAGCTGGCGACGCGCCCGATCGCCGCCGGCGAGCCGGTGCGCAAATACGACCAGATCATCGGCTTCGCCAGCGAGCCGGTGGAGGCCGGCGCGCATGTGCATGTCCACAATTGCGCCATGGGCGATTTCGAGCGCGACTACGCCTTCGGGCGGGACGCCAAGCCGGTCGATTACCTGCCCGAGGCCGAGCGGGCGAGCTTCCAGGGCTATCTGCGCGCCAATGGCAAGGTCGGCACGCGCAACTATATCGGCGTGCTGACCAGCGTGAACTGCTCCGCCACCGCCGCGCGCTTCATCGCCGAGGCGGTCGAGGAGCGGCTGCTGGCCGACTATCCGGAGGTCGATGGGGTGGTGGCGCTCACCCATTCCACCGGCTGCGGCATGGCCGGGGCCGGCGAGGGCTACGACAATCTGCAGCGCGCGCTCTGGGGCCATGTGCGCCATCCCAATTTCGCCGGCGTGCTGCTGGTGGGACTCGGCTGCGAGGTCAACCAGATCGACTTCCTGCTGGAGGCCTACGGCATCGAGCGCGGGCCTTTCCTGCAGACCATGAACATCCAGGAGACCGGCGGCCTCAGGCGGACGGTGGAGCGCGGGCGCGACCTCATCCACGCCATGCTGCCCGAGGCGGCGCGCGCCCGGCGCCAGGCGGTGGCGGCCTCGGAGCTGACCGTGGCGCTGCAATGCGGCGGCTCGGACGGCTATTCCGGCATCACCGCAAATCCGGCGCTCGGCGCCGCCGTCGATCTGCTGGTGCGCCATGGCGGCACCGGCGTGCTGGCCGAAACGCCGGAGATCTACGGCGCGGAGCATCTGCTCACCCGCCGGGCGGTCGATGAGCGCGTCGGGCGCAAGCTGGTCGAGCGCATCCGCTGGTGGGAGGACTACACCAAGCGCAATGGCGGCGAGATGAACAACAATCCCTCCCCCGGCAACAAGGCGGGCGGCCTCACCACCATCCTGGAGAAGTCGCTCGGCGCGGCCGCCAAGGGCGGCACCACCCCGCTCGCCGGCGTCTATCGCTATGGCGAGCCGATCGACCGCAAGGGCTTCGTGTTCATGGACAGCCCCGGCTACGATCCCTGCTCGATCACCGGGCAGGTCGCGTCCGGGTCCAATCTGGTCTGCTTCACTACCGGGCGCGGCTCGGTCTATGGCAACAAGCCGGCGCCGTCGATCAAGCTCGCCACCAATACCGAGATGTTCCGCCGGCTGGAGGAAGACATGGACATCAATTGCGGCTCCATCGCCGATGGCGGGGCCAGCGTGGCGGAGGTCGGGCGGGAGATTTTCGAGAAATTCCTCGCCGTCGCCTCGGGCGAGGCCACCAAGTCGGAAGCCCAGGGCCTGGGCGCGGCGGAGTTCATCCCCTGGCAGGTGGGAGCGGTGATGTGAGCGGGAGGGCCGGCCGATGAGCCTGGAGACGCTGCTGGCGCGCTTCGCCGCCGCGGTCGAGGCGGGCGACGGCGCGGCCCTCGCCGCCTGCTTCGCCGCCGACGGCGTCTATCACGACAGCTTCTATGGCGCGTTCGAGGGCCGCGAGGCGATCCGGGACATGCTGGAGGGGCATTTCTGGCGCGACGGCGAGGCCTTTCGCTGGGATTTCGAGCATGTGCTGGAGGCGGGCGGCCTCGGCTACGCCTCCTGGCTGTTCAGCTACACCTCGCGGCTCCCGGAAGCGGCGGGCAAGCGCGTGGTGTTCGAGGGCATGGCGCGCTTCACCCTCCGCGACGGGCTGATCCAGCGCTATGACGAGCTGTTCGACACCGGCGCCGCGCTCGCCCAGCTGGACTTCGCCCCGGAACGCATCGCCCGCCACACCGCCCGCCGCGCCCGAACCTGCCAGGCCCGCGCCGCCGGCACCCGGCATGAGCGGACATGACGACGCCATGACGCGGGCCTCGACGGCAAGCCGCCCAGCCGAGCTCCCGCTGCCGGAGGCTATGGAATTGGTGCGGAATTTCCTGGCGGGGGCGCGTTGACCTTCATTCCTCGCCAGTGCGCCGGGGAGCGGCGCTCCGGGTGAGGAGGGTTGTCAGGGCTTCGATGAGGTCCCGGGTGCGGTCCGGTTCGTGGACCAGGCGCGCGTTCAGGGAGAAGCCGTCCTGGGCCATGAACAGCAGGTGGGCGAGTTCGGAGGGCAGCAGGGCGCGTCTTGTGTCCGCCGGCAGGCTGGCGTCCATGAGCCGGGCGATGCGCCGTTCCGATCTCTGCAGCACCGCCCTCGAATAGGGCTCTTCGGCGCGCTTGGTGGCGAGCGCCTCCATCAGGTTGCGCTTGAAGTTGTTTCCCGCCCCCGGCAGCTCGATCCACATGAAGGCCAGGATCGCGCGGAGTTTTTCCGGCCCGTCCTCGATCCCGGCGAGCCGGCGCTCCAGCCCGTCGATCTGCTCGTCGAGCCAGGGCTCCAGCACGGCGTAAAACAACTCGAACTTGGAGCGGTAGTAGCGATAGAGGTTGCCCGGCGTCGTGCCGGCGCCGAGCGCGATCTCCGGCATGGAGCTCGCCCGATAGCCCTTCTCGGAAAAGAGCGCGAAGGCGGATGCGAGAATGCGGCGGTCGAGGGCCGCTTTCCTGACCTGGGGCACAGGCTCTGTCGCCGCTCGCGCGCCGGCTCAGCGCACGTCCACCTTCACCGCGACGGCGGCGCCCGTGTCGCCCGCCGCGCAGCCGGTGAACAGGCCGTAGCCGCCGCCCCGAAGCGCCAGTTCCTCGATCAACTCCGCCAGCAGGCGCAGCCCCGTCGGTCCCTGGGGATGGCCGAAGATCAGCGAGGAGCCGTAATCGTTCATCCGCCCGGCGTCGAAGCCGGTCGCCTCTGCAAAATAGAGATCGTTCACGACGAAGGGATTGTGGGTCTTGACCGCGGCGAGCTGCCCGATGCCGACGCCCGCATCGCCGAGCGCGGCCTCGGCCGCCGCCACCGGCGCCATGGCGACCGCCGCATGCTCGCCGAGCGGCGGGTGGCGCGCCTGGCTCTCCCGCAGTTCCGCCTTTTCGGTGAAGGGCAGGCCGGCGAGGTCCGCGACCGAGCGGATGTCGCCCGGCTCGGCGCCCGCCTCGGCGAGCTTGCGGGCGTGAAACGGCGAGTTCGCCTTCAGATAGTCGAGTTGCCGGCGGAGCTTGCCGGCCTGCATGGCGGCGATCCGCTCGGCCGGCAGCGTCTCGATGGCGGCGTCGAAATAGCGGCCGCGGGTCGTCGATGTCGCCATGCTCCTCGCCGCTCCCCTCGCTCGCCGCAGAATCGGGAATTATATCTTCGATTCGCAGCAGATAGCGTTGCACAGATATATCATGATCCTCTATAAAAGCAATCGATAATCGCGTATCCGGGAATCGCGCCGCCGCCCGGGCGTCCCGTCACCGGAAAGCCGGTATGGGCCTATACTGCGCGGCGCGCCGAGGCGGAAACGGAGGGAGGCGCCCATGAACTACAGCCGGGACGACGCCAAGGCCTATGCGAGGGCGCATATGAGGGGCGTCTGGGCGGCGGCGCTGCAGCCCTTCCGCCCCGACCTTGCCATCGACGAGGCGGGGATGCGCGCCAATATCCGCCACTGGGTCGAGGATCTGGGCATCGACGGGCTGTTCATCGGCGGCAAGCAGGGCGAATACGCCTCGCTGACGCTGGAGGAGCGCAAGCGCGTCTTCGAGATCGCCGTCGAAGCCACGCGCGCGGCGGGCGCGGGCGCGATCCTCTCCTGCTCGGACCAGAACCTGGCGACCGTGATCGCGCTCGCCCGACACGCCGAGGCGCTCGGCGCGGACTATATCGTCGTGCACGCGCCGGTTCTGAATTTCGTCACCGACCGCGACGAGCTGCTCTACCGCTACTACCGCACCGTCAGCGAGGCGGTCGGCATCGGCATCGCGCTCTGGAGCCATCCCGACAGCGGCTATCTGATGAGCCCCCGGCTCTGCGCGCGCATCGCCGAGCTGCCCAATATCGTCGCCATCAAATACAGCGCGCCCAGAGAGATGTATGCCGAACTCACCCGCCTCGCGGGAGACCGGCTGCTGGTCAGCACGGCCTCGGAGGAGGAGTGGCTCGACAATATCCTGGAGCTCGGCTGGCGGCTCTATCTCTGCTCCACGCCGCCCTACCTGCTGCAGACCGCCGGCGACCGGCGCATGCGCGACTATACCGACCTCGCCTTCGCCGGAAGGGCGGAGGAGGCCCGGCGCGTCCGCGACAGCCTGGAGCCGGTGCGCCGGGCGCTGAAGGAGACCCGTCCCGGCGCCAAGCCTTACGCACACCAGAAATACTGGCAGGAGTTGCTCGGCCAGGTCGGCGGGCCGGTGCGCCCGCCGATGCTGGAGCTCGACGCGGCCGAGAAGGCGGCGACGCGCCGGGCCTTCGAGCGCTGCGGGCTGGCGGCCGCGCGGCGCGCCGCCTGACGGGGAGGAAGCGGCGATGACGCAACATGTCCGCCATCCGGTCCTGAGGCCCTTCGACTTCAAGGCGTGGATCGACGCGCATCGCGAGAGCCTGAAGCCGCCGGTCGCCAACCGGCTGCTGTTCGAGGAGGCCGGCATGACGGTGATGGTGGTCGGCGGGCCGAACCGGCGCACCGACTTTCACGACGATCCGGTCGAGGAGTTCTTCTACCAGCTGGAAGGCGACATGGTGCTCAAGGTGGCCGATGGCGGGCGCATCTACGATGTGCCGATCCGCCAGGGCGAGGTCTTCATGCTGCCGCCCCATATGCGCCATTCCCCGCAGCGCCCGGCGCCCGGCTCCATCGGCCTGGTGGTCGAATCGCCCCGCGCCGGCGACGCGTCGGACGGCTTCGAGTGGTTCTGCTTCGCCTGCGGCGCGCTGGTCCACCGGGTGGAGGTCGCGGTCGCCAATATCGTCACCGACCTGCCGCCGCTCTTCGAGGCGTTCTACGCCGACGAGCAGGCCCGGACCTGCCCCGCCTGCGGCGCGCTGCATCCCGGTCGCGAGCCGCCGGAGGGCTGGGCGGTCGTCTGACCCTTCCGGCGCAGCGCGGCGCTCACACCCCCAGCCAGCGGTCGAGGTCGGCGCGGCGCCGGAGCAGGTCGGCGCTCTCGCCGGTCCACATGATGCGGCCTTTCTCCAGGATGTAGCAGCGCCGGGCGAGGCGGGCGAGGTCGGCGACATTGCGGTCGATGGCGAGGATCGCCAGGCCCTCGGCCAGCAGGTCCGCCAGACATTCCCAGATGCGCCGGCGCACCAGCGGCGCCAGCCCTTCGGTCGCCTCGTCGAGCACCAGCAGCTTCGGGTTGGTCATCAGCGCGCGGCCGATGGCCAGCATCTGCTGCTCGCCGCCGGAAAGCAAAGCGCCCATGGCCCGCCGGCGCGCCTCCAGCTCCGGGAACATGGCGAAGAGGCGCGCCACGCTCCAGGGCTCGCCGCGCCCGCCCGGATTGGCGGCCGCCGCCACCAGATTCTCCTCCACGGTGAGATTGGGGAACACCTGCCGGCCCTCCGGGACCAGCCCGAGGCCGAGCCGGGCGATGCGGTGCGGCGCGAGGCCCCGGATCGAGCGGCCCTCGAAGCGGATCTCCCCGGCGGCGGGCGGCGCGATGCCGAACAGCGAGCGCACGGTGGTCGTCTTGCCCATGCCGTTGCGCCCCAGCAGGCCGACCGCCTCGCCGGTGCCCACCTCCAGAGAGACGCCGAACAGCGCCTGGCTGCGGCCGTAGAAGGTTTCCAGATTCTCGACGCTCAGCATCGGCCTCACGCCGCCTCGTCGCCGAGATAGGCGCGGCGCACGGCCGGGTCGGCGCGCACCGCCTCGGGCGCGCCGGAAGCGGCGATGCGCCCGCCGACCAGCACGCTCACCCGGTCCGCGAGCGCGAACACCACATCCATGTCATGCTCCACCAGCAGCATCGCCTTCTCGCCCTTCAGCCCGGCGAGGATGGCCGTCATGCGCCGGCTTTCCTCCGCGCTCATGCCCGCCATCGGCTCGTCGAGCAGCAGCAGTTCCGGCTCCGCCGCGAGCGTCATGGCGATCTCCAGCTGGCGGTGCTCGCCATGGCTGATCGCGCCGGCGCGCTCTTCGGCCGCGTGCGCCAGCCCGACCCGCTCCAGCGCCGCCAGCGCCGGGCCGGCGAGCGCGGGATCGCGCCTGGCCGGCCGCCAGCAGCGGAAACTGCCGCCCCGGCGCGCCAGCACCGCCAGCGCGACATTGTCGATCGCGCGCATCTCCGGCAGCAGGCTGGTGATCTGGAAGGAGCGCGCGAGGCCGAGCCGGGCGCGCGCATGGGCCGGGCGGCCGGTCAGGTCTCGCCCGGCGAGCCGGATGCGGCCCCGGTCCGGGCGCAGCTCGCCCGCCAGCAGCGAGATCAGCGTGGTCTTGCCGGCGCCGTTCGGGCCGATCACGGCGTGGATCTCGCCGGGGCGCACCTCCAGCGACACGCCGGCCACCGCCGCCACGCCGCCGAAGCTGCGATGCAGGTCCGCGACTTCCAGCAGCGCCTCAGCCATGGCGGCGGTCCAGCAGTCCGGCGAGCCCGCCGCGCGCGAACAGCACCACCAGGATCAGCAGCAGCCCGAAGGGCAGATGCCAGTAGATCGTCCAGCCCGAGAACAGCTCCTCCAGGATCAGGAAGGCGGCCGCGCCCATCAGCGGGCCGAAGAGCGTGCCGGTCCCGCCCAGCACCACCATGAAGATCAGCTCGCCCGAGCGCGTCCAGTCCATCATCTCCGGGCTGATGAAATTGGTGAAATTGCCGAGCAGCGCGCCCGCAAGGCCGCAAAGCGCGCCGGCCAGCACATAGGCCGCCAGCCGGTGGCGATAGAAGGCGAAGCCGAGCGCCGCCATGCGCCGCTCATTGCCCTTCGCCCCCTCCAGCACCATGCCGAAGCGCGAGCGCGACACCCGGTGGACCAGAAACAGCACGCCGGCCAGCAGCGCGAAGCAGACATAGTAGAGCGTCAGCCCGTCTTCGAGGTCCAGCAGCGGGAACTCGGAGCGCAGGTCGATCACCAGCCCGTCATCGCCGCCATATTCCTCGATGCTGACGAAGGCGAAGAACACCATCTGCGCGAACGCCATGGTGATCATGATGAAATAGACGCCGCGCGTGCGCAGCGCGACCGCGCCGGTGGCGAGCGCAAACAGCGCCGAACAGCCGACCGCCAGCGCCAGATGCAGCCAGCCGTCATGCAGGCCGTAATAGGCCGGGATGCCGACCGCATAGGCGCCGATGCCGATATAGGCCGCGTGGCCGAAGCTGATCATGCCGCCATGGCCGAGGATGAGGTTGAGCGAGGTGGCGGCGGCGGCCAGGCACACCAGCCGCGTCAGGATATCGACATAGAAGGGCTGGCCCGCCGCCAGCGCCAGCGGCGGGGCTGCGGCGAGCGCCGCCAGCAGCAGCCAGCCGACCCGCCGGCTCATCGCGTCTTCGGCGGGAAGAGGCCCTGCGGGCGGAAGGCGAGCACCGCGGCCATCAGGATGTAGATCAGCATCGCCGACAGGGCCGGCGCGGAGGTCTCCGCCGCCTGGACGCTCATGACCAGCTTGAGGCCCATATCGAGGAAGGACCGGCCCATGGTGTCGATCATGCCGATCAGCAGCGCGGCGACGAAGGCGCCCCGGATCGAGCCGATGCCGCCGACGATGACCACCACGAAGGCGGTGATGATGATCTCGTTGCCCATGCCGATCGAGGCTTCGGTGATCGGCGCGATCATCATGCCGGCCAGCCCCGCCATGGCCGCGCCGAGCGCGAAGACCAGCGTGAACAGCCGCCCGATATCGATGCCGAGCGCGCCCGCCATGACCGGGTTGGACGCGCCGGCGCGGATGCGCATGCCCAGCCGCGTGCGCACCACCAGCAGATAGAGCCCCGCCGCCACCGCCAGCCCGGCGGCGATGATCAGCAGCCGGTAGCTCGGGAACACCAGCCCGCCCGGCAGCAGCGTCTGGCCCTCGGCCCAGGCCGGCAGGCGAATGCCCATGCCCTCCGGCCCCCAGATCATCTGCACCAGCGCGTCGAAGCAGAGGATCAGGCCGAAGGTCGCCAGCACATGGTCGAGATGGTCGCGGCGATAGAGCCGGCGCACCACCGCCAGCTCCACCAGCGCGCCGACCGCCGCCGTCGCCGGCAGCGCCAGCGCCACGGCCAGCAGGAAGGAGTCGGTCGCCTCGGTCAGTTCGGCGCAGAAATAGGCCCCGACCATATAGAGCGAGCCATGCGCCAGATTGACGAAGTCCATGATGCCGAAGATAAGCGTCAGCCCGGAGGCCAGCAGGAACAGCAGGACTCCGAGCTGCAGCCCGTTCAGCAATTGCGCGGCGACGAGGCCCGCATCCATGAGCGGGCGGCCCCGCCGACGCCGCCGTCGCTACATCTTGCACTCGCCGGCATAGACGTCCTGGTGGTCCTTCAGCACGGTATCGACCACCGTCGTCGTCCACACCCCGTCGGCGTCCTCGACCACCTCGCGCAGATAGAAGTTCTGGATCGGGAAGTGGTTGTTGCCGTAGCGGAAGGAGCCGCGCACCGAGGGGAAGTCGGCCTGCTTCATCGCGGCGCGCATCCCGTCCATGTCGTCCAGATTGCCGCCGACGGCCTCGACGGCGCTCCGGATCAGGAAGATCGTGTCATAGGACTGCGCGGCGTAGAAGGAGGGGTAGCGGCCGTAGGCCTTCTTGAAGCCCGCGACGAATTTCTCGTTCTGCGGCGTCTTCAGGTCCGGCCCCCAGAACTGCGTGTTGAGCGAGCCGAGCACGCCGGTCATGCCGGCCTCCTGCAGGCGGGGCAGGGCGAGCGAGTCCACCGTGAAGACGGAATAGAGCGCGATCTCGCCCTGTAGGCCGGCCTGCTGATATTGCCGGATGAAGGCGCCGCCGGCCTTGCCCGGATAGAACACGAAGATCGCGTCCGGCTTGGCGGCCTTGGCCTTGGCGAGCTCGGCGGAGAAGTCGAGCTGCGCGTCGCGGCCCCATTTGGTCATGTCCTTGCCGAGGATCTCGCCCTTGAAGGTGCGCTCGACGCCGGCGACCATGTTCTTGCCGGCGGCGTAGTTGGGCGCCATGACATAGATCGACTTGATGCCGCGCTGGTTCAGCACCTCGCCCATCGCCATCGGCGTCTGGTCGTTCTGCCAGGAGGTGGAGAAGAAGTTCTCGTGGCAGAGCTTGCCGGCCAGCTGCGAGGGGCCGGCGTTGGAGCTGATGAGGAACTTGCCGCCGTCCAGCGCCGACTTGCGCGACGCCAGCAGCACATGCGACCAGATGAAGCCGGCGATGAAATGCGCATCGTCCTGCTTGACCAGCTTGTCGGTCTTCTGCTTGCCGACCTCCGGCTTGAAGCCGTCATCCTCGACGATCAGCTCGACATCCAGCCCGCCCATCTTGCCGCCGATGTCGTTGAGCGCGAGATTGACGGCATCGACCATGTCGCGCCCGATGACGCCGGCCGGCGTGGTGAGCGTGGTGACGAAGCCGATCCGGACCTTGTCGGCCGCGAGCGACGGCGAGGCCAGCAGCAGGGCGGCTGCCGCCAGCGCGAATGCGGTTCTCTTCATGGCGTGGACCCTCCCGATGTGGCGGCGGACCGCCGGACGCAGTGAAGCCGGCGCCAGTATAGGCCGGGCGGCGGGGCTTGCGAAAGCCGGCGCGCTTAGGCCGCGACCGGCGGCGGGGCGAAGGCGGTGACCGGCGGCGCCTCGCCCTCGAAGCGCTCGACCTCCACCAGCGCGCTCATCGCGCTCGGCCCCTGGCCGAGGCGGGAGGTGCCGCGGTCGGCGGTCAGCACATTGGGGTTGCCATGCTTATCGAGGCTGCCGGGCGTCGCGGGATCGGCGGGGTCCCACCAGGCGCCGGTGGCGAGCGCCGCCACGCCCGGCATGACATCCTCGCTCAGCACCGCGCCCGCCAGCAGCGCGCCGCGCGCATTGAAGACGCGCACGATGTCGCCCTCGGCGACGCCGCGCGCGGCCGCGTCGGCCGGGTTCAGCCGGATCGGCTCGCGGCCCGCCACCTTGCTCGCCTGCGACACGCGCCCCTGGTCGAGCTGCGCATGGAGGCGGGTCGCCGGCTGGTTGGAGATCAGATGCAGCGGCCAGCGCTTCGCCGCCTCCGCGCCGAGCCATTCCTCGGGCGGCAGCCAGGCGGGATGGCCGGGGCAGTCGTCATAGCCGAAGCCGGCCACGCGCTCGGAATGGAGCTCGATGCGCCCGGAGGGCGTGGCCAGGCGCGTCTCGCCCCGGCGGAAGCTCTCGAACAGCACATGGGCGCGCGCCGGGCGCGGCAGTTCGACATGGCCCTCGGACCAGAAGGTGTCGAAGTCGGGTAGGTTGAGGCCCCGCTCGGCCGCGCGCCCGGCGGCCTCGCCATACATTCGCCGCAGCCACGCCATCTCGCCCAGCCCCTCGGTGAAGCGCTCCCGGAAGCCCAGCCGGTCGGCCAGGTCGGCGAAAATGTCATGGTCGTGGCGCGCCCGGCCGACCGGCGCGATGGCGCGGTGCATGGCGAGCCAGAAGCGGTCGCGCCGCCCGGCGCCGATATCGTTGCGCTCCAGCGTCGTGGTGGCGGGCAGCACGATGTCGGCGTGGCGGGCGGTCGCCGTCCACCAGGGCTCGTGCACCACCACGGTTTCCGGCCGGCGGAAGGCCTCCGCCAGCCGGTTGAGGTCCTGGTGGTGGTGGAAGGGATTGCCGCCCGCCCAATAGACCAGGCGGGCGTCCGGATAGCGCCGGCGCTCGCCGTCGAAATCGTAGGCTCCGCCCGGATCGAGCAGCATGTCGGCGATGCGCGCCACCGGAATGAAGGCCCCGGTGGGATTGTCGCCGATCGGGAGCGTCGGCCCGGAAAGCCCGTGGCGCGGCGCGCCGATGCCGGAGACGCACCCGTAGCCGAAGCCGAAGCCGCCGCCGGGCAGGCCGATCTGCCCGAGACAGGCGGCCAGCGCCACCGTGGCCCAGAAGGGCTGCTCGCCCCGGTCGCCGCGCTGCAGCGCCCAGGCGGTGGAGATCATGGTGCGCGCGGCCGCCATCTCGCGGGCGAGGCGGCGGATGCGCGCCGCCGGCACGCCGGTCTCCGCCTCGGCCCATTCCGGCGTGCGTCCGGCGAGCGAGGCCTCGAAGACCTCCGCGCCCTGGCAGCGCCGGGCCAGGAAATCGCGGTCGGCGAGGCCCTCGGTCAGCAGCACTTGCGCGAGCGCCAGCATCAGCGCGGTGTCGGAGCCGGGGCGGATGGGAATCCACTCGCCCTCGACATCGGGCGGCAAATCGTCGCGGAGCGGCGAGACGACCGCGAAGCGCGCGCCGCGTCTGGCGGCCTCGCGCACGAAGCCGGCGGCGACATGCTCGCCATTGCCGCCGGAATCGACCTGGGCGTTCTTCAGCGGCAGGCCGCCGAAGGCCACCATCAGGCGGGTGTGCTCGACGATGGTGGGCCAGTCGGTCACCGGCCCGGCCGCCGCCTCCACGCCGCCGACGATATGCGGCAGCACCGCGAGGCCGGCGGCGTAGCTGTAATTGTGGCGCTGGGCGGTGAAGCCGCCGGCCTGGCCGAGGAAGCGGTGCAGCTGGCTCTTGGCGTGGTGGAAGCGCCCGGCGCTCGCCCAGCCGTAGGAGCCGGCGAAGATCGCTTCGTTGCCGAAGTCGCCGCGCACCCGTTCGATCTCGCCCGCGACCAGATCGGTCGCCCGGTCCCAGTCGAGCGGCGCGAAGCTGTCGCGCCCGCGCCCCTCGCCGCCATCGCCCCGGAGCCAGCCGGTGCGCGCCATCGGGCGCTCGATGCGGCTCGAATGATGCACCGCATCCGGGATCGAGGCGATGATCGGCGACGGCTCGGGATCGCCGGCGAAGGGCAGGGCGGCGGCGACGCGCCCGTCCGCCACCTCGGCCCGAAAGGCGCCCCAGTGGGAGCCGTGGGGAACGGTTGTCATGGTCTTCAAAGCTCGCCTGTCGATGGCGCGATGACAAGCCCAAGCTTGCCCGGCATTCGACGGCCGATCAACCTATGGCTGGACGACCCATCCTCGCCCCGATGACGACGCCTCCCAGCCGACCGCCGAGGGGGCAGCAAAGAGATCGATGGCCAACAAGAGACAAGTCAACAAATCTGCTTGACTGTGCTACCATTACATTGGCCTCCTCATGGTCCAGCCGTCATCCGCCTAGGGGGAACGTCGGCGCGTGTGCCGAGAACAAGTCCGGCATCGTAAACTTGTCTGACTAGAGAGTTCCATAATTCCCGCCGCTCATCGATGTCAAGATTGCATCGAAGACCTTTTGGCCCGCGCCAACTGTAAGGATTAAAATACTTCTTAGGGAGATCAATAAATGGCCGTCTAAATCCTGACAGCCCGCCCGCTGGCATCGCTGGGAAAAAGCTGAACATTCCTTCCACCGATTCATCCGGCGTTGCTCCTTGGTACAAACGGGGCTTTCCAATTACTCTCTGTTCCGACTGACTCGGATTATCGGCAAGTGGTCTGCCAGTTATGTTGAAAAATGACTCCGGCACTCTGCCTCTCAACGCTAATTGCGGACATTGCGGATCGTAGGCGTAACTCCGTTTAACCACCAATACAGTATCAAGCATCCACCTTCGCCTTCCATCGATATCTTTCTTCCCGCTTCCAAAAGCTATTATCGATCCTCTAGCGAGCTGCCGCAAACCGAGACTTTTCCGGGCAAATTGCCCACAATTGGAATATAGCATGCAATCGCCAAATATGAATGGATCGGTGTTGTGCAAGCCACGATAAGTCTTCTTTGGAATCCAGTAAGGTCTCCAAAGATAACGGGGATAGAGAAGCTTGTCACTCGTCGCATCGAACTCAAAGATGACATTAGATTCTGGTTCCCACTCACCCCATGCCCACAGATCGCCGAGACATTTTGTCTTATCTTTCTTTATCCATTCTCCGTGCAATTGCATAAATTTACGTTTATGACTTACAGGTTTCAACTTTCCTTTATGCTTTCGGTAAGTTGCATTCCAGCCGATCATCGATTTATCGCATGGTTCTTGTTCCTCTCCTGGATGCGAGAATTGAATGAAACATAATCTACGGTCCATCATGATATATCTCCAGAAAAATTTGCCCAGATTCCTGTTTTTGTGAATTGGACATTAGCCCAAATGGTGTTTGAGCTGCGCGTCCAAAAAAGAATGCGGACGATTTGTTACCGACCCTATACCACCGTGCCCAAAGTTTATGAGGTTGCTTCAGAATATCTCCGTTTGATGATTTTCCAAAAGTGTGAATAATTTTCCAATCAGTTACAGATTCAAATCCGATGTAGTCGAGATACTTCCTTGCTATCGATACAATTATAACTTGAGGTTGAAGTTCTTGCAAAAGTTTATGCCAGAGTGGAATTCCCTTTGTTTGGAGAGCTGCTTGATGCATCTTATCAAGTTTACTCCACGTTGGATCTGTAGCGATCGGTGAGCAAAGATCTGTATGCAGAGCAGTAGACAGTTTGTGTCCATAATAGCTGGCATTCATGCCATTGAGGAGCGGTTCGAAGGCGTTGAACCAACGACTGTATGGCTTTGCACGGAAGTAGTCCGACATCGCAGCAAGGTAATCGTGAGGTTCTGGATTCGCATTGTTTTGCAGGATAGGGAAACGTCGAAAAGGTTGCTCTGCTGGAAACTCGATCAGAGAGGGATTCAGTCCAACTGTGAGCACGCGCAAAGGAGAATCACGATAGGCTGTGACATCTCCGAAGAACAAGATTGGTACGGATGGTTTGACGCACCAAGGCTGTTCGGCAACGCAGTCGAAGGCGCGTTGCGCTTGTATTACTGTCTGAACCAGGTTCATGTGTCAGTTGCCCCCAGCGCTGTCCGCGCTGATCAAAGGATGCGTTCGCGTGTGGTCGCAACCCGAATGCTACGGGGCAATGACGCTCGCACATGATCCGCAATAGAGTCAACCGGCGGATACGCTGTCATTGGCTCGTTTCACCGCCACCTCGGCCCGGAAGGCGCCCCAGTGGGAGCCGTGGGGAACGGTTGTCATGATCTTCAAAGCCCCAATACGTGCTTGGCGACGATATTGCGCTGAATTTCGTTCGAGCCGCCATAGATGGACGCGGCGCGGCGGAGCAGCCGCTCGCTCATCAGGCCGACGGCCCGGTCGGCGATGGGCGGCTCCTCATTGCTGTCGAGCCGGGTCCATTCCAGCGAATAGGGCAGCGCGTCCATGCCGACCGCCTCGATCAGCAGCTCGTTCAGCGCCTGCTCGATCTCCGTGCCGCAGATTTTCAGGATCGAGGCTTCCGGCCCCGCCGCGCGGCCCTTCTCTTCCGCCGCGAGCGTGCGCAGATTGACGATCTCCAGCGCGCCGAGCCGGGCCTCGACCTCGCCCAGCCGGGCTATGAAAGCCGGGTCCTCGCGGAGCCGCCCGCCCTCGGTTCCGGTCTCCGCGCCGGCGATCTCCTTCAGCCGCTCGACCTTCATGCGCGATTTGGAGACGCCCGCAATGCCGGTGCGCTCATTGCCGAGCAGGAACTTGGCGTAAGTCCAGCCCCGGTTCTCCTCGCCGACCCGGTTCGCCACTGGCGCGCGCACATCGGTGAAGAACACCTGGTTCAGATAATGCCCGCCATCCATGGAGATGATCGGGCGCACCTCGATGCCGGGCGTCGTCATGTCGATCAGCAGGAAGGAGATGCCCTCTTGCGGCTTCCGGGCGTGCGGATCGGTGCGCACCAGGGCGAAAATCCAGTCGGCGTGATGGGCGCTGCTGGTCCAGATCTTCTGCCCGTTGACGATGTAGTCGTCGCCGTCGCGCACCGCGCGGGTGCGCAGCGAGGCGAGGTCCGACCCGGAGCCGGGCTCCGAATAGCCCTGGCACCAGAAGGTCTCGCTCTTCAGGATGGCGGGCAGATGGCGCCGCTTCTGCTCCTCGCTGCCGAACGTGTAGATCACCGGCCCGACCATCATCAGCCCGAAAGGCGAGAGCCGGGGCGCGTAGTGGCGCTGATAGGCCTCCTCGAAGATGAATTTCTCCGTCGGCGTCCAGCCGGGACCGCCATGCTCCTCGGGCCAGTTGGGCGCGATCCAGCCGCGCTCATAGAGCGCGCGCTGCCAGCGGCGCATGTCCTCCCGCGAGATATAGGAGGGGTTGCGGCGCACCTGGGCGGCGAGCCGGGGCGGCAGGCTCGCCTGGAAGAAGGCCTCGACCTCGGCGGCGAAGGCGCGCTCCTCGGCGGTGAATTCGAGCTGCATCGGGGGAGGGGTCCTCCTAGGGAAATTCCGGTTCGCGGCGGGCCTGGAAGGCGGCCAGCCCTTCGGCCACATCGGCGTGCTGGAGCGCGGCCACCACCGCGCCCTCCTCCAGCGCCAGGCCGACATCCAGCGGCCCTTCCAGGCCCCGGCGGGTCATGGCTTTCATGAAGGCGAGGCCGTGGCGGCTTTTGGCCGCGAGGTCGGCGCAATAGGCGCGCGCCCGGGCGCCGAGTTCGGCGTCGGGAACGACATGGTTGAACAGGCCCCAGCGCTCCGCCTCGGCGGCGTCCAGCCAGCGGGCGGTGAACATCAGGTCGAGCGCCCGGCGCAGGCCGACGATGCGCGCCAGGCGCTGCGTGCCGCCGCCGCCGGGCGGCAGGCCGTAGCGGGCGTGCTGGCAGCCGATGCGCGCGCTCTCGGCGGCGAACACCGTGTCGCAGGCGATGACCAGTTCCATGCCGCCGGCGAGCGCCAGCCCCTGCACCGCCGCCACCACCGGCAGCGGCGAGGCCTCGAAGCGCCGCGTGACCTCGTGAATGGCGGCGATGAACTCCCTGAGCGCTTCGGCCGAGCGGCGCCGGTCGAGCACCTCGTCGAGATCGGCCCCGGTGCAGAACTGCCGCCCGCGGGCCTCGATCAGCACGGCGCGCACGGCCTGCTCCGCCTCGAAGCGGTCCATGCCGGCCCGCAGCCCCTCCAGCAGGTCGCTGGAGATGCAGTTGAACTTGTCGGGCCGGTTGAGCGTCAACACCCCGACCCCGCCCTCGACCGTCGCCAGCACCGCTTCCGCCATCGCCCCTTCCCCGCTACAGAGTAGGATGTTGCCCCGAAGCCTAGCAGACTGACGGACGGAGAGGGCGAGTGATCGAGCGCGTCATCGTCGAGAACTTCAAGCGTTTCGAGCGCCAGGAATTCGTTCTCGAACCGGTGACCGTGCTGGCCGGCCCCAACAATTCCGGCAAGACGACGCTGATCCAGGCGCTTTCCGCCTGGGCCTTCGGCCTCATGCGCTGGCGCGCGGGGCCGGGCGCGGCCATGGAGGCCGGCCGGCCCCGCCGACGGATCGGCCAGCCGATCACCCGCAAGGACTTCACCGCGCTGCCGCTCGGCCATTTCAACCTGTTGTGGCACGAGCGGGCGACCAACTGGCGAAACAAGGACCGGGAGGGAGGCCAGGAAGTCGCGGTCGGTCGGCCGCGCCCGATCCGCATCGCGGTCGAGGGGCGGGCCGACGACGACGATGGCTGGGCGCTTACCATGGAGTTCCGCTATCAGGGGCCGGAGCAGATCTACGCCAATCCGCTCGACCCCGAGAATCTGCCGCCGGAGGCGCTCCGGCTCGGCGTCACCCATTGCCCGGCCTTTTCCGGCATCGGGGCCGAGGAGCCGCGCTTCGACCCCGGTTATCGCGATCTGCGCATCGGCGAGGGCAAGCCGGGCGACGTGCTGCGCAACCTGCTGCTGGACATCTCGGCAGAGGACGACGGCGAGGCGTGGGACCGGCTGGCCGGAGACATCGACGATCTGTTCCGGGTCCGGCTGAAGCGCCCGGAATACGACCCCTCGCAGCCCTTCATCCGTTGCGAGTATGAAGAGCGCGGCAGCCGCTACGAGCTCGCCTCGGGCGGCGGCGGCTTCCATCAGGCGCTGCTGCTGTTCGCCTTCATCCATGCGCGCCGGAGCGCGGTGCTGCTGGTGGACGAGCCGGACGCCCATCTGCATGTCTGGCTGCAGGGCCGGGTCTTCGACCGCCTGCGCGCGCTCGCCCGCGACCGCGACTGCCAGCTGGTGCTCGCCACCCATGCAGAGACCATTCTGGACGCTGCCGACCCGGAGCAGATCGTCTCCTTCGTCGGCCGCCCGCACCCTCTCGCCCACAACGCGGCGCGCGACGAGGTTCGGACCGCGATCCGCCACGCTTCGCCGCTCGACTTGCTGCTGGCGGAGCAGAGCCGGGGAGTGCTCTATTGCGAGGACGAGTCGGACGGGCGCATTCTGGAAGCTTGGGCGAAACAGCTCGACCATCCGGCGCGGCGCTTCTTCGACAACCCGTTCCTTTACCCGCTCGGCGGTCGTCGCGCCCGCGAGGCCCGGCAGCATCTCTTCGGCCTGCGCGCCGCCGACCGGGAGGTTCGCGGGCTGCTGCTGCTCGACTCCGACAATCGTCCGAATGATCAACATGATGTAAACGCCGACGGCCTCTATACCCATGTCTGGAAGCGTTACGAAATCGAGAACTATCTGCTCGTGCCGACGGCGCTCGCGCGTTTTCTGAGAGGCGAGGACGGCGATGACTGGATCGTCCGGGAGATTCTCGGCAGGGATTTGCCCGCCTCCGCCATCGACGATCCGCTGCGCGACAGCGAAGCCCTGATCCGCATTCCGGCTTCCAAGAGCATCCTGCCGCAGCTGTTCGAGGGGACGCGTCCGCCGCTGCGCAAGGCGGACTATTACCGCATCGCCGAAGCGATGAAGCCGGAGGAAATCCACCCGGAAGTCGTGCAGGTTCTGGACCGGATCGCGGCCCTTCTGCCCAAGGACGCCGAAGACTCGTGACGTCGGAGGTCAGGCGGGGGCCGGCGCGGGGGCGGGGCGTTGGGGGAGCAGTTCCTCGCCGGCGCGCGAGCGGCGGATGATGCGCGTCAGCAGCAGCACGGGCAGCGCGCCCACCAGCACGATGGCGAGCGCAGAGAGCGCGCATTCCTCCAGCAGCTCGTCGGAGGCGAACTGATAGACATTGGTGGCCAGCGTCTCATAGTTGAAGGGCCTGAGGATGAGCGTCATCGGCAGCTCCTTCATCGAATCGACGAACACCACCAGCGCGCCGGTCAGCACGCTGCCGCGCACGATCGGCAGATGCACGCGCATGAGGCGCGCGAAGGGGCCGCGCCCGAGCGTCTGGGCGGCGCTGTCGATATTGGGCGTGACCTTGGCGAGGCCGGCCTCGACCGCGCCATGGGCGATGGCGAGGAAGCGCACGGTGAGCGCGGCCGAGACGGCGAAGACGGTGCCGCTCAGCAGCAGGCCGGTCGAGACGCCGAACTCCGCCCGCGCCAGCGCGTCGATGGCGCGGTCGAGCCCGGCGAGCGGCAGCATGACGCCGAGCGCCAGCACCGCCCCCGGCACGGCGTAGCCGAGCGTGCCGAAGCGCGCCGCCGCCTGGGCGATCGGCGGCCGGCCCGCCCGCGCGCCATAGGCCAGCACCAGCCCGAAGGCCGAGGCCGAGAGCGCCGCGATGCCGGCCAGCAGCAGGCTGTGCTCGGCCAGCAGCAGAAAGTTCGCCAGCCGGCCCGGCTGCCAGGCGGCGACCGCATGCCAGGCCAGCACGCCGGAGGGCAGCAGGAAGCCGAACAGCACCGGCAGGGCGCAGACCAGAAAGGCGGCGACGGCCTTCCGGCCTTCGAGCCGGTGCGGGTTCAGCCGCCGGTAGCGCCCGCTGGTGTGGTGAAAGCGCCGGCGGCGCCGGGCGGCGCGCTCGGCCCAGATCAGCCCGGCGATCACCAGCAGCAGCACGAGCGCCAGCTGGGCCGCGCCGGCGGCGTTGCCCGAGTTCAGCCAGACATCGAAAATGCCGACCGTGAAGGTGCGCAGCGCGAAGAACTCGACCGCGCCCAGATCGTTGAGCGTCTCCATGAGCGCCAGGATGACGCCGATCGCCACCGCCGGGCGGGCGAGCGGCAGCGCCACGCGGCGAAAGGCCTGCCAGGCGGTGCAGCCGAGCGCGCGGCTCGCCTCCAGCACGCAGATATTCTGCTCGATGAAGGCCGCTCGCGAGACCAGATAGACATACGGGTAGAGCACCAGGGAGAAGAGCGCGATCGCGCCGCCGAGCGAGCGGACTTCCGGGAACCAGTAGTCGCGGGCGCTCGACCAGCCGAACAGCGCGCGCAGGAAGCCCTGCGCCGGACCGGCATATTCCAGCAGGTCGGTATAGACATAGGCCACCACATAGGAGGGCATGGCGAGCGGCAGCAGCAGCAGCCACTCGAAGGCGGGCGCGCCCGGAAAGCGATACATGGTGACCAGCCATGCGGTGGCGACGCCGATCGTCGCCGTGCCGACGGCGACCCCGGCGCCCAGCAGGAAGGAGTTCCAGGCGTAGGTCGGCAGCACCGTCGAGGCGAGATGGCGCCAGATATCGAGCGTTGGCGTGACCGCGGTCCAGACCACGGCGGCGACCGGCAGGGCGGCCAGCAGCGCCACCAGCAGCGTCACCAGGCCCCAGCGGTCCAGCCTCCAGCTTCTAGCCGGGGCGCCGCCGTCCATAGAGTTCCAGGCGATGATCGACGAGTTCGAAGCCGAGTTTCTCGGCGATGCGGCTCTTCAGCGCTTCCAGTTCGGCGTCGTAGAACTCCTGCACCTCGCCGGTCTCGATATCGATCAGATGGTCGTGATGGTCGCCGGCTTCCTCATACCGCGCCCGCCCGCCGCCGAAATCGTGGCGCATGAGCACATTGGCGTCCTCGAACAGCTTGAGCGTGCGATAGACGGTGGCGATGGAGATGTTGCGGTCGAGCCGGCTGGCGCGGCGATAGACGGTATCGACATCCGGATGATCGAGGCTTTCCGAGAGCACGCGGGCGACCACCCGGCGCTGGCCGGTGAGGCGCAGATTCCTCTCGCGGCACAGTCTCTCGATGCTGGTCTCTTCGGCCATGCCCCGCCTGCAAACCGCCGGTTGCGGATGCGTTTCCTTATCACCCGGGCCGCCGACGGTCAAACGCTCCGCCCGTGGACGGCGGCTGGCTGGCGGCCTGACGCGCAAGCCTACGGCTCGTCGTCGTCGAGCACTCGTTCGGCCGAGCCTTTGGGGTCGTCGAACTGGCCGTTGCGCAAGGCCCAGATGAAGGCGGCGAGGCCGAGCGCGCCGAGCGCAAGGGCGACGGGGATGAGGATCAGGAGGCCGCTCATGGCCGCCCGGCCTCCGCCAGCGGCGGCGTCAGCGCGAGCCGCATGGCGTTGGCGGTGACCGCGAGCGAGGAGAGCGACATCGCCACCGCCGCCACCAGCGGGGTCGCGAAGCCCATGACGGCCAGCGGCGCGGCGACCAGATTGTAGAGCACGCAGAGGGCGAGATTCTGGCCCATCAGCGCCCGCGCCCGGCGCGCCAGCGAGACCGCATAGGGCACCGCCATGAGATTGCCGCCGAGAAACACGATGTCGGCGGCGTTGCGCCCGATATCGGCGGCCTCGGAGGGCGCCATGGAGGCGTGGGCGGCGCTGAGCGCCGGGCCGTCATTCAGGCCGTCGCCAACCATGAGCGCGCGCTGGCCCTCGGCCGCGAGCGCCGCCAGCCGCGCCTGCTTGTCCCCCGGCCGGGCGTCGCCGACGAACCGGCGGACGGCGAGCCGGCCGGCGACGCGCGCCACTCTTGCGTTCTCGTCGCCGGAGACGATCTCGCTCTCCAGGCCGCTCTTCGCGAGTGCGGCGATGGCCGCCCCGGCGCCGTCCCGGAGCGTTTCCTCGAAGCGGAAGCTCGCCACCGCCTCGCCCGCGCGGCTCAGGATCGTCTCCCCCGCCCGGTCGGCGGAGGGCGCAGCGAGCGCCCAGTCGGCGCGGCCGAGCCGGAGGCGGCCCTTCGGCGTCGCCAGTTCGAGGCCGCAGCCCGGTATTTCGGCGGGCGCGCCGCGATCCGGGATCGCGAGGCCGCGCCGGCGCGCCAGCTCGAGGATCGCCCGCGAGCGCGGATGCATGCTGGCGCGGCAGAGCGAGGCGGCGAGCGCCAGCGCCTCGTCGCCGATCGCCTGCTCCCCGGCGATCTCCGGCGCGCCGGTCGTCAGCGTGCCGGTCTTGTCGAACAGCACCCGGTCGATCCGGGCCAGGCGCTCCAGCGCGCCGCCGTCGCGGAGCAGCAGGCCCGAACGGAACAGCCTGGCCGAGGCCGCCACCTGCACCATCGGCACGGCGAGCGCGAGCGCGCAGGGACAGGTGATGATCAGCACGGCGGTGGCGGCGTAGGCGGCCTGCCAGGGATCGCCGGCAAGCCACCACCAGAGCGCGAAGGTCGCCGCCGCCACACTGTGCACCAGCGGGGCGTAGAGCGCGGCCGCGCGGTCCGACAGGCGGCGATAGCCGAGCCTCGCGGACTCGGCGGCCTCCATCATGCGGGTCATCTCGGCGATGAAGCTCGCGTCTGCGGTCGCGTCGGCCCTCAGGCGGAAGGCGCGGCCGAGATTGAGCACGCCCGAGCGGAGCCGCTCGCCGGACGCCGGCGAGACCGGCTCGGCCTCGCCGCTCACCAGCGCCGCATCGATCGACGCGCCCTCATCCAGCAGCGTTCCATCGACCGGAACCCGCTCTCCGGTGCGCACCAGCAGCAGGTCGCCGACGGCGAGCTCGGCCACGGGCGCGTCCGTCTCGTCGCCGTCCGGGCCGATCCGCACCGCCTCGCGGGGCGCGAGGCGGGCCAGCAGGGCGGCCGCCCCGACGGCCCGGCGACGCATCAGATGGTCGAGCGTCCGCCCGATCAGCAGGAAGAACAGCAGGGTGACGGCGGCGTCGAAATAGGCGTGCTCCCCACCCTGCGCGGTTTCCGCCAGCGAGAGCAGGAGCGCCAGCACCAGCGCCAGCGAGATGGGCACATCCATGTTGAGCCGGCGCGCCCGAAGCGCGCCCGCCGCGCTCGCGAAGAACGGCCGCCCGGCCCACAGCACGGCCGGAATGGCGATCGCGGCCGAAATCCAGTGGAACAGGTCGCGCGTCGAGGCGTCCGCGCCGGCCCAGACCGAGACCGACAGCAGCATGACATTGCCGGCGGCGAAGCCCGCCACGGCGAGCGAGAGCAGCAGGCGGCGATAGCGCGCCTCGTCGCCGGCCGCCTCGGCGTCGCGGTCCGGTATCTCGGCCGGAAATCCGAGCGCGGCGAGCGCGTCCCGCACCCGGTCCGCCGAAATCCGGGCCTCGTCGAAGACCACCCGCACCCGCCGCTGCGTGAGATTGGCGCGGGCGAGCGCGACGCCCGCCTCGCCGCCGAGGCCCCTCTCGATGACGCGCATACAGGCCCCGCAATGCATGTCCGGCACGGCGAACAGCACCTCCCGCAGGCTCTGCCCGCTTTCGGAGGCGCCCGGCCGGTCAGTCGCGGCCACGAACGGCGATCCGGTCGTCGAGCCGGAACGTCTCGCCCGAGCGGGCGACGGCCTCGATGCGCACATTCCAGGCCCCGACCGGCAGCGGGCGGTCCAGCACGGCCCGCCCGCCGGCCACCGCCATCGCCAGCGGACCCGGGTCCTCATGCTCGCCGACCGGCCGTTCGAGCGTGACCAGCGCCGCCGCCAGGGGGACCGGCGCGCCGGCGGCGTCCCGCAGCTCGAAGGCGAGGCGGCGGCCGTCGAGGGCGAGGCCGCCCCGCCAGCCGAGCCGCACCTGGGCCCGCGAGGCGGCCAGCCGGTCGTTGAAGCGCTGGCTCTCGACATAGCCGTTGGCGGCCACCAGGCCCGTCCAGCTGCGGGTCGCGATCGCCGCCATGGTGAGATTGACCAGCAGGACGAAGGCGAAGAAGGCCGCGAACGCGATCAGCACATGCGCGCCGGTCAGGCTCCGCTCGCGCCCGGCGATCATGGCGCCGGCCCCTCGAAGACGGTCTCGTAGCCGGCGGTCTCGCCATTGGCGATGTCCTCCACCAGCAGCAGGAAGGGCGCGCGCCGGCCGGCGAGGTCGGCGCGCGGCAGATGCGCAAACACCTTCTGGCTCTTGAGCGAGTCGGGCGCGGCCTCCAGCAGGATGGCCTCCGCCGGGGCGCCGGTGTCGCCGGCGCGGCGGAGCCGCACGCCCGGCAGCCCCTCGGCGGTCAGCCGGAAGGTGCGCGGCTCGGGGCGCATGTTGAGCACCTTGACCGTGTAGCCGTTGCGGATCGCGCCGTCGGTGAGCTGCACGAACACCGGATTGCGGTCGTGCACGACATTCAGGTCGAGGCGCTCGCGGGTCAGCAGCAGGGCGGCCATGGCGAGGCCGATGGCGAGCCAGGCGGCGGCGTAGGCGACCGTCCGGGGGCGGAGCAGCGAGCGGAGCGAGACGCTGCGCACGGCCGCGGCCAGGCTGCCGTCCGCCTCATGCGCGCGGGCCGGATCGATGCGCCCGTCGGCCCCCCGCGCCAGCGCCATATTGGCCTCGTGATCGGCGAGCGTGGCGTAGGAGATCAGCCCTTTCGGCCGGCCGAGACGCGCCATCACACCGTCGCAGGCGTCGATGCAGAGCGCGCAGGTGATGCACTCGAACTGCTGGCCCTCGCGGATATCGATGCCCATCGGGCAGACGGCGACGCAGGCGTTGCAATCGACGCAATCGCCGGCCGGCTCGCTTTCGGCCTGCCGGCGGCGCACATGGCGCGAGCGCGGCTCGCCGCGCCAGTCGTTATAGGTGACGGTGAGTGAATGCTCGTCGAGCATCGCCCCCTGGATGCGCGGCCAGGGACACATATAGATGCAGACCTGCTCGCGCAGCAGCGCGCCCAGCACATAGGTGGTGGCGGTGAGGAAGGCGACGGTCATGTAGGCGACCGCCGGCGCCTCGCCGCGCAGGAAGGCCAGAGCCAGGGTCGGCGCATCGGCGAAATAGAAGATCCAGGCCCCGCCGGTGGCGACCGCGATCAGCAGCCAGACGGCATGCTTGGCGACCCGCTTGCGCAGCTTGGCGAAGGTCGGCGGGGCGGCGTCGAGGCGGATGCGCGCATTGCGGTCGCCCTCGAAGAAGCGCTCCACCGCGAGGAAGAGATCGACCCACACCGTCTGCGGGCAGGTATAGCCGCACCAGGCCCGGCCGACGGTCGAGGTGACCAGGAAGAGGCCGAGGCCGGCCATCACCAGCAGGCCGGCGACATAGTAGAATTCGTGCGGCCAGATCTCGATGAAGAAGAAGAAGAACCGCCGGTCGGCGAGATCGACCAGCACGGCCTGGTCGGAGACATGCGGCCCGCGATCCCAGCGCAGCCAGGGCGTGATGTAGTAGATCGCGAGCGTCACGCCCATGATCCACCATTTCAGCCGCCGGAAGGCCCCGCGCGCCCGCTGCGGATGGATGCGCCGGCGCGGCGCATAGAGCGGCCCCTTGCGGTGGTGATCGACCGGGCTGGCGTCGATGACTTCATAGGCTTCGGGCACGGGGGGAAGCGCCTCTGTCGCGCGGGCTATTCGCCGCCGCCCAGGCTGTGGACATAGAGGGTGAGCTGCTTGACGACCGTATCGCCCAGGCGTTCGCGCCAGCCCGGCATCATGCCGTGCGAGGCCATGGAGATCTGCCGCCGGATCTGGTCCGGCTCGCCGCCATAGAGCCAGATGGGGTCGGAGAGCCGGGGCGCGCCGAACTCGCGGTCGCCCTCGCCGGCCTCGCCATGGCAGGCGGCGCAGTTCTCCGCGAACAGCGCCGCCCCGGCGGCCGCGTCGCCCGCGCCGTCGGTCCTGCCGGAGAGCTGCAGCACGAAGGCGGCGACATCGCGGATCTCGGCGCGGGTGAGCAGCTCGTCGGGGCCGAAGGCCGGCATGTCCATCAGCCGGGTCTCGTCCTGCGTCTCGTCGCGGACGCCATGGCTGATAGTCAGATAGATGTCCTGGAGCGAGCCGCCCCAGAGCCAGTCGTCATCGTTGAGGTTGGGGTAGCCCGGCGAGCCGGCGGCCCCGGAGCCGTGGCATTGCGTGCAGTGCACGCGGAAGGCCGAGGCCCCGCCGGCGATGGCGAAGGCGGCCAGGGTCTCGTCGGCGCGAATCTCGTCGAGGTCGGCTTCGGCGATCCGCTGCATGACGCCGGCGCGCGCCTCGGCCACCTCGTCCATGGTCTCGCGGAGTTCCGCGCGGCTGGAATAGCCGAGCAGGCCGCGCGTGGCGTCGTCGATCAGCGGGATGGCGGGATAGGCGATGCAATAGCCGATCGCCCACAGGATGGTGGCGTAGAAGGTCCACAGCCACCAGCGCGGCAGCGGGTTGTTGAGCTCGGTGATGCCGTCCCACTCATGCTCTCTGGCCCCGTGGTCCTGGGCGTCTTCAGCCATGCTCGCGCTCCTCGTCGAGCGGAATGCGCGCCGCCTCCTCGGCCCGCTTGCGGGACCCCGGCCTCAGATAGACGAAGGCCACCACCGCCACGAAGGCGACCACCAGATAGAGGAGGCCCCAGATGTCCGCGAACCGCCGCAGCGTCTCATAGTCCATCCGGCCCTCCCTATCTCTCGATGTCTTGCGGGCGGAAGGACTCGAAATCGATCAGCGTGCCCAGCATCTGCATGTAGGCGATCAGGGCGTCCATCTCGGTCAGGCGGCCGGGCTGGCCGTCGAAATCGCTCACCGGCGCCGCGCCGTAGCGCGCCTCGAGGCCGTCCGTGTCGGCGTCGGGGTCGGCCTGGGCCTGGAGGTCGGCGGCGGCGTTGGCGATCATCTCGGGCGTATAGGGCACGCCGAGCGCCGCCTGGGCTTCGAGATGGGCCGCGATGTCGTCGGCGAAGAGCGGCGTCTCCTGCAGATGCGGATAGGCCGGCATCACCGACTCCGGCACGATGGAGCGCGGCGCGATCATGTGCTGGACGTGCCATTCGTCGGAATAGCGCCCGCCGACGCGCGCGAGGTCCGGCCCGGTGCGCTTGGACCCCCACTGGAAGGGACGGTCGTACATCGACTCCGCCGCCAGCGAATAATGGCCGTAGCGCTCCACCTCGTCGCGGAAGGGGCGAATCATCTGGCTGTGGCAGACATAGCAGCCCTCGCGCACATAGATGTTGCGCCCCTTGAGTTCGAGCGGGGTGTAGGGGCGCATGCCCTCGACCTTCTCGATGGTGTTGTCGAGATAGAAGAGCGGCGCGATCTCGACGATGCCGCCGACGGAGACGACCAGGAAGCTCGCCGCCAGCAGCCCGATGGCGTTGCGCTCCAGCGTGGCGTGGCGGATCATCGCGCGGCCTCCGGCTGGGCTGCGGGACCGGGCGACGGCGCGGCGAGCGGCGCCTCGTCGCGGATGCGCCCGCGCACCGTCATCCAGAGATTCCAGACCATCACCAGCGCGCCGGCGAAGTAGAGCAGCCCGCCGAGGGTGCGCAGCACATAGTAGGGATGCATGGCGGCCACCGTCTCGGCGAAGGAATAGACCAGGAAGCCCCGGTCGTCATATTCGCGCCACATCAGCCCCTGCTGGACGCCGGAGACCCACATCACGGCGGCATAGACGACGATGCCGGCGGTCGCGAGCCAGAAATGCCAGTTGATCATGCGCAGGCTGTAGAGGCGCGAGCGGCCCCACAGGCGCGGCGTCATGAAGTAGAGCGCGGCGAAGGAGATCATGCCGACCCAGCCGAGCGCGCCCGAATGGACATGGCCGATGGTCCAGTCGGTGTAGTGGCTGAGCGAGTTGACCGCCTTGATCGACATGACCGGCCCCTCGAAGGTCGCCATGCCGTAGAAGGCGAGCGCGAGCACCATCATGCGGATGATGGGATCGGTGCGGATCTTGTCCCAGGCCCCGGAGAGCGTCATCAGCCCGTTGATCATGCCGCCCCAGGACGGCATCCACAGCATGACCGAGAACACCATGCCGAGCGTCTGCGCCCAGTCGGGCAGCGCGGTGTAGTGCAGATGGTGCGGGCCGGCCCAGATATAGAGGAAGATCAGCGACCAGAAATGCACGATCGAGAGCCGGTAGGAATAGACCGGCCGCTCCGCCTGCTTGGGCACGAAGTAATACATCATGCCGAGGAAGCCGGCGGTGAGGAAGAAGCCGACGGCGTTGTGCGCATACCACCATTGCGTCAGCGCGTCCTGCACGCCGGCGTAGATGACATAGCTCTTCGCGCCCGCCAGCGAGACCGGCAGCGCCAGATTGTTGACCACATGCAGCATCGCCACGGTGACGATGAAGGCGAGATAGAACCAGTTGGCGACATAGATATGCGGTTCGCGCCGGCGCATGACGGTGCCGAGATAGACCGCCAGATAGGCGATCCACACGATGGCGAGCCAGAGATCGACATACCATTCCGGCTCGGCGTATTCCTTGGACTGCGTGACGCCGAGCAGATAGCCGGTGGCCGCCATGACGATGAACAGCTGATAGCCCCAGAACACGAACCAGGCGAGATTGCCGAAGGCGAGGCGCGCGCGGCAGGTCCGCTGGACGATGTAGAAGCTGGTGGCGATGAGCGCATTGCCGCCGAAGGCGAAGATCACCGCCGAGGTGTGCAGCGGGCGCAGGCGCCCGAAGGTGAACCAGGGCGCGAGGTTGAGATCCGGCCAGGCGAGCTGCGCGGCGATGACGACGCCCGCGAGCAGGCCCGCCAGGCTCCAGAAGACGGTCGCGACGACGGCGTAGCGGATGACGCCGTCCATATAGCCGGTTTGCGCCGCCCGGGCCGCCGGCCCGTCGAACGGCAGGCGTCGCAAGGCCACGATGGTGGCGGCCGCGAGGCAGAGCGCCAGCACCCAGGCATGCGCTCTCATGTCCGGATCGGCGCCGCGCGCCGCGAGGCCCACCGCGAGCAGCGCCGCGAGGCTGAGACTGCCTGTCAACAGAGCGTTACGCATCGCAACTCCCGTCGCTAGCGAACCGGCGCCCCTCCCAAGGCCATGTCCGTCTCATAATGCGCCAACCGCCGGGCGGGTCAAGCGCGCGGCTCTGCGGCAGTTCGTCAACCCAGCCGGGCGGCGGCCGCCATCAGCTCTTCCGGGGTGTTGATGTTGAAGAAGGGGTCGCCCTCGGGCGGGACGGGGAAGTCGATATCGACGGTGCGGTGGCGGGCGGTCCAGCGATCGACCTTGCGCAGGCCCTCTTCCGCGAGCGCCCGATGCAGGTCGTCGGCGAGATGCGTCGCCCAGAGCGCGAACACCGGATGGCGCCGGCCGCCGGAGGCGGCGGTCACGATGTCGGCGCCGTCCGCCGCCGCCGCGAGCGCGCCCACCAGCCCCGGCGGAAAGAAGGGCGCGTCGCAGGGAAAGCTCGCGAGCCAGGCGAGGCCCTCCCCTCGCGCCCACCTCATGCCCGCCAGCACGCCGGCCAGCGGGCCGACGAAGCCCGGCACCGGGTCCGGCAGCACCGGCAGGTCGAGCGCGGCGAAGGCGTCCGGCGGCGCATTGGCGTTGAGCGCCAGGCGCGCCACCTGCGGCCGGGCGCGCGCGGCGGCGTGCGCCAGCAGCGGCCGCCCGGCCAGCAGCGCCATGCCCTTCAGCCCGCCGCCCATGCGCCGCCCGAGCCCGCCGGCCAGCAGCACGCCGGCGCAATCCCGCAAGGGGTCAGGCGGCATCGTCGGCGGCGGCGGGGCTGGCGTCGAAGACCAGCCGCTCCGCGCCGGAGAGCGCGATGAAGCGCCGGCCCTTGGCGCGCCCGACCAGCGTCAGCCCGGCCTGCCGGGCGAGCGCCACGCCCGAGGCGGTGAAGCCCGAGCGCGAGATCAGGATCGGCACGCCCATCTGCACCGTCTTGATGACCATCTCGCTGGTCAGCCGCCCGGTGGTGAAGAACAGCTTGCCGGCCGGGGCCACGCCGTGCAGGCGCATATAGCCGGCGATCATATCGACGGCGTTGTGCCGCCCGACATCCTCCAGATAGAGCAGCGGCCGGTCGCGCTCGCAGAGCACGCAGCCATGGATCGCGCCGGCGGCCAGATAAAGGCTCGGCCGGCGCGCGATCTTGGCCGAGAGCGTGTAGATCCAGGAGGTGCAGAGCGGGTCCGGCGGCAGGGTCGCGGCCTCGAAGCTCTCCATCACATCGGCGAACACGGTGCCGACGGCGCAGCCCGAAGTGCGGATGCGCCGCTGCAGGCGGGCCTCGTAATCGGTCGGGCGCGCGGTGCGCACGATGGCGACATCGAGTTCGTCGTCGATGTCGATGCCGGCGATCTCGTCGTCCGGGCGCAGCATGTTCTGGTTGGCGAGGAAGCCGACGGCCAGCCAGTCGGCGTGATCGCCGACCGTCATGGCGGTCACGATCTCCTGGCTGTTGAGATAGATGGTCAGCGGCCGCTCGACCACGACGCGCGTCGAGCGCTCGCGGCCCTCATGGTCGATGCCGGCGACCGCCTCGGTCAGCCGGGGATCGTCGGGGTTCGGCGCGACCTCGAACTCTTCCATGGCCGCCACTATAGCGCCTCGGGCGGGGTCGGGAACGACCGCGCCGATTCCACCGGCGGCGCAAGCGCTTTATGGTCGCCGCCATGAACAGGCTGGACGACTGCTTCGCGTCGGCGGACCGGATGCTGACCGTCGGCGAGGCTGCGGCGCTGCTCCGCTCCCGGCTCGGTCCGGTCGTCGGGCGCGAGCGGGTGGCGCTGGCGGCGGCGCGCGGGCGGGTGCTGGCCGTCCCGCTCACGAGCCGGCTGGACGTCCCGGGCTACGACAATGCGGCGGTCGATGGCTACGCCTTCGCGCATGGCGCGCCGCACTATCGCATCGTCGGGCGGGCGGCGGCGGGGCGTCCTTTCCCGCGCCCGCTCGGCTCCGGCGAGGCGATCCGCATCCTGACCGGCGCGCCGACGCCCGAGGGCGCCGATACGGTGGCGATGCAGGAGGACGCAAGGCTGGACGGCGAGCGCCTCTCGGTTCCGGCCGGGCTCAGGGCCGGCGCGAATTATCGCCGGGCCGGCGAGAATATCCGCCGGGGCGAGACGGTGTTCGAGGTCGGGCGGCGGCTCGGGGCCCTGCAGCTGGGTGTGGCGGCCTCGCTCGGCGAGACGGCGCTGGAGGTCTTCCGGCCCTTGCGCGCGGCGCTTTTCTCCACCGGCGACGAACTCGCCCGGCCGGGCGCGGCGCTCGGGCCGGGCCAGCTCTACGACTCCAACCGCGTCATGCTGCGCGCCTTTCTGGAGGCGGACGGCGTCGCGGTGACCGACCTCGGCATCCTGCCGGACGATGCCCCGACCGTGCGGGCGGCGCTGGCGGAGGCGGCGGAAGCGCATGACGTCGTGATGACCTCGGCGGGCGTCTCGACCGGCGACGAGGACCATGTGGCGGCGGCGGTGCCGGCGCTGCATTTCTGGCGCCTGGCGGTGAAGCCCGGCCGGCCGCTGGCGCTCGGGCGCATCGGCGAGGCGGCCTTTGTCGGCCTGCCGGGCAATCCGGTGGCGGCGGCCGCCTGCCTGCTGATGCTGGTGCGCCCGATGCTGGGCCTGCTGGGCGGGGCCGGCTGGGAGGCGCCGGCGGCGCTCGCAGTGCCGGTCGGCTTCGCCATGACCAAGAAGACCGGCCGGCGCGAGTGGCTGCGCGTGCGCCTCGACGAGGCGGGCACGGCCTGGAAGGCCGGCCTCGACGGCTCCGCCCTGCTGCGCGTCATGGCCGACGCCGACGGCCTGCTGGACGTGCCGGAGGATGTCGCCCGGATCGCGCCGGGCGACCGCTTCCCCCTGCTGCGGCTCTGACATGCAGGTCTTCACCGTCGGCCATTCCAATCACAGCCTGGACATCTTCCTCGGGCTGCTCGACCGGCATGGCGTGACGGCGCTCGCCGATGTGCGCTCCACGCCCCACAGCCGCTTCAACCCCCATTTCAACGCCAGGGCGCTCGGCGAGGCGCTGCGCGAGCGAGGGATCGCCTATGTCTGGCTCGGGCGCGAGCTCGGCGGCCGCCCCGACGATCCCGCCTGCTATGAGGACGGGTGGGTGAGCTATCCGCGTCTCGCCGCGACGCCGCTTTATCGGGAAGGCGTCGGGCGGGTCATGCAAGGCGCGGACCGCTACCGCCTGGCGCTGATGTGCGCCGAGCGCGACCCCGTCCAGTGTCACCGCGCGCTGCTGGTGTCCGAGACGCTTCGCGAGAGCGGCGTCGAGATCGCGCATATCCTGGCCGACGGCCGCCTGGAATCGCAGGAGAGCGTCGTCGACCGGCTGCTGGCGGGCGCGGGCGACGCCGGCCTCCCGTTCGACGACCCGACGCCGCGCGCCGAGCGCATATCCGCCGCCCTCCGCTCCGGGCGTCGCAAGCGCAAGACCGCTCAGCCCGCCGCCCAGAGGGGAGGCGCGCCGGAGCGGTGAAAATCGAGCCAGGCGCCGAGGCCGTCTTCGGGCGCAATCAAGAGCCGTTCGCCCCGGTCGTGGAACGCGACGCCGCCGGCCGCGAGCGCGGCGCGGGCGCGGTCGAGGTCGGCGCTCTCGATGCCGGTCACGACGCCGGCGGGCGGCGGCGGCGATGAGGGGGTCGGCAGGAAGCCGAGCGCGTCCGGCCGGGCGAGCGCCAGCACGCCCCGGTCGAGGGCGATCTCGAAGATGTCGCCGGCGCGGCGAACCGCGCGGCCGGTGAAGCGCCGATAGCGCTCCGCCGCCTCGGCCGGATCGGCCACCGCCCAGAGCGCGCCGGTGAGCGCGCGCGCCGCGTTGGCGTGGCGGTCCATGCCCGGCAGCCAGATCAGCTCCGGCGTCTCGTGGGTCAGCAGCTGCACCCGGCCTTCCGGCATGGCCTCGGCCGTGGCCCGGCGCACGGTCGCGCGCACCGTGCGGCCGTCTCCCAGCGGGCGGCGGAGGCGCACGGTCGGGCGCATGGCGACGCCACCCACATCGTGGCGCTCGACCCGCTCATGCGCCAGCGCCAGCAGATGCAGCCCCTCATGGCGCGCAACGCCCGCCCGGAGCTCCCGCCCGAGCGGCGTGTCGGCGACCGCCGCCAGCACCTCCAGATAGCCCTTCTCGAAGACGATCAGCCGGTTGGCGGTGCCGGAGCGCTCCAGCCCGCCGTCCGGCCCGGCGTTATAGTGGATGTTGACCGGCGAGACGGTGAAGCCGAGGCGGCGAAAGCGCGCCTCCGCCCCCTCCAGATCGGCCAGGAACCAGCCGACATGATCGAGGAACAGCGCCTCGCCTTCGGGAAGCTCGCTCACGCCACGGCCCTCCTGCGCTCCGCCGTGCGGCTGGTCTCGGTGAAGGTGGCGACGGCCAGCAGCATGAAGGCGGCGCTGCCATAGAACACCCAGCGCGGATCGCCCGCATCCATGACGAAGCCGAAGATGATGGGGGTGACGAAGCCGCCGATCGAGAGGCCCGTCGAGGTGAAGCCGAACACCTTGCCCATCTGCCCCGGCGGCGAGATGCGGCGCACCAGCAGGTCGCGGGTCGGCATGATCGCCCCCTGCATGACGCCCGCCAGCGCCAGCAGCGCGACGATGCCGGCCAGTGGCAGGGTGAAGGCGCCGATGGCGGTGACGGCGACGAACACGGTGGCGATGGCCCCGTAGAACACCAGCTGCGGCCGGCCGATGCGATCCACCAGCCAGCCGCCGGCGAGATTGCCGACAGAGGCGGCGACCAGATAGGCGATCATCGCCTTCGCCAGCAGCGTGTCCTCGAAGCCGCGCAGCTCATGCAGGGCCGGTATGGCGAAATGGCGAATACCGCCGAAGGACATGGCGTGGAAGGTCTGGAACAGGAACAGCAGGATGACCGCCGCGCCGAGCAGCAGCGCGATGCCGTCCGAGGTCGAGCCGGCCCGGCTGGCGCGCCCGGCGCGGCCGTCGGCGCTTTCCAGATGCCGGGACTGGACCAGCAGGGCGAGCGTCATGGCGAGGCCGATGGCGCCGGCGGTCAGGAAGACGCCGTCCAGGCCGACGATGTTGCTGAGATCGGGGCCGAGCAGCGCCAGGCCCCAGCCGGCATTGCCGCTGACCGCATGGACGGAGAACGCCCGGCCCATGCGGCGCTCCGCGACCGACGCCGACAGGATGGCGTAGTCGGCGGGATGGAAGACGGAATTGGCGACGCCGGCGATCACCGCCAGCGGCAGCATCGCCCAGAAGGAGGAGACCAGCCCGAAGCCCCCGACCGCCGCCGACAGCACCGCCAGCCCGAGGATCAACGGCCCGCGCCCGCCGATGCGATCCACCAGGAAGCCGAGGCCGGTCTGGCAGAGCGCGGTGCCGACCGGCAGCGCGGCCGCCAGCACGCCCAGCTGGACGTAAGTGAAACCGTGCTCCGCCTGCATCCGCACGAACAGCGGCGGCAGCAGGAACATGAACATGTGGCTCATCATGTGCGCGGCCCCGACCAGGCCGATGACCCGCGCGTCGCGGGCGAAGCCGTCGGACGCCGCACTCATGCCGGCAGCCCGGCCAGAAATTCGCCGACGGCCGCGTTGAAGCCCTCGGGATCGTCGAGATTGGCGGTATGGCCGGCCCCGGGCAGCACGCGCTTCACGGCGCCCGGAATCTTCGCCGCCATATAGTCGGCCGCCGGGCGGAAGGGCGCGTCGCGCTCGCCGACCAGCACCAGGGTCGGCGCGGCGATGGCGGGCAGCGATTCCAGCACGCTCCCGTCCCGCTGCGCCATCATGGCCCCGGCCGCGCGGGCGACGCCGGCGAGATCGCGATGGCCGTCCGGCTCCAGCCCGGCGAGCGCGCGCGGCTCGCCGGCGGCGATGCGCCGGCTGCGGTCGAGGGCGCGCGCGTTCCAGGCCTCGCGGGGTTCGTCGCGGCGGAAGCCGGGGCCGCAGTCGAACAGCATCAGCGCGCGCACCCGCTCGGGATGGCGGCGGTGAAAGGCGAGCGAGAGATAGCCGCCGAGCGAGAGGCCGCCGACGACCGCCCGCTCGACGCCGAGCGCATCCAGCAGCGCCGCCATATCGGCGACACAGGCCTCCTCGCCATAGAGGCGCTCGTCTTCCGGCGCATCGCTGCGGCCGTGGCCGCGCAGGTCCCAGAGGACCATGCGGTGCTTGCGGGCGAGCGGGCCGACCTGCCCCGCCCACATGCGCGCCGTCAGGCCGAAACCGTGCGTCAGCAGCACCGCCGGCCCCGCCCCGACTGTCTCGTAATGGAGCGCCCCGCCGGCGCCCCGGTCGAGGCGGTTCATAGAGCGGCCTCCGGCCAGACCGGATCGTGCGCGCCGAGCGGGACGGAGGGCCTGGACCAGCGGGCCGGCGTGCGCGAGAGCTCCGCCACCGGGGCGAGATGGGAGAGCCGCCCATGCGGCGTGTCGCTCTCCATCGTCATGGCGGCGAGCTCGTCTTCCGGCAGCTCCGCCGGCGCATCCCGCCAGCCCTCGACCCGGCCCATGCCCTTGATCCACTCCGCCATGCCGGCGAGCGAGAGGCGCACATGCCAGCTGCCGCCTTCCTCCGCGCGGCGGCGCAGCGCCGTCACCGCGCCCCAGGCGGCCAGATAGCCGGCGCAATAGTCGAGCGGCTGCGCCGGCAGATTGCGCGGCGCTTGCCTGCTGCCCTGCACGGTGGACATGCCGGAGGCGTTCTGCACCACGCTGTCGAAGCCCCGGCGGGACGCGAACGGCCCCTCATGACCGTAGGCCGAGAGCGAGACATAGACCTTGCCGGGGCCGATATCGCGGGGGCCGAAGCCGCGCCCGGCGAGCGCGCCCGGCCGGTAGCTCTGCACGAAGATGTCGGCCTCGGCCGCCAGCGCCCGCAATTGCGCCCGCCCGCGCTCGTCGCGCAGATCGACGAAGGCGGAGAGCTTGCCATGGCCGGTGTCCATGACCAGCGGCGCCGTGAAGGGCAGATGCGCCCCGGCGATGCGCATGACCTCCGCGCCATGCTCCGCGAGCGTGCGCCCGCAGGTCGGGCCGGCGAGCACGCGCGTCAGGTCCAGCACGCGGACGCCGGCGAGCGGCCGCGCACCCTCTTGCGGCGGCGGAACCGGCGGCCCGTCGGCGATCCGCTCGATCGAGACCGGCGGCAGGCTCGCCAGCGCGCGGCCCTGGGGGTGGGCGGCCCATTCCTCCGGCGTGCGCGTCATCGCGCCGCAGAGGCCGGCTTCGGCGAGCGCGTCTTCCAGCGCCTGGGCCTCGCGCCCGGCCACCGCTTCGGCCAGCGCCTCGCGGTCGGCCTCCGCGCCCAGCAGCGCCAGCACGCCGTCGCGATGATGGGGAAAATTGCAGTGCAGGAAGACATGGCGCCCGTCGCCGGTGGGGTAGATGCCGGTAAACGGGTCCCAGGTGGAGGGCGGCGGCGCGCCGTCGATCTTCAGATAGGTGGCGGAGCGCATCGCCGCCGCCGCCCGACGGCGGCAGACGGTCACCGTCTGGCGCTCGCCGCTGCGTAGCTCCCAGAAGTCGGCTGCGGCGCGCGCGGCGGCGCCGATGGCGACCGCGCCGGCCTCGCCGATGCGCCAGGGGGTCGGGAACACCGGGTCCGCCCCGGTGAGTAGAACGTTCTCGATGGCCTGTTGTATCATCCCGCCAGAATAGCAAGGAGACAGCGTATGAGCGACATGCCGTTGTCCGGCATTACCGTCCTGGACCTGACGCAGTTCGAGGCCGGCCCGTCCTGCACCGAGGCGCTGGCCTGGCACGGGGCCAATGTCATCAAGGTCGAGGAGCCCCGGCGCGGCGACCAGGGCCGGCTCGCCATCTCCGAGCGCTCGGACATGGACTCGCTCTATTTCATCCTGCTCAACTGCAACAAGCGCTCGATCACCTGCAACCTCAAGGAGGAGAGCGGCAAGCAGCTGCTGCGTCGCCTGGTGGCGAAGGCGGATGTGCTGATCGAGAATTTCGCGCCGGGCGCGATCGAGCGGCTCGGCTTCGGCTGGGAGGAACTGCGCAAGCTCAATCCGCGCCTGATCTTCGCCCAGGTCAAGGGCTTCGCCACCGACGGGCCTTACGCCGACTATCTCTCCTTCGACATGATCGCCCAGGCCACCGGCGGCGTGATGAGCATCACCGGCCATCCGGACGGCGTGCCGATCCGCCCCGGCGCCACCATCGGCGACACCGGCACCGGGCTGCATATGTGCGTCTCGATCCTCTCCGCGCTGCTCCAGCGCGAGCGCACGGGCGAGGGGCGCCATCTCCAGGTCGCGATGCAGGACGCGATGACCAACTATTGCCGCGTCACCTTCTCGCGCCAGCCGATGATGAAAGAGCCCGCGCCCCGGCTCGGCAATTCGGTGGCCTCGGGCGCGCCGGGCGGCCTGTTTCCCTGCAAGGGCGGCGGGCCGAACGACTATTGCTTCATCTTCGTCGCGCGCGATCTGACCGCGCACTGGCAGCGCGTCTGCAAGGCCATCGGCCGCGAGGACATGCTGAATGATCCGCGCTTCTCGGACGGCAAGAAGCGCATCGAGCACAAGGCCGAGATCGAGGACAATATCTCCGCCTGGACGCGCGAGCGCAGCAAGCGGGAGGTCATGGAGACCATCGGCGGGGCCGGGGTGCCGGCGGGCGCGGTGTTCGACATCAAGGACCTGATCTCGAACGACGACATGCACCGCCGGGGCATCATGCAGACCGTGCAGCACCCGGATCGCGGCGCGGTGGTGGTGCCGGCCTGGCCGGTGCGCTTCGGCGGCGAGGCGCTCGATGTGGCCTGCGCGCCGCTGCTCGGCGAGCATAACGAGGCGGTGCTGGGCGAGCTGCTGGAGCTCTCCGCCGAGGAGGTGGCCGGCCTCAGACGGTCCGGCGCGATCTGATCCGGCCCGGCATGATCGTGGGCGCCGAAGAGCTGCACGCTCTCGCCGCCGCAGCGCCGGCGCTTCGCCCGGCGGTGCGGCGGTTCTACTTCATCCGCCATGGCGAGACCGCCGGCAACGCCGCGCGCATCGTGCAAAGCCCGGTCATTCCGCTGAACGAGAGGGGCCGCGCGCAGGCGGCCGAGGCCGCCGAGCGGCTCGCCGCCGGCGGCGCGGACGCGACCCACATCGAGGCCAGCAGCTATCCGCGCGCCTATGAGACCGCGCAGGCGGTGGTCCGCCGGCTCGCCTTGCCGATGCGCGCCACGCCCCGCCTCGGCGAGCGCCTGTTCGGCGAGCTGGTCGGGCAGAGCGCGCTGGAGCTGGACTGGCGCGCGCGCCCGGCGGGCGGCGAGACGCTGCCCGAGTTCGTGGCGCGCACCAAGGCCGCCGCCGCCGCCGCGCTCGGGCGCGGCGCGCCCTGCCTGGTGGCGCATGGCGGCAATCTGCGCGTGCTGATGAGCGCGCTCGGCGTCGCCTTTAGCGAAGACCACGCCGCCAACGCCCTGCCGCTCCGCTTCGACTTGCGCGAGACCGGCTGGGAGGTGACGATCCTGTGACCGACGATCCAAAAACAGAATTGATATCGGCCAATCCGGTCGCACGCCCGGAAGGTGTCGATGGCGGGCGACGGAAAGGAGCACCGGAAACGGCCGCCGCTGCGCCTTCTTCTCTGGCCGAAAGCTTGTCGATCGTATTTGCGTTGAATCGCCTGCACGGCCGCTTGAGCGATATCGAACACAGACTTCAGCGCATCGAAAGCCGCACCGGGCGAGTCATGGCCGCCGCCCTGGCTATCGGTGTCCTTATCGGTCTTGTGCTTCAGATGGTCGATCTTCCATTCGCGATTGCCATCGTTCCCAGGCCCTGAGCACCGATGGGTCGCCCGCGCTCGCCTCCGGGACGGCCGGCGGAGCGCATTTGCTGGTAGGATGGCGGCCATGCTGCCCGAAACCCTGCTCGCCCGCACTGCCGCCGACGCCGGCGGGGCGCCGCTTGCGGTGTTGCCGGTGGGCGCTTTCGAGCAGCATGGCGCGCATCTGCCGCTCGCGACCGACAGCCTGATCGCCGGCCTGCTGGGCGCGGGCCTGGCGGAGGCGACCGGCGGGCTGCTGCTGCCGCCGCTGCCGGTCTCCTGCTCGCAGGAGCATGCGGGCCTCGGGACCGCCGCCTGGCTCTCCGCCGCGACGCTGCTCGCGGTGGTGGGCGACATCCGCGCGAGCCTCGCGCGCTCGGGCGTCGAGCGCCTCGCGATCGTCAACGCCCATGGCGGCAACCATGTGCTGGCCCATGCGGTGCGCGAGGCCAATCTGGACGGCCCCCGCCTCTGGCTCGGCCCCGGCCGCCACATCCAGGAGGCCGCCTTCCGCGAGGCCGGCGTCGAGACCGGCGTGCATGACGACATGCATGCCGGCGAATACGAGACCTCGCTGCTGCTGGCCCACTATCCGCAACTGGTGCGGATGGAGGCCGCGCGCGACGAACTGGCCGAGCGCCCGCTGCTGGCGGTCGAGGGCCTCGCCGCCTACAGCCGCTCCGGCGTGGTCGGCCGCCCGACCCTCGCCACCGCCGAGAAAGGCCGCGCCGTCCTCGTCGCCATGACCGCCGCCATGGCGACGGAGGTGGCCGAGACCTTCAGGCTGTAGCCAGCGAGAGCCGCCTCAGTTGCCGAAGACGGATTGCACCATGCTGTTGGGCAGCCAGAGGGCGAGGATGGGGAAGAGGAGCACCAGGATCAGCACGATGCCGTCCGTACAGAGGAACGGGATCGCCCCCTTCATCACCCGGGTGACCGGCACCCCTGTAGTGCCGCTGACCGCGAACAGGTTCAGCCCGACCGGCGGGATCACGCCGCCCATCTCCACCGCCAGCGCGAACAGGATGCCGAGATGGATCGGGTCGATGCCGAGCGTCAGCGACACCGGATAGATGATCGGCACCGTCAGCGCCAGGATCGCCACGCCGGTCAGGAACATGGACAGGATCAGCAGCACGATCAGCAGCACGATCAGGAAGCCCATGGCCGAGAGGCCCTGCGCGCCCACCCACGCGGCGACCTCCTGCGGCCAGCCCTTGTTGGCGAGCAGGAACTGGAACACGCCGACGCAGCCCAGCAGGAAGAAGACGATGGCGGTGAGATTGGCCGCGCGCATGGTGGTCGGCAGCAGCTCGCGCAGGAAGGCGCCGCGCCGGGCGGCGATGCCGTAGATCAGCGCATAGGCGCAGGAAGCCGCGCCCGCCTCCGTCGGCGTGAACACGCCGCCATAGAGCCCGCCCAGCACGAAGACCGGCATCAGGATCGCCGGCAACGCCTCGACGGTCGATTCCCCGAGATTGCGGAAGCTGAACTCGCCGGCGGGCAGTTTCAGCTTCCAGGCGATGAACACGATGATCACCGCATCCGAGATCGCCAGCAGCAGGCCCGGCACGAAGCCCGCGAAGAACAGCTTGACGACCGACTCCTCGGTGATGATGCCGAACAGGATGAGCGTGATCGATGGCGGGATCAGAATGGCGATGCCGCCGCCGCAAGCGATCACGCCCGCCGCCATCCAGACCGGATAGCCGCGCCGGATCATCTCCGGATAGGCGATGACGCCCATGGCGGCCGCCATGGCGGTGCTGGAGCCGGAGATCGCGCCGAACAGCACCGCCGCCATCAGCGTGGCGTAGGCGAAGCCGCCGGGCAGCCAGCCGATGACCGCATCGGCGAACTTGAACAGCTTGGAGATCAGCCCCGTGCGCTCCATGAGAAATCCCGCATAGATGAAGAACGGGATCGCCATGAGCGTGTATTTGTTGACGAAACTGAAGAAGGCGCGGAAGGCGGTGTTGGCCGACAGCACCGGGTCGTAGAGGATGAAGGCGACGGCCGCGCCGCCGAGCGCCACGCCGATGGGCGCGCCGAGCGCCAGAAGGGCGATCAGACCTGAGCCGAGCCAGCCCATGTCAGATCTCGATCCCTTCCTCGACCGGGGCCCAGGGGAACACGGTCCTGCCGCGCAACGCCTGCACATCCTGGTAGAGGTGGAACAAAGTGACGAGCGCCATCAGCGCGAAGGCGATGACGAGGCTGGCCTGGAACGGCCAGATATAGATCACCATGCTCTGCGTGGTGCGGCCGAGCTGCTCGGCGCGCTCCACCGCCGGGATGCCCCACCAGGCGAGCGCCGTGAACAGGGTGAGCGAGATGGCGGACACGAACACCCGGATGGTCAGCACGGTGCGCACATAGCCGCGCCGGCGCAGCAGGTCCAGCAAGGCCAGCACGGCCAGATGCGAGCGCGAGGCCTGCGTCACGGCGAAATAGATGAAGACCGCCGCGATGGAGACATAGGTGACGGCGTCCTGACCCCAGTCGAAGACGACGCCCAGCACATAGCGGCGCACGATCTCGATGCAGGCGAGCAGCGTGCCGCAGAGCAGGATGACGGCGGCGATGCGCGCCACCACCTTGTCGAGCAGAAAGCGGATGAAACGATAGGCCCGGTCCATGACCAGCTCGTGGCCGACAGGCTCGATCGTCTCGGGGGAACCGTCGTTCATCCGCACACCCTCCGGCTCGATGGGCGAAGAAGTCGGAAGGAAGCGCGGGAGGCCGGGCGGCCTCCCGCAGCGACAGCGTCGGCGCTACTTCTTGGCGAAGCGCTCGAACCAGGGCTCGATCTCGGAACAGTCGGTGCTCTCGAGCCAGTTCGACCCCATCGGGTTGGCGGCGACCGCGGCCTTGGCTTCCTCGGCGAACTTGTCCACCCACTCGTCGGCGTCGCCCGGGGTGTTCTTCTTGATGTGGTCCGCCGTGCCGGAGCCGAGCGCATCGGCCAGCACGCCCGCCTCTTGCGAGGTCATGATGTAGATGCCGGGCTTGGAGGGGTCGTCGGTGCCGTATTTGTCGATCATGCGCTTGTCGTTGCACCAGTTGGCTTTCTTCGCAAAGGGCAGCATCTCCTCGACGATCAGCCTCTCGATGATCGCCTGCTGCTCCGCGTCGAGCGAATTCCACCAGCTCATGCTCGCGCCGATCCAGTAATAGTCGCCGACGATGCCGTTGATGCCGGCGACGGTGAAGTAGGGCGCCTGGTCCTTGACGACATTGAAGCCGCCGAGGCTGGTCAGCAGGCCGTCGATGACGCCGGTTTCCAGCGCCGGCGGCACGTCGCCGAAAGCCATGGTGGTCGGGTTCGCGCCCCAGGCCGAGAGCGCGGCGTTCTCGACCGGGCTCATCGAGCGGATCTTGCGGCCCGAGAAATCTTCCGGCTTCAGCAGGCGGGAGCCGGAGCCCGCGCCCATATAGAAGCTGAGATGGGCGGAGCCGAAAATCTTGATGTCGTGCAGCTCCTCGAAGCGCTGCACCAGCATCTTGTAGGTGTCGAAGCCGTCCAGCGCGTCGATGGCGCCGGGCGTGGTCAGCAGCATCGGTCCGACCACCACGGCCATGAAGGGATCGATCTGGGCCGTCTTGCCGAACTGGCCCCAGGTCATTTCCAGATTGCCCTCCGTCATGGCCTCGACGGCCTCCGGCACCGAATAGAGCGCCTTGGAGGGGAAGAGCAGCACCTCGGACCCCGGAATTTCCTCGGCGAGGCGCTCCTGGAACAGGATCTCGGCGAGCGCGGCCGGATGCGGCGGCGGGGTGTGATCGGAAGCGATGCGAATCTTGACCGGATCGGGCGCGGCAGCGGCCGAGAACGCGCCGGTCGCGGCGAGCGCCGCGACGGCGGCGCCGGCAATGGCGTTACGGATAATCATTTCGGTCCTCCCAGGTTCGTCCTCGCCGAAGCGTAGAGCTTTTCCCCTGCCGGCGAAAGCGCCGCCGCAACTCAGGGCTGCGGCGAATAGTCGGCAGGCGCCAGCAGGCGGGTGAGCGCGCCGGGGGCGAGCGCCGCCCAGTCCGGAATCGGGAATTTCAGCACGGCGAGGCCGGCCGTCGGCATCCCGAGCGCCAGCCGGTTGCAGAGCGCGGCGTCGCCCTCCGCCGCCAGCAGGCTGCCGACCTCCGAGATCGTGGGGTTGTGGCCGACGGCGAGCAGGCTCGCGACCTCCGGCGGCGCGCGGCGGAAGAGCGCCAGCAGGTCGCCCTCGCCGCCATCGTAGATGTCGGGCTCGATGCGGACCGGAACATCCGCCGCGAGTTCGAGACCCTCCAGCGTCTCGCGGGCGCGCGCCGCGTCGGAGCAGAGCGCGAGTTCCGGCCGGAGGCCCTCGCGGGCGAGATAGCGCCCGGCGGCCGCGGCCTGCCGGCGGCCGCGTTCGGTCAGCCGCCGCTCCCGGTCGGGCGCGCCGGCGCCGGCCTTGGCGTGGCGGAGCAGCAGCAGCGTCTTCACCGGTCGCGCCCCCGCGCCGCCCGCCGGCTCAGAAGCGGATCACGCTGCGGATCGACTCGCCGGCATGCATCAGGTCGAAGGCGGTGTTGATGTCGTCCAGCCCCATGCTGTGGGTCACCATGTCGTCGATCTCGATCTTGCCGTCCATGTACCAGTCCACGATCTTCGGGACATCGCGCCGGCCCTTGAAACCGCCGAAGGCGGTGCCCCGCCAGACCCGCCCGGTGACCAGCTGGAACGGGCGGGTGGAGATCTCCTGTCCCGCGCCGGCCACGCCGATGATGACGCTCTCGCCCCAGCCGCGATGGGCGCATTCGAGCGCCTGGCGCATGGTCTCGACCAGGCCGATGCACTCGAAGGAATAGTCCGCGCCGCCGCCGGTCAGGTCCACCAGATAGGGCACCAGGTCGCCCTCGACCTCCTTCGGATTGACGAAATGCGTCATGCCGAAGCGCTCGGCGCGCGGGGCCTTGGCGGGGTTGATATCGACGCCGACGATCATGTTGGCCCCGGAGAGCCGCGCGCCCTGGATGACCGAGAGGCCGACGCCGCCCAGGCCGAACACCACGACATTCGCGCCCGGCTCGACCTTCGCGGTGTTCAGCACCGCGCCGAGGCCGGTGGTGACGCCGCAGCCGATCAGGCAGACCTTGTCGAAGGGCGCGTCCTCGCGAATCTTCGCCGCCGCGATCTCGGGCATCACCGTGTGGTTGGCGAAGGTCGAGGTGCCCATATAGTGGAACAGCGGCTCGCGCCCGAGCGAGAAGCGGCTGCTGCCGTCGGGCATCACGCCCTGCCCTTGCGTCTCGCGGATGGCGACGCAGAGATTGGTCTTGCCGGAGACGCAGAACTTGCATTCGCGGCATTCCGGCGTGTAGAGCGGAATCACATGGTCGCCGGGCTTCAGCGAGGTGACGCCGGGGCCGACATCGACCACCACGCCCGCGCCCTCATGGCCGAGCACGGCCGGGAACAGCCCTTCCGGGTCGGCGCCGGAAAGCGTGTAGGCGTCGGTGTGGCACACGCCCGTCGCCCTGATCTCGACCAGGATTTCGCCCTCGCGCGGCCCGTCCAGGTTCACGGTTTCGATGCTGAGCGGTTTGCCGGCCTCCAGGGCCACGGCGGCGCGGGTCTGCATGAGCGGCGTCCTCCCTTGTGCGATGCTGCAAGGCTGCGCCGGGAGCGTAGCGGCGTTTGCCGGGCGGTCAATCGCCCCCGCGCTACTCCGCCGGCGCGGCGTGGGCGGCGAAGACCGCCATATTGACGATCTCCGAGACGCGCGCCCCCATCTGCACGATCTGCACCGGGCGGGAGAGGCCGAGCAGCACCGGCCCGATCGCCGCGCCGCCGCCCAGCATCTGCAGCAGCTTGGCCGAGATGTTGGCGGTGTGCAGCCCCGGCATGACCAGCACATTGGCGGGGCCGGAGAGGCGCGCAAAGGGGTAGAGCTGGCGCATCAGCGCGCTGTCGAGCGCGACATCGGCCGACATCTCGCCCTCATATTCGAAATCCGCGCCGCGCCGGTCGAGCGCCGCCACCGCCTCGCGGACATGCGCCGCGCCCTCGAAGGCCGGATTGCCGAAATTGGAGAAGGAGAGGAGCGCGACGCGCGGCTCGGCGCCCAGATTGCGCGCCATGCCGGCCGCCGCCACGGCGATATCGGCCAGCTCCTCCGGCGAGGGACGCTCGTTCACCGCCGTGTCGGCGACGAACACCGTCTGGTTGCGGCTGACATGCAGCGTGACGCCGCAGGGCGTGCCGACGGGAGCCAGCACGCGGCTCACCAGCCCGAAGCTCACCTGGAAGGAGCGCGTGAGGCCGGTGACCATGGCGTCGGCCGCCCCCGCCGCCACCATGCAGGCGGCGAAGCAGTTGCGGTCCTGATGCACCATGCGCTGCACGTCGCGCTGCAGGAAGCCCTGGCGCTGCAGGCGCTCATAGAGCATGGCGATATAGCCGGCATTGTCCTCCGAGAGGCTGGCATTGTGGATTTCCAGCGGCTCGCCCGAGGCGATGCCGAGCCGGTCCATCTGCTCGCGGATCAGATTTTCGCGCCCGACCAGCACCGGCGTGCCGAAGCCCTGGGCGCGGAAGGCGAGCGCGGCGCGGATGACGCGCTCCTCCTCGCCCTCGGCGAACACCACCCGGCGCGGGCGCGCCTGCACCTCGGTGTAGATGCGCTGCAGGCTGCCGGAGGTGGAGTCGAGCCGGGCGGCGAGCGCGCCCCGGTAGGCCGGCCAGTCCTCGACCGGCTTCTGCGCCACGCCGCTGTCGATGGCGGCGCGCGCCACGGCTTCCGGCACCTTGACCACCAGGCGCGGGTCGAAGGGCACCGGGATGATGTAGTCCGGCCCGTATTGCAGGCGCTTGCCGGGATAGGCGGCGGCGGCCTCGTCGGGCACGTCCTCGCGCGCGAGTTCCGCCAGCGCTTGCGCGGCGGCGATCTTCATCGCGTCGTTGACGGTGGTGGCGCGCACATCGAGCGCGCCCCGGAAGATATAAGGGAAGCCCAGCACATTGTTGACCTGGTTGGGATAGTCCGACCGGCCGGTGCAGATGATGGCGTCGTCGCGCACCTCGCGCACTTCCTCCGGCGTGATCTCGGGGTCGGGATTGGCGAGCGCGAAGATGATCGGCTTGGGCGCCATGGAGGCCACCATCTCGCGCGAGAAGGCGCCCTTCACCGAGAGGCCGAAGGCGATGTCGGCGCCCGCCATCGCCTCGTCCAGCGTGCGCAGCGGCGTCTCGATGGCGTGGGCCGACTTCCACTGGTTCATGCCCTCCGTGCGCCCGCGCCAGATGACGCCGCGCGTGTCGCAGAGCACGACATTGTTCGCCGGCAGGCCGAGCGCCTTGAACAGCTCCACGCAGGCGACGCCCGAGGCGCCGGCGCCGTTGACCACCATGCGGCAATCCTGGATGCGCCGCCCGGTGAGGTGGAGCGCGTTGATGAGGCCGGCGGCGGAGATGATCGCGGTGCCGTGCTGGTCGTCATGGAAGACCGGGATGTCGAGCAGTTCGCGCAGCCGCTCCTCGATGATGAAGCATTCCGGGGCCTTGATGTCCTCCAGATTGATGCCGCCGAAGCTCTTGCCGAGAAAGCGCACGCACTGGATGAACTCGTCGACGTCCTCGGTATCGACCTCCAGGTCGATGCCGTCCACATCGGCGAAGCGCTTGAAGAGCACCGCCTTGCCTTCCATGACCGGCTTCGAGGCGAGCGCGCCGATATTGCCGAGGCCGAGCACGGCGGTGCCGTTGGAGATCACCGCCACCATGTTGCCCTTGGCGGTGTAGTCGTAGGCCAGCCGCGGGTCCTTCTCGATCTCCAGACAAGGCGCGGCGACGCCGGGGGAATAGGCGAGCGAGAGCTGATATTGCGTGGTGAGCGCCTTGGTCGGCGTCACCTCCACCTTGCCGGGGCGCCCGGCGGCGTGCATCCGCAGCGCCTCGCGCCCGAGCGTATCGTTGTCGGCCATAGCCCCCGTCCCCGCCTGCCGGCGTCTTCGTTCGGGGAATCCTAGAGCGTTTCCTCGCGAGGCGGAAGCGCCTGCGGCCTTCCCTACCAGAAGCGGCGCACGCGGTAGCGGTCGAATATCGTGTCGATGGATACGATCGGCATGTCATGCGCGATAGCCTGGGCGATGAGCATACGGTCGAACGGGTCGCGATGGTGGCCCGGCAGCCATCCGGCCCGCTCGGCCTCGACAGCGGAGATCGCCATATGCTCGAACCCTTGCCCCGCGATGCGGCCGGCAATGTCGGCGCCGATATCCGGCAGTCTGCCGAGCCGCGCCTTCGTCGCCATTTCCCAGACGGTCGCCGCGTTGACGAAGATATCGTTCGTCCGATCCTCGACGACACGGCGGGCGCGACGGGAAAGGCGGCCATTGTTCGTCAGCCACCAGAGAAAAACGTGGGTGTCGAGAAGAAATCTCATATCCGGCTTCTCGCGTTAGCGAACGCGCCCCAATGTCGAAACAGGCTTGCCGGCCACACCGGCGACTGCAACGCTCGATTCAGACTGCAAGCGCCCGATGCCCGTTGCACATCGACGGACATTTATGTTGGTATAATGCGCCCGGCGCGCCGTCGGCTACTCCTCGCCGCGCCCTTCCCAGGCTCTGAGCTCCTCTTCCGGCAACGGGTCGAAAAGGCCGCTGTCCGGAATATCGAACCTGCCTTCGAAAATGCCGGGCTGCCGGCGTCCCTCCAGCCTGCATGCCACAAGCCGGGCCGCGGGCTTTCCTCGACGCGCAATCACGATCTCCTCGCCACGCTCGACCTGCGCCAGCAATTGCGACAGCCGCGTCCGGGCTTCGTTCACATTGACGACATGCATGGGGCCGCTCACCTCGATCCGACAAAGACATTACCGCCAGGATATAGCCAGACCGCCGGCAATGTCAATGCCGGAGCCTCAGCCGCCGAGCGCCTCGCAATGCTGCGCGAAGGGCGGGAGCACCTCTTCGGCGAGGCGGCGCATGGAGCGGCGGCAGAGCTCGGGGTCCTCCCAGTCATGCATGCCGATCAGCAGCGTGCCGAACGGGCCGATCTCCTCGCGGAGCGCCACCAGGCGGTCGAGCACCGCCGGGGCCGTGCCGCAGATCGGAATCTCGGCCACCGCCTCCTCCACATCCAGCAGCGCGTTGAGCGAGGCCGCCGAGGGGTCGGCGGCGCGCACCTCCGGCAGGCGCTGCAGGCTGCGCAGATAGCGGAAGTAGAAGTGGAAGACGCCGTCGGGGTCGGCCAGGATATCCTCGGCCTGGCTCTCGCTGTCGACCACCAGCAGATTGCGCGCCACGCGCCAGATCGAGGGGTCCGCCGCATGTCCCGCCGCCTCGGCCGCCGCCGCATAGAGCGGCCAGTGGGTCGCGACATCGCGCGAGGGGATGAAATTGGCCGAGATCGGAATCCAGCCCCGCCCGCCGCACATGCCGGCCGAGCCCGAATTGGCCGAGACCATCGCCATGGCGATCGGCGGATGCGGGTCCTGCCGGGGCTTGGCCATCAGGCCGACGCCATGCTGCGGATAGACCGCCTCGTCGATGGCGACGGTCCACCAGGGCGTCTCGAAGCGGTAGGGCGGCTCGCCGCGCCAGAGCTCCAGCACGATGTCGATGTTCGCCAGCATCATCTTCTGGCGCTCGGCCATGTCGTGATGGCCGAAGATCTCCGCGTCGCTCACCAGCCCGCCCGGCCCGATGCCGAACAGGAAGCGGCCTTCCGAAAGCTGGTCGAACATCGCCACCTCGCTGGCGATGGCGACCGGATGGTGATGCGGCAGATTGACGACGCCGGCGCCGAGCCGGATGTCGCGGGTCTCCTGGATCAGCGTCGCGAGGAAGATCAGAGGCGAGGTGATCTGCTCCACCTTGGTGGTGAAATGCTCGCCGATCCAGGCCTCGGCGTAGCCGAGCCGGTCCGCCAGCAGCACCGCCTCGCGATCCTCCTGCAGGGTTTGCAGAAAGGGCTTCTCCGGGCGATGCAAAGGCATCGAAAACAGGCCGAGCTTCATTCCGGGCGTCCTCCCCCAAAAGGCGCGTGACGGCGGGCGAGGCTATCCGCTTTCGCCGCCGGGTGGAATTCCGCCCGCCTCGCGCCCGAGCGCGGCGAGCCGCTGGCGGTGGATCGAGCCGGCCACGCCGTCCATCGCGCGCATGTCGCGCAGCAGCGCCGCCCGCGCCGGGTCCGGCGGCAGCTCCAGCGTCTCGAAATCGCAGAGGAAGTCCTGCTGCTGCCGCCTCGCCGCCAGCAGGCGGGCGCCGTCGCGGCCCTCCAGCGCCAGCAGCGCCTCGAAGGAGACCAGCCGCGCGGCGAACTCGCCGAGGCGCTCATCCGCAACGCCGGCCGCGGCCGCATCGTCCAGCAGCGCCTCCAGCGCTCCCTGGCGCGCGCCGAGGCCGAGCAGGTCCTCGACCATGCGCAGCGGCCGGGCGAACTCTTGCCAGATGTCGCGATCCGGCGCGAGGCGAGCCGAGGCCGGCAGCCGGACATCCCGGAGGCGAAGGCCGCAATGGCCGGTCGGACGCAGGAAATCGACTGCGCCCGCCTCCGTCTGCGTCAGGCCGGGCGTGTCCGCCGGGGTGAGAAACGCTCCGAAGCGCTTGCGTCCGGCCTCCTCGCCGGTGACCGCCAGCACGATGACGAGGCCGGCCATCGGGCCGTTGGTGACCCAGGCCTTGTCGCCGTCGAGCCGCCAGCCGTCGCGCGTCCGCCGGGCGCGGGCGGCGAGGCGCTTGGGATGCGCGCCCGCGCCCGGCTCGGAGATCGCGGTGGCGAGCGCGATCTCGCCGCTCGCCAGGCGCGGCAGCCAGGCCGCCTGCTGGGCCGCGTCGCCGAGCCGGACAAGCGCGAAATGGACGAGCGTGCAATGCGTCTTCCAGGCCAGCATGGCGCCCAGGCTGCGGCCATGGCGCGCCATCGCGCGGCAGGCCTCCCGCAGCCGGGCGAGGTCCTGGCCGCCGCCGCCATGCGCCTCCGGCGCGGTCAGGCCGAGCAGGCCGGCCGCGCCGAGCGCGCGCCAGAGGTCGGCGGGATAGGTCGGGCCGTCCAGGTCCTCCCGCCCCCGGATCAGGCGCCGGGCGCAGGCGGCGACATCGATCACCCCTCCTGGACCGGATAGCCGCGCGCATCCGAGCGGCCGTCGCGGTAATCGACGACGCGCTTCGGGCTGAGATGGATGCCCATGAGCCGCATGCGCTCATCGCCGACGACCGCGAAGCTGTGGCGGCGTCCGGCCGGCAGCGTCACCGTGTCGCCCGCCTCGAGCCGCGTGCGCTCCGCCTCGCCATCCTCGAACCAGACCTCGGCCGCGCCCTCCAGAATATGCAGGACCTCGACATAGGGATGAGAGTGCATCCCCGCCTCATAGCCGGGGTCGGCGGTCTGGATGCCCACCCGGACCGGCAGCCCGGCCTCCTCGCCGAGCAGGATCGGGTTGTAGAAGGAGCCGGGTCCGAAGGACACGGTCTCGGTCTCTGCGAGGCGGGTCACGGCGTCTTCGGTCGAAACGGTCATCGGCTCTGCCTCCTTCTTGGCGCCGCGCCAGTCTCGCAGAAGCCGCCACGCCGGTCGAGGCGGCGCGCCTTCCTTCCGTCCGGTCAGAATCGGAAGCGGAGGCCGATGCCGAGGCGGGTGTCGGGGTCGTGGTGTTCGGCGGTGAGGAAGGCGGTGAGGCCGCCTGGGGTGGTAAAGGTGAGGCCGGTGGCGGCGTATCGGGCGGGCAGGCGCCATTCGGCAAACGGCGTCAGCAGGCCGCCGGCGGTGGCGAAGCCGTAGCCCGCGCGCGCCGTCAGGGAGAGGCGTTGCGGCGCGTCGTCGTCGCGCGCCTCGTCGAACAGGCGCTCGCGCGTGAGCGCGCCGCGCTGCTGCCCGCCCCATTGCGGGCCGAAGGCCAGCGAGAGGCCGCGCCCGCCAGCGCCCGGCGCCAGCCGCGCCTCCAGGCTCGCGCCCCATTCGCGCGCCTCGTCCTCGGAGTGCAGCGCCAGCCAGTGGCCGCTCGCGTCGAGGCCGAAGCGCCCGCCCGGCAGCGACAGGCGCGCGCCGGCGGAAAGCTCCGCGCCGGCTCCCGCCAGCCCGTCGCCGCCATCCTGGCGAACCGCCAGCGCCCCGCGCGGCTGAAGCCGCCAGCCCGATGCGCCGAGCGCGAGGCCGTCATGCGCCGCCTCCAGGCCGGCGCTGAGCCGCCAGCCGGTCGCCTTCAGCCCGCCGAGCGACGGGGCCGACGGCGCATCGTCGGTCTCCAGCTGCGTCAGGCTCGCCTGGCCGGTCGCCGCAAGCGCGAAGGCGCCCCGGCGCGCCACCGGCAGCCGACCGCCCACCGAGGCCGCCAGCATGGCGAGGTCGGCCCGCTCCACGGCTCCGGCCGCCGGGCGGTGCTCCGCCTCGCCCCGGCCCGCGCCCGCCACCAGACGCAGCTGGCCGCCGCCCTTCATCCCCAGTTGCAGATAGGGCCAGAGCGCGGTCAACGCGGTCTCGACGCGCCCTTCCTCGCTGTCGAGGCGATAGTCGCTCTCGCCGTCGCTCTGCGAGAGCGCAAGCCCGGCGGCGAACCGCCCGCCGAGGCAGCCGTCCAGCCCGAGCCAGCCGGCGCGTTGCGAACCGTCATAGCGGCCCGCCCCGGTTGCGCCCTCGAAGCTCCGCCAGTCGCCCCGGCCCCAGACCGACCAGGCCGGGCCGGACGACGCCCCGCCCGAGGCCGCCAGCGGCAGCGAGAAGGCGCTGCCCCGCAGCAGCGCCGCGCCCTTCAGCGTCCGGGCGACAAAAGCCGGGCGGCGGCTCCGCCGGTCGAGCCGCTCCCGCAGCGAGCCATCGGCAAGCCGCAACCCGCCGCCGACCCGCGACCCGGCGAGCGCCAGCGCCGGCCTCGCCGCCGCAGCGCAAGGCGCGGCGTCGAAGCGTTGGCCGAGCACCTCCACCGCCCCGGCCAAGGCCGCGCGACCGACCTCCGCCAGCACCCGCGTCGCAACCCGCTTGCGCGCCTCGGAACTCACCCCGTCGTCATCGGTGATGGTCAGCATCACCGCTTCCGGGTCGCTCATCCCCGGGCTGCCGGTCGCCGTCGCCCGGATGGCGATCGCCTTGTCCGGGGCCTGGACGGCGTTATCGACCGCCGCGATCGCCACCGCGCCGCTGCTGACGGTCTGTCCGGCCGGGATCGTCAGCACCCTGTCCGCGCCCAGCGCGAAGTCTCCCGCCGCCGCCGGCGAAACCGGCGCAGCCGAGACGGTCACCACCGTCGCCATGTCCGACGGGCGGTCCAGGCGCGCCGTCACCGCCGCCACGCCGCCATCCTCCGGGATCGACGCCGGCTCCAGCAGCAGCGTCATCACCGGCGCATCGTCGTCCTCGATGGTCAGCATGACATCGCCCGGCCCTGTCACCCCGTTCGCATTGGTCGCCGACCCCGACACCCTGATCTGCTTGTCCGCCGCATCGGCGTCATTGTCGATCGCCACGATCGCCACCGCGCCGGTGCTGACTGTGGCCCCGGGCGGGATCGTCAGCACCCTGTTGGCGCTCAGCGTAAAGTCGCCCGCCACCGCCGGCGCGACCGGCGCGGCCGAGACGGTCACCACCGTCGGCGCGTCCGACGCGCGGTCGAGGCGCGCCATCACCACCGCCACGCCGCTGTTCTCCGCAATCGAAGCCCGGTCCAGCGCCAGCGTCGCCACCGGAGGTCCGACCCCGATGGCGAAGGTCAGCATATCCGTGTCCGACTCGGCCTCATTGTCGTCCGCGTCCGACACCTTCCAGACATAAGTCGTCGCTGTCAGCGCTTCCGTCGGCGTTCCGGTGATTTGCCGTGTGGAGGCGTCGAGGCTCAGCCCCGCCGGAAGGAGCGGGCTGAGACTGTAGCTGAGCGCCCCGTTGCCGCCCGTGGCTTGCGGCAGCTGCAGCGCCGGGATCGATATGTTCGGCGCATAGCTCCGGTCGGCGATCGTCTCCGCGCCAAAGGTCGGGGCCGCGTCGGGAACTGCCAGCCTCGCAAGCGCCTCCTCCGATGCGACGCCGTGAACGATCCCGACCCCGCGGATGCGGAAGCCGTAGAGAGCGCCGTTGGTCAGCCCGGTGACGGTATGGCTGGTGGTGTCCCCGTCGCTGCCCTCGATATCCGTCCAGCTGCCCAGGCTCCCGTCGGGGGCTTTCAGCAGCAGCTGATATTTCTCGATTCGGCTGTCGGACGGATTTGTCCAGCTGAGCGTCACCTCGCCGTCGGCCGGGGTCGCCGCGAACCCGCCCGGCTTGGGAGGCCCCGTCGTGTAAACGACCTTCTGGCCGCCGAACGTAAATTCGATGTGGAAATCGTCATCTTCCAGCGCGCTGAGCAATGTGCCGTCAAATTCCGCTCTCGTGCCGGACATATCGATGATATCTCCCGTATAATGCCTCTTGTCTGCGAGCAAAAATCGTCCTTTTGATCCACTTTCATACAGAGACCAGTGAAAATTCGAATGGTAACCCCTATCATCCATCGAGATAGACTCCTTGCCCGTATAAGAGGAGCGTCCGGAAACCGTTACAGGAGGAATGTAGTACTCTCTTTGATCTATTTGCGCATGATTTCGAGAAATCCACCAGTTTGTTACTCCACTATAGAGGTAGCTTCCAAAATACCAACGTGTCTTTCCGGCAGAATTGTAATCACCCCTGAAACTGAAATCCGAGCCAGAGACATCCAGACTTCCTGAAGGGACGACGAAAGATTTCGCGCCCTCTTCGTAGAAATGAAAGACCAGCGTGCCCGCCCCGGCGGTCTGCGCGCCTCCGATCAGCAAGGCTACGCCGAACAGCAGCACCGGACCGCTTGCGAAGAAACAGGCGCGGAAGAGACGCAGGAAAGCTGTCATCCTCATGCTCATGGCGCATATCCTCGAACCGAAATCGCTATCGAAACCGCAGCGTACGCCAGTGTCAACCCTCTCTGCGCTCGCCTTCGAGGTTCCCGAAAACATCATATTTTTATATTGTTATGATGTTTTTCCGGGCGATCGACCCGTTGGTCCGGGCCATCGGGAGCAGACGCCGGGATGGGCGCCGATGCGCCGGCCGATGAAGTCTGGAGGCGTGGCTTCGGTTGCGGCCTCTTCGAGGGCGGGCGCGTCGCTCTTGCCGCACGGCCCGGCGCCGGCGGCGCGGTGGCGATCACAGGCGAATCTCCATGCCGTCGAAGGCCACTTCCCAGCTCGCGACCTCAAGCCGCGCCACGCCGCCTGGCTTCGGCCAGGACGGCGGCGTGCATTTCCGCCAGCGACTTCGGCGGGCCGTCGAAGGCGAGGCAGCCGAAGACGTCCTCGGGCCGGGTTTCGGCGATTGCGGGGGGCGGGTTCGGCGGTGGCGCTTCGGGCGTCCGACCCTCGTCGGGAGATGGCATCGATCCAACCTCTCCGCCAGCGGCGGCAACAAGCAAAACAAGACTGGACATATGGATATATCGCAACAGTCGCCCGCGTCAATCGTAAACTCAGCCGTCGCCACGGGCCTCCAGGTCGAAGGCGGCGGCGAGGAGGGCTCGGGTGTAGTCGTGGGCCGGGGCGGCGAAGACGGTCTCGGCCGGGCCCTGCTCCACCACCTTGCCGTCGCGCATCACGATCAGCTCGTCGGCGAGCGCCCGCACCACCTTGAGGTCGTGGCTGATGAACAGATAGGCCAGCCGGTGGCGGGCCTGCAGGTCGCGCAGCAGATCGACGATCTGGGCCTGCACCGACATGTCGAGCGCCGAGGTCGGCTCGTCCAGCACCACGAAGCGCGGCTTCAGCACCATGGCGCGCGCGATCGCGATGCGCTGGCGCTGGCCGCCGGAGAATTCGTGCGGATAGCGCGCCGCCATGGCGGCCTCCAGCCCGACCTCCTCCAGCGCCGCCTCGACCGCCCGCCGACGCCCGGCCGCATCGCCGCCGAGCCCGTGCGCCGCCAGCCCCTCGCCGACGATCTGGCCGACGGTCAGCCGGGGCGAGAGCGAGCCGTAGGGGTCCTGGAAGACGATCTGCATCTCGCGCCGCAACGGGCGCAAGGCCTTCCAGCCCCGGTCCTGGATCGCGCGCCCGTCGAAGGCGATCGCGCCCTTTGAGCGCTCCAGGCGCAGCAGCGCCAGGCCGAGCGTGGTCTTGCCGGAGCCGCTCTCGCCGACCACGCCCACCGTGCGGCCTTCGCGGATCAGGCAGGAAATGCCGTCCACCGCCTTGATATGCCCGACAGTGCGGCGGAGCACGCCGCGCCGCACGGGAAACCACACCCGCACTTCCTCGGCGCGCAGCAATTCGCGCCCGTCCGCCGGGGCCGGGGCCGGCGCGCCCTTCGGCTCGGCCGCCAGCAGACGGCGGGTATAGGGATGGCGGGCGCGCTCGAAAATATCGTCGCGGCCGCCGCGCTCGACGATCCGCCCCTCGGTCATCACGCACACCCGGTCGGCCATCTTGCGCACGATGGCGAGATTGTGGGTGATCAGCAGCATCGCCATGCCGCGCTCGGCCTGGAGGCGCTTCAGCAGGTCCAGAATCTGGGCCTGGATGGTCACATCGAGCGCCGTGGTCGGCTCGTCGGCGATCAGCAGGTCCGGCTCGTTGGCGAGCGCCATGGCGATCATCACCCGCTGGCGCTGGCCGCCGGATAGCTGATGCGGGTAGCTGTCGAGCCGCTGCTCGGGGTCCGGGATGCCGACCTCGCGGAGGAGCTTGAGCGTCTCGGCGCGCGCGCGCTCGCGCGAGAGGCCGCGATGCAGCCCCAGCGTCTCGCCGACCTGGCGCGCCACCGTGTGCAGCGGGTTGAGCGAGGTCATCGGCTCCTGGAAGATCATGGCGATGCGGTTGCCGCGCACGCGCCGCATGGCGGCCTCGCCCGCGCCCATCAGCTCCTCGCCATCGAAGCGGATGCGCCCCGAGGGGTGCGAGGCGGTCGGATAGGGCAGCAATTGCAGCAGCGAGAGCGCGGTCACCGACTTGCCGGACCCGCTCTCGCCGACCAGCGCCAGCGTCTCGCCGCGCGCGATGTCGAAGGAGACGCCATCGACGGCGCGGAGCGCGCCCTCATGGCCCCGGAAATCGACCCGGAGCTCCTCGACGGCGAGCAGCGGCGCGCTCATCGCCCGAAGCTCTTGCGCGGGTCGAAGGCGTCGCGCACCGCCTCGCCGACGAACACCAGCAGCGAGAGCAGCAGCGCCAGCGAGAAGAAGCCGGTCAGGCCGAGCCAGGGCGCCTGCAGATTGGCCTTGCCCTGGGCCAGCAGTTCGCCGAGCGAGGCGGAGCCGGCCGGCAGCCCGAAGCCCAGAAAATCGAGGCCGGTGAGCGAGGTGATCGCCCCGACCAGCACGAAGGGCAGGAAGGTGATGGTCGCCACCAGCGCATTGGGCAGCACATGGCGGACGATCACCACCGGGTTGGAGACGCCGAGCGCGCGGGCGGCGCGCACATAGTCGAAATTGCGCGCCCGCAGGAACTCCGCGCGCACCAGCCCGACCAGCGCCATCCAGGAGAACAGCAGCAGCAGGCCGAGCAGCCACCAGAAGGTCGGCGTGATGGTGCTGGCGAGGATGATCAGCAGATAGAGCGTCGGCATGCTGCCCCAGATTTCGATCAGCCGCTGGCCGATCAGGTCGGTCCAGCCGCCGAAATAGCCCTGCACCGCCCCGGCCGCCACGCCGATGACGCTGCTGAGCGCGGTCAGCGTCAGGCCGAACAGCACCGAGATGCGGAAGCCGTAGATCAGCCGGGCGAGCACGTCGCGGGCCTGGTCGTCGGTGCCGAGCCAGTGGTGGGCGTCGGGCGCGGACGGCGCGGGTCCCTCGAGGTCCCAGGCGACGGTGCGGTAGTCGTAGGGGATGAGCGGGCTCAGCATCCAGCCCTTCTCGGCGATCCGCTCGCGCAGATAGGGATCGCGATAGTCGGCCTCGAAGGCGAACTCGCCGCCGAAGGCGGTCTCCGGATAGTCGCGGAACACCGGCATGTGCAGCGCGCCGTCATAGAAGACGACGAACGGCTTGTCGTTGGCGATGAACTCCGCGCCGAGCGAGAGCAGGAACAGCGCCAGGAAGACCCAGAGCGACCACCAGCCGCGCCGGTTGGCGCGGAAATTGGCGAGGCGGCGCCGGGCGAGCGGACTCATGCGCGAGCTCTCATCGCCGCGTCACACCTCGCGGCTCTCGAAGTCGATGCGCGGGTCGATCAGCATGTAGGCGATGTCGCCCAGAAGCTGCATCGCCAGGCCGAGCAGGGTGAAGAACCAGAGCGAGGCGAACATCACCGGATAGTCGCGCTTCAGCGCCGATTCGAAGCCGAGCAGGCCGAGCCCGTCGAGCGAGAAGATGGTCTCGATGAGCAGCGAGCCGGTGAAGAACATGCCGACGAAGGCGGCCGGGAAGCCGGCGATGACGATCAGCATGGCGTTGCGGAACACATGGCCGTAGAGCACCCGGCGGGCCGCGAGGCCCTTGGCGCGGGCGGTCAGCACATATTGCTGGCCGATCTGGTCCAGAAAGGAGTTCTTGGTGAGCAGCGTCAGCGTGGCGAAGCCGCCGATCGTCATGGCGAGCACCGGCAGCGCCAGATGCCAGAAATAGTCCAGGATGCGCGCCGGCCAGGACCAGTGCTCGGAGCCTTCCGACGCCAGCCCCTTCAGGGGGAACCAGTCCAGATAGCTGCCGCCGGCGAACAGCACCAGCAGCATGACGGCGAAGATGAAGGAGGGAACGGCGTTGCCGACCACCACCACGGCGCTGGTCCACACATCGAAGCGCGTGCCGTCGCGCACCGCCTTGGCGACGCCGAGCGGGATCGAGATCAGATAGACCAGCAGCGTCGTCCACAGCCCGAGCGAAATAGAGACCGGCAGCTTCTCCAGCACCAGGTCGATGACGCGCTCGTTGCGAAAGAAGCTCTCGCCGAAGTCGAAGCTGAGATAATCGCCGACCATCTTGAAGAAGCGCTCATGCACCGGCCGGTCGAAGCCGAAGCGCCGCTCCAGCTCCGCGATATAGGCGGGGTCGAGGCCCTGCGCGCCGCGATAGGGGCTGTCGGTGCTCTCGCGGCTCTGCGCGATCTCGCCGCCGGTGCGCGTCACCCGCTCCAGCGCGGCGTCGCCGAAGCCCTGCAGGGCGGCGATCGCCTGGTCGATCGGCCCGCCCGGCGCGAACTGGATCACCACGAAATTGATCAGGATGATGCCGAAAAAGGTCGGCGCCATCAGCGCCAGGCGGCGCAGGATATAGGCCGCCATCGGCCTATGGCCTCAAGGACCGCGCGCGCGGCGGCGCATCACCCGCCGCGCGCCGCGTCGAGGGCCGCCGCCTTGGCCGCATCGAACCACCAGCGCGTGAGGCTGACGCCGGTCGGCGGCGTGGCGGCCGGGCGCGCGAAACGGTCCCAGTAGAGGATGCGGTCCACGGAGGAGTGCCAGTGCGGGATGACCCAGTAGCCGTGCAGCAGCACGCGGTCGAGCGCGCGGGTGCGCTGCACCAGCTCCTCGCGGGTCGGCGCCGCGATCAGGCTTTCCACCAGCTCGTCGATGACCAGGTCGGCGATTCCCGGCCCGTTCAGGCTGGAAAACTCGTTCGCGGCGGCGCTGGTCCAGTAGTTGCGCTGCTCGTTGCCGGGCGAATGGCTCTGCCCCCAGCCGCCGACGATCATGTCGAAATCGCGCCCGCGCACCCGCTCGACCCATTGGGTGATGTCGGCGGTGCGCACGCGGGCCTCGATGCCGAGCCGCTTCAGATTCTCGACGAAGGGCAGCACGACGCGCTCGAACAGCGGGCCGCGCAGCAGGATTTCGAAGGTCATCGGCTTGCCGGTTTCGCCATGGACCAGCTTGAGGTCGCGGAGCTCCCAGCCGGCCTCGCGCAGCAGGCGGAGCGCGGCGCGGGTGTTCTCGCGCGGCCAGCCCCGGCCGTCGGTGGTCGGCAGGCGGAAAGGCTCGGCGAACACCGCCGGCGGCAGGCGGTCGCGATAAGGCTCCAGCAGCTCCAGTTCGCGGCCCTCGGGCAGGCCGGAAGACGCCAGTTCGGAATTGTCGAAATAGCTGTCCGTGCGCCGGTAGATGCCGTGGAAGAGCGTGCGGTTGCTCCACTCGAAGTCGAAGGCGTAGCCGAGCGCCCGGCGCACGCGCGCATCCTTGAAGATGTCGCGGCGCGCGTTGAAGACGAAGGCCTGCATCGGCGCGACCCGCCCATGGGCCACGGCTTCCTTCTGCAGCCATCCCTCGCGCACCGCCTCGATATCGTATTCCGTCGCCCAGGACTTGGAGATGTTCTCCTGCCGGAAGTCCAGATCGCCGGCCTTGAGCGCCTCCTGGATCGCGGTGTCATCGCGGTAATATTCGAAGCGCTGGCGGTCGAAATTGTGCTGGCCGCGATTGACGGCGAGATCGCGCCCCCAATAGTCCTCGACCCGCTCCAGTTCGAGCCAGCGCCCGCTCTCGAAATTCGCGACCCGGTAGGGGCCGCTGCCGAGCGGCGGCTCCAGCGTGGTGGCGGTGAAGTCCCGCCCTTCCCAATAATGTTTGGGCAGCACCGGCAACTCGCCGACGATCAGCGGCAATTCCCGGTTGACGCCGCCGGTGAAGCGGAAGCGCACGCTCCGCGGCCCGACCTTCTCGCCCGGCGCCACATCGGCGTAATAATGGCGGAAATGCGGCTCGCCCTGGGTCTTCAGCAGCTCCATCGAGTAGATGACATCCTCGGGGGTAATCGACTTGCCGTCATGCCAGCGCGCCGCCTCGCGCAGATGGAAGATCACCCAGGAGCGGTCCTCGGGCCATTCGACCGTCTCGGCGATGAGGCCGTACATGGTGAAAGGCTCGTCGGCGCTCTTCACCATCAGCGTGTCGGCCGGGAACGCCGCCGGAAGCGCGCGGCCCTTGCCGTTATGGGGGTTGAACGAGTCGAAGCTGCCGCGCACGCCCTGGCGGATTCGCCCGCCCTTGGGCGCGTCGGGATTCACATAGTCGAAATGCGTGAAATTCGCCGGATATTTGGGCTCGCCATGCATGGCGATAGCGTGGCTGCGAGAGACGGGATTGGCGTGCGCGTCCGGCCCGGCGGCCGCCAGCGCGCCGAGCAGGATCAGGAGCGGTAGGGGCTTTCTCATGGCCCTCGTTATGGGGCCGCGCGCCGGGGCCGTCCAGTTGCAAATTCGTAAACCGTCCGCCGGCCCGTCACAGCACCGCTTCGATCAGGAAGGGGCCGCGTTCGGCGTTGGCGCGGGCGAAGGCGCGGATCAGCCCCTCGCAATCGGTCACGCGCGCGCCCTCCACGCCCATGCCTTTCGCCATCGCCACGAAGTCGAGGTCGGGGCGCCCGATATCCAGCATGTCGAGCGCCTTGCGGCCGGGATTGCCGGCCCCGACATTGGCGAGCTCGCCCTTGAGAATCTGGTAGGTCCGATTCGCCCAGATGACGGTGGTGACGTCCAGATTCTCGCGCGCCATCGTCCACAGCGCCTGGATGGTGTACATCGCGCTGCCGTCGCCCAGCAGGGCCAACACCTTGCGGTCCGGGCAGGCGACGGCCGCGCCGACCGCGCAGGGGCCGCCATAGCCGATCGAGCCGCCCATGTTCTGCAGCCAGTCATGCGGCGGCGCGCCGGCGGTCAGCGGATAGAAGCCGCGCCCGGTGGTGATCGACTCGTCGATGCAGATCGCCCCTTCCGGGATCGCGTTGCCGAGAATCGCCGCGAGCTTGTCGAGCGTGAAGGCCCCGGACGGCAGGTCCGGGCGGAAGGGCTGCTGCACCGGCGCATCCTCGGCGCGCGCGCCGACGCGCTCCGCCAGACGCTCCAGCGCCTCCGGCACATCCTCCTCCACCCCGGCGAGGCGGTGGATGGCGCTGTCCGGCTGCGTCACCACGCTCGGGCGGTCCGGGTAGCCGAAGAACGCCACCGGCGCGCGCGCGCCGGCCAGCACCACCGCGCGCACTTCCTTCAGCTGCTCCACCGCCTGCAACACCGGGAAGGGCACGCGCCCGACCGGCACCCGCCCGGCGCCGCGCTGCAGCACGGCGTTCGAGGTCTGCGCCAGCAGGCTGCAGCCGGTGCGCGCCGCGATCGCCCCGGCGAGCGCCAGGCCGCGCTCGGTGAGCGCCTCGCCGCCGAGCAGCAGCATGGCGCTGCCGTCCAGCATCCCGGCCGCGGCCGCCACGGCGTCTTCCGCAACGCAGGCGGGCGGCGCGACCGCCGGCACGGGGGCCGGGCCGGCGGCCTCGTTCCAGGCGGTGTCGCCCGGCAGGATCAGCGTGGCGATGCGCCCCGGCGCGGCCATGGCCTCTGCGATCGCCTCCGCGCCGTCGGCGGCGACGGCGGTCGCGTCGCGCGAGGTGCGCACCCAGTGCGACACCGGGCGCGCGATGCCCTCGATGTCGGCCGTCAGCGGCGCATCGTGCTCGATATGGAAGGTGGCGTGCTCGCCGACGATATTGACGATGCCGGAATTGGCCTTGCGCGCATTGTGCAGATTGGCGAGCGCATTGCCGAGTCCCGGCCCCAGATGCAGCAGGGTCGCCGCCGGCCGCCGGGCCATGCGCCAATAGCCGTCGGCCGCCCCGGAGACCACGCCCTCGAACAGGCCGAGGACGGAGCGCATGCCGTCCACGCGGTCGAGCGCGGCGACGAAATGCATCTCCGAGGTGCCGGGATTGGTGAAACACACATTCACGCCGCCATCCACCAGCGTGGTGACGAGGCTTTCTGCGCCATTCATGGGCTCGGGCTCTCCAGCATCAGGTCGGCAATATCGTCGGACGTCGCGTTCCACAGGCCGTCGCGCTCCAGCAGCCGGCCGAGCGCCGCGTCGAGATGGCGGCTGCGATGCGGCTGGCCGAAAATCCAGCTGTGGACGCCGAGCGTCATCATGCGCCCGCCGCCCTCGCCGGAGAGGCAATCGGCCGCATCCGCGATCATGTCCGGATAGCGCCAGGCATCCACCTTGCGCACGGCAAACAGTTCGGCGTCGTCCCATTCGGCGTGGGTCGGGATCGAGAGGAGCGGCGGCGCGGTGTTCATCCGCAGCGGCCGGTCGTCGTTCGGCCAGTCGATCAGATGGTCGAAGCCGGCCTCGGCCAGCAGGCCCGGCGTGCGCGAACTCTCGCCATGATCCTGCCCGACCCAGCCGCGCGGGCGCCGCCCGATGGCGGCCGCCAGCCGGTTCCGCGACTCGGCGATGAAGGCGCGCTCGGCGCTCTCGTCCATCCGCTCCGAGATGATGGCGTTGGCGGTCAGCCCGTGCGCGGCGATGGCGTGGCCGTCGGCGAGCGCGCGCTCGACGATCTGCGGGCAGTGCTCGGCCGCGACCGCGCCGAGCGCCACGGTGGCGCGCAGGCGATGCGCCTTCAGAATGTCGAAAATGCGCCACACCCCCACCCGCAGGCCGTAAAGGCGGCGGGTGAAATTGTTGTAGTCGGGCCGATAGCTGCCGAGCGCGCCGCCGAAGCGCGGGTCGGCGAGCGCGTCGGCCGGGGGGTCGAGCTCGAAATATTCGACATGCAGGAGCGGCAGCACCGCGAGCCTCGCCCCGTCCGGCCAGACGGGGCGGTCCGTCGGCGGCGGCCAGTCGAGCCAGGGATGGTCGTAGCCCGGCCCGGTGCGGAAGCGGCGCGTCTGCTCGCTCATGCCGCCGGTCCCTCTTCCGGCGGCAGCGCCCAGGCGGGCAGCCATTCGCGCATCGCCCATTCGGCGATCTCGGAGCCGGTCGCCTGCCAGACGCCCTCATGGGACATGATGTAGCCGAGCGCCTCGTCGAGATATTTCAGCCGATGCGGCTGCCCGTAGAGATAGGGATGCAGGCAGACCGCCAGCACGCGGCCCGTGGTCGCGCTTTCCTCATAGAGCGTGTCGAAGGCGTCGCGGATCATGCGCGCGAAGTCCGGCCCCTCCACATGCCAGCGATAGACCACGGCGTCGTTGATCTCCATGGAATAGGGCACGCAGGGCAGGGCCCCGTGGCGGGTGCGCACCAGGGTCGGCTGGTCGTCATGATAATAGTCGGCCGTATAGCGGATGCCGCACTCCTTCACCAGGTCGGCGGTGTTGAAGGTGCCGGAGACCGCCGGGCCGAACCAGCCGGGCAGCTGCTCGCCGCCGGTGGCGCGGGCGTAGGTCTCGACGCAATCGCGAATGACGGCGCGCTCCTCCTCCTCCGGCAGGTCCCAGAGATAGCGCGTGTTGTAGAGGCCGTGGCAGAGGATGTCGTCGCCGCGCTCGCGGAGCGCCCGCCAGATCTCGGGATAATGCTCGATCACCGAGAGGCTGAGCGAGATCGTGGCGCGCACGCCGTGCTTCGCCAACACGTCCAGCATCCGCCACACGCCCACCCGGTTGCCATAGTCGCGCACGCCGTAGCCGACCACGTCGGGAGCCGGCATGCGCGGCCAAGGATTGCGCCGGTTCACCAGTTCCGGGCGGTATTCGTAATGCTCGATATTGGGCAGCACCCAGACGGCGAGCCGCTTGCCGCCCGGCCAGACGAGCCTCGGGCGCTCCGGCAGCGGAACCCAGGGAAATCGATCCATGACGCTATCCTTGCCGCGCGACGGGAGAATGTGCAAGGCTTTCCTCGCAGCGCATGGCGGCGAGGCAGCGGAGGGACCGGGGCATGAGGAGAATCGCGGCGCGGCTTGCGGCGGGTTCGGAGAAGGAGGGAGGCCGATGAGCCGCTTCTCGATACGCTTCTTCTTCCTGAATATCGGGCATCTGATCGACCATCTGATGATCCTGATCTTCGCCACCGCGGCGCTGCGGCTGGTGCATGAGTGGCAGATGGACTATTCGGACCTGCTGCCCTACGGCACGCCGGCGCTGGTCTTCTTCGGGCTGGGCGCGCTGCCGGCCGGGTGGCTCGCCGACAAGTGGAGCCGCGAGGGGATGATATCCGTCTTCTTCCTCGGCATCGGCGCCGCCACCCTGCTGACCGGCTTCGCCAACACGCCGGTCCAGATCAGCATCGGCCTCGGCTTCGTCGGCCTGTTCGCGGCGATCTACCATCCGGTCGGGCTGGCGCTGGTGGTCGAGGGGCGGGGGCGCACCGGCATCCCCATCGCCGTCAACGGGGTCTATGGCAATATGGGCCTCGCGGTCGCGGCGCTGCTCACCGGCTTCATGATCGACACGGCCGGCTGGCGGGCCGCCTTCTTCGTGCCCGGCGCCTTCTCGATCGCCATCGGGCTGGCCTGGATGCTGTTCCTGCGCGGCGGGCCGGTCGAGGCGCCCGAAGCGGCCCCGGCGGCCCGGCCCCAGGCGGCGCAGGGCGTGCTGCTGCGCGTCTTCGCGATCATCTTCTTCACCACCGCGCTCGGCGGGCTGGTCTTCCAGAGCACGACCTTCGCCCTGCCGAAGATATTCGACGAACGGCTGACCGCCATCGCCGGCACGGCGTCTGCGGTCGGCGTCTATACGTTCATCGTCTTCACGGTGGCGTCCTTCGCGCAGCTGGTCATCGGCTGGCTGCTGGACCGCCAGCCGGTGCGCCAGGTGTTCGCGGGCGTGGCGATCGTGCAGATCGCGCTGTTCGCCTTCATGATCCAGGCCGAGGGGCTGCTCGCGCTCTTCGTCGCGGTCGGCTTCATGCTGGGGGTGTTCGGCCAGATCCCGATCAACGATGTGCTGGTCGGGCGCATGGCGAAGAGCGAATGGCGCGCGCGGGCCTACGCCGCGCGCTACACCGTGACCTTCGCAGTGTCGGCCTCGGCCTTGACGGTGATCGCCGTGCTGCACGCGGAGTGGGGCTTCGCCGGGCTGTTCGTGGTGCTGACGGCGCTCGCCACCGCCATTCTGGGCGGCGTGCTGCTGCTGCCGAAGGAAACGGAAGTCCCGCAACCGGCGCGCGCGTGAGCCGTCGCAGGCTCCCGGCGGGCGATTGTCCGCCGGAGTCGCGCCGGCCATAATCGGCCGGGGCGGCCCCGAGGGGGGCCGGGGGCCGGAGACCTGCCTTGTTCGAGATCGCGGAACTGCTGCAACAGCTGGCCTGGGTGGCGATCGCGCTCGGCCTCGCCCTGGTGGCGCTGGGCGGGCTGTTGCTGCTGCTGACCTGGCTCGGCGAGGGCCGCCGCGCCAGGCGGGGCTGGCGGGCCTGGGTGGAGGCGCGCGCCTTCACGGTGGCGCTGGTGCTGCTGCTGGCGGCGGCGCTGATGCAGGTGGTCGCCCATCGCGGCCTCTCCGAGCGCCCCGACGGGGCGCCGCGCGAGGAGTCGCCCGCCGTCGCCGAAACGACGACCGAAACGGCCCCGCCGCCCGCCAGCCCGGAGCGCGAGGCCGCCGAGGCCGCCTTCCGCGAGGCGCTCGCCGCGCGCGCCGAGGGACGCGGCGAGGACGCCGAGGCGGCCTATCGCCGCGCCCGCACCGCCTTCGCCGCGCTCGGCGACGCGCGCCGCGAGGCCGACGCCGCGCATGGCGTCGGCGACATGGCGTTCGCGCGCCGGGACCCGGCCGGCGCCGGGCAGCTTTATCTGGCGGCGCGGCGCCTCTACGCCGGCCTGGGCGCGCGCGTCGGCGAGGCGAACGCCATGGTCGGGCTGGCCCGGGTCGCGGCCGGCGAGGGCCGGCGCGCCGAGGCCGACCGGCTGCTGACCGAGGCCCACACCCTCTATCGCAAGGCGGCCTCCGCGCAGGGGCGGGCCAATGTGACGCTGGCGCGGGCCGGGCTCGCCGCCGATCCGGCGCGCGCCCGCCAGCTCTATCGCGACGCCGCCGGCCTCTTCCTGCGCGCCGGGCTGCCGGGCTGGGCCGAACATGCGCGGAGCCTGGCCGAGCGGGACGACCGCTAGCGGCAAATCGCGGGACGGAGGCGCGAAACCGGGCATGGCGCAGGCGTTGGAGAGGGGCGCGGGCCGCACGCTGGCGCTGGTGGGCGCGGGCCATTTCCTCAGCCATTTCTACGCGCTCACCCTGCCGCCGCTCTTCCTCTTCTTCCGCGAGGAGTTCGCCGTCGGCTATGCGGCCCTGGGCGCGGTGGCGGCCGGCTACGGGCTGGTCGGCGGCGTGCTGCAGGCCCCGGTCGGCCTGGCGGTGGACCGCTGGGGCGCGCGGCCGGTGCTGCTCGCGGGCCTGGCGCTCAACGCCGGCGCGATCGCCGCCATCGCCTTCGTCGAGAGCTATGCGGGCCTCTTGCTGCTCGCCATCGCGGCCGGCGTCGGCAACAGCGTCTTCCACCCGGCGGACTATGCCGTGCTGGCGGCGCGCGTGCCGGAGCGGCGGCTCGGCCGCGCCTACAGCCTGCACACCTTTCTCGGCTTTCTCGGCACGGCCGTCGCGCCCGCGACCGTCGGCGCGCTCGCCATCTGGACCGACTGGCGCACGACGGTGGCGCTCGCCGGCGCGGTCGGCCTCGCGACCGTGCTGGTCATGGCGGCGAGCGGGGCGGCGGTCGCCTCGCCGCCGCGCGCCAGAGAGGCGCGCGCGGGCGGCTCCGCGCGGCGCGCCCCGGCCGCGCCGATCCTCTTGTTCTTCTGCTTCTTCCTCGCCTTCGGCCTCGCGAGCGGCGGCATAACCTCCTTCACGGTCATCGGCCTCGGCAAGCTGCACGGGCTGGACCCCGCCACCGCCGGCGCGGTGCTGACGACGGCGCTCATGGCGCTCGCCTTCGGCATTCTGGCCGGCGGCGAACTGCCGGACCGCGAGCGGCTGCAGATCCGGCTGACCGGCGGCGCGCTCGTCGGCGGCGGCCTGGCGTTCGCGCTCGCCGGGTCGATCGACGCCGGGCCGCTCGGCCTGGCGGCGCTGTTCGGCCTTGGCGGCTTCGCCATGGGCGTGGTGCTGCCGGCGCGCGACCTGATGCTCAAGCGGATCACGCCGCCGGGCGACACCGGGCGGGTGATCGGCTTCGTCTTCGTCGGGCTGTCGGTCGGCGGCGGCCTCTCGCCGCTGCTGTTCGGCTGGACCATGGACCGGGACTGGCCGGCGCTGCTGTTCGTCGCCGCCGGCGCCTTCCTGGCGCTCGCCTTCCTCTGCTCCTTCGCCGCGCTCGCCGCCGCCCGGCGGCAGGGGCGGACATAGAAAAGGCCGCTGCGCGAGCGGGCGCGCAGCGGCCTTCGACGAGGCGTTTCCGCCTTATGCGCGGGCGATCATGCGAACCACCAGCGCTCCATCACCCGGGCCGAATCGAGCGCCCAGACATTGCCGAGATCCGGCCCGTGGGCGAGCTTCTTGGACTTGGCGTCGATCCAGTTGGCGTACATCGGCACCGCCACGCCGCCCTCGTCGCGCACGATGACCTGCATCTCGTAATAGAGCTCGCGCCGCCGGGCGTCGTCGCGCTCGGTGCGCGCCTCGGCGAGCAGCATGTTGAAGCGCGGATGGTCCCAGTAGCTGTCGTTCCAGGGCTTGCCGGCGGCATAGGCGGTCGAGAACATCAGGTCCTCGGTCGCCCGTCCCGACCAGAAGCAGGCGCAGAACGACTTCTTCATCCACACATTGGACCAGTAGCCGTCCGCCGGCTCCTTGATGACATTGACGGACACGCCGCCGGCGCGGGCCGACTCCTGGAACAGCTGCGCGGCGTCGACCGCGCCGGCGAAGGCGGCGTCCGAGGCCGAGAGGTCGATCTGCAGCGCATCGACGCCGGCCTTCTTCAGCAGCGACTTCGCCATGTCGGGATCGTAGGCGCGCTGCTCCAGATCGGCGTGGTAGAAGCGGTTGGCCGGGCCGATCGGATGGTCGTTGCCGATCTTGCCGTGCCCCAGCAGGATCTTGCGCACCAGGTCCTCGCGATCGAACAGCAGCTTGAGCGCGAGGCGGATATTGTTGTCGTCATAGGGCGCGTTGGTGGTGATCATCGGGAAGCTGTAATGCTGGTTCCCGGTCACCTCCGACACTTCCACGCCCGGATTGCGCGCGAGCAGGCGCACCGACTTGGCGTCGATGCGGCTGATGGCGTCCACCTCGCCGGTCATCAGCGCGTTGACGCGCGCCGCCGGATCGGTGATCGAGATCGCCTCGACCTCGTCGAACCAGACCTTCTTGTAGGCGTTGGGGTTGCGCGTCATCAGCGCGCGCACGCCCGGATCGAAGCTCTCCTTGCGATAGGCCCCGGTGCCGATGCCGTCCCGGATCGCCACATCCACCATCCCGGCCGGGTAGATCAGGATATGGTAGTCGGAGAGCAGATAGGGGAAGTCCGCATTGCCGGCGTTGAGGATGAACTGGACCTGATGGTCGTTCATCTTCTTCATCTCGGCGATCGGCTCGACCAGCGGCTTGGCGGGCGACTTGGCGCCCTCGGCCACATGCATCTGCAGCGACTCGATCACATCGTCGGCGCCGAAGCTCTTGCCGTTATGGAACTCCACGCCCTGGCGCAGGTTGAAGGTCCAGGTCGCCAGATCGTCCGAGGCCTCCCAGCTCTCGGCGAGCTCGCCCACCAGCGAGCCGTCGGCGGCGATCTCGGTCAGGCAGTCGAACACGCCGCCCATCGCCGCCACCTGCATGAACACATCGGAATGGGTGCGCCCGTCCCAGCTGTCGGTGGTGTTGCCGCCGGAGAGGCCGAGCCGGAGCGTCCCGCCCGCCTTCGGCCCGGCCGCCAGCGCCGGTCCCGCACTCGCCGCCAGCGCTGTGGCGGCGGTGGCCTTCAGCAGGCCGCGTCTGTCGATTCTCAGTCCCATCGGAAATGCCTCCCTCGGTCGGTTTCCATCATCCATCTGTCGGGTCGCGGACAGGAGCGCCCGCGCCCTCTCGGTCACGCCATGCGGCCGCGCGCGGCCTCGCCGATATTATCCACACCGCGCTCGGCCAGCAGCCGGTCGAGCCAGTCCGGGTCCATCTCCGGCACCGAGCTCAGCAGCAGGTCGGTATAGTCGTGATGCGGCGGCGTGAACATTTCGGTCTTCGGCCCCGCCTCGACCACGCGCCCGTCCTTCATCACCACCACCTCGTCGGCGATGGCGCGCACCGTGGCGAGGTCGTGGGTGATGAACATGTAGGCGAGGTCGAGCTCGTTCTGCAGCCGGTCGAGCAGCTTCAGGATGCCCTCGGCGACAAGCTGGTCGAGCGCCGAGGTCACCTCGTCGCAGATGATGAACTGCGACTCCGCCGCCAGCGCCCGCGCGATGCCGACGCGCTGCTTCTGGCCGCCGGAAAGCTCCGAGGGCAGCCGGTCGATATAGGTGGCGGGGTCGAGCTCGATCTGCTCCAGCAGCTCCTCCACCCGCCGGCGCAGCGCCGCGCCCCGGAGCCCGCGATAGAAGCGCACCGGGCGCCCGATAATGTCGCGGATCGGCAGCTTCGGGTTCAGCGCCGTGTCCGCCATCTGGTAGATCATCTGCACCTGGCGCAGCTGGTCGCGGGAGCGCGACCGGTAGCCCGTCGGCAGCGCCTCGCCATTGAAGCGGATCGCGCCCTCGCGCGGCGGCAGCAGGCCGGTGATGCAGCGCGCCACGGTGGACTTCCCGGAGCCGGACTCGCCGACCACCGCCACCGTGCGCCCGGCATGGATGTCGAAGGAGACATCGTGCAGCACATCGACCCCGGCGCCGTAGCCGGCGGTGATCCCCTCGACCGAGATCACCGGCTGGACGCCGCGCCCGGCGGGCGGCTGCTCCTGGCGGCGGAAGCTGCGCACCGCCCAGAGCGAGCGGGTGTAGTCCTCCTTCGGCTCGGCGAGCATGGTGCGGGTGTCGTTCTCCTCCACCTCGTTGCCGCGCAGCAGCACCTTGATGCGGTCGGCCATCTGCGCCACCACGGCCAGGTCGTGGGTGATGTAGATCGCGGCCGTGCCGAACTGCTCCACGATGTCGCGGATCGCGGCCAGCACCTCGATCTGGGTGGTGACGTCGAGGGCCGTGGTCGGCTCGTCGAAGATGATGAGGTCCGGCCGGCAGGACATCGCCATGGCGGTCATGGCGCGCTGCAGCTGGCCGCCCGACACCTGGTGCGGATAGCGGAAGCCGATGCTCTCCGGCTCCGGCAGGCGCAGGCGCTGATAGAGCGCCACGGCGTCTTCCTGGCTCTCCTGGAGCGAGGACACGCCATGCAGCACCGGGCCTTCGGTGTGCTGGTCGATGAGCCTGTGGGCGGGGTTGAAGCTCGCCGCCGCCGACTGCGCCACATAGGCGATGCGCTTGCCCAGCAGGCCGCGCCGGGTCTCGGTCGAGGCCTCGATCAGGTCGATGCCGTCGAACTCGATCGAGCCGCCGGCGATGCGGCAGCCGTCGCGGGTGAAGCCCATGGCGGCGAGGCCGACGGTCGATTTGCCGGCGCCCGACTCGCCGATCAGCCCCAGCACCTCGCCCCGGTCCAGGTCGAGGTCGATGCCATGCACGATCGGCAGCCACTCCTCGCCCGCGAGGCCCTCGATCCTGAGGTCGCGCATCCTGACCAGGCCGGTCGTGTCCAGCATCCTCTCAACTCCCCTCGATCACGCCTTCAGGCCCGAATGCCGGTCCAGCATCCAGTCCACGACGAAATTGACCGCGACGGTCAGCAGCGCGATCGCGGCCGCCGGCAGCAGCGGCAGCGAGGCCGCCTGCCAGTCGCCATATTCCGCATAGCCGATATAGATCGACAGCTCGCGCACCATGGTGCCCCAGTCCGCCAGCGGCGGCTGGATGCCGATGCCGAGGAAGCTGAGCGCCGCGATCAGCAGGAAGACGAAGCAGAAGCGCAGCCCGAACTCCGCCAGCAGCGGCGCGGCGGCGTTGGGCAAAATCTCGCGGAAGATCAGATAGCCGATGCCCTCGCCGCGCAGCTTGGCCGCCTCGATATAGTCCATCACCACGATATTGCCGCCGACGGCGCGCGCCAGGCGGAAGACGCGGGTGGAGTCCAGCACCGCGATCACCAGGATCATGTTGATCGTCGATTGGCCGAAGATGGTGATCAGCAGCAGCGCGAAGATCAGCTGCGGGATCGCCATCAGCACATCGACGCTGCGCGACACCGCCTGGTCCAGCCAGCCGCCGAGCACCGCGGCGAGGAAGCCGAGGCTGGCCCCGATCAGGAAGGCCAGCATCACCGTGACCAGCGCGATGCCGATGGTGTTGCGCCCGCCATAGAGCAGGCGGGTGAGCAGGTCGCGCCCCAGCTGGTCGGTGCCGAGCGGGAAGTCCGGGTTCTCGCCGGGGAAGAGGTTGAACTCGTCGAACACCTGCGACTCGCCGAAAGGCGCCAGCACCGGCGCGAACACCGCGCCCAGAATGTAGAGCGAGACCACGGTGAGGCCGAAGGCGGCGGTGAGCGGCATGGAGCGGAAGGCGGCGCCGAACGGCCCCGCAAAGGCCCGCCCGAAGCCGGCGCGGAAGGTCCAGGCGAGCGCCGTCAGCACGACCAGCGGCAGCAGCACATAGGTGAGAAAGCCCATGCCGGCCGCCTATTTGGGGTGCCTGAGGCGCGGATTGGTGAGCACCGAGAGCACATCCGCGGTCAGGTTGAGCAGGATATAGGCGGCGGCGAAGACGAGGCAGCAGGCCTGCACGGTCGGCATGTCGCGCAGTTTCACCGCATCGACGAACATCTGGCCGATGCCCGGATAGACGAACACCACCTCCACCACCACCACGCCGGTGACCAGATAGGCGAGGTTGAGCGCGATCACATTGATGATCGGCGCGAGCGCGTTGGGCAGCGCATGGCGCACGATCACCCGCCAGCGCGGCACGCCCTTGAGGCGCGCCATTTCTATATATTGCGAGGCCAGCAGGTTGATGATCGCCACCCGCGTCATGCGCATCATGTGCGCGGTGACGACCAGGGTGAGCGTCAGCGCCGGCAGCACGGTGCGGTAGAGGCGCTCCCAGAAGTCGAGGTCGGCATGGATCTTGGAGATCGAGGGGAAGATCGGATTGGCCGCCGCCAGGAAGAGGATCAGCACATAGGCGACGAAGAATTCCGGGCTGGAGATCGAGGTGAGCGTGCCCACATTGGCCGCCCGGTCGAAGATCGAGCCGCGATAGAGCGCCGCCATGACGCCCAGCGCCAGCGACAGCGGAACCGCCACCGCGGCCGCCACCGCCGCCAGGAAGATGGTGTTGGCGAAGCGCGGCGCCAGCTGGTCGGCGACCGTGACCACCTCGCGCTCGGCGGTCTGTCCGTATTGCGACTGGAAGCTCAGCTGGTTGAAGCTGACGCCGAAATCGCCGGTGAGCGCGCCGCCGAGCCAGCTGAAATAGCGCTCGACCGGCGAGCGGTCCATGCCGAGGCTCTCGCGGATCGAGGCGACGGCCTCCGGGGTCGCGCCCTGGCCCAGGATCGCCTGGGCGAAATCTCCGGGAAGCGCCTCGATGGCGGCGAAGATGACGATGCTGACGACGAATAGCGTGAAGAGGCCGAGCGCCAGGCGCTGCGCGATCATTCCTGTCAGGCTGGACATGACTCCCCCTGCTGCGGAAGCGCCATTAGGCCATGTTTGCGGCCCCGCGTCCAGCCCGCCCCCCGGCGGGGCCGGAAACCCCCTTCCGGCAAGGGCGAAAGCGGGGTGACCGTCAGGGTCTATATCGTCGCCGGCGAGGCCTCCGGGGACGCGCTCGGCGCCCGGCTGCTGCGCGCGCTTCGCGAGGAGGGCCCCGTGGAGGCGGCCGGCGTCGGCGGCGAGCTGATGGCGCGCGAGGGCGTGGCCAGCCTCTTCCCGCAGGCCGAGACGGCCGTCATGGGCGCCTTCGAGGTGCTCCCCCGCGCCCGCCGGCTGCTGCGGCGCATGGACGAGACCGCGGCCGACATCCTGCGCTTCCGCCCGGATGTCGTGGTGACGATCGATTCCGGCGGCTTCAACAAGGGCGTGGCCCGCCGGCTGATCGCCGCCGGCTGCCCGGCGCTGCGCATCCACTATGTCGCGCCGATGGTCTGGGTCTGGGCGCCGGGGCGGGCGCGGCGCATGGCCGGGCTGTTCGACCATCTGATGACGCTGTGGGCCTTCGAGCCGGCGCTGTTCGAGCGCGAGGGGCTTTCCGCAAGCTGGGTCGGCCATTCGCTGGTCGAGGCGGCGCCGGGCGACGGGGCGGCCTTCCGCGCCCGCCACGGCGTGGCGGCCGACCGCGCGGTGCTGGCGGTGCTGCCCGGCAGCCGGCCGGGCGAGGTCGCGCGCCTGCTGCCCGTCTTTCGCGAGACGCTGGAGAGGCTCGCGAAAGGCGGGCCGCCGCTGCATCTCGCCATGCCGACCGTGGGCGCGGTGGCGAAACGGGTGCGCCGCGCCGTCGCCGATTGGCCCTGGCCGGTGACGGTGACGCTCGGCGAGGCGGAGAAGCAGGACGCCTTCGCGGCCAGCCGGGCGGCGCTGGCGGCCTCGGGCACGGTGGCGCTCGAGCTCGCGCTCGCCGGCGTGCCGCAGGTCGCGGCCTACCGGGTGCATCCCGGCACGGCGGTGGCGATCGCCGCGCTCAGCCGGGTGCGCCGCTTCTGCCCGGTCAATCTGCTGCTCGACCGGGCGGTGGTGCCGGAGCTGGTGCAGCGCCGCTGCCGGCCGGGGCGCCTCGCGCGCGCGCTCCGCCCGCTCCTGCGCGACGAGGCCGCCCGCGCCGCCCAGCAGGCCGCCTTCCTGGAGTTGCAGTCCGTGCTGGCCCCGCCCGGCGCCAGCCCGAGCCGCCGCGCGGCCGAGACCGTCCGCCGAATCCTCCGCGAGCGCCAATCGTCATGACCGCGATCGTCGGACGACACGGAATTGATATTTCGCTGTCATCTTTCTCTGCTGAAAGCGCGTCCATTCGCCACTGGCAAGGACCGGAGTAACATGCGCGACCAGACCTCCGACCTGTCGTTCGACGAGTTCGACGAACGAAACGACCAACGCGCCGAGCCGACCGGCTTCGAGCGCATCGTCTCCCGCCGGCGCTTCCTCGCCGGAACGGCCGCGCTCGGCGCGGCTGGCGCCTTTTTCGGCCTGGGAGGTCTCGCGCCGGCGCGCGAGGCCGGGCAGGCGAGCCTCGCCTTCGAGCCGGTGGCCGCCAATGGCCTGGACACGGTGACCTTGCCGCCCGGCTATTCCTGGCGGGCGGTGGTCCGCTGGGGTGACCCGCTCCGGTCCGACGGCTGGCCCTTCGACCCGGAAACGCGCGGCGCGGGCGCCAGCCAGGAGCGGGCCTTCGGCGACAATAATGACGGCATGGCGCGCTTCGACGCCGGCGGCCGCACCCTGCTCGCGGTCAATCACGAATATGTGAACCTGGCGATCATCTACGGCAACCGCGCCTCCGGCGGGCCGGAGACCGCCGACGATGTGCGCAAGGGCAAGGCCGGCCACGGCGTCAGCATTGTCGAGATCGCGGAGGCGGACGGCGCCTGGCGGGTTGTGACGGACTCGCCCTTCAACCGGCGCATCACCGCCGACACGCCGATGGCGCTGACCGGCCCCGCGCGCGGCCACCCCCTCCTGCAAACCGCCGCCGATCCCGAAGGTGTGTTGGCGCTCGGCACCTTCAACAATTGCGGCAGCGGCAAGACGCCCTGGGGCAGCTATCTGACCTGCGAAGAGAATTTCAACGGCTATTTCTCCTCCTCCGACCCCGAGCTTGCGCTCACCGACGCCATGAAGCGCTATGGCGTCGGCCATGAAGACCGGGGCTATGGCTGGGCGTCGGCGGACGAGCGCTTCGATATCGCGAAGCATCCCAACGAGCCCAACCGGGCCGGTTATGTCGTCGAGATCGACCCGCTCGACCCGGTCTCGACGCCGAAGAAGCGCACGGCGCTCGGCCGCTTCAAGCATGAGAACGCCGAGCTGGTCGTCGCCGGCGACGGCCGGGTCGTCGTCTATATGGGCGACGACGAGCGCGGCGAGTTCCTCTATCGCTTCGTGTCGGACGGGCGATATGTCGAGGGCGGCGACAATGCCGACCTGCTGGCCTCGGGCGCGCTTTCGGTGGCGCGCTTCGACGAGGACGGTTCGGGCGAGTGGCTGGCGCTCACGCCCGAGACCACGGGCATGGCCTCGGCGGCGGAGATCGCCGTGTTGACCCGCATGGCCGCTTCGGCCGTCGGCGCCACCACCATGGACCGCCCGGAATGGGTGGCCGCGCATCCCGGCCGCGCGGAAGTCTATTGCTGTCTGACCAATAACAAGAATCGCGGCAGGAAGCCGAACAAGGGCGGCGATCCGACGCCCGTCGGCGGCCCGAACCCGCGCGCGGCCAATCTCTACGGCCAGATCGTGCGCTGGCGCCCGGCGAGCGGCGACCACGCCGCCGACGCCTTCCGCTGGGACCTGTTCGTCGTGGCGGGCAATCCGGCCGTGCATGACGATGCGCGCGCTGGCTCCGCCAATGTGACGCCCGACAACATGTTCAACTCGCCGGACGGGCTGGCGTTCGACAGCCGGGGCGGCCTCTGGATCCAGACCGACGGCAACTATGGCGACGCGGGCGATTTCGCCGGCCAGGGCAACAATCAGATGCTCTACGCCGACCCTGACAGCGGCGAGATCCGCCGCTTCCTCGTGGGACCGAGGGGGTGCGAGGTGACCGGGCTCTGCTGGTCCGCCGACCGCCGCACGATGTTCGTCGGAATCCAGCATCCGGGCGAGAATGGCGGCAGCCACTTCCCCGGCGGCGGCGGCAGCCCGCCGCGCTCGACCGTGATCGCCGTCACCCGCGACGATGGCGGCCTGATCGGCTGATCGCGCCGCCTTGTAGGCAGCGCGGGCGCCGGCCTGTATATCGGGCGGCGAGGACGCGGGGGGACTCCATGCCCGAAGAAGCCGTGAAACAGCGCCGGCGCGGGCGCACTCGCCCGAGAGGCCGGCAGGTCGAGTCGGCGGCGCTGGAGGAGGTGCGCGCCCTGCTCGGCCCCGGGCCGCATGAGCGCGCGCTCCTGATCGAGCATCTGCACCGCCTGCAGGAGCGCTTCGGCCATCTCTCCGCCCGGCATCTGGCGGCGCTCGCCGAGGAGATGCGCCTCGCCATGGCGGAGGTCTGGGAGGTCGCGACCTTCTACGCCCATCTCGACACGGTGAAGGAGGGCGAGACGCCGCCGCCGGCGCTCACCCTGCGCGTCTGCGACAGCCTCTCCTGCGAGCTGGCGGGCGCGCCGGCGCTGCTGGAGGCGCTCCGCGCCGCCTGGCCGGAGGCGCGGGTCGTCACCGCGCCCTGCATGGGGCGCTGCGACACCGCGCCCGTCGTGGAGGCGAACCACCGCCATATCGACCGGGCCGCGCCCGAGGCGGTCCGCGCCGCGCTCTCCGGGGCCGCGCCCCAGGCCGCGACGCCCGCCGCACACGCCTACGCCCGCCTCCGCGACTGTCTGGAGGGCCGGCTCACGCGCGACGAGGTTCGCGACCGGATCGCCGAGGCCGGGCTGCGCGGCATGGGCGGGGCCGGCTTCCCGAGCGCGCGCAAATGGGAGTTCGTGCGCGCCGGGCCGAAGCCGCGTCATCTTGCGGTCAACGCCGACGAGGGCGAGCCCGGCACCTTCAAGGACCGCCATTTCCTTGAGACCGCGCCGGGCGCGGTGCTGGAGGGCGCGCTGATCGCCGCCTGGGCGGTCGAGGCGGAGACGGTGACGATCTATCTGCGCGACGAATATCCGCTTGCGCGGCGCATTCTGGCGGCGGAGATCGCCCGCCTCGGACGGCTCGCGCCGCCGGGCGGCGTCCATCTGCGCCGGGGGGCGGGGGCCTATATCTGCGGCGAGGAGTCGGCGATGCTGGAGAGCATCGAAGGCAAGCGCGGCCTGCCGCGCCATCGCCCGCCCTATGTGGCCGAGGTCGGGCTGTTCGGGCGCCCGACTTTGGTCCACAATGTCGAGACGCTCTACTGGATCCCCGACATACTGGAGCATGGCGCGGCCCGGTTCGCGGATGCCGGGCGGGCCGGCGCCAAGGGCTGGCGGGCCTATTCGGTGTCGGGCCGGGTCCGGGAGCCGGGTGTGAAGATCGCGCCGGCCGGCGTCACCGCGCGCGAGCTGATCGAGGAGTTCTCCGGCGGCATGGCCGAGGGCCGGCGCTTCAAGGCCTATCTGCCGGGCGGGGCCTCGGGCGGCATCCTGCCGGCGCGGCTCGCCGACATCCCGCTCGATTTCGGCCGGCTGGAGGCGCATGGCTGCTTCACCGGCTCGGGCGCGGTGGTGGTGCTGGCCGAGGGCGACGACATCCGCGCCGCGGCGCTCAACCTGATGCGCTTCTTCGCCTATGAGAGCTGCGGGCAGTGCACGCCCTGCCGGGTCGGCACCGAGAAGGCGGCGGCGCTGATGGCCGAACCCGTCTGGGACCGGGGCCTGCTGGAGGAGCTCGCCACGGTCATGGCCGACGCCTCGATCTGCGGCCTCGGCCAGGCCGCCCCCAACCCGCTCCGCTGCGCCATGAAATATTTCCCGGAAGAGCTGGGACTGCAGTGACGCGCAAAAGGCCCGTGCGGAACCCGACAACCGTCCGGGAACAGATTGCCTTCAGCTATGCGAAACTCGCCCGTGCGCATTCGGCTCTCAACAGGGGCAAGGGGGCCTACACCACCATCGATCACATGATCCATGCAAAACTCCGGCGCGGTCTTCTCGACGGGACCATGAACATGAAGTCGCTCTATGACGATGAGCGCTTCAAACTGATGATGCCGCAGGCGTGCCACTATTGCGGCGGTGCGGAACGGCTGACGATGGACCATCTCATTCCGAAGCTGCGCGGCGGGTCCGACTCCGCCGACAATCTTGTCTGGGCCTGTCGGTCCTGCAACAGTTCCAAGGGTGGCCGCGACATGCTGGAATGGATGGCCGTCAAGGGACGATTCCCGCCCCTGCTGCTCTTGCGGCGCTACATCAAGCTCGCCACCAGATATTGCGAAGCGCACGATTATCTAGACGTGCCGCTGGAAAATATTGTTAGCGAAACGGCGATGCCGTTCGACTTGCGCCTGTTGCCGCTCAACTATCCGCCCTTGAACGAGTTGACGTTATGGGCGCAACCGCAATCCGATACAGGCGAAGCGCAAACCGACTGAGCGGCAGGCGCGCGACGCAGGAGGAGTAGCGCGAAGCGGTTATCCGCTGGCATGAAGAGGCGATGGCTGCCTACAAGCAAGCCATGGTTGCGCGCGAACTGCTGATCGAGCGGACCGGAGGCCCGACAGGGCGCCCATTTGACGGGGCGCCCATTTAAGGGGATGAGTTTGATGGCGGCGATCATCAATCCCACGGCGGCGGACATTCCACCCAGGAACCACGCGATCAGCCGCAGTTCGAGAGCGGTAAAATCCTCTTTGGTTGCGAGTTCGTCCCTGCCGGACCAAGCGCCGGTCCTGACGACATTGGCGATCGCCTCGGCGAGCCCGGCGGCCCGCCCGCTATCGCGCCAGCGGCTTGTAGCGGATACGGTGGGGGTTGTCGGCTTCGGGGCCGAGGCGGCGGCGGCGGTCGGCCTCGTAGTCGGCGTAATTGCCCTCGAACCACTCCACGCGGCTGTCGCCCTCGAAGGCCAGGATGTGCGTCGCGATCCGGTCCAGGAACCAGCGGTCGTGGCTGATCACCAGCGCCGAGCCGGCAAACGCCAGCAGCGCCTCCTCCAGCGAGCGCAGCGTCTCCACATCGAGATCGTTGGTCGGCTCGTCCAGCAGCAGCAGATTGGCGCCCGACTTCAGCATCTTGGCCAGATGCACCCGGTTGCGCTCGCCGCCGGAGAGGCTGCCGACCTTCTTCTGCTGGTCCGCCCCCTTGAAGTTGAAGGTCGAGACATAGGCCCGGCTGGCGACCTCGCGCCCGCCGAGCGCGATGGTCTCCAGCCCGCCGGAGATCTCCCGCCAGACGGTGTGGGCCGGGTCGAGCGCCGCGCGGCTCTGATCGACCGCGCCGATCTCGACGCTCTCGCCGACCCGCAGGCTGCCCCGGTCCGGCTTCTCCTCGCCGGTCAGCATCCGAAAGAGCGTGGTCTTGCCGGCGCCGTTCGGCCCGATCACCCCGACAATGCCGGCCGGCGGGAGGCGAAAGCTCACATCCTCCATCAGCAGCCGGTCGCCGAAAGCCTTGGCGAGACCGCTCGCCTCGATCACGACATCGCCGAGGCGCGGCCCCGGCGGGATGACGATCTCGCCCGCGCCCGGCGCCCGGCGCTGGCCCTCGGCCAGCAGCTCCTCATAGGCGCGCAGCCGGGCGCGGCTCTTGGCCTGGCGGGCGCGCGGGCTCTGGCGCACCCATTCCAGCTCCTGGCGCAGCACGCGCTGGCGCGCGCTCTCCTGCTTCTCCTCCAGCGCCAGCCGGCGCTCCTTCCGCTCCAGCCAGGCGGAGTAATTGCCCTCGAACGGCACGCCGCGGCCGCGGTCCAGCTCCAGGATCCAGCCGGCCACATTGTCGAGGAAATAGCGGTCGTGCGTCACCGCCACCACCGTGCCCTCATAGCGCTCCAGGAAGCGCTCCAGCCAGGCGACGCTCTCGGCGTCCAGATGGTTGGTCGGCTCGTCCAGCAGCAGCAGGTCGGGGCGCGCGAGCAGCAACCGGCAGAGCGCCACCCGCCGGCGCTCGCCGCCGGAGAGCGTGGCGGTGGCGCTGTCGCCCGGCGGGCAGCGCAGCGCGTCCATGGCGATCTCGACGCTGCGTTCGAGGCTCCAGCCGTCCGCCGCGTCGATCTTCTCCTGCAGCGCGCCCTGCTCCTCGATCAGCGCGTCCATCTCCTCCGGCGTCAGGTCCTCCGCGAAACGCTCGCTCACCTCGTTGAAGCGCTCGATCAGCCGCGCCGTCTCCGCCACCCCGGCCATGACATTGCCGAGCACGTCGCGGTCGGGATCGAGCTCCGGCTCCTGCGGCAGATAACCCACGCGCACGCCGTCCGCCGCCCAGGCCTCGCCATCGAATTCGGTCTCCAGCCCCGCCATGATGCGCAGCAGCGTGGATTTGCCGGCCCCGTTCGGCCCCAGCACGCCGATCTTGGCGCCGGGCAGGAAGGCCAGGCGGATATTGTCCAGCACCTTGCGCCCGCCGGGCCAGGCCTTGGCGAGGCCGTGCATGACATAGACATATCGATGGGCGCTCATGGGGCCAGCCTCTTAGCCCGTATTTCTCACGAATGCCATGGCCTGCGCGGCGCTGTCGGCGATGCGCGTCAGCCCTCCGGGCGCCCCCAGCCGCCGCCGCCCGGCGTCTCGATGACGAAAATGTCGCCCGCCGCCATCTCGGCCCCGTCGGCGCCGAGCAGCGTTTCGACGCTTCCGTCGGCGCGCTCGACGAAGTTGCGACCGGGCGCGCCGTCGCCGCCGCCCATCAGCCCGTAGGGCGGCACGCGGCGGTGGCTGGAGAGGATCGCCGCCGTCATCGGCTCCAGGAAGCGGATGCGCCGACGGATGCCGTTGCCGCCCCGCCAGCGCCCGGCCCCGCCGCTGCCATGGCGGATCTCGAAGCTCTCCAGGCGCACCGGATAGCGCCATTCCAGGATTTCCGGGTCGGTGAGCCGCGTGTTGGTCATATGCACATGCACGGCGTCCGCGCCGTCGAAGCCCTCGCCCGCGCCGGACCCGCCGCAGATGGTCTCGTAATACTGGTAGCGCGCATTGCCGAAGGTGAAATTGTTGACCGTGCCCTGCGATTCGGCCACCGCCCCGAGCGCGCCGAACAGCGCGTCGGTGACATATTGCGAGGTCTCGACATTGCCGGCCGCCACCGCCGCCGGATAGCGCGGGCGGAGGATCGAGCCGTCGCGCACCCGGATGTCGAGCGGCTTCAGGCAACCGGCGTTGAGCGGGATATCGACCCCGCAGAGGCAGCGAAAGACATAGAGCACGGCCGCCATGCAGACCGCGGTCGGCGCGTTGAAGTTGCCGTCCACCTGGTCCGACGAGCGGGTGAAGTCGAGCACCGCCCGGCGGGCCGGCGCGTCGATGGCGACATCGACCGCGATGCGCCAGCCCCGGTCGGTTTCCAGCTCGAAGCTGCCGGGCCGGAGCGCGCCGATAACCCGGCGCACGCTCTCCTCGGCATTGTCGCGCACATGGCGCATATAGGCCCGCACGGTCTCCAGGCCGAAATGCGCCACCATCTTGCGCAGCTCCTCCTCGCCCTTGCGGTTGGCGGCGATCTGGGCGCGGAAATCGGCCAGGTTCTCCTCCGGATTGCGGGCCGGATAGCGCGCGCCCTCCAGCAGCGCGCGCACCTCCTCCTCCAGGAAGCGCCCGTCGCGGACGGCGCGCACATCGTCGAACAGCACCCCCTCTTCCTCGATATGGCGGCTGTCGGGCGGCATCGAGCCGGGCGTGATCCCGCCGATATCGGCATGGTGGCCGCGACTCGCGACATAGAACCAGATCTCGCCGCCATCGGGCGCGAACACCGGCGTGATCAGCGTCACATCCGGCAGATGCGTGCCGCCGTTATAGGGCGCGTTCAGCATGAAGACGTCGCCGGGGCGCATGGTCCCGGCGCGCGAGCGGATAATCGACTGCACCGATTCCGACATGGAGCCCAGATGCACCGGGATATGCGGGGCGTTGGCGACCAGCTCGCCCTCGGGATCGAACAGCGCGCAGGAGAAGTCGAGCCGCTCCTTGATGTTGACCGAGGAGGCGGTGGCGGCGAGCGTGGCGCCCATCTGCTCGGCCGCCGACATGAACAGATTGTTGAACACCTCCAGCAGCACCGGGTCGGCGGCGGCTCCGATGGCGGCCTCGCGCGCCGGGGCGTCGATGCGCTCCAGCAGCAGATGGCCGAGCGCGGTCAGCCGGGCCTCCCAGCCGGGCTCGACCAGGGTGGTGGCGTTCTGCTCCACCAGGATGGCCGGCCCGGCCACGCGGTCGCCGGCCCGCAGCCGGGCGCGGTCGTGGACCGGGGCCTCGACGAAGCGCCCGCCGGCAAAGAGCCGGGTCGCGCCCAGCGGCTCGGGCGCGCCGCCATCGGCGCGGGCCGGCGTTTCGGGCTCCGTCAGCCGGTCCATGCGGCCGACCAGTTCGAGCGCCGCCGCCTCGACCGTGAGCCGCCGGGTCTCGGAGACGAAGCCGAAGCGCCGGAAATGCTGCTCCTCGAAGGCCGCCCGCACCTCCGCCTCGGTCCCGAAGGGCACGGTGAGCGGCGAGTCGGTTCCGTCATAGCGCACATGGAGGCGCCTGAGCGCGCGCACCCGCTCCGCCGGCACGCCCTGGGCGGCCATTTCCGGCCGGGCGAGCGCCTCCAGGCGCTCCAGCGCGGCCTCCGCCTCCGCCAGCCGGTCGAGCGGGGCCTCGACGGCGCTCTCGCGCAGCACCCGGATATCCGCCAGCCCCATGCCATAGGCCGACAGCACGCCGGCGAAGGGGTGGATGAGCACGGTGCGGATGCCGAGCGCGTCGGCGACGGCCGAGGCGTGCTGGCCGCCCGCCCCGCCGAAACAGTTGAGCGCATAGTCGGTGACATCGTGTCCGCGCTCGATGGAGATGCGCTTGATGGCGTTGGCCATGTTCTCGACCGCGATGCGCAGGAAACCTTCGGCGATGGCCTCGGGCGCGCGCCCGTCGCCGATCCGCTCTGCGAGCGCGGCGAACTTCTCGCGCACGATGGCGGCGTCGAGCGGCTCGTCGCGGCCGGGGCCGAAAATGCGCGGGAAATGCTCCGGCAGCAACCGGCCCAGCATCAGATTGCAGTCGGTGACGGTGAGCGGCCCGCCGCGCCGGTAGCAGGCGGGGCCGGGGTCGGCCCCGGCGCTGTCGGGGCCGACGCGGAAGCGCCGCCCGTCATAATGCAGGATGGAGCCGCCGCCGGCGGCCACGGTGTGGATGTCGAGCATCGGGGCGCGCATCCGCACGCCCGCCACCTCGGTCTCGAAGGCGCGCTCATAAGCGCCGGCATAGTGGGAGACGTCGGTCGAGGTGCCGCCCATGTCGAAGCCGATGACGCGCTCGAAGCCGGCGGCGCGCGCCGTCTCGACCGCGCCGACGATGCCGCCGGCCGGCCCGGAGAGGATCGCGTCCTTGCCCTGGAAGCGCCGCGCATCGACCAGGCCGCCATTGGACTGCATGAACAAGAGCCGCGCGCCGCCGAGCTCCGCCGCCAGCCGCTCGACATGGCGGCGGAGGATCGGCGAGAGATAGGCGTCCACCACGGTGGTGTCGCCGCGCGAGACGAACTTCATCAGCGGCGAGACCTCGTGGCTGACCGAGACCTGCGCGAAGCCGAGCCGGCGCGCGAGCGCCGCCGCGCGCGCCTCGTGGCGCGGATGCCGGTAGCCGTGCATGAAGCAGATCGCGACCGCCCGGAAGCCGTCCGCATGGGCGCGGGCGAGGTCGGCCTCCAGCGCCGCCTCGTCGAGCGGCTCCACCGTTTCGCCCTCGGGGCCGAGCCGCTCGCTCGCCTCGACGACGCGCTCATAGAGGATTTCGGGCAGGCGGATATGGAGGTCGAAGAGGCGCGGGCGGTTCTGGTAGCCGATGCGCAGCTGGTCGCGGAAGCCGCGCGTGACCGCCAGCAGGGTGCGCTCGCCCTTGCGCTCCAGCAGCGCGTTGGTGGCGACCGTGGTGCCCATGCGCACCGCCTCGATGCGCGCCGCCGGGATGGCCTCGCCGGGGGAGAGCGCCAGCAGGTCGCGAATGCCCTGCAGCGCCGCGTCGTCATAATGCTCCGGGGCGTCGGAGAGCAGCTTGCGGGTGAGGAAGGCGCCGTCCGGGCGCCGCGCCACGATGTCGGTGAAGGTGCCGCCGCGATCGATCCAGAACTGCCAGCCGCCGTCCGTCCCCTCTGCCATCCGCCCCCGCTCCCCGTCGCCCCTGTATGCTGCGCCCCCTTGTCGAGAACAAGCTGAACCGGTCAGCTTATACATCATGTGGGTTGACCGCTTCTTTTGGTGGTGCAGACCTGTGGATAAGTGCACAGTTGCTCTGCGCCAGTGCACTTATCCACAGGCTGGCCGCCGGGCGCGCCGAAGCGGATGGCGCGGCCCGGCGGGTATTGAGAGGTTCGCTCGGAACCCGGTGTCGCGCCAGGCAAAGGGGCCGCAGAAGACTGCCAGGGCGCCGTCGGGATACTCATGCACCCGTTATCGTGGCCTTGGCGTCGGGAGCGCTCTTGACGCGGCCCGCCGGGAATTGTCTAGTGGCCGTTCCGAAGACTCAGGGACCCACAGCATGAAACGCCTTCTGATCGCCGCCGCCGCCGCCGTCCTCGCGACCGGCGCGGCCCAGGCCCAGACCGTCATCAAGATCCAGACCGCCAACGCCGCCGGCAGCTTCTCGCTCAACTATCTGAACGAGCACTGGGTGCCGAAGCTCGAGGCGATGACCTACGGCAATATCAAGATCGATATCCGGCCCTCCAAGACCGTGGTGCCGCATCGCGAGACCGTGCAGGCCGTGGCGGCCGGCATTCTCCAGGGCGATCTGAACGCCGTCGCCTATTTCGCCGGGCGCGACCCCGTGTTCGGGATGCTGGGCGACCTGATCTCCGGCTACGACACGGTGGAGCAGAAGCAGATGTTCTTCCGCTTCGGCGGCGGCGTCGAAGTGCTCCAGATGGCCTATGACACGCATTTCCCCGGCAAGATCCACGTCGTCGGCGCCGGCCCCTTCGCCAAGGAGGCCTTCGTCTCGACCATCCCGATCCGCACCGTGGCGGACCTGAAGGGCGTCAAGCTGCGCTCGCCGGAGGGCATGGCCGCCGAAGTGTTCCGCCGCGCCGGCTCGGCCCCGACCTCGATCCCCTTCCCCGAGCTCTACACCGCGCTCGAGAAGAAGGTCGTCGATGCCGCCGACGCCAGCTCCTACACCAACAACACCTCGCTCGGCTTCAACAAGATCGCCCAATATCCGATCTATCCGGGCATCCACTCCATGGCCGTGCTCCAGTTCATCATCAACAAGGATGTCTGGGAGAAGATCGGTCCCGAGGGGCAGGCCGCGCTCGAGACCTGGTATTACGCCGCCTGGCCCGACATGGCCCGCGCCACCGACTTCCAGGACCGCAAGCTGGTCGCGCTCGACCGCGCCGGCGAGGGCACCAAGGGGGTCACCATCGTCGATTGGTCGGCCGAAGAGCGCGCCAAGCTGCGCAAGCTCGCCCAGGGCGCCTGGGAGGACATCTCCAAGCAGAGCGACCTCGCCAAGGAAGCCTATGACCGGCACATCGCCTTCATGACCACGATGGGCCTGCTGTAAGGCGGGGGTTCCCGTCGGCAACCGAAACCCGGACGCGCCGTGGCGGCCCCTGAGCCGCCGCGGCGCTTCCGCTCGCCATACGGAGGGCAGGGGGCCATGAAACGGCTGCTCCATGCGGTGGACCGTCTGAACCAGTTCGTCGGCCTCTCAGTCTCGCATTTCTACATGATCTGCGCCGTCATCACCGTCTATGAGGTCGCGCGGCGCTATTTCTTCAACGCGCCCACGCAATGGGCCTTCGAGGTCGTCATGGTGGTCTGCGCCTCGGCCTGGGCGCTCTCGGGCGCCTACATCACCATGCGCCGCAGCCATATCTCCATCACGGTGATCTATGAGCGGGTGCGGGGCCGGGCGCGCTGGTGGCTCGACCTGTTCATTCTCCTCGTCAGCCTCGCCGCCATGTGGACCTTCGTCTATGCGCTCTGGCATCCCATGGTGGATGCGCTGGGCGCGGTCGAGCGCAGCGGCACCTCCTTCAACTCTCCCGAGCCGGCGATCCTGAAGACGCTGCTGTTCGTCGGCGCGCTGCTCTACGGCGTCCAGCTGGTCGTCAATCTGGTGAAGCATTTCCGCGCCGAGGGCGTTCCGCAGCACGGCGAACAGCCGGGAGACTGACCGACCCATGGTCGATATCCAGACCGCGACGCTCGTCATCGTCGCCTCCATGATCCTGCTGATGATGACGGGCATGCCGCTCGGCATCGTCACGCTCACCGTCTCGATCGGCACCGCGGTCGCCTTCTTCGACCTGCCGGGCCTCTTCCTGGTCGCGTCCAACGCGCAGGGGCTGCTGGAGGCCTATCCGCTGGTCGCGGTGCCGCTGTTCGTCTTCATGGCCAATCTGCTGGAGCGCTCCGGCGTGGCCGAGGACCTGTTCGACGCCATGTCGATCATCTCCGGCCGGCTGCGCGGCGGCGTGGCGGTGCAGACCACGCTGGTGGCGGTCATCATGGCGGCGATGACCGGCATCATGGGCGGCGAGATCGTCATGCTGGGCCTGATTGCGCTGCCGCAGATGCTGCGCCTCGGCTACGACAAGAAGCTCGCCATGGGCACGATCTGCGCCGGCGGCTCGCTCGCCACGCTGATCCCGCCCTCGGTCATCATGATCATCTACGGGCTGACCGCGAATGTCTCGATCTCGGGCCTGTTCCTCGGCGGCTTCCTGCCCGGACTGCTGCTCGCCAGCCTTTACATCCTCTACATCCTGATCCGCTGCCATTTCCAGCCGCATCTGGCTCCGCTGCCGGCCGAGGGCCTGACGAGCATGTCGGGGGCGGAGAAGGCCGCCAAGATGAAGGGCCTGATCCTGCCGATGCTGGTCATCCTGTGGATCCTCGGCTCGATCTATGGCGGCATCGCCACGGTCACCGAGGCGGCGGCGGTGGGCGTGTTCGGCGCCATGGCGGCGGCGGCGGCGCGCCGGCGGCTCTCCTGGCCGATGCTCCAGGAAGCGCTGCGCAAGACCATGATCACCGTCGGCACCATCATCTGGCTGGTGCTGGGCGCGGTCAGCTTCGTCGGCATCTACAACATCATCGGCGGCAACGACTTCATGCAGGGCCTGCTGCGCGGCCTCGACATGCCGCCGCTCGGCGTGATCTTCGTGATGATGGGCATCCTCATCATCCTCGGCACTTTCATGGAGTGGATCGCGATCGCCTACATCACCGTGCCGATCTTCGCGCCGGTGGTGGTCTCGCTCGGCTACGACCCGATCTGGTTCGGCGTGCTGTTCGTCATGAACATCCAGATCTACTTCCTGTCGCCGCCCTTCGGCCCGGCCTGTTTCTGGCTGAAGAGCGTGGCGCCGCCGGAGATCACGCTGCAGCAGATATTCGGGGCCGTGCTGCCCTTCATCGCGCTGCAGATCACCGGCCTGACGCTGGTGATGCTCTTCCCGGAGATCGTGCTCTATCTGCCGCGCCTGCTGAATGTGTGAGGCGGGCGGAGGGCGTCAACCGAGGCGGGTGGCCGACAGCGCCCAGACGAACATGATGACGATGATCGCCACGCCCGCGCCATAGCCGGCGAGCGTCGTCCAGATATTCATGCGATCCGGCATCGGATCGTTGGGGTCTTCCTCGATCATCGGGCTGTCGCTCCGGGCGGCGGTTGAGGGGCGAAGATTACGGCCCCGACCGCGCGCCGGTCAATCCGGCGGCGCGAGCGGCGCGAGGTCGAGCCCCTCGGGGCTGGTGGCGAGGAACAGGATCACCAGCGCCAGCACCGCCGCGCAGGCCAGCATGTTCCGGCGCACCAGGCGCACCTCCTCCGGACTGAAATCGCCCGGTCGGCGCAGCACGCTCAGGTCGCGCAGGTTGAACAAGGGCGGCTTCCAGCCCTCCCGGCGGCGCAGCCGGCCGAGCTGCACGCTCGAACTCACCGCGAAGGCGAGGCCGACCAGGATGGCCAGCCCGAGCAGCTGATGAAGCTCCATGGCGCTACCCGCCCATCGGCTCGCGCCCGTAGCGGTGCAGGGCGGGGCCTTCGGTCTTCAGCCAGCGTTCGGCCGCATCGGTCTCGGGCGCGAGCGAGCGGCAGAGCGTCCGGAAGAGCACCCCGTGATCCATCCGGATCAGATGGCAGACCTCATGCGCGGCCACATAATCGAGCACGAAGGGCGGGGCCATGATCGCGCGCCAGGAGAAGTTGAGTCGCCCGGCGGGGCTGGCGCTGCCCCAGCGGGTCTTCTGGTCGCGAATGGCGATGCTGCGCGGCTTCACGAAAAGCCTCTCGGCGTGGCGGGCGACGGCCTCCTCGAAGGCGAGCCGGGCCCGGTGGCGCAGCCAGGCTTCCAGCCGTTCGGCGAAGCGCTCCGGCGTCGCCAGCAGAATGCGCTCCTCCTCCAGGCGGGGCTGGTCTTCGATGGACGGATCGAGGCAGAGCAATCGGGGCCGGCCCAGAAACGGGATCGTCTCGCCGGGCCGGAAAGGCGTCGGGGCGGGAAAGCTCGCCAGCCGTTCGAGCGCCCAGTCCGTCCGGCTCATCAGGAAGGCCAGCCCATCGACCTCGCTCGCGCCGGGCGGCAGCGTCAGGCTGAGCTGGTCGGGCGACACGCGCAGCGAGAGCCGCCGGGCGCGCCTGTTGCGGCGGACGCGGAGGCGAACCTGGCGCGTCCCCAGACCGATCTGTCTAAAGTTCCCAATCGACAATGTATCGCTCCAGATCTTCCTGCTCGCCGCCCACCCGGTCCTCGGAGATCGTCTTGCCGCGCACCGAGATCTGCGCCAGATGCACCGTCTCGGGGTCGCCGGACACCAGCGGGTGCCACCAGTAGAGGTCGCGGCCTTCATGCACCAGACGATAGGCGCAGCTGGCGGGCATCCACTCGATCTCGGCCACATTGTCGGGCGTGAGCCGAATGCAGTCCGGCACATGGGCGCGCCGGTTGGCGTAGTCGGAGCAGCGGCAGCTTTCCGGGTCCAGCAGCCGGCAGGCGACGCAAGTCGGCTGCACCTCGCCGGTGTCGTGCCACTCGATCTTCAGCAGGCAGCATTTGGCGCAGCCGTCGCAGAGCGACTCCCACTCCTCCGGCGTCATCTCCGAGAGCCGCTTCTCGCGCCAGAAGCTCACGGCGGCTCCCCGCGCCCCTGGCGCTCCTCGCCGGTGAGGCCGAGCGCCCACATCGCCCCCAGCACGCCGCCCTTGGCCACCGGCAGCAGCAAGCCGGCGAGCGCGAGCGCCAGCGTCGGCCAGACCAGCGCCTGCAGCCAGAGCGCCGGCGCCCAGCTCTGCTCCACGAAGAGCAGCAGCGGCACGACGACATGGCCGGTGATCAGGATGGCGATATAGGGCGGGAAGTCGTCGGCGCGAATGCGCGCGAGCCGCAGGCCGCAGCACGCGCAGGCTTCAACTTGCGCCAGATAGCCCCGGAAGGCGCGTCCCCGCCCGCAGGCCGGGCAGCGCCGCCGCAAGCCGTTCGCCAGGGCCGGACCGAGCGCGCGCGTCATGGCCGCACCCTGCTTCCGCCGCCCCTGCCGGTCAAGCCGCCGACGCCCTTCAGGCGATGCGGAAGCCGGCGTAGCCGGCGGCGGCCACGGCGTCGCATTTCTCGATATAGGCCGGGAAGCCGCCGATATAGGGCATGAAGACGCGCGGCTTGCCGGGCACATTGGCGCCGATATACCAGCTGGAGCAGGTGGAGCGCAGCGAGAGCGCGGCGGTGTCGCCCACATGCGCGACCCACTCGTCCTGCGCCCCGGTCTCGGCTTCCATGGAGCGCGCGCCCCGCGCCCGCATGGCCGCCAGGCAGTCCGCCACCCAGTCCACATGCTGCTCGATCGAGGGCAGCATGTTGGTCAGCACCGAGGGGCTGCCGGGGCCGGTGATGGTGAACAGGTTGGGGAAGCCCGCCACCGTCAGCCCCAGATAGTTGCGCGGGCCGCCCTCCCAGGCGTCGCGGAGGCTGAGGCCGTCCCGCCCCCTGATGTCGATGCGCTTGAGCGCGCCGGTCATGGCGTCGAAGCCGGTGGCGAACACGATGGCGTCCGCCGGCCAGTCGCGCCCGAGCGCGCGCACGCCGGTGGGCAGGATCGCCTCGATCGGCCGCTCCGAGACATCCACCAGCGTCACATCCGGGCGGTTGAAGGTGGCGTAATAGCCCGTATCCACGCAGAGCCGCTTGCAGCCGATGATGTTCTTGGGCGCGAGCAGTTCCGCCATCTCCGGGTCGCGCACGATCTCGCCGATCTTGCCGCGCACGAAGTCCGCCGCCGTGCGGTTGGCGTCGTCCTCGATCAGCAGGTCGGCGAAGGAGCCGAGGAAGGAGAGGCCGCCATGCGCCCAGCGCCGCTCATATTCCGCCTCGCGCTCCGCCTGCGGCGTCTGGAGAGCGCGCAAGGGGCGGAAGTCGAGGTCGATGCCGGACGGCATGGCGCGGGCGCGGGCGCGGAGTTCGGGATAGTCCGCCTTCACCGCCGCCACGAATTCCGGCGAGAGGGTGTGGTTGTGCGCCGGGATCGAATAGTTGGCGGTGCGCTGGAAGACCGTGAGATGTTCGGCCTCTTCGGCCAGGATCGGGATCGACTGGATGGCGGAGGAGCCGGTGCCGATCACCGCGACGCGCTTGCCGGCCAGATCGACGCCCTCATGCGGCCAGCGGCCGGTGTGGTAGGTCGGACCCTCGAAGCTGTCGCGCCCCTCGAACTCGGGCAGATTGGCGGCCGAGAGGCAGCCGAGCGCCATGACGCACCAGCGCGCCCGGAAGCGCTCGCCCGCCTCGGTCTCCAGCGTCCAGAGCGCTTCCGCCTCGTCGAAGCGGGCGGACTGCACGCGCGTGTCGAACCGGATGTCGCGGCGCAGGTCGTAGCGGTCGGCGACATGGTTGGCGTAGGCCAGAATCTCGGGCTGCGAGGCGTAGCGCTCGGTCCAGGTCCATTCCTGCTGCAGCTCAGGGTCGAACTGGTAGGAATATTGCACGCTCTCCACATCGCAGCGCGCGCCCGGATAGCGGTTCCAGTACCAGGTGCCGCCGACATCGCCGCCGGCCTCCAGCACCGCCGTCCGCATCCCGAGGCCCCGCAGGCGATGCAGCATATACATGCCGGCGAAGCCGGCCCCGACCACGATGGCGTCGAACTCTTCCGCCACGATCCCGTCGCCTCCCTGTCGCTCGCCGGCATTATGCACCCGCCGCCCCGGCGCGCCAGAGGCCGGGCCGGCGCTGCGAGGCTTGGTCGCGCCCGCGCGCGGCGGTAGGCTCGCCGGCCGGAACTGGCGGGAGGAGCGGATGCGAGCGAGCCGACGGGCGTTTCTGGCTGGCGCAGCGGCGGCCGCCGCGCTCGGCGCGCCGGCGGCGGCGGAGGGCGCACTGGCGAGGCGCATTCCCTCCAGCGGCGAAGTGCTGCCGGCGGTCGGGCTCGGCAGCTGGATCACCTTCAATGTCGGCGCCGACCCCGCCTTGCGCGCCGAATGCCGGGCGGTGATGGCGGCCTTTTTCGAGGCGGGCGGCGGCATGATCGATTCCTCGCCCATGTACGGCTCCTCCCAGGCCGTGATCGGCGCAGGCTTCGAGCGGCTCGGCCGCCCGCCGGGCCTCTTCTCCGCCGACAAAGTGTGGACCCGCGCCGCCGACGGCCCGGCGCAGATCGCCGAGACCGGCCGGCGCTGGCGCGTCGAGCGCTTCGACCTCCTGCAAGTGCACAATCTGATCGACTGGGAGGCCAATCTGGCGACGCTCCAGGCGATGAAGGAAGCCGGGCGGCTGCGCTATGTCGGCGTCACCACCTCGCACGGCCGCCGCCATGGCGAGCTGGAGCGCATCCTGCAAAGCCGGGCGCTCGATTTCGTCCAGCTCACCTACAATATCGTCGATCGGGAAGCCGAGGCGCGGCTGCTGCCGCTCGCGGCCGAGCGCGGCGTCGCGGTGATCTGCAACCGCCCCTTCCGGCGCGGACAGCTGCCGGAGCGCCTGGCGGGCCGGCCCTTGCCGGGCTGGGCGGCGGAGATCGGCGCGGCCTCCTGGCCGCAAGTCCTGCTGAAGTTCATCCTCTCGCACCCCGCCGTCACCACCGCGATCCCGGCCACAAGGCGCGTCGATCATCTCCGCGAGAACAAGTCCGCCGCCTTCGGCCCGATGCCGGACGCCGCGCTCCGCCGCCGGATGGCGGCGCATCTGCGGGAGCTTTGACGGGCGGCGATGGACGCCTGGCGCTCCTGGGCGGTCGAGGACCTGCTGCCCTTCTCGCCGCGCGCCTATTGGCGGCTGTTCGCGCTGGAAAACGAGGCGGTCTGGCCGGTCCAGCCGCTGCTGCTGGCTGCTGGCCTGCTGCTGCTGACGGTTCTGGCGCGCGGCTGGCGACCGCCGGCGCGCTGGCTGGCGCTTCCGCTGGCGGCGGCCTGGGCCTGGACCGGCTGGCAGTTCGTGGCGCTCGGCTACGGGTCGCTCAACTGGGCCGCGCCTGCGCTCGCCTGGGGCTTCTACATGCAGGCGCTGCTGCTGGCGGCGCTCGGCCTTTCGGGCCGGCTCGCCCTCCTGCGGCGGGGAAGGGCGGCCCGGCCGGGCCTCGCGCTCTTCGCCGCCGGGCTGCTGGTCTGGCCGGCGCTGGCGGCCCTCGACGGGCGCTCCTGGCGCGAGGCGGAGGTCGCGGCGCTCGCACCCGACCCGACCGCCATCGCGACGCTCGGCCTGCTGGCGCTCGCGCCGCGCCATGGCTGGACCGCGCTGCTGCAGGCCATCCCGGCGCTCTGGCTCGGCCTCTCGGGGCTGACCCTGCTCACCATGGGCGCCTGGCAGGGCTGGGCGGCGCTGGCCGCCGGGCTGGCGGGCCTCGCCGCCTGGAGCGCAGGCGGACGGGACTGAATGCCGCAGTTCCGGGTCCCGGCGCCGCTCCCCACCTGTTAAGTGTGAGGCCCGGCAGGGCCGGGCCATTCTCGCCGCGACCGACCGCTCCGCCGCTCGGCGCGGCAGCAAGGGAGGAAGCCCATGCGGTATCGCCCATCCACACTGCCGAAGACCCTCGCCGCCATCGCCGCTCTCGCCGCCATGCTGCTCTCGCCGGCCGCCGGACAGGCCGCCGGGACCGAGGGGCTGGAGCGGGTGACCCAGAAACTCGTCGCCCCGCCCTTCATGCCGGAGCACGACCAGGCCTATGACGGCCCGCCGCGCGTCGTCGAGGTGCGCATGACCATCGAGGAGAAGGAGATCGAGGTGGAGCCGGACGCCTTCGTCTGGGCCTTCACCTTCCACGGCTCGGTGCCCGGCCCGATCGTCGTCGTGAACGAGGGCGACTATGTGGAGCTCACGCTGGTCAACGAGGCCGGCAACGAGTTGCTGCACAATGTCGATTTCCACGCCGCCATCGGCGCGCTCGGCGGCGGCGAGCTCACCCATGTGGAGCCGGGCGAGCAGGTCGTGCTGCGCTTCCGGGCGATGAAGCCCGGCGTGTTCGTCTATCACTGCGCTCCGGGCGGGATCATGGTGCCCTGGCATGTGACGCACGGCATGAGCGGCGCCATCATGGTGCTGCCGAAGGGCGGGCTGAAGGACGCGGACGGCAATCCGGTCCGCTACGACCGCGCCTACTATATCGGCGAGCAGGACTATTACCTGCCGCGCGACGGCGAGGGCGGCTTCAAGCGCTATGCGACGCCCTCGGACGCCTTCGACGACGACGTGGAGGCGATGCGCACGCTCGCGCCGACGCATATCGTGTTCAACGGCGCCGTCGGCGCGCTGCAGGACGACAATGCGCTGACCGCGAATGTGGGCGAGAATGTGCTGATCGTGCACGCCCAGGCCAACCGCCAGTCCTGGCCGCATCTGATCGGCGGGCATGGCGATTATGTCTGGGAGCGGGGCGGGTTCGACGATCCGCCCTTGCAGGGCCTCGAAACCTGGTCGATCGCCGCCGGCTCGGCCGGGGCCTCGATCCACACCATCCGCCAGCCGGGCGTCTATGTGTATCTCTCGCACAATCTGATCGAGGCGTTCCTCTATGACGCCAAGGCGGTCTTGGTCGCCGAGGGCGAGTGGAACGACGATCTGATGAAGCAACTGGAGCCGCCCGGCCCGATCCGGTAATCATGCGCCATGTGCGATGAGCCGATAGACCGGAATCCCGACATCCTCGGCGGGGTTCCGGTCTTTGCCGGAACCCGCGTCCCGGTGCGCATCCTGCTGGAGCATCTCGAAGCCGGCGACCGGCTCGACGACTTCCTGGCGGACTACCCGACAGTATCGCGCGCCCAGGCGGTCGCACTGCTCCGGTGCGCGAGGGAGATGCTGCTCGCAGAAGCTTCGGTCTGACGAGTCCGCGCCGGGCCGCGCCCCGTCAGGCGAAGTCTTCTGCCAGCGCGGTCTGGACGGGGGCGGGGAGCACGGCCATGTGGGCGTAGGCCGGATGGTCGATGCCGACCACCACGCGCGCGCCGGCGCGGAAGGCGGCGATCGCCGCCGCCTCCAGCGGGAAATGCACGAACTGCACCGAGGAGGCCTTGCCCTCGGCCGAGGTGCGGTCCTGGTCGGCCTCCGGCCGGCCGGCGATGCGCTCGCCCGCGACTTCGAGGAACATATGCTCCTCGACGCCGCCCAGGCCCGCCAGCACCCGCCGGCGGCGCGCCTCGTCGTCGATCTCGAACATCACCGTCGCCACCAGCTCGCGGCCGTCCGGCACCAGCGGGTTGTAGGCCTCCAGCTCCTCCGCGATCTGCGCCTCGCCGCCCTTCTCGATCGCCAGCATCTCGTGGATCTGGAACCACATCGTCTCCCGGTTCTCGAAATGGAAGGTGGCGTCCGGCCCGACGGCGAGCCGCCGGTCGCGCTTCAGCGCCGCCATCTCGCGGCGCTTGGCGCGGCGGATGCGGGCATAGTCCTCCATGTCGAGAATGTCGGCCCGGGTGAGGCGCCCGCCGGTCATCGCGCAAGGTCTCCGTTTTCGTCGAAACCGTAGGCGCGGGCGAGCAGCTCCACGGGATGGCGCACCGGGGCCACCGGCCCGCCGCCGAGCCGCTCCATGCCCTGGGCGATATGCAGGCCGGCGAGCGGGCATTCCGACACCACATGGCCGCCGGCCTCCAGCGCCCGGCGCGCGGTCGGCCGCCCGACCTTCATCGCGGTCTCGAAATTGTCCTTCATGCAGCCCCAGGAGCCGCCATGGCCGGAGCAGCGCTCGATGACCTCGACCTTCGTGTCGGGCAGCAGCTCCAGCATCTCCGCCGCCTTGCGGCCCATGTTCTGGGCGCGGGAGTGGCAGGCGAGATGCACCGCCACCGGCCCGTCCAGCGGCGCCAGCCCCCGGGCCAGTCCCTCGCGCCGGGCGATATCAACGACATATTCGCTCGCGTCGAACACCGAGCGCGCCAGCCGGGCGATGTCCTCGTCGTCGGGCAGCAGCAGCGGCCACTCGAATTTCAGCATCAGTGCGCAGGAGGGCATCAGCGCCACGATGTCGAAGCCCTGCTCGGCCAGGGCCAGCAGTTCCGCGCCGACGCGCCGGGCGCGCGCCGCCACGCCCTCGATATCGCCCTGCTCCAGCTGCGGCATGCCGCAGCAGCCGGGATGCGCAATGCGCACATCGACGCCGTTATGCGCCAGCACGGCGCGCGCGGCGATCCCGGTCTCCGGGCTGTTGTAATTGCCGTAGCAGGTGGCGTAGAGCACCGCGCGCCGCCCGAAGGCCGGGGCCTCGGGGTTCGGGGCCGGCCCGCCGGCGAGCGCCCGATGCTCCAGGCTCTCATGGTGGAAGCGCGGCAGCGCGGCCTCGCGGTGAACGCCGGCCAGGCCCTCGATCAGGCCGCGCACCGGCCTGTTGGCGGTGTCCGCCGCCCAGTTGGCGAGCGGCGCCGCCATGCCGGCCAGGCGCCCGTTGCGGTCGGTCGCGGTGATCTGGCGCTCCTCGAAGCGCCGCTCGCCGCGCCGGAACTCCGCCGCCCGGTAGCGCAGCATCAGATGCGGGAAGTCGAGCTCGAAGGGATGCGGCGGCACATAGGGGCACTTCGTCATGAAGCACATGTCGCAGAGCGTGCAGGCGTCCACGACCGGCTTGAAGTCCGCCGAGGCCACCGTGTCGAGCTCCATCGACGGGGCCTCGTCGATCAGGTCGAACAGCCTCGGGAAGGAATCGCAGAGATTGAAGCAGCGCCGGCAGCCATGGCAGATGTCGAACACCCGCCGCAGTTCGGCGTCGATCGCTTGCGGGTCGTCGAAATCGGGCGCCTGCCAGTCGAGCGGGTGGCGCACCGGGGCGTCCAGGCTGCCCTCGCGCATCGGATCGGCCCTTTCCGGGGCAAGTGGGACGACAGGGAAGGGCCGGCGTCCGCCGCTCGGGCGGACGCCCGCTCAGAGCCGTTTCAGGCGCTCATCTCGTTGAGCGCGCGCTGGAAGCGCCCGGCGTGGCTGCGCTCCGCCTTGGCGAGCGTCTCGAACCAGTCGGCGATCTCGTCGAAGCCTTCCTCGCGCGCGGTGCGCGCCATGCCCGGATACATGTCGGTATATTCATGCGTCTCGCCGGCGATGGCGGCCTTGAGGTTCTTCGCGGTGTCGCCGATCGGCTCGCCGGTCGCCGGGTCGCCGGTCTCCTCCAGATATTCGAGATGGCCGTGGGCGTGGCCGGTCTCGCCCTCGGCGGTGGAGCGGAACACGGCGGCGATGTCGTTATGCCCCTCGATGTCGGCCTTCTGGGCGAAGTAGAGATAGCGGCGGTTGGCCTGGCTCTCGCCCGCGAAGGCGTCCTTGAGATTGGCTTCGGTCTTGCTGTCCTTCAGGGCAGGCATGGGGTGGGTTCCTCCTTGCGTCGGGTCGAATAGTCACAGTATGGGGCGTCCGGCCGGCCCTGTCAATAGTTTGGAGAAATTCCAGACTAGCGGACGCGCACCACCAGGTCGATGCGCTCGACCGACTTGCCGCGCGGGGCTTCCGGCAGGCCCGAAATCTCCACGCCGTCGGCGCCGAAGTCGGTCAGCTCGCCGGTGGCGCTGTCGTAGAAATGGTGGTGCCGGGCGGTGTTGGTGTCGAAGCAGGCCCGGCCCGGCTCGACATCGACGCGGCGCAGAAGGCCGGCGTGGACGAACTGGTGCAGCGTGTTATAGACCGTCGCCAGCGAGACACGCACGCCGGCGGCCCGCGCCTCGCGCGCCAGCGACTCCGCGCTGACATGGCGGTCGGTCCCGTCGAACAGAAGATGTGCGAGCCCCAGCCGCTGGCGCGTCGGCCGCAACCCGGCCGCCCGCAGCCGCTCCCTCAGATTATTGCCCCTCTTGTCACTCATGGCGACTACTGTACACGATTTGGCGACCCATTGCAGCCTGCCGTCTTCATTCGCGCAGGGGAATAGTTTGCGAAGATTCGGTAGCAAGACCGAATTACGGCCTCGCACTGCGGGCGCCAGCGGGCGGCGTCCTCGGGCGTCCTCCTCAAGCGCCCGGAGGCCCGGAGGCCCGGTAAGCCGGCGCGGAAGCGGGCGATCCGTGAGTGGCCGTTGGGAGGAAGGCGGGATAGCATGGTGGACGGCAACCGGCAGGACCCTGACCCCATTGCCCGGAATATTCCCGTGACCGTGCTGACCGGATTTCTCGGAAGCGTCAAGACTACATGGCTCAACCGCATCCTGACCGAAAATCGCGGTCAGCGCATCGCCGCTATCGAGAACGAGTTCGGCGAGATCGGCGTCGATCAGGAGCTGGTGATCACCGCCGACGAAGAAATCTTCGAGATGAAAAATGGCTGCATCTGCTGCACGGTGTGCGGCGACCTGATCCGTATCCTCGGCAATCTGGTCAAGCGGCGCGGCCGGTTCGACCGTATCCTGGTGGAGACCACCGGCCTCGCCGACCCGGGCCCGGTGACGCAGACCTTCTTCGCCGATGATGGCACCCGCGAGGCCTTCGACCTGGACGGCGTCATCACCCTGGTGGACGCAAAACATGTCGAGCTGCGCCTCGACGACAGCAAAGAGGCCATGGCGCGGATCGAGCGGGTGCGGATGGCCGATGCGCCGATGGAGCGGGTGTTCGATGTCGGCGGCTTCGATCTTGCCCGCGCACTCGACCTGCCCGAGTTCCAGCGCCTGGGCGAGGCTCGCGCGGTCCGCCAGGCCCGGGCCGCCATCGACCCCTCGATCCCGCTCTGACGCTTGCGGCCCCGGCGGGAAGGGCAGAGCGCGGGTTCAGCCGAGCGCGGCGAGCTTCGCCTCGGCGATGGCGGCGCGGGCGAGCGCGGCCGCGCGGCGCGCCTCGTCTTCGGTGTCGGCGGCGTCCTCGCGCGCCTCGCGCAGCTCGCGCTCCACCTGGCTCCGGTCGAGTTCGGCGAGCGGGACCGCCTCTTCCGCCAGCACCGTGCAGCGCTCCGGCGTCACCTCGGCAAAGCCGCCGGCGACGAAGATGGCGCGCGGCTCGCTCCCCTCCCGATAGAGCCGGATCGTCCCCGGACGCAGGGTGGAGATCAGCGGCGCGTGCAGCGGCAGCACGCCGAAATCGCCGTCGCCACCCGGCGCGACCACCATGTCGGCCTCTTCCTGGAGCAGCAGGCGCTCCGGCGTGACCAGCTCGAAGGCCACCCCCGCCATCAGGCCGCCTCGGCCGCCATCCGGCGGGCCTTCTCCACGGCTTCCTCGATGGTGCCGACCATGTAGAAGGCGGCCTCCGGCAAGTCGTCATACTCGCCCGCAACGATGCCGGTGAAGCCCTTGATGGTGTCCTCGATCTCGACATATTTGCCGGGCGAGCCGGTAAACACTTCCGCCACATGGAAGGGCTGCGAGAGGAAGCGCTGGATCTTGCGCGCGCGCGCCACCACCAGCTTGTCCTCTTCCGACAGCTCGTCCATGCCCAGAATGGCGATGATGTCCTGCAGGCTCTTATATTGCTGGAGGACTTCCTGGACGCGCCGCGCGATGGCGTAATGCTCCTCGCCGACGACGCGCGGGTCGAGAATGCGCGAGGTGCTGTCCAGCGGATCGACCGCCGGATAGATGCCGAGCTCGGCGATCTGGCGCGAGAGCACGGTGGTGGCGTCGAGATGGGAGAAGGCGGTGGCCGGGGCGGGATCGGTCAGGTCGTCCGCCGGCACATAGATCGCCTGCACCGAGGTGATCGAGCCCTTGCTGGTGGAGGTGATGCGCTCCTGCAGCGCGCCCATGTCGGTGCCGAGCGTCGGCTGATAGCCGACCGCCGAGGGAATGCGCCCGAGCAGCGCCGAGACCTCGGAGCCCGCCTGGGTGAAGCGGAAGATATTGTCGATGAAGAGCAGCACGTCCTGGCCTTCCTCATCGCGGAAATATTCGGCCTGCGCGAGTCCGGTCAGCGCCACGCGGGCGCGCGCGCCGGGCGGCTCGTTCATCTGGCCGTAAACCAGCGCCGCCTTGGACTCGCCGCCCTCCAGGTCGATCACGCCCGACTCGATCATCTCGTGATAGAGGTCGTTGCCCTCGCGGGTGCGCTCGCCGACGCCGGCGAACACCGAATAGCCGCCATGGCCCTTGGCGATATTGTTGATCAGCTCCATGATCAGCACCGTCTTGCCGACCCCGGCGCCGCCGAAGAGGCCGATCTTGCCGCCCTTGGCGTAGGGGGTCAGCAGATCGACCACCTTGATGCCGGTGACCAGCTGCTCGGCCTCGGTCGATTGATCGACGAAGGCGGGCGCCGGGCGGTGGATCGGATAGCGCCGGGCGGTGACCACCTCGCCGCGCTCGTCGATCGGCTCGCCGATCACGTTCATGATGCGCCCGAGCGTCTCCGGGCCGACCGGCACCGAGATGGCGTCGCCGGTATCGACGGCCTCCTCGCCGCGCACCAGGCCCTCGGTGGTGTCCATCGCCACGGTGCGCACGATGTTCTCGCCCAGATGCTGCGCGACCTCCAGCACCAGCGTGCGGTCGTCGCGCGCGACATGCAGCGCATTCAGGATCGGCGGAATATCGCCCTCGAAACGGACATCCACCACCGCGCCCAGCACCTGGCTGATGCGGCCGACCGCGTTCCTGGCCATCTGTAAAGCTCCTAGACTGCTTCGGCGCCGGAGATGATCTCGATCAGTTCCTTGGTGATCATCGCCTGGCGGGTGCGGTTATATTGCAGGGTGAGGCGGGCGATCATGTCGCCGGCGTTGCGGGTGGCGTTGTCCATGGCGGCCATGCGCGCGCCATGCTCCGAGGCGGCGTTCTCCAGCAGCGCGCGATAGACCTGCACCGAGACATTGCGCGGCAGCAGGTCCTCGAGAATTGCCTCTTCGTCCGGCTCGTAGATATAGACCGCCGACGGGCCGGCGTCCGCCTCGCCGTCTTCGGCTTCCGGCAGGGGCGCGGGCACCAGCTGCTGCACCGTCACCTCGTTGCTGATCGCGGACTTGAAGCGCGCATAGATCATGGCGCAGACGTCGAACTCGCCGGCCGCGAACATCGCCCGGATGCGCTCGGCCACGGCGTCGGCCTCCGCGAACTCGACCGCGCGCCGGCCGAGCCCCTCGAAGCCGTCCACCATCCTCCCGCCATGCTGGCGGCGCAGCTGGTCGCGGCCCTTGCGCCCGACGCAGAGCAGGCGCACCTCCTTGCCGGCGCTCTCCAGCTCCTCGATCGTCTCGCGCGCGCGGCGCACGATGGAGCCGTTGAAGCCGCCGCAAAGGCCGCGATCGGCGGTGGCGACCACGATCAGATGCACCCGGTCCTCGCCGCTTCCGGCCAGCAGCTTCGGCGCGCCGGCGCTGCCGGCCAGCGAGCCGCCGAGCGAGCCCAGCATCCGCTCCATGCGCTCCGCATAGGGCCGGGCCGCCTCGGCGGCCTCCTGGGCGCGGCGCAGTTTGGCGGCCGCGACCATCTTCATGGCCGAGGTGATCTTCTGCGTCGCGCGGACGCTGGCGATGCGGTTGCGCAGATCCTTGAGGCTGGGCATGGCGGATCAGGCGAAGCTCCGGGCGAAGGCGGCGACGGCCTCGTCCACCTGCTTCTCGGTGTCGTCGTCGAGGTCTCCGGTCTCGTCGATGCGCGCCATGGCTTCGGCGTGGCGCGCCTTCATCTCGCCCAGAAGGCCGGTCTCGAAGCGGGTCACGTCGCGCACCTCGACGCGGTCCAGATAGCCGCGCACGCCGGCGAAGATCGCCACCACCTGCTCGGCCACGCTGCGCGGCGCATATTGCCCCTGCTTCAGCACCTCGGTGAGCCGGGCCCCGCGCGCCAGCAATTGCTGCGTCGAGGCGTCGAGGTCGGAGGCGAACTGCGCGAAGGCCTCCATCTCGCGGAACTGCGCCAGTTCGAGCTTGATGCGCCCGGCGACCTTCTTCATCGCCGGCGTCTGGGCGGCGGAGCCGACGCGGCTGACCGACAGGCCGACATTGATCGCCGGCCGCACGCCCTTGTAGAACAGGTCGGTCTCCAGGAAGATCTGCCCGTCGGTGATCGAGATCACGTTGGTGGGGATGAAGGCCGAGACGTCATTGCCCTGCGTCTCGATCACCGGCAGCGCGGTCAGCGAGCCGGCGCCATGGTCGTCGGACATCTTGGCGGCCCGCTCCAGCAGGCGCGAATGCAGATAGAACACGTCGCCCGGAAAGGCCTCGCGGCCGGGCGGGCGGCGCAGCAGCAGCGACATCTGGCGATAGGCGGTCGCCTGCTTGGAGAGATCGTCATAGACGATCACCGCATGCATGCCGTTGTCGCGGAAATATTCGCCCATGGCGCAGCCGGAATAGGGCGCGAGGAACTGCAGCGGAGCGGGGTCGGAGGCCGTCGCGGCGACGACGATGGAATAGTCCATCGCGCCGTATTCCTCCAGCGTCTTCACCACCTGGGCGACCGAGGAGCGCTTCTGCCCGACCGCGACATAGATGCAGTAGAGCTTCTTCGCCTCGTCGTCCGAGTCGTTGATCTGCTTCTGGTTGATGAAGGTGTCGAGCGCGACCGCGGTCTTGCCGGTCTGGCGGTCGCCGATGATGAGTTCGCGCTGGCCGCGCCCGATCGGCACCAGCGCGTCGAGGGCCTTCAGGCCGGTCTGCATCGGCTCGTGCACCGAGCGGCGCGGGATGATGCCGGGGGCCTTGACCTCCACCAGGCGGCGCTCTTCCGCCTCGATCGGCCCCTTGCCGTCGATGGGGTTGCCGAGCCCGTCCACCACGCGGCCGAGCAGGCCCTTGCCGACCGGCACATCGACGATCGAGGAGGTGCGCCGCACCAGATCGCCCTCATGGATGTCGCGGTCCTCGCCGAAGATCACCACGCCCACATTGTCGCTCTCGAGATTGAGCGCCATGCCGCGCGTGCCGTCGGCGAACTCCACCATCTCGCCGGCCTGCACCCGGTCGAGGCCATAGACGCGCGCCACGCCGTCGCCGACCGAGAGCACCGTGCCGACCTCGGCGACATCGGCGTCGTCGCCGAAACCGGCGATCTCCTTCTTCAGGATCGCGGAGATTTCCGAGGCGTCGATATTCATGTCCGGTCAAGCCCCTTTCATGGAGAGTTCCAGCCGGCGCAGCCGGGAGCCGACCGAGCTGTCGAAGAGCCGGGAGCCGAGGCGCACCACCAGCCCGCCCAGAATGCCCGGATCGATCTTGAGATCGATGGCGACCCGGCCGCCGGCGGCCCGGCCGAGCGCGGCCTCGAGCGCCTGCAGCTGCTCCGCATCGAGCGGATGCGCGGCGGTGACCTCGGCCGTGACCTCGCCGCGCCGCGCCGCCAGCACGGCCAGGAAATGGTCGACGATCGCCGGCAGCGCGAACAGCCGGCCGTGGCGCGCGGCGACGCCGATGAAATTGCGCGTGAGGTCGGAGAAGCCGGCGCGCTCCGCGACCGCCTGCATGGCCCGCGCGCGCTCCTCGCGAGCGAGCGCCGGCGAGCGGATCAGGCGCGCCAGATCGGCGCTCTCGGACAGCATCCGCTTGAGCGCCTCGAGCTCGCCCGCCACCGCGTCGAGCTGGCGGCGTTCCTCGGCCAGTTCGAGCAAGGCCGTGGCGTAGCGCTCGGCCAGCGTGGAGACCGGTCCTGCCTGTGAAGCCACGGGATGGAAGCCCTCGATTGTCGCGCCGCCGCCTTCCGGTCGATCCGCCTGCGCGCCGGCGGCGGCGGCGACCGGCCGGACAAGAGCGAACGCGGGGGCCGGAGCCGGCGCCCGCGCGGCGCTTCTGCTATCATAGCCGCCGCCGAAATCGCAACCGGCCCCTCCGCGACATATTGGCTGGCCGGGCGGGCCGGGCGGCGGAGATCGGCTGTTGACTTTACTTGCCGCCGGCGTCACGCTGGCCTTATACGACCCCCTGAGAGGAGGCCGCCCATGGAAGTCGCGATCGGCAAGGCGAAGGGACGCCTTTGCGAGCTCGTCGCCGCCGCCCGCAAGGGCGAGCGCGTCGTGATCACCCGGCGCGGCCGCCCGGCGGCCGAACTGGTCGCCTGCCGCCAGCCGGCGGGCGGCATCGATTTCGAGAAGCTGGAAGCGATACGCCAGCGCCTCGGCATAGAAGGAGACGGGGAGCTCTGGCCGGAGGAGTGGAACGACCCGGCCTTCAGCCGCCAGGTTCTGGGGCTGGAGGACGAGTAGTTACGCTGGCCTTATACGACCCCCTGAGAGGAGGCCGCCCATGGAAGTCGCGATCGGCAAGGCGAAGGGACGCCTTTGCGAGCTCGTCGCCGCCGCCCGCAAGGGCGAGCGCGTCGTGATCACCCGGCGCGGCCGCCCGGCGGCCGAACTGGTCGCCTGCCGCCAGCCGGCGGGCGGCATCGATTTCGAGAAGCTGGAAGCGATACGCCAGCGCCTCGGCATTGAAGGAGACGGGGAGCTCTGGCCGGAGGAGTGGAACGACCCGGCCTTCAGCCGCCAGGTTCTGGGGCTGGAGGACGAGTAGCGGGGTGCGGATTCTCCTCGACACCCATTGGCTCTACGACCTGATGGAATCGCCGGGAAAACTGCCGGAAATCGAGCGAAGCCGGCTGGTGGACCCGGAAACGCAGTCATTCGCCAGCGCCGTGTCGATCTGGGAAATGCGGCTCAAATATCGCGCCCGCCATCGGTCCGGCGCGCGCAAGAGCCGCTTCGACCCGAATGACGTGCTGGAGATGCTGGAAGACATGGCGATCCCGGTGCTCACCATGACTCCGGATCACGCCGCGCGGCCGCTCGAGGCGCCGATTCCCCAAAAGGACCCGTTCGACGAACTGCTGCTGGTCCAGGCCCAGGAGGAAGGGCTGAGGCTGCTGACCCGCGACCGCCTTCTCCTCGCCCACCCGCTGGCGATCTCGCCGGAAGCGGCCGCATAGCGCCGCGCAAGGCGTCGGCGCGGGTGGTGCCCCCGGGGAGACTCGAACTCCCACGCCCTTGCGGGCAACAGATTTTGAGTCTGCCGCGTCTACCGGTTCCGCCACAGAGGCACACAGGGCCACGCTAGCGCGTTCCGCCGGCTCAATCCAGACCGAACTCCCGCCAGCGCGCCTCGATGCGCGCCCGGACCTCCTCGCTCATGGCGAGCTTGCGGCCCCATTCGCGCCGGGTCTCGGGCGGCCATTTGTCGGTGGCGTCGAGGCCGATCTTGGAGCCGAGCCCGCTCTCGGGGCTGGCGAAGTCGAGATAGTCGATCGGCGTGCCCTCCACCAGCGTGATGTCGCGGGCCGGGTCCATGCGCGTCGAGATCGCCCAGACCACATCCTTCCAGTCGCGCGCGTCGATATCGTCGTCCACCACGATCACCCATTTGGTGTACATGAACTGGCGCAGATAGGACCACACGCCGAACATCACCCGCTTGGCGTGGCCGGGATAGGCCTTGCGGATCGAGACCACCGCCACCCGGTAGGAGCAGCCCTCAGGCGGCAGCCAGAAGTCCCGGATCTCCGGAAACTGCGCCTGCAGCAGCGGGATGAACACCTCGTTGAGCGCCTCGCCCAGCACCGAGGGCTCGTCCGGCGGCCGGCCGGTATAGGTGGTGAGGTAGATCGGCCGGCTGCGCATGGCGATCGCCGAGACCGTGAACACCGGAAAGCGCTCGACCGCGTTGTAATAGCCGGTATGGTCTCCATAAGGGCCTTCGTCCCCGTGCTCGTCGAGCGCCACATGGCCCTCCAGCACGATCTCCGCCGTCGCCGGAACCTTGAGCGGCACGGTCTTGCAATCGACCAGCTCCAGCCGCGACCCCGCCAGCAGGCCCGAAAAGCGATATTCCGAGAGCGTCTCCGGCAGCGGCGTCACCGCCGCCAGCATGGTGGCGGGGTCGGCGCCGATCACCGCCGCGGCCGGCAGCGGCCGGCGCTTCTCCGCCGCCCAGCGCGCATGATGCGCCGCCCCGCCGCGATGGCGCAGCCAGCGCATCAGCGTGGTGTTGCGCCCGGTGACCTGCATCCGGTAGATGCCGAGATTGAAATCGTCCTCCGGCGTGCGCCCGGGGCCGCGCGTCACCACCAGCGGCCAGGTGATCAGCGGGGCCGGCTCGCCGGGCCAGCAGGTCTGGATCGGGAAGCGCCCGAGATCGACATCCGGCCCCTCCAGCACCGCCTCCTGAACCGGGCCGCGCCTGACGGTGCGGGGCGCCATGGCGAGCAGCGTCTTCAGCAGCGGCAACATGCCGACCGCCTCGCGCCAGCCGCCGGGCGGGGCGGGCTGGCGCAGGAAGGCGAGCGTCTCGCCGACTTCCCGGAGTTCGCCCGGCTCGCGCCCCATGCCCCAGGCGACCCGCTCGACCGTGCCGAACAGATTGGCGAGCGCCGGCATGTCCCAGGCCCCGCCATCCGCCCGGCGGAGGTTCTCGAACAGCAGCGCCGGCCCGCCCGCCGCCAGCACGCGGCGGTGAATTTCGGTCAGCTCCAGTTCGGGCGAAACCGGGGCGGCGATGCGCTTCAGCCGCCCGGCGGCTTCCAGGCGGGCGATGAAGTCGCGGAGGGATCGGTCGGTCACGGGGATGCGCGGGCGTCTCGGTTGACAGGCGGGCCGGTTCCTCTTATCACGCCTTCCGGCTTTCGGCCCCATGCCCAGGTGGCGGAATTGGTAGACGCGCAGGTTTCAGGTACCTGTGACCGCAAGGTCGTGGAAGTTCGAGTCTTCTCCTGGGCACCACCCGACCCGCCGGTTCGATGCTAGGTTGAGCGGGCCATGACGATTCATGTCCATCGAAACGACCTGCCGGCCGGGCTGTCTCTCGGCGCGCTGGTGGCCGTCGATACCGAGACCATGGGGCTCAATCCGGCGCGCGACCGGCTCTGCCTGGCGCAGCTCTCCGCCGGCGACGGCAACGCCCATCTGGTGCAGTTCGCCGATGCGGACTATGCCGCGCCGCGCCTGAGGGCGCTGCTCGGCGATCCGGCGGTCGCCAAGCTGTTCCATTTCGCGCGTTTCGACCTGGCCGTGCTGGAGCGCTATCTGGGCCCGGTGGCGGGGCCGGTCTATTGCACCCGCACGGCGTCGCGCCTGGCGCGCACCTATACCGACCGCCACGGCCTGAAATATCTCTGCCGGGAGCTGCTCGGCGTCCAGCTCTGCAAGGCCCAGCAGTCTTCGGACTGGGGCGCGGCGGAGCTCAGCGACGAGCAGCGGCGTTATGCCGCCGACGATGTGCTCCATCTGCACCGGCTGAAGGAGCGGCTCGATTCGATGCTGGCCCGCGAGGGCCGCGCTGAACTGGCGGCGGCCTGCTTCGACTTCCTGCCGGTCCGCGCCCGGCTCGATCTCGCCGGCTGGGCGGAGGAGGACATCTTTGCCCACTGACGCCATGCGCACCGCCGGGCGCCGGGTGCTGACGCTGGAGGCGGCGGCGCTCTCGACGCTCGCCGAGAGCCTCGATCGCGGCTTCGACGCCGCGGTCGATCTGCTGGCGGGCGTCACCGGACGGGTGATCGTCACCGGCATGGGCAAGAGCGGCCATGTCGCCGCCAAGATCGCCTCCACGCTCGCCTCCACCGGCACGCCGGCGCATTTCGTCCATCCGGGCGAGGCCGCGCATGGCGATCTCGGCATGATCGCGCGCGGCGACGCCGTGCTGGCCTTCTCCAACTCCGGCGGCACCACCGAGCTGGCGGCGATCATCTCCCACGCCGCGCGGCGCTCCGTGCCGCTGATGGGGGTGACCGCGCGGGCCTGCAGCCCGCTGGCCGAGGCGGCCCGGCTCGCCCTGGTTCTGCCTTCGGTGGCGGAGGCCTGCCCGATGGGGCTGGCGCCGACCACCTCGACCACCATGATGCTGGCGCTGGGCGATGCGCTGGCGGTGGCGCTGCTGGAGCGCAAGGGCTTCTCGGCCGACGATTTCCGCGACCTGCATCCGGGCGGCTCGCTCGGCCAGAGCCTGCTTCGCGTCGCGGACATCATGCATCGGGGTCCGGCCGTGCCGCTCGCCGGCCCGGAGACGGTGATGGCGGAGGCGCTGTTCGAAATCTCCTCCAAGGCGTTCGGCTGCGTCGGCGTCGTCGATGACGCGGGCGCGCTGGTCGGCATCGTCACCGACGGCGATCTGCGCCGTTCGATGAGCGCCGATCTGTTGCAGCGCCCGGTTTCGGCGGTGATGACGCACGGCCCCCGGACCATCCGGCCGGGCGCGCCGGTGGCGGAGGCGGTGGCGCTGATGAACGAGGCCCAGATCACCGCGCTGTTCGTCGTCGAGCACGCCGCGCCGGTCGGCATCCTCCATCTGCATGACTGCCTGCGCGCCGGGGTCGCCTGAGCCTTGGCGACACGCGGCGCGGCCTATCGCATCTTCGCCGGCCGCGGCCGGCCGCAGCCCTTGTCGCGCCATTATTCGCACTTCGTGCGCCTGATGAAGACGGCGCTGCCGGCCGCCGCGCTCGCCCTGCTGGCCGTCGTGTTCGCCTGGCCGGAGGAGGAACCGCTCCGGCCGCCGGGGCCGAACGACGCCGCCTTCCAGGCCGTGCTCGCCAATATGCAGGCCCATGGCTGGGACCGGGAGCGGCCCTACCGGCTGCGCGCGCCCCGGATTCGCCAACTCGGCGAGGACGGCAGCCGCTTCGCGGTGGAGCGCCCGGAGGCCGCCATCCTGCTGGAGGACGGCGCCCGGCTCGCCGGCAGCGGGGCCAGCGGCGTCGTGGACTGGGAGCGCCGGACGGTGCGGCTCGCCGGCGGCGTGCGCCTGGAGCACGACCGGGGCTATGTCATCCGCACCGAGTCCGCCTTCATGGACCTGGACGGCAGGACGGTGCGCGGCGACAAGCCGGTCGAGGGCGCGGGCGAGTCCGCCCGGTTCCGGAGCGAGGGCTTCCGCATCCTGGAGGGCGGGCGGCTCATTCGCCTGGTCGGGCGCTCCGCGCTCGACATCGGCGTCGGACAACCGCCGGACGAGGCGCGGTGAGGGCGGCCGTCCTGCTGCTGCTGCTCGCCACCGCCGGCGTCGCCGGGGCGCAGGAGCTCGACATTGCGGGCGGCGGGGGCGGTCCGGTGCGCATCGAGGCCGCCGACGGCATCGAATGGCGGCGCGACGAGCGGGTCTATATCGCGCGCGGCGATGTGCGGGTGGAGCGCGCCGGCGTCGTGCTGCGGGCCGAGACCGTCGCCGCCCATTACCGCATCGACGCGGCCGGCGCGAACGAGGTCTATCGCCTCGACGCCGAGGGCGGCGTCGCCATCCGGACGGAAGACGCCACCGCAAAAGGCCGGGAGGCCGTCTATCTGCTCGACCGCGCGCTCATGCTGCTGCGCGGCGGCGGGCTCGAGCTGGTCTCGGCCGACTACCGCCTCACCGCGCGCGACAGCCTGGAATATCACCGGGGCGAGCGCTATGCGGTGGCGCGCGGCGCGGCGCGGGTCGCGCAGGGCGAACGGACGCTTTCCGCCGGTGTGCTGGTGGCGCGTTTCGAGCGCGCAGAGGGCGCGCTCCGGGCGCGCCGCATCGAGGCCTTCGGCGAGGTCGAGATCGCGACCTCGAACGAGCGGCTGAGCGGCGCGCGCGCCGTCTATGACGTGCCGGCCCAGCAGGCGGAAATCTGCGGCGACGTGCGCATCCGGCGGGGCGTGAACCGGCTGCGGGGCGAATGCGCCCAGCTCGATCTGGCGCGCGGGCGCAGCCGCATTCTCGCCGGCGGCGGGCGGCGCGTGCGCGGCCTGTTCGAGCCCGACGCCGCAACCCTCGCGCCGGCCAAGTGAACGCGCCGGGCCTCGCCGCCTCGGGCCTCGCCAAGCGCTATCGCCGGCGCGAGGTGCTGCGCGGGGTATCGCTGGCGGTGGCGCGCGGCGAGGCGGTCGGGCTGCTCGGGCCGAACGGCGCCGGCAAGACGACCTGCTTTTACATCCTCACCGGCCTGGCGGCCCCCGACCGGGGGCGGGTCGCCATCGACGGGCAGGATGTGACCGGACTGCCGCTCTATCGCCGCGCGCGTCTCGGGCTCGGCTATCTGCCGCAGGAGCCCTCGATCTTTCGCGGCCTTTCGGTCGAGGCCAATATCCGCGCCGTGCTGGAGGTCGTGGAGCGCGACCGGAGTTTGCGCGAGGCGGTGCTGAGCGACCTGCTGGCGGAGTTCTCGATCGACCGCCTGCGCCATGCCCCGGCGGCGGCGCTTTCCGGCGGCGAGCGCCGGCGGGTGGAGATCGCCCGGGCGCTGGCGGCCCGCCCGAACTATATCCTGCTGGACGAGCCGCTGGCCGGCATCGACCCCATTGCCGTCGGCGAGATTCGCGATCTGGTCTCGCATCTCAAGGATCGCGGCATCGGCGTGCTGATCACCGACCACAATGTGCGCGAGACGCTGGAGATCGTGGACCGGGCCTACATCCTGGCCGACGGGCAGATCCTGCGGGAAGGCGCGCCGGCGGAGATCGTCGCCGACGAACATGTCCGCCGCGTCTATCTCGGCGAAAGCTTCAGCCTGTAGCCGCCCGGCGGAGGCGGTCGAGAACGGTGCAGCTCACTGTGCGGGCGGGCCGGTTGGGCGTAACTTGCGCCACATCTTCTCCCCCGGAGTGCGACGATGCCGGAGTTGCGACGTGAGGCTTGCGCCATGACCTGCCGGGCGCGTTGAGATGCGCGGGCGGCTGTTGATCGTCGCCGGGTCGGACTCGGGCGGCGGGGCGGGAATACAGGCGGATATCAAGACCTGCACGGCGCTTGGCGGTTTCGCCATGACCGCCGTCACGGCGCTGACGGCGCAGAACACGCTCGGCGTGCATGGCGTCTATCCGGTCCCGCCCGGCTTCATCGCCGACCAGATGCGGGTCGTGCTGCGCGACATCGGCGCCGATGCGGTCAAGACGGGCATGCTGCACGACGCCGAGGTCGTGGAGGCGGTGGCGGAGACGCTCGCCCGCGAGGCGCCCGATACGCCGCTGGTGGTCGATCCGGTGATGGTGGCCAAGGGCGGCCAGGCGCTCTTGCAGGCCGACGCCGTGGAGGCGGTGCGCCGGTCGATGCTGCCGCGCGCGACCCTGCTGACGCCGAACCTGCCGGAGGCCGCCGCGCTGCTGGAGGGCGGCGCGCCCGACTGGCCCGCCTGGGCGGCGCTCGGCGTCGGCGCGGTGCTGCTGAAGGACGGGCACGGGGAGGGGCCGCGCGTGCGCGACCGGCTGCTCTCCGCCGATGGCGAGACGGTCTTCGAGCATGAGCGGCTCGACACCCGCCACACCCACGGCACCGGCTGCACGCTCGCCTCGGCGGTGGCGACCGGCCTCGCCCAGGGCCTGGACCTGGTCCGGGCCGTGCGCCGCGCCGGCGATTTCGTCCATGCGGCGATCCGCTCCGCCCCCGGCTTCGGCCGGGGCCACGGGCCGCTCGATCATCGGCTCACAGTGCGAAACTTCGCCTGAGGCGCGGATAGGCGACCGCGAGGCCGAGGCCGCGCAGGCTGTAGAACATCCAGAGCGCCAGCCAGAGGCCGTGATTGTCGAGCAGCGGCGGCAGCAGCGCCAGCCCGACCAGATAGACCGCGAAGGCGATCGCCATGGTGACCAGCATCGGCCGGGCGGCCGCAAAGCCCAGAAATATGCCGTCGTAAACATAGGCCCAGACCGCGATCAGCGGCGCGAGCGCGGCCCAGAGCGCCCACTCGGCGGCGGCGGCGCGCACCTCCGGCAGCGAGGTCATGACCGCCACCAGCAGCCCGCTCGCGGCCAGATAGGCGGCCACCAGCAGCAGCACCGAGCCGCCCGACCAGATCAGCACGGCGCGCACCACCTCCGCCAGGCCCACCCGGTCGCGCCGCCCGACCGCATCGCCCACCAGCGCCTCGCCGGCATGGGCCACGCCGTCCAGCCCGTAGGCGGCCAGCACGATGAAATGCGCCAGCACCTGGTTGGCGGCGAGCGTGACATCGCCGGCCGCCGCGCTCTCGGCGAGGAAGATGGCGTTGGCTGAGACCACGCAGAGCGAACGCAGCGTGATGTCGCGATTGATCGCCACCAGCCGCAGCAGCTGCGCCCGGTCGAACACCCGCGCGCTGCTGCCCGGCAGGCTGCGCAGCCGGCGGCGCACCGCGAAGGCCGCCACCGCCAGGCCCAGATACTCCCCGATCAGCGTGGCGATCGCGACCCCCTCCACGCCCCAGCCGAAGCCCATGACGAAGAGCACGTCCAGGATCATGTTGGAGACGTTGACGGTGATCTGGAGCACCAGCGGCGTGCGCGAATCTTCCAGCCCGTAGCACCAGCCGATGATCGCGAAGATGGCGAGATTGGCGGGCGCGGTCCACACGCGGATGAAGAAGTAGTCCCGCGCATGGGCCTCGACCTCGGCGCTGGCCTCCACCAGCGAGAAGGCGAGCCAGGCGATCTGGCCCTGGAGCAGCAGGATCAGCGCCGAGGCCGCGCCGGCGAGCGCGAGCGCGCGCCAGAGCATGGCGCGCACCTCGCCCCAGTCGCCGCGCCCGCGCGCCTGGGCGGTCGGGCCGGTGGTGCCCATGCGCAGGCAGTTCAGCAGATGGAACAGGAAGTTGAAGATCATCGCGCCGATGGCGACGGCGCCGATATAGTAGGCCGCGTCCAGATGGCCCACGACCGCGGTATCGACGATGCCGATCAGCGGCACCGAGATGTTGGAAATGACGATCGGCCCGGCCATGCGCCAGACGCGGCGCGAAAGCTCCGGGCGGACGCCGGGCATGGTGAGCATGGCCGTCTCCGCCCGCCGGCGGCCCGGTCTCAGCGATAGACCAGGGTCGGCAGATAGAGCGCCAGATCCTCATAGGCGATCAGCAGCACCACCATCACCAGCATGGAGATCACGAAGGGGATCGACCCGTAGGCGACATCGTTGAACTTGCCGCCGCGCGCCCGGATGCCATGCACGACATAGAGATTGACGCCGATGGGCGGGGTGATGAGCGCGGTTTCCATCAGCACCGTGATCATGATGCCGAACCAGACCGGGTCGTAGCCCATCTGCACCACGATCGGGAAGATCACCGGCACGGTGGTGAGCATCATCGACAGCGTCTCCATGAACATGCCGAGGATCAGATAGAAGATCACCAGCAGGATCATGAACTGGAGCGGCGTCAGCCCCAGCTCGGCCATGAAGTTGATCATCGCCTGGGTCACGCCGATGAAGCCCAGCACGAAATTGAGAAACACCGCCGCCAGGATGATCAGCATGATCATGGCGGTGGTGCGCATGGTGCCCTCGAACGCCTCGCGCAGCATGGAGAGCTTGAGCGTGCGGGTCCAGGCGGAGAGCAGCAGCGCGAAGCAGACGCCGACCGACGCCGCCTCGGTGGGCGTGGCGACGCCGGCGTAGATGGAGCCGACCACGACCATGAACAGCAGGATCGGCGGCACAAGGTCGGGCAGGGTGCGGAAGCGCTCGCGCCAGTTGGTCTCGATATGCGCGCCGCCCCAGTCGCGCCGCCAGAGGCAGGCGCCGACGATGGCGGTCATGAACAGCGCCGAGAGGATGATGCCCGGAATGATGCCGGCCAGATAGAGTTCGGGCACCGAACTGTCGGTCAGGAGGCCGTAGATGATGAGATTGATCGAGGGCGGAATGAGGATGCCGAGCGTGCCGCCGGCCGCCAGCGAGCCGAGAAACAGGCGCTCGTTATAGGCGCGGCGCTCGATCTGCGGATAGGCGACGGTGCCGACCGTGGCGGCGGTCGCCACCGAGGAGCCGGAGGACGCGGCGAAGATGGCGCAGGAGCCGATATTGGCGTGCATCAGCCCGCCCGGCAGCCAGGAAAGCCATTGCGCGACGGCGTTGTACATGCGCTGCGCGATGCCGGCGCGCAGCATGATCTCGCCCAGCAGGATGAACATCGGCACCGCGACCAGGATGAATTCCTTGCTCTTGTCCCAGACGAACTCGCCGATCGCGGGCGTGAGCCGCCCCTCGAAATACATGGCGTCGAGGCCGAAGGAGAGCATGCCGAGAATGGCGGCGACCGGCACCGCGGCCACCACCAGCAGCATCAGGACGATGAGGGTCCAGACCACCATGGCGCTCAGCGCTCCCGGGCGCCGGCGGTGGGCAGGTTCATGCCGTGGGTCTCGCTCTCGATCTCCTCGGCGACGCTCTGCACCCCGGCGACGCGGCGCACCAGCTCCAGGTCGCCGCGCGCCAGCCCGACGATGGTGTAGAGGCACACGAACAGCAGCACGATCTCGAAGAACACCAGCCCCGAGGCCCAGAACAGCTGCGGAATCCATTGCGGCGTGGCGAGCGTGGTGATCGACACCGAGTCCTTGTCCCAGGACTCCGCGAAGGCGCCCCAGGCGCGCCGCGCCAGCACGCCGTTATAGGCGAGCAGCAGCAGCACGGCGACGAGGTCGAGCGCCGCGCAGACGGGGCGCGGCAGAAGGTTATAAACCGCGTCGATGCGGATATTGGCGCGGTGCAGCAGGCAGTAGCTGTAGGCCCAGGTGGTGCCGGCGGCGAACACATAGCCGGAGATTTCGTCCGACCCGCTCATGGTGACGTTCAGGAACTTGCGGCAGAGCACATCGACGGTGACCATGATGGCCGCCGCCAGCAGCGCCGCCCCGCCGATCCACACCGCCCGGCGGGAGATCCACTCCAGCAGCCCGTGTATGCGTTCCAACATGTCGCCTCCGTCTGCCGGGCCTCAAGGGGCGCCCGCGCGCCGCGACCGGGGGAATCCCGGCCGGAAATCGGGGCGCCGCCTCGGCGACGGCGCCCCGAAAGCCTCCGCGCCCGTCGGGTCTAGAGGGACGCTTCGATGCCGGCGATCTTGCCGATGGTCGCGTTCCACTCATCGACGCATTGCTGCGTGCCGCAGCGTTGCGCCCAGCGCTTGACCACGAAGTCGGACACGATCTTCTTCAGCTTCTCGCGGTCGGCGTCGGAGACCTCGATCGGCGTCATGCCGCCCGGCTCGCCCAGGTCGCAGGGGCCGCTGGCGTTGCAGTCCATGCCGCGCTGGTCGTTCTTCGCGGTCGCCTCCCACATCTCCTCCTCGAGCGTGGCGAGTTCGGACATGATGAGCGCCTGCGCGTCCGGCGTCAGGCTCTCCCACGTCTTCATGTTCATCGCCAGGAAGGAGGAGGCGTAGCCGAGGCGGATGCGGATATTGTGCGTCACCACCTGCCACCATTTGGCGTTGTAGGCCGGCAGGGTGCCGGTCAGGCCGCAATCGGCGACGCCCTTCTGCAGCGCCGGCACCACCTCGGCAAAGGCGATGGTGACCGCGCTTGCGCCCGCGCCCTCGATGAAGTCGCCGAGCGTGGTGGAATAGGTGCGGATCTTCTTGCCCTTCAGGTCGTCGAGCGAGAAGTCGGTGATGCTCTTGTCGCCGAGATTGCACCAGAGCTGCTGGCTCGGCCACGCATACATCATCAGCAGCTTGGCGTCGTATTTCTCGGCGAACTCGCGCTCCAGCACCGGGCGATAGGCCTCCACGACGCCGCGATATTCGCCGAAATCCTGGATGACGCCGGCGAGGTCGGTGCCCTCGATGGCGGGGCTGTCCTGCGCCACATAGGTGGTCACGCCATGCACCGCGTCATAGACGCCGAGCTTCAGCAGGCGCATGATCTCGAAGCCCGAGAGGCCGAGCTCGGTCTGCGGCTTGGCGTTGGCGGTCAGCGCGCCGCCCGAGGCGTCCGGCAGCATCTTCTGCCAGAACTTGCTCTCGCGCTCCTTCCAGTGGTCGAGGAAGCCCCAGGTGCCGACCACCTTGAACTCGCGCTTGCCATAGTCGGCCGCCCCGGCCGCGCCCGCGCCGATGGCGAGCGCCAGCGCCGCCGCCGTCGCAACTCCCAATCCTCGTATCATGATCCCGTCTCCCTGGTTCGATTTGCTCCAAGCTGGCCAGTCTGGCACAGACGCCGCCCGCAAGGAAAGGGCCGCGCCGGATCGGCGAAATCCTCGCCCCGGCGCGCCGACGGGTGCTAGGCTGGCGGGCATCGGGCGCGACAGGGAGACGGGACATGGCGGAAGCGGCGGCGATCGGCTTCATCGGACTGGGCGTGATGGGCGAGCCCATGTGCCGCAACCTCTTGCGCAAGTCGGGCCGGCGGGTGCTTTGCCACGATCTGCGCCCGGAGCCGGTGGGGCGGCTGGCGGCCGACGGGGCGGAGGCGGCGTCCGTGGAGCGCATCGCGGCCGAGGCCGAGACGGTGCTGCTCTCGCTGCCGGGCGAGGCTCAGTTGCGCGCGCTCTGCCTCGACGGGCCGGAGGGCGGCCTTGTCGCCCGGTTCGGGAACGGCCAGACGCTGGTCGATTGCTCGACCGCGCCGCCGGCGCTCGCCCGCGAGCTGGCCGAGGCCTGCGCCGCCCGGGGCGCGGCCTTCGCCGACGCGCCGGTGGCGCGCACCGCCCAGGCGGCGATCGACGGCACGCTCTCGATCATGGTGGGCGGCGAGGCGGCGGTGTTCGAGCGCATCCGCCCCCTGCTCGACTGCATGGCGGCGGAGGTCACCCATTGCGGCGGCGTCGGCGCGGGCCAGGCGGTCAAGCTGATGAACAATATGGTGGTGGCGATGACCGTGGTGGCGCTTGCGGAAGCGCTGGCCGCCGCCCGCGCCTCGGGGATCGTGGACGGGCGCGTGCTGTTTGAGACCCTGGCGAAAAGCTCGGCCGACAGCTTCGTGCTGCGCAATCACGGCATGAAATGCCTGCTGACCGGCGAGCACCCGACGGAAGGCGCCTTCCCCACAAGCTACATATTGAAAGACCTCTCCTATGCGCTCGGTTTCGCCGAGGACGCCGGGCAGGAGATGCGCGCCGCCAACATTACCCGCGAGCTGATGGAGCGCACCCGCGACGCCGGTTTCGCCGGCAATTATTACACGGCCGTCATCGAGACGCTTGGCGGCGACTCCGGGCGCGGCTGACGCCCGGAAGCGAAATTTCGCGGAAAAGCAAGATTGAAGAAACGTCATTCCGGCGTGTTACGAATCCTCAATCTGGTCGGAACCTCCGTCCGCCGATAGCCTTGCATCGGGCACTATATCGCAAGGACGGAGGCATTCATGAGCATTCGATCGAGGTGGCCGGTGGCGCTCAGCGCCATTCTGGCGCTGGCGGCCTGGGCTTTCGCCGCAACGCAGCAGGTTTCGGGGTCGCCCCGCGATTCGTGCGATGAATCCAACCCGTACTATAATCCAGCGCTGTGCCCGAGTCCCGAGGCGCTCTGCATGCGCTACTGTACACGCAAGGAAAGCTGCGGGCGCGATTTCGACACCGATAGCTGCATGGCCTATTGCGGCGCCATCTGCCTGCCTGCCCGGAAGCCTCCGACCGACCGGTCGGACGGGCTGAAGCGGACGGACTATTCCTTCGGCGCCGGACCGCCGGCAGTGAAATTCAGGCTCGGGCGCAGCCCGGTGTCCGAGGCCGGCTCCGGGAGGTCCGGCGTTTGCCATCCGGTGGGCGGCGGGGAGGTCTGCGCGGTCGCGGGCTTCGAGGCCGGTTTCTGAGCTATTCTGCGCAAGAGGAGCGCCCGACCGATGATCCGCATCCTGCTCGCCGTCCTGCTGCTCGCCGCCTCGGTCCTGCCGGCCGGGGCGCGGGAGCGGCTGGTGATCGGCATGACGCAGTTTCCATCCACCCTGCATCCGATGATCGATTCCATGCTCGCCAAGAGCTATGTGCTGGGCATGGGCCTGCGCCCGTTCACCGCCTACGGGCCGGACTGGCGGCTCCTCTGCATGCTCTGCGAGAAACTGCCGACCATCGGGAATGGCGGCGCGGTGCGCGAGAAGACGCCGGATGGCGGCGATGGCGTCGCCGTCACCTACACCATCCGCAAAGGCGCGCGCTGGGGCGACGGGACGCCGGTGACGACGGCCGATGTCGCCTTCGCGGTCGAGGTCGGCAAGCATCCGCAATCCGGCGTCGCCTCGACCGAACTGTTCCAGCGCATCCTGGAGTTGGAAATCCACGACGAGCGGCGCTTCACCCTGCATCTCGACCGGGTGACCTTCGACTATCACGACATCGGCGGCCTGGTGCTGCCGGCGCATATCGACCGCGCGACCTTCCTCGCCGACCCGGCGGAATATCGCCACCGCACCGCCTATGACGCCGCCAGCGCGACGCCCGGCCTCTGGTTCGGCCCCTACCGGGTGGTGCGCGTCGAGCCGGGCGCCACCATCGAACTCGCCCGCAACCCCACCTGGTGGGGCCGGCCGGCGGCCTTCGAGACCGTCATCCTGCGCATCGTCGAGAACACAGCCGCGCTCGAGGTCAATCTGCGGTCGGGGGCCATCGACTATATCGCGGGCGAGCTCGGCCTCAGCCTCGACCAGGCCGTCGCCATGGAGGCGCGCGAGGGCGACGCCTGGGACTTCCTCTACAAGTCCGGCCTGATCTACGAGCATATCGACCTCCATCTCGACAATCCGATCCTGGCCGATATCCGGGTGCGCCGGGCGCTGCTGCTCGCCATCGACCGCGAGACGCTCTCCGAGCGCCTGTTCGCCGGCCGCCAGCCGGCGGCGCACGGGCCGGTCAGCCCCCTCGACCGGGTCTATGACCCCGGCGTGGCGAAGACGCCGCACGACCCCTCGGCCGCCCGCCGGCTGCTGGACGAGGCGGGCTGGACCAACGATGCGCCGGGAGGCTTGCGCCGCAACGCCGCCGGCGAGCCGCTCGCGCTCGACTTCGGCACCACCGCCGGCAACCGCTCGCGCGAGCTGGTGCAGCAGGTGTTGCAGGCGGCCTGGAAGGCGGTCGGCGTCGAGGTGCGCATCCGCAACCAGCCGGCGCGCGTCTTCTTCGGCGAGACCGTCTCGAAGCGCCGGGCGACCGGGCTTGCGCTCTACGCCTGGCTGTCCGCCCCGGAGAGCGTGCCGCGCACCACGCTGCATTCCGCCATGATCCCGAGCGCGGCCAACAGCTGGTCCGGGCAGAACTATCCGGGCTACCGCAACCCGGAGATGGACCGGCTGATCGACCGCATCGAGACCGAACTCGACCCCGAGGCCCGGCGTGGCCTCTGGGCGAAGCTCCAGGCGCTCTATGCGCGCGACCTGCCGGCGCTGCCGCTCTATTTCCGCGCCGCGCCCTATGTCTTCCCCAAATGGCTGAAGGGGGTGACGCCCACTGGGCACCAATATCCGACTACGCTCTGGATCGAGGAGTGGCGCGCGGTCGAATGATCCGCTTCCTCGCCGACCGGTTGCTCCAGGCGGCGCTGGTGCTGGTCGTCATGTCCTTCGCCGTCTATGGCCTGATCGGGCTGATGCCGGGCGACCCGATCGACGCCATGATCGCCGCCGACCCCGACCTCACGCCCGCCGACCTCGCCCGGCTGAAGGCGCTCTACGGCCTCGACCGGCCGCTCTGGGAGCGCTTTCTGGCTTGGGCGGGGCAGGCGCTCGGCGGCGATTTCGGCCACAGCCGGCTCTATCACCGCCCGGCGCTCGACCTGCTGGCGGAGCGCCTGCCGAACACCGCCCTGCTTATGGGCCTCGCCTTTGCGCTCTCGGTGGCGATCGCGCTGCCGGCCGGGGTGTTCGCCGCGCTCTCCGCCAACCGCTTCGCCGACTACGCCATCAATCTGCTCTGCTTCGCCGGCATCTCCACGCCGCCCTTCTGGCTCGCGATCATGGCGATGCTGCTCTTTTCGGTGACGCTCGGCTGGCTGCCGGCCTCCGGCCTGCCGGCGGCGGGCGACGCCGGGCTGCTGGAGCGCCTCCACCATCTGGCGCTGCCGGTCGCGGTGCTGGCCGTGCTCTCGGCCGGCGGGGTCACGCGCTATGTGCGCGCCGCGATGCGCGAGACACTCCGCCAGGACTATGTGCGCACCGCGCGCGCCAAGGGCCTGTCGCTCGCCGCCACGGTGCGCCGCCATGCGCTGCGCAACGCCATGATCCCGGTGGTCACCATCCTCGCGCTCGACATGGGCGCGCTGTTCTCCGGCGCGCTGATTACCGAGATCATGTTCGGCTATCCCGGCATGGGCGCCATGATCTACAACGCCATCATGGGCAACGACTACAATCTGGCGCTGATCGGCCTCTTGTTCGCGACGCTCGCCACGCTCGCCGCCAATATCGCCGCCGACGGCGCCTATGTCATGCTCGATCCGCGCATCGCCTTCCGGTCGGCCGCGTGAGTCCGGCGGCGCTGGCCTGGCGGCGTTTCCGGCGCCACAGGGCGGGCCTCGCCGGCGCGGTCTTCCTCGCCCTGCTGGCGCTCGCCGCCTGGTCGGCCCCGCTGATCGAGGCCCTGCTCGGGGTCGATGCCGATGCGGTGGACCTGTTCGCCCGCTTTGCGCCGCCATCGGCCGCGCACCCCCTCGGGGCCGACGATCTCGGCCGCGACCTGCTGGCCCGGCTGTTGCGCGGCGGCCAGGTGTCGCTCTCGGTCGGGCTGGCGGCGGCGGCGATCGCCGCGCTGATCGGCGCGACGCTGGGCTTGGTGGCGGGCTATCGCGGCGGCGCCTTCGACGCGGTGCTGATGCGGCTCACCGACGGGGTGATCGCGCTGCCGCTCCTGCCGTTGCTGATCGTGCTGGCGGCGGTGGACTTGCGCAAGCTCGGCCTCGACGACGGCGCGGACGCGAGCCTCGTTCGCGTCATCGCTATCGTGGCGCTGGTCGGCTGGACCACGGTGGCGCGTCTGGTGCGCGCCGCCGCGCTCGCCGCCCGGGCCCAGGACTATGTGCGCGCCGCCCGCGCGCTCGGCGTCGGCGGCGGGGCCATCGCGCTCCGGCATATCCTGCCCAATATCGCCTCGCCGCTGCTGGTGGCGACCACGCTCTCGGTCGGCAACATCATCCTGTTCGAAAGCGTGCTCTCCTTTCTCGGGCTCGGCATACAGCCGCCGGCGGCCAGCTGGGGCAACATGCTGGCCCACGCCCAGGAGACGATCTGGCAGGCCCCGCGCCTGGCGGTCTGGCCGGGCCTGCTGATCTTCTCGACCGTGATCGCCTTCAACTTCCTGGGCGACGCGCTCCAGGACGCGCTGGATCCACGCGCCTGACGTTTACTCGATCTCGGCCGGCTCGGGCTCGCTCTCGCCCATCATCGCCTCGACCACCAGGCCCGCATTCTCGCGGATGGCGCGCTCGATGACGCCGGCCACGTCGGGATTGTCGGCGAGGAAGGACTTGGCGTTCTCGCGCCCCTGGCCGATGCGCTTGCCGGCGTGGGAGTACCAGGAGCCGGACTTCTCGACGATGCCGGCCTTGACGCCCAGGTCCAGCACCTCGCCGGTCTTGGAGATGCCCTGGCCGTACATCACGTCGAACTCGACCACCTTGAAGGGCGGGGCCATCTTGTTCTTGACGACCTTGACCCGGGTCTGGTTGCCGATGATCTCGTCGCGCTCCTTGATCTGGCCGATGCGCCGGATGTCGAGCCGCACCGAGGCGTAGAATTTGAGCGCATTGCCGCCGGTGGTGGTTTCCGGATTGCCGAACATGACGCCGATCTTCATCCGGATCTGGTTGATGAAGATGACCAGGGTGCGCGACTTGTTGATCGAGGCGGTGAGCTTGCGCAGCGCCTGGCTCATCAGCCGCGCCTGCAGGCCGGGCAGCGAATCGCCCATCTCGCCCTCGAGCTCGGCGCGCGGCACCAGCGCCGCCACGCTGTCGATCACCAGCACGTCGAGCGCGCCGGAGCGCACCAGCGTGTCGGCGATCTCCAGCGCCTGCTCGCCCGTGTCCGGCTGCGAGATCAGCAGCTCCTCCAGATCGACGCCGAGCTTGCGCGCATAGGCCGGATCGAGCGCATGTTCGGCATCGACGAAGGCGCAGGCCCCGCCGGTCTTCTGCGCCTCGGCGACGGCGTGCAGCGCCAGCGTCGTCTTGCCGGAGCTCTCCGGCCCGTAGATCTCGACCACCCGCCCGCGCGGCAGGCCGCCGATGCCGAGCCCGATATCCAGCCCGAGCGAGCCGGTCGAGATCGCCTCGGTCTCGACCGCGGTCTCGCGCTGACCGAGCTTCATGATCGATCCCTTGCCGAACGCCCGCTCGATCTGCCCAAGCGCCGATTCGAGCGCCCGCGCCTTCTCCGAGGTGTCCTGTTCCGGCATCCTGACGACATTCCTGCTCATAATCGTTCGCTCCCCGCTCGCCGGGAGGCGGCCCCTGCCGCCTTCCCCCGGCTCATCGGAGGTCTTCATAAAGAGAATATTTCGGGAACACAAGCAAAATTTTTCGGGTCCGGCCGAGACCGCTTGCCGGGGGCCGGGGGCGCGCGCCGGTTGCGGTTGCGCCGGCGCGCGCTATAAGGGCCGCTTCCCTGCTGGGGCGTAGCCAAGCGGTCAAGGCAGCGGGTTTTGATCCCGCGATCCCTGGTTCGAATCCAGGCGCCCCAGCCAGCCCGCCGGCGGCTCAGAAGGGCCGGTCGCCCTGTACGGTCACCCGGAAGCCGGAGCGCACATTGGGGAAGTAGTCCCACATCGCGATGTGCTGCACGCAGCGATTGTCCCAGAAGGCGACGGAGTTCGGCCGCCAGCGGAAGCGGGCCTGGAACTGCGGCTTCGCGTTGTGGCGATAGAGGAACTGGAGCACCGCGTCGGCCTCGTCGCGCGCCAGGTCCTTCAGGCCGACCGTGAACACCGGATTGACGAAGATCGCCTTCCGGCCGGTCACCGGGTGGGTGCGGATCACGGGATGCTCGCTGCGCGGATAGGAGCGGGTGTCCTCCCGCCCGTCGCGCCGGGCGCGGCTTTGATAGTTCGGCGTGCCGTCATGGATGGCGACCAGCCCGTCGAGATAGGCCTTCATGCGCTCCGAGAGCGCGTCATAGGCGGCGGTCATGCTGGCGAACAGCGTGTCGCCGCCCTCCTCGGGCACGGTGTGCAGATGCAGGATGGAGCCCATGGGCGGCTCGGCGTCGCAGGAGACGTCCGAGTGCCAGTTCTCGCCGGCGATCTGCTTGGCGTTGGCGTCGGCGTGGATGCGCAGGATCTCGGGGTGGCCTTCCGGCCCCGGCGCATAGGGATGCACATGCAGCTCGCCGAAGCGCCGGCCGAAATCCTTGTGCTGGTCGAGCGTCATCTCCTGGTCGCGGAAGAAGATCACCTGGTGGCGCATCAGCGCGTCATGCACCTCCGCGAACTGGTGATTGCCGAGCGGCCGGGAGAGATCGACGCCGCCGATCTCCGCGCCGAGCGTCGGCGTCAGCGTCTTCACCTGGATGGTCTCGTAGCTCATCGGATTGCTCCCCCGTCAGTTCATCTTGTAGCCGATGGTGTCCAGCATGGTCGCGATGGCGGCGGTGGAGGTCTTGACCAGCTCCGTCGCCTCGGCGGCCGTTTGATAGACGATCGGCATGTTGATCGCGTCGGTGATTTTCACCATTTCCGGGTCGGTGGAAGCCGCCTTCAGCGCCGCCTCCATCTTCGCCACGATCGCCGGGTCGGTGCCGAGCGGGAAGGCGACCACGGTCGGCGCGTCGATGCCGACCCCCTCATAGCCGGCCTCGATCAGCGTCTCGAGGTCGGGATAGTTGCCGAGCCGGCGGGTCGAGGCGGCGGCGATGGTCTTGAATTTGCCGGGATAGCGCGCATGAATGCCGCCGGAATAGGCGAAGTCCACCTGGCCGGAGAGCACCAGCTGCACCATGCCGCGCCCGCCCTTGGTCGGGATGTAATCGACCTGGATGCCGGATTCGCGCGCGATGGCCTGCATGATGATCTTCGCGCCGGGGCTGAGCGAGGCGTATTTGATGCCGCCCTTCTCTTTCGCATAGGCGACCAGCCCCGCCATGTCGTCGAAGGGCGCGTCGCCGGGCGCGACCATGCTCACCTGGAACTCGGTCAGCCCGCCGGCATAGACGAAATCCTCGCCCGTGAACTTGAGCGCGGAGTTGATCTGCGGGTTGAGGGTGATGCCGCTCACGGCGCCGAAGAAGAACATGTCGCCATTCGGCTCGTTGTTCTTGAAGCCTTCGAGCGCCACCGCCTGGCCGCCGCCCGGACGGTTGATGACATTGACCTGCTGGCCGAGCTCGCGGGTCAGGATCTTGGCGAGCACGCGCCCCTTGGTGTCGGTGCCGCCGCCGGCCTTGTAGCCGATCAGCATGGTGATCGGCCCGCTCGGCCACTCTGCGGCGGCCGGCGCCGCCAGGGCGAGCGCCAGCAGCCCCGCGCCGAGCGCTCTCGAAAATCCTCGCATCGTCCTTCCCCTCCCGATCCGCAAGACTGCGACTATTTGTCGAGGATAGCCTGCTGCTGGCGGCGCTGCAACACGGTCAGCCGCCAGACGCCCAGCACCGCCAGCGCGCCGAAGACGAGCGCGACCGGGTGGTTCAGCAGTTCGCCCGGCTCCGTCACTAGGCCGAGCGACTGGCGCAGCGACAGCTCGAAGGACGGCCCGATCACGAAGCCGATCAGGAAGGTGACGAAGGAGAAGTCGTATTTCTTGGCGAAGAAGCCGATGACGCCGAACGCGACCATGACCGCGACGCCGAACGCGCCGCCGCCCTGCAGATAGGCGCCGAGACAGCACAGAAACACCACCACCGGCATCACCAGCGCCGGCGAGACGCGCACGATGCGCGCGAAGATGTTCTGGCCGAAATAGCCGATCAGCAGCAGGAACAGGCTGGCCGCCACCATGGAGAGATAGACGCCGAGGATGAGGTCGCGGTTTTCCAGGAAGAGCAGCGGCCCCGGCGTGATGCCCTGGATGGTGAAGGCGCCGATCAGGATGGCGGCGATCACGCTGCCGGGAATGCCGATGGCGAACAGCGGCACGAAGGAGGCCGGCACGACGGCGTTGTCGGCGCTTTCGGCCGCCGCCACGCCCTCGATGGCGCCGCTTTCCTCGAAGTCCGCGCCGCGCCCGGAGGCCTTGCGCTCGGCGCCGTAGGAGAGGAAGGAGCCGACGCTGGCGCCGAGGCCCGGCAGGATGCCGACGCCGGTGCCGATCAGGCAGCCGCGCGCGATCGCGCGGGCCGAGTTGCGCCAGTCGCCGAGCGTGACGATGCGGTCCTCGCGCCGGCCCGAGCCGGCGAGCAGATCGGCCTCCTCGGCGAGCCGCCGACGCTGCCCGATCTGGATCATCATCTCCGAGAGCGCCAGCATCCCGATCGCGACCGGAATGAGCGGCAGCCCGTCATAGAGCTCGATCATGCCGAAGGTCAGGCGCGGCGAACCGGTCTCGACCTCCAGCCCGACGCAGGAGACCAGAATGCCGAACAGGCCGGCGATCAGCCCCTTGATCATCGAGCGGCCGGACAGGCCGGCGATGAACACCAGCGAGAAGGCGAGGATGCCGGTCAGCTCCACCGGGCCGATGCCGAGCGCATATTCCGCCAGCTCCTGCGCCACCAGGATCAGCACCACAGTGGAAAAGAGGTCGCCGATCACGGAGGCGAAGAGGCCCATCTTGAGCGCCTTCTGCGCCTTGCCGGCGCGCGCCAGCGGATAGCCCGCCATGGCGGTCGGCGTGGAGGAGGGCTCGCCCGGCGTGTTGAGCAGGATGGCCGAGACGGCGCTGCCGGCGGTGGAGCCTTTGGCGATGCCGACCAGGAAGGCGATGGCGGCGAGCGGCGAGAGATAGAAGGTGAGCGGGATGGCGACCGCGGTCGCCGTGCCCTTGCCGAGGCCGGGCAGCGCGCCCACCAGATAGCCGAGCGTGACGCCGAACAGGATCCAGGCGAGATTGGCCGGCGCGAAGGCGGACCCGAGAACGGGCAGGAAGCTTTCCATCGCCGTTCAGCCGATCGCCGTGCCGAGCACGCGATAGAAGAGCAGCCAGGCGCCGATCAGCAGCGTCGCCGGAACGCCGGCCAGCAGCCAGAGCCGCCGCTCGCCCATATAGAGCATGAGGCCCGCGACCAGCAGGCCCGCCGCCACGGCCGGCGAGACCAGCACGAAGATCGCGATCGCGCCCGCAACGGCCAGCAGCACGGCGAGCGCCGAGCGCCATTCGCTCGCCGGCACGGACTGGCCCGCCGCCTGCCCGCGCCGCAGCCGCCCGGCGGCGCGCAAGGTCAGCAGCAGGGCGAGCCCGGCGATGCCGGTGGCGCAGATCTGCGGCAGCAGCGCCGGCGAAATGCTGGCGTCGCCGCCCTCGGAGGTCTCGGCCGGAATGACCAGGACCAGCATCGCCAGCCCGAAGACCAGCAGCACGACGCCGGCAATCATGTCCGATTTAGCCACCTCTCCCCCCACAGAACCGCGACAGGCAACGATAGCGAGCCGCCGGACGGCCTGTCGAGAGGCGGTCTGCTCGACAGACCACCCTCAAAACACCCCCGCCTCCAGGCCGGCGGCGAGGGTCATGCCGAGTTCGTGGCAGGCTTGCGGGAAGTCGTCGCGCCATTCGCCTCGGCAGATCACGGGGGCGGCGACGGGGCGCCAGCGGAGGCCGGTGGCGACGGTTTCGATGGCGCGGCGCGCGCCGGTGCCGTCATGGCCGGCGCGGATATAGAAGCCGAACGCCCGGCCCTCGGTCTCCTCCAGGCAGGGATAGTAGATGCGGTCGAAGAAGTCCTTCAGCGCGCCGCTCATATAGCCCAGATTCTCGCTCGTCCCGAGCAGCAGCGCATCCGCCGCCAGCACATGCTCCGGCGTCGCCTCGAAGGGGCCGAGCGCCAGCGTCTCCACGCCCTCGATCTCGGGATGGCGCGCGCCAGCCAGCGCCGCCTCGCGCAGCCGCTCGGTGTTGGGCGAGGGCGCATGCGCCACGATCAGCAGGCGGCGCGGCATTCTCCCTCCAGCAGGAAGGGCGCGCCCGCGCGCCCGGCGACGGCGCGGAGCTCCTCGAACAGCGTCTCGGTCATCGGGATGCCCTCGACCGACCGCCGGCGGCGCTCCTCATGCTCGGGATCGCCCGGCGCGAGCACCGGGCGGACGGGGTCGGCCGGCGGGCTGGCGCGCAGCTCGTCCATCAGGCGGGCCAGATCGGCGGCGAAACCGGGGTTAAAGAAGGCCGGGTCGAGCGCCAGGAAGAAATGCCCGATCTCCAGCAGGCGGCCCGGCTCGCCGGTGGCGAGATCGAACCCGCCGACATGGCCGCCGGGGAGCAGGCTCGCCAGAATCTCCACCATCACCGCCAGCCCGTAGCCCTTGTGGCTGCCGAGTGTGCGGCTGCCGCCGAGCGGCGTGAGCCGCCGCGGCCGGGCGTTGAAGGCGGCGGCCGCATCGCGCTCCGGCGCGCCGTCGGGGCCGACCGCCCAGCCCTCCGGCAAGGGCTTGCCGGCGCGGCGCGCGACATTGAGCTTGCCGACCGCGACCGTACTGGTCGCCATGTCGAGCAGGAAAGGCTCGCCCCCGCCCGGCATGGCGGCAAAGGCGATCGGGTTGGTGGAGAAGCGCGGCTCCCGGCCGCCGGTCGGCGTCACCGCCCGCTGGCTGGTCCCGGTGCAGGCGAAGCCGACCAGGCCCCGCCGGGCGGCGATCGCGGCATAGACGCCGGCGGCCCCGAAATGGTTGGAATGCGCCACCGCCGAGACCCCGAGCCCGAGAAGGGCCGCCTTGTCGCAGGCCCGCTCCATGGCGAAGCGCCCCGCCGGATGGCCGAGGCCGTGGCCGGCGTCCACCAGGGTGAGCACCGGGCCGTCGAGCAGGGTGCGCAGTTCCGCGCGGGGATCGATGCGCCCGTCCAGGCGGCGCTCGTCATAGGTCGACAACATGCCGGCGCCATGGCTGTCGATGCCGGCCAGGTCGGCTTCCAGCATGAGCCGGGCGGTGGTCTCCGCCGCTTCCGGCGGCGTTCCCCAGGCGGCGAGCACCGCCCGGATCTGGCGCTCCAGCGCCTCGGGCGCGACGATCCTCATCGGCGCGGGAAGTTCGGCCGGTCGGGGCCGTAATGCCGGGCCAGATAGTCCAGAATGATCGCGCGCTGCCGGCCGACGATCTCGTCCATGTCATGCTCCTCCACCATCCAGTCCAGCGTTTCGTCCCATTGCGCGCGCGTCAGGCCCTGCTGGATGACGATGCGCTCCGAATGGCAGGGCGTGCAGGCGCCATGCGTCTCGAGCGCGCCCGCGCCGGCCACCATCAGGCCGAGATCGTCCGCCTCCGCCGCCGCATCCGACTCCGCCGCCGGCGCGGCGGCCGGACCGGGGCCGAAACGCCGGGGCGCATCGCTCTTCAGCGCCAGCCAGGCGATCAGGTCGGCGCGGTCGCGCTCGCGCTTCAGGCCGGCGAACTGCATCGAGCCGCCGCGCACCACCGCGCGCGGCCGGGCGAGATAGGCGTCGAGGCGCTCCGGCGTCCAGCGCCCGCCGAAGGCGCGCATCGCCCTGGAATAGCGAAAGCCCTCGCGCGCCGCCACCGGCCCGTCCACCACGCCCCAGAGGCCCGGCCCGACGCGCCTCCGCCCCTCCGGCTCGGCGCTGTGGCAGGCGGCGCATTTGCGAAACACCCGCTCGCCGCGCGCGGGATCGGCGGCGGCGAGGCGCGCCTCCAGCGCCGCCGCCCCCGCAGGCGCGCCCGCGCCCGCGAGAAGCAGCAGCAGCGCCGCCCAAAGCGCCGCAACCGGCATCGGGCAGCCTCCGTTCAGGCGATGCGCAGCGCCACCCGGTGCATCGTGTTGTTGAGATAGCCCTTCGGGTTCCAGTCGATGGCGAAGGGCTGCATCTCGCCGGCGCCGTCGGTCGCCCTCGCCCAGACCTCGTAATAGCCGGCCTCGGGGAAGGCCACGCGCCGGCGCCAGTTCTGCCAGGCGCCCTCATTGACCGGCGGGTCGAGCTCGGCGGCCATCCAGCTCGCGCCGAAATCGATCGAGAGATCGACCGCCCGCACGGTCCGGTCGCCGGACCAGGCGTGGCCGCGCACCTCCAGCTCCCGGCCCTGGGCGCTGCCGGTCTCGGGCGCGGTGATCAGCGACTTGACCGGCATGCGCTCGATGATGTCGAAATCCTCCTTCGGCACCTTGTCGCCGGGCGCGACCGGATAGCGCGGCACGCGGTAGGAGGTCCCGGTCATCTTCGGCCCGTCATGCACCCGGTCGCGCAGCTCGATGCGCGTCAGCCATTTCTGCGAGCAGGAGCCGGGCCAGCCGGGCACCACCAGGCGCAGCGGCGCGCCGTTCTGCCGGTGCAGCGGCCCGCCATTCATGGCAAACGCGATCAGCACATTCTCCGTCATCGCCTTGGCGATCGGCACGCCGCGCGAGATCGGCAGCTTGCCGGGCTTGCCGGAAAGATGCGTGTCGGCGCCGTAATGGGCGGTATAGACGACGCTCTCGGCCGGGCCGGCCTTGCGGAGCACGTCGGCGAGGCGGACCCCGGTCCACTCCGCGCAGCCGACCGCGCCCAAGGTCCACTGGTTGCCCTTGGCCGGCGGGTCGAAGAAGGACCGCCCATTGCCGCCGCATTCGAGCGCGAGCGCCATGGTCACCACCTCGAACTCGTTCCGTAGCCGCTCGATGGTGAAGGTCATCGGGTCGGAGACCAGCCCGTCTATGGCGAGCGTCCAGCTTGCGGCGTCGGCGTCCTCCGGCGGCAGGCCGTTATTGCGGATGAAATGGCGGCTGGTGGGGGTGATGGCGTCGTCGAGCAGATGCGGCGGCGTCTCGGCGTTGATCGGCCGGTCGTTCAGGAGCGTCAGCCCGTCCTTGCCGACCAGCACATCCTCGGAAGCGAAGGCCGCCGGAACCAGGCCGCGCGGCATGTTGGCGTAGAAGGGCACCGCCATGCCGAGCAGCCCGCCGGCCGCCACCGCCCCGGCTCCTGCGAAGAAGCCGCGCCGGCTCACGCCCGGCCGCTCGTCGAAGAACTGCCGGCGCGCCTCGTCCGGCTCTGCGGCGAAGAAGGCGTGCAGCCCCCGGGTCTCTTCCTTGTCTCTCGGCATGTCGTCCTCCCTGGCTCTTAGGCTTCTCTGTCCCTGTATGCGGCGGTCTGCCGCAGATGGCAAACCGTCAGTGAATGCCCTGCATTTCCGGGATGCTCTCCGAGGCGCGCCAGTAGCGGGCGAGGCTGTCGGCATGGGCGGCGAGCGCCGCCGGCGCGCCGTCCGCCTCCGGGCGCGGCTCGGGGTCGAAATGGCCGTGGCGGTCCCGCCCGCGCACCAGCGACGCGGTGAGGCGCACCGGCGAGACATGGCGGACATGGGCCGGGATGTAGCTGACGCCGATCCCGATGCGCCGCCGGCGCGAGCGGTTGGGGCCGGAGCGGTGGAGCGCGAGCGTGTGGTGGAAGGAGACCTCGCCCGGCGCCATTTCGAGGTCCACCGCCGCCGCCTCGTCGATGTCGCGCGCCGCCGTCTGGCCGCGCGAGAGCATGACGCGCGGGTCGGCGCGGTCGCGATGCTGCAGCTGGCCCTCGCGATGCGAGCCGGGCAGCACCCGGACGCAGCCCATCTCGCGGGTGGAGGGGGTGAGCGCGATCCAGGCGGTGATGTGCTCGAACGGCTCCAGGCCGAAATAGGTGGCGTCCTGATGCCAGGGCGTGAAGGCGGGCGTTTCGGCCTCCTTGATCCACACGGTGGTGTGGAAGACCAGGATGTCGGGGCCGATGACGGCCTCGATGCGGTCGAGCAGGGCCGGATGGCGCACCAGCTCCGCCGCCCAGGGGAACAAGAGATAGGGCTTGACGCGGTTGTCGGCCTGGCGCCGGCCGCTGTCATGGCGCTCCCGGATGCAGGAGGCTTCGCAGGCCCGGCGATAGCGCTCGGCCTCCTCTGCGCTCAGCAGCGGCTGCGGGCGGATGAAGCCGAGCTGGCGATAGTCGTCCAGGTCGCGGGCGGAGATCATGGCTGCAAACGCTCCCGGGTCCAGCCGCCGGCGTCGGCCCGACAGACCAGCCGGTCGTGCAGGCGGTGCTCCCCCCGGCTCCAGAACTCGATGCGCGTCGGGCGGAGGCGGTAGCCGCCCCAGAACAGCGGGCGCGGAATGTCGGCCTCGCCGAATCGGGCCTCGATTTCCGCGACCCGCGCCTCCAGGGCCGGCCGGTCGGCCACCGGCTCCGACTGCCGCGAGGCCCAGGCGCCGATGCGGCTGCCGCGCTCGCGGCTGGCGAAATAGGCGTCGGAGAGGGCGTCTTCGGCCCGCTCGACCGGGCCCTCGACGCGCAATTGCCGGTCCAGCACGCGCCAGTGGAAGGTGAGCGCCGCCAGCGGGCGGGCGGCCAGCTCGCGGCCCTTGCGGCTCTCATAGTTGGTGTAGAAGACGAGTCCCTCGGGCCCGACCTGCTTGACCAGCACGATGCGGCAGGAGGGCTGGCCGTCCGCGCCCACCGTGGCGAGCGCGGCGGCGTTGGCGTCCGCCGGCTCGCAGGCTTCCGCAGCCTCGATCCAGCGCCCGATCGCCGCCACCGGATCCGCCCCGATATCGTCCGGCGTCACCGCTTCCTCCCTTGACGAATCGCCTGCGAACAACCTTATTGGAGGCTGGATCGACAGAATAGGCCGGGGCGCGGCGGACGCAAGCGCGACGCCTGGCGCGCCCGGAGAAAGGACCGCCCCCATGACGCGCCTCCTCCCCGTGCTGGCAGCCGCCCTGCTGCTGGCCGCCTGCGCCAAGGACCACGGCCCGAAACGCTCCCTCGGCACCCTGCTGGGCGGCATCGGCGGCGCGGTCGCGGGCTCGCAGATCGGCCGCGGCAGCGGACGCCATGTGGCGATCGCCGCCGGCGCGCTGTTCGGCGCCGTGCTCGGCAACGAAATCGGCCGATCGCTGGACGAGGCCGACCGCCTCGCCGCCGAACATGCCGCGCAGAACGCGCTGGAGAGCCACAAGACCGGCCAGCCGGCCGAGTGGAGCAATCCCGACAGCGGCAATTCCGGCTGGGTGGTGCCGACCAAGACCTGGCGGGAGCCGGCCGGCAATTATTGCCGCGAATATCAGACCGGCGTCACCATCGGCGGCAAGGAAGAAACGGCCTACGGCACCGCCTGCCGGCAGCCCGACGGCAGCTGGCAGATCGTTTCCTGAACCGGGCGGGCCGATGCGCGACCCCTATGCGGTTCTCGGCTGCGCGCGCGATGCGGATGAAAAGACGCTGAAGCGCGCCTGGCGGCGCATCGTCAAGGAGCAGCATCCGGACCGCAATCCCGGCGACAAGCAGGCCGAAGCCCGCTTCAAGGAGGCCGCCGCCGCCTGGGCGCTGCTGGGCGACGCGGAGAAGCGCGCCCGCTACGACCGGGGCGAGATCGACGAGCAGGGCCGCGAGCGCGCGCCGTTCGGCTTCGGCGGCTTTTCCGGCTCCGGCGGCGGCTTCTCCCGCCAGGCCGGCGGCTTCGACCCGAGCGAGATTTTCGGCGACATCTTCTCCGGCTTCGGCTCGCGCGCGCGGCAAGGGGCGAACACCGCCTATCGGGTGCAGGTGCCGTTCCGGGATGCGGTGCTGGGCGGCGAGGTGCGGCTCACGCTGGAGTCGGGGCGAAGCGTGGCCTTGCGCGTGCCGCCCGGAACCCGGTCCGGCGCGCGGCTCCGCCTCGCCGGACAGGGCCGGGCCGGGCGCGGCGGCGGGCCGCCGGGCGACGCCGAGGTCGAGGTCGCGGTCGAGGAGCATCCCTGGTTCCGCTGCGAGGGCGACACCATCCTGGTCGATCTGCCGGTCTCGCTCGCCGAGGCGGTGAAGGGCGCGCGGGTGCGCGCGCCGACCGTGGACGGGCCGGTGACGGTGCGCATCCGCCCGATGACGAGTTCCGGGGCCCGGCTGCGCCTCAAGGGCAAGGGCGCGCCCGACCCCGCCACCGGCAAGCGCGGCGACCAGATCGTCCGCGTGATGATCGTGCTGCCGCGCGACCCCGATCCCGCGCTCGCCCGGGCCGCCGAAGACCGCGCCGAGGCCGACCCGCGCGTCGAGGCCGGCATGGCCTGAGGGGCCGCCCGCCCCCCGGAGTTTCAGATCACCCCGGCGGCGGCGAGGCGTTCCGCCTCTTCGGCATCGACGCCGCAATAGTCTCCCAGCACGGCCGCGCTGTGTTCGCCCAGCTGCGGCGGGCGCGTCACGGAGACGGGCGAGTCGGAGAGCCGCACCGGGCAGCCGACCGTCCGGTAGGCCCCGCGTCCCGGATAATCGACCTCGACGATCATGCCGCGCTCCAGCAGATGGGGGTCGGCCAGCACCTCGCCCGTGTCCTGGCAGGCCCCGCAGGGCACGCCCTCGGCGGCCAGCAGGCGCATGACCTCATGCTTGGTGCGCCGGCGCGTCCAACTCTCCAGCAAGGCGTCGAACGCCTCGCGATGCTCCCAGCGGCCCTCCGGCGTGGCGAAGCGCGGATCGTCCAGCTCCGGCAGATCGACCGCGCGCCGGAAGCCCGCATACATTTGCGGCTGGCAGAAGATATAGACATGGTCGTTCGGCCCGCCCGGCGCGCAGGCGTAGGTGGAGCCGGGCACGGTCTGGCCCAGCTGGTTGCCGCGCCGGGGCTGCACCATGCCCTGGCGCTGATGGTCGCGCAGGCTGACGCGCAACAGGTTCACCACCGCCTCCTGCATGGAGACCTCGACCATCTGGCCCTTGCCCGTGGCGTGGCGCTGCTGCAGCGCGGCCAGCAGGCCGATGGCGAGATGCATGCCCGTCCCCGAATCGCCGATCGCCGGCCAGATATAGGTTGGCGGGTTGTCGGGAAAGCCGGTGACGCTCATCGCGCCGCCCATCGCCTGGGCGATCGGCTCGAAGGCCTTGTAGTCCGCATAGGGTCCCGAACTGCCGAAGCCCTTGATGGAGCCGTAGATCAGGCGCGGATTGATCTTTGCCAGCGCCTCGTAGCCGAGGCCCAGCCGGTCGAGCGCGCCCGGCGAGAAATTCTCGACCAGCATGTCGGCTTCGGCGATCAGCTTGCGGAACAGCGCCTTGCCGTCTTCGGTCTTGAGGTCGAGGGTGAGGCTTCGCTTGTTGGCGTTCAGCACCAGGAAGAACAGCCCGTCCTGGCCTTCGATGTCGCGCATGGCGCGCCGGGCGGCCTCGCCCCTTTTCGGCTCCTCCAGCTTGATGACCTCGGCGCCGAGCCAGGCCAGCATCTGGGTGCAGGCGGGGCCCGCCTGATTGTGGGTCATGTCGATCACGCGCACGCCGTCGAGGGCCGCAGTCATGGGGCCGTGCTCCCTTTGTCCTGTCCGCCGGGAAGGCTATGCTGCCGGCCATGAGGGAGCAAGATTGCCAGGCGCGCCGCGCGCCCGGCCCCGGAGGAGGCGCTCATGACCCCGCTGCACCGCGATTTCGGCGTCCGGCTGGACGGCCCGGAGATCGGGAGCCTCGACATCGCCGCCATCCGCGAGGCGATCGACCGCTATTCCTTCGTCCATGTTCCGGGCGCGGCCGCCGGCGACGAGGCGCAGCTGGCCTTCACGCGCCGGCTCGGCGAGCCGGAGGCCAACCATGTCGCGCTCGGGCGCGAAGGGCGCATCGAGTGGTTCGGCACCATCGGCAATGTGATGCCCGACGGCAGCGTGCTCGGCAACGACCACCGGCGCACGGTGTTCCAGACCGGCAACATGATGTGGCACTCGGACAGCTCCTTCCGCGCCGTCCCGGCCTTCGTGTCGATCATGTGCGCCTACGAGACGCCGGCGGAGGGCGGCGAGACGCTGTTCGTCAGCCAGCGCGCGGCCTTCGAGCGCCTGGCGGCCCCGGAGCGGGAGCGGCTCGCCCCGCAGGTCTGCATCCACGACTATGTGTTCTCGCGCTCCAGGGTCGCGCCCGACGCGGTGTCGCCCGAGCACGCCGCCTCGCTGCCGCCGGTGCGCCAGCGCCTGGTGCGCCGCAATCCGGCCACCGGCGCGCGCAATCTCTACATCGGCTCGCACGCCCGCGAGATCGAGGGCTGGGACTATGACGAGAGCCGCGCGCTGCTGGAGGGGCTGGTGGAGGAGATGACGGCCGAGGAGCATGTGCTGGCGCATCGCTGGGAGCCGGGCGACCTGGTCATCTGGGACAATCGCTGCCTGCTGCATCGCGGCGCCGGCTACGACGCCGACCGCTTCCGCCGCCGCATGCGCCAGACCCGCGTCGCCGGCGCCGGCCCGACCCTGGAGGAAGCGGCTTAGGGCGGCGCGCGGGGGTTACCCCGGCGCGACCGTCCAGGGGGCGGCTTCGTGGCCGGGGGTGAAGGCGTTGTTGGTGACGGCGGGGTTGCGGTTGACCAGCTGGCGACCGTAGATCGGATGCGTCATCGAGCGCACCTCATGTTCGATGCGAAACAGCGGCTCCGCCGTGCCGGGGTCCACGATGTCGAGAAAGCGATATTGCCAGCGATTGCTTTCCTCCGACACCAGCCCCCGCTCGGCCAGCCAGCGATGCGGGCCGGAGAAGTCGGCGACATAGACCGCGATATGGTGGCCGTCATAGTCCGGCGGCGGGGCGGCGGTCTCGACGAAGCGCAGCTCCTGCCCGCGCCCGACCGAGGCGTGGCCCACCCCGTCCGCATCGACCCAGGCGGGCGTCTTCCAGACCTCGCGATAGAAGGCGGCGGCCGGGGCGGCGGCGCCCTCGGGCACGTCGAGGGCCACATAGTCCATCGCCAGCACCCGCCCGTCGCGCGGCCCGCGGAGGCGGATGCGGTTGCCCCAGGGGCAGGCGGTCTCGATACCCTCCCCGTCGCGCTCGGCGGCGAAGCCGGCGCGCTCCAGCCGCGCTTCCAGCGCATCCAGGTCGGGCGTCACCAGGCCGGTGACGCCGCGCAGGCGCTGCGGCTCGCCGACCGGCAGGTGGAACTGGCTCTGCCCGACATTGACCCACATATTGGCCGTGCCGGTCACCAGATAGGGGTCGCGCGTCAGCCCGAGCGCGGTGATGTAGAAATCGGTCGCCCGGACCTGGTCCGGCACCCGCACATTGACATGTTCGAGCGCGACGATATTGCCGACATCCTCGGCCGACCGGTCGAATTTCGCCATCGGAGCGTCCCTCCCCTCGTTCCTGCGCGCCTGCCGGCCCGCCCGTCCCCGCTCTACACCGTGAAGTCGGTGAAGGCGACCGTTTCGGCCTCCGTGTCGAGCACCGCGCAGCTCAGCCGGCGCCCGTTGGCGTGGTCGCGCGCGTCGCCGGCCGAGCCCGGATTGACCACCAGCACCCGCCCGACCCGCGCCGCCACCTGCACATGCGTGTGCCCGTAAAGCACGAAGTCGGCATCGACCTCGCCGAAGCGGCGAAACTCCGGGCTGTGCGGATAGACATAGGCGCCGTAAGGCTCCCAGGCGGTGGAATGCGCCATCAGCACCCGCTTGGCCCCGCACTCGAAGCGGCAAAGGCGCGGCTGCGCGCCGAGCCAGTCCATCAGTTCGGGATCGATCCAGGACGCCTGGCGGGCGCGCTCGCCGCCGGGGCCGAAAAACACCTCCTCATGATTGCCGAGAATGGTGCGAACGCCCCGGTCGCGCAGAAAGGCCGCGACCTCGTTGGAGAAGCGATATTCGTAGATCGAGTCGCCGAGACAGAGCAGCTCATCGACCGGCCCCATCAGCGCGACGGCCTTCTGCAACCCCGCAATGTTGCAATGCAGGTCCGAGACGATGCCAAGCTTCATGCGCGCCGTCAGCCGTCCAGCTGGAAGGGCGCGCCGGCGCGCCGGCAGACATCGCGGAGCTCCTCCAGGAGCGTCGCGGTCATCGGAATGCCGTTCGCCTTGCGCTCGGCGTAAGTGGCGTGTTCCGGGTCTCCCGCAACCATGACCGGCCTGGCCGGGTCCGCCGGCGGCGTGGCGCGCAGCATGTCCATCAGCCGGTCCATGTCGGTCTCGAAGGCCCCCGCCCGCCCGAACGCGGCCGGATCGACGGCGAAGAAGAAATGTCCGGTCTCGCCCGCCAGGCAGCCGGAGAGCGTCGCGCACAGGATTTCCACCATGGCGGCCAGGCCGTAGCCCTTGTGGCCGCCGGTCTCGCGCGCGCCGCCGAGCGGCGTCAGCCGGCCGATCTCGACCGCGCGGGCGGCGTCGGTGATCGGCCGGCCGGCGGGGTCCACCGACCAGCCCTCGGGCAGCGCCTTGCCGGCGCGGCGCGCGATCGACACCTTGCCGAACGCCACCGTGGTGGTCGCCATGTCGAGCAGGAAGGGCGGCTGGGACGCCGCCGGCGCGCCGAAGCCGATGGGGTTGGTGCCGAGCGCCGCCTCGGTCCCGAACATCGGCACGGCCTGCTTGACCGGCGCATTGGTGAGCGAGAGGCCGACGACGCCCGCCTCGGCGGCCATGCGCGCATAATAGCCGGCGGCGCCGTAATGGTTGGAGTTGCGCACCGCCACCGCCGCCGCGCCGACGGCCCGCGCCTTGTCGATGGCGGTCTGCATGGCGAGCACGGAGGGCGGATGGCCGAGGCTCCGCCCGGCGTCGATCAGCGCCAGCGCCGGCGTCTCGCGCTCGATGCGGATCTCCGGTCGGGGGTCGATGCGGCCGTCCTCCACGGCGTTCTGATAGAAGGGCAGCATGCCGACGCCATGGCTGTCGATGCCGGCGAGATCGGTCTCCACCATGACATGCGCGGCCGTCAGGGCGTGCTCCGCCGCCATGCCCCAGGCCTCGAAGACCCGCTCGGTCTGGCGGCGCAGCAGCTCATGGTCGATGATGCGCATGAAGGCGTTCCTCCCGGTTCTGCAAGCCATCATAGACCGGGACGCGGCGGACAAGGAGACTGCGAAGATGGCCGAATTCGACTCGCCCGAGGAGGATGTGCGCGCGATCAGGGACTGGTTCGACGGCTGGGGAGCGGAAGTCGCGGCGCGGAACTTTGCCGACGCGCGCGAGCGCTTCGACGGGCGCGCGCTCGGCTTCGGCACCTGGATGGACCGGGTGGAGGGGCTGGATGCGCTGGAGGCGCGGCAATGGCGCTCGATCTGGCCCACCATCGAGGATTTCCGCCACCACACGGAAGGCCTGCGCTGCATGGTCTCGCCCGACCGCCTGCTGGCCTTCGGGATGCTGGTCTGGAGCTCGACCGGCTTCCATGAGGACGGCCGCGCCTTCGAGCGCCCGGGCCGCACCACCGCGATCTTCGCGCGCGAGAGCGTGGAGGACCCATGGCGCTGCGTCCACACCCACGTCTCCCTCTTTCGCGACGTGCCCCAGCGCTCCTTCGGCTGCCGGGAGTAAGCCGGCCGGAACCGCTTGCCCGAGGCCGGCGTCTCAGTAGCCGAGGGCCAGGCCGTCCTTGCGGGGGTCGGAGCCGGCGACCAGGGCGCCGTTGGCGTGGTCGATCCAGATGGCCTGGCCGCCGCCATGGGGCGGCTCGGCCGGAGCGAGGCGGTGGCCGCGCTGGCGGAGCGCGGCAGAGGCGGCTTCCGGCAGGCCGCGCTCGATCTCGACCGCGCCCTCGTAAGCAAAGAGGCGCGGCAGGTCGAGCGCCGCCTGCGGGTCGAGGCCGTGGTCCAGCATCGAGGTCAGCACCCACGCCTGGCCGACGGGCTGGTAATGCCCGCCCATCACGCCGAACGGCATGACCGCGCGCCCGTCCCTGGCCAGCATGGCGGGGATGATGGTGTGCATCGGCCGCCGGCCGGGCCGAAGCGCGTTCGGGTGCGCCGGATCGAGCGAGAAGCCGAGGCCGCGATTGTGCAGCATGACGCCGGAGCCGGGCGCGAGGATGGCGCTGCCGAAGGACTTGAACAGCGAGTTGATGAAGGAGCAGGCGTTGCCGTCCCGGTCCACCACCGCGAGATAGACCGTGTCGTCATGCGCGGGCCAGCCGGCCGGCGGCAGCGCCTCCAGCGCGCGCGCGTCGCAAATCCGCCCGGCGAGCGCGGCGGCGTAGTCCCTCGACAGCAGCATGTCGAGCGGAACCTCCGCCCCGGCCGGGTCGGCGACGAAGGCGTTGCGGTCGCGAAAGGCGAGCCGCGTGGCCTCGATGAGCCGGTGCAGGCGCTCGGGCGCGAGCGGGTCCGCCGCCGGCTCGAAGCGCTCCAGCATGTTCAGCATCAGGAGGGCGATGACGCCGACGCCGTTGGGCGGGCATTCGAACACCCGCCAGCCGCGATAGTCGGTCGAGATCGGCGCCACATAGTCCGCCCGCCGGGCGGCGAAATCGTCGAGCGTGTGCAGCCCGCCGAGGCTCTGCAGCTTGGCGACGATATCCTCCGCCACCGGGCCCTCGTAGAAACCGGCGCGGCCCTCGCGGGCGATGCGCCGCAGCGTGGCGGCGAGCTCCGGCTGGCGGAAGAGCCGGCCCTCGCCGACCGGCCCGCCTTCGGGCAGGAAGCGCCGGGCGCTGTCGGCGTCGCCGGCGAGGCGGTCGGCGGCGTCCCGCCAGTCGGCGGCCGTGCGCGCATGGACGACGAAGCCTTCCTCGGCATAGCGGATCGCCGGGGCGAGCAGTTCGTCGAGGCCCATGCGGCCATGGTCCGCCACCAGTCTGGCCCAGGCGTCGATCGCGCCCGGCACGGTCACCGCGTGCGGGCCCGATTCGTCCAGCCGGTCCTGGCCCCGCTCCCGCAGCCACTCGGCCGAGAGCGCGGCCGGGGCCTGGCCGGAGCCGTTGAGCGCCACCGGGACCGCCTGGCCGGCGGGCGCATAGAGGCAGAAGCAATCGCCGCCGACGCCGGTGGATTGCGGCTCGGTCACGCACAGCACGGCGGAGGCGGCGACCGCGGCGTCGACGGCGTTGCCGCCGGCGCGCAGCACCTCGATACCGGCGAGCGTGGCGGAGGGCTGGCTGGTGGCCACCATGGCGTTGGCGGCGCGCGCCGCCGACCGGCCGGGCCGATGAAAGTCGCGCATCGGACTGTCCTTGCACCGAATCGTCCTATAGTGGCGCTACTGTAGGGCCGCATGAACAACATCGCTACAGACATCGTCGATACGCTGCCCGATCCGGTGCTGCTGGTGGATGCGGAACGGATCGTGACGCGCATCAACCCGGCCGCGCGCGCGGTGCTGGGGGACCACGCCCTCGGTCGCGACCTCTGCCTCAGCCTCCGCCATCCCGATGCGCTCGGCGCCGTGGATGCGGTGCTGGCGGGCGAGGGCGCGGCTCAGGCGGAGGTCGTGCTGCCGGTGCCGATGGCGCGCAATTTCGACCTGCAGGCGCTGGCCGCGCCGGGCGGGCTCGCCGGCGCGCTGGTCATTCTGCGCGATGTGACGGCGCTCTGGCGCAGCGAGCGGATGCGCGCCGATTTCGTCTCCAATGTCAGCCACGAATTGCGCTCGCCGCTCGCCACCCTGATCGGCTTCATCGAGACCTTGCGCGGCCCGGCCGCGAACGACGCCGAGGCGCGCCGGCGCTTCCTCGAGATCATGGACGGCGAGGCCGCCCGCATGTCGCGGCTGGTCGATGACCTCCTGTCGCTCGCCCGCGTCGAGGCGCGCGAGCATATCCAGCCGGAGACGGCGATCGATCTGGCCCCGCTGCTGGGCGGCGTCGCCCGGGCGCTCGGCGCGCGCTCCGGCGTGACGGTCGGGCTCGACCTCGCCGCCGACCTCCCGCCGGTGCCGGCCGACCGGGACGAACTGACGCAGGTATTCGAGAACCTGCTCGACAACGCCATCAAATATGGGGGGCGGGGCGTGCGCATGGAGGCCGCCGCCGTCTCGCGCATTCCGGGCGTCGGGCTGCCGGGCGTCTCTGTCGCGGTCATCGACGCCGGGCCCGGCATCGACGCTGCGGACCTGCCGAGACTGACCGAGCGCTTCTACCGCACCGACAAGGCCCGCTCGCGCGAGCTCGGCGGCACCGGCCTCGGGCTCGCCATCGTGAAGCATATCGTCAACCGCCACCGGGGCCGCCTCACGCAGGCCAGCCGGCCGGGAGAGGGCAGCCGCTTCACCGTCTATCTGCCGGCGACGCCGGCCGGGTGAGCGCGCGCGCCCTGTCATAAAACTGTCATCGACTTGAAACATCACAGTCGCCGCTATGTCTGAAGTTACGGGCGGCGGCGAGGCCGATCCGCGCCGGGAGCCGCAAGGACAAAGACAAGGAATGTCCAGCAGATGAAGAAGACCCTGATCGCCGCGCTGCTCGCAGGCGCGGCCGTTGCGGGCGCCGCAGAGGCGCGCGACCGGATCCGCATCGTCGGATCCTCCACCGTCTTCCCCTTCTCCACCGCCGTGGCGGAGCGCTTCGGCAAGACGACCGCCTTCAAGACGCCGGTCGTCGAATCGACCGGCTCGGGCGGCGGCCTCAAGCTGTTCTGCGCCGGCGTCGGCGAGCGCCATCCCGACATCGCCAACGCCTCGCGCCGCATCAAGGCCGGGGAAGTCTCCACCTGCGCCGGGAACGGCGTCGAGGAGGTCGTCGAGGTCAAGGTCGGCTATGACGGCATCGTGCTCGCCAATTCGCGCGAGGCCGGCCGCATGGCGCTCAGCCTGCGCGATGTCTTCCTGGCGCTTGCGCATCATGTGCCGGACGGCGAGGGCAAGCTGGTCCCGAACCCCTATCGCACCTGGAAGGAGGTGAACCCGGAGCTGCCGGATGCGCGCATCGAGGTGCTGGGGCCGCCCGCGACCTCCGGCACGCGCGACGCCTTCGTCGAGCTCGCCATGGAGGGCGGCTGCAAGACCTTCGACCGGATCGCGGCCATGAAAAAGGCCGACAGGAAGGCCTACAAGGAGGTCTGCCACACGATCCGCGAAGACGGCATGTATATCGACGCCGGCGAGAACGACAATCTGATCGTGCAGAAGCTGACCGCCAATCCGCGCGCGCTCGGCATTTTCGGCTTCAGCTTCCTCGACCAGAACGACGACACGCTGCAGGGAAGCACGATCGACGGCGTGGCGCCGGAGTTCGAGGAGATCGCCGACGGCAACTATCCGGTCTCGCGCGCGCTGTTCTTCTATGTGAAGAAGGCGCATGTGGTCGTCGTGCCGGGCATCCGGGACTATGTCGCCGAGTTCACCGGCGAGGCGGCCTGGGGTCCCGACGGCTATCTGGCGGACAAGGGCCTGATCCCGATGTCGGACGAGGAGCGCGAGGAGTGGCGCACATCGTCCGGCGAACTCCGGGATCTGTCGATGTAGGGGGGAGCCGGCGATGCAGCCCGGCATGGCGCGTCCCTCGCTGCTGGCGGCGCCGACCGGCCGTCGCGCCCGCCAGCGCCTGGGCGAGCGCGCTTTGCTCGGGCTGCTCATCGCCAGCTCCCTGGTCGCGATCCTCACCACCATCGGGATCGTGCTGTCCCTGCTCTTCGAAACGCTCCGCTTTCTCGATGCGGTGCCGATCCTCGATTTCCTGTTCGGGTTGAACTGGAGTCCCCAGATCGCGATCCGCGAGGGCCAGGTGGGCTCCAGCGGGGCCTTCGGCGTCGTGCCGCTGCTGGTCGGCACCGGGCTGATCGCCGCCGTCGCCATGACCGTCGCGGGGCCGCTCGGCCTCCTCTCGGCGGTCTATCTGGCCGAATATTCGACGCCGCGCGCGCGGGCCTTCGCCAAGCCCGTCCTCGAAATCCTGGCCGGCGTCCCGACGGTCGTCTATGGCTTCTTCGCCGTGCTGATCGTCGCGCCCTTCCTGCGCGACTCCTCGGAGTCGATCGGCTTCTCCATATCTTCGGAGAGCGCGCTCGCCGCCGGCGTGGTGATGGGCATGATGATCGTGCCCATCGTCTCCTCGCTCGCCGACGATGTGATTGCCGCCGTGCCGCAATCGCTGCGCGAGGGCGCTTACGGGCTGGGCGCCACCCGGTCGGAAACCGTGCGCCAGGTGGTGCTGCCGGCGGCGCTGCCCGGCATCGGCGGCGCGCTGCTGCTCGGCGTCTCGCGCGCCATCGGCGAGACCATGATCGTCGTCATGGCGGCCGGCCTCTCCGCCAATCTCACCGTCAACCCGCTCCAGGCCGTCACCACCATCACCGTGCAGATGGTGGCGCTGCTGACCGGCGACCAGGAGTTCGACAGCCCCAAGACGCTCGCCGCCTTCGCGCTCGGCCTGCTGCTGTTCGTCGCCACGCTGATCCTCAACCTGATCGCGCTCATGCTCGTGCGCCGCTATCAGGAGCGCTATGACTGACGCCGCGCGAAGCCCGACCGGGGCCATCCTGGCCTCGCTGCCGCGCCGGCGGCGCGCGGAGGCGCGCTTCCGCCTTTATGGCGTGGCCGCCATCGGCGTCGCGCTGGCCTTCCTGCTGCTGCTGATCGGGGCCATCGCCATCAAGGGCGCGGGCGCCTTCCAGCAGACCGAGATCGCGCTCGACGTGACCTTCGACGAGGCCGTCATCGATCCGACCGGCGCGCGCGATCCGGCCGCGCTCTCGACCGCCAACTACCGGGCGCTGGTGCGCGGCGCGCTGGCCGAGATCTTCCCCGAGGCGGTCGGCAAGCGGCGCGACCGGCGCCAGCTGATGAAGCTGGTGAGCGTCGGGGCCGGCTTCGAGCTGCGCCAACTGGTGCTGGCGGACCCCGGCCTGATCGGCTCCGAGCGGCGCGTGTGGGCGCCGGCCGACGACGAGGTGGACATGCTGGTCAAGGGCGCCGCCCGGCGCGACTCGGGGCGCTTCTCCGACAAGCAGCTCGCCTGGCTCGACCGGCTGGAGGCCGAGGGGCGCCTGCGCACCGCCTTCAACTGGCGCTTCTTCTCCAACGGCGACAGCCGCGAGCCGGAGCTGGCCGGCATTCTGGGCGCGATCGCCGGCTCCTTCTTCGCGCTCGCCACCTGCCTGGTGCTGAGCTTCCCGCTCGGCGTGATGACGGCGATCTATCTGGAGGAGTTCGCGCCCCGCAACCGCTGGACCGACCTGGTCGAGATCAACATCAACAATCTGGCTGCCGTGCCCTCCATCGTCTTCGGGCTGCTGGGGCTCGCGATCTTCCTCGGCTTCATGGGGCTGACGCGCTCGGCCCCGCTGGTGGGCGGCATGGTGCTGGCGCTGATGACGCTGCCGACGGTCATCATCGCCACGCGCGCCTCGCTGCGCGCCGTGCCGCCCTCGATCCGCGAGGCCGCCATCGGCCTCGGCGCCAGCCGGATGCAGGCCATGCTGCACCACACCCTGCCGCTCGCCATGCCGGGCGTGATGACCGGCACGATCATCGGCATGGCGCAGGCGCTGGGCGAGACGGCCCCGCTGATCATGATCGGCATGGTGGCCTTCATCGTCGATGTGCCCCAGGGCCTGCTCGATCCGGCTTCCGCGCTTCCGGTGCAGATCTATATCTGGGCCGACAGCCCGGAGCGCGCCTTTGCCGAGAAGACCGCCGCCGCCATTCTGGTGCTGCTGGCGTTCCTGATCGTCATGAACCTGGCGGCCGTGCTGCTGCGCCGCCGCTTCGAGCGCCGCTGGTAGGAGCGACGACAGCGTTGAATACCCCCCGGAGCAACAACGAACCGAAGCTGAGCGCGCGCGGCGTCGATGTTTTCTACAGCGACGCGCAGGCGCTGAGCCGGGTCGATCTCGACATCGGCGAGAACCAGGTGACGGCGCTGATCGGCCCGTCGGGGTGCGGCAAATCGACCTTCCTGCGCTGCCTCAACCGCATGAACGACCTGATCGACATCTGCCGGGTGACGGGCGATATCCGGCTCGACGGCGAGGATATCTACGATCCTGCGGTCGATGTGGTCTATCTGCGCGCGCGCATCGGCATGGTGTTCCAGAAACCCAACCCCTTCCCGAAGTCGATCTACGACAATGTGGCCTATGGCCCGAAGATTCACGGCCTCGCCCGCAGCCGGGCCGAGATGGACGAGATCGTCGCCTCGAGCCTGGAGCGGGCCGGCCTGCTGGACGAGGTGAAGGACCGGCTGGGCGCGCCCGCCACCGGCCTTTCCGGCGGGCAGCAGCAGCGGCTCTGCATCGCGCGCGCCATCGCCGTGCGCCCGGAGGTCATCCTCATGGACGAGCCCTGCTCGGCCCTCGACCCCATCGCGACGGCGCGCATCGAGGCGCTGATCGACGAGCTGAAGCAGAATTTCACCATCGTGATCGTCACCCACTCCATGCAGCAGGCGGCGCGCGTTTCGCAGCGCACGGCCTTCTTCCATCTGGGCAATCTGGTGGAGGTCGGCGACACCGACACGCTGTTCACCAAACCGGCCGATCCGCGCACCGAGGCCTATATTTCCGGGCGCATCGGCTGACGGGCGAGGGAGACCGAGCGCCATGACCGACCGCGCCGAACATATCTCCAAGGCGTTCGACGACGAGCTGCGCCAGTTGAACACGCGGCTGACCGAGATGGGCGGGCTGGCGGAGGCGCAGCTGGCGGGCGCCGTCGAGGCGCTCTGCCGCAACAACGCCGCGCTTGCCCGGCAGGTCGCCGACCGCGACGGGGAGGTCGATGCCCTCGACCGGGAGATCGACGAGATGAGCGTGCGCATGGTGGCGCTGCGCCAGCCGGTGGCGGCGGACCTCAGGACGGTGTTCGCCGCCATCAAGATCTCCTCCGACCTGGAGCGCATCGGCGATCTGGCCCGGAATATCGCCCGGCGGAGCCTGGTAGTCAGCCGCTTCCCGCAACTGCCGACCACCGTATCGATCGCCTCCATGGCGCATGTCGTGCAGACGATGATCAAGCAGGTGCTGGACGCCTGGGCCTCGCGCGACGCGGAGGCGGCGGAGGATGTGCGCAATCGCGACGCCGAGGTCGATCAGCATTACGCCAGCCTGTTTCGCGAATTGCTGACCTACATGATGGAAGACCCGCGCAATATCGGCCCCTGCACCCATTTGCTGTTCGTGGCCAAGAACCTCGAACGGGTCGGCGACCACACCACCAATATCGCCGAACAGATCAGCTATGCGGTGCTCGGCACCCGCCCGGAGGACCGCAAGACGGACGACCGCACCAACAGCCTGGTGCCGGAGACGCCGGAATGACGGGCGCGGACCGCGCGCATGTCCTGGTGGTGGAGGACGAGGCGCCGATCGTCGAACTGCTGCGCTACAATCTGGAGAAGGCCGGCTATCTGGTGTCGGTGGCGACCGACGGCGAGGCGGCGATCGAGCAGGTGGAGCTGGGCGCGCCGGACGCGGTGCTGCTCGACTGGATGCTGCCCGGCCTCTCCGGCGTCGAGATCTGCCGCCGCCTGCGCGCCCGCTCCGAGACCCGCCGCCTGCCGATCGTCGTGCTGACCGCGCGCGGCGAGGAGGCCGACCGCATTCGCGGCCTGGACGCCGGCGCGGACGACTATATCGTCAAGCCCTTCTCGCCGGCGGAGTTGCTGTTGCGCCTCCGGGCGGTGCTGCGCCGCGCGCAGCCGGCCCTGGTGGAGGAGACGCTCTCCCATCGCGGCATCGTCGTCGATCTCGCCCGCCACCGCGTCTCGCGCAACGGGCGCCCGGTGCGTCTCGGCCCCAAGGAGTTCCGCCTGCTGCGCACCTTCATCGAGCGCCCGACGCGGGTGTTCACCCGCAGCCAGCTGCTGGACGCCGTCTGGGGGCGCGACGTCTATGTCGAGGAGCGCACGGTGGATGTGCATATCCGCCGGCTGCGCAAGGCGCTGAACGGCGAGGGCGAGCCGAACGCGATCCGCACCGTGCGCAGCGGCGGCTACGCGCTCGACCCGGACGGCTGAGCGGCCGATTCGCCGCTTCCGCCGGGCGCGGCCATGCGCTATCTATGCAACGGAAACAGGCCGTTCGGCCGGCCGGGCGCAAGCGCGCCCCGCCGGCCCGGACGCGCGGATGCAACCCGAGCACAAGAGGATGGAAGCACCCATGGATCGTCGCTCATTTCTGAAATCCGGCGCCGTCGCCGCCGCCGGCGGCGCGGCCGCCGCGCTCGCCACGCCCGCCATCGCGCAGGGGACGACCGAGTTCGTCATCGTCTCCGCCTGGCCGCGCGACTTTCCGGGCCTCGGCATCTCGGCCCAGAGGCTGGCGGCGCGCATCGCGGAGCTGACCGAAGGCCGCTTCGATGTGCAATATTTCGCAGCCGGGGAGCGGGTCGGCGCCTTCGACTCCTTCGACGAGGTGGCCTCCGGCAATGCGCAGGCCTATGTCGCCGGCGACTATTACTGGAAGGGCAAGCACCCGGCCTGGGCCTATTTCGCCTCGGTGCCCTTCGGCCTGACCTACACGGAGGTGGACGCCTGGATCAAATATGCCGGCGGCCAGGAGCTCTGGGACGAGGTGGCCGACGGCTTCGGCCTGAAGAATCTGGCCTGCGGCAATACCGGCGTGCAGATGGGCGGCTGGTTCAACCGGGAGATCGAGAGCGCCGACGACCTGAAGGGTCTGAAGATGCGCATTCCGGGCCTCGGCGGCGATGTCATGGCGAAGCTCGGCGCCTCGCCGGTGTCGCTGCCGGGCGGCCAGATCTACGAGAACCTGGTTTCCGGCGCGGTGGAAGCCACGGAGTGGGTCGGCCCCTATAACGACTACTTCATGAAGTTCTACGAGGCCGCGAAATATTACTACTATCCGGGGATGCACGAACCGGGGACGCAGGTGGCCTTCGGCATGAACAAGTCGTTCTGGACCGGCCTCTCGGCCACCGACCGGGCGATCATCGAAGCCGCCTGCAACGAGGAGAACGCGCGCCAGACGGCGGAGACCAACGCCTATAACGGCGCCTATCTCACCCGGCTGATCAACGAGCATGGCGTGGAGCTGCGCGAGTTCAACGACGATGTGTTCGACAGCTTCGGCGAGGCGGCGGCCGAGGTCTTCGAGGAGACGCGCGCCCACAGCGCGCTCGCCGCGAAGGTCCATGACGGCTTCGCCGCCGCGCGCGACGATATCGGGCGCTGGTCCGGCCTGTCGGACATGGCCTTCGTCGCCCAGCGCAACCGGGTGCTGGGCCTCTAGCAGCCGCTCCGCCAGCCGGTGGAGCCGGGTCGCGAGCATGGGCGGCGCGCCGGCCGCCGCCCGTCCGCGCCCCGTGACGGGGAAGCGCTTGCATGACGGCTGAACCGGCCGGCCCGCCCGCGCCGCTGGCCCGCGCCTTCTGCTGGTCGATGCTGGCGGTGCTGGGCGCGTTCCTGATCGACAACTATCTGACGCTCTGGCGCGGCTGGCCGGGCGCGCGCGCGGCGCTCGGGCCCGACGCCCCGCCCGAGGCCTGGACGCAGGCGGGCCTTTACGCGCTCGGGCTGGCGGCCGCCTGCCTCCATGCGTTCCGGAGCCGCGCCACCGGCCTGCGCGCCGACGCCCGGCGCATTTCGGCGCTCAACGCCTGGCTCATCCGGGGCGCTTTCTGGGCGGTGCTGCTGGTGGGGCTCGCCGACGCAGCGGTCTCCTTCCTGCGGGTCGAGGGGCTTCTGGAGGGCGCGGTCGGGCCCGAGCTCGCCGCCGCGCTCGGCAAATCCACCCTGCGCGGCGCCTGGCTGCACTGGCCGCTGGTCGCGGCGGGCTTTCTGCTGGCCACGGTCACGCGCACGCTCGGCTTCCACTGGCTGGCGCTGCTGGTGGTGGCGGCGGAGCTGGTGATCGTCATCGCGCGCTTCGTCTTCTCCTACGAGCAGGCCTTCATGGCCGATCTGGTGCGCTTCTGGTATGGCGCGCTGTTCCTGTTCGCGAGCGCGCACACCCTGCTGGAAGACGGCCATGTGCGGGTGGATGTGTTCTATTCCGCCTTCGGCCGGCGCGCGAAGGGCAGGGTCAACGCCATCGGCGCGGTGCTGCTCGGCATGACGCTCTGCTGGGTCATCCTCGCCATCGGCATGGGCGGCAAGTCTAATGTCATCAACGGCCCGTTGCTGGTCTTCGAGGTCACGCAGGCGGGCTTCGGCCTCTATGTCAAATATTTCATGGCGGGCTTTCTGGGCGTGTTCGCGATCTCCATGCTGATCCAGTTCGCCGCCGCCTTCCTGGACGCCATGGCCGACATGCGCGAGCCGGAGCCGGCGGACGCCGCCGCCGCCCCGACCGGCGGCTGACGACGGGCGCGCATCCATGGAGATCTATTTTCTCGCCCTCCTGATCCTGCTGATGGTCGCCGCGCTCGGCTACGGCTATCCGGTGGCCTTCGCGCTGCCTGGCGCGGCCATTCTGGCGATCGCGGCCGCGGCCGCGGCCGGCTGGCTGTTCGCCGGCGACATGGACGCCTATTTCGCCCAGGGCGGGCCGGACCAGTGGCTCAGCGCCGGCGTCACCAATTTCCGCAGCATCTACTGGGAGGCCGAGCGCGACACGCTGATCGCCATCCCGCTGTTCATCTTCATGGGCATCATGCTGCAGCGCTCGCGCATCGCCGAGGACCTGCTGGTCACCATGGCGCAGCTGTTCGGGCCGATACCGGGCGGGCTCGGCATCTCGGTGGTGTTCGTCGGCGCGCTGCTGGCGGCGACCACCGGCATCGTCGGCGCGACGGTGGTGGCGATGGGGCTGATCTCGCTGCCGGCGATGCTGCGCAACGGCTATTCGCCCGCGCTCGCCACCGGCACCGTGGCGGCCTCCGGCACGCTCGGCCAGATCATCCCGCCCTCCATCGTGCTGATCATCCTGGCCGACCAGCTGGCGAGCGCCGCCGACCAGGCGAGCGCCGCGCGCAAGGCGCTCTACAAGGACAATACCGGCGAGCTCGCCATGCCGTCGGCCTTCGACGTCTCCTCCACCAGCGCCGGCGAGATGTTTCTCGGCGCCTTCCTGCCGGGGCTGGTGCTGGTCGGGCTCTATATGGCGTTCATCCTGGCGGCCGCCATGCTGCGGCCGAAGCTGGCCCCGCCGGTGCGCTATGACGGCGCCTACGACCGGCGCTTCGCCGGGCGGGTGCTGCTGATCCTGGCGCCGCCGCTGGCGCTGATCTTCCTCGTGCTGGGCTCGATCCTGACGGGCGTGGCGACCGTCAACCAGGCGGGCGCCATCGGCGCCGTCGGGGCGACGATCATGGCCGCCTGCCGGCTGGCGGAAGGCCGGCCGGGCGCCTACCGGCCGGCCGTGCTGGCATTGCTTGCGCTGCTGGCGCTCGGCCTGCTGCTGGCCTTTCGCGACATCAATGTGAAGCGCGTCGAGACGGGCGCGGACATGGCGAGCCTGGCGGCGGCGGCGCTGGCTTCGGCGCTGCTGCTGGCGGCGGTGCTGTGGAGCGTGTGGCGCACCTTCGCCATCGGCGGGACCTTGCGCGGCGTGATGATCGAGACCGCGAAGACCACCTCGCTGGTGTTCGTCATCCTGCTGGGCGCGGCGATGCTGACCGCCGCCTTCCGCGCCTTCGGCGGCGAGGAGCTGGTGCGCGAGTTCCTGCAGGGGCTGCCCGGCGGCTTCTGGTCGCAATTCGTGATCGTCATGGCGGTGATCTTCCTGCTCGGCTTCTTCCTCGACTTCATCGAGATCGCCGTGGTGGTGGTGCCCATCGTGGCCCCGATCCTGCTGGCAGACCCCGGCGCCAATGTCACCGCCGTCTGGCTCGGCGTGATGATCGGCCTCAACATCCAGACCTCCTTCCTCACGCCGCCCTTCGGCTTCGCGCTGTTCTATCTGCGCGGCGTGGCGTCAGCGGCGGTGCGCACGGTGCAGATGTACAAGGGCGTGATCGCCTTCATCCTGCTGCAACTGGTGGCGCTGGCCATCGTCGGATTCTCGCCGTCGCTGGTGAACTATCTGCCGAACCGCATCGCGCTGCTCTCGGAAACCGCGCCGCCGCCGATCAATCCGCGCTTGCAGGCCTGCGTCGAGGAGCACGTCTTCGCCGCCTACGACCTCCGACGCCCGGCGCTGGAGCAGGCCGCCGCCGAGGCGGGCCGGCTCGACCTCTCGCCGCTGCCGGCGAAGATCGCCGGGCGGCTGGAGCAGGCGTTCGCCGCGACCGGGACCGTGTTCGCGAAGGTCGAGGCGGTGCGCGCGGCCGAGCGCGCCGTCGCGGAAGCGGCCGTCGCCCATGCGCCGCTGCTCCGCGAGGTGCGCGCCGTGCAGCGCGACCTCCGGCGCAACCGCGCCGAGGCCGCGCAACTGGCCCAGGAGATGCGCCGCGCGGAGCGCGCCGGCCATGGCGTCGATGCCCTGCAAGCCGCCCTCGACCGGCTGGACCGGGAGGCGGCGGCGCTCGAAGCCGGCATTCCGGACCGCTGGGAGGCCGAGAGCGCGGCCTTCGAGGCGCTGCGCCAGGCGGATGCCAAGGCGCGGCAGGACTATCGCCGCTCGGTCGATGAGGCCTATGACGCGCTGGCGGAGACCATCGCGCTGCTGCGCGCCGCCGGGGCGCTGGCGGCGGCGCTGCCGGCGGTCGAGGGGCTGGGCGAGGCGCTGGACGCCCTGCCGGCGAAGGCGGCCGCGGAGCGCGTGCGCGAGGCGGAGCGCGCCGTCGGCGCGGTCGCCGGCGGGCGGGCGCTGCGCTCGGCCTTGTCCAAGGTGCGCAAGGCGCTCACCGCCCGCAAGCCGGACCTCGCCAGGGCCGAGCGCGCCCTGGAGCAGGCGCGGGACCGGGTGGCGGCGGAAGCCGACTGGCGCCGGCGGGCGGCCGCCGCGCTGCTGCCGGGGCTGGAGCGCTTCGAGGCGGCGATCCGCGATACTGTCGGGCTTCGCCGCCAGCCGCGCCTGCCGCACGAGGCCGCGCTGGAGGTCGCCGCCTGCAATGCCGGCCATCGCAGCCTCGAACTCCATTTCTGACACCGCCCGAGGAGACCCGCACCGATGATCGACGCCTATTACTGGCCCACGCCGAACGGCTGGAAGATCTCCATCGCGCTGGAGGAAATGGCGCTCGACTATCGCGTCCTGCCGGTCAATATCGGCCGCGGGGCGCAGTTCGAGCCGGAATTCCTGGCGATCAGCCCGAACAACCGCATGCCCGCCATCGTGGACCATGACCCGCCCGACGGCGGCGCGCCGCTTTCGGTGTTCGAGAGCGGGGCCATCCTGCTCTATCTGGCGGAGAAGACCGGGCGCTTCCTGCCGGCGGATCTGCGCGGGCGCAAGGAGGTTGTCGAGTGGCTGATGTGGCAGATGGGCGGCCTCGGCCCGATGCTCGGCCAGTCGGGCCATTTCCGCTTCTACGCGCCGGAGACGCTGCCCTACGCCGTGGAGCGCTACACCAACGAGATGCTGCGCCTCTACGGCGTGCTCGACCGGCGGCTGGAGGGGCGCGAATTCATCGCCGGCGACTATTCCATCGCCGACATGGCCTGCTGGCCCTGGATCATCACCTACAAGCGCCAGGAGGTCGATCTCGACCGCTTCCCCAATGTGAAGCGCTGGTACAAGGCGTTGCAGCAGCGCCCGGCGCTCCGGCGCGGCTATGAGGTCGGGCGCGAATTCGGCCGGCCGACCGGCCAGTGGGACGCCGAGGCCCGCAAGCATCTTCTCGCCCAGGCCGAACCCGGAGGCGCACGATGATCGAAATCAACGGCATGGCGCATGTCATCCTGACCGTGAGCCGCTTCGAGGAGGCGCGCCGCTTCTATTGCGGCCTCCTGCCGTTCCTCGGGCTCAAGAAGGTCTATGACGGCAACAATTTCGTCTATCACGTGGGCGGGCGCACCGCGCTCGGCATCCAGCGCCCCTCGCCCGAATATGAGGGCGAGCGCTTCCAGCAGAACCGGGTGGGGCTGCATCATCTCTGCTTCCGGGCGCGCTCGCGCGAGGATGTGGACAAGGCGGCGGCGAAGGTGCGCGAGCTCGGCGGGCGGATCGACCGCGGCCCGCTGGAAGGCGATTTCGCGCCCGGCTACTACTATTTCGTCTTCGAGGATCCGGACGGCATCCGCCTCGAGGTCAACTATGTCCCCGGCAAGGGCCTGCTGGTCACCGAGACGCCCTTGTCGCCGAGCGACGACCCCAACTGGGACCAGAATCCCTAGCCCGCCTTTCTCACCAAGGCCACGGCCTGCGTCGCGCCCAGGCGTTCGATCCGCAAGGCGCGGGCCGAAGGGCGTAGCAGGAACTACGGTCGAGGCCCGTAACGCTGCGGGCGGGCGCCTGGGCGCGACCCGGAGGGCGGCGCTGTCGAGCCGGCAGGGTGCGTCGAGCGGCTTGCCCGATGTCCCCGCATCGCGCGGCGCCGCTCTCCTGCCCTGCCGGCCCGACAGCGCCGCGCAGGCCATGGCCTTGGTGAGAAATGCGGGCTCAGCCGACTCGACCCGGCCCGCCCGTCCGGGCTATGAGTGCCGGCGTCTCGCCACGAAACAGGGAAAGGATCGGGGCATATGTCCGACGGCGTTCTGGAAGGCAAGGTTGTATTGGTCACCGGCGCGGGCCGGGGGATCGGGCGCGAGGTGGCGCTGCTGGCGGCGGCCGAAGGCGCGCAGGTGGTGGTGAACGACCTGGGCGGCGATGTCGGCGGAGCGGGCGCGGACGCCACGCCTGCGCAAGAGACCGTGCAGATGATCGAGGCGGCCGGCGGCGAGGCGGTCGTCAATGGCGACAGCGTGGCCGACTACGCCGCCGCCGGCGCGATGGTGCGTCAGGCGGTGGAGACCTTCGGGCGCATCGACGGCGTGGTGAATGTGGCGGGCATTCTGCGCGATGTGATCTTCCACAAGATGACCGAGGCGGACTGGGATGCGGTGCTCTCGGTGCATCTCAAGGGCTCGTTCAATGTGGCGCGCAATGCGGCGGACCATTTCCGGGCGCAGGAATCGGGCGCGATGGTGCATTTCACCTCGACCTCGGGGCTGATCGGCAATTTCGGCCAGGCGAACTATGCGGCGGCGAAGCTCGGCATTGTGGGGCTGTCGAAGTCTATCGCGCTCGACATGCAGCGCTTCAATGTGCGCTCCAACTGCATGTCGCCCTTCGCCTGGACCCGGATGATCGGCACCATCCCGTCCAACACGCCGGAGCAGGAGGCGCGGCTCGCCAAGATCAAGCAGATGGTGCCGGCGCAGATCGCGCCGATGGTGGTCTATCTGCTGTCCGATCTGGCGAGCGGCGTGACGGGGCAGATTTTCGGCACCCGCATGAACGAGCAGATCCTGTTCAGCCAGAACCGCCCGGTGCGCTCCGTGCATCGCAGCGACGGCTGGACGCCGGCCGCCATCCACGAGCACGCCATGCCGTCGCTCCAGGCGGCCTTCACGCCCAACGAGCGCTCCGGCGACGTCTTCAACTGGGACCCGATCTGATCCCGCGCCGACGGCTGGCCCGCCGCGAAAGGCGCCGTCAGCCGTCCGCCGCCCCGTGCGTCGCCTGCTGGTCGAAGAAGGAGGCGGTGGTCGGCAGCTGCGGCAGTTCCAGCTCGAACGCCATGGAGCGGATGCGCCCGGTGCGCTGGCCGCGCACCATCAGGCCCTCATAGCGGTTCGGCACCGGATTGGGCGAGCAGGGGAGCGCATCCTCCGCCGTATAGACCGAGATGAACAGCGTGCGTGGGCTCTCAGATAGGTTGGGCGCCGAGCCGTGCAGCAGCCTGGTGTGCATCAGGCAGACCGACCCCGCCGGCCCGGCGCAGATGCGCGCGGCCGGCTCGCACTCCGCCGCCACCGCATCCGCGACCGCGCCGGTGAAGCGCCCCTCGTGCCAGAGGCCGTGAATCGGCCCGCGATGCGAGCCGGGCAGCACCTTGAGCGGCCCGTTCTCCTCCGTCACCTCATCCACCATCAAGAGCGCAGTCACGATGTCGTCATTGCTGTGCGGCGTGAAGGGGAAGTCCTGGTGCCACTTCACCTCCGTGTGGCCGCCGGGCAGCTTGGAGTTGATCTTGGTGTGGTGCAGCTTGACATTCGGCCCGATCAGATCGGCGACGCAATCGGTCATGCGGCTGTCGCGCATCGCGTCCAGATAGGCGTCCGACACCTCTACCGGCGCGTTCACGCGCCTGAGCCCCGGCCGGTCGGGACCGTGTCCCGGCTCCAGGTCGAATCGGGGGCGCCCGTCCAGCGTGTCGCCCCAGGGGTCGGCGTGGGCGCGGCTCTCCTCGACCCAGGCCGCGAAGTCGCGCCGCAGCCGCTCCAGCAGCGGCGCATCCACCGCATCTTCCACCACCAGATAGCCGTTTTCGGCGTAGAACTCGCGCTGTGCGCCGGTCAATGCCGCCATGCGCCGCCTCCCGCGCCCCTTGCTTTCCCGCCGGCGACCTCGGGGCGATTTCTGTTCGCCGGCGAAACGCTCTATAGACCGGCTGCCGGAGCGGAGGGAAGAGCGATGGAGTTCGGGCTGCCGATCGTGCTGGCGGGACTGGCCGGAGCGGCGCTGGTCTGGCTGGCCTTCGCCATGCCGGCGCGCCGTCGTCTGGCGGCGGCGGACAAGCGGGCCGCGACCGCCGAGGCGGCGCTCGAAGCCGAGCGCAAGGCGCAGGCCGCGCGGCTGGAAGAGATCGACAAGGCGCGCGCCGCGACCGAGCGGCAGTTCGCCGCGCTCGCCGCCGAGGCGCTCGACCGCAACAGCCAGGCCTTTCTGCGGCTGGCCGGCGAGCGCTTCGACCGGCAGAAGGACGGCGCGCGCAAGGAGCTGGAGGCGCGCGAGCAGGCGGTGGCCGCGCTGGTGCGCCCGATCCGCGAGGAGCTGGAGAAGTTCCAGACCAATGTGCAGGAGATCGAGAAGTCGCGCGCCGGGGCCTACCAAGCGGTCACGGAACAGGTGAAGGCGCTGGCGGCCGGCCAGACGCAGCTGCGCTCCGAGACCGGGCGCCTGGTGCAGGCGCTGCGGCAGCCGCAAACCCGCGGCCGCTGGGGCGAGCATCAGCTGCGCAATGTGCTCGAACTGGCGGACATGAAGGAGCATGTCGATTTCGTCGAGCAGGAGACGCTGGAGGACGGCTCGCGCCCGGATGTGATCGTGCGCCTGCCGGGCGGCAAATCCATCGTCATCGACGCCAAGACGCCGCTCGACGCCTATCTCGACGCCATCGAGACCGAGGATGAAGAGGCGCGCGCGCGCCATCTGGAAGCCCATGCCCGCCATGTCCGCACCCATGTGCGCCGGCTGGCCTCGAAGGAATATTGGAGCCGGCAGGCGGAGACGCCCGACTTCGTGGTGATGTTCATTCCGGGCGAGTCGATCTACGCCGCCGCCTTCCAACAGGCGCCGGGCCTGTTCGACGAGGCGGCGGCGCAGAAGGTGCTGATCTCCACGCCGACCACGCTGATCGCGCTCGTCAAGGCGGTCGCCTATGGCTGGCAGCAGGAGAAGCTGGCCGAGAACGCCCAGGCCGTGGCGCGAAGCGGGCAGGAACTCTACAAGCGCGTGCAGACCTTCGGGCGGCATATGGAGAGCGTCGGCAAGACGCTGAAGCAGCTGGTGGAGCGCTACAACGCCAGCGTCGGCTCGCTGGAGCGCAGCATCCTGCCGCAAGCCCGGCGCTTCGAGGAGCTGGGCGCGGCGCCTGCCGGCGAGCGCCTGCCCGACCTGCCCTCGGTGGAGACCGAGCCGCGCGGCCTGCAGGCTCCCGAACTGTCGGCCCCGGCGAAGGATGCCGCAAAGTCCGATCATGTTGGGATGTATCCTGCGGCGTTGAAGTAGTTTTTGCATTCTTGCGGCGAGAAGGTCCGGGAGATGCGGCCGATGGTTTGCCAGAGGCCGTCGACGGTTCTCTCGGCGGCTTACGCGGCCTTCGGCCACTGTCCGCCTCACCGTCGATGAACACCCGTCGGTTGGGGTCGATGGCTGTCACACCAGGAGCGCCGCCGGGGATCGCCCCATAACTGAAGACCGGACCGCGCCGGCCCAGAGCAGCGCCCAACTTCGCGATGGTCAGGTCCCGGTTCTTCTCAAGACGGCCCAGGATCGCACCGCGCTCTGCCTCGATTCCGCCCCGAGCAGCGGTCCCCGCCAAGCGCCTTCGGGCGGGCGTCGCCCTGTTCGCGCATCCGCGCGCGCCATCGGCTGATGGCTCGCCGCGCTCACGCCAAACCGCGCCGCAGCTTGTCATGAAGCAGTGTCAAGCTACCGCCCTGCGGATGTCTGCGGCCAGCGTGGTGACGATTTCGCTTACCAGGGTTTCGTCTTCGGCTTCGGCCATGATGCGGATCAGGGGTTCGGTGCCGGAGCGGCGGATCAGCAGGCGGCCGACGCCCGCGAGGCGCGCCTCGGCCTCGGCGATCGAATGGCGCACCGAGGGCAGGGCGAGCGGGTCGTCCGGGCCGGCCTGCACATTCTCCAGGCGCTGCGGCAGCGGCTCGAACACCGCCAGCAGCTCCGAGGCGGGACGCCCGCTCGCCACCAGCTCGGCCAGCACCTGCAGCGCCGCGATCAGCCCGTCGCCGGTGGCCGAGAAGTCGCGCAGCACGATATGGCCCGACTGCTCGCCGCCGACATTGAAGCCGCCCTCGCGCATCCGCTCCACCACATAGCGGTCTCCCACCGGCGCGCGCACCAGGCCGAGGCCGAGGCCGGCCAGGAAGCGCTCCAGCCCGAGATTGGACATGACCGTCGCCACCACGCCGCCGCCCGCAAGCCGCTCGCGGCGCTGCCAGGCGGCGGCGATCAGCCCCATGATCCGGTCGCCGTCCACCAGCCGGCCGGCATTGTCCGCCACCGCCAGCCGGTCGGCGTCGCCGTCGAGCGCCAGCCCGATATCCGCGCCATGCTCGCGCACCGCCCGGCAGACGGTCTCGGGATGCGTCGCCCCCGAGGCGCGGTTGATGTTCAGCCCGTCCGGCGCGACCGCGACCGGCACGACCTCCGCCCCCAGCTCCCAGAGCACCGCCGGCGCCACCCGATAGGCCGCGCCATGGGCGCAATCGACCACGACCTTGAGGCCGTCGAGGCGCATCCCGCGCGGAAAGCTGCTCTTGGCGAGCTCGATATAGCGGCCCTGCGCATCCTCCATGCGCCGGGCGCGACCGAGCGCCTCCGGGGCCGCGCGGCGCGCATCGGCCCCCGCCATCGCGGCCTCGATCCGCCCCTCCTCGGCGTCGGAGAGCTTGTAGCCGTCCGGGCCGAACAGCTTGACGCCATTGTCGGGATAGGGGTTGTGCGAGGCCGACAGCATGACGCCCAGATCGGCGCGCAGAGAACGGGTCAGCATCGAGACCGCCGGCGTCGGCATCGGCCCGACCAGCGCCACATCCCAGCCCATCGCCACGAAGCCGCCCACCAGCGCCGGCTCCAGCAGATAGCCGGAAAGGCGCGTGTCCTTGGCGATCAGCGCGCTGTGCCGCCGGCCGTCGCCGCCGAAACAGGCCGCCGCCGCCATGGCGACCCGCATGACGGTCTCCGGCGTCATCGGCTCGACATTCGCCCGCCCGCGAATGCCGTCCGTGCCGAACAGCCTGCGCTCCGTCTTGCCGGTCATGGGGCCGAATCCTGCCGGAGCGCCTCCCAGACCGCAAGCGCGCGGCGGGTCTCCTCCACATCGTGAACGCGCAACAGCCGCACGCCCCGGTCGAGCGCGAACAGGCCGGCGGCGAGCGATTCCGGCAGCCGGCGCTTCGGGTCCGCCTCGCCGGAGAGCCTGCCGAGCGAGCCCTTGCGCGAGACGCCGAGCGCCACCGTGCAGCCGAGCGCCCGGAAGCGCGCGAGCCCCCGCAGCAGCGCCAGATTGTGCGCGAGCGTCTTGCCGAAGCCGTAGCCCGGATCGACGGCGAGCCGCTCGGGACCGACGCCCGCCGCCCTGCAGGCGGCGACGCGCTCCGCGAGGAAGGCCAGCACCTCCTCCACCACGTCGCCATAGTGCGGCGCGGCTTGCATGGTCGCCGGCTCGCCCTGCATGTGCACCAGCACCGCGCTCGCCCCGCTCGCCGCCACCAGCCCGATCGTGGCGGGATCGGCGGTGAGCGCGGAGACATCGTTGGCGATGCGGGCGCCGGCGTCGAGCGCCGCCCGCAGCACGCCCGCATGGCGGGTATCCACCGAAACCGGAACGCCCTCGCCCGCCAGCGCCGCCACCGCCGGCAGCACCCGGCGGCGCTCCTCCGCCTCATCGACGGCGCGCGCGCCGGGGCGGGTCGATTCGCCGCCGATATCGACGATATCCGCGCCCGCCGCCCGAAGCGCCCGGCCGCGCTCTGCGGCGGCCCCCGGATCGAACCAGTCGCCGCCGTCGGAGAAGCTGTCGGGCGTGACGTTCACCACGCCCATCAGCAGCGGCCGCTGCGTGGAGAGGCCGGCGAAGCTGGCCGGCGGCTCCGGCAAGGTCGCCCGCCCTTCGGCTTTCGACCCCCCGGTCGTCAACCCTCCGGCTGCGGCTCGGGGTTGAGGCCGCCGGGGGCCGCGCCGCGCCCGCGATGGCCGCTGGTCGGCACCGAGGCGCCGCGCGTCGGGCCGTCGCCTTCGGAGGCCGACGGGTCCTGGCGGTGGATTTCCTCGCCGCGCAGCACCGCCTCGACCTCCTCGCGGCTCAGCGTCTCATGCTCCAGCAGCGCGGCGGCGACAGTGTGCAGATCGTCCAGATGCTCGGTCAGGATGCGCCGGGCGGTGGACTCGCCCTCCTCGACCAGGCGGCGCGTCTCGGAGTCGATGATGCGCGCCGTGTCGTCGGAGACATTCTTGCGCTGGGCCACCGAATGGCCGAGGAACACCTCCTCCTCATTGTCGGCGTAGCGCAGCGGCCCCAGATCCTCCCCGAAGCCCCACTCGGTCACCATGCGCCGGGCGATGCGCGTCGCCTGCTGGATGTCGGAGGCCGCCCCGGTGGTCACCTTCTCCTCGCCGAAGATCAGCTCCTCCGCCACGCGTCCGCCGAAAAGACCCGCCAGCAGCGCCTGCAGCTCCACCCGGGACTGGCTGTATTTGTCGCGCTCCGGCATGAAATGCGCCACGCCGAGCGCCCGTCCGCGCGGCACGATCGACACCTTGTGCAGCGGGTCGTGATGTTCGAGATTCATCATCACCAGCGCATGGCCGCCCTCGTGATAGGCGGTGAGCTTCTTCTCGTCCTCGCTCATCACCATGGAGCGGCGCTCGGCGCCCATCATCACCTTGTCCTTGGCCTCCTCGAGGTCCGACATGGTGACGAAGCGCTTGTCGCGCCGGGCCGCCAGCAGCGCGGCCTCGTTCACCAGATTGGCGAGGTCGGCCCCGGAGAAGCCGGAGGTGGCGCGCGCGATGGTCTTGGCTTCGGCGTCCGGGGCGAGCGGCACCTTCTTCAGATGCACCTTCAGGATCTTCTCGCGGCCGAGAATGTCGGGATTGGGCACCACCACCTGGCGGTCGAAGCGGCCGGGCCGCAGCAGCGCCGGGTCCAGCACGTCCGGGCGGTTGGTGGCGGCGATCAGGATGACGCCCTCATTGGTCTCGAAACCGTCCATCTCGACCAGCAGCTGGTTCAGCGTCTGCTCGCGCTCGTCATTGCCGCCGCCGAGGCCGGCGCCGCGATGGCGGCCCACGGCGTCGATCTCGTCGATGAAGATGATGCAGGGCGCGTTCTTCTTGCCCTGCTCGAACATGTCGCGCACGCGGCTTGCGCCCACGCCGACGAACATCTCGACGAAATCGGAGCCGGAGATGGTGAAGAAAGGCACATTGGCCTCGCCGGCGATGGCGCGGGCGAGCAGCGTCTTGCCGGTGCCGGGCGGGCCGACCAGTAGCACGCCCTTGGGGATGCGCCCGCCGAGGCGCTGGAACTTCTGCGGGTCGCGCAGATATTCCACCACCTCCTCCAGCTCGTCCTTGGCCTCGTCGATGCCGGCGACATCCTCGAAGGTGACGCGCCCGGACTTCTCGGTCAGCATCCGCGCCCGCGACTTGCCGAAGCCCATGGCGCGCCCGCCGCCCGACTGCATCTGGCGCATGAAGAAGATCCACACGCCGATCAGCAGCAGCATCGGGAACCAGGAGATCAGGATCGACAAGAGCGAGAGGCCGTCGTCCGGCGGCTTGGCGTTGATGCGCACATTGCCCTTGCGCAGCCGCTCCACCAGGCCCGGATCGTCGGGGGCGTAGGTGGTGAAGCGGGCGCCGTCGCGGGTCTTGCCGGCGATCGTGCGGCCCTGGATGGTGACTTCCTCCACCTGGCCGGCCTCGACCTTGGCCAGGAAGTCCGAAAATGGCAGGCCGGCCTGCCCGCTGCGCCCGCTCGATCCCTGAAAGACGTTGAACAGCAGGATCAGCAGAACGCCGAGCACCAGCCATATCGCAATGTTCTTGCCCATTATGGTCCGCGTCGGCCTCCGATCGGGGAATGACAGGGGCGAATGCCCACCCTCTCCCTACGTAAGTTGCCCTATTGTCGAAACAAGTGCAAATCCCGCTTCCGCCAGCGGACGGCGCGGCCGGAATGTCGCAAGCGGGGCGGACGGCTCGTCCGGCTCCAGCGCGCGCCCGTCCTCGGCGAAAAAGGCCGGCAGCGCGCGGTCGAGCGTCGCCGGCCAGGGCCGCTCCGCCGGCGCGCGGGCGCGCGGGCGGGGCGCGACGCGGACGCGCGCCGGCCCCGGATTGACGATCTCGAACCGCCCGTCCCAGAAGCCGCGCGCGCCGGGCTGGAGCCAGAGCGAGTCGCCGATGCGCCCGACCTCGCGCCCGCACCACCAGCCCCGGCGGGTCGCGATCAGCGCGCCGCCGCCGAGCACGGCGCCGGGCGGCGCCTCGGCCAGCCGGCGGCGGAGGCGCGCCAGACGCGCCCGGCGGGGCGGCCAGGCCCTGCCGGCCAGTGTGGCGAGCAGGCGCCCGAGCGCGGCCTCGGCGAGCGGCGATTCGAGCAGCGGCGCGAGTTCCACCTGCGCGACGCCGGCGGGGTGGAGGCGGACCGTGCGGGCCAGCAGGCGGGCAAGCGCCTCCTCCCGCCGCCGCCGGTCCCGCGCCCGGTCCCCGGCCTCGCGCCCGAGCGCGGCCAGTTGCGGGGCCGTCATGGCGGCGCGCAGCCGGCCGCGCGCCCGGTCCGGCGAACGGTTCGAGGGGTCCTCGATCCAGCCGACCTCCAGCCGGCGGAGCCAGGCCGCGAGCTCGGAGCGCCGACGGCCGAGCAGCGGGCGCAGCAGGCGCATCTCCGGCAGTTCCCGAACGGGCGCCATGCCGGCCAGGCCCGCCGCGCCGCTGCCGCCCTCGGCGCGCATGGCGGCGGTCTCGCCCTGGTCCTCCAGCTGGTGGCCGAGCAGCAGATGCAGGCAGGCGGCCTGCCGGCAGGCCTCGGCCAGCAGCCGGTAGCGGGCCTCGCGCGCCGCCGCCTGGAGGTTGCCGGCGGCGAGCGGTTCGCGGCGCGTGACGATGCGGTGCGGAATGCCGAAGGCCGCGAGCCGCTCGCCGACGCTCCGCGCCTCCGCCGCCGACTCCGGCCGCAACCCGTGATCGACCGTGACGGCCAGCAGCTCCCCGCCCCGGGCGTCGGCCCAGGCCCCGGCCATGAGCGCGAGCGCCATGCTGTCGGGACCGCCCGAAACGGCGGCGATCAACCTCGGCCGGGGCTCGAAGGGGCCGAGCGCGTCCATGGCGCGGTCGAAGGCCGCATCGCCGCGCAGGCGACGCTCGCCCGCCCGCCCGCCGGCGCTCAGCACTCCAGCCGCCGGCTCTCGGCGGCGGCGGCGGTCGTCACGGCCTGCGGCGCGTCTGCATGTTCGCGCGCCAGGCGACGAAGCGCGATGCAGGCCTCGCTCTGCTTGTCGAGCGCCGCCAGCGCGCGGGCCAGCTTCAGCAGATTGTCGGGCGCCTTGGAGCCGCCGCGATCTTCCTCATAGGCCGCCAGGAACTGCTGTGCGGCGGCCCCGTGCTTGCCCTGCCGGGCCAGGCTGTCCGCCAGCCAGTGGCGCGCATTGCCCGCCAGCCGGTGGTCCGGAAAGCGGCGGAGGAAGGCCGCAAACACGCCCTCGGCGTCGCCGTAGCGGGCCTGGAGCTGAAATCTGCGGCCCTGCTCGTAAAGCGAGAGCGCCGCGCCCCGCGGCAGGGCGGCCGGGGCGTCGGGCGCCGTCTCCTGCGGCCCGGCGGGCGCGACGGCGACCGGCGGCGCGGCTTCCGCCGGCGCCGGCTCCTCCGCGCTCTCCGCCTGCTGCCGGGCGAGCTCCAGCGCCTCGATGCGGCGCTCCAGGCCGGTCAGGCGCTGCTGCAGGCGCTCGACCGAGCCGGTGAGCGTGCGCAACTCGCGCTCGAAGGCCGAGAGGCGGTTCTCGACCAGGCGTCCGTAGCCGGTGCTCTGCGCCGCCGCCGCGAGCGGCAGGGCGCAGAGCAGCAGGATCGCGAGCGCCCGCAGCACGGCTCAGTCGAGGATCATCACGGCCCGGCGGTTGATGGCCCAGGCCTCCTCGTTGGACTCGACCGCCTCCGGGCGCTCCTTGCCGTAGCTGACGATGCGCACCCGGTTCTCGTCGATGCCGGAGGCCAGCAGATAGCCGCGCACCTCGGCGGCGCGCCGCTCGCCCAGCGCCAGATTGTATTCGCGCGTGCCGCGCTCGTCGGCATGGCCCTCGATGACGACCGCAAGCCCGCCATGCTGGGTCAGCCAATCGACCCATTTGGACACCATGTCCTGCGCCGGGCCGTCCAGGTCGTGGCGGTCATAGGCGAAATGCAGCCGGTCTCCGATGACCTGCTGCAGCTCCTCGACGGAACCCGGCGCGGGGGCCGCCATTTGCTGGCTGTCCACGCCCTGCTGGCCGCCCTGGGGGGCGGTGACGGCCGGCGCTGCGGGACCGCCGGATGTCTCGTCCTTCATGTCCGAGCCGGTGCTGCAGGCTGCAAGCAGCAGCAGCGCCGCCGCCGGCGCCAAAGACTTTATCGACATGCGAAATCTCCTTCTCTGCCGCGACATTCCGAGCGGCCGCGAATCACCGTCATTGTGAAACTTTCCCGCCATTGCGCAAGGGGCTTCACGGCGCATTCGGCGACCAGGCGGGATCCGAAGCGTCGGTTTCGGTTTTCAGGCGGCGCGGCAGGCCGCCGGTGATGTCGATCGACCAGAGGCCCGGCGAGCGTCCGACCCGCCGTTCGTGGGCGGTCTGCTGCTTGAAGTAGGCGAGCACCCTCCCGTTGGGCGACCAGGTGGGGCCTTCGGCGTGGAAGGCCGAATCCAGGATGCGCATGTCCTCGCCGTCCGGGCGCATGACGCCGATATGGAACTGGCCGCCATGGATGCGGGTGAAGGCGATCAGGTCGCCGCGCGGCGACCAGACGGGGGTGGCGAAGCGGCCGGGGCCGCGGCTGATGCGCTGGGGATCGGACCCGTCGGCGTTCATCACATAGAGCTGCTGGGCGCCGCTGCGCTTCGACTCGAACACGATCCGCCGGGCGTCGGGGCTGAAGGAGGCGGCCGCGTCGATGCCGAGCGTGTCGGTCAGCCGGGTGAGCGCGCGCGTGCCGAGGTCCATCGAGAAGATATCGGAATTGCCCTCCTGGGCCGTCATGGTGATCAGCACGCTGTTGCCGACCGGCGAGAAGCGCGGCGCGTAATGCATGCCGGGGAAGCGCCCCAGCACCTCGCGCTGGCCGGTGTCGATGTTCAGGATATGCACGCTCGGCGGCTGGTGCGCCCGGTCGTAGGAGAGATAGATGACCTCCTGCTGCGTCGGCGAGAAGCGCGGCGTGAGCACCAGATTGGCGCCGTCGGTGAGATAGCGCCGGTTGGCGCCGTCCTGGTCCATGAGCACGAGGCGCTTGTTGCGCTTGTCCGGCGGCCCGGTCTCCGCCACATAGACGATGCGGCTGTCGAAATAGCCCTCCTCGCCGGTTACCTGCTTGTAGATCGCGTCGGCCGTCTTGTGGCCGAGCCGGCGCCAGTTCTCCGGGAGCGTGGTGTAGGTGACGCCCACCAGCGCCTCCTCGCGGAAGACGTCCCAGAGCCGGAAACGGACGCGGACGCGCCCGTCGGCCTCCAGCGCGACCTCGCCGCCGACCAGCAGCTGCGCATCGATCACCCGCCAGTTGTCGAAGCTCGGCCGGGCGTCCGCGCCCCTGAGCAGGGAGAGGAACGCCTCCTCCGCGATCGCCCGGAAGAGGCCCGAGCGCTCCAGATCGTCGCGGACCACGCGGGCGATGTTCTCGCCATAGCGCCTCGACGCCGTGTCGGCGCCGTGGAAGGCGGTCACCGCGATCGGGATCGGGTCGGGAACGCCGCGCGTGATGTTGATGGTCACCTGCGCCGCGGCCGGCGCCGCCAGCAGCAGCGCCAGCAGGGGGGCGACGGAGCGTAGGATGGGGAGCGTCATGGCGTGGCGCCTCCTCGTTCACTGCATTTGACGCGGGTCGAACCGCAGTTCGAGCGACTGCCATTGGGCGAACTTGTCCAGCGGCACCTGCAGCCGCTCGCAGCGGGGATGGCGCAGCGCGCGCTCGGCGCGCTCCCGCGCCGCCCGGTAGCTGGGGCTCGACCCGGCGTTCACGGTGCGCATGGACTGGACCCGCCGGTCCGGTCCGAGCCGGACCTGCAGCACCACCACATGGCGCTCGGAGATCGCGAGGCCCGGTATGGTCTGCCAGCAGCCGGCGAGCTGGCGGAACAGCCGCTGGACCTCGGATGCGGAGAAGGCCGGCTCGGAGGTCTCCTCCGGCGCGTCGCGGGCGTCGCCGGTCACGGCGTCGCGCAGCTCGGAGAGCTCGTCGGCGCGGGCGGCCTGGCGCAGCGCGGCGAGCTCGTCCGGCGGCTCGCGCGGCGCCGCCACCGGGGGCGGCGCGGGCGGAGCCGGAGGGGGCGCCGGCTCGGCCGCTTTCGGCGGCTCCGGGGCCTTCGGCGGTTCGGGGGCCTTCGGCGGTTCGGGCGCGACCTGCGGCACGGGCGGCGGCTCGGCCCTCGGCGGCGGTTCCGGCTCCACCGGCGGCGGCGTCTCGGGCGGCGGCGGTTCGGGCGGCAGCGCGGCCAGCTCGACGGGTTTCTCGGGCGGCGGTTTCTCGGGCGGCGGCGCCTCGGCCGGTTCCGGCGGCTCGGGCGGCTCCGGCGGCGGGGTTTCGACCCGGGGCGGCGGGGTTTCGACCGGGGGCGGCGGGGTTTCGACCGGGGGCGGCGCCTCGACTGGCGGCGGCGGTTCCGGCGGCGTGACCTCCGCCGGCGCGGGGTCGGGCGGCTCGGGTTGCTCCGGCGGCGGGGCCGGGGCGGCGACCGGGCGCGCCACCATGGCGATAGTGACCGGAATGGCCATCTCCAGCGGCTCGGACGGGGAGTGCAGGGCGGGCAGGCCGATCATGGCCAGCAGCAGCAGGCCGACATGGGCCAGAGCGGAGACGATCAGCCCGGCCTGCATCGCCGCTAGCCGCCCGCTTGCGGCAGTTCGGCCATCAGCGAGACCTTGTCGAAGCCCGCCGCCGTCAGCGCGCCCATCAACTCCATCACCCGGCCGTAGGCGATGCCGCGGTCGCCGCGCACATAGACGACGCCGTCCGGCCGCGCGCCCATGATCGCGCCGAGCTTCGCCGCCAGCTGATCGAAGCGCACCTCGACCTCCTGGATATACACCTTGCCCTCGGCGTCGATGCTGACCACCAGGGGTTCGTCCCGGTCGGTCAGCTGCGCGGCCTCGGTCTCGGGCAGATCGACCGGCACGCCGACGGTGAGCAGCGGCGCGGTGATCATGAACACCACCAGCAGCACCAGCATGACATCGACGAACGGCGTCACATTGATCTCGCTCATCGGCCGGTAGCGCCGGCCGTGTCTGCGCCGTCCGGCGCCCGGTCCTCCTCCGGCGAGCGCAGCCATGTCAGGCGGACTCCGAGAACTCGCGCGAGGTGACGGTGATCACATCGGCCACCAGCCCGTCCAGCCGCGCGCCATAGCGGTTGATGTCGTTCGATATCTTGTTGTAGGCGACGACCGCCGGAATGGCGGCGACCAGGCCGAGCGCCGTCGCGAACAGGGCCTCGGCGATGCCCGGCGCGACCACGGCGAGATTGGTCTGCTTCGAGGCCGCGATGGCGGCGAAGCTGTTCATGATGCCCCAGACCGTGCCGAACAGCCCGACGAAGGGCGCGGTCGAGCCGACCGAGGCGAGGAAGGTCATGTAGCGCTCGATGCGCTCCATCCAGCGGCTCGCCTCGGAGGTCATCACGCGCTCGACCCGCGCCTGCAGCGCGTCGCGGGCGGCGGCGTCGCGCGGCATGCCGTTGGCGAGCGAACCCTGCAGCTCCTGGATGGCCTCGCTGAACACGCTGCTCATCGGGTCGCCCTCGCGATGCGCGACCCGCTGATGCAGATCTTCCAGCGAGCCGACCGACCAGAACAGCTCCTCGAACTCGTCGGCGTCCCGGTTGAGCCGGCGCAGGCGGCGCCACTTCTCGAAAATGATCGCCCAGGACAGCACCGACGCCAGCGCCAGCGCCAGCATGACGGTCTTGACGACGACTCCCGCCTGGAGAAACAGGGTGAGCGGCGAGAGACTGTCGGCGGCGCCCGCTGCCAGACCTTGCATCAAGCTTTCATCCATCGAACGGCTGGTCCTTCCCCATCTTATATGGCATTGCGGCAAAAGCATGGCGCAGCCCGGCCGGCAGCCGCCGGGGCCGGCCGGCGCCGTCCACGCAGGCGAGCCGGATGCGGATCGCCACCAGCAACTCCCCGTTCCGGCGGATCTCCTGGCGGAGCGAGACCGTCGCCCCGCCGAGGCTCTCCGGCCGGGTGCGCACGTCGAGCAGGTCGTCGAGCCGGGCAGGGCGGTGGAAGCGCATGGCGCACTCGACCGCCGCGAAGGCGGCCTCCCGGCTGGTGAAGCCGAGCGCGCGCAGCAGTTCGGTGCGCCCGCGCTCGGCAAAGCGCAGATAGGCGGCGTGATAGACGATGGCCTGCGCGTCGGTGTCCTCGTAATAGACGCGGACCGGCAGGACATGGGCGTCGCCGCCCTCCGCGCGCGCCTCAACGGGCATCGAACAGATCGCCCGCGCGCTCCGGCGGCGCCAGGCCGAGGCACTCCCAGCCCCGGCGCGAGAGCATGCGGCCGCGCGGCGTGCGCAACACCAGCGCTTCGCGGATGAGATAGGGCTCGACCACTTCCTCCAGCACGTCGCGCTGCTCGGCCAGCGTGGCGGCCAGCGCCTCCGCGCCGGCCGGTCCGCCTTCATACACCTCGGCCAGACAGCGCATATAGCGCCGGTCCATGGCGTCGAGGCCGAGCCGGTCCACCTCCAGCTGTGTGAGCGCGGCGTCGGCCGCGACCTCGTCGATCCGGCTGCGCCCGGCGACGGCGGCGAAATCGTGCACCCGGCGCAGCAGCCGCCCGGCGACGCGCGGCGTGCCGCGCGCCCGGCGCGCGATCTCCAGCGCGCCTTCGGGCGTGGTCGGCAGGCCCAGCAGTCCGGCGGCGCGGGCCACGATCCGGGCGAGCTCGTCCGGCCGGTAGAAGTCGAGACGCAGCGGGATGCCGAACCGCTCGCGCAGCGGCGTCGTCAGCAGGCCGGCGCGCGTGGTGGCCCCGACCAGCGTGAAGGGCGGCAGGTCGATCCTGACCGAGCGCGCCGCCGGCCCCTCGCCGATCATCAGGTCGAGCTGGCAGTCCTCCAGCGCCGGATAGAGGATTTCCTCCACCGCCGGGTTCAGGCGGTGGATCTCGTCGATGAACAGCACGTCGCGCGGCTGGAGGTTGGTGAGCAGGGCGGCGAGGTCGCCGGCGCGCAGGATCACCGGCCCGGAGGTCGCGCGGAAGCCGACGCCGAGCTCGCGGGCGACGATCTGCGCCAGCGTGGTCTTGCCGAGACCCGGCGGGCCGACGAACAGCACATGGTCGAGCGCGGCGCCCCGCGCGCGCGCGGCCTCCACGAACACGCCGAGATTGCGGCGGAGCTTCTCCTGCCCGACGAAATCCTCCAGCGTTTCCGGGCGGAGCGCCGCGTCGCGGTCGCCCGGCCGGCGCTCCGGCGCGACGGCGCGCTCCGCCGTCACGGCGCCAGCTCCCGCAGGCCGGCGCGCAGCAGGTCGTCGAAGGCGGCGTCCGGCCCGAGCCGCTGCCGGGCCGCGGCCGCCGCCACAAGCGCCTCCGAGCGGCCGTAGCCGAGATTGACCAGCGCCGACAGCAGATCGTCGCCGCCCGCGCCGTCCGCGCCGCCTGCGGCCGGAAATGCGTCGCCCACCGGGTCGATCTTGTCCTTGAGCTCGTTCACGATGCGCGCTGCAAGACGCGGGCCGACGCCGTCGGCGCGGGTGAGCGCCCGCCGGTCCTCGGCGGCGATGGCCGTCAACAGCTCGTCGGGCGCCAGCGCCGACAGCAGCGCCAGCGCCACGCGCGCCCCCACGCCCTGGACCTCGGTCAGGCGGCGGAACCAGTCCCGCTCGCCGGCCTCGACGAACCCGTAAAGCGCGATCGCATCCTCGCGCACATGGGTCTCGACCAGGAGCGAGGCGCGCTCGCCGGTGCTGAGGCGCGCGGCGCTGCGCGCGGAGGCGTGCACCAGATAGCCGACGCCGGCGACATCAACGAGCAACGCGCCGTCGCCGCCGAGCTCGACGATGCCGGTCAGCCGCCCGATCACGCCGGCGCCGCTTCCGTCGGCAGATGGTGGGCGTGGGCGATGGCCACCGCCAGCGCGTCGGCGGCGTCCGGGCCGGCCGGCGCCGAGCCGGGCAGCAGCAGCCGCACCATGTATTGCACCTGCGTCTTGTCCGCCGCGCCCGCGCCCACCAGCGCTTTCTTGACCGAGCGGGGAGCGTATTCCGCCACCGGCAGCCCGGCGTTGGCGGCCGCCAGCAGAGCCGCGCCGCGCGCCATGCCGAGCTTCAGGGCGGTCGCGGCGTTGCGATGCACGAAGCTCTCCTCGGTCGCCGCCAGGTCCGGGGCGAACTGCCGGATGATCCGGCTGAGGCCGGCGAACAGGTCGTTCAGCCGCTCGGCGACGCCCGCCTCGGGGTCGGGCCGCAATTCGCCGTTCGCGACATGGATGAGGCGCATGGCGCGCGTCTCCACGATGCCCCAGCCGGTGACCCGGAGGCCGGGGTCGATCCCGATGACGCGCCGCGCGACCGTCATCCGGTGAGCCGGGCGAGAACCTCGTCCGACAGGTCGCAGTTCGCCGAGACGGTCTGCACATCGTCATGGTCGTCGAGCGTCTCGAGCAGCTTGAGAAGCGCGCCCGCCGGCTCCTCGTCCAGCGCCACCAGGGTCTGCGGCCGCCAGACCAGGCGGGCGGCCTCCGGCTCGCCGACGCTCTCCTCCAGCGCCTCGCGCACCGCGTGCAGCTCGTCGGGGGCCGTCAGCACATCGTGGCCTTCCTCGTCGGAAATCATGTCCTCGGCGCCGGCCTCCAGCGCCGCCTCGAACATCCGCTCGCCGTCGGCGGCCTCGCCGGGAAAGCGGATCAGCCCCGCGCGGTCGAACAGGAACAGCACCGAACCGGACTCGCCGAGCGAGCCGCCATTCTTGGAGAAGGCGGCGCGCACATCGGCGGCGGTGCGGTTGCGATTGTCGGTCAGCGCCTCGACGATCACCGCCACGCCGGCGGGCCCGTAGCCCTCATAGCGCACTTCCTCATAAACCGCGCCGCCATCCTCGCCCGCGCCCCGCCGCATGGCCCGGTCGATGCGGTCGCGCGGCATGTTGGCGGCCCGCGCCGCCTGGATCGCCGAGCGCAGCCGGGGGTTGGAGTCCGGGTCCGGCGAGCCGAGCTTCGCCGCCACCTCGATCTCGCGCCCGATCTTGGTGAAGACGCGCGCCCGCCGGGCGTCCTGCGCGCCCTTGCGGTGCATGATGTTCTTGAACTGGGAATGTCCGGCCATGCGTCCTGCCGTCCTCCCGGCGGAGCGTTCAGGGGTTGGCGTCGTGTATAGCGCAGGCGGGCAAGGTCTGCGAGAGCCGGCCGCCGACCCGCACCGGCTCGGCCCGGAGCGCCAGCCCCGTCCGGTCGTCGGTCTCCACGAACAGCCCGCAGACGGTCGCCGGCCCGCCCGCCGGCTCGGGCTTGCGCTCGCCCGGCATCTTGCGCACGAAGCGGCGCACCGGCTCCTCCTTCGCCATGCCGATGACGGAATCGTAGTCGCCGCACATGCCGGCGTCGGTCTGGTAGGCGGTGCCGCCCGGCAGCACCGTTACGTCGGCGGTCGGCACATGGGTGTGCGTGCCGACCACGACCGAGACGTCGCCGTCGAAGAAGTGCGCAAACGCCATCTTCTCGCTGGTCGCCTCGCCGTGGAAGTCGATCAGCACGGCCTGGGCCGCCCCGCCGAGCGGCCAGGGCTTGAGGGCGCGCAGCACCACCGCGAAGGGGTCGTCCAGCGGGTCCATGAACAGACGCGTCATGGCGTTGACGATGACCGCCCGGCGCCCGTCGGCGAGCGTGACCGTCGCCAGGCCCCGGCCGGGCGTGCCCGGCGGAAAGTTGATCGGGCGCAGCAGGCGCGGGTCGCCGTCGATATAGGGGATGATCTCGCGGGCGTCCCAGACATGATTGCCGGAGGTGATGACATCCGCGCCGGCGGCGTAGAGTTCGCCGACCAGCTTCGGCGTCATGCCCTTGCCATGGGCCATGTTCTCGCCATTGACGACCGCGAGGTCGATGGCGAGCAGGCGGCGCAGCTCCGGCAGCCGTTGCGCCACCGCTTCGCGGCCGGACCGGCCCATCACATCGCCCAGAAACAGAATGCGCAACGTCAACTCCTCCGTGAGAACCAGGTGAGGCCGGCCTCGGTCAGCACCGCGTCCAGCGGCCGGTCGTCCGGGCCTGTGGGAACCGCCGCCACCTGCTGCGCGGCGTATGCCGCGCCGATGGCGAGCGCGCCGGTGGCCCGGACGGTGCGGTCGTAATAGCCGCCGCCATAGCCGAGCCGGTTGCCGGCCGCGTCGAAGGCCAGGAGCGGCGTCAGCAGCAGGTCCGGCTCCACCGGCGGGCCGGTCGGCTCGCTTGTGCCGAACGGGCCGGGGCGGAGCGCGTCTCCCGGCCGCCAGAGCCGGAAGGTCAGCGCCGAGCCGGGCGGCCCGGTGACCGGCAGCGCGACCGGCCGGTCGAGCGCCGCCAGCAGCGGGCGGGGGTCGATTTCGCCGCGCATCGGCCAGTAGCCGGCGATGCGCCGGCCGGGCAGCGCGACATCCGCCGGCAGCGCGCATGGAGCGAGGCCGCGCCGGCGGCGCTGCATCTCGCGGCGCATGGCCGCCTTGGCGGCGGAAAGCGAAGCCGCCCTGGCCGTCGGCGTCAATCCAATCCTCCGGGACCCTCTCGACAGAGGTGGGCGCCGTGTGACGAAGCCAGGGCTCCGACAGGGACAGCTCCCTGGAGTTTCGGTAACGGCCCCGGGATTTCGCTGGCCTGACGCACCGGGCAGCTTCAAGGGCAAACTAGGACGGAGCGAGGCGGGATGCAAGGGCCTCGGCCTGCTCCGCCAGCCGCTCCAGCGCCTCGGCGAGCGCTTCGAGTTCGCCTTCGACGGGACTGTCCGACCCGCCGCCGATCGCCTCGTCGGCGAGCGTCACCCCCGCCATGACCACCAGATTGAGATCGCTGGTGCGGCCGATCCGCCCGGCCAGCTCGCCGACCCGCTCGTCGAGCAGCGCGCCGGCGGCGCGAATGCGCGCCTCCTGCCCGTCGTCGCAGGCGAGGCCGTATTCATGGCCGTTGACCGAGATGGTGACGCGGGCCATGGGCGCTACTCCTCCTCCTCGACGATCGCGTCGAGCCGGGCGATCAGCGCATCCAGCCGGGCCGCCGCCTCGGCCTGCGCCGCCCGCAATGCGGCCAGCTCCTCTTCCGCGCCCGCCGCCCGGCTGGCGTCGATCCGCCGAAGCGCGGCCTCGATCCGTGCGATGGCGGCGTTGATTCGGGTCATCCGCTCGTCGATCTCCGCTGCCGCCCCTTATGGCAGCCGGAGCGCGCCAGCGTCAACAAACCGCTGCCGGCCGATGTTGACGGCGGCCGGCCCGCAGGGGCATTTTGCCGCCCGACGTTCCCGACCCTGGACCCCGAGCTCTCCCATGTCCGCTCAACCCGATCTCGCCACCATGGCGAACGCCCTGCGCGTGCTGTCGATGGACGCCGTCGAACGCGCCGCCTCCGGCCACCCGGGAATGCCGATGGGCATGGCGGATGTGGCGACGGTGCTGTTCACCCGCTTCCTCCGCCATGACGCCGCCCGGCCCGACTGGCCCGACCGCGACCGCTTCGTGCTCTCCGCCGGGCATGGCTCCATGCTGCTCTACGCGCTGCTGCATCTCACCGGCTATCCGGGCGTGACCATGGGCGAGATCGAGCGCTTCCGCCAGCTGGGCAGCATCACGCCCGGCCACCCGGAATACGGCGTGACGCCGGGCGTCGAGACCACCACCGGGCCGCTCGGGCAGGGCATCGCGACGGCGGTCGGCATGGCCATCGCAGAGCGCGCCATGAACGCCGCCTTCGGCGACGGGCTGGTCGATCATCGCTGCTGGGTCATCGCCAGCGACGGCGACCTGATGGAGGGCGTGTCGCATGAGGCCATCGGGCTCGCCGGCCATCTCGGTCTCGGCCGGCTGATCGTGCTGTGGGACGACAACCACATCTCGATCGACGGATCGACCGATCTGACCATGTCGGACGACCCGCTGGAGCGCTTCTCGGCCGCCGGCTGGCATCTCGCCGCCGCCGACGGGCACGACATGGACAAGATCGCCGCCGCGATCGAGCGCGCGGTCGCGGACCCGCGCCCGTCGCTCGTCTGCTGCACCACCTTGATCGCCAGGGGCGCGCCCACCAAGGCCGGCACGGCGGCCTCGCATGGCGCGCCGCTCGGCGCGGAAGAGGTGGCGAGGGCGCGCGTGAAGCTCGATTGGCCGCACCCGCCTTTCGTCGTCCCGGAGGACGTCGCCGCCGCCTGGCGGCGCGCCGGCAGCCGCGGCCGGGAGGCGTTCGAGGCCTGGCGGGCGCGCCTGGAGGCGAGCCCGGACCGGGCGGAGTTCGAGCGCCGCCTTTCCGCCCGCCCGCCCGAGGGCTTCGCGGCCGCCATGGCGGCCTGCAAGGCGGCGCTGGTCGAGGAGGCGCCGAAGCTCGCCACCCGGCAGGCCTCGCAGCGCGTGCTGACGGCGGTGAACGCCGCGCTGCCGGAGACGCTCGGCGGCTCGGCCGATCTCACCGGCTCCAACGGCACGCTGACGCCGGGCCTCGCCCCCTTCTCGGCCGCCGACTATGGCGGGCGCTATCTGCATTACGGCGTGCGCGAGCACGGGATGGCGGCGGCGATGAACGGCATGGCGCTGCATGGCGGCGTCATCCCCTATGGCGCCACTTTCCTCACCTTCACCGACTATTGCCGCCCGGCGATCCGGCTGGCGGCGCTGATGGGCGTGCGGTCGATCTTCGTGATGACGCACGACTCCATCGGCCTCGGCGAGGACGGGCCGACGCATCAGCCGATCGAGCATCTGGCGAGCCTGCGGGCGATGCCGGGGCTGACCGTGCTGCGCCCGGCCGACGCGGTGGAAACCGCCGAATGCTGGGAGATCGCGCTCGCGCTCGACGGGCCTTCGGTGCTGGCGCTCACCCGCCAGGGCTTGCCGGCGGTGCGCCTTGCGCCCTCGGAGGACAATCTCTCGGCGCGCGGCGCCTATGTGCTGGCCGACGCCGAGGGGGAGCCGGCCGCGCTGCTGATCGCCACCGGCTCGGAGGTGGAGGTGGCGCTCGCGGCGAAGGCGGCCCTTGACGAAGAGGGCGTGCCGACCAGAGTCGTCTCCATGCCGTCGATGGAGCTGTTCGACCGCCAGGATGAGGCGTGGCGCCGCGCGGTGCTGCCGGAAGGCCCGGTGCGGGTCGCGGTCGAGGCCGGCGCCACCTTCGGCTGGGAGCGCTATGTCGGCCGCGACGGCGCGGCGGTCGGCATCGACAGTTTCGGCGCCTCGGCCCCGGCGGCGGCGCTCTACGAGCATTTCGGCATTACCGCCGGGCGGGTCGCGGCGGCGGTGCGCGACCGGCTGGGGTGACGGCCGGCGGGCCAGAGCAAAAGGGAGAGAGAGCATCATGGCGGTCAGGGCGGCAATCAACGGCTTCGGGCGCATCGGCCGGCTGGCGCTGCGCGCGGCGCTGGAATCCGGGCGCAACGACATCGAGTTCGTCGCGATCAACGATCTGGGCTCCGTCGAGGCCAATGCGCATCTGCTGAAATACGACTCGACCCATGGCGCATTGCCGCTCGAGGTGCGCGCCTCGGACGGCCGCATCGAGGTCGCCGGGCGGTCGATCGAGGTGCTGGCGGAGCGCGATCCGGCGAAGCTGCCCTGGGGGGCGCTCGGCGTCGATATCGTGTTCGAGTGCACCGGCCTCTTCACCAGCAAGGCGAAGGCGTCGGCGCATCTGGAGGCCGGCGCGCGCCGGGTGCTGGTGTCCGCCCCGGCCGAAAACGCCGATCTCACCGTCGTCTATGGCGTCAACCATCATGCGCTCACGGCCGACCATCGGGTGGTGTCGAACGCGTCCTGCACCACCAATTGCCTGGCTCCGGTGGCGGATGTGCTGCATCGCGCGGTCGGGATCGAGCGCGGCTTCATGACCACGATCCACGCCTTCACCGGCGATCAGGCGATCCTCGACACGCTGCATTCGGACCTGCGCCGGGCGCGGGCGGCGGGCCACTCGATGATCCCGACCTCGACCGGCGCGGCGCGCGCCGTCGGCCTGGTGCTGCCGGAGCTGGCCGGCAGGCTGGACGGCACCTCGGTGCGGGTGCCGACGGCGAATGTGTCGCTGATCGACTTCAAGTTCGCCGCCGCGCGCGACACCGACGAGGCGGAGGTGAACGCCGCCATCGCCGAGGCCGCCGAGGGCCGGCTGCGGGGCATTCTGGGCGTCAACGAGGCGCCGCTGGTCTCCTGCGATTTCAATCACGATCCGCAGAGCGCCGTGTTCGACGCGACGCAGACCAAGGTCATCGACGGCAGCTTCGTGCGCGTCATGGCCTGGTACGACAATGAGTGGGGCTTCTCCAACCGCATGTCCGACACCGCCGCCGCCCTCGCCGGGCTGGGATGACGGAGGAGCGGGGGCAACCCCAGCCGGTTAGAACCTCACACCGAGGTTGAGCCTGATGACGGTTTCGGCGTCGGAATCGCCGATTTGCCGTTCGCCGGCCAGTGTGGCGTTTACACCATCGGCCAGTCGCGCTTCGACGCCGGTTTCGTAGCGCCGCCAGAACTCGCCAAGCTCCATCGTTACAAAGGGCGACAGCAAGTCGCGCCCGACCCGGAAGCCATAGTGGGTCCGGGCCGACAGAGAACGATGGCCCGGCGCGCGCTCGGTTTCGCCGTGGAAGACGTCGCCCAGTTCCAAAAGCCCGGTCTGCCGCGCGCCCCACTGCGGGCCGATCGAGAAGGAGAGGCCGCGCCCTTGGGCGTCCGGCGCCAGCCTGGCTTCGATGGCGCCGCCGAAACTGCGATAGCCGTCGGTGGAGTGCAGCGCTAGCCAATGCCCGCTGGCGTCAAGGCCGAAGCGCGCGCCTGGCGCAGCCAGACGCAGGCCGAGCGCGACCTCGACGCCGGTTCCGGTGGCGCCGTCGCCGCCGTCATGGCGCAGCACCAGCGATCCGGATGGCGTCAGCAATAACGTCGAGTCCGGCAGCGCCAAGCCGTCATGTTCCACTTCCAGTCCGCCGCGCAGCTGCCAGACTGTCGCCTCGAGCCGGGAAAGGGCTCTGCCCGTTGCATCGCGGGTCTCCAGCCGCGCCATCCCGGCGTCGCCAGAAACCGCCAGCTGGAAGCCGTCGCTTGTCGCCACCGGCCAGCGTCCGCCGACCGAGGCCAGCCTGAGTGACAAATCGGCGCGCTCGACTGGCGTGTTGGGGCGAAGCAGCTCGGCCTCGCCGCTTCCGGCGCCGGCGATCAGCCGCCAGCCGCCGCCGCCCGGCCGCTGCGCCAGCAGATAGGGATAGGCGGCGGTCAGCGCGGTTTCGAGATGGCTCTCATCGCCGTCCAGGTTCAAAGTCACCCTGCTGGTGCTCCGCGCGACCGTCATGCCGGCAAGCAGATCGTCGTCGAACCGGGCGTCCAAACCGAGCCAGCCGGTCTCAACCTTCCCGACATGGCGGAGCGCGCCTGCGCCGCCTCTGAACCGCTGCACATCGCCCCGGCCCCAGACGGACCAGTCGGCCCCGCCGCCATCGCCGAGCGACAGCCCCAGGCTGCTTTGCAGCAACAGTTCTTCGGGATCGAGTTTGCGAGCGCTCCGGGCGCGGCTGTTCTTTTCCGGTCGGGCGATCCAGCGCGGGCCGCTGGCTTGCGCGAGCCTGGGCGCCGGGTCGATCCGCTCTCCCGCCAGCCGTATAGACGGGTCGCCCGGCCCGGTGTCGCTGCGCCATTCGGTAAGGTCCATAGCGCTTCGCAAGGTCGCCCTGCCGATGCCGATGAACGGCTCCGTGAGGCCGGCAGTCTGCCCTTCCGTCGCGGTGACGGTGACGGTGAAGCTGTCGCTGACCGAGCCGCCATTGCCATCATCGGCGGTGACGGTGACGGTGGCGGTTCCGGCTGCGACGCCGGTGATAACAACATTGTTTCCGGCCGCGATTCGGGCAGTCGCCTTGTCGGCGGCGTTGGAGACGACCCGGTAGCTCAGACTGTGTCCATCGGCGTCGTTGAAGACCGCGCTGCCGGATCTTTCAAGCCGGATGGTGAGCGTGGCGCCGACATTGACGATCCGGTTGCCGATCGGACGAACGACAGTCGGAGGGTTATTGACGCTCCCTGGCGCCGTGACTGTAATCGTGAAGGTGAGCGTGTCCGCATCGCCGTCCCGGTCGGTCGCGGTCAGCGTGTAGGTTGCCTCGGCCTTGGTTTCTGTCGGCGTTCCCGAGATCGAGCCGGGCGTTGTTCCCGAGGGCAGGGTGAAGACCAGGCCCGCCGGGCGGTCGCTGGGCTCCGGCGTCAGCGTGTAGGTCAGTGTTCCGTTGCCGCCCGTCGCCACCGGCAGCGTCAGGTCGGTGATCGTCACGCCATCGCTATAGGTCTGGTCGGCGATCGCCGCATTGCCGAAACTCGGCGCGTCGTCCGCCGTGACGGTGACGGCGAACTCGTCGCTGACCGATCCGCCGCGTCCGTCGCTGGCGGTGACGGTGATGGTGACGGTGTCGGTCCCGCTGCTCGCGACGCCGGTGACGGTGATGCTTTCGGCGCCGGAGTTGTAAGCGACGGTGGCCTTGTCGGTGTCGCCGGAGCTTGCGGTGTAGGTCAGGCTGCTGTCGTCGGGGTCGGTGAAGACCGGGTTGTTGGCATCTTCGAGCTGGATGGTGACCGTTGCGCTGACGTTGAGGGTCCGGTCGGCGATCTCATTGGCGACGGTCGGCGGCGCGTTGACGGTGACGGCGAACTCGTCGCTGACCGATCCGCCATTGCCATCATCGGCGGTGACGGTGATGGTGACGGTGTCGGTCCTGCTGCTCGCGACGCCGGTGACGGTGATGCTTTCGGCGCCGGAGTCGTAAGTGACGGTCGCTTTGGTCGCGTCGCTGGAGCTGACTTCATAGCTCAAATCGTCGCCATCGGGGTCGGTGAAGACCGGGTTGTTGGCATCTTCGAGCGCGATGATGACGGGCGCGCCAATAGTGACGATCCGGTCGGCGATCTCATTGGCGACGGTCGGGTCGTTGTTGGTCGGGTTTTGCGCCGTGACGGTGACGGCGAACTCGTCGCTGACCGATCCGCCGCGTCCGTCGCTGGCGGTGACGGTGATGGTGACGGTGTCGGTCCCGCTGCTCGCGACGCCGGTGACGGTGATGCTTTCGGCGCCGGAGTTGTAAGCGACGGTGGCCTTGTCGGTGTCGCCGGAGCTTGCGGTGTAGGTCAGGCTGCTGTCGTCGGGGTCGGTGAAGACCGGGTTGTTGGCATCTTCGAGCTGGATGGTGACCGTTGCGCTGACGTTGAGGGTCCGGTCGGCGATCTCATTGGCGACGGTCGGCGGCGCGTTGACGGTGACGGCGAACTCGTCGCTGACCGATCCGCCATTGCCATCATCGGCGGTGACGGTGATGGTGACGGTGTCGGTCCTGCTGCTCGCGACGCCGGTGACGGTGATGCTTTCGGCGCCGGAGTCGTAAGTGACGGTCGCTTTGGTCGCGTCGCTGGAGCTGACTTCATAGCTCAAATCGTCGCCATCGGGGTCGGTGAAGACCGGGTTGTTGGCATCTTCGAGCGCGATGATGACGGGCGCGCCAATAGTGACGATCCGGTCGGCGATCTCATTGGCGACGGTCGGGTCGTTGTTGGTCGGGTTTTGCGCCGTGACGGTGACGGCGAACTCGTCGCTGACCGATCCGCCGCGTCCGTCGCTGGCGGTGACGGTGATGGTGACGGTGTCGGTCCCGCTGCTCGCGACGCCGGTGACGGTGATGCTTTCGGCGCCGGAGTTGTAAGCGACGGTGGCCTTGTCGGTGTCGCCGGAGCTTGCGGTGTAGGTCAGGCTGCTGTCGTCGGGGTCGGTGAAGACCGGGTTGTTGGCATCTTCGAGCTGGATGGTGACCGTTGCGCTGACGTTGAGGGTCCGGTCGGCGATCTCATTGGCGACGGTCGGCGGCGCGTTGACGGTGACGGCGAACTCGTCGCTGACCGATCCGCCATTGCCATCATCGGCGGTGACGGTGATGGTGACGGTGTCGGTCCTGCTGCTCGCGACGCCGGTGACGGTGATGCTTTCGGCGCCGGAGTCGTAAGTGACGGTCGCTTTGGTCGCGTCGCTGGAGCTGACTTCATAGCTCAAATCGTCGCCATCGGGGTCGGTGAAGACCGGGTTGTTGGCATCTTCGAGCGCGATGATGACGGGCGCGCCAATAGTGACGATCCGGTCGGCGATCTCATTGGCGACGGTCGGGTCGTTGTTGGTCGGGTTTTGCGCCGTGACGGTGACGGCGAACTCGTCGCTGACCGATCCGCCGCGTCCGTCGCTGGCGGTGACGGTGATGGTGACGGTGTCGGTCCCGCTGCTCGCGACGCCGGTGACGGTGATGCTTTCGGCGCCGGAGTTGTAAGCGACGGTGGCCTTGTCGGTGTCGCCGGAGCTTGCGGTGTAGGTCAGGCTGCTGTCGTCGGGGTCGGTGAAGACCGGGTTGTTGGCATCTTCGAGCTGGATGGTGACCGTTGCGCTGACGTTGAGGGTCCGGTCGGCGATCTCATTGGCGACGGTCGGCGGCGCGTTGACGGTGACGGCGAACTCGTCGCTGACCGATCCGCCATTGCCATCATCGGCGGTGACGGTGATGGTGACGGTGTCGGTCCTGCTGCTCGCGACGCCGGTGACGGTGATGCTTTCGGCGCCGGAGTCGTAAGTGACGGTCGCTTTGGTCGCGTCGCTGGAGCTGACTTCATAGCTCAAATCGTCGCCATCGGGGTCGGTGAAGACCGGGTTGTTGGCATCTTCGAGCGCGATGATGACGGGCGCGCCAATAGTGACGATCCGGTCGGCGATCTCATTGGCGACGGTCGGGTCGTTGTTGGTCGGGTTTTGCGCCGTGACGGTGACGGCGAACTCGTCGCTGACCGATCCGCCGCGTCCGTCGCTGGCGGTGACGGTGATGGTGACGGTGTCGGTCCCGCTGCTCGCGACGCCGGTGACGGTGATGCTTTCGGCGCCGGAGTTGTAAGCGACGGTGGCCTTGTCGGTGTCGCCGGAGCTTGCGGTGTAGGTCAGGCTGCTGTCGTCGGGGTCGGTGAAGACCGGGTTGTTGGCATCTTCGAGCTGGATGGTGACCGTTGCGCTGACGTTGAGGGTCCGGTCGGCGATCTCATTGGCGACGGTCGGCGGCGCGTTGACGGTGACGGCGAACTCGTCGCTGACCGATCCGCCATTGCCATCATCGGCGGTGACGGTGATGGTGACGGTGTCGGTCCTGCTGCTCGCGACGCCGGTGACGGTGATGCTTTCGGCGCCGGAGTCGTAAGTGACGGTCGCTTTGGTCGCGTCGCTGGAGCTGACTTCATAGCTCAAATCGTCGCCATCGGGGTCGGTGAAGACCGGGTTGTTGGCATCTTCGAGCGCGATGATGACGGGCGCGCCAATAGTGACGATCCGGTCGGCGATCTCATTGGCGACGGTCGGGTCGTTGTTGGTCGGGTTTTGCGCCGTGACGGTGACGGCGAACTCGTCGCTGACCGATCCGCCGCGTCCGTCGCTGGCGGTGACGGTGATGGTGACGGTGTCGGTCCCGCTGCTCGCGACGCCGGTGACGGTGATGCTTTCGGCGCCGGAGTTGTAAGCGACGGTGGCCTTGTCGGTGTCGCCGGAGCTTGCGGTGTAGGTCAGGCTGCTGTCGTCGGGGTCGGTGAAGACCGGGTTGTTGGCATCTTCGAGCTGGATGGTGACCGTTGCGCTGACGTTGAGGGTCCGGTCGGCGATCTCATTGGCGACGGTCGGCGGCGCGTTGACGGTGACGGCGAACTCGTCGCTGACCGATCCGCCATTGCCATCATCGGCGGTGACGGTGATGGTGACGGTGTCGGTCCTGCTGCTCGCGACGCCGGTGACGGTGATGCTTTCGGCGCCGGAGTCGTAAGTGACGGTCGCTTTGGTCGCGTCGCTGGAGCTGACTTCATAGCTCAAATCGTCGCCATCGGGGTCGGTGAAGACCGGGTTGTTGGCATCTTCGAGCGCGATGATGACGGGCGCGCCAATAGTGACGATCCGGTCGGCGATCTCATTGGCGACGGTCGGGTCGTTGTTGGTCGGGTTTTGCGCCGTGACGGTGACGGCGAACTCGTCGCTGACCGATCCGCCGCGTCCGTCGCTGGCGGTGACGGTGATGGTGACGGTGTCGGTCCCGCTGCTCGCGACGCCGGTGACGGTGATGCTTTCGGCGCCGGAGTTGTAAGCGACGGTGGCCTTGTCGGTGTCGCCGGAGCTTGCGGTGTAGGTCAGGCTGCTGTCGTCGGGGTCGGTGAAGACCGGGTTGTTGGCATCTTCGAGCTGGATGGTGACCGTTGCGCTGACGTTGAGGGTCCGGTCGGCGATCTCATTGGCGACGGTCGGCGGCGCGTTGACGGTGACGGCGAACTCGTCGCTGACCGATCCGCCATTGCCATCATCGGCGGTGACGGTGATGGTGACGGTGTCGGTCCTGCTGCTCGCGACGCCGGTGACGGTGATGCTTTCGGCGCCGGAGTCGTAAGTGACGGTCGCTTTGGTCGCGTCGCTGGAGCTGACTTCATAGCTCAAATCGTCGCCATCGGGGTCGGTGAAGACCGGGTTGTTGGCATCTTCGAGCGCGATGATGACGGGCGCGCCAATAGTGACGATCCGGTCGGCGATCTCATTGGCGACGGTCGGGTCGTTGTTGGTCGGGTTTTGCGCCGTGACGGTGACGGCGAACTCGTCGCTGACCGATCCGCCGCGTCCGTCGCTGGCGGTGACGGTGATGGTGACGGTGTCGGTCCCGCTGCTCGCGACGCCGGTGACGGTGATGCTTTCGGCGCCGGAGTTGTAAGCGACGGTGGCCTTGTCGGTGTCGCCGGAGCTTGCGGTGTAGGTCAGGCTGCTGTCGTCGGGGTCGGTGAAGACCGGGTTGTTGGCATCTTCGAGCTGGATGGTGACCGTTGCGCTGACGTTGAGGGTCCGGTCGGCGATCTCATTGGCGACGGTCGGCGGCGCGTTGACGGTGACGGCGAACTCGTCGCTGACCGATCCGCCATTGCCATCATCGGCGGTGACGGTGATGGTGACGGTGTCGGTCCTGCTGCTCGCGACGCCGGTGACGGTGATGCTTTCGGCGCCGGAGTCGTAAGTGACGGTCGCTTTGGTCGCGTCGCTGGAGCTGACTTCATAGCTCAAATCGTCGCCATCGGGGTCGGTGAAGACCGGGTTGTTGGCATCTTCGAGCGCGATGATGACGGGCGCGCCAATAGTGACGATCCGGTCGGCGATCTCATTGGCGACGGTCGGGTCGTTGTTGGTCGGGTTTTGCGCCGTGACGGTGACGGCGAACTCGTCGCTGACCGATCCGCCGCGTCCGTCGCTGGCGGTGACGGTGATGGTGACGGTGTCGGTCCCGCTGCTCGCGACGCCGGTGACGGTGATGCTTTCGGCGCCGGAGTTGTAAGCGACGGTGGCCTTGTCGGTGTCGCCGGAGCTTGCGGTGTAGGTCAGGCTGCTGTCGTCGGGGTCGGTGAAGACCGGGTTGTTGGCATCTTCGAGCTGGATGGTGACCGTTGCGCTGACGTTGAGGGTCCGGTCGGCGATCTCATTGGCGACGGTCGGCGGCGCGTTGACGGTGACGGCGAACTCGTCGCTGACCGATCCGCCATTGCCATCATCGGCGGTGACGGTGATGGTGACGGTGTCGGTCCTGCTGCTCGCGACGCCGGTGACGGTGATGCTTTCGGCGCCGGAGTCGTAAGTGACGGTCGCTTTGGTCGCGTCGCTGGAGCTGACTTCATAGCTCAAATCGTCGCCATCGGGGTCGGTGAAGACCGGGTTGTTGGCATCTTCGAGCGCGATGATGACGGGCGCGCCAATAGTGACGATCCGGTCGGCGATCTCATTGGCGACGGTCGGCGGCGCATTGGGCGTCGCCGCCACGCTTGCCGCCGCGCCATCCCCGGCGCTGTTCGCCGCCCGGACCTGGAAGGTGTAGCCGGTGCCGTTGGTCAGGCCCGTCACCTTGTAGGTCGTGGCGGTCGCATCATTCAGATCGGTCCAGCTGTCGGTCGCATCGACGAACGGCAGGCTGGCGCTCGCCTTCCAGCGCAGCTCGACCCTGTCGATCCTGCCGGCATTGGTCGGCAGCTTCCAGGTGAGCGTCACTTGCGTGTCGCCCGCCGCCGCCTTCAGATCGATGGGCGCATCCGGAATCCCCTCCGGCGTCGCCGCCACGCTTGCCGCCGCGCCGCCCCCGTCGCCGTTCACCGCCCGAACCTCGAACGTATATTCCGTTCCGTTGGCGAGGCCCGTCACCGTGTGGCCGGTCGTGGTGGCGCCGCTCCCCGTCACATCGCTCCAGCTGTCGGTCGCGTCGTCGAACGGCAGGCTGGCGCTCGCCTTCCAGCGCAGCTGGTACTTCGTGATGGTGCTGTCATTCGGGTTATTCCAGGCAAGCGTCACTTGCCTGTCGCCCGGCGTCGCCGCCAGACCGGTCGGCTCGGCCGGTGGGCCCGGCAGTACCGTAACATCGGGTATGGGATGAAAGTATTGGCTCCACGGGGTATTAGAGGGGAACTCTTCGGTTTCTTCGCAATCCCGGCTGTAGGCGGTCAACCAGATCTCAAACTTGCCGTCGCCGAGCGCGATATATTCGTCGAGCGAATGATCGGCGCCGAATGTGAATGTGTAGTCCGTGTTGTTGCTATCGGCTACGACAAGGAAGCAGCCCACGTCGCCAGTGTTCGGGTCGTCGCAATTCGGCAAATCTGCATCCGGCCTCAGATAGTACAGCCCGAAATCCAAAGCGGGACACACCCCACCCGTATCGTCCTGCCAGTTCCACCGCACCGTAATCCGGCGACTGCCGCCCTCGGCCGTGACATTGGTCGGCGCCGCCGGGGTGAAGCCGACGACGCCCCTGAATGTCAGTTCCGCCCTGGCCGGAGAGGTGCTGCTGTCCGTCGCCGTCAAGGTGTAGGTCGTCTCGGGCGTCGCCGTCGTCGGCGTGCCGGAGATGGTGCGCGCGCGCGCGTCGAAGATCAGCCCGTCCGGCAGCGCAGGCGTGAGGGTGTAGGTCAGCGCGCCGTTGCCGCCCGAAGCCGCCGGCAGTTGCACGTCTTCGATCCGATAGGTCCGGAACCAGTTCTGGTCGGCGATCGTCTGGCTGAAGGTCGGCGCCGCCGCTACCGTGATGGTGAAGGTGAGTGTCGCCTGGTCCGACGAGCTGCTGTTGGCGTCCGCATCCGCCGCCGTCCAACTGTAGGTCGTCTCGTCCATGGTCGCGGTCGGCGTGCCCGAGATCGAGCCGGGCGTCGTCCCCGAGGGCGGGGTGAAGGTCAGCCCGGCCGGCGGCGCGGGGTTGAGGCTGTAGCTCAGTGCGCCATTGCCGCCCGTCGCCTCCGGCAGCACCAGGGCCGTGATCGCCTGGTTCCGGGTATAGCTCTGGTCGGCGATCGTCTTCGTGCCGAAGCTCGGCGGGACGTCGGCATTCACCGTAATGGTGAAGGTGAGCGTCGCCTCGTCGCCGTCCTGGTCTCTCGCCTTGAGCGTGTAGGTCGTCGCCGTCTGGGTCACCGTCGCCGCGCCCGTAATCGTGCGCGTGGCGGGCGCGAAGGCCAGCCCGGTCGGCAGCGTGGGGGTGACGGTGTAGCTCAGCGTTCCGTTGCCGCCCGTCGCCTCGGGCAGCACCAGGGCCGTGATCGCCTGGTTCTCGATATAGCTCTGGTCGGCGATCGTCGCATTGCCGAAGCTCGGGGCCGTGTCCGCCTCGACTGTAATCGCGAAGGTCAGCGTCGCCTCGTCGCCGTCCAGGTCTCTCGCCTTGAGCGTGTAGGTCGCCTTGGCCTTGGCCTCGCTCGGCGTTCCCTTGATCGAACCGGCCGTCGTCCCCGACGGCAGGGTGAAGACCAGGCCCGCCGGGCGGTCGGCCTCCGCCGGCGTCAGCGTGTAGTCCAGCGTCCCGTCGCCGCCCGTCGCCACCGGCAGCACCAGGTCCTCGATCTTCAGGTTCTCGATATAGCTTTGATCGGCGATCGTCTCTATGCCGAAGCTGGGCACGGCGTCCAGGCTGACCGACACCGAGGCGCTGAGGCCGGCATAGTCGCCGCCGGTCGCGCTCAGGCTAACTGTCGCGGCGCCATCGGCCGGGTTCTCCGCCATGTTCACCGTCACGGTTTTCGCCGTGGCGTAGTCCGCGGTGGTGAAGTCCAGGCTGTCGGGCGACACCGTGACGTCCGTGTCGTCGCTGGTCACGGCCACCGTCACTGCGGCGCTCGGCGCGGTGGACAGCGCCACCGTGAAGCTGCCGCTGGCGTTCGCCTCGATACTGAGGCTGGTCGGCGACACCACCAGGCCCGCCAGCGTCAGGCTGACCTCGCCGGCCGGGCCGTTGTTGGCGTTCACCGCACGAACCTCGAACGTGTATTCCGTTCCGTTGGCGAGGCCCGTCACCGTGTGGCCGGTGGTGGTGGCGTTGCTGTTCGGGACGTCCGTCCACGCCACAGTCTCAGGCACCGAAGTCCCCTCGGCATGGCGCACTTGCCACTTGCTCGCGATGTCGATCGCGTCCCAGGACAGGTCCACCTCGCCGGTGTTCGCGCCCGGCGCCGCCGCCAGGTTCTTCGGCGCGGTCAGGGGGTCCGCAGAGGCGACGACTTCGATGTAGAAGGTCACCGAGTCCTTGTCCTCCGCGCCGGTCACGCTGTCGGTGTCGGCCACGGTCAGGGTGTATTCCTCGGCCGCGGTCACCTGCACCGGCGTGCCGGTTAAGTGCGGCGCGTTCGCCTGACCGAGCCCGACGCCGCCGTCGTCCGGCCCGTCGCCGTCATAGGCGAGGCCCGCAGGCAGCTCCGGCTCGAGCGTGTAGATCAGCTTGCCGTCGCCCGTGTTCGACCACGGGAATTCCCGGTCCACGGTCTCGCCCACGGTAAAGGTCTGCTGCGCCACGCTGGAGGTGTTCAGATTCGGCACGCGGTTCAGCGTCGAGCCTTCGAACTTCAGCGTCGCCGTGTAGGTGGCTGCGGACGCCACCCGGTTCTCGTCGATCACCTTGAAGGTGAAGCTCGTGTTGAAGTTGTTGTTGTTGTCGGGCGGGAAGAAGGCCAGCACTCTCTCGTATCTCGATTGCTGGGTGTCCAACACCGGGATCTTCTGGTTGGCGCTCACGTCCCGCTCCGTCGCCCTCGACTTGGGGGTGGCGGGCACCGTCTTCAGCTTGCCCTTGTCCGGCAGCGTCACCACCTGGACCTCCCGGAACAGCGCGCCGCTGTCGTCCTCGTCCGCCGGCGTGAACGGGAACACACTGCTGCTCCCCCGCGACGCCACCAGCTTGGTGTGCGGCCTGAACACCTCTTTCGTGAAGTTGGCGCTTGTCGGCGCCGCCGCCACGGTGATCTTGAATGTCAGGCTCGCCGTGTCGTCGTCCCGGTCGGTGACGGTCCAGCTGTAGTCGGTCGCCGCCTGGACCGCCGTCGGCATGCCTGAGATCGAGCCGGGCGTCGTCCCCGAGGGCGGGGTGAAGGTCAGCCCGTTCGGCAGCGTGGGGGTGAGCGTGTAGCTCAACTCGCCATTGCCGCCCGAAGCCTCCGGCAGCACCAGGGCCGTGATCGCCTCGTTCCGGGTATAGCTCTGGTCGGCGATCGTCGCATTGCCGAAGCTCGGGGCCGTGTCCGCCTCGACCGTGATCGTGAAGCTGTCCTGGACCGAGCCGCCATTGCCGTCATTGGCGGTGACGGTGACGGCGGCGGTTCCGGCGGCGACGCCGGTGACGGTGACGGTGTTGGCCGTGTTATCGACGCTGACGGTGGCCCTGGCTTCGTCGCTGGAGCTTGCGCTGTAAGTGAGAGCGTCGTCGTCGGGGTCGTTGAAGACCGCGCCGCCGGCGGCTTCGAGTTCGACGGTGACGTCCTTGCCGACGGTGACGGAGCGGTCGGCGATGGCGTTGGCTAAGGTGGGCGGCGCATTGGTGGGCGTCGAGCCTTCGAACTTCAGCGTCGCGGTGTAGGTGGCTGCGGACTCCACCAGGTCCGTGCCCAAGCCGATCTGGTCGATCACCTTGAAGGTGAAGCTCGTGATGAAATTGTCGTTGTTGTCGGGCGGGAAGAAGGCCAGCACTCTCTCCGAACTCTTGCTCTGGATATTCGACACCGCGACCACCTCGTTGACGATCGCGTCCCGCTCCAGCGCCGTCGAGTCGGGGGTGGGCACCAATTTCAGGGTGCCCGTGTCCGGCAGCGTCACCACTTTCACGCCGTAGAAATGCGCGGTTTTCCTCGTGCCCGCCGGCGTGAACGGGAACACACTTTTGCTTTTAGTCCACGACGCCACCAGCTTGGTGCGCGGCTTGAACACGTCCACCTCGAAGTCGGCGCTCGTCGGCGTCGTGGTGGGCGCCGCCTCCACGGTGATCTTGAATGTCAGGCTCGCCGTGTCGCCGTCCGCATCCGTCGCCGTGAAGGTGTAGGTCGTCTGGTCCATGGTCGCCGTCGGCGTGCCGGCGAGGATGCGCGTGTCCGCGTCGAAGGCCAGCCCGGCCGGCAGCGTGGGGCTGAGGCCGTAGGTCAGCGTCCCGTCGCCGCCCGTCGCCACCGGCAGCACCAGGTCCGCGATCACCTGGTTCTCGATATAGCTCTGGTCGGCGATCGTCGCATTGTCGAAGCTCGGCGCATTAAGCGCCGGCGTCGCCGCCACGCTGGCCGCCGCGCCGTCCCCGGCGCTGTTCACCGCCCGGACCTCGAACGTGTATTCCGTGCCGTTGGCGAGGCCCGTCACCTTGTGGTCGGTCGTGGTGGCGTCGCTTCCCGCCACAACTCTCCAGCTGTCGGTCGCGTCGTCGAACGGCAGGTTGGCGCTCGCCTTCCAGCGCACCTCATACTTCGTGATGGTGCCGTCGTTCGGGTTGCTCCAGCTGAGATCGACCTCCGTGTCGCCCGCCGTCGCCGTCAGGTTCTCCGGCGCGTCCGGCGGTAGCGGGTCCACCGTGACAGAGGCCACCGTGTACAAGCTCGACGCGTGATTGTCGCTCCTGCTGGCGTGGCAGGCCAGGCTGAAGGCTTGCACGGCAACCTGGAACTCGCCGTCGCCGAGCGCGATTTCTCTGTCGAGCGAATCGTCGGCGCCGAACTCGATGCTCCTCACATCTTTCCCGACCTCGAAGGCGCCCCTGTCGGGGGTGGCAGTGCCCAGCCTCGGAACCGGGTCATCCTCCCCCGGCCTGTAATAGTACACCCTGAACCTCGTCAGGGGGCATACCCCGCCCGTATCGTCCGCCCAACTCCAGCTCATCTCAATTCGGCGAGCCCCGCCCGTCGCCGTCAAACCCGTCGGAGCCGCCGGCCGGAAGTTGACGGCGGCGGGGAAGGTCAGCGTCGCCGTATCGCCGTCCGCGTCGGTCGCCGTCAGCGTGTAGGTCGTCTCGGCCATCGCCGCCGACGGCGTGCCGCTGACGGTGCGCGTGCCCGCATTGAAGGTCAGCCCGGCCGGCAGCGCCGGCGCGAGGCTGTAGGTCACCGGCGCGTTGCCGCCCGTCGCCGCCGGCAGTCGCAGAATTAACCAATGGTCCCAGTACCAACTCTGGCGTTCGACCGCCTCACCCGCGAACGAGGGCATCGCGTCCGCAGATACCGTGATGTTGAATTTCACATCCGCCGTGTTGCTGCCGTCCGTCGCCCTCCAGGTGTATTCCGTCTCGGCCTTGGTCTCCGTCGGCGTGCCGGTGACGGTGCGCGCGTTCGTGTCCAGGTCCAGCCCGGCCGGCAGCGGCTGCGTGAGGCTGTAGGTCAGCGTCCCGCCCGATGCGCGCGGCAGGTTCAGGGTCGGAATCGGCGTATTCTGACTATAGTACTGGGCGGGGATCGTCGCGCCACCGAAGGTCGGCGGACCGGCCGTCACCGTGGCCGATACGATGTCGGTGAAATCGCTGTAATAGTAGTTGCCTTGCGCCGGCGTGCAGCCCGCGCTGTTGCTGTAGGCTCGCAGGCGAACCTCGTAGCTGCCGCCGTCGAGCGCGACGCCGAGCTGGCCGGCCGGACGGAGTGTCGGCGGCGTGTTCGCACCGATCGGGAAGGAGTACGGACTGCCGCTCCCTGCGTCGGAGACAAAGACATCGAAGGCGCCATTGTCCTGATTGTTGGGGTTGGCTGGACGGACATCCCATCCTTCCCGCCAGGCGCTGCCCGACTTTCTGTAATTGAGCTGCCAGCTGGAGACCGGGCATAACGGGTGCGAGGCATCCGACGAGTCCCAGTTCACCGTCAACTGTGCGGTTCCGCCGGTGGCTGCGACATTGGCCGGCTCGGCCGGCAACTGCCTCTCCACCGTGATCCGGAAGGTCCGCGTCGCACTATCGCCGTTCGCGTCGGTCGCGGTCAGCGTGTAGGTCGTCTCGGCCCTGGTCTCCGTCGGCGTGCCGCTGACGGTGCGCGTATCCGCGTCGAAGGTCAGCCCGGCCGGCGGCGTCAGCGTGTAGGTGAGCGGCGCGTTGCCGCCCGTCGCCGCCGGCAGCAGCAGGTCCGCAATCGCCACGCCGTTGGTATAGGTCTGGTCGGCGATCGTCGCCGTGCCGAAGCTCGGGGCTGTGTCCGCCTCCACCGTAATGTCGAAGGTGAGCGTCCCCGTATCGCCGTTCGCGTCGGTCGCGGTCAGCGTGTAGGTCGTCGCCGTCTGGGTTACCGTCGGCGCGCCCGCAATCGTGCGCGTGTCCGCCCTGAAGGTCAGGCCCGTCGGCAAGGCCGGGGTGGCGCCGAGGCTGTAGGTCAGCGGCGCGTTGCCGCCCGTCGCCGCTGGCAGCACCAGGTCCGTGATCGTCACACCGTCGATAAAGGTCTGGGCGTCCACCGACACCGTGCTGAAATCCGGAGACGTGTCCGCCTCCACCGTGATCTTGAAGGTGAGCGTCGCCGCGTCCGTATCCGCCGTGTTGCCGTCCGCATCGGTCACCTTCAGCGTGTATTCCGTCTCGGTCATCACTGCCGACGGCGTGCCCGAAATCGTGCGTGTGGCCGCGTCGAAGGTCAGGCCCGTCGGCAAGGCCGGGGTGGGGCCGAGGCTGTAGGTCAGCGGCGCGTTGCCGCCCGTCGCCGCCGGCAGCACCAGGTCTGTAATCGTCACATCGTCGATAAAGGTCCGGTCGTCCACCGACACCGCGCCGAAGGTCGGAGAAGTGTCCGTCTGGACCTCGATCGTGAATGTGAGTTCCGCCTCGCCCGGGGGCGTGCTGCTGTCCGTCGCCTTGTAGGTATAGCTCACTGCCGGCGTCTGCACCGCCGTCGGCGCGCCGCTGATGAGTCGCGTGGCCGCGTCGAAGGTCAGCCCGTCCGGCGGGTCGGGGCTGAGGCTGTAGGTCAGCGTTCCGCTGCCGCCCGTCGCTTCCGGCAGAGTCAGGTCCGCAATCGCTACGTCTTTCAGATAGAGCTGATCGGATATCTGCTGCTGGCCGAAGGTCTGCGCGGCCGCCGGCAAGGGCAAGAGAAGACAGGCCAGCAGCGCCAGCACCCCCAGCGCCCGCCGAATCGTTAACCGAGACGCCACGCATCCGCGAGCCGCGCCATCGGCAGCCATCGGTGGCCATTGAAGTCGCCTGTTCATGGGCGCGAGAACCCTCCGATGAGATCACGCAATGTGAGCCCGGACTTCCTAATATAGTTCCTTCATAGCAGTGATCACATGTTTGTCAAGAATCATTCAACAGTATCTCCAAATATTCCAGACGCTAGCCTTGTCGCATCCGGCTCCCCTTCGGGTCGAGAAGCGGCCTGAGGGAGGCGGTCGCCGGGATGAGAGCGCCGGCGACATCGATTGCGAAGGCGTCGGCCGCGAGCGCTTCCGAGGGGACATAGCCGAGGCCGACGGCGCCGCCGAGCGTGTGGCCGTAGCTGGCGGAAGTCAGCGCGCCGACGATGCGCCCGTCCGCGAGGATCGGCTCATGGCCGAACAGCAGCGGTTCCGGATCGCGCAGCAGAAACTGCATCAATCGGCGCGCCGGCCCGGCCTCGCGCGCCCTGAGATAGGCTTCGCGACCGAGAAAATTCTTCGCGTCCGGCTTGACTGCGAAGGAGAGTCCGGCCTCTACCGGCGTGTCCGAGGGCGCGATGTCGTGGCCCCAGTGGCGATAGGCTTTCTCGATGCGCAGGCTGTCGAGCGCGTGCAGGCCGACCGGGGCGAGACCCGCCTCCAGCAGCGCCTCGAACAGCGCCGGGGCCGCCCGCCAGGGCGTGTAGAGCTCCCAGCCGAGCTCGCCCACATAGCTGATCCGGCTGGCGCGCAGCCCGACGCCGGCCAGCTCGATCTCCCGCGATGTCGCGAAGGGAAAGGCCGTATTGCCGAGATCGTCCGGGGTGAGCGGCTGCAGCAGCCGGCGCGCCTCCGGCCCCATGACGGCGAACACCGCCCACTCCTCGGTCGCGTCGCGCACCTCTGCGCGCCGGTCGCGGGCCTCGGCCTGCAGGCGCGCCAGGTCGCGCGCCGCTGCCGCCGGGGCCGTCACCGCCAGATAGCGGGTCTCGTCGAGGCGGGTGACGGTCAGGTCCGCCTCGATGCCCGCGCCCGCATTCAGCCATTGCGTGTAGATGACGCTGCCCGGCGGGCGGCTCACGTCGTTGGCCGACACCCATTGCAGCAGCGCCTCCGCCTCCGGCCCCTCGACCAGGAACTTGCCGAAGGAGGTGAGGTCGAACACGCCCGCCGTCTCGCGCACGCGGCGATGCTCGGCCGCGCTCGCCTCGAACCAGTTCTGGCGCCCGTAGCTGTAGGCGTAGGCGGGCGTCTCGCCCGGCCGCGCGAACCAGTTGGCGCGCTCCCAGCCGGCGACCTCGCCGAAGCAGGCGCCGGCCTCGGCCAGCCGGTCATGCGCGGGCGAGCGGCGCCGGTCGCGCGCCGTCTCGAACTGGCGGAACGGCCAGTGCATGGCGTAGAGCAGGCCGAGCGCCTCGCTCACCCGCTCGCGAAGATAGGCCTTGTCGTTCTGGAAGGGCTGCATGCGGCGCGGGTCGTAGGCCGAGAGATCGCAGGGCGGCAGGCCGGTCTCGATCCACTCCGCCAGACGCTGGCCGACGCCGCCGGCCGCCTGGATGCCGATGGAGTTGAAGCCGGCCGCGATCCAGAAGCCGGCGACGTCGCCCGCCGGCCCCAGATGAAAGGCCTGGTCCGGGGTGAAGCTCTCCGGCCCGTTGAAGAAGGTGCGGATGCCCGCCTCGCGGAGCGCCGGCACGCGGTGCAGCGCGCCCTGCAGCACCGGCTCGAAATGGTCCCAGTCGTCCGGCAGCTGGTCGAAGCAGAAATCCTCCGGAATGCCGTCCATGCCCCAGGGCTTGGCGACCGGCTCGAACGCGCCGATCAGCAGCTTGCCGGCGTCTTCCTTGAAGTAGGCCGAGCCGTCCTGGTCGCGCATCACCGGCAGGCCGGCCGCGACCTCCGCCATCGGCTCGGTGACGATGTAGAAATGCTCCGCCGCGTGCAGCGGCGCCGGAACGCCGGCCATCAGCCCCACATCGCGCGCCCACATGCCGGCGCAATTGGCGACGCACTCGGTGGCGACCGGCCCCGCCTCGGTCTCGACGCCGGTGACGCGGCCCCGGGCGGTGCGGATGCCGGTGACCTTGACGCCCTCCAGCAGCAGCGCGCCCGCCTGCCGGGCGCCGCGGGCGAGCGCGGCGGCGGTGTCTGCGGGATTGGTCTGGCCGTCGCCCGGATAAAAGGCGCCGCCGACCAGATCGTCGGTGTTGAGCAGCGGCCAGAGGCGCTTCAGCTCCGCCGGCGAGCAGAGCTCCGCCTCGGCGCCGAAGGCGCGCGCGCTGGCGGCCGCGCGTCGGATCTCCTCCCAGCGCTCGTCATTGCGGGCGGTGTAGATGGAGCCGCATTGCCGGAAGCCGGTCGCCTGCCCGGTCTCGGCCTCCAGCCGGGCGTAGAGGCGGGCGGAGTCCGCAAGGATGGCGGCCAGCGTCGGATGCGGGGCGGTGGAGCGCACCAGCCCGGCGGCGTGCCAGGTGGTCCCGCAGGTGAACTGCCGGCGCTCCAGCAGCAGCACGCCGTCGCGCCCGGCGCGCGCCAGGTGATAGGCGAGGGAGAGCCCGACGATGCCGCCGCCGACGATGACGATGGAGGCGTGGGAGGGGAGCGTGGTCATGGGCGCGGCCTCTCGCGATCTTGGCGTGCGGACTCTGGCGCGCGGACTCTAGTGTGTCGGGGCCTCCCGCCGGAAGCGCAAACATGCGAGGTTTGCGGGACCGACGATCCGGAGACCTTGCCCCCATGTCCCTGCCCGCCCTCAGCCTGACCGCCGTTCCCGGCCGCCGCGCCGCCACGCTGGAGCTCGCCCGCGAGATCGAGCGGCGCGGCTTCGCCGGCCTCTGGGTTCCGAGCCCGTTCGCCGGCATGGCGCTCTGCCAGGCGCTCGCCCACGCCACCCGGCGGATCGCGTTCGCCACCTCGATCCAGCCGATCTATTTCCGCCAGGCCGAGGAATACGCCCAGGAGGCGGCTTTCCTGCATGAGGTCTCGGGCGGGCGCTTCCGCTTCGGCATCGGCGTCTCGCACCAGCCGGTCCATGCGCGGCTCGGTATCCGGGCGGGCCGGCCGCTGGCCGACATCCGCGCCTTCGTCGAGGAGATCCGCGCCGCGCCGCGCACCGGCGGGCTGCCGCCGGTGGTGCTCGCGGCGATGCGCCCGCGCATGATCGCGCTCGCCGGCGAGATCGCCGAGGGCATCGTGTTCGCCAACGCCGCCCGCAGCCATGTCGCAGCCTCGCTGGCGGCGCTGCCACAAGCGCAGCTGGCCGACCCCGCTTTCGAGATCGCCTGCATGACGCCCACCTGCGTCTCGGACGACATCGAGGCGGCGAAGGCGGTCAACCGGCGCACGCTCACCCGCTATGCGCAGCTGCCCTACTACCGCAATTACTGGAAGGATGCGGGCTACCGGGAGGAGATGGAGGCGGTCGAGCGCGCCATGCCCGAGGGCGATGCGGCGGTCGCCGCTTGCCTCTCGGACCGCTGGCTCGCGGATGTGACGCTGTTCGGCCCGCCGGCGGCCATCCGCGAGGGCGTCGAGGCCTTCCGCGCCGCCGGCGTCCGCACCCCCGTCCTGGTCCCCTCATCGGCCGCCGGCAACCAGATGCAGGCCTTCGAGGAAGTCATGACCGCCTTCGGGTGAGGCGAGGCAGGGGCGCTCACGCCACCGCGCCCGCCTCGCGCAGCCGGGCGATCTCGGCCGCGTCGTAGCCGTGGGCGGCGAGGATGGGGTCGGTGTGTTCGCCGAGAAGGGGGGCGGCGACGGGGGCGGCGGTGGGCGTGGCGGAGAGGCGGACGGGAGAGGCCACGACCTCGAAGCGCCCGGCCCGCTTGTGATCGACCTCGCGCACCATGCCGCGCGCCCGGACCTCCGGGGCGGCGAGCGCTTCCGAGATGCTGCGCACCGCTCCCGCCGGCACGCCGGCGGCGCGAAAGCGCGCCATCCAGCCGGCGCGCGTGTCTTGGCGGAAGACCTCCGCCAGCAGCCGGCGGCATTCCGCGCGGTTGGCGAGGCGGGCGGCATTGTCGCGAAAATGCGGATGGTCCAGCAGTTCCGGGCGGCCGATCACATCGCGGCAGAAGCGCTCCCACTGGCGTTGATTGCCGATCACCAGATAGAGCGGCCCGTCGGCGGTCTCCACCAGGCCGAACGGCTCCAGAAACGGGTGGTGGTTGCCGTAGCGCGCCGTGTCCTCGCCGGTCGCGAGCGTCACCTGCGCCTGATTGGCGAGCGAGGCGACCGCGCCGTCCAGCAGCGCGATGTCGATCGCCTGGCCCTCCCCGGTGCGCTCGCGGTGATAGAGCGCGGCCAGCACGCCCTGCAGCGCATTGTAGCCGGCGAAAATGTCGGCGTAGGAGATGCCGGTGCGCAGCGGCCCGCCATCGGCCTCGCCATTGATCGCCATCATGCCGCCCTCGGCCTGGGCGACCGGATCGTAGCCCGCGACCTCGCTGAGCGGGCTGGCGTGGCCGTAGCCGGAGACCGAGCAATAGATCAGCCCCGGACAGTCGGCGCGCAGCGTCTCATAGTCGAGGCCGAGCTTCGCCATGACGCCCGGCCGGAAGTTCTCCACCAGAATGTCGGCGCGCGCCGCCAGCCGCAGCGCCGCCGCCCGGCCCTCCGCATGGGCGAGGTTGAGCGCCACGCTCTTCTTGTTGCGGTTGGCGAACACGAAATAGGCGCTCTCGCCCGCCAGTTCCTCGCGGACGTCGAAGCGCCGGGTGTCGTCGCCGCCCTTCGGGTTCTCGATCTTGATCACCAGGGCGCCGAGATCGGCGAGCGCGAGCGTGCACCAGGGGCCGGCGAGCACCCGGGTGAAATCCAGCACGGTGACGCCGGCAAGCGGACCGGTCATGAAAGGCCATCCATCCGTTCGGGCAGGGCAGGGAAGAGGAGGGGTCAGACGGTGCCGCGCTCGCCAAGCTCCCGGAGCGCGGCCTCGTCATAGCCGAGCCCGGCGAGGATCTCGGCATTGTGCTCGCCGAGCTTCGGGGCGCGGCCGATGCGGGCCGGCGTCTCCGAGAAGCGCCAGGGCGTGCCGTGCACCTTCAGCGTCTCGCCGATCTCGGGATAGTCCATCTCCGCGACATAGCCGTTGGCGAGCACATCGGGATCGTTGGAGGCCTCCAGCAGCGTGTTGATCGGCGCGGCCACGATGTCGGCCGCGCGCAAAAGCTCGACCCAGCGCTCGCGCCCGCCGGTGGCGAACAGCTCGGTCAGCGTCTCCAGGATCAGAGCCTTCTTCTCCTCCGACACCAGACCGAGGCCGAGGTCCGACGCGCCGCGCGCCTCCAGCGCATCCCAGAAGCCGAGCGCCTCCATGGCGCGCCGCCAGTCGCGATGGCCCAGCTGGAAGACCAGCGGACGGCCCTCGCCATCGTTGAAGCTGGCCGCGAGGCCCGGCCGCTCGCGCGTGCCGTTGAAGCGCGCCCCGGTGATCGGGTTCCGGTCGCGCCACATGGTGGTGGTCAGCGTCCAGCCCATCAGCCGCACGACGCCGGCCACCAGCGAGGTCTCGACCTTCTGCCCGACGCCGGTCGCGCGCGCGGAATGCAGCGCCGCCAGCGCGCCGCCGAAGGCGAGCAGGGCGCAGGACTCGTCCGCGACCGACACCACGCCGGTGCGCATCGACTCCCCCGGCCCCGCATAGGCCTCGGTCACGCCGCCGAGCGCCTGGCCGACCGCGTCCGTGCCCGGCAGATGGGCGTGCGGCCCGGCCTGGCCGTAGCCGGAGATCGAGATATAGACCAGCGCCGGGTTGATCGCCTTCAGCGTCTCGTAGTCGAAGCCGTTCTTCTCCGCGACGCCGGGGCGGAAGTTCTGGCCGAAAATGTCCGCGTCCGCCACCAGCCGGTGCAGGATGGCGCGGCCTTCCTCCGACTTGAGATTGAGCGTCAGGCTCTTCACGCCGCGATTGTTGGTCTCGAAGAAGGAGCTGACGCGGCCCTTGAGCTCGCCGGCGACGCGCGAGCTGTCGCCCGTTCCCGGCGCCTCGATCTTGACGACCTCCGCGCCCAGATCGGCCATCAGCATATAAGGCACGGTGCCGGCCTGCGCGGTCGAGCAGGCGACGGCCTTGACGCCCGCAAGCGGGCCGGGTCGTTCGGTCATGAGCGTGGCTCCTTCTCTGCGGCGTCAGTCTTCCGCCGCCATGACGGACTCGAGCGTCGGCATCCGGTAGCGGTCGGCGGGATCGTTCCAGCCCTTGAACTCCGGCTTGCGCTTCTCGGCGAAGGCGCGGCGCGATTCCATCCGGTCCTCCAGGCAGCCGTGCTGGTGCAGCGCCGCCGCAAGCCGCTCGAGCGCCGGCGACACCTGGGCGCGCATCTGGCGCATCATGTAGAGCGTGTTGACCCGCGAGGCGGGCGGAAGCGAGAGCAGATGCTCGGCCATGCCGAGCGCCGTCGGCATCAGTTCCTCCGGCTCGACCAGGCGGTTGATGAAGCCGAGCTCGTGGAAGCGCTCGGCCGTGAAGCGGAAGCCGAACGCCATTTCGGTCGCCACCGGATGCGGCAGGCCGGCGATGAAGCCGTGATTGTAGCCGCCGAGCAGCCAGCGCTTGGCCTCGGAAATCTCGAACAGCGCGCCCTTGACCGCGACGCGCAAATCGGTGCGCTCCACCAGCATGAAGCCGCCGCCCATGGCGAAGCCGTTGATGGCGGCGATCACGGGCTTCTGCAAAGTGCCGTCGGCGAAGGGGTCGTCGAGGCCGTCGTCGGGCGACCCGACGCCGCCGCGCTCGATCGACTCCTTCATGTCCTCCCCGGCGCAGAAGCCGCGCCCGGTTCCGGTCAGGATCGCCACTTCGAGCCCGTCATTGTCGCGGAACTCGGAGAAGGCTTCCGCCATGCCCTGGCGGATCACGGCGCTGAGCGCATTGAGGCGCTCCGGCCGGTTGAGCCGGACGATCATCGTCTGGCCCTGGATTTCGGTTTCGACAAACGCCATCGTTCTTGCCTCGCAATGCCCCGGAACGGCCCTCCGCTCCGGCTTCAGTCTTCGAGATGGCAGGCCGCCAGATGTCCGGGATCGCTCTCCCGGAGTGGCGGCGCCGCCTGCGAACAGATGTCCATCGCAAATGGACAGCGGGTGTGGAACCGGCAGCCTGCCGGCGGATCGAGCGGCGAGGGCACCTCGCCGGCGAGCGGGATGCGCTCCCCCCGCCCGTCCGGATGGTCCGGCAGCACGGCGGAGAACAGCGCCCTTGTATAGGGGTGGCGCACATTGGCGAACAGCGTTTCGGTGGGCGCATATTCGACGATGCGGCCGAGATACATCACCGCGGTCCGGTCCGCCATATGGCGCACCGTGGCGAGATCGTGCGCCACCAGCAGATAGGCGACGCCATCGCGGTCCTGGATGTCCTTCAGCAGATTCATCATCTGGGCGCGGATCGAGACGTCGAGCGCCGAGACCGGCTCGTCCAGCACGATCAGCTTCGGGCCGATGGCGAGCGCGCTGGCGAGCGCGATGCGCTGGCGCTGGCCGCCGCTGAACTCGTGCGGATATTGGCGCGCATGTTCGGCCCTGAGCCCCACCTGCGCCAGCAGCTCGCGCACGCGCTCCTCGATCTCGGCGCGCTCGCCCCGCTTCGCGATCCGAAGCGCCTCGGCGACGATGTCGCCCACCTGCATCCGGGGGTTGAGCGACGACCAGGGGTCCTGGAACACGGCCTGCACGCGGGCGTGCTGCTCCTGCCGCTCGCGGCCCGCCAGCCCCCGCCAGGAGCGGCCCTCCAGCAGCACCTCGCCGGAAGTCGGCTCCTCCAGGCCCAGCACCATGCGCGAGGTCGTGGTCTTGCCGCAGCCGGACTCGCCGACCAGCCCCAGCGTCTCGCCCTCGCCGATGGAGAAGCTCACGCCATCGACCGCCTGCACGCGCCCGACCTCGCGCGCGAACAGGATGCCCTTGCGCACCGGATAATGCTTGCGGAGGTCGTTCGCCTCCAGGATCGCAGCCCGGCTCATGCCGCCAGCCAGCAGCTGGCCGTGTGGTCGCCGCCGACCTCGACGGCGTCCGGATAGCGCTCGAAGCAGCGCGGCTCGGCGCTGGCGCAGCGCGGCGCGAAGCGGCAGCCGACCGGCAGGTCGGACAGCGCCGGCGGCTGGCCCTCGATGGCGGCGAGCCGCCCGGTCTTGCGGCGGAGCTTCGGCACCGAGGCGATCAGCGCGCGGGTATAGGGATGCGCCGGATTGTCGAAAATCTCGCGCACCGGCCCCGTCTCGACGATGCGCCCGGCATACATCACCGCCACCCGGTCGCACATATGCGCGACGACGCCGAAATCGTGCGTGATGAACAGGATGCCCATGCCGAGCCGGACCTGCAATTCCTTCAGCAGGTCGAGATATTGCAGCTGGATGGTGACGTCGAGCGCGGTGGTCGGCTCGTCGGCGATCATCACTTCGGGCGCGCAGCTGATCGAGATGGCGCCGACGACGCGCTGCTTCATGCCGCCGCTCAGCTCGTGCGGATATTGCCCGAGACGCTGTTCCGGCGCGGCCAGCCGCACCTGGCGGAGCGCCTCCACCGCCCGGTCGCGCAGCCCGCCTCCGCCATTCCCCGGCCGCCGGGCGAGCGCCTCGCGCAGCTGGTTGCCGATGGTGAACACCGGATTGAGCGAGGTCTGCGGGTCCTGCAGGATCATGGCGATGCGCTGGCCGCGCACGGCGCGCATCTCCCGGTCGGTCTTGTCGAGCAGTTCCTCGCCGTCCAGCCGCACGCTGCCCTCGACGGTCCGGGCGGCGCCCTTGGGCAGCAGGCGCAGGATCGAGAGCGCGGTCAGGCTCTTGCCGCAGCCGGACTCGCCCACCAGGCCCAGCACCTCGCCGCGCCGCAGCGACAGCGACACCCCGTCCACCGCCTTCACTACGCCGCGCCGCAGGAAGAAGTGCGTGTGCAGGTTGCGGACTTCGAGAACGGGAGCGCTGTCCATCGGGGCCATGAACCGGGCGTCAGAGTTGCCGGAGCTTCGGGTCCAGCCGGTCGCGCAGCCAGTCGCCGAAGAGGTTGAAGGAAAGCACGACCAGCGTGATCGCGATACCCGGAATGAGCGACAGCCACCACGCGCTGGTGATCTTGCCGCGTCCCTCGGCCACCATCAGCCCCCAGGAGGGGGTGGGCGGCGGCACGCCGGCGCCGAGAAAGCTGAGCGAGGCCTCGGCGACGATGATGACGCCGACATTGAGCGTGAGCAGCACCATGAAGGTGTTGAGCACGTTGGGCAGGATATGGACCAGCATGATGCGCGCCGGCGAGGAGCCGTGCACCCGCGCCAGCGCCACGAAGTCGCGCTGCTTGAGCGCCAGCACCTCGCCCCGGATGACGCGCGCGAAACCGGCCCAGAGAAAGAGGCTGAGCGCGATCACCAGCGTGTCCATGCCCTGGCCCATGGTGACCGCCAGCAGCAGCGCGAACAGGATGGTCGGGAAGGCGAAGGCGGCATCGACCACGCGCATCAGGAAGGCGTCCAGCTTGCCGCCGACATAGCCGGCGAGGATGCCGAGCGCGAGCCCGACGCCGCCGCCGACGGTGAGCGCGAGCGCCGTCACCAGCAGGCTGACGCGCGCGCCGTAGAACAGGCGGGTGAGCACGTCGCGCCCGAAAATATCGGTGCCGAGCAGGAACTCGGTCGAGCCGCCCTCCTGCCAGAAGGGCGGCAGCAGCTTGTTCGGCAGCGACTGCTCGATGGGCGAATGCGGCGAGAGCCAGGGCGCGAACAGGGCCACGAACACCATCGCGCCGATGATCGCTATCGAGGCAAGGGGAAGCCGTCGCACGGGCGCGCCCTACTCGAACCGGATGCGCGGATCGACATAGGCGTAGAGAATATCGACCAGCAGGTTGATGACCAGGATGAAGATGGCGTCCATGATGATGACCGCCTGCAAGAGCGGATAGTCGCGGAAGATCACCGCCTCGTAGGTCAGCCGGCCGATGCCGGGCCAGGCGAACACGGTCTCGGTGACGATCGCGCCCGTGACCAGCCCGCCCATGAACACCCCCCAGAGGCTCAGCACCGGAATGAGCGCGTTGCGCAGGCAATGCTTCCAGACGACCGTGAACTCGCTCATGCCCTTGATGCGGGCCAGCTTGACGAACTCGCTGTCGAGCGTCTCCAGCATGCTGGAGCGGATGAGCCGCATGAAGCCGGCGACCAGGAAGGTGCCGAGCGTGACCGTCGGCATGATGTAGTGCAGCACGCCGCCCATGCGGCTCGACGGCAGCCAGCCGAGCGTGACGCTGAACAGATAGATCAGCACGATGCCGAGCCAGAAATTGGGCGTGGAGATGCCGAGCACGGCGATGGTGGCGGAGATGCGGTCGATGACGCCGCCCCGGCGCAGCGCCGAGAGGATGCCGAGCGGCACCGCCATGAGGATCGCCAGCGCCATCGCCGGCGGGATCATCGCCAGCGTGTTGGGCAGGCGCGAGAAGAAGATCTCGGTCGCCGGCTGGCGATAGCGGATCGACATGCCGAGATCGCCCTGCGCGGCATCGACCACGAAGGCGCGGAACTGCGCCAGGATCGAGCCGTCGAGCTCCAGGCGCTCGATCATCGCCTGGCGGTCTTCTTCGGTCGCGTCCTCCGGCAGCATCATATCGACCGGATTGCCGGTCATCCGCCCGATGAAGAAGACGATGGTGGTGACGACCACCAGCAGCAGCGCGCCCTGGATAAGGCGTTGCAGGATATAGCGCTGCATGGGGTTCCTTCCCGCGATGCGGGCCGGACGAGGCGCCCGCCGGCCCCCGGCCGCAGCCGGGAGCCGGTCGGACTCCGCGCCTTACCAGGGCTTCTGTTCGGGCCTCGGCATCCGCTCGAACACATCGCCCAGCTCATGCCGGCCGGGGATGGTGCTGAACGCGCCGACCTTCTCCGGATTGACGGCCCAGTAGCCCATGCCCTCCAGGATCGGCACCGCCATCCAGCTGTCCGCGACCGTGGAGATCATCTCGTCGGTCTTCTGCGCGCGCACCGCCGGATCCTGTGCGGTCACGACCTCCTGATGCAGCTTGTCGTAGGCCTGGCAGAAGGCGTTGCACTCCTCCTGGTCGCCGAACAGGTGATGGCCGCTCTTGCTGGTGAAGGCGCCGGAATAGCGCGCCACCGCGACCGGCCGCCCGGCGGTGCGGAACATCGACGCCGCGCCGTTGAGGGCTTTCTGCTCGCCCCGATAGAGCAGGCGGAAGGCGCCCCACTCATAATGCTTGAGGTTCACCTTGACGCCGATCTTGGTCCAGAAGTCGGCGACCGCGATGCCGATCTGCGTCATGTAGGGCGTGCCCGGCAGCGCGGTGTTGGCGAAGGTCATCTCGAAGCCGTCGGGATAGCCCGCCTCGGCGAGCAAGGCTTTGGCGCGTTCGGGATCGTAGCGCAGCGCCTCCCGGCTCCAGGCCCGCCACTTCTCGATGTCGGTGTCGACCGAATAGCCGAAAGTGGCGAAGGGCATCGGCCAGCTCGCCCGCCCGTACATCACATGGTCGATGATCTGCTGGCGGTCGATGGCGAGCGACAGCGCCTCGCGCACCCGCGCGTCGGTCAGCGGCGAGTCCTTCTGGCCCTCCTTGTAGGTGCCCCAGAACTGGTAGATCGCCTGCATGGTCGCCGGCACGGTCACCAGCTTCAGGTTGGCCGCCTCGACCTCCCGGATGGATTCCGGGCTGATGCTGGCGATGGCCGCCTCGCCGGTGCGCACCATGGCGACGCGGGTGCTCTCCTCCGGCACCAGCAGGATGCGCAGACGCTTGTAGTTCGGCGTGCCGCGCCAGTGCGGGCCCTCGACCGCCTCGAACTCCACATAGTCGCCCGGAACGCTCTCGACGAACTTCCACGGGCCGCTGCCGACCGGCTCGCGCCGGAAGGTCTCGACGCCCGCCGTCTCGATATAGTTCTTGGGCATCAGCTGCCCTTCCTGGAACACCGCCCGGCTCAGGCCCGCCGGGAAATGCACCTGGACGCCGTTGGTATAGACGCGCACCGTGTGGTCATCGACGACCTCGATGCTCTTCACATTGCGCCGGAGCGCCGCCGCGCGCGAGGCGAGCGATTCCTCCGACATGGTGCGCTCCAGGCTGAACTTCACGTCGTGCGCGGTCAGCGGGTCGCCATTGTGCCATTTCAGGCCCTTTTGCAGGTGGAAGAACCAGCTCAGGCCGTCGTCGGCCAGCTCCCAGCGCTCGGTCACGCCCGGTCCAAGCCCGCCCTGCTCGTAGTTGAAGCCGATGAGCGCATCGAAAACCGGCGCCTGGTAATGGGCGTGCGGCGCGCGGTCTTCCAGGATCGGGTCCATGGTCTGGCCGCCGAGCGTCTCCAGCGCGACGACCAGCGTGCCTTCCTGGTCCGCCGCCTGGGCGACCGGGACCATGGCCAGAACGGAGGCCGCCAGCCCCCCGAGAAGGCGGTTTGCAACTCGCATCGATTCTCTCCCCTCCCTGATGAACGGGCCTTGCCGGCCTCTGTTCCGGCGTCATTACAGGAGGGGATGCGACAGTCTGTCAAGCTGGCCCCCATTTCTCACGAATGCCACGGCCTGCGTCGCGCCCAGGCGTTCGATCCGCAAGGCGCGGGCCGAAGGGCGTAGCAGGCACTACGGTCGAGGCCCGCAACGCTGCGGGCGGGCGCCTGGGCGCGACCCGGAGGGCGGCGCTGTCGGGCCGGCAGGGTGCGTCGAGCGGCTTGCCCGATGTCCCCGCATCGCGCGGCGCCGCTCTCCTGCCCTGCCGGCCCGACAGCGCCGCGCAGGCCATGGCATTCGTGAGAAATGGGGGCTGGCCCGCCCGCTGGCGTCCAAACGCCGGCTGGGCTATGAGCGTCATCTCCGCTGCGAGGCGTTCCGGCATGGCGCGCTATTCCATCTTCTCGCTGGCGCAGAACGCGCTCACCGGCCATCGCGGCTGGTCCCGGCTGTGGCGCGCGCCGGAGCCGAAGCCCGCCTATGAGGTCGTGGTGGTCGGCGGCGGCGGGCACGGGCTGGCGACCGCCTACTATCTGGCGCGCGAGCACGGGATTACCGATGTCGCGGTGCTGGAGAAGGGTTGGCTCGCCGGCGGCAATATCGCGCGCAACACCACCATCATCCGCTCCAACTATCTCTGGGACGAGAGCGCGGCCATCTACGAGCACGGGCTGAAGCTCTGGGAGGGCCTCTCGCGCGAGCTCAATTTCAACATCATGCTGCGCCAGAAGGGCGTGCTGAACCTCGCCCACACCGAGCACGATGTGCGCGAGTCGATCCGGCGCGTGAACGCCAACCGCCTGAACGGCGTCGATGCCGAATGGCTGGACGCGGACGGCGTCAAGGCGTTCTGCCCGCCGATCTCGATTGCGCCGGAGGCGCGCTATCCGGTGCTGGGCGCGACCCTGCAGCGGCGCGGCGGCGTCGCCCGGCACGACGCCGTGGCCTGGGGCTATGCGCGCGGCGCGGATGCGCGAGGCGTGGACATTATCGAGAATTGCGAGGTCACCGGCATCCGCCGCGTCGGCGGGCGCGTCACCGGCGTCGAGACCGGGCGCGGCTTCATCGGCGCGCGCAAGGTGGCGCTGGTCGCCGCCGGCCATTCCTCGGTGCTGGCGGAGATGGCGGGCCTCCGCCTGCCCATCGAAAGCCACCCCTTGCAGGCCATGGTGTCGGAGCCGCTCAAGCCGGTGCTGGACTGCGTGGTGATGTCGAACGCGGTGCATGTCTATATCAGCCAGTCCGACAAGGGCGAGCTGGTGCTGGGGGCCGGCATCGACGCCTTCAACAGCTACGGACAGCGCGGCGGGCTGCATGTGCTGGAGCATCAGCTGGCGGCGCTGATGCAGCTGTTTCCGTCCTTCAGCCGGGTGCGCATGCTGCGCAGCTGGGGCGGCATCGTCGATGTTTGCCCGGACGCTTCGCCCATCGTCTCGAAGACGCCGGTCGAGGGCCTCTACATCAATTGCGGCTGGGGCACCGGCGGCTTCAAGGCGACGCCGAGCTCCGGCTGGACCTTCGCCCACACCGTCGCCCGCGACGAGCCGCATCCGCTCAATGCGCCCTTCCGCCTCGACCGTTTCGTCTCCGGCGCGCTCATCGACGAGCATGGCGCGGCGGCGGTGGCGCACTGAACGCCCGCGCCGGAGGGGAGGGGAAGGCCGCCATGATGTCGATTTCATGTCCCTGGTGCGGGCCGCGCGACGAGACCGAGTTCCGCTATGGCGGCGAGGCCCATATCGCCCGTCCGGCGGACCCCGACGCGCTCTCCGACGAGGCCTGGGCGGACTATCTGTTCATGCGCGCCAATCCGAAGGGCCTGCACGCCGAGCGCTGGATGCACGCCGCCGGCTGCCGGCGCTGGTTCAATGTGCTGCGCAACACGGTCAGCCACGAGATCGAGGCCGTCTATCCGATGGGCGCGCCGCGCCCCGATGCGGGGGCGGAGGCGCCATGAGCGGCCCGTTCCGCCTGGCCGAAGGCGGCCGCATCGACCGGTCGCGCCGGCTCGCCTTCCGCTTCGACGGCCGGCGCTATCATGGCCATCCGGGCGACACGCTCGCGTCCGCGCTGCTCGCCAATGGCGTGCGCCTTCTCGGGCGCAGCTTCAAATATCACCGCCCGCGCGGCCTGCTGGCGGCCGGGCCGGAGGAGCCGAACGCGCTGGTGCTGCTGGAGCCGGGGCCGTTCGCGGAGCCCAATCTGCGCGCCACCGAGATAGCACTCTATGACGGGCTGACCGCCCGGAGCGTCAATCGCTGGCCGTCGCTCGGCTTCGATCTGGGCGCGGCGACCGGACTGGCTTCGGGCCTGTTCGCCGCCGGCTTCTACTACAAGACGTTCATGTGGCCGCCCTCCTGGTGGGGGCGCCTCTATGCGCCGGCGATCCGGCGCATGGCGGGGCTGGCGCGCGCGCCGACCGGGCCGGACCCGGAGGTCTATGAGCATCGCCACGGCCATTGCGACATCCTGGTGGTGGGCGGCGGCCCGGCCGGCGTCGCCGCCGCCTCGGCCGCCGCGGCGGCCGGGGCGCGGGTCGCGCTGGCGGACGAGCGGGCCTGCTTCGGCGGCGCGCTGCTGGACGGCCCGGAGCGCGCGGAGGGCGAGGACGGCGCGGCCTGGGCGGCGGGCAAGCTCGCCGGCGCGAAGGCGCTGCTGCTGCCGCGCACCACGGCGCTCGGCTATTACGACCACAATTATGTCGCGCTGCTGGAGCGGCTGACGGACGGGCTCGCGCCGGCCGCGCGCGCCGGGCGGCCGCGGGCGCGCGTCTGGCATTTGCGCGCCCGGCGGGTGGTGCTGGCGACCGGCGCGCATGAGCGCCCGCTGCCCTTCGCCGGCAACGACCGGCCGGGCGTCATGCTGGCCGGCGCGGTCGGGGCCTTCATCCACCGCCAGGGCGTGATGCCGGGCCGCCGGGCGGTGTTCCTCGCCAATGACGATTCCGTCTATGCGGCGGCGCGCGACTTCGCCCGCCATGGCGGCGAGGTGGCGGCGCTGGTGGATGTGCGCCCCGAAAGCGCGGCGGAAGCCGGCGATCTGCCGATGCGGCGCGGCTGGACGCCGGTGCGCGCGCTCGGCCGCCGCGCCGTTCGGGCGATCGAGATCGCGCCTCCGGGCGGCGGGCGGCTCGAGCGCATCGCCTGCGATCTGGTGGCGATGGGCGGCGGCTGGACCCCGGCCGTCCATCTGTTCAGCCAGTCGCGCGGCCGGCTCGACTGGGCCCCTGCGTTGCAGGCCTTCGTTCCGGGCGCCTCGGCCCAGGCCGAGCGGTCGGTCGGCGCGGCCGCCGGGCGGCTCGATCTGGAGGGCTGTATCGCAGAGGGCGCGGCGGCCGGGGCGGACTTCGCCCGCGAGCTCGGCTTCGCGGCGGCCGAGCCGCCGGCCCCGCCTCCGCCGCCGGCGCGCACGCCGCCGCTGCCGGTCGCGCCGCCCGTCGGCGCGGGCAAGGCCTTCGTCGATTTCCAGAACGACGTGACCGCCGCCGATGTGGCGCTCGCCCGGCGCGAGGGCATGCGGGCGGTCGAGCATCTGAAGCGCTGGACCACGCTCGGCATGGCGACCGACCAGGGCAAGACCTCGAACATCAACGGTCTGGCGCTGATGGCGGCCGGCCTCGGCGCGCCGCCGGAGGCGGTCGGCCACACCACCTTCCGCCCGCCCTACACGCCGGCGCCGTTCGGGGCGCTGGCGGGCCGCGATGTGGGCGCGCTCGCCGACCCGCTCCGCCGCACGCCGATGCAGGACTGGCAGGAGGCGGCGGGGGCGGTGTTCGAGCCGGTCGGGCAGTGGCGCCGGGCGCGCTATTTTCCGCAGCCGGGCGAGACCATGCGCCAGGCGGTGGCGCGCGAATGCCGGGCGGTGCGCGAGGCGGTCGGCGTGCTGGACGCCTCCACGCTCGGCAAGATCGATATTCGCGGCCCGGACGCGGCCGAGTTCCTGAACCGCATCTACACCAATGGCTGGAAGACGCTGGGCGTCGGGCGCTGCCGCTACGGGCTGATGCTGGGCGAGGACGGCATGGTGTTCGACGACGGCGTGACGACGCGCATCGGCGAAGAGCGCTATCTGATGACGACGACGAGCGGCAATGCGGGCGCGGTGCTGGACTGGCTGGAGGAATGGCTGCAGACGGAGTGGCCGGAGCTCCGCGTCTATTGCGCCTCGGTCACCGAGCAGTGGGGCACGGTCGCCGTCTCCGGCCCCGGCGCGCGGCGCATGCTGGAGCCGCTGGTCGAGGGCGTCGATCTCGATCCGGCCGCCTTCCCCTTCATGTCGATGCGCGAGGGCCGGATCGCCGGCGCGCCGGGCCGCATCTTCCGCATCGCCTTCACGGGCGAGCTGTCCTTCGAGGTCAATCTGCCCTGGCGGCGGACGGCGGCGCTCTGGCAAGGGCTGGTCGAGGCCGGCGCCACGCCCTACGGCACCGAGGCCATGCATGTGCTGCGCGCCGAAAAGGGCTTCATCGTGGTCGGCCACGAGACCGACGGCACGGTGACGCCGGTCGATCTCGGCATGGAGCGGATGCTCTCCTCGCGCAAGGACTTTATCGGCCGGCGCTCGCTCGCCCGGCCCGACAGCCGCCGGGCGGACCGCAAGCAACTGGTCGGGCTGCTGCCCGAGGACCCGCTTGAGGTGCTCCAGGAAGGCGCGCAGATCGTGGCCGCGCCGCGCGCCCGCCCGCCCGTGCCCATGCTGGGCCATGTCACCTCCAGCTACTGGAGCGCCGCGCTGGGGCGCGGCTTCGCGCTGGCGCTGGTGAAGGGCGGGCGCGCGCGCCACGGCGAGTGGGTCTGGGCCTCGGCCACCGGCGGAGACAGCCGGGCCAGGATCGTCGATCCCGTGTTCTGGGACCCCGAGGGGGCGCGGCTGGATGGTTGAGCTCCGCGAGATCGACGGCCTGCATCTGGCGCTGCTGCGCGGCGGCGGGCCGGCCTTCCGGCAGGCGGTGGCCGGGGTGCTGGGCGCGGCCCCGCCCGAGACGCCCAACAGCGTCGCGGACGAACGGCTCTTCTGGCTCGGCCCGGACGAGTGGCTGGCGGTCACGGAAGAGGATGTCTGCCCTGCGCTGGAGGCGGCGCTCGCCGGCGCCCATATCGCCATCGTGGATGTGAGCGAGGCGCGCGCCCTGTTCGAGCTTTCCGGACCCGGCGCGCCGGATGTGCTGGCGTCGGGCTGCCGGCTCGACCTGGAGCGGCTCCGCCCCGGCGGGTGCGCCCAGACCATGCTCGCCCGCGCCCAGGTGCTGCTGGAGCCGCGCGCGGGCGGGGCGTGGCGCATCTTCGTCGGGCGGTCCTTCTCCGCCTATCTCCGCGCCTGGCTGGAAGACGCCATCGCCCTGCAGGCCGCCGGAGAGCGTTGATGCGCCCCGACCTGCCGCCCGATGTGCGCAAATACAGCGAAACGCCGGAATTCGACGGCAAGAGCGCGCCCGAGGCGCTCCGCCGCGCGCATCGCACCAAACCCGGGGTCTGGGGCCGGCTCACCGTCCGCTCGGGCGCGTTGGACTATGTCCTCCCGGGCCCGCCCCGCCGGTCCCGCCCGGTCGCCGCCGGCGAGAGCGTCACCATCGTGCCGGAAGTCGAGCACCATGTCGCCATCGACGGCCCGGTAACCTTCCGCATCGAGTTCTACCGGTAGCAAGCGCTACTCCAGGCTCTCGCGGAGCCAGCCGTTTTCGAAGACGGGGCCGTCGCTTTCGGCGAAGCGGGCGATGCGGGCGAGTTCGCGTTCGATGCGCGCCAGGCGCTGCTTGCCGAGCCGGACGCCCCGCTCCGGCCAGAGCGCGCGCACCGTCAGCCGGCCCTCGCGGCGGCGCATGTCGATGCGGCCGATGAGCCGGTCGCCCTCCAGCAGCGGAAACACATAATAGCCATACTGGCGCTTGGCTTCCGGCACATAGATCTCGATGCGATAGCGGAAGCCGAACAGCCATTCGGCCCGCTTGCGGTCGCGCAGCAGGGGGTCGAAGGGGCTGAGCACGCGCACGCCGCCGGGCGCTTCCGGGGCGGCGGCGGCCTGCTCCAGAATATCGGGCCGGGCGAACAGGCGGCGCGGCCGGTCCGCGCGCGCGCCCTCCACCTCCAGCTCGACCAGCGCGCCCTCGGCGAGCCGGGCCTGGCTCCAGGCCTCCGCCTCGCTCCGGGTCGCGGTCTCCCAGAAGGCGGCGATCTCGCCGGCCGTGGCGAAGCCGAGCCGGTCGAGGGCCGCCGCCGAGGCCCAGTCGAGCGTCTCCGCCTCGCCCGGCAGGACGCCCAGCCGGTCGGCCGGGATCACCCGCTCGGCGAGGTCGAAAACCTTCTGGAAGCCCTCGCGCCGGGCGATCGCCAGCGCGCCGGTGCGCCAGAGAAATTCCAGCGCCGTCTTGGAGGGGTGCCAGTCCCACCAGCCGGGCGTGCGGGGCCGGCCTCCGTCGCGGAGCTCGCGCGCCATGACCGGGCCGCGCTCGCGGATGCGCGCCAGCACATCCTCGAAGCGCTCCTCGAAACCGCGCCGGCGCCAGTTGCGCCAGAGCCGCCGGAGCCGCGCCTCGTCGCGCCGGAAACGCAGTCGCCAGAAGGGATAGAACGCCGTCGGAATCGCCGAGGCGTCATGCGTCCAGTGCTCGAACAGGCTGCGCTCGCGCTCCAGCAGGCGCGCCAGCTCCGCCGGCCGGTAGCTCCGCCGCCGCGCCGCCAGGATCATGTGGTGGGCGCGCTCGACGGTGGCGATGCTGTCGATCTGCACGAAGCCGAGCCGGGCGACCAGCCCGGCCAGATCCTCGCCGGGCGGCTGCCGGCCGAGCCCGTGGCGGTCGAGAAACAGCCGCCGCGCCTCGCGGTTGGAGAGGCGCGGCGGAGCGGCGGCCGGCGGCATGGGGGGCGTCGCTGCGGCGCGCGGTCAGTCCAGCAGCGGCGCGTAGCCGTCCAGCGCCCGCAGCACCTCGTCGCGCCCGGCGTCCGGCAGTTGCAGCAGCACGCGGTCCATGCCGGCCTCGGCGCAGGCGTCGATGGCGGCCTTGTCCGGCGGGGCGCGGAACAGCGTCACCTGCAGGCTCGCCATGTCGCGCCCGGCGGCGTCGGCATGGGCGCGCAGGCGGCCCATCTCCACCTTCGGGTCGAAGCCCGGCCGCGGGCGCGGCAGCCAGCCGTCGCAATAGTCCACCACGCGGCGCAGCGTGTAGTCGGTCTCGCCGCCCAGCAGGACCGGCGGGTTCGGGGCCTGCACCGGCTTCGGCCAGGACCAGCTGGCCTCGAAGGAGACATGCTTGCCGGAGAAGGCGGCCTCGTCCTCGGTCCACAGCGCCTTCATCGCCAGCACCCGCTCGCGCATGATGGCGAAGCGCGTGCGATAGGTGGCGCCGTGATCCTCCATCTCCTCGACATTCCAGCCGCCGCCGATGCCGAAGGCGAAGCGCCCGCCGGAGAGCCGGTCGAGGCTCGCCACCGCCTTGGCGGTCACGATGGGGTCGCGCTGCGGCAGAAGGCAGATGCCGGTGCCGACGGTCAGCTTCTCCGTCACGGCCGCCGCAAACGCCAGCGCCACGAAGGGGTCGTGCGTGTGGGAGTAGCATTTCGGCAACTCGCCGCCGGAAGGGAAGGGCGAGCGCCGGCTGACCGGAATATGCGTGTGCTCGGGTACGAACAGCGCCTCGAAGCCCCGGTCCTCCAGGGTGCGGGCGAGTTCGGCGATGTCGATGCCATAGTCGGTCGGGAAGATGAAGACGCCGGTTTTCATGTCGTGTCGGGGTCCTGTTCACGGTAGCGGGCGAGGCGCTCGGCGATCTCGGCTTCGTCGAGAATGCCGAGTTCGACGAGATTGGCCTTGAAGGCCAGCAGCCAGCGCTCATAGTAGCCGAGACCGTCATAGAGGTCCTGCGGCAGGTCCTCCTGGCCGCGCCGGCTGCTGTCGCTGGTGAGGCGCGGGTCGCGCTCCTGGAGCAGCGACTTCATCGCATCGACGCGCTTGCCGAAATCGTTGGGCGGCGCCTCGTCGCGAAGGACCGGCCCGGCCTCGCGGCCGCCATAGTCGCTGACCGGGGGTCGGGGCTGGGGGGAGGTGGCGGCCATCAGATAATTCACCGAGAGGTTGCGGGAGAGGGTCCAGACGCCGGCAAGCGGCCGATAGGTCATGCCCGAAAGGGGACCGGGACGCAATCCGGCCCGCCGGGCCGCGCGGGCGAGCTCCGAAGGCCGCACGAAGCGCTGGAAGCGATGCGTGCCCACCGGCAGCCAGCCGAGCACATATTCCGCCCCGAGCTTGGCGGTCAGCAGGCTCATCGCGGTGCGGTTGATGGTCGAGAACAGCAGCAGCCCGCCCGGCTTGAGCGCCGCCGCGAGCTCGGCCGCGAACGCTTCCAGATCCGGCACATGCTCGACGATCTCCAGCGCCAGCACGGCGTCGAAGCGCGCCGGGGCCAGCGAGGCGACCGCGCCCGTCCGATAGTCGATCTCCAGCCCGCCGGAGACGGCGTGGGCGCGGGCGATGGCGACGGTCTCCGGCTCGGCGTCGATGGCGGTCACCGCCGCGCCGAGCCGCGCCATCGGCTCCGCCGCCAGCCCGCCGCCGCAGCCCGCGTCCAGCAAAGCGAGGCCGGCGAGCGGGCGCGGGGCGAGCGGGTCGCGCCCGTAATGCTCCGCGATCCGGTCCCGGAGCCAGGCGAGCCTGACCGGGTTCATCTCGTGCAGCGGGCGGAACTTGCCGTCCGGGTCCCACCATTCCGCCGCCATGGCGGCGAAGCGCCGGGTCTCCTCGGGATCGACGGTCGCGCCGGGATCGGTCATCGAAGCTTGTCCCTGCCGGATGTGGGGAATATCTTGCAGACGCCTGCCGGCGGCAAGCGTCCACGAGGCGGGTCTGGGGATTCCATGGCGTGTCTCGTGCTGAAATTCGGCGGCACTTCGGTGTCGGACATCGAGCGCATCCGCAACGCCGCCCGGCGCGTCGCCGGCGAGGCCGCGCGCGGGCATCGGCTGGTGGTGGTGGTGTCGGCCATGTCGGGCGTCACCAACGAGCTGGTGCGCCAGGTGACCGCCATTTCGCCGCTCTACGACGCCGCCGAGCATGACGCCGTGGTCGCCTCGGGCGAGCAGGTGACCAGCGGGCTGATGGCGCTGACCCTGCAGGAGATGGGCGTGCCGGCGCGATCCTTCCAGGGCTGGCAGCTGCCGATCCGCACCGACCCGGTGCACGGCCGGGCGCGCATCCGCGAGGTCGAGGCCGAGGCGCTCCGGCAGACGGTCGAGGCCGGGCAGGTGGCCGTGGTGGCGGGCTTTCAGGGCCTCTCGCCCGCCGGGCGGGTGACCACGCTCGGGCGCGGCGGGTCGGACACCACGGCGGTGGCGCTGGCGGCGGCGCTCGGGGCGGATCGCTGCGACATCTACACGGATGTCGATGGCGTCTATACCTGCGACCCCCGGATCGTGCCGCGCGCCCGCAAGATCGCCCGCATCGCCTTCGAGGAGATGCTGGAGATGGCGAGCCAGGGCGCGAGAGTGCTGCAGACGCGCTCGGTGGCGCTCGCCATGCGCAACGGCGTGCGCCTGCAGGTGCTGTCCAGCTTCGAGGACGCGCCCGGAACATTGATCGTCGGCGAGGATGAGATCGTGGAAGAACAGGTGGTGACCGGCGTGGCCGTGTCCCGAGACGACGCAAAGGTGACGCTCACCGGCGTCGAGGACCGCCCGGGCGTGGCGGCCGCCATTTTCGGCCCGCTCGCCGATGCGGGCATCAATGTCGATATGATCGTGCAGAACGTGGCCGATGGCGGCGCGCACACCGACATCACCTTCACCGTGCCCAGGGACGATCTCGACCGCGCCGTGGCGCTGCTGAGCGAGACGCCGCTGGTGTTCGACGCGCTGGCCCCGGACCGCAACGTCGCCAAGCTGTCGGTGATCGGCGTGGGCATGCGCAGCCATGCCGGCGTCGCCCGCAGCATGTTCGCAGCCCTGGCGGAGCGCGGCATCAATATCGAGGTGATCTCGACCTCGGAGATCAAGATCAGCGTGCTGATCGCGGAAGAATATGCGGAGCTTGCGGCGCGCACGCTGCACACGGCCTATGGGCTCGACGGTGGCTGACGCCGAGGCGCGCGCCCGGCTGGAGCGGCTCTGGGCGCGGGGAAGCGCCTTTCTCGGCTGTCCCGTCGCCATCATGGGCGGGGCCATGACCTGGGTCTCGGAGCGCAATCTGGTCGCGGCGATCTGCGAGGCGGGCGCGTTCGGCGTCGTCGCCTGCGGGGCGATGGAGCCGGACCGCCTGGCGCTGGAAATCGCCGGCGTGCAGGCGCTGACCGACCGGCCCTTCGGCGTCAATCTGATCACCATGCACCCCCGGCTGGAGGAGCTGATCGACGTGTGCGGCGAGGCCGGCGTCGGCCATGTCGTGCTGGCGGGCGGCCTGCCGCGCCGCGCCTCCATGCGCCGCGTGAAGGAGCGGGGCGCGAAGCTCATCTGCTTCGCGCCGACGCCGGCGCTGGCGCGCAAGCTGGTCCGCGACGGCGCCGATGCGCTGATCGTCGAGGGCGCAGAGGCCGGCGGGCATACCGGCCCTGTCGCCACCGGCGTGCTGGCGCAGGAGATTCTGCCGGCGGTCAGCGAGGCGCCGGTGTTCGTCGCCGGCGGCATCGGGCGCGGCGAGGCGGTGCTGGCCTTCCTGGAGATGGGCGCGGCCGGCTGCCAGATGGGCACCCGGTTCGCTGCGGCGGAGGAGTCGATCGCGCATCCGCGCTTCAAGCAGGCTTTCCTGCGCGGCGAGGCGCGCGATGCGGTGCTCTCGCAGCAGGTCGATCCGCGCTTTCCGGTGGTCCCGGTGCGCGCGCTCGCCAACGACGCCTCGCGGCGCTTCGCCCTGTTCCAGCATGAGGTCATCGCCCGGCACCGCGCGGGCGAGCTCGACATGAAAGCGGCGCAGCTGGAGATCGAGCATTACTGGGCGGGCGCGCTCCGCCGCGCCGTGATCGAGGGCGATGTCGAGAACGGCTCGGTCATGGCCGGGCAGAGCGTCGGCATGGTCAAGAGCATCGAGCCGGTCGCCGCCATTCTGGACGAGCTTTGCGGCCAGGCGGTCGCCGCGCTGGTGGCGCGGGGGCGCCCATGACGCGCGCGCCCGGCGGTTCGGACGCCTCCCGGCTGCTGCTGCAACGCATTCGCGAGGTGGCGGCGACGGTTTCGGGAGAGCAGGACCGGCTGGACGGGATCGTCGAGGCGATCGCCGAGGTGATGGGCGCGGAGGTGTGCTCCATCTATATCCGGCGGGGCGAGAACCGCCTGCTGCTGATGGCGACCGAGGGCCTCAACCCCGAGGCGGTGCACACCACCGCGCTGGATGTCGGCGAGGGCCTGGTGGGCCTGGTGGCGGAGAGCGCCGACGCGGTCAACCTGCCCGAGGCGGCCGAGCATGAGCGCTTCGCCTTCCGCCCGGAAACCGGCGAGGAGGCGTTCCACTCCTTCCTGGGCGTGCCGCTCCTGCGAGGCGGGCGCGTCGTCGGCGTGCTGACGGTGCAGAATGTGCGCCCGCGCCGCTATGGCGCCGAGGAGGTCGATGCGCTCCAGACGGTCGCCATGGTGGTCGCGGAAGTCGCCGCCCGGCATGAGCCGCCGGAGGCGGGTCCCGCGACGGGCGACCGGCCGGTGCGCCTGGAGGGCCGGCAGCTGAACAGCGGCGTCGCGCTCGGCAGCGCCTGTCTGCACGAGCCCCGGCTGCCGGTGCACAGCATGGTCGCCGGCGCCGACCCCGCCGCCGAGATCGCGCGCGTCAGCGAGGCGCTGGAGCGCATGCACCGGGCGCTGGACGACCGCTTCCACGCCGCCGATCTCGCCGGCGAGGGCGAGCATCGCGAGGTGCTGCAGGCCTATCGCATGTTCGCGGAGGACCAGGGGTGGCTCGCGCGCATCCGCACGGCGGTGCAGGGCGGGCTGAGCGCCGAGGGCGCGGTGGTGCGCATCCAGGAGCAGATGCGCGCGCGGATGCGCCAGCTGCGCGATCCGTTCTTCCGCGAGCGCCTGCACGATCTGGAGGACCTCAGCAACCGGCTGCTGCAATATCTGGGCGGCGGCGCCAGCCCGGCGGAGCGCGACGACCTGCCGGCCGACGCGGTGCTGATCGCCCGCCATATGGGGCCGGCGGAGCTGCTCGACTATCCGCGCGAGCGGCTCCGGGCCGTGCTGCTGGAGGAAGGCTCGCCGGCGGCCCATGTGGCGATCGTGGCCCGCGCGCTCGACATCCCGGTGCTGGGCGGGCTCGAGGATATTTCCGCCGTCGCCGAGAATGGCGACCGGATCGCGGTGGACGGCGACAACGGCCAGGTGTTCATCCGGCCGGGCGCGCAGGTCGAGGAGAGCTTCCGGCGCGCCATGCGCGCGGGCGCCGAGCGCCGGGCGCAGTTCGCCGCGCTCCGCGACGAGCCGGCGCGCTCGCGCGACGGCGTGGACATATCGCTCAACATCAATGCCGGCCTGCTGATCGACATCCAGCAGGTCGAGGCCGTCGGCGCCGAGGGCGTCGGGCTCTACCGGACCGAAATTCCGTTCATGGTCCGCTCGCGCTTCCCCGAGCTCGACGACCAGCAGCGCCTCTACGGGCGCGCGCTCGATCTTTGCGGCGGTCGCCCGCTGGTGTTCCGCACCCTGGATATCGGCGGCGACAAGGTATTGCCCTACTGGCGCCTGGCGGAAGAAGAGAACCCGGCCATGGGCTGGCGCGCGCTGCGTCTGACGCTCGACCGGCCGATCATGCTGCGCCAGCAGCTCTGCGCAATGGTGCGCGCGGCCGCCGGGCGTGCTCTTCATGTGATGTTTCCGATGGTGGCGGAAGTCTCGGAGTTCGATCGCGCCAGGGCGATACTGGACGCCGAACTGGAACGTGAAAAGAACAGAAATCGTGAGCTTCCCGCCTCGGTGTCGGTCGGCGCAATGCTGGAGGTTCCAGCGCTGGTCTGGCAGCTTCCGGCGTTGATGGAGCGGGCCGATTTCATCTCGGTCGGCAGCAACGATCTCTTGCAGTTTCTGTTCGCCGCCGACCGCGCCAACCCTCGGGTCGCGGCCCGCTACGATCTGCTCTCGCCCGCCGTGTTGGCTTTTTTCGCCCATATCGTGGACATCGGACGGGATGCGAACTGCCCGATCGCCTTTTGTGGTGAAATGGCGGGCGGAGCGCTGGAGGCGATGACGCTGATCGGGCTCGGATTTCGCCGGCTTTCCGTGGCCCCGGCGGCCGTCGGGCCGGTCAAGGCCATGCTGCGCGACACCGAGGTCGCGCCGCTGGCGCGCTATGTCCGCTCGCTGGCGGGCGGGGCCGACCACTCCGCCCGCGACAAATTGCGCGCTTATGCGCTCGATCATGATATTTCGCTATAAAACACACTTTGGCGCTTGATTTCGCCCATCGGCATCTGTCATACTGCCTGAAAGGACTAGCCGGGGCCAACTAAGCCGGACTGTTTGAGGAAACCTGTACGCATATGAAGGCTTTAGGGGGTTGGAATGAGCGTCTGCGTTCGGTTCGCATCCGGGCAGGGATGCGCGTTCCTTCGCCCGACTCCGACGCGCCGCCGGATAAGGAGTCGGTGGGCGCGTTCCTGCGCCGCCGCCGCCAGTCGCGCCACGAAACTCTGAATCACGTCTCCGAGGCCCTGCGCATCCGCCTCCCCTATCTCCAGGCGATCGAGGAGGACGACTGGGGCGCGCTGCCGGACGCCGTCTATGCGCGCGCCTTCCTGCGCAGCTACGCCGCCCATGTCGAGGCGGACCCGGAGGAGGTGCTGGCCATGGCGGAGGCCCGGCTCGAACGCCGGCCCGGCCCCGACACGCCGCTGCCGCCCTTGCCGGCCCGCGACCGGTCGCTGCCGGGCGGGGCGCTGGTCGGCCTTTCCATGCTGCTGGTGCTCGTCGTCTATGCCGGCTGGTACTATTACAGCGTCGAGCAACTGCGCGACGAACGGGTGGTCGCGGCCGCGCCGGACCGCCTGCTCAGCGAGTTCGCGCCGGTGCTGCGCTCGCCGGAGGGGGGCGAGGCGGAGCCGCCGCTGGCGGACGGCCGCTGGCAAGCGGCTATTCCGGAAGAGGCCGCCATGCCGGAGGCGGAGTCGCGGGCGCCGGTCGAGAATCTGGCGGACGGCATTCGCCCCGGCCTGCCGGCGGTGGCCGCGCCCGCGCCGATGGATGCGAGGGCGACGCCGCGAGGCGGGGCGGGCGACCTTGCGCCGGATGGCATCGTGTTCCATGCCCTGCTGCCGACCTATATAGAAGTGCGCTCGCTGGAGACCGACCGGACCGTGGCCTCCCGGTTGCTGAAGGCGGGCGAATATTATCGAGCGCCGGATCGCCGGGGCCTGGTGCTGAGCGTCGGCAATGCCGGCGGGCTCCGGGTCACGGTGGACGGTCAGCCCGCCCCGGCGCTCGGCGCGCCGGGAACGGTGTTGCGTCATGTGCCTATCGACGCCACCTTGCTGCTGCAGGGCCGCGCCGGCGGCTGAGGCCACCCGGAGGCCGCGCATTTTATCGCGGCCGAAGATCGACAACAGGCATCGAGAAGAGGACAGCCCGTGAGCGTTCGTCCCTATCGCGACATCCATCGCCGCCGGTCGCGCAAGATTCGCGTCGGGTCGGTGGAGGTCGGCGGCGACGCGCCGATCAGCGTCCAGACCATGACCAACACGCCCACGGGCGACGTGCGCGCCACGCTGGAGCAGGTGCGCGCGGCCGTCGCCGCCGGGGCCGACATCGTGCGCATCTCCTGCCCCGACGAGGAGAGCACGGCTGCGCTGGCGCGCATCGTCCCCGAGGCCGGCGCGCCCATCGTCGCCGACATCCATTTCCACTATCGCCGCGCCATCGAGGCGGCGAAGGCCGGCGCGGCCTGCCTGCGCATCAATCCCGGCAATATCGGCTCTGCGGCCCGGGTGCGCGAGGTCGTGCAGGCGGCCCGCGACCATGGCTGTTCGATGCGCATCGGCGTCAACGCCGGCAGCCTGGAGCGCCATCTGCTGGAGAAATACGGCGAGCCCTGCCCGGAGGCGCTGGTGGAGAGCGCGCTCGACCATGCGCGCATCCTGGAAGACAACGATTTCCTGGAGTTCAAGATCAGCGTCAAGGCCTCCGACGTCTTCCTGGCGGTGGCGGCCTATCACGGCCTGGCGGAGGCTTGCGACTATCCGTTGCATATCGGCATCACCGAAGCCGGGGGGCTCCGGGCCGGCACGGTCAAGTCGGCGATCGGCCTCGGCTCCCTGCTCTGGGCCGGCATCGGCGACACGTTGCGCGTCTCGCTCTCGGCGGAACCGGAGGAGGAGGTGCGCGCCGGCTTCGAGATGCTGAAGGTGCTCGGCCTGCGCCGGCGGGGCGTGACCGTGATCTCCTGCCCCTCCTGCGCGCGCCAGCAGTTCGACGTGATCCGCACGGTCGGCGTGCTGGAGGAGCGGCTCGCCCATATCACCACGCCGATGACCGTCTCGGTGATCGGCTGCGTCGTCAACGGTCCGGGCGAGGCGCGCGAGACCGATCTCGGCATTACCGGCGGCGGCAAGGGCACGCATATGGTCTATGTCGCCGGCCAGCCGGACCACCGCATCCGCAACACCGATGTCGTCGATCACATGGTGGCGCTGATCGAGCGGAAGGCGGAGGAGATCGCGGCCGAGCAGCGCTCCGAGGCGGCCTGATGGCGAAGCTGCGCGCCGTTCGCGGCACACAGGACCTGCTGCCCGACGCCTGGGCCCGCCACAGCCATGTCGAGGAGACGGCGCGGCGGGTCGCGGGGCTGTTCGGCTATCGGAGCGTCGCCACGCCGGTCTTCGAGTTCACCGAGGTCTTCGCGCGCACGCTCGGCGAGACCTCGGACGTGGTCACCAAGGAGATGTACACTTTCGCCGACAAGGGCGGCGACAGCCTGACGCTCCGCCCGGAAAACACCGCCGGCGTGGCGCGGGCGTTCATCTCCGGCAATCTGCAGCAGCAATTGCCGCTCAAATATTTCTACGCCGGCCCGATGTTTCGCCATGAGCGCCCGCAGAAGGGGCGGCTCCGCCAGTTCCACCAGATCGGCATCGAGGTGCTCGGCGTTCCGGGGCCGGCGGCCGATATCGAGGTCATCCAGGCCGGGGCGCATGTGCTGGACGCGCTCGGGGTGCGGGAGCGCACGCGCCTCGAACTCAACACGCTCGGCGACGCCGAGAGCCGCGACGCCTACCGCGCCGCGCTGGTCGATTATTTCAGCGCGCGCAAATCCGGGCTTTCCGAGGACGCCCAGGGCCGCCTCGCGCGCAATCCGCTCCGCCTGCTGGACTCCAAGGACGCGCGCGACCGGGAGGTCGCCGCCGGAGCGCCCTCCTTCGACGACTATCTGAACGCCCGCTCGCGGGACTTCTTCGCCGAGCTGTGCGACGGGCTCGACCGGCTCGGCATCGCCTTTCTGCGCAACCCTCGGCTGGTGCGCGGCCTCGACTATTACGGCCACACCGCCTTCGAGTTCACCACCGAGGCGCTCGGCGCGCAGGGCGCGGTGATCGCCGGCGGGCGCTATGACGGGCTGATCGCCCAGATGGGCGGGCCGCCGACGCCCGGCATCGGCTGGGCGGGCGGCGTCGAGCGGCTCGCCATGCTGGCGGGCGACGCGCCCCCGCCCGAGCCGCCGGTGGCGCTGGTGCCGGTCGGGCCGGAGGCCGAGGCGCGCGCGCTGCTGCTGGCCGACGGCCTGCGCCGCGCCGGCGTTGCGGTCGATCTCGGCTATTCCGGCACGCTCAAGCGGCGGATGCAGCGGGCGAACCGCATCGGCGCCCGCACGGTGCTGCTGCTGGGCGAGGACGAGCTTGCGCGCGGCGTCGCCACGCTCCGCGACATGCAGACCGGCGACCAGCGCGAGGTCGCGCTCGACCGGCTGGCGGCGGCGCTCGCGCGATGAGCCTGGAGGCCAAGCTCGACGCGATCCTGGCCCGGCATGGTGAGGTCGCCGACCGCCTCGCCTCCGGCGCCCTGCCGCCGGACGAGCTGGCGGCGCTCGGGAAGGAATATGCCGAGCTTTCCGTGCTCGCCGAGGCGGTCGGGCGCTCGCGCGCGCTCGCGCGCGAGGCCGGCGATCTGGAGGCGCTGCTCGACGACGAGGAAATGGGCGAGCTGGCGGCGGCGGAGCTGGAGGAGGTGCGCGCGCGCCTGGCGGAGGCGGAGCGCGCCTTGCAGCGCCTGCTGCTGCCGCGCGACGAGGCGGACGAGAAGAGCGCCATCGTCGAGGTGCGCGCCGGAACCGGCGGCGACGAGGCGGCGCTGTTTGCGGGCGACCTGCTCGCCATGTATCGCCGCTACGCCGAACTCCGGCGCTGGAAGACGGAATTGCTGTCGCTCTCCGAAACGCCGCTCGGCGGCTGCAAGGAGGCGGTGATGTCGGTCTCCGGGCGGGACGTCTTCGCCCGGCTCAAATTCGAGTCCGGCACGCATCGGGTGCAGCGCGTACCGGAAACCGAGAGCCAGGGCCGCATCCACACCTCGGCCGCGACGGTGGCGGTGCTGCCGGAGGCCGGCGAGGTCGATGTGCGCATCGACGAGAAGGACCTGAAGATCGACACCTATCGCGCGCAGGGGGCCGGCGGCCAGCATGTCAACACCACGGATTCCGCCGTGCGCATCACCCATCTGCCGACCGGCATCGCCGTGCAGCAGCAGGATGAGAAGTCGCAGCACAAGAACCGCGCCCGGGCGATGAAGGTGCTGCGCGCCCGTCTCTACGACCATGAGCGCGCGCTCGCCGATGCGGAGCGCGCCGCGACGCGGCGCAGCCAGGTCGGCACCGGCGACCGCTCCGGGCGCATCCGCACCTACAACTTCCCGCAAGGGCGCGTCACCGACCACCGCATCAATCTCACGCTCTACAAGCTCGACCGGGTGATCCAGGGCGAGCTCGACGAGCTGATCGACGCGCTGGCGACCGAGGACGAGGCGGCGCGCATCGCGCAACTGTCGTGATCGCCGACCGGGCGCAGTTCGCCGCGCTCGCGGCCGACCTCGCGGAGGCGGGCGTGGCCGAGCCCCGGCGCGAACTGCGCTATTTGCAGGCGAATGCCGGCGCGCTGCCGGAACTGGCGGCGCTGGTGGCGCGCCGGGCGGCGCGCGAGCCGCTCGCGCGCATCGTCGGACGGCGCGAATTCTGGAGCCGGGAGTTCGCGCTCTCGCCCGAGACCTTCGACCCGCGCCCCGACAGCGAGACGGTGGTCGAGGCGGCGCTGGCCGCCCGGCCTGCCTTCCGCCATGCGCTCGATCTGGGAACCGGCTCCGGCTGCCTGCTGGCGGCGCTGCTGGTCGAGCGGCCGGAGGCCTGGGGCCTCGCCATCGACCGCTCGCCCGGCGCCTGCCGGACCGCGCGGCGCAATCTGCGCGGCCTGCGGGCGATGGTCGCAGCCGGCGACTGGGCGCGGGCGGTCTCGGGGCGTTTCGATCTGGTCGTCTGCAATCCGCCCTACATTCCGAGCGCCGTCATCGCCGGCCTGATGCCCGAGGTGCGCGACCACGACCCGGCGCTGGCGCTGGACGGCGGCGCGGACGGGCTGGACGCCTATCGCGCCGTGCTGGGCGATCTGCCCCGGCTGCTGGCCCCCGGCGGCGCGGCGGTGCTGGAGCTGGGCCTGGGCCAGGCGGAGGCGGTCGCCGCGCTGGCGGAAACGGGCGGCTTGCAGGTCGAGCGGATTCATCCCGATCTGGCTGGAATTCCCCGTGCCATGGTGCTGCGAACGCGGCTATGATGGCGTGACGATGGACTTCACCCTCTCCGAAGATCAGCAGGCCTTCCAGGCGGCGGCGCGGCGCTTTGCCGAAGAGGTGTTCGCGCCCAATGCGGCGCGCTGGGACGCCGAATGCGTCTTCCCGAAGGCCGAGCTGCGCGAGGCGGCGGCGCTCGGCTTCGGCGGCCTCTATGTTCGCGAGGATGTCGGCGGCTCCGGCCTCGGACGCGCCGATGCGGCGGTAGTGTTCGAGGAGCTGGCCGCCGGCTGCACCTCCACCGCGGCCTATATCTCGATCCACAACATGGCCGCCTGGATGGTGGACCGCTTCGCCGACGAGTCCTTGCGCGAGCGCCTGCTGCCGGACCTCTGCGCCATGCGGAGCCTCGCCAGCTACGCGCTGACGGAGCCGGGCTCCGGCTCCGACGCGGCGGCGCTCGGCGCCCGCGCGGTGCGCGACGGCGACCATTATGTGCTGAACGGCTCCAAGGCCTTCATCTCCGGCGCGTCGGAGACCGACATCATCGTCAGCATGGTGCGCACCGGCGAGGCGGGGCCGGGCGGCGTCACCTGCCTGGCGGTGGAGGCCGGCTCGCCCGGCCTCTCCTACGGCGCGCAGGAGAAGAAGCTCGGCTGGAACTCGCAGCCGACCGCGATGGTGCTGTTCGAGGATTGCCGCGTGCCGGTCGCCAACCGCATCGGGGCAGAGGGCGAGGGCTTCCGCATCGCCATGGCGGGGCTGGATGGCGGGCGCATCAATATCGCCGCCTGCTCGCTCGGCGCGGCGCGGGCGGCGCTGGCGGCGGCGCTCGACCATGTGGAGGCGCGCCACGCTTTCGGCCGCCCGCTGGCGGAGTTCCAGGCGCTGCAATTCCGCCTCGCCGACATGGCGACCGACCTCGAAGCCGCGCGGCTGATGACCTGGCGCGCGGCGGCGGCGCTCGATGCGGGCGACCCCGACGCCACCCGCCATGCGGCCATGGCCAAGCGGCTCGCCACCGACGCCGGCTTCGACATCTGCAACCAGGCGCTGCAGCTGCATGGCGGCTACGGTTATCTGAAGGACTTTCCGCTGGAGCGCCTGCTGCGCGACACGCGGGTGCACCAGATCCTGGAAGGGACCAACGAGATCATGCGCGTGATTATCGCGCGCAAGCTTCTGGAGCGATGAGCGCCGATATTCTGTTCGACCGGGCCGGCGGGCTGGGCCTGGTGCTGCTGAACCGCCCCGAGGCGCTGAACGCGCTGACGCTGGAGATGGTGGATGCGTTCGACCGCCAGCTGCTGGCCTGGGCGGCGGACGAGGCCGTGCGCGCCGTGGTGGTGGAGGGGGAGGGCGAGCGCGCCTTCGCCGCCGGCGGCGACATCCAGCGCCTGTGGGAGGCCGGACGGACGGGCGATCCCTACACCCGCGCCTTCTTCTGGGACGAGTACATTCTCGACTGGCGGGTGTTCCACTACCCCAAGCCCTATGTGGCGCTGATGGACGGCATCGCCATGGGCGGCGGCGTCGGCGTGTCGGTGCTCGGCTCGCACCGGGTCGCGACCGAGCGCACCTTGTTCGCCATGCCCGAGACCGGCATCGGCTTCTTTCCCGATGTGGGCGCCACCTGGTTCCTGCCGCGGCTGCCGGGCCGGCTCGGCCTCTATCTGGCGCTCACCGGCGCGCGCCTCGGCGGCGCGGACAGCTATCATGCGGGCGTCGCCACGCATTATGTGCCGAGCGCGCGTCTTGCCGACCTCAAGGCCGCGCTCGCGGCCGCGCCGCTGGACGCGGGCGACATCGAGGTCACCCACGCCCAGGTGAGCGCGGTGCTGGACCGCTTCTCGGAAAATCCCGGCCCGCCGCCGATCGCGCCGATGCGCGCGGCGCTGGAGCGCTGCTTCCAGGCGGACTCGGTGGAGGCGATCGTGGAGGCGCTGCTGCGCGAGGGCGGCGACTGGGCGGAGAAGACCCGCAAGGCCATGCTCGCCAAGGCGCCGTCGTCGCTGAAGGTGGCGTTCGAGCAATATCGACGCGGCGCGGCGCTCGACTTCGACGCCGCGCTCGCGCTGGAATATCGCATGTCGCAGGCTTTCATGCGCGGCCACGACTTCTATGAAGGCGTGCGCGCGCTGATCCTCGACAAGGACAACCGCCCGGCCTGGCGCCCGGCCGCCCTGGCCGAGGTGTCCGAGGACGCGGTGGCGGCCTATTTCCTCCCGGCGGACGAGGAACTGGTCTTCGAGGATCCCGTCCGCCGTTTCGTCCGGGCATGAAGGAGCAAGCATAATGGCGCGGATCGCATTCATCGGGGTCGGCAATATGGGCGGGCCGATGGCGCGCAACCTGATGCAGGCGCAGCATTCCGTCACGGCGTTCGATCCGGGCGCGGCGGCGCTGGCCGCCATCGTCGAGGCGGGCGCGACGGCGGCGGACTCGGCGGCGGCGGCCGTTCGGGGCGCGGAGGCGGTGATCACCATGGTGCCGGCCGGGCCGGAGGTGCGCGAGGTCTATCTCGGCGCGGGCGAGGTGCTGGCGGCGGTGGAGCCGGGCGCGCTGGTCATCGACTGCTCCACCATCGATGTGGCCACGGCCCGCGATGTGGCGGCGGCGGCGGCGGCGCGGGGGCTCGACATGGTGGATGCGCCGGTCTCGGGCGGCACCGGCGGCGCGGTCGCCGGCACGCTCACCTTCATGGTCGGCGGGCCGGAGGCGGCGTTCGAGCGGGCGCGGCCGATCCTGGAGCGGATGGGCGCGCGCATCGTGCATTGCGGGCCGGCGGGCAACGGCCAGGCGGCCAAGATCTGCAACAATATGATGCTCGCGGTGAACATGCTGGGCGTGGCCGAGGGCTTCACGCTCGCCGACAATCTGGGCCTCGACCGCCAGACGCTGTTCGATGTGGTGTCCAACTCCTCCGGGCAGAGCTGGGCGGTCAGCGGCTATTGCCCGGTTCCGGGGCCGGTTCCGGCCTCGCCGGCCAATCGCGATTTCGAGCCGGGCTTCACCGCCGACATGATGGTCAAGGACCTCCGGCTCGCCCGCGACGCGGCGATGAAGAGCGGCACCGGCACGCCGATGGGCGCGCTCGCCGAAGCGCTGATGGGCCTGCACACCGCCGCCGGCAACGGCCCGCGCGACTTCTCCTCGATCATCGAGCTGATCCGCACCAGGCGCTGAGTTCCGCCGGGGCGCGCCCCGGCGGGCCGGTCAGGGAGCGGGAATCAGCTTTACGGCGGCGATAATCGGCGCCGCGAGGCCGACCATGCGCCAGGTCAGCCGCGCTTCCAGAGTCGCCGGATCGGCTTTGGTTGCGAGTTCGTTGCGGCGCGCGGCGGCAAGAGTGTCGAAAGCCATCGTCGAATCTTCCACAATTCCGATGATGACATTATAGCGCCTCCGAACCGCCGGTCAAGCGCCCGCTCAGGAGGGCCGGTCGCCCTCGATCTGGATGCGGCGCATCTCGCGGCGGTGGCCGGGATAGTCGTTGACGGCCAGATGCTTCAGGCAGCGATTGTCCCAGAGCGTCAGGCTGCCGGGTTGCCAGGAGATGCGGCAGGTGAGTTCCGGGCGCTCGCCGACGCTGTAGAGATAGTCGAGCAGCGGCGCGCTCTCGGCCTCGGTCATGCCGACGAAGCGGATCGTGTAGGCCAGGTTGACGAACAGGCCCTTGCGGCCGGTCTCGGGGTGGGTGCGCACCACGGGATGCACGCATTCCGTCGGCCGCCAGCTGTCGTCCTCGCGGTTCTTGGTCGTGCGGGACGCGTTGAAGCCGACCGCCGGGCCGGCGACGCGGGTGTCGTTATGCACCGCCTGCAGGCCCTCCAGCATCGCCTTCATGCCGTCGGAGAGCAGGTCCCAGGCGCCCTGCTGGTCGGCGAAGAGCGTGTCGCCGCCGGCCGGCGGCACCTCGATGGCGTAGAGCGCCGCGCCGAGCGGCGGCTTCTCCAGGCAGGTCGTGTCGGTGTGCCAGAAGCCGCCGACCGTCGCCGTGTCCTCCGGCTCCTTGCGGATGGTGATGACCTCCGGGTGGTTGCTCTCGGAGATCAGGTTGGGATGCACGATCAGCGGGCCGAAGCGCCGCGCGAAGGCCAGCTGGTCTTCCTCGTCCAGCTCCTGGTCGCGGAAGCAGACCACCTTGTGGCGCAGAAAGACCTCGCGGACGGCGTCGAAACCCGCCTCGTCGAGCGCGGCCAGATCGACCCCGCGCACCTCCGCCCCGCACGCCCCGGCCAGCGGTCTCACATCCATGCCTTCGTCTCCCCTGTCATCGGTTGGCGGCTTCGTGTGCGCATTATCCATCTTCCGCCTTGCCGCGCAAATACCATGGCAGCCTCTCCGGGTCGCGCGGCTTGCGCCGGGCGGGCTTGCGCGCAGGCTTCGGCGGCTCTTCCGCAACCGGTTTCGGGGCTTCTCCGCAACCGGTTCCGGCGCTTCCACCGGTGCATTTGCCGGTTCCGGCTCGGGCGCTTTCTTGGCCTCCGGGCGACGCGCGCGGCGTTTCGGCGCGGGCGCGGCGCTGCGGTAGCCCTCCAGCTTGTCGAGGTCGAGGGCGAAGCCGAGGCCCGGCCGGTCCGGCACCTCCGCCATGCCGTCCCGCAGGGTAATCGCCTCGCGGAAGATCGCCGCCGTCCAGGGCATATATTCCAGCAGGGCGCAGTTCTGCAGCGCGCCGCAAAGCTGCAGCGAGGCCTCCGAATAGAGATGCGGCGAGACCGGCAGGTCCCAGGCCTGGGCCATATGCGCGACGCGCACGAATTCGCTGACGCCGCCGACCCGCCCGAGGTCCGGCATCAGCACATCCGCCGCCTTCGCCTCGATCAGCGGGCGGAAGCCGTAGCGGGCATATTCGCTCTCGCCGGTGGCGATCGGCGTGTCGAGCGCCGCCACCAGGGCGGCGTGGCCGGCTACGTCGTAGGCGGGCACCGGCTCCTCGAACCAGGCGAGGTCGAGCGGGTCGAGCTCGCGTCCGAGCCGGAGCGCGTGGGCGGCGTCGAAGCCCTGATTGGCGTCCGCCATCAGCAGCACATCGGGGCCGAGCGCGTCGCGGAGCGCCTCCGCGCGCTCGACATCCTCCTGCCAGCGGGGCTTGCCGAGGCGCATCTTCATGGCGCGGAAGCCCTCGGCCAGATAGCCCTTGGCCTCGGCGACCAGCTCGTCGCGCGAGCGCGAGAGCCAGAGGCCGCCGCTGTGATAGGCGCGCACCGCGCTGCGGCAGGAGCCGAGCAGGCGGTGCGCGGGCTGGCCGAGCGCCTTGCCGCGCGCGTCCCAGAGCGCCATGTCGAGCGCCGAGAGCGCGAACAGCGCCACACCCTTTTGGCCGAAATAGTTCACCTCGTCCCAGAGCTTGTGCCAGAGCGCCTCGACCCGGTGCGCATCCTCGCCGACCAGCGCGGACCCGAGCCCGGCGGTCATGGTCTCCAGCGGCGCCAGATGGCGCGCGCCGACCGAAATCAGATGGCCCTCGCCGGTCACTCCGGCGTCGGTGTCGATGAAGACGAGCGCATAGCCGATCGAGCGGATGTCGTGGATCGCGGTGACGACGGGTTCATCCAGCGGCATTTCCGCCGTCATGGTGCGAATGGCGGTGATCTTCATCCTTCCCCCCGTCCCGGACCCGCGACGCCCGAACATGAAACGGTTTCGCCCGGATTGGAAGCCATGGCGCGGGCGCTCACGCCGGCTCCAGCGCGATATTGTCGATCAGCCGGGTGCGGCCGAGCCAGGCGGCGGCGAGCAGTCGCGCCGGCCGGTCGAGCCGCTCCAGCGGCGCGAGGTCTTCCGCGTCGCAAAGCGCCGCATAATCGACGGCGCGAAAGCCGGCGGCGAGGATGCGGTCCCGCGTTTCGCAGAGGCAGGCGGCGTCCGCGCCCCGGCGCAGCTCCGCGCCTGCGGCCGCGAGCGCCTGCTGGAGCGCCGGGGCGATGGCGCGCTCGGCGGTCGAGAGGGCGGCGTTGCGCGAGGAGAGCGCGAGGCCGTCCGGTTCGCGCACCGTCGGGCAGCCGACGATCTCGACCGGCAGGTCCAGGTCGCGCGCGAGCCGGCGCACCGTGATCAGCTGCTGATAGTCCTTCTCGCCGAAGAAGGCGAGGTCCGCGCCGGTCTGCGTCAGCAGCTTGGCGACCACCGTCGCCACGCCGTCGAAATGGCCCGGCCGGGCGGCCCCGCAGAGGCCCTCGGTCACGCCGGAAACGGAAATGGCGGTGGCGAAGCCGGGCGGATAGACGGCCTCCGGCGGCGGCGCGAACAACAGGTCGATATCGAGCGGGGCCAGGCGCTCCCGGTCCGCCGCCTCGTCCTGCGGGTAGCGCGCGAGATCGCCCCTGTCGTCGAACTGTTTGGGGTTGACGAAGAGCGTGACGATGGAGCGGTCGGCGCGCGCCTTGCTGGCGGCGGCAAGCGCGAGATGGCCGTCATGCAGCGCGCCCATGGTGGGTGTGACGCCGACCGTGAGGCCGACGCGCCGCCAGACGCGCACGAAGCGGCGAAGCTCGGGAACGCTGCGGACGACCTGCATGGCGCGCGCACCATGCCCGCAAAGCCGCTGGCCGGACAAGCGGCGATATGGGACTCTGGCGGCCATGGAACCGCGACCCGTCGTCCGGCTCCTGCCCGGTCGGCACAAGCGCTTCCGGGCGGGGCATCCCTGGGCCTACGCCAATGAGATCGACATGACGCCGGCGCTGCGCGCGCTCGCGCCGGGCGCGCTCGTGCAACTGGAGAGCGCGGCCGGCGAGGCGCTCGGCGTCGCCATGTTCAACCCCCGCGCGCTCGCGGCGGCGCGCGGGCTCGACCGCCGGGCGGAGTGCGAGATCGACGCGCCCTGGATCGCGGCGAAGCTTCGCGCGGCGCTCGCGCTCCGCCAGCGGCTCGGCCTCGCGCCCTGGTGCCGGCTGGTCCATGCCGAGGCGGACGGGCTGCCGGGGCTGATCGTCGATCTCTTCGGCGAGCTCGCGGTGGCGCAGCTCAATTCCGCCGGCATGGCGCGGCTGGAGGCGCCGCTGGTGGAGGCGATTCGCGAGGTGCTGCAACCGGCGGCGCTCGTTTTTCGCAATGACGGCGCGCAGCGCGGCCTGGAGGGGCTGGAGAGCGAGAACCGGGTGGTGTTCGGCGCGCTTTCGGGGCCGGTCGATCTGCTGGAGAACGGCGCGCGCTTCCTCTGCGATCCGCTGGGCGGGCAGAAGACCGGCTGGTTCTACGACCAGCGCCGCAACCGCGCCTTCGCCGCCGGGCTGGCGGAGGGCGGGCGCGTGCTGGACCTCTACGCCTATCTCGGCGGCTTCGGCCTGCAAGCCGTGCTGGCGGGGGCCAGCGAGGCGCTGCTGGTGGACCGCTCGCAGCCGGCGCTGGCGCTGGCGGAGCGCGCGGCCGGGCTGAACGGCGTTGCGGGGCAGGTCAAGGCCGAGCGCGCCGAGGTCTTCGCCTTTCTGGAGGCGGCGGCGGGTTCGCAGCGCTTCGATCTGGTGATCGCCGACCCGCCGGCCTTCGTGCGCTCGCGCCGCGATTTGGGCGCGGGCCTGCGCGGCTACCGCAAGCTCGCCCGCCTCGCCGCCGGCCTGGTGGCGCCGGGCGGCTTCCTGCTGGCGGCCTCCTGCTCGCACAACGTGACGCCGGAAGCCTTCGCCGCCGAGGTTGCGCGCGGCCTCGCGCAAGCGGGCCGCCGGGGCCGCATCCTGCGCACCGCCGCCGCCGCCCCCGACCACCCCGTCCACCCCATGCTGCCCGAGTCGGCCTATCTGAAGGCGCTGGCGTTGCAACTGGACTGAGCGCCCGATAGCGTCAAGACGCCCCACCGCCGAGAGCCAGCCCGCCATGCCCCGCCCGCTCCCCGCCCTTCTCGCAGCCCTGTTTCTTCTCTCTATGCCGGCATGGACGGAAGAGGTCACTGGTCGCGATAGGTTTCAGTTATGGAACGATTGTGAGCCTATGAGGCTGGTTGTGCAGGACTTACGTGAGGACGCCGACGAAATCGGATTAACAAGGGAGAATATAGAGACAGCTGTGCGCAGCCGATTGCGTGCGGCCCGCATCTATAATTCCAACGTTGCCTCTCATCTGTATATAAACGTAAATGTCGTCGGGCCAGCATTTAATATTAGAGTCGATTACTTAAAATCGTTATTCGATCCAGCATCGCAGAGATTCGGTCTCGCAATTACTTGGTATGCCGGTGGTACTGGCACGCATAGGAGAGATACAACCTATGTTATATCGTCGGTATCTCGGCACTTAGATCAGTTCATTGACCAATATCTCCGGGTGAATGCGGCCGCCTGCCGGCGCTAGAATTCAATGCCGGGTGCAGCATTTGTCATGCAGGCGGGACATTTTTGTTCGTGCATATCGCGCGGTCCTCCGTAACGTTCAGTCCAGTATCTCGAAATGCGCTTCAGTCGGTTCCCGCGCCTCGCCGTTGATGGGGAGGATGTCTTGCGGGCAGGCGGAGAAGACCATGACGACGTCCAGATGGGCCTCGAACAGCACATGGTCGCCGGGTTCGGTCAGCGGCGGGTCGAAGGAGAGGCCGCCATCGGCGCGCCAGGGGATGTTCATGAAGAGGTTGAGCGGCGAGGGCGTCTCCGGCGGCTGGAGGCCGAGCGCATGAAGGGCGGCGCCCAGATTGTCGGTGCAATTGTCGTGATATTCCGTGCAGCCCAAGAGGCCGTAGCGGTAATTGTCGCAGGCCGCCATCAGCGTGTCGTGCGCGCCGGGAGACGTGTCCTCAAGCAGGGTCAGGATCGGGCGGCGGCGATTGCTGTAGAGCGCGTCGCCCACCGCCGGAACCAGCTTCGTCAGCGTGGCGCGGGTGTGCTCCATCGACATGAACTCGCGCATGTCATGGCGCGCGAACGCCCAGGTGTCCACCACCTGCGCGCCATGCGTGTTGACGACGCGGACCCTCTGCCCGCGCGCGGCAAAAGCCGCCTTGCCGGCGCGCGCCGGAATGGTCTGAAGGCCCGTCATGGAAGCGTCTCCCCCGTTTCGTCGCTTCGCCTTCGGCTCACAGCAGCTCCCCCTGCGCCAGCGTCTTGCCGGTATAGGGATTCTTCATGATCGGCAGTTGCGGCAGCTTTCCCTCGAAATATTCCGCAACCGACCAGAGCTGCAGTCTTGGAAAGCGATTGGCCTGGATCGCGATTTCGCCCATGGCGGCCGCTTCCCGTCTGGCCGATGGCGAGGAGACGCGCTCCAGCGTGATGAACACGCCGAGCGCCGCCTTGTCCCGCTCGATAGCGCTCCTGAAGGCGCGAAACTGCTCCAGCGCGAACCGGCCGCCCTTCACCTGCGCCAGCGCGATCGTGGAGGCGTGATTGTCCGGCTGCATGGCGATGACGCCGCGCCCATCGACGCCGCCATCGCCCCGCTGGCGCGTGTTGGGCAGGAAGCCGGGCAGCCGGGTTACCGCCCAGGTCTCGAAATCGAACGGCCGCTCGCGCGCCAGCCTCTGCGCCGCCGCCAGGTCGAAGGGAATGCCCTTGACCGGAATTGTCGCATCCTTGAGGCGCTGTTGGCGGATCAGGTCGATGGCGAAGGCGGAGATGTCGATCCCGACCCAATGCCGCTGCCCGACGCGGCGCACGGCGTCGATGGTCGTGCCGCAACCGCAGAAGGGATCGAGAATCACATCTCCTTCATTGCTGGAAGCCTTGACGATGCGCTCCAGAAGCGCGCGCGGTTTCTGCGTCGGATATCCGAGCTTCTCGGAGGAAAAACTCTTGATCATGATCGAGTCGAGAATGTCCGCGTTGGAGCAGTTCCAGGTGTCCTCGACAGGAATCCCCTTCCCGGTCGGCCGCTTGCCGTCCCGTCTTACATAGTCGGGAGGATAGGGGATATACTCCTTGTTGAATTTGCGCCGCGCCGCGTCACCGTTCAGATAATAGAGGATGGTGTCGTGATTGCGTATCCAGCCCTGTTTCTGCGTCTTGTATCCGGAAACCCAGCCGATCCGCCAGACGATCTCGTTGCGAAAGTTCTGCGCGCCGAAAATACCGTCCATCAATACCTTGAGATAATGCCCGGCGGTGGGGTCGCAATGCAGATAGACGGAGCCGGCGGGCGTCAGCAGGCGTCCGATCTGCTCCAGCCGCTCGGCCATATAGGTCAGATAGGCCATCATGCCGGACGGCCCCAGAATGGCGAACAGCCCGGCGATCGCGCCGCGCGAGGCGCGCGCCAGCCCGCCTTCGATGCGAGCGTAGCGTTCGGCGGCGGCGGCGTCCCAGTTCCAGGTGTCCTCGAACGCGCGATATTGCGCCTGCCCGCCGGGGTCCGCCTTGTCGAACAGAATATTATAGTCCATATTGGAGTTGAACGGCGGGTCGAGATAAACGAGATCGACCGACCGGTCGGGCCATTGCGTCATCCAGTCCAGGCAATCGCCGTAATAGAGCGTGTCCATGTCCATGGACGCCATGCTTTCCATGCCGGGCGGCGACTGTCAACCTTCGGGCCGGCCGGTGTTGACGGGCTGCGGCGGGTATGGCGCACTATCCGGCCGACGGGATGCGAGGACGATGCCGAGAGATCGCGAAACGGATCTGCCGCGTTACGCCGCCCCGGCGCGCCCGCTGGGGGCGTGGCCGCGGGTGCGGGCGCGGCGCAACCGGCGCGCCGCCTGGACGCGCGCCCTGGTGGCCGAGCACCGGCTGGGGCCGCAGGATTTCATCTGGCCGCTGTTCGTAACCGACGGCGAGGGCGTGGCGGAGCCGGTGCCCTCCATGCCGGGCGTCAGCCGCTGGTCCTGCGACCTGCTGGTGGAACGCGCGCGCGAGGCGGCGGCGGCCGGCATTCCGGCCGTGGCGCTCTTCCCCCATGTCGCGCCGGGGCTGAAGACGCCCGACGGCGAGCACGCGCTCGATCCCGACAATATCGTCTGCCGGGCGATCCGCGCCGTGAAGGCGGCCCTGCCGGAGCTCGGCGTGGTCTGCGACGTGGCGCTGGACCCCTTCACCAGCCACGGCCAGGACGGCATCGTGCGCAACGGGCGCATCCTGAACGACGAGACCGTGCATGTGCTCTGCGAGCAGGCGCGGGTGCAGGTCGAGGCTGGCTGCGATGTGATCGCGCCCTCGGACATGATGGACGGGCGCGTCGGCGCGATCCGCGACACGCTGGACGCGGCCGGCCATGAGGAAGCCTCGATCCTCGCCTATTCGGCCAAATACGCCTCGGCCTTCTACGGCCCCTTCCGCGATGCGGTCGGCTCCGCCGGCGCGCTCGGGCTGGCCGACAAGAAGACCTATCAGATGGACCCCGCCAACAGCGAGGAGGCGCTGCGCGAGATCGCCGCCGACCTTGCCGAGGGCGCAGACATGGTGATGGTCAAGCCGGGCCTGCCCTATCTGGACATCGTCCGGCGCGTGAAGGAGCGCTTCGGCGCGCCGACCGTGGCCTATTGCGTCTCCGGCGAATACGCCATGCTGAAGGCGGCGGCCGAACGCGGCTGGCTGGACTATGACCGCGTGCTGCTGGAGACGCTCACCGCTTTCAAACGCGCCGGCGCCGACGCCATCCTGACCTACGCCGCCATGGAGGCCTGCCAGCTGCTGGCGGAAGCGTGAGCCGGCTACGTCTTCGCGGGCCGTGTGGCTGGAGAGCTGCGGAAGGGAATCGATCGGTGATCCGCTTGACCGTCACGCCAACCGACGACGCCTGGAGGCAGGCGCTCGCCGGAGCGCGAGCCAATGCAGGCCTGGACGCGGAAGACGCCACGAGGCTGGCGGTTGAGGAAACGCGGCGTTATCGCGATGAACGCGGTCGAGACCGGCGCAATTCCGGCGGAACGGCGGGGCCGCTCAGGGAATAAGCGTCAGCGCCGCGATCACCGCGACCCCGACCGCCACGATGACCAGGGTGAGGTCCGCCCGGAACCTGGCGAGCAGGGCTTCCATCTCCGGGCGCGTCAGAGGGTGACGGGCGGCCATATCAGGGATGCGGGCCCCAGGGGGCGGCGAGCAGCAGCTGGTTCTGCTGCGACATGATGAGCGGGCGAATCTTGCCGGCGAAGGTCTGGAAGGCCTTGTCGGCGTAGAGCGTCGCCCAGTGGCGGCGGCGGTCGGCGTCGTCGTCGAACTTCCACAGATGCACGATCTGGTTGAGCGCGCCGGCGTCCGAGAGGAAATAGCCGACCAGCTTGTCCTTGTGCGGCTCCAGCGCCGGCCAGCCATAGTCCCGATAGATCGGCGTGGCCTCGCCGAGCTTGCCGACATAGAGCGTGTAGGTGCGCAACTCGTAGAGCGCCATGTTGGTCCTCCTCGCGTTTCGGTCTTTCCCGTCAGCCGCCGACCACCCGGACGCCGGCATTGCGCTCGACGGTGTGGATCAGCGCGTTCACATCCTCGCCGCCGCCATGCTCGTTCACCGCCTGCTGAAAGAGGTTGCGCACGACATTGGCGACGAACATGGGCGCGCCGCTCTCGCTGCCGAGTTCGGTCGCGAGCCGCACATCCTTCAGCATGAGTTCGAGCGCGAAATTGGACTTGCCGGAGCCGTCCGCCAGACGCGGCAGGGTGAACTCGGTCGTGTAGCTGCGCGCCGAGCCCTTGTGCAGCACCTCCGCGCAGGCGGCGAGGCTCAGGCCGTTCTTCACGCCCATGGCGATCGCCTCGAAGGTGGCGGCGCGCACGCTGGCGGAGATCACATTGTTCACCAGCTTCATCGCATGGCCGGCGCCGACGGCCCCGCAGTGAAAGACATTCGGGCTGATGGCCTCGAACACGGGGCGCATCTGCGCGAATTGCGTCGCCGTCCCGCCGACCATGATGGCGATGGTGCCGGCCGCGGCCCCGTGCGGGCCGCCCGAGACCGGCGCGTCGATCAGCTCGAGGCCGCGTTCGGCGAGCTCGGCCGCCATGGCGCGGGTGGCGTTCGGGTCGCCGGTGGTCTGATCGACGATCAGGCCGCCCGGCGCCATGCCCTCGGCCAGCCCGCCTTCGCCGAATATAGCCTCGCGCACCTCGTTCGAGGTCGGCAGGCAGAGCATGACGGCCTCGCAGGCCCGGCCCAGCGCCTCCAGGCTCTGCGCCGGCTGCGCGCCCTCGGCGGCGAGCGCCTGGACCGCTTCCGGCTTCAGGTCGTGCACCCGCAGGCTCCGGGTCAGCAGCAGGCGCCGCGCCAGCGCCCCGCCCATATTGCCGAGGCCGACATAACCGAGATTCATCGGGATCGCTCTCCCCCGCCGCGATGCTTCTTCGCCGCAAGGCTAACCCGCCTCGCTCACGAATGCACGGGGGGCGCTCAGCGCTTGCGCGGCGGGTCGAGGCGGATGGCGAGCTCCTTCAGCCGTTCGGCCTCCACCGGGGCCGGCGCGCCCATCATCAGGTCCTGGGCCTGCTGGTTCATCGGGAAGGCGATCACCTCGCGGATATTCGGTTCGTCGGCGAGCAGCATGACGATGCGGTCGATGCCCGGCGCCGAGCCGCCATGCGGCGGCGCGCCGAACCGGAGCGCCGACAGCATGCCGCCGAAGCGTTGCTCCACGACCTCCGGCCCGTAGCCGGCGATCTCGAAGGCCTTGTACATGATGTCCGGGCGATGGTTGCGGATCGCGCCGGAGGACAACTCGACGCCATTGCAGACGATGTCGTACTGGAACGCCTTGACCGCCAGCGGGTCCAGCGTCTCCAGCGCCTCCAGCCCGCCCTGCGGCATCGAGAAGGGGTTGTGGCTGAAGCCGATCCGCCCGGTCTTCGCGTCCCGCTCATACATCGGGAAATCGACGATCCAGCAGAAGCGGAAGGCGTCCTTCTCCAGCAGCTCGAGGTCCCGGCCGAGCTTGTCGCGCGCCGCGCCGGCCAGTTCCGCCGCCCGGTCCGCCCGGTCGGCGGCGAAGAACACGGCGTCGCCCGGCCCCGCGCCGGTCGCCCGGCGGAGCGCCGCCAGGCGGTCCTCGTCGAGGAAGCGCGCGATCGGCCCGCGCGCCGCGCCGTCCTCGGCCAGCGTGACATAGGCGAGGCCGCCCGCGCCCCGCTCGCGCGCCCAGTCCTGCAGGCGGTCGAACCAGCTGCGCGGCTGTCCCCCGCCGCCGGGGGCCGGAATGGCGCGCACGACGCCGCCCGAGGCGATGGTGCGTTCGAAGATCGAGAAGCCGGAGCCGGCAAAGACCTCCGTCGCGTCGGCGATCTCGATCGGATTGCGCAGGTCCGGCTTGTCGTTGCCGTATTTCAGCATGGCGTCGTCGAAGGCGATGCGGGGGAAGGGCGGCGGCGTGACGGCCCGCCCGGCCGCGAACTCCTCGAACACGCCGGCGAGCACCGGCTCGATGGCCGCGAACACATCCTCCTGCGTCACGAAAGCCATCTCGAAATCGAGCTGGTAGAACTCGCCGGGCGAACGGTCGGCGCGCGCATCCTCGTCGCGGAAGCAGGGCGCGATCTGGAAATAGCGGTCGAAGCCGGCGATCATCAGCAGCTGCTTGAACTGCTGCGGGGCCTGCGGCAGGGCGTAGAAGCTGCCCGGATGCAGGCGCGAGGGCACCAGGAAGTCGCGCGCGCCCTCGGGGCTGGCGGCGGTCAGGATCGGGGTCTGGAACTCGCGGAAGCCTTGCTCGATCATCCGCCGGCGGATCGAGGCGATCACATCCGAGCGCAGCGCGATATTGCGCTGCATCTTGTCGCGGCGGAGATCGAGAAAGCGGTAGGCGAGCCGCACCTCCTCGCCGTAATCCTCCTCGCTGTTGACCTGCAGCGGCAGCGGCTCGGCCGCGCCCAGCACGGCGATCTCGCGGATGGCGACCTCGACCTCGCCGGTCGGCAGCGCCGGGTTCACCGTCTCGGCGTCGCGCTCGACGCACTCGCCGGTCACGGTCAGCACGGTCTCGTTGCGGGCCGCGTCCAGCGTTGCGAACGGCGCGGCGCGGCTCGAATCGACCACGCATTGCGTCAGCCCGTGGCGGTCGCGCAGATCGACGAACAGCAGCCCGCCATGGTCGCGCTTGCGGTGGACCCAGCCGGAGAGGCGGACCGTCCGGCCGATATCGGCGCGGCGAAGCGCGCCGCAGTCATGGGTGCGGTAGGGATGCATGGGACAGCGATATCCGGTTCGCGGTGGCAGGCGCGGGGAATGGAATGAGCGGGCCTCGCTTGTCAAGCCGGCGGGCAGGCCCTATCAGCAGCGCCCATGCCCTCGCCAGCCATACCGGCGCCCGACCGGCGCCCGATCGACAGCCAGGCGGAGCTGGACGCCTTCTGCGCCCGCCTGCACAACGCGGACTATGTCACCGTCGATACGGAGTTCATGCGGGATGCGACCTACTGGCCGAAGCTCTGCCTGATCCAGCTGGCCGATGCGGAGGTGGCGCGCGCCGTGGACGGCATGGCCGACGGTCTCGACCTCGGCCCCCTCTGGCGGCTGCTGGCCGACCCGTCCGTGCCCAAGGTGATGCATGCGGCCCGCCAGGACATCGAGATCTTCTTCCATAAGGGCGGCGTCATTCCCGAGCCGCTGCTCGACACCCAGATCGCCGCCATGGTGTGCGGCTTCGGCGACCAGGCGGCCTACGACACGCTGGTGCGCCATTTCGCCGGCCGGCGGCTCGACAAGGGCGCCCGCTTCGCCGACTGGGCGCGCCGCCCGCTGCCGGAGCGGCAGATCGACTATGCGCTCGCCGACGTGATCTGGCTCCGGCCGGTCTATGAGGGGCTGGCGGGGCGGCTTCGCCGCAACGGCCGCGCCGACTGGGTGGCGGAGGAAGAGGAGGTGCTGCTCGACCCCGAGACCTATCGCCTCGACCCGGAGCACGCCTGGCGGCGGCTCAAGACCCGCAGTTCCGACCCCGCCTTCCTGGCGGTGGTGCAGGCGGTCGCGGCCTGGCGGGAGCGCGAGGCGCAGCGCCTCGACCTGCCGCGCAACCGGGTGCTGCGCGAGGATGCGCTGCTCGACATCGCCGCCCAGGGGCCGGAGACGGCGGAAGCGCTGGCCGCCTGCCGGGGCGTGACGCGCGGCATGGCCGAGGGCCGGCTCGGGCCGGGCCTGCTGGCGGCGGTGGCGGCGGGCAAGGCCGCGCCGCCCGACGCGCGCCCCGAACCGCCGCCGGAGCGCGAGCGGCCCAAGGGCGTCGGCCCCGCCATGGAGTTGCTGCGGGTGCTGCTCAAGGAGCGCGTCGAGCGCGAGGGCGTGGCGCAGAAGCTGGTGGCGAGCAGCGAGGAGCTGGAGCGGCTGGCGGGCGGAGACGGCGACGGCCCGCTGCTGAAGGGCTGGCGGCGGGAGCTGTTCGGCGCCGACGCCGAGCGGCTCCTGCGCGGCGAACTGGCGCTGACGCTAAAGCGCGGTCGGGTCGTGGTCGCCGAGGTCCCGTAGCGCCGGGCGAAGCCCCAGCGCGTCGGCCAAGAGGCCGAGCCGGCGCTCGACATCCGGGCCGATCGAGTCCGGATCGACGAAGAGGCTGAGCCGGCCCGCCTCGCGCTGCAGCCGGGCGGCGGCGATCCCCGGCGCCAGCGACATGGCGAGATGCAGCGCCCGCCCGACCTGCAGGGCGCGGGCGCGGCGGTCCTCGCCGATCAGCCGGCGGGCGGGCGCGGTCCACTCCTGGTCGATCCGCCCGGCGTAGCGCGCCGCCAGGATGAGGCCCAGAAGGGCGCGCTCGGAATGCTCGATGGCGAGCGCCGGCAGGCGGAAGGCGCGCAGGAAGGCGTGCTCGGCCCGGTAGGAGGGATGCTCCATGCCGGCGATATCGACCAGGCGGCAGGCGGCGCGCGCGATGCGCTCCTCGGCGGGCGAGAGGCCGGCCTCCAGCGCCTGGACCCAGGCCAGCAGCGTGCGGGGCGTCATGCGCTGGCGCGCGCCGGCCCGCCCGATGCGGCTGCACATGACCAGCAGCGGGTCGCGCCGGGCGAGCCGCTTGCGCTCGCGATGCAGCATCAGCCCCTCGCGCAAGCCCGCGCTGGAGAAGACCACCCGCGCGGGCGCCAGCCGGTCGATCAGCTGGGCCATGATCTCGGCGGCGGCGGGCATGTGCGGGCGCCGGCGGCGGGAGATCGCGGCGAGGCCGGCGAGCGTGTCGGCGCTCATCCGCGTCAGCAGGGCGGAGAAGTCCCGCGCCTCGGCGGCCGGCGCGGCATATTGGTGGACGATGTCGAGCGGGTAGCGCCGATGCGCGATATGCAGCCGCGCCCAGGCCCGCCAGGAGCCGCCGACGCAATAGAGATCGCCCGGCGGGTCGGTCGGCTTCAGCCAGTCCGCCCGGTCCAGCGTCGCGACGACATGCCGCGCAAGGTCCGCCGGTCCGCCGACCTCCGCGAGGCGGAGCACGCCGAGCGGCAGGCTCAGGCTCTTCGAGGCGCGGCCGCGGCCGACGCGAGTGAGTTCGAGACTGCCGCCGCCGAGGTCCCCGACCGCGCCGGCCGCATCCGGTATCGCCCCCAGCACGCCGCGCGCGCCGGCCAGCGCCTCGTCCTTGCCGCTCAGCACCTCGATGCGCTCGCCGCTCAGCTCTTCGAGCCGGCGCGCGAAGTCCGCGCCGTCCAGCGCGTCGCGAATGGCGGCGGTGGCGTAGGATTCCAGCCGCTCGACCCCCATCAGCCTCGCCACATTGACGAAGCGCAGATAGGCGCGCTCGGCGAGTTCGCGGCCTTCGGGGTCGAGCTTGCCGGTCCGCTCCAGCTGCGCGCCCAGCCGGCAGGTCGCCTTGTCGTTGAACAGCGGGCGGAAGCTCTCCACCCGATTGCCATAGACCACCAGGCGGATCGAGTTCGATCCGATATCGACGATGCCGACTCGTCTGGGCATGACCTCTTCGCTCCGCGCGGCCTGCCGGCCGGCCGGCTCAGGCGGGGGCCGGCAGGGGTTCCGGTTTCTGGGCCGCCCGTTCGAGCGCGCTGCCGCGTCCGGAAAGGCTCGGATTGGTCATGAAATATTGATGCGCGGAGAAGGGCGCGGGGCCGGCCTCGGCGCGCACATAGCCGCCGTCGGGGCCGAGCAGCCAGCTTTGCGCCGTGTCGTTCAGATTGGCGGCCATGATCTGGTCCTGGACCTGGCGGTGGACGGTCGGGTTCTCGATCGGCACGAAGGTCTCGACCCGGCGATGCAGGTTGCGCGGCATCCAGTCGGCGGAGCTGATGAACACCCGCGCATCCGGCGAGGGCAGGCCCTGCCCGGCCCCGAAGCACACGATGCGCGCATGTTCGAGGAAGCGCCCGACGATGCTCTTGACGCGGATATTGTCCGAGAGGCCCGGCACGCCCGGCCGGAGGCAGCAGATGCCGCGCACCACCAGGTCGATCTCGACGCCGGCCGAGGACGCCCGGTAGAGCGCATCGACCACCTCGGGATCGACCAGCGCGTTCATCTTGGCCCAGATCTGCGCCGGCCGGCCGGCCTCGGCATGGGCGATCTCCTCCTCGATCAGCTCCAGCAGGCGCGGCGCGAGCGTGAGCGGCGAGACGGCGATCTTCGCGAAGCGGGCCGGCTCTGCGGAGCCGGTGGTGTAGTTGAACAGCCGGCTGGCGTCGCTGCACAGCTCCCGGTCGGTGGTGAAGAAGGACAGGTCGGTATAGATGCGCGCATTGACGGGGTGATAGTTGCCGGTGCCGTAATGGGCGTAGCTGCGCAGCCCGTCGGCCTCGCGCCGCACCACCAGCGAGAGCTTGCAGTGGGTCTTGAGGTCGAGGAAGCCATAGACCACCAGCGCGCCGGCGCGCTCCAGATTGCGGGCCCAGCGGATGTTCGCCTCCTCGTCGAAGCGCGCCTTGAGCTCGACCAGCGCGGTGACCGACTTGCCGGCCTCCGCCGCCTCGATCAGCGCGGCGACGATCGGCGAGTCCTCCGAGGTGCGATAGAGCGTCTGCTTGATCGCCAGCACATCGGGGTCCTGCGCCGCCTGGCGCAGGAACTGGACCACCACGTCGAAGCTTTCATAGGGATGGTGGACCACGATGTCCTTGGCGCGGATGGCGGCGAAGCAGTCGCCGCCGAAATCGCGGATGCGCTCCGGGAAGCGCGCCTCGAACGGCCGGAACAGCAGGTCCGGGCGCTGCCCGTCGATCAGCTCGGCCATGTCGCCGAGGCCGACCGGCCCGTCCAGCGCGAAGACGTCCGCCACCTCCGCGCCGAGGCGGCGGATCAGCGAGGTCGCGAGCGCGGTCGGCATCCGCGCGTCGATGGACAGCTGCACCACATGGCCGCGCCGCCGCCGGCGCAGCGCCGACTCGAACAGGCGCACCAGGTCCTCGGCCTCCTCCTCGATCTCCATCTCGCTGTCGCGGATCACCCGGTAGCGGCCGGAGCCGCGCAGCGTGAAGCCGGGAAACAGATGGCCGAGAAACATCGCCACCAGCTCCTCGATGGCGAGATGGCGGCGCGTCGGGCCGGGCAGGGCGACGAAGCGGTCGAGCTTGCCCGGGATCGGCACCAGCGCCTCGAAGTCGCGCCCGTCCTCCGGGCAGTGCAGGTCGAGCACCAGGCCGAAGCCGACATTGGGGATGAACGGGAAGGGATGCGCCGGATCGACCGCGAGCGGCGTGAGCACGGGAAACACATCGCTCATGAAATAGGCTTCCAGCCAGCGCCGGTCCTCTTCCGAGAGCGCCTCCGCGTCCACCAGGTCGATGCCCGCCGCGCGCAATTCGGGCAGCAGGCGCCGCCAGCACTCCTGCTGGCTCTCCACCAGCCGGCGGGCGTGGCTGTCGATGGCCTGCAGCTGCTGGGCCGGGGTCAGCCCGTCGGCGCTCGGCGTGCGCACGCCGGCCGCCACCTGGCCCTTCAGCCCGGCGACGCGCACCATGTAGAACTCGTCCAGATTCTGGGCCGAGATCGACAGGAAGCGCAGCCGCTCCAGCAGCGGATGCGCGGCGTTCGACGCCTCCTCCAGCACGCGCTGGTTGAAGGCGAGCCAGGAGACCTCGCGATTGATGAAGCGCGCGGGCGAGTCCGGCGGGCAGAACCCGTGCGCGCCGCCATCTACCGGCATCGCCCCGCCCTCGCCGACGCCGGGCGGCGTGCTGCGACTGTGCGTCTCGCGCGGACCATGACGGAAGCGGCGCTCCTCATGCTGTCTCAGGGACTCCGCCGGCGCTTATACACTTCCCGTTGCATTTTGGCGTCATTTCCCTTTCCCGGCCGCCCGCCGGCTTCGGTGGCCCTCGTGAGAAATACGGGCTAGGTTGCGCCCCGACTCAACTGGGAATGACGATGGTGAGTGTCTCTCGAGCCAACGGCCACCGCTTCAAGGGTCTGCAGACCGTCGAAAGCGGCGTGCCGGCCAAGCTGCAGCCCGATCCGGCCGAGTGGCCGTTCGCGCTGGACGAGGCGCTTGCGGCGGTCTTCGCCTATCACGCGGACATCCCCGAGGACGCCTTCACGGCCTCGACGCTCGGACAGGAGCGCGAGGGCAACGCCGTGCTGATCGACGAGAGCGGCCATCTGCTCACCATCGGCTATCTCGCCACCGAGGCGGACGAGGTGACGCTCACCGATGTCGAGGGCGAGCAGTTTCCGGCGCGCGTCGTCGGCTACGACCAGGTGACCGGCCTCGGCCTGCTGCGCGCCGACCGGGCGCTCGGGCGCCGGCCGCTGGCGCTCGGCGGGTCGGACTCGCTCCGGGTCGGCGACAAGGTGATCGCGGCGGCCGGCGGCGGCGGCGATTTCGCCATGGTGGTCTCGGTGGTCTCAAAGCGGGAATTCGCCGGCTACTGGGAATATCTGCTGGACGACGCCGTGTTCACCGCGCCGCCGCATCCGCGCTGGAGCGGGGCGGCGCTGATCTCGCGCGACGGGCTGCTGACGGCGATCGGCTCGCTCTATGTGCAGGACAGCCTGCCGGGCGACCAGGCGCGGCCCGGCAACATGTTCGTGCCGGTGGAGCTGCTGGCGCCGATCTTCGACGATCTGTCCGCCATCGGGCGCGCCTCGCGGCCGCCGCGCCCCTGGCTCGGCATGTTCGGCGCGGAAGTGGAAGACCGGGTGGTCGTCGCCGGGCTGACCGACGACGGGCCGGCCGACAGCGCCGGCCTCAAGGTGGGCGACCTGGTGCTGGGCGTGGCGGGCGAGCCGATCGGCGGTCTGCCGGACTTCTACCGCGCCATCTGGGCGCTCGGGCCGGCCGGGGTGGAGGTGCCGCTCGATGTCTATCGCGACGGCGAATTGCTGCATCTGACGGTGCGTTCGGCCGACCGTCGCTCCTTTCTCAAGACGCCCAACCGGCACTGACGGAGCAGAGCGGAATGACCGAAGCGGAGCGGCTGCTGCTGCTGGAGCGGCTGGAGCGCCTTGGCGCGGAGGACGACGCCGACGCGTTGCAGGCGGCGCGGGAGCTGGCGGCCCAGGTCGCGGAGAGCGGCCTCGACTGGGACGATCTGATCGCGCCCGAGGACCCGCCCGACGATGCGTTCGACTTCGACGAGCTCGATCCGGATGACGATGCGGACGCCGGCGACGGCGCCGAGGCGGAGCCGCTGCCCGAGGATCGCGGCGACGACATGCAGCTGCTGACCCGCCTGCTGGAGCGCAAGGGCCTCTCGCGCAACATGAAGGAGGAGCTGCAGGAGCTGCGCCGCGAGGCGGGCCAGCAGGGCCTCTCCGAGATCGACCGGCGCTATCTGCGCGCGCTCGCCAAGCGGCTCGGCGGCGGCGGGAAATAGGCGACGGCCGGGAGTTCGGGTCAGTCGGCCTCGGGCGCGGCCGGGCGGATATCGTCGGCGGCCGGGCCGAGCCGGCGGGCCAGCTCCCCGATGCGCTTGGCCAGCACGATGCGCGAGGGGTCCTCCGGGGCCAGCGCCTCCTCCAGCCCGCGCCAGAGCGCGAGCGCGCCCGCCTCGTCGCCGGCCTGCAGGCGCTGGAGCGCCAGAAAATACCAGGCCCGAGGGTGCTGCGGCTCGCGCGCGAGCGCGGCCCGGAAGACGGCGAGCGCCTCGGGCGCGATGACGCCGCCCGAGATCTGCATCAGCGCTTCGCCATGGTCGGCGAGCAGGTCGGCGGGCGCGCCGGCGAGGCCGCCTTCGGCCTGCACGGCCTTGCCCAGCGCCTCGGCCGTCAGTTCCGGGCGTCCGAGGCCGCGCCAGGCTCCGGCCAGCACCCGCCAGCCGCGCGCATCGTCGGGTTCGGCGTGCAGATGCGCCTCCAGGCGCGCCGCCAGCCGGGTCAGCTCGGCGTGGCGCTGCGCCTCCGCGCCGCGCTCGGCGAGCGGCATGTCCGGCAGGCCGGGCTGGCCGATCCGGAGATAGAGCGCGAAGGCGATAAGGGCGGGCGCGGCGGCGAGCGCCACCGCCGGCGCGGTTTTCATGCCGGCGCGGGCCAGCGGGCGCAGCACCAGCAGCGCGCTCGCCGCCGCCAGCCCGAAGGCCGCGACCCAGAGCCAGAGGCCGTCGCTCACGGCCGCCGCCGGAAGAAGCGCGCCGCCAGCAGCAGCGCGAGCGCGGCGAAGCCTGCCGGCGCGAACCAGAGCAGCCAGGTCGAGGGCTTCAGCGGCGGCTTCAGCAGCACATAGTCGCCGTAGCGTTCGGTCATGAAGGCCAGCGCCTGCTCGTCGCTGTCGCCCGCCAGCAGCCGCCGGCGGAGCGCCTGGCGCAGGTCGCGGGCGAGGTCCGCGCCGGAATCGTCGATCGACTGGTTCTGGCAGACGACGCAGCGCAGCGTCTTGCCGAGCGTGCGCGCGCGCGCTTCCAGCGCAGGGTCGGCCAGCAATTCGCCCGGCTCCAGCGCCGCCCCGGCGGGGGCCGGCGCCAGCGCCAGCAGCGCCGCCGCGATCGCCAGCAGCCGGATCATCGCCCGAGCGCCGCCAGCAGGTCCCGCCGCGCGATCTCGGCGGTCAGCGGCCCGGCATGCTTGAAGGCGATGCGGCCGTCGGGGCCGAGCGCGAAGGTCTCCGGCACGCCGGTAATGCCCCAATCGACGCCGGCCAGGCCTTCCAGGTCCAGGCCGATCCGGCGATAGGGATTGCCGAGTTCGGCCAGGAAGGTGGCGACGTCCAGCGGCGTGTCCTTGTAGGCGATGCCGTAGATGGTGACGCCTTCCTGCTCGGCCAGACGGCTCAGCAGCGCATGTTCGGCCCGGCAGGGCACGCACCAGGAGGCGAAGAAATTGACCAGCGCCGGCGGTTCGAGGTCGCCGGTCGCCAGGCCCTCGATGGCGAAAGCCGGCGCCGGCCGGCCGACCAGCGGCGAGGGGACGCGGTCCGGCTCGCCGTCGAGGCCCAGATAGAGATGCGCCGCCAGCAGCGCGAACAGCGCCAGCGGCAGCAGCAGGAGCAGGCGGCGGCGCATCAGGCCGGCGCCGGTTGGCGCGCCGGAACGGCCAGGCGCAGCCGGCGGTCGCTGAGCGAGAGGAGCGCGCCCAGCGCCATGACGATGGCGCCGATCCAGATCCAGGGCACGAGCGGGTTGTGGTAGAGCCGCACCGTGCGCCGGCCCCGGTCGTCCTCCTCGCCGATGACCGCATAGAGGTCGGCGAGCCAGCTGGTGCGGATGGCCGCCTCGGTCGTGTGCTGGCGCTCGACCGGATAGAAGCGCCGCTCGGGCAGGAGCGGGGCCCGGTCTCCGCCCTCGATGGCGAGCCGGGCGCGCTCGGCGACATAGTTCGGCCCCTCGATGCGCTCGACGCCCTCGAAGCGCAGCGTATGGCCGGCGATCTCGACCCTCTCGCCGGGCTGCATGGCCAGAATGCGCTCTGACTGGAAGCATTGCGATGCGGTGATGCCGGCGACCAGCAGCGCGACGCCGAGATGCGCAAGGCCGGCGCCCCAGGCCGCGCGCGGCAGGGCGCGGGCGCGCCGCCAGGACTCGCCCGCGCCGACGCGCCCGAGCCGGATGCGCTCCGCCCAGTCCAGCAGCGCGCCGAGGCCGATCCAGACGGCGGCGCCGAGCCCGAAGGCCGCCAGCGCCTCGCCATGGGCGAGCGCGACGCCGGCGGCGAGCGCCGCGCCCAGCCCCGCCAGCCAGAGACGGCCGAGCGCTCCGCCCAGATCGGCGCGCTTCCAGGGCAGCATCGGACCCACCGCCATCGCCGCGAGCGCCGGGGCCATCAGCGGCACGAAGGTGGCGGCGAAATAGGGCGGGCCGACCGAGACCTTGCCGCCGCCGAGCGCGTCCAGGAAGAGCGGGTAGAGCGTGCCGAGCAGCACCGTGGCGCAGGCGGTAGCCAGCACCAGATTGTTCAGCAGTAGCGCGCCCTCGCGCGAGATCGGGCGGAAGGGCGCGCCGCCGCCGAGCGCCGGCGCCCGCCAGGCGTAAAGGAGCAGCGCGCCGCCCGTGGCGACGGCCAGCAGCAGCAGGATGAAGACGCCGCGCTCGGGGTCGGTGGCGAAGGCGTGCACCGAGGTCAGCACGCCGGAGCGCACCAGGAAGGCGCCCAGCAGGCTGAGCGAGAAGGCGACGATCGCCAGCAGCACGGTCCAGGCGCGAAGCGCCTGGCGCCGCTCGGCGGCGATGGCGGAGTGCAGCAGGGCGGTCGCCGCCAGCCAGGGCATGAAGGAGGCGTTCTCCACCGGGTCCCAGAACCAGAAGCCGCCCCAGCCGAGCTCGTAATAGGCCCACCAGCTGCCGAGCGCGATACCGGCCGTCAGCCCCGCCCAGGCGGCCAGCGTCCAGGGACGCACCCAGCGCGCCCAGGCGCGGTCCACGCGCCCTTCCAGCAGCGCCGCGACGGCGAAGGAGAAGGCCACCGACAGGCCGACATAGCCGAAATAGAGCAGCGGCGGGTGGAAGGCGAGGCCGGGGTCCTGGAGCAGCGGGTTCAGCCCGGAGCCGTCGAGCGGCGGCGGCCAGAGGCGCTGGAAGGGGTTGGAGGTCAGCAGGATGAAGAGCAGGAAGCCCGCGCCGATCATCGCCTGCACGGCCAGCACGCGGGCGCGGAAGGCGGCCCGCAGCCCGCCGCCGAAGGCCGCCACCGCCGCGCCGAACAGCGTCAGGATCAGCATCCAGAGCAGGAGCGAGCCCTCGTGATTGCCCCATGTGCCGGAGAACCGGTAGAGCAAGGGTTTCAGCGAGTGCGAGTTCGCCTCCACCACCGCGAGCGAGAAGTCTGAGGCGATGAAGGCGCGGGCGAGCGCGCCGAAGGCGAACGCCACCAGCAGGAACTGCCCGAGCGCGGTGTGGCGCGCAAGCTCCATCAGGCCCGGCCGGTCGCGCGCCGCGCCGTAGAGCGGCAGGCTCGCCTGCAACAGCGCGAGGCCGAGCGCCAGCGCGAGCGCGAACTGGCCGGCCTCGGCGGTCACGGCTTGCCCGCGCCTTCGGCGCGCTTCAGCGCCTCGGCGGCCTCGGGCGGCATGTAGGTCTCGTCATGCTTGGCGAGCACCTCGCTCGCCCGGAAGACCCCGCCGGCGTCGAGCGCGCCGAGCGCGACGATGCCCTGACCTTCCCGAAACAGGTCCGGCAGCAGCCCGGCATACTGGACCCGCACCCCCTCCCGGCCGTCCACGATGCGAAAGCGGATGCTGGCGCCGTCGCGAGCGACCGAGCCGGCCTCCACCAGGCCGCCCAGGCGGAACTCGCGGCCGGGCGCGACCTCGCCGGCCGCCACCTCGCTCGGCGAGTGGAAGAAGCGCATGGTGTCGTCGAGGGCGTTGAGCGCCAGCGCCGCCGCGCCTGCGAGCAGCGCGAGCGCAACCGCCAGGAGGCCGAGGCGCCTATGCTTCGGGCGCATCGTCGCCATCGTCCGCAGCGCCGGTCGCGGCCTCGAGCGCCGCCAGACGACGCTCCGCGCGGGCCAGCCGCAGCAGGCTTTCCGCCAGCAGCCCGCCCAGCACCAGCGCCGTCGCGCCATAGGCCGGCCAGACATAGGCCGCATAGCCGCCCATCCGCAGGAATTCGCCGAACTCGCCCATTGCGGAGGCTGGATAGCATGGCGCGCCCGCCGGTCAAGCGCGCAGACGCGCCCGCTGTCGTTCAGCCCGCCTGTCGCGCCGCCAGCGCGTCGGCGATGCGCAGCACCCCCTTGGCGTGCTCGGCCACCGGCACGTCCACCATCTTGCCATCGACGGTGATCGCGCCCTCGCCGCGCGCCAGCGCCTCGTCATAGGCCGCGACGATGCGCCTCGCCTGGGACACCTCCCGCTCGCTTGGGCCGAACTCCTCGTTGCAGACCCGCACCTGGTTGGGGTGGATGCAGGCCGCGCCGGCCAGGCCCATCCGCTTCGAGCGCCGCACGATGCGGCGGAAGGCGTCGATGTCGCGGAACTCCGCGATCGAGCCGACGAAGCCCATCGGCAGCAGACCCGCCTCGGCCGCGCAGGCCACGACCTGCTGCTTGGGGCCGTAGAGCGTCTCCTCGTCGGCGATCATGCCCATGGAAAGGCCGAAATCCTCCGAGCCGAGCGACAGCGAGATGGCGCGCGGGTCGGCGCGGGCGATGGCGCGCATGTCGAGATAGCCCTTCGCGGTCTCCACGGCGAGGCAGAGCCGGATTTGCCCCTGGGGGATGCCGCGCTCGGCTTCCAGCTCGCCGACCGTCTGGCTCAGCGCAACCACATGCTCGGCGCTGTCCACCATCGGGCAGAGCAGCGCCGTCAGCTCCGGGATCGCCACCGCCTCCAGGTCGCGCACCGCGAGGCGCCAGGGCCGGTTGATGCGCACCAGCGTGTCGATGCCCCGGGCCGCGAAGCCGCGGACGATCTCCGGGGCCGCCTCGCGGGCGGACGCCTTGGCGCTGGCGGCGACCGAGTCCTCGAGATCGAGGATCAGGCCGTCCGCGCCCACGCCCGGACCCTTCTGGATGAACCGCTCCGCCGTCGCCGGGATGAACAACAGGGAGCGCCAGACCGGCAGACTCATGGCAGACCTTTCTTGTCGTCGGACTGTCGAAAATCGCGTTCGGACGCCCAGACTATCGCCGCGCCGGCCGGGCGCAACCGGCGGGCGGCCGCCTCACCGCCGGGCCTCTCCGGCGTAAGGGTTTGCGCCGCCGCGCGGCAGGATGCGGATCGGCACGCCGGGCAGGTCGAAATCGCGCCGGAGCCCGTTGGCCAGATAGCGTAGATAGGATTCGGGCAGCGCGGCCGGCCGGGAGGCGAACAGCGCCACCGTGGGCGGCCGGCGCTTGACCTGGGCGGCGTAGCGCAGCTTGAGCCGCTGGCCGTTGACGATCGGCGGCGGGTGCGACTCGACCGCCGCTTCCAGCCAGCGGTTGAGTTCGCCCGTCGGGATGCGCCGGCTCCACACCTCGCGCGCCTGGAAGGCGGCCTGCATCAGGCGGTCGAGATTGCGGCCGGTCGCCGCCGACACCGCCACCAGCGGCGCGCCGCGCACCTGCGGCAGGGAGATCTCCAGGCGGTCGCGGATCGCCCGGCGCCGCTCGCCGGCGTCGGCGACCAGATCCCACTTGTTGGCGGCGACCACCAGCGCCCGGCCCTCCTCGACGACCTCCGCGGCGATGGCCAGGTCCTGGCGCTCCAGGCCCTCGGTGGCGTCCAGCAGCAGCAGCGCGACTTCGGCGAAACGGATCGCGCGGGTCGTGTCCGCCGCCGACAGCCGCTCGATCCGGTCCCGGAGCCGGCCGCGCCGGCGCAGACCGGCGGTATCGACCAGCCGCACCGGCCGGTCGCGCCAGCGCCACTCGACGGCGATGGCGTCGCGGGTGACGCCGGGTTCGGGCCCGGTCAGCAGCCGCTCCTCGCCGATCAGCCGGTTCGCCAGCGTCGATTTGCCGACATTCGGCCGCCCGACGATGGCGAGCTGCAGCGGTCCGTCTTCGGTCGCGTCCTCCGCCGCCGTCTCCTGCTCGTCGGGGTCCGCGATCCAGGGCGCGAGCGCATCGTAGAGGTCGGCCAGGCCCTCGCCATGCTCGGCCGAGAGCGCGACCGGCGCGCCGAGGCCGAGCTCCCAGGCCTCCAGCGCGCCCTGCATCCCGCGCCCGGCCTCCGCCTTGTTGGCGACCGGCACCAGCGGCACGCGCTGGCGGCGCAGCCAAGCGGCGAAATGGCGGTCGAGCGCGGTCACGCCCGCCCGCGCGTCGATCAGGAAGAGCGCGGCGTCGGCGCCCGCCAGCGCGGCTTCGGTCTGCCGGCGCATGCCGGACTGCAGCGCGTCCGCGGGCGCATCCTCCAGCCCGGCCGTATCGACGACGGTGAATTCCGCCCCGCCGAGCGAGGCCAGCCCCTCGCGGCGGTCGCGGGTGACGCCCGGCCGGTCGTCCACGATGGCGCTGCGCCGGCCCACCAGCCGGTTGAACAGCGTCGATTTGCCGACATTGGGACGCCCGACGATGGCGATGATCGCGCCCGCCATGGCCGACCTTCAGCGATAGGCGGTCAGCACGCCGTCATCGTCGAGCAGCAGCAGCGTTCCCGCCGCGACGACCGGCGGCAGCCGGTGGCGCCGGCCGACCTCCAGCTCGGCGAGCATGGCGCCGTCCGCCGGGTCGAGGAACCGCAGCCGCCCGTGCGTTCCGGCGAGGATCAGCCGCCCGCCGGCCAGCACCGGGCCGGCCCAGTCGATCCGGCCCGCGCGGTCTTCCTCGTCCTCGAAGCGCGGCAGCGGCGCCACCCAGCGAATGGCCCCGGTCTCGGCCTCGACGGCCACGGCTTCCGACCGGTCGGTGGCGACGAACAGATGGCCGCCGGCGAGCCAGGGCATGTGCAGCCCGCCGAAATCCCGGTTCCAGACGCGGCGGCCGCTGCGCATGTCGATGGCCCCGGCGCGCCCGGAATTGTTGAGCGTGTAGAGCAGGCCCTCATGGATGACCGGCGAGGCGGGGATGTCCGCCAGCGCGGTGATGATGTCGCCGCGCCGCGCGGCGGTCAGATTGTCGGTCCACAGCTCGCGCCCGTTCTCGATCTTGAGCGCCACGACCTCGCCGGAGGAATAGGCCACGACCGCCGCGCCCTGCGCCACGGCCGGGCTTGCGGAGCCGAGCAGGGCGGTCTGCTCCGCCAGCGATTCATGGCTCCAGAGCGGCTTGCCGTCGCCCAGCTCGAAGGCATGGGTCGCATTGTCGAGCGTGGTGACATAGAGCCGCCCCCCGGTCGCCGTCGGCGCGCCGCGCGCCGGGGCGGAGAGCGGCCGGCGCCAGACGATCTCGCCCGACGCCGCGTCGAGCGCCAGCGCCTCGGCATTGCCGGTGGCGGCGAACACGCGCCCGCCGGCGAAGGCGAGCCCGCCGCCGAACCCGTCGCCCTCCGCCTTCGGGCGGGTCCGGGCGGTCCAGAGCGGCGCGCCGTCCTCCAGCGCGAAGGCGCCGACGGCGCCGTCGGCGTCCATGGCATAGACCCGCCCGTCGGCCACGATCGGCGGGGTCAGCAGCTTGCGGCCGGGCGAGGAGCCGGCGCCGACGGCCCGCGACCAGACGGCCGCCACGGTCTCGCCGAGCGCGAGATGTCCGACGGCATGCGAGGGCACGGCGCCCGCCGCCTGCGGCCAGTCCGCATTGATGATCGCCTCCGGCAGGGCCAGCGGCCGGGCGGCGGCCTCGGGGTCGCTCTGCAAGGCGCGTTCGAGGCCCAGCAGCGCGGTGCGCTCGCCCGGCAGCGGGGGGTCCTCGGAAGCGCCGAACCAGCCGTCGGAGCCGCAGCCGGCCAGCGCCAGCGCGCCGGCGGCGATCGGCAGCAGGGTGCGTCTCATGGTGTCTCTCCCAGGGCCGCCAGCATCTCGCGCGCCCGGCGGCGGACGCCGTCCGGGGCCGCGTCGTCGTCGGCGAGCGCCCGGAAGCCGGCGATCGCGGCCGCCGACTCGCCCGACGCCGCCCGCGCCGTTGCGACGATCTCCGCAGCGGAGTGGCCGAGCGCGCCCGTCATCCCGTCCAGCAGCGCGATGGCTTCCGCCGGCCGGCCCGCATCCAGCTCCGCCATGCCCTGAAAGAGGCGCGCCAGGTCGCGATAGACGGGCGACAGGCTCTCGTCTGCGGCGAGCGCCCGGTAGCGCTCCAGCGCCGTCTCGCGGTCGCCGACGCGCAGCCGCTCGGCCGCCTCCCCGAACCGCGCCAGCAGGCCGGCGCCGTCGCCCCTGCCGGCCAGCGCGGCGAAGGCTTCCGCCGCCTCCGCCGTCTTGTCCTCGTCGCCCAGCCGGGCGGCGGCCTCGAGCTGCGCGCTCGCCTCGGCGGCGGCCTCGGCCTCCATATGCCGCCAGAGCTGGAAGCCGCCGACGGCCAGCACGACGGCCACGGCCGCGGCGATCGCGAACACGCCGTATTTCCGCCAGAGCGCCCGCGCGCGTTCCGCCCGGACTTCCTCATCGACCTCGCGAAAAATATCGGCCATTCAGCCTCTCCAGCCTCGCCGCCGCCATATACCCGCCGGCGCGCCGGGGCGCAAATGCCGCCCCGCGCGCCCCGCATTCGCCGAGATGTCATAATCGGCGCTGGACGGCGCGCCGCCTTTCGCGGCACCATGGCGGAGTTCGCCCATGCGCCAGGAGGGAAAGCGGAACGATGGGAGAGGTTGTCGCGCTGGAGTGCCAACGCCGCCCGGCGAAGCGGGTCGTTTTCGACAGGATCGAGCTTCGCCACCTGATGAATGTCTATAGCCGGCGCGTGTCAGCGGGAGACTGGCGCGACTATGCGATCGATTTCCAGGGCGGCCAGGCGGTGTTTTCGATCTTCCGCCACGCCGCCGAGGCGCCACTCTACCGGGTCGCCAAGACCCGCCGCCGGGCCGTGGCGGAATATTCGGTCAGCGAGGGCCCGCGCCTGCTGAAACGCAGCGCCAATATCCGCGATGTGCTGAGCGTGTTCGACCGCCGCCTGCGACCGGTGCGCTGAGGCGCGTCAACCGAGCTGCTCGCGCACGCCCGCGACGGCCTCCAGCATGCGCTCATGCTCGCCGACGAAGCGCAGCACGATGTGGCTCGCGCCCCGCTCCGCATAGCCCCGGATCCAGGCGGCCGCGGCCCCGGCCGGGCCGGCGAAGGCCGTCTGGCGGCGGCGGATGACGGCCGCCGGCGCGCCGTAATAGCTCTCCAGATAGGCGTCGATGCGCGCATTGCCGGCGTCGGCGTCCTCGTCCAGCGCGAGCGTCAGATAGACCGCCCCGGTCACCGCGCCCGCCGGGCGTCCGGCGGCGGCGGCCTCGGCCTGCACCTCCCGCCAGCGCTCGCTCCAGCCCTCCGCGTCCGGGCCGGTCGGGAACCAGCCGTCGAAATGACGCGCGGCGCGCCGCAGTCCCGCCGGCGCGCCCGTGCCCAGCCAGATCGGCGGGCCGCCCGGACTGTGCGGCGTCGGCCCCAGCACGCCCTCGCGCACGGTCCAGCGCCCGTCCCAGTCCACCGGCTCGCCCGACCAGAGCGCGCGGCAGAGCCGCAGCCCCTCCATCATCCGCCCGACGCGCTTCTCGAACGGCGCGCCGGCGGCCGCGAATTCGGCGCGGATGTTGGGCACATCGCCGGCGATGCCATAGCCGAGGATCAGCCGCCCCTCGGCGATCCGGTCGAGCGTGGCGACCTGATGCGCCAGCACCACCGGATTGCGCAGCGCCGGCAGCAGCACGGCCGTGCCGACCGTCAGCCGGGTGCGCGCGGCCACGGCCGCCATCAGCGTCAGCGGGTCGTGCCGGGGCCGGGCGAGCAGGCTGTCGCCGATCCAGACCGAGTCGTAGCCGAGCGCCTCGGCCCGGTCGGCCAGCGCCAGCAGCGGCCCGGTCTCCGGCTGGCCGGTCATGATGCGTTCGCGGGTGGGCAGCAGATAGCCGAGCTTGGGCGCTGTCATGGCGGCGCGGTCTCCTGGAAGATGCGGTCGGACCCGGTTGTCCCTCTTTGCGGCCCCGGCCGCAAGAGACGGCCTTGACCTCGGGCGGCGGCGGGCCGACATGGAAGGCCCGGCGCGCGCCGGCGCCGGAGAAGCGGGGAGGGGGCGGATGCTGCCGCTTGCGGGAGTGCGGATCGTCGCGGTCGAGCAATATGGGGCGGGGCCGTTCGCCACGCTCCAGCTCGCCGATCTCGGGGCCGAGATCGTCAAGGTGGAGAATATCGCCGAGGGCGGCGATGTCGGGCGCTTCGTGCGCCATCCGCAAGACCCGCTGCCCGAGGGCGACAGCCTGTTCTTCCAGGCCTTCAACCGCAACAAGCGCTCCATCGCGCTCGACCTGAAGCAGGAGGCCGGCCAGCAGCTGCTGCGCGATCTCGTTCGCACCGCCGACGGCCTGCTGCACAATCTGCGCGGCGACCAGCCGGCCCGCCTCGGGCTGACTTATGCGGCGCTGAAGGCCGCCAATCCGGCCATCGTCTGCGTGCATCTCACCGGCTACGGGCGCGAGGGGCCGCGCGCCGCCTGGCCCGGCTACGACTATCTGATGCAGGCGGAGGCGGGCTATCTGTCGGTGACCGGCGAGCCCGACGCGCCGCCCTCGCGCATGGGCCTCTCGATCGTCGATCTCTCGACCGGCGTCCAGGCGGCGCTCGCCATGACCTCCGGCATCCTGGCGGCGCGGGCCACCGGCGTCGGGCGCGATCTCGATGTCTCGCTCTACGACGCAGCCATGGCCAATCTCGCCTATGTCGCCTGCTGGTATCTGAGCGCCGGCGTCGCCCAGGGGCGCGAGCCGCGCTCCTCGCATCCCAACCTCACGCCCTCGCAGCTCTACCGCACCGGCGACGGCTGGCTGTTCGTCATGTGCAACAAGGAGAAGTTCTGGGGCGCGCTCGCCGACCGGCTCGGCCGGCCGGAATGGAAGACCGACCCGCGCCTCTGCGACTTCGCCGCCCGGCTCGCCCATCGCGAGCTGGTGACGGAGCTGCTCGACGAGGCGTTCCAGGCCCGCAGCACGGCCGCCTGGCTGGAGCTGCTGCAGGGCCATGTGCCGGTGGCGCCGGTGCATGACATCGTCGCTGCGCTGGACGACCCCTTCGCGGCCGCGCGCCATCTGTGGACGGCGCATCCCTCGGGCCTCTCCGTCGGCTCGACCGGCCCTGCGATCCGCGCGCCGGACGCCCCGCCGCCCGCCCGGCCCGCCCCGGCCATGGGCGCGGACACCGACGATCTGCTCGCGGACCTCGGCTACAGCCCCGAGCGCATCGCCGCGCTACGGGCCGCGAAGGCGATCTAGCGCCGCGTCGAACAGCGCCGGCGCGCCGGTGGCGAGCACGCTGCCGGGCGAATCGAGACCGAGCGGCCGGCCCCGCCAGTCGGCGATGCGCCCGCCCGCGCCCTCGACGATCGGCACATGCGCCAGATAGTCGTGCGGGGCCATGCCGGCCTCGGCCACCAGGTCGATCCAGCCCGAGGCCAGCAGGCCGTAGAGATAGCAGTCGCCGCCGAAATGGCGGCCGCCGCAGGCGGCGGAGAGGCGCTCGAAGCCGGCTCGCGACTCCGCGTCGCGGAGCATGTCGGGCGAGGTGGCGTTGAGCTGCGCCTCGGCCAGGCCGGCGCAGTCGCGCGTGCGCACCGGCGCGCCGTTCATGCGCGTCGGCTCGCCGGCGAGCCCGATCCAGCGTTCGCGCAGGATCGGCATCTCGATCAGCCCCGCCACCGGCCGTCCGTCCTCCAGCAGGGCCGTCATCATGCCGAACATCGGCTTGGCGTTGACGAAGGCGCGGGTGCCGTCCAGCGGGTCGATCACCCAGAGGCGCCGCGCGTCCGTCCGCTCCGCGCCGAACTCCTCGCCCAGAATGCCGTCCTCGGGAAAGGCCTCCGCGATCGCCTGGCGCAGCGCCGTCTCGACCTCGCGGTCGGCGCGGGTCACGGGAGAATCGTCCGCCTTGCGCTCGACGGCGAGGCCGGAGCGGAAATGCCGGCTGAGGATCGGCCGCGCGATATCGCCCAGACGGTCGAGAAAGGCGCCGAGCATCGGCGCGCTCAGGGCAGCGGCGGCGGATTGTCCGAGAAGCTGCGCATGAAGGCGATGATCGCCGCGCGGTCTTCCGGCTTCTTCAGGCCGATGAAGGCCATCTTGCCGCCGGGCAGGAACTTGCGCGGCTTGGTGAGATAGGCGTCGAGCCGCTCATAGGTCCACTGGCCGCCGAGGCCGGCCATCGCCTTGGAATATTTGAAGCCTTCGCGCGCCGCGACATCGCCGCCGACGATATCCCAGAGATTGGGGCCGATGCGCTTCTTGCCGCCCTTGTCGAAGGTGTGGCAGGCGGTGCATTTGCGCGAGACCTTCTTGCCCCGGGCCGGGTCGGCCTCGGCCAGCAGCTTCGCCAGCGAGGCGGGCGCATCGGCGGCCATGGCCGAGCCGATCAGCGAGAAGCTCCAGCCGGTCCGCCGGTCGGGCGCGACCGCAGCCTGCGGCTCCGGCGCGTCGGGCAGCGCCGCCGCTTTCGGCTCCGGGTCGTCGGGCAGCGCCGCCTTCGGCTCCGCCGCACCGCCTTCCGGCAGCGGCTCGGGCTCGGCCGCCAGCGTGCGCAGATAGGCGATCAGGTCCGCCCGGTCGCGGGCCTTCTTCAGGCCGACGAAGGTCATCTTGGTGCCCTTCACGAAGGCCTTGGGCTTGTAGAGGAAGTGGTTGAGATTGGCGTAGGTCCACTCGCCCGGCAGTTCGGCGAGCGCGTCCGAATAGCCGAAGCCCTCCTTGCCTCCGATGTCCGCGCCGACGATGGCGTAGAGATTCGGCCCCTGCTTGGTGGCCCCGCCCTCGGCGAAGGTGTGGCAGGCGGTGCATTTCCTGGTGATGCTCTCGCCGCGCGCGATGTCGGCCTCGGCCAGCATGGCCGCGATCGGCTCCGGGCCGGCGGGCTTGGCGGGCGCGGCGGCGGGCGTCGCCGCCGCCATCGCGGCGTCCGGCGCGCCGTGATGCGCGGCGTCCTGCTTCGGCACCAGCGTGTTGCCGAAGATGCCGATGAAGAAGGTCACCACGCCGGCGAGCAGCAGCCCGCCTGCCAGTTTGTTGAGCTCGAAGAAGTCCATCGCTTCGTCGTCCGGTTGACGGCTGCGCGCGCCTTGGCATTCTGGCCGGGCGGCGGGGCGCGCGCCGGGAAACTCACTGTCGCAGCGCGGAGTGTAGGGACGGGCATAATGCACGGATATGCGGCGTTGCGTCGCGTAAATCGCAACCGATGAGCGGCCGGGCGCTGGTCGCCATCCCGGCGCGCATGGCCTCGACGCGCCTGCCGGGCAAGCCGCTGGCCGAGATCGCCGGGCGGGCCATGATCGCGCATGTATGGGAGCGCGCCATGGAGGCCGGAATCGGGCCGGCGATCGTCGCCTGCTGCGAGCCGGAGGTGGCCGCGGCCGTGCGCGCGGCCGGCGGCGAGGCGGTGATGACCGACCCCGACCTGCCGTCCGGCTCCGACCGCATCCGCGCCGCGCTCGACGCCTACGATCCCGACCGGCGCTTCGACCGGGTGGTCAATCTCCAGGGCGACCTGCCGACCGCGCCGCCGGGCGATCTGCGCGCGGCGCTCGCCCTGCTGGAGCGCCCGGAAATCGACATCGGCACCGTTGCGGCGGAAATCGTGCGGGAAGAGGAGCGCGACAATCCGAATGTGGTGAAGGCGGTGTTCGGGGCGGATGGGCGGGCGCTCTATTTCACCCGCGCGAGCGCGCCGGCCGGGCCGGGCCCGCTCTTTCACCATATCGGCCTCTACGCCTGGCGGCGCCGGGCGCTGGAGCGGTTCACCGACCTGCCGCCGAGCCTGCTGGAGCGCCGCGAGCGGCTGGAGCAGCTGCGCGCGCTGGAGGCCGGGATGCGCATCGCGGTCGCCGTCGTTGACAGCGTTCCGCTCGGCGTCGATACTCCCGCCGATCTCGCCCGCGCGCGGGCGCTCCTCGCCGGACCGCAGCAAGCGGGTTCTGCCCATGGCTGACGCCGCCGCCCGCCGGATCGCCTTCCAGGGCGAGCCGGGCGCCTATTCCGATCTCGCCTGCCGCAATGCCTATCCGGCGTTTGCGCCGCTGCCCTGCCGCGCCTTCGAGGATGTCTTCGCCGCCGTCGGGCGCGGCGAGGCGGAGCGGGCCATGATCCCGATCGAGAACAGCATTGCGGGCCGCGTCGCCGACATTCACCGCCTGCTGCCGGATGGCGGGCTGCATATCGTCGCGGAGCATTTCGAGCGCGTGCGCCACCAGTTGCTGGCCGCGCCCGGCGCCAGCCTGGAGAGCATCCGGCGGGTGCGCAGCCATGTCCATGCGCTCGGCCAGTGCGGGCGGCTGATCCGCGAGCTGGGCCTGACGCCGCTGATCCACGCCGACACCGCCGGCGCGGCGGCCGAGGTGGCGCGCCGGGCCGACCCGGAGGAGGCCGCGATCGCCTCCTCGCTGGCGGCCGGGCAGTATGGGCTGGACATCCTGCGCGCCGACATCGAGGACGCCGACCACAACACCACGCGCTTCATCGTGCTGGCGCGCGAGCCGGAGACGCCGCCGCCGGGCGGCCCGGTGCTGACGACCTTCCTGTTCAAGGTGCGCAATGTGCCGGCCGCGCTCTACAAGGCGCTCGGCGGCTTCGCCACCAATGGCGTCAACATGACCAAGCTCGAAAGCTACATGACCGACGGCGGCTTCACGGCGACGCAGTTCTACGCCGACATCGAGGGGCATCCCGAGGACGGCCATGTCCGCCTGGCGCTGGAGGAGCTCGGCTTCTTCTCGCGCGAGATCCGCATCCTCGGCGTCTATCCGGCCTCTCCGGCGCGCCGCAGCCTGGCCGCCGCGGCCGATTGAGGCGCCGGCCTTCCACCGAAAGCGACCCTTGCGATGGATTTCGACTATTCCGAGAAGGTCCGCCGGCTCCAGGAGCAGCTCACCCGCTTCATGACGCGCGAGATCGTCCCGCGCGACCGGGAGTGGCATGAGCTGACCGAAGCCGGCGTCTTCCCGCCGCCTTTCTGCGCCGACATCAAGGCGCGGGCGAAGGAAGAGGGGCTGTGGAACATGTTTCTGCCGACGTTGCCCGAGGAGGCGCCGGGCACGCGCTGCAGCAATCTCGAATACGCCCCGCTCGCCGAGATCATGGGCCGCATCTACTGGGCCCCGGAAATGTTCAACTGCAACGCGCCCGACACCGGCAATATGGAAGTCTTCCATATGTTCGGCACGGACGAGCAGAAGCGCCGCTATCTCACGCCGCTGCTGGAGGGCGAGATCCGCTCCGCCTTCTGCATGACGGAGCCGGAGGTGGCGTCCTCCGACGCCACCAACATCCGCACCCGCATCCGGGCGGAGGGCGACGAGTGGGCGATCGACGGGCGCAAATGGTTCATCACCAACGCCGCCCATCCCGAACTCGGCGTGATGATCGTCATGGGCGTCACCGACCCCGACGCGCCGGCGCATCGCCGCCAGAGCCAGGTGCTGGTCGATCCGGGGACGCCGGGCGTGCGCATCGCGCGCAATATCCCGATCATGCACCACATCGCGCCGGAGGGGCATTGCGAGGTGGTGTTCGAGAATGTGCGCGTGCCGCGCGAGAACCTGATCGGCGAGGAGGGCGGCGGCTTCGCCATCGCCCAGGCGCGGCTCGGGCCGGGGCGCATCCATCATTGTATGCGCACCATCGGCCAGTGCGAGGTGGCGCTCGGGCTGATGATCGAGCGCGGGCTGAACCGCACGACCTTCGGCAAGCGCACCATCGACCATGACACGGTGCGCGAGGCGGTGGCGCTGTCGCGCACGGAGATCGACATGGCGCGGCTGCTGTGCCTGCGCGCCGCCTGGCTGATCGACCGGCATGGCAACAAGGCGGCGCGCAACGAGGTCTCGCAGATCAAGGTGGTGGCGGCGCGGCTGCAAACGACGGTGGCCAACCGGGCGATGCAGGTCTTCGGCGCCATGGGGCTGACGCCCGACACGCCGCTCTCCTGGCTGTGGACCTGGGGCCGGGCGCTGCAGTTCGTCGATGGGCCGGACGAGGTCCACCTGCGCGGCATCGCCCGCCACACCGTCCGCGAACACGAACGAGCCGGCCTCGACCCGATAACGCCCCACTTCTGGCGCATCAGCCGGGATCATGACGAAGGGAGGGCGAGCGATGGCGGATGATGGCGGCGACGTCGGCCTGCATCTTCCCTCGCTCAGGATCGAGGGCTTTCGCGGCATCGACAAGCTCACCATCCCGCGCCTGGCGTCGCAGGACGAAGCGGACGCCTGTTCTGCGAGCGGCAATCGAGCCGTCTTGCCGCCACACCGTCAGCCGCCGGCGGCGAACTGCCGCCTGGCCGGACCGACCGTCCGGCCGTCGATTTCGCTCTCGAACGCCTTGAGCCGCTTGTAGATCGAGATCAGCTCGACGATGGTGCCCCAGGAATTGACCAGAAACTGGAAGGAGTTTTCCACCCGGTCGAAAGCGCGCAGGATCTGCTGCAGCACGCCGAGCGTAATGGCGCCCGACACGATGGTCGGCCCCATCATGATATAGGGCACGATCACCGCGAATTGCAGATAGGACCATTTCGCGATATCGAAATACATATAGTGCAGAAACAGGCGGAAATAGTTCTTGCGCACGTCCGAGAACAGCTCGCCCACGGTCTGCGGTTCGGCCCGCTCGGCGGCGTCTTCGCCATAGACCAGCTCCTTGCGATAGGCGGCCTCGACCTTCTGATTGTTGAATTCGAGGCCCGGAAGCTTGATGCCGACAACCGCCAGCAACACCGTGCCGGCGGCCGCGGAAATAATCGCGAGCCAGACCAGAGAGTGATCGACAGCGCCGATCCAGGGCAGTTCGGTGACATGCGCGCTCAGCCCCCAGAGCAGCGGCAGGAAGGCGATCAGGGTCATCACCGAGCGCATGAAGGCCACGCCCAGACCCTCGACGATGCGCGCGAACCGCATCGTGTCTTCCTGCACGCGCTGGGCCGCGCCCTCGATATGGCGCAATTGCGGCCAGTGCGACATGTAATAATCGTTCATCGCCGTGCGCCAGCGGAACACATAATGGCGCACGAAAAATTCCAGCAGCACCGCGATCACGATATAGAGCGCGGCGATTTCCGCAAAGGTCATGCATTTTGCAAGAAAGTCGTCGAACTGGACGGCGCCGGGTTCGGCCAGGGCCTGCTGGAGCGTGTCGTAAAAGTCGCCGAACCACTCATTGATGCGCACATCGAGCTGCACCTTGTACCAGGTGACGCCCAGAATCAGGATGCTGCCGAGCAGCGACCAGTGCATCCAGCGAAACGTACCGAAGAAGGATCGAAACATATCGCCTTGCCTCCGCGATCGGGTCGAGCGCAACTGTCGCCCGGGCGCATGACGTCCGGCCGGCGGGGCGCGGTCAAGTTGAAAACCGGTAAGGTCTTGCGGGCCGGGGACCGCCTATCGCTTCGGATCGAGGCGCTTCAGCTCCAGGTCGCGGGCGCGCCGGGCGGCTTCCGAATCCTCGCCCGACCGGGCGGCGCGCCGCTCTTTCGCCTTGCCGCGCCGCGCCGCCCGCCTGGCCGCCTTGCGCGCCCGATTCAGATTGACGATCTCCGCCAACGGCCCACCTTCCCGTTCATGTCGCGGGAAGTATAGCAGACCGCCCTATCCGCTCTCCTCCGCCCCCGCGCCCAGCAGGCGGGCGACCGCCACGGCGAGCGCGGCGCCGACGAACTGGGCCAGGATGAAGGCCGGCGCGTCTTCCGGCCGGATGCCGGAGAAGCTGTCGGTGAAGGCGCGCGCCACGGTCACCGCCGGATTGGCGAAGGAGGTGGAGGCGGTGAACCAGTAGCCGGCGGTGATATAGAGCCCGACCGCCCAGGCCACGGACTCCGCCCGCGCCTTGAGGCAGAGCAGAATGGTGAGCGCGAGCCCGAAGGTGGCCACGCCCTCCGAGAAGGCCTGCGCCAGGCCCGACCGCTCCTTGCCCGAGGCCAGGAACAGCTCCGGCTGCTCGAACATGACATGCGCGCAGGCGACGCCCAGCAGGCCGCCCGCCAGCTGCGCCAGCATATAGAGCGCGGCGTCGCGCCCGCCGATCTGGCGGCGCAGCAGGAAGGCGACCGTGACCGCCGGGTTGAAATGCGCCCCCGAGACCGGCCCGAGCGTCAGGATCAGCACCACCAGGATGGCCCCGGTGGCGATGGTGTTGCCGAGCAGCGCGATGGCCGCATTGCCGCCGGCGAGCGTCTCGCCCATAATGCCGGAGCCGACCACCACGGCCAGCAGCATGGCCGTGCCGAGAAACTCCGCCCCGAGGCGTCGGGAAAGACTCATGAGGTGCGCTCCAGCGCCGCGACGCCGGGCAGCGTCCGGCCTTCCAGCCATTCCAGAAAAGCCCCGCCCGCAGTCGAGACATAGCCGAAGCGCTCCAGCACTCCGGCGCGGGCGAGCGCGGCCGCCGTGTCGCCGCCGCCGGCCACGGTCAGCAGGCCTTCGGTCTCGACGGCCGCCTCTGCAACCGCCGTCGTGCCCCGGTCGAAGGGCGGGGTCTCGAAGGCGCCGAGCGGGCCGTTCCACAGCAGCGTCTTGAGGCCCGCGAGCCGGGCCGTGAGGCGGGCGACCGTCTCCGGCCCGATGTCGAGAATCATCGCATCCGGCGGCACGGCGTCGATGGCGACCGTTTGCGCCGCCGCGCCCGCCTCCGGCCCCGATGCGACCCGGGCGTCCACCGGCAGCAGCAGCTCGCAACCGGCCTTCTCCGCCGCCGCCGCGATGTCGCGCGCCGCGCCCGCCAGGTCGCGCTCGCAGAGGCTCCGCCCGACCTCGACGCCCTGTGCGTGCAGGAAGGTGTTGGCCATGCCGCCGCCGACGAACAGCAGGTCCAGCCGGGCGGCGAGATTGCCGAGCAGGGCGAGCTTGGTGGAAATCTTGGCCCCGCCCACCAGCGCGGCCGCCGGGCGGGCCGGCGCGCCGAGCGCCGCCTCCAGCGCCTCCAGTTCGCGCTGCATCAGCCGCCCGGCGGCCGCCGGCATGAGCCGGGCGAGCGCCTCGGTGGAGGCGTGCGCGCGATGCGCGGCGGAGAAGGCGTCGTTCACATAGAGGTCGCCGAGCGCCGCCAGCCGGGCGGCGAAGGCCGGGTCGTTGGCTTCCTCGCCGGGGTCGAAGCGCAGATTCTCAAGCAGCGCCACGCCGCCCGGCGGCAGGCCCGCCACCACGCCGGCGGCGTCCTCTGCGGCGAAGGCGACCGGCGCCTCCAGCGCATCCGCCAGCGCCTCCGCCACCGGACGCAGCGAAAGCTCCGGCGCGACCCGCCCCTTCGGCCGCCCGAAATGCGAGAGCACCACCACGCGCGCGCCCCGCGCGGCGAGCTCGCGGATCGTCGGCAGGGTGCGCTCGATGCGCGTCCGGTCGGACACCCGCCCGCCCTGCATCGGCACATTCAGGTCGGCGCGCAGCAGCACACACCGCCCGGCGGGATCGATATCGTCGAGCGTGCGAAAGCCCATCAGTTGTTGCCGACCGCGCCGCCCAGCACGTCCCCGATCTCGGCGTGGACGGTGAGGTCGGCGAGCGGATCGAGCTCGGTCGGCTCGCGGTTGACGATGGCGAGGAAGGCGCCGTTGCGCTTCGCCGTCACCGGGAAGCCGGCCGCCGGATAGACGACCAGCGAGGAGCCGCAGACGATGAACAGGTCCGCCGCCAGCGTCTCCAGCTCGGCCCGGCGCATAGCGGCCTCCGGCATGGACTGGCCGAAGGAGATCGTCGCCGTCTTGACGATGCCGCCGCAGGCCTCGCAGACCGGCAGCGTCTCGTCCCGGCGGAAGCCGGCCAGGATGTCCGCCAGCTCATGACGGCGGCCGCAATCGAGGCAGGCGGCGTAGGTGGAATTGCCGTGCAGCTCGATCACCTTGTCGTCCGGCACGCCCGAGGCCTGGTGCAGCCCGTCGATATTCTGCGTGATGACCGCCTGGACGGTCCCGCGCTCGACCAGCGCCGCCACCGCGCGATGGCCGCGATTGGGCCGGGCGAGGGTCATGGTCTTGTCGGTCTCGATCTTGCGCCGCCAGGTCTCGCGGCGCATCTCTTCCGACGCCATGAAATCGTCGAACATGATCGGCTTGTAGCGGTCCCAGACGCCGCCCGGACTGCGGAAATCGGGAATGCCGGACTCGGTGCTGATGCCGGCCCCGGTGAACACCACCGCCCGCCGGCAGCGGCCGATCGCGTCCCGCAGCCGCTCGATGCCCTCGCTCATGCGCGTGTCCCCCCTTGCCCTGCGCGCCGCCCGCCGGTCACGCGCTCCGATAGCGCGAGTCCGCCCCGGCGGATCGTCGGCGCTCTCGGCCCGGCCATCCTCCACCATGCGCAGCAGATGGGCCAGCACCGAGCGCCCGGCCGCGCGATGCAGCTGCGGATCGACATCGGCATAGATGCGCCGCACCATCTCCGGGATCGTCTCCGCGCCGGCGGCGAGGCACTCGGCGATGGCCCGCTCGCGCGCCTCGCGATGCGCGATGAACGCATCGACGAACGGCCCCGGATCCGTAATCGGCGGGCCGTGGCCGGGCCACCAGGGCCGCTCCCCGCGCGCGCGCACCTTGTGCAGGCTGGCCATATAGTCGCCCATGTCGCCGTCGGGCGGCGACACGATGGAGGTGGACCAGCCCATCACATGGTCGCCGCTGAACAGCGAGCCTTCTTGCGGCAGGGCGAAACAGAGATGGTTGGAGATATGCCCCGGCGTGAACACCGCCTCCAGCGTCCAGCCCTCGCCCTCCAGGCGGTTGCCGTCGCCGAGTCGGATATCGGGGTCGAAGCTCATATCGCCGCCCTCGGGCGAATCGAACGGCCAGTGGCGGCGTGCGCCGGTTCCGTGCGGTCCGTAGCCGACGGTGGGCGCGCCGGTCACGGCCTGGAGCGCGGCGGCGCCGGGCGAGTGGTCGCGGTGGGTGTGCGTGGCGACGATATGCGTCACCTGCTCGCCCTCGAGCGCGTCCAGCAGCGCCCGCAGATGCCGGTCGTCCTCGGGGCCGGGATCGATCACCGCCACCCGGCCGCGGCCGACGATATAGCTGTTGGTGCCCTTGAAGGTGAACAGGCTCGGATTGGCGCCGGTGATGCGGCGCACCAGCGGCGTCAACTCATAAACCCGCTCGGGTTCGATATCGAAGTCCCTGTAGAAGGGGATCGGCTCGGCCATGGGGCTGCCTCGAAAGGGGTTGCGGCGCGCGTCAAGGCTGCTACCAATTGTTCATGCGCCGGTCAACGCGGATCGCACCCTCGATACTCTCCGCCGACTTCGCGGAACTCGGCCGGGCCGTGGATTGCCTTGCCGCCGCCGGGGCCGACTATATCCATGTGGATGTAATGGACGGGCATTTCGTGCCCAATCTCACCATCGGCCCGGCCGTGCTGGCGGCGCTCCGCCGGCGCACCGACGCGGTGCTCGATGCGCATCTGATGATCGCGCCGCTCGATCCGCTGCTGCCGGCCTTCCTGGAGGCGGGCGCCGACATCGTGACGGTGCACGCCGAAGCCGGGCCGCATCTGCACCGCGCGGTGCAGCAGATCCGCCGGGCCGGGCGCCGGGCGGGCGTGGCGCTCAATCCCGGCACGCCGGCTGCGGCGGTCGATCCGGTGCTGGGCGATATCGACCTGGTGCTGGCGATGACGGTCGATCCGGGCTTCGGCGGCCAGAGCTTCCTGCGCTCGCAATGCGACAAGATCGCCGCCTTGCGCGCGCGCATCGACGCCAGCGGGCGCGAGATCGACCTGGAGGTGGATGGCGGCATCACGGACGAGACCGCGGCCGAAGTGCGCGCCGCCGGAGCCGATGTGCTGGTCGCCGGCAGCTTCGTGTTCGCCGACGGGCTCGAAGGCTGCGCCGAGCGCATTCGACGGCTGCGCGCGGCCGCGCCTTGATGGCGCTGCCGGCGCTCGCGGCGCGGCGCCTCTGGCCGGCGGCGCTGTCGAGACTGGCCGGACAGGGCCGCCCGCCGAAGCGCACGCCGCGCGACCCCTGGCCCGGCGATTCCGGCCGCGGCCAGGCGCTGCTGAACGATGGCGAAGGGCTGGCCCGGCTGTTGCAGGAGACGCCGGAAACCCCCGGCGCGCTCGCCCGGCACCGGTTCGTCTGGCTGCGCGACCTGCGCGGCATCGGCGGCGACCAGGCCCGGCGCGAGGCCCGGCGCCTGGTCTCGCTCTGGCTCGACGCCCATGGCAGCGGGCGCGGAAGCCCATGGCGCGCGGATATCGCCGGGGCCAGGCTGTTCGCCTGGATCGGCAGCCATGAGTTCTTCGCCGGCAGCGCCGACGACGCCTTCCGCAGCCGGCTCGCTTCGAGCATGGCGCTGCATGCGCGCCTGCTGGCCCGCCCGGCAGAAGCGGCCGCGCCGGGCGCGGCGCGGCTGGCGGCGCTCACCGGGGCGCTGGCCGGCGCGGTCGCCTTCGACCGGCCGCTGGCCGCGCTGCTGCGCCGCATCGAGGCCGAGATCCGGGCGCAGTTCTTCGAAGACGGCTTCCACCGCTCGCGCAACCCGGTGGAGCAGCTGGCGGCGCTCCGCCGGCTGATCGAGATGCGCGGCCTGTTGCGCGCGGCCGACTGCGCGCCGCCGGAGGCGCTGCTGGGCGCGATCCGGCGCGCCGGGCCGCCGCTCGCCTTCTTCCGCCTGGGCGACCGCCGGCTCGCCTGCTTCCATGGCGGGCATGAGGCCGACGGGCTGACGGTGGAGCTGACGCTCGCCCGCGCGCGCCAGCATGTCCGCCCGCCGAGCCGCAGCGTCGAGGCGGGCTTCGACCGCCTCCAGGCCGGACGCACCGTGATGCTGGTCGATAGCGGCGCGCCGGCGGCGGACCTCTTCGCGAACGGCGGCCACGCCAGCCCGCTCGCCTTCGAGTTCGGCGACGGCAATCAGAGGATCGTGGTGAATTGCGGCGCGCCGCCGGAGGGCGGGCCGCCCTTCGACGAGCTGGCGCGCGCCACGGCCGCGCATTCCGCCCTGGTGGTGAACGATGTGCACGCCTTCGAGATCGAGCCGGGCGGCGAGGTGCTCGCCGACGGCGTCGCGGTTTCGGCGGAGCGGCTGGAGAACGAGCAGGGCGTGTGGCTCGACCTCGCGCATGAGGGCTATCGCGCGCCCTTCGGCCTGGTCCACCGCCGCCGGCTCTATCTGGCGCGCGAGGGCGGCGATGTGCGCGGCGAGGACCTGCTGGACGGCAGGGCCGGCTGGCCGTTCGCGCTGCGCTTCCATCTGCACCCGGACGTGAAGGCGCGGCTCGACGCCGGCGCGGTGCAGCTCGCGCTGCCGAAGGGCCGCATCTGGCGCTTCCGCGCCGGCGGCGGACGGCTCGGGCTCGGCGCCAGCGTCTATCTCGGCGGCGGCGGCGAGCGGGAGACGGTGGCGATCACCGTCGAGGGGCGCACCGGCGCGGGCGGCGCGCTGGTCAAATGGGCCTTCCGCGCCGTCGCCGAATAGGCCCCGTTCCAACGCCGGCGGAAAGGCGATAGCCTCGGCCGCTCGCAGCAGGAGGGCCGGAGCCGATGCACTATCCGGATGCGCCCGCGCCGATCCGGGCCGATCTTCTGGCGGCGCATGCCCGCGCCCGGGCCTGGATCGCCCGGCCGGGCTGCTGGCTCACCGGCGCGGAGCGGGTGGCGATCGCCGCCGAGGTGCGCCTCGCCCCCGATTGCCGGCTCTGCCGGGCGCGCCGGGAGGCGCTCTCGCCCGACGCGGTGGCGGGCCGCCATGACGATGCGGGCGCGCTGCCGCCGGCGCTGGTGGAGGTCGTGCACCGCATGGTCACCGACCCCGCCCGGCTGACGCGGCGCTGGTATGAGGCGCGGCTGGCCGAGGGGTTGGAGGAGACGCGCTATGTCGAGGCGGTGGGCGTGGCGGCCGTCGCCCTTTCGCTCGACAGCTTCGCCCGCGCCATGGGGCTGGCGCCGCGCCCGCTGCCGACGCCCGAGCCGGGCGAGCCGTCGCGCTACCGGCCGGCCTCGGCGCGCATGGAGGCGGCCTGGGTTCCGCTGATCGTACCGGGCGAGGAGAGCGGGCCGGAGGCGGATATCTATGAGGGCCTGGGCGGCCCTTATATCCACCGCGCGCTCACGCTCGCGCCCGACGCCAAGCGGGCTTTCTTCGACCTTGCCGAGACGCAATATCTGCCGGGGCGGCTGATGCGCGATTTCGGGGTCGAATATCGCGCGATAAGCCATGCGCAAATGGAGTTTCTGGCGGCCCGGATCTCCGCGCTCAACCAGTGCCTCTACTGAACGACCAGCCATGCGCTGCTGCTCCGTGAGAGCGGCGAGACCACGGGCGACGATTACGATCTGGCGGCGATCCTGGAAGGCGGCGACGGCGGGGTCGCGGCCGGGCGGGAGCTCGCCGCCTTCGCGGAGGCGGTGGTGGGCGAAGGCGACCTGCCGGCCGCGATCGGCGCGCTCCGCCGCGCGGTCGGCGACGCCGGCTGGGTCGATGCCGCAGGCGTCGCCGCCACCTTCAACGCCATCGACCGCATCGCGGACGCCACCGGCATCCCGCTGGAGCGCGGCAAGGCGGCGAAATCCGCCGACTTCCGCCACCGCCACAATCTCGACGTCTGGCGCACAGCCCGCACCGGCTGACCCCGGATCGAAGAATGACCACTCTCGCCGACAAGATCGCGATGCGCATTCGGGCGCACGGACGCCGTCTCTGCGGTCTGCCGCGCATCGGCGCGCGGCGTGCGTTTCGCGCCTTCCACCACCGCATGCGCCTTTCCCGGACCGGTCCCGCCATTTCATCGAAACGCTGTTTCGACGCTCGAGCGGAATATTCGGCATGAGTCCGGCCAAGCCGGTATTCCAACCCGCAACCGCGCGACGGGAAGTCTCGTTGGATGAGGTTTCCAATGGCGCCGTCATATTCGTGGGCGCACCTGTCGATCCGGCGCCGGGCCACAGGAGCGGCGTCGCACTCGGTCCGAATGCGCTCAGATTGGCGTTCGACGATGTATTCGACGTCTTTCTGAACTCGCCGGGCGGAGCGACCGGGTCCGGAGACAATGAAACTGCGCCGAGACTAATTCCGGAGGCGCCGATCTGCGATATCGGCGATCTGGCCTCGCCCGTCGGCGCCGACGCCGTGAAACCCGTATGCCGACTCATCGCGTCGCGGGGCGCCATACTCGTCGTTCTTGGCGGTTCCCGCAATCTGTCCTCTTCCTGCCTGGAGGCCGTGACCGAGATCGACCCCGGAATTGCCTGCGTCCATCTATCGCCGAAGATCTTGCCGGGTGACCGGGTGAGAGGCGCGAACACATGCTTCGTCGGAACGAATGGCCTGATTTCGCAGGACCTATGGAACGATGCAATGACGGGCGATGCAACCGTTATTCGCGCCACCCAGCTTTACGAAGAGGGCGTCGAGAGTGCGGCGCACTCTCTCGGCGCGTTTCTTCGACGCCAGCAATCCGTCTTCTGGCATATCGATGCCGCAGTCATCGACTCCGGCCACGCGGCGGGCGCCCCGGAGCTCAATATTGGCGGACTGAGTCCCGAGCAATTGTTGACCATTCTCGACGCTGTCGCGACCGAAACCCGCGTCGCCGGGTGCGTCGTGACCAACGTCGCCCCGGGCTTCGACAAGCGCGGATTGTCGGAATTTGTCGCGGCGGAGGCGTTGCTGCGAGTGCTCTCCCCTTGCTTGATGTCACCGGTGGCTTGATGGAGCCGCCATTGGATCTTCGTCCGTCCGACTGCATTCTACGTCCCCCGGCGACCTTCTTCGGCGCCGAGGTCGGCGATCTTGCAGATCTTCGACGAGGCAAGGTGGCATGCTGCGGTGTTTTCTGCGATCACTTCGGAAGCGGGATTCCGGGCGGTCGTTTTTTCGCAAGACAGCTTCGATATTGCAGTTCCGACCCCTGGACCCGCGCTGCCCTCTCCATAAATGCCGACGATATCGTCGATGTCGGCGATTTGAATGTCTATCCGCTCGAACCGGTCCGGCTCGGCGCTGTGCTGCGGGATCGGGTCGGCCGGATTGTAAGCGCCGGCGCGCGGCCGTTCATCGCGAGCGGCGGCAGCGGCGTTTCCCCCGCCATCGTCGCCGGAGTGTCGGACGCGATCGGGTCGAGCGATCTGAAGGCGATCCGCGTGTCGCGCTTCCGCGACCGCGACCATGCGGATTCGAACGGCCCGTTGGTCGCGCCCGCGTCTCAGGCGCCTTCTCGCACGGTTCAGGTCCTTGCCGGGCGCGAGTCGTCCCTGCGGTGGTTCCCCAACTCCAGGGCAGTCGTGAATGACGGTAGTCTCCTCGCGGACGGCGCGCCGACCTTTCTCAGCGTCGATGCCGACATTCTTCAACCGGTCTATGGCGACACCGGTCGTTATGGCGGGCTGGACGGCGACCGGCCGGGCGACGTCCGGGCGATGGCGGAGGCGCTTCGGCATCGGCGGATTGTCGGCGTTGAAGTAACGGGGCACCTCCCGAATTTCGAGCTTCACGGCCGCGCGGTAACCAACTTCACCGTCGCGATATGCGTTTCCCTGATCGACCTGTTGAGAGCATCGCAGCCATGACGGGCTTGCGGTCGGGACCGCTGCCGAGGATGGCGGGCGATCTCACCTTCATGAGATCGAGGAGAGGCTCGCTCGACGCCCTCTGCGAAGAAAGTCTGGCGGTCCTCGGCGTTCCGATGGAGCGGAATTGCGGGCCGGATGTCGGCTGCAGGTTCGCTCCTCAGGCCCTGCGAGAGACCTCCGTCTATTTCGGCTGGCATGCGAACCCCCAGTTCAGCCATCCCGTAGACGTGGATGTGCGCAAGCAAATCGACACATCGTCCATCCATGAAAGACTGGTCGATATTGGCGACATCCCTGTCGAAGGGCTGAGCGAGCTGGCGGCAAACGAGGCGATCGAGAAGGCCGTTCTGGCAATCCGCGACCGCGGCGCCGCAAGCATACTCTTGAGCGGGGATGCGCGAGTCGTCGGAACCGTAATTCATGCGCAATCGCAAAACGAGACATTGGCGTTCGTCCAGTTCGGCGGACTGGCGCCGCCAGGCTTGTCCGAATCCGATGCAACCGGTCGGTCGTCCGTCGGGCATCCGATATGCGATAGCGGTATAGAGCCGTCACGCATCGCGATCATGGCGCCGGCGCGTCCGCTTTCCCTCGAGCTTGCCGACCGGCTGCATCATCGAGGCGGTCACCTCGTTTCCACGAAACGGGCGGCGCTCATGCCCATCGACGAGATCGACTCTCTGTTCTCCTCGCTGGCGAGAGGAGTCGACTCCTTGATTGTCAATCTCGATCTAAGCGCAGTCCCCTCGCCACTGCACGGCATGTCGCCCCTGCGCCGGTTCGACGGCCTGTCCGTCTCGAAGTTGCAGGCGTTATTGACTGCGGTCGGCCAACATCCCGTTTCGACGCTGATCGTCACCGGGATGAACCCGACCGTCGATGGAATGAGCATTGTCAAGACGGGCCAACGACTGCTGGTGACGGCACTGCTTGGTTACATCTATGGGCGCCTTGGAATTCTGAAGTCGCTGGACAGGGAGGGAGGCGAAGATGCCGTCAGGTGACGATCCGAACGAAATCGCACTGAAGCGCCCTTACAATACGCTTTTCGACGCGCCGGTCTTCGATGGAGAGCTGAACCTGGAAGGGTGTATCGGCGTTGTCGGCATGCCATCCGATTGGACCCATTCGAGCAGAATCGGGGCGCGTCTCGGTCCCGAAGCGTTGCGCCGGGCGACGACGCGGATCGTGAATGAATATGTCCCGGAGAGCGTGGGGGTGTTTTACGATACGTTACATGGCGGCAGCTGGCGGCGTAATCCGAACCGCTGGATTGTCGATCTGGGCGACGCCGGGATCGACCCGACTTCTGTCGAGAGCACGACGGCGTCGATCGCGGAGATGACCGAGCTTGTCAGGAGTCGGGGCGGGGTTCCTCTCGCGCTCGGCGGCGATCATTACAACAGCTACCCGGCGTGCCTCGGCTATTCCAGGGCATTGACCGGGATCGATCCGAAGCGCCGGTTCGGCTACATTCAAATCGACGGCCATCTGGACTTCTCGGACCGCCTCGGCGCATGGGGGCATTTCAATCATGCGACGAACGGGCGGCGAATTTCCGAATTGCCGAACATCGTTCGGGGGAACATGGTCTGGATCGGCGTGACCGGTTGGGTCAGCGGCGAGGAGTTGAATCTGATCGAGGCGATGGGGGGCAAGGTGTACTCGTCCGGCGACGTGCATCGGCTCGGTGCGAAGAAGGTCGCCGCGCTTGCCGTCGAACACGCAACACGCGGTTGCGACAGTCTCTATCTTTCCATGGATATCGATGCGATGGATGCAGGATATTTGCCGGGTACCGGCTCCATCGTTCACAGCGGTATAACACCGAAGCAATATTGCGATATTCTGGATGTCATCGCGAAGCACCCGATCGACGGAATGGACATCGTGGAGGTGGCCCCGACCCTCGATCCGTCCGGTCGAACCGAGGCGATCGCAGCGCATCTGCTCTACTGCGTCCTTCGCGAGCGAATGCTGGTGGCGGCGTGATCGGATTCGAAGGCATGGTGGAGTTTGGCGAAGGCCAGTTCGACGGGATTGAAGTCGGGGCTGCAGGGCGGCGGGAAGAGGAGTTGCGCGCCGGCGTCCCCGATCGTCTTTAGCGCCTTGGGTCTCTTCTGGCTGGAGAGGTGATCCATGATCACGATATCGCCGGACCGCAGCTCGGGGACGAGGACCTGCTCGAGGTCGGTCGCGAAGGCGTCGCGGTCGAGGGCGCCGGTGAGCAGAAAGGGGGCGACCGTGCCGAGCCGTGCGAGCCCGGCGACGAAAGCGGTGGTGTTTCAATGCCCATGGGGTATGGCCGTGCGCAGGCATTCGTCGCGCGGGGACACAACCGAGAAGCCGGATTCCGGGTCTGCAAACTGTGTATTCTTCGATAGTCATAGGCCAGCGTGGCAAGCCGCCACTCGATCTGCGCTCCGGCAAAGCCGCACAAGCGGAAATGGGCGAAGCCCATCGTCCGTTTGAGCACGCCGAAGACCGGTTCCACGGTCTGCTTGCGCATCAACCCACGGTCGGGATCGGTCAGGTTGCTCTGCTCCTCATCGCGAGGGCGATCCGAAGGCGGCCTGGGCGCTTTGCCCTTGGGTGCGTCACGCGCGGCGACCTTGGCCTCATAGGCCGGACGTTCGCGCTCGGCCCGTTCCCGGACCCTGGCCTCCAACCGCGCCCGCGCCGCCTCCAGACGCCCGACCGGAACGTCGCGCCGCCGGAGTTCCGCCGGCAAGCTCTCCTCCGCGCCTGCCGCCTCCCGGTCCGCCGCCTCGGCCCGGCCAAGCAATTGCGACACCTCCGCACGTAACTCCTCAACCGGTTCGTCGGCCCGGTCGTAGCGCACAGCGCGATGCCGGCTCGCAATCGCATCGACCTGCGCGCCGTCCACAGCAACAACCCCGGATATACAGCCGCCTCCCTGAAGCAACACCCATCATCACACAATCTTCCGAAACGTCCGACAGACTGTCAGGGTTGGATGACCCGCACCGGTTCGCCGGCGAGCCAGGCCTGCACGCATTCCAGCGTCTCGGGATACATGACGGCGAAGGTGTCGGCCGTCACATAGCCGAGATGCGGCGTCAGCACGGCGTTGTCGAGATTGCGCAGCGGGTGGCCGGTGGGCAGCGGCTCGGTGTCATAGACATCCAGCCCGGCCCCGGCGATGACGCCGCCCCGCAGCGCCTCGACCAGCGCCCGCTCGTCCACGATCGGGCCGCGCGAGGTGTTCACCAGCGCCGCCGTCGGCTTCATCAGCCCAAGCTCGCGCGCGCCCACCATGCCGCGCGTGCGCTGGCTCAGCAGCAGATGGATCGACAGCACATCCGCGCGCGCGAACAGCGCGTCCTTCTCCACCCGCTCCACACCGTGCTCGGCCGCGCGCTCGGCGGTCAGGTTCTCGCTCCAGGCGATGACCTCCATGCGGAAGACCTGGCCGACGCGCGCCACCTCCGCCCCGAGCCGCCCGAGGCCGAGCAGGCCGAGCGTCGAGCCGGCCAGGCCGCGCCCGACCGTGCTCTGCCAGCGCCCGGCCTTCATGGCGCGATCCTCCACGCAGATATGGCGCTGCACGGCGAGGATCAGCCCCCAGGTGAGTTCGGGCGTGGTGTGGGCGCTGCCGCGCGTGCCGCAAACGGTGACGCCCCGCTCATGCGCCGCCGCCACATCGACGGAAGCGTTGCGCATCCCCGTCGTCACCAGCAGGCGCAGGTCCGGCAGGCGGGAGAGCAGCTCGCGCCGGAAGGGCGTGCGCTCGCGCATGATGCAGACGATCTCGAAGCCCCGGAGCCGCTCCGCGAGCACCGCCGGGTCGGAGACATGGTCGTGAAAGGCCTCGACCGTGCAGCCCTCGGGCAGGCTGTCCCAGTCGGCCATGGAGAGCGCGACGCCCTGATAGTCGTCGAGAATGGCGATGCGGGTCATGCGGCGGCTCCCTCCTTGCCGAGCCAGCGGGCGAGGACGGCTGTCGCCGCCATGAAGTCGTCGAGGTCCATCGCCTCGTCGGGATTGTGGCTGCCATTGGGGTTGCGCACGAACAGCATGGCGGTCGGCGCGCCGGCGGCGGCGAAGGCGGCGGCGTCGTGGCTGGCCCCGCTCGCCATTTCGTTATGCGCCACGCCGAGTTCGCGCGCGCTCGCCAGCAGCTGGCTGCGGATCGTCGGGTCGAGCACGCCGGGCGCGGCGCGGGTCGGCGCGCCCAGCTCGAAGCGCACGCCCCGGCGGGCCTCGATCTCGCGCGCCGTCCCGGCGAGCCAGTCCTGGAGCCCGTCCAGGAAGTCGCCGTCGAGCGAGCGCATGTCGAGCGAGAAGCGGCATTCGCCCGGCACGATGGTCATGGCGTGGCGGTCGGGGTCGGTGCCGAGCTTGCCGACCGTGAAGGCGAAGTCCCGCCCCTCCGCCTCGCGCGCGTCCCAGAGCGCATCCAGGCGCGAGATCAGGTCGGTGACCGCCATGACCGCATCCTGGCGCGCCCGTCGCGGCATTCCGCCGCAATGGCTGTAGGCCCCGACGCAGCGCGCCTCCGGCAGGCGGAAATTGCCGCGAATGCCGGTGACCACGCCGACCGGCAGGTCCTGCTCCACCAGCACCGGCCCCTGCTCGATATGCACCTCCAGATAGGCGCGGAGCCGCTCGGCGGAGAGAAAGGGCGGCAGCAGCGCGCCCGGATCGCCGCCGGCCTCGCGCATATGGTCTGCGAGCGTTCGCCCGGTGTCGGCGCGCCTCGCGGTCTCCGGCGCGCCCGGCGGCAGCGCGCCCAGCGCCGCCCGGCTGCCGATATAGGAGACGCCGAACCAGGCGCTCTCCTCCGCCCGGATGCCCATGACGCGGATGTCGCGCCGGAGCCGCGCGCCCTCCTCCTGCAGCATGGCGATGGCGGTGAGGCCCGCCACCACGCCGGCCGCGCCGTCGAAATTGCCGCCCTCCGGCACCGAGTCCAGATGCGAGCCGACGATCACCGGCGCGGCCGACCGGTCCTCGCCCGGCAGCGTCATATAGGTGTTGCAGGCGGCGTCGGTCTCGACCTCCAGGCCGAGCGCCTGCGCCCGGCGCGCGACGGCCTCATGCGCAAAGGCCTCGCCCTCGCCATAGCTCGCCCTGGTGATGCCGACGCCGTCATGGGTGGCGCGCTCCAGCTCGTCGAAGAGCCCGGCGGCCAGCGATCTGGGATCCATTCCCTGCCCCTGCTAGTCTCGGGCCATCCGAGCAATGCGCGCCGCTCCGGTCAAGGCCCGATCCGCCCGCCGGTCGGCCCGCCCTGGAGCGTCCATGCCGCTTTCCGGCCTCACCGTCATCGAGATCGGGCAGAACATCGCCGGGCCGTTCGCCGGCGCGATCCTGGCCGATCTCGGGGCCGATGTGATCAAGATCGAGAAGCCCGGCGGCGACGACGCCCGCGCCTGGCTGATCGAGAAGGACGGCGCGCGCCATCCGCTCGCCTTCCATCTGCTGAACCGCAACAAGCGCTCGGCGGTGGTCGATTTCAAGGACGAAGCGGCGTTCGCGCGCTTCGAGGCGCTGGTGGAGCGCGCCGATGTGCTGGTCCACAATCTGCGCCCGGGCCTGGCGCCCACGCTCGGACTCGGCCATGAGGCGCTGCTCGCGCGCAATCCGCGCCTCGTCTATTGCGAGGTCGGCGCCTTCGGCCACAAGGGGCCGCTCGCCGGCAAGCCCGGCTATGAGCCGCTGGCGCATGCCTATGCCGGCGTCATGGCGCTGAACGGGCCGGTGGAAGGCCCGCCGATGCGCGCCGGCGTGTCGATCGTCGATCCGGGAACCGCCATGTGGGCGGTCATCGGCATCCTGGCCGCGCTCCGCCGGCGCGAGCGCACCGGCAAGGGCGGGCGGGTCGATGTCTCGCTGTTCGAGACCGGCCTCGGCTGGGTCGCCCAGCCGCTCGCGGACTATCGCTTCACCGGGCGCGAACCCGCCCGCCAGGGCAATGGCAACGCCATGCTCACCCCCTACCAGACCTTCGAGACCGCCGACGGGCCGATCATGATCGCGGCCGGCAACGACCGGCTCTACGCTCGCCTCTGCGACCTGCTGGGCCGCCCGGAATGGGGCGAAGACGCGCGCTTCGCCGCCTTGCGCGACCGGCTCGCCAATCGCGAGGCGCTGATCCGGCTCTTGCAGCTGCAATTGCTGACCCGGCCGCGCGAAGCCTGGCAGGCGGCGCTCGACGCCGCCGGCATCCCGAATGCGCCGGTCCGGCGGCTGAGCGAGGCGGCCGACGATGCGCAGACGGCCGCGCTCGGCGCCGTGCTCGCCGAACCCGGCACCGGCTATCCGCTGCCGGGGCTGCCGCTCAGCCTGGACGGCGCGCGACCGGCGATCCGCCGCGCCGCGCCCGCGCTCGGCGCGGACACCCAGGACATTCTCGGCCCCGACGCCTGAGGCGGGGAGGGTGGCGCTCCACCAGATCGCTGCGCTGGCGGTGCTGGTCGCGCTCGCCTTCGCGGTCGATGCGGCGGTGAAGCTGGTGCGCCTCCGCCGCCGGGGCCTCGCGCCGGAGCGCGCCCGCCAGGCGCGCCGGCTGGCCGTGGCGCTCGCATCCTTCCTCGCGCTCGCGCTCCTGTTCATCGCCCTCGACCCCGGCCGCGCGGGCGGCGCTTGACCGGCCCCGCCCGGACTTGCCACAAGGGCGCGACTGGAGGGGAATCCGGTCCGGTGGCCGGCTCGGTCTTCAAAACCGCTGCGGCGGCGCATCGCCGCCAGGTGGGTTCGACTCCCACTCTCCTCCGCCAGCCCCTCAGCCCCGCCGTTTCGGGGAGCCGTGCACATGCGGCGCGAGCGGCTCGGTCGGGCCGCCGGCGCGCACCGGGCGCGGCGCAAAGCGCCCGAGCGTCAGCGCCCGGTCATACATCACCAGCGCGCCCGCCATCGCCACATTGACCGAGAAGGCGGTCGGGATGCGCACCACATGCGCGGCGCGCGCCAGCAGCGCCGGCGAGAGCGAGCCGCGCTCCGGCCCGAGCACATAGGCCGCCCTGGAGGGATGGCGGAAGCTCGGCAACTCGACCGCCTCCTCGACCAGCTCCACCCCCACCAGCCGGCAGCCGCGCGGCAGCACCATGGCGTCGGCGTCCGGGAAGGAATAGAGCGGCACGCTGCCCGGCGCGTTGGAGGTGTCGCCGCCGCTTCGCCCGGCCCGCTCGGCATAGTCCGCGCCGATGGTGAACAGGAAGCTCGCGCCGAACGCCTGCGCGGAGCGAAACAGGTTGCCCGCATTGAGCGGCTTGCTCAGCCCCTCGACGCCGATGCCGAAATAGCCTTTCATGGACAGCGATTCTGGACCGGAGGAGGCGGGACTGTCCATGCGCGCCGTTGTCGTGAACGACTGGAAGCCGTTCGATGAACTGGAGCTGCGAGAGACGCCCGCGCCGGCGCTCGGGCCCCGGCAGCTGCGCATTCGCGGGCGCGCCTGCGGCGTTTCCTTCGCCATGTCGCTCGTGGTGGAGGGCCGCTATCAGCGCCGCCCGCCGCGGCCCTTCTCCCCCGGCAGCGAATATGCCGGCGTGGTGACCGAGGTGGGCGCGGAGGTCACCCGCTTTCGGCCCGGCGACCGGGTGCTGGCGGTGCTCGACTGGGGCGGGCTGGCGGAGGAGGCGGTGGCCTTCGAGGTCAACTGCTTCGCGATTCCGGAGAGCCTGGACTTTCGCCGCGCCATCGCCTTCACCAACTCCTATCTCACCTCCTACGCCGCGCTCTGCTGGCCCAACATGCTGCGCCTGGCCGCCGGCGAGACGCTGCTGGTGCATGGCGCGGGCGGCGGCGTCGGCCTGGCGGCGGTGGAGATCGGCAAGATTCTGGGCGCGCGGGTCATCGCCACCGCCGGCTCGCCGGAGAAGCTGGCCGCCGCGACCGAGCATGGCGCGGACCATGCCATCGACTATCGCGAGCGCGACTTCCGCGAGGAGGTGCTGGCGCTGACGGACGGGCGCGGGGCGGACGCGATCTACGATCCGGTCGGCGGCGAGGTGTTCGACCGCTCGCTGCGCTGCATCGCCTTCGAGGGGCGCATCATGCCGGTCGGCTTCGCCGGCGGGACCATCTCGCAGATTCCGGCCAATATCCTGCTGGTCAAGACGGTGAGCGTGGTCGGCCTGAATATGGGCACCTATTTCGGCTGGAGCCCGAAGGACATCCGCTACGAGGCCGAGGACCGGGTGCGCGCCGGCATGACGCAGCTGTTCGCCTGGTTCGAGCAGGGCCGGCTGCGGCCGAGGGTGGACCGCGTCTTCCCGCTGGAGCGCTTCCGGGAGGCGATGGCGGAGGTGCTGGCCCGCCGCGTCATCGGCCGCGTCGCCATCGTCATGGAGGGCTGAGCGGTGCGGGCGGCGGCGCGCAATATCGGGCGGCGGAAGAGAACCGGGCCGCCGGGGCCGGGCGATTCGCGGCTCTCCAGGCGGCTGCGCATGGCGCTCGAGGGCGAGGTCATGTTCGATCCCTTCGAGCGCGGGCGCCACGCGACCGACGCCTCGATCTATCAGATCGAGCCCATCGGCGTCGTTCGCCCGCGCAGCATGGCCGATGTCGAGGCCGCGATCTCCATCGCGCGCGAGGAGGGCGCGCCGGTGCTGGCGCGCGGCGGCGGCACCTCGCAGGCCGGGCAGACCGTGGGCGAGGCGCTGGTGCTGGATTGCGCCGCCCATCTCGACCGCATCCTGGAGGTGGATGTCGAACGCCGCCGGGCGCGGGTCGAGCCGGGCGTGGTGCTGGGCCGGCTGAACGCCAGGCTCCGGCGCGACGGCCTCATGTTCCCGGTCGATATCTCCACCGCCAGCCGCGCCACGCTCGGCGGCATGGCGGCCAACAATTCCTGCGGCTCGCGCTCGATCCGCTACGGCAACATGGTGCACAACACGCTCGCCATCGAGGCGATCCTGGCCGACGGCGCGCGCCACCGCTTCGCCGCGACGCCTGGCAATCTGGAAGGCGGCGGCGCCACGCCGGGCTATCTGGACCTGGTGCGCACCGCCCGGCGCATCGCCGAGCGCGAGCGCGACGCCATCGCCAGGGGCTTCCCCAACGTGCTGCGCAAGGTCGGCGGCTACAATCTCGAAAGCGTGGACGCCGCCGGGCACAATATGGCGCATTTGCTGGTCGGCTCCGAAGGCACGCTCGGCTTCTTCACCGAGATCGAGGTCGAATTGCAGCCGCTTCCGGCGCATCGCGTGCTGGGCGTGTGCCACTTCCCCCGCTTCCGCGACGCCATGGACGCCGTGCCGCATCTGGTGGCGCTCGACCCCGATGCGGTCGAGCTGGTGGACCGCACCATCATCGAGCTCGGCCGCGACATCCAGATGTTCCGCGAGACGGTCGCCGAGGTGGTGCGCGGGCGCCCCGACGCGCTGCTGCTGGTGGAGTTCGCCGGCGAGGAAGAGGCCCCGCTGCTTGCCCGGCTGGAGGCGCTGGCCGACCGGATGAGCGAGCTCGGCTTCCCGGGGGCCGTGACGCCGGCGGTCGATCCGGCCCTCCAGGCGCGCATCTGGGGCGTGCGCGAGGCGGGGCTGAACATCGTCATGTCGATGAAGACCGACGGCAAGCCGGTCTCCTTCATCGAGGATTGCGCCGTGCCGCTGGAGGCGCTCGGCGACTTCACCGACCGGCTGACGCGCGTCTTCGAGAAGCACGGCACCACCGGCACCTGGTACGCCCACGCCTCGGTCGGCCTGCTGCATGTGCGCCCGGTGCTGAACCTGAAGCGCCACCGCGACGCGACCGCGATGCGCGCCATCGCCGAGGAAGCCTTCGCCATGGTGGAGGAATACGGAGGCAGCCATTCCGGCGAGCATGGCGACGGCATCGTGCGCTCGGAGTTCCACGAGCGCATGTTCGGCCCGGCGCTGGTGCGCGCCTTCGAGGAGCTGAAGGACGCCTTCGACCCCTCCGGGCTGTTCAATCCCGGCAAGATCGTGCGCGCGCCGGAGATGAACGACCGCCGCCTGTTCCGCTTCAAGCCGGGCTACGGGCCGGTGCGGATCGAGCCGGCGCTCGACTGGTCGGACTGGCCGGGCGGCTTTCTCGGCGCGGCGGAGATGTGCAACAATAACGGCGCCTGCCGCAAGGCGGATCCGGGCGTGATGTGCCCCTCCTTCCGCGCCACCGGCCGCGAGCGGGATCTCACGCGCGGGCGCGCCAACACGCTGCGCCTGGCGCTCTCCGGCCAGCTCGGGCCGCAGGCCCACACCTCCCGCGACATGGCGCGCACCATGGCGCTCTGCGTCGGCTGCAAGGGCTGCCGGCGCGAATGCCCGACCGGGGTGGATATGGCGCGGATGAAGGTGGAGTTCCTCCACCATTACAAGGCGCGCCACGGCCTCACGCTCCGCGACCGGCTGGTCTCCGCCCTGCCGCATTACGCGCCCTGGCTCGCGCCCTTCGCGCCCCTGCTGAACGCCGCCGAAAGCCTGGAGCCGCTCCGCCGGCTGCGCGAGCGCGTCACCGGCTTCTCGCGCCACCGCCGGCTGCCGGCCTGGCGGCGGGACCGCTTCCGGCCCCCGAGGCAGGCGCCGGCGGGCGACGGCCCCGAGGCGCTGCTGTTCGCCGACTGCTTCAACACCGCCTTCGAGCCGGAGAACGCCCGCGCGGCGGTGCGCGTGCTGGAGGCCGCCGGCTTCCGGGTGCTGCATCCGGGCCGCGAGGGCGAGCGTCCGCCCTGCTGCGGGCGCAGCTGGCTCGCCGCCGGGCAGATCGACCGGGCGCGGGCGGAGATGCGCCGGATGCGCGACATGCTGCTGCCCCACGCCGAGGCCGGCCGGCCGATCGTCGGGCTGGAGCCGTCCTGCCTCTACACGCTCCGCGACGAGTTGCAGGCGGTGCTGCCGCAGCCGGAGAGCCGACGGCTCGCCGACTCTGCGCTCATGCTGGAGAGCCTGCTCGCTCGCGAGGAGCCGGCGGCCCGCCTCGCCGAACGCTTCCGTCCGCTGCCGGAGACCCGCCTGGTGGTGCACGCCCATTGCCACCGCAAGAGCTTCGACGGGCCGGAGGCGCTGCTGGCGGCGCTGGCGCTGGCGCCCGGCCTCAAGCCCGAACTGGTGGAGAGCTCCTGCTGCGGCATGGCGGGCAGCTTCGGCTACGAGGCCGAGCATTACGAGGTCTCGAAGACCATGGCGGAGGCGGCGCTGCTGCCGGCGGTGCGCGCCGCCGGGCCGGAGGCGCCGATCGTCGCGGACGGCACCAGCTGTCGCCACCAGATCGCCGACGGCGCGGGCCGCGCCGCGCTGCATCCGGCGCGCATCCTGGAAGGAGCGCTCGCATGACCCGCCTGCATCTCTGGGGCATCGGCTCCGCCCGCGCGCTCCGCGTCCACTGGACCCTGCAGGAGCTGGGGCTGGCCTATGGCGTCACGCCGATCCGCACCCGCACGCCGGAGCAGACCGCCCCCGCCTTCCGCGCCGTCAACCCGCTGCACAAGATTCCGGTGCTGGAGATCGACGGCGAGCGCTTCACGGAATCGGGCGCGATTTCGCTCGAACTGGCGGCGCGCTTCCGCAAGCCGGTCGATCTCTGGCCCGACGCTGCGCGCGCCCGGGTGCTGGAATGGTGCTTCCATGTCGCCATGGAGCTGGACGCGACCTCGCTCTATGTCATCCGCCGCCATAGAGACCTGGCGGCGATCTACGGCGCGGCGCCGGCGGTCGTGGCGGGCGCGCGCGACTACTGGCTGAAGCAGGCGGCCAAGACCGAGACGGCGCTCGCCGAAGGCGGCCCCTGGCTGCTGGGCGAGACCTTCACGGTCGCCGACATCATGCTCGGCACCTGCCTGCGCTGGGCGCGGCGCTGCGAGGTCGCGCTGCCGCCGGCCATCGCCGCCTACGAACAACGCCTGCTCGCCCGCCCCGCCCGCCAGCGCGCCGAGGAAGCCAACGAAGGCCGGCTGGACACGGCTTCCCCGGCTTCGGTGGAGCGGCTATAGAGGGCCGCCCTTCTTCCGCAATCCAGGACTTTGCCGGTTCCGATGAACGAGATCGTCCTCACCCTGCCGGACGGTTCCCGGCGCCCTTTCGCGCGCGGCGGCGCCGGGGCGGAGCTCGCAGCGGCCATCGCGCCCAGCCTCGCCAGGGACGCGCTCGCCATCAAGGTCGATGGCGCGCTCCGCGACCTCTCCGAGCCGCTCACCGGGGACGCCGCGGTCGAGATCGTGACGCGCGCCCATGCGGACGGGCTGGACCTCATCCGCCATGACGCCGCCCACGCGCTCGCCGAGGCCGCCAAGGAGCTCTATCCCGACATCCAGATCACCATCGGCCCGGTGATCGACAACGGCTTCTATTACGACTTCTCGCGCGCCGAACCCTTCACGCCCGACGATCTCGCCCGGCTGGAGGAGCGCATGCGCGAGATCGTCGATCGCGACGAGCCGATCCGCCGCGAGCTCTGGGATCGCGACGAGGCGGCGCGCTTCTTCGAGAGCGCGGGCGAGCATTACAAGGCCGAGATCGTCCGCTCGATCCCCGCCGGCGAGCCGATCACGCTCTATCGCCAGGGCGCCTTCGTCGATCTCTGCCGGGGGCCGCATCTGCCCTCCACCGGCAAGCTCGGCAAGGCCTTCAAGCTGATGAGCGTCGCCGGAGCCTATTGGCGCGGCGACCATCGCAACGAGATGCTGCAGCGCGTCTATGGCACCGCCTGGCGCAACCGCGCCGAGCTCGACGCCTATCTGGAGCGCCTCGCCGAGGCCGAGCGGCGCGACCATCGCCGCATCGGGCGCGAGATGGGCCTCTTCCACCTTCAGGAGGAGGCGCCCGGCGCGGTGTTCTGGCTGCCCAGGGGCTGGACGCTGTTCCGCGTCTGCGAGGACTATATGCGCGCCCGGCTGGATGCGAACGGCTATCTGGAGGTGAAGACGCCGCAATTGCTCGACCGGGCGCTCTGGGAGGATTCCGGCCACTGGGACAAGTTCCGCGAGCACATGTTCGTGACCGAGGCGGCGGAGGACCGGCTCTTTGCGCTCAAGCCGATGAACTGCCCCGGCCATGTGCAGATTTTCAAGCAGGGCATCAAGAGCTATCGCGACCTGCCGCTGCGCATGGCGGAGTTCGGCGCCTGCCACCGCAACGAGCCCTCGGGCGCGCTGCACGGCATCATGCGGGTGCGCGCCTTCACCCAGGACGACGCGCATATCTTCGCGGCCGAAGACCAGGTGACGGCCGAGACCGAGCGCTTCTGCGCCCTGCTGACGAGCGTCTATGCCGATTTCGGCTTCACCGACGTGCTGGTCAAGTTCTCCGACCGACCGGAGGTCCGGGCGGGCGAGGACGAGGTGTGGGACAAGGCCGAAACCGCGCTGCTGGACGCGGTGAACGCCGCCGGGCTCGCGGTCGAGCGCAATCCGGGCGAGGGCGCCTTCTACGGCCCCAAGCTCGAATTCGTGCTGCGCGACGCCATCGGCCGCGACTGGCAATGCGGCACCTTCCAGGTGGATTTCGTGCTGCCCGAGCGGCTGAACGCCAGCTATGTGGCCGCCGACGGCCAGAAGCGCCGCCCGGTGATGCTGCACCGGGCGATTCTCGGCTCCTTCGAGCGCTTCATCGGCGTGCTGATCGAGCATTACGCCGGGCGCTTCCCGCTCTGGCTGGCCCCGCTGCAGGCGGTGGTGGCGACGATCACCGGCGACGCCGACGATTATGCCCGCCAGGTGCATGAGCGGCTCCGGCGCGCGGGACTGCGCGCCGAATGCGACCTGCGCAACGAGAAGATCGGCTTCAAGGTGCGCGAGCATTCGCTCGCCGGGACGCCGGCGATCCTGGTCGTCGGCAGGCGCGAGGCCGAGCAGGGCACGGTGGCGCTGCGCCGCCTCGGGTCGCGCCAGCAGGAGGTGCTTGCGCTCGGCGACGCTATCGCTAGGCTGTCGGCGGAAGCGGCCCCTCCGGCAGGCGGCCGCGGGCAAGAAGGAGACAGCCCATAGCACGATACGCATCGATAGCGCCGCCCAAGAAGGAAGGGCCGCGCGTGAACGAGGACATCGACGCCCGCACGGTGCGTCTTGTCGCCGCCGACGGCAGCATGGTCGGCGTCGTGGGGATCGGGGAGGCGATGGGCGCGGCCCAGGCCGCCGGTCTCGATCTGGTCGAGGTCTCGCCCAACGCCGAGCCGCCGGTCTGCAAGGTGCTCGACTATGGGCGCTTCAAATACGAAGCGCAGAAGAAGAAGAACGAGGCGCGCAAGAAGCAGAAGACCATCGACGTCAAGGAAATCAAGATGCGCCCCGGCATCGAGCAGCACGATTACGACACCAAGATGCGCGCCGTGCGCCGCTTCCTCGACGAGGGAGACAAGGTGAAGGTCACGCTGCGCTTTCGCGGGCGCGAGCTGGCCCATCAGGATGTCGGACGCGCCGTGCTGCAGCGCGTGCAGACCGAACTCGGCGAGGCCGTCAAGGTCGAGCAGTTCCCCAAGATGGAAGGCCGGCAGATGGTCATGGTGATGTCGCCGCGCTGACCGGCGCCGGGCGGCGGACCCTCGGCTTCCGGGGCTTTCACGGGTTGCGGCGCGGGCGCCGTCCGGCTATATGGCGCGTTCGTCAGCGGACGGCCCGGTGAACGCACGGGCATACCCGGTCGTCCCGAATCCGCCTTTACCCGAGGGACAGGAAAAATGCCCAAGCTCAAGACCAAGAGCAGCACCAAGGGCCGCTTCAAGAAGACCGGCTCCGGCAAGGTGCTGATGAACCACGCCTACAAGCGCCACTGCCTCGCCAACAAGTCCCGGCGGATGAAGCGCCAGGCGCGCGGCGCGCGGGCCATGTCGAAGCCGGATGCGCGCATCGTGCTCCGCTTCATGCCCTACGCCTGAGCCGGGAGGATCGCAACCGATGTCCCGCATCAAGGGCGGCCCCGGCAATCGCCGCCGGCACAAGAAGGTCCTGGCCCAGGCCAAGGGCTATCGCGGCCGGGCCAAGAACAATTTCCGCATCGCCATCGAGCGCGTCGAGCGCGGCCTGCAATACGCCTATCGCGACCGCCGCGCGCGCAAGCGGACCTTCCGTTCGCTGTGGATCCAGCGCATCAACGCCGCCGCGCGCGAGCACGGGCTGACCTACTCCGCCTTCATGGACGGCCTCGCCAGGGCCGGGGTCGAGGTCGATCGCAAGATGCTGGCCGACATCGCGGTGCGCGAGCCGGACGCCTTCCGGGCGCTGGTGGAGCGGGCGCGCGCCGCGCGCGCCTGAAGGCGGCGCGCGGGAGAGGACCTTCCATGCCGGACGAGTTGACGGCGCTCCGGGACGAGCTGGAGGGCGCGGTCGCGGCGGCCGACAGCCTGGCGGCGCTGGAGGCGGTGCGGGTGCGCGCGCTCGGCCGCCGGGGCCAGGTGACGGAGCTGATGAAGGCGCTCGGCAGCGCCGCGCCGGAAGAGCGCCGCGCGCGCGGCCAGGCGCTCAACGGGCTGAAGCAGGCCGTCGCCGACGCCGTGGAGGCGCGCCGGACGGCGCTCGCCGAGGCCGAGCTCGAACGCCGCCTCGAGGCCGAGCGCCTCGACCTCACCCTTCCCGCCCGACCGGCCCCGCAGGGCAGCCTGCACCCGATCTCGCAGACCATCGACGAGATCACCCAGATTTTCGGCGAGATGGGCTTCCGCTGGGCCGAGGGGCCGGATATCGAGGACGACTGGCACAATTTCACCGCGCTCAACATCCCGCCCGAACATCCGGCGCGCCAGGAGATGGACACCTTCTATCTCGCCGCCGCGCCGGGCCGGGCGCGCCCGGTGCTGCGCACCCACACCAGCCCGGTGCAGATCCGCACCATGCTGGCGGAGCCGCCGCCCTTGCGCGTCATCGTGCCGGGGCGCACCTACCGCTCCGACCATGACGCCACCCACTCGCCCATGTTCCACCAGGTGGAGGGGCTGGCGATCGGCCGGGACATCCATATGGGCCATCTCAAGGGCTGCCTGATCGCCTTCTGCCGGGCGTTTTTCGGCGTGGCCGACCTGCCGGTGCGCTTCCGCCCCAGCCATTTCCCGTTCACCGAACCCTCGGCCGAGGTCGATATCGGCTGCACCCGCGAGGGCGGCCAGCTGCGCATCGGCCAGGGCGGCGACTGGCTGGAGATCCTCGGCTCCGGCATGGTGCACCCCAGGGTGATCGCCAATTGCGGCCTCGACCCGGAAGTCTGGCAGGGCTTCGCCTTCGGCATGGGCATCGAGCGCATCGCGATGCTGAAATACGGCGTGCCGGACCTGCGCGCCATGTACGAGTCCGACCTGCGCTGGCTCGCCCATTACGGCTTCCGCGCGCTGGAGACGCCGACCCTGATCGGCCGCGCCGCGCCATGAAATTCACCTTCTCCTGGCTCAAGGACCATCTCGACACCGAGGCCTCGCTGGAAGAGATCGCCGACGCGCTTTCCATGCTCGGCCTGGAGGTGGAGGGCGTGGTGGACCGCGCGCGCGAGCTGGCGCCCTTCGTCGCCGCGCGCGTGCTCTCGGCCGAGCCGCATCCGCAGGCGGACCGGCTGCGTGTGTGCCTCGTCGATACCGGCCGCGAGGAGGTGCAGCTGGTCTGCGGCGCGCCCAATGCGCGCGCCGGCATGATGGGCGTGTTCGCGCCCGTCGGCAGCTGGATTCCGGGCAGCGAGCTGACCCTGAAGAAGACCGCCATTCGCGGCGTCGAGAGCAACGGCATGCTGCTCTCGGAGCGCGAGCTCGGCCTCTCGGACGAGCATGAGGGCATCGTGGAGCTGCCGGCCTCGGCGCCGCTCGGCGCGCCCTATGCGCGGGTCGCGGGGCTGGACGATCCGGTGATCGAGATCGCGCTCACGCCCAATCGCGGCGATTGCGCGAGCGTGCGCGGCGTCGCCCGCGACCTGGCCGCGCGCGGCCTCGGGCGGCTGAAGCGCGCCTCCGGCTGGGGCGCCGCGACGCCGGGGGCCTTCGAGAGCCCGGTCAAGGTGCGCCTCGAGCTGGGCGCGGCGGCGGACGCCTGTCCCTTGTTCGTCGGGCGCTATATTCGCGGCCTGCGCAACGGGCCGTCGCCGAAATGGCTGCGGGACCGGCTGGCCGCCGTGGGCCTCCGCCCGATCTCCGCCCTGGTCGATATCACCAACTATCTCACGCTCGACATGGGCCGCCCGCTGCATGTCTTCGACGCCGGCCGGCTCGACGGCGATGTCGTGGTGCGGCTCGGGCGCGCGGGCGAGGAGATCGATGCGCTCGACGGGCGGCGCTACGCCGCCGACGGGGAGATGGTGCTGATCTGCGACGAGGCGAAGGCCAACGCCTTCGGCGGCATCATCGGCGGCGAGGCGACCGGCTGCACGGAAGCGACGGTCGATGTGTTCCTGGAGAGCGCGCTCTTCGACCCGCTGCGCACCGCCGCCACCGGGCGCCGGCTCGGCGTTTCGAGCGATGCGCGCTACCGCTTCGAGCGCGGCGTCGATCCGACCTCGGCGGTCGCCGGCATGGAGGCCGCCACCGCCATGATCCTGGAATTTTGCGGCGGCGAGGCCAGCCATCCGGTGATCGCCGGCGCGGAGCCGGACTGGCGGCGCTCCTGCCGGCTCCGCCCGGAGCGGGTTGCGAGCCTGGGCGGCGTCGCCGTCGCGGCGGAGCGCTCGGCCGCCATCCTGCGGGCGCTCGGCTTCGCCGTCGAGGAGGCGGCGGGCGCGCTGGTCGCCGAGCCGCCGCCCTGGCGCCCGGACATCGAGGGCGAGGCCGACCTGGTGGAGGAGGTGCTGCGGGTCGAGGGCTTCGAGCATATCCCGGTGGCGGACTTCCCCGCGCCGGCCGTGCTGCCCGCGCCGGCGCTCACGCGCAATGCGGCGCGCGCGGCCGCGCTCCGCCGGGCGCTCGCCGCCGCCGGCATGGCCGAGACGGTCACCTTCTCCTTCATGGCTCAGGCGGAGGCCGAGCTCTTCGGCGGCGGCGAGGACGCGCTCCGGCTCGACAATCCGATCAGCAGCGATCTCGACTGCATGCGGCCCTCGGCGCTGCCCAACCTGTTGAACGCCGCCCGGCGCAACGCCGATCGGGGGCTGGCGGCCGGCGCGCTGTTCGAGGTCGGGCCGGCGTTCCGTCCGGGCGCGGCGGCCATCGAGGCGGAGGGCCAGCAGCTCGCTGCGGCCGGGGTGCGCTGGGGCGAGACGGCGCGCCATTGGGCGACGCCGGCGCGGGCGGTCGATGCCTTCGACGCCAAGGCCGACGCGCTGGCGGCGCTCGCGGCCATCCAGGCGCCGGTGGACAAGCTGCGCGTGACGGCCGATGCGCCCGCCTGGTTCCATCCCGGCCGGTCGGCCGCGCTCCGTCTCGGCCGGGTGGCGCTGGCGCATTTCGGCGAGCTGCATCCGCGCGTGCTGGAGGCGCTCGGCCCCTCCGGGCCGGCGGTCGCCTTCGAGGTCTTTGCGGACGCCGTCCCGGTTCCGCGCGCCGGCGCGGGGCTGCGCCCGGCGCTCGACCGCGCGACCCTGCAGCCGGTGGAGCGCGATTTCGCCTTCGTGGTGGCCGAGGCGGTGGCCGCCGACGAGCTGCTGCGCGCCGTGCGCAATGCCGACAAGGCGCTGATCCGGGAGGCGGCGCTGTTCGACGTCTATCGCGGGCCGGGCGTTCCCGAGGGCGCCAAATCGCTCGCCGTCGCCGTCACCCTCCAGCCCCGAACCGCGACCTTGACCGACGCCGACCTCGAAGCCGTCGCCAGGCGCATCGCCGCCGCGGCCGCCAAGGCCACGGGAGCAGTGCTGCGCAGTTGACCCGACGCCAGCTTCCTGCTAGCCCGTAACCTGAGGAGTCGTTGCCGAATTGGCTGGGCGACGCGCTGCACATCCAGAGGGTTGGCCTATGTCTGGAGAAGATTGCGATGAGCTATACCGAAATTGAAGAAAAAACACTTTCTTACTATAGAAACTTCAACGAGCGCATGGCGCGACGAGACGAAAATACTGGCAAGGCCGATGGCAAGCGCTCTTTCCCAAACAGCGCGACGCCTACATATCCGTTTCGCGATGAAGTTCTGACTCACGCCCGCCGCGCTATTCAAGCTTTCGACATGGAGTCTCAAAAAGCGATCAAGGTGCTTCAGATAAGAATCGCTTCGCTTGAGAGGGAGCGCGATGAGCATTATGGACGTCAGCGGGACGACGAAGAAAATTCCCGCCAGGTTGAGCTCAATAAGCTGAGTCAAACAAAAGGACCGGAATCACCAAGATATTTGCGGCTAAGGCAACAATTTGAAGCTTTGATTGCATATGAACAGGCCATATATATGGATATCCAAAGACCTTTGCGTATTTCTATGCGATGGATATATTTTCCGATCCTTCTTTTGCTGGCCTTGGCGGAAATTCCTATAAACCGTCTGGCGTTTGAATTTTTCTTCCAGGAGACTGCTGCAATCAGTCTTGCCATTGCGACTGTGTTGGGATTGATGATGATGTTCTGCGCTCATCTTGCCGGACTGTGGCTCCGCCAGGCCGCTCATTATCCCAACAAATCCGCTCGCATCTTACGTTACGTTTGCGTCGTGATTGTTGTAGCAATCCTGTTTGTCGTAATTTACTTTATCGCTGCCCTTAGGCAAGGCTACGTCAATTTGCTTGAGCGGGAAGCGGTAACCGATTTTGGTACCTTGCTTCAAGGAGATGTATCGGGACTTGGAACGCTTGCCAATGAGGCACTTTCCACTGATCTTGGGGTAGCGGGGTTGACTCTTTTGGGGATTAATGTGCTGCTTTTCATGTGTGGCTTGTTCGCGGCATATATTCGGCATGATCCCCATCCTGATTATGAAAGGGTGATCCGGGAGCGGATTAAAATCGAAGGTCGAATGCATCGTATGGAAGATCGGTATCAAACCCGATTCGCTGCATTGAACGCTGACTTTGATCGCCGGGTCGGTTACCTTGATCGGAAATTTGATCGCACTGAGGATGAAATAGAGGTCGCCCATGGCGAGATTGCAGCAATTCGCGAGCGACGTTCAGAAATTGTCAAGATGGTGTCAGAGGTTATTGTAATGAGACTTTTGTCGTACCAGAAGGGACATCGATCCACCCGCAAGGCAGGCGAGGCGACGGAAATTTTCGAAAGACCGGATCGAGATGTGATTGCAAATGAACTTTGTTCCGATTAGAATTCTGGTTGTGTTTTTGTTCGTTCTTGGTGTCGTTGGCGCGACGATGCGATCGAGCCACGGAGAGAGAGTCAATTATTGCCAATTTGGAGAAAGCACAATCCTGCTTTTGGTAGATCGCACAACCAATTACGATGTCGTCGATAAGCGAGCCTTGTCACAGGGGCTGCTGGCAATATATGAGGATCTCGCTGTTGGGGACCGTTTCATCGTGCACACAATCGCGAATGATCGCGCCCACTCGGAACTGATTTTCGATAGCTGCTATCCCGGATGCCCGGACGCGGACGGCATATTGACCTGGGCATTAAGCGGTTGTCGGGCAGGACTGGCTCGTTCGGATATGTTGACTTTTCGATACGATCTCGCGGGCAGACTTCGGAGCGTGCTGTCCGAGCATAGGGACTATCCATATTCGGCGATTATTGAGACACTGGCGATGGTTATGGCGCGCTATGAGCACGAGGGCATCACGCGGGTGGTCATTTTTTCGGACCTTTTGGAGAACTCGAAGCTGTTTCCTTGGCCGATGATCGCAGCGGGTGATGATGCAACTATATATCGAACGCTGTCGGCGTTTGGATTGCTGCCTCGGTTGAAGGCTGTGCCGGTGTCTGTGTTCGGCGTCGGACGCAGCCATGATGTCAACCGGACGCCGCTTGCGCCGGAAAGAAGGCTGAGGCTGGAGCGCTTCTGGCGCAGACTGTTCGAACTTTCGGGCGCGACCTCGGTGTCGATCGGCCAGCATTACCGGTAGCGGCGGGAAAGGACGCCCCGCTCAGCCGCGCCGGCGGCAGATCAGGTGGAGGAGGAGGGCGAGGAGGCCGGGCGGGCCCCAGACGGGCCAGAGCAGCAGCTGCACGAAGGCCGGGTCCCAGAGCCAGGGATGCAGCTGGCGCTGGATGATCGCCTGGACCAGATTGAGGCTCTCCGGCGCGAACGCGAACCAGAACTGGCCGAGCGCTTTCGCCTGCCAGCCGCCCTGCTCGACTGCGCGCCAGGCGTCCGCGCCGACCGCCGCCAGCGCGGCGAGCGCCAGCAGCAGCGTCAGCAGACGACAGACGACCATCCGCTCTCTCCCCGCCCGGCGCTCAGAAGGAGGCCGGCGGGCCGCTCGCCCGCATCGCCACCCGGTAGAGCGAGGTCGAGGCGGTGATGAACAGCGCGCGCATGTCGTCCCCGCCCCAGCAGAAATTGGCGACCGGCTCCGGCGTGCGGATCACGCCGAGCAGACGGGCCTCGGGATCGAAGACATGGATGCCGGGTCCGGGGCCGGTGCAGTAGAGGCGCTCCTCGGCGTCGATCTTCATGCCGTCCGGCGCGCCCGGCCCCTCGCCGGAAAGCTCGGCCCAGACCTCCCCGCCGGAGAGCGCGCCATCGGCCCCGACCTCGAAGACGCGCACATGGCCGCGCATGGTGTCGTTGATCCACAGGCGCTTTTCGTCGCGGGAGAGGCAGAGGCCGTTCGGCTGGTCGAAATCGCGGGCCAGCAGGCGCAGCTCTCCGCCCGCCCCGGCCAGGCGATAGACGCCGCGAAAGTCGAGCTCCGGCTCGCGCGCCACGCCGTAATAGTCCATGCGGCCGAAGCCGGGGTCGGTGAACAGGATCGCCCCGCCCCGGGACACGATGACATCGTTCGGGCTGTTGAGTTCCTTACCCCGATAGTGGCTCGCCAGCACCTCGATTCGGCCGTCCGCGCCGGTGCGGGTCACCCGGCTGGCGGCGTGCTCGCAGGTGACCAGCCGGCCTTGCGGATCGTATGCGTTGCCGTTCGCCATGCCGCTCGGCTGGCGGAAGGTGCGCACGCCCGCCTCCGCGCTCCAGATGCGCATCCGGTCGCCCGGCATGTCGCTGAAGATCACCGTCCGGTCGCGGGGATGCCAGACCGGCCCCTCGGTGAAGTCGAAGCCCGAGCCGAGCCGCTCCAGGGGCGCCTCCGGGTCGATGACCTCCCGGAACCCCGCGCTCAGCACCTCATGCGCCATGTGAAGCCTCCCGTCCCGCCGCGCGCAGCCTACCACACCCGCCAGGCGTCGGGCGGGCCGCGTCAGTCCGGAAAGCCGCCCATGGCGGCGAGCTTGCGCCAGAGTTCGGGCGGCACCGGCGACACGGAAAGGCGCGACTGGCGCACCAGCGCCAGCTCGGCGAAGTCGGAGTCCGCCTTGATCTCGGCGAGCGTCACCGGGCGGGCGGCGGAGGCGAGCGCGCGCACATCCACCATGCCGAAGCGCCCCGAGGCGTCGCTCGGATCGGGATAATATTCCCGCGCCACCTCCACCATGCCGACGATCGCGCGCTCGCCGACGGAATGGTAGAAGAAGCCGCGGTCGCCAACGCGCATCGCCTTCATGTTGTTGGCGGCCTGGTGGTTGCGCACCCCGTCCCACTCCGCGACTCCGGCCTCGACCTGGTCCCGCCAGGACCAGGCGCCGGGCTCGCTCTTGAACAGCCAGTAATTCATGCCTCAGCCCATCCTCCTTGCTTCATGCGGGCCGCCGGGCCGCGCTATTCGCGCCCGGCCGGGCGGGTGCGCAGCCGCTCCATGGCGCTGTCGATATCGGTCCTGCCGGCGACAATATCCGCGACCGCGCGGGCGATCGGCAACTCCACCCCGGCGCGGTCGGCGCGCATCAGCGCCGGCTCGGCGGTCAGCGCCCCCTCGGCGAGCGCGTCGGGCGGCGGCGCGCCCTCCCCGAGCGCAGCGCCATAGGCGTAGTTGCGCGAACTGCGGCTGACGGCGCTCAGCATGAGGTCGCCCAGCCCGGCGAGGCCCGCGACCGTCTCCCGGCTGCCGCCCTCGGCCACCACCAGGCGCCCGATCTCGGCCAGCCCGCGCGTGATCAGCGCCGCGCGGGCGTTCTCGCCGAGCCGGCGGCCCTCGGTGATGCCGGCGGCGATGGCGATCACATTCTTGAGCGCGCCGCAGAGCTGCAAACCGATAACATCGCGGCTCTCATAGACGCGGAAGCTCGGGGTGGCGAAGGCGCGCTGCGGGGCGCCCGCCAGCACGGCCGCGGCCGGCAAGCCGGCGGCGACCTCGGCGGCGAAATTGGGACCGGAAAGCGCGCCGACCCGGCGGTCGGGGCCGAGCACCTCGCTCATCAGCCGCCCGCTGCCGCGCTCCAGGCCCTTGGCCGCGACCACCAGCACGCGCCCCGGCGGCTCCGGGCCGAGGCGCTCGGCGATCTCCGCCATGGCCTGGGCGGGGGCCGCCAGCACCACGACATCGCCCGCCGCCGCCGCCCGGAAGCGCTCCGGCCCGTCGCGCCGGCCCCAGAGCGCCACCTCATGCCCGGCGCTCCGGGCCGTCGCGGCGAGCGCCTGCCCCCAGGCGCCCGCGCCCAGCACGCCCACTCTCAGCGCGCCCGCGGTCACGACGCGAGCGGCCAGCGCGGCCGGGGCCGGAAGTCGAGGCCGTCCCGCGCGCCGAGCCGGAGGCGCTCCAGCCCGGCCCAGGCGATCATGACGGCGTTGTCGGTGCAGAGCCGCGCCGGCGGGGCGATGAAATCGAGGCCGTGCGCCGCCGCCACCTCTTCGAGCCGCGCGCGCAGGCTCCGATTGGCCGCGACGCCGCCGGCCGCCACCAGCGCCCGCCCGCCCGGACAGTCGCGGCGGAAGAGCGCGGCGGCGTTGGCGCTGCGCTCGGCCAGCACATCGGCGGCGGCGGCCTGGAAGGCGGCGGCGAGGTCGGCGATGTCGCCTTCCGTCGGTTCCGCCAGGCCCTCCACGGTGCGCCGGAGCGCCGTCTTCAGCCCCGAGAAGGAGAAGCCGGCGCCCGGCCGCCCGGCCAGCGGGCGGGGCAGGCGGAAGCGGGTCGGATCGCCCGCCAGCGCGGCCTTCTCGATCTCCGGGCCGCCCGGATAGCCCAGGCCCAGCAGGCGCGCCGCCTTGTCGAACGCCTCGCCCAGCGCATCGTCCTCGGTCTCGCCATAAAGGCGGTAGCGCCCGACGCCCTCCACCGCCAGCAATTGCGTGTGCCCGCCCGAGACCAGCAGCAGCAGATAGGGGAAGTCGAGCCGGTCGGTGAGCCGGGCGGTGAGCGCGTGGCCCTCCAGATGGTTGACGGCGAGGAAGGGCCGGCGGCTGGCCAGCGCCAGCGCCTTGGCCATGGTCGCGCCGACCAGCAGGCCGCCGATCAGGCCGGGGCCGGCGGCGGCGGCGACGCCGTCCAGCGCGGCGAAATCGAGCTCCGCCTCGGCCATGGTCTCGCGGATCAGCCGGTCGAGATGGGCCAGATGCGCGCGCGCCGCGATCTCGGGCACGACGCCGCCATGGGGCGCATGGTCGGCGGTCTGCGAGAACAGGCGCTCGGCGAGGATGCGGCCCTCGCCGTCCACCACGGCCGCCGCCGTCTCGTCGCAACTGGTTTCGATGCCGAGCACCCGCATGACGGCCGGACGATACAGGCCGGCCCGGCGGGCGCAACGCCGGATTGCGCGGCGCGGGCCGAGGGGCTAACAGCAGGTCCATGGACAAACTCCGTCTCGGCACGCGCGGCAGCCCGCTCGCGCTCTGGCAGGCCCGGCGGGCGGCGGCGGCGCTCCGCGACGGGGAGCCGGGGCTGGAGGTCGAGCTGGTCGTGGTGCGCACCACCGGCGACCGGGTGCGCGACCGCCGCCTGGCCGAGATCGGCGGCAAGGGCCTCTTCGCCCGCGAGCTGGAAGCGGCGCTGGCCGAGGGGCGCATCGACGCGGCCGCGCATTCGGTGAAGGACCTGGAGACGGCGCTGCCGGAGGCCTTCGCGCTCGCCGCCGTGCTGGAGCGCGCCGACCCTCGTGACGGGCTGGTCGGCGCGCCGACGCTCGCCGGCCTGCCGCAGGGCGCGCGGATCGGCACGGCGTCGCTTCGCCGCGAGGCGCAGATGCTGACGCTCCGTCCGGACCTCCGCCCGGCGCTGATACGGGGCAATGTGGAGACGCGGCTCCGGCGGGTGCGCGAGGGCGAGTTCGACGCGACCTTCCTCGCCATGGCCGGGCTGGAACGGCTCGGCCTCGCCGACGCCGCCAGCCCGCTTGCGCCCGACGAGATGTTGCCGGCGGCGGGGCAGGGCGCGATCGGCGTCGAGTGCCGCGCCGGCGACGACGCCATGCGCGCGCGCCTCGCCGCGATCGAGCACCGGGAGACGGCGCGCCGGGTGGCGGCCGAGCGCGCCCTGCTGGCGGCGCTCGACGGCTCCTGCCGCACGCCGATCGCGGCCCTGGCGGAGTTTTGCGGCGAGGAGCTTGTGCTGCGCGGGCGGCTGCTGTCGCCCGACGGCGCGGCCATGCGCGAGGCGGTGCGCCGGGGGCCGGCGGCGGACGCCGAGGCGCTCGGCCGCGAGGCCGGGGCCGAACTCCGGGCGGACGCGCCGGCGGGCGCGCTCGACGCGTGATTCGCGCCCTGGTGACCCGCCCGCGCGAAGACGCCGAACGCACCGTCGCCGCGCTCGCCGCGCGGGGCGTCGCGGCCATGGTGGAGCCGCTGCTGGTCATCGAGCCGCTTGCGCCCGCCGGCGGCGTCGATGTCGCGGGCGCGCAGGCGCTGCTGTTCACCAGCGCCAACGGGGTGCGCGCCTTCGCGGCGGCCTCGGACGAACGCCGCCTGCCGGCGCTCGCGGTGGGCGACGCCACCGCCGAAGCGGCGCGGGCGGCGGGCTTTTCCCATGTCGAGAGCGCGGCCGGCGACGCTGCGGCGCTGGCGGAGCTGGCGGCGGCGCGCTCGGATCCCGCCGCCGGCCCGCTGCTGCACCTCTCGGGCGAGCAGGTGGCGGGAGACCTGGCCGGGCGGCTGGCCGCGTCGGGCCTGCGGGTGCGCCGAATGGCGCTCTACCGGGCGCGGGCGGCGGACGCGCTCAGCCCCGCCTGCCGGGAGGCGCTGGCCGCCGGCCGGCTGGACATCGCGCTGTTTTTCTCTCCCCGGACCGCCGCCGTCTTTGCTAGATTGGCGGCCGAGGCCGGCGTCGCCGACGCCTGCCGGCGCATCCGGGCCTGCGTGCCGAGCCGGCAGGCGGCCGGGCGGCTGCGGGGCGTCGTCTGGGGCGAAATCCGCATCGCCCGCCGACCGAACCTTGAGGCGATGATGGCGGAAGTGGAACCGATCGTGCAGGAGCTGGGACGGCCCGCCATCCGCCGCGACGGATCGACCGGGGCGCGCCCATGAGCGAGCGCGCCGAGCGGGAGGACTCCCCGGCCGACGCCGTGACCCTGGAGGGCGAGGCGGGTCGGGCCGGGCCGGAGCCGCGCGCGACGCCCCGCCGGTCCGGTGCGGCGCGGCGGAGCCTGCTGCTGCTCTGGCTCGCGCCCGTGGCGCTCATCCTGGCCATCGCCTATCTGGTCGCCGCAGAGCCGGGGCGGGTCGCCCTTTTTCTGGCCGGCGCGCCGCCCGAGGCCGCGACGCCGGGCGAGCTTGCGGCGCTGGACGACCGGCTGGGCGCGCTCGCGGCCGACACAGCCCGGCGGGATCAGCTGACCGCGCTCGCCGACGCCGACGAGGCGGCGGCCCGGCGCGTCGCGGAGGCCCTGGCGGAATTACGGGCGGTGGTGGAGGTGCTGGAGACGGAGCTTGCGGGTCGCCTCGGCGCGCTCGATGCGCGGCTTGCGGCGCTCGAAGGGGCGGAGCCGCCGGTCGATCCGGCGCTCCGGGAAGGGCTTGCCGCGCTGGACGGCCGCATCGCCGCGCTGGAGGGCCGGGCGCCAGCGGCGGACCCGGCGCTCGCCCGGCGCATGGATGCGCTGGAGGCGGCGCGCTCTGGCGCGCAAGGGCAGGCGCTGGCGGAACTGGAGGGCGCGCTCGCCGCGCTCGAACGGCGGCTGGAGCGCCTCGCCGCCGCCAGCGACACGGGGCCGCTCGAAAGCCGGCTGGCGGAGACGGCGGAGGCGGCCGGCGAGGCCGGCGCGCAGGCCGGGCGCGCGCTGGAGGAACTGGCCCTCCTGCGCCGGGCGGTCGAGCAGCCGGCGCGCGGGGCGGACTGGCGGCTGGCGGCGGCGCGGCTCCGGCTCGCCGTCGATGGCGGCGGCCCGTTCGAGGCGGAACTGGCGGCGCTGCAGGCGATCGCCGACGCCGGCCTCGGCGGCTGGACGGCGTTCGCGCCCGAGGGCGTGCCGACGCGCGACACGCTCGTGCGGCGCTTCAAGGCGCTCGCCCGCGCCCATGTCGCCCGGCCGGAGGGCGAGACCGGGACGCCCTGGCTCGACGACGCCATCGACCGGCTGTCGGATGTGGTGAGCATCCGGCGCGTGGACAAGAACCTGCCCGGCGCGGCGCTCGACGCCGTGGTCGGGAGGGCGGAGGCGCATATCGACGAGGGCAGCCTCGCCGGGGCGGTCGCCGAGCTGGAGGCGGGCGAGGCGCCGCCCTTCGCGGACTGGCTCGCGGCCGCGCGCGCCCGGCTCGCCGCCGACGCCGAATTGCCGGCCATGCTCGCCGGAGCCGCCGGGTGATCCGCCTGCTCTGGACCATGGCGAAGATCGCGCTGGTGGTCGCGGCGGCGGTCGGTCTGGCGCATGTGTCGGGCCATGTCACGGTCCGGTTCGAGGGTCTGGTCGTCGAGACGCGCACGGGCGTGCTGCTGGTGACGCTGCTGCTGATCGCGCTGGTTGCCGGGTTCGTCTATCGCTATTGGCTGGTGCTGCGCCGCCTGCCGACGATGCTCCGGGTCGGCCAGGCCGGACGGCGGCGCGAGCGCGGCTATCGGGCGCTGAGCCTCGGCATGGTGGCGGTGGCGGCCGGCGCGGCGGACGAGGCCAAACGCCGGGCGCGCGAGGCCGACAGGCTGCTCGACGGCGCGCCGCTGACCCTTCTGCTCTCGGCCCAGGCGGCGCAGCTGGACGGCGACGACAGCGCCGCGCGGCGCTTCTTCGAGGCGATGCTGAACGAGCGCGAGACCAGCTTTCTCGGCCTGCGCGGGCTGATGGTCCAGGCCGACCGCGCCGGCGACCGCGCCGAGGCGCTGGCGCTGGCGGCGCGCGCCCAGAAGGAGCGCCCCGGCACGCCCTGGGTGCTGGAGGCGCTGTTCGACCTGCAAACGGCGAGCGGCGACTGGGACGGCGCGGCCGCGACCGTGGACGCCATGGCCGCCCGGCGCCTGCTGGCGGGCGAAGCGCTGCGCCGGCGCCGCGCGGTCGTCGCGGTGGAGCGCTCCCGCCTGGCGGAGGAGCGCGGCGAGGAGCAGGCCGCGCTCGCCCATGCCCGCGCGGCCTGGAAGCTGGAGGCCGGTCTGGTCCCGGCTGCGGCCAGGCTGGCGCGGCTCGAAGCCGCGGGCGGGCGCACCGGCCGGGCCGAGAAGATCCTTCGCACCGCCTGGGCGGGCGCGCCGCATCCGCTGCTGGCGGAGGCGCTCGCGACGCTTCAGGACGGGCTGGCGCCGGCCGTGCGGCTCACCCGCGCCCGCCAGCTGCTGAAAGCCGAGGCCTCGCGCCCGGAGACGGCCATGCTGCTCGCCGATCTGGCGCTGGCGGCGGGCGAACCGGAGGAGGCGCGCCGGCTGCTGGAGCCGCTCGCGGGCGAGGACGCCCCCGCGCCCGCCCGCGCCTGCCGCCAGCTGGCGGGCGTGGCGCTCGCCGACGGCGACGCCGACGGCGCGCGCCGCTGGCTGCTGCGGGCCGGCGCGGCGCCGGGCGATCCTGTATGGTCCTGCCGGGCGTGCAGCGCCATCGCGCCCGCCTGGGGCGGCGTCTGCCCGCATTGCGGCGCCTTCGACAGCCTCGACTGGCGCCCGCCGGCCCCGCCGGCCCCGGAGCAGACGGCCGCCATCGCCGCCATGGAGCAGGAAATCGAAACCGGAATTGCGGCGCCGCCGTCCCGGCCCGCCGCAATGGAACCAGCCAGGGAGGCCTGAAAGCCCATGCCGATCGTCAATTCAATCGCCGCCGACCACGAGACCCTGACCGAGTGGCGGCGCGACTTCCACCAGCATCCCGAACTCGGTTACGAGGAGCACCGCACCTCGGCCCTGGTCGCCGAACGGCTGGAGAGCTGGGGCGTCGAGGTCACCCGCAACATCGCCGGCACCGGCCTGGTGGGCACCATTCGCGGGCGCGGCGAGTCCGGCCGCGCCATCGGCCTGCGCGCCGACATGGACTGCCTGCCGATGGACGAGGAGAACGACTCGCCCTGGAAGTCGCAAAATCCCGGCCGGATGCACGCCTGCGGCCATGACGGCCACACCACCATCCTGCTGGGCGCGGCCAAATATCTGGCCGAGACGCGCAATTTCGACGGCGCGGTGCATCTGATCTTCCAGCCGGCGGAAGAGGGCGGGGCCGGCGGGCTCAAGATGGTCGAGGAGGGGCTGTTCGAGCGCTTCCCGTGCGACGAGGTCTATGGCCTGCACAATGCGCCCATGCTGCCGGCCGGCACCATCGGCGTCGTTCCCGGGCCGATGATGGCCGCCGCCGACCGCTTCCGGCTCACCGTCCGGGGCAAGGGCGGCCACGCGGCCATGCCGCATCTGTCCATCGACCCGGTGGCGGTCGGCGCGCAGATCCTGACCACCTGGCAGACGCTGGTGTCGCGCACCGCCGACCCGATCCGCTCGGCGGTGCTGAGCACCACCATGTTCCACGCCGGCACGGCCTTCAACGTGATCCCCGACAGCGCGGAGCTGAACGGCACGGTGCGCACCTTCGATGCGGAAATCCGCGACGCGATGGAGGCCGGCATGGCCCGGATCGCCGAAGGCGTGGCGGCCGCCATGGGCGCGCGAGCCGAGTTCGACTATGAGCGCGGCTATCCGCCGACCGTCAACCATGACCGGGAGACCGGTTTCGCGGCCGAGGCGGCGGCGGCGACCGTCGGCGAGGCCAGGGTGGATCGCAGCGTGGCGCCGGTTATGGGCGGCGAGGACTTCTCCTATATGCTGCTGGAGCGGCCGGGCGCCTATGTCTGGCTGGGCGGCGGCGTGACCGACGACGATCCCGGACTGCACCATCCGCGCTACGACTTCAACGACGAGGTGCTGCCGGTCGGGGCGAGCTATTTCGCCAATCTGGTCGAGAGTCGCCTCGCCCGCTGAACGCCATGAGGAGGAGGACGGAGCCATGAAACGGTCGAGCCGGATCGCGCTGGTGATGATGGGAACCTCGGCGCTGGCGCTGACCGCCTGCGAGGAGCGCAAGACGGAGGCGGCGATCTTCGAGACCGTCGAGCAATGCGTGGCCGATCAGGGGTTGACCGCCGAGCAGTGCTACGGCGAGTTCCGGATGGCGGAGGAGCAGCACGCAGCGGTCGCGCCGAAATACGATTCGAAGGCCGACTGCGAGGCGGATTTCGGCGCCGGCGGCTGCGAGACCGCGCCCTATCGGAGCAGTTCCGGGGGCGGCATCTTCATGCCGCTCATGGCCGGCTTCATGATGGGGCAGATGATGGGCGGGCGCGCCCACACCCAGCCGCTCTACCGCTCGCGGGACGACAGCAAGACCTTCCGCACCGCCGACAACCGCTCGGTCGGCAACAGCGTCGGCCGCACGCAGGTCTCCGAGCGCGCCGCCGGGCGCCCGGCGCAGAAGCTCTACACCCAGCGGCGCGGCGGCTTCGGCGCCCGCGCCCGCGCGACGGGTTTCGGCGGCGGAGCCTGATGGAGCGGCGCGCGCTCCGCCCGCGCGCCAACTGGCGCGAGGTGGCGGCCGAGCACGGCTTCACCTTCCACACGCCGGAGGGCGAGCGCTACTGGGACGAAAGCCACGCCTACCGCTTCACGCTTGGCCAGATCGAGGAGGACCTGGAAAGCCCGGCCGAGGAGCTGGAGCAGATGTGCTTCCAGGTGGTGGAGCGCGCCATCGCCGACGAGGCGGTGCTCGACCGCCTCGCCATTCCCGAGCGGTTCCGGGACCCTATCGCCGCCAGCTGGCGGGGCGCGGAGCGCAATCTCTACGGCCGCATGGACTTCCGCTATGACGGCCGGGGCCCGGCGAAGCTCTACGAATATAACGCCGACACGCCGACCGCGCTTTATGAGAGCGCCATCTTCCAGTGGGTCTGGCTGGAGCAGGCCATGGAGCAGGGCATCCTTCCCGAGGGCGCGGACCAGTTCAACTCGCTGCACGAACGGCTGATCGACGCGTTCGGCCGCTTCGGCATCGACGCCCCGCTGCATCTCGCCTGCGCGCGCGATTCCGACGAGGACCTCGGCACCGTCGAATATCTGGAGGATTGCGCCCGCCAGGCCGGACTGGCGACCCGGCGGATGTTCATGGAGGAGATCGGCCTCGCCGCCGACGGGCGCTTCTCCGATCCCGACGACGAGCCGGTGCAATGGCTGTTCAAGCTCTATCCCTGGGAATGGCTGATGGAGGAGGAGTTCGGCGCGCATATTCCGGCCTCGGGCGCACGTTTCATCGAGCCGGCCTGGAAGGCGCTGCTGTCCAACAAGGGGGCTATGGCGCTGCTCTGGGAGATGTTCGAGGGCCACCCCAACCTGCTGCCGACCTTCTTCGAGGACGACCCGAGGGCGGCCGCGCTGGCCGGCGACTATGTGCTGAAGCCGCTGCTCTCCCGCGAGGGCGCCAATATCGCGCTGGTGGAGAACGGGCAAACCGTCGCCGGCCTGGACGGCCCCTATGGCGGCGAGGGCTTCGTGCGCCAGGCGCTGGCCCCGCTGCCCGACTTCGCCGGGCGCCGGCCGATGTGCGGCGTCTGGCTGGTGGCGAGCGAGGCGGCCGGCATGTGCATCCGCGAGGACGCAGGCGCCATCACTACCGACGACGCCTGCTTCGTCCCGCATTTCATCCTGGACTGACGCGCCCCGCTCAGCCGAGGTCGGCCAGCACCTCGTCGGGATGGTCCGCCGGGGTCACCGCGTCATAGCGCTTGCGCACCCTGCCGTCCGGCCCGATCAGCACCGAGATGCGCTTCGGGCGGGCCGAATCGCCGCTCGCCGCGCCATAGGCGATCGACATCGCCTTGTCGGCGTCGGTCAACAGGTCGAAGGGGAAGGAGAACTTGTCGCGGAAGGCGCGGTTCTCCTCCGGCGTGTCGAAGCTGCAGCCGAGGATCGCGGTATTCCTGTTCTCGAAGTCCTGGATTCGGTCACGGAACCCGTTGCCTTCGATGGTTCAACCGCGTGTGTCGGCCTTGGGATACCACCAGATCAGCACGTTCCGCCCGGCGAAATCGCCGAGCTCGACGGGCGCGCCGTCCTGGTTCACGACCCGGAACGCCGGGGCGGGTTTGCCGGTTTCGGCCATCGCTTCTGTCTCTCCTTGCGGGTTTCGGCGATAAATGGCGGCGGTCAGGCGAGCGGCGGGCCGTCGGCGGCCGCGGCCTTCGCCGCCAGAATCTCGTAACGGTCCCACTCCAGCGGGTGGCGCTCCAGCGTCTCCGGGTCCCACATATGCCGGACCGCGCCCAGCACGTCGCCGCCATAGACATGCAGGCCGATCGCCGGCTCGTCGCCCAGGCACTCGGCCACATGGGCGGCGTCGGGGGCCATGGTCAGGATCGCGCCCGGCTCCAGCACCACCTCGTTGGCGTAGTCGAGGCCGCCGTCGGCGTTCGGCTTGTAAAGCGTGTTCTTCTCCGCGCCCGAGAGCACCAGGATCGCCGCCCAGGAGCCGTGGTCGTGCGGCGGCGTGCGCCGGCCCGCCGGGAAGGACACCTTGAGCACGCTGAGATCCGGCGTGCGGTAGCAGGCCTGCAGCGCATTGCCGCCGGTGCCGGAGATATAGTCGAGCGCGTCCGCGACCTCCCCGATGCGCTCGCGCCAGCCATGCAGCACCCGGCGCACCTGTTGCAGCGCGTGCGGGCCTTGCGCCGCCTCTTTGAGCGCGAAGACGATGTCCGAAGCCTGCATCATGTCGCGACCTCCCCGCCGCTCTGCCGATCCCTCAACGTCATGCTGGCGGATTTCGGCGCTGCTGTATAGTGCGCCGCCGGAGAGGGGCCGACGGGGAGGATGCGGCATGATCGAGGCTGTCTGCGACATCGGGACGCGCGCCGGCGCGATGGAGACCTTCGCCTGCCGGCCGGAGCGCGGCGGGCCGTTCCCGCCCGTGCTGATGCTGATGGACGCCCCCGGCATCCGCGAGGAGCTGCACAGCATGGCCCGCCGGCTGGCGTCGGTCGGCTATTTCGTGCTGCTGCCGAACCTCTATTACCGCGCCGGGCGCGACACCAGATTCGGCCCCGATGTGCTGACCGCCGGCAGCGCCGACCACACGGCGATGCGCGCGATCCGCACCGGGATGACCATCCCGCCGGTAATGGAGGATGTCGCCGATATGCTCGCCTGGCTCGACGGCCAGCCGGACGCGGCGTCCGGACCGGTCGGCGCGCATGGCTATTGCATGTCCGGGCCTTATGCGCTGGCGGCCGCGGCGCGCTTTCCGGACCGGATCGCGGCGGCGGCCTCCTTCTACGGCACCTGGCTCGTCTCCGACGCGGAGGAAAGCCCGCATCTCTCGCTCGCCCGGGCCAAGGGCGAACTCTATATCGCCTGCGCCGAGCATGACGATCTGGCCCCGCCGGACATGGTGGCCGAGCTTCGGGGGCTGTTCGAGGCCTCGGGCAATCCGGGCGAGCTGGAGATCTATCCGGGCGTCCATCACGGCTTCGCCTTTCCGGAGCGCTGGTGCTACGACCTGCCGGCGGCCGAGCGCCATTGGGAGCGGCTGTTCGCGCTTTATCGCCGCCGGCTCGGCTGAAGGTTTCCGGGGGAACGATTTTTTGACTTCCGGTTTGCGGCGGAAATGTTTAGCGTTGACAGCGGCCGGGAACGACACGCTCGCAGGAAGACGGGCGGGGCCGGGCGAGGGGGAGGAGACGGCGACGGCATGCAAATGGCGCAAGACGGCGGTCCGGCCCTTACGGTGGAGGGCGTGAGCAAGCATTTCGGCGGCGTTCGCGCCGTTGCCGACATTTCCACCGAGGTGAGGAAGGGCGAGGTCTTCGCGATCATCGGCCCGAACGGCGCCGGCAAGACCACGCTGCTGAACATGGTGTCGGGCTTCTACAAGCCGGATTCCGGCGCGATCCGGTTCGGCGGGCAGGACATCAGCCGGCGCAAGCCGAACGAGATCGCCGAGCTCGGCATCGCGCGCACCTTCCAGAACATCGCGCTCTTCCGGGGCCTTTCGGTGCTCGACAATCTGATGCTCGGGCGCCATGTGCGGCTCAAGTCGGGCGTCTTCGCCTCGCTGCTCTACTGGGGGCCGGCGCAGCGCGAGGAGATTCGCCACCGGCGGCGCTGCGAGGAGATCATCGACTTCCTGAAGCTCTCCGACCTGCGCAAGACGCCGGCCGGCGCGCTCGCCTACGGCCTGCAGAAGCGGGTGGAGCTCGGCCGCGCGCTCGCCTCCGACCCGACGCTGCTGCTGCTGGACGAGCCGATGGCGGGCATGAACCAGGAAGAGAAGGAGGACATGGTGCGCTATGTCCTCGATGTCGCCGCCGAATGGGGCACCACCATCGTGCTGATCGAGCATGACATGGGCGTGGTGATGGACATCTCCGACCGGGTGGCGGTGCTCGACATGGGCGAGAAGATCGCCGAGGGCACGCCGGACGAGGTGCGCGCCGACCCCAAGGTCATCCAGGCCTATCTCGGCGCGACGCATTAGGGAGGGCGGACCGATGGCCGACACGATTCCGGCGCTGCTGCTCGGCAATATCGAGACCCGGCCGGACAAGCCGGCGATTCGCGAGAAGCTCTACGGCATCTGGGAAACCTGGAACTGGCGGAGCTATGGCGACAATGTGCGCGACCTCGCCTTCGGGCTGCGCGCGCGCGGCTTCGGCAAGGGCGACAAGCTCGCGGTCATCGGCGACAACCGCCCGCATCTCTACTGGGCGCAGATGGCCGCCATGTGCCTCGGCGGCTCGGCGGTGCCGGTCTATCAGGACTCGATCGCGCGCGAGCTCGCTTTCGTGCTGAACCATGCCGAGGTCAAGGTCGTCGTCGCGGAGGACCAGGAGCAGGCGGACAAGATCCTCTCCATCCGCGACGAGCTGCCGAGCCTCGAACTGCTGGTCTATTCCGACCCGCGCGGCATGATGGACTATGACGAGGACATCCTGCTCGCCTTCGCCGCCCTGCAGGAGGAAGGCCGCGCCGCCGGCGGCGATTTCGCCGCGATCTGCGGCGAGGTCGCGCCCGAGGATATCGCGCTGATGTGCTACACCTCCGGCACCACCGGGCGGCCCAAGGGCGTGATGCTGAGCCACGCCAATCTGGTGCAGGCGGCGCGCATCTATTGCAGCGCGGAGGATTTGCGCGAGGGCGACGACTTCCTGGCCTATCTGCCGATGGCGTGGGTGGGCGACTCCATGTACGGGCTGGTCGCCTCGCTGCTGGTCGGCTCGGCGACCAACTGTCCGGAAAGCCCGGAGGCCTTGCGCCGCGACCTGCGCGAGCTCGGGCCGACGGGCATCATCGCCGCGCCTCGCCTCTGGGAGACCATGCTCTCCGAAATCCAGGTGCGGGCCGAGGATTCCTCCACCCTCAAGCGGCGCGTCTTCGCCTATTTCCGCGATGTCGCCGAGCGGGTGGAGAGCTGCCGCATCGAGGGGCGGCCGGTTCCGGCCGGCCTGGCGCTCCGCTATCGGCTGGGCGAGTTCCTGGTCTATGGCCCGGTGCGCGACCAGTTCGGCCTGCGCCGGGCGCGCTGGGCGCTCACCGGCGGCGCGCCGCTCGGCCCGGACACCTTCCGCTTCTTCCGCTCCTTCGGCATCAATCTGAAGCAGGTCTATGGCTCGACCGAGGTCTGCGGCGTGGTCTCGGTGCAGCCCGACGGGCAGGCCAATCCCGACACGGTGGGGCCGGCCTGCGACGGCGTCGAGGTGCGCATCGCCGACAGCGGCGAGATTCTGGTGCGCAGCCCCGGCGTCTTCGCCGGCTATTACAAGGCCGAGGACGCGACCCGCGAGGCCTTCGACGACGAGGGCTGGTTCCGCACCGGCGACGCCGGCCTGCTGGACGACCGCCGCCATCTGGTGGTGATCGACCGCGCCAAGGATGTCGGCCAGCTCTCGGACGGCTCGGCCTACGCGCCGCAATTCATCGAGAACAAGCTCAAATTCTCGCCCTATATCAGCGAGGCGGTGTCCTTCGGCGACCGGCGGCCGTTCATCGCGGCGATGGTCGCCATCGACCTCAACACCGTCGGCAGCTGGGCCGAGCGCCGGGCGCTGGCCTACACCAACTATATGGATCTCAGCCAGAAGCCCGAGACCTACGAGCTGATCCGCCAGGAGATCGAGCGCATCAATCGCGGCCTGCCCGAGGCCAGCCGGGTGAAGCGCTTCCTGCTGCTCGGCAAGGACCTCGACGCAGACGACGCCGAGATCACGCGCACGCGCAAGCTGCGCCGCAGCTTCATCGCCGACAAATACGCCGCCGTGATCGAGGCCTTCTACGGCGGCGGCGCGTCGGTCGAACTGCGCACCGCCGTCACCTTCGAGGACGGGCGCGAAGCCTTCATCGACAACCGCATGCAGATCCAAGACGCAGCCTGAGAGGAGCGCATTCCCGATGGCAGATTTCCACTGGGGCTTTTTCCTGGAACTGCTGGTTTCCGGCGTCCTGATCGGCCTGATGTATTCGCTGATCGCGCTCGGATTCGTGCTGATCTACAAATCGACCGACGCGATCAATTTCGCGCAGGGCGAATTCGTGATGATCGCCGGCATCATCGTCGGCGCCTGCGCGGCCGCCTATGGCTGGCCGCTCTGGCTCGCGATCTCGCTCTCGGTCGGCTTCATGGTGGTGTTCAATGTCGGGCTGGAGCGCGCCGTGCTGCGCCCGATGATCGGGCGGCCCATCGTGGCGATCATCATGGCGACCATCGGCCTGGCGGCGCTGTTGCGCGGCGCGGGGCCGTTCTTCTTCGGCGCCGAGACGCGCGCGCTCAACCTGCCGATCGACGATGCGCCGATCAAGCTGTTCGGCGACCTGATCTATCTGAACCCGATCCACCTTTTGGGCGCGGGCGCGGCGGTGCTCTTCCTGCTCGGCTTCGGCTGGTTCTTCCTGAAGAGCCGCAAGGGCGTGGCGATGCGCGCGGTGGCCGACAGCCACCAGGTGTCGATGGCGATGGGCATCAATGTGCAGCGCTATTTCGCGCTCGCCTGGGTGATGGCGGGCGTGGTGGCGGCGCTGGGCGGCGTCATCTGGGGCAGCCTGCTGGGCGTCGATACGCAGCTTGCGATCATCGGCCTCAAGGTCTTCCCGGTGGTGATCCTGGGCGGGCTCGACTCCATCGTCGGCGTCATCGTCGGCGGCATCATCGTCGGCGTGGTCGAGAATCTGGCGGCGGGCTATCTCGACCCGATGGTCGGCGGCGGCACCAAGGACTTCACGCCCTATGTGCTGATGATCCTCATGCTGATGTTCAAGCCCTACGGCCTGTTCGGCAAGCCGATCATCGAGAGGATCTGACCCGCCATGTTCCATCGCGAGAGCGGCTATTTCAAGACGACCTACCAGGGCGACATGGCCTTCTACACCCTGCCCGTCGGGCGGTGGTCGGTCATCCTGCTCGCGCTTGTCTTCCTGGTGCTGGTGCCGCTGGTCCTCGATCCCTACTACCTCTCGATCCTCTGCCTGATCGCCATCGCCATCGTCGGCGCGCTCGGGCTGAACATCCTGCTGGGCTACACCGGGCAGATCTCCATCGGCCACGCCGCCTTCATGTCGGTCGGGGCCTACACCGCCGCCAATCTCATCACCAAGCTGGACTGGCCGTTCTGGCTGGCGGTGCCGTCCGGCGGGCTGATGGCGGCGGCGATCGGCGTGCTGGTCGGCATCCCGTCGCTGCGCATCAAGGGGCTTTATCTCGCCATCGCCACGCTCGCGGCGCAGTTCATCATCGAGTGGGTCATCAACCACACGCCGGCCATTTCCGGCGGCGTGCAGGCCTCCATCGAGGTGCCGCGCCCCACCTTCTTCGGCGAAAAGCTGGACACCGAGATCGAGCTTTACTTCTTCCTCATGGCGTTCGCGATCCTCGCCATCGTGGCGACGATGAACCTGGTGCGCTCGCGCGTCGGGCGCGCCTTCATCGCCATTCGCGACCAGGACGTCGCCGCCGAGATCATCGGCATCAACGTCTTCCGCTACAAGCTCTACGCCTTCGCCATCTCGTCCTTCTACGCCGGCGTGGCGGGCGTGCTCTACACCTACTATCTCAGCATCGCCAACTATGAGCAGTTCCTGCTCGTGGTTTCCATCGACTATCTGGCGATGGTCATCATCGGCGGGCTGGGTTCGGTGCTGGGGTCGGTCTTCGGCGCCGTGTTCGTGACGCTGCTGCCGATCGTGATCCGCATCTTCATGGACACGTTCGGCGCCTTCTTCTTCGACCCGATCTTCCTCGCTCAGGTGACGGCGCAGTTCCGCCTCATCCTGTTCGGCGGGCTGATCATCGTCTTCCTGGTGGTGGAGCCAGAGGGCCTCAACCGCCTGTGGCTGAACATCCGGAACTATTTCCGGATCTGGCCGTTTTCCTACTAGCCCTCGAAACGCGAAGGGAGGACGTGACATGAAACGTCTCGACAAACTGCTCTTCGGCGCGGGCCTCGCGGTGGCTGCGGCCGGGGTGGCGGGCTCGGCCGGGGCGGCCGATATCGTCATCGGCATGCAATGCGACCGCACCGGGCCGACCCAGACCGTCGGCACCTTTCTCTGCCCCGGCTATCACGACTATGTGAAGCTGGCGAACTCCAAGGGCGGGGTCGAGGGCAACATGATTCGGGTCATCGAGATCGACCACGAATACAAGGTGCCTGCCGGCATGGAGGCCTATGCGCTGCACAAGAAGGAAGGCGCGGTGGTCATCGGCCTCTACGGCACGCCGCACACCCAGGCGCTGACGCAGAAGCTGACCGAGGACAAGATTCCGGGAACCTCGCCCGGCTTCGGCACCGCCGCAGCCTCCAATGGCGAGAACTTCCCCTACATCTTCCCGATCGCGGCCTCCTACTGGAGCCAGGCGGCGGCGGCGCTCGAATATGTGCGTGGGCAGCTGGGCGGCGATCTCTCCGGCAAGAAGATCGCCTACATCTATTACGACAACCCCGCCGGACGCGAGCCGCTGCCGGTGCTGCACAAGCTGCGCGACCAGGTCGGCTTCACGCTGCAGGAGTTCGCGGTGCCGCCTCCGGGCATCGAGATGTCCGCCCAGGTGCTGGACATCACGCGGCGCTTCCGGGCCGATTTCGTGATCTCGCATCTGTTCGGGCGCGCGCCGTCGGTGTCGATGAAGGAGTTCAAGCGGGCCGGCTACGACCTGAAGAAGGTGCTGGGCTTCGTGTGGGCCGGCGGCGAGGCGGATATCGAGGCCGCCGGCGGTTTCGACCGCATGGAAGGCTATTCCGCGCTGCAGTTCGCGGGCGTCGGCTCCGACTATCCGGTGCTGGACGAGATCCGCGCCATGTACAAGGCCGAAGGCAAGGAGCCGCCGGCGGAGATGGCCTCCACGGTCTATTACAATCGCGGCGTGTTCGCGGCGGCGATCCACCTGAAGGCGATCGAGAACGCGGTCAAGGCCAAGGGCTCCGGCGACATCACCGGCGAGGACGTGAAGAACGGCTTCGAGCAGATCAGCGGCTTCACGCTCGGCGGTCTGGTGCCGCCGATGGAGATCACCTCCTTCGACCATGAAGGCGGCGGCTGGGTGCGCGTCTTCCAGGTCCAGGGCGGCAAGTTCGTCGGCGTGACCGACTGGTTCCAGGGCTATCGCGAAGCGGTGGTCGAGCTGCTGAAGGCGGACGCAAGCCGCCAGTAAGGCGCGCTTGCAGAAGTCCGGCGGGACCCGCATTGCGGGTCCCGCCGCCCCTTTCAACCGGATGGCCTCGGGATGAAACGATGCTCAATCTGAACAATATCGAGGTCGTGTACGACAATGTGATCCTGGTGCTGAAGGGCTGCTCGATCGAGGTTCCCGAGGGCCGCATCACCACCGTGCTGGGCGCCAACGGCGCCGGCAAGACCACCACGCTGAAGGCGATCTCGGGCCTGCTGAAGCCGGAGCGGGGCGCGGTCACGCGCGGCTCCATCGACCTCGACGGCGCGCGCATCGACCAGCTGGAGGCGCATGACATCGTGCGCCGGGGCATCGTGCAGGTGTTCGAGGGCCGGCGCGTGTTCGTCAATCTCTCGGCGGAGGAGAATCTGATCGCCGGCGGCCACACGCAGACGCGCGCCGTGATGCGCGAGCGCATGGAGCTTGCCTACAACTACTTCCCGCGCGTCGCCGAGCGCCGCCATGTGCAGGCGGGCTATCTCTCCGGCGGCGAGCAGCAGATGCTGGCCATCGGCCGCGCGCTGATGTCCAACCCCAGGATCGTCCTGCTGGACGAACCCTCGCTCGGCCTGGCGCCGATGATCGTCGAGGAGATTTTCGGCATTATCGGCCAGCTCAACAAGGAGCAGGGCGTGACCGTGCTGCTGGTGGAGCAGAACGCTGCGCTCGCGCTCGCGCTCGCCGACCATGGCTATGTGATGGAGAACGGCGCCATCGTCATGGACGGCCCGGCGGCCGAGCTCAGGGAGAACGCCGACATCAAGGAGTTCTATCTCGGCATCAGCGAGCATGGCGAGAAGAAGTCCTATCGCGACGTGAAGCATTATCGCCGCCGCAAGCGCTGGCTGAACTAGCTCGACCGAAGGAACAGGCTCATGCCGAGGGACCCGGACTATTTCAGAAACAAGACCATTCTGATCACCGGGGCCGGCAGCGGCATCGGGCGGGCGACGGCGCTCACCTTCGCGCGGGAGGGGGCGAATGCGGTCTGCGCCGATATCGACGCCGAGGCCGCCGAGCGCACCGCCAACCAGGTCATCCAGATGGGCGCGCGGGCGAGTTTCGCGGCCTGCGACGTGACCGTGCGCGCGGATGTCGATGCGGCCGTGGCCCAGGCGATCGCCGAGTTCGGGCGGGTCGAGTTCGAGTTGAACGCCGCCGGCGCGGCGCTGGCGCGCAAGCCCTTCCTGGAGATCACGGAGGAGCTGTGGGAGCGCACCTACGCCCTCAATGTGCGCGGCACCTTCAACGGCGCGCAGGCCATCCTGCCGCATATGCTGGAGCGGGGCGGCGGGGTGATCGTCAATATCGCCAGCGTGGCGGCGCGCATCGGCGGGGCCGGCAATTCGGTGCACTACGCCTCGTCCAAGGGCGCCGTGCACACCATGACGCTCGGCATCGGGCGGGAGTTCGCCAGCCGGGGCGTGCGCTGCCTGTCGATCTCGCCCGGCATCGTGGAAACGCCCTTCCACGACAACACGCCCCCCGAAGTGCTGGAAGCCTACGCCACGCAAACCCCCATCGGCCGCATGGCCCAGCCGGAAGAGATCGCCGAGACGGTCCTCTTCGCCTGCTCCGACGCCGCCAGCTACCTCACCGCCGACACCATCTTCGTCACCGGGGGATTGCGGTAGAGCCGGAGGTTCACTCCGAAACGCCGAGGGCGCGCTTCTTTTCGGCAAACATCCGTTTCAGCCGGGCGTCCATTTCCTCGCCAGAAATGAAGTCGCCTGTCTGTCGGCGGGACAGCAGCTCTCGAAGCGCCTGCCGCTCATCCGTCGAGAAAATCGGCAGTTCGTCCGTCACTCCGCCATCCTTCCGGCCGCTGTCCTCGTCCCCACCTCTCACTCAGCGTGGAAGGTGACCCAGTCTTCCAGCGGGGCGCGTTCGGTGCGCAGGCTGTTCTCGACCGCGCCCTCATCCTCATAGCCGAGCGCCATTCCGCAGACCACCACCTCCTCCTCCGGCATCCCCAGCACTTGGCGCACCACCTCGTGAAAGGGCGTCCAGGCCACTTGCGGGCAGCTGTGCAGGCCGAAGGCGCGCGCCGCTACCATGACATTCTCCAGGAACATGCCGTAATCCAGCCAGCTGCCGATCTCCAGCACGCGATCGATGCTGAAGACGATGCCGACCGGCGCATCGAAGAACATCTGGTTGCGGGCGTGCTGGGCGCGCATCTTCTCGCTCTCGCCGCGCTGGATGCCGAGCAGGCCGTACAGGTCCCAGCCGACCTTGCGCCGGCGCGAGAGATAGGGCTCGGGAAAGCGGTCGGGGTAATATTTGTATTCGGCCTTGAGCGCGGCCCCGTTGCGGGCCGCCTCGATCGCGGCCTCCACCAGGCGGGCGCGCGCCGCGCCGGTGACTACCCGCGCCTTCCAGGGCTGCATGTTGGTGCCGGACGGGGCGCGCGCCGAGACCTCCAGGATCCGGCGGACGACATCTTCCGGCACCGGGTCCGGGCGGAAGGCGCGCACAGAGCGGCGGGTGGCGATGGCTTCGAGGGCGTTCACGCGGCGGTCTCCATCTGGGGCAGGGTGTCGAGCAGGATGCGGTTGACGGCCTCGGGCGCCTCATAGGCGGCCCAGTGGCCGGCGCCCGGCAGGATGTGAAAGCGGCAGCCGGGCTGGATCGCCCGAAAGAGCGCCCGGCGCGTCTCCAGCAGGCCGGCGGCGGTCGCGTCGCGCTCGCCCCAGACGCCCTGGATCGGCGCGCCGGCCGCCGCCAGCTCGCGGAGCCTGTGGGCGAGGCTGTCGCCCATCGGGATGGTCCCGGAGCGGATGCGCGCCCGGCGGGTGTTGGCGTTTTGCAGGGCGAGCGCCTGGGCGTCGATCCGGCCGGCGTCGCCGAACATCTGCGCCGCCAGATTGTGGCGGTGCACCTCCAGCAGCTCCGCCTCGCTCATCCGCCGGTTGGGCTTGCGGAGCGGCGCTCTCTCGGCCATCGGCAGGCCGAGCGCGTTGGAGCCGATCGCCGTGTAGCTTATCAGGCGCGGCAGCGCGCGCACCCCGACATGGCCGCCGACGATGCCGCCGAAGGAGAAGCCGACCAGATGGAACGGCTCCGGCGCAAGGCGCTCCAGCCCGGCGACGATAATGTCGGCCAGGCTGCCGGCGTCGAAGGGCAGGGGCGGCGGGTCGCTCTCGCCCATGCCCGGCAGATCGGCGGCGAGCACGCGGAAGCGCGCCGCCAGCGCCTCGATATTGCGTATCCAGTGCGTCCAGGAGCCGAAGGAGCCGTGGAGCAGCAGCAGGGTCGGCCCGGCGCCCCATTCGCGCCAGACCATCCGACCGTCGCCGCAGGGCGTCTCATGGCGTCGGGCCGCCCGGTCGAGGCGGCCCCGGAGTTCCGGCTGAGTCATGCTTGGTCGCAAACGGCGGGATGGGGTAGAGTTTCACCGGAGCCATAAGGGAGGAGCGCCGTGAAGTCCAATCACATCGAAATCCGGCCCGTGGCCGGCGCGCTCGGCGCGGAGATTCTGGGCGTCGATCTGGCCGAGCCGCTGACCGACGAGAGCTTCGAGACCGTGCATCGCGCCTTTCTCGACCATCAGGTGATCTTCTTCCGCGACCAGTCGCTCGACCCCGAGCAGCACAAGGCGCTCGGGCGGCGCTTCGGAGACCTCAACGTCCATCCCTATTACCGCGCGCTGGACGGGCATCCGGAGATCCTGCCGGTGCTGAAGGAGCCCGAGGCGCGCGAGAATATCGGCGGCGTCTGGCACACGGATGTGACCTTCCTGCCGGCGCCCGCGCTCGGCTCCATCCTCTATGCGCTGGAGACGCCGCCGGTCGGCGGCGACACCATGTTCGCGAGCCAGTATCACGCTTACGAAGCGCTCTCCGACGGCATGAAGGAGCTGCTCGCCGGCCTTCGCGCCGTGCACAGCGCCGATGTGTTCACCGATCGCAAGCGCCGCGAGGAGAGCAATGCGATGCGCTCCACCAAGCTGGAGGAGCGCGAGGAGACCATCGAGAGCGTGCATCCGGTGGTGCGCACCCACCCCGAGACCGGGCGCAAGGGCCTCTTCGTCAATGCGGCCTTCACGCGGCGCATCGACGGCTGGACGGTCGAGGAAAGCCGCCCGCTGCTCCGCTATCTCTACGCCCAGGCGGTGCGGCCGGAATATACCTGCCGCTTCCGCTGGGAGACCGGCTCGGTCGCCTTCTGGGACAATCGCTGCACCCAGCATTACGCGCTCAACGACTATCCCGGCTATCGCCGCTCGATGCACCGGGTGACGGTCGAGGGCGACCGGCCGGTCTGATGGAGCTGGTCGATCTCTCGCGCGAGCTGCATCACCGCACGCCGGCCCATCCGGCGCATCCGCCGGTAGTGGTGACGGTCTGGAACGACCATTCCGAGACCAAGACCGCAGGCGGCTTCGCCTTCTCCTCGAAGGCGCTCGCGCTCTCGCTGTCGGACCATTCCGGCACGCATGTGGACGCCTTCTGCCATTTCGACCCCGACCCGGCGGCTCAGTCGATCGACGAGATGGCGCTGGACCGCTTCTACCGGCCGGCCTTCTGCCTCGACCTCGGCGAGCCGCCGCTCCGCCATGCGGTGACGCGGGCGGAGATGGAGGCCGCGCTCGCCGCCTCCGGCGAGACCATAGAGCCGGGCGACACGGTGCTGCTCGCCATGGGCGTCAACCGGCGGCTGTTCGGCGCGCCCGGCTATGCGCACGACTTTCCGGGCCTCGCGCCGGAATCGGTGCATTGGCTGGCGGACCGAGGCGTCGGCATGTTCGGGGTGGAGGCGGTCAGCCCCGCGCCGGAGGGCGAGCTCAACTATCGCGCGCACCGCATCTGCGCCGAGCGCGGCATCACCCATATGGAATGCCTCGCCAATCTGGAGGCGGTGGTCGGGCGCGGGCGCTTCCGCTTCATCGGCTTCCCGCTGCGGATTCGCGGCGGCACCGGCAGCCCGATCCGCGCTGTGGCGCTGTTCGAGTGAGGGCGGCGGCGCACGGGCTCTGGCTGGCGGTCGCCCTGCTCTGGGCGGCCGGGGCGGCGGGCGAGACGGCGAAGCCGGTGGTGGTGGAGCTGTTCACCTCGCAAGGCTGCTCCTCCTGCCCGCCCGCCGACCGCATTCTGGCGGAGCTTGCGGACCGCGAGGGCGTGGTCGCGCTCGCCTTCCATGTCGATTACTGGGACCGGCTCGGCTGGCCCGACCCCTTCGCCAGCCGGGCCGCCACGGAGAGGCAATACGCCTATGCCGGGGCGCTGGGGCGTCCGAATGTCTATACGCCGCAAATGGTGGTGGACGGGCGTCACGATGTGCCGGGCTACGACCGTCGCCGGCTGGAGGCGGCGCTCGCCGAGGCGGCGGCGGGCGCGGGCGAGCGGCTCGCGCCCCGGCTCGCCTGGCTGGCCCCCGGCCGCCTGCGCTACGCGCTGCCGGCGGGCGAGGGCCGGGCGCGCGTGCTGCTGCTGCGCTACGCCCGCCGGCTCGACCAGTTCGTGCCGCGCGGCGAGAATGCCGGCCGCCAGCTCGCCTACCACCATGTGGTGCGCGAACGGAGCGAGCTGCCGCCCTGGACGGGCGCGGCGCAGGAAGGCGAGCGCAGCGTGCAGGTCCCGCCCGCCGAACCGGGCGGCCTCGCCCTGCTGATGCAGCACCCCCGCACGCTCCGCATCCTGGGCGCCGCCCGCATCGAGTTCTGAGTTCGGGGCTGCGGCGCGGCTGGAATCGGTTCGGCATTTGGCCTAATTCAAAATCGGATTTTGAATTAGGCCAAATTCCAGTCCAGGGCTGCCGCCATGAGGGGGCCTCCGGCGCATCGCCGAGACCGAAGCGGCGGCGAGGCCGAACCGTGACGACCGAGCCCAGCCTCCAAAAAAGAACCCCGGGCGCATACCGAGCGGCAGAGGCGGGTCCGGGGTGTACGACATGAATATGGGGGACCGGGGAGCAGGCGTCAAAGGCGTGATCGCTGAGATGCGTATTGTCGGAGATAACCCGGACGAGGGCGTGAGTGTCGAGAACAATCATCGGAGCGCCGTCCAATCGGCCGGATCGACGGCCGGATCGAACGGGTCGTCATAGGCGATTACCGATCCGCGCAGCGCTCCGATCAACGGAACAGTGCGGTCGGCCTGCTCGCGTGGCGACGGGGCGTTGACCGGCCGGTTGCGGTCGGAATTCGTCAACGATTTGCGATCTTCGTTCATTCGCTCGATAACCCGGAGATTGCAGCGGAGCGGGTTGTCCACACTTTGCATACATCTCCACAGCGTGGAATCAAGCCCGGCTTCCGGCTGCTGCGGGCTTCCGGCCACGCCCATCCGCGACAGGGTAATCGCCAGGCGCGACTTCGGCGCGGCGCAACAACCGCGTTTCCGTATGGAGCGGACAGGCTCTATACAGGCGGGGAGTCGAACCTCCACGATCCGGAGACCGTCATGCCGCTCACCCTCCAGCAAGCCAACCGCGTCGCCGCGGCCGCCATCGCCGAGGCCGAGCGTCTCGGCATCCGCATCTGCGTCTCGGTGGCGGATGCGGGCGGGCGTCTTGTCGCCTTCCAGCGCATGGACGGCGCGATCTGGGCCGCCGTCTATGGCTCGCAGGGCAAGGCCGCCGCCTCCGCCGCCTTCGCCCGGCCGAGCGGCGACCTGACCGAGCGCGCCGACCATCCGACCTTCCGGGGCATCGTCGCGGCCGATGGCGGGCGCATGATCCTCGGCAAGGGCGGCGTGCCGATCCTGCATGACGGCCAGGTCGTCGGCGCCTGCGGCGTCGGCGGCGGCACGGGCGAGGAAGACGAGGACTGCGCGCGCGTGGGCGCCGCCGCCGTCTGACAGACCGAGCGCAAGGAGCAGCCTCAGATGAAACCCGTTTGCCTGGTGATCGGCGCCGGGGCCGGAATCGGCGGAACCGCCGGCCGGCGCTTCGCGCAAGAGGGCTATCACGCCGTGCTCTGCCGGCGCAGCGACGAGGAGGGCCTGAACCGGCTGGTGGAAGCCATCCGCAGCGAGGGCGGCGACGCCAGCGGCTATCTGCTCAACGCCGTCGAGCCGGACAGCATCGAGGAGCGCATCGCCGCCATCGAGGCGGAGATCGGGCCGATCCGGGTCGTGCTCTACAATCTGGGCTCGCAGGTCGGCGACCGCAGCCTGGAGGCGACCGGCTACAAGCTTTTCGAGCTGGGCTGGCGCATGGCGACCTTCGGCCTGTTCCGCGCCGCGTCGGCCGTCTGCCCGCGCATGGCGGAGCGCGGCGACGGCGTCATCCTGGTCACCTCCTCGACCGCCGCCGTGCGCGGCAACAAGGGCCAGCACTCGCACGCGGCCTCCATGGCCGGGCGGCGCATGCTCTGCCAGACGCTGAACGCCGAGTTCGGCCCGCGCGGCGTCCACATCGTCCATATCCTGGTGGACGGTTCCGTCGATGCCCCGGACACGCTCGGCAAGATGCTGGGGCCGGAGAAATATCGCGCGCTGCGCGAGACGCGCGGCCTGGAGCATGACGGCCTCATGCTGCCGGAGAAGATCGCCGACACCTATGTCCATCTGGCGCATCAGCACCGCTCCACCTGGACGAACGAGATCGATCTGCGCTCCTTCAACGACATGCCCTGGTGGAACAGTTGACCCGTCCGAACCGAGGAAAGACCCCATGAAGCTCTATTTCGCCCCCAACTCCCGCGCCGTGCGCACCGCCTGGCTGCTCTACGAACTCGGCCTCGACTTCGAGCTGGAGCGGTTCAAGATCGGCGACAAGGCGATGCGCGCGCCCGAATTCACCGCCGTCAGCCCCAACGGACGCGTCCCGGTGCTGGACGATGGCGATGTGCGCATTTCCGAAAGCACGGCCATCGCGCAATATCTGGTGGCGCGCTACGGCCAGGGGCGCCTCGCCCCGGACGCCGCCTCCCCGTCCTTCCCGACCTATCTGCAATGGCTGCATTACGGCGAGGGCATGATCATGGGGCCGATGAACAATTATGTCGTGGAAACCCTGCTGCTGCCGCCCGACCGCCGCTCGGAGGAGCACGCCAGGCGGGCGCTCCGGCTGATGGGCCGGGTGCTGCAGGCCCTCGATGCGCATATGGCGGACCGCGACTATCTGGCGGGCGAGTTCACCGCCGCCGACACGATCACCGGCCATGCCTGCCTCATGTGCGAACGAATGGGCGTCGATCTGTCGGAACTGCCGGCGGCGAAGGCCTATAACGAGCGCCTGAAGGCTCGCCCGGCCCTGCAGAAGGCGCTGGCGCTCTAGCCCGCATTTGACAGCAAGCCCCGGCCGGGCGAGTGTTGCGCTACCCGTGACGGCCGGTTCGGGCAAGCGCCCGAAGCGCGCCGTCGCGCGGGTCGAGGGGCGCAATCGCAAGGAGGATATATCATGAGCGCACTGCGTCGGGTTTTGCCCGTGACCGTAACGGCCGCGCTGCTGTCGTTCGGCGCCACCGCGCTGTCGGCGGCGGAGTGGGATCTGCCGCTGGCCTGGCCGGACGGCAATTTCCACGTCGAGAACGCCAAGGTCTTCGCCGCCGAGGTCGAGAAGGCCACCGAGGGCCGCGTCAAGATCAACATTCATCCGGGCGGCTCGCTCGGCTTCAAGGGGCCGGAGATGCTGACCGCAGTGCGCGACGGCCTGGTGCCCATCGGCGATATCCTGCTGAACCAGCAGGTCGGCGAGGCGCCGGTCATCGGCATCGAGGCGCAGCCCTATGTCGTCTCCGGCTTCGACGAGCTCCGGGTGCTGCATGAGCATTTCCGCCCGGTGCTGGGCGAGGTCGCGGCGCGCTTCAACCAGAAGGTCCTCTATATGGTGCCCTGGCCCCGCCAGTATGTTTACACCAAGGTGCCGATCGCGAAGCTCGAGGACTTGGCGGGCATCAAGATCCGCACCTACAACAAGACCACTACGGCGCTGTTCAACGCCATCGGCATGACGGCGGTGCAGCTGCCCTGGGGCGAGGTCGTGCCCTCGCTCGCCGCCGGCACCATCGACGCGGTCACCACCTCGTCCAGTTCCGGCGTGGACGGCAAGTTCTGGGAGTTCCTGAAGTTCATGTATCCGACCAACCATGTCTGGGGCTCCAACATGGTCAATGTCAATCTCGACGCCTGGGCGGCCCTCGACGAGGCCGACCGCATGGCGATCGAGGCGGTCGCGATGCGCCTGGAGCCGCAGTTCTGGGATGTGAGCCGCATGGAGGACGAGGCCAAGTCGAAGATCCTGAACGACAATGGCGTCGCCATGGGCGTGGTCACTCCCGAAATGCTGAAGGGCATGCAGGACGCGACCCTGCCGATGGTGGCCAGCTTCATGGACGCCACTCCAAAGGCGAAAGAGGTTCTGGAAGCCTTTTTCGCGGCTGTCGGACGCTGACCCGCAAGATGGCGGCGCGGCTCCCCGGCCCGGCCGGGGAGCCGCTCGCGAGGAGGGGCCGGTGCGGGCAATCCTGAGCGCCGTCGACGCCGCATCCCGGCTTGCCGGCGTGATCGCCGTGCTGCTGGTGGTCGGCATCGTCGCGCTGATCATCGCCGAGGTCGTCTGCCGCAGCTTCTTCAACATCTCGCTCAGCTTCGCCTGGGAATACAGCGCCTATTTCCTGGGCGCGGCCATCTTTCTGGGCGCCGCCTTCACGCTGCGGACCGGCGGGCAGGTGCGCGTCGCCTTCCTCACCACCAGCCGCAACGCCCATGTGGCGCGCATCACCGAGTTCGTCGCCACCGTCTTCGGCACCGCCATCACCTGCTATCTGGCCTGGTCGCTGGTGCTGTTCGCCTGGCGGGCCTGGGACGCCGGCAGCACTTCCTTCACCGTGGTGGCCGTGCCGCTGGTCTATCCGACCTCGGCGCTGGCGGTGGGCGCGGTGCTGCTCGCGCTGCAGATGATCGTGCGGCTGATCCGGCTCGTCATCGGCGATCCGCCGGACGACCGCGAAGCGATGCGCTCCTACAGCGTCGAATAGAAGGCCCGCGCCGCCATGACCACCGCCATCGTCTTCACGGTCCTGGGCCTGCTGGCGGTCACGCTCGCCGCCGGCGTGTGGGTCGCCATCTCGCTGATCTCCGTCGGCCTGATTTCGCTCGGCGTCTTCCGCTCGATGCCGGTCGAGAAGCTGCTCCCCCAGATGGTCTGGAACGTCACCACGACGCCCGAATTGCTGGCGCTGCCGATGTTCATCCTGATGGCGGAAATCCTCTTTCGCACCCGGCTGTCGGAGACGCTGTTCGCCGGCATCACGCCCTGGACGACCCGCCTGCCGGGCCGTCTGCTGCATGTCAATGTGCTGGGCTGCACGCTCTTTGCCGCCATTTCCGGCTCGTCGGCCGCCACCACGGCCACGGTCGGGCGCATCACGCTCACCGAACTTTTCCGGCGCGGCTACGACCGCGACCTGGCGATGGGTTCGCTCGCCGGGGCCGGCACGCTCGGCCTGCTGATCCCGCCGAGCCTGGTGCTGATCGTCTATGGCGTGCTCTCGGAAACCTCGATCCTCAAGCTGTTCATCGCCGGCGTGGTTCCGGGGCTGCTGCTGGCGCTCGGCTACATGCTCTATATCGCGCTGCGCACCATCGCGCGGCCCGCCATGGTCTCGGGCGAGGAGCTGCGGGTGCCGATGCGCGAGCGGCTTGCGGGCCTCCGCCATCTCGGGCCGGTCGTGTTCCTGATCCTCATGGTGCTCGGCTCCATGTATGGCGGCATCGCCAGCCCCTCGGAGGCCGCGGCCGTCGGGGTGGTCGGCGCGCTCATCGTCAGCGGCCTGCAGGGCACGCTCACCTACGGCAATCTCCGCCAGGCCTGTTTCGGGGCCGTGCGCACCATCTCGATGATCGGCCTGATCGTGGCCGGCGCCTATTTCCTGTCGATCGCCATCGGCTATCTGGGCGTGCCGCGCATCATCGCCGGCGAGATCGCCGGGCTCGGCCTCTCGCCCTTCGGCCTGATCATGCTGTTGCTGGTCTTCTACGCCATACTCGGCTGCGTGCTGGAGGGCATGTCGAGCATCGTCATGACCCTGCCGATCACGCTGGCGCTGGTGACGCAGGCGGGCTTCGACAAGGTGTGGTTCGGCATCTTCCTGGTGATCGTCGTGGAGATGGCGCAGATCACTCCGCCGGTCGGCTTCAACCTGTTCGTCATCCAGGGCATGACCGGAGAGAGGATCGGCCGCATCGCGCTCGCCACGCTGCCCTTCTTCTTCATCATGGCGGGCATGGCGCTGTTGATCACGGTCTTCCCCGAGATCGTCACCTTCCTGCCCGACAATATCGAGCTCAAGGGCTGACCGGCGCTCCCCGCCAGCCATAGTCCCTCCGGGCCGAGGCCTCGCTCACCAGCCCGTCCTCCAGGTCCGCCGCCACGGCCTCGCGCGCGCGGTCTCCGGCGGGGCCGTGGCCGCCGCCGCCCGGCGTGTGAAGCACCAGCCGTTCGCCGGCCGGGATCGTCTGCGCGCCCTTGCCCCGGAGCCGCCTGCCCGACGCCAGGAACACCGCGCCCGGCTCGCCGCCGCCGCCGCCGGCCCGCCCGCGCGCCGGATTGTCGATGCGCTCATAGGCCGCCAGCAGCTCCATGTCGCGACCGTTGGCGGACTCGACCTCGATGGTCTGCCCGGCCCCGCCCCGCCAGGTTCCGGGGCCGGCGGAGTCCGTGCGCAGCTCCTTGCGGCGGAACAAGACCGGCGTCATCGTCTCGACGATCTCGACCGGCGTGCCCTTGACGCCGCTCGGATAGGCGGTGCCATTCAGGCCGTCCTTCACGCCGCGGGCGCCGGTGCCGCCGTTGGTGACGGCGGTGAAGGCAAAGAGGCTCGGCTCGTTCGCGCCCCGGTCGCCCCGGAAGGTCAGGTTCCAGAGCGCCGAGGCGCCTTCCGCCGGCACGCGCTCCGGGGCCGCCTTCTCCAGGCAGCCGAACACGACGTCGGGCAAGAGCTGGCCCAGCAGATGGCGGGCGCAGACCGCCGCCGGGTAGGGCGCATTCAGGATCGAGCGCTCCGGGGCCGTCACCCGGAAGGCGGAGAGCGAGCCCGCATTGTTCGGCACGCCCGGCGCGATCGCGCAGCCGAGGCCGAAGCTGGTGTAGGCCGTGGTGTAGGCCATCGGCACATTCACGCCGTAGCGCGACTGGGGCGAGGTGCCGTCATAATCGACATGGACGCCGTCCGGGCCGATCTCCAGGGTCGCGACCAGGTCGATCGGCCGGTCGTAGCCGTCCACGGTCATGGCGTTGCGATAGACCCCGGCCGGCAGGGCCGCGACTTCCGCCAGCACCGCCCGGCGCGAGCTGGAGACGATATGCTCGCCGAGCGCGTCCAGGTCCTCCAGGGCGAACTCGTCCATCATCTCCACCAGCCGCCGGCAGCCCACCTCGTTGCAGGCCGCGAGCGAATAGACATCGCCCTCGCACTCCACCGGCTCGCGCGTGTTGCGCCGCACCATCGCCATCAGCGTGGCGTCGATCCGGCCGCGGTCGGCGAGCTTCAGCATCGGGATGTAGAGGCCCTCCATATGCACGTCGGTGGCGTCCGGGCCGACGCCGATGCCGCCGATATCGGTGAGGTGCGAGGTGCAGGAGAACAGGCCGACGATCCGCCCCCGGCGGAAGCAGGGCGTGGTCAGCACGAAGTCGTTGAGATGCCCGGTGCCCATCCAGGGGTCGTTGGTGATGTAGATGTCGCCCTCGTTCATCTCCCGGATCGGGAAATGGCGGATGAAATGCCCCACCGCCTCGGCCATGGAATTGACATGGCCGGGCGTGCCGGTCACCGCCTGGGCCAGCATCCGGCCCCTGAGGTCGAAAACGCCGGCGGAAAGGTCGCCGCATTCGCGCACGATCGGGCTGAATGCGGTGCGGAGCAGGGTCTGCGCCTGCTCTTCCACCACCGAGATCAGCCGGTTCCACATCACCTGCCGGGTGATGACATCCAGTCCGTCGCTCTTCGCCATCGCCCGGCCTCTCACTCCCGTCTTTCCAGCACGATATTGCCCCCCGGCGCGATCGTGGCCCGGAAGGCCCGCGAGACGAAGGTCGTCGTCTGCTCTTCCACGATCAGCGCCGGGCCGTCGAGCGCGCTTCCGGCGCCGAGCGCCGCGCGCCGGTAGAGCGGGGCCTGCATCGCCTCGCCGCTCGCCCGGTCGTGAAGCTCCCGCCAGCCGGCCGGGGCCGGGGCGGTCGAGGCGCGCGCCTCGCCCTCGGCCGCCGGCAGGCGCTCCTCGGTCGAGACGGTGAGGCCCCAGGACAGCACCTCGACATCGGCGCCCGGAATGGTGCGCCCGAACAGCCGCTCATAGTCCCGGTCGTAGGCCGCCTGCAGCGCCGGCCCGTCGGCGGGGCCGAGAGCGTCGGCCGCCACCGTCACGGCGATCTCGTGCCCCTGGCCCAGATAGCGCATATAGGCGACGCGCCGCTCGGTCAGCGGCGCGCCGAACGCGCCCGATTCCACCACCGCGCGGGCTTCCCGGCGCATCTCGGCCATGAGCGCGTTGACGCGCTCCGTGTCGAGGGCCGAAAGGCGCATATGGAGGCTGCGCACGACTTCATAGGCCACCGGCGCGCGCAGAAAGCCGATGGCGGAGCCGACCCCGGCATCGACCGGCACGACGATGCGCCGGATGCCGAGCTTCTCCGCGATGCGGCAGGCGTGGAGCGGCGCGGCCCCGCCGAAGGCGATGACCGTCTGCTCGGCTGCGACCTTGCCTTCCTCCACGGCCAGCACGCGGGCCGCGTTCGACATGTTCTCATCGACGATCTCGACCACCCCCTCGGCCGCCTGGGGCGCGGCCAGCGCGAGCGGCGCGCCGACGCTGCGCTCGATGGCCGCCGTCGAGAGGTCCGGGCGGAGGCGGATGCGCCCGCCGGCGAAATCGGCCGGGTCGATGCGCCCGAGCGCGATGTCGGCGTCGGTCACCGTCGCCTCTGTCCCGCCGCGGCCGTAGCCCGCCGGGCCCGGCTCCGCGCCCGCGCTTTCCGGCCCGACCGCGATCCGCCCGAGCCGATCCACCCGCGCGACCGAGCCGCCGCCCGCACCGATCTCCACCATCTCGATGACCGGGATGCGCAGCGGCAGGCCGCTGCCCTTCATGAAGCGGGCCTGGCGGTCGATCTCGAACTCGCGCGCGCGTCTCGGCTCCAGATTCTCGATGAAGCAGATCTTGGCCGTGGTGCCGCCCATGTCGAAGGACATCACCTTGTCGAGGCCGGCGCGCGCGGCGATGTCGCGGGCCAGCAGCACGCCGCCGGCGGGGCCGGACTCGACCAGCCGCACCGGCTGGCGGCGCGCCGTGGCGACGGTGGTCAGGCCGCCGCCGGAGGTCATCAGCAGCATCGGCGCGCGCAGGCCGAGCTCGGCCAGAAGGGCCTCCAGGCGGGCGAGATAGCCTTCCATCAGCGGGCGCACATAGGCGTTCACGCTCGCCGTGGTGAAGCGCTCATATTCCCGCACCTCGGGGCAGACCTCGGACGCCAGCGTGACGGAGAGGTCTGGCAGCGCCTCGGCCAGGATCGCCTCGACGCGGCGCTCGTGGACCGGGTTGGCGTAGGCGTGCAGAAAGCCGACCGCCACGCTCTCGATCCCGGCGTCGGCGAGCGCCGGAACCAGCGCGCGCACGGCCTCCTCGTCGAGCGGGCGGAGGATGTCGCCGCCGGCGTCGATGCGCTCCGGCAGGGTGAAGCGCAGCCGGCGCGGCGCGATCGGCCGCACCTTCTCGATCATCAGGTCGTATTGGTCGTAGCGGCTCTCATAGCCGACTTCGAGAATGTCGCGGAAGCCTTCCGTGGTGATGAAGGCGGTCCGGGCGCCGCGCCGCTCCAGCACCGCATTGGTGGCGAGCGTGGTGCCGTGCAGCAGGAGGCCGATATCGCCGGGTCCGAGCCCGGCCTTGCCCAGCGCCTCCGTCAGCCCGTCGATGGCGCCGGTCTCCGGGGCCTCCGGCGTGGTCAACACCTTGGCCGAGCAACGCAACCCCCCGGCCTCCAGCACCACATCCGTAAACGTGCCTCCGACATCGATACCGACGCGGCAGGAGGATGTCGGGCGACGGGATTCAGGCATAACAGATTATTTTCATTGAAGAATAATCTAAAAGTGGTTTCGTGTTCCCAAGGCAGCCAGAATTGGCGTGAGCATACCGCAAGCGAATTTGGGCGAACCCAGGCGCATCCGCGCGCGGCCAGCGGTGAAAAATGCAGCCAAATGTCCCTGCGGTCGATGCGATGATCGCACCGCTGTCGGGCGCCGCCATCATTGGATGCCGGCATAAGCGTTTACAATCGGGCAAGGCTCTCTCGCAGGGTGCAGGCTATTCGACCCGAATGACTGTAACCGCCCATCAGGCCGACGTCATCCCGCTGTCCCGCTTCTGTCGGTAACACGGGATATGTCCGGCGGATGTACCAGATGATCTGTCCGGTTTTAGAAGTCTTCCAGGCCATAGGGGGTTTGGATGCGTCGGACGGAGCAGGCACAGGGACTGAGGCTGATGAAGTTCGAGGAGGTTTACGGTCGCAGCCGGCGTGGTGTGCTGAGCCAGCTGGAGGCGTCGGAGATACTGGGGTGTCGGAGCGGACCTGCCGGCGCTGGCGTCGATGTTGGCGCGCCGCAGCTTCGCCGCCAGCAGATGGTCGCCGCAGAAGATGTAGAGCGGCAGGTAGCAGTAGCAGTCGTAATAGCCATGGAAGAAGCGGCCCTCCTGGCGCTCGTGCAAGGGGTCGTCGGTGGCGTCGAGGTCCAGCACCAGCCGCTTCGGCGCCTGCGCGTGGGCCTCCAGGAAAAGATCGACCAACAGCGTCTCGATCGCCTCGGGGTCGTGGCCGATGCGGCGATAGCGATGCGGCCCCGTCGGCGCGTGCTCCAGCCGGTTCAGGGTCGATTTGCCCGCCAGCGGCGCGCCATGGCGATGATGCGCCTCCACCGCGCCCAGAAGCAACGCCCCGGCATCCGAGGTCAGCGCGCCGCCCCGGAAATCGGCCACCAGATCACGCCCTTTCAGGCGTGCAAAACGCATCGGCTTCGGGATACACTCTGCAGGCATCGGGGAATTCCTCTGCAACCGGGTAAGATTTTGTTACAGAAGCATTTTCCCACATGCAGAGCCCCGATGCACCTACCGCTCGTGAGAAATGCGGGCTAGAGGCCTGAGCCTACAAGGCCGCCGCGATCTCCTCCTGGAAACGGAGCGCAGGCCTCAGCGGCGGCCGCGGGCGTCCACCGGCCAGATGGCTTCCAGGCGCTCGCCGCGCATGGCGTGATAGCAGTCGTAGAGATTGACCGTCGGGTCGCAATGCGGCGGGTGCAGCTCGACCACATCGCCGACCCGCAGCCGGGCCGGGTTGTCCTCTGCATAGTGCACCCGGCCATGCTCGTCGCCGGCGAAGCTGAAATGCGCGCCCCTGGGCGCGCCGCGCGCGAACAGCGGCGCGGGCCCATCGGTCGCGAACGCCTTCAGGCCGGCGTCGATAATCGCGAACTCGTCGCCGGCCGCGCTCACCACGCTCGCCTGCACGAACAGCGCCGGCTCGAACGGGCGGGGATCGTCGGCGGTGAGCGCCACCCGGCCGTAATCGACATCCATCACCGCATAGCTGCCCGCCTGCAGCTCGCCCAGCACGCCATGGCGATGGTCGAGATCGTGCGTGCCGGTGCCGCCGCCGGTGACCAGCGGCGGCGCGACGCCGGCGTCCGTCAGCACCGCGACGACATGGGCGAGGCGCGCCGACACCGCCGCCGCGGCCGCCGCGCGCTCGTCCAGGTCCTGCACATGCTGGAGATGGCCGGCATAGCCCTGGACGCCGGCGAAGACCAGGCCCGGGGCCTCGGCGATCTGGCGCGCGAGCGCGGCCGCCGCCTGCGCCGAGACCACGCCGGTGCGCCGCGTGCCGACATCGATATCGACCAGCACGGAGAGCGGCTTGCCGGTCGCCGCCGCCGCCAGCGCCTCGACCGCGCCCGGATCGTCCGCGACGACCATCAGCCCCTCGGCCTTCTCGTTGAGCGCCATCAGCCTGGCGACCCGCCCGGCGCGCACCACCGGCGAGGTGATCAGCACGCCCGGAACGCCGGCCCCGGCCAGCACTTCCGCCTCGCCGAGCGTGGCGCAGCACTGCCCGACGGCCCCGGCCGCGACCTGCAGGCGCGCGATCTCGACGCTCTTGTGGGTCTTGGCGTGCGGGCGCAGCGCCTGGCCGGTTCGCCGGCAATGCGCCGCCATGCGCGCCAGATTGCGCTCCAGCGCGTCCAGGTCCAGCAGCAGCGCCGGCGTGTTCAGCCGCCCGCGCGCATCCGGCGCGCCGACGAGATGCAGATTGGAGCCGGGTTCCACGCCTTGTTATCCTCATCGATAGCGGTCGAGGAGCGGCGGCCGGACCGGCCTCCGCCAATCCGTGCTAACGTCGCACAAACGCCGGTTTGCCGCCATGCCGGCGGACGACAAGGAGCGCGCTTGCCGTGGATGTCCGGGCCTATGCCGATCCGGCGGCCTTGCCCGTCAGCGAGGCCGGGCGCATCGCCAGACTTCTGGCGATCGACAGCCCGGCCGTCCATGACGATGTGCAACTGGCGAGGCGCATCTCGGGCGGTCTCGGCGCAGGCGCGGCGGTGGCGCTGGGCGAGGCGCTGGGCAGAAACCGCGTCATCGGGCCGGTGATTCCCGAAGCCACATTCCGGCGCTCCCGCAATGCCGGCAAGGCTCTTTCCCGCGAACTGAGCGAACGGCTCTATGAAATGGGGCGGGTGGTGGATGCGCTGGGCCGCGCGTATCGCGGAGACCGCCATGCCATCGACGCGTTCCTGAATCGCCCGCACCCGCTGCTGGCGGGCGAGACGCCATTCGATCTGGCGCGCTCCAGCTCCGCCGGCGCGGAAGCGGTGCTCAATCTCATACGCCGCGCCGAGGCCGGGGTAGCCGTTTGACAAAACTGGCCCTTCCGCCGGGGGGCGGGGCGTGGCAGCATGGGCGTGTCCGCCGGAGGAGAGCCCATGCCCCCACACCCGCAGCCGCCGCAGCGCGGCTTCGAGGATTTTCGCGTCGGCGAGGTGTTTCATGCGCCCTCGCGCACCCATAGCGAATCGCTGTTCTACGCCTTCCAGCTCGCCAGCGGCGACAATGCGCCGGTGCATTACGATGTCGAGTTCTGCCGCGCGCGCGGCTGGCCGGGGCTGCTGGCCCACGGCTTCCAGACGCTGATCCAGACCGCGCCCGGCGCCACCGGGCTGGCCGCCCAGATGGAAGACGCGCTGCTCGGCTTCCTCGAACAGTCGAGCCGCTTCCTGAAGCCCGTCTTCGCCGGCGACACGCTCTATCCCGAACTGGAGATCACCGCGCTCACGCCGCAGCGCACCACCGGCGTGATGACGGTCGCCAGCCGGGTGTGGAACCAGAAGGAAGAGCTGGTGCTGGAAGGCGAGATGCGCTTTCTGCTGCGCCTGAAGCCGCCGCAGGGAGCGTAAGCCGCCGCAACGAACGGGAGTGCGGACGCCATGACGCTTGCGATACGCCCCTTGAGCGAGGCCCTCGGCGCGGAGGTCGCCGGCCTCGACCTCGCCCGACCGCTGGCCGAAGACGAGGCGGCCGCGGTGCGCGAGGCCTTTCTCGCCCACCATCTGCTCTGCTTCCGCTCGCGACCGCTGGCGGCGGCGGACTTCCTGCGCGTCGCGCGCCTCTTCGGCGAGCCGCAATTGCAGCTGATCCGTCAGCGCCGCCATGACGAGGTCCCGGAAGTCTCCATGCTGGAGAGCACCTACAAGCGCGCCGAGGACAAGCCCGACGACCTCGCCCTGGTGCGGCTCTCCGGCTGGCACACCGACGACAGCTATTTCGCCCGGCCCGCCAAGGCCACCATGCTCCAGGCGCTGGCCCTGCCGTCTTCCGGCGGCGAGACCCGCTTCTGCAACACGCGCCGGGCCTGGGAGGCGCTGCCGGAGGCCATGCGCGCGCGCATCGACGGCGCCCGCGCCGTGCATGGCTACGACACGCCGCGCGCCCCCGGCCGGGCCGAGGCGCGCACCGCCGAGGAGGCCTCCGAGACCCCGGATGTGGTCCATCCGCTGGTGCGACGGCATGAGGACACCGGCCGGCCGGCGATCTATTTCAACCCCAACCGCACCGACCGCGTGCTGGGCATGGAGCGGGCCGAAAGCGACCGGCTGCTGGATGAGCTCTACGACCATATGACCGCAGACCGCTTCCGCTACGACCACAGCTGGCGGCTCGGCGACATCCTGCTCTGGGACAATCGCTGCCTGGTGCATTCGGTCAACACCGACTTTCCCGTCGGCGAGGGGCGCCGTCATCAGCGCATCCTGCTCAAGGGCCCGAAACCGGCATGAGCGTGCGGATCGAGCCGCTCTCGCCGGCGCTCGGGGCGGAGGTGCGGGGCGTGGACCCCCGCCGGCCGCTGGACGCCGGCGCGGCGGCGGAAATCGAGGCGGCGTTTCTCGCCCATGGCGTGCTGCTGTTTCGCGCGGCGCCGATGACGCCCGGCGAGCTCACCGCCTTCTCGCGCCATTTCGGCGCCCTGCAGCCGCATGTGCAGCGCGCCTATCGCCACCCGGAGGTCCCGGAAGTGGTGGTGATGACCAACCGGCGCGCCGATGGCGGCTTCGACGAGACCGGCGCCCGGCGCGGCGCGATCGAGGATGTGCGCCAGGGCTGGCATTCGGACCTCTCCTACGATCCGAAGCCCGCCAAGGCGACCCTGCTGCACGCCACCGATACCCCCTCCTCGGGCGGCAACACCTGCTTCTGCAACGCCGCCGCCGCGTGGGAATCGCTGCCCGAAGCCACCCGCCGGCGCGCGCTCGGCCGCGAGGCGCTGTTCGTCTATGGAACCCGCCAGCGCAACCGCAGCCTGACCGTGGCGGCGCGCACGCTCGACCGCGAGCAGCGCGCCGTGCATCCGGTCGTCAATGCGCACGCGGAGAGCGGCCGCGCCGCCATCTACGCCAATCCGCTGCTGACGGCAGGCATTGTCGGCATGGAGGAGGCGGAGAGCGACGAATTGCTGAACGAACTTTACGATGCGCTCGACCGGCCGGAGTTTCGCTGGGAGCATGAATGGTCGGTCGGCGACACGCTGATGTGGGACAATCGCGGCGGCGTGATGCATTGCGGGCGGCTCGACTATCCGCGCCACGAATTGCGCCGTTTCCTGCGCACCACCATTACCGGCGGGGCCATTCTGCCCGCCGCCTGACGCCCCTTCGAGGAGAGACGCAAAGCCGATGACCTACCGCGCCGAAAGCTGGAGCCTGAGGAAGCCCGTCATCCATTCCGCGCACGGGCTGGTGGCCGCGCAGGAGCGCGAGGCGGCCGAGCAGGGCGCGGCCGTGCTCGCCCGCGGCGGCAACGCCGTCGATGCCGCCGTGGTCACCGCGCTCTGCCTCGCCACCACCGAACCCTGGATGAGCGGTATCGGCGGCGGCGGCGTGATGCTGATCCATCTGGCCGACGAGCGCCGCACCACCGGCATCGACTATTCCATGACCGCGCCCGGCGCGCTCGACCCCGCCCGCTATGCGCTGAGCGGCGAGGCCGAGCCGGAGGACGCGCTCTTCGCCTGGCCGCGCGTGGTGGACGACCGCAACATGATCGGGCCGGAGTCGGTGGCGACGCCGGGCGCGGTCGCGGGCTTCGCGATGGCGCTCGAGCGCTACGGGACGCGCTCCTGGGCCGAGGCGCTGGCGCCGGCGATCGAAACGGCCGAGCGCGGGCTGGCCGCCGGCTGGTACGCGACCCTGCAGATCGCCTTCGGCATGAGCGCCGGCCTCGGGCGCTACGAGGCGGCGCGCGAGACCTATCTGCCCTCGGGCGCGCCGCTGGTCTCGCAGACGCCGCACGCCCCGCTGCGCCGCCCGCTCGGCCGCCTGCCGGAGACGCTGCGCCGCCTCGCCGAGGCGGGGCCGCGAGACTTCTACGAAGGCGAGATCGCGCGGCGGCTCATCTCCGACATCGAGGCGGCCGGCGGCGCGCTCTCGCTCGCCGACCTCGGCGCTTACGAGGCATTCGAGGTCGAGCCGCTCGCCATACCGCATCATGATGGCGTGGTGCGGCTGATGCCGGGCCTGAACGCCGGGCCGACCTTCGCGCGCGCGCTGGCGACGCTCGACGCCGGGCTGGACCGCAGCGCCGGCCTCGGGCCGGAGGCCTATCTCGCCTGGGCCGGAGCGCTTTCGGAGGCCTATGCCGACCGGCTGGAGCATATGGGCCATGACGGCGACGCCACCGGGCGCGGCTGCACCACCCATCTCTCGGTCATCGACGCGGCCGGCAACATGGTCTCGCTCACCAACACGCTGCTGGAGCGCTTCGGCTCGCGCTACATGGCGCCGGAGACCGGCATTCTGATGAATAACGGCATGTTCTGGTTCGATCCGCGCCCCGGCCGGCCGAACTCGCTCAAGGCCGGCGTCAAGCCGCTCACCAATATGGCGCCGGCGGTGGTCACCGGGCCGGACGGCGCCGGGCGGTTCGCGCTCGGCGCCTCGGGCGGGCGGCGCATCCTGCCGGCGGTGTTCCAGCTGACCTCCATGCTGCTCGATTTCGGCCTCGAGCTGGACGACGCCGTCCACCGCCCGCGCATCGACGCGAGCGGCGGGGCGCGGCTGGCGGTGGACCGCGAGCTCGCGCCCGAGATCCGCGCCGCGCTCGCCGGGCGCTTCGACGTGGAGGTGACGGAGAGCGCCGTCGGGCAGAAGCTGTTCGCCAATCCGCAAATCGTGATGCGGGGCAATGCGGCGGCGGCGCATGTGCACTCGCCGACCGCCGCCGTCGTGATCGGCGCTTGATGCTGGAGGCCCGGGGCCTGGCCTGCCGGCGCGGCGGGCGGCTGGTGTTCGACGCTCTCGATCTGGCGCTCCGGCCGGGCGAACTGGCGCTGATCACGGGCTCCAACGGCGCCGGCAAGTCGAGCCTCTTGCGCGTGCTGGCGGGGCTGCTGCCGCCGGCCGCCGGCCGGCTCGACCGGGCCGGCGAGACGCGCTTCCACTATCTCGGCCATGGCGATGCGGTGCAGGCGGCGCTCAGCCTGCGGGAGAATCTGGCCTTCTGGGTGCGGCTGGCGGGCCGGGGTTCGGCGGAGGCCGGGCTGGAGGCGGTCGGCCTCGCCCGCCTGGCGGACCTGCCGGCGCGGCTGCTCTCCGCCGGCCAGCGCCGCCGGCTGGCGCTGGCGCGCTTGTTTGCCGCGCCAGCTCCGCTCTGGCTGCTGGACGAGCCGGTCACCGGCCTCGACCGGGAGGCGACGGCGCGCTTCGAGCAGGGCCTCGCCCGGCATCTCGAAGGAGGCGGGGCGGCGGCGATCTCGGCCCATGCGCCGCTCGGGCCGCCCGCCGCCCGGCAGGTCCGGCTCGGCCCCGCGTGAGGGCCTTTCTCGCCGTCCTTCGCCGCGATGTCGCCCTGGCCGCCCGCCAGGGCGGCGCCAGCGGTCTGGCGCTCCTGTTCTTCCTCCTGGGCGTCATGCTGTTTCCGCTCGGCCTCGGCCCCGATCCGGGCGTGCTGGCCGGGGTCGCTGCGGGCCTGCTCTGGGCGATGGCGCTGCTGGCGGCGCTGCTTTCGCTGGAGCGCCTGTTCCAGGCCGACTGGGAGGACGGCTCGCTCGACCTGCTGGCGGCCGGCCCCGATCCGCTGCTGGCGGCGGTGCTGGCCAAATGCGCCGCGCACTGGCTCACCACCGGGCTGCCGATGACGCTTGCCGCGCCGCTGCTGGGCGCGATGCTGGCCCTGCCGGACGAGCGCCTCGGCGCGCTCGCGCTCTCCTTCCTGGTCGGCGCGCCGGCGCTCACCCTGGTGGGCGCGGTCGGCGCGGCGCTCACCGTGGGCGCGCGGCGCGGCGGGGTCTTGACGGCGATTCTGGTCTTGCCGCTCTATATCCCGACGCTCATCTTCGGCGTCGGCGCGGCCGAGGGCCGGGAGGGCGCGCTGGCGCTGCTGGGCGCCGTCTCGCTGGCCTCGCTGGCGCTGGCTCCGGCCGCCGCCACCGCCGCCCTTCGTCAAGCCGTGGAGCAGTGACCGCCTTGGCCCCGAGCCTGCATCGCCTCGCCAATCCGGCGCGCTTCCGCCGCCTCGCCCGGCGCATCCTGCCCTGGACGGCGGGCGTGGCCGCAGCCGCCTTCGCGGTCGGCCTCTGGCTGGCGCTGGCGGCGTCGCCCATCGACTATCAGCAGAAGGACGCCGTGCGCATCATGTATGTGCATGTGCCCTCGGCCTGGATGGCGCTGACCGCCTATGCCGCCATGGCGCTCGCGAGCGCGGCCGCGTTGGTCTGGCGGCATCCGCTGGCCGAGATCGCCGCGAAGGCCACCGCCGCGCCGGGGGCGGGCTTCACCCTGCTGGCGCTGGCGACCGGCGCGCTCTGGGGCCTGCCGAGCTGGGGAACCTGGTGGGTGTGGGACGCGCGGCTGACGTCCGTTCTGGTGCTGCTGTTCCTCTATGTCGGCTATATGGCGCTCTGGCGCGCCTTCGACGATCCGCGCCGGGCCGGGCGGGCGGCGGCGGTGCTGGCGCTGGTCGGCGCGGTCAACCTGCCGATCGTGAAATTCTCGGTCGATTGGTGGAACACGCTGCATCAGCCGGCGAGCGTCAGCCGCCTCGGCGCGCCGGCCATCGACCCGGCGATGCTGCGCCCGCTGCTGGCGATGTATCTGGCCTTCATGGCGCTGTGGATCGCGCTGGTGCTGCTGCGGATGCGCGCCGAGCTGGCCGAGCGGCGCCTGGCCGCGCTCGCGCTTCAGCGCCCCGGCTGACCGAGCCGCGAGACGGCCCAGGCGGAGAGCAGCATCGAGACCGCGAAGCAGACGATGCCGGGGCCGGCGCTGGCGGCGGTCATCAGCCGGCCGTCGAGCGCCAGCACGGTGAGCGCGACGATGAAGACATCCAGCATGGCGTAGCGGGAGGCCGCGCCGAGCACCCGCGCGAGGCGCCGGCTCGCTCGCCCGCGCCGCCAGACGAGGAAGCCGATCGCCAGCTTCGCCACCGGCAGCGCCACCGAGAAGACGCCGATGACGCCGGCGAGAAACCAGTCGCCGTCCGAGGCGAGCGCCGCCACCGCGCCCAGAATCGAATAGTCGGTCCCGAACCAGAAGCGCTCGATCGCGATCGCCGGCAGCGCGAGGCCGGGCGCCAGCAGCAGCAGGGAGAGCGCCAGCACCGCGCCCGCGAGGCGATTGGGCTTGCCGCGCCGATGCTCTAGGCTCCTGTCGCGACCGTCATCCGCGAGAGTGCCGATGGACCTGAAATCCTGCATCCGGGAAGTTCCCGATTATCCCAAGCCGGGCATCCTGTTCTACGACATTTCCACCCTGATCGGAAACGGCGCCGCCTGGCGCAATGCGGTGGACCGGCTCTGCGCGGCGGTGGAGGGCTTCGGCGCCGACCGGCTGGCCGGCATCGAGGCGCGCGGCTTCCTGATCTCGGCCCCGGTCGCCGCCCGGCTCGGCATCGGCTTCACCATGCTGCGCAAGCCGGGCAAGCTGCCGGGGCGGGTGATCTCGCACCGCTACGAGCTCGAATACGGCTCCGACACCATCGAAATCCAGGCCGATGCGGTGCAGCCGGGCGAGCGGGTGGTGGTGGTGGACGATCTGCTGGCCACCGGCGGCACCTGCGGGGCCGGCATCCGCCTGTTGCGCCAGGTCGGCGCGGATGTGCCGGGCGCGGTCTGCCTGGTGGAGCTGGCCTTTCTGGGCGGGCGGGCGCGCCTCGACGCGCCGGTCGAGAGCCTCGTCATCTATCGTGACTGAGCTGCGCGCCATGCGGGCCGGGGACGGCCCGGCCGTGCTGGCCATCTACGGCGTCGGCATCGCCACCGGCCACGCCACCTTCCAGGACAGCCTGCCGGACTGGGCGGAGTGGGACGCGGACCACCTCGAATGCTGCCGCATCGTCGCCGAAAGCGCGGAGGGGGTGGTCGGCTGGGTGGCGCTCTCGCCGGTCTCGACGCGGCCGTTCTATGCCGGGGTGGCGGAGGTGTCGATCTATCTGGCCGACGCCGCGCGCGGGCGGGGCGTCGGCGAGCGCCTGCTGGGCGCGCTGATCGAGTCGTCGGAGGCCGCCGGCCTGTGGACGCTACAGGCCCTCATCTTCCCGGAGAACGCCGCCAGCGTCAGCCTGCACCGCAAGTTCGGCTTCCGCGTCGTCGGCGTGCGCGAACGCCTCGGCCGCATGCGCCACGGCCCGCTCGCCGGCGAATGGCGAGACGTGCTGCTGCTGGAGCGCCGCAGCCCGGCGGTGGTGTGAGGGGATAGGGAATTGTCCGCTTGACGGACGGATGCGGATTGGTCCACGCTGCGTCATATGAACGGATGGTGGACCGGCATATGTCCCAAGGTAAGCTGGAGGAACGCGCGCGGCCTGGCGCGACAGGAGAGGTTGCGAGCGGCCGCGTGGATCGGGCGACCGATCTGGACCAGTTCTATACGCGCCCTGAAGTGGCCGAGATGTATGCCACAAGGATTGCCGAGCGCTGGAGCGATCCCGATGTCCTTTTTGTCGAGCCGTCCGCAGGCGCCGGAGCGTTTCTGTATCCCTTGCTGGACGCCGGCAGAAGGGTTCGAGCCATAGATATCGACCCACGCGCTCCGAATATTCTCCATATGGATTTCTTGAAGTCTGAGAGCATTTTCACGGGAGAGCATTCCGCGATTGTTGTCATTGGAAATCCACCGTTCGGGAAGAATGCCTGCAAGGCAATCTGGTTCTTCAATCGCGCTGCCGATCATGCAGACGAGATTGCTTTTATCGTCCCGCGCACCTTTCGCAAAATGAGCGTTCAGCGACGCCTTCATCCGAGTTTTCATCTTTCCAAAGATGACGATGTCGCACGCCATGCTTTTGTCCGCTATGGACGGCCGCACGATGTTCCGTGCGCTTGGCAGATATGGACACGACGGTCCGTGGTTCGCCCTGTTCTGTCAACTCCTTCAGTCGATCATTTGATCGAATATACGACACCCTGCGCAGCGCATTTTGCAATGCGCAGAGTTGGATTTTATGCGGGTCGAATTATAACTGAAAATATCTCATCTTTATCGCAAACTACTCACTATTTTATTCGAGAGGTGCTGGGCGGTGTCATGGATGCTTTGCGTGTCATAAATTGGCCCGAATTGTCCAGTCAAACGGCAGGTGTGAGATCGCTCTCCAAAACTGAGATCGCATTCAAGCTGAGCGAGATTTACAATGCCTGAATACTCCGATAATCAGATGCATGGGGAAAGTTTTGAAAATATGATTAAGGCGGCGAACGGGATATTCAGCTGGGCTGCAGCGGATCGAAGGCGATCGTCAAACGACAGGTTCGATATCGATGCCAAGGATGATCGAGCATTCGGATTTCCCACCTCAATTAAATCAACAAGAAGCAATATAGTTGCGCTATCGGATGCGCGGCTGTTCTGGCAATCGTTCGATGTCGCGCCCTATCGAATGCTTGTTGGTAAATATAGGCAGCGGGGAAACGTGAAACTCTTCGATGCGATTCATGAAATCATCCTTCGACATGAATATCGCGCTGCGTTACTCGGAGGTGTTTCCGAGTTGGAAATCGAGGAGTTTCATGATGTTCTGAAATCGTTCGGAGTCGGAGAGGAGGAAGGGTATCGCGCCAGAGCATGGGCGAAGGACCGCAAGAAGGAACTGGGGCCGAATATCGGGTTGGTAACTCTCAACCCCAAGATCGATTCGGGAAATCAGCGCCGCCTTCAATGCAGCATCCGCCTGTCGAAGCTGATCGAGATATTGGACGCCGGGGATTATACGATATATCGAGAACGCTTCGGTACGCTGACATTGCCTCTCCAAATCGCCAGCGGCGCGCGCAAGGCGCGCGTCCGCCCGCTCGCTCAGTAGCTCTTCGGCAGGTCGAGCGCTTTTTCGGCGATGAAGGAGAGTACCAGCTGCCAGCTGACGGGCGCGATGCGGGCGATCCAGATTTCGCGGAGCCACCGCTCCACGTGATATTCCTTGGCGTAGCCCATGCCGCCATGGGTGAGGATGGCGCGCTCGCAGGCTTCGTGGCCCACTTCCGCGGCCAGATATTTGGCTGCATTGGCCTGCGGGCCACAGGCCTCGCCTTGGTCGTACATCCAGGCCGCCTTATAGACCAGCAGTTCCGCCGCCTCGAGCTTGGCCCAGCTTTCCGCCAGCGGATGCTGCACCGACTGGTTCTGCCCGATCGGGCGGTTGAAGACCACCCGCTCGCGGGCATAGTCGGCAGCCCGGCCGAGCGCGCAGCGCCCGATGCCGATCGCCTCGGCGGCGACCAGGATGCGCTCGGGGTTGAGGCCGTCCAGCAGATAGCGGAAGCCCATGCCCTCCTCGCCGATCCGGTCCTCGGCCGGCACCGGCAGGCCGTCGAAGAAGACCGAGTTCGAATCGACCGCCGAGCGGCCCATCTTGGGAATCTCGGTCGCCTCCACATAGCGCCGGTCGAAGTCCGTATAGAAGAGCGTCAGCCCGTCGAAGGCGCGCTGGCACTCCTCGCGCGGCGTGGTGCGCGCGATCAGCAGCATCTTGTCGGCCACCTGCGCCGTCGAGGTCCACAGCTTCTGGCCGTGCACGACATAGCCGCCGCGCCCGTCCGGTTCGGCGCGGGTCTTGAGGCCGGAGGTGTTGAGGCCGGAATCGGGCTCGGTGACCGCGAAACAGGCCTTCTTCTCGCCCGCCACCAGCTCCGGCAGCATCCGCCGGCGCTGCTCCTCCGTGCCGTGCTTGACGATCGGGTGGGGGCCGAAAATGTTGAGATGGATGGCCGAAGCCCCGCTCATGCCGGCGCCGGACTGCGCCACGGTCTGCATCAGCAGGGCCGCCTCGGTGATGCCGAGGCCGGCGCCGCCGAACTCCTCCGGCATGGCCACGCCGAGCCAGCCGGCCTCCGCCATGGCCGTGTGGAAGTCGTGCGGGAACTCGCCGGCCGCGTCGCGCGCGCGCCAATAGTCGAGATCGAAGCCCGCGCAGAGCCGCCCCACCGCTTCGCGTATCTGGTCGTGCTGCTCGTTCCACCCGAAATGCATCGCCGTCCCTCGCCGTGTCCGTTAGGCGGCGATGCTATCGCCTTCCCCGCCTCCGCGCCATGGCACTATGCTGGCGTTCGGCGGCAAGCGCGGCGGAGGAGCGGACCATGGCGGGCGGCAACTGGATTTCCTATCCCCACAGCGAGGGCGAGACCAACCGCCGGGCGCATGTCCGGCTGCCCGAGGGCCGCTTCGAGCGCGAACTCGGGCGCGAGGGCTTTTTCGGCCCGGCCGCGCACATGTATCACCGCAACCCGCCCACCGCCTGGACCGGCTGGGAGGGGCCGCTGCGCCCGCGCGCCTTCGACCTGAACCGGCTGCCGGCCGGGGCCGGCCCCTGGGCGGCGCAGCGCGTGCTGCACAACGCCCATGTCGATTACCGCTTCTGGCGCGCCGAGGGGCCGATGGACCATCTGGCGCGCAATGGCGATGGCGACGACCTGCTGTTCCTGCATCGCGGCCGGGGCCAGCTGTTCTGCGACTATGGGCGCCTGCCGGTGGAGCAGGGCGACTATGTCGTCATCCCGCGCGGCACCATGTGGCGGCTCGACGCCGAGGAGCCGGTGGCGGCGCTGCTGATCGAGGCGACCGGCGGCTTCTACCGGCTGCCGGAGAAGGGCATGGTGGGGCGCCATGCGGTGTTCGATCCGGCGGCGCTCACGCTGCCGCGCATCGACGAGGCGTTCCGCGCCCAGCAGGGGCCGGGGACGTGGCAGGTGCGCATCAAGCGGCGCGGGCGCATCAGCGCGGTCACCTTCCCCTTCAACCCGCTGGACGCGGTCGGCTGGCACGGCGATCTCTCGGTCGCCAAGCTCAATGTCAGCGAGATCCGCCCCCTGATGAGCCACCGCTACCACCTGCCGCCCTCGGCGCACACCACCTTCGTGGCCGACCGGTTCGTGGTCTGCACCTTCGCGCCGCGCCCGGCGGAGAGCGACCCGGAAGCGCTCAAGGTGCCGTTCTTCCACAATAATGACGATTATGACGAGGTGATGTTCTACCATGCGGGCGATTTCTTCAGCCGCGACGGCATCGACGCCGGCATGATGACCCTGCATCCCTGCGGCTTCGCCCACGGGCCGCACCCCAAGGCGCTCGGCCGGATGCTCTCGGGCGGCAAGGCGCATCTCGACGAATATGCCGTGATGCTGGACGCCCGCGACGCGCTGGATGTGGCGGAGTTGCCCGAGGGCGTCGAGTGGACCGGCTATATCGACAGCTGGCAAGGCGCGCTCGCGCTCGCCCCCGACGCCCCGCAGCAGCCGGCGGACGAGGCGGCGGAATAGCCGCCTCGCACCGCCCCGTCCGGGGCCGAAGTCGGCCTGTCTTTGCGACGATAGAGAGAAATATCTTCTGTCTTGTGGATGCGCCTGTTTCCAATCACATTTTCGTGTCCTGAGAAATTATCGATTTTTTCTGTTGCACGCCTTCTGAAAGAGTCGATACGCTGCAATCCGGCTCGGTGAAGCTTGCGCCGGAGTTGCGTGTCATGAAGGTCCGGGAAACAGGGGCGCCGTCTGCGACCGCCCGAGGGCGCAATCCGCGCCAGGCGGCAACCGAAATGTCGGGACAGGGGAGAGGTATGATGTCCGCTAAACATCATATGTTCGTGGTCGAAAAGGGCCGGAATAACGCCACGAAGGTGGCGAACCGAAGGCCCCGTTCCGGCTGGATGGCCGCGCTGGCGGCGCTCTTCCTGCTGGCCGTTGCGCCGCTGGCGGAGGCCTATACGCCGGACAGGCCCGGCGGTTTCGCCGCGACGGCGGGCGCGGGCGAAGTCACCCTGACCTGGAGCGCCTATAACCCAGGGCCGGACAATGGGCAGGACTGGTGGATCGCCGGCTATCAGCTCCGCTACCACAAGGGCGCGAGCTTCCCCGAAAGCGGCGGCGTCTGGCGGGATATCGCCAATAGCGGCTCCGGCACGACCAGCCACACCGTAACGGGGCTGGAGAACGGCGCGGCCTATATCTTCCAGATCCGCCGGGCCTACAATGTCTATCCCGACTGGTGGTCGTGGGATTCCTACCGGGATTACGGGCCGGCGTCCGCCGTTGCGACGGCGACGCCCCAGGGAACGCCGCCCGCCATGCCCTCGGGCTTGCTGGCGACGGCGGGCGACGGCAAGGTGCGGCTGGCCTGGGACGATCCTTCCGACCCGACGATTACCGGCTATGAGTTGCGCTACACCTCGAATGCGAGCTTCGGGGCGGGCGACGCCTGGAGCGCGATTTCCGGCAGCAACGCCTCCACCACCGGCCATGCGGTGGCGGGCCTCGCCAACGATATGGAATGGCGCTTCCAGGTCCGGGCGGTGAATGCCGGCGGTCCCGGCCCGGCCTCGGCCGAGGCGTCGGCGACGCCCGAGGCGCGATATGCGCTGACATTCGGTGACGTCGGCGTGCTGGAGTACAGCTTGCTGTTCCAATGGACGGAGCATAACCGCGAGCTGCCGGCGGCGAAGGGCGGCTCGGGCGCGGTGAGCTATGCGGTGACGCCGGCGCTGCCCAAAGGTCTCGCCTTCACGTCCTCGGACCGGCGGATCAGGGGTTGGGGTTCGGCCAGGGGAACGTCGTGGACCTTCACGACCTACACCCTGACGGCGACGGACCAGGCCGGTCAGCAGGCCACGTTGACGTTCAAGCTGAGACTCGGCTATATCCAGCCCGGCAAACCCCTGAACCTCGCCGCTCTGTCGGGCGATCGTCAGGTGACGCTCAGCTGGGACGATCCGGACGATCCCTATATGAGCGATTACGAGCTCCGCTACAGGAAGGGCGGGCGTTTCGACGGCGATGGCGGCTGGACCGGGATTGCCGGCAGCAGCGGCGGCGCGACGAGCCATGTCGTGACGGGACTGGAGAATGGCGCGCAATATGCGTTTCAGATTCGCGCCGTTTACCGCGGCAACGGCATCACCAACAAGAGCAGAGCCTCGGATGCGGTGACGGCGACGCCGAACGCGATCCCGGAGGCGCCGACGGGGCTCGCGGCGAGCGCCGACAATGGCGCGATGGTGCTGGGCTGGGCGCCGCCGACCAACACGCCCGATATCGCGAAGCAGCAATTGCGCTGGAAGGCGAGTTCGGCGCTGCCCTTCACCGCCGGCGACGGCTGGACCGATCTCCCCGGCGACGCCACCGGCCATCGCGTCACCGGCCTCACCAATGGCGTCGCTTACAGCTTCGAGCTGCGCGCGGCGAACGGGCTGGGCGCGGGCAGGGCGGCAAGCGTCGCCGCGACGCCGCATGTCCGGTTGCCGGCCGCCCCCTCCGACCTCCAGGCGACGGCCGGGGCCGGAGAGATGGCGCTCGGATGGAGCGGTCCCTCCGACCCGACCGTCACCGGTTACGAATTGCGCTACACCAGCGCGGCGAGCTTCGGGGCGAACGACGCCTGGAGCGCGATTCCCGGCAGCGGCGCGTCCGCCACCCGCCACCGGGTGGCGGGCCTCACCGAAAAGGCGGTCTGGCGCTTCCAGGTCCGGGCGGTCAACGGGAGCGGCGCCGGCCCGGCCTCGACGGTCTCGGAGGAACTGCTGGACCTCGCGCCCGGCTTCGGCGCGCAGACGGTGGCGGACCGGAGCTTCACGGTGGGCATCCCGGTCGCCGCCATGACCCTCCCGGCGGCGACCGGCGGCGACGGCGCGCTGGCCTACGCGCTGACGCCGGCCTTGCCGGACGGCCTCGCCTTCGACGCGGCGACGCGCGAGGTGACCGGGACGCCGACGGCGGTGACGGCTGCGGCGACGTACAGCTACAGCGCGACCGATGCGGACGGCGATGCGGCGACGCTCACCTTCACCCTCGAGACGCCGGCGGATGTCGCGCCGTCCTTCGGCGCGGCGAAGGCGCCGGACCGGACCTTCCGCCAGGGCCAGCCTGTTGCGGCGGTGACGCTGCCCGAGGCCGGCGGCGGCAACGGACCGCTGACCTATGAGCTGACGCCCGCGCTGCCGGACGGCCTGACCCTCGATATGGCGACGCGCCGGATCGCCGGCGCGCCGTCGGACCGGACGGTCGGCGCCAGCTATCGCTGGACGGCGACCGATGCGGATGGCGACACGGCGAGCCTGACCTTCGTCATGCGGGTTGCGGGGGGCGCGGCCCCCTCCTTCGGCGCGGCGACCGCGCCGGACCATATCGCCTACTGGCCGTTCGACGTCCTCATAAAGCTCCCGGAGGCGTCGGGCGGCGATGGCGACCTGACCTACACGCTGACGCCGGGGCTGGCGCCGAAAGACCACCCGGCAGGCGTCGGGAATCGCGACCTGATATTCGACGCCTCCCGCCGGGAGATCAGAACGAAACCGATTGTGAGCCTCACCGGCTATCGACGGGGTACCGGCGCCTATACCTACACCGTGACCGACGAGGATGGCGACGAGGCGTCGCTGACCTTCTCGATTACCTACAAACTCCCCTTCCCCGACAAGCCGAAAAATCTCGCCGCCGCCGCCGGCGATGGTGAGGTCACGCTGACCTGGAGCGCCCCCGACCCCGCCCATAATGACATCAAGGGCTATATCGTCGGCTACCGTAAGGGGCGGAGCATGCCGAAAACCGACCATCTGCGGCTAATCGGGAGCAAGTTTACCCATTACAAGGACTGGGTCCTGATCGAGGGCAGCGGGCGCGACACGACCGGCCACACCGTGACAGGCCTCGACAACGGTTCGGACTACAGCTTCCGCATCCGCCCGATCCGGTTCCCGGAGGACGCCACCGCGGTGGCGCCCCATCACAGATGGGCGCTGAAACTCCGCTGGACAGAGGTGTCCGACTCGGTGACGGCGAAGCCCAATGCGGCCCCGGTCGCGCCGGAGGACCTGGCGGCGACCGGCGGTAACGGGTCGGTCATGCTCAGCTGGGCCTTGCCGCCCAACACCTCCGACATCGGCGCGCTGCAATTGCGCTGGAAGGCGAGCGCGGCGCTGCCCTTCACCGACGCCGACGCCTGGACCGACCTCGCGACGGACGCCACTGGCCATCGCGTCTCCGGGCTCGCCAACGGCGAGAGCTACAGCTTCGAGCTGCGCGCCGCCAACGACCTCGGCACAGGTCCGGCGGCGAGCGCCACCGGGACGGCGGAGGACCTGGCGCCCTCCTTCGGCGGCGCGGCGATCGCGGACCGCAGCTTCGCCGAGAACCGGGCGATCGCCGCGCTGACCCTGCCGGCGGCCGAGGGCGGCGACGGCGCGCTCAGCTACAGTTTCGCTCCCGCCTTGCCGGCCGGCCTTGTCTTCGACGCGGCGACGCGTGAGGTGAGCGGGGCGCCGGCGGCGCAGCAGGCGGCCGCGACCTACAATTACATCGCGACCGACGCGGACGGCGATGCGGCCAGCCTAGACTTCGTCATTGCGGTGGAGGCGGACAGCAGCCCCGATTTCGGAACCGCGACGGTGGCGGACCTGAATATGGTGCAGGGCAGTGCGATCCAGGCGCTTGTCTTGCCGGCGGCGAGCGGCGGCAATGCGCCGGTCATTCATACGCTGGCGCCGGATTTGCCGGCCGGCCTCGCCTTCGACCCGGCGACGCAGACCGTCTCCGGGACGCCGACGACCGAGCAGGCGGCGACGAGCTACAGCTGGACCGCGACGGACGCGGACGGCCAGACGGCGGTGCTCACCTTCGCCATCGCCGTGGAGGCGGACCTGGCGCCCTCCTTCGGCTCGGCGACGGTCGCGGACCGGATCTTCACCACGGGCGAGGCGCTGACGGCGCTGACCCTGCCGGCGGCGACGGGCGGCAACCGGGCGCTGGCCTATGCGCTGACGCCCGATCTGCCGGCCGGCCTCGCCTTCGATCCGGCGACGCGCACCGTCAGCGGGACGCCGACGGCGGTGGCGGCTGCGGCGACTTACAGCTACAGCGCGACCGACGCGGACGGCGACGCGGCGAGCCTGACCTTCGCCATCCGGGTGGCGGCGCCGGGCGATATTCCGAGTTTCGGCTCGCAAACGATCCCGGAATTCGACTGGTTCGTCGCCAGTCCCGGCGGCTACAGCTGGACGTTGCCGGCGGCCACGGGTGGAAACGGCGCCTTGAGCTACAGCCTGACGCCCGATCTGCCGGGGGGTCTGACCTTCGACAATGCGACGCGCGAACTCGCGGGGGCGGTCTGGAATGCCGTCCCTCCCACCGCATACACTTACACAGTGGAAGACGAGGACGGCGATCGCGCCAGCCTGACATTCGTCATCAAGAACAGGGTTTTCACCTATCGCGAACCGCAGAACCTTGCCGCCGAGGCCGGCAATGGCCGGGTCACGCTGACCTGGAATCCCCCATCCTACACGGACCTGGATCATTACCAGATACGGTTTACGGCGGGTTCGAGCCTCGGCGACGATGACGCCTGGAGCCGGATCGCCGGCAGCGACCGTCACACGACCAGCCATGCGGTGACCGGCCTCGCCAACGGAACCGCCTACCGCTTCGAGTTGCGCGCGATGACTCGACATGGCGCGGGCGGGACGGTCGGGGTGACGGCGACGCCGCAGGACCGGGCGCCTTCCTTCGGCGATGCGGCGGTGGCGGACCGGAGCTTCACGCAGGACGCGGCGATTACCGCATTCACCCTGCCGGAAGCGACCGGTGGCGACGGGGCGCTGAGCTATACGCTGACGCCGGCTCCGCCGGCGGGTCTTGCGCTCGACGGGGTAACGCGTGAGGTGAGCGGGACGCCGACGGCGGTCACCACGGCGACGAGCTACAGCTGGACGGCGACCGATGCGGATGGCGATACGGCGAGCTTGAGCTTCACCATCGAGGTGGTGGCGGGAGCCGGCGGCTCGGCCGAGCGCGATGCGTTCGGCAAGAGCCTGGCGGGGCTGGCGTCCGAGACGCTGGACGAGGCGCAGGCGACGATCGGCGCGCGGCTGGAGGCCTCACCGGGGGCGTCGAGCCTGACGATGGCCGGGCGGCGGGTCGAGTTCGGCGCGGCGTCCGCGCCAACGGAGTTCGACTGGCGGGAGCGCCGGACGGCGTTCGACGATGACCGGCGCGTGAGCTGGGAGGAATTGCGTCGCGACAGCGCCTTCGAGATGGCCTTCGGCGAGGCCGGCATGGAGATGACGGCCTGGGGGCGCGGCGGGCTGATGCGCTTCGAGGCGGAGCAGGCCGGGATCGACCATCGCAGCCGCATGGAGACCGGCTGGCTCGGCATGGATGCGCGCATGGGCGACGGGCTGCTGATGGGCTTCGCGCTCTCGCGAAGCGCCGGCGAGACCGAGGCCAGCGACGGGGCGGGCTTCGCCACCGCGCTCAGCGCCGCCTGGCCCTATGCGCAGCTGAAGCTCGCCAGTGGGGCGGAGGTCTGGACCATGCTCGGCGCGGGCAACGGCTCGGTGGATTACCGCCCGGCGGAGGGCGCGGGCGAGACCGAGGCGCTGGAGATGCGCCTTGCCTCCGCCGGCGGTCGCCAGCCGCTGGCGGATGTCGGCGCGCTCGGCCTCGCCCTGGAGGCGGACGCGGGCTTCGTCACGCTGGAGACGGGCGGCAGCGCGCGCTCGGTGATCGGCGGGCATGAGGTGCAGGTCTGGCGGGCCAGGGCGTCTCTCGAAGCCGAGCATGAGGGCTGGGGCCTCGGCGGCGGGTCTCTGGCGCCCTTCGGCTCGCTGGCCTGGCGCGGCGACGGGGGCGACTGGCGCGAAGGCTCGGGCGTCGAGGCCGGCTTCGGCGCGCGCCTCGCCGCGCCCGGATCGCGCTTCGCGCTGGAGGCCGAGGGCCGCCACCTGGCGCTCTCCTCGGAGGCGGGCTACGGCGGCACAGGCGCGAGCCTGACCGCCGGCCTGGAGCCGGCGTCCGACGGCGCGGGCCTCTCCTGGTCGGCGAGCCTCGCGACGGGCGTGCGCGCCGACGGGGCCGCAATGCTGGCGGACGATCTCGACTATGACGAGGCCGGCTTCGGGGCCGACGAAGACCGCATGGCGCTCGAACTGGAGGCCCGCTACGGCTTCCGCCTGCCGGCGGCCCACGGCCTGCTCTCGCCCCTGCTCCGCCTCTCGGAGGAAGAGGGCGTCCGACGCAAGCTCGAAGCCGGCCTCGCCTTCGAGGCCGCGAAGGGCCGCGTCGATCTGGAACTCACCGGCGGCCGCGAGGCCCGCAGCGGCTCCGCCGACGACCGCCGCCTCCATTTCGACCTCCGCCTCGGCTTCTGAAGCCGGGGCGGGATTATGGGCCGATCAGGATCGTGTCGATGACGGCGACCCGGCCGTCATCGTCCGGCTCGATCGACAGCACCTCGCCGGAGGCGACGCTCCGGCCGGTCAGCGCCCGGATGTTCACGAAATGCGTGACCAGCATGACGCTGTCGTCGGGCGGCAGGTCGCGCAGGAACTCCCGGAGCGCGTCGGTCTGCCGCCCGGCGCGGGAAGGCTCCCGGAAGAAGGAGTTGAGCGCCGGCAGGTCCTCGACGAGACCCAGACCCAGCAGCCGGGCCGTCTCGCGGCAGCGGCACCACTGGCTGCTGAGAACCCGGTCGAAACGCGCCCCCGCCGCGCGCATCGCCGCCCCGATGGCGCGCGCCTGCGCCCGGCCGCGCGCGCCGAGATTGCGCTGGGTGGCGCAGTCGTCGAGCCGGAACGCGCCCGGGTCTCCGCCTCCCGGCGCGTCGGCGTGGCGCATGATGGCGATGGCGCCGGGCTCCGCAAGGCGGGCGAAGCGCTTGTCGGCGGGCGCGTCGGCCGGGAGCAGCAGCAGGCAGGCCAGCAGCGCGCCGGCGAGCGCCGGGCGCCTCATCCGCCGGCCTCCTCCGCGCGCTCGCGCGCCCGCGCGAGCAGGGTGTAGCGCGCCCGGATGCGCGCGGCGAGCGCGGCCGGCCAGACGCCGGCGTCGAGCAGGTCGAGGAAGTCGTTCAGCACCATGGCGAAATGCGCTTCATGGGGTGTCAGGAGCGCGGCCGGGATGACGATCTCATGCCCGAGCGCCGAGGGGCGATGCGCGAGGCCGGGCGTCTCTGCTTCCAGGCTGGCGAGCTTCTCCGAGAGCCGGGTCTCGAAGCCCGGTCCCGGCTTGCGCGGCGCGACATGCAGCTCGCCCCGGAAGCCGGTCTCCGGCCCCCGCCGCTGGGTGATCGTCGCGCGCGTCCCCCGGATGACCGTGCGATGCGCGTCGCCGCCGCCTTCCGGCTCGCGCTGGTCCCACTCCGCGCGCTGGCGCACAGGAACGCCCCGGAGCCGGTAGCGAATCTCGCCATTGCAGGCGAGGCGCAGCACCCCGTCTTCCACCATCGGCGCAAGCGCCTCCGGGAAGTCGTCGAGGCCGGTGCTGGCCCGGAAGAGCGCGCGGGGCGCCGGCGTGCTCCAGCGGCGCGCCTCGTCGAGTTCGAAGTCCCGCGCGAAGTCGAAGCCCGGCCCGTCCCCCAGCAGCCACTCCGCCTGATCGACCATATGAGACTGGATATCGACCAGGCCGTCGCCCTGGATGCGGGTGTCGTAATACCAGGCGGGCCGACGCAGCGGGCGGCCGTCCACCTGCTTCAGCAGATGATGCACGGACCGGATGTCGATCGCGGGCGCGTCCGCCTGTCCGTCGAGCGCGCCGAACAGCTCCGGGTCGGAGGCCAGCCGCGTCGCCAGCCGCGCCACCGTCTCGTGGCGGAAGGTCATGATGTCCATGGCGAGCGGCCAGCCGGCGGTCGCCCGCTCCAGGTCCGGGAGCGCGGCGCTGTCGGCGAGCCAGGGCTTGTCGGCGAGCACATGCAGCCCGGCGCCATGGAGGCGCGCGATGGCGCCGAGCTTGGGCCGGGTGCGCCCGGCCAGCACGACGACATCCCCCCGCCGCTCCTCGATCAGCGCCCGCTCCGGGTCCGCCGCCTCATGCGCCCGGACCCGCCAGCGGGTCGGCTCCTCCTCGCGCGCATTGAAGGAGCGCACCAGCGCCAGGAAAGCCTCGCGCTCCGGGCCGGGCCGGGCGTAGAGATGGACGGTCGGGTCGATGCGAGGATTCGCGCGTCTCAAGGTGAGCGCGGCGTGGAAATGGCCGGGTTCGAGAAAGAGCAGCGTGCGCATGGGCTGGGGCGGCGGCGGTCGGAGGACGCAAGCTTAGCCTGCCTGTCTCACGAGTTCACCCTTGTGTTCTCGACAGCGCAGGGCCAACAGAAACTGCATCGATTCCCGGGCGAGGTCGCGTTCGCGCGCGTGTGCGTCTGCCGGGGCCGGAGTCCTCGCTGTGGTCGCAGAGCCGAAGGCGGATGCGAAGGTCGGGATCCAACTTGCTCCGGGGTCCTGTAGGGCAGGCCCCGAAGGCGTGTCGTTCTCTGTCCCTGCGCGCAGACGCGCAACAGCGCCGAACATCCTCTTCACGGTTGCCTACATCGCGCCCGGTACAAGTCGGCGCGCTTCCGGATTCGTGTCGCGGCTGATCTGCTTGTTGGACGCTTCCCTGTCGGTCATGACTCTCCATATGCAGATACCGCCATATAATGGCAGGTTCGCTGGCTCCGGCCATTGGCCGGTGGCGAATGCAACCGATTGCGGGAGGGGCGGTCATGACGGCGCGGGGAGACATCCGGGTGGTTCCGACGGAGGGCGCGCTCGGCGCCGATATCGTCGGGGTCGATCTCGCCGAACCCCTCGACGACGGCGTCTTCCGGCGCATCGAGGACGCCTGGCACGAGCATCTGGTGCTGCGCTTCCGGGGGCAGGCGCTCGACGACGACGCGCTCGCCGCCTTCTCGCGCCGCTTCGGGGCGCTCGACATGGCGCCGACCGGGCGCGGCGGCAAGCCCTTCAATCCGGACCGGCCGGAAATCACCGTGGTCTCGAACCTGGTGGTGGAGGGCCGGCCGGTCGGCGCGCTCGGCAACTCCGAACTCGTCTGGCACCAGGACATGACCTACAACGCGATCCCGCCCAAGGCGAGCCTGCTCTACGGCGTCGAGGCGCCCGAGACCGGCGGCGCGACGCATTTCTGCAATCTCTACAAGGCTCATGACGCGCTGCCGGACGATCTGCGCCGGCGGATCGCAGGCCTCTCCTGCAAGCATGACGCGACGCGCGCCTCCGACGGCGGCCTCCGCCACGGCTATGAAGCGCATTACAGCAATGCCGAGCGTCCGGGCGCCGTGCATCCGCTGGTGCTGGCCCATCCCGCGACGGGGCGCCGGGCGCTCTGCGTCGGCCGGCGTCCGGGCGCCTGGATCGTCGGCCTCGCCGACGCCGAGAGCGACGCGCTGCTCGACGAGATCTGGGCGCATATCGAGCGCTCGGCCTTCACCTGGACGCAGCGCTGGCGCCCCGGCGATCTGGTGATCTGGGACAATCGCTGCACGCTGCACCGGCGCGACGCGCTGGAGCCGGGCAGCCGGCGCCACATGCACCGCACCCAGGTCCGCGACACCGCCCCGCCGGTCGCGGGCTGACCCTCGACAGGTCAGCCGAGCAGATCGTCGAGGCGCAGACGGGCGATCCGCTCCACCTGCCGGCAGGCTTCGTCGAACTCGGTTTCGGTGTCGTTGGCGAGGCGCCGCTCGAAGGCGGCGAGAATGCCGGCGCGGTCATGATCGCGCACCGCGACGATGAACGGAAAGCCGTGCTTGTCGGTATAGGCGCGGTTCAGCGCCGTGAAGCGCTCGCGTTCGGCGTCGGTCAGCGCGTCCAGGCCGGCCGAGGCCTGCTCGGCGGCCGAGGCTTCGGTCAGGCGTCGCGCGGCGGCCAGCCGGCCGGCCAGGTCGGGATGGGCCTTCAGCACGCCCATGCGCTCTTCGGCGCTCGCGGCGCGGAACTTGCGGGCGAGCGCGCTCGCCAGCCCGACGGCGGTGTCGTGCGCCGGCCCGAGCTCGTCCTCCCAGGCGCGTTCGGCGATCCAGGGCGAATGCTCGAATACGCCGCCGAACCTGGCGACGAACGCCTCCCGGTCCAGCGCCGAGGGGCCGGGGCGCGCCGCCGGCGGCGGGTGGCGCGCCCGCCAGTGCCGGGCGATGTCGATGCGCCGCGCGACCCACACCCGCTCATGCGCCAGCATGTGGTCGATGAAGCGCTTCAGCCCCATGACCCGGCCGGGACGCCCGGCCAGCCGGCAATGCAGGCCGACGGACAGCATTTTCGGACTGCCCGCCACGCCCTCGGCGTAGAGCGCATCGAAGCTGTCGCGCAGATAGGCGAAGAACTGCTCGCCGGAATTGAAGCCCTGCGCGGTGGCGAAGCGCATGTCGTTGCTGTCCAGCGCATAGGGCGTCACCAACAGGTCGCGCTCGCCGATGCGCAGCCAGTAGGGCAGGTCGTCGGCATAGGAGTCGGCCACATAGTCGAAGCCGCCTTCCTCCGCGACCAGCGCCACCGTGTTGGCCGAGCAGCGCCCGGTGTACCAGCCGCGCGGGCGCTCGCCCGTCACCTCCCGGTGCAGGCGGATAGCCTCGCGCATATGGGCGCGCTCCTCCCCGATCGGCATGGCGCGATATTCGATCCATTTGAGGCCGTGGCTGGCGATCTCCCAGTCGGCGGACTGCATCGCCTCCACCTGCGCCGGAGAGCGCGCAAGCGCCGTCGCGACGCCATAGACCGTGACCGGCAGGTCGAGGCCGGTGAACAGCCGGTGGAGGCGCCAGAAGCCGGCGCGGGCGCCGTATTCGTAGAAAGATTCCATGTTCCAGTGGCGCTCGCCGGGCCAGGGCTCCGCGCCGATGATCTCGGAGAGGAAGGCCTCCGAGGCGGGGTCGCCATGCAGGATGCAGTTCTCGCCGCCTTCCTCGTAATTGATGACGAACTGCACCGCGATGCGGGCCTCGCCCGGCCAATGCGGATGCGGCGGACCGGCGCCGTATCCATGCAGGTCTCGTGTGTATCGCAAGGTCGCCTCCGCCGTTCCGTCGCCGGATTTATTGATTGCCGGGCCGCACATTGCTAGCCTGAAAATGCGCGGCTTGCGGCCGGCGCGCCGACGCCCTGGAGGCCCGGATGTCCGGCGGAAGACTGACCACCCATGTGCTCGACACGGCGCGCGGCCGGCCCGCCGCCGGGCTGACGCTCCGGCTCTATCGCCTCGACGGGACGGAGCGGCGCGCGCTCTGCGAGACGGCGACGAATGCAGACGGGCGCACCGACGCGCCGCTCCTGGCCGGCTCGGCCTTCGAGCCGGGCCTTTATGAGATCGAGTTCGACGCCGGGGCCTATCTTCGCGCCGTCGCGTCCGGCGGCGGCGATGCGCCCTTCCTCGACATCGTGCCGGTGCGCTTTCGCGTCGCCGACGCGGGCGCGAACTGGCATGTCCCGCTCCTGCTCTCGCCCTTCGGCTATTCGACCTACCGGGGCAGCTAGACCCGTGGCGCGGACCGAGCTTCGCTTCCTGCTGAACGACGCTGAGGTGACGCTCGCCGAGGCGGGGCCGGGCGACAGCCTGCTCGACTTCCTGCGCCTGGATCGCGGCCTGCGGGGCGCGAAGGAAGGCTGCGCGGAAGGCGATTGCGGCGCCTGCACGGTGCTGGTCGGGCGGCTCAGGGAGGGCGCGCTCCGCTACGGCGTCGTCAACAGCTGCATCCGGATGCTGCCGAGCCTGGACGGCTGCCATGTGGTGACCGTGGAGCATCTGGCCCGGGACGGGCTGCATCCGGTGCAGCAGGCGATGGTCGATTTTCATGGCAGCCAGTGCGGCTTCTGCACGCCGGGCATCGTGATGGCGCTCTATGCGCTCTGGCTGGAGCGGCCGCGGCCGGAGGAGGCGGAGGTCCGCCGGGCGCTGCAGGGCAATCTCTGCCGCTGCACCGGCTATGCGCCCATCCTGCGCGCCGCCGCCGCCGCCGCCGACTACGGCCTGCCGGAAGACGATCCGCTCACCCGGAACCGGACGGCGCTGGCGGAGCGCCTGGCGGCGCTCGCCGACGGAAAGCGGGTGGAGGTCGCGCGCGGGGGCCGCCGCGCTCTGCTGCCGGCCGACATGGACGACCTGGCCGCCCTGCTGCCGGCCGAGCCGGAGGCGACCGTCGTCGCCGGCGCGACCGATGTCGGCGTGTGGATCAACAAGGCGCTCCGGGACATCGCGCCGGCGGTGTTCGTCGGCCATCTGGACGCGCTTGCCCGCATCTCGGAAAGCGGTGACGCGGTGGAGATCGGCGCCGCCGCCTCCTATTCCGAGGCCGAGGCGGCGCTGCTGGCGCTGGCGCCGGCTCTCGGCGACTATTGGAGCCGCATCGGCGGCTGGCAGATCCGCAATATGGGCACCGTCGGCGGCAATATCGCCAACGGCTCGCCGATCGCCGACCTGCCGCCCGCCCTGATCGCGCTCGGCGCGGAGCTGGTGTTGCGCAAGGGGCCGGCGCGCCGCCGCCTGCCGCTGGAGGACTATTTCCTCGATTACGGCCGCCAGGATCTCGCGCCCGGCGAATTCGTGGAGGCGGTCCGCGTGCCCCGCCCGCCGCCGGAGGCGCGGCTCGGCTTCTACAAGGTCTCGAAGCGCCGCGACGAGGACATCTCCTCGGTCTGCGCGGGCTTCATGGTCCGCGTCGAGGGCGGGCGCATCCGCGAGGCCCGGCTCGCTTATGGCGGCATGGCGGCGATCCCGAAGCGCGCGCCGGCCGCAGAGGCGGCGCTGCTCGGACAGCCCTGGGGCGAGGCGGCGCTCGAGGCGGCCGGCGAGGCGCTGGAGCGGGATTTCACGCCGATTTCGGACTGGCGCGCCTCGGCGCCCTATCGCGCGCTGGTCGCCCGCAATCTGCTGCGGCGCTTCCATGGCGAGCAGTCGGCGGCGGCGTCATGACCGGGCCGACCGCCCGCACGGAGATGCACCGCTCGCACCGGCACGATTCCGCGCACAAGCATGTCACCGGCAGCGCGGCCTATGTCGATGACCTGACCGAGCCGGCCGGCGCGCTGCACGCCTGCCTCGGCCTCTCGACCGTCGCCCACGCCGCGATCGAGGCGATGGACCTCTCGGCGGTACGCGCGGCCGAGGGCGTCGTCGGCGTGCTGACGGCCGCCGACATTCCAGGCGCGAACGACATCAGCCCGGTCGGGGCGGGCGACGATCCGGTCTTCGCCGAGGACGTCGTGTCGTTTCACGGCCAGCCGCTGTTCGCCGTCGTCGCGGAGACGCGCGCGGCGGCGCGCGCCGCCGCCAGGCTGGCCCGGATCGCCTGCGCGCCGCGCCCGGCGGCGATCGACATTGCCGACGCCGGGGATACCGTCGCCGAGGCGCTGACGCTGGAGCGCGGCGATGTCGAGGCGGCGCTCCGCGATGCTCCGCACCGCATCCGGGGCCGGATGCGATGCGGCGGGCAGGACCACTTCTATCTCGAAGGCCATATCGCGCTCGCCATTCCGGGCGAGGACGACGAGATGCGGGTCGTCTCCTCCACCCAGCATCCGAGCGAGGTCCAGCATATGGTCGCGCATGTGCTGGGCGCGCCGTCGAGCGCGGTGACGGTGACCGTGCGGCGCATGGGCGGCGGCTTCGGCGGCAAGGAAACGCAGTCCAACCTCTTCGCCGCGGTGGCGGCGCTGGCGGCGCGGCGCTTCGGACGCGCGGTCAAGCTCCGGCCCGACCGCGACGACGACATGACCGCGACCGGCAAGCGCCACGACTTCCTGATCGACTACGATGTGGGCTTCGACGATGAGGGGCGCATTCTCGGCGTCGATGCGGTGCTGGCGGCGCGCTGCGGCTTTTCGGCCGACCTCTCGGCGGCGGTGACCGACCGGGCGCTGTTCCACGCCGACAACGCCTATTTCCTGCCGGCGGTCCGGATGCGCTCGCGCCCGATGCGCACCAACACGGTCTCCAACACCGCCTTTCGCGGCTTCGGCTCGCCGCAGGGCGTGCTGGCGGCCGAGCGGATCGTCGAGGAGATCGCCTTCCGGCTCCGCCGCTCGCCGCTGGAGATCCGCAAGGCGAATTTCTATGGCGGCCCCGGCCGGGACATCACCCCCTATCACCAGAAGGTCGAGGACAGCATTCTGGCGCGTCTGGCGGACGAGCTGGAGGCGCGCGCCGACTTCGCCGCCCGGCGGCGCGCGGCGCTCGCCTTCAATGCGCGGGGCGGGACGCTCCGCCGGGGCATCGCGCTCACCCCGGTCAAGTTCGGCGTCTCCTTCACCGCCAGCTGGATGAACCAGGCCGGCGCGCTGGTGCATGTCTATCGCGACGGCTCGATCCATCTCAATCACGGCGGCACCGAGATGGGGCAGGGTCTGTTCACCAAGGTGGCGGCCGTGGTCGCGGACTGCTTCCAGGTCGAGCTCGACCGGGTGCGGATCACCGAGACCAGCACCGGCAAGGTGCCCAACACCTCGCCGACCGCCGCCTCCACCGGCTCGGACCTGAACGGCATGGCGGCGTTCGAGGCGGCCGAGACCATCCGGCGGCGCCTGGTCGCCTTCGCGGCCGAGCAATGGAATGTCGCGCCCGAGCAGGTCGTCTTCGAGGCCGGCAAGGTGCGGATCGGCAACCGGGAGATCGACTTCGCCGAACTGGTCGAGGCGGCCTACATGGCGCGCGTCCAGCTTTCGGCGACCGGCTTCTACCGCACGCCGGAGATCGAGTGGGACCGGGCGGCGGGCCGCGGCCGGCCGTTCTACTATTTCGCCTACAGCGCCGGGGCGACCGAGGTCGAGATCGACATATTGACCGGGGAATATCGCGTGCTGCGGGTCGATATCCTGCACGATGTCGGGCGGTCGCTGAATCCGGCCATCGATCTCGGCCAGATCGAGGGCGGCTTCATCCAGGGCATGGGCTGGGTCACCACCGAGGAGCTGTGGTGGGACGATGAGGGCCGGCTGCGCACCCACGCGCCATCGACCTACAAGATTCCGCTCGCCTCCGATTGCCCGACCGAGTTCAATGTGCATCTGGCCGACTGGTCCGAGAACGCCAAGCCCACCATCGGCCGGTCCAAGGCGGTCGGCGAGCCGCCGCTGCTGCTCTGCGCATCGGTGGTGGAGGCGCTGTCCATGGCGGTCGCGAGCGTCGCCGACTATCGCATCTGCCCCCGGCTCGACACGCCCGTGACGCCGGAGCGCGTGCTGCTCGCGGTCGAGCGGCTCAGGAGCGAGGCGGCGGCCGGCGGCGGCAAGGAGGACGGAGCATGATGGAATCGCTGCTTCCCGTGATCGGCGAGTGGCTGTCCTTCGCCGTGCGCTGGGCGCATGTCATGGCCGGCATCGTGTGGATCGGCACCTCGTTCTACTTCATCGCGCTCGATCTCGGCCTCCGCCGCCATTCCGAACTGCCGGAAGGCGTGCAGGGCGACGAGTGGCAGGTGCATGGCGGCGGCTTCTACCACATCCGCAAATATATGGTGGCGCCGCCGGAACTGCCGGAGCATCTGACCTGGTTCAAATGGGAGAGCTACGCCACCTGGGTCTCCGGCTTCGCGCTGCTCTGCGTCATGTATTACGCCAGCCCCGAACTCTATCTCGTCGATGCCGATGTGATGGAGCTGTCGGGCGCGGCGGCGATCGCGATCTCGGTCGCGTCGATCGTCGTCGGCTGGTTCGCCTACGACCTGATCTGCAAGACCCGCTTCGGCGACGACAACACCCGGCTGATGCTGTTTCTCTATGTCGTGCTGGTGGCGCTCGCCTGGGGTTTCGCGCAGATCTTCAGCGGGCGCGCGGCCTTCCTGCATCTGGGCGCGATCACCGCCACCGTCATGAGCGCCAATGTGTTCCTGGTCATCATCCCCAACCAGCGCATCGTGACCGCCGACCTCAAGGCCGGCCGCCGCCCGGACCCCAAATACGGCAAGATCGCCAAGCAGCGCTCCACGCATAACAACTATCTGACGCTGCCGGTCGTCTTCCTGATGCTCTCCAACCATTATCCGCTTGCGTTTGCGACCGAATATAGCTGGATCATCGCCTCGCTGGTCTTCCTGATCGGCGTGCTGATCCGGGTCTATTTCAACAGCGTGCATGAGCGGCGCGGACATCCCGTCTGGCCGTGGATCGCCTCGGCCGTGCTGTTTCTGGTCATCGTCTGGCTCTCGACGATGCCGGCGGGCGCGACCGGCGGCCAGGCGGCCTCGCAGACGGCGCTGGAGCGCCGCCTCGCCGCTTCGCCGCATTTCGAGGCGGTGCAGGAGACGGTGTTCGGGCGCTGCGCCGCCTGCCACGCCGAGGAGCCGGTCTGGGCGGGCATTCCGGCCGCGCCCAATGGCGTGCTGCTGGAGACGGAGGCGCAGATGCTCGGCCGCGCCCGCCAGATCTATCTCCACGCCGGGCGTTCGCGCGCCATGCCGCCCGGCAACATCTCGGGCATGGAGGCGGAGGAACGCCGGCTGATCGTCGCCTGGTACGAGGCCGCGCGCTGGCGCTGAGCCTTCGCTACAGCGCCAGCCGGGCGTGGCGGTTCACATCCTTGTAGAGCAGATAGCGGAACGGCTCCGGCCCGCCGGCGTAGCAGGCTTGCGGGCAGAAGGCGCGCAGCCACATGAAATCGCCCGCCTCGACCTCCACCCAGTCCCGGTTGAGCCGATAGACGCCCTTGCCCTGCAGCACATAGAGGCCATGCTCCATGACATGCGTCTCGGCGAAGGGGATGGCCGCGCCCGGCTCGAAGGAGACGATGTTCACATGCATGTCATGGCGCAGATCCTCCGGATCGAGGAAGCGCGTCGTGGCCCAGCGCCCGTCCGTTTCCGGCATCGGCGTGGGCCGGACCTCGCTGTCGCTGGTCACCAGCGGCTCGGGCGCCGCCAGCCCCTCCACCGGCTCGTAGCGCTTGCGGATCCAGTGAAAGACGGCGTTGGCGTCGCCCTCGTTGGAGAGCCGCCAGGCCGCGCCCGGCGGGATATAGGCGAAGCCGCCCGGCTCCATGGTGCAGCGCCGCCCGGCGAGCGTGAGTTCGAACGCGCCGGCGACCGCGAACAGCACGGCCTCCGCCCCGGCGTCCGGCTCCGGGCGGTCGCTGCCGCCGCCGGGCGCCACCTCGACGATATATTGCGAGAACGTCTCGGCGAAGCCCGAGAGCGGTCGCGCCAGCACCCAGGCGCGGCTGGCCCGCCAGTGCGGCAGCAGGCTGGTCACGATGTCGGTCATCACGCCCTTCGGGATGACCGCATAGGCCTCGGTGAACACGGCGCGCCCGGTCAGCAATTCCGACTGGCCGGGCAGGCCGCCTCGGGGCGCGTAATAGCTGCGTCGGTCCGCCACTGCGTCTCTCCCTGCTAGCCCGATCCCGCTTTCGCCGCCGGTTTCGGGCGCTTCATCGGGTCCTCGACCGTTCCTTCCGGCTCGATCTCCACCTCGAAATTCTCCAGGAAGGCCGAGACCATCCAGTAGAAGCCGACCGCGAGCGTGAGCTCCGCCATCTCGCCATGGTCGAGATGCGCGCCGAGCGCCGTCCAGGTGGCGTCGCTCGCGCGCGTCCCGGCGACGACTTCATCGGTGAAGCGGATCGCCAGATTTTCCACCTCGGAGAACAGGTCCGCATTCTCGCCGTCGGCGACGGCGGCGATGCGGGCCTCGTCCATTCCCACCTGGCGCGCGACGATGCGGTGCTGATGGACCTCGTAGGACGCGCCCAGCAGATGGCCGACGCGCAGAATCGCGATCTCCCGCAGCACCGGGTCGAGGCGCCCCTTGAACAGCAGCGCATTGCCGAGCCGCATGAAATGCGGCAGCGCCGGCCCGGCATGCGCCATCATATGGAAGACATTCATCAGCGGATCGAAGCGTCCGACGAAGGCCCGGAGATCCTCCGGCAACGCCTCGATGTCGGGATAGGGCGCGCGCGCCATGGCGTCAGCCTCCGAAGCACTCGGCGGCGAACGCCCCGAGCTCGCGGTTGAAGCGCTCCGGCGCCTCCAGGAAGGGCGCATGGCCGATGCCCTCATAGAGCGACAGGCGGCTCTTCGCCACCAGAGCGGCGGCGTGCTCCGCCATGGCCGGGCGCACCAGCGACTCCGCCAGCCCGTGGCTGAACAGCGCCGGCTTGCCCAGCGCCGCCAGCACATGGTCGTAATCCACGATGCGGCGCTGGATGGCGCGGCGCACATGCGGCGGGCAGAGCATGTTGTAGGCCAGCGCCTCCTCGAAGGCAGCGGCCGGCTGCGGCTCGGCCGTGCACAGCTGCAGGAAGATGCGCGTCCAGCGGATGTTCTCCGCCGGGTCGTCCGATTCCATGCCCCGGATCGCCTCGCGCGAATAGGGCTCGTAGAAGGCCAGATGCTCCCGCAGCCCGCGCTTGTAGGTCGCGCCGACGAAATTGCAGCCGGAAACGCCCGCGTCGCCGAAGGCCTCCAGATAGGCGGCGATGACGGTGCCGGCGTAGGACCAGCCGATCAGCACCGGGCGCTCCAGGCCCCAATGGCCGATCACCGCCGCAACATCCCCGGCCCAGGCGCGGCTGTCGATATAAGCCAGCGGCTCCAGCGGCTTGTCGGAGCCGCCATGGCCGCGCAGATCGAACGCGACGAGCCGGTAGTCGCGGGCGAGCGCGCTCTCGAACTGCTCGCGCCAGCAGAGCCCGCATTGCGCGAAGCCGTGGATGAAGAGCAGCGGCGGGCCGTCGGGATTGCCGGCGGCGGTGCTGTGCAGCGTGACGCCGCCGGCGCCCCGGATGCGTGCGGTTTCCATGATGCGAGAGCTCCCGGCTAGCGGTTGGCGACGGCGGCGCGCCCGGCGGCCGAGCCGGCGATCTTGCCGAACACCGCGCCCGCCATCAGCCCCGTGCCGCCCGGATAGTTGAACCAGAACAGGCCGCCCACCAGCTCGCCGGCGGCGTAGAGGCCCGGAATTTCCACATCCTCCGTATCCATCACCTGGGCGTCGGCGTTCACGCGCACGCCGCCGAAGGTGAAGGTGATGCCGCAGGTGGTCTGGTAGCCCTCGAAGGGCGGCTCGTCGATGGTGTTGGCCCAGTTGGTCTTGTCGATCGCGAGGCCCTCCGTGCGCCGCCCGTCGCGGATGTTCGGATTGTAGGGAATGTCGGTCTGCACGGCGGCGTTGTAGGCCGCGATCTCCCGCAGGAAGGCTTCGGCGTCCACGCCCTCCAGCTTCGCCGCCAGCTCCTCCAGCGTTTCGGCGCGCACCTTGGTGACCTGGCGGATGCGATATTCGTCGCGCAGATGCGGGATGATCTTGTTGTCGAAGATCTGCCAGGCCATCTGCCCCGGCTGGTTCAGGATCACGCGGCCGTATTTGGCGTAGGTGTAGTTGCGGAAATCCGCGCCTTCATCGACGAAGCGCCGGCCTTGGGCGTTCACCATCACGCCCCAGGGATAGCTGTGCTTCTGGAAATTGTCGCCGACCGCGAGGTCGCCGAATTCGGGCGCGTTGAAGTCCCAGCCGACGGCGTGGCAGCCGGACCAGTTGCCGTAGGCGCGCGCGCCGGCGTCGAGCGCCATGCGGATGCCGTCGCCGGTGTTGAAGCGGCTGCCGCGCACCTTGGCGACATCCCAGCCGGGGCCGAGATAGCGGGTGCGCATCTCGGGATTGGCCTCGAAGCCGCCGCTGGCGAGCACCACGGAGCGGGCGTGGACATCGAAGCTCTGCCGGTCGCGGCGCACGCGCACGCCGGTCACGCCGTCATCGCCATGCAGCAGCGCCGTCGCCCGCGCGCCATAGAGCACCTCGACGCCCTCGCGCTCGCCGGCGGCGTGCAGCGCATCCACCAGCCCCGGCCCGCCGCCCCAGGCCGACAGCACCAGCCCGCCCCAGAACTTGAAGCGCCCGTCGATCTTGAAGGCCTGCTTGCCGTAGATCGGCAGGAAGCGCACGCCCTTGGCGCGCATCCATTTCATGGTGTCGAGCGAGCGCGTCACCAGCAGTTCGCACATGTCAGGGTCGGTGCGATAGTCGGTGATCCGGCCCATATCGTCATAATAGTCGGCTTCGGTGTAGGCGCCGAAATCGGTGATCGCGATCTCGTCCTCGGTCAGGTCCGGGGCCAGCGCCTGGATATCCTCGACGCCGTTGAACACGGTGCGGATATTGCCGGCCGTGAAGGCCGAATTGCCGCCGCGCTCCTCCTCGCCGGCGCGCTCCAGCACCAGCACGGCCGCGCCCTGCTCGCGCGCCGCCAGCGCCGCGCACATGGCGGCGTTGCCGGCTCCGACGACGACGACATCGACGCTACGATCTGTCATGGGTAAGCTTCTTTCCATCGTTCCGATACGCCATGGCCGAGGCCGGCCGATTTCGCCAGCCCAAGCCTCTCTCTTGCGATCCCGATATAGTCGGGATCGACGTCGATGCCGATAGAGCGCCTGCCGGCGCGCCGGGCGGCGATGCAGGTCGCGCCGCTGCCGACGAAGGGGTCGAGCACGATCTGCCCTTCGGCGGAAAAGAGGCGGACCAGGTGCTCGCAAAGCGCCACCGGCTTCGGCGTGAGATGGCCGCCCCCGCCGTCCCGCTCCGGCTTCTCGACCGTCATCACGGTTTCCGGCGCGCGGCCGGTCAAGGTCTCGCCGGCGTCGATCAGGCCGGTCCCGTGCGCCAACCAGTTATCGACGAAGGTGCCCTCGCGCGGCTTCTGCGCGCAGAGGATCGCCTCGAATTGCGGGCGCAATTGCGGCGTCCGGCGCCCGCCCAGGGCGTGGATCGCGTCGGCTTTCTCCGCCTCGGTCATGTCGCGGCGGCGGCGAATGAAATGGTCCATCGTGAACGCCTTGAACTGTGCCTTTCTCGTAAAGCGCCAGACGAAGGCGTCCCTGATCTCGAAGCCGGCGTCCTCCGCCGCGATGGCGGCCCGGTGATAGAGGCGCGGCGCGGCGAACATCAGCAGGAAGCCGCCGGGTTTCAGCACCCGCAACAACTCCACGGCGACGGGATAGAGGAAGCGCTGCAGCCGCGCGCCCTGGGCGGGGTCGAACTTCATGCCGACCGGCAGACCGCCGATCGCGCCCGTGGCGCGCGGCGCGCCCGGCCGCCCGTTGCGCCAGCCATCGTCAAGGCCATCCAGGAAATAGGGCGGGTCGGTCACCACCAGATGCACGCTGGCGTCGTCCATCCCCGCCAGCAGCTCGCGGCAATCCCCGACATGCAGCTCGACGCTCGCCGGCTCCGGAGGGTTGGGGTTCGCGGGTGCCATATCGGGAGGCGCGAGCGGGGTCAGGGGCCGAAGACGCGGTGGAAGATGGTATCGACATGGACCAGCTGGCGGTCGAGGTCGAACAGCGCGTCCAGTTCCGCCGGCGGCAGGGCGGCGGCGATCTCGGGGTCGGCCTCCAGCCGGGGGCGGAAGGCGCCGCCGCCCTGCCAGACGGCCATCGCCGCCGCCTGCACGCGCCGATAGGCCTCCTCGCGGCTCATGCCCGCTTGCGTGAGCGCCAGCAGCACCGGCTGGGAGAAGACGAGGCCGCCCAGGCTTTCGAGATTGCGGCGCATGGCGTCCGGATAGACCGCCAGCCGCTCGACCACCCCGGCCAGCCGGTTGAGCGCGAAGTCGAGCGTCACGGTCGCGTCGGGGCCGATCGCGCGCTCGACCGAGGAATGCGAGATGTCGCGCTCATGCCAGAGCGCCACATTCTCCAGCGCCGGCCCGACCGCCGAGCGCACCAGGCGCGCGAGGCCGGTCAGATTCTCGGTCAGCACCGGGTTGCGCTTGTGCGGCATGGCCGAGGAGCCTTTCTGGCCGCTGGAGAAGAACTCCTCGGCCTCCCGCACTTCGGTGCGCTGGAGATGGCGGATCTCCACCGCCAGGCGCTCGACGCCGCTCGCGATCACGCCCAGCACGGCGAAGAACATGGCGTGGCGGTCGCGCGGGATCACCTGCGTCGAATGCGTCTCCGGCGCGAGGCCGAGCTTCGCCGCCACATGCGCCTCGACGCGCGGGTCGATGCTGGCGAAGGTGCCGACCGGGCCGGAAATGGCGCAGGTGGCGATCTCCGCCCGCGCCGCCTCCAGCCGGGCGCGACCGCGCGCGAACTCGGCGTAATGGCCGGCGAGCTTCAGGCCGAAGGTGGTCGGCTCGGCGTGGATGCCGTGGCTGCGCCCGACGCAAGGGGTCCGGCGATGCTCTTCCGCCCGCGCCCGGAGCGCCGCCAGCAGCCGGTCGAGGTCCGCCAGCAGGATGTCCGCCGCGCGGGCAAGCTGCACCGCCAGGCAGGTGTCCAGCACGTCGGAGGAGGTCATGCCCTGATGGACGAAGCGCGCCTCCGGCCCGACATGCTCGGCCAGATTGGTGAGGAAGGCGATCACGTCATGCTTGGTCTCGGCCTCGATCTCGTCGATCCGCCCGACCTCGAAGGCGCCCCGCTCCCACACCGCCTTCGCCGCCGAAGCGGGCGCGATCCCGAGCGCCGCCATGGCGTCCAGCGCATGGGCCTCGATCTCGAACCAGATGCGAAACCGGGCCTCCGGCGACCAGACGGCCGCCATCTCCGGTCGGGTATAACGCTCGATCATGGCGCGGAGCCTAACCCGCCTTGCTCACCGAGGCCATGGCCCACAATGGCGCGAACGTTTTTCCACTCCGGCAGTAGCGGCAAGATGGAACAGGATCGCAAAAGTTGACATTATTCTGGCGCGTCGGGCCGATATCGGCGGCGCCAGCATCAACAGTGATTTTGGACATATGTAGGCAGGAGATGGCGCCGACAAACATGAGTCGGCAAAGATACTATATCGCGTTGAATATAAATAATATATTGGGAGATCGGTGGCGCTCTGCAGTGCTCCGGGGGATCGCATCCCGCGCCGGAGTCGCGCTTCGGTCGAGTAGGGCGACGACCACCCGGTCCGGGCCCTCTCCCGACTTTGCAACTGCGTCGCGCAACGCCTTGTATCCGGTTCCACCCGTTGCTACGGTTTGCGCGCTGAGGCGATCAGGAGGGGGTCTTCGCGTCATGACCATGACATCTTCTCGCTCCACCGGCCGCACCGGCGGCCCCGGACTGGCCAGCCTCCTTGCCCTCGCTTCGGGCGTCCGCTCTCTCCGCGCCGCTACCGGGCGGTTGCTCGGGGCAGCGCCGGTCTGTCGGTCAATGACGTATCCCCCCGCACTTCTGAAGGGTCCGACCGGCGGACCGGCGACCCGGTTCCTGGGGCTGCTTGCAAGCATTTTGGCATTGTCGGCCGTCTGTATCTTTCCTACAAGCGCTGAGGCTAGTATCCGTGACGGGAGAATTGAACTCCAGGACGACCGAAGCATTCGTGTGCGCGCATGGCACCGGTGCCCTGCCCTTATGTGGAACGTGTACATGAAGAATGCGTCGGAGGATCAGTTCGAAGAGAGGCATAAGGTGCTTGATGAACATATTACTGTCGATTCGCGGTATGTGGAACACACCATCCCAGATTCAGATGTGCCAGATACAGGTAGCGTAGATGTAAGGTTGGGTATAGAAACAGCGTTATGGAACAGTGGCCTCGGGTGCAATCTTGGTGTAGGTCGTTGGTTCTACGTCAACAAAACGATCACATTGACGATGCATTTCACCGAACCGACCATTGCCGACCAACGCTATCGGATTGATACGGCAATTGCCGCGCTGCAACTTCCCGAAGCCACCCCCAGGAGCAACAGCAGCGGGACGCTGAGCTATACGCTCACACCCGATCTTCCCGCCGGGCTGAGCTTCGACGCTTCCACGCGGCAGATTTCCGGCACGCCGACGGAGATACGGCCGGCGACCTCCTATACTTACAAGGCGAAGGACGACAATGACGAAGCCACGCTGACCTTCGAGCTCAAGGTGGAAGGGGATACGCAGCCAAGCTTTGGCGACGCGACCATTGCCGACCAAAACTGGGCGCTCAACCAGGCCATCCGCGCGCTGCAACTGCCGGCGGCGAGCGGCGGCAATGGCCCCCTGACCTATTCGATCACGCCCAATTTTTCCTTCGGGCTGAGTTTTCCCGGCGGGCTGAGTTTTGACGCCGACACGCGGCAGATTTCCGGCACGCCGACGACGCCGCAGTTGGCGGCCTCCTATACCTACAAGGCGGCGGACGAGGACGGTGACGAAGCGAGGCTGACCTTCTCGATTCAAGTGAGCCTCACGGACTTGAAGCCACGCTTCGGCGACGCGACCATTGCCGACCTGGTTGTGCGCAGAGGCTCGGCAGTCGGCGTGCCGCAGCTTCCGGAAGCCAAGGGCGGCAATGGGGAGATCCGCTACTCGATCTCACCCAATCTTCCCGACGGACTCAGCTTCGACGCCTCGACGCGGCAAATTACCGGCGCGCCGACGGCGATGCAGCCGGCGGCATCCTACACCTACGAGGCGGAGGACGCGGACGGTGACGAAGTCACGCTGACCTTCACCATCGCGGTGTTGGAGGCGGACAAGGTTCCAAGCTTCGGCGACGCGGCCATTGCCGACCGAAGCTGGTCGCAGGGCAGGGCCATCCGCGCGCTGCAACTGCCGGCGGCGAGCGCCGGCAATGGCGCGCTGAGCTATACGCTCACGCCCGATCTTCCCGCCGGGCTGAGCTTCGACGCCTCGACGCGGCAGGTCGCCGGCGCGCCGACGGCGATACAGCCGGCCACGACCTACAGCTGGAAGGCGGCGGATGAGGACGGTGACGAAGCGACGCTGACCTTCACCATCGCGGTGGAGGCGGACGCGGCGCCGGGTTTCGGCGACGCGGCCATTGCCGACCGAAGCTGGTCGCAGGGCAGGGCCATCCGCGCGCTGCAACTGCCGGCGGCGAGCGGGGGCAATGGCGCGCTGAGCTATACGCTCACACCCGATCTTCCCGCCGGGCTGAGCTTCGACGCCTCGACACGACAGATCGCCGGCGCGCCGACGACGCTACAGTCGGCGGCGTCCTATACATACCGGGTGGCCGACCAGGACAATGACGCAGCGACGCTGACCTTCACCATCGCGGTGGAGGCGGACGCGGCGCCGGGTTTCGGCGATGCGGCGATCGCCGACCGGGTTTACGCGCAGAACGCGGCGATCGACGCGCTGCAACTTCCCCGGGCCACGGGCGGCAACGGGGCGCTGAGCTACTCGATTTCACCCGATCTTCCCGCTGGGCTGAGCTTCGATGCCTCGACGCGGCAGATCGCCGGCGCGCCGACGACGCTACAGTCGGCGGCGTCCTATACATACCGGGTGGCGGACCAGGACAATGACGAAGCGACGCTGACCTTCACCATCGCGGTGGTGGCGGATACGGCGCCGAGTTTCGGCGACGCGGCCATTGCCGACCAGAGTTACGCGCTGGATCGGACGATCGGCGTGCTGCAATTGCCGGCGGCGAGCGGGGGCAATGGCGCGCTGACCTACACGCTCACGCCCGAACTGCCGGACGGGCTGAGCCTCGATGCCTCGACGCGGCAAATCACCGGCGCGCCGACGGCGCTGCAGGAGGCCCTGACCTACAGTTGGCAGGCGGTGGACGCGGACTTCAACAGGTCGGGGTCGGATGCGGCCACGCTGTCCTTCACCATTGAAGTGACGACGGCGGAAATGGAGCGGCGGGCGCTGAAGCACATGCTGGCGGCGACGGCGCGGGCGACGCTCGCCGGCGCGGTCGATGTTATCGGGCGGCGTTTCGATGCGGCGTCGGGCGGGCCGGGCCTGTCACTGGCCGGTCGTCGGATCGGCGGCGCGCCGCCGGTCGTCGATCGCTATCGCCGGGACCGTTGGGACCGGCCGGATCGCCGGGACGACCGGGCGACGCCGATGGGCTATTCCATGGACGGGTCGTCCCTGTTGCGCGGCAGCGCCTTCACCCTGCCGCTGGCGGCGTCGGGCGCGGCTCCGGGCGGCCCCGGCTGGACGGTGTGGGGCCGGGGCGACTGGCGGGGCTTCGAGGGCCGCAAGGATGGCGGCAGCTGGGACGGCGAGCAACGGACGGGCTGGCTGGGCGTGGATGCGCGCCTGGACGGGGGGCTGACGGCCGGTCTGGCGCTCTCGCAGGGCAAGAGCGAAGCGGATTACCGGCTTGACGAGTCCGGGGGCCGTCTGGAGACCTCTCTGACGACGGTGTGGCCCTATGTGCAGGTGACGACCGGCAATGGCGGCGCGCTGCGCGCGGTGCTGGGCCGGGGCGCGGGCGAGGCGGAGCATCGGGCGTCGGAGGGCGATGGGGAGCAGGCGGACCTGTCGCTGCTGGCGGGTTCGGTGAGCGGCCGTCTGCCGGTGGCCCGGCGGGGCGGCTTCTCCTGGTCGGCGTTTGGCGGTGTGAGCCTGGCGCGGATCGAGACGGAGGGTTCGTCGGCGACATCGATCGGCGATCTGAAGGCGACGAACTGGCGTCTTCGAGGCGGCGCGGAAGCGTCGCATGACGGCATTGCGCTTTCGTCCGGGTCTGGCTGGCTGCTTCAGCCGCGCGGCGCGCTGGCGGTTCGCAAGGACAGCGGCGACGGTGTGACCGGGATCGGCATGGAGTTGAGCGGCGGCGCGCGTCTGGCGTCTGCGGGCGGACGCTTCGGTCTCGATGCGTCCAGCCACTGGCTGGCGTTGCACTCCGCCGACGGGATGCGGGAATGGGGCGCGAGCCTGGAGGCGCGGCTCGCGCCGTCCGCCGACGGGCGCGGCCTGTCGCTCGCCTTCGGCCCGGCCTGGGGGCCGCAGCAGGCGGGCGCGCTCACGCGCGAACGCCTCTTCGACGAGGGCGCGCGCGCCGACGCGGGCCTCTCCATGACGGCGCGCACCGGCTACGGCTTTGCGGCGGCCGGCGGCCTGCTGACGCCCTTCGCGGAACTGGCCGTTGCGGAAGACGGCGGCGAGACCCGCAGCGCCGCCGGCCTCACCTTCGCCGCCCCCGGCGGCCTCGACGCCAGGCTCGCCACCGAGCATCGCGACGCCGAGGCCCGCATCGACCTGCAAATGCGCGTCGCCTGGTAGCGCCTCCCCCGCCAACTTCACCACCGAGCGAAAAAGCCAAGCCACAAAACAGCACGAAAGCCCACAAATCACCTCTTAACATTGCATTCCTTGGACGTGCAGGTTAGCGCGCTTGGTATCGCACTCCTTGCGTTATGGACACCGCTTCGTCACGACGGCCTGCGATAGGCGATCTGGATTACGTCGGTGGTTCCGGCGGCGAAGCCGGCGGCGCTTACGGCCAGGTAGAAGTCCCACATGCGGCGGAAACGTTCATCGAAACCGAGGCGGGCAATTCGGGGCCAGCGGGCGTTGAAGCGCCGGCGCCATGCGCGAAGCGTGCGCGAATAGCTGTCGGCGTGGCCCGTCGCTCCGATCTCCTGCAGCCCGACGGCTTGCGAATTGGCGCGCAGCGCTCCGGGGCTCGGAAGCATCCCTCCGGGAAAGATGTGCTTCTGGACGAAATCGGCCCGCGCCCGATATTGCGGGAACAGCCGGTCCGCAATCGAGATCGCCTGCAGGGCCGCAACCCCGCCCGGCCGAAGCCGGTCATGAAGCGCCGAGAAATAGGCCGGCCAGTATTTCTCGCCCACCGCTTCGATCATTTCGATCGAGACGATCCCGTCATAGCTGCCCCGTTCGTCGCGGTAATCGCGGAGCAGGATCTCGGCGCGGTCCGCAAGTCCCGCTTCGAACAGGCGCCGCCGGGCATGGTCGTGCTGTTCCCTGGAAATGGTCAATCCGGTCACCCGCACACCCCGTTCGCGGATCGCATATTCTGCGAACCCGCCCCAGCCGCATCCGATTTCGAGAATGCGGTCGCCGTTTGCCGGCGCCAGCCGGTCGCAAATCGCGGCAAACTTGTTCCTCTGGGCCTGCTCCAGGCTTTCCGTTCCGGTTCGGAACAGCGCCGACGAATAGGTCATCGTCTCGTCAAGCCACAGGCTGTAGAAGTCGTTGCCGAGGTCGTAATGGTGGGCAATATTGCGCCGGGCGCCGCTGCGGGTGTTGGGGTTGAAGCAATGGCGAATCCGCTCGCGAAGGCGAAACAGGCCGCTGCCCGGAAACTGCCGCGCCATGTTTTCGTTGTTGAGCAAGATGACATCGAGAAGCTCCTGGAGGTCGGGAGTGGTCCACCAGCCATCCATGAACATCTCACCGAATCCCTGCTCGCCCGCGCCGAGCAGACGTGCGAAGAAGTTCCGGTTCACGACGGCGATCCGCCCCTCCGGCCCCGGCTCTCGACCCACCGCCCGCAGCCGCCGGCCGCCGGGCAGTTCGATCTCGATCGATCCGCGTTCGATGCGGTCGAGAATCGAGGCCACCATGCGCAGGCGCCGCGGCAGGGACGCGCGGTCCGGCCGCGTTTCGACGCCGCCCTCGGATCGCGAGACAAGCGCCCTCATAACGCCCGGCCCGTCTTGCCGCCGGCGATGCGCATCAGCGCGAAATATATCGGCCGCGGAAGGGCGGCGAGGAATTTGAACGCCGCCGACATGATCCAGGGAAAGGCGATTTCGAACCGATGGCGCGCCATGCCCTGCACGATCCGGTCGGCAGCCGCTTCGGGAGTCATGATGAAGGGCATCGCAAAGCGGTTCTTGTCGGTCAGGCGCGTCGCCACGAATCCGGGATTGCACACCTGCACCGCCACGCCGGAGCCGCGCAAGTCCAGGCGCAGATTTTCCGCAAGGTGGATCAGCGCCGCCTTGGTCGCGCCATAGCCCCACGCGTCGGGCAGTCCGCGATAGCCCGCAAGCGAGCCCAGCAGCACGATATGCCCCGATCCGCGCCGGCAGAACGCCGGAACGCAGGCGGCGAGCACCCTGAGCGCGCCCGTGAAGTTCACATCGACGATCGTCTCCAGCGCATCCAGGCCGGGCCGGCGCGCCGACATGGGCTCATAGGCCCCGGCGCAGTAAATCACGCCATCCACGGCGCCGATGCGGCCGAACGCCCGCATCGCGCCGGCGCTGTCGGTCACGTCGAACGGGGCCGCCGCGTGGCCGCCCGAGGCCGTCTGCACAGGCGTCATCGTCGCGACAAGGCGCGCAAGCGCCGCGCCATTGCGCGCCGATGCGACCACGGCAACGCCCTCCTCCGCCAGACGCAGGGCGAGATTGAGGCCGATGCCGGCGCTCGCGCCGACCAGCCAGAAGCGCTTGCCTGCGAGGCGGCTCATGACCGGCCCGTCCCCGTTTCGGGCGCGGACCCGGCAGCCGGGCGGCGAAAGAATGCGACCACCTCGCCGACCTTGAGACCGAATTTGGACATGCGCGCCCGGTTGATGAGCGTGCCGTCGTCGAGCAGGAAAAACCGATCCTCCATCCCGACAACGATCTCGCCTCGCGGCCTCGGCAAGCGCAGCCGGTAGCGCATTACCGCCGCATGACCCCGCTGCGCTCCCGGCGCCGCGCCCTCGACGTCCGGAGCGGTGGCGGTGAACGTTCCGTCGTCGGCAAAGTCCAGCGTCCAGCGCCTGTCCGCCGTCTCGCCGTCGTCGTAGCAGAGGCGTTCGTCGAGCGTGCCCCTGTTTCCGGACCAGCGGCCGACCATCTCGATCTCGAACCGGCGCTCCATCCGGCCGGTGAGGCCGAAGAAGGCTCCCGACGCAAGCAGCGTTCCGCAGAGATAGCTCCTGAGGTCGAGGGCCGGCGTTCCGGCGGCATAGGCGTCGAGGCCGTCCGACCTCGACAGGAATCCGCGCCGCAGCCCGGCGACAGGTCTCGTCTTCAAGCTCGATCTCCTTCGTCTTCGACCCATGTCAGCAGCACCGCAATGGCGGCCAGCTTGAGGACGCAGGGCGCCAGCGCATACGCGGCGGCCAATGGCTTGCGGCCCTCGTCAACGGATATCCCCGGCTCGTAACCCGTCAGGGCAAGCGCGGGCAGCGCCACTCCAGCGGCCAGGGCGAGTGCGGTTTTCTGCAGAAATGTCCAGAGCGCGAACACCTGTCCGCCGCCGCCGCGAATCCGGGCCGCCAGCATGGCCGGGGCCAGCGTCATGTCCGCGCCGAGCGCAGCGCCCGAGGCGATGACGATCGCGTAGAATGCCGCGATATCGCCCGGTCCCAGCGCATAGGCCCACACGAACGCCGGGATGGAGAGCGCCATGCCGGCCGCAAGCGTGGGCTTGCGCCCGATCCTGCCTGCGAGCCTCGCCCAGGCGGGGGCGGCAGCCGCAGCGGCGGCAAAAAAGACCAGCAGCATGATGCCCGCATGCGCCTCCGCCGCCAGTACATCGGCCACGAAGAACAGAAACAGCGTCGAGGTCACCGCGGTCGGCAGGGCATTGACGAGGCCGAAGACGAGAATGGGCCGGACGCCCGGGACGCGCAGGGCGTCCGCCAGACCGGCCGATGGCAGGGACCGGCCCGAACAGCGCCAGGAGCCGCGCATGCGGCGGAAGACGAACACGGCAAACAGCGCAAACGCGAGCGCATAGCCCACATGGGCGTAGGGAGCGCCGACGAGTCCGGCCAGCGCCGCCGGCGCCAGCGCGGCAAGGCAGATGCCGACCAGACCGCCCGCCTCGCGCCAGAGCGCAATGCGGGTGTAGCCGCCCCCTGCAGCCTCCGCCTGGGCGAGGCCGTGATCGTATAACGCGATCTGCAGGGCGCTGAACCCGGTAAAGGCGACCGACAGACCGAGCGCGAGCCGGGGCAAGGGGTCGCCCCAGCCCGGCGGCGCGAACAGCAGGAGAAGGCCGGCGATCAGAAGGCCCCCCGACACCAGGACCCATATCTCGCGATGGTGCGGCCAGCGGTCCGCAAGCCGCCCGATGATCGGATCCTGCAGGCTGTCGATGCCGCGCGCCGCCAGCAATATCGCGCCGAGCGCCGGAAGGGCGACGCCCAACTCCTCGGCGTAGTAGCGCGGCGCGTGGATGTAGAGCGGCAGACCGCCAAAGGCGAGCACGGCGGCGATCGCGCCGGGCGGATAGAGGTCGCGCCGCGTGAGGCCGCCGGCGGGGGCGTCAGTCATCGCAACGCCCCGAGAGCAGCGCGTCGCGTTCTTCCGAACGCCGGCTCGACGGGCCGAGCCAGATATCGAGGAACAGGTCCGCATCGTGGGTGAGACTGCCCACCGGGCCGCCATTGAGATAGAAGCGGACTTCGCCGGACCCCGTGCGCCAGGCCGTGTAGCGGTCGCCTGCCGAGACGCTGCGCATGGCGCGTTCGAGTTCGGCTCGCGCCCTGCCGAAGCTGGCCTCCGGGCGCCCCGACATGCGCGCCATCTCCGATATCGAGGACTCGACCAGTTCGTCCCGGTCTATGTCCCGGCGGTAGGTCAGAGAGAGGCCGAATTCCCGTCCTGGCGGGACCTCTGCCTGCGTCCAAAGCTCCGCCCGGTAGAGGCGCAGGAACAGGAACCGGTATTCGGCGCAGCCCGACGGTCCCTCGGCCGGCACGCGCCCCGCCAGTTCCGGCGGCGCGGCGGCCGCCATACCGGCCATGAGAGACAGGGCGAGGACCAGGACCCGCATCGTCATGTGATGCTCTGCTGCGGCGGTTCGGGCCGGGGCCGGTAGCGCACGCCCTTCCGCCAGAGCCTGAACGCTTGCCAGTGAATGAGCGCCGTCATGCGGGCGGCGCCGAACGGACGGCGCAGAAGGGCGCGGGCGAGTTCCCGGTCCGTAAACGGCCGGCGCATTCCCGCGATGGAGGTGTCGAGCCTGCCGCCCGCCTCGTCTTCATAGACGATTCTGACGGCCACGCGCGCATCGTCCAGGAGGAACCGGAAACGGTATTGGCCCGCCATGTCGAAGAAAGGCGAGACGTGCAGGCGTTTGGCCGAGACGGTCCAGCAATCCGGCCCGATGTCGGCGCCGGCTTCTCCCTGGCAGAGATAGCCATGGCGATCGCCGAACGTGTTGTGGACCTCGGCAAGCACGGCGCGAAGATTGCCGGCGGCGCCCATCAGGAACCAGAAACTGACCGGATTGAACGTGTAGTGCCAATAGCGCGGATGCGTCAGCAGCAGCACGCGATCGACGCCGTCGATGCCCGCATCCGACGCCAGCCGTCGGACAGCCCCGACGCCTTCGCAGTCGGCGATCCCGTGATCGGACGGCAGCAGGGACACCAGGTTCGGCCGGCCGAACGAAAACAGCCGCACACCCGGATCCTGCCCGAGAAGGACCGCTTCATCGAGAAGCAGATAGTCGATCCGATAAACGAACCGGTTGTCCACAGGGTTCCGCCGGGCATGGCTGACCCTGGCCGGGACGATCGACGATTCGACTACGCCCATGGCGGCGCCACTCCCAGCGCAGCCGCAACCCGGACCGCGCTCACCAGACCGTCTTCATGGAATCCGGTTCCGGTCCACGCCCCGCAATACCATGTCCCGGCGCGGCCCTGAATGGACGGCAGAGCCGCCTGGGCGGCGATCGCGCCTGCATCGTATTGCGGATGCTCGAAAGCGTGATCGTCGAGGATTCGGGACTCCTCGATCCGGGTTGACGGATTGAGGGTCGCGAATATCGGCGTATCGCGTGAGATATTCTGAAGCGAGTTCATCCAGTAGGTGACCGACGCCGAGTCTTCGTCGAGCTGCGAATTCGCCAGATAAACCCAGCTCGACCAGCAACGCCGCCGTCGCGGCATGAGTCGCGCATCGGTGTGGAGCACGATCCTGTTGCGCCGGAACGGGATGCGGCCGAGGATGCGCCGCTCGTCCGGGTCGGCGTCGGCCAGAAGCGCAAGCGCCGTATCGGCATGGCAGGCGAACAGGACCGTGTCGAAGCGCTCCCCTTCCTGGCCGGCCGCTTTCACGTCGACGCCGGCCGGCCCGCGCTTGACGACCTCGACCGGCGCCCGCAGACGCAGCTCCGCGTCCATGCTGGCGGTCATTCTCGAGACATAGTTGCGCGACCCGCCTTCGACGGTCCGCCACTCATGCTGCCCGGTAAAGGACAGCAGGCCGTGATTGGCGAAGAACCGGGTCAGAACGCGAGCCGGAAAGTTCAGCATTTCGGCGCGGGGCGTGGACCAGATCGCGCCGCTCATCGGCAACAGGTAATAGCGCTCGAACCAGGGGCCGAAGCCTCGCCGGCGAATCAGTTCGCCCAGCGTGAGATCGGGATTTTCCGAGGCGTCGGCGAGCGCCGTGCGGTTGAAGACCGCGATGTCGCGGACCATGCGCCAGAAACGGGGCTTCACCGCATTGGCCGGCTGGGCCAGCGCGGCCCGAATGTTGCGACAGCCATATTCCAGCTCTCCGCCATCGATGGAAACCGCGAACGACATGTCGCTGCGACGGGTCGGCGCGCCGAGCCGCTCGAAGAGCCGGCAGAGATGCGGATAGTTGACGCGGTTGAACACGATGAAGCCGGTGTCCACCGGGATTTCCCGTCCGCCGGTGCGCACGGTGACCGTCCTGGCGTGGCCCCCCGGGCGATCCGCCGCCTCGAACAGCACGACCTCATGGGCGCGCGACAGCAGCCATGCGGCGCCGAGGCCGGAAATGCCCGCCCCGATCACAGCGACCTTCCGCCGCCGGCCGCCATCCGGCCCTGGATCGTCTGCGCGCTTGGGTGTCATCTTCAGGGATACGCAGCAAACGCGCCGGCGGATCACCGCTGCAAGCCAAAAGTGATCCGAAATGGCGGCCGAGCCGTATAATCGGGCATGACACGCGAAGGCAGGGTCATTCCGTTTCGTCGCAACCGCCGCCCGACGGCGTCGGGCGCTGCGCCCTCCCGCCATGAGCAGGCGGCGGCCGGGTCCGGCGCGGACTCCGGGGGCGGCGAGCCCGACCGCATGGCGAACCTGCTTCACGCCGTCGCCAGGCAGGGGGACCGGGATGCGTTCGCAGCCCTGTTTCGACATTTCGCCCCGCGCGTGAAGGCGTATCTGCAGCGCGCCGGGGGCGAGGCCGACGGGGTTGACGATGTGCTGCAGGATGTCTTCGCCACCATCTGGAGGAAAGCCGGTCTGTATGACAGCCGGCGCGCTTCGGCGGCCGCATGGATTTTCGCCATCGCGCGCAACCGGCGCATCGACGCCTTTCGGCGCCAGCGCCGGCCGGAGTTCGACGCCGAGGATCCCGCCTTCCGACCCGCTCCCCCGGTCGAAGGCGAGGAAGCGGTTGCGGTGCGCCAGCGCACCGAGGCCGTCCGGGCGGCGCTTGCCCGGCTGAGCGACGAGCAGCGCGCGGTTCTGCAGCTTTCGTTCTATCGGGGCGAGAGTTACGCGGACATTGCGGTTCGCCTCGGGATTCCGATCGGCACCGTCAAGTCGCGGGCCCGTCTGGCGTTTCGGCACTTGCGCGACCATCTCGGCCCGCAAGGCGAGGGGTTGCGATGAAGATCGAACATCATGTCGGCGAAGATCTGCTCCTGGCCTATGGAGCCGGCACGCTGGATGAGGCGACCTCGCTGCTCGTCGCCACACATCTGGCGCTCTGCCCGGCCTGTCGGGCGGACCTCGATCTCGCCGAGACCATCGGCGGAGCGCTGCTCGACCGGACGGAGGTCGCCGTTCCGGCCGATGAGGGCCTTCTCGAAGCGGCCGTCGGCGCCGCCGCCAACGGGCTGCGGACCCGACGGGCTTCGGACCGGGCGCCCCCTCCGGGCCGGGACGGCGCATTCGTGCTGCCGCAGCCCCTGCGGAACTATGCCGGCGGCGATAGCGCCGGGCTGGCGTGGCGCGCGGTCGGTGGCGGCATCCGGAAATTCGCGCTCAAGACGGGCGATGCGGGCGCAACGGCGCTGTTGCTGTCCATCTCGGCCGGCCAGGCGGTCCCCGATCACGGCCACCGGGGCTTCGAGGCGACTCTGGTTCTTGCAGGCTCGTTCTACGACCGGGGCGCGTGGTATCGGCGCGGCGATGTCGAGATCGCCGATCGGGGAGTCGTACACCAGCCCATCGCGGGGCCGGAGGAAGACTGCATCTGTCTCGTCGTCACCGAAGCGCGCGTGAAATTCCGCACCCTGATCCCGCGCCTGCTTCAGCCGTTTCACGGCATATGATGACAATTTCCGGCCGGGAGGCGGGGCTCGCGCGCCCCGGCGCAACACTGCAGACTTCTACACCACAAGGCAGGACAGGATCCCGGGAGGTCGCATGCCCATAAGCGCCATTCGCGAGTTCGTGAAATACGAGGCGATCGCCGGATTCCTGCTGTTCGCCGCCGCTGCGGTCGCCGTCATCCTGGCCAACACGGCTCTCGCGCCTCTATACGAGCGCTTTCTGGATGTCCCGCTCGAGATTCGCGTCGGCGGCGGCGGCCTCGCCAAACCCCTGCTGTTGTGGATCAACGACGGCCTGATGGCGGTGTTCTTCCTGCTCGTCGGCCTGGAGATCAAGCGCGAGTTCGTCGAGGGACAGCTCTCGACGAGGAGGCAGGCGCTGCTTCCGCTTTTCGGCGCGGTCGGCGGCATGGCAGTGCCGGCCGCGGTCTATATCTTCTTCACATTCGGCCACGACCCCCTGGCGCTGAACGGCTGGGCGATCCCGGCCGCGACGGACATCGCCTTTGCGCTGGCCATTCTGGCGCTGGTGGGCAGCCGCGCCCCGCTCTCCCTCAAGGTGCTGCTGACCGCCGTCGCCATTCTGGACGATCTCGGCGCCATCGTCGTCATCGCCGTGTTCTACACGGACCAGCTCTCTCTGGAGGCGATCGAAGGCGCGGCGGTGTGCATCGCGATACTGATCGTCCTGAACCGAATGGGCATCGAGCGGATCGCCGCCTATGTTCTGACCGGGGCGGTGCTTTGGGTTTTCGTGCTGAAGTTCGGCGTGCATGCAACCTTGGCGGGCGTTCTGGTGGCGCTGGCCGTCCCCATGCGGTCGCGGACGGATCGGGAGCGATCGCCGTTGAAGGAGTTCGAGCACGGACTGCACCCCTGGGTCGCCTACGGCATCCTTCCGTTGTTCGCCTTTGCCAATGCCGGGGTGTCGTTCGAGGGTGTGACCTTTGCTTCGCTGCTCGAGCCGGTTCCGCTCGGAATTGCCGCGGGCCTGTTCGTCGGCAAGCAGCTCGGCGTATTCCTGCCGATGCTGGCCGCCATTCGTCTGGGCGTCGCGGAGAAGCCGGAAGGCGCCACCTGGATGCAGATCTACGGAGTCTCGGCGATCTGCGGGGTCGGGTTCACGATGAGCCTGTTCATCGGCAGCCTGGCATTCGAAGACCCCGCCGGCGACCGAAGCTTCGCAGCCCCGATACGGCTTGGGGTTCTGTGCGGATCGCTGCTGTCCGGCATCGTCGGCTACTGGCTCGTCCGATACGGTGCGAGGAACGAAGCCCGGTCGATGCGCCCCGACCCTGAAACCCGCCAAGCCTGAATCCGACGCCCTGCCTCAGGAACGCACTCGCCGTCATCGATATCGATGAGCCGTGATCATGTCCCCCAGCGTGGTGTAGGAGCCAGGCGCCGCGAGGCGATCTCCTGAAGCGGCACAACGGGATGACGATGGCTCTATGGGCCGTTACAGTCATCCCGGTCGAACGGCCTGCACCCTGCGAGAGAGCGTTGCCCGATTGTAGAAACTTAACCCGTCTTCCAACGATGGCGGCGCCCGACGACGGTCCGATCATGGCATCGACCGCAGGGGCGGCTGGCCGCGCGTGGATGCGCCCGGGTTCGGCCGAATTCGTTTGCGGTATGCGCACGCCAATTCTGGATGTCTTCTAAACATGAAACCGATTATGTGCAGTTCTTCAATGAAACGAACCTGTTATGTCTGAATCCCAACGCCCGACATCTTCTTGGCGCATCGCCGCCGACATCGGCGGGACGTTTACCGACCTGATGCTGCTGGACGCCGCGACCGGCGCGGCGCATGCCTTCAAGACGCCGACCACGCCGGGCGATCCCTCCGAGGGCCTGCTGACGGGCGTGCGCGAGGCGGCGGCGCGCTTCGGCTTCCGGCCGGAGGAGGTCGGCTTCCTGCTGCACGGGACCACCATCGCCACCAACGCCGTGCTGGAGCGCAAGCTGGCGGAAGGCGCGCTGATCGCCAATGAAGGCTTCACGGATGTGCTGGAGATCGGCCGCCATGTGCGCCGCGAGCCCTATACGCTGAAGCCCGCCCCGCAGACCGTTCTGGTTCCGCGCGACCGGCGCTTCGGCGTCGCCGGCCGGATGCGCTGGGACGGCAGCGAGGAGACGCCGCTCGACGAGGCGGGGCTGCGGCGCATCGCCCGCGAACTGGCGGCGGCGTCGGTCGGCGCGGTCGCGGTCGCCTTCCTGCACGCCTATCGCGACCCGGCCCATGAGCGCCGCGCCGCCGACATTCTGGCCGAAGAGGCGCCCGGCCTCCCGGTGTCGCTCTCCTCCGAGGTCAGCCCGGAAGTGCGCGAGTTCGAGCGCAGCTCGACCACGGTGCTGAACGCGCTGCTGATGCCGGTGGTGCGCGTCTATCTGGAGCGGCTGGAGGCGCGGCTCCGGGCGGCCGGCCTTCACGCCCGGCTCTATCTGGTGCAGTCCAACGGCGGCGTGACGACGCCGGCCCAGGCGGCGCGGCTGCCGGCGCGGCTGCTGCTCTCCGGCCCCTCCGGCGGCGCGATGGCGTCGGCGGCGCTCGCGCGGGCGCTCGACCTGCCGGACCTGGTGGCGGTCGATATGGGCGGCACCAGCTTCGATGTCTCGGTGGTGCAGGGCGGCGAAAGCGCGGTGGTGACCGAAGGCGAGATCGACGGCCTGCCGGTGCGGCTGCCGATGGTGGAAATGCGCACCATCGGGGCCGGCGGCGGCTCCATCGCCTGGGTGGGACCGGGCGGCGCGCTCGGCGTCGGGCCGCAGAGCGCCGGGGCCGAGCCCGGACCCGCCGCCTACGGCCGCGGCGGCGTCGAGCCGACGGTGACCGACGCCAATATCGTGCTCGGCCGGCTGGACCCCGGCTTCTTCCTGGGCGGCGCGATGACGCTCGACGCCGAGCGCGCGCGGCAGGCCGTCGCGGAGCGCGTGGCCGGGCCGCTCGGCCTCGGCGTCGAGGAGGCGGCGGAGGGTATCGTCGCCGTCGCCAATGCGCATATGGCGTCGGCGATCAAGCTCAGCCTGTTCGAGAAGGGCGCCGACCCGCGCGCCTTCGCGCTCGCCGCTTTCGGCGGGGCGGGGGGCCTCCACGCCGCGCAGTTGGCCGAGGAGCTGGAGATGACCCGCGTGGTGTTCCCGCGCGATCCGGGCGCCTTCTCCGCGCGCGGCATCCTGACCGCCGACATCGCGCACGATGTCGCGCGCTCCCGCCTGCTGGAGGCGAGCGCGGACTCCCTGCCGGCGCTCGCCGGGCTGGCGGAAGAGCTGCTGGCGGAGGGCCATGCGCTGCTGGCCGCAGACGGCATCGCCGGGGAGGCGCGCGTCATTCGCCTCGCCGCCGACATGCGCTATCGCGGCCAGGCGTTCGAGCTGACGGTGCCCTGGGAGGAGGCGCGCCCCGATCCGGCCGGGCTGGCGCGCCTCATCGCCGATTTCCACGAACTGCACCGGGCGCGCTACGCCCATGCCGACCCGAGCGCGCCGGTGGAGATCGTCACGCTGCGCGCCACCGCCACCGGCCTGTTGCCCAAGCCGCAGATTCGCCCGCAGCAGGCGGCGGCCGCGCCGGCGCCCAAGGGCGAGCGCCGCGTCTGGCTGGACGGCGCCTGGTGGCGCCTGCCGGTGCACGATCGCGACCGGCTGCCGGCCCGGATCGACGGGCCGGCGATCGTGGAGGAACGCTACGCCACGCTGCTGATCCCGCCCGGCTGGCGGCTCCGGCTCGCCGCCAGCGGCGATCTGCTGGCGCGGCGCGGGGAGGAGGAGCGATGACCGCGCTCGGCCCGATCGACATCGAGATTATCCGCAATGCGCTCACCGCAGCGGCGGAAGACATGAACGTCACCATCTGGCGCACCGCGCGCTCCACCGTGGTGCGCGAGACGCTCGACTATTCGACGGCGCTGTTCGACGCCGAAGGGCGCAACACGGCGCAATCGGCGCGCATCGCCATTCACCTCAACTCCATGGCGACCTGCCTCGAAGGCATCCTCGCCGGACCGGTTCCGCTGGAAGACTGGCGCGAGGGCGATGTCATCATCACCAACGATCCCTATTCCGGCGGCCAGCATCTGCCCGATGTGCTCACCTTCAAGCCGGTCTATTTCCAGGGGCGGCGCATCGCGATCGCCGGCACGCTCACCCATCACACCGATGTCGGCGGCGGCGCGCCCGGCAGCTACGACCCCGCCGCGCGGGAGATCTACCGGGAGGGGCTGCGCATCCCGCCCTGCAAGATCGTCGAGGCCGGGCGGGCGAACGAGGCGCTGCTGGGCGTGTTCTACGCCAATACGCGCGAGCCGGAGAAGGTGCGGGGCGATTTCGAGGCCCAGCTGGCTTCCCTCGATATCGGCGCCGCCGGTGTGCTCCGGCTGGCGGAGCGCTTCGGCCCCGAGCGCCTGGAGGCCGCCTCGGGACGCATTCTCGACCGGTCCGAGGCGATGATGCGCGCCGCCATCGCCGCCATCCCGGACGGCTGCTACCGGTTCGAGGATTTCGTCGATGACGACGGCCTCTCGGAGGAGCCGCTGCGAATCGCGGCCGAGGTGCGCATCGAGGGCGAGCGCGCGCGCGTCGATCTCTCGGAGTCCGGCCCGCAGGCCGCCGGGCCGGTCAACTGCACCCTCAACATGTCCAAGTCGGCCGTCTATTGCGCGCTGATGTGCGCGGCCGGGGTGGAGATTCCGGCCAATTCCGGCGCCTACCGCCCGGTGGAGATCGTCGCCCGGCCGGGCACCGTCTGCGACGCGCAGCCGCCCGCGCCGGTCGCCAACCGCATGGCGACGGCGCACCGCATCGTCACCACCGTGCTGGGCGCGCTCGCCCTGGCCGCGCCGGAGCGCATTCCGGCGGCCTATTACGGCGTCAGCTATGTCTATGCGCTCGGGCTGAAGGGGCGGTCGGGGCGCCCGGAGGTCTATTTCGACCTCGAGGTCGGCGGCTGGGGCGCGCATCCCGAGGCCGACGGGGCCAATGCGCTCTCGGCCTGCCTGCACAATCTCGCCAACACGCCGGTCGAGATGATCGAGAGCCTCTATCCGATCACGGTCACCGAATACGGCCTCGCGCCCGGCAGCGGCGGGGCCGGCAAGCGGCGGGGCGGCCTCGGCCTGCGGCGCGAGTTCCGGCTGGACGCGGAAGAGGGCGCGCTTTCCACCAATTACGAACGCTTCCGCGTGCCGCCCTACGGGCTGGCCGGCGGTGCGCCCGGCGCGCCGGGGCGCTCGGTGCTGACCCGCGACGGCAAGCAAACCGAGCTCGGCTCCAAGGTCTCCAACCTGCCGCTCAGGCGGGGCGACCGCGTTCTGCTGCAAACCTCCGGCGGCGGCGGACACGGGAAGGCGGAAGAGCGCGCGCCGGAGGACCTCGCCCGCGACCGCCGCCTCGGCTATGGACCGAAGACGCAACCCGGAGACCCCCGCCCGTGACCATCGAGACCGACGGCTTTCGCATCGAGATCGATCCCGAGGCCGAGCGCGCCGACATCGTGCTCGACCGCCCGCCGCTGAATGTCGTGCGCATGGCCCAGCGCCCGCAATTGCGCGCGGCGTTCGAGGCGCTGGACCGCGACCCGGCGGTGCGCGTGGTGGTGGTCCGGGGCGAGGGCGAGCATTTCACCAGCGGCGGCGACATTCCGGGCTTCATGGCGGCGAGCCCGGAGACCGTCTCGCAGCTGCACCGGAACATCGCGGCCGCCGAGCGCTGCTCCAAGCCGGTCATCGCCGCGATCCGCGGCTTCTGCATGGGGGTCGGCTTCGAGCTGGCGCTCGCCTGCGACTTCCGCATCGTCAGCGAGACGGCGCGCCTCGCCCTGCCGGAGATCAATCTCGGCATGATCCCCGGCTCCGGCGGCTCGGCGCGGCTGCAACGCATGATCGGCGGATCGCGCGCGAGGAACATGGCGATGCGCGGCCTCCGGATAACCGCGCGGCAGGCTTTCGACTGGGGCATCGCCTGCGAACTGGCGGCGGACGGTGCGCTGGAAGACGCGACGGCGGCGCTTGCAGCCGAACTCCGCCGCTTCTCGCCGCTGGCCCAGCGCACGCTGAAGCAGGTGTTCAACGCCGGCGAGAACGCGCCGCTGGAGCAGGCGATGGAGATCGAGGGCCAGGCCTACGGCCGGCTGCGCATGAGCGCCGATTTCGCCGAGGGCGTCGCCGCCTTCGTCGAAAAACGCCGCCCGCGCTTCACCGGCGAGTAGGCGCACGCGCGTTTCAGCGACCGAGGGTGACCTCAACGTCGAGCGCCAGTTCCGCCCAGGCGCGGTCCATGGTCATCGCCGGCGCGTCCAGCGTTTCCGCGAGCGCGAGGCAGGCGCGGTCGCCCAGCGACAGGCCGCGCGCCCGCGTCGTTCGGCGCAGCAAGCCGGCGCGCCACGCCTGTGTGGCGTCCAGGGCGTGAATCTGGAGCGGCAAGGCGGTCACGGCGCCGACAATGGCGCCCTCGTCCAGCCCCCAGTCCGTCAGCTTTGCGACCACTTCGGAGAGATTCGCTGCGCTGATGGCGGCGTCCTCCAGGACGTCGCCAATCGCCTCGGCTCCGGGTTCGCCGCCGATCAGGGCCAATATCGCGGAAGCGTCGAGGACGACCGTCACCCCTCGGCCTCGCGCCTTGCTTCCGCGCGGCGTTCGGCGATCAGCTCATCGACCAGAGATACGCCTTCGGGCACGGCCTCGCTCACCATGCGCTGCAATTTGGCGACTGCCGCCTTGGGTGTCAACAGGCGCAACTCCCCCTCGACCACGCGCGCGGTCACAACGCCGCTGTCGTCAACCAGCATGGCGCTGCGCATCTCGGCAGGTATGACGAGGCGACCGTCTTCGGCGACGCGCAGCCGCTGCGCATCGACGTTGCCCGGACCGGGCGGTGCGGGAGACCGGTTGCCTTCGGATTTCGGCGGCCCCTGCACAAGCACGTTGCGGACATGCTGGTAGCGTATGTCGAGGAAGCGGGCGATATCGGCGCGCTTGTAGCCGGCGGCGTCGAGCGCTCGGATCTTGCCGGATTTGGTCGGCAAGCCCGCGACAACGTCGTTCATCCTGTTGGCATTGAGCGTCATGGCTCCACCTCCGCGAGATGTTCTCTGGAGAAGGATATATGAAGCAGCCAGATAACAATGTCAAGTGGCAGTGTTGAATATTTTCTCCACCTGACAGTTTGCGGATTCCGGCTACGCCGCCTCCGCCTCGGCCTGGGGGTGGATGGCGAGGGCGCCGGCTTCCACGCCGACCGATACCCGGTCGCCGTCCTGCACCGCGCCCTCCAGCAGGCGTTTGGCGAGCGGGTTCTGGAGTTCGCGCTGGATGACGCGCTTCAGCGGCCTGGCCCCATAGACCGGATCGAAGCCGGTCTCCGCCAGCCAGTCCACCGCCGCCGGCTCCAGGTCGAGCGCGATGTCGCGCGCCGCCAGCAGCTTGCGCAGGCCCTCCAGCTGGATCGCCACGATGCCGGCCATATGCGCGCGCTCCAGGCGGTGAAACACCACGATTTCGTCCAGCCGGTTCAGGAACTCCGGGCGGAAATGGCCGCGCACCGCGTCCATCACCCGGTCCACGGCGGGCCCGTGCGCCAGGCCCTCGCCGGCGCGGGCGAACGCCTCGCTGCCGAGATTGGAGGTCATGACCAGGATGGTGTTGCGGAAGTCCACCGTCCGGCCGTGGCCGTCGGTCAGCCGCCCGTCGTCCAGCACCTGCAGCAGCACGTTGAAGATGTCGGGATGGGCCTTCTCCACCTCGTCGAACAGCACCACCTGATAGGGCCGCCGGCGCACGGACTCGGTCAGCGCGCCGCCTTCCTCATAGCCGACATAGCCGGGCGGCGCGCCCAGCAGCCGCGAGACCGTGTGCTTCTCCATATATTCCGACATGTCGAGGCGCAGCATGGCGGTGTCGTCGTCGAAGAGGAACGCCGCCAGCGCCTTGCACAGCTCGGTCTTGCCGACGCCGGTCGGCCCCAGAAACAGGAAGGAGCCGACCGGGCGGCCCGGATCGCGCAGCCCGGCCCTGGCCCGGCGCACGGCCTCCGAAACCGCCGCGACGGCCTCGTCCTGGCCGACGATGCGGGCGTGCAGGCGCTCCTCCATCTGCAGCAGCTTCTCGCGCTCGCCCTCCAGCATCCGGGCGACCGGCACGCCGGTCCAGCGCGAGACCACGCCGGCGACGTGCTCGCCGCCGACTTCCTCTTCCAGCAGCCCGCCTTCGCGCCGCTCGCCGCCTCCGGCGATGCGCTTCTCCAGGTCCGGGATGAGCGCGAAGCGCAGCTCGCTCGCGCGCTCCAGCTCGCCCTTGCGCTGGCTCGCCTCCAGTTCCAGGCGCGCCCGCTCCAACTCCTCCTTCAGCCCCTTGGCGTCGTCGATGGCGGCCTTTTCGCGCCGCCATTGCAGCGTGAGCTCGCTGGAGCGCTCCTCCAGCCCGCCCAGCTCCTGCTCCAGCTTTTCGAGACGCCCGCGCGAGGCCTCGTCGGTCTCCTTGCGGAGCGCCTCGCGCTCGATCTTGAGCTGGATGATGCGCCGGTCGAGCTCGTCGATGGCCTCGGGCTTGGAGTCGATCTGCATTCTGAGCCGGCTCGCCGCCTCGTCGATCAGATCGATGGCCTTGTCGGGCAGGAAGCGGTCGGCGATGTAGCGGTTGGAGAGCGTCGCGGCGGCCACCAGCGCGCCGTCGGTGATGCGCACGCCGTGATGCACCTCATATTTCTCCTTCAGGCCGCGCAGGATGGAGATCGTGTCCTCGACCGTCGGCTCGCCGACGAACACCGGCTGGAAGCGCCGCGCGAGCGCTGCGTCCTTCTCGATATGCTGGCGATATTCGTCGAGCGTGGTGGCGCCGATGCAGTGCAGTTCGCCGCGCGCCAGCGCCGGCTTCAGCATGTTGGAGGCGTCCATCGCGCCATCGGCCTTGCCGGCGCCGACCAGCGTGTGCAGCTCGTCGATAAAGACGACGATCTCGCCCTCGGCCGCCCGGATCTCGGCCAGCACGGCCTTCAGGCGCTCCTCGAACTCGCCGCGATATTTCGCGCCCGCGACCATGGCGCCCAGGTCGAGCGCCACCAGCCGCTTGTCCCGCAGCCCCTCCGGCGTGTCGCCATTGACGATGCGCTGCGCCAGCCCCTCGGCGATGGCGGTCTTGCCGACGCCCGGCTCGCCGATCAGCACCGGATTGTTCTTGATGCGCCGCGACAGCACCTGGATCGCGCGCCGGATCTCCTCGTCGCGCCCGATCACCGGGTCGAGCTTGCCGGCCCGCGCCGCCTCGGTCAGGTCCTGGGCGTATTTGGCGAGCGCGTCGAAGCCGGCTTCGGCGTTGGCGCTGTCGGCGGTGCGGCCGCGGCGCAACTCGGCGATGACGCGCTCCAGGGCCCTGGCGTCCACCCCCGCCTCGCGCAGCGGACCGCCGGCAATGGCGAGCGCCTGGAGCAGGCGCTCCACGGTCACGAAGCGGTCGCCGGCCTGCTGGGCCGCCTTGCGGGCGGTCTCGAACAGGCGCGCGGTCTCCGGGGCCAGATGCAGCCCGCCCGCGCCCGAGCCGCTGACCGCGGGCAGCGCCGCCAGCACCGCCTCGGCCGCGCTCCGCGCGCGGCCCGGATCGCCGCCGGCGCGCTCCACCAGGCCGGCCGCCAGACCCTCCGGGTCGTCGAGCATGACCTTCAGGACATGTTCCGGCAGGAAGCGCTGATGGCCGGCCGCGAGCGCCATGCCCTGCGCGGACTGGATGAAGCCCCGCGCGCGCTCGGTGTAGCTCTCGAAATCCATGCTTTCGGTCTCCGTCTTCGGACGCAAGCCGACGGCGGAGGGCCGTCCCGGACGCACCCGCACCGTCTGCCGAGGATATGGGCATCGCCCGCAATGCGCACAAGATGCGGGCGGGCTCAGCCGTCCTCGCGCAGCGCGGCGCCGTCCCGCAGCGCGGCGTAGCGGGCGAGCGCCGCGCGGCGCGCCTCGGCGAGGTCCAGCATGGGCGCCGGATAGTCCGCCACGGCCCCGGGCGCATGGATGCGCGCATCGTCCAGCCCCGCCAGTTCGGGGACCCAGCGGCGGATATAGCGCCCGTCGGGATCGAACTTCCGGCTCTGCGTCACGGGGTTGAAGATGCGGAAATAGGGCGCGGCGTCGGCCCCGCAGCCGGCGCACCATTGCCAGCCGAGGCTGTTGTTGGCGAGATCGGCGTCCACCAGCCGCTCCCAGAACCAGCGCGCGCCGACCAGCCAGTGCACGCCCATCTGCTTGCAGAGGAAGGAGGCGGCGACCATGCGCGCCCGGTTGTGCATGAAGCCGGTCTGGCGCAATTCGCGCAGGCCCGCATCGATGAACGGAAAGCCGGTCTCCCCACGCCGCCAGCGGTCCAGCCCCTCATGCGTCTCGCGCCAGGGAAAGCGGGCGAATTCGGGCCGCATCGGCGCATCGCTCAGGCCCGGCTCGCGATGCAGCAGATGCGCCGCGAATTCGCGCCAGAGCAGCTGCCGCAGCCAGGCTTCCACCGGCGCGTCGAGCGCCCCGCCGCGCGCCGCGCGGAGGCCCTGGAGGCGGGACCAGAGCGCGCGGGCGCTTATCTCTCCGAAACTCAGATGCGGCGAGAGGCGCGCCGTTCCGGTGACGCCGGGCAGGTCGCGCCGGTCGATATAGCCGCCGAGCGCGTCTGCGACGAAGCGCTCCAGCGCTTGCTGCGCGGCCCGCTCGCCGAAGAACCAGGCGCGCTGCACGCCGCCCCCGTCGTCGAGCGCCGCCTCCAGGCCGAGTCGCTCCAGCGGCAGGGAGGCGACCGGCGCACGCGGCGCTTGCAGGCGCGCCGGCGCGGGCAAGGGCGGGTCCGGCTCCGGCGCTTGGAGGCAGGCGCGCCAGAAGGGCGTGAAGACGCGGAACGGCCCGCCGGCGCGGGTGCGGATGCTCTCGGGCAGGAACAGCAGGCGGTCGTTGAAGGCGCGGCTCCGGCAGGATGCGGGCAGCGCGTCGCGCACCCGCTTGCCGCGCGCCACCCCCTCCGGCTCCCAGTTGCGATTCCAGTAGATGGCGGCCGCGCCGGTCTCGGCCGCGAGCGCCGGCAGCACCGCTTCGCTCGCGCCCCGCCGCAGCGTCAGCGGCGCGCCGAGCCCGGCGAAATCCGTCGCCAGCGCCTCCAGCGACCCGCGGAGCCAGATACGGCTGGCCGCTCCCGGCGCCCAGTCGCCCCGCTCGTCCAGCACGAAGACCGGCAGCACCGGCCGGCCGGTTGCGGCGGCGGCGTGGAGCGCGGGATTGTCGGCGAGGCGCAAATCCCGGCGCAGCCAGACGATGACCGGCGCGCGATCCTCGGCTTCCGGCGCGCCGCCGGCCTCGGAGGTCAGCACCGGCCGGGCGGCCGGCCCGCCTTCACGCTGCGGTGACGGCCGGCTCCGGGGCGGCGGCGCCGCTTTCCGTCGGCTCGCCGTTCTCGGCCGCCGGCTCGTCGGCCGGCTGGTTGCGCTGGCGGCGGCGGCGGCGCGGCCGCATCCCCTCGCCGGCCTGGCCATCGGCCGGCGTCTGTGCGCCGTCCTGCTCGGGCCGGGCGGCGCCCGCCGGCTCCTCCCCGCCCTGCGTCGCCTCGCCCGACGGCTGCTGGGCCGACGGCTGCGCCTGGGGCGGCGCGAACTGCGCCACCAGCCGCTGATAATGCTCGGCGTGCTGGAACAGGTTTTCGGCCAGCACCGAATCGCCGCTCGACTGCGCGTCGCGCGCCATGGCCAGATAGCGGTCGAGAATCTGCTGCGCGGTGCCGCGCACCCGACCTTCCGGTCCGTTGCTTTCCAGCGGTTGATTGCGGTGGGCGGGGTTCCGCCCGCCTCTCAGATTGCTGCGGCCGCGCGACCGGCGCGGAGGCAAGTTCTGTTTCATCGGCTACTCTGTTTCCGAGGCGCTTGCGCCGCTCGGGGCGCGTTGTCGCTCTCCTGGTCGCTCATGGCGGCAATCCCCCCGATTGCGCCCGACAGTCGATGCCCGGGGCGAGCCGCAGTGGCGGCGTGGGACGATCCCGAAAGACCGGAACTCCACCGGATGGTGTCAGGAGACGGCGCCTGCAAAATCCGAACCGACCTGGACGATCGATGCGAAATCGCCTCGGCAGCGGTCCCTGCGTCCCGAAACCGCAAGAGAGCATAACCACGTCATGCGCCGTCTTGCAAACTTTTTCCGGTTCGGGCGGGCTTGTCCTATGGTGGCCGGATCGCGCGACCCCGATTGCCCCCTTCCGGAGACTGCCCCCATGACCGCCGTGGACATCATCGACCCCGCCATCGTCGAGGCGGGCCGGCGCGCCGCCGAAACCTCCCCGCCGCTCGACCTGAAGGCGCTGGTCGCCGCGCCGGCGGCGGAGATTCGCGCCGCCTACGACGCCTCCTCGACCTACTGGAACGCCCGCCCGCCGCCGCTGGCCTCGGTGGTCAATCTGGCGCTCGACGGGCCGCATGGCGAGCTCAGGGTGCGGGTCTATCGCCCGAGCGAGGAGGCCGGCGCGCCGGGGCTGCTCTATCTGCATGGCGGCGGCTTCATGCTGGGCAGCATCGAGTCGCATGACACGCTCTGCCGCCTGCTGGCCCGCGAGGCGGCGGCGACGGTGGTCTCGGTCGATTATCGCCTCGCGCCCGAACATCGCTTTCCGGTGGCGGTGGAGGAGTGCCTGTTCGCCGCCGATTGGCTGGCCGGCCATGGCGCGGAGATCGGCGTCGATACGGCGCGCCTCGCGGTCGGGGGCGACTCGGCCGGCGCCAATCTGGCGCTCGCCGTGCTGGACCGGCGGCGCGAGACGCTGGCCACGGCGCTGCTCTTCTACGGCTGCTACGGCCATCTGCCCGAATACGGCTATGCGCTCGGGCCCGCGGCCGAGGCTTACGGAGACGGGCGCTACGGCCTCGGGCTCGACATCATGCGCCGCTTCTACGCCGATTATCTGAGCGGCGAGGAGGACGGGCGCAATCCGCTCTTCTGCTCGCTGGAGATGGATTTTCGCGGCCTGCCGCCGGTGCTGCTGACCGCGGCTGCCCTCGATCCGCTGCGCGACGACGCCGAGGCGCTCGGCCTCAAGCTCGCCGCCGCCCATGCGCCCCACCGCTACATCCTCTATCCGGGCGCGCCGCACGGCTTCCTGAAGATGGCCCCGGAGGTGGAGGTGGCGATGCGCGCGGTGCGCGACGCCGCCGACCATCTGCGCGAGCACTGGTCGTCATGAGCGCGCCCGTGAACCGCGTGCTGGTCGCGGGCTATGGCGTCATGGGCCGGGGCGTGGCGGCGAGCTTCGCCGGCGCGGGCTTCGAGGTGACGGTGCTGACCCGCGACCCCTCGCGCCTTCGGGACCTGCCGGCGGGGATGCGCGCCGTCGCGGACCTGCCCGAAACGCCGCCCGATCTCGTCATCGAGAACTGGCCGGAGGACCTCGCGCTCAAGCAGGAGCTGTTCCGCCGGATGGAGGAGGCCTGGGGCGCGGGTCCCATCCTCGCGACCAACACCTCGGGGCTGGATATCGAGGAGATCGCCCGGCCGCTGGCCCACCCGGAGCGCTTCCTCGCGATCCACTACATGCAGCCGGCCGACGCCTTTCCCTGCTGCGAGTTGGCGCGGCTGCCCCAGACCGACGATGCGACGGCGGAGCGCGCGCTGGCGGCGCTCCGCCGGACGGGCAAGCAGCCGGTGCTGCTGGCGCGCCCGGTGGTCGGCTTCCTGTTCAACCGCCTGCAGCACGCCCTGCTGCACGAGGCCTACTGGATGATGGAGCAGGGGCTGGTGACCGCCGCAGATGTGGACGCCTTCGCGCGGCTCGCCTTCGGGCCGCGCATGTGCGTCACCGGGCTGATCGAGCAGAAGGATCTGGGCGGGCTGGAGGTGCACGCCGCCTCGCAGCGCGGCATCGTGCCGCATCTGCACCACGGCGACCGCCCCATCGATTTCGTGCAGCAAATGCCCGCGCGGGGCGAAACCGGCGCCGCCTCCGGCAAGGGCTTCTACGACTGGACCGGCCGCGACGTGGCCGAGGTGCGCCGCCGCGCCGCCGAAAAGACCCGCCGCATCCTGGAAATCGTCCAGGAACCCTGAGCGCCGCCGGGTGGCGGCGTCAGTGGTGCACGAAGACCGGGGCGGGGCAGTCGTGGAGGAGGCGGCGGGTTGCCGAGCCGACCAGGAGGTTGTGCATCAGCCCGTGATGGGCGAAGGCGCCCATGACCAGCATTCCGGCGTCCATGGCCTCCACCTGCGCCAGCAGCGCGTCGCCGGGATTGCCGCGCGCGGCGATGCCATGCGCCTCGGCGCTGAAACCGTGCGAGCGGAACAGCCCGGCGCCCTTGGCGGCGATGGCGGCCGCGGCCTCCCGGTCCTGCGCGATGCTGATCACATGCGGCTCGCAGTCCCGCGCCAGCCCGAGCAGGATGTAGATATGCATGGCGCGCGAGGACTGGAGGCTGCCGTCGAAGGCCACCACCACCCGCTCGCCGGCCTGCGGCGCGTTGGGCGTCATCACCACGGGGCGCGGATTGTCATGCAGCAGCCGCTGCACCGCGTCGGCGACATCGTGGCGCTCGACGCCGTGAAAGTTGGTCTCGCGCCCGATGACGATGAGGTCGTGCCGGTCGGCCTCGGCCTCGATCAGCTTGTGGGGCACGCCCTCGGCCTCGAACACGCCATAGGCGACTCCGGCGGCCTTGCAGGCGCTCTCGAACTCGGCCAGCCGCGTTTCCAGCCGCGCGCGCCACGACTCCACCAGCGTCTCGTCGCGATGCTCCTTGTAGGCCCCGGCGCCGATCGGGCGGGCCATCGGCGCGGTGTGATAGGGCGTGTCCAGCACGCCCAGGCCCACCAGCCGCGCCTCGTGGCGGCGCGCGATGGCGATCGCCAGCCTCTCCGCCTCCGCGCTGGAGGGCGAACCGTCCAGCGCCACCACGATGCTCTTCAGCATTGCCTGCATCCCTTCGCACGCGAGGCCCGATTGTAGCGCCGGCCCGCGCCGCCGTTAAGTGTTGCGGTTAAGCTTCGCCGTCCAGCGCGTCGGCCATTTCCATGAGCGTGCCGAAATGGAAATCGACCCGCACCTCGCCCGGCGGCGGCATGGTGGCGCCCCAGCCGGCCCGGCCCTTGCGGCGGTCGATCCAGCAGGTCGCCAGCCCGGCGGCCGCGGCCGGCGCATGGTCGTGAAACAGCGACTGGGCGGTGTGCAGCAGCCGCGCCTTCGGGACGCCCTTGGCCTCCACGCCGGCGATCAGCGCGTCGAAATTGGCGGGGTCGGGCTTGTAGGAGCCGACATCCTGGGCGGTGAACACCGCGTCGAAGCGCGCACCGAGCCGGGCCGCCGAGCCGGCGAAGCTCTCCCGGTCCACATTGGAGAGGACGATGAGCTTGTAGCGGCGGCCGAGTCGGGCGAGCGCTTCGGCGCTGTCCGGGAAGGCCGGCCAGTCCGGCACGGAGCGCCCGAAGGCCACCGCGTCGGCCTCGATGGGCGCTTTCCCGAAGGCGTCGCCCATGGCCATGAAGGCGCGCGCCAGCACCTCCGGATAGGGCATGCCCGGCGTCTCGGCCTGCTGGCGCGACTCCTCGCGCGCGAAGCATTCCAGCACCGCGTCGTCCGAGGCATCCAGGCCCTCGGGCGCGGCCCAGCGCCGCCAGGCGGCCAGAATGCCGCCCTCCCAGTCGATCAGCGTGCCGTAGCAGTCGAAGCTGAGCGCGTCGAAATCGCCGAGCTTCATGACCGGGCCAGCACCGTCTCGACCAGGCGCGACCAGTAGGTGGCGCCCCAGGGCAGGGCCTCGTCGTTGAAGTCGTAGCGCGGATTGTGGACCACGACGCCGCCATGCTCGTGCAGCGCGCCGTTGCCGATGCGCACATAGGCCCCCGGTTTTGCGTTGAGCATGAAGGAGAAGTCCTCCGAGCCCATGCCGGGCGGCGCGTCGGTGGCGACATTGGCGGCGCCGAAGACATCCTCCGCCACCGCGGCCGCGATATCGACATGGGCGGGGTCGTTCACCGTCGGCGGATAGCGGCGCTCGTAATGCACCCGGACCTCCGCGCCGAACGCCTCGGCGATGCTGGCGCAGATGCGGCGCATCCGGGTTTCGGTCATGTCCTGCACCTCGGTCTTGAAGGCGCGCACGGTGCCGCGCAGCACGACCTTTTGCGGGATCACGTTCCAGGTGTCGCCGCCATGCACCTGGGTGATGGAGAGCACCACCGAATCGATGGCGTTGACCGACCGGCTCGGGATGGTCTGCAGCGCGGTGACGATCTGCGCCTGCACCACCACCACGTCGATGCCCTGATGCGGGCGGGCGGCATGGGTGCCGTAGCCCTCGATCTCGATCTCGAAAATGTCGAAGCCGGCCATGGCGGGACCCGGCCGGGTGGTGAAGCGCCCGACCGGCAGGCCGGGCGAATTGTGCATGCCGTAGATCGAGTCGGCCGGGAAGCGGTCGAACAGCCCGTCCTCCACCATGGCGCGCCCGCCGCCCTCATTCTCCTCCGCCGGCTGGAAGATCAGATAGACGGTGCCGTCGAAATTGCGCGTCTCGGCCAGATAGCGCGCCGCGCCCAGCAGCATGGTGGTGTGGCCGTCATGGCCGCAGGCGTGCATCTTGCCGGGATGGCGCGAGCGGTAGTCGAACTCGTTGGCCTCCTCGATGTCGAGCGCGTCCATGTCGGCGCGGATGCCGATGGAGCGCTCGCCCCCGCCCTGGCCGCGCAGCACGCCGACCACGCCGGTTTGCCCGATGCCGGTGTGCACCGCATCGACGCCGAAGCTCTTGAGCTTGTCGGCGACGAAGGCGGCGGTGCGCACCTCCTCGAAGGCCGTTTCCGGATACATGTGGAGCTCGCGCCGCCAGGCGGTCATCTCCTCGTGAAACTCGGCGATGCGGTTGACGATGGGCATGGACGGACGGCCTCGCGCCTGCTGCTGGACGGATCGCCGATCTCACCGGAGCCGGCCCCGCCGGTCAAGCGACGCGATTCACCGGCTCGCCCCGCGCCCAGGCTTCGAGGCCCGCGACCAGGCCCTCGGCCAGCGCCGCCATGGCGGTCTCGCTCGCCCAGGCGACATGCGGGGTCACGATGACATTCGCCCGCCCGGCGAGCGCCGGCAGCGGGTGGCCTCCCGGCGGCGGCTCGGCCGTCGCCACATCGAAGGCCGCGCCGCGAATCAGGCCCTCGTCGAGCGCTTGCGAGAGCGCCGCCTCATCGACGATGCCGCCGCGCGCGGTGTTGATCAGGAAGGGCCGCCGCCGCATCGCCCGGAAGGCTTCGCGGTCGATCAGCCCGAGCGTCTCGTCATTCAGCGGGCAGTGCAGCGAGATCGCGTCGGCGCTCGCCAGCAGCTCCTCGAAGGCCACCCGGCCCGGCCGCGGCGCGGCGCCCGGCCGCTCGGCGACCATGACCTCCATGCCGAAGGCCGCCGCCTTGGCCGCGACCGATCGTCCGATCCCGCCCCAGCCGATGACGCCGAGCCGCTTCCCGGCGAGATCGGCGATCGGATAGTCGAAGAGGCAGAACTGGCGCGCCTTCGACCAGCGGCCCTCGGCCACCGCGCGGTCATAGGCCGGCACGGCGCGCGCGAGCGCCAGCAGCAGGGCCAGCGCGTGCTCGGCCACGCTGTCGGCCGCATAGCCGGTGACATTGGTGACCGGCACGCCGGCGGCCTGCGCGGCCGCCTTATCGACGCAATCGGTGCCCGTGGCGGCGACCGCGACCAGCTCCAGCCGCGTCGCCGCGGCGAACACCCCGGCGTCGATGTGGCATTTGTTGGTGATGGCGATCTCGGCGTCCCGGAGCCGTTCGGCGGCCTTGTCCGGGTGCGTCTCGTCGAACTCGATCCACTCATGCGCGAAGGCCGGCCGGCGGATGGCCACGTCCGGCGGGAAGGAGTTGCGCTCCAGAAAGACGATGCGTTTCATGGCCTTCTCCGCGCCCTCTCGACTTGCGGCGCGCGCACGATACATCATGCAGGAGCCGAAGTTCGGGAGAGGGGAAGGATGCGAGCGGCGTGGTATGAGCGGAAGGGGCCGGCCGGCGAGGTGCTGGAACTGGGAGAGATGGCGACGCCCGAGCCGGGGCCGGGCGAGTTGCGCGTGCGCCTCCACGCCTCCGGCATCAACCCGGCGGATGTGAAGCTGCGCGGCGGCGTCACCGATTACGGCTTCGACTTCGCGCGCGTGATCCCCAACAGCGACGGCGCCGGCGCGGTCGATCGGACCGGCGCGGGCGTCGATCCCGCCTGGGTCGGCCGGCGCGTCTGGCTCTATAACGGCCAGCGGCTCGGCCGCGCCTTCGGCACGGCGGCGGAATATATCGCGCTCGACGCCGATCTCGTCCACCCGCTGCCCGACAGTGTGAGCTTCGCCGAGGGCGCGACGCTCGGCATTCCGGCGATGACCGCGCATCGCTGCGTCTTCGCGGACGGCGCGGTGGCGGGGCAGACGGTGCTGGTGACCGGCGGGGCTGGCGCGGTCGGGCATTATGCGGTGCAGCTGGCGAAATGGGGCGGCGCGCGCGTGCTGGCGACCGTCTCCGGCGACGCCAAGGCCGCGCATGCGCGCGCCGGCGGGGCCGATGCGGTCGTCAACTATCGCCAGGAGGACGTCGCCGCCCGGGTGCGCGAACTCACCGACGGCGAGGGCGTGGATCGCATCGTCGAGGTCGATTTCGGCGGCAATCTCGACGCCTCGATGGGCGCGCTCAAGCGCAATGGCGCCATCGCCATCTACGCCAGCGACGGCGAGACCCGGCCGCGCATCGATGCGCGCGCGCTCATGGCGCTCAACGCCACGCTGCGCTTCGTGGTGCTGAACAGCATTCCGCTCGCCGCCCGCCAGCAGGCCCAGCGCGACGTGACGCGCTTTGCGGGCGGGGGCGAGCGCATGCTGCAGGTGGCGGAGCGTTTCGGGCTGGACGACATCGTGGCCGCGCACGAGCTGGTCGAGAGCCTGGACAAGTTCGGCACCGTGATCGTCGAACCGTGAGCCGACAAGGACCGCCCATGGACCTGCCCTGCACCATCGCCGACCTGATCTCCGCGCATCCGGCGGATGGCCTCGCCCTGGCCGCGCCGGACCGCGAGCCGCTCACCTGGGGCGCGCTCGCCGGGCTGATCGACGAGACCGTCAGGACGCTGAACGGGCTCGGCGTCGGGCGCAACGACCGGGTGGCGATCGTGCTGCCCAACGGGCCGGAAATGGCGGCGGCGTTCCTTGCGGTCGGCGCGGGCGCCGCGGCCGCGCCGCTCAACCCCGCCTATCGCGAGGAAGAGTTCGCCTTCTATATGGAGGACCTCTCCGCGCGGGCGGTCATCGTCGCGGATGACGAAAGCGGCCCCGCCGTCCAGGCCGCCGCCCGGCTGCAGCTGCCGGTGCTGCGCCTGGTCGCCGACCGCAAGGGGCCGGCCGGGCGCTTCTCGCTGCTGGCGGAGCGGGTGGGCGCGGCCGCGCCGGGCGCGGCGGGCTACGCCGGCAGCGCCGACACCGCACTGGTGCTGCACACCTCCGGCACCACCTCGCGGCCGAAGATCGTGCCGCTCAGCCACGCCAATATCTGCGCCTCGGCCGCGCATATCGCCGAGACGCTCCGCCTCGCGCCGGCGGACCGCTGCCTCAACATCATGCCGCTGTTCCACATTCACGGGCTGATCGCGGCGGTGCTGGCCTCGGCGCGCGCCGGGGCCTCGGTCTATTGCGCGCCGGGCTTCGACGCCTTCCGGGTTTTCGAGTGGTTCGCCGACGCCGCGCCCAGCTGGTACACCGCCGTGCCGACCATGCATCAGGCGATCCTGGCGCGCGCCCGGCGCAACGCCGAAGCGGTGGCGGCGCTCGACCTGCGCTTCATCCGCTCCTCCTCCTCCTCGCTGCCGCCGCAGGTGATGCGCGAACTGGAGGACGCGTTCGGCTGTCCGGTGATCGAGAGTTACGGCATGACCGAGGCGGCCCACCAGATGGCGAGCAATCCGCTGCCGCCGGGCGAGCGCCGGGCGGGATCGGTCGGGCTGGCCGCCGGCCCCGAGGTCGCCGTGATGGACGAGGAGGGCCGGCTGCTGGAGGCCGGGGAGGTCGGCGAGGTGGTCATCCGGGGGCCGAATGTCATGGCCGCCTATGAGAACAATCCCGACGCCAACCGGAGCGCGTTCGCCGACGGCTGGTTCCGCACCGGCGACCAGGGCGTGCTCGACATGGCCGGCTATCTGACCATCACCGGCCGGCTGAAGGAGATCATCAATCGCGGCGGCGAGAAGATCTCCCCGCGCGAGGTCGATGAGGTGCTGATGGACCATGCCTCGGTGCGCCAGGCGGTGACCTTCGCCATGCCGCATCGCACGCTCGGCGAGGAGGTGGCGGCGGCGGTGGTGCTGGCGGAGGACGCCGAGGCGGACGAGCAGGCGCTCAAGGACTTCGCCGCGGCCCGGCTCGCGGCCTTCAAGGTGCCGCGCCGTATCCTGTTCCTGGATGAAATCCCGAAGGGCGCGACCGGCAAGCTGCAGCGCATCGGTCTGGCCGAGAAGCTCGGCCTGGCCTCGTGAAGATCGCGATCTTCGGCGCGGGCGCCATCGGCTGCCACCTGGCCGCGCTGCTCGCCCGGCGGGGCGAGGCGGAGGTCTCGCTGATCGCGCGCGGCCCGCATCTGGCGGCGCTGCAGGCGAAGGGTCTGCGCTTCGTCTCGGACGAGGAGACCTTCACCGTGCCGGTGCGGGCGGACGCCGATCCGGCGCAATTCGGCGTTCAAGACTTCGTGATCGTGACGCTGAAGGCGCATCAGGCGCCGGGCGCGGCGCCGGCCATGCAGGCGCTGCTCGGCCCCGACACGGCCGTCGTGACGGCGATGAACGGCGTGCCCTGGTGGTATTTTCACGCCATCGACTCGCCCGCCGGGGCGGGGCCGGTCGAGGCGGTCGATCCGGGCGGGGCGCAGTGGCGCGGAATCGGGCCGGAGCGCGCCATCGGCTGCGTCGTCTATCCGGCGGTCGAGATCGTCGAGCCCGGCGTGTGCCGGCATATCGACGGCAATGGCTACACGCTGGGCGAGCCCGACGGGGCGCGCAGCGAGCGGGCGCTGGCGCTCTCGCGCCTGCTGATCGCCGCCGGGCTGCGCGCCCCGGTGCGCCCGCGCATCCGCGACGAGATCTGGGTCAAGCTTTGGGGCAATCTCTGCTTCAACCCGATTTCCGCGCTCACCCACGCCACGCTCGCCGAGATCGGCGCCGACGCCGGCGTCCGCAGCCTGGCCCGGACCATGATGGCCGAGGGGCAGGCGGTCGGCGAGGCGCTCGGCGCGCGCTTCCGCATTCCGCTGGAGCGCCGGCTGGAGGGCGCGGTGGCGGTCGGCCACCACAAGACCTCCATGCTGCAGGATCTGGAGCGCGGGCGGCCGATGGAGATCGACGCGCTCTTGGGCGCGGTCGCCGAGCTCGGGCGCCGGGCGGGCGTGGCGACGCCCGCGATCGACATCGTGCTGGCGCTGCTGCGCCTCCGGGGCCGGATGGCCGGAACCTATCCGCGATAACGACACGTCGGCGGGCGATTTTGCTTGCCTTGCGCCGTTCAGCGCCTATCATCGGCGCAAGCCGGACGAAGTGTGCAGAAGTGGGCCGGCTGTCTGGGTCGAACAGCAATCGCGGGGAGTGACCATGATTTCGCGAATGACCGCCCTGTTTGTCGGGGCTGTTGCGCTGGCGCTGGGAGGATGCGCGTCCAACCTGCAAGATGCGCAGATGGTGGAAACCACCGGCTCCGACTTCCGGATGGGGCTGATGGATGGCTACAAGCGGCTTGCGGGCCTCGAACAGGCCGAATCCGACTGGGTCGACGCCGGCGTGTTCTCGGATCGCGTCCTTGCGGTGGCGAGCGGCGCGGAGGTCGGGCCGGAAGAACTCGCCGCGCGGCGCCTGCCGGCGGAGGCGATGGAAGCGTTGGAAGCCGCGCGGGCGCGCCTGATGGCGGCGCTCGACGGCGGCGGCCGCGAGAAGGCCGGCGCCTCGGCGGCCATGGCCCAGGTCGGTTTCGACTGCTGGATGCAGGAGCAGGAAGAGAACTTCCAGGCCGACGACATCGCCAGCTGCAAGGCGATGTTCGAGGAAGGCGTAGCTGCGGTCGAGGAAGCGCTGAAACCGCCGCCGCCGAAGGCCAAGAAGCCGATCGACAAGGGCCCGTGGGAGGTTTATTTCGACTGGAACAGCGCCGCGATCACCGGCGCCGCCCAGCAGGAGATCAACAAGGCCTACACGTCCTTCGGCAAAATCAAGGGCGCCAGCCTGGCGATCTCCGGCCATGCCGACACCAGCGGCACGAAACGCAATAACCAGAAGATCTCGGAGATGCGCGCCAAGGCGGTCTATGAGGTCTTCACGCTCGATCTGCTGGTGCCGCAGGATCGCGTTTCCGTGCGGGCCGCCGGCGAGATGGAGCCGGCCGTAAAGACGCCGGACGACACGCGCGAGCTGCTGAACCGGCGTGTGGTGATCCAGCTGTCCGAATAGGCTCGCGACCGGGCGCAGGCCCGGCCCGTAGCGACGAGGACGCCCCGCCCGCAATCGGGCGGGGCGTTCTGCGTTCCGCTCAGAGATAGACCCAGGCGAGCAGCAGCGCGCCGAGCGCCAGGCGATAGAGCACGAAGGGCGCGAAGCCGGACCGGGCGAGCCAGCGCATCATGGCCCAGATGGCCGCGAGCGCGGTCGCGAAAGCGACCAGCGCCACCGCAGCCGCCGACAGCAGGGCCGTTTCGCCCATCGGGGCGAGGTCGGGAGCCGCCCAGAGGCCGGCGCCGGCGATGACCGGGATGGAGAGCAGCAGCGAGAAGCGCGCCGCCTCCCGCCGCTCGAAGCCGAAGGCGAGCGCGGCGGTCATGACGACGCCCGACCGGCTGACGCCCGGAATGAGCGCCAGCGCCTGTGCGGCGCCGATCGCGAGCGCCTGCGGCAGCGCCAGCCCCTCCAGCCGGCGGGCGCGCCGCCCGAACCGGTCCGCCGCCCAGAGCAGCAGCCCGAAGCCGGGCGTGGTCCAGGCGATGACTTCCAGGCTGCGCGCGTGGGCGACGACGGCGTCCTGCAACAGCGCGCCGGCGGCCGCGACCGGCAGGGCGGCGGCCGCCACTTGCCAGCCGAGCGCCCAGCCCGGCGGCCGCGGGCCCGCCAGCCCGGCGACTCCCCGGATGACAAGGCGGGCGATATCGCGCCGGCAATAGACCAGCACCGCGCCCAGCGCGCCCACATGGGCGGCCACGTCCAGCGCCAGCGCCGTCGCGCCTCCCGGACTCTCCGCTCCGAAGGCGGCGTGAACCAGCACCAGATGCGCGGAGGAGGAGACCGGCAGAAATTCGCTGACACCCTGGACCAGCGCCAGGGCAAGGATGAGGGCGAGCGGCAAGGGCGGCCTGCATCGGGATCGTGCCGCCGGCATATACCACCGGCGGGGAGTGCGGGCTACAGTGCCGCTCCGATTCGAGGGGAGTCGCATGGCGACGCTGCTTCACCTGCCGCTTTCGCCGTTCTGCCGCAAGGTGCGCATTGCGCTCGCGGAACTCGGCATGGCGTTCGCCGTCGAGGAGGAGCCGGTGTGGGAGCGTCGCGAGGCGTTCCTGGCGCTCAATCCGGCGGGCCGGGTGCCGGTGCTGCTGCTCGATGACGGCCATGCGCTGGTCGAGAGCCAGGCGATCGTGGAGTTCGCCGAGGAGGTGGCTGCGGAGCCGTTCCTGCTGGGGACGGACCCGTGGGCGCGCGCCGAGACCCGGCGCCTCGCGGCCTGGTTCGACACCAAGTTCGCCGCCGAGGTCACCGACTATCTCTATGGCGAGCGGGTGTTGAAGCGGCTCGCCCGGCGCGGCGCGCCCGATTCGGAGCTGCTGCGCGTCGGCGCCAGCAATCTGGAGCAGCATCTGCGCTATATCGATTCGCTGCTGCAAAGCCGCCACTGGCTCGCCGGCGAGCGCTTTTCGCTCGCCGACATCGCCGCCGGCGCGCATCTCTCGGCGCTCGACTATCTGGGGTCGATCGTCTGGGCGGAGCATCCGGCGGCGCAGGAATGGTATGCGCGCTTCAAATGCCGGCCTTCCGTGCGGCCCTTGCTGGCGGACCGGCTGCCCGGCCGCCGGCCGGCGGCGCATTACGCCGACCTCGACTTCTGATGCGGCTGTTCGTCTGCGGGCTCGGCTATGTGGCGGAGCGTCTGGGGCTCGCGCTGGCGGCCGAGGGCTGGCGCGTCGCCGGGACGACCCGCGACGCCGGAAAGGCGGCGCGCTTCGCCGCGCGCGGCTGGGGCGGCTTCGGGCCGGCGGAGGCGACGCATCTGCTGCTCTCCGCGCCGCCGGGGGAGGGCGGCGACCCGTTCCTCGCCGGGTTCGCGCCGCCGCCGGGGGTCGTCTGGGCGGGCTATCTCTCCACCACCGGCGTCTATGGCGACCGGGGCGGCGGCTGGGTCGATGAGCGCAGCCCGCTTGCGCCGACCGGCGAGCGCGGGCGCCGGCGCGTCGCCGCCGAGGACGGCTGGGCGGCGACCGGCCTGCCGCTGCACATCTTCCGCCTGCCGGGCATTTACGGGCCGGGGCGCAATGCGCTCCGCGCGGTGCGCGACGGCCGGGCGCGGCGCATCGTCAAGCCGGGCCAGCTGTTCTCGCGCATGCATGCGGAAGACATCGCGGCCGTGCTGGCGGCCTCGATCGCGCGCCCCAATCCCGGCCGCATCTACAATCTGGCCGACGATCTGCCGGCCCCGCCGGGCGAGGTGACCGCGTTTGCGGCCGAACTGCTGGGCGTCGCGCCCCCGCCGGCGGAGCCGTTCGAGACGGCGGCGCTCTCGCCCATGGCGCGAAGCTTCTACCGCGACAGCAAGCGCGTCGCCAACGCCCGCATCAAGGCCGAACTGGGCGTCCGCCTCCGCCACCCCACCTACCGCGAGGGCCTCCGCGCCCTCCTCGCCGAAGGCGAGGGCGGCGTCTGATCGGGGGCAATTCGCGTGGCGGCGTTCAGGCGCCCGCGCGGCGGGCGTCCAGATAGGCGAGGACATCCACCAGGCCGGGGCCGGTGGCGATCCTGTCGATGGGCGCGCCACCGAGGGCGGTGTTGAAATTCCGCATCCAGGCCCGCGACATGGTGTCATCGCCACCTGCGATCGCGTCCAGCGAGCGGTAGAGGCGGATCAGCAGCGCGGCCAGCTCGAAGGGCTTTGTCCCCTCCCCCAGTACATAACCCTCCTGCTTCATGCGCAGGACGGCCGCTTCCGGGAGGCCGAGCGTCCGCGCCAGTGCGTCCGTGCCCAAGCCCAGATGCCCGGCGGCCCTGACGACCGCCCGGGTGAGAACCGGCTCTCGTCCGGGATGCGATCCGCCTTCGCTGGACGCGTCCGTCATGGCCGCCGCTCCCGTTCCTTCCCGCGAAACCGCTTCCAGTCATGTGGGGTCGCCGGCCCCCGGCCTCAATAGATCGTCTCGGCCACCTCCGCCGGGTAGGCGCGGTCCCAGGCTGCGGCGTCGAACTCGCCTTCCTCGCCGAGCGCCGCCAGGATCTGGCCGGCGGTCGGGATGGCTCCCTTGGGCGGGTGCAGGGAGGCGTCCCAGAGGCGGGAGCGGACCAGCGCCTTCTGGCACTGGAAATAGACCCGCTCGGCCGACACCACGAGCACGCTCTGCGGCGGCTTGCCCTGCATCGCGAAGGGCGCCAGCAGCGCCGGGTCGGTGCCGATGCGCGCCCGCCCGTTGATGCGCAGCGTCTCGCCGACGCCCGGCACCAGAAACAGCAGCGACACGCGCGGGTCGCGCACGATATTGCGCAGGCTGTCGAGCCGGTTGTTGCCGCGCCGGTCCGGCAGCAGCACGGTCTTGGGGTCGGCCACCCTGACGAAGCCGGCCGGGTCGCCGCGCGGGCTGCAGTCCAGCCCCTCCGGCCCCACCGTCGCCAGCACCACGAAGGGCGCGTGCTCGATGAACGCCCGGTAATGGTCGGAGATATGGTCGATCTCCTTCAGCAGCGAGCGGCGCGCCGGCGTGCGGCCGTAGGTCTCCGCAAGCGCGTCCTCGCTGTCGATCCAGCCCGAGGCGGGCAGTGCGCCGAATGCAGCATCCATGACTTCCATCCTCCCCTGTTGTGCGCTCACGCCATCGGCATTCCGGCGTGGACGGCGCGCGAGTCCGACACCTCGAAGAACTGGCCGGCGAGCGACGGCATGGCGACCTCGGCGATGCTCTCCGGCGTCCAGCCGCCATTGCGATGCACCATGCGCATCGGGCGGGCGTGGCCGTAGAGCGTCAGCTCGCCGGCGCGCTGGTGGAACACCTGGCCGTTCACATAGCCCGCGCCCTCCGAGGCGAGGAAGGTGCAGAGCGGCGCGATGGCGTCGGCGCGGCTGAGGCGGAGCCGCTCCTCGCGCAGGGCCGCCGCCGCCGGGTCCTTCGGCGTCGGCACGCCGCGCGTCATGCGCGTGTCGGCCGAAGGCGCGATCACATTGGCGGTCACGTTTTTGGAGGCGTTCTCCATCGCCACGATGCGCGCCAGCGCCACGATGCCGAGCTTGGCCGCGCCGTAATTGGCCTGGCCGATATTGCCGAGCAGGCCGGAGGTGGAGGAGACCATGATGATGCGCCCATATTCCTGCTCGCGGAACAGGTTGATGGCGGCGCGGTTCACGTTGAAATGGCCGGTCAGATGCACATCGATGACCGCCTGCCAGTCCTCCGGCGACATTTTGTGGAACATGCGGTCGCGCAATATGCCGGCGGGGTTGAAGACGATATGCAGCCCGCCGAACTCGTCGCGCGCCTGCTGCACCATGTCGAGACAGTCCTCGAAGCGCGCGACGGAGCCGAAATTGGCGACCGCCTCGCCGCCCGCCGCCCGGATCTCGTCGGCGATCGCCTCGGCCGGCGTCCGGTCGCCGCCCTCGCCGCCGCCGCCCACGCCCGGATCGTTGACCACCACGCGCGCGCCGTTGGCGGCCATCGTCTTGGCGACCTCGGCGCCCACCCCGCGCCCCGAGCCCGTGCAGATCGCCACCCGGCCATCCAGCATACCCATCTGCCCCTCTCCCCCCTCGCGATTTCCCGCGCGCTCTCGCGCGGCCGGCAATTGTCCGACCTGCGACGGCGCTTGTCAAAGCCGCGCCGGCGCTTGTCGACCCTGCGGCCGGCGCGTAGCGTTCCCGGCATGACGAGCCCCGCCGGAGTGATCCTCACCGTCTGCGCCGCCCAGCTTTTCGGGCAGATGGGGGCGCTCACCTTCTCGGCGCTGCTGCCGACCTTCATGGACGAGTGGGACCTCACCCACACCGAGGGCGGCTGGCTCTCCGGAATCATCTTCGGCGTCTATGCGCTCTCGGTGCTGGTGCTGGTGACCGCGACCGACCGCTTCGAGGCGCGCAAGGTCTATCTGCTGGGCGTGTTCGCCAGCACGGCGAGCCATCTCGGCATGGCGTATCTCGCGCATGATTTCGTCACCGGCATGATATTCCGGGCGCTGGCGGGCTTCGGCTGGGCGGGCACCTATATGGTGGGGCTGAAGGCGCTCAGCGACGAGCTGGAGGGGCGCGCGCGCTCGCGCGGCGTCGCCTTCCACGCCGCCGCGATCGGCCTTTCCGGCGCGCTCTCTTTCTATATCGGCGGCGAGGTCGGCGCGCGCTTCGGTTGGCAGACCGCCTTCCTGATCTCGGCCGCCGGCTCGGCCGCCGCCTTCCTTATCGCGCTGCTGCTGTTTCCGAGGCGCAAGCCGGCGCGGAGCGGCAGCAATCCGATCGTCGATTTCGGCCATGTGCTGCGCAACCGCTCGGCCATGGCCTATATCCTGAGCTACGGCGTGCACACATGGGAGATGTTCACGCTGCGCTCCTGGTCGGTGGCGTTCCTCACCTTCGCCGCCATGCAGTCGGGCGCGGGGCCGGCGGCGTTCCTGGTTCCGACCGCGGTCGCCACGATAATGGAGCTGCTCGGCACGGCCTGCAGCATCCTCGGCAACGAGCTTGCGATCCGGCTCGGACGCCAGCGCTGGGTGCTGCTCTGCATGGGCATGTGCATGGCGCTCGCCGCTGCGGTCGGCTTCGCGTCGGCCTGGGGCTACTGGGCGGCGGCGGCGCTCTGCATCCTCTACAACATGACGATCTACGCCGATTCCGCCGCGCTCACCGCCGGCACGGTCGGCGCGTCCGAGCCGCAGCGGCGCGGCGCCACGCTCGCGCTGCACGCCATGAGCGGCTATGGCTGCGGCTTCGTCGGCCCGCTGGCGCTGGGCGCGATCATCGACACCATGGGCGGCGCGAGCGTCGTCGCCTGGGGCGTCGGCTTCGCCCATATCGCGGCGATCATGACCCTCGGGCCGCTGGCGCTCTGGCTGCTGCGCCCGGCGGACCTGGCGGGCGACCGGGCGAGCGGAGTCGGAAGATGACCCCGGAAGAGGCCGTGCTGGCGGCGAATGAGGCGTTCTACCGCGCTTTCGACGAGGGCGACGGCGAGGCCATGCGCGGGCTTTGGGCGGAGCGCGCGCCGGTGCTGTGCGTGCATCCGGGGGCGGGGGCGCTGGTCGGGCGCGAGGCGGTGCTGGCGAGCTGGGACGCGATCCTGGGCGCGGCGGGGCGCCCGGCCATTCTCTGCCTGCGGCCGGTCGCCCTGTGCCATGAGAGCTTCGCTCTGGTAAATTGCCGCGAGCGGCTGGCCGCCGGGGAGCTGGTGGCGACCAACGCCTTCGCGCTGGAGGACGGCCTCTGGCGCATGGTGCTGCATCACGCCGGCCCCGCGCCGGCGAGCCGGTAGCCGGCCCGCACCCGTCTTCGCCCGGAGGAGAGCGCCCGTCATGCCGACCGCCCAAGTCAACGGCACCGAAATCTTCTATTCGCTGGAGGGGCCGCAGAGCCGCCCGGTGGTGACCCTGTCGCATTCGCTGATGGCGAACCACCGCATGTGGGACGCGCAGATGCCGGCGCTGCGCGACTATTGCGTGCTGCGCTACGACACGCGCGGCCATGGCGCCTCCGCCGCGCCGGAAGGCCCCTACACGCTCGACATGCTGGCCGAGGACGCGATCCAGCTGCTGGAGGCGCTGGAGATCCGCAAGACCGTGTTCTGCGGCCTCTCCATGGGCGGCATGACCGGGCAGACGCTGGCGCTCAAGCGCCCCGACCTGCTGCGCGGCCTGATCCTCTGCGACACCTCCAGCCAGGTCGATGCCGAGGGCCGCAAGCTCTGGCAGTCGCGCATCGAGGCGGCCCGGACCGAGGGCGTCGAATCGCTGGTCGAAGGCACCATCGACCGCTGGTTCTCGCCCGAATTCTGCGCCGACCACGGCAATGAGGTCGATGCGGTGCGCGCCATGATCCGCGCGACGCCGCTCGCCGGCTATCTCGGCTGCTCGGCGGCCATCGCCGATCTGGACCTGACCGACCGGCTGCACGAGATCCACGCGCCGACGCTCGCCATCGTCGGCGAGAACGACCCCGGCACGCCGGTCGCCGCGCACCGGGTGATCGCCGACCGCATTCCCTCGGCGGACCTGCTGGTGCTGCCGCGAGCGCGCCATCTCTCCAATATCGAGGACTCGCTCGGCTTCAACACCGCGCTGCGCGCCTTCCTGCTGGAGCATTCCGGCGCGCAGACCAAGGCGGGAGAAATGTACGGCTTCTGAGGCCCTCCGCGCTCAGGCGCTGGCGGCGGCGAGCGCCCGGTCGAGATCGGCGAGGATGTCGTCGATATGCTCCAGCCCGATCGACAGGCGCACATAGCCGGGGGTCACGCCGGTCGCCGCCTGCTCCTCCGGCGAGAGCTGCGAGTGCGTCGTGGTCGCCGGGTGGATCGCCAGGCTGCGCGCATCGCCGATATTGGCGACATGGAAGAACATCTCCAGCGCGTCGATGAAGCGCCGCCCGGCCTCGCTGCCGCCCTTGAGCTCGAAGCCGACCAGCGCGCCGTAGCCGCCCTGGAGGCAGGCGTCCGCGCGGCGTCTGGCCTCGCCCGTCATCAGGCCCGGATAGATGGTCTCCGCCACCGCGTCATGGGCCGCCAGATAGTCGGCGACGGCGGCGGCGTTGGCGTTGTGGCGCTCCATGCGCAGCGGCAGCGTCTCCAGCCCCTGCAGGAACAGGAAGGCGTTGATCGGCGTGGTCGCCGCGCCCAGGTCGCGCAAGAGGGTGGTGCGGGCCTTCAGGATGTAGGCGATGGGGCCGAGCGGCTTCACCGCCTCGGTCCACACCGCGCCGTGATAGCTCGGGTCCGGCCGGTTGAGATAGGGCTGGCGCTCCGGGAACGCCTCCCAGTCGAAATTGCCGCCGTCGATCAGCACGCCGCCGATCGACGTGCCGTGGCCGCCGACATATTTGGTGGTGGAATACATCACCACCGCCGCCCCATGGTCGAAAGGCCGGCAGATCAGCGGCGCGGCGGTGTTGTCCATGATGAGCGGAATGCCGTATTCGCGCCCGATCGCGGCGACCTCGCGGATCGGGAAGACGCGCAGCTTGGGGTTCGGCAGCGTCTCGGCGTAGAAGGCGCGGGTGCGCTCGTCGATGGCGCGGCGGAAATTCTCCGGATCGTCGGGATCGACGAAGCGCACCTCGATCCCCTGGTCCTTCATTGTGTTGGCGAACAGGTTCCAGGTCCCGCCATAAAGGTCGGTCGAACTCACCACATTATCGCCCGCATGGGCGACGTTCTGGATCGAGAAGGCCGTCGCCGCCTGGCCCGAGGCCACCGCCAGCGCCGCGACGCCGCCCTCCAGCGCCGCCATGCGCTCCTCGAACACGGCCTGGGTCGGGTTCATGATCCGGGTGTAGATATTGCCGAGCTCCTGGAGCGCGAACAGGTTCGCGGCGTGCTCGGTGTCCCGGAACTGGTAGGAGGTGGTCTGGTGGATCGGGACGGCGACCGAACCGGTGTTGGGGTCGCCGCGATGGCCCGCATGGAGCACGATGGTCTCCGGATGCGGGCGGCGATTGTCGGACAAGGGCAGGGTTCCTTCTCGGGCTGGAGCGCAACCGGCGCAGGCGGCAGAACATAGGCCGCCGCGCGCCAAAGGCAACCGCGCGGTCCCGCCTACCGCCCGCCGGCGAGGCCGGAATGCACCCAGGCGATGAAGCTGTAGATGTCGTGCACCGGCAGGCCGGTTTCGCGCCGCACGGCCGCCGCGTAGGGCGCCATGTTGGCGCATTCGAGCACGATCGCGCCGACCTCGGGCGCGCGCGCCGTCAGGCGGCGCGCGGCGGCGGTCACGTCGGCCTCGGCGGCGGCGATGTCGAGCCAGGGCTCGTTGCCGAGCAGCACGCGGGTGAGTTCGCGGCCGCCCTCGACGCCCTCTACCGGCGTGTCGGCCGGCGCGCCGACCGAGGTGAGATGATCGGCGTCGAGGCTCTCGCGGCTGACCGTGATGACGCCGGTCCGCCGGCCGGGCGCCAGCAGGCTGTCGAGCGCCGGCACCTGCATCAGCGTCGAGGAGGCGACCGGCACGCCGGCATGGGCGGCGAGCTCCGACTGGAACAGCGAGAGGAAGCCGCAGACCGTGGTGAGCGCCTCCGCGCCCGCCGCCACCAGCCGCTCGGCGGCCTCCAGGAAGGCGCGGTCGAGGCCCCGGGCGCGCTCGCGCACCACGCGCTCCGGCGTCGCCCCGCGCACCACCTCATAAAGCACCGGGAAGGGCCAGCTGTCGGCATTGCCCATGTCGCCCGGCACGCGCGGGAAGCGGGCGTCCAGCATCAGGATGCCGAGCGCCGCGCCGCCGAGCGGCTTGCCGCCGGTGACGATGCTCATCGCGGGAAGACCGCCGGCGCGAGGCCGGCATGGAACCAGGCCAGAAAGCGCGCATGGTCATAGACGGGCAGGCCGGTCGCGGCGCGGATGTCGCCGGCGAACGGCCCCATCTCCGGCTCGCGCAGCAGCCAGGCGGCGATCGCCGGGCGCGCCGTCAGGGCCTGGCGGGCGGCCTCCACCAGTTCGTCGCGCGCGCGCCCCGCGTCCAGCCGGTCGGCGTCGGCGGCCACACTCGCCGCCAGATAGCCTGGCGCGGCGATGCGGCCTTCGCCGGGGGAGAAGGCCAGCTCGCCCAGTTCCGCCTCCGGCGGCAGCATGGCGCGCACCAGCAGGCGCTGCGCCCGGCGCATGGCCGCGACCGGGGCCGCCAGCGTGTCCGCGAGGTCGAAGTCCGGGTTGAAGGTGAAGCCGATGCCCTCCGCGCCCTCGTCCAGCAGCCGCCGGGCGGCGTCGAGCGCCTCCTCGCGACCGCCCCGCTCCAGCACGGCGTAGCGCACGCCGAAGGCGAAGCTTCCGGCATGGGCGGGGTCGCCCGGCAGGCGCGGAAAGCGCGTCCGCCGCGCCAGCAGGCCGAGCCGCGCCCCATAGAAGCTCTTGCCGCCGGCCGCCACCTCGCCCATGCTTTCCGCTCTCCGGCTCATGACGGCGGATGCTACATCCTTTTCGCGCCTTGGGGGGAGCGGTCGATGCAGGAAAACGGCGAGGGAACGGGGGCCGGCGCGGCGGCAGAGCAGCCGGCGGGAACGGGCGTAGCGGGGGCCGCGCAGGTGCGCTTCGAGGGGCGGCGGGATGATCTGGCCGGCATTCTGTTCCGGAACCTGCTGCTCAACCTGGTGACGCTCGGCATCTATCGCTTCTGGGGGCGGACGCGGGTGCGGCGCTTCGTCTGGCGCCATGTCACGCTGCTGGACGACGCCTTCGAATATCTGGGCACAGGCCGGGAGCTGTTCATCGGCTTCCTGATCGCGCTCGCCGTGCTGCTGCCGGTGCTCGGCGGCTATCAGCTGCTGCGCTTTCTGCTCGCCGGAGACGCGCCCACTCTGCTGCTGGCGCTGCAGCTGCTCTACTATCTGCTGCTGTTCTTCCTGATCCAGATCGCGATTTACCGGATGCGGCGCTATCGGCTGACGCGCACCGCCTGGCGCGGCGTGCGCTTCGGCCTGGACGGCTCCTCGCTGCGCTACGCCGCGCTCGCCGTCGGATACGGACTGCTGACCACGGCGACGCTCGGCTTGACCTATCCATGGATGCGCAAGGCGACAATCGGCTATTTCGCCCGTCATGCGCGTTTCGGCATGGCCGAGGTCGGTTTCGACCCCGCCCCGGAAGCCAGATGGCTGTTCCGGCGTTGGATCATTGTGTTGCTGTGCCTCTATCCGATACTTGTCGCGCTTGTTATCCTGAATATGAACATATTGGCGAATGCGACAGCGGGGAAAACTCCCGAGAATCTCGAATTGTTTGCGGGTTTATTTTTGGGAATTTTAATCTCGATTCCGATCGTCGCCTGTGTCTTTCTTTGGTATCGTGTGGCTGAATTTCGACATTTTGTTGGACGTTTGAAGGTCGGAGAAACAAATCTCTCCTCTTCAATTCGGCTAAAGCGCGTGTATGGGATTTTTGCTCTGTATGTGCTCATTATTTTCGGCGCAGTCTTTTCAGCGCTGATTGTCTCGGTCGCGATAGGAAGCCTCTTTTCTTCCATGGAATTTCTGTCACTGCAGGCCAAAGTGATTCTGAGCGGCGTAGTGTCGTTCGTGATCGTTCTGCTCATCCTCGGAATCGTGAAGACGCTGTTTTTCGACATCCCGCTCCTGCGCCATGTGTGCGAGACCATGGGCCTTGCGAACGCCGAGGCGCTGGAGGAGGTCGCGCAGTCCTCGGCCGGGATGCCGGCCTATGGCGAGGGAGCGGCGGAGGCGCTGGACGTGGGCGGCTTCTGAGCCATGGCCCGCTATCGCGCGCGCTATTACGACGGCCGCACGGCGCGCGCCTGGCCGGTGGAGATCGAGGTGGCGGCCACCGGCCTCGCCGTCTTCTCCGACGAGGGGCGCCTGCTCGCAGTGTGGCCGGGCGCGGAGGTGCGGCTCGCCGACCGGCCGGGCCGGGGCGAGCCGGCCCGGCTCGGTCTCGAAGGCTCGATGGCGCGGCTGGTGGTCGAGGATCGCGGCGTGCTGCGCGCGCTCGAGACGGCCGCGCCCGAGCTCGAACGCTCCCAGCGGATCACGGCCAGGGGCGCCGGGCGGCTCGCGCTCTGGGCGTCGCTGGCGGTCGCGTCGGTCGCCGGCATCGTCTTCCTGCTCGTCCCGCTGTTCGCCGCCCAGCTGGCGGCCGTCACGCCCGCCTCGACCAAGTTCGCTCTCGGGCGCGCGGCGCTGGACCATCTGGCGCTGCTGCTGCCGGAGGGCGACCGCAACCGGCGCTATTGCGCGGGCGAGGCGGGACAGGCGGCGCTCGCGCGCCTCGCGGAAAGCCTGGCCGCCGACCTCCCCGAACGGCCCCGGCTGCAGGTCGTCGTCATGGACACCAGCCTGGTCAACGCCTTCGCCATGCCGGGCGGCATCGTGATGCTGACGCGCGCCCTGATCGACGAGGCCCGGAGCGCGGACGAGGTCGCGGGCGTGCTCGCCCATGAGATCGGCCATGTCGCGCACGATCACGGCGCCGAAGCGCTCTACCGCTCGGTCACCGTCTCGCTGCTGGTCGGCGTGCTGCTGGGCGATCTGACCGGCGGCGCGCTGGCCGGCGGGCTGGCCGAAGCGGCGCTGAACAGCAGCTACTCCCGCGAGGCGGAGCGCGACGCCGACGCCTTCGCGCTCGACCGGCTGGAGGCGGCGGGCGTCGGCGCGCATGGGCTGGCGGCCTTTTTGACCCGCCTGGCGGAGCGCGAGCCGGAAGACAGAGGCCTGCTGCGCATCCTCGCCAGCCACCCGCCGACGGACGAACGCCTGGCCGGAATCCGCAACGCGCCCCGCCAGCGCGGCCGGCCCGCCATGAGCGAGGCGGACTGGCGGGCCGTCCGGGCCGTCTGCGAGCGCCTTCAAAAGGAGCCGCCGCTCGACTAAGAATAGGGACGGCATCGGGGCGGAGAGACGGGGAGGGGGCGTTGAGCATGAGCGGACTGGAGTTGACCCTCGGCATCGAGGAAGAGTTTTTCCTGGTCGATCCCGAGACGCGGGACATCATCGCCGAGCCGCATCCCGGCATCATGGAGCAATGCGAGCGCGAGAGCGGCACGCACACCGTGGTGCCGGAACTGCTGCGCTCCCAGGTCGAGACCAACACGCGCGTCTGCAACTCGGTGGCGGAGTTGGGCGTCGCGCTGGCGGAGACCCGCAAGCTGGTCGTCGATGCCGCCGAGGCCCATGGCGCGCGCGCGATGGCGGCCTCCACCCACCCCTTCGCCGCCTGGCGGGCGCAGTCGATCACGCCCAAGGAGCGCTATCGCCGCCACGAGATGCGCATGCAGGAGGCCGTGCGCCGCTTCCTGGTCGCGGGGATGCACATCCATGTCGGGTTCGGAGACCCCGATTCGCGCATGCGGGTGATGACCGCCGCCCGGCGCTATCTGCCGCTGTTCGTCGCGCTGTCGTCGTCCTCGCCGTTCAATTCCGGCAGCGAGACCGGCTTCAAGTCCTACCGGCCGAACATCATCGGCGCGCTGCCGCGCACCGGGCTGCCGCGCCCCTTCGCCTCGCGGGCCGAATACGACCGGCTGGTCGAGGACTATCGCCGCCTGGAGACCATCCAGGACGGCAGCGAACTCTGGTGGGACATCCGCCCCTCGCACAGCTATCCGACCATCGAGCTGCGCACCTGCGACATCTGCCCGCGCGCCGAGGACTCGATGGCGCTGGCGGCGCTCTACGCTTCGCTGGTGCGCTGGCTGCTGCGCCGCGACGAGGCCGGCGACCTGCCGCCGGAGCCGCCGACCGAGATCATCGCCGAGAACCGCTGGCTCGCGCGCCGCTACGGCGTGCTGGCCTTCATCGGCAGCCTGAGCGGCGAGGGCCGCCAGGACATCGCCGACACGATCGCCGAACTGGTGGAGCTGGTGTCCGAGGACGCGCGCGCGCTCGGCTGCGCGGGCGAGCTGGAGCAGATCCCGCTCATCGTGCGCGACGGTGCTTCCGCCGACCGGCAGCTGGACCTCTATCGGCTGCGCCGGCTGGAGGGCGACGACCACCGCCAGGCGCTCTGCGCCGTGGTCGATCAGGTGCTGGAGGAGACGCGCGCCTGGGCGGATTTGCCGGCGGCGGCGGACTGAGGCCGGGAGGCGGCCGCCCTTGAGCATGGCGGGCTGGATCGCGAGCGACGCGGCCCTGCCGTTCGCGGAGGACGGGCCGGCGGTCGAGACCGGCTGGCGGCGCTGGGACGAAGCCGCCGGGCAGGCCGAGGATGCGGCGCTGGCGGACTTCATGCGGGCCGCGCCGGCGGACCCGTTGGCCGGCCCGCTGCTTGCCTCGATCTTCGCCAGCAGCCCCTATCTGACGCACGGCCTCGTCATGGACCCCGCCTTCGCCCGGCTCGCCGTCGAGGAGGGGCCGGAGGCGGGCTTCGCGGCGGCGCTGGCCGACGCGCGCGAGCGGCCCGAAGGCGAGGAGCTTGCGGGGCTGATGCAGCGCCTCCGGGGAGCCAAGCGCCGGGCGGCGCTGGCGATCGCGCTCGCCGACATCGGCGGCTGCTGGCCGCTGGAGCGGGTGACCGGGGCGCTTTCCGACCTGGCGGAGGCGACGCTCGGCGCGGCCATGCGCCATCTGCTCGGCGAGCTGCACAAGGCGGGCGAACTGGACTTGCCCGATCCCGACCGCCCCGAGCAAGGCTCCGGCCTGTTCGCGCTCGGCATGGGCAAGCTCGGCGCGCGCGAGCTCAACTATTCCAGCGACATCGACCTCATCCTGCTGTTCGATCCCGACCGCGCGCCCTATAGCGGCCGGCGCGGCCTGCAACCGGCCTGCACCCGGCTGGCGCAGGGGCTGATGCGTATCATGGGCGCGCAGACGGCCGAGGGCTATGTGTTCCGCACCGATCTCCGGCTCCGGCCGGACCCCGGCTCCACGCCGCCGGCGGTCTCGGTGCGCTCGGCCGCCTTCTACTATCGCAATGCCGGGCGCAACTGGGAGCGGGCCGCGATGATCAAGGCGCGCACCGTGGCGGGCGATGCAGACGCCGGCGCGGCCTTCCTGGAGAGCCTGCAGCCCTTCATCTGGCGCCGCCATCTCGACTTCGCGGCCGCCCAGGATATCCGCGCGATCAAGCAGCAGATCGACGCCCAGCGCAAGGCCGGCGGGCCGGGGCTGGAAGGCCATGACGTGAAGCTCGGCCGCGGCGGCATCCGCGAGATCGAGTTCTTCGTGCAGGCCCAGCAGCTGATCTGGGGCGGGCGCAACCCGGAACTGCGCCGGCGCGGCACGCTGGAATCGCTCCAGGGGCTGGTCGGAGCCGGCCATGTCGATCCCGGCGCGGCGGCGGAGCTGGAGGCCGCCTATCGCTTCCATCGCGGCCTCGAACATCGCCTGCAAATGGTCGATGACCGCCAGACGCACAGCCTGCCCGACAGCGCGGCGGGCCTGGCCGGCATCGCCGCCTTCATGGCCTTCCCCTCCGTCGAGGGCTTCGCGGCGCATTTCGGCGGCCATGTCGAGGCGGTGGAGCGCCATTACGGCCGGCTGTTCGAGGACCGGACCGCCCCGCCGGAAAGCCTCGACCTCTCCGCCGACGGCGAGGCGGTGGAGGCGGCGCTCGCCGCCATGGGCTATGGCGAACCCGCGCGCGCCGCCGAGACGCTCGCCCGGTGGCGCGAGGGCGAGGGGCGCTCCGCCGGCGGGGCGCGCGAACTGCTGGCCCGGCTCGCCCCGCGCATCGCGCTCGCGCTCGCCGAGGCGCCCGGGCCGGACCTGGCGCTTGCGCGCTTCGACGCCTTTCTGGCGGGGCTTGGCGACGGGCCGCGCTTCCTCTCGCTGCTCGCCGCGCGTCCCGAGCTGCTGGCCATCGCGGTCGAGGTCGTCGGCTCCGCGCCGCGCCTCGCCCGCTGGCTCGCGAGCCGCCCGCTGCTGCTGGAAAGCGCGCTCAGCCGCGACTTCACCGACCTCGAACTGCCGGACGAGGAGGGGCTGGAGCCGGAACTGGCGGAGACCGCCCGCAGGGGCCTGGTGCGGCTCTTCTATGCGCGCGAGTTCGGCCGGCGGGAGATGCGGGCCGAACTCGCCGCCGCCGCCGCGCGCGCCGGCGACTTCCAGGACCTGCTGGACCTGGCGCGGCGCTGGGCCAATGACCGCATGTTCCAGATCGGCGCCCATCTCTTGCGCGGGCGCCTGTCGCCTCTGGAAGCCGCCGCCCCGCTCTCGGACCTGGCGGAGATGGGCATCGAGCTGCTGACGCCGGCGGTGCTGGAGGCGTTCGCCGCCCGGCACGGTCGCATCGAGGGCGCCCGCGTGGCGGTGGTCGCCTTCGGCGCGCTCGGCAGCCGCGAGATGACGCTGAACGCGCCGCTCGACCTGATGCTGCTCTACGATGCGCCGGAGGCGCTCTCCGACGGGCCGCGACCGCTGGCGACGGCGGCCTATCACGCCGGGCTTTGCCGCCGCCTGGCGAGCGCGCTCACCGCGCCGACGCCCGAGGGCGGCTTCTACCGCCTGGAAATGCGCCCGCAGCCCTCGGGCGCGTTCGGGCCGCGCGCCTGTCCGCTCGCCGCGCTGGCGGCGTTTCCGCATGAGCGGGCCGGCTTCGGCGAGCTTGCGGCGCTGGCGCGCGCGCGCGTCGTCTGGTCCTCGGATGACGTGCTCGGCGAGCGCTTCGAGGAGGCGCGGGCGGCGGCGCTGGCCCATGCCCCCGACCGGGTGGCGGGCGCGGCCGCCGCCCTGCGAGGGGCGGGCGCGGCCGATGGCGAGGGCTGGGACATCGAGGCGATGCCGGGCGGCCGCCGGGATATCGAGGCCGCCGCCGGCCTGCTGCTGCTGCGCCTCATGGTCGAGGCGCCGGAGACGCCCGCCGGCGATGCGGCCTCGGTGTTCGAGGCGGCGGGCGCGGCGGCGCTGATCGACGGGCAGGCGGCCGCGGAGCTGGCGGAGGCCGCCCGGCTCTGGCGCAATCTGGGCGGTATCGCGGAACTCGCCGTGGAGGACGGCGAGGGCGCGGAAGCCGCCGGGCCGGCCCTGCGCGCCGCGTTGGGGCAGGGCGGCCTGCTGTTCGGCGCGCTTGCGGAGACCGTGCGCGAGACCGCCGCCCGCGCCACCGCCCATGTCGATGCGCTGCTGGCGCCCGGGGCGTAGCGAGCGAGGAAGGGCGGCCGGAGCACCCAGGACTGTGAAGAGCCGGGGCTTGACAGCATCGGCGCGCCGGGCAAGCGTTGCGTTCGAGAGGGTCCGGTTGGAGGCGTGCGGCGCGGAATGCGAGCGGCGTTGGCGATGCGGCGGGGGATGGACTGGCGGCTGTTCGTGTTCGCCTGGGCGATCCCCGTGGCGCTGACGCTCTGGGCTGGCGCCCTGGTGACGCTTGGCTGCCACCGCTGGGGCGCCCGCCCCCACGCCACCGGCGACGACAGCCGCAACAACCTCCCCACCGCCCTGCTCACCTGGGGCGAAGGCTGGCGCAACAACCACCACGCCGACCCAGGACGAGCCGTGTTTCATCCCCGGTTGGATGTGGGGGGATGGTCTTTATTCTTGATGTTGCGAATATGTGGCTGCCGCAGAGTTTGCTTTTTTGCGGCGGCACTCGTAGCATTCTTTGGAATTTCTGGACAGTCACTTGCGGGAAGTATTGGAGGAGAAGTGAATTTGAGCAGGGAAGAGTTTGCAGAAATGATAGTTAATCAACTTTTGTTAACAAAGATAAAAAGGGTAATTCGAAGAACAGATAATATTGACATTGTGGCATTGGATGATAAAGATATGAAAGCTAACAAGCATTTAACAAAAATTGCGAAGATATTCTCTCCATTGATGCCATACAATATATCAATCCAACAAATTACAACGAAAGACACCGACACAATAATAGTTTTTGTGGATGATTTGCAGAGCTTTTTTTCTGATGAAAGGGTAAAAGGTATGTTGTCAGATCGAAAATCTAATTTTGACGTTTCAAAATTAGATGCGAATCATGCCTGTCAAGTGCTAAATTTCACCGATGGGTGGGAAATAAAAGAAACAATGATGGTGATCTTGAATTCGTTAAGTCAGAAGAGTGTTGAACGTTGCATCACTTTAGGATTTTTAGAGGGTATTGGAATATTTGCAGGCCAAACAAAGAAATCTATGAGTTTGATTGGAGGCAAATTAAATGCATCAGATATAATTAAATTGTCATCGAAATTCTTGTACTCAAGTGAAATCTCAGAAGGAGACACCATTGAAGACGTGATCGATTCTATTTTGAAATTGAGCGACAACGAATTCCACGATTTAACTCAACTGAGATAGTCAAGGTAGAAGGACCAAGATCTTCATCTCCAGGGGACAGAAAAGATGCAGAAGATGCCGCGGAGGTTGCTCTTGATACTGCAACATCCGTGACCATTGACGTAGAAGAGGATGAAGAGGCGGAAACGGTCACTATAAGTGCTACATTGGATATAGATTGACGACATAGTTTTGGCAGCTGCAGTGTAATGAATGATAAGGGTGAAGTTATAGACGAAGGTTATACGTTTAATGGGTCAATTAAGTGATGCATTTAGTAGTTGGGATAGCTTTGTGGAAGCGTTGGGGTTTGAAACCGGGAGACAAAATAATCCTGCCGAGCATGGCGATACAACGCCGGGCGCTCTTAGCGGCGAGGGCCAGGGAGGCAATCCCCATAGTCATAACCCGAGAGCGCTAGGTGGTGACCCTAACAATCCTAATGGATCGGATGACACCGGCGATAATCCTTATGGCACGCCAACGAGTCCACTTGGAGGCACGCCAGGCTACTCAAATGGCCCCGACGATACCGACGATGACCCAGAAGGGCGGGCGACAGAGAATCACACATTTGACGGAAGCGATCATTTTTCGGCCCCGGCGATGGCGGCGAGGGCGTGCTGGATGCGCAGGATGCGGAGTGGGGCCAGTTCCGCGTCTGGCAGGATCTGGACCAGGACGGTGTCAGCGACGCCGGCGAGTTGCGCACGCTGGAAGAGGCGGGGATCGAGTCGATTGCGCTCTCCAGTGACGGAGAGGAGCGGGAAGTCGCCGGCAATACGGTGTTCGGCGAGGGCAGCGATACGGACGCGGATGGAGACAAGGCGTTTTTCGACGCGGCGCTCCGGCATTCCGACTGGGGCGTGCGGGAGGATGCGGACGGCTCCATTACCGTCGGCAGCGGCGACACTGCGGCGCTCCATATCGCCGCCCCGACGACGGAGGCGGAGCGCCAGCTGGATGCGGCGGAACTGGGTGTTGCGGGCATTATCGGCCATGACACGGCGGACCGGCTGACGGCGGCGGCCGACGGCAGCCTGCAGGTCGGCGCGGGCGACGACTGGCTGCATGGCGATGGCGGCGCGGACACGCTCCTCGGCGGCGCGGGCTTCGACATGGCGATCTTGTCGGGCGATGCGGGCGTGACCGTCGATCTCGTCGCGCATGGCCTGGAAGCGCTGCTGGCCGGCGACGGCAATGACACCCTCTCCACCTCCGGGCCGAGCGCGCCGAAGCCGGTCACCCGCCCAGGACTTGCCTTTTGTGCGGCGCGGTGGTCGGATGGACGCCTGCCGGGTGCTGAGGGGGAGGTCGGACATGGTGCGGGCGCTTGCTCTTGGATGCGCGATGCTGGCGGCGCCGCTGCCGGCCATGGCCGCCGACGCCGGGCCGAACGCCGGCGACACCGCCTGGATCATCGCCGCGAGCGCGCTGGTGCTGCTGATGACCCTGCCGGGGCTGGCGCTCTTCTATGCCGGCCTGGTGCGCTCCCAGGCGGTGCTGTCGGTCATCATGCACTGCTTCGGGGTCGCCTGCGTCGCCAGCGTGCTCTGGCTGGCGGTCGGCTACAGCCTCGCCTTCGGCGAGAGCGTGGGCGGCGTCGTCGGCGGGCTCGGCAAGGCGTTCTTCATGGGGATCGGCACGGACACGCTCTTCGGCAGCATTCCCGAAATCGTGTTCGCCGTCTTCCAGATGACCTTCGCGGTCATCACGCCGGCGCTGATCGTCGGCGCCTATGTGGAGCGCATCGGCTTCGCGGCCGTGCTGGTGGTGAGCGGCCTGTGGCTGCTGCTGGTCTATGCGCCGGTCTGCCACTGGATCTGGGGCGGCGGCTGGCTGGCGGAGCAGGGGGTGATGGACTTCGCCGGCGGGCTGGTCGTCCACGCCAGCGCCGGCGTCTCCGCGCTGGTGATCGCCCGGATGCTGGGCGCCCGGCGCGGCTTCCCGGACATGGTGATGCCGCCGCACAATCCCGGCATGACCGCCGCCGGCGCGGCCATGCTGTGGGTCGGCTGGTTCGGTTTCAATGGCGGCAGCGCGCTGGCGGCCGACGGGGCGGCCGGCATGGCGATCGCCGTCACCCATATCGCGGCGGCCACGGCGGCGATCGTCTGGTCGGCGATCGAATGGTTGAAATTCGGCAAGGCCTCGCTGGTCGGCGCCGTCACCGGCGTGATCGCCGGCCTTGCGACGGTGACGCCCGCCTCGGGCTTCGTCGGGCCGGTCGGTGCGCTGATCCTGGGCGCGGTCGCCGGCGCGGTCTGCTTCTACGCCACCGAATTGGTGAAGCAGAACTGGAAGATCGACGACTCGCTCGACGTCTTCGCCGTGCATGGCGTCGGCGGTATCGCCGGCACGCTGCTGGTGGCGGTGCTGGCGACCGGCGCCTTCGGCGGTCTCGGCCTGGCCGAGGGCGTGAGCGTCGGCAGCCAGCTGGGCGCGCAGCTGCTGGGACTGGCGGCCGTTGCCGTCTGGTCGCTGGCGATTACCTTCGCGATCGTCAAGATCGCGGCTCTGCTGACCGACGGCCTGCGGGTGGACGAGGAGGACGAGTTGGTCGGCCTCGATCTCGCCGCGCATGGCGAGCGGGGCTACGACCTGTAGCGACGCGGGAGCCGCCGCGCAAAGGCGGGAAAGGAGGGCGAACCCCATGAAGCTCATCAAGGCGGTGATCAAGCCGCACAAGCTGGACGCCGTTCACGCGGCGCTGGCCAAGATCGGCGTGGCCGGGCTGACAGCCGGCGAGGTCAAGGCGTTCGACCCGCAGATGAGCCACGCCGAGATCCATCGCGGCCGGCAATATGCCGTCGCCTTCATGCCGATGGTGGAGGTGGAGGCCATGGTCGGCGACGAGCTGGCGGAGCAGACGGTGGAGATCATCCGCGAGACGGCGGGAACCGGCAGCCCCGGAGACGGCGCCATCTTCGTCTGCGAGATGCTGAGCGCCATGCGGATCCATTCCGGGGCGATCGACGAAAACGCGTAATCATATCGCCCGCAACCGGGCGAACAGAGCGGAGACCGGAAAGATGGAAGTGAGGGTCGAGAGACGGGGACAGACCTTGCTCGCGGCCGCCGAGGGGCGGATCGACAGCGGCACCGCCCGCGAGTTCGAAAACAGCATGAAGGCCGCGATCGACGCGGGCGACCGGGCCGTGATCCTGAATATGTCGCAGCTTTCCTACATCAGCAGCGCCGGCCTGCGCGCGATCCTGGTCGTGGCCAAGGGCCTGTGGCAGCGCGACTGCGCCTTCGCACTCTGTGCGCTTCCGGATCCGATCCGGGATGTGGTCGAAATTGCCGGCTTCGACAAGATTTTCCAGCTGCACGCCTCCGAGGCCGAAGCGCTGGGCGCGCTCGGGAGCTGAGCCCGGCCGGAATGCGCCCCGCCGCATCCGAAGGGGAGCCGCCGGCGCTCGAGATTTGCGGGCTTCGCAAGAGCTTCGGCAGCCTGCCGGCGGTCGATGGCTGCAGTTTCGAGATCGCGCGCGGCTCGATAACCGGCCTGATCGGGCCGAACGGCGCCGGCAAGACCACGCTTTTCGGCCTGGTGACCGGCTTTCTGAAGCCGGATGGCGGCCGGGTGCTGCTGGAGGGCGACGATATAACGGGCCGCCCGCCGCATCTGCTCTTCCGCCAGGGCCTGGTGCGCACCTTCCAGATCCCGCACGAGTTCCAGCGCCTGACGGCGCTGGAGAACCTGATGGCGGTGCCCGCCGGGCAGGACGGCGAGATGCTGCTGCGCACCTGGCTGCAGCCGGGCAGGGTGGCCCGGCGGGAAGCCGAGGTCCGCGCCGAGTCCCTGGAGACGCTGGGCTTTCTCGGCCTCGCGGCCGTGCGCGACGCGCCGGCCGGCGCGCTCTCCGGCGGTCAGAAGAAGCTGCTGGAGCTCGGCCGGGCCATGATGTCCGGCGCGCGCACGATGCTGCTGGACGAGCCGGGGGCCGGCGTCAACCCGACCCTGCTGGCCGAGCTCGGCGACAAGATCGTGCATCTCAACCGCGAGCGCGGCGTCACCTTCTGCATCGTCGAGCACAATATGGACCTGATCGCCCGGCTCTGCGATCCCGTGGTGGTGATGGCCGCCGGACAGGTGCTGGCGCGCGGGCCGATGGCGGACATCCGGCGCGACCCGGCGGTGCTGGAGGCCTATCTCGGCCAGGGCGCGGCGGCGGGCGGATGAGCGTCCTCGCGCTTCGCGATATCGTGGCGGGCTATGGCGACGCGCCCGTCCTGCATGGCGTCTCGCTCGATCTGGCGGAAGGCGAGATCGTGACCGTCATCGGGCCGAACGGCGCCGGCAAATCCACGGCGATGAAGGCCGTTTTCGGCCTGGCGCAATTGCATGGCGGGCAGGTGCTGCTGCGCGGGCGCGACATCGCGCGTCTGCCCGCCGAGCGGATCGTCGCGCTCGGCGTCGCCATGGCCCCGCAGACCGACAATGTGTTCCCCAATCTCTCGGTGGAGGAAAATCTGGAGATGGGCGCGTTCCTGGTCCGGGGGCCGCTCGGCCGGCGCTTCGAGCGCATCTGGCGGCTGTTTCCGCAATTGCGCGAGCGGCGCCGGCAGGCGGCCGGCCTGCTCTCCGGCGGCCAGCGCCAGATGGTGGCCATCGGCCGCGCGCTGATGCCGGAGCCGGAGGTGCTGCTGCTGGACGAGCCGACTGCGGGCCTCAGTCCCGCCTATGCCGAGGAGATCTTCCGGCTGGTGCAGCGCATCAACGCCGCCGGCACGCCGGTGCTGATGGTGGAGCAGAACGCGAGGCGGGCGCTCGCGGTCTCGCATCGCGGCTATGTGCTGGTGGACGGCCGCAACCGCCACGAGGGCCCGAGCGCCGACCTGCTCCAGGACCCCGAAACCGCCCGCATGTTCCTCGGCGGTTGACACTCCGTCGGACTTGCAGCTGCTGCGGAAAGGGGGCGTAGCGTTTGTGGGGCGCGGCCGTTCAGGCGAAGGCTTCGTCCCAGCTGCCGCGCGTCGCCGCGCGGGCATATTCGGTGGCGCGGTTTTCGAAGAAGTTGGCGTGCTCGACGCCGTTCAGCATCTCGTCCATCCAGGGCAGCGGGTTCTGGCGCGCGTCGTAGAGCGGCGCCAGGCCCAGCTGCTCCAGCCGCCGGTCGGCGATGTAGCGGATATAGGCCTTCACCTCGCCCGCCTCCAGGCCCTCGACGCCGCCCTGCTCGAAGGCGAGATCGATGAAGGCGTCCTCATGGCCGATCACGGTCCGGCAGGCTTCCGCCAGGTCGCGGCGGAGCGCCTCGGTCCACACTTCGGGATATTCCTCCACGAAGGTGCGGAACAGGCGGATGGCGTTCTCGGTGTGCAGCGTCTCGTCGCGCGCCGACCAGGCCACGATCTGGCCCATGCCCTTCATCTTGCCGAAACGCGGGAAGTTCAGCAGGATCGCGAAGCTCGCGAACAGCTGCACGCCCTCGGTGAAAGCGCCGAACACCGCCAGCGTGCGCGCGATGTCCTCCCTGCTGTCGGAGCCGAAACGGCGCATATAGTCATATTTGTCGCGCATCTCGCGGTAGCGCAGAAAGGCGGAATATTCGACCTCCGGCATCCCGACCGTGTCCAGCAAGTGGCTGTAGGCGGCGATATGCACGGTTTCGATGTTCGAGAAGGCCGCCAGCATCATCTGCACCTCGGTCGGCTCGAAGACGCGGGCGTAATGCTTCATGTAGCAATTGTTCACCTCGACATCGGCCTGGGTGAAGAAGCGGAAGATCTGCGTCAGCAGGTTGCGCTCGCCCGGCGTGAGCGCGCGGCGCCAGTCGGCCACATCGTCGGAGAGCGGCACCTCCTCCGGCAGCCAGTGGATGCGCTGCTGCGTGAGCCAGGCCTCATAGGCCCAGGGATAGCGGAACGGCTTGTAGGTCGGGCTGGGGTCGAGCAGCGGCATGGGAGGCGCTCCCGGGGTTTCTGAAGGCGCGACTGGATCGCGTCCGCTGGCGTGATGCAGGAGCCTGGCGTCGGTTGCGGTCTCCGGCGGTTTGGGCCGGAACGCTCAGGCTGCCATAGCGGGCAGCTTGCCGGTGAGATTTTGGCTCACAGGCGCGATGGATTCCAGTGTCATGTATCTCCTTGCGACGGCCCACTCATCGTTCTGTTCGAGGAGGACGGCGCCGATCGGTCGTGTGATGGCGTTTTCGTTGGGGAAGATGCCGACGACGCGTGTTCGCCGCTTGATTTCGGCATGGAGATGCTCGACGGGGTAGTGGAGTGGAGCTTGCTGCGATGCTCCTTGGGGAAGGTCATGTAAGCGAGGACGTCGTGCTCGGCCTCGTCCATGATGGCGGCAAGCTTGGGCGCCTTGGTCCTGTAGCTGCTCGGCGACCAGGCGCCACTGGGCGCTTGCCGCGCCGGCGTCGTCCTGGGCGAAGGCGGTGGCGACGAAGGCGGACACGACCCGCCGCCCTACTCGCCGGGGACCTTGTCGCCGATCTCGCCGCACAGACCTGGCTCCGGGAGATGCCGCTCATCCCCATGGCCTGCACCAGGTCATCGACCAAGCGGGTCGATACGCCCTTGATATAGGCCTCCTGGATCACTGCCGTGAGCGCCTTCTCGGCTGTCCGACGGGGTTCCAGCAAGCCGGGGAAGTCGCTCCCTTTGCGCAGCTTCGGGATCTTCAACGCCACCGTGCCGGCGCGCGTGCGCCACGAGCGCTCGCGGTAGCCGTTGGGATGGGTGATCCGGTCCGGCGACCGCTCGCCATGCGCCGCCCGGTCTGGCACAGCACAAGGCGCATCCACATCGCCATAGCCTCCGCCTGTGCCTATGCCGACGTCTTCGGCCAAGCGCACCGTCGATCATACCGCTGACCCGAGCCCAAGGCCCCAACACCACCCTCTCGTCAACAACAGAAAACCTGCCCCGACCTGCCCCGCGTCTCAGGCGCAATCGGTTACCCCTGTCCTCACCTAACGAAAAACCAATCCAAGCCGCCAAAACAGTCCAAAAGCCCGCAAATCGCCTCTCATCCGTGCACTCGTGAGAAATGCAGGCTCGCGCGCAATCTGCGCGAGCGACGCGTCACCAGCTGCGGAATCGAGAATCCGGTCGAAGAAATCGAGTTTGCTTTGTCCAGAACACCGATTTCGGCAACGATGGCGCCTCTTGGCGGCGCGCCAGACCATCCTCGGCGTTTTTGCGCTCGCGGTCCCCGGGCCAGTTCCGCAACGGTCTCGACCAGCGCTTCGGTCGAAAGCGCCACCGCCTCAGTCCGCCGCGTTGCGGGCCTGTTGGCGGGCTATTTCGGCGGCGACGGCTTCCGTGGCGCTGCCGACGAACAGATCGCGGTTGGCGTGGCTGTAGTCGTAGGACTCCTGCCTGAGCGCGTTCGCGCGGTGGAAATGCGGCATCACATAGCGCTGCACCAGCTCGAAATGGCGCTTCGTCGCCGGGAAGTCGGCCCAGTTGTGCGCCAGCTCCAGGAAAGCGCCGAAGCCGCCCGAGCCTTCCAGCAGGCGCTCGATATGCTCGATCATGTCGTCGGGCGTGCCGATCACCGCCATGCGGTTTTCGGTGAGATAGGCGAGCGGGTCGTCGATCTCCGGCGGCACGATCGGGAAGGTCGCGATCTCGCGGAAGTAGCGCGCCCATTTCTCCAGCCCGAAAGCGACATTGCGCCGCGCCTCCTCGCGCGTCTCGGCGATATGGGCGAGCGTGACGACGCGCCAGTTGCGGCGATCGACCTGCTGTCCGTGCTCGGCGGCGGTCTGCTCGCAGAGTTGCCAGTTGGCGGCGTGCGCGGCCAGCGCCTCGGCCGAGGTGCCGCCGATGGAGAGCATGCCGAGCCCGTGGCGCCCGGCGGCGAGCGCGCCGGCGGGCGAGCGCGAGCAGGCCACCGCCACCTCCATATGCGGCCAGGAATAGCCGGGCATCTGCAATTGCGCCTCGCGCAGCTCGAACCAGTCGGTCTTCATCGACACGCGCTCGCCCCTGAGCAGCGGCATCAGCCCGTCGATGGCCTCGTTCATCATGCGCCGCTGGTCGCGCGGGTCGATGCCCATGCGGAAGGCGTCGCCCGAGAGCGCCCCCGGCCCGACGCCGAACATGCAGCGCCCGCGCGTCATATGGTCCAGCTGCACCATGCGGTCGGCGAGCGGGAAGGGGTGGTGATAGGGCAGGGAGACCACGCCCGTGCCGAGCCGGATATGCCGGGTGCGCTCGGCCGCGGCGGCGATGAACATCTCCGGACAGGCGATGATCTCGAAGCCGCCGGAATGATGCTCCCCGACCCAGGCCTCGTGATAGCCGAGCCGGTCGAGATGCTCGATCAGCTCCATGTCCCGGTCGAGACAGGCGGTCGGGTTCTCGTCGAGGGCGTGGAACGGGGCGAGAAAGATGCCGAAGCGGAGCGGAGCGTGCATGGGAATCGCGTGTCCTTCTGGCGCAGCGAGAGACCTTATATCGCATATTGCGCCGGCCGTGCGGCCGGGGGAAGCCGCCTATGGCCGGTCGGCCGGCGCGCGCCAGGGCCGCAGCGCCGGAATCGCCGCCAGGATCAGCGCCAGGCAAAGCAGGCCCTCCGCCGCCATGATGCGCACCGCCCAGGAAGCGCCGAACAGATCCGCCAGGAAGCCGACATGCAGCGTGCCGACCGGCCCGCCCGCGCCGATCGCCACCGCCATGACGCCCATGACGCGCGCCCGCATCGCCGGGGCGGCATGCTCCAGGATTATCGCGCCCTGCATGGCCGCGAAGCCCGCAAAGCCGACGCCGCTCACCAGCAGCACGCTCACCGCCTCGCCATAGCCGGAGGTGAAGGAGAAGCAGAGAATGCAGGCGAGAAAGAGCGCGCCCGCGCCGATATAGAGGGCGAGGAAATGCCGCGGCCGGACGAAGGCGGCGATGACCAGCGCGGTGAGGAAGGCCGTCGCCGCCTCGGTCGAGATCAGCGAGCCGATCGCCAGCGCGTCGAGGGCGAGCGCCTCCCGGCCGATGACCGGCAGCATGTTGAGATAGGGGAAGCCGAACAGGTTCATCAGCACCGTCAGCAGCACCGCGCCGAGCACGAGCGGGGCTTGCCGCAGATAGGCGAAACCCTCCCGGACATCGGCCAGCAGGTTCTTGCCGGGAGCCGCGGCGGAGGCGCGCCGATAGGGCGTGAAGGCCAGCAGCAGCGCGCCCGCGCCGAAGCAGGCGACGCCCGCCAGATAGGCCCCGGCGATGCCGAGGCTCTCCATCAGCAGGCCGCCGGCCACCGGCCCCATCATGCGGGTGAGATTGCTGGTGGAGCTGTCGAGCGCCATGGCCGCGCCGAAGCCGGACCGTCCCGCCAGATCGCCCAGCATGGTGCGCCGCACCGGAAAGTCGAGCGCCCAGAAGATACCGCTGCAGAAGACGCCGATGGCGACATGATGAACCGCGAGGCGGCCCGAAAAGGCCAGCAGGCAGAGCAGGCCCATGACCGCCGTCATCGCCACGAAGCCGGCCAGCAGGATCCGCCGCCGGTCGCCGCGCTCCGAGAGCACGCCGGCGAAGGCGCCCAGCAGAAACATCGGCGCCTGGCGCAGGAACACCGCTAGCGCCACGGCCATCGCCGATTCGGTCTCGCGATGCACGAACAGCGCCACCGCCAGAAGCTCCAGCCAGCGCATCGCGCCGGCAAGCGCCCCCGCCGCCCAGGCGCGGCGAAACGGGCTGTCGGCCAGAAGGCGAAGCGGAGCCGCGATCACCGCAAGGGACCGGCGGCGGCCGCGCTCAGGACGGGCGCATCAGGCAGAGCGAAAAAAGGCCCGGCGCATCGCCGGGCCTTTCCGGTGAAATGGTGGAGCCAAGGGGATTTGAACCCCTGACCTCTTGAATGCCATTCAAGCGCTCTCCCAACTGAGCTATGGCCCCGCAAGCGTGCGGCGCGCGCCGGCCCGCGCCGTCGAACGCCAGACACTAGCAATCATGGCCCGCTTCCGGCAAGGAGAATTTCGACCCTTAGCACTCGTCCTCGGCCTCCGCCGGGGCGACGACCTTGCCCAGATCCTCGCCGTCATCCTCCAGGTCCTCGTCCTCCGTGTCGTCCTCGTCTTCCTCGAGGTCGATATCGTCCTCGGCCGCCTCTGCGGGCGCGCGCTTCTTGGGCGCGGCGGCCGGCGCGGGCGGCCTGACGCGGCGCGGCTTCTGGAAATTCGCCTGGGGGTGTTCGGCGTCGCATTCCGGGCAGACGGCCGGATCCCTGTCGAGATCGTAGAATTTGGCGCTGCATGACGGACAAATGCGCTTCCTGCCGAGATTCGGACGAGCCACCGGGGGGACCTCCAGAGTTTGGGCAAGGGGCGAGGGACGCGAGCGTTTGCCAGAAGCCGGCCGGAGTGTCAAAAGCAAATTGGGCCGGCGGGCGAAAGGGCGGAGAATGACGCAGTGAACGAGGCTGGCGGAGCGTTGTCGCGCCCTTGCGGCGCCATCGCCGGACGGGTGCGCGCGCCGGGCGACAAGTCGATTTCGCATCGCGCGCTGATGCTCGCCGGCATGGCCGTCGGCGAGACGGAAATAGACGGGCTGCTGGAGGGCGAGGATGTGCTCGCCACGGCGGCGGCGCTCCGCGCGCTCGGAGTCGAGGCGGCGCGCCTCGAACCCGGCCGCTGGCGCGTGTCGGGGCGCGGCGTCGGCGGCCTGGTCGAGCCGCAGGAGGTGCTGGACATGGGCAATTCCGGCACGGCGGCCAGGCTGCTGCTGGGGCTGCTCGCCACCCATCCGCTGACCGCGACGCTGACCGGCGACGCCTCGCTGCGCTCCCGTCCGATGCGGCGGGTGACCGAGCCGCTCGGGCGTTTCGGCGCGGCCTTTCACGGCCGCGCCGACGGGCGACTGCCGCTGACCGTGACGGGCGCCGACTGCCCCCTGCCGGTGCGCTACGAGCTGCCGGTGGCCTCCGCGCAGGTCAAGTCGGCGGTGCTGCTGGCGGGCCTCAACACGCCGGGCGAGACCGTGGCGGTGGAGCGGGCGGCGACGCGCGACCACACCGAGCGGATGCTCGGCCATTTCGGCGCGGAGGTCCGGCGCGAGGCGGATGGCGCGGTGCGGCTGACCGGCCAGCCGGAGCTGGTCGCGGCCCCGGTGTCGGTGCCGGGCGACATCTCCTCGGCCGCCTTCCCGCTGGTCGCGGCCGCCATCCGGCCCGGCTCGCGGGTCACTGTGGAGCGGGTCGGCCTCAATCCCGGCCGCATCGGCCTCATCGAGACGCTGCGCGAGATGGGGGCGGAGATCGACATCGCCGACGAACGCGTCGCCGGCGGCGAGCCGGTGGGCGATGTGACGCTCGCCTACAGCCCGCTCCGGGCGGTCGAGGTGCCGCCGGAGCGCGCGCCCAGCATGATCGACGAGTTTCCGATTCTGGCCGTGGCGGCGGCGTTTGCGGAGGGGACGACGCGCATGGCGGGCCTGGCCGAGCTGCGCGTGAAGGAAAGCGACCGCCTGGGCGCGATGGCGGCCGGGCTGGCGGCCTCGGGCGTGGCGGTGCGCGAGGCGGGCGACATGCTGGAGGTGACCGGCGGGCGGCCGGCGGGCGGCAACCGGGTCGCCAGCCAACTCGACCACCGCATCGCCATGGCCTTCCTGGTGCTGGGCATGGGCGCGAGGGAGCCGGTGGGCATCGACGACATCTCGCCGGTAGCGACCTCCTTTCCGGGTTTCGTCGGGCTGATGAACGGTCTCGGCGCGGCGATCGGGGCATGATCGTCGCCATCGACGGACCGGCGGCTGCCGGCAAGGGCACGGTCGCGCGCCGCCTGGCCGAGGCGCTCGGCTATGTCTATCTGGATACGGGCGCGCTCTATCGGGCGGTCGGCAAGGCGGTGCTGGATGCGGGCGGCGACCCCGACGACGCCGCAGCGGCCGCCGACGCCGCCCGGCGGCTGGACCCGACGCGGCTGGACGGGGCGGACATGCGCACCGAGCGGGTGGGCGATGCGGCCGGGCGGGTGGCGGCGCTGCCCGAGGTGCGCGCGGCGCTGCTGGACCTGCAGCGGCGCATCGCCGCCAGGCCGCCGGGCGCGGTGCTGGACGGGCGCGACACCGGCACGGTCATCTGCCCCGAGGCCGAGTGCAAGCTGTTCGTGACCGCGAGCCTGGAGGAGCGCGCCGGACGCCGTCTGGCGGAGTTGCGGGCGCGGGGCGAAGATTGTATTTTCGAGGACGTTCTGGCCGGGCTCGCCGCCCGCGATGCGAGGGACAGGGACCGGGATGTCGCTCCGTTGCGCCCGGCGGCGGATGCTGTTTGGATAGACACGACGGGCAAGGGTCCGGATGAGGTCTTCCGGCAGGCGCTGTCATTGGCGAGGCGGCGTCTGGCCGCTTCGCGCGGCGATGCGGGTTCGTCGGAACGACAGGATTGACGGGTCGCCGTCCGGCGGACGGCGACCGCGCGCACGGAAAGGAACGCGACAGCCGCATGGCTACTTCTCTTGCCGAAGCCGGCGCAATGGACGCCGGGAAAGAAAATTTCGCCGCCTTGCTGGAAGAATCGCTCCAGGAGACCAGGAGCTTCGAAGGCACGGTCGTCACCGGCAGGGTCATCGCTGTCGAAAACGACATGGCGCTGATCGATGTCGGCCTCAAGGCGGAGGGGCGCGTGCCCCTGAAGGAGTTCGCGACGCCCGGCCGGCCGGCGGAAATCGCCATCGGCGACGAGGTCGAGATCTATGTCGAGCGCCTCGAGGACAAGAATGGCGAGGCGGTGCTGAGCCGCGACAAGGCCAAGCGCGAGGAAGCCTGGACCCATCTCGAATCGGCGTTCAAGGCCAGCGACAAGGTCTCCGGCGTGATTTTCGGCAAGGTGAAGGGCGGTTTCACCGTCGATCTCTCGGGCGCGGTCGCCTTTCTGCCGGGCAGCCAGGTCGATATCCGCCCGGTGCGCGACATCGGCCCGCTGATGGGCGCGCCGCAACCCTTCCTGATCCTCAAGATGGACCGCTCGCGCGGCAATATCGTGGTCTCGCGCCGCGCCGTGCTGGAGGAAAGCCGGGCCGAGGCGCGCAACGAGCTGATCGCCAATCTGCGCGAGGGCCAGGTGCTGAACGGCGTCGTCAAGAACATCACCGACTATGGCGCCTTCGTCGATCTGGGCGGCGTGGACGGCCTGCTGCATGTCACCGACATCGCCTGGCACCGCGTCAACCACCCGAACGAGATGCTCCAGATCGGCCAGTCGGTCGAGGTGCAGGTCATCCGCTTCAACCTGGAGACGCAGCGCATCTCGCTCGGCATGAAGCAGCTGCAGGTCGATCCCTGGGAAGGCGTGGCGCTCAAATATCCCGTCGGCGCCAACTATCGCGGCCGCGTGACCAACATCACCGACTATGGCGCCTTCGTCGAGCTGGAGCCGGGCGTCGAGGGCCTGGTGCACGTCTCCGAGATGAGCTGGACCAAGAAGAACGTCCATCCCGGCAAGATCGTCTCGACCAGCCAGGAAGTCGATGTAAGGGTGCTGGACCTCGACCTGGAGAAGCGCCGCATCAGCCTCGGCATCAAGCAGACGCTCGCCAATCCGTGGGAGAGCTTCCTCGAACAGTTCCCGGTCGGCAGCGAGGTCGAGGGCGAGGTGAAGAACATCACCGAGTTCGGCCTCTTCATCGGGCTGCCGGGAGAGATCGACGGCATGGTGCATCTCTCCGACCTCGCCTGGGGCAGGACGGGAGATGAAGTCGCGCAGGACTACTCCAGAGGCGACACGGTGAGCGCCAAGGTGCTCGACGTGGACGTGGAGAAGGAGCGCATCAGCCTCGGCGTGAAGCAGCTGAGCGAGGATCCGTTCGAGACCGCCACGCGCGGGCCGCGCAGCGATGGCGCCATGCGCCGGGGCTCGGTCGTCACCGTCACCGTCGCGGCCGTGCTGGACAACGCCATCGAGGTCTCCCTGCCGGGCGACCTCACCGGCATCATCCGGCGCAGCGAACTCGGGCGGGACCGCTCCGAGCAGCGCCCCGACCGCTTCGCCGTCGGCGAACGCCTCGACGCCAAGATCACCCAGATCGACCGCGCCGGGCGGCGCATCCAGCTGTCGATCAAGGCGCTGGAGATCGAGGAAGAGAAGACCGCCATGGCGCAGTTCGGCTCCTCGGACAGCGGCGCCAGCCTGGGCGACATTCTGGGCGCGGCGCTCCGCAATCGCGCGCAGCAGGACGCCGACCAGCAGGAAGCCGGGCAGCAGGAGGCGGACTCGCAGGAGGCCGAACCGCAGGAGGCCGAGCCGCAGGAGGCCGAGCCGCAAGAGGCCGAACGGAAAGAGTAGGGCGCGGGCGAGGCCTCGATGGCGGACCTTCGCCAGTTTCGTCGGGGCCGCCTGAAGGGTCGAATGCGCCTCTGGCGCGTGGCGGCGCTGGCCGCCGCCGCCCTGGCGCTCGGCGCGATCCTCTATCGCGCGCCGCTCGGCGAACTGTCCGGCCGCGACCATGTGGCGCGCATTCACCTGCAGGGAATCATTCACGACGACCCCGCGCTGCGCCGCCGGCTCGACGAGATCGCCGAGGATGCGCGCGCCCGGGCGCTGATCCTTGCGATCGACAGCCCCGGCGGTTCGGCGGTCGGCGGCGAGGCGTTGTTCGCCGCGCTCCGCCGGGTCGGCGCGGCCAAGCCGGTGGTGGCCGTGATGGGCGCGAAGGCCGCTTCGGCCGGCTATATGGTGGCGGTCGCCGCGGACCGGATCTTCGCGCGCAACGCCACCGTAACCGGATCGATCGGCGTGGTGTTGCAGGCCCCGCAATTCGTCGAGCTGCTCGACTCGGTGGGCATCCGGGTGGATGTGCTGCGCAGCGGCCCGCTGAAGGCGGTGCCCAACCCGGTCGAGAGGCTGACCCGCGCCGGCCGGGCCGCCAACCAGCAGGTCGTGGACGAAGTGTTCGACATGTTCGTGGACATGGTGAGCGAACGCCGGGCGCTGACCCGCGCCGAGGTGCTGGCGCTGGCCGACGGGCGCATCTACACCGGCCGGACCGCCGTCGAGAACGGTCTCGTCGATGCGATCGGCGGCGAGGGCGCGGCGCGTGACTGGCTGGCGGCCGAGCATGGCGTGGACCTGGCGCTGGACGCCAGGGACCGGGACCCGGACGCGCGGGAAAGCTGGTTCGACCGCCGCCTCCGGGCCCTCTTCGGGGAGAGCCTGCTGCCCGGGCGCCTTGCTCTTGACGGACTGGTGGCGCTTTGGCATCCTTCTATCTAGCTTCTTGAAAAAGAGTGAGATTTTTCCTATGACGCGGTCCGAACTGATTGCCCGGATTGCGGAGCAGCATCCCCATCTGATGCACCGCGATATCGTCAAACTGGTGAATACTTTCTTTGAGGAAATCTCGGCGGCGATGGCGCGCGGCGACCGTGTGGAGTTGCGCGGATTCGGCGCCTTCTCCGTCAAGCGGCGCGAGGCGCGCACGGGACGCAACCCGGCCACGGGCGAGTCGGTCGAGGTGGCGGCCAAATACATGCCGGTGTTCAAGGCCGGCAAGGCGCTGCGCGAGCTGCTGAACGGCGGACCGCTCTAGGGAGTCGCCGGCCATGTCGTTCGTCAGGGCGGGTTTCATCTTGCTGGCGGCCTTGGTCGCGGCGCTGTTCGCGGTCGAGAACATGCATGAGGTCGAGCTCGGCATCCTGCCGGCGACCCTCCGGCTGACGCTGCCGGTCTATCTGGCGGTGCTGGGGCCGCTGGCGATCGGCCTGGTGGCGGGCTGGGCGCTGGCCTGGCTCTCCGGCGGCGGCGCGCGCGCCCGGCGCCTGCGGCGGGAGGCGGCGGCGCTGCGGCGCGCGTCGGCAGCCGCCTCGGCGGAGGCCCGCAAGGCCGGCAAGGGCGGGGCGCTGTCGGCGGCCCGGTGAGCGAGATGGCCATCGAGGTGAAGATTTGCGGCCTCCGCGACCCGGAGGCGCTGGCCGCCGCCGTGGAGGGCGGGGCGGCCGCCGTCGGGTTCGTCTTCGTGCCGGCAAGCCCGCGCGCGATCGCGCCCGAGGCCGCCGGGCGGCTGGCGACGCCGGCGTCGGTGCTGAGAGTCGGGCTGTTTCTGGACGCCGACGACGCCGCGATCGCGCATGGCGTGGAGGCGGCCGGGCTCGATGTGCTGCAACTGCACGGTCGGGAGACGCCTGCTCGCGCCGGCGAGGTCCGCCAGCGCTTCGGCCTGCCGGTGTGGAAGGCCGCGCCGGTCGGCGAGCCGGCGGACCTGGAAGCCGCCGCCCGCTTCGAGGGCGCCGCCGACCGGCTGCTGTTCGACGCCCGCCCGCCGGAGGGCGCCGCACTGCCCGGCGGCAACGCCCGCGCCTTCGACTGGTCGCTGCTCGCCGGTCCGCTGCCGAAGCTGCCCTGGCTGCTTTCGGGCGGCCTCACGCCCGACAATCTGGCCGAAGCGGTGCGCGTTTCGGGCGCGCGCGCGGTAGATGTCTCCTCCGGCGTCGAACGGCGCCGGGGGGTCAAGGACCCCGCCTCGATTCGCGCGTTCCTGCGGGAGGCGAGGGCGCTTTGATTCGGGCGGGCGGGCGCGTATGTTGCGATTCGGTTGCGCGATCCAGGGAATAAGGGCGATGTGTCCCGATACCGCCGTCAACAGCTACCGCTCCGGCCCGGACGAGGACGGGCATTTCGGCCTCTATGGCGGCCGTTATGTGGCGGAGACGCTGATGCCGCTGATCCAGGAGGTCGGGCGCGCCTATCGGACCGCCCGCAGCGATCCGGCCTTCCTCGACGAAATGGCCTATTTCCAGAAGCACTACACCGGCAGGCCGAGCCCGCTCTATTTCGCCGAGCGGCTGACGGCGCATCTGGGCGGGGCGAAGATCTACTTCAAGCGCGACGAGCTGAACCACACCGGCTCGCACAAGATCAATAACTGCCTCGGACAGATCCTGCTGGCCCGGCGGATGGGCAAGACGCGCATCATCGCCGAGACGGGCGCGGGCCAGCACGGGGTGGCGGCGGCGACGGTCTGCGCCCGGTTCGACCTGCCCTGCACGGTCTATATGGGCGCGGTGGATATCGACCGCCAGGCGCCCAACGTGTTCCGCATGCGCCTGCTGGGCGCGGAGGTGCGCGCGGTGGAAAGCGGCTCGCGGACGCTCAAGGACGCGCTCAACGAGGCGCTCCGCGACTGGGTCGCCAATGTGCACGACACCTTCTACATCATCGGCACGGCCGCCGGCCCCGCGCCCTATCCCGAAATGGTGCGCGACTTCCAGAGCGTCATCGGCGAGGAGGCGCGCGACCAGATCGTGGAGGCCGAGGGCCGCCTGCCGGACACGGTGGTCGCCTGCATCGGCGGCGGGTCGAACGCCATCGGCCTGTTCCACCCCTTCCTCGACGATCCCGAGGTGCGCATCGTCGGCGTGGAGGCCGCCGGGCGCGGGCTGGAGACGGGCGCGCATGCGGCGTCGCTGACCGGCGGGGCGCCGGGCGTGCTGCACGGCAACCGCACCTATCTGCTGCAGGACGGCGACGGCCAGATCGCGGATGCGCATTCCATCTCCGCCGGCCTCGACTATCCGGGCATCGGGCCGGAACACGCCTGGCTCAAGGATGTCGGCCGGGCGGACTATGTCTCGGCCACCGACGAGGAGGCGCTGGAGGCCTTCCAGCTCTGCTCGCGCCTGGAGGGCATCATTCCGGCGCTGGAGCCCGCCCATGCGCTCGCCTGGGTCATGCGCGCCGCGCCCGCCCTGCCGCGCGACCATATCCTGGTGATGAATCTCTGCGGGCGCGGCGACAAGGATGTGTTCAGCGTGGGCGAGGCCCTGGGGATCGCCCTGTGAGCCGCATCGCGAGCCGGTTCGCGGAGTTGCGCGAGAGCGGCCGCGCGGCCTTCGTCGCCTATGTGAGCGGCGGCGACCCGGATTTCGACACCAGCCTCGCCCTGCTGCATCGTCTGGCAGAGGCCGGCGCCGACATCGTGGAGGTCGGCGTGCCCTTCACCGACCCGATGGCGGACGGGCCGGCGATCCAGGCCGCCGGACAGCGCGCGCTGGCCGCCGGCATGAGTCTGGCGCGCGTGCTGGAGCTGGTGCGCGCCTTTCGCGCCCGCAACGACGCCCTGCCGATCGTGCTGATGGGCTATTTCAACCCGATCTACCGCTACGGGGCCGAGCGTTTCGCGAACGACGCGAAGGCCGCCGGCGTGGACGGGCTGATCACGGTCGATCTGCCGCCGGAGGAGGAAGAGGAGCTGCGCCGCCCGGCGGAGGTCGCCGGCCTCGATATCGTGCGGCTGATCGCGCCGACCACGGACGAGGCGCGCCTGCCGCTGGTGCTCCGGCGGGCGAGCGGTTTCGTCTATTATGTCTCGATCGCCGGCATCACCGGCACCCGCTCGCCCACCATGGCCGATGTCGAGCAGGCCGTCGGCCGGCTGCGGCGGTTCACCGACCTGCCGGTGGCGGTCGGCTTCGGCATCAACGACGCCGAACAGGCCGCCGCCATCGCGCGCCTCGCCGACGGCGCGGTGGTCGGCTCCGCCATCGTGCGCGAGATCGGGCGGGAGGGGGCCGACATGCCGGACCGCGTGGCGGCGCTCGCAAGGGCGTTCGCCGCCGGCGTGCATGGAGCAAGGACATGAGCTGGCTCACCGAGATCGTCCGGCCGCGCCTGCGCAGCCTGGTCCGCAAGTCCGAGATTCCGGACAATCTCTGGCTGCAATGCAGCAATTGCGGCCAGATGCTCTTCCGGCGCGAGTTGCAGGAGCGCCGGCATGTCTGCCCGCATTGCGACCATCATATGCGCCTCGATGCGGCGGACCGCCTCGCCATGCTGTTCGACCACGGCATCTACGAGACCATCGAACTGCCCGACGCGCCGACCGACCCGCTGCGCTTCCGCGACCGGCGGCGCTACACCGACCGGCTGCGGGAAGCGCGTTCGGCGCTCAAGGTGAAGGACGCCATGCATGTCGCCCATGGCGTCATCAACGACCAGCCGGCCGTGGCGGCGCTGCTCGACTTCGCGTTCATGGGCGGCTCCATGGGCATCGCCGTCGGCGAGGCCTTTCTGGCGGCGGCGCGGCTGGCGGTGGTGCAGAAGGCGGCGCTGATCGCCATCACCGCCTCGGGTGGCGCGCGGATGCAGGAGGGCATTCTCTCGCTCATGCAGATGCCGCGCACCACCATCGCGGTGGCCGAGGTCAAGGAAGCCGGCCTGCCCTATATCGTGCTGCTGACCGACCCGACCACGGGCGGCGTCTCGGCGTCCTTCGCCATGCTGGGCGATATCGCCATCGCCGAGCCCGGCGCCGCCATCGGCTTCGCCGGCCAGCGGGTCATCCAGCAGACGATCCGCGAAACCCTGCCGGAGAACTTCCAGCGCGCGGAATATCTCCACGAGCATGGCATCATCGACATGGTGGTGCATCGCCGCGACCTGCATGACCGGCTGGGCCAGCTGCTGGCCCTGCTGATGCAGCCGCAGCCGCCGCCACCGGAGGAGGAGGCCACGCTGCTGCCCAATATGGAGATTCCCGATCCGCCGGCGCTGGAGGGGGATAGCGGCGAGGGCAGCCTGGCGAGCCCCGATTGACGCCGCTCGACCCGCTGCTGGCGCGGCTGGCGGCGCTGCATCCCAAGCTGATCGACCTGACGCTCGACCGGGTGTTGCGCCTGCTGGCGAAGCTCGGCGACCCGCAACATCGCCTGCCGCCGACGATCCATGTCGCCGGCACCAACGGCAAGGGCTCCACCATCGCCTTCATGCGCGCGATGCTGGAGGCCGCCGGCCGGCGCGCGCATGTCTATACCTCGCCGCATCTGGTGCGCTTCAACGAGCGGATCGTGGTCGCGGGCGAGATGCTGCCGGACCGGGAGCTTGCGGACCTGCTGGACCGTTGCGAGCGGGCGAACGAGGGCCGGCCGATCACCTTCTTCGAGATCGTGACGGCGGCCGCCCTGCTCGCTTTCTCGCGCGCGCCGGCGGATGTGCTGCTGCTGGAGGTCGGGCTCGGCGGACGGCTCGACACCACCAATGTCGTGGAGCGCCCGGCCGTCACCGCCATTGCGCCGGTCTCCTTCGACCATATGCAGTTTCTGGGCGGGACGCTGGGGGAGATCGCGGCCGAGAAGGCCGGCATCGTCAAGCCCGGCGCGCCGCTGGTGCTGGCCCCGCAGGCGCCGGAGGCGCGGGCGGTCATCCTGGAGCGGGCCGCCCTGCTCGGCGCGCCCGTCTATGACGACTGGTCGGTCGGCGGGCGCGTCTTCCGGGGCCGGCGGATGGAGCTGGCCTTGCCGGAACTGGGGCTCGCCGGCGCGCATCAGGACGGCAATGCCGGTCTGGCGCTCGCCTGTCTGGAAGGATTCGAACTGCCGGAGGCCGCCTTGCTGGCCGGGCTGCGGAACGCAAGCTGGCCGGCGCGGCTGCAGCGGCTCTCGGAGACGCCGGAGGTCTGGCTCGATGGCGGCCACAACCCCGCCGCCGGCGCCGCGCTCGCGGCCTGGCTCGCCAGCCGGCCGACGCGCTTCGATCTCGTCGTGGGCATGCTGGACACCAAGGATCGCGGCCGCTTCCTCAAGGCGCTGGCGCCCCGGGTGCGCCGCGCGATGACGGTGCCGGTGCCGGGCAGCGCCGCCTCCGTGCCGGCTGCCGAGCTTGCCGAAACGGCCCGCGCGGCCGGCATGGAAGCCGAGGCCCAGCCCGATGTCGAACGCGCGCTCGCCCGCCTCGGCGGCGACCTGCCGGTGCTGATTGCCGGCTCGCTCTATCTCGCCGGCGCGGTGCTGGCCGCCCGCTCAGAGGGCTGAGTTCAGAGCACCGAGTCGAGCCACGCTTTCAGCTGGCTCTTGCCCATGGCGCCGACGCGCTGCGCGACCATCTCGCCGTCCCGGAACAGCATCAGCGTCGGGATGCCGCGCACGCCGAGCGCGCCGGGCGTCTTCGGATTGTCGTCGATATCGAGCTTCACGACATCCAGCCGGTCCGACATCTCGTCCGCAAGCTGCTCCAGATGGGGCGCGATCATCTTGCAGGGGCCGCACCATTCGGCCCAGAAATCGACCACGACCGGCTTGGCGGCCTGTTTCACGTCCTTGTCGAAATCGGCATCCGTGGTGTGGCGGGTCGCCATCGGCGTCTCCCCTCTCGTTTCCGGTTTCCGCATGTCTCCGGACACCAATTGGCGGCCGGCAACCGGGCCGTCAAGGCGCGTGGCGCGCAAGGATGTCCTGCGGAATCGGCATCAGTGACGGCTTCGCCGTCCACAGCAGGGCGGCGCGCACAGGGTATTCGGGGCGCATCCGGGCGAGCAACGCCGCATAGCGCGCCAATTGCCGCAGATAGGCCGGCGGGACGGCGGCGGGCGTCGCCGGGGGGCGTTGGCCGCTCTTGAAATCGACGATCAGCGTCTCCTCCGGCAACAGCGCCAGCCGGTCGATTCGGGCGTTGACCGGAACGCCGTCCAGCCGGCCGACCAGCGGCGCCTCGGCCCGGCTTCCGGGGCCGAACACCGGGGCGAACTCCGGGTGCTCCAGCACCGCCAGCACTTCGGCGACCGTGGCGTCCGCCTCGCCGGCCAGCGCCGCGTCCGCCGCCAGGAACCGGCGCGCAGCCTCCCGCCGGCGCTCCGGCGCGATCTCCGGCAGCAGCTCCAGCAGCTTGTGGATCGCCTGCCCGCGCCGGAAGCCGCCGGAGCCGCCGCCGAGCGGAGATGCGACGGCGAACGGCGCCTCCTCGGCGGCGACGCCCGCACCCCGGCCCTCCGGCAAGGCGGCGGGCCGAAGCGCCCAGGCGGGCAGCGGCGGAGGGCGGTCCTCCGACTCGGCGGCGTCCTCCACCTCGGCCTCCAGCGCGCGCTGCTGCATGACCAGCAGAGGCTCCTCCCAGTCGGGATCCGTCTCCTCCTCCATGCAGGGCGAAAGCCGGCTGCGAAGCTGCGCATACCAGCATTCGTCGGGCAGTTTTCTGTTCCCGTTGCGCCAGCCGCAAATGACCAGCCGGTCGGCGGCCCGGGTCATGGCGACATAGAGCAGGCGTCGGCGCTCCTTTTCGTCCTCCTCGCGCCACCGTTTCAGCAGGTCCCCGGAAAGCGGGTCGATCGTCTCTTCGCTCTTGGAAGGAGGCCAGAGCAGCAGGTCGCCGTCGCGCAGGATGATGGGGTCGTGGCTCGCCGTTCGCGCGCCGGTGGTGTCGGGCAGGATGACCACCGGCGCTTCCAGCCCCTTGGCGCCGTGAATGGTGCTTACCCGCACCTCGTCGCGGCCGCGCTGGTCGAGGAAGCGCTTGACCTCCGCCTGCCCGCTGCGCAGCCAGTGCAGGAAACCTTGCAGGCTGGGCGGGTGGCGGCGCTCATAGTCGAGCGCGGCGTTCAGGAATTCGTCGATGGGGTCGTTGGCTTCCTCGCCGAGCCGGGCGGCGATTCGGCGGCGGAGCCCTCCCTCCACCAGCAGGCGCGCGAAAAAGTCATACACGCCGACACGGTCGGAATTGCGAAGAATATCCTCCAGAAGATCGAAAACAGGCCCCCATGGCGCCCTGTCCCGCCGTTCGCCGAGCGCCGCCCAGAGCGATCCCTTGCGGCCATGGGCGAGGCCGAACAGCGTGTCGTCGTCGAGGCCGAACACGGGTCCCTTCAGCAGGACGGCGAGATTGAGGTCGTCCTCCGGCAGCAGCGCGAAATCGGCGATCGCGACCAGGTCCTTGACCGCGAGCTCCTCCAGCAGCGCCATGCGGTCGATGCCGGCGACCGGCACGTCCTCGGCCTTCAGCGCCGCGATCACGCGCGGGACGAACACCCGCCCGGCGCGGCGCGGCAGCAGGATCATGATGTCGCCGGGCCGCATCCGCCGCCCGCCGGGGGCGACCGGCTCGCCGCTCCGCAGCCATGTCCCGATGCGCCGGGCCACCCGGTCGGCGAGCGCGGCCTCGGCGCTGTCCTGGCGCACATAGTCGCGCGGCGGCTCGAAGGGCCGGTCGGGCCGCTCGCCTTCGCCCCTCTCCAGCGGCCAGATCTCGACGCGCCCGCCGGCCCCGCCGCGGCTCGGCTTGTGGGGCGGGGCGGCGTCTCCGAGGCCGAGATCGGGCGCCTCCTCGCCGGCGAACACGGCATCGACGGCTTCCAGCAGCGCCGGCGCGGCGCGGAAGGAGACCTGCAGATCGACATCGCGCCAGCGCCGCCCTGCGGCCGCGGCGCGCTCCCGGAACAGCCTCCGCCTGGTTTCGAAACCGGCCGGGTCGGCGCCCTGGAACCGGTAGATCGACTGCTTGGGGTCGCCGACGGCGAAGACGGTGCGCGGCCCCTCCGCCGCGCCCTCGCCGGCGAAGAACTCGGAGGTCAGCGCGTCGATCAGCGCCCATTGCGCGGGGCTGGTGTCCTGGGCCTCGTCGATCAGCACATGCTCGATGCCCCGGTCGAGCTTGTAATGCACCCAGGCGGCGGAAGCGGTCTGCAACAGGCGGAGCGCGCGCTCGATCAGGTCGTCATAGTCGAGCAGGCCGGCGCTGCGCTTGCGGGCGCGATAGGCGCCGTCCACCGCCTCGCCGACCGCAAGCGCCGCCCTGGAGGCGAGCAGCACGCCGCCGCTGTCCGTCGGCGCCGCGCCGGCGCCGTCGAGCCGGCCGGTCAGCGCCCGCTCGGCCTCCGGCCCGAGCGCATCCCGGTTGGCGAGCAGTTCGGTCATGAAGGCGCGGATGCGGCCCTCCGCCAGATTGGTCGCGACATCGGCGGCGGCGCGGCCGCCGGCGCTCTCCTGCTGGCGGGCGATGCGGTCGAGCGCCTCGGCCTGCATGACGACGGCCTCGCGCTCGTCGGCCAGCTGGAACCAGGGCAATACGCCGGCTTCGAGCGGAAAGCGGCCGAGCAGGCTCTGGCAGAAGGCGTGGATCGTGTCGATCCGCAGCCCGTTCGCCGCGTCCGCGACCCGGGCGAACAGATGCCGCGCGCGATTGCGGACCGCCTCGTCCGGCGACTCGACGCCGAGATGCGCCAGCGCCGGCGCGAGCGTCTCGTCGGAGGCGATGGTCCAGCCGGAAAGATCGCGTTCGATACGCAGGCGCATTTCGGCCGCCGCCGCGCGCGTGAAGGTCAGGCAGAGGATGCGCTCCGGCGCAACGCCCCGCAGCAGCAGCGCCAGCACCCGGTCGGCCAGCACCTTGGTCTTTCCGGAACCGGCATTGGCCGCCGCCCAGGCCGACGCGTCGGGATCGGCCGCCAGTTTCTGCTGCGCCGTGGCGGCGTCGATCAGCGCGTTTACAGGGTCCGCAGCCATTCGTCTTTCCTGGAGAGATGGCGGTAGTCGTTGTAGTGCGGCGCGAAGCCGGGCCGGGGTTCGGCGAGATAGGGCATGTCGGCCTCGTCGAAGGCGGCGGCGTAGGCCTTGAGGCCGGTCAGGGTCTCGGCGAGCAGCTGTTCGAGATTGTAGGGCGCGCGCCTGGCGTCGGGCCTGGCTTCCCGGTCGGCGATCTTGCGCAGCACGCTCTTCTGGCTCCGCGCTCCGCCGGTCAGCCAGTATTCGATCCGGTCGGTCGGCGCGGCCGGACAGCCCGCAAACCCGCCGCTCTCGGCGATCAGCGCTTCCAGCGGCAATTGCCGGGCGGTGCGTTTCGCGACGTCGGCCCCCGACGGGGCGGCGCCGGACTTGTAATCGACGATCGCCAGGCCGCCCTCCCGCCCCCGCTCGATGCGATCCGCCTTGGCGGTGAGCATGAAGCGGCCGGCCGGACAGTCGAACGGGAGCCGGCCCTCGATCTCGGTCAGGATGCGCTCGATAGCGTGCCGGCGCGCCCGTTCGATCGCGATGACGCTCTCGGCGGCGCGGTCGAAGCGCTCGGTCCAGAACAGCCTCGTGAGCGGCTCTTCGGGCAGCTCCTCCAGACTCTCCCGTCCGAGCTTGCGCAGCACGTCCTCGGCGTCCGCCGGCAGGTCCGGCCCCGGATAGAGCTCGACGAAACGCTGCAGGGCGCGATGGACGGCGATGCCGAAGTCGCGCGCCGCCGGCAGGGCGTCGATGGGGTCGAGGGGACGCAGTTTCAGGATGTCGCGCGCGAAGATCGTGTAGGGGTCTTCCAGCCAGGTCTGCACGCCGGTGACCGACATTCGGCGCGGGCGCGCGGCCACCGGCGGGCGGGGGCGGGGCGGGGCGACGGGCTGCACTTTGGCGGGCCGGTCGAGTTCCGCCTGCCAGGCCGCCCAGCGCCTATCCTCGATGGGGCGGTCGAGCGCCGTCAGCACGGTTTCCAGCCGTTGCAGCCAGGGGGATGGCACGGTGGGGTCGGCGCCGAGGCGCTCGGAGCGCGTCAGGATGACCTCGCCGGCCCCGAGCGCCTGGGCGAAATCGTGCGCGGCGAGGCCCTGGCGGGTCTCCGCCGGCGGCAGGCCGAAATCGATGCGCATCTGTCGGCTCATCCAGGGGTCGGGCGCCGGCTCCGGCGGCCAGGCGCCCTGGTTCAGCCCGGCCAGCACCAGCCGGTCGGCGCGCTGCAGGCGGGCCTCCAGCGGCCCGAGGATCGCGAGGCCGGGATGGCGCGGCCGGACCGCGCGCACCGCCTGGCCGGCGATCGCCTCGTCGAACAGCGCGGCGTAATCGTCGGGCGCGATGGGCGGATGGCCCGCCGCTGCGGCGTCGAACTCGGCGACGGTCGCGGCCGCCGCCTCGCCCGCCTCGCCGCGCCAGAGCCGCGCGCCGCCAGGGCCGTCCTCGCCGGTATGCGCCAAGCGCTCGGCCGCCTCCACATGCGCGGCCAGCAGGGCTGCGAGCGGCGCGTGCGCCGCTTCATGCAGCTTCCCGAGCGGCTCGAAGGCGCGCGCGATCCGCTTTGCGGTCTCCAGCGCGCGCTCGTCCGCCGCCTCTTCCGCCGCGTCCAGCAGCCCCTCCAGGCCGTTGCCGGGGCGCGGGCCGCGCAACAGCCGCCGCTCCAGCCGCCGGACGGCCCGCCGGAAGTCGGGCGGCGCCATGCCGCAGGCGGCCAGCGGATGCTTCAGCGCCGCGAGCAGCGGCGCGGGCGCAAAGCCCTCCGCCGCGACATGGGCGACCAGGCGCAGAAAGGCCCCCGGCGGCGTGCGGTCGAGCGTCTCGCCGGCGCTGTCCTCCGCCGTCAGGCCCCAGCGGCCGAGTTCCACCGCCACCCGGCGGGCGAGGTCGCGGTCCGGCGTCACCAGCGCGGCGCTCCGTTTCTCCTCCACGGCCTCGCGCAGCATGAGCGCGATGGCGCCCGCCTCCGCCGCCGGACCGGCGAAGCGCGCGAGCGTCAGCCCCTCCGCGCCCTGCGCGATCTCCGGCGCGAGGTCGCGCCAGGCCTCGGTGGTCTCGGCCGGGCGCATCGCCTCTGCGACCAGTCGGGCGCGCGGGGCGGGCGGCCCCGCCCCCGGCCAGTCCGGCACATCCTCCCGCGCGAGCTCCAGCCGGTCCAGCAGACGGGCGAGCGCCCATTGCGGATGGCCCTGTTCCAGCGCTCCCCAGCTCGCCTTGTCCAGATGCCGGTCGAGCCCCGGCAGCACCACCAGCCCGTTCGGCATGGCGGCGACGGAGGCGAGCAGATCCGCCGTCGCCGGCATGATTCCGGTGGAGCCGGCCGCAACCACCCGGCCCGCCGGCGGGCGCGCCCGCCAGAGCGCGATCTGGGCGGCGTAGAGGCGGTTGCGCCGGTCGATGGGGTCGAGCCGGCCTTCCTCCGCCAGGATCGCCGGCCAAGCCTCGGTCACGATGGCGAGGAAGTCGAGCGTCTGCTGCCAGTGCTCGGCGAACTCCGCCGCGACCAGCTCGTCGAGACCGTCGAAATCGAGGCGGTTGAACTGCACTTCGTCGATCAGCCGGGCGAGCGCGGCCGCCAGTTGCAGCGCCCGGCCCGGCGGAATGCCGGGATCGCGCCGGGCGATCAGCCGGGCGAGCAGCAGCCGCCGGCGCAGCGGCGCGATGGCCGGCCGGAGCTCCGGATCGTCGGCCAGCTCCAGCTCCGCCTCGGCCTGGATGGCGATGGCGTCCGGGTCGAGCTCGCCGAGCGACAGGATGCGGGGCAGCAGCAGCGTCTCGCCGCCGGCGGCCTCGGCGAAAGCCTCCGCCAGCGCGCGTCCGGCGCGGTGGGTCGGCAGCAGCACGATGTCGTCGGCGCGGGTCGGGCTTGCGATCAGTTCGCGCGCCAGACTTTCCAGGAAGGGCAGGCCGTGCGGAATGGAGACGAGGTTCATCGGTCCTTCGAGAGTTCGATGGCGTGGGCGAGGCGTTCGGGCGTTCCGGCGTCGAGCCAGAAGCCGTCGGAGACGAGGCCATAGAGCCGCCCGGTCTCCTCCGCCCGGTCATAGGCCAGGGTGAGCGGCCAGGGACCGGCCGGCGCGCCCTCGAAGAGCGCCGGGGCCAGAATCTGCGCGCCGGTGAACACGAAAGGCGCCCTCGGCGCCTCGCGCCGCCGGGCGAGCCGGCCGTCCGGCGCGAGGGAAAAGTCGCCCTTCTGGCCCGTGGCGCGCTCCGCCGGACAGAGCAGCAGCAGCGCGTCCATCGCCGCCGGGTCGAACCGCGCCGCCAGACGGGCGAGCCAGTCCGCGCCGTCCGGTCCCCAGACCAGATCGGCGTTGAGGACGAAGAACGGCTCCGGCCCGAGCAGCCCGAGCGCGTTCGCGATCCCGCCGCCGGTCTCCAGCCGCTCCGGCTCGCGGGAGATGGCGATTTCCGGGCGCTTCCGCGCCGCCAGATGCGCCTCGATCTCCGCCGCGCGGTGATGGGTGTTGACCGCGACGCGGCCGACGCCCGCCTCCAGCAGCAGGTCGAGCGCATGGTCGATCAGCGCCTTGCCGCCCACCCGGCGGAGCGGCTTGGGCGGTCCCGCCCCGAGACGCGAGCCGAGCCCGGCGGCGAGCAGCATGGCCGTGCGGGGCGCGGTCGCCATGCTCACCCGCACCCGGTCGGCGGGATGCGGAGGTCGGCGGCGACATTGCGCCGGAACCACGCCGCCAGCGGGCGGAGCGCGGGCGCGCCCAGGTGACGCTCCAGAAGGCCCCGAATGCGCGGCAGATGGCGCAGATAGCCGGGCTTGCCGTCGCGCCGGGCGAGCCGCATGAAGGTGCCGAGCACCCGCAGATGGCGTTGCGCGCCGAGCGCGGCCACCTCGCGCTCCAGGTCTTCGGCGGCCTCCGGGAAAGCCGCCCGATAGCGCGCCAGCACCGCCTCGCGGACCCCCTCATCGACATCGCGCCTTGCGTCCTCGATCAACGAGGCGAGGTCGTAGCGGGTCGGGCCGGCGGCGGCGTCCTGGAAGTCGAGCAGGCCGCAGGCGGCGACGCCGGGGCGGCCTTCGAGCCGGATCAGGTTATCGACATGGAAGTCCCGCAACATCAGCGTCTGCGGTCCCGCCAGCGCCGGCGCCAGCACCTCGCCGAGCGCCTGCCGGAACCCCGCCCGGTCGGTCTGTCGGTCGAAGACGGCCGGCAGATACCAGTCGAGAAACAGCTCCGCCCCGGCAATGAAGCGCTCCAGACCGAAATCCGGCCAGCCGGCCGCCGCGTCCGGCCGGCGCTGCAGGCGGATCAGCGCGTCGGTCGCGAGCAGATAGAGGGTGTGCGCGTCCTCGCCGCCGTCGAGCAGGCGGGTGAAGGTCTCCTCGCCGAAATCCTCCAGCAGCAGCAGGCCCCGCTCCGCATCGGCCTTGTGGACCTCGGGCGCGGAGAGGCCGAGCCGGTCCAGATGCGCCGCCACGGCGATGAAGGGCCGCACATCCTCCTCCGGCGGCGGGGCGTCCATCAGCATGACGGTCTCGCCGCCGCGCCGCAGGCGGACATAGCGGCGGAAGGAGGCGTCGCCCGGCAGCGGCTCGCGGCGGGCGTCGTCCCAGCCCGCCGCGCGAAGGAACGCCAGGATCGCCCGCTCGCGGCTCACCGGCGGTCCTCGATCCGGGCCAGCCGCGCCTCGCCGGCCGCGATCTCGAAGGCGATGTCGAGGCGCCGGTCGGGCAGGAAGGCCCCCAGGCGTTCGGGCCATTCGATCAGCGCCACGCCCTCGCCGAGCGCCTCGTCCAGGCCGAGCTCCACCGCCTCGCCGGGATCGTCGAGGCGGTAGCAGTCGAAATGCCAGAGCGGCGGGGCCGGCCGGCGATAGACCTGGACCAGGGTGAAGGTCGGGCTCGGCACCCTTTCCGGGGCGAGGCCCGCCGCCTGCTGGCGGCCCTGGATGAGCGCGCGCGCAAAGGCCGTCTTGCCGGCCCCGATGCCGCCCCGAAGGCCGACCGCATCGCCCGGCCGCAGCAGCCCGGCGACCTGCCGGGCGAAGCGGCCGGTCGCGGCGAGATCCGGCAGATGGACGCTATCGGGCAGCATGGGCGCGAGCGGCGGACATGACAGCAGAATCATCGCTTCCTATGATAATCGACACAGCCCGACCTTCCAATGCCCGGAGGGCATTCATGGACCATGAAACCGATGTGGTGATCGTCGGGGCCGGCCCGGTCGGCCTGTTCGCCATCTTCGAGCTCGGAATGCTCAAGATCCGCGCGCATGTCGTCGATTCGCTGGAGGTCGTCGGCGGCCAGTGCGCGGCGCTCTACCCGGAGAAGCCGATCTACGACATTCCGGGGTTCCCCCGGGTCGATGCGACGGACCTGATCGCCCGGCTGGAGGAGCAGGCCGAACCCTTCTCGCCGGTCTATCACCTCGATCAGCGGGTCGAGCGGCTGACGGAGCTGGACGGCGGCGGCTGGCGGGTCGAGACCTCGAAGGGGGTCGCGATCCGCTGCCGGGCGGTGATGATCGCCGCCGGCGTCGGCGCCTTCGGGCCCAACCGCCCGCCGCTGGAGGGCCTCGCGGAGTATGAAGGCAAGAGCGTCTTCTACGCCGTGCGCCGCCGCGAGGCGTTCCGCGACAAGCGCGTGGTCATCGGCGGCGGCGGCGACAGCGCCGTCGATTGGGCGCTCTCGCTGGCGGAGGTCGCCGCCTCGGTCAGGGTGGTGCACCGCCGGCCCCGGTTCCGCGCCGCGCCGGAGAGCGTCGCCAGGCTCCATGCGCTGGCGGGCGACGGCAAGGTCGAGCTGGTCGTCCCCTACCATCTGGACGCGCTGGAGGGCGCCGACGGGCGCCTCGAAGCCGTGCAGGTCAAGACCCTGGAGGGCGAAACCCGCCGCCTGGAGGCGGATGCGCTGCTGCCCTTCTACGGCCTCGCCATGAAGCTCGGGCCGATCGCCGAATGGGGCCTCGGCCTCGACCGCAACCAGGTGGTCGTCGATCCCGCGAACGCCATGACCGATCGCGACGGCATCTACGCCATCGGCGATATCGCCTCCTACAAGGGCAAGCTGAAGCTGATCCTGACCGGCTTCGCGGAGGCCGCCGCCGCAGCGCACGACATCTATCCCCGCGTGCATCCGGGCGAGGTGCTGCACTGGGAATATTCGACCACCAAGGGCGTGTCGGGGCTGTGACGCCGCCGGAGGAAGAAGCGGAGGCCGGGATCGTCCCGACCTACACGCTGCCCGGCGTGCTGACATTGCTCGGCCCGACCGCGCCCGCGCGGCCGCTGCTGCTCGACTCGCCCCACAGTGGCACGACCTATCCCGCCGATTTCGGCGCCGATGTCGGTCGGGACCGCCTGCTGGATGCGGTCGATACCGCCGTCGATGCGCTGTTCGGCGGCGCGCCGGGGCTGGGGGTGGCGCTGCTCCGGGCGCATTTTCCGCGCACCTATATCGACCCCAATCGCGCCGCCGACGATCTCGACGAGGCGCTGCTGGACGGCCCCTGGCCGGGCGCGCTCGCGCCCACCGAGAAGACGGAGCGCGGCATCGGGCTGATCCGCCGCACGATCGGCGACGACGACCGGCCGGTCTATGCGCGCCGGCTGCCCGTCGCCGAGGTGGAGGCGCGCATCCGGCGCTATCACGCGCCCTATCATTGCGCGCTCGCCGACGCGCAGCGCCGCCTGCAGGCGCGCTTCGGCCGCGTCTATCACCTCAATTGCCATTCCATGGGTTCGCGCAATCGCGACGATATGGGGCGCCGGCCGGATATCGTGCTCGGCGACCGGGACGGCGCCACCTGCGAGGCGGCCTTCACCGAGCTCGCCGCCGAGACGCTCGGCGCGCTCGGCTACGGCGTGCGCGTCAACCACATCTTCAAGGGCGTGGAGCTGGTGCGCGGCTTCTCGGCCCCCGAAGCCGGGCGCCACTGCCTGCAGATCGAGGTCAACAAGGCGCTCTATATCGACGAGGCGACGCGGCGCCTCAAGCCCGGCTTCGCGGCCGTGCAGCAGGACCTCGCCCGGCTGGTCGATCGTCTGGCGGAGTTCGCCGCCGGGCGCGCCGTCGAGGATTGCTAATCCACGCTTCTCGCGAGCGTGTAGCGCCGCACATGGTCGGGCAGCGGCGTCGCCGGGTCCTGGAGTTCGTCCGGGATCGGCGCGCCGGGCAGCCGGGGGCCGAAGGGGATGACGCCCGCCCAGACGGGATGGCCGTAATCCTCGTCGTCATCGACCGGGCCGCCGGTGCGGACCTTGGCCGCGCCTTCGGCGATCGGCATCCCCAGGATGGTGGTCGCCTTGACCTCCTGCTCGTTGACCTCGCGCAGCTGGTCCCAGCGTCCCGGGAACATCTGCTCGATGAACAGGCGCATATGCTCGATCTTCTCCTCGCGGCGCTGCACCTTCTGCGCCGTGCCGAACAGCATGACCGAGCGGTAATTGGCCGAATGGTGCATGCCCGAGCGCGCCAGCACCAGCCCGTCCAGCTCGGAGACCGTCAGGCAGACTTCGTAGCCGGCGGACTTGCGCAGCATCCGGCTGGCGGAGGAGCCGTGCCAGTAGATATTGTCGCCGCGCCGCCAGTAGAAGGTCGGCGTCACCACCGGCGCGCCGTCCAGCACATAGCCGACATGCGCCAGCAGGCAGGCGTCCAGAATGGCGTAGAGGCTTTGCTTGTCGTATTGCCCGCGCTCGTGCTTGCGCCGCAGCCGGGCGCGATTGCTGGGGGCGGCGGTGTTGCGCATGGCTTATCCCTCCTGTCCGCCTTGCCTCACCGAGGCCGCGGCCTCACTGGCCGAGCTCCCGCGACCGGGCGGCGGCGGCGTGCGCGGCGCGGCGCATGAGCGCGCCGAGGCCGCTGTCGTCCATCAGCACTTCCAGCGCGGCGGCGGTGGTGCCGCCGGGGCTGGTGACGTTGCGCCTCAGGGTTTCGGCGCTCTCCGGCGATTGCCGCATGAGCTCGCCGGCGCCGATCACCGTGGCGCGCGCCAGCCGCATCGCCATGTCCGCCGGCAGCCCCTCGCGCTCGCCCGCGGCCGCCAGCGCCTCCACCAGGTGGAACACATAGGCCGGGCCGCTGCCGGAGATGGCGGTCACGGCGTCCATCGCCCCTTCCTTGCCGAGCCAGACCACCTCGCCGACGGCCTCGCAGAGCGTCTGGCACAGCGCCAGCTGGGCCGGATCGACATGGCGGTTGGCGAACAGCGCCGTAATGCCGCGCCCGACCGCCGCCGGCGTGTTGGGCATGGCGCGCACGACGGCCGCGCCCGCGCCCAGCACGCGCTCGAAGAAGGCCACCGGCGTGCCGGCGGCGATCGACAGGAACACCGGCCCTCCGAGACCCGCGAACCGCTTGTAGGCGGGCGCGGCCTCGTCCATGACCTGCGGCTTGACCGCGAAGATCACCGCGTCCGGCTGCACCAGATCGGTGACATTGGCGAGCGCGGTCGTGATATGGACGCCCGGCCGGTCGCGAAAGGCGTCGGTCGCGGCCTCGTCGGGCTCCACGACGACGATCTGGTCGGCGAAGCGGCGCTCCAGCCAGCCCGTCAGCAGCGCCCCGCCCATCTTGCCGCAACCCACCAGAAACAGATTCGGACTACTCATGCTTCTCCCGCCGGATGAATCATGGCGGCCGCGACGGCCATCGCCGGCGACTTGCCGCCCCAGACCGCATGTTGGAACGCCGGATAAAACTGGTCCAGTCCCTCGATGGCCGCAAGAAGCACATCTTCCAGCTGCTCGATGGAGGCCGATGCGCCGCGCAGCGCGACCGTGTGCCGGAAGCAGAGCGACGGCGGCTCCCACTCGATGCAGAAATGCCCGACATCCAGCAGGCCGTTGGCGTAGGCCAGCATTTCGAGCAGCGCGGGACGGCCGCCGTCCGGCATCGGCAGCCGGCAAACGGCCGCCAGCCGCAGCAGGGCCTGACGGTCGTGCCAGGCGACGCAAATGGTGGTCTCGTCCCAGAGGCCGGGCATCTGCGCGACCACCAGGCCGGCGGATTCGCGGCTGTAGCTCCAGGCGCGCCGGCGGGCGATAACCTCCACGAGGTCCACCGGATTGCGGGAGAGGGCGATTGCGTTCGGTAGCGCCATGCAAGCGCTGCTAGACCGGCATATTTCGTGTGTCCAGCCGCCTAACGCCACCAGCTGTGGAAAAGAGCGCCGGTATTGGCGCGCGGGTCCACACAACAGTCCATCATTGTCAATCGCTGGCGAGCCGCTATAGTCGCGGGCAGGGGTCGAAACGGACGGACGTCGATGAGCGATTACGTCGCCCAGCGGGCGAATATGGTGGAAAGTCAACTTCGTGCGGGTCGGGTTTCCGATTCGGCGGTGCTGGACGCCATGGGCCGCGTCGCGCGGGAAGAGTTCACGCCGAAGGCGCTCAGGCCGGTCGCCTATTGCGACGACGATCTGCCGTTCGGCGGCCGCGTGCTGATGGAGCCGATGGTGTTTGCGCGCCTGGCGCAGCTGGCGGCGCTCGGCCCGGACGACTATCTGCTCGATATCGGCGCAGGCCTCGGCTACTCCAGCGCCGTGCTCGGCCGGATCGTCGGCGCCGTGGTGGCGCTGGAAAGCGACCCCGGCCTCGCCGAGGGCGCGCGCGCGGCGCTGGCGGCGGCCGGCAGCGACAATGTGTTGCCGGTCGAAGGGCCGCTCGAAGCCGGCTGTCCCGACGAGGCGCCGTTCAGCGCCATCATGGTGGAAGGCGCGGTCGCCTCGATACCGCCGGCCTGGCTGGACCAGCTGGCGCCCGGCGGGCGGCTCGCGGCGGTGCTGCGACCGGGCGACGGGCTCGGCCGCGCCACGCTGTTCGTCAAGCGGGACGGCCTGGTGTCGTCGCGCACGGCCTTCGACGCCGGCACACCCTATATCGAGGGCTTCGAGCCCGTGGAGGAGTTCGTATTTTGAGCGCGCGCCGGTTGACGATCCGGTCCGTGGCGGCCATGGCGGCCGTTTGCGGTTTCGCTTCGGCCGCCCTGGCGGCCGACTCGCTGCTCGAGGCGATGGCCAAGGCCTATGTCGGCAACCCGGAGCTGCTGGCCCAGCGCGCGCGGCTGCGGGCGGTGGACGAGGAGGTGCCGCAGGCGCTCTCCGGCTGGCGGCCGACCGTGTCGGTGAGCGCCAATGCCGGCTTCGGGCACTATTCCACCAAGGCGCGGGGAACCGAGACCCGCAACCCGGCGAGCCTGCAGCTGGAGGCGGCGCAGCCGCTCTATAGCGGCGGGCGCAACACCGCCAATCTCCGGTCCGCTACGCTGCGCGTCCGGGCCGAGCGCGCGCGCCTCGCCGCGACCGAGCAGGCGGTGTTCCTGGCGGTCGGCACGGCCTTCATGGATGTGGTCCGCGACCAGGCGGTGGTGGAGCTGACCGCCAACAACGCCAATGTGCTGAGCCGCCGGCTCGAAGCGGCGGAAGATCAGTTCGAGGTCGGCGAGGTGACGCGCACCGACGTCTCCCAGGCCGAGGCCAGACTGGCGCGCGCAAGCGCCGAGCGGGTGTCCGCCGAGGGCGCCCTGGAGGCCTCGCGCGCGGCCTATCGCCGGCTGGTCGGCGAGCCGCCCGGCCGGCTGGAGCAGCCGGCGCCGGTGACGGGGCTGCCGGAATCGAAGGAGCAGGCCGCCGAACTGGCCGCGGAGGACAACCCGCTGCTGCGCGCGGCCTCCTTCGACGAGCGCGCCGCGATCGAGGCGACGGAGGCGATCCGGGCCGAGGCGCTGCCGTCGCTCAGCCTGGTCGGCGCGGCCGGCCACAGGACGGACGCGACCGGCCGGGGCAGCCGGTCCGACGATATCTCGGTGACGGCCCGGCTGAGCGTGCCGCTCTACCGGTCGGGCGCTGTCGGCTCGCGGCTGCGCGCGGCGCGCCAGAACGCGGTGCGTCTCGGCGCGCTGGCCGAGAACCAGCGCCGCAGCGCGCTGGAGCAGGCGGTGCGCGCCTGGGAGAACCTGCTGTCGGCCCGCGCCCGGCTGGAGGCGCTCTCGACCGAGGTCCGGGCCTCCGAGATCGCGCTCAACGGCGTGCAGCAGGAGGCCGAGGTCGGCACCCGCACCCTGCTGGACGTGCTGGACGCCGAACAGGACCTGCTCGATGCGCGCGTCAATGTGGTGCGCACCCAGCGCGCGGAGGCGGTGGCCAGCTTCCAGCTGACCGCTGCGGTCGGCCGGCTGACGGCCGACGCCCAGGGCGTCGATGCGCCGCTCTACGATGTCGATGCGCATTACGACCGGGTCCGCAATCTGTGGCGGGACCCGAGCCCGCTGTTCGGCGGGGAGACGAAGCGTTGAGCGCCACCACCCCCGGCGCAGGCGGGACGACGGACGGTCGGACGATGGAGGAAATCATGGCGACCATCGGCAAGGCGGTGTCGGAAGAAAGCCGGAGCGCGGACCCCGCGCGGCGGGGCGAGGACGCCGAGGACGATGTGCTCGAACTCGTCGATGAAGTCCCGGCCGAGGAGAGCGACGAAGAGTCCCGGGCTCGCGAACTGCTTTCGACCTCGGTCGCGGCGGCGGTCGCAGGGGCCTTCGACGGGCTCGCCGGCGCCGTCGAGGAAACCGAGGTCGCCGCCAGGCGGCTGCCCGTCCAGGAAGGCGGCGTCACGGTCGAGGATATGGTGCGCGAGATGCTGAAGCCGATGCTGCAGGAGTGGCTCGACGCGCATCTGCCCGATATCGTCGAGCGCCTGGTCCGCCAGGAGATCGAGCATCTGGCGCGGCTCCCCCGACGCTGACGCGCCCTTCCTTTCCGATCCTTTCGACTAGCGGACAGACGACCATGCTGGAGAAGACCTACCGTCCCGAACGGGTGGAGGCGCGCCGCTACGCCATGTGGGAGCGCTCCGGCGCCTTCGCGGCCGACGCCGGCGCCGCCGCCGACCCCTACACCATCATGATGCCGCCGCCCAATGTCACCGGCAGCCTGCATATGGGCCACGGCCTGACCTTCACCCTGCAGGACATCCTGATCCGCTATTACCGCATGCGCGGCCGCGACGCGCTCTGGCAGCCGGGCACCGACCATGCCGGCATCGCCACGCAGATGGTGGTCGAGCGCCAGCTGGACGAGGAGGGGCTGAAGCGCGCCGATCTCGGGCGCGAGCGCTTCGTGGAGCGGGTCTGGGAGTGGAAGGCGCAGTCGGGCGGCGAGATCACCCGGCAGCTGCGTTCGCTCGGCGCCTCGGCGGATTGGGAGCGCGAGCGCTTCACCATGGATGAGGGGCTGTCGGCGGCCGTCGTCAAGGTGTTCGTGCAGCTCTATCGCGAGGGGCTGATCTACAAGGATCAGCGCCTGGTGAACTGGGACCCGGCGCTGGAGACGGCGATCTCCGACCTCGAAGTGCAGGCGACCGAGGTCGATGGCCATCTCTGGTATATCCGCTATCCGGTCGAGGGCGAGGAGGGCGAGAGCCTGACGGTCGCGACCACCCGGCCCGAGACCATGCTGGGCGACACCGGCGTCGCCGTGCACCCGGACGACCCGCGCTACCGCCATCTGATCGGGCGCCATTGCGTGCTGCCGCTGGTCGGCCGCCGCCTGCCGATCGTCGCCGACGCCCATGCCGACCCGGAACAGGGTTCGGGCGCGGTCAAGATCACGCCTGCGCACGATTTCAACGATTTCGAGGTCGGGCGCCGGCACGATCTCGAGGTCGTGAATGTGCTCGACCGGACCGCGCATCTGAACGACGCCGCGCCGGAGGCCTATCGCGGCCTCGACCGGTTCGCGGCCCGCGAGCGGGTGGTGGCCGACCTGGAGGCGGCCGGCCTGCTGGAGCGGGTCGAGCGCCACCGCCACACGGTGCCGTTCGGCGACCGCGGCGGCGTGCCGATCGAGCCTTACCTGACCGAGCAATGGTACGCCGACGCCGAAACCCTGGCGCGCCCGGCGATCGAGGCGGTGGAGAGCGGGCGCACCCGCTTCGTGCCGGAAAACTGGGCCAAGACCTATTTCGAATGGATGCGCAACATCCAGCCCTGGTGCATCTCGCGCCAGCTCTGGTGGGGCCATCGCATTCCCGCCTGGTACGGCCCGGAGGGGTCGGTGTTCGTCGCCGAGACGGAGGCCGAGGCGCGGGCGGAGGCCGAGGCGCGCTTCGGCAAGGATGCGGTCCTGGAGCGCGACCCCGACGTGCTCGACACCTGGTTCTCCTCCGCGCTCTGGCCGTTCTCGACGTTGGGCTGGCCGGAGAAGACGCCGGAGCTCGCGCGCTACTATCCGGGCGATGTGCTGGTGACCGGCTTCGACATCATCTTCTTCTGGGTCGCCCGGATGATGATGATGGGCCTGCATTTCATGGGCGAGACGCCGTTTCGCACCGTTTATATCCACGCCCTGGTGCGCGACCAGCAGGGCGCCAAGATGTCCAAGTCGAAGGGCAATATCATCGACCCGCTCGACATGTGCAGCAGCTATGGCGCGGACGCGTTGCGCTTCACGCTCGCGGCGCTGGCCGCGCCCGGACGCGACGTCAAGCTGGCCGAGAGCCGGGTCGCCGGCTATCGCAACTTCACCACCAAGCTGTGGAACGCCGCGCGCTTCTGCGAGATGAACGGCTGCGCGCCGGTGGCGGATTTCGACCCCCGCCGGGTGGAGAGCACGCTCAACCGCTGGATCGTGGCCCGGGCGGTGGAGACCCGCCGGCAGGTGGAGGCGGCGATGGACGCCTACCGCTTCAACGAGGTGGCGGAGAGCCTCTACCGCTTCGTCTGGGGCGAATTCTGCGACTGGTTCATCGAGTTCGCGAAGCCCGTCTTCGCCGATGGCGGGCCGGAAGCCCGAGAGACGCGGGCGACGGCCGCCTGGACGCTGGACCGCGTGTTGCGGATGCTGCACCCGGTCATGCCCTTCGTCACGGAGGAGCTGAACGAGACGCTCGGCCTGGTCGAGGGCGGGCTGATCCGGGCGGCCTGGCCCGAGGACGAGGCCGGGGAAAGCTCGGGCGAGATGGACTGGACCATCCGGTTGATCTCCGAGGTTCGTCGGGCGCGGGCGGAGCTGAACGTGCCGCCGGCCGCGCGCATCGACGCTGTGCTGGTGGGCGCGGACGGCGAGGCCGCCGGCCGCGTGGCCCGCAATGCGCCGCAGATCCTGCGTCTGGCGCGCCTGGAGCGGCTCGAGCCCGGCCCGGCGCCGGCGGACGCGGTCGAGGTCGCCCTGCCGGGCGCGTCGGTCGCGCTCAAGCTCGCCGATGTGATCGATTTCGAGCAGGAGCGCCAGCGGCTCGACCGCGAGATCCGCAAGATCGCCGGGCGCATCTCCGGCATCGACGGCAAGCTCGCCAATCGGGGCTTCCTGACCCGCGCTCCGGCCGAGGTGGTCGAGGACCAGCGCGAGCAGCGCAGCGAACTCGCCAGCCGCCAAGCCGCGCTCGAAGGCGCGCTCGCCCGCCTCGGCCAGCAGGGTCCGCCCGGCTAATTCGCCTTCCGAAACGGCGTAAAGTCAGCGAGGAACTCGATTTCCTCGCCGACGGCCTCGCGTTCGCGCCGGAGATAGTCGGCGACGGCGCGGCGGAAATTGGGGTCGGCGATCCAGTGCGCGCTGTAGGTCTCGACCGGCGTGTAGCCGCGCATGATCTTGTGCTGGCCCTGCGCGCCGGCCTCCACGCGCTCGAGGCCCTCGCGGATGGCGTAGTCGATCGCCTGGTAGTAGCAGGCCTCGAAATGCAGGAAGCGGAAGCGCGTGTCGCAGCCCCAGTTGCGCCCGTAGAGCGTATCCCGCCCCACCAGGTTGAGCGCGCCGCAGACGTCCCGCCCCTCCTGCCGGCCGAGGATCAGCACTACCCTGTCCGCCATGGTCTCATGCAGGCGGAAGAAGAAGTCGCGCGTGAGATAGGCCGCGCCCCATTTGCGGTCCACCGTGTTGCGGTAGAAGCGGTAGAAGGTCTCCCAGTGGCTTTCCTGGAGCGCGTCGCCGGTCAGCGCCTCGAAGGTCAGCCCCCATTCCCGCAGCTTCTGGCGCTCCTTGCGGATGGTCTTGCGCTTGCGCGAATTGAGCGCGGCCAGGAAATCGTCGAAATCCCGATAGCCGTCGTTGCGCCAGTGATATTGCTGGCCGAGGCGCTTCAGGAAGCCGCATTCGCCGAGATAGTCCCACTCCTCCTTCGGCAGGAAGTTGACATGCACGGAGGAGAAGTCGCCGCGCCGCGCCACCTCCAGCATCGCGGCCGCGAGCGCCGCGCGCGCCTGCTCGGCGAAAGCGCCCGGCCGCGCGAGCAGGCGCGGACCCGGCACCGGCGAGAAGGGCGCGGCGGAAAGCAGCTTCGGATAGTAGCGCCCGCCGGCGCGCTCATAGGCGTGCGCCCAGCCATGGTCGAACACATATTCGCCGTAGCTGTCGGCGCGCACATAGAAGGGCGCTGCGCCGACGACCCGGTCCTGCTCGTCATGCACGACCAGATGTTGCGGCAGCCAGCCGGTGTCGGCCCCGACGGCGCCGCCATCCTCCAGCGCCTTCAGGAAGGCGTGCGAGACGAAGGGATTGTCGCCGCCGGCGCAGGCGTCCCAGTCGGCCGCCGGAACCGCGTCGATCTCCGGCAGGATATGAACGGCGATCGGCTGCTTGCCGTCGGGCATCGGCGGGTCAGGCGATCTCGAAGACGGCGTCCACCTCGACCGCGAAGCCCTGCGGCAGGGAAGGGACCCCGACCGCAAACCGGGCGTGGCGGCCCTTCTCGCCGAAAATCTCGACGATCAGGTCCGAGGCGCCGTTGACCACCTGCGGATGCTGGAGGAAGTCCGGCGTGCAGGCGACGAAACCGCCGAGCTTGACGACCCGCGCCACACGGTCGAGATCGCCGCCGCAACCGGCTTTCGCCTGGGCGACCAGATTGAGCGCGCAGGCCCGGGCCGCCGCCACCCCGTCCTCGAGCGCCAGATCGTCGCCGAGCCGGCCCTTGTGCAGCCCCTGATTGTTGCCCGAGACCTGTCCGGCCACGAACAGCAGATTGCCGCTGAGCGCCCAGGGGACGTAGTTGGCCACCGGCATCGGCGCGTCGGGCAGGGTGACGCCGAGTTCGGCAAGGCGTTTGTCGATGGTTCCGGCCATGGGCGGAGCCTCCGCGAAGGGTGGGGAAGGGATCAGGCGTCGCGCGCCGGACGGGGATCGATGGCGGGCAGCGGGCCGATCGCGGCCTCGATGGCGCGCCCGGCGTCGAGCGCCATATCCTCGCGGCGCGACGGCGCGACGATCTGCAGGCCGACCGGCATCCCGCTCGCCGTCAGGCCGGCGGGAATGGCGAGGATCGGGCAGGCGGTCAGCACCGTGCCCCAGCATTGCTGGAACCAGGGCGGCAGGCCGTCGCCGCCGGACCACTCGTCGGTGCGCGGCCCGCGCTCCTCGACCGAAAAGGCCGGGCAGGAGACGGTCGGCATGACGATCACATCCACCTGCTCGAAGGCGCGGGAAAGGCGCTGGAACATGTCGGCGCGCTCGCGCTCCGCCCAGACGAAGTCCTCGGCGGTGAACTTGAGCGCATTGTCCAGCACCTGGCCGAGCACGGTTTCCAGCTTGTCCCGGTTCTCGGCGATGAACTCGCCGCGCTCGACCAGCATGTTCTGCCCGATCATGATCGAGAAGAGGCGCGGCATGTCGCCGAAATCGAGCGCCAGCGGCTCCACCGGAATGTCGATGCGCGCGAGCGCGCCTTCCACCAGCGCCGCCACTTCGGGATCGAGGCCGCCGAGGCCGATATCGGCCACATAGCCGATGCGCGCCGGCGGGCGGCCGGCCTTGCGGAAGGACGCGGCCGGGTCGGGCAGGCTCAGCGGGTCGCTCGGCAGATGGCCGGCCATGGCGTCGAGGAACAGCGCGATGTCCTCCACCGTGCGCGCCATCGGCCCCTGCACCGACATCGGGTTGAAGCAGCGCCGGGAATGGGCGCGCGGCACGCGGCCGGGGCTGGGCCGCAGGCCGCAGACGCCGGCGAAGGCGGCCGGAATGCGCAGGCTGCCGCCGATGTCCGAACCGTGCGCCAGCCAGACCTCGCCGGCTGCGAGCGCGGCCGACGCGCCGCCGGAGGAGCCGCCGGGCGTCGTGCCCAGATTCCACGGATTGCGCGTGTGGCCGAAGACGCGGTTGGTGGTGATCGGCATCATGCCGAGTTCCGGCGTGTTCGACTTGGCGACCACGACGCCGCCCCGCGCTTCCAGCCGCGACACCAGCGGGTCCGATTTCGTCGCCACATTGTCGGCGAAGACCGGGCAGCCGTAGGTGGTCCGCATGCCCTCGACGTCGACCAGGTCCTTGATGGCGATCGGCAGGCCGGCGAGCGGTCCGCGTTCGGCCGGGGCCAGCTTGCCGAGGCGCTTCGCGTCGTCGCGCGCCCGCTCGAAGCGGTGCAGCGGCAGCGCATTGACCGCGCCATCGACCGCCTCGATCCGGGCCGCCGCGGCCTCCACCAGGTCCAGCGGCGAGACTTCGCCCGACATCAACCGGTCCACCGCCTCGGTGGCGGACAGCTGCCAGAGTTCGGCCATGGGGACTCCCTCCTCCCGATTTCGCTACTATAGCCGCAAAGCAGGAGGGAGGCACGTGGCGCCACGGCGCGAGGATGCCCGCTTCGTCACCGGGCGGGGCCGCTATCTCGACGATATCGACATTCCGGGCGCGGCCTGGGCCGCGTTCGTGCGCAGCCCGCACGCCCATGCGCGCATCCGCTCGATCCGGGCGGGGGAGGGGGTGACGGCGTTCACCGCCGCCGACATTGCCGACCTACAAGGGCTCCTCCCCTACCAGGTGGCGAATGTGCAGACGGGCGAGCCTTTCGACTACCTCCCGCAACCCTTGCTGGCGGCGGAGGCGGTCCGCTATGCGGGCGAGCCGGTGGCGTTCGTCGTCGCGGAGACGCCGGCGGCGGCGCTGGACGCGGCCGAGTCCGTCAGCATCGACTATGAGCCGCTGGAGCCGGAGGAGGGCGCGCTCTGCCTCGATTGGCGGACGGGCGACGCGGCGGCGGTCGAGGCGGCCATGGCCGGAGCCGCGCACCGGGTGGAGATCGCGCTCCTCAATCACCGCATCGTCGTCAATCCCATGGAGCCGCGCGGCGCGGCCGCGTCCTACGACCCGGCGAGCGGGCGCTACACGCTGCAGCTCTCCAGCCAGAACCTGCACAACAATCGCGACCGGGTGGCGGATTGTCTCGGCGTCGCCCCGGAGCGGGTGCGGTTCGTCGCCCCGGATGTCGGCGGCGGCTTCGGGGCCAAGAATTTCGCCTATCCCGAATATGCGCTGCTGCTCTGGGCCGCGCGGCGCCTCGGGCGTCCGGTGCGCTGGACGGCCAGCCGCTCCGAGGTGTTTCTGAGCGACCACCAGTCGCGCGGCCAGCGGGCGAGCGCGGAGCTGGCGTTGGACGCGGAGGGCCGCTTCCTGGCGCTCGCCATCGCCAGCACCGCCGATGCCGGAGCCTGCTTCGCCAATGTGGCGGGCGGCGTGCAGACGGGGCAGTTCGTCCATCTGGCGGGCAGCGTCTATGCCATTCCGGCGGTGGCGCTGCATATCCGCGCGGCGCTCAGCCACACGCCGCCCGAGGGCGTGACGCGCGGGCCGGGTTTCGCCGAAATGGTCAACATCATGGAGCGGCTGATCGACAAGGCGGCGGCCGAGACGGGCTTGCCGCGCGAGACGCTGCGCCGGCGCAATTTCGCCGCTTCCCCGCCGATGACCAACGCGCTCGGCTTTACGGTCGATAGCGGCGCCTTCGCCGAAGGCTTCGCGCTCGCGGAGGCGGCGGCGGCGGGTTTCGCCGAACGGCGGCGCGAGAGCGAGGCGCGGGGGCTGCTGCGCGGCCTCGGCTTCGCCTGCCACATCAAGGGCACGGGCGGCTGGCCGGAGGAGAATGTCGAGCTGCGCTTCCATGCGGAAGGGCGCGTCGAACTGCGGACCGGCACGCAGCATATCGGCCAGGGGCATGAGACCACCTTTCCCGAGATCGTGGCGCGCTGCCTCGATCTGCCGGCCGAGCGCATCCATCTCGTCCAGGGCGACACCGACCTGATCGCCATGGGCGGCGGCCATGGCAGTTCGCGCGCGACCTACATGGCGGGCACCGCCATCCACCGCGCGAGCATCGCGGTGCTCGACAAGGGCCGGCGGCTGGCTGCCGAGCGGCTGGAGGCCGCCGAGGACGATATCGACTATGCGGCGGGCGTCTTCCGCGTCGCCGGCACGGACCGGACGCTCGACCTGTTCGCGCTCGCCGGGGACGCCGCGCTCGACAGCTATCATCGCTGGACCCGCGAGTGGATGACCTTCCCCAACGGGTCGCATCTGGCCGAGGTCGAGATCGACCCGGAGACCGGCGCCGTCCGCCTCGCTCGCTACGCCGCCGTGGACGATTACGGCGAGCATATCGACGACGCCATCGTCGCCGGACAGGCGCATGGCGCCATCGCCCAGGGGGTGGGCCAGGCGCTGCTGGAAGAGGCGGTGTTCGACCCCGAGACCGGCCAGCCGCTCACCGGCTCCTTCATGGATTACGCCATGCCGCGCGCCGACGACCTGCCGTCCTTCGAGCTGGCCTTCAACCCCACGCGCTGCACGACCAACCCCCTCGGCGTGAAGGGCTGCGGCGAGGCCGGCGCGATCGCGGCCTATCCGGCCGTCACCAACGCCATCCTGGATGCGCTCGCGCCGCTCGGCGTCAGCGCCTTCGAGGGCGCGGCCACGCCCGGGCGCATCTGGCAGGCGATCCGTGCGGCCGCGGCGCGGCCGGGCTATGCTCAGCCTCCGAGCCCGGCCCCCGGCGCCGGCGCGGACAAGGAGACTCCGCATGGTTGACGCATTCGTCCTCAGCCCGTTCGCGATCTTCGTGATCGTCGTTCTGCTCTTCGCGGTGATGCTGGTCTTCATGGGCGTGAAGACGGTGCCGCAGGGTTTCGAGTTCACGGTGGAGCGCTTCGGGCGCTATACGCGCACGCTCACCCCCGGCCTGCATCTGATCGTGCCGGTGGTGGATCGCATCGGCCAGCGCCAGAATGTGATGGAGCAGGTGACCGACGTGCCCTCGCAGGAGGTCATCACCCGCGACAACGCCATGGTGACGGTCGATGGCGTGGTGTTCTTCCAGGTGCTGGATGCGGTGCGCGCCTCCTATGAGGTGCGCCGGCTGGAAATCTCGATCCTGAACCTGACCATGACCAATATCCGAACGGTCATGGGCTCGATGGACCTGGACGAACTGCTGTCGCAGCGCGACAAGATCAACGCCGAACTGCTGAAGGTGGTGGACGAGGCGACCGCTCCCTGGGGCGTCAAGATCACCCGCATCGAGATCAAGGACATCACCCCGCCGGCGCAGCTGGTGGACGCCATGGCGCGCCAGATGAAGGCCGAGCGGGAGAAGCGCGCCGTGATCCTGGAGGCCGAGGGCGTGCGCCAGTCGGAAATCCTGCGCGCCGAGGGCCACAAGCAGGCGGCCATTCTGGACGCCGAAGGCCGGCGCGAGGCCGCCTTCCGCGACGCCGAGGCGCGCGAGCGCGAGGCCCAGGCGGAAGCTCGCGCCACCGAAATGGTCTCCAAGGCCATCGGCGAGGGCAACATCCAGGCCATCAACTATTTCGTCGCGCAGAAATATGTCACGGCGCTGGAGAGCGTCGCGAGCGCGCGCAACCAGAAGGTGGTGCTGATGCCGCTCGAGGCGTCCGGCGTCATCGGCGCGGTCGCGGGCCTGACCGAGATCGCCCGCGAGGCCTTCGGCGGCGATGGCGACGGCCCGCCGGCCGAGCACCGCCGGCGGGGCGGCTCGGTGCCGGCCGCCGGCGGCGACTGAGGCGGCGGTCCCCCATGGACGCCTCCTTCATCGGGCAGATCACCCACTGGCACTGGCTGGCCTTCGGCATCTTTCTGATTTTGCTGGAGATCGTGCTTCCGGGCGTGATCTTTCTGTGGCTCGGCGTCGCCGGCGTGGCGACGGGGCTGCTGCTGGCCGCCCTGCCGGGGCTCGGCTGGGAGCTGCAGCTGGTGGCGTTCGCGCTGCTCTCGGTGCTGGCGATCTTTTTCGGGCGCCGGCTGGTGGCCTCGCGGCAGGCGCCGACCGACCATCCGACCCTCAACCGTCGCGGCCGCACCATGGTCGGCGTGCGCTGCACGCTCCATGAGGCCACGCTCAACGGCCGTGGCCGGGCGCGGATCGGCGACACCATGTGGGCCGTGCGCGTCGAGCCTCCGGACGCCGAGCTTGCGGCCGGCGCGCCGGTCACGGTGCTGGATGTGGACGGCGTCGTGCTGGTCGTGCGCGAGGCCGACGCCGGGGAGGACAAGCCGGCGGCGACGGAAGACAGTTAGGGCAGGGCGCCCAGGCGGCGCAGGCGCAGCGCCAGGATCGCCGCTTCGGCGGCGTAGCCGGTCATCCAGGCCAGCAGGCCGATGACGGCGCCGTTGCCCTCCGGCAGCGCGAGCGCCGTCAGGGCGACCAGCAGCGCCGCGCCGACGCGCCCGAGGCCCGAGACGGCGAGCGCCCCGGTGGCGCGCGCCCCCGCCAGCAGGCCGCGAAACACGGCCGAGAAGCCCCAGAACGCCGCCATGAGGAAGGCCGCCTGCATGGCCGGGGCCGAGTAGCGCTCCAGCGCCGGCTCCAGCCCCATGGCGTCGGCCAGGATCGGGCCGTCGAGCGGGGTGTGGAACAGGAGCGCGGCGAAGGCGGCGAAACCGAGAATCAGCTGCAGGGCGAAGCGCAGCATCACCCGCCGGTCGGCGGCGCTGCGCACCAGCGTCTGGGCGGTCTGCACCAGATTGCGCAGCGGGCTCAGCATCAGGCTCGCCAGCCCATAGACCACCGCGAAGGCGGCCAGCGCCAGGTCCGGGTCGGCGAGGCGCCCGAGGCAGATGCTGATGACGAACACCATGCCCATCTCGGCCGAGGTGTTCAGCATCACCGGCCAGGCGAAGCGCCACTGGGCCTTCATGCCCGGCGGCGGCTCGCCGCGTTCCGGCAGTCCGGCATAGACGCGCAGGGCGAACCGGGCCGCCACGACCGTCTCGCAAAACATGCAGAAGACCAGCGCGCCCGCGCCGACGGCCGCGCCCTCCAGCAGATGCGGCAGCACCAGCAGCGATGCGCCGAGCGACGCCAGGCGGACCAGCGTCGCCCAGGTGATGAAGATCGTGCGCTGGCCGAGCATCAGCAGGCCGAAACAGACCGACCGGCAGACTAGGATGGGCGCGCTCAGCGACAGGATGAAGGTCGCGAGCCGCGCCTCGGCGACGGCGGCCTCGCTGATGCCGAACAGGCCGCCAAAGGCGAGGTCGCCGAGCGGCGTGAAGGCCAGCAGTTGCGCCGCCGCCCAGGGGATGGCGACGATCAGGATCATGAAGCGCAGCAGGCGGCCGAGCGCGCGCCGGCTGTGCAGATAGGAGAGCGTGAGCAGCGAGCAGACCTCGGTGCCGCTCGCCAGCGAATAATAGAGCGTGAACGCGCTGTGAAAGGCCGCCAGCACGATGCTGCTGTCGTCCATGCGCGCCAGGAAGGCATTGATGACCGACTTGGAAATCATGTTGAGTTCGGTCATGAAAATCAATGGTATGAAGAATTTATAGCATGTTCCTAAACCGATGGAGTCTGTGGGGCCGGCGTTCATGGCGCCCATTAGACAGCGCGGGCGCGAGCTTGCAAACTTCGTCCGCACGCCCCATCCCCTCTGCCGGAGGCCCAGGGAGACCCCATGCGCATCGAGCGAATCGAAGCCGTCCCGATCGAAATCCCGCTGTCCCGCACCTTCGGCGGCAGCGTCTATGCGGTGCCGAGCCGCTGCACGGTCATAACCCGGTTGCAGCTGAAGGACGGGCCGCTGGCCGAGGTCTATAACGGCGACAATCGCAGCCATGGGCGCGAACTCGCGCGCCTGGTGGAGGCGGAGCTGGCGCCGCTGCTGATCGGCCGCGACATTCGCAACTGGCGCCGGCTCCATGGCGAAATGTTCGCCCGCGCGCCGGCGGCGGCGATGGCCCCGGAACTGCTGATGGAGGCCATCGCCTGCCTCGACAGCGCCGTCTGGGACGCGCTCGGGCGGCTCTATGGCGTCAGTGTCGCCCGGCTGCTCGGCGGCGCGCGCGACTCGCTGCCGATCGTCTCCATCGGCGGCTATTACGAGGACGGCAAGACGCTGGACGATCTGGCCGCCGAGATGCGCCAGCTGCGCGCCTGGGGCATGGCCGGCTGCAAGGTGAAGGTGGGCGGCCTTGCGCCCGAGGCCGACGCCGAGCGCGTGGCCGCCTGCCGCGACGGAGCGGGGGCGGACTTCATGCTGGCGGTCGACGCCAATCGCGGCTGGAGCCGGCATGACGCGCTCCGCTTCGCCCGGCTGGTCGAGCCGCTCGACATCGCCTGGTTCGAGGAGCCGTGCCACTGGTTCGACGATCTGGCGGCCATGGCGTGGCTGCGCCAGTCGATCTCCATCCCGGTCAATGCCGGGCAGAGCGAGCGCACGCCCCATGGCGCGCGCCGGCTGGTGGAGGCCGGCGCGGTCGATATGGTCAATATCGACGCCTCGGAATCGGGCGGGCCGACCGCCTGGCTGGACGCCGCCGCGATCTGCCGGCTGCACGATGTGGCGATGACGCATCACGAGGAGCCGCAGATCGCGCTCCACCTTCTGGCCGGGACCGGCAACGGCTTCGCGGTGGAGTGCTTCGCCGACCCCGAGCGCGATCCCGTCTGGCCCGGCATGTGGCTGGACCCGCCGGAACTCCGCGACGGGCGCCTGCATGTGCCGGACCGGCCGGGCTTCGGCATCCGGCTCGACCCCGACAAGGTGGAAGCCTGGCGGATCGACCGGTGAGCGGCTTCTTCGCGACCGTCGGCGGCAATCGCTTCTTCTGCCGCTGGCAGGGGCCGGAGGGCGCGCCCGTCGCGATGCTGGCGCACGCCATGGGGACGAGCCACCGCATCTGGGACCGGCAGCTTCCGGCGCTCTCCGCGCGCTACCGGCTGCTGCTCTGGGACTGGCGCGGCCATGGGGCGAGCGACGCGCCGGAGGGGCCTTATTCGCTCGACGGGTTCGTGGCGGATGCGGTCGGCGTCATGGACGCGCTCGGGCTGGAGCGGGTCGTCTGGGTCGGCATCTCCACCGGCGGCATGATCGGGCAGGGTTTGGCCATCCACCACCCGGAGCGCGTGGCCGCCGCCGCCCTCTGCAACACGACGGCGCGCGCCACCCCCTGGTATCGCGAGTGGGTGCGGGAGCGCCAGGCGGTCGTGCGCGCCTCCGGCATGGCGCCGGTCTGGGAGATGACGAAGCGGCTCTGGTTCTCCGACGGCTTCGTGGAGGCCGCCGGCCCGGACTATCTCGCCACCCGCGAGATGTTCCTCGCCACCGATACGGTCGGCTATCTCGCCGGCACGTCGGCCGTTGCGGAACTCGACTATCTGGAGGCGCTCGACCGCATCGCCTGCCCGGTGCTGCTGCTGGCGGCGGGCGACGATCCGGTGACGCCGCCGGCGCGCGCGGAGGAGATGCGGGAGCGCATTCCCCAGGCCGAACTGGTCGTACTGCCGGGCTTGCGCCACTTCTCCAACATCGAAGCGCCGGAGGCGTTCGGCCCGCCGCTGCTGGCCTTCCTGGATCGCGTCTGCCGCTCAGCGCCCTGAGCGCGTGAGGAGGCGCCGGGCGAGCCCGGTCCAGGGGCCGTCCACGGTCGGGTTGACGAACACCAGGAAGGCCAGAAAGGCGGGCAAGGCGCCCAGGACGAAGCCGACGCCGTAGGAGCCGGTCCAGGCCAGCAGGCCGCCATAGACGGCGGGGTAGATCATCATGGCGATCGAGGTGAAGGAGAGCACTCCGCCGGTGACGCCGCCGACCTTGCCGGGCGGGGCGAGGCGCGCCGTTTCCGCCAGCAGGATGCCGTGCCAGCTGAGCGCCGACATGTTGAAGACGATGGCGACGGCGGTGATCTCCCAGAAGCTCCAGCCGGTGTCGAAGGCGGCGACGCCGAGAGCCGAAAGCCCGGAGACCAGGCCGATGCCGGCCATGATGTGGCGCGGCGAGACCGGCCCGCCGCCGAGCGCGCCCCAGAGGACGCGCGCCGCGACCGCCGCGACCGAGGCGATGGCGAAGGAGGAGCCGGCCTCGGTCTCCGAATAGCCGAGGCCGTCGATCAGATAGAGGATGAAGAAGCCGGCGAACAGCGATTGCAGGCCGCCGAAGGCGAAGGCGGCGAAGGCAAGATCGCGCAGGGGCCGGATGGCGAGCACGGTGCGGAGCGTCGCCGGCAGGTCGCCGAAGGCGATCCGGGTGTCGGGCTGCCGGTCGGCGTCGAAATGGCCGCGCACCGGCTGCAGCGAGATTGCGACGCCGAAGACGATCAGGCAGGTGACGAAAGCGGCGCCATAGGGGCCGAGCTCGATGGTGAGGCCGAGCGCCGGCAGATGCAGCACGAGGCCGAGCAGGAAAGGCACCAGCAGGCCGCCGATCAGCGCGCCCACCGGCACGCCGGTCTGCTTGATCGAGAAGACCAGCGGCGCGATGCGCAGGGGCGTCACCCGCGCCAGGATATGCGAACTGGCGGGCGTGGAGACCGAGGCCGCGCCCAGCAGCACCGCGCCGAGCGCATAGAGCCAGAGCTGCCCGGACGCCACCACCAGCAGGCTGGAGCCCATCAGCAGCAGGGCGATCTGGCTGACCCGCACCGGCCCGTAGCGCAGGATGAAGCCGCCGCAGCCGATGGCCGCGACGATGGCGGTTACGTTCTGGATGAACAGATAGAGGCCGAGCCAGGCCGGCGAGATGCCGAGATCTTCCGCGATCCGGTCCGCCAGGATCGGCATCACCATCTGGCAGACATAGGAGAAGGCCTGCTGCACCAGCATGGCCACGGTCGCGACCGCGATGATCCGGCGCGGGCCGAAGCGGGAGAGGTCCATCGAAAGGGGGCGGGGGCGTTTGCGGTCGGGGAGGTCGGCCATCGGCGGCGAACTATTCTATGCTGCGCGGACATCGCGCCTGGAGCGGACAGTAGCACGGGCGCGGCGGGAAGCGAGGCAGGAGAGCCGGACCCGATGAACGACGACGCATGGCGGCGCGCGCCCTGGCCCGACGGGGCGCGGATCGCGCTCTCGCTGGTGGTGAATGTGGAGGAGGGCGCCGAGGCGCGCATCGACGACGGCGATCCCCTGCCGGAGCCGGTCGATGAGCTGGGCGTGAGCCCGAGGCGCGCGATGCGCAATTACGGCAATGAGAGCAACTACGCCTACGGGATCAGGGCCGGCGCGCCGAGAGTGCTCGGGCTGCTGGAGGCGCGCGGCTTGAGGGCCACCTTCACGGCGGCGGCGGTGGCCCTGGAGCGCGCGCCGGAACTGGCCGCCCGGATCGCCGCCGGCGGCCATGAGGTTTGCGCCCACGGGCATCGCTGGGTGCATCAGTTCCGCATGAAGGAGGCGGAGGAGCGCGCCTTCATCCGCGCGGCCGCCGACTCGATCGAGCGCACCACCGGCGCCCGGCCCGAGGGCTGGCTCTCGCGCTATCTGCTGACGCCGAACACCCGGCGCCTGCTGATCGAGGAGGGCTTCGGCTATCACATGGACGACTATTCCGACGATCTGCCCTTCTGGCACGAGGAGCCGGCGGGCCGGATCGCGGTGGTGCCCTATGCGCTCGACACCAACGACATGAAGATGTGGAGCGACCCGGCCTACACGCCGGCCGACTGGCTCGCCTATGCGCGGGAGAGCTTCGACCGGCTCTGGCGCGAGGGCGCGGAGGGCTGGCCGAAGATGATGAGCCTCGGGCTGCATTTGCGGATCATCGGGCGCCCCGGCCGCATCGGCTATCTGGAGCGCTTCCTCGACCATGTCGAGGCGCATGAGGGCGTCTGGGTGGCGCTCCGGCGCGAGATCGCGGGCCGCCTGCCATGAGCGGCCTGCTCCGGCGCATCGATGTCGAGGCCATGCTCCGCGACTGGCCGCTCGGCCGGGCCTTTCTGGACGGGCCGGCGAAGCTCTCCCGCGATGCGCTCCGGGCGCTGCAGGAGCGCCGCTTCGCGGCCGTCATGGAGCGCGCCTGGCAGGTGCCCTTCTATCGCCGGCGCTGGACGGAAGCCGGCCTGGAGCCGGGCGACATAAGGGGCCTCGACGATCTGGAGCGCCTGCCGCCCTTCTCGAAGGACGATCTGACGGCGAGCGTCGCCGCCGCGCCGCCCTTCGGGGACTTTGCCGGGCGCGACGGCGCGCATCCCTTCGCCGTCTTCCACACCACCTCCGGCACCACCGCGACGCCGCAGCCGCTCCTCTACGGGGCCGAGGACCGGACGATCCAGAACCTGCTGCTGGCCCGCGCCTACCGGCTGATGGGACTGCGCGACGACGACATCGTGCATTCGGTCTATGGCTTCGGCATGGTCAATGGCGGCCACTATATCCGCGAGGCGGTCACGCACTTCACCGATGCGCTGCTGGTGCCGGCCGGCACCGGGCGCGACCTGCCCTCCGAACGCCAGGTGGAGACCATGGCCCGGCTGGGCGCGACCGTGCTGGTCGGCTTTGCCGACTATATCCGCCATCTGGCCGAGGTGGCGGCCAGGCAGGGCCTCGCCATTCCGCTGCGCCTCGTGATCGGCCATTTCGGGCGCGACGACCGGCGGGCGGTCTCCGAGGCCTGGGGCGGCGCGGAGGTCTTCGACTGGTACGGCGTCGGCGACACCGGCGTCATCGCCGCCGAAAGCCCGAGCCATGACGGCCTGCACATCTTCGAGGACGCCCACCTGGTGGAGGCGCTCGACCCGGAATCGGGCGCGCCCGTCGCCGAGGGCGAGGCCGGCAATCTCTGCGCCACCGTGCTCTTCAAGACCGGCGTCTATCCGATCGTGCGCTTCGACACCCGCGACCTCACCGTGCTGCAGGCGCCGGACCCGGCCTCGGGCCTGAATTTCCGGCGCATGACCGGCTTCGAGGGGCGCTCCGACAACATGGTCAAGCTGCGCGGGATCAATGTCTATCCGACCGCGGTCGGCCCGCTGCTCGCGGAGCATCCGGCGCTGACCGGGGAATATCTCTGCCGCGTCCGGCGTCGGGAGGGCCGGGACGAGATGACGGTGCTGGTCGAGGCGCGGGAGCGGGGCCAGGCGCTCGCCGAGGAGCTTGCCGCGCGGCTTCGCCGGGGGCTCGGCGTGCAGGTGGGGGTCGAGCTGGTCGGTCCGGGCGAGACGGCGGCCGGGACCGGCATTCACGACCGGCAGAAGCCGGTGCGCCTCCTCGACGAGCGCTGAGCGGCCGGGCGCGGCTTGCAGGCTCCCTCCGCCGACACGCCTCCTGGCGTCTATCGCGGCTGGCGGGTCGCCGCCGCCTGCTTCCTGCTGGCGTTCTGGGCCTGGGGAATCGGCTTTTACGGCCACGGCTTCTACATGGTGGCGCTCGGCCGCACGACCGGCTGGTCCGCCGCCATGCTCTCCAGCCTGGTCGGCGGGTTCTGGCTGGCCAACATGGCGGCGAGCCTGCTGCTCGGGCGGGTCATCGACCGGCGCGGCGCGCGGCCGGCGGTGGTCTATGGCGCGCTCGCCATGGCGGCCGGCGCCTTCGGGCTGGCGGCCTTCGAGGCCGGCTGGCTCGCCGCGCCCTGGCAGCTGTTCGCGATCTTCCTGCTGATGGGCAGCGCCTATCCCGGTCTTGCCGCCCTGGCGATCAGCGCCGCCCTCATCCCCTGGTTCAAGCGCCGCCTCGGGATGGCGCTCGGCATCGGGTTGACCGGGGCCAGCGCCGGCGGCGCCGTCATGCCGCCGCTGATGGCCTGGCTGGCGGGCGTCTGGGGTTTCGCCGCCACCATGGCGGGGCTGGGCGCGGCGCTGCTGCTCTCGGTGCTGCCGGTCGCCTGGCTGGCGATCCGCCCGCCCCGGGGGCGCGAGGCCGAGCGCGAGATGGGCGCGAAGGCGGCAGAGGAGCCGGCGGGTCCGCCGACGTCGCGGCGCTTCCTGCTGGATGTGCATTTCTGGCGCATCGCGCTTGCCTCCGCGTTTGCGCTCGGCGCGCAGATCGGCTTCCTGATGCATCAGATCCCGCTGCTGCAAGGGTCGCTCGGCCTTGCCGGCGCGGCGCTTGCGGTCAGCGTCGCGGCGGCGAGCGCCGCGCTCGGGCGTTTCCTGCTGGGGGCGCTGACCGGGCGGCTGCCGCTCGCTTGGCTGGCGGCGGGCTGCTATCTGATCCAGCTGGCCGGGCTGCTGGCGCTGCTCGCCGGCGGGCCGGCCGTGCTGCTGTTCGCCGCCTCGGCCATCGCCGGCCTGGTCATCGGCTGCATCGTCATGCTGCCGCCGCTGCTGCTGGTGGACCGATTCGGGGCCGAGGGCTACGGCGCCGCCTATGGGCTGACCGCGGCGCTGATGTTCGTCATGGGCGGGCTCGCGACGGCCGCCGGCGGCTGGCTCCACGACCGCACCGGCGGCTATGACTGGCCGCTCATGCTGCTGATCGGGATGCATGTCGCCGCCAGCCTGCTGATCCTGTGGCGCGGCGACCGACCGCAGGGGACCGCCGATGAAGCTTGACCTCTCCCTCGCCGCGCTCCATCGGGCCTATGGCGCCGGGCGGCTCGATCCGCTCGCCGTCGCCGAGGCCTGTCTCGACCGCATCGCCCGCGACAATCCGAAGCTGAACGCCTTCGTCCTTGTGACCGCAGAGGCGGCGCGCGCGGCGGCGGCGGCCTCGGCGGCGCGCTGGCGGGCCGGGCGACCCGCCTCGCCCATCGACGGCGCGCCGATCGCGCTCAAGGACAATATCGACATGGAAGGCGTCGTCACCGCCAACGGCCTGCCGGGCGGGCGGGTGGCGGAGGCGGACGCCGCCGTCGTGGCGCGGCTTCGCGCCGCCGGCGCGGTGCCGCTCGGCAAGACCAACCTGCACGAGGCCGCCTTCGGCACGACCACCGACAATCCGCACTGGGGCATGACCCACAACCCGCACCGCCGGGGATGGACGGCCGGCGGCTCCAGCGGCGGCTCCGGGGCGGCGGTGGCGGCGGGGCTGGCGGCCGCCGCGCTCGGCACCGACACCATGGGCTCGGTGCGCCTGCCGGCGGCCTGTTGCGGCTGTTTCGGGCTGAAGCCGACCTTCGGCCGGGTGTCGCTTGCGGGCGTGGTTCCGCTCGCGCCGAGCCTCGACCATGCAGGCCCGCTCGCGCGGACGGCCGAGGATGCGCTGACCCTGTTCGAGGTCATGTCGGGACGCCCGGCGGGCGCGCCCGGCAGCTGGCGTCCGATGCGCCTTGCGGCCTTCGAGAGCGCGGCGCTCGAACCCGACGTCGCGGACGCGCTGCCGACGCTCGACCTGCCGGCGCTCGACTGGCCGGGCTACGATCCGCAAGCGGCGCGCAAGGCGGGTCTGCTGGTCATCGAGGCGGAGGCGGCGGCGCTGCACGGCGTCCCCGAAGGCGCGTCGGCGGAACTCCGCGCTTTTCTGGACTATGGCGCGAAGCTCGCCCCGGCGCGGCTGGAGGTGGCGCGCGAGGTCCTCCGCCGGTTGCGCGCGGAGGCGGCCGAACGCATCGGCGACGCGGTGATTATCGCGCCGGTTGCGCCTTGCGGGCCGTTTCCGCGCGAGCGCGCCGCACCGGCCAACCAGTCGGAGCTGCTGGCCTTCGCCAACCTGACCGGCCTGCCGGCGCTGGCCTTTCCCTGCGGCCGGCTGGCGAACGGCATGCCCTTCGCGCTCCAGGCCATCGCCGGGCCGGACCGCGAGGCGGCGCTGGTCGCCGCCGCCGGGGAGTTCGGCGATTTGGGCATGAGCGCCCTCCCGGCATAGACTCGCGCGGGACAAGGCGCTGCTGCGAGGGGAGCGGGACAGGTGACGGAAGCCACGCCATTTGCGGGTCTGCGGGTCATCGACTTCACGCATGTGATCGCCGGGCCGCTGGCGACGCTGCATCTGGCGGTGCTGGGGGCCGATGTGGTGAAGATCGAGCCGCCGGGCCGGGGCGACCAGCTGCGCCGCATGGGCGGCGAGCCGGAGCGCGCGCGGGCCGGCATGGGCGCGGGCTTCCTCGCCATCAATTCCGGCAAGCGGTCGCTCGCGCTCGACCTGAAGCAGCCGGCCGGGCGCGAGGCGGCGCTCCGGCTGCTGGAGGGAGCCGATGTCGTGGTGGAGAACTTCCGCCCGGGCGTCATGGAGCGGCTGGGGCTGGGCGCGGAGACGGTGCGCGCGCTGAACCCCGGCGCGATCTATTGCTCGCTCTCCGGCTATGGGCCGCATCCCGACTGGGCCGGACGCCCCGCCTACGATCATATCGTCCAGGGTGTGGCCGGCGCGATGTGGACGCAGGGCGAGGAGGGCGGCCCGCCGGTCAAGATCGGCTTCCCGATGGCGGACACCGCCGCCGGCAACGCCGCCTTCACAGCCATTCTGGTGGCGCTTATCGAGCGCCGGGCCACCGGGCGCGGGCGCCATATCGACGTCTCGATGACCGCCGCCACGCTCGCCATGATGGCGACGCCGGTGCATGGCTATCTCGCCACCGGCGCGCCGCCGGCGCGCATCGGCAACCGGGCCTTCTCCGGCTCGCCGGCTTCCGGGACCTACGAGACCGCCGATGCGCCGCTGGTGCTGACCGCCAACACCGAGGCCCAGCTGCGAGCGCTCTCTGCCGCGCTCGGCGTCGAGGGATCGCCGGCGGTCTTCGATCCGACCGGCTGGCGCGACCGGGCGGCGGACGCCGAACGGATGCGCGAGGCCATCGCCGCCCGCCTGAAGACGCGCCCCGCCGCCCATTGGGAGGACGCGCTGAACGGCGCCGGCGTGCCGACCGGGCGGGTGCGCAGCGTGCCGGAGGCGCTGGAGGAAGCCTGCATCGCCGAGCGCGGCTTCGTCTCCGCCATTCCGGACCCGGCGCGGCCCGGAGAGCGCTTCCGCGTGCACGGTCTGCCCTGGACGCTGGATGGCGCGACGCCCGCCCCGACGGCGCCCGCCCCGCGCCTTGGCGAGCATTCGCGCGCGCTGCTGGCCGAGGCCGGCCTGGAGGGCGCCGAGATCGACCGGCTGATCGCGGCCGGCGTCGCCGAGGAGGCTTCGGCATGAGCGTGCTGCGCGCGCCGCTCGAACACCCCTCCGTCTGGCGCCGGGCGGACATGGAGGGGCGGAGCGACTGGATCCGCCATTTCTCCGATGAGGAACTGGAGGAAATCCGCCGCGCGCTGCCGCGCCGCTTCGGCGCGCCGGGCTTCGGCAAGGCGGATTTTCCCCTGCCGAAGCTGGGGCCGCGCCTCGCCGCGCTGGTGGATGAGCTGGAGAACGGGCGCGGCTTCGTGCTGATGCGCGGCCTCGACCGTCTGGGGCCGGACCGGCGGCAATTGCGCGACGCCTATTGGGGCCTCGCCGCCCATATGGGGCGCGTCATCTCGCAAAACTCCGAGGGCGCGCTGATCGGCGAGGTGCGCGATCGCGGCCTCGACTATGCCGACAACAATGTGCGCGGCCACACCACCAACGCCGCGCTCGGCCCCCATTGCGACACGTCCGATATCGTCGGCCTCTTGTGCGTGGCCCAGGGGGCGGCCGGCGGCGAGAGCCAGATCGCCTCTTCCGCCGCGATCTATAACGAGATTCTGGCGACGGCCCCGCATCTGGTGGATGCGCTGGCGCGCGGCTTTCGCATCGACCTGGCCGGCAAGGGGCCGACCGGCGCGCCGGGCGAGGTCACGCGCAACGCCATTCCGGTCTTCTCCTGGTATGCGGGGCGGCTCTCCTGCCGCTTCAACCGCAAGCAGATCGAGGACGGGCAGCGCAAGCTCGGCCGGGAGCCGGACGCCGAGGAGCGCGAGGCGGTGGCGCTGGTCGAGCGTCTGGCGCTCGATCCGCGCTTCCGCCTCGACATGGACTTTCGCCCGGGCGACATCCAGTGGCTCAACAATTACGCCATTCTGCACGCGCGGGCCGCCTATCGGGACGGCGAGGGGCCGGACCGCCGCCGGCTGCTGCTCCGGCTCTGGGCCAACATCCCGAACGGCCGCCCGCTCGCGCCCGAATTCGCCGACCGGCTGAACACCGGCCCGCGCGGCGGCGTCTTCGCACGACAGCAGAGAAGGATCGATCCATGCGAATGAAGGACAAATGCGGCATCGTGACGGCGGCCGGCTCCGGCATGGGCCGGGCCGGCGCGATCCGGTTTGCGGCCGAGGGGGCGGCGGTCGCCCTGGTGGATATCGCCGCCGCCGCCGTCGAGGCCGCGGTGGCGGAGATCGAGGCGGCCGGCGGCAAGGCGGTCGGCATCGAGGCCGATCTCACCCGCGACGAGGACAGCCGGCGCATCGTGCGCGAGGCGGCCCGCGCGCTCGGCGGGGTGGATTTCGTCTGGAACCATGTCGGCCATCCCGGCCCGGCCTCGGTCGAGGGCATCGAGATGGCCGACTTCGACCTCGCGGTCACGCTCAACATGCGCACCGTGCTGATCACCACCGAGGCCGCCATTCCCGAGATGCGGGCGCGCGGCGGCGGCGCGCTGCTGTTCACCGCATCGACGTCGGGCCTGCAGGGCTCGCCCTACAGCCCGGTCTATTCGGCGGTGAAGCACGGCGTGGTCGGCTTCGTGAAGGCGCTCGGCAAGCGGCTCGCCGGCGAGGGCATCCGCGTGAACGCCATCTGTCCGGGTCCCATAGACACGCCCATGCTGCGCGTCTTCGTGGCGCGGCCGGACCAGCAATCGACGCACGGTCTCGACCGGGAGGCGCTGATCGCCCGCCATGGCGGCGCCCTGCCCATGGGCCGGCCCGGCAAGCCGGAGGAGATCGCCAATGCAGCGCTCTTCCTGCTCTCCGACGAGGCCTCCTTCGTCACCGCCACCACGCTCGCCGTGGACGGCGGCTCGACGGCCTGAGGCGGGCGGCGGCGGTCAGTTGTAGCCGGGGTCCGTGAGGTCGAGCAGGGGGTAGGCGCTGAACACCGAGGGCGGGGCGGTCGGCTCCGCCGGCGCGACGAAGTCCGGCCCGAGGTCCTGCCAGCCGGTGCAACCCATGAGGCCGAGCGCCGTGACGACCTCGTCCTCCAGCAACTCCAGCATGGCGACCAGGCCGGCCTCGCCCGCGGCGGCGAGACCCGCCGCCGTCAGCCGCCCGACGCCGACCGCATCGGCGCCGAGCGCCAGCGCCTTGACGACATCCGCGCCCCGCAGCACGCCGCCATCGACCCAGACCTCGGCCTTGCCGTCCACGGCCGCCACCGCTTCCGGCAGCGCGTCGAGCGCGCCGCGCCCGGCGTCCAGCTGGCGCCCGCCATGATTGGAGACATAGACGACATCGACGCCATGCTCGACAGCGAGCGCGGCGTCCTCGCCCGTCCCGATGCCCTTGATGACCAGCGGGATGTCATGGCGGTCCTTGAAGCGCTTGATATGATCCCAACTGAAAGCGCCCTGGAAGCCCATATTGCGATTGTCGATCCGCCAGGGCTTGACGAAGCGCTTGGCGATGTCGCGCTCGCGCCGGCTGTAATGGGCGGTATCGACGGTGATGCAAAACGCCGTGTAGCCGGCGGCGATGGCGCGGCGGGCGATGTCATCGACCCAGGCGTCGTCGCCCCGGACATAGAGCTGGAAGACCTTGGGGTTGGGCGCGGCTTCGGCGGTCTCCTCCAGCCCCGGCTCGGAGACCGAGCTCTGGATGTTCATGGTGCCGAAGGCGTGCGCCGCGCGCGCCGCCGCCGCCCCGCCGGCGGGGTCGAAGCTCTGCAGCGAGCCGATGGGCGCGAGCAGCACCGGCAGGCGCAAATCCTGCCCCAGCACCCGGCGCCGCGCCGACACCCGCGAGACGTCGCGCAGCACCCGGTGGCGCAACGCCAGCCGGTCGAAGGCCAGCCGGTTGCGCCGGAGCGTCGCCTCGCTCTCGCTGCCGCCGGCCAGATAGTCCCAATAGTTGCGATCGAGGTTGTTGTGGGCGCGATGGACGATTTCATGCAGGCAGAGAAACTCGCCTTCGGTCTGGCTCACCATGCTTGCGGCTCTCGAAGCGGAACGGGCGGAGCATCCATGCCTCGACCGGCGCGTCAAGCGCTCTATAGTCCGGTGCGAGAGCGACGCCATCGGAAGAGGATGCCCGACGATGAAGATGACCGCAGCGGTGCTGATGCAATGCGGCGCGGCCCGGCCTTTCGCCCACAGCCGGCCGCTGGAGATCGTGGAGGTGGAGCTGGACCCGCCCGGCCCCGGAGAGCTGCTGGTGAAGATCGGCGGCGCGGGACTGTGCCACTCCGACCTCTCGCTGCTGAACGGCGACCGGCCGCGCCCGGTGCCGATGGTGCTGGGCCATGAGGGCTCGGGCATTTGCGTCGAGACCGGCCCCGGCGTCCACGACATCAAGCCGGACGACCATATCGTGTTCCAGTTCGGCTCCGCCTGCGGGCGCTGCCGGCGTTGCCTGGAGGGGCGCCCGCAGGTCTGCGAGACGGCGGCGCGCACCAAGGGCCAGGGCCAGCTGATGTCCGGCGAGCGCCGGCTGAAGCTGAACGGCGACTATATCAACCATCACACCGGCATTTCCTGCATGGCGGAATATGCGGTGGTCGATCGCGGCACCTGCGTGGTGGTGGACAAGCGCATGGATATCGAGGACGCCGCGCTGTTCGGCTGCGCGGTGATGACGGGCGCGGGCGCGGTCATCAACACCGCCAGGGTGCGCGCCGGCGACAGCGTGGCGATCATCGGCCTCGGCGGCGTCGGCCTGAACGGCCTGCTCGGCGCGAAGCTCGCCGGGGCCGGCCAGATCATCGCCGTCGATCTGGAGGACTCCAAGCTCGGCCTCGCCCGCCAGCTGGGCGCGACGCACACGGTCAACGCCCGCGACGCCGACCATATCGAGCAGATCCACGACATCTCGGGCGGCGGCGTCGATTTCGCCGTCGAGCTCGCCGGCACGATCAAGGCCATGGAGACCGCCTGGAACGCCATCCGCTATGGCGGCTCGGTGGTGACCGCCGGCCTCTCGCCCGCGACCGCCGAGTTCGCCTTCAACCATGGCGAGCTGGTGGCGCAGGAGAAGTCGATCCTCGGCTCCTATATGGGCAGCTGCGTGCCGGTGCGCGACATTCCCCGCTTCATCGACCTCTATCTCCAGGGGCGGATGCCGGTGGACCGGCTGATCGACCGCAAGATCGGCTTCGACGAGGTGAATGCGGGCTTCGACAGATTGCAGGAGGTGGCCACCGTCCGGCAGATTCTGGCGCCGCACAGCGCATGATCCGGGCCCGGCGGGGCGCGTCATGGCGCGCTCTTGACCGGAGCCTCGCCGGGTGGTGTTTCGCTCTCTGCCGCAATCGACAGGGGAGAGGGAGATGAAAACCATCCTGGTGCCGATGAACGAAGCCGGCGGGCTGGAATCCATGCTGGCCTGCGCGCGCCTCGCCGCCGACCGCTTCTCCGCCCATGTCGAGGGCTTCTATCAGCGCCGCTCGCTCTCGGACGTGATGGCGGCCGGGGCGGCCGACGCCGCCTCGCCGGCCCTGCTGGACGATCTGGAGCGGCGCGACCGCGACTCCTCCGCTCGCGCGCGGGCGCTGTTCGAATCCGCGCTCGGCGGGCGTTCGCAGCAATGGCGGGAGGAGGTGGCGCGCCATCTCGACGTCTCCGAGCGCGCCCGCGCCTTCGACCTGATCGCGGTCGGGCGGCCGACCGACGCCGGCGACTCGCCCTCCATGAGCACGCTCGAGGCCGTGCTGTTCGAGAGCGGCCGGCCGCTGCTGGTCGCCCCGCCCAAGGCGCCGGAGAGCCTTGGCGCGCGCATCGCCGTCCTGTGGAACGGCAGCACCGAGACCGCTCGAACCATCGCCATGGGAATGCCCTTCCTGAAGCAGGCCGAGCAGGTGCTGGTGCTGACCGTCGAGGGCGCCTTCGTGCCGGGACCCTCCGCCGACGACATCGCGGAGAACCTGGCCCGGCACGGCCTCACGGTGGAGGCGGCGGTGCGCTCGCGCGGGCGGCGCACCACCGGCGAGGCGATGCTGGAAGAGGCGGCGGCGTTCGGCGCCGACCTGCTCTTCAAGGGCGGCTACACCAGCAGCCGCATCCGGCAGATGATCCTGGGCGGGCCGACCAGCCATATCCTGGCGGCAAGCGCGCTGCCGGTGCTCATGGCGCACTGATTCGGACGCGCCGATTTTCGGTATATCCGCCAACTTGCTGATAAGGCGCGAAATTTTTTCGGTTGACGGCTTGCGGCAGAACGCCGCATAGTGGGGCTGCAAAGACGGTATTGCGCAGGGCATAGCCGGATCGGGTCGAGGAGGATGTTCGCCATGCAGCCGCCGGATCGGGACCGCCCCGCATAAGGGGCCATCCGACAATCGACTCAATCCCGGCCCGCCGGGCAACCGGCGGGCGGCAGGTTTCGGTGGAAACCGAGAAGCAAGGCCCCGCCGCGCAACACAAGGTTCCGGCGGGGCGCGCCTTTCCGGGCCGGAGGGAACGGATCATGCTGGTTACGAGAATCCTTGCCGACAAGGGCCATGAGGTCACCACCGCCAGCCCCGGCGAATCGCTGGCGAGCATCGCGGCCACCCTGGCCGAGCGCGGCATCGGCGCCATGCCGGTGCTGACCGCCGCCGGCGCCGTGGTCGGCATCGTGTCGGAACGCGACATCGTGAAGGCGATCGCCGAGAGCGGGCGCGACGTGCTCGACCGGCCGGTGGAAATCGTGATGAGCCGCCGGGTCATCACCTGCGCGCGCACCGACCATATCGACGATCTGATGGCGCGGATGACCGAGGGACGGATGCGTCATCTGCCGGTCATGGATGGCGGGCAGCTGGCGGGGATCGTCTCCATCGGCGATGTCGTCAAGGCGCGCATGGGCGAGATCGAGGCCGAGGCGCAGGCGCTCAAGGATTACATCACCACCGGTTGAGGCGCGGGGCGCGGCGTCCGCGACAATCTCGTTCGGTGACCCGCCGGCCGGCGTCGTGATATGGAATGCGGTCGATCCTGCGTCCCGGAGACCCTCCCGTTGAGCGATCGCCTGCCCATCCGCCGCGCCCTGATCTCGATGTCGGACAAGACCGGGCTGGAGGCGTTCGGGCGCTTTCTGGCGGAAAGGGGCGTCGAGATCCTGTCCACCGGCGGCACCGCCGCAAGGCTGCGGGAGGCCGGCGTCGCCACCGTCGATGTCTCCGAGCGCACCGGCTTTCCCGAAATGCTGGACGGGCGCGTCAAGACCCTGCATCCCGCCATCCATGGCGGCCTGCTGGGCGCGCGCGACAACCCCGCCCACCGGGAGGCGATGGAAGCCAATGACATCCGGCCCATCGATCTGCTGGCGGTCACGCTCTATCCCTTCGCGGAGACCGTCGCCGGCGGCGGCGATTTCGACGCCTGCATAGAGAATATCGACATCGGCGGCCCCGCCCTGATCCGCGCCGCCGCCAAGAACCACCGCTTCGTCGCGGTCGCCACGGTCCCGGAGCATCTGGGGCAGATCCAGGCGGAAATGGAGCGCGACGGCGCCACGCCGCTCGCCTTGCGCCGCCGGCTCGCGGCCGAAGCCTTCGGGCGCACCGCCGCCTATGACGCTGCCGTCTCCGGCTGGTTCGCGGGCGAGGCCGGCCTCGACTTCCCGCCGCTGGTCGCGCTTTCCGGGACGCGCCGGGAGGTGCTGCGCTATGGCGAGAACCCGCATCAGGCGGCGGCGTTCTACGCCGATGGCGGCGCGCGCCCCGGCGTGGCGACGGCGGAGCAGGTGCAGGGCAAGGCGCTCAGCTACAACAATCTGAACGATGTGGACGCCGCCTTCGAGCTGGCGGCGGAGTTCGAGGCCCCGGCGGTCGTTATCGTCAAGCATGCCAACCCGTGCGGCGTCGCGGTCGCGGACAGTCCGGTCGAGGCCTGGGAGCGGGCGCTCGCCTGCGATCCGGTCAGCGCCTTCGGGGGCATCGTCGCCGTCAACCGCCCGCTGGACGAGGCGCTCGCGGAGCACTTGGCGAAGCTCTTTCTAGAAGTCGTCATCGCGCCCGGAGCCGACGCGGGGGCGCGCGCCCGGCTCGCGGCCCGCAGCAATCTGCGCCTGCTGCTGACCGACGCCATGCCGGACCCGGCGGGGCGCGGCGTGACCTTCCGCTCGCTCGCCGGCGGCTTCCTGCTGCAGCAGCGCGACCATGGCCGGGCGAGCGACTTCCGGGCGGTGACCCGCCGCGCCCCGAGTGCGGCGGAGATGGCGGACCTGCGCATCGCCTTCACCGTCTGCAAGCATGTGAAGTCGAACGCCATCGTCTATGTGCGCGACGGCGCGACGGTAGGCGTGGGCGCAGGCCAGATGAGCCGGGTCGATAGCGCCCGCATCGCGGCCAGGAAGGCCCGGGACGCCGCCGGCGACGGCGCGCCCGCGACCGAAGGCTCCGTTGTGGCCTCCGACGCCTTCTTCCCCTTCGCCGACGGCCTGCTGGCCGCCGCCGAGGCCGGGGCCACCGCCGTCGCGCAGCCCGGCGGCTCGGTGCGCGACGCGGAGGTGATCGAAGCGGCGAACGAGCGCGGCCTCGCCATGGTCTTCACCGGCATGCGCCATTTCCGGCACTGAGCGAAGGGGTCGCCCATGGCATCCGACACCGCCCTGCCTGCGTCCGTCGCCGAGACCGGCGCGCTGCTGGAAGCGGGCGACTATGTCTCGGACACGGCGCTCGCTACGGCGGTCTTCCTGGCGCTCAAGCTCGGCCGGCCGCTGTTCCTCGAAGGCGAGGCCGGCGTCGGCAAGACCGAGATCGCCAAGGTGCTGGCGGCGGTGCTCGGCCGCCGGCTGATCCGGCTGCAATGCTATGAGGGCCTCGATGTCTCCTCGGCCGTCTATGAGTGGAACTATGCCCGCCAGATGCTGGAGATCCGGCTGGCCGAGGCCGCCGGCGCGGCCGACCGCGAGCGGCTCGGGCGCGACCTGTTCGGCGCCGATTTCCTGATCGAGCGCCCGCTGCTCCAGGCGCTGCGCAGCGATGGGGCCGGCGCGCCCGTGCTGCTGATCGACGAGCTCGACCGGGCGGACGAGCCGTTCGAGGCCTATCTGCTGGAGGTGCTCTCGGACTTCCAGGTGACGGTGCCCGAGATCGGCCCGATCGCCGCCGCCGAGCCGCCGGCGGTGGTCATCACGTCGAACCGCACGCGCGAGATTCACGACGCGCTCAAGCGGCGCTGCTTCTATCACTGGGTGGGCTATCCGAACGCGGAGCGCGAGCTCGCCATCCTCGCCCGCAAGGCGCCGGGCGCCCCGGAGGCGCTCTCGCGCCAGGTGGTCGGCTATGTGCAGAAGATGCGCGAGCTCGACCTGTTCAAGCTGCCGGGCATCGCCGAGACCATCGACTGGACGCACGCCCTCATGCAGCTGGACACGGTGGCGCTCGACCCGCAGCTGGTGAACGACACGCTGGGCGTGCTGCTGAAATATCAGGACGACATCGCCCGGATGCAGGGCAGCGAGGCCGAGCGCATCCTGCGCGAGGTGCGCGCCGAACTGGCGACGGCCGCATGACCGCCGGGCGCCTGCCCGCCAACATCATGCATTTCGGCCGGGTGCTGCGCACCGCCGGCCTGCCGGTCGGGCCGGGCCAGGTGCTGAAGGCCATCGAGGCGGCGCGCGCGGTCGAGATCGCCGATCGCGCGCAGTTCTACTGGGCGCTGCACGCAGCCCTGGTCAACCGGCGCGACCAGCAGGAGTTGTTCGACCAGGCCTTCCATGTCTTCTGGCGCAATCCGCGCCTCATGGACCGGATGATGTCGATGGTCATCCCGACCTCCAGCGTGGATGCCGGCGCGGAGGAAGCGGAGCCGCTGGCGCGCCGGCTCGCCGAGGCGCTGGCGCCGCCGCCGGGGGAGCCGCAGCCGCCGGCGGAGCGGGAGGTCGAGATTCACGCCGAGCTCACCTGGTCCGACCGCGAGGTGCTGCGCGAGATGGACTTCGAGTCCATGTCCGGGGCGGAGCAGGAGGCCGCGAAACGCGCCATGGCCGCCATGCGGCTGCCGCTCAGGCCCGTGCCCGCCCGGCGCTTCCGCCCTCACCCGAGGGGCCGGCGGCCGGACATGCGGGCGACGCTGCGCACCGCCATGCGCAGCGGCGGCGACCTGGCGGCGCTCCGGCTGAAGCGCCGCCTCCGCCGCCCGCCGCCGCTGGTGATGATCTGCGACATTTCCGGCTCGATGGCCCGCTATTCGCGAATGCTGCTGCACTTCATGCACGCCGTCACCAACGACCGCGACCGGGTGCACGGCTTCCTGTTCGGCACGCGGCTGACCAACATCACCCGCCAGCTGCGCCAGAAGGATGTCGATAGCGCGCTCGCCGGCGTGGCGGGCCTGGTGGAGGACTGGTCCGGCGGCACGCGCATCGGGGCGGCGCTCGCCAGCTTCAACCGGCTCTGGTCGCGCCGGGTGCTGGGGCAGGGGGCGGTGGTGCTGCTGATCAGCGACGGGCTGGACCGGGATTCCGGCGAGGGCGTCGCGGTCGAGATCGAACGCTTGCACAAGTCCTGCCGGCGGCTCATATGGTTGAATCCGCTTCTGCGCTACGATGCCTATGAGCCGCGTGCGCGCGGGGCGGCCGCCCTGATGCCGCATGTCGATGAGTTCCGGCCGGTGCACAATCTGGACAGTCTGGCGGATCTGGCGGCGGCGCTCGGGCGGGAGCCGGTCCGACGCCAGGAGGGAGTGAGCGAATGGCTGATGCAGCGATGAGCGAGGCGGACGCGATCCTGGAAACCGCTGCGGCCTGGTCGGCGGCCGGCAAGGGCGTGGCGCTCGCCACGGTGGTGAGTACCTGGGGGTCGTCGCCGCGCGCGGTCGGCAGCCAACTGGTGGTGGACGGCGAGGGCCGCTTCGAGGGATCGGTTTCGGGCGGCTGCATCGAGGGCGCGGTGGTGACCGAGGCCCTGGACGCCATTCGCGACGGCAAGCCCCGGCTGCTGGATTTCGGCGTCAGCGACGAGCAGGCCTGGGAGGTCGGGCTTGCCTGCGGCGGCTCCATCGAGGTGTTCGTCGAGAAGCTGGCATGAAGGCCGACACGCTGGAGCGCCTGCGGGCCGCGCGCGCCGCGCGCCGCCCGGTCGCGCGCGCCATGCGCCTCGACGGCGCGGTCGATGCAGTGGTCGAGGAGGGCGCGGGCCCGCTGCCGGAGGCCGTGCTGGCGGTGGCGCGCGAAGCGCTCCGGCGCAATCGGAGCCACGATTTCGAGCATGAGGGCGCGCGCTGGTTCGTGCAGGCGTTCAACCCGCCGCTCAGGCTCATCGTGGTGGGCGCGGTGCATATCGCGCAACCGCTGATCGCGATTTCGCGCCAGCTCGGCTACGACATCACCCTGGTCGATCCGCGCGGCGCCTTCGCCACGGCCCAGCGCTTCCCGGAGATTGCGATCTCCGACGAGTGGCCGGACGATGCGCTGCAGGAGCTCGGCGTCGATGCGCGCACGGCGGTGGTGACCTTGACCCACGACCCCAAGCTCGACGATCCGGCCCTGCATGTGGCGCTCGGCTCGGATGCCTTCTATATCGGCGCGCTCGGCAGCCGGCGCACCCATGGCCAGCGCGTCGCGCGCCTCGTCGAGGCCGGCTTCGACGAGGCCGCCATGGCGCGCATCCACGCGCCCATCGGCCTCGATCTCGGCGGGCGCGCGCCGGCGGAGATCGCGCTCGCCATCGCCGCCCAGATGACGGAGGCGCTCTACCGATGAAGTTCGGCCGGGTTCCCGTACGCGACGCCGAAGGCGCCTTGCTGGCGCATTCCATCCGGCTGGGGAAGGCGGTGTTCCGCAAGGGCCGCGTGCTGTCGGCCGGCGACGTGGCGGCGCTGGCGGAGGCGGGCGTTGCGGAGGTGATGGCGGCGCGCTTCGAGGCGGGCGACATGGGCGAGGACGAGGCGGCGGCGGCGGTGGCCGCGGCCGTCGCGGGACCCGGCCTGGAGGTCGCGGCGCCTTTTACCGGGCGGGTCAATCTGTTCGCGGAGGCGCGCGGCGTGCTGACGGTCGAGGCCGGGCGGCTCGACGCGCTCAACCTGATGGATGAGAGCGTCACCGTCGCGACGCTCGCGCCCTGGAGCCCGGTCGAGCGCCGCCAGATGGTGGCGACGGTGAAGATCATCCCCTTCGCTGCGCCGCGCGAGATCGTGGCGCGGGTAGAGGGGCCGCTGCTGGCGCTGCATCCGGTCCGGCCGAAGCGCATCGCGTTCATCCAGACCGAGCTCGCCAGCGTCAAGGCGAGCGTGCTCGACAAGACCGTGGAGATCACCCGGCGGCGCATCGAGGCGCTGGACGGCGTGCTGCTGGGCGAGCGCCGGTCCGCGCATGAGGAGGGGGCGCTCGCGCGAACCATTGCAGACGCGCTCGAGGAGCGCCCGGACGCGTTGCTGATCGCCGGCGCCTCGGCCATTGTGGACCGGCGCGACGTGCTGCCGGCGGCGATCGAGGCGGCCGGCGGCGAGGTGGAGCATTTCGGGATGCCGGTCGATCCCGGCAATCTGCTGCTGTTCGGGCGCATCGGCTCGACGCCGGCGATCGGGATGCCGGGCTGCGCGCGCTCGCCCAAGCTCAACGGCTTCGACTGGGTGTTGCAGCGCCTGGCCGCCGGGCTGCCGATCGGCCGGCGCGAGATCATGTCGATGGGCGTCGGCGGCCTGCTGGTCGATATTCCCGGCCGGCCGCAGCCGCGCCAGCGCGCCCGCGCGACGGCGGCGGCGGAGCCGGCGCGCCTGCCGCGCATCGCCGCCCTGGTGCTGGCCGCCGGCCAGTCGCGGCGCATGGGGCCGGCCAACAAGCTGCTGGCGGAGGTCGGCGGCCAGGCGATGCTGGAGCGCGCGGTGGCGGCCGCGCGCGCCTCGCAGGCCGCATCGGTGCTGGTGGTGACCGGCCATGAGCGCGCCCGCATCGAGGCCGCGGTGGAGGCCCCGACCGTCCACAATCCCGACTATGCCGAGGGGCTTTCGACCTCGCTCGGCGTCGGCATTGCGGCCCTGCCGGAGGATGTCGATGGGGCGGTGGTGCTGCTGGGCGACATGCCCTTCGTTTCCGCCGCGCATATCGACCGGCTGATCGCGGCCTTCAATCCGCTGGAAGGCCGGACGATCTGCGTGCCGACCTTCAACGGCAAGCGCGGCAATCCGGTGCTTTGGGGGCGGGAGCTGTTCGCGGAGATGCGTGGCGTCTCCGGCGATGTCGGCGCCAAGCATCTGATCGGCGCAAACGGCGATCTGCTGGTCGAGGTGCCGATGCCCGACGCCGGCGTGCTCCGGGACATAGACACCCCCGCCTCCCTCACCGAAGCCCGCTCGGGCTAGGGCGGCGGCTTGAACCCGCCCGGAGGACGGATTATCGAGGGTGCGGCGCCCGGCGCGATGCGGCGCGCGGGCCGATAGCGACGAAATCGGAGCATCCATGGCGCAACTGGAAGGAAAAGTCGCCGTCGTCACGGGCGGCGGGCGAGGCCTCGGCCGGGCCTATTGCGAGGCGCTGGCGCGCGAAGGCGCGGCGGTGGTCGCCGCAGACATCCGCGACACGGCGGAGACGGTGGACGCCGTCCACGCCGCAGGCGGGCGGGCGCTCGGCGTCCATCTCGACGCCGCCGAGATGGCGAGCTGCGACGCGATGGCGGAGCAGGCCAGGGCCGCCTTCGGGCGCATCGACGTGCTGGTGAACAACGCCGCGCTCTATGGCGACATCGAAGGCGCGCGTTTCGACCGGATCGCCCAGGACCAGTGGGACCGGACCATGGCCGTCAACGTTCGCGGCGTCTGGCAGTGCTGCAAGGCCTGCGTGCCCGCCATGCGCGACGCCGGCGGCGGCTCGATCGTCAACATCGCTTCGCTCGCCGCCGTCTATGGCATGCCCTTCGGCCTGCACTACGCCACCTCCAAGGCCGCCGTGATCGGGATGACCCGCTCGCTGGCCCGCGAACTCGGGCGCGACTGGATCAGAGTCAACGCCATCGGCCCGAGCGCCGTCCTCACGCAAGGCACCGACGAGTTTTTCGGCGCGAAGAAGGACGCGCTTCTGGAGGCCGTCGCCAAGGGGCAAAGCCTGCAACGCAACCTCCTGCCGGAGGATCTGATCGGCACGGTGGTCTATCTCGCTTCCGACGCCAGCAAGCTCGTCACCGGCCAGACCTTGATGGTGGACGGCGGGACGGTGTTTCTGTAGCCGGCTACTCGCCCGGCAGATAGACGAAGCCGTCCATCAGGCGCCGCGCGGTGCGGTAGATGGTGGCGCGTTCGGCGTGGGCCTGCGCGCCCTTGCCGGCGACCTCGGCGGCGACAAGGGCGAGGCCGGAGGGGTGGGCGATGCGGATGTCGCCCTCGGGCGCGCTGCCGGCCGCCTCTGCGGCGAGCGAACCCTCGATCCGGGTGGCGATGGCGAGGCAGAGCGCGGCGGTCAGCGGCACGGCGCGATGCGGGCGGCCGACCGAGATCATCCGCACGGCAAGGTCCATGTCCGACGCCGCCAGGCGCTCGCCCGAAAGCGTGGCGAAGGCGGTCGGCGGCGCCACGACGCCGACCTTGGGGATGCCGGACGGCACGGGGTCGAGGCCGCTTGTGCGCCCCGCCGCGACGCGCACCGCCTCCAGCCGGGCGAGCGCGTCCGCATCGCGGTCCAGCTGCTCCGGCGCTTCGTCGCCTACCAGCCCCAGATCGGCCGCGCGCGCGAAGCAGCAGAGATTGCCCGCATCGACGATGCTGACCTCGACGGGGCCGACGCCCTCCACGTCGAGCCGGTCCACCGGCCGTCCCGTCGGCAGCAGCCGCCCGGTGGCGCCGCCGCCGGGGTCGAGGAAGTCGAGGCGCACCGGCGCGCCGGTTCCCGCCACGCCCGGCAGCGCGAACTTGCCCTCGACCAGCGCGCGCCCGTCCCGCACGGGAAAGCGCGACCGGATGATCCGGCCGGTATTGGTGTTGTGGATGCGCACCAGCGCCTCGCCGTCGCCGGCCGCCACCAGCCCCTCATCGACCGCGAACGGCCCCATGGCGGAAGACATGTTGCCGCAATTGGCGGAGATGTCGGCCTCCGGCCGATCCACGGCGATCTGGAAGAAGCTGTAGTCGATATCCGCATCCGCCCGGCTCGGCGGCCCGACGACGCAGACCTTGGAGAGCGAGGAAATGCCGCCGCCCATGCCGTTCAGCTGGCGACCGTGCGGGTCCGGGCTGCCCATGGCGGCGCAGAACAGCGCCTCCCACCGCTCCCGGTCGGCGGGCAGGTCCTCGACGCGGAACACCAGCGCATTGGAGGTGCCGCCGCGCATGAAGGCGGCCGGCAGGCGGATTTGCGCGCTCATGGGGGCGATCCTAACCCGCGCCGTCTTCGGCATCCAGTTGCCGGCAGGCGTCCTCGATGCGCTCTTGCAGCAGGGCCATGAAGGCGCGGCGCTCCAGCCCCGGCCCGATCGGCTCCAGAAACACCAGCCGGATCGTGCCCGGACGCATCCGGAAGCCGCGCCGGCTCCAGTAGCGCCCGGAATTGAGCGCCACCGGGACCACCGGCGCGCCGGTTTCGCGATAGAGCGCGGCCACGCCGGGGTGATAGGCGCGGCGCTCGCCGGGCGCCACGCGCGTGCCCTCCGGAAACACGACCACTTGCGCCCCGGCCTCGAGCGCCGCGCCGGCGCTGCGCACCATCTGCCTGAGCGCCGCCATCCCGCCCTGGCGATCCACCGCCACCTGGCCGGCGCGGCGGATATACAGGCCGACGCCGGGGACCCGGAGCAGCTCCCGTTTCAGCACATAGACGGGATCGGACAGCAGGGTCGCCAGCACCAGCGTCTCCCAGGCGGACTGATGCTTGGCGGCCACAATGCTGCCGGGCGGCGGCAATGGGCCCCGCACCTCATGGCGAATGCCGACCGCGACCCGCAGCAGCAGGATGGTGACCCGGCCCCAGACGGCGCCCATCCGCCGCGCCGTCCGCCGGGACGCCAGCAGCGCCGGCGACAGCAGGAACACCAGCAGCGCCGTCGCAGCGACGAACAGCGCCGCAAAGCAGGCGGAGCGAAGCCCGGTCATGCGTCGCCGTCCGCGAACCGGATGGGCAGGCGGTCGAGCGTCAGCGCCAGCAGATATTTGTGATAGGCGCCGACCAGCACCCGCCGCGTGCCGGGCCAGCGCCACCACTCCTCCAGCTTCAGGCTGGCCGGGATGACCGGATGGGCCAGCAGCTCGATGTCGGGCGCGGCGCGGCGCAACAGATGGAGCGCGCGCGGCAGATGGTAGCTCGCGGTCACCACCCGCAGGCGGCGCAAGCCCCGCTCCGCCGCCCAGCCGGCGATTTCGGCCGCATTGCCCACGGTGTCGCGGGCCGTGCGGCCGAGCTCGATCCGGCGCTCCAGCGCGGCGTTCCGCGCGCCCGTCGTCACCTCCAGCAGTTCCGCCACGGTCACCCCCTCGCCGACTCCGGAGACGAACAGCCGGGGTGCGGCGCCCTCGCGCAAGAGGCTGAAGCCCTCCGCCACGCGGTCCGCCCCGCCGGTCAGCACCACGATCGCATCCGCCGGCTCTCCCGGCGCATCCGGGGCCGTCGGCAAGAGCGTCGCGAACCAGACCAGCCCGCCGGCCCAGGCCGCTGCGAGCAGGACCGCAAGGATGGCGATGCGCTTCGCCAGGACGGTCACGCGGCCCCTCTGGCGGGGTCGGGCGCAGCTTGCCTCCGGGGCGGCCCCTGCCTATACAGGATCGCTGTCGCCTGAGGGACTCCGGGGTGCATGAACTGATCCTCGCCTGCGCCAATTGCGCCACGCGCTATCGGGTTCCCGTCGCGGCGCTGGGCGCGACGGGGAGGCGGGTGCGATGCAGCAAATGCGCTCACATCTGGCATGCCGAACCGCCGGAAGTTACGCTCAAGATCACGCCCCTGCACCCGGTCGCGCCGTCCGCCGATCGGGAGGAGGACGGCGCCTCCTCGAACCGGTTGCCGATACCGGCGCCGCCCCGACCGCCGCCTCGCAGCCGGACGACCCGATATTGGATGGCGCTGCTCATCCTGCTGCTGCTCTGCCTGTTCGCCGTGATGGATCGGGAATGGATCATGCAGGTCTGGCCCGGATCGGCCGGCCTCTATGAGGCGCTCGGCCTCGGAGCGGCCCCGCAGCACGGGACCGGCGCTGCGACGCGTTGAGATACGCCATCTACTATGTCCCGGAGGAGGGGCAGGCGCTGGCGCGCTTCGGCGCGGCCTGGTTCGCGCGCGAGGCGGAGCATCTGGCGGCGCCGCGCCGCTACGGCTTCCACGCGACGCTGAAGGCGCCGTTCCGGCTGGCCCCGGAGCGGGACGAGGCCGAACTGCTGCAGACGCTGGACCGCTTCGCCGCCGCCCGTCCACCGCTCTCGGGTCCGCCGCTCCGGCCCGCCCGGTTGGACGGCTTTCTGGCGCTGATGACCGCCGGGCCGTTCGAGGCGCTGGACCGGCTGGCGGCGGATTGCGTGCGGACCTTCGACGACTTCCGCGCCCCGCCCACCGACCGGGATCGGGAGCGCGCCGCCGCGCGGGCCATGCGGCTGACGGAGCGCCAGCGCGCGCTGCAACGGCGATGGGGCTACCCCCATGTGATGGACGCCTTTCGCTTCCACATGACGCTGACCGACGCGAGCCTGGACGAGGCGGCCTTCGAGCGCGAGCGCGCCCTGGCGGCGTCCATGCTCGGCGAGCGCGCCGAGCCGCTGCGGATCGATGCGCTGACCGTCATGGTCGAACCGGGGGAGGGGCGGGCGTTCGAGCTCTGCCATCGCGCTCCCCTCACCGGGCCTCCGCCATCTTGAGATAGCCGTCCCGGGTCTGCGGCAGCTTCTTTTGCAGGATGGCGCCCGCAACGACATTGCGCAGCACCTCCGCCGTGCCGCCGCCGATGGTGAACATGCGAACGTCGCGCGCCATGCGCTCCAGCGGCCGGTTGCGCGAATAGCCGCGCGCGCCGAACAGCTGCAGCGCGTCGTTCACCACCTGGATGGCGCTCTCGGAGGTCATCACCTTGGCCTGGGCCGCCAGCAGCATGTCCGGGAAGCCGCCCTCGCCGCTCCGCGCCGCGCCATGGACCAGCGCCCGGCTGGCGGCCAGCTTGATCGACATGTCGGCGAGCTTCCATTGCAGGCCCTGGAACTCGTCGATCGGCCGGCCGAACTGCTCGCGCTCGCCCGTCCAGTCGAGCGCGAGGCGGAACGCGCCCTCGGCGATGCCGAGCGCCACCGTGGCCGCGCCGACCCGCTGGCTGTTATAGGCGGTCATCAGGTCCGCAAAGCCCTTCTTCAGGCCGCGCGGCGGCATCAGCATCATCGCCGGCGGCAGCTCCATGTCCCGGAAGGCGATTTCCGCCTCGGGAATGCCGCGCAGGCCCATGGTCGGCTCGCGCTTCACGATATGCAGGCCCTCGGTCTCGTCGCGGATCGCGAGGAAGCCGCCTATACCCTCCTCATTGCCGTCCTCGTCGAAGACGCGCGCGAAGATCAGATGCAGGCGCGAGACGCCGCCGCCGGTGATCCAGTGCTTGACGCCGTTCAGCACATAGCGGTTGCCGCGCCGGTCGGCCCGCGTGACCATCTCGCCGGCCGAGGAGCCGGCGTCCGGTTCGGTGATGCAGATCGCCGGCTTGTCGCCCTCCAGCACCATGGCCGCCGCCATGCGCTTCTGCTCTTCGCTGCCATAGGCCATGATCGCGCTGATCGCGCCCATATTGGTCTCGACGACGATGCGCCCGGTGACCGAGCAGGCTTTCGACATCTCCTCGATCACCAGCGCGGCGTCGAGCCAGGAGCGTCCCTGGCCGCCATAGGCCTCCGGCAGGGTCATGCCGACGAAGCCGGCCTCGACCAGCCGCTCGACATGGTCCCAGGGATAGGCCTCGGTGCTGTCCACCTCGGCGGCGCGCGCCGCCACCGGTCCCGCCGCCAGTTCGCGGGCGGCCGCCTGCAAGGCGCGCTGCCCGTCGGTCAGTTCGAAACTCATGGGCTTGCATCCTCGCCGCCGCTCCGGCGACAGTAGCCGATCATGGAAAGCAGGTCAGCAGCCCTGCCGCCGGACAGCTGGCATCCGGTGCGCATCCTGCCCGAGCGGCAGCGCTCGCGTTCGCGCGGCTTTCCGCGCGGCCGGCGGAACCCCGACGCGATGATCGCCTGGTGCGAGAAAGAGGTGCAGCGCCCCTGGAAAGCGGTGCTGGAGCCGGACATGACACCCGTCTTCTGGTTCGAGAATTCCGAGGATGCCGGGCGCTTCGCGCTCAAATTCTTTCCCTTCCTCTGCGGTTGAGGGATGCGGGTTCTCTCGCTCGATGGCCTCGACTTCGCCCGCATCCTGCCGCCCGGCGCGCTCGTCATCTGGTCGGAGGGTTCGGGCGAGCCGGCGGCGCTGACGCAACGCCTGGTGGCGCAGCAGCAGCGGCTTCGCGCCCGGCTGTTCCTCGGCGTAATGCTTTCCGACCGGCTGCGGGACATCGATCCCGCCCGGTTCGAGATCTCCAGCTATTGCGCGCTCTTCCGCTATTTCGATCTGTTCGAGCAGGGCGCGGTCCAGGTCCGCCCGATGCACTATTCGCAGCTGGCCCGGTTGCGGCCGGACCTGCTGCTGATCCAGGTGACGCCGCCCGACGCGAACGGCCGGCGCAGCCTCGGCACGCTGGTCGGCCATCTGCCGGCCTATATCGCAGCCGGCGCCACGGTGGTCGCGCAGGAAAATCCGCTGCTGCCCAGAACCGGCGGCGACGCGTCGATCGGCGATGACGCGATCGATCTTCTGGTTCCGGCCGCAACCCCGCTCGAACGCCTGCCGCCGCGCGCGCCCGGAGCGGTCGAGAGCGCCATCGCCGCCCATGTCGCGCGGCTGGTGCCGGACCGGGCGACGCTGGAATTCGGCATCGGGGCCATTCCGGCGGCGGTGCAGCGCGCGCTTGCGGGCAAGCGCGACCTCGCGATCCACACCGGGCTGCTCGACGATGCGGCGGTGGACTTCATCGAGAGCGGCGCGGTCACCAACCGCTATCGGGAGACCGATCCGGGCCTGGTCTCCGTCGGCTTCCTGTTCGGCACGGAGCGGCTCTATCGCTACGTGGACCGCAATCCGGCCTTCGGGATGCGCGGTTCGGACCATATTCACGGCCCCCGCGTGCTGGCGAGTCTGGAGCGCTTCTTTGCGGTGAATTCCGCCATCGAGGTCGATCTCACCGGACAGGTCAACGCCGAGGCGCTGAACGGGCGCTATATCGGGGCCATAGGCGGGCAGGGGGATTTCCAGCGCGCGGCGCTGCACAGCCCCGGCGGGCGCGGCATCGTCGCCCTGCCATCCACCGCCGGGCGCCATTCGCGGATCGTGGCCAAGCTCTCCGGCCCGGTGACCACGGCGCGCGCCGACGCCGATGTCGTCGTCACCGAGCACGGGATCGCCGAGCTTGCCGGCCGGACGCTGCCGGAGCGCGCCCGGGCCATGATCGCGGTCGCCGACCCCGCTCACCGGGCGCGACTGTCGGCCGCTCTCGACGGGCTCGCCTGACGGGCCGTATAGTCCGCCCGCACGAAACGCTCGGGACTGGCGCATGGCGCATGGCCGCATCACAGAGGAGCAGATCGCCCGGTTGCGCGAGCGCATCGGCGAGCCTGTGCGCCGCGTGACGCCGCCCTTCTACACGGAAGTCAACGCCGATGCGGCCAGCCGCTTCGCCTGGGCCATCGGCGACGACAACCCGCTCTATCACGACGGCGACTATGCCGCCGGAACCCGCTGGGGCCGCCAGCTGGCCCCGCCCTCGATCCTCTACAGCCTGGAAAACACCGTTTCCGGGGCGGTGGAGGGCCTGCCCGGCGTGCACGCCATGTTCGCCGGCACCGACTTTCGCTGGAAGCGCCCGGTCGAGGTCGGCACGGCGTTTCGCACCGAGTCCGTGCTGCACGACATCGTGGAGCACCGCACCCGCTTCTCGGGTCTCGCCGTGCAGCAGATCTACCGCATCCGGTTCTTCGACGAGCAGGGCGGGGAGGTCGCGGAGGCCGATTCCTGGTGCTTTCGCACCGAGCGCGACACGGCGCGGGAAAGCGGCTCCAAATATGACGCGGAGTTGAAGGAGCCTCATCGCTACAGCGAGGCGGAGATCGCGGCCTTTCAGGCGCATTATCTCTCCGAGGCTCGACGCGGCGCGGAGCCGCGCTATTTCGAGGATGTCGCCGTCGGCGATGTCATCGAGCCGCTGCTGAAGGGGCCTTATACGGTCACCGCCGCGGTCGCCTTCATGCAGGCCTGGGGCAATTATGCGGTGCGCAACCATCGCCAGGCCTGGACCTATTACGACCGCCACCCGCAGCTTGCGACCCGCAACCGCAACAATGTGCCGGAGCCGCCGGTGCGCGTGCACTGGGACCCGGAGTTCGCGCAGGAAGTCGGCGTGCCCGGCGCTTACGATTTCGGGCCGGAGCGCATTGCCTGGCTCGGCCATCTGCTGACCGACTGGATGGGCGATGACGGCTTCCTGAAACGCCTCAACGTGCAGGTGCGCGGCCACAATATCGTCGGCGACGCCACCTGGTGCCGGGGAGAGGTGGTCGAGACCGGCGTCGTGGATGGCGAAGGCCGGGTCGAATGCGCCATCCGCTGCGTCAACCAGCACGGCCGGACCACGGCGCTCGGCGCCGCCACCGTCGTGCTGCCGCCGAGGCCCGCCTGAACCCGACCCTGCAAACGGAGACGGAAACCGCCCCCATGACAGTGCTGTTCGACGAACACCGCGAAACGGTCCTCCCGGAATGGATCGACTATAACGGCCATATGAACGTGGCCTACTACTTCCTGGCCTTCGACCACGCCACCGACGCCTTCTACGACTTCATCGGCTGCGGAGAGCACTACAAGTCGGCCGGCAGTTTCTCGACCTTCACCCTGGAAGGCCATATCACTTACGATCAGGAGGTCTTGCAGGGCGACCGGCTGCGCTTCACGACGCAATTGCTCGATTTCGACGAGAAGCGGCTGCACTATTTCCATATCATGTATCACGCCGACAAGGGCTACGCCGCGGCCACGAACGAGCTGATCGCGATGCATATCGACATGGAGCAGCGCCGCTCGGCGCCGTTCCCGCCCGAGATCCTGGAGCGGCTGGCCGGCATCGGGGAGCGCCACGCCGGCCTGCCGCGGCCGGAGAAGGCCGGGCGGGTCATCGGCATTCGACGCAAACCCGCCTCTTGATCGGCGGGCGGGCAGGGAGGATGATGCGCCGCGCCATGTTGGTACGGACGGTTATCCTCTTCTGGCTCGGCCTTACCGCCCCGGCGGCGGCCTATTGCACCGATGCGGCCGCTCCCGGCGTCGCCTGGGACCGTTGCCTGTTCGACGAGCGGCAGATGCCGGAGGCCAACCTTGCCGATGCGAGCCTGCGCTCGGCCTCCTTCAAGCGCGCCGAGCTCGACCGGGCGGTGTTCACCGGCGCCATCGCCTCGCACGCCAAGTTCATCTCGGCCAGGCTGCGAGAGGCCCGCTTCGACGGGGCGCGGCTGGACGACGCCGACTTCACCAAGGCCGACCTCGCCGGCGCCGTATTCGCCAAGGCCGATCTGCGCCGCGCGCGCTTCTTCCGCGCCCGGCTGACCGGCGCGGACTTCACCGGCGCCCGTCTGCGCCGCACGGATTTCTTCGACGCCGACCTTTCCGGGGCGACCTGGACCGATGGCAAGCATGTCTGCGCGCCAGGGTCCGTCGGGCAGTGTCGGTAGGCCGGTGCGATGATCGCTCTCCGGGACGCCGCGCAACGGATCGCAAAGCGCCTCGGACAGCTTCTCGGAGACGAACAGATCGGCTTGCTGTCGGTGGCGCTCGCCATCGGCGTGGCGGCGGGCGGCTGCGCGGTGCTGTTCCGGGAGCTGCTGTCGCTCTTCCAGCTGGCCTTCCTCGGCACGGGCGAGGAGGATGTGAGCCATTTCGTAGCCTCGCTGCCGGCCTGGCAGATTGTGCTGGCGCCGACCGCGGGCGGGCTCGCCGTCGGCATCTATCTGCGCGTCTTTCTCGACGGCCGGCCGCAGGGTGTGGCGCAGGTGATGGAGGCGAGCGCCGCCGGCGGGCGGATGACGCTCGGGAACGCGCTCCATGGCGCGGTTGCCAATGCGCTGACGCTCGGCGCCGGCGGCTCTTCCGGCCGGGAGGGGCCGGTGGTGCATCTCGGCGCCTCGATCGGCTCCTGGCTGGCGCGGCGCTTCGGGTTCGGGCGCAGCGCCGTGCGCACCATGCTCGCCTGCGGCGTCGCCGGCGCGGTCGCCGCCTCCTTCAATGCGCCGCTCGCCGGCATCTTCTTCGCCCAGGAAGTCGTCATCGGACGCTACGCGCTGGGCGCTTTCGCGCCGGTGGCGATCTCCTCGGTCGCGGCGACGCTGATCTCCCAGGCGCGCTACGGCGCCTTCCCGGCCTTCATCATTCCCGACTACCATCTGGGCTCGTGGCTGGAATTCCCGGCCTTCGCGCTCCTGGGCGCGGTCGCGGCCATTACCGCCGTGGTGTTCATTCGTTCGATCCGGCTGGTGGCGGCGCTCGCGGAAGGCTCGACGGTGCCGGCCTGGCTGCGACCGGGTCTCGCCGGGCTCGCGGTCGGGCTGATCGCGCTCGTCTTTCCGCAGGTGCTCGGCGTCGGCTACGGGGCGACCGACGACGCGCTCAAGGCCGAGTTCGGCCTGTGGATGCTGATCGGGCTGATCGTCGCCAAGACGGCGGCGACGGCGATCACCATCGGCGGCGGCTTCGGCGGCGGCGTCTTCAGCCCGTCGCTGTTTCTGGGCGCCATGCTGGGCGGGGCCTTCGGCTCCGTGGCGGGCGCGGCCGCGCCGCATCTCTTCGCCGGCGTCGGGGCTTATTCGATGGTCGGCATGGGCGCGATGGCGGGCGCGGTGCTGGGCGCGCCGATCTCGACCATCCTGGTGATCTTCGAACTGACCGGCGACTATCAGCTGACCATGGCGGTCCTGATCGGCACGGTGAGCGCCGCCGTGCTGACCCGGGCGCTGAACGGCGCCTCCTATTTCCGCACCGTGCTGGCCGAAAAGGGTATCGATCTCGACGAAAGGTTGGAGACCGACGCCATGCGCCAGATGCGCGTGCGCGCGGTGATGAGCCGGTCCTTCTCCTCCGTGCCGCGCACCATGAAGATGCGCGACCTGCGAGTGGCGCTGGCGTCCGCGCCCTATGGCGAGTTGTTCGTCGTCGATGGCGCGAATCGGCTGTTCGGCACCATCACGCTCGCCGACCTGGACGAGGCGGCGTTCGACCCGGAAATCCAGGATCTGGTCTGCGCCGGCGACGCCGCCCGCCTGAACCCGCCCATGCTGACGCTGGAGGACGATCTCGAAAGCGCCTTCAATCTGATGGAAAGCCGGCATGAGGAGCACATCGCCGTGGTCGACAACCAGGTGGACCGCCACCTGGTCGGCTTCGTGCATGAGCGCGACGTCATGCTGGCCTACAACCAGGCCCTCGTCGATCTCCACCGCCGCGAGGGCACCGCTTACTGAAATTTTTCGTTGACAAGATCTCCGGGATCGTCCACACAGGCTTCCATGATGATTGCAGATCTCTCCTCCTGGATTACGCCCGCCATCCTCCTTGCCGGAATCGCCCTGCTGCTGCGCGGTCAGGCGCGGCTCGAGGAGCGGCTCGGCCGACGCATCGACGAGACCAACAAACGCATCGATGAGCAGGGCAAGCTGCTCGGGCAGCGTATCGACGCGCAGGGCAAGATGCTCGGTCAGCGTATCGATGACACCAACAAGCGCATCGACGAGCAGGGCAAGCTGCTGGGCCAGCGCATCGATGACACCAACAAGCGTATCGACGAGCAGGGGCAGATGCTCGGGCAACGCATCGACGAGACCAATCAGCGCATCGAAGAGACGAACCGGCACGTCGCGGAGCAAGGCCGGATGCTGAGCGGCGGTCTGGGCGGTATCGATGATCGGCTGCGCGTCGTCGAGCATGGGCAGGCGAAGCTGGAAGGCCTGCTGGAAGGTTTGCGGGAAGCCGTCGGCGGGCGTCGGCCGGCCGCGTGACGACCGGACTTCGGGCGCTCCTCAAGCTGCATCGCGGGATAGAGCCGCCTGTTGAAATTTTTCGTTGACAACGGCTCGGGGATCGTCCACAACAGCCTCCATGATGATTGCAGATCTCTCCTCCTGGATTACGCCCGCCATCCTCCTTGCCGGAATCGCCCTGCTGCTGCGCGGCCAGCACCGGCTCGAGGAGCGGCTCGGCCGACGCATCGACGAGCAGGGCAAGCTGCTCGGCCAGCGCATCGACGAGACCAACAAACGCATCGACGAGCAAAGCAAGCTGCTCGGTCAGCGCATCGACGATACCAATCAGCGTATCGATGACACCAATCAGCGTATCGACGACACCAACAAGCGCATCGATGACACCAACAAGCGCATCGACGAGCAGGGCAAGCTGCTCGGACAAGGCATCGAGGAGACCAACCGGCGCGTCGAGGCGCAGGGCAGGATTCTGGTCGCTATCGACGATCGGCTGCGCGTCGTCGAACATGGGCAGGCGAAGCTGGAAGGCCTGCTGGAAGGTCTGCGGGAAGCCATCGGCGGGCGTCGGCCGGCCGCGTGACTGCCGGACTTCCGACTACTCGGCCGCCTCCGCGTCGTCCGGGCCGGCCGCTCTGATGTCGGGCGGTGCGATGCTGGCGACGATCGAGGCGTCGAGGGCCTCGAAGTCGCTGTAGCCGATGGTCCGATAGAGTTCCGCGCGGGTCTGCATGTCGTCCAGCAGCGCCTCCAGGCTGTCGGCCTCGGCCAGATGGGCATACATGCCGGCCACGGCCTTTGCGGCGATGCGCAAGGATGACGCCGGCCAGATCGCGATCTTGCAGCCCAGCGCCTCGAACTGCGCGCCGGTGAAATAGGGCGTGCGGCCGAACTCGGTCATGTTGGCCATCAGCGGCGCCTTCACCGCCGACGAGAAACGCCGGAAGTCGCGCTCGCTCACCAGCGCGTCGGCGAAGACGATATCGGCGCCGGCCTCGATATAGAGATTGGCGCGCCGGATGCCGCTCTCGACGCCCTCGGCCGCAACGGCGTCGGTGCGCGCGACGATGCGCAGATGCGTCCTCGCCCGGCGGGCCGCCGCCACCTTCTCGGCCATGTCTTCCGGCGTCGCCAGCAGCTTGTCGTTCAGATGGCCGCATTTCTTCGGCAGCAGCTGATCCTCGATCTGCATGGCGGCCGCGCCGGCGGCCTCCAGCTCGCGCACCGTGCGCATGACGTTCAACGCCTCGCCGAAACCGGTGTCGGCATCGACGATCAGCGGCAGCTGCGTCGCCCGCGCGATGCTGCGCACATGGAAGCAGAGTTCCTCCAGGGTGAGCACGCCCAGATCCGGCAGGCCCATGGAGGCGGTGATCGCCGCGCCGGAGACATAGAGGCACTCGAACCCGGCCTGCCGGGCCAGCAGGCCGGCCATGCCGTCATGCGCGCCCGGAACGCGCAGAATGCCGGGCCGCGCCAGCAGCGCAGCCAGACGCTCGCCGGCGGGTTCGGTGTTCCAGTCGTCTGCGGTGAGCCAGGTCATGGGAGCAAGCCCTCCAGCGGCGCCGCCGGTCAGTCGTAGCTGCGCCGGTCGTCGATCACCTTGCCGTCATTGGGCAGATCGTCGGCGAACTCGACCTGCCCGCGCATCTTGCACTCGGCCCGGAAGCTGGCCGCGACGGCTTCCTCGAAGGCGGGATCGCGGCTCGGCGCCTGCACCATCAGCGTCGCCGTGTCGAGATTGTTCTCGGAGCCGACGACCAAGCGCAGCCGCTCGATCTCCGGATGGCGGTCGCGCACCCGGTTGACCTGCTCGGGGCGGATGAACATGCCGCGCACCTTGGCGGTCTGGTCGGCGCGGCCCATCCAGCCCTTGATGCGCCGGTTGGTGCGCCCGCAGGAGCTCTGCCCGGCGTCTATGGCCGACATGTCGCCGGTCGCGAAGCGGAACAGCGGATAGTCGCGGTTGAGCGTGGTGACCAGCACCTCGCCGACCTCGCCGTCGGGCACGGGATCGCCGGAGCCGGGCCGGACGATCTCCACGATCGCGCCCTCGTCCAGCACCATGCCTTCGAGCGCCGGCGTCTCATAGGCGATCAGGCCCACATCCGCCGTGCCGTAGCTCTGCATGACATTGACGCCTTTGGCGCGGATTTCCTGGCGCAGCGAGGGAAACAGCGCGCCGCCGCCGACCAGCGCCTTGGTGAGCAAGGGCAGGGCGATCTCCAGTTCCGCCGCCTTGTCGAGCACGATCTTGAGGAAGTCCGGCGTGCCGAGAAAGCCGGTCGCGCCGAAATGGCGGATCGCCTCGACCTGCTGCTCCGTCTGCCCGACGCCGCCCGGAAACACCGCGCAGCCGATCGCCTGGGCCGCGCTCTCCATCATGAAGGCGCCCGGCGTGAAATGGTAGCTGAAGGTGTTGTGCACGACATCGCCCCGCCGGAAGCCGGCGGCGTAAAGCGAGCGCGCGCCCCGGAACCAGTCCGGCGCGCGGCCCATCGGCTCGCAGATCGGGCCGGGAGAGCGGAAGACGCGCAGAAATTCGCCCGCCGGAACCGTCGTCATGCCGCCGAAGGGCGGCGCTTCGGCCTGCACGGCCATCAGGTCCGACTTGCGCGTGACCGGCAGCGACGCGAGGTCGGCGAGCGAGGCGATGTCGCCGGCTTCCAGGCCGGCAAGCGTGCGCGTCCAGTAGGGCGCCTTCTCCCGGGCGAGCGCGATCAGCGTCTGCAGTTCGGCCAGTTGCGCGCGCTCGCGCTCTTCAGGATCGCGGGTCTCCAGCGCGTCGTAATAGTCGCCCTTGTCGGTCATGTTGCCTCACACCCAGCGTTTGCGGCGGCGATAGAACTTGATATCGCGATAGCTCTTGCGGCCGGTCGAGCTGATGCCGAGATAGAACTCCTTGACATCCTCGTTTTCCCGCAGCGTCTTCGCTTCTCCATCCATGACGATACGGCCGTTTTCCAGGATATAGCCGTAATGGGCGTATTTCAGCGCCATATTGGTGTTCTGCTCGGCGAGCAGGATGGAGACGTTCTCTTCCTCGTTGATGCGCTTGACGATCTCGAAGATCTGCTCGACCAGCTGCGGCGCGAGGCCCATGGAGGGCTCGTCCAGCAGGATCATTCTCGGGCGCGACATCAGCGCCCGGCCGATGGCGCACATCTGCTGTTCGCCGCCGGAGATATAGCCGGCCAGGCTGCGGCGGCGGTCCTTGATGGCCGGGAAATAGCCATAGACCGTTTCCAGGTCCCGGTTGAGCTCCGCCCGCCGGGCGTGGCGCGTATAGGCGCCGGTCAGAAGGTTTTCCTCGACCGTCAGATGCTCGAAGCAATGGCGGCCCTCCATCACCTGGATGACGCCCTTGCGCACCAGGTCGGTGGGCGTGAGCGCGTCGATCTGCTCGCCGCGATAGAGGATCGACCCCTTGGTGACCTCGCCGCGCTCGGCGCGCAACAGGTTGGATACGGCCTTCAGTGTGGTGGTCTTGCCGGCGCCGTTGGCGCCGAGCAGGGCGACGATGCCGCCCTGCGGCACCTGGAGGGAGACGCCCTTCAGCACGAGGATGACATGGTCGTAAATGACCTCGACATTGTTGACTTCGAGGTCGTTCCGAGTGGTCTCGCTCATGGGCTTCGGGGCCTCTCCCGCCGGGTTTCGGCAGATCTGCCGGTTATCCGCAGCTACGCGGCGTGATGTTGTTCTCGGTCGCGTATTGCGCCGCGTCCTGCTCGATCAGCGGGCGGACGATGTCGGTCATGGCGGGGATCCAGTCCGTCACGATCTCCCAGGCCGACCCGTTCCACTGCTGGACCAGGATTGCGGGGTTGGAGCCTTCATGGTTGAGGCAGGTGACGGTGGTCGGCGGCATCAGGCCGGTCAGGCCCAGCGCCTCGACGTCCGCGGCGGAGAGGTCCAGGTTCTCGAAGGCCCAGCGCACCTGTTCGCCGGTGACGTGCTTGCCCTTGCCGTACTTCTCCTGCGCCAGGCGCACGGCCTCGACGATATAGGCCGCATTGACCAGGCCGCGATTGTAGAGCACCGTGCCCATGTCGTCGGCGCCCTTGAGGCCGGCAACGCCTTCCATGGTCTCGAACACCTTGTAGCCCTTGCCCGCGCCGTTGAAGGTGGCGCCCTTGTAGCCGATGGCGCCGTCGCCGGCGGGCAGCACGTCGGGCTCCGCGGCCGACCACCAGTTGCCGATGAAGCGGCTCATGTCGAACTTGATGTTCGCGGCTTCCTTGACGGCGGTCGAGTTCATGGCGCCCCAGCCCCACATGATCGCGTAGGCGGGCTTGGTGCGGCGGATCTGGAGCCAGATGGACTTCTGCTCGGTCATGGTCGCCGGCGGGACCGGATATTTGTCGTAGCTGAAGCCGAACTTGTCCGCCAGGATATCGAGCGTCGGGATCGGCTCGCGACCGTAGGGATGGTCGAGATAGATGAAGGCGAAACGCTGGCCCTTCAGCGCTTCCAGGCCGCCCATCTCGTTGGCGATATACTGGATGACGGCCGTGGCCTGGCTCCAGTAGGTGGAGGGGAAGTTGAAGACATAGGGGAACACCCGCCCGTCGGCGGCGCTGGTGCGGCCGTAGCCCATCGACAGGATCGGAATCTTGTCATTGGTGGCCTTGTCGATCAGCGCATAGGTGGTGCCGGTGGACCAGGGGCTGATGACGGTCGCGCCGCCATGCTTGTCCTTCAGCCGGTCGTAGCACTCGACGCCGCGATCGGTCTTGTAGCCCGTCTCGCATTCCTCGACGATGAACTTGACGCCGTTCACGCCGCCGTCGCGCTCATTGATGAGCTGGAAGTAATCGACATAGCCGTTCGCGAACGGCGTGCCATTGGGGGCGTAGGCGCCGGTGCGGTAGGACAGCACCGGGATGAACTGGCCTTCCTCGGCCTGAACAACGCCAACGGCGCCGACCGCAACGGCTGCGGTCAGACCCGCCATTGCCAGTTTCTTCAGAAGCATGATGGGATCTCCCTTCGGTTTCTGCCTCTTCGGCGTTGCAGGCCGCTTTCGCACGCTCAATACGGAAACGGCCACAGGCGCAGCTTTTCCTTGGCGATTTGCCACAGTCGCGCCAGTCCATGCGGTTCGACGATCAGGAAGAAGATGATGAGCACGCCGAACAGCATGAATTCGATATGGGTGATGGTGTCGCCCGCCACCGTGAAGCCGAACCAGCCGGGCGCGCTGTTCAGGAAGATCGGCAGCAGGAAGATGAAGGCGGCGCCGAGGAAGGAGCCGAGCACGCTGCCGAGGCCGCCGACGATGACCATGAACAGCACCTGGAAGGAGCGGGTGATGTCGAAGGCGGTCGGCTCCACCGTGTTGATGAAACACATCGCCCAGAGCGCCCCCGCCACGCCGCAATAGAAGCTGGAGATGGCGAAGGCGGAAAGCTTGGTCGGCAGCGGCCGGATGCCGATCAGCTCGGCTGCGATGTCCATGTCGCGGATCGCCATCCAGGAGCGGCCGATGCGCGAGCGCGCGAGATTGCGCGCGATCCAGGCCAGCGCGACGACGAAGGCGAGCACGAACAGATATTTCGCCTCGTTGCTGGCCGTGGCGCCGGTGACCTCGAAGCCGAAGACGGTGCGCGGCGGCGCGGTCGGCACGCCGGAGATCGAGTAGTTGACGAACCACGGCACCTTGACGAACAGCCAGAGCAGGAAGAACTGCGCCGCAAGCGTCGCCACCGCCAGGTAGAAGCCCTTGATGCGCAGGCTCGGCAGGCCGAAGGCGACGCCGATCGCCGCCGCGCAGAGACCGGCCAGCGGGATCACGACCCAGATCGGCAGCCAGGTGATGTTGGTGGCGATCTTGTAGGCCAGATAGGCGCCCGCCGCCATGAAGGCGCCGGTGCCGAGCGAGAGCTGGCCGCAATAGCCGGTGAGGATGTTGAGGCCGAGCGCGGCGATCGACAGGATCAGCACCGGGATCAGGATCGAGGCGATCAGATATTCGCTCGCCAGCAACGGCACGGCGAAGATCGCGAACGCCAGCAGCCCGAAGACGAAATAGCGGTCGAGCGGGATGGTCAGCATCGCCTGGTCGGAGGCGTAGCTCGTCTTGAATTGTCCGGCTTCGCGATACAGCATGGCGTTACACCCGTTCGATGATCTTCTCGCCGAACAGGCCTTGCGGCCTGAAGAACAGGAAGATCATGGCGACGATATAGGCGAACCACTCCTCGGTGGCGCCCTCCAGGAGCGGCACGCCCCAGTAGTTCTCGAACAGCTTTTCGCCCGCGCCGACGATCAGCCCGCCGATGATGGCGCCCGGAATGGAGGTGAACCCGCCCAGGATCAGCACCGGCAGCGCCTTGAGCGCGATGGTGGAAAGCGCGAACTGCACGCCGAGCTTGGCGCCCCACATGATGCCGGCCACCAGCGCCACGAAGCCCGCCACCGCCCAGACGATGACCCAGATATTGTTGAGCGGGATGCCGACCGAGAGCGCGGCCTGATGGTCGTCGGCCACCGCGCGGAGCGCGCGCCCGACCGGCGTGAAGTGGAAGAACAGCGCCAGCACCGTCACCAGGAAGGCGGCGATCACCCCGGCGAAGAGGTCGGAGGACTGCACCAGGATCTCGCCGAAGCCGAGCTCCCAGAAGAGCGCCGCATCCGGGATGCCGACCCGGACCGGGCGCACATCGCCGCCCCAGATCGACTCGCCGAAGCCTTCCAGGAAGAAGGCGATGCCGATGGTGGCCATGAACAGGATGATCGGGTCCTGATTGACCAGCGGGCGCAGCACCAGGCGATCCACCGCGAACGCGACGGCCGTCATGATCGCCAGCGTGATGACGAAGGCCAGGATCGGGTGCACGCCCAGATCCATCAGCCCGACGAAGTTGAGCGCCGCGAAAAGCACGAAGATGCCCTGGGCGAAGTTGAAGATGCCCGACGCCTTGAAGATCAGCACGAAGCCGAGCGCCACCAGCGAGTACATCACGCCCGAGGTCAGCCCGCCGATCAGCACCTCGACCAGGAAGGCCGGCTCGGTGACCATCTGCACGAACGGGTCGATGAAGATGAGATAGAGCGTTTCCATCGTCTCCCGCCCTAATCGTGGCTGACGCCCAGATAGGCGTCGATCACGTCCTGATTGCCGCGAATTTCGTCCGGCGTTCCCTCGGCGAGCTTCCGGCCGTAGTCGAGCACCACCACCCGGTCCGACAGGTCCATGACGACGCCCATGTCATGCTCAATGAGCGCGATAGTGGTGCCGAGTTCGTGGTTGGTGGAGAGCACGAAGCGGCACATGTCTTCCTTCTCTTCGACATTCATGCCGGCCATCGGCTCGTCCAGCAGCAGCAGGTCGGGTTCGGCGGCGAGCGCGCGCGCCAGCTCGACCCGCTTCTGCAGGCCGTAGGGCAGGCGGCCCACCGGCGTCTTGCGGATCGACTGGATCTCCAGGAAGTCGATCACCTCCTCGACCTTCTCCCGGTGGGCGATCTCCTCGCGTCGCCCGCGCCCGACATAGAGCGCCTGCTCGACGAAGGAGGCGCGCATCTTGAGCATCCGCCCGGTCATGACATTTTCGAGCGTGGTCATGCCCTTGAACAGCGCGATGTTCTGAAAGGTGCGGCTGATGCCCTGGGCGGCGGCCTCGTGCGGGCGCATCTGCCGGCGCTCCTCGCCCTTGAAGGCGATGGTGCCCTCCTGCGGGTGATAGAAGCCGTTGATGCAGTTGAGCATCGACGATTTGCCGGCGCCGTTGGGGCCGATGATCGCGAAGATCTGGCCCTGCCGGATGTCGAAGCTCACATCCGTCAGCGCCCGCACCCCGCCGAAACGCAGCGAGATGTTCTTGACGCTGAGCAGAATGTCGTCCGTTGGCGTCATGCGGCCGACCTCTTGTCGCCGGCCGCGACCACCCTGGCGTCGCGGATCGCAAGATCGCCGGCGATCGTGCCGGAGCGCCCGTCCTCGAAGGTGACCGGGGTTTCCAGCCGGATCTCGCCCTCGCCGCCATAGAGCGCCTCGATGGCGGGCGCATAGCGCTCGGCGATGAAGCGCCGGCGCACCTTCTGCGTGCGCGTGAGCTCGCCGTCATCGGCGTCCAGCATCTTGTGCAGTACGATGAAGCGGTGGATCTGCGAACCCGCGAATTGCGGGTCTTCGGCCAGCCCGGCGTTGAACTCCGACACATGGCCTTCCACGATGTCCAGCACCTCCGGCCGCGCGGCCAGCTCCTGATAGCTGGAATAGGGGATATTGCGCCGTTCCGCCCAGTTGCCGACGGCCTCCATGTCGATATTGAGCATGGCGGTGACGAAATCCCGCTCATGGCCGAAGGTGACCGCTTCGCGGATGTTGGGATAGAATTTCAGCTTGTTTTCCAGATATTTCGGCGCGAACAGGGTGCCGTCGGCGAGCCGCCCGACATCCTTGGCGCGGTCGATGATGCGCAGATGGCCGTCGGCGTCGATGACGCCGGCGTCGCCGGTGTGGACCCAGCCGTCGGCGGTCTTGGTCTCCGCCGTGGCGTCGCTGTTCTTGTAATACTCCTGGAACACGCCGGGGCTGCGATAGAGCACCTCGCCATCCTCGGCGATCCGCAACTCCACGCCGGGGGCGGGCGGCCCCACGCTGTCGGCGCGCACGCCCCGATCCGGCTGGATGGTGACGAAGACGCTCGCTTCGGTCTGGCCGTAAAGCTGCTTCAGATTGATGCCGAGCGAGCGGAAGAAGCTGAAAATCTCCGGCCCAATGGCCTCGCCGGCGGTGTAGCCGACGCGCAGGCGCGAGAAGCCCAGCACATTCTTGAGCGGCCCATAGACCGCAAGCTCGCCGAGCGCATAGAGCAGGCGGTCGAGCGGCCCCACCCGGCGGCCTTCCAGGATATCCACGCCGACGCGCTCGGCCAGCCGCATGAAATAGCGAAACACGCGCCGCTTGATCGGGGCGGCGTCCTCCATGCGGATCGTCACCTGCGTCAGCAGGTTCTCGAACACGCGCGGCGGCGCGAAGAAATAGGTCGGCCCCAGCTCGCGCAGGTCGTGCGGCACGGTTTCCGGCGATTCCGGGCAGGCGAAGCAGAAGCCGACCAGATGCGCCTGACAGTAGGAGAGCACATTGTCGCCGATCCAGGCCATCGGCAGATAAGCGAGCACGACCTCGTCCTCGCGCAGCTGCTCGAAATCGGCGCCGATCTTCGCGCAGCGCAGCAGATTGTCGTAGGTCAGCACCACGCCCTTCGGCGTTCCCGTGGTGCCGGAGGTGTAGAGGATGATCGCGGTGTCGCCGCCTTTGCCCAGATCGACCTCGCGCTCCCAGACCGAGGCGTCGCCGCGGTTCAGCAGGTCGTCATAGGCGTGCAGGAAAGGCTCGCGATAGTCGCGCATGCCGCGCGGATCGTCATAGACGATGGTGCGCAGCGCGGGCAGATGCTCCTTCTGGGAGAGGATCTTGTCCACCTGCTCCTGATCCTCGGCGACGACGAACGCCACCTCCGCATGGTCGAGGACGAAGCGCATCTCCTCCGCCACCGCGTCCTGATAGACCGGCACCGGGATGGCGCCCAGGCTCTGCGCCGCGCTGATCGCGAAATAGAGCCGGGGGCGGTTGTCGCCGACGATAGCCACCTTCTCGCCGCGCGCGAGGCCGAGGGCCTGCAGGCCGGCGGCGAGCTTTTGCACCGCGTCGCGGAAGTCGGCCCAGCTCCAGGTCTGCCAGATGCCGAGGTCCTTCTCGCGCAGCGCCGGCGCGGCCGCGCGCTGCTCCGCGTTGTAGCGCAACAGTTTCGGGAAGGTGTCATGCAACGCGATATCCGGCGCGGCGCGGGCCATGGCGTCGTTCCCCCTGGCGAGTGCGAGCGTTCCGGGAGGCCGGAACCGATCATCCTTCGGTCATGCGTCGGCAGGTGGTAGCCAAGCCGCGCCTCGGGGCCAAGCAAAAAAATGACGCACAAGGCCGGCGGCGGTGTCGCAGCCGGGCCGATTGTCCTATGTTTGCCGCTTCTGCGCCCTGTTCCCGCCGGGCGGGCGGCGAACGGGCTCCCGGTTGCTGCGAGCGATGGACCGACCGAACTTCTCCATGCTGCCGCCGGTGAACCGGCTGCTCGAGGACCCCGCAGTCGTTGCCGCCGCGGCCGAGCATGGCCGCGCGGAGGCGCTCCGCGCGGCGCGCGAGGTGCTGGCGGAGGCGCGGCGGGCGCTGGCGGCGGGCGCGGACGTCGAGGCCGACGCGCTCGGCCCCGCCACCGCCGCCGAGATGGCGGCGCGCGCCCGGCCCTCCCTGCGGCGCGTCTTCAACCTCACCGGGGTGGTGCTGCACACCAATCTCGGGCGCGCCCCGCTGCCGGCGGAGGCCGTGGCGGCGGTGGCGGCGGCCGCCGGAACCTGCAATCTCGAATACGACCTCGAAACCGGCGGGCGCGGCGACCGCGACGCGCATGTCGAGGCGCTGCTCTGCGAGCTGACCGGCGCGGAAGCCGCCACGGTCGTCAACAACAACGCCGCCGCCGTGCTGCTGGCGCTCAACACGCTGGCGGAAGGGCGCGAGACGCCGGTCTCGCGCGGCGAGCTGGTGGAGATCGGCGGCGCCTTCCGCATGCCCGAGATCATGGCGCGCGCGGGCACGCGGCTGGTCGAGGTCGGGACCACCAACCGCACCCATGCGCGCGATTTCGAGGCTGCGATCGGTCCCGAGACCGGCTGCGTGATGAAGGTGCATTGCTCCAACTATGCGGTCGTCGGCTTCACCGCCTCCGCGCCGGAGGAGCGCCTGGCGGCCATTGCGCATGAGGCCGGCCTGCCCTTCGTGATCGACCTCGGCGCGGGGCAACTGGTCGATCTCGCCCAACATGGCCTGCCGCGCGAGCCGATGGCGCAGGACGCGCTCGAGGCGGGCGCGGACCTGGTGACGTTCAGCGGCGACAAGCTGCTGGGCGGCCCGCAGGCTGGCATTCTGGTCGGCCGGCGGGACATGGTCGCGCGGATCAAGCGCAATCCGATGCGCCGCGCCATGCGCCTCGGCAAGCTCTCGCTGGCGGCTCTGGAAGCCGTGCTCCGGCTCTATCGCGATCCCGACCGGCTGCTCGACCGGCTGCCCGCCCTGCGGGCGCTGCTGCGGCCCGTGGCGGAGATCGAGGCCCAGGCGCGACGGCTCGCGCCCGGCATCGAGGGCGCCGAGGTGGTGGAGACGGCGAGCCGCATCGGCTCCGGCTCGCTGCCGGTGGAGCGGCTGGAGAGCCGCGCGCTCGCTCTCTCCGCGCCTTCGGGCGGCGCGCTGGAGGCGCGGGCGCTCGCCTTTCGCCGGCTGCCGATCCCGGTGATCGGGCGCATCGCCGAGGGCCGCCTGCTGTTCGACCTGCGCGCGCTCGACGACGAGGCCGCCTTCCTGGCCCAGCTCGGCCGATGATCGTCGCGACGGCCGGACATATCGACCACGGCAAGACCTCCCTGGTGAAGGCGTTGACCGGCACGGACGCCGACCGCCTGCCGGAGGAGAAGGCGCGCGGCCTCACCATCGATCTGGGCTTCGCCCACTGGCAAGCGGGCAGGGGCCTCACCATCGGCTTCGTCGATGTGCCGGGCCATGAGCGCTTCATCAAGAACATGCTGGCCGGCGTGACCGGCATCGACGCCGCGCTCTTGATCGTCGCCGCCGATGACGGGCCGATGCCGCAGACGCGCGAGCATCTCGCCATCCTGGATCTGCTGGGCGTCGGGCAGGGCGTCATCGCCGTCACCAAGACGGATCGGGTCGAGCCGGACCGGGTGGAGGCCGCGGTCGGGGAGGCGCGCGCGCTCGCCGCCCGCACCAGCCTCGCCGGCGCGCCGGTGCTGCCGGTTTCGGCGTTGACCGGGCAGGGCGTGCCGGCGCTCGCGCGCGCCTTGCAGCAGCTTGCGGGCGCGCCGGGCCGCGGGCGCGCCGGCGGGCGCTTCCGCCTCGCGGTGGATCGCAGCTTCACCTTGCGCGGCGCGGGGCTGGTGGTCACCGGCACGGCCTTTTCCGGCGCGGTCAAGCCGGGGGACCGGCTGCTGGTGTCGCCGGCCGGCTTCGAGGTGCGGGTGCGCGCCATCCATAGCGGCCATGTCGAGGCCCATGCGGCGCGGGCCGGCGAGCGCGTGGCGCTCAATCTGGCCGGGGCGGGGCTGCGCCGCCAGACGGTGGCGCGCGGCGACTGGGTGCTGGCCCCGGAGGCGCATGAGCCGACGCGCCGGCTGGATGTGCGCCTGCGTGTGCTGGCGAGCGAGACGCGCGCGCTCCGGGATCGCACGCCGGTGCACGCGCATCTGGGCGCGGTCGATGTGACCGGCCGGGTGGCGGTGCTGGAGGGAACCGCCATCGCGCCGGGGGAGGCCGGCTGGGCGCAATTGCTGCTCGACCGCGAGATCGGCGCGCTGGCGGGCGACGGCCTGGTGCTGCGCGACCAGTCGGCGACGCGCACCCTGGCGGGCGGGCGCGTCGTCGATCCCTTTCCGCCGGCGCGCGGGCGCGCGCGCCCGGAGCGGCTGGCCGAACTCGCGGTGCGGGCGAACGAGTCCGCGCCGGAGGCGTTCGACGGCCTGCTGGCGCTCCAGCCTTTCGGGTTCGACTTCGCCCGCTTCGCCCGCGCTTGCAATCTGGGCGACGGGGAGCAGGCGGCGCTCCGGCGCCGGCCGGGGGTCGCGATCGCGGGCCCGGTCGCGGTGCGGGAGGAGCGCTGGCGGGCGCTCTCGGACGCGCTGCAGCGCGAGGTCGAGGCCTGGACGGCCGCGCAGCCGGAGAGCCCGGGCCTCGGTCCGGTGGCGCTCCGTCGCCGGCTCAGCCCGCCGCCGCCGCGCGACATCGCCGAAGCGGCGGTCGCGGCGCTGATCGCCGCCGGGCGCCTTGCGCGCTCGGCCGGCTTCATCCACCCGCCGGGCCACCGGGCCGCGCTCGGCGCGGAAGACGAGGCGCTCTGGGAGCGGATCGAGCCGCTGCTGGAGGAGGGCGGGCTGCGGCCGCCGCGCGTGCGCGAGCTGGCCGAGGCGCTCCAGCTCGATCACCGGCGGATCGAGGCGGTGCTGCGCCAGGCGGCGCGCTTCGGGCGCGTCGCGCGCGTGGCGGACAATCGCTGGTTCCCGCCGGCCGCGCTCCGGGGCCTGGCCGAGATCGCCGAAGCGCTGGCGGGCGAGAGCTCCGACGGTCGGTTCACCGCCGCCGCCTACAAGGACCGCTCCGGCATCGGCCGCAATGTGACCATCCAGCTGCTGGAATATTTCGACCGCGAAGGCTTCACCCGCCGCGAGGGCGAGAGCCGCCGCATCGTGCGGGAATGGCGGGGATGAAGACGACGGCAAGGCGCGGAGGAGGGGACATGCGCATAGAAGACATCCGGGTGCGCCTGCTGGTGTTGCCCTGGCGGGAGCAGCCGGCGTTTCAGCGCGGCTATGCGCGCGAGCGCAATGTGCTGGTGGTGGAGGTCGAGACCCGCTCGGGCCATGTCGGAATCGGCTATCAGCTCTATCTGCGCGAGGGCTTCCGGACGGTGAAGACCTGTCTGGAGGAGACCATGATCCCGCATCTGCTGGGCCGGGATGCGAGCGAGGTCGAGGCCATCTGGCGGGAGCTGTGGACCGCCTCGCTCGCCGACGGGCGCGGCGGCGCGCCGGTGCTGGCGCTCTCGGCGCTCGATGTCGCGCTCTGGGACATAATCGGCCAGGCGGCGGGGCTGCCCCTGCACCGACTCTGGGGCCATTACCGGTCCGAGGCGCCCGCCTACGGCTCCGGCGTCTGGCGCGGGCTTTCGCCGGACGCCATGGTGGAGAAGGCGGTCGGCTTTCGGGCGGCGGGCTACGGCGCCATCAAGATGCAGGTCGGCCACGCGTACAGCGACGCAGAGGACCTGGAGAATGTGCGCCGGGTGCGCGAGGCGGTCGGGCCGGATGTGGACGTCATGGTGGACGTCAACATGGCCTGGAGCGCCGACCACGCCATCCTGCAGGGCCGCAAGCTGCAGGAGCATGACATCTACTGGCTGGAAGAGCCGGTGGTCCCGGACGATTTCGCCGGCTATTTCCGCATCGCCGACGCGCTCGACACGCGCATCGTCGGCGGCGAGAGCCATATGACGCGCTTCGACCTGAAGCCGTTTTTCGAGAACCCCAAGCTGCCGATCCTGCAGCCGGATGTGGTGCGCGGCGGCCTGACGGACCTGCGCAAGACCGCGGCGATCGCCGACACCTGGGGCATGACGATCGCGCCCCATCTCTACCCGGAACTGATGATCCAGCTGCTGGCCTCGATCCCCAACGGGCTGATCCTGGAGGATATGGGCCTGATGCACGACCTGTTCACCGACCCGCCCATCGCCCGCAACGGCGTCATCCACGCCCCCGAAACCCCCGGCCACGGCCTGGTCTTCACCGAGGAGGCGATGAAGGAGGGCCGCGTCGCCTGACTATCGCGACGCGGCCCAGCTCGGTTCGGCGGGTCAGTTCGGGCTGTTGGACATGATGACGGTGCCGGAGGCGGCGAACATGCCGCCGACGCCGTGGCAGACCGACAGCTCCGCGCCCTCGATCTGCGCGGGCGAGGCGCCGCGCATCTGGCGCACGCTCTCCTGCAGCGCATACATGCCATACATGCCGGAATGCATGTAGGAGAGGCCGCCGCCATTGGTGTTGAGCGGCAGCGCGTTCGAGCCGGTGGCGCCGGGCGCGGTGTGGCCCTCCCAGATGAAGTCGCCGCCCTCGCCGCGCTTGCAGAAGCCCAGATCCTCCAGCCCGTAGATCGGCAGATGCGCGAAGGCGTCATAGACCATCAGATGATCGACATCCTTGTGCGCGATACCGGCGTTCTCGAACGCCCTGCGGCCCGCGATGCGGAAGGCGCGCGAGGAGGTGAAATCCTCCATCTGGCTGATGAGCGAGGTCTCGACGCTCTCGCCGACGCCCTGGATATAGACCGGCTTCGTCGGGAAGCTCGTCGCCCGGTCGGCGCGCGTGAGGATCAGCGCGCCGCCGCCATCGGTCACCAGGCAGCACATCAGCAGCCGGAAGGGCCAGGCGATCATGCGCGAGTTCAGCACATCGTCGAGCGTGATCGGGTCGCGGAAGCTGGCGCGCGGGTGGAAGCCGGCCCATTGGCGCTGCACCACGCCGACATTGGCGACCTTCTCGACGCCGACGCCATAGGTCTTGAGATAGCGCAGCACCGGGATGGTGAACATGGTGGGCGGCCCCATCGGCCCGTAGGGCATCTGGAACTGGCCTTCCTGCGTCGAGGGGCCGACGCCCTGCGGCGGCCGGCCGATCTGCGAGCGGCCGCTCTCGCCATGCGTGATGAGCACCGTGTTGCAGAGCCCCGCCTCGATGGCGGCGCAGGCGTGGCGCACATGGATCATGAAGGAGCAGCCGCCGACCGAGGTGCCATCGACCCATGACGGCGCGATGCCGAGATAGTGGGCGAGCTCCGCCGGCGCCTCGCGCGCGGTGGCGACGCCGTCTATGTCCGAGGGGCGCAGGCCGCAATCCGCCATGGCGTTGAGCGCCGCGTCGGCGTGCAGTTGCAGTTGCGAGATGGAGGGCAGCTTGCCGAGTTCGGTGGTCTCGGCGGCGCCGACGATGGCGACCGAGCCGGGCTTGTAGCTCATCGGGCGATCCTCCCCTCAGCCGCGCGCCGGCCGCCAGAGCGGCAGCGAGATGTCGTCGTCGATCTTGCGGAAGCAGACCTCGAGCGGCATGTCGAGTTCCAGCGCCTCCGGCGTCTGCTCGCATTCCACGATATTGGTCATCATGCGCACGCCCTCCGGCAGCTGCACCACGGCGATGGCGTAGGGCGCGTCGAACCCCTTGGCCGGGCGGTGGTTGATGACATAGCTGTAGAGCGCGCCCCGCCCGGAGGCCTCGAACACCGAGACATTGCGGCTGCCGGTGAACGGGCTGAACGGGCGCGGCGGGAAATAGGCCCGCCCGGTGTCGCCGCAGCGCTGCAGCAGCAGCTTGCCTTCGCGGCAGCCGTCCCAGAAATGCCGGGTCTCCGGCGTCGGGACGGGAATCCATTTCTGATAGTCGGACAAGAGAGCCCCCTCGGGTTTCGGTCGTGGATGCCGGATGATAGCGCCTTCGCCGCTCAGCCCTCCAGCCGGTCGAGGAAGGCCAGCACATCGTCGGCGAACAGTTCCGGCTCCTCCAGCGCGGCGAAATGGCCGCCGCGCGGCATGTCGGTCCAGCGGACCACCGGCGCGATGCGCTCCAGCCAGCGCCGGGGCGCCATGGGATAGGTGTCGTTCGGGAAATGCGCCATGGCGGTGGGCACGCCGATGCGCGCCCCGGCCGGCAGCTCGAAATGCCGGCGGTCCAGCACGGTCCCGTACATCCAGGCGGAACTGGCGAGCGTGTTGGTGAACCAGTAGAGCGCGACATTGCCGAGCACCAGGTCGCGGTCCAGCCGCGAGCCGGAATCCGGCCAAGCGTAGAACTTCTCCAATATCCAGGCGGCGAGGCCGGCCGGCGAATCCGCCAGCCCGACGGCGAGGCTCTGCGGCTTGGTGGCCTGGATGCGCAGATAGCCGCCTTCGAGCTCGACCGTCCGGCGCATGGCCCTGACCCAGGCGCGCTCGGCCTCGTCCAGCGGCTCCGCCAGCGAGGCCAGGTCCGGGCGCATGATGAGCATGTTGAGGTGGATGGCGCGCACCGCATCCGCGTGGTCGTGGCCGAGCCAGCAGGTGACCAGCGAGCCCCAGTCGCCGCCCTGGGCGACGAAGCGCTTGTGGCCAAGCCCCTTCATCAGCTTCCGCCAGAGGCTCGCCACCTCGCGCGGATAGACCGGGCGGTGGAGCGGCGAGGAGAAGCCGTAGCCCGGCAGATGCGGCGCCACCACATGCGCGCGCTCCGCCAGCCGCGGCAGCGCCGGCAGGAACTCCAGCACCGAGCCCGGCCAGCCATGCGTCAGCAGCAGCACCGGCGCGTCCGGGTCGGCGTGGCGGGCATGGATGAAATGGATCGGCACGCCGTCGATTTCGGTGCGGAACTGCGGCCAGGCGTTCAGCCGCGCCTCGATCGCGCGCCAGTCGAACCCCTCGCGCCACCGGGCGAGCGCCTCCAGCAGCGTCCGGCGCTCCATGCCATAGTCCCAGCCGGCGTCTTCCGGCCAGACCGGCAGGCGGGTCGCCGCCAGCCGGCGCTTCAGATCGTCGATCGCGTCCTCGCCGATGGCGGCGCGGAAAGGCTCGATCCGCATCACGCCGCCAGCGGCCCGCGCAGCAATTGCCCGGCGAGACGCCCCGTCGGCTCATTGTCGCGAAGCGTGAGCTGGCCGTTCACCACGGTGGCCTTCATGCCCTCGGCATATTGCTTCAGGCGCTTCGCCCCGGCCGGCAGGTCGCGCACCACCTCCGGCATGGCGGGGGCGATGCGCTCGGGATCGAACACCACGATGTCGGCCTTGAGGCCCTCGCGCAGCAGGCCGCGATCGTGGAAGCCCCAGCGCGTGGCGGTGTCGTAAGTGATCTTGCGCACCGCCTCTTCCAGCGTAAACGCCTCGCGCTCGCGCACCCAGTGGCTCAGCAGATGGGTCTGCAGCGAGCAATCGACGATCTGCGAGACATGCGCGCCGGAGTCGGAGAAGGTCGTGCAGGCGTAGGGGTGGCGCATCAGCTCCAGCGCGTCGTCCAGATTCTCGTTGGCGATCGGCTGGCGGAAGAACGCCTTGAGGTCGTGTTCGAGAGCCAGGTCGATCATCGCCTCGGCCGGATGGACGCCGCGCTCGGCGGCGATCTCGGCCAGCGAGCGATGCGGCAGCCGGATGCGGTCCATGAAGTAGAAAATGTCCCATTCCGGCGGGCGCGCCTCGGCGCCGACCACCGCCTTGCCGTCATGGGCGCGGCTCGCGACCTCGATCAGGCGGGCGCGCGTCTCGGGGTTGCGGAGCGCCGCCTTCTGCGCCTCCAGCGGCAGGGCGCGGATGTCGCGCCAGACCTCGCGCCGGTCGAAGGGCGTGCTGGTCTCGAAGGAGAGCACGGTGTTGATCTCGCGCGCATGGACCTGGGTGAAGACATTGGCGCCGTTGCGGTTGCCCTCGGAGATCAGGTCGTAGAAGGCGCGCCACTGGCCGGGATGCTCCTTGCGGCTGAGCGAGCCGAAGGTGACCGGGCGGCCGGTCTCGGCCGAGAGGTCGATGAGGCTCCGGTAGAAGGCCATCATCTTCTCGTCGTCGCCGCGCTCCATGGCGAGCTGGAAGATGCCGGCGCCCTCCTCGCCCATGGCGCGCACCAGATGTTGCACCTCGGAGAAGTCCGCCACACGGCTCGCCACCGGGCGGTCGTCGGAGGTCAGATGGCTCGGGCTGCGCGAGGTGGAGAAGCCGAGCGCGCCGGCGCGCACCGCCTCGCGCACATGGCCCGCCATGGCCTCCAGGTCGTCCGCGCCGGCCTGCTCCTCGAAGGCGCGCTCGCCCATGACATAGGTGCGCAGCGCCGCATGGCCGATATAGCCGGCATAGTTGATGCCCTTGGGCGCGGCATCGACGGCGGCCATGAATTCGGGAAAGGTCTCCCAGCTCCAGTCGATGCCGGTCAGCATGGCGTCGCGGTCGATGTCTTCGGCGCGCTCCAGATTGCGGAACACCAGGTCCGCCTCGGCCTCGCGGCAGGGCGCGAGCGTGAAGCCGCAATTGCCCATCACGGCGGTGGTGACGCCGTGATAGCAGGAGCAGGAGCCGAGCCGGTCCCAGAAGAGCTGCGCGTCCATATGCGTGTGGCCGTCCACGAAGCCGGGCGCGACGACATGCCCCTCGGCGTCGATGACCTCCTCGGCCGGGGCCGCGATGCGCCCGATGCGCGCGATGCGCCCGTCCTTGACGCCGACATCCGCCCGGTAGCGCGCCAGCCCCGAGCCGTCCACGACGGCGCCGTTCCGGATGACCAGATCGTAGCTCATGAGAGTCCCCCTGCCTGCCGTTCTCACCCGCCCAGCCTACCCGCCGCCGGCCAGCCTCACCAGAGCCAGGTGTCCGGCTTGGGATAGGGTTTCTGCTCGCCCAGATAGTGGATGCCTTTCGCGCAGCGGACGATCCACCAGATCAGCGCCGCTACGGCGACCAGCCAGCCGATGAGCATGAACGCGGTCACCCCGGAGACGACGATATAGAGCAGGCCGATCCAGAAGCTCCGGATCTGAAACAGATAATGGTTTGCGACCCACGCTTCCGCGCCCTCCCGGTTCAGATAGGCGAACACCAGGCCCACGATGGCGATCGGCCAGAAGACGATGCCGACCAGATAGAGGATATAGACCAGCCTGGCGTTCTGCCGCGCGCGCTGCCGCCGGTCGGCCTCGCCGCCTTCGGCTTCGGTCGTCCGGATGTCGTTCGCCATCAGTCCTCCGCTGCGGCTTGCGGGCGCTCCGCCATGGGGTCGGCGGCCGGGACGGTGATGTCGGCCGCGGCGTGGTGGGTGGAGCGGGCGTCGGGCTCCAGGTCGGTCTGCACGATATTGCGGCCATAGGCGCCGACATAGGGAATGTCGGCCCGGGCGAGCGGGGCCATGCGCGGCTTGCGGGCGAGCGCGGCCTCGATATAGGGCGCAAGCTCGGCCGCCTTTCGCGCCTCGCGCTCGGCCTCGCCCGCCTTGAAATGCGGCATCACCTCGGCGGCGAACAGCTCCATCGCCTCGCAGATATGCCCATGCTCGTTCTTGCCGCCCTGCTGGATGAAGATCACCTGATCGACGCCCGCATCGGCGAATTCCTGCAAATGCTCGCGCACCTCCTGCGGCGTGCCGATGCCGCTGCCCTTGCCGACATCGTCCATATTGGCGCGCGCCTTCTCATAGCGCTTCCACAGCTGCGTCACGCCCGGCTTGTGCTGGCCGAAGACATAGTAATGGCCGAGCGCATAGCCGAAATAGCGGAAGCCGTCGGCCCCGCGCCGCCTGGCCTCCTCGGCGTCGGGATGCACCGAGAAGCCGGTGCACATGGCGATATTGGCGTTGACCGAATGGCCGATCGGCACGCATTCCTCGGACTTGATGATGGCGTAATACTCATCCACCCACTGCCGCGCCACCTCGGGATTGACGAAGGCGAAGGTGAGCGCGCCGATGCCCGCCCTGGCGGCGGCGTGGATGGTCTCCATGCGCGAGCAGGCGACCCAGAGCGGCGGATGCGGCTGCTGATAGGGCTTTGGCAGCACATTGCGCGCCGGCATGGAGAAGAAGCGCCCTTCGAAGCCCGGATAGGGGGCCATGGTCATCATGTTGGCCGACTGCTCGGTCGCCTCGGCCCACATCGCCTTCTTGTCCTCCATCGGCACGCCGAAGCCTTCCATCTCGACGCGCGAGGCGCTCTCGCCCGTGCCCCAATCGACCCGCCCGTGGCTGATGAGGTCGAGCGTCGCGATGCGCTCGGCGACGCGCGCGGGATGGTTGTAGGGCGGCGGCGACAGCACCACGGCGTGGCCGAGCCGGATCTGCTTCGTGTTGCGCGCGCAGGCGGCCAGGAACACCTCGGGCGCGGAGGAGTGCGAATATTCCTCCAGGAAGTGGTGCTCGTTCTCCCACACATAGTCGAAGCCGAGGCGGTCGGCGAGCTCCACCTGCTCGATCGCCTCATGCAGGAGGTCGTAGTCCGACTTCTCCTCCCAGCTGCGCGGCAGTTGGTGTTCGTAGAGCAATCCGAACTTCATCTCGCTCGGTCCTTTCCGGGCGCGGTTTCCTCGGGCCAGCATAGAGCGGTTTCGCCGCAGGCGGAAAGGCGCTAGCCTCGCGCCTGAGAAAGCCAGGCAGGAGGAAGCACCGATGGTCGCGCTGGTCCGCGAGATGGAAGCCCCGCCGCCCTTCGCGCTCACGCCGCTCTCGCCGGTCGGCGGGGCCGAGATCCGGGGCGTCGATCTGGCGGCGCCCCTGGGCGAGGCGGCGTTCGACGCCATCATGGACGCCTTCCTGGAGCATCACATCCTGGTGTTCCGGGACCAGGCGCTCTCCAAGGAGGCGCAGCTCGCCTTCACGCGCCGCTTCGGCGAGATCGAGGAGCATGTCGGGCGGCTGCCGAACGGCGAGAAGCTGCCGCTGCTGCATGTCGTCCACAATCTTGACGCGGACGGCAATCCGATCCGCATCTCCGGCGGCAACTATTTCTGGCACACGGACAAGTCCTATCACGCCGTGCCCTCGCTGCTGACCATGCTGCATTGCGTCGAGACGCCAGCGGCGGGCGGCGACACGCAGTTCGCCAACATGCACCTGGCCTGGGAGGCGCTGGACGCGGAAACCCGCGAGGAGTTCTCGGACCTGCGCGCCGTGCACAGCTGGGAGGCCAACCGGCGCAATACCGGCCAGACGCCGGCCTCCGAGGCGCAGAAGCGCGAGCGCCCGCCGGTCAGCCACCCGATCGTGCGCACCCACCCGGCGACCGGGCGCAAGGCGCTCTATATCGGCATCCACACCAGCCATATCGAGGGTCGCCCGAAGGCCGAAGGCCATGCGGCGCTCAACCGCCTGCTGCGCCGCGCGACGCGCGAGGACTTCATCTACACCCATCGCTGGCGGCGTGGCGACCTGGTGCTCTGGGACAATCGCTGCCTGCTGCACCGCGCGGTTGCGAATTACGACATGGAGCGCGAACGCCGCGTGCTGCATCGCACGGTGGTCAAGGGCGCGGTGCCTTACTGAGGCTCCTCGCCGGGCGGCGCATCGGCGTCGATGACCCGCCGGGCGATGTCCAGCCGATAGCCGGCGCGCGCCATCGCGGCCAGGTCCTTCCGCCGGCGCTCCTCGCGCTCGGCCGGCGCGCGCCAGGGGCCGAGCCGCCGGCGGCGCGCCAGCGCCTCCGCCGCCCGGAGTTCGGCGCCGGCGTCTTCCTCGCCCAGCACGCGCTCGACATCCTCGCGCGCCGCGCCCTTGTGAGAGAGCCTCGCTGCGACATCGCGCGCCGATGCGCCCCGCCGGCGAAGCGAGCGCGCCCGCGCCTCCGCCCAGGCGGCGTCGTCCAGCAGGCCGAGGCGCGCAAGCTCCGTCAGCACCGCCTCGATATCCTCCGGTCCCGCCTCCACGGTGTCCCCGCGCGCGGCCGCGCGGTCCAGCCGGCGCTGCAGCACGCGGCCCAGATGCGCCGAGGGCGCCGCATGGCGCACCAGATAGTCGAGCGCCGAGCGCCTGAGCCTGGCCCGGCTCCAGACGCCGGGCCGCCGCTTGCGGCCGTTAGCCAGCGCCGCCCTCCCCGGGACCCGAAGGTGGGCCGATCAGCGCGGGGTCCGGGGGGCGCACCACCGCCGGGTCGCGGTCGGAATAGGGCAGGTTGAGGAGGAAGTGCTGCATGGCGGCGAGGCGGGCGCGGCGCTTGTCGTCGGCCCGGACCACCGTCCAGGGCGCCTCGACGGTATGGGTGCGGCGGAACATCGCGTCGCGCGCCCTGGAATAGTCGTCCCACTTGTCGAGCGAGGCCATATCCACCGCCGACACCTTCCACTGCTTCAGCGGATCGGTCAGCCGGGCGTCGAAGCGGCGGAACTGCTCCTCCTGCGAGATGCGGAACCAGAACTTGAACAGCCGGATGCCGCTCTCCACCAGCATCCGCTCCAGCTCCGGGCACTGGCGCAGGAACTCGCGATATTCGCCTTCGCTGCAGAAGCCCATCACCCGCTCCACGCCGGCGCGGTTGTACCAGGAGCGGTCGAACAGCACGATTTCCCCGGCCGCGGGCAAATGCTGGATGTAACGCTGGAAATACCATTGGCCGCGCTCGCGCTCGGTCGGCCTGTCGAGCGCCACCACGCGCGCTCCGCGCGGGTTCAGATGCTCCATGAAGCGCTTGATGGCGCCGCCCTTGCCGGCCGCGTCGCGCCCCTCGAACAGCGCCAGCACCTTCGCGCCCGATTCCCGCACCCAGCGCTGCGCCTTGAGCAGTTCGATCTGGAGCGCGCTCTTGCGCAGCTCATAGTCCGGCGCCCGCCCGTCTTCCGCGCCGGCCCCGCTTTCCCGCATCAGCCCCTCCCGCGCTCGCCCAGCAGCGCCGCCGTCTGCTCGGCCGAGAACGCCTCCGCCCGGCCGCAGAACTGGCAGACCATCTCCAGCGAGCCGTCCTCGCGGCCCATCTCGGCCATCTCGGCGGCGGAGAAGGCGCGCAGCACCGTCTCCATCCGCTCCCGGCCGCCGCAGCGGCAGCCGTCGCGCAAGGGACGCGCCTCATCGACGCGCAGCTCGTTCTGGTGGAAGAGGCGCAGCAGCAGCGCGTCGCCCGGCAGCAGCGGGTCCAGCAGCTCCTCCGCCCCGACCGTCCGCATATAATGGTCGAGTTCCGTCCAGAGCTCGCCGTCTTCCTCCGCCGGGGCCGTATCCCGGGGCAGGCGCTGGAGCATCAGCGCCGCCGCGCGCCAGCGGCCGTCGCGCCGTCCGCAGGCGGTGGCGAGGCAGGTGTCGATCTGCTCCGAGAGGCGGAAATAGCGCAGCACGCTCGCCGCCAGCCCGTCCGGGGCCAGCTCGACGATACCCTGATAGCGCTCGCCGCCATCGGCCGGATCGAAGGTGAAGGCCAGATGGCCTGCGCCGAAGGGCGCGTCCTCGACCGGCGCATCGAAGCCGGCAAAGCCCCGCATCAGCCCGGATGCGTCGATATCGGCCACCAGCCGGCGAACCGGGCCGGCGGCCTCCACCTGCAGGGTGAAGACGCCGCCCGCCTTGAGCGAGTGGGCGAGCGCGGCCGCCACGGCCAGCGCCTCGCCCAGCACGGCGGCCACCGCCTCGGGATATTCGTGGCGGCCCAGCAGGCCGTCGAGTTCCGGCCCGAGCCGCGCCAGCCGGCCGCGCACCCGCGCGCCCGCCAGCCGGAACGGCCTCACATAATCGTCGCGGAGCGTAGCGCGGCCCGACACGGGGGGCGGGACGCTAATGGCCCAGACACCAGGCGAGAATGCCCTTCTGCGAGTGCAGCCGGTTTTCCGCCTCGTCCCAGACGACCGATTGCGGGCCGTCGATCACCGTGTCCGAGACCTCCTCGCCGCGATGCGCCGGCAGGCAGTGCAGGAAGAGCGCGTCGGGACGGGCCTTCGCCATCAGCCGCTCATCGACCCGGTAGGGCGCCAGCAGATTGTGGCGGCTCTCTTCCTTGCCATCGTTCATCGAGACCCAGACATCGGTCACCACCGCATGGGCGCCCTCGACCGCCGCCTCGGGATCGTCGTGCAGGCTGACCCGGGCGCCGTTCTCCGCCGCCCAGTCGAGCGCCTCGGCCGGCGGCCGGCGCTCCGGCGGGCAGCCGATGGCGAGATCGAAGCCGAAGCGCGCGGCGGCGTGAATCCAGCTGGTGGCGACATTGTTGCCATCCCCGCTCCAGGCGATGCGCCGGCCGGCGATGGCGCCGCGCCGCTCCTCGAAGGTCATGACGTCCGCCATCAGCTGGCAGGGATGCGAGCGGTCGGTCAGCCCGTTGATGACCGGCACGCCGGCATGGCGCGCAAGCTCCGCCAGCTTCTCGTGGCTGTCGGTGCGGATGACGATGGCATCGACATAGCGCGACAGCACGCGCGCCGTGTCGGCCCAGCTCTCGCCGCGCTTCACCTGCGCCTCGGCGCTGGAGAGCGTCACCACATGGCCGCCCAGCTGGCGCATGGCGACCTCGAAGGAGACGCGGGTGCGGGTCGAGGGCTGCTCGAAGATCATGGCGAGCGTCTGCCCCTCGAGCGGGCGCGTCCGGTCCCCCGCCTTGAAGGCGAGGGACCGGTCAAGGATACGACGCAGCGCCGGCTCGTCGTGATCCTTGAGGTCCAGGAAATGGCGCGGTCCGCTCATGCGCTCACGCGGCGGCGGCGAAGTCCCGGCAGGCGGACTCGATCATGCCGGCCGCCTCTTTGACATGCGCCTCTTCCACCACCAGCGGCGGCAGCAGGCGCACCACATTGTCGGCCGCCGGCACCGCCAGCAGTCCGTGGCGGCGGAGCGCGCCCACCACCTCGCCATTGGCGGGCCCGGTGCGGAAGCCCAGCATCAGCCCGGCGCCGCGCACCTCGTGGATGACCTCCGGATAGCGCGCCGCGAGCGCGTCCAGCCGCTCGCGCAACTCGCCCGCGCGCGCCGCCACGCCCTCCAGGAAGCCCTCGGCGAGCAGCGCGTCCAGCACCGCGTTGACCACCGCCGTGGCGAGCGGATTGCCGCCGAAGGTGGAGCCGTGCGTGCCGGCGGTCATGCCGGAGGCGGCGTCTGCGGTCGCAAGGCAGGCGCCGACCGGGAAGCCGCCGCCCAGCCCTTTGGCGAGCGCCATTACGTCCGGCTCGATACCGCTCCACTCATAGGCGAACAGCTTGCCGGTGCGGCCCATGCCGCACTGGATCTCGTCGAGGAACATCAGCAGGCCGAACTCGTCGCAGAGCGCGCGCACGCCCTGCAGATAGTCCGCCGGCATCGGCCGGATGCCGCCCTCGCCCTGCACCGGCTCCACCAGCACGGCGCAGGTCTCGCCGGTGACCGCGGCGCGCATCTCGTTCAGATTGCCGAACGCCACCTGGTCGAAGCCCTCGACCCTGGGTCCGAAGCCCTTGTAGAGCTTCTCCTGGCCCGAGGCGGAGATCGAGGCGAGCGAGCGCCCGTGAAAGCAGCCCTCGACCGTGATAATACGGCAGCGCTCCGCCTCGCCCTTGTCGGCGTAGTGCTTGCGCACCAGCTTGATGCCGCACTCGATGGCTTCCAGGCCGGAATTGCAGAAGAAGGCCATGTCGGCGAAGCTGTTCTCGATCAGTCGTCGCCCGGCTCGCTCCTGGTTGGGGATATTGTACAGGTTCGAGGTATGCCAGAGCCGGCCGGCCTGATCCTGGAGCGCGGCGACGAGGCCGGGATGGGCGTGACCGAGCGCGGTCACGGCGATCCCGCCGCCGAAATCCAGGAACCGCCGCCCGTCGGACGCGAAGAGATAGGGGCCCTCGCCGCTTTCGAAGGCGATGTCCCGATCCCCGTAGGTCGGCATGATGGGGGCGATCACGAACTGATCTCCTTGTTCGGGGTTTGCTTCTGACGCATTGCCGCCGTCCACCGGCGAGCAAGCCGCCGATAATGGGAGCCGGCGGGCGCATGTCAATGCCTCGCAAGCGATTTTCGTTCGCCGGTCAGTCCTCGCGCACGCCCGCGGCCAGATAGCCGCCATCGACGGGCAGCACCACGCCGTTGACATAGGCCGCCGCCTCGCCGGCGAGGAAGACGGCGGCGTCGGCCATTTCCTCCGCCAGCCCGTAGCGCGCGGCGGGGATCATGCGGCGATAGCTGGCGCGGGCGGCGGGCGTGTGATGGATGCGCGTCATTTCGGTCTCGACCGGTCCCGGCGCGATGGCGTTGACGGTGACGCCGAAGGGCGCCAGCTCGTGCGCGGCCTGGCGGGTGAGCGCGATCACGCCCGCCTTGGAGACGCCATAGGCGGTGCGCTCGGCCCCGGCGCGCACGCCGGAGATCGAGGCGATATTGACGATTCGCCCATAGCCGCGCTCCGCCATGGCGCGCGCCGCCTCGCGGGCGCAATGGAAGCTGCCATGGAGATTGACGCGGAGCACCCGGTCGAACTCCTCCGGCGTCGTGTCGAGAAAGGCGCGCCGGAGGCTGACGCCGGCCACATTGGCGAGGATGTCGATGCGCCCGTGCCGGGCCAGCGTCTCGTCCACCAGCCGCCGCGCATCCTCCGGCCGCGCCGCATCCACCCGAAGCCCGTCCGCCCCGAGCCCTTCGACATCCAGATCCGCCGCCACCACCAGCGCCCCCTCGGCCCGAAAGGCGGCGGCGATCGCCGCCCCGATCCCTCCCGCAGCCCCCGTCACCGCCGCCACCCGTCCTTCCAGCCGCATATCCCCACTCCCCGCCGCTTGCGCAGAACGGCCTGACCGGATCGTCAAAACCGTCTATGCTCCATCATCGGCATTGTCCCCAATGCAGAAGCCATGGAAACCCCTTCGATGGACGATCCGCAGCAGGTCATACGGTTGCCCGTGGAGGAGCTTCGCCTCGACCGGCGCAATCCGCGTCTGGTCGAATATGGTGTCAGCGCGAAGACGCCGGAGCGCGAGGTCGCGAAGCTGCTCTGGGACGCCATGGACGTCCAGGAACTGGCGCAATCCATCGCGGCGAGCGGTTATTTCGTTCACGAACCGCTGATCGTCGCCGAGGAAGAGGGGCGGAAGGTCGTCATCGAAGGCAATCGGCGGCTGGCGGCGGTCATGATGCTGCTGGACGACGAGCTCGCCGGGGAGGTCGGCTGTCGTATCCGCATCGGGGACGACGCGAAGGAGCGCCTTCGCCAGCTGCCTGCCCTGCTTGCGGACCGCCAATCGTCCTGGCGCTATCTCGGCTTCAAGCATGTCAACGGTCCGGCAAAATGGAGCAGCTACGCCAAGGCGCAATATATCGCCGAAGTGCATCGCGCCTACGGCGTCTCCCTTGCCGACATCGCCGAACAGATCGGTGACCGCCACAAAACGGTTCAGCGTCTGTATCGCGGACTGATGGTCGTCGAGCAGGCGGAAGAGGAAAAGCTGTTTGATCGCGAAGATATCTATCGATCCAGATTCGCCTTCTCGCATCTCTACACCGGTCTCGATTATGACGGCATCGCTGGATTTCTGGACCTCGAACCATCCGATTCCGAAAAAGGACGCCCGGTCCCGTCTCATGCGGTGAAGTCGCTCGGCGAACTCTGCCTCTGGCTCTACGGGAGTCGAAGGCAGGATGTGTGCCCGGTCATCGCCAGCCAGAATCCCGATTTGAAGAAACTGGACTCCATTCTCGGAAACGCAGAGTCCCTTGCCGCTCTTCGCGGCGGTGAGACTCTGGACAACGCGCTGCAATTCGGGCGCAATCCGGAAGATATTCTGGAAGAAGCGCTTCTGCATGCCAAGCGTGAGTTGATACGCGCCAGCGGGCACCTCACCATGGGCTACTCGGATTCGGATGACCTGTTGCGCGTAGCCGGCGAAATCGTCGATCTGGCAGACGACATTTACGATCATATGAGGGAGCGCCGCCGCCCGACAAGGGAACGCCGACGCAGCGGAGGCGATTGACGGTTTCTTTACATGTTCAAATTACCAAATGCGTTGCCAACACGACATGCCGGTGTGCATGAGTTGGCGGATTTCATGGAAATTATATTCATTCTGAATGGGCAGGTATCTGTTCAGGAAATAGCTCGCTATCTCGTCCGAAATGACGATAATCTCGACGACGATGATCGAACGATGGAAGGTTGTGACGATACGGAAGATATAATTCGTGAAAAAGTTGGGGACGTAATAGATGAAATCGAGCGAAGGTATCAATCATGCTCTGGAATATATCCGTTCATTTTCCTATCGGACAGAAACAGAAATGTGATAAAATTCGATTCCAGCAATGGAGATCGATGGGTATATGTCTATCTGCTGCTGAGCACACGCCTAAAGATGGGCGATAACAGAATGCATGCAAACCTCGACGGGACGCAGTTACTGGAGCGGCTCTCGGCGCACGTCTTGAAGGCGTTTTTGGGCCCGAAGTCGAGAGCAATGATCTTTGGCGCGGCGGCAGGCGGCGGCTTTGCCGATCGGGTGAAGAAGCTCTGTCAAGCGCTGGGCGAGGGCGGCGCGCTTCGAGACGGCGAGCCGGGAGGCTCGCGCGCTCAGGACGGCGGGCTCGATGTGGTCGGCTGGATACCGTTTGCAGACGGTCAGGGAGGACAGCCGATCCTGTTCGGGCAATGCAAGACCGGCACGCGCTGGCATGAGTCTCTGACACGCTTGCAGCCTGCGAGTTTTGCGAAGCAGTGGCTCACGGAGCAGTTCCTGGTGGACCCGCTCCAGGCGCATTTCATCGCGGAGTCCATCGACCGCCAGAGGTGGCGCGAGCACAGCATCGCCGGTGGGCTGCTGTTCGACCGTTGCTGGCTGTCGGAGTATGGCCGGGGCGTGGCGGAGCCGCTCTCCCGCGACATCGCCGCCTGGACGGAGGCGGCGCTCGAATGGCTCGCCGGGAAGGGCGCCTTCGCAGGCGGGGCGAAGGCGCGGACAGTCTATTGACAGCAACCGCGCCGCCGCCCAGTTTCTGTCCGGTCGGGCGCGTAGCTCAGTCGGTAGAGCATCTGACTTTTAATCAGACGGTCCCAGGTTCGAATCCTGGCGCGCTCACCAGCCTGGATCGGACATGCCGGATTTCTCCTTCTCGCTGGAGGCTTACGCCACCTGCATCCGCCGCCACGGCGACGATTCTCATCTCTGGAACCGCACGCTGGCTCCGATATAGACTGGCGGCGGCGATGCGGGGAGGGGGGTGACGGTGAGGCTCGGCGAGCGGGAAGAGGCGATGCTGGCGGGCGCGCTGGGGGAGCCGCGGCGCTGGGCGATGGCGCATATGCTGGAGGTCGGCCGCATGTTCGATGCGGAGGACTTCGCGCCCGTCTCGCAGGCTCACATGATGGCCGACACCGAGTCGCTCGGCGAGGCGGGCGTCGCCTTCCTGGAAGGGCTGGCCGCGCATCCGGCGGCCGACCGGCGCGTCGCCGTGCCGATGCTGACCGACCCGCGCGGCGTCGATCTCGCCCGCTACCGCCCGCTCGGCCAGACCGAGGCCATGGCCGAACTGGAGCGCCGCACGATCGCCGCCTGCACGGCGCTCGGCATCCTGATGACCGACAGCTGCGTCACCTATCAGACCATCATGCCGCCGGTGCGGGGCGAGCATGTCGCCTATGGCGACACCGGCGTGGTGATTTACTGCAACAGCGTGCTGGGCGCGCGCTCCAATTTCGAGGGCGGCCCCTCGGCGCTCGCCGCCGGCCTCACGGGCCGCACGCCGCGCTACGGCCTGCATCTCGACCGCAACCGGCGCGCCACCCGGCGCTTCATCGTCGAGGAGCGCCCGGAGGGCCTGACAGACTGGGGCGTGCTGGGCGCGCTGATCGGCCAGCTTTGCGGCTCCTACTGGCAGGTTCCGGCAATCGAGGGCGTCGAGGGCGCGCCGACCTCGGACGAGATGAAGCATTTCGGCGCCGCCATGGCGAGCTTCGGCTCGACGCCGCTCTTCCACATCGTCGGCGTCACGCCCGAGGCGCCCTCTCTGGAGGCGGTCTGCGACGGGCCGCCGCCGGAGCCGGTCGCCATCGGGCGGCGGGAGCTGGAGCGCCTGCGCGGCCGCTATGGCGGCAGCGGCGAGGAGGTGGATGTCGTGGTGTTCGCCGCCCCGCAGCTCTCCCATGTCGAGATGGCGCGCGTGGCCGACCTGCTGGACGGGCGCCGGGTGCATGGCGAGACGGCGCTGGTGGTCTGCACCTCGCCCACGGTGGCGGCGGATTGCGGGCGTCTCGGCATCCTGGAGCGCCTCGAGGCCTCGGGCGCCATGGTGCTGAGCGGCACCTGCTTCTACAACCAGTATGCCCGCGAGATCGGCGAGGCCAACGGCTGGACGCGGCTGCTGAGCAACTCCGCCAAGATCGTCAATATTCTGGGCGGCTACGGCTACAAGCCGGCGCTGGCCAGCATGGAGGACTGCGTGACGGCCGCGGTGACGGGGCGCATCCCGTGATGCGCCGCCTGCGTTGTCATCCCGGCATCGGCCCGAAAGTCGAAGGCGAGGCGCTGGTGGCGGCGGACGATTTCTCCGCGCGCTACGATCTCGACCGGCTGGCGGGGACGTTCTCGCGCCCCGGACACAAGCTCGCCGGGCTCTCCTATGTGGATCGGGTGCTGGTGCTCAACACCGCCAAGGGCGGCGTCGCCTCGGCCTGGATGCTGCATGAGATGCAGGCGCGCGGGCTGGCCCCGAAGGCGATCCTGTTCAACGCCGCCAACACCATCCTGGCCCAGGGCGCGGCGTTTGCTAATATGGCGCTCTGCGACCGCTTCGAGGATGGCGACATCACCCGCCTGATCGCCACCGGAGACAGGCTGATCGTCGATCCGCCGGCCGGCCTGGTGACGGTGGTCGAGCGTAACGAAGGATGCTGATATGGAACCGTTATCGAACATTCACCCCGGAGAGGTTCTGCTGAAGGAGTTCCTGGAGCCGCTCCGGCTCAGCCAGAACCGGGCGGCGCGCGACATGAGCGTGCCGCCGCGACGCCTGAACGAGATCGTGCTCGGCAAGCGCGGGGTCACGGCCGATACCGCGCTTCGGCTGGCCCGGTATTTCGGGACGTCGGAGCGCTTCTGGCTCGGCTTGCAGGCCGATTACGATCTCGAGGAAGCGCGCCGCGCGCTTGCCGGCCGGCTGGAGCGAGAGGTCAGCGCAAGGCATGCGGCGGCATAGGATGGCCGACGCCGGAGAACGGGACCATGGCGTATAGCTTCCGCATCGCGGAGTCCTATCTCCCCGCGCAGAGCGACGACGAGGTGCTGGAAACGACCGTCGGCGGGCTGCTGCGCCGCGCGGCCGGGGAGCGCGGCGAGGCGCCGGCGCTGGTCGAAGCCGGGCCGGAGGGGGACATCGGGCGGCGCTGGACATTCGCGAGCCTGCTGGCGGACAGCGAGCGTCTGGCGGGGGCGCTGGCCTCGCGCTTCGCGCCCGGCGAGCGGGTGGTGGTCTGGGCGCCCAATCTGCCCGAATGGGTGTTGATGGAATATGCCTGCGGCCTCGCGGGCCTGGTGCTGGTGACCGCCAACCCCTCCTATCAGTCGGCCGAGCTGCGCTATGTGCTGGAGCAGTCCGGCGCTTCGGCGCTCTTCTCCGTCGAGAGCTTTCGCGGCAACCCGATGGCCGAGATCGCGGCCGAGGCGGTGCGGGGGCTGGCGGCGGTGCGCGAGGTCGTCGATCTGGAGGACGAAAAGGCGCTCTTCCGCCGGGGCGAGCGCGCGGCCGCCTTGCCGGAGGTCGCGCCGGGCGATGCGGCGCAGATCCAATATACATCCGGCACCACCGGCTTCCCGAAGGGGGCGGTGCTTTCCCACCGCTCGCTCACCAACAATGCGCGCTTCTTCGCGGTGCGCGCCGGCACGCGGCCGGACTCGGTCTGGGCCAATTTCATGCCGATGTTCCACACCAGCGGCTGCGGCATCATCACGCTCGGCGCCTTGCAAGCCGGCTGTCCGATGTTCCTCGTCCGGCAGTTCGACCCGGCGGGCGTGCTGCGGCTGATCGAGCGCGAACGGGTGACCGCGATCCTGGGCGTGCCGACCATGCTGGTCGCGATGCTGGAATGCCTGGACCAAGAGTCCTTCGACCTCTCCTCGGTCGAGGTCGCGATTTCGGGCGGCTCCATGGTGGCGCCCGAGCTGGTGCGCAATGCCGTCGAGCGTTTCGGCTGCGCCTTCCAGACCGTCTATGGCCAGACCGAGGCCTCGCCCCTCGTCACCCAGCATCACCATGGCGAGGCGCTGGAGCGCATCTGCCAGACGGCCGGCCTGCCCATGCCGCAGACCGAGGTTTCGATCCGCAGCGTGGATGGACAAAACGCCGTGCTGCCGGTGGGCGAGGTCGGCGAGATCTGCGTGCGCGGCTATTGCGTGATGATGGGCTATCACGACAAGCCGGAAGCGACGGCCGAAGCCATCGACGCCGAGGGCTGGCTGCACAGCGGCGATCTCGGCACGCTCGACCGGGAGGGCTATCTGCGCATCACCGGACGGGTGAAGGAGATGATCATCCGGGGCGGCGAGAACCTGTTTCCGGCCGAGATCGAGAATGCGCTGCTGGAGCATCCCGACGTGGCGGAAGTGGCGGTGGTCGGCCTGCCGGACGACAAATGGGGCGAGATCGTCGCCTGCTTCGTGCGCCTGGAGCCGGGCGCCGCCTTCGACCCGCAGGAGCTGCGCCGCCACTGCCGGGCCCATCTGTCGCCGCAGAAGACGCCGGCCGTCTGGGAGCAGGTCGCGTCCTTCCCGCTCACCGGCTCCGGCAAGATCCAGAAATTCGCGCTCGCCGAAGCCTGGCTGGCGGAGCGCCGCTGACGGCGAGGGTCGTCAGAGGTTGCGATAGACCGCCGTCTCGAAGTCGAGATAGAGCGGCAGCGAGGCCTCGTCGGCGAAGGGCAGCAGCTGGGTGATATAGGCGCCGGCGACGCCTTTGACCGGATCGGCCCAGTAGTAGGAGTTGGCGAGGCCGGCCCAGGCGACGCTGCCGGCGCTGCGCCCGGTCGGCGCCTGCTGCTCGTTGATCATGAAGGTCAGCCCCCAGCTCTTCTCCACGCCGGGGAAGAACTCGGCGTCGTTGGAGAAGGGCGGCATCACGGTGGAGAGCTTCACCACCCGGTTGTCGCCGATATTGTTGGCGATCATGGTCTCCACGGTCTCGGGCTTCAGCACCCGATTGCCGTTGCCGCTGCCCTTGTTCAGGATCATGCGCAGGAATTTGAGATAGTCCGCGACGGTGGAATAGAGGCCGCCGCCGCCCATCTCGAACTCCGGGTCCTGCTCCACCATGAACTCCATCTTCGTCCAGGCGCCGTCCTCGCCGCGCACATGCACGCTCGCGAGCCGCTCCTGCATGGCGGGCGTGACCTTGAAGGCCGTGTCGGACATGCCGAGCGGGTCGAGGATATTGGCCTTCAGATACTGGCCGAGCCTCTGGCCGGTCGCCTCCTCGACCATCCGGCCGGCCCAGTCGATGCCGATGCCATAGTCCCAGCGCTCGCCCGGATCGAACACCAGCGGCGTCGTCAGCGCGGCGTTCTCGCAGGTGGTGATCATCGGCACGCCCATCTTCTCCTGATAGGCGACGATGTCGGAGTTCCAGATCTCATAGACATAGCCGGAGGTGTGCGTCAGCAGATGGCGCAGGGTGACCGGACGCTTCGGCGCGCGCGTAATGGGCGCGCCGCCGGCGTCGAAGCCCTCCAGCACCTGCACCTGGCCCAGATGCGCGATGACATCGCCCGCCGGCCCGTCCAGGCTTAGCTTGCCCTGCTCGACGAGCTGCATGGCGGCCGCCCCGGTGATCGCCTTGGTCATCGAGGCGATCCAGCCGATGGTGTCGGCGGTCATCGCCACGCCGGAGCCGGCCTCGCGCTCGCCGAAGCCGCCCTCATAGACGAGGCCGTCGGCGTCGCTCACGGCTGCGGTCACGCCGGGGACCACGCCCCTGGAAACGGCGTCCTGCAACAGGCTGTCGAGTTTGTCCCTGAGCGCCATGATCGCCTCCCGAATGCGCCGCCATCCCGCCTGTCAGGTGGTGGGCGCACTAGGACTCGAACCTAGGACCCGCTGATTAAGAGTCAGCTGCTCTACCAACTGAGCTATGCGCCCCACCGGACAGGCTGCGGACCCTAGCGCCTCAACCGGCGCCTGTCGAGCATCCTCAGTCGTCTTCGGCGGCGACCGGCGGGCGGCGGCCGGCGAGTTCCGCCAGCACCTCCTCATTATGCTGGCCGAGCAGCGGGGCCGGCCGGGTGACGCCGCCCGGCGTCGCCCGGAGCTTCACCGGCGTGCCGATGGTGCGCGTCTTGCCCGCCGCCGGGTGATCGACATCGACCACCATGTCGCGAGCGAGCGTGTGCGGGTCGGTGAACACCTCGCCATGGTCCATCACCGGCCCCGCCGGCACGCCGACGGCCTCCAGCTCGGCCAGCCACTCGTCGCGCCCGCGCGTCTCCATCACGCCCTGGATGATGTCCACCAGCGCGTCGTTATTGGCCACCCGGTCGGCGCGGGTGCGGAAGCGCGGGTCCTCCGGCAGGTCCGGGCGCCCCAGCACGCCGCAAATGCGATGCCAGAGATTCTGCTGCGCGCCGCCGACGGCGAGATAGCCGTCCTTCGCCTTCAGGATCTGATAGGGCGAACTGCCGCGATGGCGCTGGCCGATGCGCTCCGGCGTCTCGCCGGTGGCGAAATAGCCCGCCGCCTCATAGACGCAGAACGACATGGCGCTCTCATAGAGCGACACATCGACATGCTGGCCCTTGCCGGTTTGCGCGCGGCCGTGCAGCGCCACCATGGTGGCGTAGGCGCCGAACATGCCCGCGCCCACATCCGAGATGGCGATCGGCAGCCGGAAAGGCGGGCCGTCTTCCGGGCCGTTGGTGGCGGCCAGGCCCGACATGGCCTGGGTGATGAGGTCGAAACCGCCGCGCGCGCTGTAGGGGCCGGTCTGCCCGAAGCCGGAGATCGAGGTCATCACCAGGGCCGGGTTCTCCGCCGCCAGCGCCTCATAGCCGAGCCCGAGCCGGGCCATGACGCCCGGCCGGAAGTTCTCCACAACCACATCCGCGCCGATGCAAAGCTCCCGGGCGGCGCGGAAGCCGTCCTCGCTCTTCAGGTCCAGCGCGACGGCGCGCTTGTTGCGGTTCCAGAGCATGAAGGGCGCGCTCTCGCCGTTGACGAAAGGCGGCGTCTGGCGCATCGCCTCGCCTTCGGGCCGCTCGACCTTGATGACGTCCGCGCCCTGGTCGGCCAGCAGCATGGCGCAATAGGGTCCCGAGAGATTGGTGGTGAAGTCGATCACGCGCAGTCCGTCCAGCGCTCCGGCCATGGCTGTTCTCTCCTTCGGCTGTCTGTTGGGGCCATTCTCGCCGGCTGCGGCCTCTTGGCAAGCTCCGCCCCGACGCGGCATAAGGGCGGCGGCGAGACGAGGGAAGCGCGGCGATGGACGAGATCAGGCTCGAAATGCGGAACCGGGTGGCGGTGGTGACCATCGACCGGCCGGAGAAGAAGAACTGCTGCACCAAGGCCATGTGGCTGGAGCTCGGCCGGCTGTTCCGGGAGCTGGACGGCGACGATGAGGCGCGCGCCGTGGTGCTGACCGGCGCGGGCGGCAATTTCTGCACCGGGGCGGATATCTCCGAATTCGCCGAGGTGCGCCGCGATGCGGCCCAGGCGGCGGACTACGGTCGCGCGGTGCTGGAGGCAGAGCACGCCATCGCGGAGCTGTCGAAGCCGGTGATCGCCGCCATCCGGGGCTATGCGGTGGGCGGCGGCTGCGGGCTGATCGTGTGCGCCGATTTCCGCGTGTCGGACAGGACCGGGCAGTTCGGCATTCCGGCGGCCCGGCTCTCGATCGTCTATGGCATGGACGGGTTGCAGAAGCTGGCCAATATCGTCGGCGTCACCAACGCCAAGAAGATCATGTTCACGGCCAGGCGCTTCACCGCCGAACAGGCGGAGGCGATGGGACTGGTGGACATGCTGGTCGCCGGCGATCCGGTCGAGGCGTCGCTGGAGTTCGCCGAGAGCATGGCCGGCAATGCGCCGCTCTCGATCCGGGGGTCCAAGCTCGGGCTGAACGCCGTCGGCTCCGGGCGCATGGTCGAGACCGCCGCCGCCTACGGCGCCCTGCAGACCCAGGCTTCGAACAGCGATGACTATCGCGAGGGCCGCGCGGCCTTCATGGAAAAGCGCGCGCCGGTGTTTCGCGGCCGCTAACGCCGGCCCATATCCGGCCCATATAACGCATGATCCATTGACGCGGGCGGGGCGGGTTCTATACGTCTCGCCCGGCTTCGGGACAGGTGGGTGAGTGGCTTAAACCAGCGGATTGCTAATCCGTCGTACGTCAACAGGCGTACCGAGGGTTCGAATCCCTCCCTGTCCGCCATATCCGCTCCGCTCCCGGCGCCTCCCGTGAAGGAATTCCCGCATGATCCGCAAGTTCACCACCGTCTATCCGGGCCATATCGACCTGCCCGACCGGGGCCGCCACGCCACGCCCGCCAACGAGCGGCGCTACACCAACGAGGAGCTTGCGGGCGTCTATGCCAAGACCGACGCGGTGGCGAGGAAGCTGGACGAGATCGGTTTCGACACGCTCTGGCTGGCCGAACATCATTTCCAGCACGAGGGCTATGAGTGCCTGCCGAACATCCTGATGAGCGCAGTGCATCTGGCGCACATCACCGAGAGGCTCCGCATCGGCTGCGGCTTCAACATCGCGCCCATGTGGCATCCGCTCCGGCTCGCCGAGGACTTCGCCACCGCCGACATCCTGACGCGCGGGCGCACCGTGTTCGGCGTCGGGCGCGGCTATCACACCCGCGAGGTCGAGACCTTCGGCGCGCCGATGCAGGACCAGGCGGCCAATCGCGAGCTGTTCGAAGAGCAGGTCGAGATCATGTTCAAGGCGTTCAACGAGGAGAGCTTCCGCCATGAGGGGCGGCACTACACCCTGCCGCCGCGCGTGCCCTATCGCGGCTACGATCTGGAGGAAATCACCCTGGTGCCGCGCCCGGTCAACCTGCCGGTGGAATGCTGGCAGCCGGTGGTGAGCGCCAATCCGCGCGGGCTGGACTTCATGGTGCGCCACGGCATCAAGGGCGCGGTCGGCGGCGGCGCGGCGACCATGGCGGAAGGGCCGATCCAGGGCTACCGCGACGCGGCGGCGCGCGCCGGCCTCGACCTCCAGCTCGGCGAGAACCTGACCATCGGCATCTTCTTCTATCTCGCCGACAGCCGCGAGCAGGCGATTCGCGAGCTGACGCCGCTCTATGAGGAGCATGTGAAGATTTTCGCGCCGCTCGGCTTCGTGCCCGGCATCTCGCCGGAGGGCGTGGCGGCGGCGGCGCAGCGGGGCGAGTGGTATGAGCAGGGCGTGCCGCGCCTGGAGCATTTCCTGGAGCTGGGCGCCTGGTTCGCCGGCACGGCGGAGCAGCTGGTCGAGCGGCTGAAGCAGCTCGAGGCCAGCTACCCCGGCATGGAGCACATCAACCTCTCCACCAGCATGGCGACGCCCACAAGCCAGATGCTGGAGCAGTTCGACCGACTCGCCAGCGACGTCATGCCCGCCTTCGGGCACTGAAGCCGCGCGCGGCGGGGGCGGCTCCCGTCAGGCCGGCTCGGGCTGCTTGCGCTTCGGCGGCGGCAGGGCGGCCTGCGCGTCCGGATAACGGAAGGTCAGCCCCTCCTCGCCCGCATCCACCTCGACCGTGCCGCCCTTGGCGAGGCGTCCGAAAAGCAGTTCCTCGGCCAGCGGCTTCTTGATGTGCTCCTGGATGAGGCGGGCGAGCGGACGCGCGCCGTATTCGGGGCTGTAGCCCTTGTCGCCGAGCCAGACGCGGGCGGCGTCGGTCAGCACGATCTCGACCTGCCGGTCGTCCAGCTGGCCTTCCAGCTCGGCGACGAACTTGTCCACCACCCGATAGACCACCTCCACCGGCAGGTTGCGGAAGGAGATGATCGCGTCCAGCCGGTTGCGGAATTCGGGCGTGAACAGGCGGTTGATCGCCTCCTGGTCGTCGCCCTCGCGGATGCCGCGTCCGAAGCCGATCGCCGCCTTGGCGAGGTCCGCCGCGCCGGCGTTGGTGGTCATGATCAGGATCACATTGCGGAAATCGACCTTCTTGCCGCTGTGATCGGTGAGCTTGCCATAGTCCATGATCTGCAGCAGCACATTGAAGACGTCGGGATGCGCCTTCTCGATCTCGTCCAGCAGCAGCACCACATGCGGGTTCTTGTCCACCGCGTCGGTGAGCAGGCCGCCCTGGTCGAAGCCGACATAGCCGGGCGGTGCGCCGATCAGCCGCGAGACGCTGTGCCGCTCCATATATTCGGACATGTCGAAGCGCACCAGTTCGACGCCGAGGCAGCGCGCCAGCTGGCGGGCGGCCTCCGTCTTGCCGACGCCGGTGGGGCCGGAGAACAGATAGCTGCCGATCGGCTTTTCGGGGTCGCGCAGCCCGGCGCGGGCGAGCTTGACCGCGCTCGCCAGCGCCTCGATGGCGGGGTCCTGGCCGAAGACGACGGTCTTGAGGTCGCGCTCCAGCGTCTGCAGCGCCTCGCGGTCGTCGCGGCTCACGCTCTTCGGCGGGATGCGCGCGATCTTGGCGACGATGCTCTCCACATCGCGCACGCCGACGGTCTTCTTGCGCCGGCTGGGCGGCAGCAGCAGCTGGGCCGCGCCCACCTCGTCGATCACGTCGATGGCCTTGTCGGGCAGCTTGCGGTCGTTGATGTAGCGCGCCGAGAGATTGACCGCGGTCTTGATCGCCTCGGTGGTGTAGCGCACGCCGTGATGCTCTTCGTAATAGGGCTTGAGGCCCATCATGATCTTGATCGCGTCCGGCACCGAGGGCTCGTGCACATCGATCTTCTGGAAGCGCCGCACCAGCGCGCGGTCCTTCTCGAAATGGTTGCGATATTCCTTGTAGGTGGTGGAGCCGATGCAGCGCAGCGTGCCGCTCGCCAGCGCCGGCTTCAGCAGGTTGGAGGCGTCCATGGAGCCGCCGCTGGTGGCGCCGGCGCCGATCACGGTGTGGATCTCGTCGATGAACAGGATCGCGTCCTGCTTGGCCTCCAGCTCCGCCAGCACCTGCTTCAGGCGCTCCTCGAAATCGCCGCGATAGCGCGTGCCGGCCAGCAGCGCGCCCATGTCGAGCGCGAAGATGGTGGCGGCCGCCAGCACTTCCGGCACGCCGCCCTCGGCGATCTTGCGCGCCAGCCCCTCCGCGATCGCCGTCTTGCCGACGCCCGGATCGCCCACATAGAGGGGGTTGTTCTTGGTCCGGCGGCAGAGGATCTGGATGGTGCGCTCGACCTCGTGTTCGCGCCCGATCAGCGGGTCGATCTTGCCGGCCCTGGCCTTGGCGTTGAGATCGACGCAATAGGCGTCGAGCGCCTCGTCGGCCTTGCCGCCCCTCGACGCTTCGTCGCCGCGCGCCTCCTCCTTCTCGTCCGCGCCGCGCACGCGCCGGTTCTCCTCCCGGGCGGGACTCTTGGAGATGCGGTGGCTGATGAAGTTCACGGCGTCGAGGCGCGTCATCTCCTGGCCCTGCAGGAAGAACACGGCGTGGCTCTCGCGCTCGGAGAAGATCGCCACCAGCACATTCGCCCCGGTCACCTCGCCGCGCCCGGAGGACTGGACATGGATGGCGGCGCGCTGCAGCACGCGCTGGAAGCCGGCCGTCGGCTTGGGCTCGCCGCCGGGCTCGATCACCAGATTGTCGAGCTCGTCGTCCAGATAGCCGGAGACGGCGGCCCGCAGATTATCCACATCGACCGAGCAGCCGCGCAGCACCGCCAGGCAGTCATCGTCCTCGGTGAGCGACAGCAGCAGATGCTCCAGCGTCGCATATTCGTGCTTGCGCGCCTGGGCGTAGGAAAGCGCGCGGTGCAGCGTCTGCTCGAGGTTGTTCGACAGCATCGCCCGCCTACTCCTTTTCCAGCGTCAGTTGCAGCGGGTGTTCGTGCCGCCGGGCGAAATCGACCACCTGCGTCACCTTGGTCTCGGCGACCTCATAGGTATAGACGCCGCAGACGCCGATGCCCCGCTGATGGACCAGCAGCATGATCTTCGTCGCCTCCTCCCGGCTCTTGTGGAAGAAGGCTTCCAGAATGTGCACGACGAATTCCATCGGCGTGTAGTCGTCATTGAGCATGATAACCTTGTACATCGACGGCTTCTTCGTCTTCGGCTTGGTCCTGACCAGCAGCCCGGTCGTCGGGTTGCCGTCGCCGCCGCGCCGTTCGTCGCTCATTCGCCCGCACTCCCCGGGTCCGGTGACCGAGGCCCGCAGCCTACCATATTCTCGCCGGAGGAACAGAGAGTCGCGAGGCCGGAAGGGGCGCCGAATGGCGTTGCGGGCGGGCGGCTTTGGGGTTATGAGGGCGAGAGGAGGGTCGATGCGAACGCTTGTCTGCCTGCTGTTTCTGGTCTTGGTCGCCGCCAGCCCCGCCTCCGGGGCGCGCTATGCGGCGGTGGTGGTCGATGGCGACACCGGCAAGGTGCTCTACGGGGACCGCTCCAAGTCCCGGCGCTATCCGGCCTCGCTCACCAAGATGATGACGCTCTATCTGATGTTCGAGCGCCTCGGGAACGGGGTCCTCAAGCTCTCGACGCGGCTGCGCGTGCCGCGCCGGGCCACCCTGCAGCCGCCCTCGCGCCTCGGTCTGGCGCGCGGCTCCACCATCAGCGTGCGCGACGCGATTCGCGCGCTGGCGGTCAAGTCGGCCAACGACGTCGCCACCACGGTCGCCCATCACATCTCCGGCAGCGAGCGGCAGTTCGCCCGGCTGATGACCCGCAAGGCGCGCGCGCTGGGGATGCGCCACACCCAGTTCCGCAACGCCTCCGGCCTCTGGCACTCGCAGCAATGGACCACGGCGCGCGACATGGCGCTGCTGGCCCGCGCGCTCATGCGGAATTTCCCGAACCGCTACCACTATTTCTCGCTCGGCAAGTTCAAGTTCCGCGGCCGGACCTACCGCTCGCACAACCGCCTGCTCAGCTGGTATCGCGGCGCGGACGGGCTCAAGACCGGCTATATCTCCAAATCGGGCTTCAACCTCGCCTTCTCGGCCAAGCGCAAGGGCCGGCGGCTGATCACCGTGGTGATGGGCGGCAAGAGCGCGCGCTCCCGAGACCGCCATGTCGCCGCGCTCACCAATCGCATCTTCGCCAAGCTGAAGCCGCGCCGGTCGGCGCCGTCCGTGCGTCCGGGCGACGCGAACATATGGGCGGTGCAGGTGGGCGCGGTGCGCAGCAAACCCGCCGCGCGCCGGCTGGCGCAGCAAGCGGCGCGGGTCGTCGGCCTGCCGCCGGGCGGGGCCTGGGGCGCCTGGCCGAAGGCGCGCCGGCGGGGCGGCACGCTCTGGCGCGCCCGGCTGGTGGGTTACGGGCAGCGCGCGGCCGGCGCGGCCTGCCGTCAGCTCAAGCGGCGCGGGACGGACTGCTTCACCGTGCGCCATGGCGCCCCGCCGCTGCCGGCCATGGCGGCGGTGCCGAAGCTCTCGCCGTCGGCGCGCGTCGCCTCGCGGCCCGCTGCGAAACCGCCGAAATCGCCGCGCGCCGTTGCGGGGCGGACCGCGCCCCCGGCTATCGCCGCCCCGCCGAAGCCGGCGCCGCGCGTCGCGTCGGGCGACTACGCCGTGCAGGTCGGCGCCTACGCCAACAAACAGGCGGCGCGCCGGCAGGCCCAGGCGGCGGCGCGGCTGTTGCGGCCCTTGCCGGAGGGTATCGATGTCGGCGCGTGGCCCCGGAGGAGCAAGCGCGGCCGCCTGCTCTACCACTCGCGCCTGGCGGGCTTCGACAAGGCCGCCGCCCGGCGCGCCTGCGCGGACCTGAAGCGCCAGCGGCAGGACTGCCTGGTGCTGCTGCATCGCCCCGGCCGCCGGGCGCGGGCTTGAGCCTGGCGGCGCGCGGCGCGCGGACGGCCCCGCCGCGCGTCGAAGCCTTCATCCGCTCGGTCGAGGCGGAAGCGACGGTCAAGACCGCGCCATGCGGCGAGGGCCGCATGGTCTGGCATGTCTTCGGAGAGCCGGGCGCGCCGCCGCTGGCGCTGCTGCATGGCGGCTACGGCTCCTGGTGGCACTGGATCCGCAATGTGCGAAGCCTCGCGCGGCGTTGGCGCGTCTATGCCGCCGACACGCCGGGCCTCGGCGAATCGGACCCGCCGCCCGACCGGCGCGACATGGACGGCATCGGGCGCATCGTGGCCGACGGCCTTCGCCATGTGCTGGAGGAGCGGGACCGGCGGGTGGACCTGGTGGGCTTTTCCTTCGGCGGGGTCGTCGGCGGCCACGCCGCGCCGCTGCTGGCGGACCTGCTGCACAGCTTCACCATGGTGGGCGTCGGCGCGATGGGGCTGCGCCGGGCGCGCGGGCCGGCGCTGGAGCGCTTCCGGCGCGACATGACGCCGGCGGAGCTGAAGAGCCTGGCGCGGCGCAATCTGGAGATCCTGATGCTGGCGGACCCGCGCGAGGTCGATGACTTCGCGGTCCATATGCAGATCGTGAACACCATGCGCGCCGTCACCAAGAGCCGCTGGGTGAGCGCCACCCCGGCGCTGGTCGGGCGGCTGCCGCTTGTCGAGGCCCCGCTGGCGGCGATCTGGGGCGAGTGGGACTGGACCGCCTGGCCGTTCTTCCGCGAGCGCGCGGCGGCCATCCGCGCCATTCGCCCGGAGGCGCGGATCGCCTTCGTGCCGGAGGCCGGCCACTGGGCCATGTATGAGCGCCCGGCGGCCTTCGAGCGGGCGCTCGAAAGCGTGCTGCCCGAGGGGCCGTGATCCTGCGCTGAAGGGGGTCTGGAGCGGGAGACGAGATTCGAACTCGCGACCCTCACGATGGCAACGTGATGCTCTACCTCTGAGCTACTCCCGCATCCGGGCGCGCACCATAGGCCAATTCCGCTGCGGCGCAAGCCCGAATTTCGCTCGCGCCTTCTCTCGCGACGCCCCGGCGGGCGCGGCGACCGCTCTCGCGGCCTCGATATATGGCCGTTCGACAGGCGGATCGTTCTGCTTTATGAAGACGGGCGGCGCCATTGGAAGCGCCGCAATGCGACGAAACCGGGGGAGGGGAATCCATGGGCTTGAAGACGATGATGCGCGGGCTGGCACTCGGGGCGGCGGCGCTGGCCGCGACGGCGAGCGCCGAGGCGCAGGACAAGGTCATCAAGATCGGCGTGATCTACGATTATACCGGCCCGCTGGCCGGCGGCGGCTCCGAGCTGCAGGCGCGCGGCGCCAAGATCGTCATCGATCATATCAACGCCCAGGGCGGCGTGGAGGGCTACAAGATCGAGCCGATCTACGCCGACGCCCAGTCCAAGCCCGATGTGGCGATCAACGAGGCGGTGCGGCTGATCGAGCAGGAAAATGTCGATATGCTGCTCGGCTTCTACAGTTCCGCGCAATGCGTGCCGGTGGCCGCGCGCGTCGATCAGCTGAAGAAGTTCATGTGGATCACCACCTGCATCTCGCCGGCGGTGCTGCGCGACCGCAACCTGAAATATGTCTTCCGCCCGCAGGTGCACGGCGCCATGTTCGGCACCACCTCGACCGACTTCCTGGCCGCCTATTCCGAGGAGAAGCTCGGCATCGCGCCGGGGGACCTCAAGGTCGCGATCATCCATGAGGACGGCCCCTACGGCTCCGGCGTCGCGGCCGGCAACGAGGCCGGGGCCGAGGCCCAGGGCTTCGACATCGTGCTGAAGGAGGGCTACGCCGCCACCGCGCCGGACCTCTCCTCGCTGGTCACCAAGCTGAAGCGCGCGCGGCCGGACGTCATCCTGCACACCGGCTACAACCCGGACATCACGCTCTTCCTGCGCCAGGCGCAGGAGCAGGGCCTGCGCTTCCGCGCGCTGATCGGCCATGGCGCCGGCTACGGTGTACGCGACAAGCTCTACGAGGCCTTCGGCGAGGCCGCCGATCATATCTTCAACGTCGATCCGGTCTCGATCTGGCTGCTCGACCCGGCCACGCTCGCCGAGGGCCTGGGCGAGGTGACCGAGATGGTCGGCATGGAATACGCCAAGGCCGTCGGCACGCCGGACATGGACCTGAAGGACATCTCCGCCCATGTCGGCATGGCGGCCTCCAACGCCTATCTGTTCTTCACCGACGTGCTGCCGCGCGCGATCCGCAACCATGGCGGCATCGGCGCCGAGGCGCTGCGCATGGCGGCGCTCGAAACCGATGTGCCGGTGGGCGGCACGCTGCTCGGCTTCGGCGTGAAGTTCCCCGAGCCCGGCAGCGCCATGGACGGCCAGAACACCGAGGCCTTCCCGGTGATCGTCCAGTATGTCAACCAGGAGACCAAGGTCGCCTGGCCGAAGGCGCTCCAGACCATCGACCCGGTGCTGCCCCTGCCGGACTCCTCGCCCTACGCGAAATAGGCAGCCATCGCCCGGGAGCGGCGTCTCACGCGCCGCTCCCGGACGCCTTGCGGCAGGAAAGGGAAGGGCGCGGGGCCATGCTGGCCGTCGAGCATCTCGTCAAGCATTTCGGCGGCTTCACGGCCGTGAACGATGTCTCCTTCGCGGTCGAGCAGGGGGAGATCCTCGGGCTGATCGGGCCGAACGGCTCCGGCAAGAGCACGATCTTCAACATGCTCGCCGGGGCCTTGCCGCCGAGCGCGGGCTCGATCCGCTTCGAGGGCCGGGAGCTCGGCGGGCTCGCGCCGCACCGCATCACGCATCTCGGCGTCGGCCGCACCTTCCAGATCCCGCGCCCCTTCCGGCGCCTCTCGATCCTGGAGAACGCCGCGCTCGCCGGCTATTACGGCCAGGACGGGGCGAGCCGCCGGGACGCCTGGACGGCGGCGGAGGAAGCGCTCGACATGGTGGGCCTGCCGAGCGACCCGGGCGCGCAGACGGACAGCCTGGGCGCCGCCGGCCTCAAGAAGCTGGAGCTCGCCAAGGCGCTCGCCACCCGCCCTCGGCTGCTGCTGGCGGACGAGAGCTTGGGCGGCCTCGACGACAGCGAGATGGACCAGGCCGCCGACATGCTGGGCCGCATCCGCCGCGACATGGGCGTCACCATCATCTGGGTGGAGCACATCATGGGCGTGCTGATGCGCGTGGTCGATCGGGTGATGGTGCTCGACCATGGCGAGAAGATCGCCGAGGGCGCGCCGGCGGAGGTCGTCAACGACCCGCGCGTGATCGAGGTCTATCTGGGCGCCGACGCGGTCGATGTCGGCCCCGCCGGCGGCGAGGCGTGAGGGACATCCCATGCTGACGCTCGATCGGGTCGATGCCGGCTATGGCAGCTTTCAGGCGCTGTTCGGCTGCACGCTGGAGGTCAAGGCCGGCGAGGCGGTGGCGGTGATCGGCCCGAACGGGGCCGGCAAGACCACGCTGATGCGCGTCGTCTCCGGCCTCATCCCGGCGCGCGCCGGCAGCATGGAGATGGAAGGCCGGGATCTGGTGCGCACGCCGCCGCACCGCATCGTCGAGCTCGGCATCGCGCATGTGCCGGAGAATCGGCGCCTGTTCGCGCGCATGACGGTGGAGGACAATCTGCGCATGGGCGCCTTCATGCCGGCCGCGCGCGCCGGCTTCGCCGAGCGGCTGGAGTTCGTCTATGAGCTCTTCCCGCGCATGAAGGAGCGGCGCAACCAGCTGGCCGGCACGCTCTCCGGCGGCGAGCAGCAGATGTGCGCCATCGGCCGCGCGCTGATGAGCAAGCCCAAGCTGCTGCTGCTGGACGAGCCTTCCGCCGGCCTGGCCCCGGTGATCGTGCAGCGCATCTTCGAGCTGGTGCGGGTCATCCGCGACCAGGCGCTGACCGTGCTGATCGTGGAGCAGAACGTGCAGCAGGTGCTGCGCGTGGTCGATCGCGCCTATGTGCTGGAGGCCGGCTCGATCCGCATGAGCGGGGCTGCGGGCGAACTCGCGGCCAGCGACGAGATCCGCCGCCTCTATATGGGCCTCTGAGTGAGGCCGGCGGGAAGGGAAGGGAATGGCAAGGATCGACACCCGCGTCTGGCTGATCCTGATCGCTGCGGCGATCTTCGTCAGCCTCGCCTATCTGCCGGCGCTGATCCGCGAGGGCGATGTCGAATTCGCGTTCACGGATGTCTTTCTCTACGAGGCGATGATCAACGGCCTGCTGCTGGGCGGCGTGCTGGCGCTGCTCTCGCTCGGGCTCAACCTGATCTTCGGCGTCGTGGATGTGGTGTGGATCTGCTACGCCGAGATCGTGATGCTCGGCATGTACGGCATCTACTATCTGCACAGCGTCTATGACGTGCCGCTGCTGCTGGCCATGCCGGTCGGCATCCTGATCACCGCCGCCATCGGCTATGGCGTGCATGAGCTGGTCATCCGCCACCTGCTCGACGCGCAGCCGATCAACCAGCTGCTGGCGACCGGCGGGCTGCTGTTCTTCTTCCAGAGCGTGGCGACGCTCGCCTTCGGCATCGACTTCCGCAATCTGGGCGTCTCGCTCGGCTCCTTTCCGCTCACCGAGGACATCTACATCTCCTGGTCGCGGCTGGCGGCCTTCCTGGTGGCGGCGGTCTCGGTGGCGTTCCTCTATCTCTTCCTGACGCGCACCTTCATGGGCACGGCGATCCGCGCCATCAGCCAGGACCGCGAGATCATGACGCTCATGGGCGCGGCCCAGGGCCGGCTCTACCTCATCTCCAGCGCCATCGGCGGGGGGCTGGCCGGCCTCGCCGCCTGCCTGCTGGTGCTGCAATACGATGTGCACCCCTTCGTCGGGCTGAGCTTCGGGCCGATCACCTTCATGATCTGCGTGCTGGGCGGGCTCGGCAACATGGTCGGCGGCTTCATCGCGGCCTTCATCTTCTCGGAGCTGATCGCGCTTGGCGGCTATCACTTCGATCTGGAATGGGGCTATGTGTTCGCCTTCGTGTTCTTCATCGTGATGATGTTCATGCGCCCCGAAGGCATCATGGGGAGGCGGTCATGAACAGCCTCCTCCTGCCAGTCGTCCTCGCGGCGGCGCTGGCGGTGGCGGCGCTGGTGGGCATACCGTCCTACCCGCTGCACATCATGATCGTCATCCTGATCTGGTCGTTCACCTATACCGGCTGGTCGCTGATGGGCCGCTTCGGGCTGGTGTCGCTCGGGCATGGCGCCTTCATGGGCGTCGGCGCCTATGCGACTGCGCTCCTGTGGAACTATGCCGGCATGACGCCCTGGCTCGGCATCCCGATCGCCATGTTGCTGGCGGCGCTGCTGGCGCTGCTGGTGGGCTATCCCTGCTTCCGCTTCCGCATCACCGGGCATTATTTCGCGCTGGTCACGCTGGCGCTGACCGAAGTCGTGCGCCAGACGGTGATCGCCACGCGCGACCATACCGGCGGCTCGCTCGGCTTCACGCCCACGCCCAAGGGCAATGACGGCACGCCCGGCTATATCGCGCTGCAGTTCGAGGACAAGGAAACCTGGTTCCTGATCTTCCTGGGCTTCTGGCTGCTGGGGCTGCTGGTCTGGCGGGCGGTGGACCGCTCCATGGCGCGCCACGCGCTCGACGCGGTGAGCGAGGACGAGGACAGCGCGGCCGCCGCCGGCGTCAACGTGACGCGCGAGAAGCTCAAGATCACCATGCTCTCGGCGGTGATGACCGCCTTCGGCGGGGCCATGTATGTGCAATATCAGATGTTCGTCTCGCCCGACACGGTGAGCGGCATCGGCATCTCGCTGCAGATCGTGTTCGCCGTGGTGGCGGGCGGCGTGTTCAGCCAGTTCGGCCCGACCTTCGGCGCGGTCATCACCCTCCTGCTGGCGGAAATGCTGCGCATCCATATCGGCACCGACGCGGTCGGCCTCGACAACGCCATCTACGGCGTGGCGCTGGTGCTGTTCATCATCTTCCTGCCCAAGGGCATCCTCGGCAGCCTGGAGGACCTCTGGCGCCGCCGAATGGCGCGCGACACCGGATAAACGCGCGCGAGCGGGCTTGACGGTGTTTATAATCTTTGCCACTATGGCGTCTCTGGACCGTTATGGACGAATTCGACATGTACCGACTTCGAGTAGCCGACGAGGTCTGGATTGCGACGGCGCTGCTGCACCGCATGCATCCCGACCGGACCGACTTCACCATCCGCGAGATCGTCGCGAAGGCGGAGGCCGAGAAGGTGGGCGGGCCGCTCCGGCCCGGCCTGCCGACGCATGTCTATCTGCATTGCGTCGCCAACCGGCCGCCCAATCCGGCCCGGCACCGGATGCTGGTGGAGACCGGCAAGGGCCGCCGCCGCCTCTACCGGCCGGGCGACCCCTGCCATGCGCTTCGTCTAACCGGCAAATATCTGCCCGAGATCGAGGGGATCCCGGCGGCCTTTCGCGATCTGGTCGGCTGGTATCGCCGCGACTATGCGATCGAGGGCGCTCATGGCCGTCACCCGCTGCTCGCCCTGCGAGGTCTGGGCAAGGATATATGGAGGGGTGTGGACCCGGATGAGTATGTCCGGCAGCTGCGGCAGGGCTGGCGTTGACCCGCATCTTCTGGGACACCAACCTTTTCATCTATCTGGTGGAAGGTCGGGGCCAGCATGTGACGCAGGTTGCGAACTTGCTGGATCGAATGTTCGAGCGCGGCGACGAATTGCTTACCTCCGCCATGACACTCGGCGAACTCCTGGTCGGGCCGATGGCGGCCGGGAATGTCCCGCTCGCGCGCTACTACGAACGGATGCTGCAAACCTATGCGACGGTGCTGCCCTTCGACCTGCGCGCCGCGCCGCGCTTTGCGGAGATTCGCCGCGACCGGTCGATCCAGGCGCCGGACGCCATCCAGCTCGCCTGCGCGGCGCTGGCCGGCGCCGACGTCTTCGTCACCAATGACGGCCGGCTCGCCCGAAAGAACATCCGGGGCATCCGCTCGATACAGTCGCTGCGCAGCCTCGGCGTCTGACCGCATTGCGGCGAAACGCACTCCCCCGCAGCGCTTGCGCGGGCAGAAGCGGGCGCTATAGTCGCGCGTCCTGGACCGAAGGGGCCTCACCACCATGCTGATTTCACCGGCCTATGCGCAGTCGGGCGGCGGCGGCGACATGATCACCGGCCTGCTGCCGATCGTGCTCATTTTCGTCGTGTTCTATTTTCTGCTGATCCGCCCCCAGCAGAAGAAGGCCAAGGCGCATCGCGAACTGGTGGCGGCGCTGAAGCGCGGCGACAAGGTGGTCACCGCCGGCGGCATCATGGGCGTGGTGGCGCGCGTGACCAACGAGCAGGAAGTGCTGGTCGAGATCGCCGACGGCGTGCGCGTGCGCATGGTGCGCTCGCAGATCACCGATGTGCTGGTGAAGCCCTCTGCGGCGCAGGCCGCGGCCGCCGCCAATGAGGACCGGGGCGCCGGCGGAGGCGGCCTCGGCAGCCTGTTCGGCCGCCCGAAACGCAACTGACGGGCGATGCTCTACTTCGCCAGGTGGAAGATCGTCGCCATTCTGGCGGTCTGTCTGCTGGGCCTGATCTACGCGTCGCCGAACTTCTGGCGCTCGGGCGCGCCCGCCTCCGACCTGCCGGGCTGGATCCCGCACAAGACCGTCAATCTCGGCCTCGACCTGCAGGGCGGCGCGCATCTGCTGATCGAGGTGCAGACGGCGGCGGTGCTGACCGAGCGGCTGGAGGCCGTGGAGGACACGGTGCGCCGCAGCCTGCGCGACGCGCGCATCGGTTATCGCGGCCTCGGCGTGCGCGGCGAGGCGGTGGTGTTTGCGCTCCGCGAGCCGGCCGAGGCCGAACGCGCCCGCGCGCTGATCGCCGAGCGCGACGCCCAGGTGTCGATCGAGCTGGACGAGAGCGGCGCCGGGCGCCTCGCCTATCCGCCGGAAGTCGTGGTCAGCATGGCCAGCGGGGCCGTCGAGCAGACGCTGGAAATCCTGCGCATCCGGCTGAACGAGCTCGGCCTGCGCGAGCCCACCATCCAGCGCCAGGGCGCCGACCGCATCATCGTGCAGCTGCCGGGCGTCGATGACCCCGACACCATCAAGGCGCTGCTGACGCAGACCGCCAAGCTCACCTTCCACCTGCTGGACCAGCGCAACGCCGCGCCCTCGGAAAGCGCCCCGCCCGGCGCCCGCTGGCTCAAGGGAACCGACGCCCAGGAGCAGGAGCGCGACTATCTGGTGGAGAAGCGCGTCAGGGTCTCCGGCGAACGGCTGGTCGATGCGCAGCAGACCTTCCAGGACGGCCAGCCGGTGGTCAGCTTCCGCTTCGACTCGGTGGGCGCGCGCCAGTTCGGGCGCACCACCGGCGATCATGTCGGCCGGCCGCTGGCGGTGGTGCTCGACAATGAGGTGATCAGCGCGCCGGTGATCCGCGAGCCGATCCTGGGCGGCAGCGGCATCATCTCCGGCTCGTTCTCCATGGCGGAGGCGCAGAACCTGGCGCTGTTGCTGCGCGCCGGCGCGCTGCCGGCCCCGCTGATCTATCTGGAGGAGCGCACCGTCGGACCGGGCCTCGGCCAGGATTCGATCGACGCCGGCAAGGCCGCGAGCGTCATCGGCATGGTGGCGGTGCTCGTGTTCATGGGGCTGGCCTACGGCCTGTTCGGCGTGATGGCGAATGTGGCGCTCATGTTCAACATGGCGCTGATCTTCGGCGCGCTCTCGCTGCTGCAGGCGACGCTCACCCTGCCGGGCATCGCCGGCATCGTGCTCACCATCGGCATGGCGGTGGACGCCAATGTGCTGATCTTCGAGCGCATCCGCGAGGAGGCGCGGGTCGGGCGCGGCGTCATCGGCGCCATCGACGCCGGCTACGACCGGGCGCTGCGCACCATCATCGACGCCAATCTCACCACCCTGATCGCCGCCGCGCTGCTCTTCTGGTTCGGCTCCGGCCCGATCAAGGGCTTCGCCGTCACGCTGGCGATCGGCATCATGACCTCGATGTTCACGGCGATCTGGGTCACGCGGCTCATGGTGGTGCTCTGGGTCCGCCGCCGGCGGCCGCAAGCCTTGCCGATCTGAGGACCGACGACGATGCGACCGCTCCGACTGATCCCGCCGGACACCAATGTGCGTTTCCTCGCGCTGCGCAAGCGGGCCTATGTCGTCTCCATCCTGCTGCTGCTGGTCTCGGCCGTGTCGCTGGGCGCGCAGGGGCTGAATTTCGGCATCGACTTCATCGGCGGCACGCTGATCGAGGTGCGCACCAAGGAGGCCGCCGACATCGGCGCCATGCGCAGCACGCTCTCCGGCCTCGACCTCGGCGAGATCGGCCTGCAGGAGTTCGGCCAGCCGACGGATGTGCTGATCCGGGTGCAGCAGCAGCCCGGCGGCGACGCCGCCCAGCAGGCCTCGGTCGCCGCGGTCAAGCAGGCGCTGGGCGACATGGTGGAGGAATATCGCCGGGTCGAGGTGGTCGGGCCGAAGGTCGGCGGCGAACTGATCCAGGCCGGCGCCATTTCGGTCGCCCTCGCGCTGCTGGCGATCATGGCCTATATCTGGTTCCGCTTCGAATGGCAGTTCGGCGTCGGCGCGGTGCTGGCGCTCGCGCACGATGTGATCACCACCATCGGCATCTTCTCGATCCTGCAGCTCGAGTTCAATCTGGCCACCGTAGCCGCCGTGCTCACCATCGCCGGCTACTCCATCAACGACACGGTGGTGGTGTTCGACCGGGTGCGGGAGAATCTGCGCCGCTACAAGACCCTGCCGATGATCGACCTGCTGAACCGCTCGGTCAACGAAACGCTGTCGCGCACGGTGATGACCTCGGTCACCACCCTGCTGGCGCTGCTGTCGCTGTTCTTCCTCGGCGGCGAGGTGATCCGCGACTTCGCCTTCGCCATGATCTGGGGCGTGCTGATCGGCACCTATTCGTCCATCTGGATCGCCTCGGCCACCCTGCTGTGGATGGGCGTGCGTCCGGGCGAGCGCGACCGGTTGCCCGACGACGCGGAAGTCGCCCGCTCGCTCGGCGACTGATGGTCGATATCGGCCCGGTCGTCCCCCAGGGACGGCAGCTTGTGGAGCGTTATGGCGAGGGCCGCTTCCGCATCTCGGGCGTCTATTGGAGCGGCTCGGTGCTGCTGCGCCCGGACCGGACGGCCGCCTGGCCCGTTGCGCATTTCCGCGAGCTGACGCTGGAGAGCTTCGCCCCGCTCGGCGAGGAGGGGGATGCGCCGGAAATCCTGCTGATCGGCTGCGGGCCTCGCGCGGAACTGCTGCCGAAGGCGCTGCGCGAGGCGCTCCGGGCCCGGGGCATGGTGGCCGACGCCATGGACACCGGCGCCGCCTGCCGCACCTATAACGTGCTCATGGCCGAGGATCGCCGGGTCGCCGCCGCGCTGATCGCCGTGGACTGAAGGCCGGCCCCTCAGAGGCCCTGGCGCACCCTGGGGAAGACCTCTTCGGCGAGCCGGTGCAGCACCTCCAGCGTCAGCGCCTGCGACATGCCGGACCACTGGACGCTCATCACGATATGGTTGACGCCGGTCTTGCGCGCGAGCGCGATCATCTGCTCCGCCACCTCGTCGGCCGAGCCGATCAGGAACCGGTCATGGGCGAGGTCGTCGAAGCCGGCCGTCAGGTCCGCATCGCTCGCCGGCATCGCCTTGTCCTGGCCCCAGGCGGCATAGACGGCGTATTTGCCCGCCAGCTGCGCCCCGCAGAGCCGCACGGCTTCCTCCCGGCTGTCGGCGACGAACACCTCGCGCCGGATCGGCAACTCCTTGGGCATCGGCTTGTCGAGCGCGTCGAGCGCGCGGCGATAGACCTCCATCTGGTCGAGGATGGTGGAGATGCGGTTATGGGGGTTGATATACCAGCAGTCGCCGATGCGGGCGGCGCGCCGGATCGCGCTGTCGGCGTTGGCTCCGACCCAGATCGGCGGCCAGGGTTTCTGCACCGGGCGCGTCGGGCAGGAGGCTTCCTGGAGGGTGAAGTGCGAGCCCGCCATGGTGACGGTCTCCTCGGTCCACAGCCGCTTGATGGCTGCGAGATTCTCCTCGAAGCGCCGGATGCGCTCCGAGCGGGGCGCGCCGAACGCCTCGAACTCGACATCCCGGTAGCCGAGGCCGACGCCCATGATCATCCGCCCGCCCGACATCACATCCATGGTCGCGAGCTGCTCCGCCAGATCGAGCGGCTTGTGCAGCGGCAGCAGGATGATGCCGGCGTTGAGGCGCAAGTTCGGCGCTTCGGCCATCATCCGGGTGAGATAGGGCAGCTGCTGGAAGTCCTGATAGGGATATGCGCTGTAGTGCGAGCCTTTGGTGAGCGAGGCGAAGCCCAGCCGGTCGGCCGTGCGCACCTGTTCCGTCAGTTCCGCGAAGCGCTGCTGCATGTCGTCGCCGCGCTCATACTGGCCGCGCGTCATCAGGCCGAACTGCATGGGCTTACAATCCCTGTTTCACGCGCGGGATGACCTCCTCGGCCATCAGATGCATCTGGTCCAGCACCAGATTTTGCGGCATTCCGGGCCACTGGATCGGGCAGGAGAGCTGATTGGCCCCCGTGGCGCGCATCATGGCGACGATCTGCTCCGCGACCTCGTCCACCGAGCCGAACAGGAAGCGGTCGCGCGCGAGCTCGTCGAAATCCTGGCCCAGATCGTTGTCGCCTTCGGGCATCGCCTTGTCCTGCCCCCAGGCGTGATAGGCCTTGTATTTGGCCTCCAGCCACGGCCGGGCGAGCCGCACCGCCTCGGCGCGCGTCCGCGCCACGAACATTTCCCGCGCCAGTGAAAGGGTTTGCGGCCAGGGCTTGCCGAATTCGTCGAGCGCGCGGCGATAAACCTCGATCTGGCGCAGGATCGTGTCGATGCGGTTATGCGGGTTGATCATCCAGCTGTCGCCGATCTCGGCCGCGCGGCGAATCGCGGCGTCGGCGTTGGCGCCGATCCAGATCGGCGGCGGCCGCTTCGGCCGGAGCGAGCAGACCGCGCCGTCGAGCTCGAAATGCGAGCCTTTCATCGTCACCGCATCTTCGCTCCACAAGCGTCTGATCGCCTGGATATTCTCGACCAGGCGCGGCACGCGCTCGCGCTGCGCGGTGCCGAACGCCTTGAACTCGACCTCGCGATAGCCGATGCCGACGCCGAGGATGAAGCGCCCGCCGGTGAACAGGTCGATCGCGGCCGCCTGCTCGGCGATCTCCAGCGGCTTGTGCAGCGGCAGCAGCACGATGGAAGTGATGAAGGTCAGCCCCGGAGCCTCCGCCGCGGCGCGCGCGAGGAAGGGCATCTGCTGGATTTCCTGCCAGGGGGAGGAGCTGTAATGGCAGGACTTCGCAATGCCGTCGAAGCCGAGCTGCTTCGCCAGACGCACCTGCGCCATCAGCTCCTCGAAGCGCGCGGCCATGTCGTCGCCCGGCGGAAACTGGCCCCGGATCGCAAGGATGAAATTCATCGACGGCGGTCTCCCGATTTGCCTTCGCTCATCTTAGCCCCGAACGGGCGCAGATGCGCGAGCGGCCGCCGGCGATGCTCGCGCCAGATCGCGAACAGGCCGCTCGCCACCACGATGGCGGCGCCCGTTATCGTCCAGCCGTCCGGGAAGGCGCCGAAGCCGACCCAGCCCCAGAGCGTCGCCCAGATCAGCACGGTGTAGTTGAACGGCTGCAACAGCGCCGACGGCGCGGCGCTCAGCGCCAGGATCAGCAGTCCGTGCGCGCCGATGCCGAGCAGCCCGATCGCGCCCAGCAGCAGCCAGCCCTCGGTGTCCGGCGGTTGCCAGGCGAACGGCACGGAGAGGCCCCAGACCAGGAAGCCGACGATGGCCGTGTAGAGCAAGGTCGTCTCCGGCGGGTCGCGGCGCAGCTTGCGCACCAGAACCTGATACCAGGCCCAGGCGCAGGCGGCGACGAGCGGCAGCACGGTCAGCGGCTCGAACACGCCGACGCCGGGGCGGATCACCACCAGCGTGCCGACGAAGCCCATCAGCACCGCCGCCCAGCGCCAGGGGCCGACGCGCTCGCCCAGCAGAGGCACGGCCAGCGCCGTCGCCACCAGGGGCGAGACCGCCGCTACGGCGTGCACATCCGCCAGCGGCAGCTTCGAGATGACGAACACGAAGAGCCACATTTCCAGCGCCAGCAGCAGGGAGCGGAAGACTTGCAGGCGGGGGTTCTCCGAGCGGAGCGTCGCGCGGAGGCCGCCCTTGCGGGCCGCGACCGCCAGCGCGAAGGCGAGGAAGATCGCGAAGCGCAGAAACAGCACCTGCGAGACCGGATAGGTCTCGGTCGCGAACTTGCCGACCGCGTCCAGGGTGGACAGCACCGCCATGCCGGCGATCATCAGCGCGATGCCGCGCGCCGGCCGGTCGGGCGTCACGGGATTGCGGCCGGCGGGGCGTGGGGAGCGAGGGCTGCCATGCGGCGGTTTCTCACGACCGCATCGCCTTGTGTCAACCGCAAGCAGCGGGCAGACTCCGGACCAGAGCGAATCCCCGGACCTGGCATGACCCCCGAACATTTGCAGAAGCTGGAATCGATCGAGCGCGTCCGCGCGGGCTATGCGGAGCTCGGCTATATCTGCTCGCGGCAGATCGCCACCGCGATCTATGTCGCCGGCCATCTCGGCAAGCCCATCCTGGTCGAGGGGCCGGCCGGCGTCGGCAAGACCGAGCTGGCGAACACCACCGCGACCTATCTCGACCTGCCGCTGATCCGGCTGCAATGCTATGAGGGCCTGGACGAGTCCAAGGCGCTCTACGAATGGCGCTACGCCAAGCAGCTGCTCTACACGCAGATCCTGCGCGACAAGCTCGGCGAAGTGCTGGGCGAGGCGCAGGGGCTGAAGGAGAGCATGGACCGTCTGCACGCCCATGCGGATGTCTTCTTCTCCGAGCGTTTCCTCGCGCCGCGCCCGCTGCTGAAGGCGTTGCGCGAGCCGGGCGGGGCGGTGCTGCTGATCGACGAGGTGGACAAGTCCGACCATGAGTTCGAGGCCTTCCTGCTGGAAATCCTGTCCGAATTCCAGGTCTCGATCCCCGAGCTCGGCACCATCAAGGCGGCGCGCCGGCCGGCGGTGTTCCTCACCTCCAACAACACCCGCGAGATGAGCGACGCGCTCAAGCGGCGCTGCCTGCATCTCTATGTGCCCTTTCCCGACGCCCGGCTGGAGCGGGAGATCATCCAGGCGCGCATTCCGGAAATTCCGCAAAATCTGAAATATCAGCTGGTCGCCTTCGTGCAGCAGGTGCGCGAGCTGGACCTGAAGAAGCAGCCCTCGGTCAGCGAGTCGATAGACTGGGCCCGCGTGCTGCTGCTGCTGCACGCCGACGAGCTGGACGCCGACATGGTGCGCGAGACGCTGAATGTGTTTCTCAAGTTCGAGGAGGACATCCAGTCCGTCGATGCCGAGCTCTATGCGCTCACGCGCCAGGCGAGGAAGGCCGACGGCCGCTCGCCCTGATGGAGCGGACCTTCACCAATTTCCTCTCCGCGCTGCGCGGCGCGGACATCCGGGTCTCGGTGGCGGAAACCCTGGACGCCATGGAGACCGCCCGGCTGATGGGCTGGTCCGACCGGCAGGGTCTGCATGACGCGCTCGCCATGGCGCTCGCCAAGACGCCGGAAGAGAAGCAGGGCTTCACGCGCATTTTCGACGAGTTCTTCGCCTTCGAGAGCTTTCGCGACCGCAAGGAGGGCGAGGCGCCGCAACCGCCGGCGGGCGAGGGAGACTTGACGGAGTTGCTGGAGGCGGGCGACCGCGCGGCGCTGGCGCTCGCCATGCAGCAGGCGGCGGTCGAGGTCGGCGTCGAGAATATCCGCTTCTTCACCCAGCGCGGCCTCTACACGCAGCGCGTGCTGCAGCAGATGGGCATCGAGGGCGTGGATGCGCAGATCCAGGCCATGGGCGGGCAGGGCGGCGGCGGCAGTTCCGGCGAGGCGCTCCGGGAAAGCCGCGCCTGGCTGTTCGAGCAGGTGCGCGACTATGTGGAGCAGCAGCTCTCGCTGCAGGGCGCGGCCACCTCGCAGGAGCTGCGCGAGGACCGGCTGCGCCGCTCCCGGCTCGGCAATCTCGACCGGCGCGACCGGGAGCAGATGCGCCGCATCGTGGAGAAGATCTGCCGCCGGCTGGTGGCGCTGCATTCCCGGCGGCGCAAGATGAAGGATCGCGGCCAGCTCGACATCCGCCGCACCATGCGCCGCAATTACGGCAATGACGGCGTGCTGTTCGAGCTGGAGTGGAAGAAGCGCAAGCTCGACCGGCCGCGCGTGATGGCGATCTGCGATGTCAGCGGCTCGGTGGCCAGCGTGGCGCGCTTCCTGTTGCAGTTCCTCTATGAGCTGCATGAGCTGCTGCACGATATACGCAGCTTCGCCTTTTCCGGCTATCTGATTGAGGTGTCGGAACATTTCAAGGACAATATCGCCGACGCGGCGGCGGAGAAGGTGATGCAGAAAGTCGGCTACATGCCGACCGACTACGGCGAATCGCTCACCAATTTTCGCGACCGGTTCCTCGCCGATGTCGATCGCAACACCACGATCATCTTCCTGGGCGACGGGCGCTCCAACAATACCGACCCCAAGGCGGAATATCTGAAAGAGATGCATGAGCGCTGCAAGCGGCTGATCTGGCTGAACCCCGAGCCGCCGCCGCTCTGGGGCACCGGCGACAGCGAGATGCGCCGCTACCGGCCCTATTGCGATCTGGTTCGGGAATGCAACACGCTCAACCATCTGGAGCGGGTCGTGAACGACCTGCTCGAAACCGCCCACAAGGCGGCGTGACGAAACCCGTCAGCCGCTACCGGCGGTCTCCTCCCGCCAGTGGCGGCGGCAGAGCGGAATCTGCATCAGCGAGAAGGCCATGGTCAGCCCGATGGTGCCGAACAGCTTGTAATTGACCCAGAAGTCGGTGGACTGGGTGCGCCAGACAAGCTCATTCAGAACGGCCATGGCGAGGAAGAAGAGGCCGAAGCGCAAGGTGAGCTTCGACCAGCCGGCGTCGTCGATCCGCCAAACGGAGCCGAGCAGCGGGCGCAGCAACGGCCTGCCGAAGGCGAGGCCGCCCAGCAGCACCGCCGCGATCAGCGCCTTCACGATGGTCGGCTTCATCTTGATGAAGGTCTCGTCGGCCAGCCAGAGCGTGAGGCCGCCGAACACCGCGACCAGAATTGCGGTCGCCAGCGGCATCGGCGCAAGCCGGCGCTCGAAATGCCAGCCGACGGCGAGCGCGATGGCCGTCGCCGCCATGATCGCGCCGGTGGCCCACATGATGTCCGCCAGATAGTAGGCGACGAAGAACGCCAGCAGCGGCCCGTAATCGGTCGCCATGCGCACTTTCTGCGACGAGGGAGAGGAGTCTGTCGTCATGGCTGTCCGGGTGGTCATGTTGGCAATATGCCGGATCGGCCCCGCCGGGTCAAGCGGCGGTCACACATTGTAGATGTCGAGCGCCACATCGACCCCGTCATTCAGGAAGATCACCGTCTTGGCGGCGATGCGCCACGCCCCGTCCTCGAAGCGGAGTCGATAGCGGTAGCGCCCGCCATGCACGCGCGCGCCCTTCATGGTGGCGTATTGATGCACCGTCCAGGAGGCGACGGCCTCCACCTCGCCCCTGTCGGCGGAGAGGATCAGCACATTGCCGACCACATGGCAGGAGCGCGGCAGCGGCAGGGAGGCGTAGCTGTCCCCGGCGCCGATGCGGAAAACGCGGTCGTCCAGCCCCGTCTTGCCGTCGATATAGATCAGCGCCAGCTCGGTCTCGGGATCGCTCGCCAGCGTTTCCTCGCCGGTCCAGGCCGGCATCCAGAAGCGGGCGTCCTCGGTGAACAGCGCCAGCCAGTCTTCGAAGCGCCGTTCGTCCAGCAGCCAGGCCTCGCGATAGAGCAGCCGCTCGACGGCGAGCTGGAGCTCGGGGTCGATCTTCACCGGGCGTCCGCCATCAGGCGGCGCCACTGGCGATACTGGCCGTGATAGAGCGTCTCATGGTCCCAGCGCGGGCTGCTGGAGACCGGGCGGATGCCGAGATCGTCGGCCGCGTCGTCGCCGCCCGGCTGCATGGCGCCAAAGCCGCGCGACAGGTCGTTCCAGCGGTCGAGCCGGCCTTCGCAGCCGCGTTGCGTGTCTTCCAGAGCCGCCGAATCGTCGGGCGTCGCCAGCCCGCTCATCAGGAAGAAGTCCCGGAACTTGGCGAGCCTGGCGGCGCGCGCGGCCCGGCTTTCGCCCCGGGGCGCGATGCAATGGACGGTGACCTCGGTGCGGTCGGGCGCGAGCGGGCGGATGACGCGGATCTGCGTCGAGGACTGGTCCATCAGGAAGACATTGGGAAACAGCAGCAGATTGCGCCCGCGCGCGCACATCCAGGTCCATTTGCGCTCGCCCACCTCCGGCAGCAGCCGCTCGCGCGCCTCCCAGAGCGGGGCGGCTTCCGGCATGCCGCGCTCGGTCCAGATCAGATTGTGGCCGTTGCCGAGGTCGTAGCAACCGTTGCGGAGCGCTTCCGTGAAGCGGGTATTGTCGGTGCGCGCGGCCCCGCTCGCGCCGGAGTTCAGGTCGCGCCGGCGGATGGTGGAGACAAAGTTCCGGTGGACGGTGGAGACATGGTAGCCATCGACGCCGTTCTCGGTCTGGAGCTTCCAGTTGCCGTCCACGACATAGCTGGCTTCGCCGGCGACGACCTCCATGCCGTCGGGCGACTGGTCCGCCAGCAGGTCGATGACCGGTCGCGCCTCGCCCAGATGCTCCTCCAGCGGCGGCGCGTCCGGGTTGAGCGAGCCGAAGACGAAGCCCTTGTAGCTGGCGAGGCGCGGCACGGTCTTGAGGGCGAAATCGGCGCGCGAGACGCCGGGCGGCAGGGCCGCGCCGCGCTCGTCCTTGATCCGCGTGCAGCGGCCGTATGTGTCGTAGCACCAGCCGTGATAGCGGCACACGAATATCGGCGCCTTGCCCCGGCGAGTGGGCGTCAGCCGCGCGCCGCGATGCGCGCAGGCGTTCAGCAGCGCGCCCAGCGAGCCGTCGGCGCGCCGGTTGACGATGACCGGCTGGCGGCCCATCCACACGGCGAGCCACGCGCCCGGCTCCGCCACCTGGCTTTCATGCGCCAGATAGAGCCAGCCGCCCTCGAAGATCCTCTCGATTTCGGCGGCGAACACCTCCGGGTCGGTATAGATCGACCGGTCCACCCGGAAGACGCCCTCGGCGCTGCGGTCATCGACCAGCGATGCGAACGCGCTCATGACTCACTCGCCGAACGGCTCGGTGACCGAGAGCGTGCTGCCGAAGGAGGGGATGACGCAGGAATGGCGCCCGGCGCCGCCCGCCACCATCACCATCAGTTGCTCCGGCTCGCTGACGATGCGCACGCCGTCGCGCCCGTCGGGGCCGACGAAGCGCTCCGGCACCTGCTGGCGGTAGAGCGCCATCTGCGCCTTGCCGATATGCCAGCGCGGGATGATCGCGCGCTCGATGATGAAGCGCTTCACATCCTCCTTCGACCAGCCTTCGCGCGCCACCACCTCGGCGTGCTCCGGCCCCAGCACGACCAGATATTCGCCGTGGAAGTAGGAATTGTTGCAGCCGGGCGTCGCCATGGTGCCGCAGACGGTCAGCAGCACATCCTCGGCCGTCTCGCTGTAATGATCGTTGACGTTGTGCGGGCCCTCGACGCCCGAGAGCGTGACGGCGTTCTGCTCCGCGCCCAGGCCGCGCTCGGTGTGGAAGGGCGCCCACGGGTTGGCTTCCAGGTTCTCGGCGAAGCAATAGCTGTATTTCGCCGGCGTGCCCATGGTGGCGCGGTCCAGCACGCCGGGCGCGGCGCCTCCGATATTCAGCAGCACGAAGCGCACCGCGCGCCCGATGGCGGCGTTGGCGAGCGCCCCCTGGCCCATGCAGTTGGCGCCGGAGGCGACATCCAGCGCTTCGGCCGCCGGCCCGTGCACCACCGTCAGCACGCCGCAGGGATGGGTGGTGGACTGGAGCGCCTTCAGGTTCAGCCGCTCCGCCATCATCGCCCGCGTGGCGGCCAGGATCGTCGGCAGCATGGCCGGCGTCGCTCCCGCCATGACGGCGTTGGCGGCCACCTTGCCGACCGTCGCCAGGCCGAGGCGCGGCTCGATCGGGCCGATCTCCTCCTCCGCGTCGCGCCCGTCCAGCATGGCCTCGACGCGCTCCGGCGTCGGCGCGACGAAGGGCAGCCCGTCCGTCCAGCCGCGCTGGTAGAAGACCCGGTTCAGCGCCTCGGACGAGTCCGGTCCCTGGATGCGCACCGGCGCGCCCGGTGCGTTGAAATCGCCCTCGAACAGCGAGCGGTAGCGCAGCCGCCCGCGCTTCGGCAGCGGCCGGTTGCGGCATTCCTCCGCCAGCGCCGCCGGCTCGGCCTCCAGCATGTGGACGATCTGGTCGATGGCCCCGTCGGCGATCTCGGCCACGCCGTCCGGCGCGAGCTTGGCGACCGGATGCGGCACGATGGCGATCGGCAGGCCGGCCATGCCCAGGCATTCGGCCTCCGCCTTGCCCAGCGCGAAGAACTCGTCCGTGCAGGTGACCGCGACCGGGATGCCGCGCTGCTCCAGCTTGATGGCGTCATGGATACACCACGACGTGCAGGAGCCTCAATCGCCGAAGGCGGCGGCGACGGCGTGGACCCGGTCCAGCCATTGTTTCGAGAAATCGGCGGGTTCGCTCGCGATCTTCTGAAAGAGCGCGAACTCCAGATGCGGATGGCGCGCCTTCAGGCGCTTCGCGACCTCTTCGAGATAGCGGTCCGCATTGGCCTTGAGATTGGAGAAGAGGCCGACGGTGCGCACCTCTCCCAGAGGCCGGCGCGGCGCCAGCGGCGCACTATCGCGCTGGTAGATGCCGCAGGGATTGATAAGCTCTCGGGACATGGGCGCGAGAGTAGCGCCGGGAGAGAGAGCGAGGCAAGCGATGGGACGCCTGGAAGGAAAGGTTGCGGTCATCACCGGCGCAGGCTCGGGGATCGCCAGGGCGGCGACCGGCATTTTCATCCGCGAGGGCGCGCGGGTGCTGGCGGCGGAGATCGACGAGGCGGCGGGCGGCGCCACGGCGGCCGAGACCGGGGCCGCCTTTCAGCGCACCGATGTGACCGACGACGCCTCCGCCGCCGCCTGCGCTGCGGCGGCGATGGAGCGCTTCGGGCGCATCGATGTGCTGTTCAACTGCGCCGGCGGCTCGGTGGTCGAGGACACGAAAATCCACGAGGTCGATCTGGAGGTGTGGGAGCGCACCATCCCGCTCGATCTCAAGGGGCCGATGCTGATGTGCCGGCACGCGCTGCCGCACATGATCGCCGGCGGCGGCGGGGCGGTGGTGAATGTGTCGTCCGTGGTGGCGCTGCGCGGCAACCATCCCGCGCATGTCTATTCCGCCGCCAAGGGCGGGCTGATCTCCTTCACGCGCTCGCTCGCCGGCTCCTACGCCGATGACGGCGTGCGCGCCAATGTCATCTGCCCCGGCCTGATCCTGACCGAGCGCATCCGCGCCCGCTACCGCCAGCCGAACGAGGAGCGCCCGCGCGAGAGTTCGGTCTCCACCTTCGAGCAATATCCCTTCGGGGTCGGCGAGCCGGAGGACATCGCCAATATCGCGCTGTTTCTGGCCTCGGACGAGTCGCGCATGGTGAACGGCGCGGTCATCCCGGCCGAGGGCGGCATCTCCGCCTATTGAGCGCCGGCGCGGTCCGGCGGCGCAAGCGGCGTCAGCCAGCGGAAGGGCAGCAGCATCGCCAACGCGACCGCGACCTTGACGCCGAAATCGCCGAGGCCGAGCGTGACCCAGGGCAGGCCGGTGTCCATGAAGGCGATGGAGAAGAACAGCGCCGTATCCACGGCCGAGCCGAGCAGCGAGGAGATGAGCGGCGCCCGCCACCAGGTCTGGCGGCGCAGGCGGTCGAAAATGCTCACATCCAGCAGCTGGGCGACGAGAAAGGCCAGCCCGGAAGCGAGCGCAATGCGCGGGCTCGCCAGCACGACCGACAGCAGCACCGCCAGCGCGAAGCCGACATAGACCACCCGCCGGGCCATGGCCGCGCCATGCGCCCGGTTGGTGAGGTCCGTGACCAGAAAGCAAACCGGGTAGGTGAACGCGCCCCAGGTCAGCCAGTCGCCGATCGGATACTGGACGAGCACATTGGAGAGCGCGACCAGGCCGGCCATGGCGGCCAGCGGCAACAGAAGCAGGCGCATGGGCGGCGACCAGGGCAAGCGTCCGGCGGGTTTCAGTGCACGTCTTCCGGTCCCAGCATGGCGCGCTTCAGCTTCTCGAAGCTGAAGTCCCGGCCCCGGCAGATGTCGAGGATCACCTTCTCCTTGGCCGCGACCTCCGCCGCCGCCTTCGGCACCTCGCGCGCCTGGTCGAGCGGGATCACCGCCGCGCCATGGCGGTCGGCGTGCACCAGATCGCCGCTGGCGACGATCATGCCGGCGACGCTGACCTGGCCGCCGAAATCCACCACATGCACATGCGCATGGGCGGGCTTGATCGAGCCGGCGACGGCCTGGAAGCCCTCGGCCCAGTCCGGGATGTCGCGGATGCAGCCGTCGGTCACCACGCCCAGGCAGCCGAGCGCCTTGTGGATGCTGGAGTTGACCTCGCCCCAGAAGGCGCCGAAGCCGGCGCGGGGGCCATCCAGGTCCTGCAGCACGACGATCTGCGGGGCCGGCCCGCCATGGGCCACATAGTCGTAATAGGCCACGCGCAGCTTCGCCGCCTCGCCGCCGCCGACGGCGGACGGATATTGCGAGCGGATCGCGCCGGTGCGCGCATAGCCGACGATCGGCGGCAGGTCGGGAAACGGGCAGACCAGCGGCTCGACGGTGAAGCCGGTGTTCAGCCGGCAGCCGGCCACCACCTCCAGCGCATTGCAGATAGTGGGCGTGTCGAGGGCGCGCAGCGCGGCCAGGTCGTCTTCGGTCAATCGGGTCAAGGCTTTCTCCATTCCGATGGGAGGGCGAAGGGCAGGGCGCCACTATGCCCGTTGCCGGCTCGCGCCGACAGGGGCGCGGCGGCGATCAGCGCCCCTTGAAGGCCGGCTTGCGCTTCTCGCGGAAGGCGCGTCCGCCCTCCTTCTGGTCTTCGCTGCGGCTGATCGACAGCAGCTCGCGCCGCGCCAGCGCCTGCAGCTCGGAGGGGCCGCGCGCCACCACCGTGTCGCGCACGAAGCGCTTGACCGTGCGCAGCACCAGCGGCGCGCTGTCGCGCAGCACCTCGGCATATTCCATCGCCGCCGCCAGCGCCTCGCCCTTCGGCACGGCGCGGTTGACCATGCCGATATCGGCGGCGCGGGCCGCATCGACATGCCGGCCGGTCATCATGAACTCCATCGCCAGCTTGTGCGGGATGCGCGCCGCCAGGCCGGCGATCAGGCCGCCGCAAAAGCCGATCTGCGCTTCGGGGTAGAAGAAGTCGGCGGTCTCGTCCGCAACCGCGAGATCGCAGAACTCGACCAGGCAGAAGGCCCCGCCGACGCAATAGCCGTGCACGGCGGCGACGATCGGCTTGTCCACCATGACGCCCACGCCCGGCATGCATTCCCAGAGCTCCGGGTCGCGCGGCGGGTCGCGCAGGTCGGCCCCGACCGAGAAGGCGCGCTCGCCCGCCCCGGTCAGGATGGCCACGCGGTCGCTGCCGTCCTGCAGGCGCTGGAAGGCGTCGATCAGCTCGGCGACCAGGCCGTTGGACAGGGCGTTCATCTTGTCCGGCCGGTTGAGGGTGATGGTCGCGATGTCGTTTTCGGAGCGGTAGTCGATCAGGGGCGCGCTCACGGCTGCATTCTCCGGTTGGCGAATCGGGTGTAGATATAGCGGCTCTTGTCGGGGGAGTGCCACTCATGGCTGAAAAGCCGCAGGTCGAGGCGCTGTTTCACGAGGCAAGCGCGACGGTGAGCTACATCGTCTCCTGCCCGGAGACGGGCCGCGCGGCGATCGTCGATCCCGTCCTGGACTACGACATCCATGCCGGGCGGATTGGCACGGCCTTCGCCGAAGGACTGGCGGCGCGCGTCCGCGAGCGCGGCCTCGCGGTGGACTGGATCCTCGAAACCCATGTCCATGCCGACCATCTGAGCGCCGGCGCCTTCCTGCAGCGCCAGCTCGGCGGGCGGACCGCCATCGGCAGCCATATCGTCGCTGTCCAGGCTGTGTTCAAGGACATCTACAACCTGCCGCAGGAGTTCCTGGCCGACGGCTCGCAATTCGACCGGCTGTTCGACGACGAGGCGCGCTTCGAGGTCGGGCGCGTTCCGGCGCGGGTGCTGCACACGCCCGGGCATACGCCGGCCTGCGTCACCTATGTCATCGGCGATGCGGCCTTCACCGGCGACACGGTGTTCATGCCGGATTTCGGCACCGCGCGCTGCGATTTTCCGGGCGGCGACGCCCATGCGCTCTTCCGCTCCGCGCGGCGCATCCTGGCGCTGCCGCCGGAGACGCGCATCTTCGTCGGGCACGACTATGCGCCCGGCGGAAGGCCGGTCGCCTGGGAGACCACCGTGCGCGAGGAGCGCGCCGCCAACCGGCATGTGCGCGACGGCATCGACGAGGCGGCCTTCGTCGCCATGCGCACCGAGCGCGACCGCACGCTCGGCGTGCCGGCCCTGCTGCTGCCCTCCATCCAGGTGAACATGCGCGGCGGCGACCTGCCGGAGCCGGAAAGCAACGGCCGCGCCTATCTCAAGATTCCGCTCAACGCCTTCTGACGCCATGGCCGAGACGCTCGACGCCACCGGCCTGCGCTGCCCGCTGCCGGTGCTGCGCGCCCGCAAGCGCCTGAAGGCGATGGCGCCCGGCGCGCGTCTGGAAGTGCTGGCCGACGACCCGGCCTCCTCCATCGACATGCGCCATTTCTGCGACACCGAAGGCCATGCGCTGATCGAGACGGAGGAGACGGACCTGCCCTACCGCTTCGTCATCGCCCGCGCCGGTTAGCCCGCAGTTGCGGTGCGGCAGAAGCAGGCGCTTTCTATGGGGATATCGGCGCGCGCCCTGGCGAAGTCGAGCCGCTGGCGGAGCAGGCGGAGTTCGTTGGCGTCTCCGCTCTGCTCGACGCATTCCGCCAGCCCCTGCAAGGCCCATACATTGTCGGGATGCTGGCAGCAGCGCGGCAGGTCGTTGCTGTAACCGAGATCGGCGCGGAAGACGCGCTCGGCCTCCCGGAACTCGCCCTGCTCGGCCAGCAGCGCGCCCAGCGCATGGCGCGGCGGGTGCATCCACGCCCAGGGCTCGGTGTAGTTGAGCGAATCGTCGCGCGAGACCGCCAGCCGGAGGCTGGCGAAGGCGCGGTCGTAATGGCCCTTCCGATAGTCCAGCTCGCCGTCCAGCATGGCCTCGCCGACGCGGAGCATGTCGCGGATCGTGTTGCTGAGAAAGATCGCATCCTCGGGAATGGCGGCGGCCGCCGCGTCGAACGCCTGCCGGGCGGCTTCCGCCTCGCCGATCCGGCCGAGCGCCGCCGCCGCCACGCCCCGCGCGTAGGCGTGCATCGCAACCCCGATCGGGCGGAGGCGCGCATCTTCCGGTCCGCGCGACGCGACCAGCTCGCGCCAGCGGCCGAAGCGCACCGGGACATGCAGGCGCATGGCGGCGTAGCCGTCGAGAATGGACGCCATGAAGGGCGCGCTCCAGGCGATCAGCTCCGGCTTGGCGATCTCCCGGATGCGTTCGGCCGCCTGAGCGGCCTTGCCATATTGGCCGAGAAACATGGCCGCATACATGAACAGATGGAGATCGTGGCAGCGGGCGGTGGTGTAGAAGTTCGCGTCGCCGGCAAAGGCGAGATATTTCTCGTCCGCCCGCACCGCGCGCTCGCTCTGCGAGACCGACTGCGCATAGTCGCCGCACAGCACATAGATATGCGCCGGCATGTGCTCCATATGGCCCGCATCGGGCGCGAAGCCGCGCAGCAGGTCGGCGGCCTTCAGCGCGCGCTCGGGGAAGGGCGACATTTCCAGCGTGTGGATATACATATGCGGAATGCCGGGATGCACCGGGCCGCCGCCGCCTTCGAGCCGCTCCATCCAGCGCTCCAGCACCGGCAGCACTTCCAGCGTGCGCGCGTCGGGGTCCGGCTCGCCCGTCTTCAGGTTCCACAGCCGGCGGGGCGTGCAGGTGATCGCCGCCTCGGCGTAGAGGGCGGCGATGTCGGGATCGTCGGGGTGCGCCCGGCAGACGTCGCGCATCGCGTCGGCATAGTCGCGGTGCCAGGCGTTCAGCACCTCGCGGTCGCGCTCATGCCCGTTGCGATAGCGCCTTGCGAGAGCGTGGATCAGGCTCTGCTCCGCCGGCGTGGCCGCGCCGGCCAGCGCCACGGCCGCCTCGGCCTCTCCATGGCAGACCGGCAAAATTTCGGCGAGCTCGGCGTCCGAATAGCGAATCCACGCCCGGTTGTAGAACGGCCCCGACGCACAGGCGATGCCCCACCGGGCCATGGCGCAGGACGGGTCCGCCTCCGCCGCTCGCCGGAAGCAGGCGACCGCCTCGTCGTGATTGAAGGCGAAGGCCCAGGCGAGGCCGCGGTCGAACCAGAGCTGGGCGGCCTCCGAGCCCGTCGCAATCTTGCGCGACAGGGGGCCGAGATCGAACGGGTAGGGCGCGCCCGCGCCGTCTCCGGGGTCAGGCGGGCGCATCGTAGCCCGCCGCCTTCGCGGCCCGATCCCATTCCATCGTCGGCTCGAAGCTCTCCTGCGTCACCGGCCGGAAGCCTTCGATCAGCAGCGTCTCGCGGAAATGCGCGAACCAGGGCTGGCGATGCGCCGCCGCAAAGGCCGCGCGCAGCCGCGCGACCGTCGGCTCCGGCAGGGCCGGCGCGGCGACGAAGGCCGGCATGGGCGCGGTCGCGGTCGATTCCAGGATACGAACCTGCTCCGTCAGCGCCGGCTCGTATTTTCGCATCAGCATGTGCCAATAGGCGTCGAGCGGCCCGATATCGATGTCGCCCGCAATCACGCTGTCGAGAATGCGCCGGGCCGTCACCAGATGGCCGATCGCGTTCCGGTAGAGCCGGTCCCGGCCGTCTTCCCGCCAGGGCAGCAGATGGTGGCGCAGCGCATTGAAGCCCGAATGCGAGTGCTCGACGGTCCAGCCGACGATGCCGCCGAACGTCTCCGGGAGGGTTTCATAGGGCGCGTTCCTGCGAACGATCAGGTCGCTGCGATAGACCGCCCGGCCCTCGGCCCATGGCGCGGCCGGAACGGGCGATGCGAGCGGCGTCACGGTCGCGACGCCGAGCGCGATGGGGTAGCCGCACATCTGCACGCAGCCGAGGTCGGGGCGCCGCCAGAGCGCCTCCAGCGGCTGCGGAGCGCCGTAGGGCAGATAATCGAAGGAGGCGTCCGCGTCGCGGGCGACATGCGCGATCAGCGCCCGCCACTCCGCCTCGGCAGCCGGGCTGACGGCATACATGCGGGCGTTGGAAACGAACCTCATGGCCGCCCCAACCGCCCGGCCGTCTCGCGGATCGCGGCCCAGGCCTGTTCGACATGGACGCGCTCCGTCGTCGTCTGCCCGATGGAGACGCGGATGGCGTATGCGCCGCGCACCCGGTTCTGCGTCAGATAGATGCGCCCCTCGTCGTTGAGCGCGTGCAGCAGGCGCTCATTGAGTTCGTCGAGCCCTTCGGCTCCCGCCGGCGCGTAGCGGAAATTGATCAGCGACAGCGAGCGGGGCGCCATCAGCTCGAAATCGGGATGCGCCCGCATCTCGGCCTCCAGCCACTCCGCCAGCGCTACATGCCTGCGAATGAGCGCGCGCAGCCCCGCCAGCCCGTAGCAGCGCAGCACGAACCAGAGCTTGAGCGCGCGAAACCGCCGGCCGAGCGGCACGCTCCAGTCGCGATAGTCGATCACCGCGCCGGCCTCGCGGCTTTGCAGGAAAGCCGGCAGGATCGAGAGCGTGCGGACCAGCGCCTCCGGATCGCGGACGAAATGCGCCGAGCAGTCGAAATTGGTCAGCAGCCATTTATGCGGGTTGAAGACCAGGCTATCGACCGTCTCGATCCCCCGGAGCATCCAGCGATGCTCCTCGCAGACCAGCGCGCCGCCCGCCCAGGCCGCATCGACATGGAAGAACACGCCCTCGCGCTCCGCGATCCGGCCGATCTCGTCCAGCCGGTCGATCGCGCCGACGCCGGTGGTTCCGAGGCTGGCCACGATGCAGGCCGGCCGGAGACCGGCCTCGCGGTCGCGGCGAATGGCCGCTTCCAGCGCGTCGGCCCGCATGGCGAAATCCTCGCCGGTCTCGATAAGGCGGACCCGCTCGCGGCCGTAGCCGGCGATCTTTGCGCCCTTCTCGGTCGCGGAATGCGCCTGGTCGGAGGTATAGACCGCCAGCGGCGCGCCCGCCTCGGCCAGGCCTCGCTCGTTCGCCGCCCAGCCCGTGGCCCGCTCGCGCGCCGTCAGCAGCGCGCAGAGGATGGCGGAAGAGGCCGAATCCTGGATGACGCCGGCGAAGCCTTCGGGCAGGCCGACCGCCTGTCCGAGCCACTCCAGCATCCGCGTCTCCAGCTCGGTGGCCGCCGGCGAGGTCTGCCACAACATGCATTGCGCGCCGAGCGCGGCCGTCAGCATCTCCGCCAGCACCGAGGGCGGGCTGGAATTGGCCGGGAAATAGGCGAAGAAGCGTGGATGCTGCCAATGCGTCATGCCGGGCATGACGATCCGCCGGAAATCCTCGAACACCGCCTCCAGCGGCTCCGGGTCTTCGGGCGGGGCGGCGGGCAGGGCGTCGGCGATGGCGCCCGGCGGCGTCTGCGCGCGCACCGGCAGGCGCTCCACCTCCGTCATATAGTCCGCCATCCAGTCCACGAAGCGGTGGCCGTGGGCGCGGAACTCCTCGGGAGTCATGGCCGGCCGCCGGCGATTGAACTGGCGCGAGGCATCGGGCTTACTGTCTCCGAAGTGACGAGCGGGAGAGCATCGCATGACCGCGACGGTTCCAGAAGTCCTGCCGGGCGCCGCCGACTGGCGCGGCCCGGACATGGCGGCGCGAGAGGACTGGTCCGTCAGGCTGACCGAAGCCGACATCGCCGAAATCGACGCCGCCATCGCCGGCATCGACCGGCCGCTGATCGAGGTCGATCGGGCGGCCTTCCCGCTGCCGACGCTCGGGCCGAAGCTCGCCCGGCTGGCGGAGGACCTGCTGCGCGGGCGGGGCTTCTTCCTGCTGCGCGGCCTGCCGGTCGGGCGGATGAGCCGGGAGCAGGCGGTGGCGGCCTTCTGGGGCCTGGGCGCGCATTTCGGCCGCCCGCGCTCGCAGAACGCCAAGGGGCACCTGATGGGCCATGTGAAGGATCTGGGTCTCGCCAGCGCCGACCCCAATGTGCGCGTCTATCAGACCCGCGAGCGGCAGAATTTCCACACCGACTCCGTCGATATCGTGGCGCTCTTGTGCCTGCAGCCGGCGCGCTCGGGCGGGCTGAGCTCGATCGTGAGCTCCGCCGCCGTGCATAACGAAATGGTGCGCCGGCGCCCGGACCTCGCGGCCGCGCTCTATGCGCCGTTCGCAACCGACCGGCGCGGCGAGGTGCCGGAGGGCATGGCGCCCTGGTTTGCGCTGCCGGTGTTCAACCGCATCGGCGACGACCTCACCACCATCTATGTGCGCCGTTATATCGAGTCCGCCCGGCGCTTCCCGGAAGTCCCGGAGCTGACGGCGACCGAAGTCGAGGCGCTCGACCTGTTCGACGCGCTCTGCGAAAGCTCGGACTTCCGCCTCGACATGGCGTTCGAGCCGGGCGACATGCAGTTTCTGCACAATCATGCGATCCTGCACGACCGCACGGCCTTCGAGGACTGGCCGGAGCCGGAGCGCCGCCGCCATCTGCTGCGGCTCTGGCTCTGCCCGCCGGACGGCCGCGCGCTGCCGGAAGCCTTCGCGGCGCGCTATGGCGCCGTCACGCCCGGAGACCGCGGCGGCATCCTGGTCAGGGACACCGTGCCGTCGGTTCCGATGGAAGCGGTCTGAGCCGCGCCCGCGCGAGGAAGCCCAGCAGCGCGCCCCGGTCGAGCTCCCTCGGCAGCGCCGCCTCCACCTGCAGCGCCTCGCCGAGCCGGCGGCGATATTCCCCGCGCGAGATCTCGACCGCGCCGAACAGGGCGAGATGCGGCGTGAGGAACTGCGTATCCAGCAGCCGGTAGCCCGCGCCGACGAGCCGGGCCGCGAGATGCACCAGCGCCACCTTGCTGGCGTCGCGCACCCGGCTGAACATGCTCTCGCCGAAAAAGGCGCCGCCGACCGAAACGCCGTAGAGGCCGCCGGCAAGCCGACCCTCCCGCCAGCATTCGACGCTGTGCGCCGCGCCCTGCTCGGCCAGCTCGCGGTAGAGGCGCAGGATGTCGTCATTGATCCAGGTGTCGCCGCCGTCGGCGCGCGGCCGGGCGCAGGCCTGGATGACCGCGTCGAAGTCCCGATCTACCGAGACCTCGAACCGGTCCTGCCGCAAGGTGCGGGCCAGCCGGCGGGAGACCCGGAACGCGTCCAGGGGGATGATTCCGCGCCGGCGCGGGTCCAGCCAGTAGAGCGTGTCGGAATGGCGGCTGTCGGCCATGGGAAACAGCCCGAGGCGATAGGCCTTGAGCAGCATCTCGGCGGAAATCCGCGTCAAGCGTCGTCCATCCAGCGTTCGAGCCAGTGGATGTCGAAAGCGCCCTGGCGGAAATCGCCGTCCGCGACGATGCGCCGATGCAGATCGAGATTGGTGTCGATGCCCTCGATCACATATTCGTCGAGCGCGCGCGCCAGCCGGGCGACGGCCGTGGCGCGGTCCGGCCCGTGCGCGACCAGCTTGGCGACCAAGCTGTCGTAATGCGGCGGCACCACGCAGTTGGCGAAGAGCGCGGAATCGATCCGCACCCCCGGTCCGCCGGGCGGGTGATAGGCCCGCACCCGCCCGGGGGAGGGCACGAAGGTGCGCGCATTCTCGGCGTTCACCCGGCACTCGATGGCGTGGCCGTCGATCCGCAAATCTTCCTGCGCGAAGGAGAGCTTCTCGCCGGCGGCGATCAGCAACTGTTCGCGGACCAGATCGACCCCCGTCACCGCCTCGGTGACCGGATGCTCCACCTGGATGCGGGTGTTCATCTCGATGAAGTGGAAGTCGCTCCCGTCGAACAGGAACTCCAGCGTGCCCGCGCCGAGATAGCCAAGGCGGCGGACGGCCGTCGCCGCGCGCTCGCCGATCTCCCGGCGCAGCGCCTCGCCGATGGCGGGCGAGGGCGCCTCCTCGACGACCTTCTGATGGCGGCGCTGGATGGAGCAGTCGCGCTCTCCGAGGTGCACGGCGCGCCCGTGCGAATCGCCGAACACCTGGATCTCGATATGGCGCGGGTTCTCGATGAACTTCTCGATGAACACCCGGGAGTCGCCGAAAGCGCTCGCCGCCTCGCGCCGCGCCAGGCCGAGCGCGGCCGGGAGCGTGTCCGGCGTCCTGGCGATCTGCATCCCGCGTCCGCCGCCGCCGGCCGCCGCCTTCACCAGCACGGGGAAGCCGATCGCCGCCGCGACCCGCCCGGCCTCGGCGTCGTCCTCCATGGCCTCGTCGCCGCCCGGCACCGGGGCGATGCCGACCTCCGCCATCGCCGTCTTGGCGGCGATCTTGTCGCCCATGGTCGCGATATGCTCGGGGCTCGGGCCGATGAAGGCGAAGCCGTGGTCGGCGACCACCTGCGCGAAGGTCGCGTTCTCGGCCAGGAATCCCAGCCCCGGATGAATGGCGTCCGCGCCGGCGATGTCCGCCGCCGAGATCAGCGCCGCCATGCTGAGATAGCTGTCGCGCGGCGGCGGCGGCCCGATGCACACGCTTTCGTCCGCCAGCCGCACATGCATCGCCTCGGAATCGATGGTGGAATGGACCGCCACCGTGCGGATGCCGAGGTCGCGGCAGGCGCGGATGATGCGCAGCGCGATCTCGCCGCGATTGGCGATCAGAACCTTGTCGAACACCGGCTAACCGAGAACCATCAGGACTTCGCCATATTCGACCGGCGCGCCGGTGACCGCCAGCACCTGGCGCACCACGCCGTCGCAGGGCGCGGGAATCTGGTTGAAGACCTTCATCGCCTCGATGATCAGCAGCGTCTGGCCGGCATGGACGCGGTCGCCGACCTTGACGAAGGCCGGCTGGCCCGGCTCCGGCTGGAGATAGGCGGTGCCGACGATGGGCGCGGTGACCGGCGTGCCCTCGATGTTGGGGGCGGGCTCGGGCGTCGGGTCCGCAGGCGCTTCCGCCGGTCGCGCGGCAGCGGCGGCGGCCGGAGGCGGGGGCGCTGCGGCGGCCTGCGCCCGGATGCGCAGCCTGCGGTCGCCGTCGCGATATTCGATCTCGCCCGCGCCGGTCTCCTCCAGCAGCGCCGCAAGCCGGCGAACCGCATCCTCGTCGATATGAAAGCGGCTCATCGCTCGCCTTTCTCCGCGCGCCAGTGGTCGTCCAGGGCGAGCAGCGCCAGCCGGTAGCCGACCGGCCCGAAGCCGGCGATCATGCCGAGCGCTGCGCCGGACACATAGGAGCGATGCCGGAACGGCTCGCGCCGGTGAATGTTGGACAGATGCACCTCGACCACCGGCCCCTCGAACAGGGTGAGCGCGTCCAGGATCGCCACCGAGGTATGCGTATAGGCGGCGGCGTTGATGACGATGGCGTCCGAGGCGCCGCGCGCTTCCTGGATCCAGCCGACCAGTTCGCCCTCGCTGTTGCTCTGCCGGCAGTCGGCCTCCATGCCGAGATCGCCGGCGGCGGTCTGCACCATCGCATCGATCCCGGCGAGCGTGGTTCGCCCGTAGATCTCGGGCTGGCGCCGACCGAGCATGTTCAGGTTGGGCCCGTTCAGGACCAGCACACGCCTTGCCATGGCCCTCTCTTAGCCGGCCGGGCGGCCTTCCGCAAGGCGATGTCCTCGTTCATGAGCTGTGAGACGGCGGGGCGTCGTCCCCTGACAGCGCGTTTCGCTGCGTCGGCGCTATTCCCGCTTCGTCGGACCCCCGGTCCGCTCGATCAGCGCCTCGAGCGCCGCCATGGTTTCCTTGTGGGCGGCCCTGGCGTCCTCCCGCTGCTGCCGGGCGTCCTCCTGCTGCTGCCGGATGGCGGCCATCGCCGCCTCATGTCGGCGGATATCCGCCTCGCGCCACTCTTCCTGCGTCCGGCGCCATTCGGCCAGCTCCTCCCGCGCCCGGCGTTGCTCCTCGGCGTGCCGCTGCATGTCCGCCTGTCTGTCGGCGGCGCGCTGCTGAATCGCCGCTCGCCTGTCGGCGGCGCGCTCGTCGGACGACCGGTTCATCGCCTTGATGCCGGAGTGAATCAGATAGCAGGTGGCGACGCCGATCACGGCCGTGATGAAGGCGATCAGCACCGTCCCCATCGCAGTGATCGCCGGCCAGTTCCACTCGAATTCCATTGCGTCGCCTCCCATTCGGCATTCCGATGACAATAGTTAGCAGTCGGGAGCGGTGACAATAATTTGGGCGATCGACCTTGTCAACGCCCATTTCCGGGGAAAGTCGGCCGCGTTCAGAACGACTCCGTCCAGGGGCGCAGATCGATCTCGTGGGCCCAGGCCGAGCGGTGCTGGCGGTGGGTGTGCAGATAGGTCTCGGCGATCGAATCGGGGACCAGCAGATGATCGCCCGGCAGCTTCGGGTCGGGCGCGTGATGCGGCCCGAGAATGCCGCCATCGATGACGAAATGCGCGACATGCAGGCCCTTCGGCCCGAAATCCCGCGCCATCGACTGGGCGAGCGCGCGCAGGCCGAACTTGCCGACGGCGAAACCGGCGGATTTGGCGTAGCCCTTCACCGAGGCGGTCGCGCCGGTGAAGAAGATGCTGCCCGAGCCGCGCGGCAGCATGGCCCGCGCCGCCTCGCGCCCGACGATGAAGCCGCCGAGGCAAGCCTGCCGCCAAGCTTGCTCGAACGCCTCGGTCTCCAGATCGACCACGCTGCCGCGCACCCGGCCGGAGGCGTTGAACACCACGATGTCCGGCTCCGGCGCGGCGGCGAACAGCGCCTTCACGCTGGCGTCGTCGGTTGCGTCGCAGGCGTGGAGGCTCACATCGGGGCCGATTTCGGCGGCGATCGGCTCCAGCCGGGCCGGCGAGCGGGCGGCCAGCGCCACCTTCATGCCGGCGCGCGCGAAGATGCGGCCGAGCGAGGCCCCGAGGCCGGGTCCGACCCCGACGACGATGGCGGTTTCCTGTGCGGTCATGCCTGAAGACGCTCCTATTCGGCCGCGGCGGTGGTCTGCTTGTCCGGGTCGCGAAGCGCGTCGAGCAGCGCCGTCCGACGCTTCTCGAAGGCTTCCAGATGGCGGAGCTTCACATGCCCGAAGCCGCGAATATGCTCCGGCGCGCTGGCGAGCTCGACGGCGACGCCGGCGGTCTCCGGCCCGAGTCGGTCGAGGATTTCCCCGACATCCGCCTCATATTGCGCGATCAGCGCGCGTTCGCGCCGGCGCTCGGCGGTGCGCCCGAACGGATCGAAGGCCGTGCCGCGCAGGCCGCGCAGCGCCGCCAGCAGCCGGAAGACCGGAACGATCCAGGAGCCGAAGCGCATCTTGCGCGGCTCGCCGGTCACCGGGTCCTTGCGGGCCAGCAGGGGCGGGGCCAGATTGAACTCGATCCGGTAGCCATCCTCGAACTGGCGCGCGATCTGCTGGCGGAACTCGTCGGTGGTGTGCAGCCGCGCGACCTCATACTCGTCCTTGTAGGCCAGCAGCTTGAAATAGTAGCGCGCGACGGCGCGGGCGAGCGGCCCGCCGCCCTCGACATTCTCGGCCTGCCGCACCCGCTCGACCAGCGCGGTGTAGCGCGCGGCGTAGGCGGCGTTCTGATAGTCGGTCAGGAAGCGCGTCCGGCGGGCGACCGTCGCCTCCAGGCTCTCCGGCGCGGCGGCTTCGGGCTTGGCGTCCGCCGGCTTCGCGACGCGCTCGACGAAGGCCGGATCGTGGGCCGCCCGCCGGCCCCAGTCGAAGGCCTGCTTGTTCATCTCGACAGCGACGCCGTTCAGCTCGATCGCGCGCTCGATCGCCTCCGCGCCGACCGGCACCAGGCCCCTCTGATAGGCGTAGCCGGCCATGAACAGGTTGGCGCCGATGGCGTCGCCCAGCAGCGCCGTCGCCAGGCCGGTGGCGTCGATCATCTCGACCGCATCGCCGCCGAGCGCCGCCTCGATGCGGGTGCGCAGTTCGTCGTCCGGGAAGGCCATGTCCGGATTGCGGGCGAACTCGTTGGTGTAGGTGCGATAGGTGTTGACCACCGCCCGGCTGCGATCGCGCGAGAGGCGCGAGAGCGTGTCGATCTGGCTGGAGGTCACCAGGTCGCAGCCGATGAGCGCGCGCGCCCCGCCCATGCCGATGCGCACGCTGTGCAGGTCCTCGAGCCTGTCGGCGATGCGCAGATGGCTCCACACCGCGCCGCCCTTCTGGGCCAGGCCCGTCATGTCCATCACCGTGGCGGCCTTGCCTCCAGATGGGCGGCCATGGCGAGCAGCGCGCCGACGGTGATGACGCCGGTGCCGCCGATGCCGTCGATCATCATGGAATAGGGCTCGTCGGTCGCCGGGCGGTCCGGCTCCGGCAGCACTTCCAGCGGACCCGGCGCCTGCCCGGCGGGCTTGCCCCGGCGCGGCTCGGCGTCATAGACCGTCACGAAGCTCGGGCAGAAGCCGTTCAGGCAGGAATAATCCTTGTTGCAGGCCGACTGGTCGATCATGCGCTTGCGGCCGAACTCGGTCTCGACCGGGATCACCGACACGCAGTTCGACTTGACGCCGCAATCGCCGCAGCCCTCGCAGACCGCCGGATTGATGAACATGCGCTTGGCCGGGTTGGGGAAGTCGCCGCGCTTGCGCCGCCGGCGCTTCTCCGCCGCGCAGGTCTGCACATAGACCAGGCCGGAGACGCCCTCGATCTCGCGCAGCGCGATCTGCACGGCATTCATCTCCGAGCGGTGCTTGACCACCGTGCCCGGCGCCAGATCGCGGGCGCGTTCATAGGCCTCGGGCGTATCGGTGACCAGATAGATCGGCTTGACGCCCTCGGCCGCCAGCTGCTGCGTCACCATCGCCGGCGAAAGCGGCCCATCGACCGGCTGCCCGCCGGTCATGGCCACGGCGTCGTTGTAGAGCACCTTGTAGGTCATGTTGGCGCCGGACGCGACTGCGGCGCGCACCGCCAGAATGCCGGAATGGTAGTAGGTGCCGTCGCCGATATTCTGGAAGATGTGCGGCGTCTCGACGAAATGGTGCAGTCCGGCCCAGGTCGCGCCCTCGGCGCCCATATGGGTGTAGGTGGCGGTCTTCTCGGGATCGACCCATTGCGCCATGAAATGGCAGCCGATGCCGGAGAAGGCCCGCGAGCCGTCCGGCAGCCGGGTGCCGGAATTATGCGGGCAGCCGGAGCAGAAGGAGGGCGTGCGCACCAGGCTCGGCTGATTGCCGCTCGACTGGCGCGTCGCCTCGCGGATGGTGGCGAGCCTGGCCTCGAAGGCGCCGACATCGGCCATGCGCCCAAGCCGGGAGAGGATCGCCTCGGCGACCTCCTCCGGCTGCAGCTCCTTGTAGGAGCGCAGCAGTTCGCGTCCGTCCTCGTCGGTCTTGCCGACCACCCGGGGACGCCGGTCCGCCGGCGCGCTGAACAGCAGCTCCTTGATCTGCGGCTCGATCAGCCCGCGCTTCTCTTCCACGACCAGGACTTCGTCCAGCCCCTCGCAGAAGGCGCGCATGCCCTCCGGCTCGATCGGCCAGGAGAGCGCAACCTTGTAAACCGAGACGCCGAGCGCGCGCGCCGTCGCGTCGTCGATGCCGAGCGCCGCGAGCGCCTGGCGCGTGTCGAGATAGGACTTGCCGGTGGTGACGATGCCGAACCGCCGGCCCGGTCCGCCGACCGTCACCCGGTCCAGCCGGTTGGCGCGCACGAAGGCGACGGCGGCGGGCAGCTTGGCGGTGTGCAGGCGCGGCTCCTGGTCGAGCCAGTTGTCCGGCCAGCGGATGTTGAGGCCGCCTTCCGGCATCTCGAAATCGGTCGGCAGGCGGATTTGCGTCCGGTCGGGATCGATATCGATGGTGGCGGTCGAGTCGACCGTGTCGGTCACGCAGATGAAGCCCGCCCAGAGGCCGGCATAGCGCGACAGCGCGAAGCCGTAGAGGCCGAAATCGAGAAACTCCTGCACTCCCGAGGGGTTCAGGATGGGGATCATCGCATCGACGAAGGCGAACTCGCTCTGATGCGCGGTTGTCGAGCTCTTGGCCACATGGTCGTCGCCGGCGAGCGCGATGACGCCGCCATGGGCGTGGGTGCCGAACAGGTTGGCGTGTTTCAGCGCATCGCCGGTGCGGTCCACGCCCGGCCCCTTGCCGTACCAGATGCCGAACACGCCGTCATAGCGCGCGTCGCCGAAGAAGCCGGACTGCTGCGTGCCCCAGACCGAGGTGGCGGCCAGGTCCTCGTTGACGCCGGCCTTGAAGACGATGTGGTGGTCCTGGAGGTGCTTGCGCGCCGCCCAGAGCTGCTGGTCGTAGCCGCCGAGCGGCGAGCCGCGATAGCCGGAGATGAAGCCGCCCGTATTGAGGCCGGCGGCCAGATCGCGCCGGCGCTGCGCCATCGGCAGGCGCACCAGCGCCTGGGCGCCGGTCAGCAGCGCCCGGCCGCGTTCGAGCGTGTATTTGTCGTCGAGCCTGACCTGGGCCAGCGCCATGTCCCTGCTCCTCCCGTCGCGGCAGTTCGACTGCCCGGCCATTATCCCCGAAAAGGGGCCGCCTCGTCCAACGGTTCGCTATTCGGTCCCGAATCCGGCCCAGCTGTCCTTGATGACGGTCAGCAGATGGCGCTCGCGCACGGTGTCGATCGACGCCGAGACGGTCATGCCGGCGCGCAGCAGCGGCGCGCCGGGCCGCTCTTCGAGCTGCAAGCGCACCGGCAGGCGCTGCACGACCTTGACCCAGTTGCCGGTCGCGTTCTGGGGCGGCAGCACGGCGAACTCCGCGCCCGTCGCCGGGCTGATGCTCGTCACCTCGGCCCGCCATTCGATGTCGGGATAGGCGTCCACCACCACGGTCGCCGCCTGGCCGATGCGCACATGCGTGAGCTCCGTCTCCTTCAGATTGGCCTCGACCCAGGGCTGGCTCGCGGCGATGATCGAGAAGATCGGCTTGCCCGCCTCCACATATTCGCCGGCCTGCAGCTTGACGTTGCTGACGATGCCGCCGACCGGCGCATGGATGGCGGTGCGTTCGAGGTCCAGGCGCGCGGCGTCTCGCAGCGAGACCTTCTCCAGATACATCGGATGGCTCTCGACCGGCGCATCCAGCGCGCCGCCCAGCCGCACCAGCACCCGGCTCATGCGCTCGCGCACCACATCCATGCGCCGGCGGGAGAGCGCGAGGTCGTGCTCGGCCGCCTCCAGCCGGGTGCGGGCGGCCGCGCCGCTGCGTTGCAGGCTGCGAAACCGCTCGGCCTGCGCCTTGTAGTAGCGGGCGGACTCTCCCGCCTCGCGCAGTTCGCGCGCCGCCACCCCATACTCGGCCCGGAACGACTGCAGTTCGTTGCGCACCATGCCCATCTCCGCCTCGGCGCGCGCCAGGCGGATCTGCAGCGGGATCGGGTCGATGCGGAACAGCACCGCGCCGGCGCGGACTTCCTGATGGTCGCGGACCGCGACCTCGACGACGCGGCCGTCGATATCCGCGCTCACCTGGATGATGTCGTTCTTCACATAGGCGTTCTCGGTGGTCACATAGCGACCGCCGGTCAGGTAGAAATAGCCGCCGACGGCGATCGCGGCGAGCGGCACGACGAGCAGCAGGAAGATCCGGACAAGCACGCGCCCGGCGCGGCGGATACTCATTGGGCGGCTTCCTGTCTGCTGGCGGCGGGCGTGTCGGCCCGGTTCCTGTTCTGGAGCATTTCCTGCAGCCTGGCCTTGACGGTGAGCAGCAGCTCCACCGCGCGGTCGCGCTCCGCTTCGTCGAGATCGCCCAGCGCTTCCTGCACCGTCCGGCGCGCGATGTCGCGCATGGTGCGCTCGATGGCCTCGGCCTCGGGCGTAAGCCGCAGGCGCTTCACCCGCCGGTCCGCCGGGTCGGCCTCGCGGCTGACGAAGCCGTTTTCCTCCAGCCGGTCCACCAGCCGCCCGGCGGGGCCTTTCTCCATCTCCATGGTCTCCGCGAGCTCCGATTGCGAGCAGCCCGGCTGACGGTGGATGCGCGAGAGGGCGAGCCATTGCGAGCGGGTGAGGCCGAAGTCCCGCACCCGGCGGTCGAACTCGGTGCGCAGCAGGCGGGCTACGTCCGAGACCAGAAAACCGAAATAGCGTTCGTCTTCCATCCGGGAGACCTTCATGCGGAGCGGGCCGCCCGAGTTGGTGACCTTGGCGACTATATGCAAGGTTATAGTCGCCAAGGCGACGGTTTCAAGGGGCCGCCGGCGCTCATTTCTGCGAGCAGGACCCTCCGCCCAGCACGCAGAAGCGCGAGCAATGCGCATGGTTGAGCGGCACCGCTCCCGCCGCCTCGGCCAGCGTCGGGCCGAGCTCGAAGCGCGGGTCGTAAGGCAGCAGCGTGCAGGCGACCACCGCCGGGCGGTCCGCGCCGCGCCGCTTCACCACCATGCGGGAGGAGGCGCACATGATGTCGGCGGGCGACTTGCCGAGCGTCTGCCAGCACTCCGTGGTGACTTCCGGCGTCGGCTCCGTCTCGTCCATCTCGGGAAAGAGCGTGAGCGCCGCCGGGTCCATGGCGTCGCAGTCGATGGCCTCGCTGCGGAACAGTTGCGCATAGCCCCGGCGCGCCGATTCCTCGTCCTCCCCCCAGCAGGTCCGCCCGGCGACGTCCGGCGCGAAGCCGTTGCGGCTGAGCCAGCGCAGCCCTTCGAGCGCCGGCGTCCAGCTTGCCCTCCCGCGTTCGGTCTCGTGCAGGGCGCGCGTATAGTGGTCGAGCGAGACCCGGAGCCGCAGGCGGCTCCCGTGCCGGGCGCGCAGCGCCAGCAACTCTTCGGAGCGCTTCATCATCGGACGCATGGCGTTGGTGAGCGTCAGCGTCGCGAAGCCGCGCGCGAGCGCATCGGCCAGCATCGCCATGAAGTCCGGATTCATGAACGGCTCGCCGCCGGTGAAGCCGATCAGTTGCGTGCCGGCCTCCGTGTGCGCGATCTCGTCGAAATAGGCCGCCGCCTCGCCGGCCCCGATATAGGCCAGGCGGTCGTTGCGCGGGCTCGATTCGATATAGCAGTTGCGGCAGGTGAGATTGCAGAGCGAGCCGGTGTTGATCCACAGCGTGTCCAGCCGGTCGAGCGCCACCCAGGCGCGGCGCTTGCCGTCTGCGGTGACGTGCGGATCCTGGAACTTCTCGCGGGCCATGGCGGCCATCGGCGCGGAGTCGGGCATGAGGGTCTCCGGCCGCGAAGGGGTCGCGGCGTGATGAGGGACCGGTCGCGCGCCGGCCCGGAGGGATTTTTTCCGATACTGCCGCTTTTCAGAGCCTTTGTCGCTTCCTATGGTGCGGGAAATCCGACGCAAGGAGACGAAGACATGACGGTTTCAGCAGGAGACAAGGTGCCGGCGGCGACCCTCCGGGAGATGGCCGACGGCAAACCGCAGGGCGTCGAGACCGCCGACCTGTTCGGCGGGCGCAAGGTGGTGGCGTTCTGCGTGCCGGGCGCGTTCACGCCCACCTGTTCGGCCAGGCATCTGCCGGGTTTCGTCGAGAAGGCCGCCGCGATCCGGGCGAAGGGCGTGGACGACATCGTCTGCCTTTCGGTCAACGATCCCTTCGTCATGGACGCCTGGGGCGAGGCGCAGGGCGTCGCCGGCAAGGTGCGGATGCTGGCCGACGGCAGCGGCGATCTGGCGCGGGCGATGGGCGTCGAGCTCGATCTGAGCGGCCTCGGCCTCGGCGTCCGGGCGCGGCGCTACTCGATGATCGTCGAGGACGGCACCATCACCCGGCTCAACCTGGAAGATGGCGGCGCGTTCGAGGTCTCCAGCGCCGAGAAGATCCTGGAGCAGCTCTAGGCCTCCTCGCCCTCGCGCTCGGCGCGTTCGCGCGCGAGGGCGTCGACGCGCTCGTTTTCCGGGTGGCCGGCATGGCCCCGGACCCAGCGCCATTCGATCTCATGGTCGCCGAGCGCCCGGTCGAGACGCCGCCAGAGGTCGGCGTTCTTGACCGGCTTGCGGGCGGCGGTGCGCCAGCCATTGCGCTTCCAGCCCGCCAGCCAGGAGCGCGCGCCGTCCATCAGATAGCGGCTGTCGGTGGTGATGCGCACCCGGCAGGGCCGCCGCAGCGCCTCCAGCCCGGCGATCGCGGCCATGAGCTCCATGCGGTTGTTGGTCGTCTCGGCCTCGCCGCCGACCAGCTCGCGCTCCTTCGTCCCGCTGCGCAGCAGCGCCGCCCAGCCGCCCGGCCCCGGATTGCCGAGGCAGGCCCCGTCGGTGAACAGCTCGACGCGGCTCACGCCAGCCCGTCCAGCTTGCGCAGATATTCCAGCGGGTCCTTGGGCGCGAGCAGCACGGCCGGGGCCGGGAACAGCCAGTCGTGGAGGCGCGTCAGCAGAAAGCGCAGCGCCGCGCCCCGGCGCAGTTGCGCCAGCGCGCGGCGCTCCTCCGGCGCAAGCGGGCGCACCGACTCGTAGCCTTGCGCCAGCTCGTCCGCAGCCCCGCCGTCGAATCGCCCGTCCGGCTCCGCCGCCCAGGCCAGCTGCGCGATGGCGAGGTCGTAGGCGAGGCTGTCGGTGCAGGCGAAGTAGAAATCGTAGATGCCGGAAACGGCGCCGTTCCGGAACACGGCGTTGTCGGGAAACAGGTCGGCGTGGATCGCGCCCGTCGGCAGGCCCTCCGGCCAGCGGCCCTCCAGCTCGCCGAGCGCTTGCCCGATCCGATGCGCGAGGCCGGGGGCCACCTCGTCCGCCCGCTCGCGGGTGATTCCGGCGAGCCGCCGCCAGCCCTCGAAGCCGAGATCGTTGGCGCGCGCGGGCCGGAAGCCGGCGCCGGCCAGATGCAGCCGGGCCAGCGCCGCGCCGATGGGGCCGAAGGCCGTCGGGTCGCGCTCGCCTTCCAGGAAGGTGACGATCAGCGCCGTGCGGCCGGCGAGAGGGACGAGCGCTGCGCCGTCGCGGCGGCGGACGGGCATGGGGCAGGGCGCGCCGCCGGCGGCCAGATGCTCCATCAGCGCCACGAAGAAGGGCAGGTCGCGGGGGCGGATGCGGCGCTCGAAGAGGGTCAGCACATGGCGCCCGGCCGCGGTCTCCAGCAGATAGTTGGTGTTGTCGATTCCTTCCGGGATCGGCTCCAAGCGCCGCACCGGCCCGAGCGCGTAACCGGCCAGGAAGCGTTCCAGCTCTTCACCGCCGACCGGCGTATAGACCGCCATGGCGTCTCAGGCGACCAGCTCGCGCGGCAGTTTGAACGCGACCGTCTCCACCGAGTCGGTCCATTCCTCGACCGTCACGTCGAAGCGCTCCCGGCAGGCCGCGACGACCTCCTCGACCAGCACTTCCGGGGCGGAGGCGCCGGCCGTGACGGCGAGCACGCCGACGCCGGCGAGAGCGCTCCAGTCGATCTCGGCGGCGCGCTCGACCAGGAAGGCGCGCGGGCAGCCGGCGGCCCTGGCCACTTCCACCAGCCGGTTGGAATTGGAGGAATTGGGCGCGCCCAGCACCAGCACCGCATCGGCGCCGGGCGCGGCCGCCTTGATCGCCGCCTGGCGGTTGGTGGTGGCGTAGCAGATGTCCTCGCGTTTCGGCTCGTGCAGGCCGGGGAAGCGCTCCCGCAGGGCCGCAACGATGTCGGCCGTATCGTCAACGGAGAGCGTCGTCTGTGTGGCGTAGGCAAGCTCGCGCCCCGCCGGCGGCTCGACCCGCCGGGCGTCCTCGACGGTCTGGACCAGCATGACCGCGTCCTCGGGAAGCTGGCCCATGGTGCCGACGACTTCCGGATGGCCGCGATGGCCGATCAGCAGCAGGAAGCGCCCGGCCGCGAAATGGCGTTCGGCCTCGCGATGGACCTTGCTCACCAGCGGACAGGTCGCGTCGATATAGTGCAGCCCGCGCCGTTCGGCTTCCGCCGGAACCGACTTGGGCACGCCATGCGCGGACAGCACCACCGGCGCGTCGTCGGGCGCCTGGTCCAGCTCCTCGATAAAGATCGCGCCGCGCGCGCGCAGGGAATCGACGACGAACCGGTTATGGACGATCTCGTGGCGCACATAGACGGGAGCGCCATGACGCGCGAGCGCCTTTTCGACGATTTCGATCGCCCGCACCACGCCGGCGCAGAACCCTCTCGGGCCGGCGAGGCGGATGGTCAGGGCGGGGCGGTCAGCGGTCATTGTGGACGACTCCGGTCCGCTCTATGATCGGGGCAGGGCGAGGCGGCTCGCCAGTCTAGTGGAGAGGGCCATTGCCGGCGAGAAGATTTGCGGCCCGGACGGCGCTGCTGCTTGCGGTCGCAGCCGCGACCGCGGGCTGCTCGACCATCGACAGCGCGGTCGGCGGCCTGTTCGGCGGCGAGGCCACGCGATGCCCGGCCGTCGGCGTGCTGCAGGGCGCGGGACATCTGATGCGCTTCCGGGAAGACGGCGGGCGGGCGCTCGAGGATATCGAGTTCGAGTCGCAGGTCGCGAGCCTGACGGCCGAATGCCGCTTCGACGGCGAGACGCAGATCGGCTCGGTCGATCTGGACATCGAGTTCCGCGCCCAGCGCGGCCCGGCCGGGGCCGGCGAGGGCGACGAATTCAGCTATTTCGTCGCCGTCGTCGATCCCGATGGCGAACCCGTCACGCGCGAGACCTTCTCCGTGCAGGTGTCTTTCGCCGGCGGCGACGCCCTGGTCATGACTGCGGAAAGCCTGGCGGTGGCCATTCCGACGACGGAGGGCGCGCCCTTCGCCGCGCACCGCGTTTATGTGGGCATGCAGCTCACGCGCGAGCAGCTCGACTTCAACATGGGCGTGTCGGGGTAGCCCGCTCAGGCGGCGACGCCGAAACGGTCGAGCGCGAAAGCGTAGAGTTCCGCCAGTTCGTCCAGCCGCTCGAAGCGCCCGGACGCGCCGCCATGGCCGGCGGTCATGTTGGTGCGGAGCAGCAGCAGCGGATCGCCTTCGGCGCGCTCGCGGAGCGCGGCGATCCACTTCGCCGGCTCCCAGTAGGTCACGCGCGGGTCCGAAACGCCGGCGGTGGCGAAAATGTCCGGATAGCGCCCGGCGGCGATGTTGTCGTAGGGGCTGTAGGCGGCGATGCGCCGAAAGGCTTCCTCGTCCTCCACGGGATTGCCCCATTCCGGCCATTCGGGCGGCGTCAGCGGCAGGTCGGGGTCCGACATGGTGTTGAGCACATCCACGAACGGCACCTCCGCCAGCACCGCCCGGAACAGCTCCGGGGCGCGGTTGATCGCCGCCCCCACCAGCAGCCCGCCCGCGCTGCCGCCATGGGCTATGAGGCCGCCGGCAAGGCCTTCGGCCAGCAGATGGCGGCCGACGGCGATGAAGTCGTCGAAGCTGTTGGTCTTGTCGGCCAGCTTGCCGGTGCGATACCAGCGATAGCCGCGATCGGTCCCGCCCCGGACATGGGCGATGGCGTGCACGAAGCCGCGATCGACCAGGCTGAGCCTCGGCGTGGCGAAGCCGGCCGGGATCGACATGCCATAGGCGCCATAGCCGTAAAGCAGGCAGGGCGGCGGCTCGGAGAAGTCGAGATCGGCGCGGTGGAGCAGGGTGACCGGCACGGCCTCGCCGTCGGGCGCGGTCGCGAACAGGCGCCGCGTGCGATAGTCCGCCGGGTCGTGGCCGCTCGGCACCTCCTGCTTGCGCAACAGGCTGCGGCTGCGCTCCGCCATGTCGTAGTCGAAGACATGCGCGGGCGTGGTCGGCGAGGAATAGGAGAAGCGCAGCCGGTCGGTCGCATATTCGTAGCCGGGCAGCAGGCCGAGCGCATAGGCCTCTTCTTCGAAGGCGACCGCGTGCTCCTCGCCCGTCTCGCGCCGGCGCGCCACGATGCGCGGCAGGCCGTCCTCGCGCTCCAGGCGGACGATCCAGTCGCGGAAGAGCAGCATCTGCAGGATGAGCCGGCCCGGCCGATGCGCCACCAGATCCTCCCAGCGCTCCGGGTCCGTGTCGGCGAGCGGAGCGGCGGCGATGCGGAAATCCTCCGCCTCGCGGTCGTTGGCGAGCAGCAGCAGCCGCTCGCCCAGGTCGCCGACGCTGTATTCCACGCCGGGGCGCCGGGCGGCGATGAGCACCGGCGCGCTCTCCGGCCGGTCGGCGTCGATCAGGCGGATCTCGCTTGTGGTGTGATCGTGGGCGTCGATGACGATGAAGCGCCGGCTTTCGGTCTTCGCCACATGCAGGAAGAAGCCGGGGTCCGGCTCTTCATAGACAAGCTTCGGCCGGCCGCCGAGCCGGCGGCGCCAGACCCGGCGCGGGCGCGCATTGTCGTCGCGCTCGGTGTAGAACACCGTCCGGCTGTCATTGGCCCAGACGAGATCGCCCGCGGTCCGCTCCACCCGTTCCGCCAGGTCCTCGCCGCTGGCGGCGTCCCGGAAGCGGAGCTGATAGTCCTCCGAGCCGGTGCGATCCAGCGTGTAGGCGACCAGGCGGTGGTCGGGGCTGTGCGCGCAGGCGCCGACGCGGCAATAGGGATGTCCCTCGGCCAGCCGGTTCGCGTCCAGCAGCACGGTTTCCTCGCCGTGCGTGTCGCGGCGGCAGAACAGCGGATGCTCGCCGCCGGCGACGAAGCGGCTGTAATAGGAAAACGGCCCGTCGGGGGCGGGCGCTGTGGCGTCGTCTTCCTTTATGCGCCCGCGCATCTCTTCCGCCAGGCGCCGCTGCAAGGGGCTGAGCCGCGCCAGCGCGGCGCGGGCGTGCGCGTTCTCGGCCTCCAGGTGGCGGCGGATGTCCTCGGGCAGAACCGAGGAGTCGCGCATGGCTTCCCGCCAGTTCTCCGCCCGGAGCCAGGCGTAGGGGTCGGAGCGCCGGCGGCCGTGCTGAAGGATGTCGTGCGGCCGCTTTTCGGCGCGAGGCGGCTTCACGGCGGCTTGCCGCCGCTGATGCGGGCGAAGGCCCGCAGCGTTTCCTCGCTGACATGATGCTCGATGCCTTCCGCGTCGCGCCCGGCGGTGTCGTCGCTGACGCCGATGGTCTTCAGGAAGTCGAGCACGATCTGGTGCCGCCGGCGCGAGCGCAGCGCCATGGAGCGTCCGAGCTCGGTCAGGAATATCGAGCGATAGGGCCGGGTGGTGACCAGCCCGTCGCGCTGCAGGCGGGCGATGACCTTGCTGGCGGTGGTGTGGGTGACGCCCATGCGCCGCGCGATCTCCACCAGCCGGGCCTCGCCATTGGCCTCGATCAGATCGTCGATCAGCTCGACATAATCCTCCGCGATCTCCTTGCGCCGCGCCCGCCGGGTGTGGGTAAAGGTCGCCGCCTGCTGCTCGGCGTCGCCCAGCGCCTCTTCGGCCTGACGGTCGTCATGCTCGGCCTCGCTCATCTAGTGCGCCTCGGCCCAGTTGTCGGCGACGCCGGTGTCCACCACCAGCGGCACGGCCAGTTTCGCCGCCTTGCCCATGATCGACGCCACCAGCGCGCGGGTCTCCTCCACCTCGTCCTCGGGCGTCTCGAACAGCAGTTCGTCATGCACCTGGAGCAGCATGCGCGCGCCGAGGCCGGCGGCCGAGAGGGCGGGGGGAATGCGCAGCATGGCGCGCTTGATGATGTCGGCGGCGGAGCCCTGCAGCGGGGCGTTGATCGCGGCGCGCTCGGCGAAGCTCCGTCGGGCGGGGTTCTTGTCGGCGATCTGCGGCGTCTGGCATTTGCGCCCGAAGATGGTGGGCACATAGCCATGCGTGCGCGCAAAGGCCCGCGCGCGGCCCATATAGGCGCGGATGCCGGGATAGCGCTCGAAATAGGCGTCGATATAGGCGCGCGCCTGGCCTTGCGGAATCGCCAGCTGGCGCGACAGGCCGAAGGCCGAAATGCCGTAGATGATGCCGAAATTGATCGCCTTGGCCCGCCGCCGGGTCATCGGGTCCATGCCTTCCACCGGCTCGCCGAAGACTTGCGAGGCGGTGAGCGCGTGAATGTCGAGGCCGGCGTGGAAGGCCTCGCGCAGCGGCTCGATTTCGGCCACATGGGCGAGCAGGCGAAGCTCGATCTGCGAATAGTCGGCGCTCATCAGCACATGGCCCGGCTCGGCGATGAAGGCGCGGCGGATCTTGCGGCCTTCCTCGGTGCGCACCGGAATGTTCTGGAGATTGGGGTCGTTGGAGGAAAGCCGCCCGGTGCCGGCCACGGCCTGCGAGAAGGAGGTGTGGATGCGCTGCGTGTCGGGGTGGGCCGCCGCCGCCAGCGCCTCGGTGTAGGTGCTGCGCAGCTTGGAGAGCTGGCGCCAGTCGAGCAGCCGCGCCGGCAGTTCGTGCCCCTGGGCGCGGAGGTCCTCCAGGATTTCGGCCCCGGTGGCGTAGGCGCCGGTCTTGCCCTTCTTGCCGCCGGGCAGTCCCATCTCGTCGAACAGCACCTCGCCCAGCTGCTTCGGCGAGCCGAGATTGAACGGCCGGCCGGCCAGTTCGTGCGCCTCCGCCTCCAGCGCCGCCATGCGCTGGGCAAAGTCCCTGGAGAGCACCCGCAGGGCCTCGATATCCACCTTGACGCCGGCGTTCTCCATGTCCGCCAGCACCGGGATCAGCGGCCGCTCGATGGTCTCGTAGACCGCCACCATGCGCTCCTCACGGAGGCGCGGCCGCAATACGCCATGCAGCCGGAGCGCCATGTCGGCGTCCTCGGCCGCGTAGTCGCGCGCCTTTTCGGGCGCCACTTTGTCGAAGGTGATGGCGTTGCGGCCCTTGCCGCAGAGGCTCTCATAGCTGATGCAGGCATGGTTGAGGTGCAGGCGCGCAAGCTCGTCCAGGCCGTGGCCGTGGCCGGAGCCGTCCAGCACATAGGAGAGCACCATGGTGTCGTCGATGGGCGCCACCCGGACGCCATGGCTGGCCAGCACTTCCATGTCGTATTTGATGTTCTGGCCGACCTTGAGCACCGACTCCGCCGCCAGCAGCGGCTTCAGCCCGGCGAGCACCGTCGCGAGCGGCAATTGCCTGAGCGCGGGACCGTCCTCCAGCAGGCCCTCCTCCGCCACATGCCCGACCGGCACATAGCAGGCCCTGCCGGGCCCGGTGGCCAGCGAGACGCCGACCAGGCGCGCCTGCTGGGCGTCCAGGCTGTCGGTCTCGGTGTCGATCGCCACGACGCCGGCCTCGAAGCCGGCCTCGATCCAGGCCTGGAGTTCGGTCTCGTCGGTCACCAGGCTGTAGTCGGCCTCGACCGGGGCGCGCGGCCGGCTGGCGCCGATGCGCCCCAGGATGGAGTTGAAGCCCTGCTGCTCCAGAAACGGGCGCAGCCGGTCGGGATCGAGGCCGCGCACGGCGAAGGCGTCGAGGCCCTCCGCGACCGGCGCATCGTCGCGCAGGCGCACCAGATCGCGCGAGAGGCGCGCCCGGTCGGCGAACTCCAGCAGATTGTTGCGCCGCTTCGGCTGCTTGATCTCCCCGGCGCGGGCGAGCAGCGTGTCCAGGTCGCCATATTCACCGATCAGCAGCGCCGCCGTCTTGACGCCGATGCCGGGCACGCCCGGCACATTGTCGCTGGAATCGCCGGCCAGCGCCTGCACGTCGATGACCTTCTCCGGCGGCGCGCCGAAGCGCTCCACCACTTCCGCCCGGCCGATGCGGCGCTGCTTCATCGGGTCGTAAAGCGAGATGCGCTCGTCCACCAGCTGCATCAGGTCCTTGTCGGACGACACGATGGTGACCTCCGCACCGAGCCGGGCGGCCTGGCGGGCATAGGTCGCGATGACGTCGTCGGCCTCGAAGTCGGCCAGCTCGACCGCCGGCAGGTTCAGCGCCGCGACGGCCTCGCGGATCAGCGCGAATTGCGGGATCAGCTCCGGCGGCGGGTCGGGCCGGTGTATCTTGTATTCGGGATAGAGCCGGTTGCGGAAGGTCTCGCGCGAGACGTCGAACACGACCGCGATCCGGTCCGCGTCGGTGTCCTCCACGAGCCGCATCAGCATGGTGGTGAAGCCATAGACGGCGTTCACCGGGACGCCGTCCGGGCGGGTCATCGGCGGCAGGGCGTGGAAGGCGCGGAAGATGTAGCCGGAGCCATCGACCAGAAAGACGTGGCGCGGGGTGTCGGCCGTCAATGCGCGCTGCGGAGGTCGGCTCCGTCCTTCAGCACGAAGCGCCGGCCGCAATAGGGGCAATCGACCCGGCCGTCGCTGTCGAGATGGAGAAAGACGCGGGGATGCCCGAGCGCGCCGCCGCCGCCGTCGCAGGCAATCGTGGCCTCCTCGACCTCAATCGTCTCCAGCGGTTCCATGGAGGCTGTCCTTGCGCAGGTGCGATCGCGGGCGGGATGATAATCGAGCCGCGCCGGAAGGCAACAGGCGGCGCCGGCGTCGGGAACGCCTCAGTCCGCTGGCCCGGCGGCGGGCTCGTTGCGGCCCATCACATAGCGCTGGATCACGTGGATCTTGCCCTTCAGTTCGGCGACCTCCCTCTCGAGGCCGCCCATGCGCTCCTCCACGCGGCCCACACGGTTGTCCACCTTGTCGATGCGCTCCTTCAGCCGCCCCTCCATCTGGTCGGTGTGCTCCTTCTGGCGCTTTTCCATCTGCGCCATCAGTTCGAGTTGCCGATCCTCGGAGCGGCGGATGTCGGCGCGCAGCCAGGCGAGCACGTCGATCAGCATGGCCGGGGTGATCCAGGCGGCGAGTTGGGCGGCGAAAGTCGGATCGATCATCGGGCGAATCTCCCATTCAGGGGGGGCAGGCTGGCCCATTCGCCACGGTTTGTCAACCGGCAAAACCCTAATCGGCCGGCCCGCCAGCGGGTTCGTTGCGACCCATGACATAGCGCTCGATCACATCGAGCTTGCCCTTCAGCTCGGCGACTTCCCTCTCGAGGCCGCCCATACGGTCCTCCACACGGCCCACATGCTCGTCCACCCGGCCCACACGGTCATCCACCTTGTCGATGCGCTCCTTCTGGCGCTTTTCCATCTGCGCCATCAGTTCGAGTTGCCGATCCTCGGAGCGGCGGATGTCGGCGCGCAGCCAGGCGAGCACGCCGATCAGCATGGCCGGGGTGATCCAGGCGGCGAGTTGGGCGGCGAAAGTCGGATCGATCATCGGGCGAATCTCCCATTCAGGAGGGCAGGCTGGCCCGCTCGCCGCGACTTGTCAACTGAAAATGTCCCGGACCGAAACGAAAGGTTGACAGGACGGGCGGCATGTCTCATGGTCGCGCCTCAGCAGCGCCCGTAGCTCAGTCGGATAGAGCGTCTGCCTCCGGAGCAGAAGGTCGCACGTTCGAGTCGTGCCGGGCGCGCCACAGTTCCGGATGGGGCGACCATGTTCCGCGCTTCGCTGCCGGCGATGACACGCCGCGCCTTTGTCGGATCGGTGGCGGCGACGGGTCTGGCCGCCGGCTCCCTCCGTTCCGCCTGCGCTGCGCGGCTGCGAGAGATGCGCCTGCGGGCCGCTCCGGGTTCCGTTCGTCTGGTGCCGGAGCCTTACGGCGAGACGGCCGCCTGGTGCTACAACGGTCGCGTGCCGGGGCCCAAGCTGCGTGTGCGCCGGGGCGAGCGACTCCGCGTCGCCGTGGAGAACGGCCTCCTTGAGGATACCGGCTTGCACTGGCACGGCGTCAGGCTGCCGAACGCCATGGACGGCGTTCCGGGCGTGACGCAGGCGCCGATCCGGCCGGGCGAGAGCTTCACCTATGAGTTCGACGCCATCGACGCCGGGACTTTCTGGTATCACGCGCATCGCAACAGTCTCGAACAGGTCGGCAGGGGCCTCTACGGCCCGCTGATCGTCGAGGAGGAAGAGCCGGTCCGGGTGGACCGCGAGCTGGTCTGGATGCTGGACGACTGGCGCTTCACCAAGACCGCCGGCATCGCCGAGGGTTTCGACAGCCTGCACGACATGAGCCATGCCGGACGCCTCGGCAACGCCGTCACGGTCAATGGCGCCATGCCGGAGACCGTCGCCGTGCGGCAGGGCGAGCGCATCCGGCTGCGTCTCGTCAACGCCGCCAATGCGCGTGTCTTCGCCTTGCATTTCCGGCAGCTGAGGCCGTTGGTAATCGCGCTGGACGGCCAGCCGGTGGCCCCGCATGAGCCGGAGGGCGGCGCCGTCACGCTCGGCCCGGGGATGCGCGCCGACCTGATCCTCGACATGACCGGCGCGCCGGGCGACCGGGCGGCGGTCCTCGATATCTTCTACCGCAACCGGGAATACCGCCTGCTCGATCTGGCCTATGTCGCCGAGCCGCTGCGCATGGCGCCGCCCGACTGGCCGGTCGCCCTGCCTCCCAATCCGCTGCCGGAGCCGGACATTGCCGATGCGATCCGCCACGAGGCGATCTTCAATGGCGGCGCGATGGGCGGGCCGGCGATGGCCGAGATGGGGGGCCGGATGGGGCCAATGGCGCCCGGCGCGTTCTGGTTCGTCAATGGCAAGGCCGCTGCGGGCGACGCCGTGGAGCCGATGCTGACGCTCGACCGCGGCCGGACCTGCATCGTCGCCATGACCAACGCCACCGCATGGGACCATCCGATCCATCTGCACGGCCACGCCTTCCGGGTGCTCTCCCGCAATGGCGCGCCGACGGCGCATCGCGAATGGCGCGACACGGTGCTGATGGCGCCGCGCGAGCGGGTGGAGATCGCCTTCGTCGCCGACAATCCCGGCGACTGGCTGTTTCACTGCCATGTGCTCGGGCATCAGGCGAGCGGCATGAAGAGCATGATCCGGGTGCTCTGAACGGGTCGAAGGACGAGGTGAGGCCGACCGGCAGCAAGGGGAGAGGGACGGTGAACAGGATCGACGCGGACGCCTTCGAGCGGGACGGTTTCGCCGGCCCGTTCCACGCCATGGACGCCGATGAGGCTGGAGAATATCGCAAGATGTTCGAGGCTTACGAGGCCAGGCTCGGGCATCGCGTGACCGAGGGCGATCCGTCGAACCGCTACAAGACGCATCTGCTGCTGCCCTTCGCGGCCGACCTGGTGCGCCATCCGCGCATCCTCGACGCCATCGAGGCGCTGCTCGGCCCCGACATTCTGTGCTGGACCAGCACCTGGTTCGTCAAGGACGCCAACACCGACGCGCAGACCATCTGGCATCAGGACGCGGCCTATTTCGGCCTGCGCCCGCATCGCCATGTCACCGCCTGGCTGGCGCTGAGCGACGCCTCCGAGGAAGCCGGCTGCATGCGCTTCATTCCCGGCACCAATCGCGGCGGGCTGCTGCAGCACATCCCCAATGCGGCGCCGAACAGCATCAACAGCGCCGGCCAGCGCACGGTGGCCGACTTTGCGCCCGAGGACGCCGTGGCGGCTCCGCTCCGGCCGGGCGAGTTCTCGATCCACCACACGCTGGCGATCCACGCTTCCGGCCCCAATCGGGCCCCCGACCGCCGCATCGGCATCGGCATCTCCTATATCCCGGCGAGCGTGCGCCATATCGGCTCGATGCGGGTGCCGGCGACCCTGGTCCGGGGCAAGGACCGCTACGGCCATTTCGACCTGGAGCCGTGTCCCTCGGACGATGCGGACGACCGGGAGACCTATGGACGCCACCGCGCCAGCTACAATGCCAGCTACGCCGAGCAGGTGGCCTGGCACGCCGACGGGCGCTGGGAATAGTGGGCCGCCTGGAAGGCAAGGCGGCGATCGTCACCGGGGCGGCCGGCGGCATCGGCTTCGCGATCGCCGAGGCGTTCCGGCGCGAGGGCGCGGGGGTCATCGCCGCCGACATTGCCGCCGATATCGACCGGCGCGCGCCGGCGGGATGCGTTGCGATGCGCTGCGACGTCTCGCGCGCGGCCGACGCCGAGGCCGCCGCCGCGCTGGCGCGCGAACGCTTCGGCGGGCTGCATGTGCTGGTCAACAACGCCGCCGCGTTTGCGCCCTATGGCACGGTGGTGGAGATCGAGGAGAGCGACTGGACGCGCACGCTCGCCGTCAATCTCACCGGCCCCTTCCTGATGAGCAAATACGCCGTGGCGCTGATCGCGGCGAGCGGCGGCGGCAGCATCGTCCACATCGCCTCGCAGCTCGGCCGGGTCGGCAAGCCGGGCCATTGCTGGTATGGCGCGGCCAAGGCGGGGCTGATCCAGCTGGCGAGGGTGATGGCGATCGACCATGCGGGGCAGGGCGTGCGCGTCAACAGCCTCTCGCCCGGTCCGATAAGCACGCCGCGCATCCACGCCAAACATGGCGGGCGCGAGGCGGCCGAACGCGAGAACGGCGCGCTGACGCCGATGGACCGCATCGGCCGGGCGGAGGAAATCGCCCAGGCGGCGGTGTTTCTCGCCAGCGACGAGTCGAGCTACATGACCGGCGCCGACCTGGTGGTGGACGGCGGCTATACAGCCTGGTGAGGCGGGTTAGCCCGCCTTTCTCACCAAGGCCACGGCCTGCGTCGCGCCCAGGCGTTCGATCCGCAAGGCGCGGGCCGAAGGGCGTAGCAGGAACTACGGTCGAGGCCCGTAACGCTGCGGGCGGGCGCCTGGGCGCGACCCGGAGGGCGGCGCTGTCGGGCCGGCAGGGTGCGTCGAGCGGCTTGCCCGATGTCCCCGCATCGCGCGGCGCCGCTCTCCTGCCCTGCCGGCCCGACAGCGCCGCGCAGGCCATGGCCTTGGTGAGAAAGGCGGGCTACGCGCCGGGCAGCTTGTAGTCGGCGAAGTCGTCGCGGAGCCGGGTCTTCAGCAGCTTGCCCGTGGCGGTGTGCGGCAGCGCATCGACGAAGGCGACATCATCCGGCTTCCACCAGCGGGCGACCTTGCCGTCGAACCAGGCGAGCAGTTCCTCCTTCCCGACCTCGGCGCCTTCCTCCCGGACCGCGATCAGCAGCGGCCGCTCGTCCCAGTGCGGATGCGCGACGCCGATGACCGCCGCCTCCGCCACGCCCGGATGGCCGACGGCGATGTTTTCGAGGTCGATGGAGCTGATCCACTCGCCGCCGGACTTGATGACATCCTTGGTGCGGTCGGTGATGCGCATATAGCCGTCGCCGTCCAGCGTGGCGACATCGCCGGTGGAGAACCAGCCGTCCTCGGTGTGGGCGTCGGAGCGGTCCAGCTTGTGATAGGCGTCGGCGATCCAGTATCCCTGCACCTGCAGGTCGCCGAAGGCGGCGCCATCGCGCGGCAGTTCCGCGCCGTCGTCCCCGACGATGCGCATGGAGACGCCATAGATCGGCCGGCCCTGCTTTTCGGCCAGGTCGAACCCGGCTTCCTCGCTGAGCCCCGCATGTTTGGCGAGCGGCGTGTTGACGGTGCCGAGCGGCGACATCTCGGTCATGCCCCAGGCGTGGCGCACGGTCGCGCCATAGTCGCGCTTGAAGGTCTCCATCATCGAGCGCGGACAGGCCGAGCCGCCGATGACGACATTGGTGAGCGGGGCGATGTTCTTGCCGGAGCGCTTCAGATAGTCGAGCAGCATCAGCCAGACCGTCGGCACGGCGGCCGTCATGGTGACGCCCTCGCCGGTAATCAGCGCCTGCACGCTCTCGCCGTCCAGATGCGGACCCGGCAGCACCTGCTTCGCCCCGGCCATGGTGGCGGCGTAGGGGATGCCCCAGGCGTTGGCGTGGAACATCGGCACCACCGGCATCACCGCGTCGCGGGCCGAGATGTTCATGCAGTCCGGCCCGAGCGCGGCGTAGCTGTGCAGGACATTGCCGCGATGGCTGTAGAGCACGCCCTTCGGGTTGCCGGTCGTGCCCGAGGTGTAGCAGAGCGAAGAAGCGGTGCGCTCGTCGAAGCTGGGCCAGTCGAACTGCGCGTCTTGCGCGTCCACGATCGCGTCGTAGGAGAGCAGGCGAAAATGCTCGCTCTCCGGCAGCGAGGCCTCGTCGCAGAGCACCACCACGGCGCGAACGGTGTCGGCGATCTCGGCGGCGAAGCCTTCCAGCAGCGGCAGGAAGCCGGCCTCGACGAACAGGAGGCGATCCTCGGCATGGTTGACGATGTAGGACAGCTGCTCCGGGAACAGGCGCGGATTGATCGTGTGGCAGATCGCGCCCATGCCGGAGACGCCGTAATAGATCTCGAAATGGCGCCGGGTGTTCCAGGCGAGCGTGCCGACCGTATCGCCGAAGCCGATGCCGAGCTCGCCGAGCGCGTTCGCCAGCCGTTTCGCGCCGGCGCGGGCGTCGGCGTAGCTGTAGCGATGCAGGCCGCCCTCCACATTGTGAGTCACGATTTCGGTCCCGCCGTGATATTCAGCGGCGAAATCGATCAGGGACGAAATCAGCATCGGGCGGTCCATGATGTGTCCGAGCATTGGCGCTAGTCCCTCCAGCCATTCCGGTCGCCCGAGTTTATACCCTCGCGCGGCGGCCGACGGGAGCGACGCCATGCCCCTGCTCGAGGTCGAGAATCTGCGGATCGAGTTTCCGACCCGGCGGGGCGCGCTGGTCGCGGTGGACGGCGTCTCCTTTTCCATCGAGGAGGGCGAGGTGCTGGGCGTGGTCGGCGAGTCCGGCGCGGGCAAGTCGCTGACCGGCATGGCGGTCATCGGCCTGCTGGAGCCGCCCGGACAGATCGCCGGCGGCAGCATCCGGCTCGCCGGCGCGCGCATCGACACGCTCTCCTACGACGCCATGCGCCAGGTGCGCGGCAAGCAGATCGGCGCGGTGTTCCAGGACCCGCTGACCAGCCTGAACCCGCTCTACACGGTCGGCCGCCAGCTGGTCGAGACCATCCGCACCCATCTCGATCTGGGCGAGCGGGAGGCGCGCGCGAGGGCGCTGGAGCTGCTGTCGGAGGTCGGCATTCCCGCGCCGGAGCGCCGCATCGACAGCTACCCGCACGAGTTCTCGGGCGGGATGCGCCAGCGGGTCGTCATCGCGCTCGCGCTCGCGGCCAATCCGCGCCTGGTGATCGCGGACGAGCCGACGACGGCGCTCGATGTGTCGATCCAGGCGCAGATCATCGCCCTCTTGAAGCGGCTCTGCCGCGAGCATGGCGCGGCGGTCATGCTGGTGACGCACGATATGGGCGTGATCGCGGAGACCGCCGACCGGGTGGCGGTGATGTATGCCGGGCGCATCGTCGAGATCGGGCCGGTGCGCGAGGTCATCCAGGCGCCCCGGCATCCCTATACCGAGGGCCTGATGGGCTCGATCCCGACCATGGCGGAGCGCCGCCGCCGGCTGGTGCAGATCGAGGGCGCCATGCCGCGCCTGAACGAGATTCCGCCGGGCTGCGCCTTCGCCCCGCGCTGCCCGAAGGCCCTGCCGCGCTGCCGCTCGGAACGCCCCGAGCTGGCGGCGACCGACGGCCCGAACCGCGTCGCCTGCTGGCTCTACGATTAGCCCGCCGCCGCGAATGCCCGATCGAGGTCCTCGATGATGTCGTCGGCGTCTTCGAGGCCGACCGAGAGCCGCAGCATCGCTTCGCCGATGCCGAGTCGCGCGCGCTCCTCCGGCTCGACGCGCTGATGCGTGGTGGTGGCGGGGTGCGTCATCAGGCTCTTCGCGTCGCCCAGATTGTTGGAAATGTCGATCAACCGCAGCGCGTTCAGCAGCCGGAAGGCGCGCTCCTTGCCGCCTTCCGGCGAGAACGCGACCACACTGCCGAAATCGGCCATCTGCGCCGCCGCCAGCTCATGCCCCGGATGGCCGGGCAGGCCGGGATAGCGGGTCTCGGCAACATCGCCGCGAGCCGCGAGCCAGGCCGCCACCCGGCGCGCATTCTCGCAGTGGCGCCGGATGCGCAATTCCAGCGTCTCCAGGCCCTTGAGCAGCACCCAGGCGTTGAAGGGGCTGAGCGCCGGCCCGGTGTGGCGCAGGAAGGGGCGCAGCAGTTCGTGGCAATAGTCCCCGTCGCCCAGCACCACCCCGCCCATGGAGCGGCCCTGGCCGTCGATATGCTTGGTCGCCGAATAGACGACGACATCGGCGCCCAGCGCCAGCGGCTTCTGCAGGATCGGCGAGGCGAAGGCGTTGTCGATGATGACGCGCGCGCCGGCCCGGTGCGCGAGCTCCGACACCGCCCGGATGTCGATGATGTCGAGGCAGGGATTGGAAGGCGTCTCGATGAACACGCATTTCGCCGGCTGCTTCAGCGCGTCCGCCCATCGGTCGAGGTCGCCGCCGTCGAGGATGACGGTTTCGACGCCGAAGCGCGGTAGAATTTTGGTCAGGATGTGCAGACAGGAGCCGAACAGGGCGCGGCTCGCCACCACCCGGTCGCCGGCCCCGGCGCAGCAGGCGAGCGAGGCGAACACCGCCGCCATGCCGCTCGCGGTCGCATAGGCCGCCTCGGCGCCCTCGATCAGCGCCATGCGATCCTGGAACATGGCGACGGTCGGGTTGGAGAAGCGCGAATAGATGAAGCGGTCGTTGCGGTCCTGGAAGGCGTCCTCGGCCTGCTCGGCGGTGTCATAGACATAGCCGGAGGTGGCAAAGATCGCCTCGCTGGTCTCGGCGAAGCCGGAACGCGCGGTTCCGCCGCGCACCGCCAGCGTCTGCGGCCGCCAGTTCTGCTGCAATGGCTCTTTGACAGGCATGGTCCGATTCCCCTGCGCGCGCCGGAAGGCCGGGAGCCGGCAAGACCGGCATTGCGCAGAGGGCGCCCGACCTTTTAGCGAGTTCGTTTCACAGGCGGCCGCAAGCCGGTCGGCACAAATCGCCGCCTGACGCCCTTGCTAGCCGGTCCCGGCCGAAAAGGCAAACGCTCGCCGTCAGGACGAAGGGTCGGAGCCTCTCCGTTCGTTCAGGCTCCGGATGCGCCCGGCGATGGCGGCTTCCAGCTCCGACAGGCGGTTCTCGACCGCGAGCTCCAGCGCCTCCAGCAGGAAGGCCGGGCTGGCCGGCTCCAGCAGGCGCGAGGCCGCCAGCGTCTCGGGTCCGCCGGCCGCCTGCAGGTCCAGCATGAGCGCTTCCCGGCGGTTGCCGGCAATGTCGAGCCGCCACATCTCGGCCGCGCCCAGCCGGCGATAGAATGCCGGCTTGTCCGCATCTCCACGGCTCCGCTCCACCTCGATCACCAGGTCGGGAGGGGTGTCGCGATAGAAGGCGGCCAGGGCCTCGCCGCCTTGCCGGCGCGCCAGTTCGCGCCGTTCGGCGGCCCGGCCCATATAGAAGCAGGCGTCCGGCTCCGCGCCGCTGTTCTCGGGGTCCTCCGGGCGGCGCCAGCGCGTCGATCCGAGCGTGGCGATGCGAAGTCCGAGCGCCCGGCAGAGGTCCTGGACCGTGCGGTCGATGCCCCGGGCGTATTCTTCGTGCTCGGGCGAGGGCGACATCAGGGCGATCAGGCCGTGCGCGGCGTCTATGAACACGCGCCGGCCGATGCTGTTCCAGTCGAGCTTCGCCAGGCGCGGGATCTCCTCGGGAACGAAGCGGTAGAGCGTGAACCGCGATCCCATGCTGCCCGTGCAATGCTCGACGCCGATCGCGCCCGTCATCCGTCGCCGCCTCCGCGTGAGGTCCGCCGGCCGCATTATAGCGCGTTCCCGGCGCTTTCTTCCCCGGCGCTGTCGCTATAGGTTCCGGCCTCCCGCAACCCGACCCCGAAAGGTGTTCCACCATGCGAACCCGACTCGCCGCAGCGGCGGTTGCCGCCGCAACGGCGCTCGCCGCCCCGGCCGGCGCCAAGACCTTCACCTGGTCGTTCCAGGGCGACGCGCAGGCGCTCGATCCCTATGTGCTGAACGAGACCTTCACGCTCGGCCTGCTCGGCAACATCTATGAAGGGCTGATCCGTCGCGGCCCCGATTTGCAGATCGAGCCGGCGCTGGCGGAAAGCTGGGAGATCGTGGAGCCGAACCGCTGGCGCTTCCATCTGCGCAAGGGCGTCGTCTTCCACAATGGCAACGCCTTCGACGCCGACGATGTGGTCTTCTCCGCCGACCGGGTGCGGGCCAAGGGCTCCGACCTCAAGACCCGCATCGCGGACAGCGTCCAGGTGGTGAAGGTCGATGACCACACGGTGGATTTCGTCACCGAAGGCCCCAACCCGATCCTCCATTCGGAATGGGCGACCTGGTACATCATGGACAAGGAGTGGACCGAGGCGAACAACGCCGTCTCGCCGGCCTCGGTCACCGAAGGCACCGACAATTACGCCGCCTTCAACACCAATGGCACCGGGCCGTTCAAGGTCGTGAAGCGCGAGACCGATGTCGAGACCGTGCTGGAGCCGCATGAAGGCTGGTGGGACACGCCGAAGCACAATCTCACCCGCGTCGTCTTCAAGCCGATCGGCTCCGACGCCACCCGCGTCGCGGCGCTGCTCTCCGGCGAGATCGACATGGCCTATCCGGTGCCGGTGCAGGACATCGCGCGCGTGAACGGCAATGCCGGCACCTCGGTGCTGATCGGCCCGGAGCTGCGCACCATCTTTCTCGGCTTCGACATCGCCCGCGACGAACTGCTCTATTCGAGCGTCAAGGGCGCCAACCCGTTCCACGATTTGCGCGTGCGCCAGGCCTTCTATCACGCAATCAATATCGAGGCGATCCGCAAGAAGGTCATGCGCGAGCTTTCCGACCCCTCGGCGATCATGATCTCGCCGAAGCTCTTCCCGCAGGCCGCCGGATTGGAGCGCCTCGCCTACGATCCCGACAAGGCCAGGGCGCTGCTGGCCGAGGCCGGCTATGCGGACGGCTTCGAGGTCGGCATGGACTGCCCCAACAACCGCTATGTCAATGACGAGCAGATCTGCATCGCGGTCACCTCCATGCTCGCCAAGGTGGGGATAAAGGTCGATCTGCTGGCCCAGCCCAAGGCGCTCTACTTCAAGAAGGTGCTGGGGCCGAAATACGACACCAGCTTCTTCCTGATCGGCTGGACGCCCGGCTCCTTCGACAGCTGGAACGTGCTCTACAACCTGCTCAACTGCCGCGAGGAAGGCGGGCGCGGCAAGTTCAATCTGGGCGGCTACTGCAACAAGGATGTCGATGCGCTGACCGACCGGATCAAGGTCTCGACCGATCGGGCGGAGCGCAACGCCATGATCGCCGAGGCCTATACGACCACCACCTCGGAGGTCGCGACCATCCCGCTGCACCAGCAGGGCCTGGCCTGGGGCAAGTCCGACGCTATCGATCTGGCGCAGCGCGCGGACAACCAGTTCATGCTCTACTATGTCATGAAGAACTGAGCGCCGGGCGGGGGAGGGCGCTCCGGTCTTGCCGCCGCCCCTCCCCATGCCCAGATGAAGGGTCGATGACCGACGCGATCCACACGCTCTACACCCGCGACATTCTCCGCCTCGCCGGCGCCATTTCGCGCGTCGGGCGGCTGGCCGCGCCGGAGGGAACCGCCAGCCGCACCAGCCGGGTCTGCGGCAGCAGCATGACGGTCGAGGTGGCGCTCGCGGAGGACGGGCGCATCGCCGACTACGCCCAGCAGCTGCGCGCCTGCGCCTTCGGCCAGGCCTCGGCGGCGCTGTTCGCCGAGGCGGCCCTCGGGCGGAGCGCGGAAGAGATCGCGGCGGGGCAGGCGGCGCTTGCAGGCTTTCTCGATGGCGGCGCGCCGCCCACCGGCGTCTGGGAGGCGTTCCGGCGCCTGGAGCCGGTGCGCCCGGTGCGCGCGCGCCACGGCGCCGTGCTGCTGCCGTTCGAAACGACCCTGGCGGCGCTTCAGGCCGCCGCGTAGCGGTTCACCATCGTCTCGAAATGGGCCACGGCCGGCTCGTTGCGGCCGATGGTGACATGCGCGTTCACGCCGGCGGCGAAGCCCGCCTGGATGGTCGCGCCGGTCGGGAAGTCCTCCTCGATCACGGTGCGCACCGCGAGATCGACATTCTTGTCCCAGTGGATGCGCGCCTTCTCGTTTCCGGCCGGTTCGGGGATGTAGAAATCGAACAGGATGGTGGCCGCGCCCGGATCGCCGCCCTGCTTCGGGAAGCAGCGCCAGACCTCCATATGGTCCTTCTGCACGATGAAGGCGGTGTTGGGGAAGAACACATAGACCAGCGCCGAATTATCGACCAGGTCCCATTCCTCCGGCGGCCGCTCGCGCATGGCGCGCAGCCCGTGGCGCGGCAGCACCTCGCGCAGATGCGGCCCGAAGCCGTCATAGAGGCAGAGATTGCCGATGAAGATCGGGCCGACGGTGTTCTTGTGCAGGAAAGGGAAGTGATAGGGCTCCAGGAAGGTATCGACGGCGATCTTCCAGTTCATCGCGAAGTCGAAGCGCTGGCGGGAATAATGCGTCCAGCTCTCCAGGCCGTAAGGCGCGAAATCGCCGCTGAGACCCTCCAGCAGGTCATCGACGTCGAACGGATCGCCCGGCGTCGCCTGCGCGAACAGCATGCCGTGGCGCTCCGCCACCGGCACGGGCGCCAGGCGATGGTCGGCGCGCGCCACGCCGGGAAAGTTGCGCTCGTCCGGCAGGCCGATCAGCCGCCCGTCGAGATCGTAGGTCCAGCCGTGATAGGGGCAGGAGAAGGCGGCCGCGCCGCAGCCGCTGCCCTCGACCAGCTTCGCGCCCCGGTGGCGACAGACATTGGCGAAGGCGCGGGGCGCGCCGTCGCGCCCGCGCACGATGAGCAGCGGAATGCCGGTCTCGTCGGAGGTGATCCAGTCGCCCGGCTTCGGCAGCAGGCCGGAAAGGCCGACGAACAGCGGGCGGCGCTGGAACAGCTCGCGCCATTCGCGCTCGGCGCGGTCGGGGCAGGTATAGGCGCTGACCGGCTGGCGCACGACCTCCGGCCACACATCGGTGGTCCCGGCGTCGAGATGCGCGAACAGCCGGCGGGAAAGCGCTTGTTGAAGTTCGAGCCGCATCACTCCTGCTCCCGTTTCGCCCGTTCCCACAACCCGTCCAGCACCGCCAGCGAGGCGTCTTTCATCGCGAGGCCCCGCTCGCGCGCCAGCACCTCGACGCGCCGGAAGCGCCGCTCGAAGCGGGCGTTCGCCGCGCGCAGCGCCGTCTCGGGCGCAATATCGAGCTTACGCGCGAGATTGACCACGGAAAAGAGCACATCGCCCAGCTCGGCCGGCAAATCCGCGCCGGGCGCCGCCAGCTCGTCCAGCTCCTCGCGCACCTTGTCATAGACCGGCGCCGCGTCGGGCCAGTCGAAACCTTGCCGGGCGGCGCGGCGCTGCAGCTTCTCGGCCCGCAGCAGGGCGGGCAGGGCGAACGGCACATCCTCGAGCGCGCTCGGAGGCCCGCCGCCGCGCCCGGCCGCCTTGCGCCCGCGCTCGCGCTCCTTGTGCGCCTCCCAGTTGCGGGTCTGCGCCTCGGCATCCGACGACGCCTCGCCGGCGAACACATGCGGATGGCGGGCGACCATCTTCGCGACGACGGCGCGCGCCACATCGGCGAAGGCGAAGGCGCCGCGCTCCTCGGCCATGCGCGCGTGGAACACCACCTGGAACAGCAGATCGCCCAGCTCCTCGCGCAGCGCATCCAGGTCGCCCTGACGGATCGCCTCGGCGACCTCATAGGCTTCCTCGATGGTGTAGGGCGCGATGGTCTCGAAACTCTGCTCGATGTCCCAGGGGCAGCCGACGGTCGGCGCGCGCAGGGTCGCCATGACTTCGAGAAGGGAATCAACGGGTTGCGCCTGCCGCTCTGGCCCAAAAATCGCATAAGGTGTATTATGGGAAATAATAGGCGGCGCATTCGCGGCCATTTCGAGCATCATGCCGTCGATGCCCGGCTGCACGCCCGCCGGCAGCGTGGCCTTGAGCGCGCGATAATCCATATGATGGTTGAGATGCGTCAGCACGGTCTGCTGCGGGCCGATGCGCGCCACCCAGTCCAGCACCGTCGGCAGGAAGGCGTGATTGCCGCTCGGCAGATCCGCATGGCCGGCCCCGACGATCCAGCATTCGATCCCGGCGAGCGCCTCGAACGCCGCCTCGTCGAGTTCCGAAACATCGGTGCTGTAGGCGAAGGCGCCGATGCGCAGGCCCGTGGACCAGCCGCGCCCGTGGCGCTGGCGGAAGGCGCGGAACGCAACCCCGGCGACGTCGAATGCGTTCTCCACCGGATGCGCCCGCAGGCTCGGCCGAAAGAAAGGCGGCCCGTCGGCAGGTTCGGCGAAGGCGTAGGGAAAGCGCTGGCGGAGGCGCTCCAGCACCTCGGCCCGGCCATAGATGTCCAGCGGGCCGCCGGCGACGGTGCAGAGCGACTTCAAATCGTCGATGCCGTGAATGTGGTCGGCATGGGCGTGGGTGTAGATCACCGCGTCCAGCCGCCCGCCGCCCACCGCCAGCCATTGCTCGCGAAAGTCCGGGCCGGTGTCCACGACGATGCGCGCGCCCTCGGCCTCGATCAGGATCGAGGGCCGGCGGCGGCGATTGCGCGGATCGTCGGGGTCGCAGGCCCCCCAGTCGCCGCTCGCGACCGGCACGCCGGCCGAGCCGCCGCAGCCGAGAACGGTTATGCGCAAGCCCTGGCCTTCGGGAACAGGCGGAAGAAATTGTCGGTGGTCGCGCGCGCGAAGTCCTGCTCGGACATCCCCTTGAGGCCGGCCATGACCGATGCGGTATGCACGACCCAGGCCGGCTCGTTGCGCTTGCCGCGGTTGGGAACCGGGGCCAGGAACGGCGCATCGGTCTCCACCAGCAGCCGGTCGAGCGGAATGTCGGCGGCGATCTCGCGCAAGCCGTCCGAATTGCGGAAGGTCACGATGCCGGACAGCGAGATATGCAGGCCGAGCGCGAGCGCCCGCTCGGCCAGGCCGCGCCCGCTGCTGAAGCAGTGCATGACGCCGGGAACGCGCCCGGCCGCCTCGTCTTCCAGGATCGCCGCTGTATCGGCGTCGGCATTGCGGCTGTGCACGACGAAGGGCACGCCGGCGGTCGCCGAAGCGCGGATATGCCGGCGAAAGCTCTCCTGCTGGAGGTCGCGCGGGCTGCGGTCGTAGTGATAGTCGAGCCCGGTTTCGCCGAGCGCGACGACCTTCGGATGGCGGGCGAAGGCCACCAGCTCGCCCTCTTCCGGCATCCCTTCCGCCGCTACGTAATGCGGATGCAGGCCGATGGCGCAAAACACGCTCTCGAAGCGCTCGGCGAGCGCGATCGCCGCCTCGGCCTGGCGCGGACGCGTGCAGATGGTGACCATGCAGCCGACGCCCGCCTCCCCGGCGCGCGCCACCAGCGCATCGACCTCGCCCTCGAAGGCCGGGACGTCCAGATGGCAATGGCTATCGACCAGCATCACTCGTCCCCGGCATAGCGCGGAAACACGCCTTCGGGCTTCGGCAGCGCCCTGCCCGGCTTGAGCGCCCCGGCTTTGCCGAAGGCGGTGTAATTGCGCGCCTCCGGCTCCACCGCCAGCTGGTCCAGCAGGCGGTTGGAGGCGTCCGGCATGAAGGGCAAGGTCGCCAGCGCCAGTCCCCGGACCGCCTCGGCCGCGACATGCAGCACGGTGCCCATGCGCTCCGGATCGCTCCGCCGCAGCGCCCACGGCTCCTGGCGCGCGACATAGGCGTTGGCCGCCCGCACGGAGCGCCAGACGGTCTCCAGCGCCTCGTGGAAGGCCTGGCGGTCCATGGCCGCGCGCAGAGGCTCAAGCAAGCCGTGAATTTCCTCCAGCAATGCCTTGTCGTCGGGCGAAAACGGTCCCGGCTCCGGGATGCGCCCGTCGCAATTGCGAGCGATCATGGTGAGCGTGCGCTGGGCCAGATTGCCGTAATCGTTGGCCAGTTCGCCATTCATGCGCTGCGCCATGGAGCGGCGCGAGAAGTCGCCGTCATTGCCGAACGGCACCTCGCGCAGCAGGAAATAGCGCAGCGGGTCCAGCCCATAGCGCTCGATCAGGTCGTAGGGGTCGATGACATTGCCGAGCGACTTGGAGATCTTCTCGCCCTCATTGGTCCACCAGCCATGCGCGAACACGCGCTTCGGCGGCGCGACGCCGGCGGCCATCAGGAAGGCCGGCCAATAGACGGCGTGGAAGCGCAGGATGTCCTTGCCGACCATATGCACATCCGCCGGCCAGTAGCGCCGGAAGAGCGCGCTGTCCGTCTCGGGATAGCCGACGGCGGTGATGTAGTTGGTGAGCGCGTCGAGCCAGACATAGATGACATGCCCGTCATCGCCCGGCACCCGGATGCCCCAGTCGAAGGTGGTGCGCGACACGGACAGGTCCTGCAGCCCGCCCTTGACGAAGCTGACGACCTCGTTGCGCCGGCTCGCCGGGGCGATGAAGTCCGGGTTCGCCTCGTAGAAGTCCAGCAGCCGGTCCTGCCAGGCGGACAGGCGGAAGAAATAGCTCGGCTCCTCCACCCACTCGCATTCCGCCCCGCTCGGCGCGATCTGCGCGCCGTCCTCGCGCCGCACAAGTTCGTTCTCGGTGAAGAACGCCTCGTCGCGCACCGAATACCAGCCGGCATAGCTGCCGGAATAGATGTCGCCGGCCTCCACCAGCGCCCGCCAGATGCTCTGGCTCGCCAGCACATGGCGGTCTTCCGTGGTGCGGATGAAGTCGTCATGCGAGGCGCCGAGGTCGCGGGCCAGGCGGCGGAAATTCTCCGACATGCGGTCGGTGAAATGCTGCGGGGCCTCGCCGGCCGCCTGGGCGGCCTTCTCGACCTTCTGCCCGTGCTCGTCCGTGCCGGTCAGGAAGCGCGCGTCGAAGCCGTCCAGCCGCTTGAACCGCGCCAGCACATCGCAGGCGACGGTGGTGTAGGCATGGCCGATATGAGGCGCGTCATTGACGTAATAGATCGGCGTGGTGATGTAGAACGGCCTGCCGTGGCTCATGAGCGACTCATCGGGGCGACCGCCCCGGTCTCGAAACGGGAGCGGCTTGTCCCATAGCCCGCCGGGCGAATCAAGCGCCGGCGGGCAGGCCCCGCCCTTCGGCGGCCGCCGCCCTGGCGAGCGCGCCGAAAATATTGAGCACCACCTGGCGACGGTCGAGCGAGACCGCGATGCTGCGCTCCAGCAGCCAGGCGATCTCCGCCTCGGCGTCGAGCCAGGCCCGCGCCGGAGCGATAGTGCGCAGGCGGAGCGCCAGGCTGGCGGAGAGGATGGCGCCGAAACTCCGGAACGCCGCCGTGTCGCGACTGCCGGCCACCAGCTCCGCCACCTGCTCCACCGCCTGCCGGTCGAGCGCGGGCAGGCCGTCCAGCGCTCCGTCCACCGCCTCCTTGAGCGCCGGGCCGCCGAGATGGGCCAATTCGAGCGCCGCGCCGGGGCTGCCGGCGGAAAGCGCGAAGAGGCGCGCGCGCGCTTCCTCGTCGAGCTCCGGGGCCAGCTCGCCGGTCACCGCGTCGAACTCCTCCCGGCCGAGCGGCGCCAGGCGGAGCATCCGGCAGCGCGAGCGCACCGTCGCCAGCAGGCGCGCCGCGCGATGCGCCACCAGCAGGATGACGACATTGGCCGGCGGCTCCTCCAGCAGCTTGAGCGCGGCGTTCTGCGCATTCGGGTTCATGGCGTCGGCGCCATCGACGATCAGCACCCGCCAGGCGCCCTCCCCCGGCGTCAACCGCAGGAAGCGCACCGCCGCGCGAACCGCGTCCACGCCGATCTCGCCGCGCGCGCCGGCCGGCTCCAGCACCCGCAAATCCGCATGGCCGCCGGCCGCCACGCGCCGGAAGACCGGATCGGCCGGGTCGAGATGAAGCGGCGCGGTCTCCGCATCCGCCAGGAGGCCGGAGGGCCGTCCGGCCAGCAGGTGGCGGGCGAAGCGAAAGGCGAGCGTCGCCTTGCCGACGCCGCGCGGGCCGGACAGGATCCAGGCATGGTGCAGCCGTTCGCCGGCGGCGTCGGCCTGCAGCCTCGCCGCCGCCTCGCCATGGCCGACCAGGCGGTCGCGATGGCGCGGCTCGGGAATGTCGCCGATGTCGCTCACAGCCCGAACCGCTGCGCGACCCGCTCGCGGATGGCTTCCGACACGCTGTCGGGATCGCCGCTTGCGTCGATGACGGCGACCCGCTGCGGCTCCTCGCGCGCAATCGCCAGAAACCCCTCCCGGACGCGCCGGTGCAGCGCGTCGCTCATGGCTTCGTAGCGCGCGGGATTCGCCTGTCGCGCGCGCGCTGTCTCCAGCGGCAGGTCGAGGAAGAGCGTGAGGTCGGGCGCAAGGCCGCCGGTGGCGAGCCGGCGGAGCACCGCTTCATCCTCCCTGGCGACGCCCTGGCCGAAACATTGATAGGCGACGGTCGAATCGTAGAACCGGTCGGAGAGCACCCAGCGCCCGGCCGCCAGCGCCGGCCGCATCCGCTTCTCCACATGCTCCCGGCGCGCGGCGTGGTGCAGCATGGCCTCGGTCAGCGGGTCCCAGTCGGCCCCGTCTGCCAGCAGCAGCTCGCGGATCCGCTCCGCGCCTTCCGCCCCGCCCGGTTCGCGGGTGGCCAGCAGAGACACGCCCTGCCCTTCGAGCCAGGCCGCAAGCCGGGGCAGCTGGGTCGATTTGCCCGCCCCGTCGCTGCCCTCGAAGGTGATCAGCCGCCCGGTCACGCCGCAGGATCGAAGCCGAACACGAGCGCGCGAAAGCGCTCCAGGATGCGGCCGAAAAAGCCGATCCGCTCCACATCCGCGCCGGCGTAGAGCGGATGCTCGATGGGTTGCATTCCGGGAGCCTCCAGCCTGAGCGTCGCGATGCGCCGGCCGGCCTCGACCGGCGCGACCACCGGCCCCGTCCAGGTCACCGACGCCTTGAGGCCGGCCCGCGCGCCGCGCTTCAGCGCGACGGCGACATCCCGGTCCGCGACCAGCGGCACATGGGCCGGTTGGCCGAGCCAGACGGCCGCCGTCTCCACGGTCTCCCCCCGGCCCACCAGCGGATAGGCCGCGAATTCCTGGAAGCCCCACTCCATCAGTCGCTCCGCCTCGCGCGCCCGCGTCCGCGTGCCGTCAAGCCCGTTCAGCACCAGGAACAGCCGCCGCCCGTCGCGCTCGGCCGAGGCCACCAGACCGTATCCCGACGCCTCGGTATGGCCGGTCTTGAGGCCGTCGGCGCCGGCGACCGGCCCGAGCAGCGGATTGCGGTTGGCCTGCCGGATGCCGTTATATGTGAACTCCCGGTCGGCGAACATCTTGTAGAGTTCGGGAAAGTCCCGCACCAGGATCGCCGCCAGCCGCGCGAGATCGCGCGCCGACATGAGATGTTCGGGATGCGGCCAGCCGGTGGCGTTGCGGAACGTGCTGTTCCTGAGGCCCAGCTCGCGCGCGCGCTGCGTCATGGCCTCGGCAAAAGCCTCCTCGCTGCCGGAAATGCCCTCGGCCAGCACGATGGAGGCGTCGTTGCCCGATTGCACGATCACACCTTGCAGCAGGTCTTTCACCGTGACGCGCGTATCGACCCGCACGAACATGCGGGAGCCGCCCTTCTTCCACGCCTTGCGGCTCACCGGAAAGCTGCGGTCGAGCGAGAGGCGCCCGTCCTTCAGCCGCTCGAAGACCATGAACACCGTCATGAGCTTGCTCATCGAGGCCGGCGGCAGCGGCGTGTCGGCGTTCTTCTCCAGCAGCACCGTGCCGGTCGCGCCATCCACCAGGAGCGCGCTCGGCGCGACCGTGGCGTCGGCGCGCGCGCCGCCCGCCAGAACCGCCAGCGCCAGCGCCGCGAACATGGTCCATCGCATGGAAAAGCGCCTCCTATCCCTTCGAGCTCACGACGAAGGCGTCGGCGGGGCCACGCGCCCGCACGCGCGCCTGAAGCGCGGCCGCCGATTTGCGGTCCCCGACCGGCCCGATCCGGACCCGGTGCAGGAAGCGGCCGTTATCGGCTTTCGTCGTGCGTATCTGCACGGCGTCGAAATGCGCCTTGAGAGCGCGCGCCAGGCGTTCGGCGCCCTTGCGATTGCGGAAAGTCCCGGCTTGCACATAGAACATGCGCGCGCCACCGCCGCGAAGGGCCGCCTCGGCGACGAACCGGTCCTGCCTTTCGGCCCCGGCGCCGTTCCGGGCCATATAGGCGACCCGGCGGCTGGCCTCGGGCAGCAGCTCGACCCGCACCCGCGTGACGCCCTGGCGGCGATAGCCGATCTTCTCGGCGGCGGCGAGCGACAGGTCGATGACGCGATCGCGCGCATAGGGCCCGCGGTCGTTCACCCGCAACACCACGCTGCGTCCGTTGCTGAGATTGGTGACCCGCACCACGCTCGGCATCGGCAGCACGCGGTGCGCCGCCGTCATCTTGTACATGTTGAAGACTTCGCCATTGGCCGTTTTCCGGCCATGAAACTTGTGCCCGTACCAGGACCCGATACCGGTCTCCGAGAAGGTCTCGTATTCCTTCGGACGATACCAGCGCCCGCCGATCTTGTAGGGCTTGCCGACCTTGTAGCTGCTGCCGTCATGGGCGAGCGGCAGGCGCGGCGAGGCGGAGACGCCGAGCTTGCCGAGGCTCCGCCCGCCGTCCGGCGCCTTCGCGCCCGGGAGGGCGCAGGCCGCCGCCAGCAGCGAGGCGAGCAGCGCCAGAATACGGATCATCCCCGACCTCCAACGGCGTCGGACAACAGCCCGACGGTGAGCGCGTAGAGATTGGAGCAGTTGTAGCGCAGCAGGCTCGCATAGTTGCGATAGACCAGAAAGGCGGCTCCCTGCGATCCGTCCGGCATGACCAGCCGCGCGTCGATGGCCACGGTCGGCAGCGCCGCGCCGGAGAGGCGGCGCACGCCGGCTTCCTGCCAGCGTTGCAGGCTCCGCGGCCGGGTCGCGCGGCGCAGGGCGCGGCAGCCCTTTGCATCGCCGTGCAGCATCGCGTCATAGCGCCGCCGGAGCGTGTCGGGCGCCTGCACCCCACGGCCCCAGGTGCGGGCGTCGGACCAGCCATGGCGCTTCAGATAGTTGGCGATGGAGGCGAACACATCGTCCAGGCTGTTCCAGATGTCGCGCCGCCCGTCGCCGTCGAAATCCTGCGCATAGGCGAGATAGCTGGACGGGATGAACTGGGGATGGCCCATGGCCCCGGCCCAGGAGCCTTTCATGTGCGCAAGCTCGATATGGCCGCGATCGACCATGCGCAGCGCGCTCAGCAACTCGGCGCGAAAGAAGCGCGAGCGGCGGCGGTCGAAGGCGAGCGTGGCCAGCGCAGGCACGATCTCGGCCTTGCCCCGCACGGCGCCATAGCGGGTTTCGATGCCCCAGATCGCGACGATGAAGCGCGGCTGCACGCCGTAGCGGTCCGCCACCCGCCGCAGCAGCGGACCGTGCTCCGCCATCGCCGCCCTGCCCCGCTCGATAGTCGCCGGCTTGAGCACGCGGGCGCGATAGGTCTCGAAAGTCAGCTTGAACTCCGCCTGGTTGCGATCCCGCTTCAGGATGCGCTCCATCGGGCGCACGCCCGCCAGGGCGGCGTCGAGAGTGGCGGCGGAAATGCCCTCGGCGGCGGCTTCGGCGCGAAACTCCGCCAGCCAGCGATCGAAATCGCCGGCGGACGCGCCGCCGGCCGCCAGAGCGATGACGGCTGCCGCCGCAAGCCCGACTACGCCGTTCCGTATCCTGTGCGCCACCATGCGTCCCCGGCGAGGATCTGCGTTTCGCCAGCCGACTATAGCCACCGATTCGCCCTCCGCGCCAACACCGGATTGCGCGCGCGCCGGGGCAAGCCTCTTTTCATTGCCGCCCCGCTTCCGTCATCATCGGCGCTATCGACATCGTCACAGCCAAGGGAAGCGCGGCATGAAACTCGCGGACAAGACGGTCATCCTGACCGGGGGGGCCTGGGGGATGGGGGCGGCGACCGCCGAACTGCTCGCCGAGGAAGGCGCGGAGGTGGTGATCGCTGACCTGCTGGAAGACGAAGGCCGGGTGCAGGCGGAGAAGATTTCCGCCGCCGGGGGCCGGGCTTCCTTCCGCCGCCTGGACGTGACCGACGACGCCGCCTGGGCGGAACTGGCCGCCGCGCGCCCGGACGCCGACATTCTGGTCAACAATGCCGGCATCAGCGGCAGCGCCCATGCCGACCCCTTCGACTTCGACGCCTGGCACGATCTGATCGCGGTCAATGTCACCGGCGCCTTTCTCGGCTGCCGGCATTTCGTGCCGAAGATGGCGGCCAGGGGCGGCGGGGTCATCGTCAATATCTCCTCGATCTCGGGCGTCGTCGGCCAGGACAATATCCACCACGGCTACAACGCCTCCAAGGGCGCGCTGCGGGTGTTCACCAAATCGCTCGCCGTGCGCCACGCGCCCGAGGGCATTCGCGCCAACTCCATCCATCCGGGCCTGATGCCGCCGATGCGCACCTCGGGCGCGACCGCCGACCCGGCGGTGCGCGAGCGCATGCTGCGCCGCGTGCCGATGGGCCGCAACGGGCGCGCCGACGAGGTGGCCAGAGCGGTGCTCTTCCTCGCCTCCGACGAGAGCAGCTATTGCACCGGCGTAGAGCTGTATGTGGATGGCGGCTATCTCGCCTCCTGAGCTTCCGCCTTACGCAACCGAAAGGGGACGCCCGTGCCTTCCCACGCCAACACGATCAGCGGCCGCAGCGCCTTTCTCGCCATTCTCAAGGATGAGGGGGTGACGCATCTGTTCGGCAATCCCGGCACCACCGAACTGCCGATCATGCACGCGCTGACGGAGCAGACCGGGCTCGGCTATGTGCTCGGCCTGCAGGAGTCGGTCGTCGTCGCCATGGCGGACGGCTTCGCGCGCGCCTCCGGCAACGGGCGGCCTGCAATGTCCATGTGGCTCCCGGCCTCGGCAATGCGATCGGCGCGCTCTACACCGCCGGGCAGAGCGGCTCGCCGATTATCGTCACCGCCGGCCAGCAGGAGCAGGGCCACGGGTTGACCGAGCCGCTGCTCTACGCGCCGCTGACCCCGATCGCCGAGCCGGTGGTCAAATGGGCGGTCGAGGTGACGCGCCTCGAGGACCTGCCGCGCATCCTGCGCCGCGCCGCCAAGGTGGCGACGACGCCGCCCACCGGCCCGGTGTTCATTTCGCTGCCGGGCGACATCCTGAATCGCCATGCGGCGGTCGAACTCGGCCGGCCGACGCGGATCGACGCCCGCAGCCGCCCCTCGGACGCGACGGTGGCGGCGATCGCCGAGCGCATCCTGGCGGCCGACAATCCGGTCATCCTCGCCGGCCACGAGGTCGCGACCGGCGACGCGCTGGCCGCGGCCGGCGAGTTCGCCAGCCTGCTGGGCGCGCCGGTCTGGCAGCAGAGCGTGGCGCAGGGGGCGCATTTCCTCTCCGAGCATCCCTGCTTCATGGGCGCGCTCGGCCGCAGCCAGCCCCGGGTGCGCGAGCTGCTGGCGCCCCACGATCTGATCGTCAGCCTGGGCGCGGACTTTCTGCGCATGTCGGTGTGGAGCGAGACCGACCCGCTGCCGGACGGCATGGGCATCGTCCAGATCGGGCTGAGAAGCTGGGAGCTCGCCAAGAACTATCCGGTCGAGATCGCCGCGCTCAGCGATGTCGGCGAGACGCTGGCGGCTCTCAACCCCCTGCTCGAGGCCCGCACCGGCGCGGACCGCGAGCGCCGCCGGGCGGCGCTCGCCGAACGCAACTGGAGTGCGGCCCGCGCGTCGGCTCGCGAGGCGCTGGCGGACGTGCCGGAAGACCGCGGGCCGATCCCGCCGGCCTGGCTGTGCCTCAGTCTCGCCGAGGAATTGCCGGAAGACGGCATCGTCGTCGATGAGGGCATCACCACCGGCGCGCGCCTGCTCGATTTCCTGCCCTTCCGCGACGCCAACGGCTATTTCGGCAATGTCTCAGGCGGCATCGGCTGGGGCATCGCGGCCGCAGTCGGCGTGCAGATCGCGCAGCCCGAGCGGCGCACCGTGGCGCTGATCGGCGACGGCAGCGCGATGTATTCCATCCAGGCGCTGTGGACCGCCGCCCATTCCCGCCTGCCGGTGGTGTTCGTGATCGCCAACAATGGCGGCTACCGCATCCTGAAAGACCGCATGAAGGCGTTCCACGACAATGACGCGCCCATCGGCATGGACTTCCGCGACCCGCCCATCGACGCCACGCGGCTGGCGGAGGGGTTCGGCATGGCGGCGGTCCGGGTCGAGACGCCGGCCGCCTTTCGCCGGGCGTATCGCGAGGCGCTCGCCGGCTCCGCGCCGGTGCTGATCGAGGCTATAGTCGAGCCTGACGGCTAACCCGGCGGCCGATAAAGCCGAGCGCCAGCAGCAGCGCGAGCAGCAAGGTGGTCGCCGCGATGCCGTAGCCGATCACCCGCCCCGCCTGCTCGATCCCGGCCGCGGCCAGGATGGCGCCCGCGACCAGCGGTCCCGCAACGCTGCCGAAGCGTTCGATCACCCGGAAGGCGGCCGTCAGCCCTGCCCTGCCGAACGCCTCCGCCTCGCCCCGGAACAGGTCCGGCAGCACGGCGATCTGCGGGGTCATCACGAAAGACTGGCCGAGCCCGACAAGCGCGATGCCGCCGACCAGGGGCCATACGCCCGTCGCCGTGACGAACAGCAGACAGCCGAGCGCGGCCGAGAAGCCGCCGGCGACGATCAGATATTCATGATTGTCGAACCGGTCGGCCAGGAACGCCGCCACCTGGTTCATCGCCAGCAGCACGATGAAATAGACCATCATGGTGCGCCCGATGGCCGCACCCCCGAAGCCGATGGAGTCGAGATAGAGCGGCACCAGGAAGAACAGGAACCCGGTGAGCACGATGCGCGACGGCAGCGCCGAGAGCGCCATGAAGGTCAGGAATCTGACGCTGCCATAGACGCCGAGCGCATTCGCTCTCCGGTTGTGCGCGGATCGGGAGGGGTCGCTCTGTCCCACGCCCTCGCCGGGCGAGAGGAAAGCGAAGGTGATCGCCATCGCGACGAACACCACGGCTGCGCCAACGATGAACGTGTTCGCATAGCCGAGGCGCTCGGCCAGGATGCCGCCGAGCGCGGTGCCACAGATGCTGCCGCCGCCGGTGGCGGCCACGAACACGCCGATGTTGAACGCCGTACGGCGCGCCGGGGCCGTGGTGGCGAGACGGATCAGAATGGTGGCGGTCACCAGGCCGAAGCCCGCCGCCGTCAGGCAGCGCCAGGCGATGAGCTCGACGAAGCCGCCGGCATGGGAGGTCGCGATCAGTCCGATGCTGGTCGGCGCCATGCCGGCCAGCAACAGCTCGCGGACGCCCCAGCGCCGGATCAGCCGGGGGGCGAACGGCGTGGTCGCCAGCATCGCGACCACCCAGACCGACATCGGCAGGGCGATCGCTATCGATTCGTCGATGCCGAGCGCCGGGTCGTAGAGCTCCCGCACGAAGAGCGGGAAGAACGGGCGCGACAGTTCGACGCCGAAGATGAAGAAGAACAGCGAAAAGCGTACATCCGAGGAGCGCAGCAGCTCGATCGGACGCGGGCCTTCCCCGTCCGCGAACAGCCTTCCCCGGCGCAGCTCCGCCACCATGGCCCCACCCTTCGCCGTCAGCGCCTGAAACCGCCGGTTGATGTCGGCGTTGACCCGGTTCATGGCGTCGAGCACGCGGTTCAGGTCGTCGCGGCCGCGTGATGCGGCGCTGGCCGAGAAGTCGCCCCGGCCGACGGCCTGCATCAGCCCCTGCATCAGGCCGACCGAACGCACGACCGTGAAGGACAGCACCAGCAATGTCAGTTCCAGAACCACGAGGACCGCGACGAACAGCGAGATGCCGATATCGGCGAGCGCGCCCCGCATGGTGTCGGTGATATAGCGCGGGTCCATGCCGATGATCACGGAGCCGATCGGCTCGCCGTCATGCGTCAGGGCGTGGACGAACTGCAGGTCGCCCTCGGCCGCATCCGGCGCCCGGTCCGCCCTCCCCTCGGCCGGGGCGGAGAACATCGTCTGTCCGGCTGCGTCCGCGATGGCGATCGAGGCGATCTCGGGATGGTCGGCCAGCGTGCTGTCGAGATAGGCATCGACGGCCCGCAGGCTGTCGATGGGAATGTCGAGCCGGATGGCGGCGTCCAGATCGCCGGCGATCGAGCGGGCGAGCACGCGGGCCTTGTCCTTCATGACCGGCTCCAGGCGCTCTTCCACCGCGCCCAAGGCCACCCAGGAGAGCGCGCCGATGGCCAGCGTCAGCGCCAGCGCCGCGACAATGCCGACGCGCAGGCCGAGCGAGGTCAGGCTCGGGGTCCGTTGCTTCCGCCGCGCCGGATTTCTCACGATACGCCCCTCTCGGCCGCTTGCAGCGCCGCATCGATCTCGCGCACGCTGGCGCTGTAATCTTCGAACTCCGGCAGTTCCGGATTCGCCTCGGCCGTTCCCTCCGGCAAGGCTTCCACGGCGCGGCGCAGGCGCCGGGCCGTCACGGTCAGCCGGCGCAGCGCGAGGATGGCGCCCAGCACCGCCGCCAGTCCGGCGACCAGGAAAATGACCACGGCCGCCTCCAGCAGCGCGCCGGTCAGTCCGGTGACGATGGCGGTGTAGCGCGCCTTGCCGTAGCGCACCGCGACGCCGCCTTCGAGCTTGCCGAAATTGTTGACGACCGGCGCGCCGACGAGAAAGCTCTCCGCCGTTTCCTGACGCCAGACCTCGCCCCCGGCGGCGCGATTGCCGACGACCCAGGCGTCGGGAGCGGTCGTCCCCCCGTCGCCGAGCGGCTCTCCGCCGTGAGCCACCAGCGCGCCGGTCGCATCGAAGATGCTGACCGACTGCAATTCAGGATTGTCGTCGATCAGCGAATCGACGATCGCGCGGCTCTCCGCGATGTCCTTCAGCGGGAGGCCGAGATCGACCGCTTGGCGCAGGCGTCGCGAGACGTCGAGCGTCATGACCGACATGCGCGAATCGTCGAGTCCGCGCAGGATGTCGCCGAATTTCGACTGATTGAGCAGGATGGTCAGCGCCATGGCGACGGCGAAGGCGCAGAGGAAAGCCACGCTGAGCTTGACGACCAGCCTCATGCGGCGAGAGCGCCCTGACGCCTCAGGCTATAGCAGAGGAAATGCTCGATCATGGCCTCATGCGACACCCCGGATGCCGTGGCGCCGACATTCATCGACATGGTGGTGGCGAGGTTACAGGTGATGTTGAACTCAAGCAAACGATAGGAGCCGTCGGGCGCCACGCGAAAATCGACCCGGAAATAGTCGCAGGGGCGAACCAGCGCCGCAAAGGCGAGCGCCGCCCGCTTCAATTTCTCGCAGAGCGCGGCGTCCTCGAACGGCACCCCCTTCTTGCCGGGCTCCAGAAAGCGCTTCTGGCGTTCGGTGGTGATGTTCTCGCGGTGGTCGGTGCGGTTGGCGACCGGATGCAGCGCCACCGGCCCGCCCAGCACCGGAACCGTGACTTCATGTCCGGGCGCCAGCTCCTCGATCAGCGCTTCCTCGCCCGCCGCCAGCAGAAGCCTTGCCCGCGCCCGCGCTTCGGCCCAGCTGTCGCAGATCGAGCCTTCGTCCACACCCTCGGAGTTGGCCCCGAAGCGCGGCTTGACGAAATAGGGCCCGTCGAAGGCGGGCGGGCGCTCCAGGTCCGATTCGGCGATAGCGACCGCGCCCTCCGGCGTCGGCAGGCCGGCGGCCCCGGCGATCTGCTTGGTGATCCACTTGTCCTCGGCCATGGCGCGCACATTGGGCGGGCTGCCGAGATAGGGCGCGCCGGCGCGCTCGCAGAGCGAGGAGACCAGAATTTCCGGGTTACGCACCGGTTCGCGGTTGTAGAGCTGAAACACATAGTCGGGGACGGGACCCTTGCGCATCCGCTCCTCGAACGCGGCCAGGCTGGCGCAGGGCTCCACCGAGCCGACCAGCCCCCGGAGCACGGAGAGCACCTCGAACTTGGTGTAGAGCTCGCGACCGAAGCGGGGATGCACCATGGGGGGTGGCTCGCGCCAGTCCTCGACATATTTTGCCAGAAACAGGATTTTCAGCCCGCCGGCATATTCGGGGTCCAACCTCAAAAGATCCGGCATCCTCAATCCGCCCCGGGGTTGCTGCATTGCCGCACGCTCGGTATGCTAACAGCATAGGTCAAAGCTTGTCCTCGGACAACATGGAGCGAGACCGGATATGCTTCGAATGCTGCTTCTGGCGCTTGCCCTCGCGGCGGTCGTTCCCGCCTTTCGGGCCGAGGCCGTCACGATCTACATGATCGTGCATCGCGCGGGCTCCGGCGCCGATGAGGGTTTTCGGGACTATCTCAAGGCGAATGGCGTGGACGCGACCTACATTCTGCGAGACATGCAGAACGATCGCTCGCGTCTGCCCGGATATATCAAGGAAATCAAGGAGCTGAAGCCGGATCTGGTCTATACGCAGACCACCTCGATAACCCGCGCGGTGGTCGGGCGGCTGGAGGAGGCCGACCCCGAGAAGCATGTGCTCGACATCCCGGTGGTGTTCGCGATGGTGTCCTTCCCGGATCGCTCGAAGCTGGTTCCGATCCATCCCGATCCCGCCGCGCCGATGCTCTCCGGGCGCAATTTGACCGGCGCCCGACATGTGGTCTCCAATCGCGTACGGCTGAATGCGATGCGCGCCTATATGCCGTTCCGGACGCTCGGCATGCTGTATGACAGAAGTTCCGGCGCGCAACGCCGGACCGAGACCGCCATGCGGACTCTGGCGGAGCAGGAGGGTCTGGAGTTCGTCTCCGACAGCCCGACCGAGCCGGATGTGGACCGCGACCCGGCCCAGATCGAACCGACGCTGCGCCGCCTCAAGGCGGCCGGCACCGAACTGCTCTACATCCCGCCCTCCAATTTCTTCGGCGCTCATGCGGAGCTGGTCACCCGGTTGGCGACGGAGCTCGGCCTGCCGACATTTTGCGGAGTCGAGACCCTGCTTCGCCAGCACTGCATGACCGGCCTGGTCAGCCCGCTCTATGCGGTCGGCCAGTTTGCCGCCTTCAAGGCGGAACAGATCCTGGTCGAGAAAGAGGACCCGGGCGAAATACCGATCCAGACCTTGTCGCGATTTTCTTTCATGGTAAACATGGAAACCGCGCACAAACTGAAGATCTATCCGCCAATGGAGATACTGAGATTCGCGCAATTCATCAAGACGGGCAAGAGTTCTTGATCTCACTGAAACGGCTGAGTCCGGCCAGACGTTCCGCACTTCGGATTCTTTATCTGGCGCCCCATGCGCCGACGCCGGGGGACGCCGAACCGCCGGCGATCCATCCCCGCTGGGGAGTGCAGCCGTTTTATCAATATGAGATCTGGAACGTGCTGCGAAACGGCCTGGGGCTGGATGTCGTCAGCCTTGCCGATCTGGACCCGTTGCCGCAAGCCTTCGACGGTCGGAACTATGCGTTCACGATCTTCAATCTGGCGCCCTTCCGCAATTCCGAACTCTATGTCGCGACACTGGCGTCGCGAGCCGGCATCGCCTGTCTCGGGGCGCCGCCGAACGTCCGCGCGCTCGCCGAGGACAAGTGGCTGACCAAGCTCGCGGCAAGCGCGCTCGGCATTCCGGTTCCGGCCGGAGAGGTGTTCGGCCCCGGCGACAGCATAGGAACGCCGGCGTTCGAGGGTCCCTATATCGCCAAGCCGCGTTTCGGCGCCGCCTCCATGGGCATCGATGCGGACAGCGCGCAGCCGGACTTCGACGCGCTGCGAGGCCGGGTCGAGGCGCTGGCCGGGGATTTCGACGAGTGCCTGGTGGAGCAGGTCTCGGGAGAGTTCGACCTGACCGTGCCGATCCTGGTCGGCGAGGACGGGCCGGTGGCCCTGCCCGCCGTCCGCCAGACCAGCGACGGCCGCTACGGCATCTTCACCCATCGCAAGAAGCGCCGGCTCGAACCCGGCCTCATACGTGACTTTCCGGAAGAGCACGCGCCCTGGCTCGCCCCGATCGTCGAGGATGCGCTTCGTTTCGCCCGGGTCGCCACGCCCTACGATTACATTCGCTGCGACTTTCGCGTCGGCGCGGACGGCCACGCCCTGCTGGAATGCAACATCGCCTGCTCGATCGGCAGCGCCATGGCGTTTGCGCAGTCTGCGGCGAGCGCCGGCATTTCATTGGAGGCGCTGGTCGAACATATCCTCGCGACCAGCCTCGACCGCCAGTGGGGTCATGGCGCGGACGCGCCGCCGCCCAGATAGCGCACCGCAACCGTGGTGATGTCGTCGCTCTGCTCGATGCCGGCGGAGAACAGCTCGACGGAAGCCAGCATCCCGTCGCAAATCTCGCGGGGCGTCGCGCCGGCGATCCCGGAGAGCGTTTCCTCCAGGCGCGGCTCGCCATATTGTTCGCCCGCCTCGTTGAAGGCTTCGTTCACGCCGTCCGTATAGAAGAACAGCGTCTCGCCCTCCCCGAGCACGGTCTCGCCTTCGCGGTAGTCGAAGCCCGACATGATGGCGAGCGCCAGACCCGGGTCCGCGGGAAGCGTGGAGAGGCCGCCTCCGGCGTCGATCCGGTATGTGGGGTTGTGCCCGGCGTTGGCGAAGGCGACATGGCCGGTCTCGGTGTCGATGACCGCATAGAAGGCCGTGACGAACATCATCTGCTCGTTATCGGCTTCCAGCAGGTCGTTCAGGGTCGAGAAGACCCTGCCGGGCGGCTCGCCGAAGAGGGCCGTCGCCTTCAGCAGGGTGCGCGCGATCAGCATGAAGAAGGCGGCCGGAATGCCCTTGCCGGAGACATCCGCGATCACGACGCCGATCCGGCGCTCGTCGATGGCGAAATAGTCGTAGAAATCGCCGCCGACTTCCTTGGCCGGCGTCATCTGGGCGGCGATCTCGACCGTGCGCTGCGGCGGGGTTTCGCGCGGCAGCACGGAGATCTGCATGTCATGCGCGATCGACAGTTCGCTCTCGATCTGCGCCAGGCGCTCCTTGTGCAGCAGCGCTTCGCGGAGTTCCTCGATCAGTTCGGTCAACCGGCCGTGCTGCTCGCGGATGCGCCCCGCCATCTGTTCGAAGACCAGGGTGAGCGCCTCGAACTCGTCGCCCGCGCCCTCCTGTTCGAGCGCCGAAAGCTGGTCGGTGACCGCCTGGCGCGCCTCCTCGCCGACGGTCGAGGTCAGCCCCGCCATCTGCCGGCGCAGGAAGCGCTCGCGGCGGCGCTGCGCGCGCTGGCGTTCGTCGGAGAGCCGCGCCACTTCATCCAGAGAGTTGCGATAGGCGTGGACGGCCCTGGCGATGCGCGAAATCTCGTCGGCGCCCGAGGTCTGGTCGATCCACACGCCGCGCCGGCCCTCGGACAGCGCCTCCAGCACGCCGATCACCCGGTCGAGCGGCCGGAAGGAGCCGCGCAGATAGAGATAGAGGCCGCAGAGCGCGAGGCTGGCGAAGATCGCCGCCGCGCCGAAGAAGGCGATACGCATCGCGTGCTGGCGCGCGGTCAGTTCGGAAATGTCGGTGACGACCTGCAGCGACGCCAGACGTCCGCCATCCAGCGCCGGCACGTTGACCGTCGCCGAGGCGTAGTCGCCCGGAGCGCCGCCGCCGCGCAGCAGCTCCCAGAGCGTGGGGTCGGTTCCCAGGATGAGCCGCCCCTCGCCGCCCGTCAGAAAGGCCTCGCCGCCCAGGATGGTGCCGGTCTCCAGCACCACCGGGTCGAGCGCCGCGCTGGCCGCCACGATCAGCACCGCGCCATGTTCGGGGTCGCCGAGTCGTTCCGCCACCGTCCAGTATGCCTTCCGCTCGGCGTCCAGATCGGCGCCGCTGGCGCTGCCGCCGATCTCGGCCAGCCGGTTCGCGAGGTTCGGCGAGACGGGATTGTGCTCGACGAACAGGCGGTTCGCGTCTTCGGAGGGATCGACGATCGCCAGATCGTGGAGGCCGGCGCGCGCGGCGATGGTGTCGATGATTCGCGCCGCTGCGAGGCTGTCGCCCGCCAGCAGCGCCTGGCGGATGTCCGGGCTTTCCCTGAGCGGCGCCAGCAGTCTGGCGATGGCGTAGGTTTCCCGCTGCGACAGGGTCTTCCAGGCGTTTTTCAGCGCGGTCTGGCGGTCCTCCTCATAGCTCTCCACCAGCAGCTTCTCGCGCAGGATGCCGCCATAGCCGAGACCGACGGCCAGCAGGAGAGCGCCGATGCTGGCGATCAGGGTCACGCGCGCGCGCAACGACACATTGCCGCCCGAACGCCCAATTTCGGTCGGCGGAGCGGCGGCTATGTCCCCGAGCGCCGGCTCCAGCTCCCGGCGCAGCTGCTCGCGGATGCTCTCCAGCGAGTCGCGCACCGCGCGCCCGACGGCCCCGTCGCGCGCCGCCTCGGCCTGGTAGAGCACCGCGTCGTAGCGCCCGCGCAGATGGTGCAGCACGGCGTCGAAGGCGCGGGCCGCGAAGCCGATCTCGTCGCCGCTCCGGTCGTCGAACGCCGCCGGGCGGCCCGCGCCCGCCTCCGCCACCCCGCGATCGAACCGCCGCAGCCGGCGGACGGTCGGCATCGCCACCAGCAGCAGCGTGAGCGCCAGGCCGACGGCCGCGCCGAGAGCGGCGGCGAGCGCGAATTCCCGCCAGTTGCGGTGAAACGCCTCCGCGAGGAAGCCGCGCCCGGTGGCCACATGCAGCAGCGCCAGAGGCTGCCCGGCGGGGCCGATCGGGCGCACATCCAGCGTGATGTCGCCCAGGGTGTAGCGCCGATAGGCCTCCATCGCCCCGCCGACCCGGCGGCGGGTTTCGAAGCTGGCGTCCACCGGCTCCAGCAGCTGTCGCAGCCCGGCGCCGTCGATGCCGCGATAGTGCAGCGGCCGTCCGTCGGGCGCCGTGACCGCCATGAAGCGAATCTCGGGATTGTCGTCGAGAAAGTGCTGGAAGAAGTCCGCAACGCCCCGAATGTCGGCCAGCGGAATGCCGACATCGCTGGCGCGCTCCAGCTGCCGTTTGACCGCCTGGCCGATGGCGGTGGCCTTGCGGTCCTGCTCGCCCGTCAGCGGCCCCTCCGCCCAGTAGTGGAACGCGATCGCCATCAGGCCGATCGGCGCGACCGCCGCAACGACGCCGGCGAGGCCGGCCTTCACCAGCAATGAGCGGAACAGGCCCTGCATGGCGTCATCCGATCCGGTCGAGCCGGTCGATCTTGCGCGCCTCGGCGTCGAGACGGTCCAGCATGTCGCCCGCCGTGTCGTTCAATGCGGCGAGCGACGCCGACTCCTCGTCCGGCTCCGCGCGCTTGCCTTCGGCCAGCGTCATCAGGGAGGAGGCGAACCGGCCCAGCATGTGCAGGGTCGGGCGCAGCGCCCAGCCGGACAGCAGGAAGGCGAGCAGCAGGGAGATGGCCACCACCGCCGCCGCCAGGCCGAAGCCGGTGATTCGCGCGCGCTCCAGCAAGGGCTCCCGGTGGCGCGCCCCGCTTTCCAGCAGCACGCCGCCGACGGCCTTGCCGAAATTGTTGATGAGCGGACTGCTGACGGTGAGCGCGCGCTCGTCGGCCTCGACTCGCCGGCCCCCGAGATGGCGCCGGGCGACCTCTGCGCCGAGGTCGGTCTGGTCGGTGGAGAACAGCACCCGGCCGTCCTCGTCGAACACCAGCAGGCGGTCGATATCGGGTTCGGCGGCCTGGATGCGGCCGAACAGTTGCGGGATTTCGGAAATGGTTTCGAGCCTGAGCCCGAGATCGGTGCGCGCCGTGATCGCCTGCGCGATCTCGTCCACGGCGAAACCGTAATGCGAGGCCTTGATCGCGCGGAGCTCGCGCTCGAACGCCGTCAAGGTCGCATAGGCGCTGACCGCGGTGGACAGCAACGCGCCCGACACCACCGCCAGTCCGAGCTTCATCCGCAGTCTCATGCCGTCCGGCGTCCCCGATCAGCCCCTCGCGGCCATCATAGGGTCCCCCGCCCCGGCTGCCTACCGTCCGGGGTCGGCTTCGGCGTCCCAGCAGACGCCGACGCCCCGCTCGCGCAGCTCGTGGCGGGCGATCTCGTTCTTGGTCATGGTGCGCGGAAACTCCTCCACGAACTCGATATAGCGCGGGGCCTTGAAGTAGGCGATGCGCTCCCGGCACCAGGCGACCAGAGCGCCCGGTTCGACGGGCGCGGAGACCTGCACCCAGGCCTTGATGTCCTCCTCGCCCAGTTCCGACGGGACGCCCACGCAGGCGCAATCCACCACCGCCTCATGGGCGGAGATCGCCTTCTCGACCTCGAACGCGGAGACATTCTCGCCCCGCCGGCGGATCCAGTGCGCCTCGCGGCCGACGAAATGCACATAGCCGTCCTCGTCGAGATAGCCGAGGTCGCCGGAGTGGTACCAGAGATTGCGCCAGGCGCGGACGGTCGCCTCCGGTTTGTTAATATATTCGATCATGCAGCTGTTCGGCGCGCTGGGACGCAGCAGCAATTGCCCGGTCTCGCCCGCCGGCAGCGGATTGTCGTCATCGTCCGCGACCGTGATCTCGGCCCAGCCGTGCGGCCGCCCGCAACTGCCGGCCCGGCGGTCGCGCAGGCGCTCCGAACAGAGCAGCACGCCCATCTCGGTCATGGCGTAGACTTCGAGCATCGGGATGGCGAAGCGCGCCTCGAACTCGTCGCGAAGCGCGCGGCGCACCTGGCCGGATGCGATGCCGACGCCGACCTTGACCCGGTGCGAGCGGTCCAGCGGGCTTTCCGGCCGGCGCAGCAGCACCGACATCATGGTGCCCAGCGGGTCGATGATCGTCGCGCCATGACGGTGCACGGTCTCCCAGTAGCGCGACGCGCTGAACCATTTGTGCATCACGCCGGTCATGCCGCAATAGAGCGGCCCGGTGACGCCGAACTGCTGGCCGCCGATGTGAAAGAAGTGCGAGTTGGCGAAGTGGACGTCGTCCGGCCCCGCTTCGGCGATCTCCGCATAGCGCATCGCTGCGGCGATATAGTAGAGATGCGGCGCCAGCACGCCTTTCGGCATGGAGGTGCTGCCGCCGGTATAGACGATCGCGGCCGCGTCGGCCGGTCCGACATCCGCTTCCGGCAGGCGTTCCGAGCCGGTCAGCAGGTCGTCCGATACGCCGTAGCCGGCCCGCGGCGCGCCATGCGTCAGGATTTCGGGCGGCGTCGCAAAGGCGCCCATGGCCGCTTCGCACACCTCCATCAGCTCGTCATCGACCACCAGCAGCTTCGCGCCGGTGTCGTTCAGGCTGTATGCGAGATCGTCACGGGCGAGCGAGACGTTGAGCGCCGCATAGACGGCGCCGATCTTGGCGCAGCCGAACCAGATGAGCGCCTGCATGACGGAGTTGTACATGAAGGTGGCGACGACATCGCCCTTGCCGACGCCGCGCTCGGCCAGGCGGTTGGCGACGCGGTTGGACAGCCGGTCGGCGTCGCCATAGCCGAGCGTTTCCTCCCGGCAGATCAGCAGGGGCTTGTCGCCGAGTTCGGCGCGGAGCGTCAGCAGATCGCGCAGCGTGGCGGCGTGGGGCGTTCGGCCCAGGATGGGGGTCATCGCTCGGCTCCTCGTTCGAGCATCGGCGCGGGCTTGCGAAAGGCGGGGCGCCGGCCGTCCGCCCGCCAGGGGGCGGCGACCAGGCGTTCGGCCCCGGTCACGGGATGATGCGCCTCGATCCAGCCGGAAGGGCCGGCGAAGACCGGCGAGGCGTCGCTCGCCGCGAGCTCCATCACCGGGGCGGTCATCGGTTGCGGCAGGCCGGTCACGGGCGTCTCGGCGAGCGCGGCGGCGGCCTCGATCTGCGAGAGATCGAGCGCCCGCCCCCGCCCGTCCCGGTCGCGGGCGTTGAGCGCGGCCAGCGCCGCCAGCGCGCCGAAGCAGGCGGCGTTCGGATCGCTGATCGAGAAGGTGGGCGAGCCCAGAAAGGCGCCCTTCTCGTCGCGGATCGGCAGTTCGGCGCCGCCGAGCGCGCTCAGCACCAGCCCGTAGGAGCGCAGCCGCTCCACCGACGATCCCCGCCCCGGCCCGCTCATCGAGAGCGCGACCAGTCCGGGATTGGCCCCGGCCAGCACTTCCCGGCCGAGGCCCATGCGGTCCATCGCGCCCACGGTGAAATTCTCGATCAGCAGGTCGGCCCGGCCGACCAGCTCCAGAAACCGCTCCCGGCCGGCGGGGGATTTCAGGTCGAGCGAGAGGCCCGACTTGTTGCGGTTCAGGCTGTGGAAATAGAGCGAGCTTTCGAGCCGGACATGCTCGTCCATCTTCCCCCGGCGGTGCTCCAGCCCGCGCGTGCGATAGAGGTCGAAACGCTCCGGCGACTCGACCTTGACGACCTCCGCCCCGAGGTCCGCCAGAATCTGCCCGACCATCGGTCCCGACCAGACCCAGCAGAGCTCGACGCAGAGCAGGCCTTCCAGCGGCCCGTTCGGCCCTCCCCTGGGCCTGGATTGCGCCGCTCGCCCCTCCCCCGCGATCTCGGCGAGGAACGGCATCGCCGGCGTCTCGAACCCGGCCCGGAAGACGCCGCGCCGCTGCGCTTCCGCGTAGCTATAGACCGGCGCGATCACCGCGCCCTCGGCAAGCCCGCGCGCCAGAAGATCGTCCCGCGCCCAGCCGGAGAGCGTCTCTTCCAGCAGCCGGTCCGCAGCCGCGCTGTCCCTGGCGAGCGCGAAGGGGTCGTCGAAACCGGGGCGTGCGGTCCATTCCGGGTCGCCGAGCGCGCGCGCGATCCGCCGCCAGTCCCGCCGGGAGCGGCCGAGCAGCGCCACATGGCCGTCCCGGCAGGCGAAGAAGCCCATCGGAAAGATGCCGCCATGCTCGACGCAGACCCGTCCGTTGCGCTTCCAGAGCCGGCGGCGCTCCTCCGGCGTACCCGAATTCTGCAGCGCGAAGGCGCGCATGATGTCGGCGCTCGAAACATCGTAGCGAGGCGCGCTCGCGCCGGCGCCGCGCCAGGTCTCGGCGAGCGCCAGCACGGCGCCCAGCAGGCCGCACCATTTCTCCGGCATGTCGCGCGGCAGAGGCATGGGCGGGCCGGCGGCATGGCCGATCGCGGCGGCCGGCCCCGCCGCGGCCGAGGCGTCCGCGCCGCTGCCCGCCATGCCGACCTGGAAGTCCCAGAGGCGGATGCGCGCGCCGCCCGTCGCCGGCCCGGCTCCGGCCATGGCCAGCCACATCTCGGCATAGGCGCGGGCGCGTCCCTCGCCCTCCAGGCTGGCCGCGACCGGACCGACCGGCAGCCGGCGCGCCGCCGCCGTCATCCGAGCGGCAAGGGCACGGGCCCCCTCTCCCGCGACGGCAGCGCCACCGTCGCCGTCCCGAAGGCGGAGAGCATGTCCGACTGGTTGCGCGCCTCGAGGTCGAGATCGACCAGCATGGCGTCGCCTTCGGCGCGCTTGCCGGTGACCCGGCCGCGCCACCAAATTGTGTCGCCGACGAGGTTCGGCCGGCGCACGGAGACATTCAGGCGGTGCAGGAAGCCGTGATCGCCGATCCAGTCGGTCAGCATGTGCTGCGCCCAGGCGATCCGCTGCGGCCCCACGTCATAGGCCCCGCCCATGCCGACATCGCGGCCGGTGGCGGCCTCCAGATGGCCCCGGCCGGCGGCGTCCCTGGCGCCGGTTTCGGGGTTGAGGTGCCAGTCGTCATGCCGCTGCCGGTAGCGCAGCGCGTCGCCATGGGCGCCGCCATAGGGCATGGCCCCCTGGGTGGCGGCATACCAGGCTACGATGTCGGTGATCGTCAGCGGCCCCTTCACCACCGGCGGCGCGCTGTCGCCGACCGCGACATCCTCCCAGTAGAGCGGCGTCGCGCCCCGCCGGCGCTCGGCCAGCACCTGGCGTTCGATCTCCGCCAGCTCCTCGCGGCCATAGCGGTATGCGGGAGCGGCCTCGCCCGCCTTTTCCAGCCGCACGCCGCGCGGCGTGCGGGCCACCTGCCCGACCGCGCGGGCGATGGACCTGCCGGCGCCGTCCCGATAGTCGATCTCCCCGGTCTGCAACACCCAGCGCGGGAAACGGCGCCCCGACTTGACCTCCTGGCGCACCAGCCGGGCCTCGACCTCGAAGCGGGTGTCGAGGCGGATGCGGTCGAACCAGGTGAACTCCGTGCCGGCATAAATCCATTGCACGCCGGAGAGTTTCGGCGCGACGATGGTCATATCGACGGCGTAGAGGATGCAGGGCGGCGCCACGATGCCGCCGGCCGGCGAGCGCGCGGCATGGTCGGCGTCGAGCCAGAGCGGATTGTCGTCGCCGACGCCCCAGGCGAAATGGCGAATGGCGTCGCGGGTTGCGGTCTCGATCCATTGCAGGCGCGAGCGGCGCAGCGGCTTGCCGATCAGCGCCGCCGCCTCCGCCAGCCGCTCCTCGGTGATCTCTCCCCAGGACACCGGGAGGGGCCGGTCACTCGGCCGCCTGCAGGGCCGGGCGCGCCGTCTTCATGCGGTGCAGTTCGGGCAGCAGTTCGGCGGCGAACAGGCGCAGCATGTCGAGCGTCCGCTCCACGCCGTAATAGGGCGGGTAGTGGACCATCAGCGAGGTCGCGCCCGCATCCCGGAAAGCCTCGATCTTGCGCAGCACCGTATCGGGCGAACCGTGCAGGATGGTGTCCTTGACCAGATGGTCGTAGGCGAACTGGCTCTCGTCCGCCTTCTCGGTCACGTCTCCGAGATAGCGCCCGACGGCCCCGCTCAGAAAGGTCTTCATGTGGCGGGTGACGCCGGCTTCGCTCTCCTCGCGCGCCCGGGCGTCGGTCGGCGCGACATAGGTCATGCGCACCACATCCACCTGGCCGAAGGCGGGATTGGCGTTGAGCGGGGCCGGCGCTTCGGCCATATGCTCGCGATAGAGCGCCACATGCTCGCCGATGGTGGCGGCCGAGGGCAGCGAGGACTGCATCAGGCCGAAGCCGTTCCGCGCCGCCATGCGGATCGATCCGGGCGTCCCGGCGCCCATATAGAAGGGCGGATGCGGCTGCTGGACGGGCTGCGGGAAGATCTCGTGCTCCTCGTCCATGGCGATGCGGAAATATTTGCCGTCGGCGTTGACGCGCTTCTTGTGGAAGCCGTCCAGGATGAGCGGGATGGCCTCGGCCTGGATGTCGCGGCGCTCCTCGTAATCGATGCCGAGCCCCGCGAACTCATAGGGCCGATAGCCCGAGCCGAGACCGAGCCGGAAGCGGCCCTGGCTCAGAATATCGACGAAGGCGGCGTTCTCGACGATCCGCATCGGATGGTGCAGCGGCACCACCATGACCGCCGCGCCCAGCTGGATTCGCGTCGTCCTGGCGGCCAGATAGGAGAGATAGCTGAACGGGTCCGGCAGGATGCCGTATTTGTTGGAGAAGTGGTGCTCGGCGATCCACACGCTGTCGAAGCCGAGCGCCTCGGCTTCCAGGATTTCGCGCGTGGTGCGCTCGTGAATGGCCCGGTGGGGATAAGGCTCCGAATCCGGGTCCGGGTGCGAGGTGAACAGAATGCCGACTTCCATGGGCGGGGCGCCTTTCACGGTCCGTTCTATGCTTCGGGGAGCAAGCCTAACCCGTTTCCGAAGCCGACGGAAATGCTATACCGCCTCGCCGCCGGCGGGATGGGTGGCAGAGCGGTCGAATGCACCGGTCTTGAAAACCGGCGTGGGCGCAAGTCCACCGTGGGTTCGAATCCCACCCCATCCGCCAATCGGCAGGCTCCGCCGGCCCGCCGGATCAGATGTTGGAGACCGAATGCCCGCCATCGACGGCCAGCGTCTGGCCGGTCATGTAGGCGGAGGCGTCCGACGCCAGAAAGAGCAGCGGGGCCGCCAGGTCCTCCACCCGGCCGAGCCGCCCGAGCGGCACGCGGCGCATCAGCGCCTGGCCCGGCGGCGAGGCGAAGAACGCCTCGTTCAGGTCGGTCAGCACATAGCCGGGCGCGAGCGTATTGACCCGCACGCCCTCGCGCGCCAGCTCCATCGCCATCACCCGCGTGAGGTGGTGCAACCCCGCCTTGGACGCGCCATAGCCGACCGCGCCCCGCCCCGTCCGGCTGCCGAGCAGGGAGCCGATATTGACGATCGCGCCGCCCTCGCCGCGCGCGACCATCCGCCTGGCGGCCTCCTGGGCCACGAACCAGGCGCCGGTCAGGTTCGTGTCGATCACGCGCCGCCAGTCCTCCTCCGAGGTCTCCAGCAGCCGGCGGGTGACCGCCATGCCGGAATTGTTGATGACGACCTGCACCGGCCCGAGCGCGGCCTCGGCGGCGTCGAAGCCGGCCTCGACCTCGGCGCGGTCGGTCACATCCATGACGACCGTCGTCGCGGCGGACCCGATTTCCCCGGCGGCGCGGGCGAGCGCGGCCTCGTCGCGGGCCGCCAGCGCCACGCGCGCCCCCGCCGCCGCCAGCACCTCTGCAAAGCTCCGGCCGAGGCCGCGCGAGGCGCCCGTGACCAGCACGGTCTTCTCGTCCAGTCGCAAACGGGCGTCGATCAAGCGCCTTTACCTCCCCGGTGAGCCGCCTCTATAGTCCATGTCGATGGAGATCGAAATTTTCTCGGACGTGATCTGTCCCTGGTGTTTCATCGGGCGCAAGCGCATTGCGCGCGCGCTCGCGGACAGCGGACATCCCGAACCGAAACTGCGCTGGCGCGCCTTCCAGCTGAACCCGGCGATGCCGCCCGAAGGCATGGAGCGCCGGGCCTATCTCGCGCTGAAGTTCGGCGCTTCGGGCGGCGGCAGGGCCTATGAGCATCTCCGCGAAATCGGGGCGAAGGAAGGCATCGCCTTCCGCTTCGACGACATTGCGCGCACGCCCAACACGCTGGCCGCGCACCGCCTGATCCGCCATGCCGGCGAGGACCAGACGGCGTTGGTCGATGCGCTCTTCGACGCTTATTTCCTGCGCGGCGAGGATGTGGGCGACATCGACCGTCTGGCGGAAATCGCCGCCCGCGTCGGCCGGGACGCGGAAGCCGTGCGCCGCTTTCTCCACTCGGACGAGGCGGAACGGGATGTGCGGCTGGAGGACGCCCGCGCGCGCGCCATGGGCATCCAGGGCGTGCCCTGTTTCATCATCGACCGCCGCTATGCGATTTCGGGCGCCCAGGAGCCGGAATATTTCACGCCCCTGTTCGACCTGGTGCGCAACGGGAACGGGGCGGCGGCGGAGTAGCAGCGCCGGCGGCGATCGACGCCAGATCGCGGACCAGCCGCTCCGCGCCGGCAATCCGCGCCCGGTCGGTGTCCCAGTTTCGCGACAGCACCAGCCGGTGGTCCGGGCGTAACCTGGCCGTGCCGGCCTGGGCCTGGATATAGCCGACCAGGCCGGCGGGATCGGCGACCCGCGCCTCGCGGAAGGCCACCACCGCGCCCTTCGGCCCCGCGTCGAGCTTTTCCACCCCGGCTTCCCGGCAGAGGCGCTTGATCGCCACGATGCGCAGCAGGTTCTCCAGCTCTTCCGGAACCGGGCCGAAGCGGTCGATCAGTTCGGCGGCGAAGGCCTCGGACTGCTCGCGATCCTCCAGCGCGGAAATGCGCCGGTAGAGCGAGAGGCGGAGGTTCAGGTCCGGCACATAGCTCTCCGGGATCAGCACCGGCGCGCCGAGAGCGATCTGCGGCGTCCAGCCGGACTGCGCTTCCTCCGCCCCCGCCCGGTTAGCGGCCACGGCCTCCTCCAGCATCTGCTGATAAAGCTCGATACCGACCTCGCGGATATGGCCCGACTGCTCGTCGCCGAGCAGATTGCCGGCGCCGCGAATGTCGAGATCGTAGCTCGCGAGCTGGAAGCCGGCGCCGAGCGTGTCCAGGGTCTGCATCACGGCGAGGCGCTTCTCCGCCGCCCCGGTCAGCTTGCGCCGCTCCGGCAGGGTCAGATAGGCGTAGCCGCGCAGCTTGGAGCGGCCGATACGCCCGCGCAGCTGGTAGAGCTGCGCCAGGCCGAACATGTCCGCGCGATGGACGATCAGCGTGTTGGCTTCCGGAATGTCGAGGCCCGACTCGATGATGTTGGTCGAGATCAGGATATCGATCCGGCCCTCGTAGAACGCGCCGACCGCCTCTTCCAGCTCCGCCGCCGCCATGCGGCCGTGCGCCACGCCGAGACGCGCCTCCGGGACCATCGCCCGCACGCGCTCGGCGAGTTCCGGCAGGTCGCGCACGCGCGGGCAGACATAGAAGCAGCGCCCGCCGCGCAGCAGTTCGCGCCGGATCGCCTCGCGCACCGTGAGCGCGTCGAACGGCCCGACGAAGGTGCGCACCGCCAGGCGGTCGATGGGCGGCGTCGCGATCAGGCTCATGTCGCGCACGCCCGTAAGCGCCAGTTGCAAGGTGCGCGGGATCGGGGTGGCGGTCAGCGTCAGCACATGCACATTGGAGCGATATTGCTTCAGGCGCTCCTTGTGGGCGACGCCGAAATGCTGCTCCTCATCGACGATCAGCAGGCCGAGGCGCTTCATGCGGATCGACTTCGCCAGGAGCGCATGGGTGCCGATGACGATATCGAGCCGGCCGTCGGCGAGCCGGGCCTTCACCTCCCGCGCCTCCTTACCGGAGACCAGGCGGGAAAGCTGGCCGAGCTCGACCGGCAGGCCCTGGAAGCGGTCGCTGAAGGTGCGGAAATGCTGGCGCGCCAGCAGCGTCGTGGGCGTGACGACCGCGACCTGAAAGCCGCTCATCGCTGCGATGAAGGCCGCCCGCAGCGCCACCTCGGTCTTGCCGAAGCCGACATCGCCGCAGATGAGGCGATCCATCGGACGCCCGGCGGCCATGTCGTCCAGCACATCCCCGATCGCGCCCAGCTGGTCGTCGGTCTCCGGAAAGGGGAAGCGCGCGGCGAACTCGTCATAGAGGCCGGTCGGCGGCAGCAGGGTTTCGCCGGGGCGAAGCGTGCGCTCGGCCGCCACGCGAATGAGCTCGCCCGCCAGTTCGCGAATGCGCTCCTTCAGGCGCGCCTTGCGCGCCTGCCACTGGACGCTGCCCAGCCGGTCGAGCGTGACCGCGCTGTCGGAGGCGCCGAAGCGCGAGAGCGTCTCGATATTCTCGACCGGGACGAACAGCCGCCCGTCGTCGGCGTAGCGGATGCGCAGGCAGTCATGCGGCGCGCCGGCGGCGGTCACCGTCTCCAGCCCCTCATAGCGCCCGACGCCATGCTCCACATGCACCAGGATGTCGCCTTCGGCGATCTCGGAGAGCTCCTGCAGGAAGTTGCGCGCCCGGCGCTTGCCGCGCGCCCGGCTGGAGAGGCGCTCGCCGAGGATGTCCTGCTCGGTGACGACCGCGAGATCGGCGCTCTCGAAGCCGCTTTCCAGCGGCAGCACGGTCGCCGCCAGCCGGTCGGGAGCCAGGCCCTCCATCCCGGCGGCGGTCTCGACGGTCTCGACGCCGCCGCCCTGCTCGCGCAAAAGCCCCGCCAGCCGGTCCCGCGAACCCTCGCTGTAGGCGGCGAGCAGCACGCGGCGGCCCCCGGCCGCATGGGCGGCCACCCGGTCGGCGACCGCCGCATAGAGGTCGATGTCCGGGCGCGCCCGCGCTTCGGAGAAATCGACCGCCGGACGGCCGCCGGCGTCGATGCCCTCCGGGGCGGCGGCCGGCAGCAGCCATGCCGAGCCGCGATCCTGCAGCAGCGCCTCCCAGCCCTCGCGGTCGAGATAGAGCCGGTCGGGCGGCAGCGGCCGATAGGGCGTCTCGTCGATGGAGGGCGCGAGCCGGGCGGCGTAATGGTCGGCGATGGCCTCCAGGCGCACATCGCGCGCTGCGCGCGCCTGCTCGTCCTCCACCACCGCCGCTTTCGGCAGATAGTCGGGCAGCGTTTCCAGCCGGTCGTGGAAGAGCGGCAACCAGTGCTCGACGCCCGGCGCCCGCCGACCCGCCGACACGGCCTCATAGAGCGGATCGCCGGTCGTGACCGCGCCGAAGGCCGCGCGATATCCCGCGCGGAAGCGCGCAATGCTCGCCTCGGTCAGCGCGATCTCGCTGGCCGGGGCCAGATCGAAGCGTTCGAGCCGCTCGCCGCTCAGCTGGTCGAGGGGGTCGAAACGCCGGATCCTCTCCACCTCGTCGCCGAAAAGGTCGATGCGCAGCGGCGTCTCCTCGCCCGACGGGAACAGATCGACGATGCCGCCGCGCACGGCGTATTCGCCCGCCTCCATCACCGTTTCGGTGCGCGCATAGCCGTGGCGTTGCAGGAACGCCAGCAGGGCGTCGAGGTCGAGGCGCCCGCCGACGGCGGCGGAGAAGCGCAGGCCCGCAAGCTCCGCGCGCGCGGGGAGGCGCTGGAGAAAGGCGCTCGCCGTGGTCAGCAGGATGTCGGGCCGCTCGCCGTCGGCCAGCGCCGCCAGCGTGGCGAGGCGCTCCGAGACGATATCGGGGCGCGGCGAGCTGCGGTCGTAGGGCAGGCAGTCCCAGCTCGGAAACTGCAGCACGGCAAGCGTCGGGGCGAAGAAGGCGAGGCACGCGGCCGTGCGCGCCATCTGCGCATCGTCGCGGGCGATATGGATGATCGACGGCCCGTCGCCCGCCAGACGGGCGAGCAGGCGGGCGTCGTGACCCGGCGGCGCGCCGCCGAAGCAGTGCCGCCCGGCCGTTCGCAGCGAGGGCGTCATCTCCCGGACCGTATCGATTCCACCAGGCGCGCGGCGATCGGGTCGCCCGCCGGCGGCTCCGCCGCGCCGGTGACCAGAGCCATGATTTCCGGGTCGGGACGGTCGAGCAGCGCCTCGAAGCCCTCGATGTCGGCTTCGCCGAAGCCGTCGAGATGCCGGTCTGCGAACGGCCCCAGAATGAGGTCGGCTTCTTTCGTGCCACGATGCCAGGCCCGGAAGCGCAACCGTTTTCGCCTGTAGTGGAGCCTGTCCGTCACCGCCCCTGCCCTCTTTGCCGGACGGGGGTGGTATAGAAGGCCGATCCCGGAATGTCAGCCGTCGAGCGCGCCGATTGCGACCCGAAAGCCTCTATCCCCTGTTTCAGCCCGTCTCCTCCATCGCGGGCGTCGGCCCGCGTCTGGCCGGGTTGATCGCAAGGGTGGCGGGGCCGCGCAAGCTCGATCTTTGCCTCAGGCTGCCGACCGGTCTGGTCGATCGGCGCTTCACGCCCTCGCTCGCGGAGGCGCCGGACGGGCGAATCGCCACACTCACCGTCAGCGTCGAGGCGCATCAGCCGCCGCCGCCGGGGCGCCGCGCGCCTTACCGGGTGCGCTGCCGGCAGGATGGCGCGGCGCTCGATCTCGTGTTCTTCAACGCGCGGGCCGACTATCTGGCCTCCGCGCTGCCCGTGGGCGAGCAGCGCGTGGTCAGCGGGCTGCTGGAGCGCTATCGCGGCCAGCCCCAGATCGCGCATCCCGATGTGATCGAGCGACCCGAGCGCTGGACCCCGGCGCAGGCGATGGAGCCGGTCTATCCCTCCACGCAGGGGCTGCACGCCCGCACCTATCGCCGGGCGCTCGCGGCCGCGCTGGAGACGGCGCCCGACCTGCCGGAATGGCAGACGCCGTCGATCCTCGCCCGCGAGGCCTGGCCCGCCTGGCGGGAGGCGCTGCTGCAGGCGCACCGGCCCGAGAGCGCCGAAGCGGTGCTGCCCGACCACGCCGCGCGTCGCCGGCTGGCCTATGACGAGTTGCTGGCTAACCAGCTGGCGATGGCGCTGGTGCGCCACCATCAGCGCCGCTCGACGGCGCGCAGCATCGCGCTCGGCGGCCCGGCGTTTCAGGCGGTCGAGGCGGCCCTGCCCTTCCGGCTGACCGGCGCGCAGCGGCGCGTGCTGGCCGACATCGGCGGCGATCTCGCCTCCGGGCAGCGCATGATGCGGCTGCTGCAGGGCGATGTCGGCAGCGGCAAGACGGTTCTGGCCGCGCTCGCCGCCGCCGCCGCGCATGACGCCGGCGGCCAGGCGGCGGTCATGGCGCCGACGGAAATTCTGGCCCAGCAGCATCTCGAAACCCTCTCCGCGCTGCTCGCGCCGGCGGGCGTGCGGGTCGTGTCGCTGACCGGGCGGGATCGCGTCGGCGCGCGCCGGGGCGTGCTTGCGGAATTGCAGTCGGGCCTGGCCCCGGTCGCCGTCGGCACGCATGCCCTGTTCCAGGGGGCGGTCGCCTTCGCCGACCTTCGCCTGGCGGTGATCGACGAGCAGCACCGCTTCGGGGTCGAGCAGCGCCTCGCCTTCACCGACAAGGGTCGGGACGCGCACACCCTGGTGATGACGGCGACCCCGATCCCGCGCACGCTGCTGATGACGGCCTATGGCGATCTCGACGCCTCCCGGCTCGACGAGAAGCCGCCCGGCCGCAAGCCGGTGGAAACGCGCCTTATCCGCATGGCGCAGATCGACCGGGTGGTGGCGCGCATCGGCGCGGCGCTGGACGAGGGGCGGCGCGCCTACTGGGTCTGCCCGCTGGTGGAAGAGAGCGACAATCCCGACGCCGCCGCCGCCGAAGCGCGCTTTGCGGCCCTGCAACAGGCCTTCGGCGAGCGGGTGGCGCTGGTGCACGGGCGGATGGCGCCCGACCGCAAGGACCTCGCCATGCGGCGCTTCGCGGAAGGCGACGCGGCGCTGCTGGTGGCGACGACGGTGATCGAGGTCGGCGTCGATGTGCCGGCGGCGGACATCATGGTGATCGAGCAGGCGGAGCGTTTCGGACTGGCGCAGCTCCACCAACTGCGCGGCCGGGTCGGGCGCGGCGACCGGCCGGGCGCCTGCGTGCTGCTCTACGGAGAAGCGCTCGGGCCCTCGGCGGAGAAGCGCCTGCGCCTCCTCCGCGAGAGCGATGACGGCTTCCGCATCGCCGAGGCCGATCTCGACCTGCGCGGCGCCGGCGAGTTGCTGGGCACGCGGCAGAGCGGGCTGCCGACCTTCCGCATCGCCGACCTCGCCGTCCAGAGCGACCTGCTGCGCATGGCGCGCGACGAGGCGCGGCTTATCGTGAACCGGGACCCCGACCTTACCGGCCCGCGCGGCCCGGCGCTGCGCTCTTTGCTCTATCTCTTCGAGCGCGACGCCGGCGTGCGGCTGCTGCGCTCCGGCTGAAAGCGCCGCTGGAAGCGCGCCCGGTCGGCGGGATCGAGCGCCACGGTCAGCGAGACGCGCGCTTCGTCCTCCTGGCGCTTCAGCACCTCGCCATTGCGGTAGAGCCAGGCGATCGCCGCCCCGTCGCTGGCGGAGAGGTCGAAATCGGAAACCTCGCGCGAATGCGCCAGCGCCGCGTCCACCGCCTCCAGCAGCGCCTCCAGGCCCGCGCCGGTCGCGGCGGAGACCGGAACGCCGGGCCCGACAGGGGCGCTCTCGAGCAGGTCGATCTTGTTCCACACCTCGATCCGGGGCGCATCGGCGGCGTTCAGCTCGCGCAGCACCGCATCGACATCCTGCTTCTGCGCGGCGCTGTCGGCGTCGGCGATGTCGCGGACATGAAGGATGAGGTCCGCCTCCAGCACCTCCTCCAGCGTGGCGCGGAAGGCGGCCACCAGCTGCGTCGGCAACTCGGAGATGAAGCCCACCGTGTCCGAGAGCACGATGCTGCGCCCCGAGGGCAGGTCCAGCCGGCGCATGGTGGGGTCGAGCGTCGCGAACAGCCGGTCGCGGGCGGCGACGGCGCTGCCGGTCAGGCGGTTGAACAGGGTCGATTTGCCGGCGTTGGTGTAGCCGACCAGGGCCACCACCGGAAACGGGACCCGCTTGCGCGCCCGGCGCTGGATCGCCCGCGTGCGGCGCACCTCTTCCAGCTGGCGGCGCAAGCGCAGGATGCGCTCGTCGATCAGCCGGCGGTCGATCTCGATCTGGGCCTCGCCCGGACCGCCCAGAAAGCCGGCGCCGCCGCGCTGGCGCTCCAGATGCGTCCAGGAGCGCACCAGGCGGGTGCGCTGATAGCTGAGCGCCGCCAGATCGACCTGCAACACGCCTTCCCGCGTCCGGGCGCGCGCGCCAAAAATCTCCAGGATGAGGCCGGTGCGGTCGATGACCTTGACGTCCCAGGCGCGCTCCAGATTGCGCTGCTGCACCGGGGTGAGCGCGCCATCGACCACCACGAGGCCGGCCCCGGTCTCGGCGAGCGCCTCGCCGATCTCCGAGATCGCGCCCTGGCCCAGCAGGGTGGCGGGACGGGGCCGGTTGAGCGGCGCGAGGCGGCGCTCGCAGACGGCAACGCCGATCGACTCCACCAGGCGGACCGCCTCGGCGATGCGCGCCTCCGGGGCGCGCAGCGCGTCCCGGTCGAGGACCGGATGGACGACGAGCGCGGCCTCGGTCAAGCCGGGCTTTCCTCCGGCTCCATCAGTTGTATCGGCCCGGAGGGCATCACCGTGGACACCGCATGCTTGTAGATCAGTTGCGAATGGCCGTCGCGGCGCAGCAGGATCGAGAAATTGTCGAACGCGCCGACCACGCCCTGCAGCTTGACGCCGTTGACGAGAAAGATCGTGACCGGCGTCTTCGCCTTGCGGATCTGGTTCAGGAAAAGGTCCTGCAGGTTTCTGGTCTTCCGGTCGGACGACATGAGCATCGGTCCTCGTTCGCAATGTGGCGCCGCGCGCTTCGAGCCGGCGGCTGTATCTATCGTCACTTGTAAATGAGACGGTGGGAATAGGTTACAAGGTCCGGCACCGCTGCAAGACTGTCGCAGCGCGCATCGGGGCGCAGGCCGGGGCGCGCGCCGCCCGGAAAGGGCACCAGGGCGACCCGGAGGCCCGCCCGGCGCGCAGCCAGGATGTCGGTGTCGGTGTCGCCGACAAGCCAGCGTCCCTCCCTGCCGGCGAGCGCGAGGCGGACGGGCGCCGCGTCCGGCTTGTCGCGCGCCGCGTCTCCCGCGCCGACCAGCGCCGCAAACCGCTCCGTCCAGCCGAGCCGGGCCGCCTCGCGGCGCAGAAAGACGCCCGTCTTGTTGGAGACCACCGCGGGCTGGAAGCCGGCCGCCTCCAGCCGGTCGAGGCAGGCTTCCGCGCCGGGCAGCAGCGTGAGAGCGTCGAGGTGGCGGGCGGCGAAGGCGTCGTGGAAGGTCTGCCGCGCCGCTTCGGCCTCGGCGCCGAACAGCTCCCGAAACCGGTCTCCGGACGGGCCCGACAGGCGCCGGACGGTCTCGGCGAACGTCCAGGCCGGCTGGCCGTGCGCCTCCAGGGTCAGGGCGAGGGCTTCGTGGATGACCGGCCAGTTATCGACAAGCGTCCCGTCCCAGTCGAACAGGACGACCGGTCGCGTCATGCGCCCTCTTCTCCCCGCTCCATGTAGGTCGCATAGGCGGCGAACAGGGCGTGCGCGGTCGAACCCGGCTTGCCGTTGCCGACCACCGCATCGTCGATCTGCACCACCGGGGTGACATAGGAGGTCGCGCTGGTGACGAAGGCTTCGCGCGCGCGCCTCGCCTCCTCGACCGTGAAGCGGCGTTCCTGGAAGGAGAGGCCGAGGCGCTCGGCGAGGCGCGCGACCGTGCCGCGCGTGACGCCGGCCAGAATGCCGGAATCGAGCTCGCGGGTGAGCAGTTCGCCGCCGGCGGTCACGATCCACATATTGGTGGAGCTGCCCTCGGTGACGAAGCCCTCGGCATCGACGAACACCGCCTCATAGGCCCCGGCCTCGCGGGCGGTCTGCTTGGCCAGGATGTTGGGCAGCAGCGACACCGACTTGATATCGCAGCGCGCCCAGCGATTGTCCGGCACGGTGACGGCCGTCACGCCCGTTTCCAGGATCGCCGGGTCGGGCGGGGCCTTGCGGCTTGCGGTCATCACGAGCGCGGTTTCCGCCTCGCTCGGGAAGGGATGGTCGCGGCGCGCCACGCCGCGCGTCGCCTGGAGATAGATGATCCCGTCATGGATGCGGTTGCGGCGCTTGACCTCATGCAGGATGTGATAGAGGGCGGCGCGCTCCGCCGGCGGTTCGATGCGCAACTCGCCGAGCGAGCGGTCGAGGCGGTCGAAATGGGGTTCGGCATCCACCAGCCGGCCGGCGCGCACCGCGATCACCTCATAGACGCCATCGGCGAACTGGTAGCCGCGATCCTCGATATGCACCGCCGCCTGGCCATGCGGCACATAACGCCCGTTCACATAGGCGATCCTGGCCATGTTCCGGTCCCTTTCCCCTCAGAAGAATTCCAGCCGCACGGCGAACATCTGCTCGACGCGCTTCAGCGCGTCCGCTGCGGCGAACAGCACCACGCGGTCGCCGGCGCGGATGACGGTGCGCCCGCGCGGTATGATGACCTCGTCGCCTCGCGTGATGGCGCCGACGATAGACCCGGACGGCAGCTTGAGCAGCCGCAGGTCCTTGTCGGTCACGCCCGAGGTTTCGAGAATCTCGACCTCCAGCGCCTCGCCGAAATCGTCGCCGATGGAGAAGGCCGACAGCACCCGGCCGCGGCGCACATGCTGGAGGATCTGCGAGACGGTGATCGCGCGCGGATTGACCACGATGTCGATGTCGAGCGGGCTGACCAGCGCCCCGTAGGCCGACCGGTTGATGAGTGCGATGGTGTGCGAGCAGCCATTCCGCTTGGCCAGCAGCGAGGCCAGGATATTGGTCTCGTCGTCATCGGTGAGCGCGATGGCCACGTCCGCATTGTCGAAATTGACTTCCTCCAGCAGCTCCTCATCGAGCGCGTCGCCGTTCAGCACCACGGTGCGCCGCAAGCTGTCGGTCAGTTCCGCCGCGCGCTCCCGGTCGCGCTCGATCAGCCGGAGGCGCACATGCGGCAGTTCCGCCTCGATCAGGCTGGCGAGCCCCGCGCCGATATTGCCGCCGCCGATGACGACCAGGCGTCGCGCCGCCTGCTCCTCATGGCCGAAGGCCGCCATGGCGCGGGCCACATGCCCGCTGTCCACCACGAAATAGACCTCGTCGCCGACCAGCATCTGGTCGCGGGCCCTCGGCACGAACTTGCGCTCGCCGCGCACGATGCCGACGACATTGATGTTCAGGTCCGGAAAGAGCGCCGTCAGCTGGCGCAGCGGCGTGTTGACGATCGGGCAGTCGTCCTCCAGGCGCACGCCGATCAGGCGGATGCGCCCGCCGGCGAAGGGCAGCATCTCGATCGCGCCCGGCTGCGAGAGGCGGCGCACGATCGCCCGCGCCACCTCGCGCTCGGGCGAGATGATGGTGTCGATCGGCATCCCCTCGCGGGCGAACAGGTCCGCCCAGTGGCCGTCGAGATAGGCCGGGCGGCGGATGCGCGCGATCTTGGTCGGGACGTTGAACAGCGAATGCGCCACCTGGCAGGCGATCATGTTGATTTCATCGACCAGCGTCACGGCGATCAGCAGGTCGGCGTCTTCCGCTCCGGCGCGGGCGAGCACGTCGGGGCTGGAGGCGTGGCCGGCGACGGCCTGGATGTCGAGCGTCTCCGCCAGGTGCCGCGTCAGGTCCATGGACTGGTCCACCACGGTCACGTCGTTGCGCTCGGCCGCCAGATAGCGGGCGATATTGGCCCCGACCTGGCCGGCTCCGCAGATGATCACGCGCACGGGCGGCGCTTCACGCCGGGCGGTCCCGCTCTGCGGCGAGCGGAATGCCGGAGGCCTTGAGCTTGCGATGCAGGGTCGAGCGGTCCATGCCCGAGAAGCGCGCCGCGCGCGAGATATTGTTGCCGAAGCGGCGCATCTGGGCGGCGAGATATTCCTGCTCGAACATGTCCCGCGCCTCGCGGAGCGGCAGGGCCATCATCGCGTCCCCCTTCTCCAGTTGCGAGACGGCCGGCGCATCGTCGCGAATTTCCGGCGGCAGCGCATCGATGCGCAGGACCGGGCATCCCTCGCCGGGCGCCAGGATCGACAGCCGCTCGACGATATTGCGCAGCTCGCGCACATTGCCGGGCCAGCGATAGGCCTGCAGGGCCGCCATGGCGTCTTCCGCGACGCCCGGGGCGCGCATGCCGTTCTGCCGCGCAAAGAGCTGCATGAAGTGGTCCACGAGGGCGGGGATGTCCTCGCAGCGCCGCCGAAGCGGCGCGATCTCCAGCGGCACCACATTCAGGCGATAGAACAGGTCCTGCCGGAAGCGCCCCTCGGCGACCTCCCGGGAGAGGTCGCGGTTCGAGGTGGCGATGACGCGCACATCGACGCTCACCTTGCCCGACCCGCCGACGCGCAGGAAGGTCTGCTCCTGGAGCACGCGAACCACCTTGCCCTGGGTCTCGGCCGGCATGTCGGCCACCTCGTCGAGCAGCAGCGTGCCGCCATGCGCCTGCTCAAGCAGGCCGACCTTGCCGACGCCCTCGTCGCTGCCGAACAGCTCCTCCTCCAGCCGGCCGGGCGTCATGGTGGCGCAATTGACGACCACGAACGGGCCGTCGGCGCGGCGCGAGCAGCGGTGGATCATGCGCGCCGCCACCTCCTTGCCGCTTCCGGGAGGCCCCTGGATCAGGATGCGGCTGCCGGTGGGCGCGACGCGCTGGATCAGGCTGCGGGTCTGCGCGATCTCGGCGGAGTCGCCGACCAGTTCGCCATCCGCGCCGGCCCGCAGCCGGAGTTCGGCGTTCTCGCGTCGGAGTCGAGACGCCTCCACGGCGCGCGAGACTGCGACCAGCAGGCGGTCGGTCGTGAAGGGCTTTTCGACGAAATCGTAGGCGCCGTCGCGAATGGCGGCGACGGCCGTCTCGATATTGCCATGGCCGCTGATCATCAGGATCGGCAGGTCGGCATGGCGCTCGCGCACCTCGCGCAACAACTCCATGCCGTCCAGGCGGCTGCCCTCCAGCCAGACGTCGAGCAGCAGCACGCTCGGCTGGCGGCGGCGCAGCTCCCGGAGCGCGCCGTCGCTGTCGCCGGCCGCGCGCGCCTCATAGCCCTCGTCCTCCAGCACGCCGGCGATCGCCAGCCGGACGTCATCCTCGTCATCGACGATCAGAATGTCATGCGCCATGACTGTCGGCCCTATGCCGGCCTTGCGGGATGTTCGGCGCGGGGCAGGACGATCCGTGCGCGCGCGCCGCCCCTCGCGGCATCCTCCAAATATAACGCGCCATCGTGATCTTCAACGATCTTGCGAACGATCGCCAGGCCGAGGCCGGCCCCGCGCCGCCCCTTGGTGGTCACATAGGGCTCGGTCAGCTGCCCGCGCAGCTCCCTGGGGAAGCCGGGTCCGTCGTCCTCCACCGCGATCTCGATCCGCTCCTCGTCCTCGGCCAGCGACACCAGCACATGGCCGGCCTTGCCGTCCAGCGCCTGCAGCGCGTTGCGCAGCAGGTTGGTGAGCGCCTGCCCGATCTGGCGCGGATCGCAGACATGCCAGACCGGCCCGTCCGGCAGGCGCGTCTCCAGCCGCAACCCGGGCGCGGCCTCGGCGTGCAGGAAGACGGCGCGCTGCACCGCCTCCGCCAGATCGACCCGCGCCGGCGCCGGGGCCGGCATGCGCGAGAAGGAGGAGAACTCGTTGACCATCCGGCGCAGGTCCTCCACCTGGCGCACGATGGTCTCGATGCAGAGCGTGAAGGTGTCGGGGTCGTCCACGATCTGTTTGCGGTAGCGCCGCCCGAGGCGCTCGGCGGCGAGCCGGATGGGCGTCAGCGGGTTCTTGATCTCATGCGCGATCCGGCGCGCCACATCGGACCAGGCCGCCTGGCGCTCCGCCGCGCGCAACTCGGTGATGTCGGCGAAGGTCAGCACGAAGCCCTCGACCTCCGCATCGGAAAGCTGCGCGGTGATGCGCAGCTGGAAGGTGCGCGCGCCGTCCTCGCTCTCGAGCGCGGTCTCGATCTCGACCGGGCGCTCCGGGCGTCGGGCGGCTTCCTCCAGCCCCGGGGCGAAGGACGGGACCAGCGCCGCGAACGGCTCGCCGGTATGGGCTTCGAGATCGAGGCCCAGCAGGTCCGAGGCCGCCCGGTTCGGCAAGTGCAGCCGGCGCCCGGCGTCCAGGCCGACCACCCCCACCGCCACGCCGGCCAGCACCGTTTCGGTAAAGCGGCGGCGGTCTTCCAGCTCCAGATTGGCGCCGATCAGCTCGGCGCGCTGCTCGGAGAGCTGGCCGGTCATGCGGTTGAACGCCTGCGCGAGCGCGCCCAGCTCGTCATGTTCGTCCTGATCCACCACGACGCGCGCGGTCAGATCGCCGCCCCGCACCCGGTCGGCGGCGGAGATCAGCTGGCGGATCGGCTCGGCCAGCTGCGCCGCCAGGCTGAAGCCGACCCACATCGCGGCCAGCAGGAACAGCAGCGCCACGGTCGCGAACATCATCGCGAAGGTGACTTCGATATGGCTGCGCCGGCCCTCGAAACTGGCGTATTCGTCCGCCGCCGAACGCACCCGGGTCAACTGGTTGACCACCACCGGATCGACGAACCGGCCGATATGGAGGAAGGTCTCGTCGAGCGCGGGGATCCGCAGCAGCGCGCCCAGGCGGTCGCCTTGCGGGTCCGAAACCACCGCGACCTCGCCGTTGCGGGCGGCGTCCAGCGCCCATTCCGGCGCGGGCGAGAAGGTGGCGCCGAGCGAGAGCATCGAGCGCGCCAGCACCTGCCCATCGGCCTCCATGACCTGAGCGTCGGAGAGCGAGCGCAGCCGCGCATGGCCCTCCAGCACGTTCTGCAGGCCCTGCGTGTCGGCGAACAGCAGCACGCCGCCGCGTCCCAGATCGCTCGCCATGGCGAGCGCGTCGGAGACGAGCAGGCGCTGATGCTCGTGCACATAGGCTTCCGCCACCGCCAGAGACTGATCGACGGCGGTCTGCACCCGCTCGCTGAACCAGCCTTGCAGGCCGTAATGGAAGAACAGCACCGTGAACAGCGCCACCATCAGCGTCGGCAGCAGCGCCACCAGGGTGAACAGCACGGTGAGCCGCGCCTGCAGCTGCGAGCCGATCCGCCGGCGGCGGCGCTGCATCCAGAGCGCCAGCACGCGCTGCCCGACCACCACCGCCAGCAGCAGCAGCAGGACCAGATCGACGCTCAGCAGGACGATGACGTTCGGCGCGGTCGCCGGGATGAGCGGCGCCGCGCCGGTCATCACCAGATAGGTCAGCATGCCGGACAGCACGGCGAGCGCGGCGAAGGCGAGCGCCGCGCGCCGGCCCATCGCGGGCAACATCCAGCGACGGCCCGCCATCAGCGCAGCCCGCGCATGACCGGAATGCCCAGATAGCGGATCTTCTTGCGCAGCGTGTTGCGGTTGAGGCCGAGCAGTTCCGCGCAGCGCAGCTGGTTGCCGTTGGTGGCGGTGAGCGCGTGCTGGATGAGCGGCCTCTCGACCTCGTGGAGCACGCGCTCATAGAGGCCGGCCTCCGGCAGCGCGTCGCCATGGAGCGCAAAGTAGCGCCGGAGATGCAGGTCCACCGCCTCACCGAGCGACTCGGCCTGCCCCGCCCCGGCCTGCGGCTCGTCCGGCGGCGCGCCCGCCAGTTCCGCAAGCTCCGCCTCGACGATCTCCGGGCCGACGACGTCCTGCGGATAGAGCGCCGCGATCCGCCGGATGACGTTCTCCAGCTCGCGCACATTGCCGGGCCAGGAATGGGCGCGCAGCAGGCCCATCGCGGCGCTGTCCACCGACCTGGCGCCCAGCCCCTCGCGCTCCGCCTCGGCGAGGAAATGGGCCACCAGTTCCGGGATGTCCTCCCGGCGCTCGCGCAGCGGCGGCACGCGCAGCGGCACCACATTCAGCCGGTAGAACAGGTCCTCGCGGAACAGTCCCTGCCGGATGGCGAGGCGCAGGTCGCGGTGGGTGGCGGCGACGATGCGCACATTGGCGCGAATCGGCCGCCGGCCGCCGACGCGGGTGAACTCCCCGTCCTGCAGCACGCGCAACAGGCGCGTCTGCGCCTCCATCGGCATGTCGCCGATCTCGTCGAGAAACAGCGTGCCGCCCTCGGCCTGCTCGAACCGCCCGGCCGCGCGCTGCGCCGCCCCGGTGAAGGCGCCCTTCTCATGCCCGAAAAGCTCCGCCTCGATCAGATCCTTCGGGATGGCGGCCATGTTGATGGCGACGAAGGGGCCGTTGCGCCGGCGACCGTAGTCGTGCAGGGCGCGCGCGATCAGCTCCTTGCCGGTGCCGGACTCGCCCGTGATGGTGACCGTCAGGTCGATGCCGACCAGGCGGGCGACCGCGCGATAGATCTCCTGCATGGCCGGCGAGCGGCCGATCAGCGGCAGGCGTTCGGCGTCCTCCTCCTCGTCGGTGGGCCGGGCGGCGGCGCGCGGCGCGCTGAGCGCGCGTTCGACGATGCCGGTCAACTCCGCGATGTCGAAGGGCTTGGGCAGATATTCGAATGCGCCGCGCTCCGCCGCCCGGACGGCGGTCAGCAGGGTCGAGCGCGCGCTCATCACGATGACGCGCAGCTCCGGCCGGCGGCGGCGAATGCGCGGCACCAGGTCGAGGCCGTTCTCGTCCGGCATCACCACATCGACGATCGCCAGGTCGCCCTCCCCGTCCTGGACCCAGCGCCAGAGCGTTGCGGCGTTGCCGGTCGCCTTGACCTCATAGCCCGTCCGCCCAAGCGCGTGGCTCAGCACGGTGCGCACCGCGCGGTCGTCGTCGGCGACGAGTATGGTGGCCGTCATCGCGCCCGCCTCCCCCCGGTTTCGATCGGCAGCAGCACCCGGAAGAGCGTGCGTCCGGGCTCGCTCTCGAAGGCGATGGCGCCGCCATGTTCATCGACGATGCGGGCGACCAGCGCCAGCCCCAGCCCCTGCCCGTTCGGCCTGCCGGTCACGAACGGCTCGAAGAGCGCGCGCTGCATCTCCTCCGGCACGCCCGCGCCATTGTCCTGCACCGAGACCTCGAGCGGCAACGGCGCGCGCGCGCCGCTGCCGGCCACGGCCAGCCGTTCGCCATGGCGGAACACCGTCTGCAACCGGATCTCGCCGCCGCTTTCCGGACAGGCGTCGGCGGCGTTGCGGACCAGGTTGAGGAACAGCTGCACCAGCCGGTCATGGTCTCCCGGCACCGGCGGCAGCGAGGGGTCGTAGCGCTCGCGGATCGCCAGGCGGGCCGCGAAGCCCGCCTCCGCCACCTTGCGGACCCGATTCAGCACCTCGTGAATGTTCACCGGCTTGCGCTCCAGGCCCTCCGGGCCGGCGAAAGCCTCCATCCGGGTCACCAGCGCCGCCACCCGGTCGGCCTCGTCGCGGATCAGCGCCGTCAGCTCCCTGTCGCTCTCGCCCACATTGGCCTCGATGAGCTGGGCCGCGCCGCGAATGCCGGCCAGCGGGTTCTTGATCTCATGGGCGAGCACGGCCGCCATGCCGCCCATCGACCGCGCGGCGCCGCGATGCGCGAGATGGCGGTCGATCTCCCGCGCCAGCGTCACCGGCGCCAGCATCACGGCGACATTGCCGGCCGCGTCTCCGAGCGGCGAGAGCTGGGCGATCGCCGCCGGCAGCGCCACGCGCGGCGTCTCGATCGACACCTCGTACTCGGTCAGGCTCGCGGCGCGCTCGCGCACCGTCTCGATCATGCCGAGCAGCGGATGGTCCGGCGACAGGAGCCCGGCCAGGCCGTTGCCGAGCGCCTGCGTCGCGCCGACATTCAACAGGCTCTCGGCCGCCGGATTGAAGGAGGTGACGGTCCCCTGGCGATCGACGGTCAGCACCGCCGCATTCAGGGCCGACAGGATCGCCGCCGGCGTGGTCATCGCGCACATGCCCAGATTCTGGCCTTCCATGAGAATGCATATTTTATGGTCAGAGAATGCGCGCGACAAGCGGTCCGTTACCCCTTTCTCGCGCTCCTGGAGTAAGCTTGGCTCCCATGCGCCATTGCGTCGCCCTGATCGTCGCCGCCGGCCGCGGAGAGCGCTTCGGCGGGCCGGCGCCGAAGCAATATCTCGCCTTCGACGGCGAGACGGCGCTCGGGCGCGCGGCGATGGCGCTCCGGCCCTTCATGCCGGCGCTCTGCGTCATTCACCCGGACGACCGGGCGCGCTACGAGGCCGCGACGGCCGGCCTCGACCTGCTGGCCCCGGTCGCGGGCGGCGCGGACCGGCAGGCGAGCGTGCGCAACGGCCTCGAGGCGCTGGCGGGCGATCCGCCCCGCCATGTGCTGATCCACGATGCGGCGCGTCCCGACCTGCCGGCGGACGTCGTCCGGCGGGTGCTGGCGGCGCTGGAGCGCCATGACGGCGCCGCGCCCGGCCTGCCGGTCGCCGATACGCTGAAGCGGGTCCGGGACGGGCGCTCGACCGGCACGGTCGCGCGCGACGGCCTCTGGCGCGTCCAGACGCCGCAGGGCTTTCGCTTCGACGCGCTGCTGGCGGCGCACCGGCAAGCCCCGCCGGGCGCCTTCTCCGACGACACCGCGCTCGCCGAGGCCGCCGGGCTCGCCGTCGCCATCGTCGAGGGCGATGCGCGCCTGGAGAAGCTCACCCGGCCGGGAGACGCGCGGCGCGCGGCGCGGGCGGGCGATATCCGCACCGGCCACGGCTTCGACGTCCACCGGCTCACGCCCGGCGACGGGGTGACGCTTTGCGGCGTGCGCCTCGAGCATGACCGCGCGCTGGCCGGCCATTCCGACGCGGATGTGGGCATGCACGCGCTCACCGACGCGCTGCTGGGCGCGCTGGCCGACGGCGATATCGGCCAGCATTTCCCGCCCGGAGACCCCGAATGGCGCGGCGCGGCTTCGGAAATCTTCCTGGCCGATGCGCGCGAGCGGATCGCGGCCGCGGGCGGGCGCATCCTGCATTGCGATGTGACGCTGATCTGCGAGGCGCCGCGCATCGGCCCGCATCGCGACGCCATGCGCGCGCGGCTCGCCGCCATCCTCGCCATCGCCCCGGCGCGGGTCTCGGTCAAGGCCACCACCACCGAGCGGCTCGGCTTCACCGGGCGCGGCGAGGGCATCGCCGCCCAGGCGACGGCCACCGTCGCCCTGCCGTGAAGCTCTGGCTGGCGCTCGCTACGGGGCTGGGCCTCGGCCGCCTGCCTCTCGCGCCCGGCAGCTGGGCCTCGCTGGCCGCGCTGGCGCCGGCCGCGGCGCTGGTCTGGGCCTTCGGGCCCTGGGGGCTCGCGCTGGCGGCGGCGGCGGTCTGGCTCGCGGGCTGCCGCGCGGCCGAGCGCTATCAGCAGGCGACCGGGCGCCACGATCCGGGCGAGGTCGTCATCGACGAGATCGCGGCGCAGTGGCTGGTGCTGGCTTTCCTGCCGCCGGAGCCGCTCGCCTGGCTGCTGGGCTTCGCGGCCTTCCGGCTGTTCGACATCGCCAAGCCACCGCCGATCCGCTGGCTGGAGCGCCGGCTGGCGGGCGGCGTCGGCGTCATGGCGGACGATCTGGCGGCGGCGGCCTATGCTGTCATGCTGCTCGCTCTGGCGGATTGGGGGCTGGGATATGGCGTGCTTTTCGGATGACGCGCTCCAGGAGGCGGCGGCGCTGCTGGACGCCTGCCGCGAGGCGGGCCAGCGGATCGCGACGGCGGAATCCTGCACCGGCGGCCTGATCGCCGGACTGCTGACCGAGATTCCGGGATCGTCGGACGCGCTCGGGCGCGGCTTCGTCACCTACTCCAACGAGGCCAAGCAGGAGATGCTGGGCGTGCAGGCCGCGACGCTCGCCGCCCACGGCGCGGTCAGCGGCGAGACGGCGCGGGAAATGGCCGCAGGCGCGCTCGCCCGTTCCGGCGGCGACGCCAGCCTCGCCGTCGCGGTGACCGGCGTGGCCGGCCCCGGCGGCGGCTCGGCGGAAAAGCCGGTCGGCACGGTCTGGTGCGCCGTGGCGCGCTCCGGCGAGCCGGCGGTCGCCCGGCGCTGGCTGCTGCCGGGGGACCGTGCGGAGATTCGCCGCGAGACCGTCCGACGCGCCGTCGCCATGCTGCACGATGCGCTGCGGCGGGACGGCTGACGGGCGCCGGAAGGCGGGAGGAGCGATCGATGGCCTGGTCCGGGCAGATAGAGGATATTCACGCCAAGCGGCGCGCGGCGCTGGAGCAGGGCGGCGCGGAAGCCGTGGCGCGCCAGCACGGCGCGGGCCGGCTCACGATCCGCGAGCGCATCGCGGCGCTCGTCGATGAGGGCAGCTTCCGCGAGCACGGGCGCGGGGCCGGAAGCGCGGAGCGCGGCCCGGACGGCAAGCTCGCCGCCTTCACCCCGGCCAATTTCATCCTCGGCATGGCCCGCATCGACGGGCGTCCGGTGGCGGTTGGCGGCGAGGATTTCACCGTGCGCGGCGGCTCGCCCAACGCGGCCGGCCTGCGCAAGAGCGTCTATGCCGAGGACCTCGCCCTGCAATATCGCGTGCCGCTGGTCCGCCTGCATGAGGGCGGCGGCGGCAGCGTCACCGGCGCGGGTGGCGGCGGGCCGGTCGGCGAGCCGGTGCACGCGCCGCGCCGCTTCGCCTCGGTGGCGGAGGCCATGGGCGCGGTGCCGGTGGCGACCGCCGCGCTCGGCCCGGTGGCCGGCCTGCCGGCCTCACGTCTGGTGGCGGCGCATTTCGCCGTGATGACGCGGGAGACCGCCCAGGTGCTGATCGCCGGCCCGGCGGTGGTCAAGCGCGCCCTCGGCGAGGACCTGACCAAGGAGCAGCTGGGCGGGGCCGAGGTTCATGCCCGCAGCGGCGTCATCGACAATGTGGCGAAGGACGAGCCGGACGCGCTCGCGCAAATCCGGCGCTTTCTCTCTTTTCTGCCGCAGAACGCCTGGGAGGTCGCCGGGCGCGTCGATAGCGGCGATCCGCCCGACCGGGCCGACGAGGCGCTGCGCAGCATCGTGCCGGAGAACCGGCGCCACTTCTTCGACATGCGCCGGGCGATCGCCATGATCGTTGATCGGGGCTCGATGTTCGAGATGTCGCGCCGCTACGGCCCCGGCCAGATCGCCATGCTCGCCCGCCTGGACGGCTGGCCGGTCGGCGTGTTCTCCAACGATGCGCGCTTTCACGCCGGGGCCATGACGGCCGACGGCGCGCGCAAGGTGCGCCGCTTCATCGAGTTCTGCGAGACCTTCAACCTGCCGATCGTCAGCTTCGTGGACGAGCCGGGCTTCATGATCGGCAGCGGGGCCGAGCGGGAGGGCGCGATCCGGGCCGGCACGGCGGCGGTGCTGGCCGCCGCCACCTGCCGCTCGCCCTGGGCGTCGGTGGTGATGCGCAAGTCTTACGGTGTGGCGGCGGCGGCCCATTACGGCCCCGGCGCCTACATTCTCGGCTGGCCGTCGGCGGAGATGGGCGCCCTGCCGCTGGAGGGCGGCGTCGCCGTCGCCTTCGGGCGCGAGATCGCCGCCGCCGAGGACCCGGAAGCCAGGCGCGCCGAGATCGAGGCGCGCATGGCCGCGACGCTTTCGCCGGCGCGGCGCGCGGAGAGCTTCTCCATGCACGAGCTCATCGACCCGTGCGAGACCCGCGCCATGCTGTGCGAGTGGATCGGCTGGAGCCAGCCGAGGCTTGCGTCGCAAGCCAGTCCCTCGCGCTTCCTCATGCGGCCCTGAGCCGCGCCAACGCACTTGACCGCCCCGCGCCCGGCTTGCGACAAGGGGCCGTCGGCCCGCACTCCCATGACGGGCCGCTTCGCAGTTGAAGGATGGGGAGCGTTCGTTCCGTGCTCGACGGCAATTATCAGTTCACCAGCGAATCGGTCTCCGAAGGCCATCCCGACAAGATCTGCGACCGCATTTCGGACGCGATCGTGGATGCGTTCATGGCCGAGGGCGACCCGGAGCAGAACCGCTGCGGCGTCGAGACCATGGTCACCACCAATCTGGTCGTCATCGGCGGCGAGGTGCGCGGGCCCGAAAGCATCACCCGCGAGCGCATGAGCGACCTCGCGCGCCAGACCGTGCGGGAGATCGGCTACGACCAGCCGACCTTCCACTGGCGCGACAACACGGTGCTCTGCGTGGTCCACAATCAATCGACCGACATCGCCATGGGGGTCGATGGCTCTGAGGCCAGCGCCGGCGCCAACAAGGACGAGGGCGCGGGCGACCAGGGGCTGATGTTCGGCTACGCCTGCCGCGAGACCGACGAGCTGATGCCGGCCGCGATCCAGTACAGCCACCGCATCCTGCGCCGTCTTGCCGAGGCGCGCCATCGCGGCGACCTGGGCGACGCGCTCGGCCCCGACAGCAAGAGCCAGGTCACGCTGCTCTACGAGAACGGCAGGCCGGTGCGAGCGACGTCGGTCGTGGTCTCGACCCAGCATCACGAGCGCTTCGACAAGGACCAGGCGGCGGTGAAGCGCATCGTGCGCCCCTTCGTCGAGGAGGTGCTGCCCGAGGGCTGGATGTGCCCGGAAGACGCCTTCCATGTGAACCCGACCGGGCGCTTCGTCATCGGCGGGCCGCATGGCGACGCCGGCCTCACCGGGCGCAAGATCATCGTCGATACCTATGGCGGGGCCGCGCCCCATGGCGGCGGCGCGTTCTCCGGCAAGGACCCGAGCAAGGTGGATCGCTCCGCCGCCTATGCGGCGCGCTATGTCGCCAAGAACATCGTGGCGGCCGGGCTGGCCGAGAAATGCGTCGTCCAGGTGGCCTATGGCATCGGCATCGCCGAGCCGCTCTCGGTGCTGGTGAACACCGCCGGCACCGGACAGGCCGGCGACGAGCGGCTGGCCCGGGCGGTGCGCGAGGCGTTCGACCTCACGCCGCGCGGCATCCGCCAGCATCTCGGCCTCAACCGCCCGATCTACAAGCGCACGAGTTCCTACGGCCATTTCGGCCGCGCGCCGGACGGCGATGGCGGATTCTCCTGGGAGCGCACCGACCTGGTGGCGGCGTTGCAGGCCGCGCTTACTTGAACGACTACCGGTTTCGCGGTCGCAAGCGGGGCCGCCCGCTCAATCCCGGACGCCGCCGCGCGCTGGAGACGGTGCTGCCGGCGCTCCGGCTGCCCGAGGGGCCGATCCGGCCGGAGACGCTGTTCGGCTTCGAGCCCGACGATCTCTGGCTGGAGATCGGCTTCGGCGCGGGCGAGCATCTCGCCTGGCAGGCCCGGCGCCATCCCCGGATCGGCTTCATCGGCGCGGAACCCTATATCGCCGGCGTCGCGAGCCTGGCGGCGCGCGCGGCGGAAGACGGGCTCGGCAATCTCCGCATCCATGACGGCGACGCCACCGAGGCGCTCGACCGCCTGCCCGACGGCGCGCTCGGGCGGGTGTTCGTCCTGTTTCCCGACCCCTGGCCGAAGGTCCGGCACTGGCGCCGGCGCATCGTGGACCGCCCGGTGCTGGACCGTTTGGCGCGAACCATGCGTCCCGGCGCGGAATTGCGCCTTGCGACCGACCATGAGGGCTATCTGGAGTGGATGCTGGTCCGCCTGCTGGCCCACCCCGCCTTCTGCTGGACCGCGCGCTCCGCCGACGACTGGCGCCGCCGCCCGCCCGACTGGCCGGAGACGCGCTATGAGGCCAAGGCGCGGGACCGGGGCGTCCGCTCGACCTATCTGCGTTTCGTCTGCCGGGAGGGCGCGAATTAGCCTGCCTGCGTTTGCTCGCGCGGCGAGATCGTCCAGACCAGAGCCTCGCCCCGGTCCTCGACATCGACCTCCAGGAACTCGCGCTGCGCGTGCACCGCGCCGCGAAACAGCTCGATCCAGCAGGCCAGCAGGTCGGCGCGGTCCTCGCTCTCCAGGCCCCGGACGATGCGCAGGCCCCGCTGCTGAAGCGTCGCGGCGCGCCCGCCGGTCGAGACCTCCACCTCGTCGCCCATGCCCTGGAAGGCGAGCGCGAGGAAGCGCGCGGACTCCGCCACGCCCGCGTCCTCGCAGCCGAGCGCGTCGGCCATGCTCCGATAGTGCTGCAGCCCGATGAGGCGGGCGGCGCGCGCGCCGAGCGCGAGTGCGCGCTCCCGGCCGATGACGCCGACAAGCTCGCGGACGCCGTTGCGGCAATATTCCATCGCATAGTTGCGGGCGGCCCTGGCGAGGCGCTCGGCGCTCCACCGATCCTCCGGCGGGCTCGGCTGCCGGGCGGGATCGAAGGGCGGCGGCCTCTCGTCCCTGGCGAATTGCAGGCGCTCCTCCGGGGCGAGCTCGCGATCGTATTCCCGGAAATAGCCGCAAAGGCCGAACTCTCCGGTCAGATCTTCCGACACGCAGACGAAGCCGAGACGCGGATTTCGCAGCGAGACGCCGTTTTGCGCATACCAGCCCTTCAGGAAGCCGCGACTGGCCTCGACCGGAATGCCGCAGATCGCCGGGCCGTCATACATCCATCTCGGATAGCGGAAGCGCACCCAGGCCTTCCGGTCCGACTCCTCCATATATTCGACGCGCACGCCGCCGACGCCGTTGGAGAGCGTGTGATATTTCGCGCAGGCCACCGCATGGGGCAGCCCGGCGAGACCCAGCTTCTCGAAACTGGAGAGGAACTTGTCCCGGTGCTGCCGGCGGAACAGGCGGAACATCCACTCCCCCACCGTCTCGCGCCCCTCCTCCACGGCGACCATCAGCTGCAGGCCGAGAAAATACCGGTGATGGAGATGCGCCTGCGCCTCGATCGGCGATGTCGTGTCCGGCATGTTGCGGGTCCTCGGGATCGGGGCGCGCATCATATCGTCGCTTCGTCCCTCGGGAACGCATTGCCATTCCGGCTGCGGGCGCGTATATAGCGCCTGCTCGCCTGTTGCGGGCGCGAGCGGCCCGTCGGGGGCGAGCCGCGAGGCGGGCGTCGTTCCGCCTTTTTGCTGTGGGAGAAGACCGACGGCCCTGTCCATTGCCGATACCGCCGCGACGCGGCGCGTTGCGGAGCATGTCGAACCGGCGCTCGACGCCATGGGCTACGAGCTCGTGCGGGTGCGTTTCGGCAGGCCGGGGCCGGTGTTGCAGATCATGGTCGAACGCCGGGACCGGGCGAACATGACCGTGGACCATTGTGCGGAGGTAAGCCGGACCCTGTCTGCGCTGCTCGACATCGAGGACCCGATTCCCCAGGCCTATTCGCTCGAGGTCAGCTCGCCGGGCATCGACCGGCCGCTGACGCGCGCGGGCGACTTCGACCGCTTTGCGGGCTTCGAGGCGCGCATCGAGCTGGAGGACGGCATCGACGGCCAGCGCCGCTTCCGCGGCCTGCTCACGGGCCTGGCGGGGGCTTCCGTGCTGCTGCAAACGCATGAGGGCGAGGTCGCCTTGCCGATCGGCGCCGTCAAGGCGGCGAAACTGCTGATGACCGACGCGCTGCTGGCGGCGTCGGCCGAGGGCGCCCCGGAAGAAGCGAAGGCGAACGCGCCATGGTGAACATTCTCGGCCCCGAACTGCTGCAGGTCGCGGACAACGCCGCGCGCGAGAAAGGCATCGACCGCGACGAGGTGATCGTGGCGGTGGAGCAGGCCATCCAGCGCGCCGGCAAGTCCAAATACGGCCTGGAGCACGACATACGCGCCACCATCGACCGCAAGACCGGCGAGATTCGCCTCGCCCGCTATCGGGAGGTGGTCGAGGACGACGCCGAGATCGAGGACGAGTTCGCGCAGCTGCCGCTGAAGGACGCGCGGCGCTACCGGGCGACCGCCAGGGTCGGCGACATGCTGATCGACGACCTGCCGCCGATCGATTTCGGCCGCGTCGCCGCGCAGTCCGCCAAGCAGGTGATCGTGCAGAAGGTTCGCGAGGCGGAGCGCGCGCGCCAGTATCAGGAATTCATCGGGCGGGTCGGCGAGATCATCAACGGCCTGGTGAAGCGCAACGAGTTCGGCCATGTGATCGTCGATCTCGGCCAGGCCGAGGCGCTGCTGCACCGCGACGAGATCATCCCGCGCGAGCATCCGCGCCGCAACGAGCGCGTGCGCGCGCTGATCTGGGATGTGCGCGAGGAAACGCGCGGCCCGCAGATTTTCCTCTCCCGCACCCGAAACGAATTTCTGGTGCGGCTGTTCGCCCAGGAAGTGCCGGAGATCTATGACGGCATCATCGAGATCCGCGCCGTGGCGCGCGATCCGGGCAGCCGGGCGAAGATCGCGGTCATCTCCAACGACCCCGGCATCGACCCGGTGGGCGCCTGCGTCGGCATGCGCGGCAGCCGCGTGCAGGCGGTCGTCAGCGAACTGCATGGCGAGAAGATCGACATCATCCCCTGGTCGGAGGACCCCGCCACCTTCATCGTCAATGCGCTCGCTCCGGCGGAGGTCGTCAAGGTGGTTCTCGACGAGGAGGAGGGGCGAATCGAGGTCGTGGTGCCGGACGACCAGTTGAGCCAGGCCATCGGCCGGCGCGGGCAGAATGTGCGCCTCGCCAGCCAGTTGACCGGCTGGTCGATCGACATTCTGACCGAGGCCGAGGAGTCGGAGCGCCGCCAGGAGGAGATGCGCCAGCGCTCGGCGCTGTTCATCGAGGCGCTGGATGTCGATGAGGTGATCGCGCATCTGCTGGTCGCGGAGGGCTTCACGACGCTCGACGAGGTCGCCTATGTGACCCTCGAGGACCTGATGGAGATCGAGGGTTTCGACGAGGAGATCGCCGAAGAATTGCAGCGCCGCGCGCAGGACTTCCTGGAGCAGCAGGCGGAGCGGCTGGACCGCGAGCGGATCGAGCTCGGCGTCGCCGACGAGCTTGCGGAACTGGAGGGGCTGACGCCGCACACGGTGGCGGCGCTCGGGCGGGCCGGCGTGCTGAACCTCGAGGATTTCGCCGACCTGTCGAGCGACGAGCTGCGCTTCATCGCCAGCCCCGCCCATGAGGGCCGGGACCTCGACGCCATCGCCATGCTGGAGCAGCAGGCCCTGGAAGCCGGACTGGCGGAAAGCGCCATCGACGCCGAAACCGCGGACGCCATGATCATGGCCGCCCGCGCCCACTGGTTCGAAGACGAGCCCGCCGGCGACGAGCCGGCGGAACTCCGGCCGTGAGGAGGCCCGCGACACGGTGTCCAGCGCGGCAGCACAGGACGGCGCAGGCATGCGCCGTTGCGTGGCGACCAGGCAGAGTCGACCGCGCCCGGAACTGATCCGGTTCGTCATCGGACCGGAAGGCGCGCTCGCGCCCGATTTCGAGGAAAAATTGCCGGGACGCGGCTACTGGGTCGGCGCCGACCGCGAGAGCCTGCAGGCGGCGCAGCGGGGTCGCGCCTTCCAGCGCGCGGCGCGGCGCCGGATCGCCGTGCCGGACGATCTGGAAGCGCGGGTCGAGGCCGGTCTGGCGGCGCGCTGCGCCGGCCTGCTGGGATTTGCGCGCCGGGCGGGGCTGCTGGCGACGGGCTTTGAGGATGCAAGCGGCTGGATTCGGGCCGGGCGCGCAGCCCTGCTGGTGGAGGCGCTCGACGGGGCGGAGAACGGCCGTCGCGCGCTTCTCGGTCGCGCGCGCGGACTGCCGATGGTGTCGGTGCTGACCGCCGCCGAGATGGGCCGCGCGATCGGGCGTGACAGGGCGGTCCATGCGGTGCTAGGTCCGGGCCGGCTGACCGAACGCTTCGCCGTTGCGGCGGCGCGACTTGCCGGGTTCCGGGACGGAACGGCGGACGGGAGACGAGGATGAACGACAGCGGCGACCGCGACGGCGGCAAGCTCAGCCTTTCCCGGCCCGGGAAGCTGGAGCTGAAGAAACGGGTCGGCGCCGGCAAGGTCCGCCAGAGCTTTTCGCACGGGCGCTCCAAGCAGGTGACGGTGGAGGTCAAGCGCAAGCGCACGATCATCACCGAGAAGCCCGGCAAGGATGGCGGCCCGAAGGGCGGCCTCAGCAGCGAAGAGCGCGCGGCGCGCATCCGCGCCCTCAAGTCGCGCCCCAAGGTGGACGAGGCGGCAGAGGCCGAGGTTGCCGAGGCGGCGGCGGAGCCGGAGGTCGTCGAGGCGCCGCCCGCGCCCGAGCCGCCGCAGAGCCCGGAGGAGCGCCGGGCCGCGCAGCGCGCTCAGGAACTGGCGGAACTCAAGGCGGCCAACGCCGAGGAGCGCCGCAAGCGCGAGGAGATCGAGGCCAGGCGGCGCGAGGAGGAAGAAAAGAAGCGCGAAGCCGAGGAGGCGCGGCGCCAGACGGCGCGCCCGGCCGACGGCCCCCGGCGTCCGGGCGACGCGGCTGCGCGTCGCGCGCGCCCGGCCGGCCGGCCCGCACCCGGCGGCGGCGCCCGCCCGATGCGCGCGCCGGATGCGCCGTCTCCGCCGGTGGAGCAGCCGGCGATCCGGCGGCCGAGCGGGCGCGAGGAAGACGATCGCGGCGCCCGGCGGCGCAACGAGAAGCGCACCCCGACCCCCCAGCGCCGCAACGAGCCGCGCCGGCGCGCCGGCAAGCTCACCATCGTCCAGGCGCTGGACGAGGAGGTCGAACAGGAGCGCCAGCGCTCGCTGGCTTCCGTGCGCCGCGCCCGCGAGCGCGAGCGCCAGCGCCAGGCGTCCGGCGAGGGCCAGCAGTTCATCCAGCGCGATGTCATCGTGCCGGAGAGCATCCTCATCAGCGAGCTGGCCAACCGGATGGCGACCCGCGCGGTCGATGTGATTCGCGTGCTGATGCAGAACGGCATCCGCGTCACGCCGTCACAATCCATCGACGCCGACACCGCCGAGCTGGTGGTCGAGGAGTTCGGCCACCGGGTGATCCGCGTGGCGGAGAGCGATGTCGAGGAGGGGCTGGCCGGCGGCCCGGACGAGGCGGCCGATCTCCGCCCGCGCGCGCCGGTCGTCACGGTCATGGGCCATGTCGATCACGGCAAGACCTCGCTGCTCGACGCGCTCCGCGAGAGCGATGTGGTGAGCGGCGAGGCCGGCGGCATCACCCAGCATATCGGCGCCTATCAGGTGGAGACGCCCTCCGGCGCGCGCATCACCTTCCTGGACACGCCCGGCCATGAGGCCTTCTCGGCCATGCGCGGACGCGGCGCCAGGGCGACCGACATCGTGGTGCTGGTAGTGGCGGCCGACGACAGCGTCCAGCCGCAGACCGTCGAGGCCATCGCGCATGCGCGGGCCGCCGGCGTGCCGATCATCGTCGCGATCAACAAGATCGACCGCCCCGAGGCGGAGCCCGACCGGGTGCGCAACGACCTGTTGCAGCACGAGCTGGTCGCCGAGGAGTTCGGCGGCGAGGTGCAGATGGTGCCGGTCTCGGCCGTGCAGAAGACCGGCCTCGATGTGCTGGAGGAAGCCATCACGCTGCAGGCGGACCTGCTGGAGCTCAAGGCCAATCCGGGCCGTCAGGCCGCCGGCACGGTGGTCGAGGCGGAGCTCGACCGGGGACGCGGCGCGGTCGCCACCATCCTGGTGCAGAACGGCACGCTGCGGGTCGGCGACATCATCGTGGCCGGCTCCGAATGGGGCAAGGTCCGCGCCATGTCGAGCGACCGCAACGCGCGGCTGAAGGAAGCCGGGCCGTCGATGCCGGTCGAGGTGCTCGGCCTCTCCGGGCCGCCGGTCGCGGGCGACGAGGTGGTGGTGGTGGACAGCGAGGCGCGCGCGCGCCAGGTCACCGAATATCGCGCCCGGCGCGACCGGGCCGCCCAGGCGGCGCCGGTCAAGCGCGGCTCCATCGACGACATCTTCAAGAGCCTCGCCGCCGGCAAGACCGAGAAGGTGCCGGTCGTCGTCAAGGCGGATGTGCAGGGCTCGGTCGAGGCCATCGTCGGCGCGCTCGCCCGGCTCGGCAATGACGAGGTGCAGGTGGATGTGCTGCACAGCGGCGTCGGCGCCGTTTCCGAGAGCGATGTGACCCTGGCCCAGGCGTCGGGCGGCTTCATCCTGGGCTTCAATGTGCGCGCCGGCAATCCGGCCCGCCTGGCCGCCCAGCAGCATGGCGTCGATGTTCGCTACTACTCGATCATCTACGAGCTGATCGACGACATGCGCGAGGCGCTCAGCGGCAAACTCGCGCCCGAGATGCGCGAACGCCAGATCGGCCAGGCGGATATTCGCGAGGTGTTCAACATCACGCGCGTCGGCCGGGTCGCCGGCTGCCGGGTGATCGAGGGCGTGGTGCGGCGCGGCGCAGGCGTGCGCCTGCTGCGCGACAATATCGTCGTCCACGAGGGCAAGCTCGCCACCCTCAAGCGCTTCAAGGAGGAGCAGCGCGAGGTGCGCGAGGGCTTCGAGTGCGGCATGTCCTTCGAGTCCTACCAGGACATCCAGGTCGGCGATGTCATCGAGTGCTACGAGACCGAAGAGGTCCAGCGCACCCTGTCATGAAGCGCGACCAGAACGGGCCGCGTCGGCTGCGCATGGGCGAGAACGTCCGCCATGCGACAGCCGGCATTCTCGCGCGCGCGGCCTTCCGGGACCCCGACCTGCAGGCGCTGGAGATGGTGACCGTCTCGGAGGTCGTCATGTCGCCGGACCTCAAGCAGGCGACGGCCTTCATCTCCATGCTGGGCCGGGACGATATCGACGACACGGTGGCGGCGCTGAACCGCGCCTCCGGCCATATAAGGGGCGAGCTCGGGCGCGTGCTGCACGCCAAATTCACCCCGCGCCTGCGCTTCCGGCGCGACCCGAGCTTCGACGAGGCCGAGCGGATCGAGCAACTCATCCGGCGGAACCGCGATGGCGCGCAGGCGTAACAGGCGCTCCGACCTGAACGGCTGGATCGTGGTGGACAAGCCCGAAGGGCTGACCTCGACGGCGGTCTGCAACCGGATCAAGCGGCTGGCCGGCGGCGCCAAGGTGGGGCATGGCGGCACGCTCGATCCGCTGGCCACCGGCGTGCTGCCGGTGGCGCTCGGCAGCGCCACCAAGACGGTCCCCTGGGTCATGGAGGGCAGAAAGCTCTACCGCTTCACGGTCCGCTGGGGCGAGGCGCGCGACACCGACGACAGCGACGGCCGGGTGGTCGAAAGCAGCGCCGTCCGGCCGACGGAAGAAGCCATTCGGGCCGCCCTGCCCGCCTTCACCGGCGAGATCATGCAGGCGCCGCCGCAATTCTCCGCCATCAAGGTGGATGGCAAGCGGGCCTATGAGCTGGCGCGCGCCGACGCCGCGCCCGACTTGCCGGCGCGCGCCGTGGAGGTCTTCGAGCTGCGGCTCGAACGCCGGCTGGACGAGGACCGGGCCGAGTTCGCGGCCGAGACCGGCAAGGGAGCCTATGTGCGCGCGCTCGCGCGCGACCTCGCCCGCGCGCTCGGCGCGGTCGGCCATGTCTCGGCGCTGCGCCGCCTTCGGGTCGGGCCGTTCCGGGCCGAGGAAGCGGTCGCGCTGGATGAATTGGAGGCTCTGGCCCATATAGGGCCGGAGAGCATATACTTGTTGCCGACGGACAGGTCGCTGGCCGACATCCCGGCTCTGTCCGTTTCGGAGCAAGAGGCCGCCGCGCTGCGCAACGGGCAGGCGCTGCGGCTGTTCACCATGGCCGATCTGGCCCGCATCTCGGAATTCCGCGACGGCATGGCGATTCGCGCCCTGACGGGCCGGAAGCTGGTTGCGGTAGCCCGATACGAGGCCGGAACGGTCCGTCCGATACGGGTCGTCAACCCCTAGAAGCAAGGAATGGAAGCGAACAGATGTCGATTACGGCCGAACGCAAGAGCGAACTCATCCTCGAATATCGCAGAGGCGAGAGCGACACCGGCTCGCCGGAAGTGCAGGTGGCGATCCTGACGGAGCGCATCCGCAATCTGACCGAACATCTGCAGACCCACAAGAAAGACCGTCACTCCAGGCGCGGCCTGCTGATCCTTGTCGGCCAGCGCCGGAGCCTGCTGGACTATCTCAGACGGAAAGACAATGGGCGCTACAGGGCGTTGATCGAACGCCTGGGGCTGCGCCGCTGACCGGGGAAGCATCGGCTTCCCGCTGCAAACACATAACAGGGGCCGCGCCATAGGGGCGTCGGCCGAAGAAAGGACCAGATCCGAAATGTTCGATATCGTCCGCAAGGAGATCGATTGGGGTGGACGGCAGCTTGTGCTGGAAACCGGGCGCATCGCGCGCCAGGCCGACGCCGCCGTCATGGCCAGGCTCGGCGATACGGCGGTGCTGTGCACCGTCGTGGCCGAGAAGAGCCCGAGGCCCGGCCTCGACTTCTTCCCGCTGACCGTCAATTACCAGGAAAAGGCCTATGCCGCCGGGCGCATTCCGGGCGGCTTCTTCAAGCGCGAGGCGCGCCCGAGCGAGAAGGAAACGCTCACCTCCCGGCTGATCGACCGGCCGATCCGCCCGCTGTTCGCCAAGGGCTTTCGCAACGAGACGCAGATCGTGTGCACGGTGATGAGCCACGATCTGGAGAACGACCCCGACATGGTGGCGCTGGTCGGCACCTCGGCCGCGCTCACCCTTTCCGGCATCCCGTTTCTCGGCCCCATCGCCGGGGCGCGGGTGGGTCTGGTCGATGACGAATTCGCCCTGAACCCGACGGTGGACCAAATGCAGTCCTCCGCGCTCGACCTCGTGGTCGCCGGCACCGCCGAGGGCGTGCTGATGGTGGAGTCCGAGGCGCAGGAGCTTTCCGAGGAGCGGATGCTCGAGGCCGTGATGTTCGGGCATCGGGGCTTCCGTCCGGTGATCGATGCGATCATCGACATGGCGGAGGAATGCGCCAAGGAGCCGTGGGATGTGCCGGAGCCGCCGGCCGGCAGCGCGGAGGCGAAGACGAAGGTCTATGAGCTCGGCCGCCCGGCGATGGAAGGCGCCTATGCGCTGAAGGAGAAGCAGGCGCGCCAGAACGCCATCTCGACCGCCAAGTCGGACGCGCTCGCGAAGCTGGAGGAGGCGGGCGTCGATGCGGACCTCGCCGGTCCGTTCTTCAAGGACCTGGAGCGCGACATCGTGCGCGGCGCGGTGCTCGACACCGGCAAGCGCATCGACGACCGCGATCTGGAGACGGTGCGGCCGATCGATTGCGAGGTCGGCATCCTGCCGCGCCAGCATGGCAGCGCGCTGTTCACCCGGGGCGAGACGCAGGCGATCGTGGTCTCGACCCTCGGCACCTCGCAGGACGAGCAGATCGTCGATGCGCTGGACGGCGAGTATCGCGAGCATTTCCTGCTGCACTACAACTTCCCGCCCTATTCCACCGGCGAGGCGCGGATGCTGCGCGCGCCGGGCCGGCGCGAGATCGGCCATGGCAAGCTCGCCTGGCGCGCCGTGCGCCCGCTGCTGCCGAAGAAGGAGGACTTCCCCTATACGGTGCGGGTGGTCTCGGAAATCACCGAGTCGAACGGCTCCTCCTCCATGGCGTCGGTCTGCGGCGCCTCGCTGTCGCTGATGGACGCCGGCGTGCCGCTCAAGCGCCCGGTGGCCGGCATCGCGATGGGGCTCATCAAGGAAGGCGAGCGTTTCGCGGTGCTCTCGGACATTCTCGGCGACGAGGACCATCTGGGCGACATGGACTTCAAGGTCGCGGGGACGGAGACCGGCGTCACCTCCCTGCAGATGGACATCAAGATCACCTCGATCACCGAGGACATCATGCGCACGGCGCTCGATCAGGCGCGCAGGGGGCGGATGCACATTCTGGGCGAGATGGCCCGGGCGCTCGATGTGGCCCGCGACGATGTGAGCGATTTCGCGCCGCGCATGACCACCATGTCCATCCCGCGCGACAAGATCCGCGACGTGATCGGCTCGGGCGGCAAGGTGATCCGCGAGATCGTCGACACCACCGGCGCCAAGGTCGATATCGACGATGACGGCACGATCAAGATCTCCTCGGTCGATCCCAAGGCCTCGGAAGCCGCGGTCGCGTGGATCAAGGGTATTGTCGCGGAACCGGAAATCGGCGCAATCTATACCGGCAAGGTGGTCAAGATCGTCGATTTCGGCGCCTTCGTGAACTTCCTTGGCAACCGCGACGGACTGGTCCATATCAGCGAACTGGCGCCGCAGCGGGTCAAGACCGTCGGCGACGTGGTCGAACAAGGCGAGGAGGTGAAGGTCAAGGTGTTGCGCGTCGATGACCGGGGCAAGGTCAGCCTCTCCATGAAGTCCGTGGACCAGGAGACCGGGGCGGACCTGACAGCGGCGGCGGACTGACGCCGATGGCCGTCGTGCGCCCGGCAATCATCTCCGGCCGCGAGGTCTTTCCGCTCGTCGAGGGCGGCAAGGGCATCGCCGTGTCCAACGGCGAGAGTTCGGGCGCCTGGGCCGCCTGCGGCGGCGTGGGCACCTTCTCCGGCGTCAATGCGGACAGTTTCCGCGAAGACGGCAGCGCCATCGAGCAGACCTATTTCGGCAAGACGCGGCGCGAGCGGCATGAGGAGCTGCTCGCGCACGCGATCCGGGGGGCGATCAACCAGGCGCGCATCGCCTATGAGCGCGCCGGCGGCCAGGGCCGCATCCACATGAACGTGCTCTGGGAGATGGCCGGCGCCGAGCGCGTGCTGACCTCCGTGATGGAGGGCGCCAGGGGGCTGATCCACGGCATCACCTGCGGGGCCGGCATGCCCTACCGGCTGGCCGAGCTCGCCGCCCGCTTCGGCGTCCACTACTACCCCATCGTGTCTTCCGCCCGCGCCTTCCGCGCGCTGTGGAAGCGCGCCTACCGGAAGGTCCCGAACCTGCTGGGCGGGGTCGTCTATGAGGACCCGTGGCGCGCTGGCGGGCATAATGGCCTCTCCAATGTGGAAGACCCCAACCGACCGGAAGACCCCCGGCCGCGCGTGGTCCAGCTGCGCCGGCAGATGGTCGAGGTCGGCCTCGCCCATGTGCCGATCATCATGGCGGGCGGGGTCTGGAGGCTGGACGAATGGTCGCACTGGATCGAGGACCCGGATATAGCCCCGGTCGCCTTCCAGTTCGGCACCCGGCCGCTGCTGACGCAGGAAAGCCCGATTTCCGACGAGTGGAAGCGCAAGCTGCTGACGCTCAAGGAGGGCGACGTCTTCCTCAACCGCTTCAGCCCGACCGGCTTCTATTCCTCGGCGGTCCGCAACGCCTTCCTGGACGAGTTGCGCGAGCGCGCCGAACACCAGATCGCCTTTTCGTCGGAGCCGGTCGGCGGTCACGACACCGCCCTGCCGGTGGGTCCGCGCGGCCGGCCGGTCTATGTCGCCGCCGAGGATCGGCGTCGCGCCGAGGGGTGGATCGGCGCCGGCTTCACCGAGGCCATGCGCACGCCGGACTCGACGCTGATCTTCGTGACGCCGGAGCGCCGGAAGCGCATCCTGATCGACCAGATCGAGTGTATGGGCTGCCTCTCCGCCTGCCAGTTCTCCAACTGGTCGCAGAACGAGGCCGGCACCACCGGGCGCAAGGCGGACCCACGCTCCTTCTGCATCCAGAAGACCTTGCAGCAGATCAGCCATGGCGGTTCGGTCGAGGAACAGCTGATGTTCTCCGGCCACAACGCCTACCGCTTCCGCTCGGACCCCTTCTACGCCAACGGCTTCATCCCGACCGTGAAGCAGCTGTTCGAGCGTATCCTGACCGGAAAATAGGCCGGCTTACCGGACGGCCCGCTCAAACGGCGGTCATGCCGCCGTCGATCACCAGTTCCGCACCCGTCATCCAGCGCGACTCGTCGCTGGCCAGGAACAGGCAGCCCTGAGCGATATCGATCGGCTGTCCGAAACGCCCGAGCGGCGTTTGGTCGAGGCGCGGGCGCGCAAGCTCCGGGTCGCGGTGCACCCGCTCGGTCATCGGCGTATCGACAAAGCCCGGATGCACCGAGTTCACCCTGATGCCCTCGCCGGCATATTGGGCCGCCGCCGACTTGCTGAAGGTGCGCACCGCGCCTTTGGAGGCATGATAGGCCGCGTTGTGGACCGAGCCGACAATGCCGTAAATCGAGGAGATGTTGATGATCGAGCCACCGCCGGCCGCGCGCATCGGCTCGATGGCGTGCTTGGTGCCGAGGAAGACGCCGGTGGCGTTCACGTCCATGACGCGGTTCCAGTTGGCGAGATCGGCCTCGCCGACGCGCGGCGCGGCGGAGCCGTCCGGCATCCGCCCGGAGACGCCGGCGGCGTTCAGCATGATGTCGAGCCGCCCGAAGCGCTCCAGCAGGGCGCGGATGGCCTGGCGCCACTCCTCTTCATCGACCGTGTCGAGATGGATATAGCTCGCCGCGCCGCCCGCTTCCTCGAGCTGCCGGGCTACCGACAGCCCCAGATTGTCGTTGATGTCGGCGATCGCCACCGCCGCGCCATGCTCGGCAAAGAGGCGCGCGCTCGCGGCCCCGATGCCGGAGGCCCCGCCGGTGATCATCGCCACCTTGCCGTCCAGCCGCCTCGCCACCGTCATCGCCGCCTCCCGATCGTAGCCGTTATTCCTGCTGCGCCAGTTTAGTCGTCCACGGCTTCGGCGAAAATGCGCACCGACTCGCCGAGCGGGCGGGAGCGGTCCCAGGTCTCGCGCGTCTCTTCGGCGAGCGGCGTCCGCGCCAGCAGGCGGAACAGCTCTTCCGCGCCCCGGTGGAAACCGCCGGCAAGCCCGAGTTCCTCGAAGAAGGCCGCGATCTCGGCCATTTCGGGATGAAAGCGCTCCGCATCGGCCGCCAGCAGGCCGACGCGCTCCATGCGGCCCCGCAACTCCGGCTGGCTGAAGGCCAGTTCGGCGTCCAGTTCCTCCGCGAGGCCGGCGCGCTCGGCGGCGATCAGCACCGTCGCCTGCAAGGCCCAACCGCCCTTGTTGAGCGCCGAATAGAGCATCTTCTGGGCCGAGGCGCGGCCGACCTCCGGGCCGAGCGGGCAGAGGCGGATATAGCGCGACGCCAGCGCCTCCAGCGCCGCCGCCGGGACACCGGAGACATAGAAGCGGGTCGGCTTCGCACCGCCCGGCGCCGGGCCGACGATCCCGCCATCCACGAAGCGGTCCTCGGGGAAGAAGCCGGCGATGCGGCGCACGGTTGCAGGCGCAATGGCGTTCATGTCGGCGAACAGCGGGCCTTCGGCGCCGATCTTCGGCGCGAGTGCAGCCGCGAAACCCTCGGCCGCCGCCGGCGGCATGATCGACAGGATGAGGTCGGAGGCCTCGATGACCGCGTCGGCCGAGCCCAGATCCTCGAAGCCGGCATTTGCGGCGAGGCCGCGCGTCCGCTCGCTGCGCCCGGAGAGGTCGGTCACCACGCGGAGCCCGTTGCTCTCCCGCAGCACGCGCCCGACGCCCTGCCCCATATCGCCCGGACTGAAAATGCCGACCGTCTCTATCGTCCCCGTCATCGCGATGCTCGCTCTTGAGAAATCGCCGCGCCCGCCGCGTGCAGCGCGTCGGCGAGGCCCGGCCGTTCGGCCATGATGGCGGCGACGAGCGGGTTTTCCGGCGGCTCCGCCCCGACCCCGCCGGCCCGCCGCAGTTCCGCCGCGCGGGCTGCGAAGGCGCGGCCCATGCCGGGCGCGGTCTCCGCCGCATAGGCCGCAAAGCGGGAGTCGTCGCCGGCCGCCCGCAGCTCCTCCGCCAGCAGCCGCAGCACGCCGGCGAGCCGCGCTGCCGCGCGCCGCCCGTCCTCGCCCGAATGGTCCGCCCCGTAGCCCGCGACATGATCCAGCCGGCTGTCGCCGTTCAACGCCCGAACGGCGTCGCGCAGCCCCGGATGGGCGTCGCCGAACAACTCCGCCAGTTTCTCCAGATCGTGCGTCCTCAGGTAATCGACGCCGAGCCGGCCCAGCATCGCTTTGGCGAGATATTCCGCCGCATCCGCGCTCCAGGAGACGATATTGTGGCATATCGCGGCGTCCTGCCGCTCGCCCAGCGCATCGGGAAGCGAGGCTGCATCTCTGGCTGCAAGATCGACGAACCGGAATGCGCCCTGCAGCAGAGTCTCATATTGCTCCAGTTCCATTGCGGGCCTTTCCAGCTTTCGCGGCTTTTGCCAGGCGCCGACCAGCAGGCGTCCTTCGCGGGCGATCGGGCAGGCGACATGGCGGAGCGCATTCGCCTTCAGGCGCAGCACGGCGGCGGGAACCTGCACGCAATCGACCCGGAAGCCGTCGGGCCGCCGCCAGCCGGCGGGCGCCCGCCGGCGCACCCGCTCGCCGCAGGTGACGAAAGCCAGGTCCCAATCGCTGTCCGGCCGGTGGTCGCCCCGCGCCCGCGAGCCGAACAGCAGCACGGCCGAGACCTCCGGATTGTCCCGCACCACCGCCTCGGCCGCGCTTAGCAGCGCCGGCGGCGCATCGGCGATACGCTCCGCTGTCACGATGCGCGCCTTCGCTTCCGCCGCCGACACCGTTTTCATGCCATCCGCTCCAACCGGTCATCGAGATCATACACACATTATCGCACGCCGGCCCTTCCCTCGCGCGTCCGGCTTGGGCAAGCTTGGGGCGGAACCTGCAGGAGCGATATCCCCATGAAGGCCGTCGAAGCGATTTCGGAAATCCTGAGGCGCGAAGGCGTCGAGCTGCTCATCGGCTATCCGGTGAACCATATCCTGGAATATGCCGCGCATCTCGACATCCGCCCGATCATCGTGCGCCAGGAGCGCATCGGCCTGCATATGGCCGACGCGATCTCGCGCCTGACCTCCGGGCGCAGCATCGGCGTCTTCGCCATGCAGCACGGCCCGGGCGCCGAGAACGCCTATGGCGGCGTCGCCCAGGCCTTCGGGGAGTCGGCCCCGATCCTGGTGCTGCCGATGGGCTATGCGCGCCGCATCGCCCATATCCACCCCAACTTCAACTCGACCTTGGCGATGAAGCCGGTCGCCAAATCGACCGAGCCGATCGCGTCCGCGGGCGAGGTGGCGAATGTGCTGCGCCGCGCCTTCAGCCGGCTGCGCAACGGGCGCGGCGGCCCCGTGGTGGTCGAGGTGCCCTCCGACCTGATGAACGAGGAACTGCCGGGCGAACTCGCATACGAGCCGGTGCTCTCCACCCGCAGCGGTCCTGACCCGGCAGCCGTCGCCGAGGCGGCGGCAATGCTCTCGGCCGCCAGCCGGCCGGTGATCTACGCCGGACAGGGCGTCCACTACGCCCGCGCCTGGCCGCAGCTGAAGGCGCTGGCGGAGAAACTGGCGATCCCGGTCTGCACCAGCCTCGGCGGCAAGAGCGCCTTTCCGGAGGATCATGCGCTCAGCCTCGGCTCCGGCGGCGTCGCCATGCCGCGCCCGGTGCGCAGCTTCCTCGACCGCGCGGACCTCATCCTGGGCGTCGGCTGCAGCTTCACCGAAACCAATTTCGGCGTCTCCATGCCGAAGGGCAAAACCGTCATCCACGCCACGCTCGACTCCATGGACCTGAACAAGGATGTGCCGGCCAGGCTCGGCCTGCTGGGCGATGCGGGGCTGACGCTGGATGCGCTGCTGGCGGCGCTGGAGGGCGAGGCGGCGCGCGACGCCGGGCCGGTGGCGGCCGAGATCGCCGCCGGCATGGAAAGCTGGCTCGCCGAATGGGAGGCCAAGCGCACCAGCGACGAGACGCCGCTCAACCCCTATCGCGTGCTGGCCGAACTCGAACGCGCGGTGGACAAGCGAAACGTCATCATCACCCATGACGCCGGCAGCCCGCGCGACCAGCTTTCGCCCTTCTGGCGCGCCACCGAGCCGCTCTCCTATCTCGGCTGGGGCAAGACCACGCAGCTCGGCTACGGCCTCGGCCTCGCCATGGGCGCCAAGCTCGCCTGCCCGGAGAAGCTCTGCATCAATGTCTGGGGAGATGCGGCGATCGGCTTCACCGGCATGGATTTCGAGACCGCGGTGCGCGAGCGCATCCCGATCCTCTCCATCCTGCTCAACAATTATTCCATGGCGATCGAACTCAAGGTGATGCCGGTCTCGACCGAGAAGTTCCGCGCGACCGACATTTCCGGCGACTATGCCGCCATGGCGCGCGCCTTCGGCGGCTATGGCGAGCGCGTGACCGATCCGGGCGACATCCAGGCGGCAATCGCGCGCGGCATCGCCGCGACGGAGGCGGGCCAGCCGGCGTTGCTGGAATTCATCACCTGCAAGGAGGTCGAGGTATCGCGCCAGTAGGCGGGACTGACATGGAGCGCAATATGGCGAAAAGCGATCGACTGGCGACCAAGGCGGACCTTGCAAATCTCAAGGCGGAGCTGACCGGCAAGATATATGCGGTCGCGGCGCTCCAGGCCGCCCTGATCGTCGGGCTGTTGAAGCTGCTTCCCTGACCGGCGGGCCGGTCACGCCGGCTAACGCATGGTCACGAATTCTTCGGCGGCGGTCGGGTGGATGCCGACCGTTGCGTCGAACTGCGCCTTGGTTGCGCCCATCTTGATGGCGATGCCGAGGCCCTGGGCGATCTCCGGCGCGTCGGCGCCGATCATGTGCGCGCCCAGCACGCGCCCGCCCGCCGGCTCGACCACCAGCTTCATCAGCGTGAACTCGTCGCGACCGGTCAGCGTGTGCTTCAGGGGCCGGAAGCGGCTGCGATAGACCTGGACCTCGCCATGCCGGTCGCGGGCCTCGGCCTCGGTCAGGCCGACCGTGCCGATCGGCGGCTGGCTGAACACCGCCGTCGGCACATCGCGGTGGTCCGCCCGCCAGGGTTTGCCGCCGAACGCCGTGTCGGCGAAGGCGTGGCCCTCGCGGATCGCCACCGGCGTCAGCGCCAGCCGGTCGGTCACATCGCCGATGGCGTAGATGTTGGCAACCGAGCTTCGCGAGTCGGCATCCACCGCGACCGCGCCCTTCCCGTCGAGCGCGACGCCCGCCGCCTCCAGCCCGAGGCCGGCGGTGTTGGGATGGCGCCCGGTGGCGAACAGCACCAGGTCGGCCTCGATCTCCCGCCCGGCGTCGGTCGCGACCCGGAAGCCGGTCTCCGTCTTCTCGATGGCGGTCGGGTTCGTGCGGTTGACCAGCTCCACGCCGTCGGCCCGCATCTGCTGGCCGAGCTCCCGGCGGATGTCGTCATCGAAGCCGTTCAGCAGATGCTCGGCGCGGATCATCTGCACGGTCTCGGCGCCCAGGCCGTGAAAGATGCCCGCGAACTCGACCGCGATATAGCCGCCGCCGACGATCAGCACGCGCTCCGGGCGGGTCTTGAGCTCCAGCGCCTCGTTGGACGAAATGGCGTGCTCGACGCCCGGAATGTCCGGCGTCCAGGGCCAGCCGCCGGTGGCGATCAGCAGCTTCTCGGCCGTGATGCGCCGCCCGGCGAGGCTGACGGTGTGGGCGTCCTCCAGCACGCCGCGCTCCTCGACCAGATCGACGCCGGCGTCCGCGAGCAGCGACAGATAGATGCCGTTCAGCCGGTCGATCTCCCGGTCCTTGTTGGCGATCAGGCGGCCCCAGTCGAAATCGGGAAGGCCGGGCGCCCAGCCATAGGCGGCGGCGTCCTCGAAATCGCGCGCGAAATGGGCCGCATAGACCAGCAGCTTCTTCGGGATGCAGCCGCGAATGACGCAGGTGCCCCCCACCCGGCTCTGCTCGCAGATGCCGACCCGCGCGCCATGCCCGGCGGCGATGCGCGCGGCGCGCACGCCGCCCGAGCCCGCGCCGATCACGAAGAGATCGTAGTCGTATTGCGCCATGTCCTCCGGCCTCACTCCATGAAATACGCACCGTCGCCATGGCCCACGATCGCATCGTCGGCCATGGCGACGAACAGCCCGTGTCCGACGACGCCCGGCGCCGCGTCGAGCCGCGCGGCGAGCGCGGCCGCATCCGCGATCTCGCCGAAGCGGCAGTCGAGAATGAGATTGCCCTCATCCGTCACGAACGGCCCGTCGGGACCGGCGCGCAGGGTCGCGTCGGCGCCCAGGCTCGCCACCAGCCGGCGCACCTGCTCGCGGGCGAACGGCACCACTTCCACCGGCAGCGGGAAGGCGCCCAGCCGGCGGACGAGCTTGCCGGAATCGACGATAATCACCAGGCGCTTCGCCGCGCTGGCGACGATCTTCTCATGCAGCAGCGCGCCGCCGCCGCCCTTGATGCAGCGCTTCGCCGGGTCCACCTCGTCCGCGCCGTCGATGGCGAGATCGACGGAGGGGACATCGTTCAGATCGAGCAGCGGGATGCCCAGTTCGCGCGCGAGCCGGGCGGTCTGCCGCGAGGTCGGCACGCCGCAAATCCGCAACCCGTCGGTCACGCGCGCGCCGATCAGGCGCACGGCGTGGGCGGCCGTGCTGCCGGTGCCGAGGCCGACGGTCATGCCGGGCTCGATCAGGGCGACGGCGCGCGCCGCCGCCAGGCGCTTCTCCCGGTCGGCGTCCAAGGGTCAGTCGATGGCCAGACAGAGATATTTGACTTCCAGATAGTCCTCGATGCCGTAATGCGAGCCTTCGCGGCCGATGCCGGACTCCTTCACGCCGCCGAAGGGCGCCTCGGCGGCGGAGATCAGGCCGGTATTGACGCCGACGATGCCGTATTCGAGGCCCTCCGCCACGCGCCAGGCCGCGCCCAGGTCGCGGGTGTAGAAATAGGCGGCGAGGCCGAATTCGGTGTCGTTGGCCATGGCGATGGCCTCGCCCTCGGTCTCGAAGCGGAACAGCGGCGCGAGCGGGCCGAAGGTCTCCTCGCGCGCCACCTTCATCGCCGGCGTCACATCCGCCAGCACGGTCGGCTTGAAGAAGGTGCCGCCGAGCTCGTGCCGTCCGCCGCCGACCACCACGCGCGCGCCCTGGGCGAGCGCGTCCTCGATATGCTCCTCGACCTTCTCGACCGCAGCCATGTCGATCAGCGGCCCCTGCAGCACGCCCTCCTGCATGCCGTCGCCGACCGCCATGCCGGAGACCGCCTGGCTCAGCCGGGCCGCGAAGTCCTCATAGACGCCGGACTGGACCAGAATCCGGTTCGCGCAGACGCAAGTCTGCCCCATATTGCGATATTTGGAGGCGAGCGCCCCCTCCACGGCGGCGTCGAGATCGGCGTCGTCGAAGACGATGAAGGGCGCATTGCCGCCGAGCTCCAGCGACACCTTCTTGACGGTGCTGGCGCAGCCGGCCATCAGCAGCTTGCCGATCTCGGTCGAGCCGGTGAAGGAGAGCTTGCGCACGATCGGGCTGGTGGTCATCTCCTCGCCGATCGCGCCCGAAGCGCCGGTCACCACGCTGAACACGCCCTTCGGGATACCGGCGCGCTCGCCCAGCTCCGCCAGCGCGAGCGCCGAGAAGGGTGTCGCGGAGGCCGGCTTCAGCACCATCGGGCAGCCCGCGGCCAGCGCCGGGCCGACCTTGCGGGTGATCATCGCATTGGGGAAATTCCAGGGCGTGATCGCCGCGCAGACGCCGATCGGCTGCTTGATGGCCAGAATGCGCTTGTCGGCCTGATGGCCGGGGATGGTGTCGCCATAGATGCGCCGGCCCTCCTCGGCGAACCAGTCGATGAAGGAGGCGCCATAGGCGATTTCGCCGCGCGATTCCGCCAGCGGCTTGCCCTGCTCGGCGGTCATCAGCACCGCCAGGTCCTCCTGATGCGCCATCATCAGATCGTGCCAGCGTCGCAGGATGAGCGCGCGCTCCTTCGCCGTGCGGGCGCGCCAGTCGGGCCAGGCGCGTTCGGCGGCCTCGATGGCGCGCCTGGTCTCGGCCGCGCCCATGCGGGGCACATGGCCGATCGTCTCGCCGGTGGCGGGATTGGTGACGGCGACGGTCTCGCCGCTGTCGGCGTCATGCCAGGCGCCGTCGATATAGCATTGCTGGCGCAGCAGGAGCGGGTCGTTCAGCTGCATGGGAGAGCCTCCCTTCCTGGGCGAAGCGGCGTCCACCGGGCGTCGTTGAGCCGCTCGACGGCGGGGAAGCGCCGCTTGTAGTCCATCGTGCCGCTGCCGGAAATCCAGTAGCCGAGATAGACCATGTCGAGTTCGGCGGCGCGCGCGGTCTCGATCAGGCGCAGGATGATGACGCTGCCGAGGCTGCGCCGCGCCTCGTCGGGGTCGAAGAAGCTATAGACAGCCGAGAGCCCGTCCTCCAGCCAGTCCGCGAGGCAGGCGCCGACCAGCCGGTCGTCGGCGTCGCGAAGCTCCATGACGAAGCTCGACACCGGCGTCTCCTCCACCATGCTGCGATAGTCGGAGAAGTCCATCGCCGCCATGTTGCTGTCGGCGTGGCGGCCCGTCTGATAGCGCCGGAAGAGCGCATAATGCTCGGCCGTGCCGATGGCGGGGCGGAGCGCGCAGGCGAGATCGCGGTTGCGCCGGCGCACGCGGGCGAGCGAGCGGCTGTCGCGGTAGTCCGCCACCCGGATGCGCACCGGCACGCAGGCCGAGCATTGCTTGCAGGCCGGACGATAGGCGTAGCCGTGGCTGCGCCGGAACCCGGCGCGGGAGAGGTCGGTATAGAGGGAGCCGACCTCCGTATCGTCGAGTTCGACGACGAGCTTGCGCTCCACCCGGTCGGGCAGATAGGGGCAGGGGCCGGGCGCGGTGGCGTGAAAAAGCTTCGGGCGTCTGGCTTTGCCGAGGTCCATGAGCGCGTCCGGGCGTGAATTCTGGAGCGAGTATAATGCGCGCCGGCGAGCGGACAAGCCGTTATCGCGCCGCGTTCGAGGCTTGCGGCCGGGCGGGCCGAGGCTGTAGCGTGGCCGCGCGCCGTCAGGACGCATGGGAGGCCCCGAGCGATGTTCCAGTTTCTGCCCCAGCTGCTGAAGAAGACCCGGATGATCGACCCGGCCGAAGCGCTGCCGGATCGCGAGCGCCCTGTGGCCGTGCCGCCGCAGCATTTCGTGAACGGCGCGCCGATGACGCCGCCCTTCCCGGAAGGCATGGAGCGCGCGCTGTTCGGCCTCGGCTGCTTCTGGGGCGCGGAGCGCAAGTTCTGGGAGCTGCCGGGCGTGTGGACCACGGCGGTCGGCTATGCCGGCGGCTATACCGCCAATCCGAGCTATGAGGATGTCTGCTCCGGGCGCACCGGCCACAATGAGGTGGTGCTGGCGGTGTTCGACCCCGCCCGCGTCGGCTATGACGCGCTGCTGAAGCTCTTCTGGGAGTCGCACGACCCGACCCAGGGCATGCGCCAGGGCAACGATGTCGGCACGCAATATCGCTCCGGAATCTATGTCTATTCCGAGGCCCAGCGCGCGGCGGCGGAGGCCTCGAAGGCCCGCTTCGCCAGAGCGCTCGCCCAGGCCGGCTACGGCGCGGTGACGACGGAGATCCTGGACGCGCCCGCCTTCTACTACGCCGAGGACTACCATCAGCAATATCTCGCCAAGGTTCCTTACGGCTATTGCGGGCTGGGCGGCACCGGCGTGACGCTGCCGGAGGTCGTCGCGGCCGAGTGAGGGCCGGCCGGCGCCGTCAGCCCATGGCGCGCCGGAAGCGGCGAAACGCCTCCAGATGCTCTTCCGGCGTTTGCAGGCCGGAATACATGCTGCGCACGGTGACATGGCTGGCCCCGAGCGCCTGCCAGCGCGCGAGTTCGCCGGCGGCGTCCTCGGGGCTGCGGTCGCCGAGATGGATGGTGGCGTCGATGCCGAGCCGGGCGGGGTCGCGGCCCGCCTGTTCGGCGGCGCGCTGGGCGAGCGCGATCTGCCGGGCCATCTCGTTGCCGGGGCCGACGCGCGGATTGGCGAACCAGCCGTCGCCCAGGCGCCCGGCGCGCTCGATCGCGGGGTCCTCGAAGGCGCCGATCCAGATCGGGATCGGGCGCTGGCGCGGCAGCGGGTTGATGCCCGCCCGCTCATGGCGGTGCCAGGCGCCGGAGAAGCTGCCGGCGGGCTCGGTCCACAGCCGGCGCAGATAGGCGATCTGCTCCTCCATGCGCCGGGCGCGATTGCGAAAGGGCTGGCCGAGCGCGTCGAACTCCATCGCGTTCCAGCCGATGCCGACGCCGAGCCGCAGGCGCCCCTCGGAGAGCAGATCGATCTCGGCCGCCTGCTTGGCGACCAGCGCGGTCTGGCGCTGCGGCAGGATGAGGATGGCGGTGGCGAGCTCGATCCGGCGGGTCGCTGAGGCGAGGAAGCCGAACAGCGTCAACGGCTCGTGGAACATGTTGTCGAGCGTGTAATAGGCCCGCCAGTCCTCGGCCCCGTTGGCGGCCTCCTGCATCACATGGTCGATGCAGGTGATGTGATCGTAGCCGAGCGCCTCGATCTCCCCGGCGAAATCCCGAATGACGCCAGGCTCGACCCCGATCTCCGTAGTCGGAAACGCCACCCCGATCCTCATGGTCTCTCCTTCGGTCCGATGCCCACAAGGAATGATAGCGTAGGTTGAGCGTGAAGGATGGCGGCGAGAGAGCGCAATCCGATGGCGCCAAGTCGTCAGTGAGTTTCCGTACGAGTTACAGCGCCTACCCATCGCAAGAGATGCGGGCTAAGTTGGGCTTTTCCGCAAGCTCCGTCGGACAGGCCGATGACCCTTCCGCTCTCGCTGCTTGGCGATGCGCTCGGCGCCGCCGAAAGCTATCTCGAAGCCGCCCGCGCCGCCGTCGGGGCGCGGCTCCGGTCCGGCGGGCGGGTCGATCCGGAACGGCTGGAGCGCGACCAGTTCGCCGCGCACGGCTTCGCCTGGACCGCCACCTATGTCGCGGGCCTGCGCGAGATGCTCGGCTGGGCCGGGCGGCTGGAGGCCGCCGGCGGCCTCGGCGAACTCGACCGGCTCGTGCTCCAGGCCGCTTTCGGCGAATATCTGGCCCAGCTGGCGGGCGGCGTCGCGCTCTCCCAGGGCGAGATCCTGCGCCCGGCCGATCTCGGCCTCGACGGCGCGGAGTTGCGCAGCCCCGAGGCGCTCCGCGTCATGGCCGAGGGCAACGGCAACGATGCGCGCATGGCGATCGCGGCGCATCTGGCCGAGGGGCGGCGGCCGTCGGACGGGCTGGAGGACGAGTCGCTGACGCTGGTCCGCGACCAGTTCCGCCGCTTTGCCGACGAGCGCATCGTTCCTCCCGCGCATGGCTGGCACAGCCGCGACGAGCTGATCCCGATGGCCGTCATCGAGGAGATGGCGGCGATGGGGGTGTTCGGCCTGACGATCCCGGAGGCGTCGGGCGGGCTCGGCATGGGCAAGGTGGCGATGTGCGTCGTCACCGAGGAGCTCTCGCGCGGCTATATCGGCGTCGGCTCCCTCGGCACGCGCTCCGAGATCGCGGCGGAGCTGATCGGAAGCGGCGGAACGCAAGCGCAGAAGGAGCGCTGGCTGCCGGGCATCGCCAGCGGCGCGGTGCTGCCGACGGCGGTGTTCACCGAGCCCGATGTCGGCTCGGACCTGGGCGCCGTGCGCACCCGCGCCGTGCGCCATGGCGCCGGCTGGCGCGTCAGCGGCGCCAAGACCTGGATCACCCATGCGGCGCGCGCCGACCTGATGACGCTGCTGGCGCGCACCGACCCCGACCGGCCGGGCTATCGCGGCCTCTCCATGTTTCTCGCGCCCAAGACGCGCGGAAGCGACGGCGACCCCTTCCCCGACCCCGGCATCGACGGCGGCGAGATTCCGGTGCTGGGCTATCGCGGCATGAAGGAATATGAGATCGGCTTCGACGGCTTCGAGCTGGAGGCCGACGCGCTGCTCGGCGGCGAGGAGGGACAGGGCTTCAAGCAGCTGATGGCGACCTTCGAAAGCGCGCGCATCCAGACCGCCGCGCGTTCGGTCGGCGTCGCCGAGCGCGCCATGGAGCTTGCGCTCGACTACGCCGCCGGACGCCGGCAATTCGGCAAGGCGATCCTCGGCTTTCCACGCGTCGCCGGCAAGATCGCCTGGATGGCGGTCGAGACGCAGATCGCCCGGCAGCTGGCCTATTTCGCTGCGCGCGAGAAGGACGCCGGGCGGCGCTCGGATATCGAGGCCGGCATGGCCAAGCTGCTCGCCGCCCGCGCCGCCTGGTCCAGCGCCGACAACGCCGTGCAGGTGCATGGCGGCAATGGCTACGCGCAGGAATATGAGGTCGGGCGCATTCTCTGCGATGCGCGCATTCTCAACATTTTCGAGGGCGCGGCGGAAATCCAGGCCCAGGTGATCGCCCGCGGCCTGCTGGACCGGCGCAACTGAGCGCCGGCGGACCGGGGAGAGCGAAGCCATGACGCGCATCGTCATCGTCGGCGGCGGCATCGGCGGGCTGGCGGCGTCGCTGGCGCTGGCGGCGCGCGGCGTGGAGGCGCTGGTGCTGGAGCAGGCGCCGCGCATCGAGGCGGTCGGCGCGGGCATCCAGCTCAGCCCCAACGCCACCCGCATCCTGCACCGGTTCGGGCTGGCGGACGATCTGGCGCGCTGGGCCGTCGAGCCGGAACGCCTCGCGATCCGCGACCATGAGGGCCGCCCGCTGGTCGAGGCCCCGCTCGGCCGGGCCGCGCGCGAGGCCTTCGGCTTTCCCTACTATCACGCCCACCGCGCCGACCTGCTGGACGGCCTGCTCCGCCGCCAGCCGCCCGGCCGGCTGCGGCTCGGGGCGGAGGTCGTCGCCATCGACGGCGGGCGGCTCACGCTCGCGGACGGCGAGACGGTGGAGGCCGATATCGTCATCGGCGCGGACGGCATCCACAGCCGGCTGCGCCGGCATCTCTTCGGCGCCGATGCGGCGCGCGATTCCGGCTCGGTCGCCTGGCGGGCGCTGGCGCCGGCGGAGCGGCTGGCCGAACTCGACATCCCGCGCGAGTCGGGCGTCTGGTGGGGGCCGGACGCCTGCATGGTGCGCTACTGGGTTTCGGGCGGACGGCAGATGAACTGGATCGCCATCGCCCGCAGCGACCGCGAGACGCCGGAATCCTGGTCGAGGCTCGGCCGCGTCGAGGACGCGCTTGCGGCCATGGCGCCCTTCCCGGAGACGGTGCGCGCCATGGTGGAGCGCACGGAGACCGTGCATGAATGGGCGCTGTTCGACCGCGAGGGGCTGCCCGCCTGGACGCGCGGGACGGTGACGCTGCTGGGCGACGCCGCGCACGCCATGATGCCCTATCACGCCCAGGGCGCGGCGATGAGCCTGGAAGACGCCTGGGTGCTGGCCGGCTGCCTCGCGGAGCAGCCGGACGAGGCCGGGTTGCGGCGCTACGAGGCGCTGCGGCGCGAGCGCGCCAACCGGGTGCAGGCCTGGTCCCGAGCGGTCGAGCGCCACTGCCTGCTCGCCGACCCGGCCGAGGTGGCGGCGCGCAACGCCAAGCTCGCCCGCGACCGGGCGGCGTACCGGGACGGCTTCCCGCCCGGCCAGATCTGGATCTATGGCTATGACGCCGAAGCGGCGCTTGCCGAGGAAACCGTCGCCATTTGACGGGCCGCGACCGGCAAGCTAGTTTGCATCTGCAATGAGGCGCCATGTGCGGCGCCGGGGAGAATTGAGATGGATCCTGTTCTGATGACCGCCTGGGCCACCGTCGTTATCGCCGGTGCTACGGTCATGACCGTCGTCATCGGCTCCGCCACCTGCCTGCTGGTGTGGCGCGGCATCGGGGAAATGCGCCGGTCTTCCGACGAACGCGCCCGGGATCGCCAGGAAGCGGCGAGGCGCCTCGAGGAATGGCGCGACGCGGACATCCGCCGGCACAAGGAAGTCATGCAGGCCGAAGCCAGTCGGCATAAGGAAGCGATGGCGGCGCTCGCGGAGTTGATCGAACGCACCCGGCCGCCGGCGGGACCGGCGAATTAGGGAGGTCCGTCCATCATGTCGTTTCTGATTCCGGTGCTTGTGGGGGCCGTGGCGCTGGTGCTGTTCGTCGGCGTCTTCTCGATGATGCGCGGCGGGGAGTTCAACCGCAAATACGGCAACCGCCTGATGCAGCTCCGGGTCGGCCTGCAGTTCCTCGCCATCCTGCTGATCGCGGCCCTGGCCTTGCTGGCCGCTTCCTGATGGTGCGGCTGACGAAGATCTACACGCGCGGCGGCGACGGCGGCGAGACCTCGCTCGGCAATGGCGCGCGCGTGGCCAAGGACTGCCTGCGGGTGGAGGCCTTCGGCGCGGTGGACGAGACCAACGCCTGCATCGGCCTCGCTCGCCAGCATACGAGCGATGCGCTCGACGCCATGCTGGCGCGCATCCAGAACGACCTGTTCGACCTGGGCGCGGACCTCTGCACGCCGGAGGGCGGCGAGCGCCGCTCGGGCGCGCTGCGCATGGTCCCGCAGCAGACCGAGCGCCTGGAGGCCGAGATCGACGCGCTCAACGCCGACCTCGCGCCGCTCAACTCCTTCGTGCTGCCGGGCGGCTCCCCCGCCGCGGCCGCGCTCCACCTGGCCCGCACGACCGCCCGGCGCGCAGAACGCGCCATGACGGCGCTCGCCCGCGAGGAGCCGGTCAATCCGGCGGCGCTGCGCTATATCAACCGCCTCTCCGACCACCTCTTCGTCGCCGCCCGCACCGCCAACGACAAGGGCGCGACGGATGTGCTCTGGACGCCGGGGGCCAATCGCTGAGGCCGGCTCAGCCCCCCTGCTTGCGCACCATGGCGCGGCGGAGCGCCTTCAGGGCGTAGTCCCAGTCGGGGCGGATGGCGAGCGAGCGGCGATAGTCGGCGATCGCCTCGTCCAGCCGGTCCAGCTCCGCCTTCAGGTCGCCGCGCACCTTGTAGGCCCGCCACAGCTCCACCTGGCCGAGCGCGATGCTCTCGTCGAAATCGGCGAGCGCGCCATCCAGGTCGCCCGCGCGCCATTTGGCGACGCCGCGATTGTGGAACGCCTCGCCATAGTCGGGGCGAAGCCGCAGCGCCTCGTCGAAATCGGCGATGGCGTCGGCATAGGCCCCGGTCTCGATCCAGGCTGTGCCCCGCTTGAAGAGGCCGCGCGCGCGCTCCACCGGCGTCTCGAACAGCCCGCCCTCGAGCGCGGCCGTGCAATGAACCACATTGGCGGACGGCGCGCCGCCGCCGGCCATGCAGAGCAGCTTGTCCCAGGACGTGGCCGCCAGCGCGGGTCCGGCGGCCAGCATCAGGGTGCCCTGGACGGCGAGCGCGGCTTTCAGACGGGTCTGCATGACCGCCAGCATAGGCCGCATGACCTGCAAATCGAAGACCGCCCGGCCGCGCTAATTGACCACCAGGTCGGTGCTGGCGTGCGTCACCGGCTCGTTGCCGGTTTCGGTCACGGCGACGGTGGCCCCGGAGGTGCCGGCGAGACCGGACTCGCTGTCGAAGACGATGATGTGGATGAAGAACACCATGCCGGGCGCGGCCGGCAGGGGGTTGCCCTTGTAGAACATCGGCGGGTCCATCCACACCGGCGCGAAGGTAGCGCCCAGCGAATAGCCGCAGGCGTGCATCCGGTGCGCCTCCAGCCCATGGGCGTCCAGCACGCGGGCATGGGCGTCGAACACCTCGCCCACCGGGCGGCCGGGGCGGAGCGCATCGCGGCAGGCGGCCAGCGCTTCGACCGCCGCATTGTGCAGGAGACGCTGGCGCGGCGGCGGCGGGCCGATGCGGATCGTGCGCATCAGGCAGGCATGGTAGTGGCGCCAGGTTCCGGCGAATTCGAGCGTCAGCTGGTCGTCGGCGTCCAGATGCCGCCGGCCGCTGTAATAGCGGCACATGAGGGCGCCCGGACCCGAGCCGATGATGAACTCGTTGGCCGGATCGTCGCCGCCCGCCCGCCAGACCGCGCCCTGCATCCCCGCCAGGATGTCGCCCTCGAAGGCGCCCGGCCGGGCGAGCCGCACGGCCTCGTCCCAGGCCCGGTCGGCGAGCTCGCCCGCCTTGCGCACATGGGCGAGCTCCGCCGGGCTCTTGATCATGCGCAGACCGTCCACCAGGCCGGAGGCGTCCTCCAGGCGCGCGAAGCCTTCCAGCGCGTCGCGCAGGCGGAAGCCGAGCGCGGCCGGCAGCCCGTAGGCCTGCCACTCGACGCCGAGACGCCCGCCGCCCGCGCCGAACTCCGCCAGCATCGCCTTCAGTTCGAGCTCCGGTCGCGCATCCGCCCCGTCGGGCCAGACGCGGATGTCCCGGATCACGGAGGTGAACTCGGCCTGGCGCTTGTCCGGGGCGCGGGTCAGCAGCGCCAGGCGGCCGTCCGCGCCGAGCCAGAGGCACTGGAAGAAGCAGAAGCCGAACGTGTCGTAGCCGGTCAGGTAATACATGCTCTCCTGCTTGAAGAGCAGCAGCCCGTCGAGCCCCGCCTCGGCGACCCTGGCGGCGGCCGCCCGCTGGCGCGCGGCGAACTCCGCCTCGGTGAAATGCAGCCCCATGACGCGCTCCCTCGCTTTCCGCCGGCTCCTCGCGCATCATGGGCGCGACAGGCCGTCGGGACAACAGACAGGAGCCAGCACGCCATGCCGAGCGAACGGGCCGAAATCGTCTCCACCCGCCATATGGCGGTCGCCGGGCACCAACTGGCGGCGAGCGCCGCTTTCTCGATCCTGGAGGCCGGCGGCAACGCCATCGACGCCGGCGTCGCGGGCGGGCTGGCGCTCGGCATCCTGGAAAGCGACCTGGTGAGCGTGGCCGGCGTCGCGCCGATCGTGGTGCTGGACGCGAAGACGCAGAAAGTCACCACCATCTCGGGCCTCGGCTGGTGGCCGAAGGCGGCCGACATCGAGCGTTTTCGCCGCGAGCATGAGGGCGCGATCCCGAACGGCGTGCTGCGCACCGTGGTGCCGGCGGCCCCGGACGCCTGGATCACCGCGCTGGAGCTCTGGGGACGGATGAGCTTCGGCGAGGTTGCGGCGGCGGCGATCCGCTACGCCCGCGAGGGCTTCCCGATGTATCCGCTGATGGCGGAGGTCATCGCCAGCCACGAGGCCGAATATCGCGCCGCGCCGGATACGGCGGCGATCTTCCTGCCGGACGGGCGCCCGCCCCGGGTCGGCGAGCTGTTCTTCCAGAAGGAAGCGGCGGCGACCCTGCAATATCTGGCGGATGAGGAAGCCGCGGCCGCGCGCCGTGGCGGGCGCCTCGCCGGCCTCGCCGCCGCCCGCGACGCCTTCTACAAGGGCGATGTCGCCCGGCGCATCGCCGAATGGCAGGCGGCCGAGGGCGGCTGGATGACGCGCGAGGACCTGGCCGGTTTCCGCGTCGGCGTGGAGGAGCCGGTGACCGGGCGCTTCGGCGACTGGCAGGTTCACGCCTGCGGGCCCTGGTGCCAGGGGCCGGCGCTGGTGCAGCTGCTGCACATGCTGGAGCAACGCGACCTGGCGGCGCTCGGCCATAACAGCGCCGACGCGGTGCATCTGGGCGTCGAGGCGGTGAAGCTCGCCATGGCGGACCGCGACGCCTGGCTCGGCGACCCGCGCTTCGTCGATGTGCCCATCGACGCGCTCGCCTCCCCGGCCTATGCGGCCGGGCGGCTGGCCCGGATCGACATGCGCCGCGCCATGCCGGAAATGCCGGCGGCGGGCGATGCGGGCGCGCGGCCCAAAGCCTCGTCCGGCCCCGCGCCGGCGTCCGGGCCTCTCGCGGCGGCGGCGCTCGACACCTCCTATGTCTGCGCGGTCGATGGCGAGGGCAATGTGTTCTCGGCCACGCCCTCGGACGGCTCCTATGGCGGCACGGTGGCCCCCGGCGTCGGCCTCGCCATCTCGTCGCGCGGCTGCCAGTCCTGGACCGACCCCGCGCATCCCTCGGCGCTCGCGCCCGGCAAGCGGCCGCGGCTCACGCCCAATCCGGCGATCGCCGTAAAGGACGGGCGGCGTTTCCTGCCCTTCGGCACGCCCGGCGGCGACGTGCAGACCCAGGCCATGGCGCAATGCCTGGTCAATCTGGCGGTCCATGGCATGTCGGCCCAGAGCGCGGTGTCCGCGCCGCGCTGGGCGAGCTACAGCTTCCCCTCCTCCTTCGAGCCGCATGACTACCATCCGGGCCTGCTGAAGCTGGAGGGCGCGCTCGATGCGGCCGTCGGCGAGGAGCTCGCCGGTCGCGGCCACCGGGTGGAGGGGTGGCCGGAGCAAATCTGGCTGGCGGGGTCGGTGTGCATGATCGACGCCGACCGCGCGCGCGGCACGCTGACCGGCGGGGCCGATCCCCGCCGCATGGCCGCCGCCGTCGGCGCCTGACGCGCCGCTTGACCGACCGACCGGAGCGACAGCACATGGCGACAGCGACGCCCGCGCGGAACGACGCGTTCCGCATCAATCTCTACAGCGACACGCAGGCCCTGCCGACGCCGGCCATGCGCCAGGCGATCGCCGAGGCGCCGGTGGGGGACGAGCAGTCCTTCACCGATCCGAGCGTCAATGCGCTCACCGAACGGGTGGCGGCGCTGCTCGGCAAGGAGGCGGCGGTTTTCCTGCCCTCCGGCACGATGTGCAACGAGATCGCCATCCGGGTGCATTGCCGGCCCGGCGACGAGGTGATCGCGGAGGCCAGCTCGCACATCCTGAATTTCGAGGGCGGCGGCCCGGCGGCGCTTTCCGGCGTGCAGATCGCGCCGCTGCCCGGCCGGCGCGGCGTCTTTACGGCGGAGCAGGCGGAGGCCGCGATTCGCGAGAAGCACCGCTATGCGCCGCGCTCGGCGCTGCTGGAGGTCGAGAACACCGCCAATATGGGCGGCGGGACGGTCTGGCCGCTGGAGGCCGCGCGGGCGGTCGCAGAGGTCGCCCGCGCGCATGGGCTGGCCACCCATCTCGACGGGGCGCGCCTGCCCAATGCGGTCGTCGCGTCCGGCATCCCGGCCGCCGACCACGCCGAGGGCTTCGACAGCGCCTGGATCGATCTCAGCAAGGGCCTCGGCTGCCCGGTCGGCGCGGTGCTGGCCGGCTCGGCGGCCTTCATCGAGGAGGTCTGGCGCTGGAAGCAGCGCATGGGCGGCGCGATGCGCCAGGCGGGCATCCTGGCGGCCGCCGGCCTCCATGCGCTCGACCATCACTGGGACCGGCTGGCGGAGGACCACGCCAACGCCGCCTTGCTGGCAAAGGCGCTTTCCGCCATCGAGGGCTTCGCAGTCGAGCCCTGCGAGACCAACATCCTGTTCTTCGATGTGAGCGGCGCGGGGCGGAGCGCGGCCGAGATCGCGGCGCGGGCCGGAGACAAGGGCCTGCGCATCGGCGCCATGGGCCCCACCCGGATGCGCGCCGTCACCCACCTGGATGTGAGCCGGGCCGATTGCGAGGAGGCGGCGGCCATTCTGGCCGAGGCGGCGGCGTGAGCTTCGATCCGGCCGCCTTCAAGGCGTTCGAGCGCGACGGCTGGAACCGGCAGGCGGGCGGCTATCGCAAGGTCTCCTGGGACTCGACCCGCCTCGGCCTCGCCCCCGTGCTCGACGCCGCCGGCGTCGAGCCGGGGATGGCGGCGCTGGATGTCGCGACCGGCCCCGGCTACGGAGCGGCGCTGGCGGCCGAGCGCGGCGCGCGCGCGACGGGTGTGGATTTCGCCGAGGCGATGGTCGCGGAAGCCCGGCAGACCTTTCCCGGCCCGGACTTCCGCGTCGGCGACGCCGAGGCCCTGCCCTTCGCCGATGCGAGCTTCGATGCGGTCACCTGCTCCTTCGGCATGCTGCATTTCGCCGAGCCGGAGCGCGCGGTGGCGGAGGCCTTCCGGGTGCTCCGGCCGGGCGGGCGCTACGCCTTCACGGTCTGGTGCGCGGCGGAGCGGGTGGCGCATTTCGGCATGTTCCGGCGCGCCGTCGCCGCGCATGGCGAACCCGACCCGCCCGGTATCCCGGCCGGGCCGGCGATGTTCCGCTTCTCCGACCCGGCGGAATGCGCGCGCACGCTGGAAGCCGCCGGCTTTCGGGACATCCGCACGGGCGAGATCGAGATCGTCCGGCGAATCGCGCCGGATGCGCTGCTGGAGGGCCTCCGCCTCGCGACGGTGCGCTCGCGCGCGCTGCTGGACGCGCAGACGCCGGCCGCGCGCGCCGCCATCGAGGCCTCCATCCTGGAAGAGGCCCGCGCCCATGCCGGCCGGGACGGCGTGCTCGACCTCCGCCTGCCCGCCGTCCTGGCCTCCGGCGCGCGTCCCGGCTAAGCCGAAAGCGGGGCCGCTCAGCCCCCGCTGCGCCGATAGACGAAGAAGGTGGCGTCATGGCGGATGGCCGCGCCCGGCAGCGCCGTCACCGGCCCCGCCCGGTCGGTCGCCGCCCAAAGGCCGGCCTCGACCAGCGCGTCGATGCGCGCCTGGAAGCCACCCTCCGAGAGCGCCGCCGCCGTGCAGCTGAAGATCAGCACGCCGCCCGGCTCCGTCACCCGCACCAGCTCGTCGAGCGACTCCGGCGGCGCGTGGCCGGGCGTGAACACGCCGGTGCACACCACGGCCCGGAAGGCGCCATCCTCGAAATCCAGCGCCTCGCCCAGCATCCGGCGGCGCAGCTCCCGATAGGCGCCCTTGCGCGCCGCCTCCCGCAACATGCCTTCCGAGAGGTCGATGCCGGTGAGATTGGCGTAGCCCAGCCGGGCCAGCATGTCGCCGATCAGGCCGCTGCCGCAGCCGGCGTCGAGAACCGGCGTCTCGCCCGCCCCGACATGGCGTCCGAACAGCCCGGCCGCCATCGGCAGATAGCTGTAGCCGCCGGAGAGCACATCCCTGTCATAGCTCTCGGCCCAGTCGTCATAGATGCGGCGGTTCTCCGCCGAGTCTTCCGCGCTGTAAACACGTTCCAGCCAACCGTCGAGCCCGCTCAATTGCCTTCTCCTTGTTGTTGTCGTCGCCTCAGCATACACAACTCCCTCCGACCGGGAGGCGCATGGACCATGACGGAAGCCGACATCCTGCTGGAGCAAGACCGGGGCGCGACCCGCATGCTGACGCTGAACCGCCCGCGACGGCTGAACGCGCTCGACGGCGCGCTGGTCGAGGCGCTCTGCGATGCGGTGGCGCGCGCGCATCGCGACGAGGCGGTCGCCTGCATCCTGCTCGCCGGCGACGAGCGCGCTTTCTCTGCCGGGGCCGACATGAAGGAAGCCGCCGAACACGCAAGCGACGATGCGCGCGCCGCCCGCGACCGGGCCGAGGCGGGGGCTGGCATCCATGAGCTCGGACAGCTGACCGACAAGCCGCTGATCGCGGCCGTGCGCGGCTATGCGCTCGGCGGCGGCTGCAACCTCGCCATCGCCTGCGATCTGGTCGTGGCGGGCGCGAGCGCGGTGTTCGGCTATCCCGAGCTCCGGCGCGGGCTCGCCGCCACCATGGTGACGCCGGGACTGGCGCGGCGCATCGGGCCGAAGGCGGCGTTCGAGCTGCTGATGCTCGCCGAAGACGTCTCCGCCAGCCGGGCGCTCGAACTCGGCATGATCAACCGGGTGACGCCCGACGCCGACGTTCTGGCGGAAGCGCTGGCCATGGCGGACGCGCTGGCCGCCTTCGACCGCGAGGCGCTGCGGGCGACGAAGCGGGTGTTCCTGCACTCGCTGGAGTGGGACGGAGAGGCGGCGCTCCACTTTGCGCGCGAGACCATGCTCGCCATGCGCGGCGCCGGCCGGGGAATGGTGCCGCCGGAGTGAATTGAACACTCGACCCCACCCTTACCAAGGGTGTGCTCTACCCCTGAGCTACGGCGGCCCGTTCCGCCGCGCTCTATGCCACAGGGCGGCGAGGAGAGGCAAGCGGCCATGACGGCGGGACGGGAAGGCGACGAGAAGGCCGCGCGCCTGGCCGAGGCGCTCCGGCGGAACCTGCGCCGACGCAAGGCGCAGCAGCGCCTCGCCCGGCGGGAGCGGCGGGACGGCGCCGGCGGCGTTGCCGGCGGGGACGCCGGCGGCTACAAGCAGCCCGGCGATGCGCCGCCGGAAGATGACGGGCCGGCGGCGTCGAGTCCGCAATGAAGGCAGGGGACCGTGCTCGACACGCAAGACCGGACCTACCGCATTCGCGGCGGCAGGCCGCTGCATGGCGCGATCCGCGCCCAGACGGCCAAGAATGCGGTGAGCAAGCAGCTGGTCGCGTCGATGCTGACCGACGAGCCCTGCCGCCTGCTCGATGTGCCCGACATCACCGAGATCGACCTGGCGCTCGGCATGTTGACCGAGATCGGCGCGGTGGCGGAGCGTAACGAGGCCGGCGAAATCGACATCCGGACGCCCGAGATCGTCTCCACCGCCGTCGGCCAGCGCTATTCCGGCGTCAACCGCCTGCCGGTGCTGATGATCGCGCCGCTGCTGCACCGCGCCGGGGCCGCCCGGGTGCCGGTGGTCGGCGGCGACCATATCGGCGAGCGCCCGATCGACTTCCACATCCGCCTGCTGGAGCAGATGGGCGCGCGCGTGGACGCCGACGCCGACGGCTACACGGCCCGCGCCGAACGCCTCCGGGGCGCGGTGATCGAACTGCCCTATCCGAGCGTCGGCGCGACCGAAAACGCCATTCAGGCGGCCTGCCTGGCGGAGGGCGTCACCGTCATCCGCAACGCTGCGATCGAGCCGGAAATCGTCGATACGGTGCTCTTCCTGCAGAAGATGGGCGCGCTGATCCAGATCGACACCGACCGCAAGATCGTCATCGAAGGCGTGGAGCGGCTCTCCGGCGCGCGCCACCGGCCGATCGCCGACCGCATCGAGGTGGCCTCCTTCGCCATGGCGGCGGTTGCGACCGATGGGCGCATCCGCATCGCCGGGGCCGACCAGCGCAGCATGGTCACCTTCCTCAACACGCTGCGCAAGGTCGGCGGCGGCTTCGAGATCGACGACGACGCCATCACCTTCTTCCGCGCCGCCGACGCGCTCCGCCCGATCCATATCGAGACCGATGTGCACCCCGGTTTCATGACCGACTGGCAGCAGCCCATGGTGACGCTGCTGACGCAGGCCGAGGGCGTCTCGGTGCTGCATGAGACGGTCTATGAAAACCGCTTCGGCTATACCCACACGCTCAACCGGATGGGCGCCAACATCTCGCTCTCGACCGCCTGTCTCGGCGGCCGGCCCTGCCGTTTCCGGGAGCGCAACTTTCCGCACAGCGCGGTCGTGCAGGGGCCGACGCCGCTGGTCGGCCGGCCGATCGCCGTGCCGGACCTCCGGGCCGGCTTCGCCTATCTGCTGGCGGCGCTGATCGCCGAGGGCGAGAGCGCGATCTCCGGCGCGCGCTATATCGAGCGCGGCTACGCCAATCTGCCGGAGCGCCTCGCTAGCATCGGCGCCGACATCGCGTTGTCGCCGCCCGAAGACGACCGCCTGGCCGCAGAATGACGACCGGACGCCTCAAGCTGCGCGCGACCTCCGCCGAAGAGCTGGAGGTGATCTCGGCCTGCCTTCAGGACGCCATCGTCCCGCTCGCCGACATGACCTGGATGCGCGACCAGCGCCGCTTCGTCATGGTGCTCAACCGCTTCTGCTGGGAGCGCGCCGGCGAGGCGCCGCCCTTCGAGCGCACCCATGCGATGCTCTCCTTCCAGAATGTCGAGGCGGTGCGCACCGCCAATCTCGAGCAGGCGGAGACCGGCCGGCTGCTGAGCCTGCTGGCGCTCGCGCCAGACGGCGACGACGCGGTGCATGTCGCCTTCGCCGGCGAAGCGACGATCCGCGTCGAGGCCCGCCCGGTCGATTGCGTGCTGGAGGATCTGGGCGAGCCCTGGCCGACCCGCTGGCGGCCGGGCCATGGCGAGCCGGCGGACGCGCCATGACCGACCCGCTCGTGCTCGCTTTGCCCAGGGGGCGCATTCTCACCGAGGCGATGGGGCTGTTGCGCGCAGCCGGCATCGAACCCGAAGCCGGCTTCGAGGACCCGGACGACCGGCGGCTCCAGTTCCGCACCAACCTGCCGGAACTCTCGCTCATCCGGGTGCGCTCCTTCGACGTCGCCACCTTCGTGGCCTTCGGCGCGGCCGCGCTCGGCATCGCCGGGCGGGATGTCATCATGGAGTTCGGCTATGACGAGCTCTATGCCCCGCTCGACCTCGGCATCGGGCGCTGCCGGCTGGCGGTCGCCGAGCCGGCCGACCTGGTGGCGCGCGACGATCCGAGGCGCTGGAGCCAGATTCGCATCGCCACAAAATATCCCGAGATCACCAAGCGCCACTTCGCCGCGCGCGGCGTGCAGGCGCAATGCATCGAGCTGAATGGCGCGATGGAGCTGGCCCCCTCGCTCGGCCTCTGCCGGCGAATCGTGGACCTGGTGTCCTCCGGCGCGACCCTGCGCGCCAACGGGCTGGTCGAGATCGAGCATATCGCCGACATCACCTCGCGCCTGGTGGTCAACCGCACGGCGCTCAAGACGCGGCCGGTCGAATTGCAGGGCTGGATCGAGCGGTTCCGGGGGGCGACCTTTGCCCAGGCGGCTTGATACGCGCGAGGCGGGCTTCGAGCGCGACTTCCGGGCGCTGGTCGAGGCGGAGCGCATGGCGGCGGCGGATGTGGATGCGACCGCGGCCGCCATCCTGGCCGATGTCCGCCGGCGCGGCGACGAGGCCGTCGCCGAATACACCGCCCGCTTCGACAAGGTGACCGGGCCGCTCGCCATTCCGCCCGAGACGCTCGACCGGGCGCTTGCGGAGACGCCCCCCGCCGCGCGCGAGGCGCTGGAGTTCGCCGCCGGGCGCATCGAGGCCTTCCATCGGGCGCAGCTTCCGGCGGCGCTCGACTATCGGGACGAGGCGGGGGTGCAACTCGGACTGCGCTGGACGGCGATCGAGGCGGTCGGCCTCTATGTGCCGGGCGGCGCGGCCGCCTATCCGAGCTCGGTGCTGATGAACGCCGTGCCGGCGCGCGTCGCCGGCGTGAAGCGCCTGGCGATGACCGTGCCGACGCCGGAGGGCGCGTTCGACCCGCTGGTGTTCGCCGCCGCGCGGCTCGCCGGCGTGGATGAGGTCTATCGCATCGGCGGGGCGCAGGCGGTCGGCGCGCTCGCCTACGGCACCGGGAGCATCCGCCCGGTGGACAAGATCGTCGGCCCCGGCAACGCCTGGGTCGCGTCCGCCAAGCGCCAGGTCTTCGGCCGGGTCGGCATCGACAGCATCGCCGGCCCCTCGGAGGTGCTGGCGGTGGCCGATGGCGGCTGCCCCGCCGCCTGGCTCGCCGCCGACCTGCTGGCCCAGGCCGAGCACGACATGGCGGCGCAAAGCATCCTGATGACCCTCTCGCACGAGTTCGCCGACGCGGTGGAGGGCGAGATCGCGCGCCATCTGGAGACGCTGCCGCGCGCGGATGTGGCGCGCGAGAGCTGGGAGCGCCACGGCGCGGCGATCGTGCTGCGCTCGCTGGAGGAGGCCCCGGCGCTGATCGACGCGCTGGCCCCGGAGCATCTCCAGCTTGCGGTGGCGGATCCGGAGGCGCTGGCCGCGCGCGTCACCCATGCAGGCGCGATCTTCCTCGGCGCGCTGACGCCCGAGGCGATCGGCGATTATGTCGGCGGGCCGAACCATGTGCTGCCGACCTCGCGCACCGCGCGCTTCTCCTCGGGCCTCGGCGTCGCGGACTTCCTGAAGCGCACCACCCTGCTCGGCTGCGACCGGGCCGCGCTCGCCCGGCTCGGGCCGCCGGCCATGACGCTCGCCGCGGCCGAGGGCCTGGATGCGCACGCGCTTTCGGTCGCGCTCCGGCTCGATGGCTGACGGCCCGGACCGCTTTCGGATCGCCTCGATCACGCTGGACGAGCGGCTGGTGCTGCGCCGCACGCCGGAGGTCGAGCAGGAGCGCGCCGTCGCGATCTTCGACCTGGTGGAGCAGAACCGCTTTCGCCTGCTGGACGGCCGCGACGGCCCCTATGCGCTGCATCTCTCCGTTCTGGAGCGGCGGCTATCGCTCAGCATCTCGACATGCGACGATTCGGCGCCGACGGAGGTGGCGGTGCCGCTCACCGGCTTCCGGCGTATCGTGAAGGAGTATTTCCTGATCTGCGACAGCTATTACGAAGCCATCAAGCGCCTGTCGCCCTCGCAGATCGAGGCGATCGACATGGGGCGGCGCGGGCTGCATGACGAAGGCGCGGACAAGCTCCGCCAGGCGCTCGCGGCGGAGGTGGAAGTGGATCACGACACGGCGCGCCGGCTCTTCACCCTGCTTTGCGTGCTGCATTTCCGGACCGGATGACGATGACCGGCGCGCCGCACAGTCTCCTCTTCGCCTGCACCCGCAACGCGGTGCGCTCGCCCATGGCGGAGGCGCTGGCCAAGCGCTGGCTGGGGCGGCGCCTCTATATCGACTCCGCCGGCGTGGTGTCGGGCGCGCTCAACCCCTTCGCCGTGGCGGTCATGGACGAGCTCGGCCTCGACATCCGCGCCCACAACGCCAAGACCTTCGACCAGCTTTCGGACGGCTCCTTCGATCTGGTGATCGCGCTCTCCGAAGACGCCCATCGCCGCGCCTCGGCCTTCGCGCGCAACGCCGCCGTCGCGGTCGAGCGCTGGGATGTCGCCGACCCGACGCTGGACGAAGGCTCGCGCGAGCAGCGCCTGGCCGCCTTCCGCGCCGCGCGCTCGGATCTGGAGCGGCGCATCCGCGGGCGTTTTCCGCAGTGAAGGACGCGCGCCCCATGGCCTCGCTGGTGCTCGCCTCCGCCTCGCCCCGGCGCCTGGAGCTGCTGCGCCGCATCGGCATCGAGCCGGACCGGGTGGCGCCGGCGGACGTCGACGAGACGCCGCGCGCGAAGGAGTTGCCGCGCCAGCTGGCGGCGCGGCTGGCGGGGGAGAAATGCGCGGCGGCGGCGGCGCGCTTCCCCGATGCATATGTGCTGGCCGCCGACACGGTGGTCGCCTGCGGGCGGCGCGCGCTCGGCAAGCCGGCGGACGCGGAGGAGGCGCGGCGCTTCCTGGAGATGCTCTCCGGCCGGCGTCACCGGGTGTGGGGCGGCATCGCGCTCGCCGCCCCGGACGGGCGCCGCGCCCGCCGGCTGGCGATGACGCATGTGTCCTTCAAGCGGCTCGAAGCGCGCGAGATCGAGGCCTATCTCGCTTGCGGCGAATGGCGCGGCAAGGCCGGCGGCTACGCCATTCAGGGCCGGGCGGCCGGCTTCGTGAAGGCGATTACCGGCTCCGAATCCAATGTCGTCGGCCTGGCGCTTTACGAGACCCGGGCGCTGCTGGCCGGCCTCGGCTATCCGACGCCGTGAAGCGCGCCCTGCTGACCGAGGCGCCCTGGGGCGCGACGGCGGCGCTGCTGGCCGGCGGCGAGCCGCTGGAGTTGCGGCTGGAGCGCCCGGCGGACGAGCTGGGCGCGATCTGGCGGGGCCGCGTGCTGCGGGTCGAGCCGGGGCTGGGGGCCTTCGTCGATCTGGGCGACGGCGCGACCGGCCTGCTGGCCGGCGGCCGGCCGCCGCATGAGGGCGCGGCGCTGCTGGTGCAGGCGACCCGTCCGGGCGCGGGCGGCAAGGGGCCGGCGCTCGGCGCGCGGCCGCGCCTCGCCGGGCGCTATCTGGTCTATACGCCGGGAAAGGCCGGCATCGCCGCCTCCAGGCGGTTGCCCGACGGGGACGTCCGCCGACGTCTGCAGGGCTTCGCGCGCCGGCTGGCGGAGCCGGGCGAGGGCCTGGTGCTGCGCGCGGCCGCGGCCGAGGCCGCCGATGCGGCGCTCATCCGCGAGCTCGACCGTTTGCGCGCGCGCTGGCGGCGCATCGAGGCGGGCGACGACGACGCGCCGGCGCTGCTCTGGCGCGAGCCGGACCCGCTCGCCGCCTTCCTGCGCGAGCGGCTGGCGCCGGGCGGCCTGCTGCTGGCGGACCGGGCGCTGCGCGGCCGGGCGGAGCGGCTGGACCTGCCCGACGCCCGGATCGAACTGCTGGAGGAGCCGGGCTGGCGCGCCTTCGGCCTGGCGGACGCGGTGCAGCAGGCGCTGGAGCCGGTGGTCCCGCTGGCCGGCGGCGGCAGCCTCGCCATCGAGACCACGCGCGCGGCGGTTGCGGTCGATGTCGATGGCGGCGGACGCCGGGACGCGCTGGCGCTCGATCTGGAGGCCGCCGGGCGGATCGCGCGCGAGGTCCGCCTGCGGGGCCTCGGCGGGCTGATCCTGATCGATTTCGTCGATCTCGACCGCGCCGCCCAGCGCCGCCAGGTGGATCGCCGTCTGGCCGACGGTTTCGCCGGCGACCCGGCGGCGCGCCAGTTCCTGCCCTTCTCGCCGCTCGGCGTCGTCCAGATGACCCGCCAGCGCCTCGCCCCCACACTCGCCGAACAATGGGCAGAGCGCCCTTCCAACTCACCTCTGTGATCGACAGAATGGCGAAAAATGCTTGACGCTTCCTGAACCCTGCTTTAGAGGCTCTCCTGTCATGTTCGGAATCGGCGGCATTCTGCTTCTCGGCCTTACCGGCGCTCGCCGGGCCTGAGCGGCTGCCCGGCGGGTGCGATCTTTCCGCCGCCGAACGTCTCCACAGTCCCAAATTCAGAGTAGCAGCGCCCGGCGCCCTTGGGACGCCCGAGCTGCAACAGCGTCAAGGATCGCTTCACCGTCATGCCCGGCATCGACCCGACCGAGAAATACACCCCCTTCCAGCCGATAGACCTGCCCGACCGGCGCTGGCCGTCGGCCGTCATCACCCGCCCGCCGATCTGGTGCTCCGTCGATCTGCGCGACGGCAACCAGGCGCTCGTCGAGCCGATGGGCCGCGAGCGCAAGCTGCGCATGTTCGCCGAACTGCTGCAGCTCGGCTTCAAGGAAATCGAGGTCGGCTTCCCCTCGGCCAGCCAGACCGATTTCGACTTCTGCCGCCACATCATCGAGGAGGGCCTGATCCCCGACGATGTGACCATCCAGGTGCTCACCCAGTCGCGCGAGGAGCTGATCCGGCGCAGCTTCGAGGCCATCGCCGGGGCGCGCCGGGCGATCGTCCATCTCTACAATTCCACCTCCACCCTGCAGCGCCGCGTGGTGTTCGGCCTCGACCGGGACGGCATCACCCGGATCGCGGTCGAGGGGGCCCAGCTCATCCGCGAGCTGACGCCGAGCGTGCCGGAGACGGAGGTCGTCTATCAATATTCGCCGGAAAGCTTCACCGGCACGGAGCTCGACTACGCCAAGGAGATCTGCGACGCGGTCGCCGATGTCTGGGAGCCGACGCCGGAGCGCAAGATGATCGTCAATCTGCCGGCCACGGTGGAAATGGCGACGCCCAACATCTACGCCGACCAGATCGAATGGATGCACCGCCATCTGGCCCGGCGCGACAGCATCGTGCTGAGCCTCCACCCGCACAATGATCGCGGCACCGGCGTCGCCGCCGCCGAGCTCGCCTTCATGGCCGGGGCGGAGCGCATCGAGGGCACGCTGTTCGGCAATGGCGAGCGCACCGGCAATGTCGATATCGTCACGCTCGCGGTCAACATGTACACTCAGGGCGTCGATCCCGGCCTCGACTTCTCGGACATCAACCGCACCATCGGCGTCGCCGAGCATTGCAACCGGCTGCCGATCCATCCCCGCCATCCCTGGGCGGGCGAGCTGGTCTATACCGCCTTCTCGGGCTCGCACCAGGACGCGATCAAGAAGGGCTTCGCGGCGCTCGAGAAGGCCAACAGCCCGGTCTGGGAAGTGCCCTATCTGCCGATCGACCCCGCCGATCTCGGCCGCAGCTACGAGACCGTGGTGCGCATCAACAGCCAGTCCGGCAAGGGCGGCGTCGCCTATATCCTGGAGCGCAATTACGGCGTCTCGCTGCCGCGCCCGGTGCAGGTCGAGTTCAGCCAGCAGGTGCAGCAGATCGCCGACGACACGGAGGAAGAATTAGCGCCGGGGCGCATCTGGGAAGCCTTCGAGCGCAACTATCTGAAAGCCACCTCGCCGCTCGAATTCGTCGCCGACGCCACCCGCCCGGACCCCCATGCGAGCGAAATGCGCCTGATCGAGGCGACCGTGCGCGAGAACGGCGTCGAGAAGCGCCTTTCCGGGCGCGGCAACGGGCCGATCGACGCCTATATGGATGCGCTGCGCCGCACCTACGCGCTCGACCTGGCGCTCACCGACTTCCATGAGCACGCCGTCGGCAAGGGCGCCGGGGCCACGGCGGCGGCCTTCGTGCAGATGACCTGCCCGGACGGGCGCATCGTGCATGGAGCCGGCATGGACCCGGATATCGTCGCCGCGTCGCTGAAGGCGGTGACCAGCGCCGTCAACCGGGCGGGCGCGATCCGGGCCGGCTGACCGGGCGGGCGCGATCCGGGCCGGCTGAGCCGCTGATGGCTCACTCGGGCGTGTAGGCGAGGTTGGGCGCGAGCCAGCGCTGGGCCTCCGCCTCCGCCATGCCCTTGCGCCGGGCATAGTCGCGGAGCTGGTCGCGGTCGATGCGGCCGAGGCCGAAATAGCGCGCCTGCGGATGGGCGAAATAGAGCCCGGAGACCGAGGCGGCCGGCGTCATGGCGCAGCTTTCGGTGAGGCCCATGCCCGTATGGGCCTCCGCGTCCAGCAGGCGGAAGAGCGTCTGCTTCTCGCTATGGTCGGGGCAGGCCGGATAGCCCGGCGCCGGGCGGATGCCGCGATAGGCCTCCGCGATCAGTTCGGCGTTGGAGAGCCGCTCGTCGGGCGCATAGCCCCAGAGTTCGCGGCGCACATGCTCATGCAGCCGCTCGGCCAGCGCCTCCGCCAGCCTGTCGCCCAGCGCCTTCACCATGATGGCGCTGTAATCGTCGTGCGCGGCCTCGAACGCCGCCGCGCGCGCCTCCACCCCGTCGCCGGCGGTGACGGCGAAGGCGCCGACATAATCCGCCACGCCCGGCGGGGCGACGAAATCCGCGAGCGCCAGATTGGCGCGCTCGCGCCGGCCGCGCTGCATCTGCTGGCGCAAGGTGCGGACGGTGGCGAGGCGCTCGCGGCGGCTTTCGTCGGCGAAGACGGCGATGTCGTCGTCGCCCTCGCGATTGGCCGGCCAGAGGCCGACGACGGCGCGCGCCCGCGTCCAGCCCTCGCCGACCAGCCTTTGCAGCATGGCCTCGGCGTCGGCGTGGAGGCTCCGGGCGGCCTCTCCGACTTGCGCATCGTCCAGAATGTCCGGGAAGCGCCCCGCCAGCTCCCAGGCGGCGAAGAAGGGCTGCCAGTCGATATAGCGCACCAGCTCCGCCAGGTCCCAATCGTCGAACGGGACGACCCCGAGCCGGTTCGGGACCGGCGGCGGGTGGGCCACCCAGTCGGTCTGCAGGGCGTTGGCGCGCGCATCCGCCAGCGCCGCGCGCGGCCGCCGCCCGTCGCCCTGCTCATGGGCCTCGCGCAAGCGATCGTATTCCGCGCTCACCTCTCCGGCATAGGCGGCGCGGCGCTCGGTCGACATCAGCGCGCCGACCACGCCCACGGCGCGCGAGGCGTCCGTCACATGCACCAGCGGCCCGTCATAGTTGGGGGCGATGCGCACCGCCGTGTGCGCCTTGCTGGTGGTGGCGCCGCCGATCAGCAGCGGCAGGTCGAAGCCCTCGCGGGTCATCTCCGCCGCGACGAAGCACATCTCGTCCAGGCTCGGCGTGATCAGGCCGGAGAGGCCGACGATATCCACCCGCTCGCGCCGGGCCGTATCCAGGATGCGCGCCGCCGGCGCCATCACGCCCAGATCGACGATCTCGTAATTGTTGCATTGCAACACCACGCCGACGATGTTCTTGCCGATATCGTGCACATCGCCCTTGACGGTGGCGAGCAGCACCTTGCCGGCCGATTCGGGCGCGGCCTCGGCCTTCTCGGCTTCGAGGAAGGGGGTGAGCCAGGCGACCGCGCGCTTCATCACCCGCGCGCTCTTGACCACCTGGGGCAGGAACATCTTGCCGGCGCCGAACAGGTCTCCGACCCGGTTCATGCCGGCCATCAGCGGCCCCTCGATCACCGCCAGCGGCCGGCCGAGCGCGAGCCGCGCTTCCTCGACATCCTCCTCGATCCAGTCCGCCACGCCCTGCGTCAGCGCGTGGGAGAGGCGCTCCTCGACCGGCAGGCGGCGCCAGGAGAGATCCGCCGCCGCCGCCTCCGTGCGGCCGCGATAGCCCTCGGCCAGCGCGACCAGGCGTTCGGTTGCGTCCGCGCGGCGGTTCAGCAGCACATCCTCGACCGCCTCGCGGAGCGCTTCCGGAATGTCCTCGAACACCGGCAGCCGCCCGGCGTTCACGATCGCCATGTCGAGCCCGGCGGGAATGGCGTGATAGAGGAACACGGCGTGCATCGCCTCGCGCACCGCCTCGTTGCCGCGAAAGGAGAAGGAGACGTTGGAGAGGCCGCCGGAAACCCTGGCGTAGGGCAGGGCGGCCTTGATGCGCCGGGTCGCCTCGAAGAATGCGACGGCGTAGTCGTCATGCGCCTCGATGCCGGTGGCGACGGCGAAGATATTGGGATCGAAGATGATGTCTTCGGGCGGGAAGTCGAGCCGGTCCACCAGCAGGCGGTAGCTGCGCCGGCAGATCTCGAACTTGCGCTCGGCCGTCTCCGCCTGGCCTTCCTCGTCGAAGGCCATGACCACCGTGGCGGCCCCGTGGCGGCGGATGCGCCGCGCCTGCTCCAGGAAAGGCGCCTCGCCCTCCTTCAGGCTGATCGAGTTGACGATCGCCTTGCCCTGCACGCATTTCAGCCCGGCCTCGATCACCGACCATCTGGAGGAGTCGATCATCAGCGGCACGCGCGCAATGTCCGGCTCGCCGGCGATCAGGTTCAGAAAGGTCGTCATGGCGCGCTCGCTGTCGAGCATCCCTTCGTCCATGTTGACGTCGAGGATCTGCGCGCCGCTCTCCACCTGCCGGCGGGCTACGTCCAGCGCGGTCTCATAGTCGTCCGCCTCGATCAGACGCCGGAAGCGCGCCGAGCCGGTGACATTGGTGCGCTCTCCGATATTGATGAAGCGGGAGGAGGCGCCGGCGTCGCCTGTGCTCATGCGGCGGCGACGAAGGGTTCGAGACCGGCAAGCCGCAGCCGCCGTTCGACCGTCGGCGGCCGGCGCGGCGCCACGCCCGCCACCGCCTCGGCCACGGCGGCGACATGGGCGGGCGTCGTGCCGCAGCAGCCGCCGACCAGATTGACCAGCCCGTCCCGCGCCCACGCGCCCAGATGCCGGGCCATGGTCTCCGGCGTCTCGTCATAGCCGCCGAAGGCGTTCGGCAGGCCGGCGTTGGGATAGGTGGAGATGCGGGTGTCGGCGACGCGCGCCATCTCGGCAAGAAAGCCGCGCATCTGCTCCGCGCCGAGCGCGCAATTCAGCCCGACCGCGAAGGGCGCGGCGTGGCGCACCGAATACCAGAAGGCTTCCGGCGTCTGGCCGGAAAGCGTGCGGCCCGAGAGATCGACGATGGTGCCCGAGACGATCACCGGCAGGCGGCGCTCCTGCTCCTCGAAGACGTCCTCGATGGCGTGCAGCGCCGCCTTGGCGTTCAGCGTGTCGAACACCGTCTCCACCACCAGCAGGTCCGCGCCGCCCTCGATCAGGCCGAGCGCGGCCTCGCGATAGGCGCTGTGGAGCATGTCGAAATCGACATTGCGCGCCGCCGGGTTCTCCACATCGGGGGAGAGCGAGGCGGTGCGGTTGGTCGGGCCGATGGCGCCCGCCACCCAGCGCGGACGCCCGTCCCGGCGCCCGTCCGCCGCAGCGCGCGCGATCTCGGCCGCGGCCCGGTTGATCTCGCGGGCGAGCTCCTCCATGCCGTAGTCCGCCAGGCTGATGCGGTTGGCGTTGAAGCTGTTGGTCTCGAGGATATCGGCCCCGGCGTCCAGGAAGGCCTCATGCACCTCCCGGATGGCGTCCGGGCGGACCAGGTTCAGCAGGTCGTTATTGCCTTTCAGATCGTGCGGCCAGTCGGCGAAGCGCGCGCCCCGGAAGTCGGCTTCCTCCAGCCCGAGCTGCTGGATCATGGTGCCCATGGCGCCGTCCAACACCAGGATGCGTTCGGCCGCCGCCGCCGCGAGCGCTGCTGCCTTGTCCACCGCTCCTGCCTCCACTGCCGCCGCCGGGGCCCCCGGCCTAGTCGCGCGGGCGGTCTTCCCAGGCGACCACCGTCTGGCGGGCTTCGCCGAGGCCCGCAATGCCGAGATGCACCTCGTCGCCGACCTCCAGGAAGCGCGGCGGCTTCATGGCGCTGCCGACGCCGGGCGGCGTGCCGGTCATGACGACGTCGCCCGGCATCAGGGTCATGAAGCGGCTGGCGTAGGCGACCGCCTCGACCACGGAGAAGATCATCTTCGAGGTGTTGCCGGTCTGCATCCGCTCGCCATTCACATTCAGGAACATGTCGAGATTCTGCACATCGGCGATTTCGTCCCGCGTGACCAGCCAGGGGCCGATGGGCGCGAAGCTGTCATGGCTCTTGCCCTTGGTCCACTGGCCGGAGCGGCGGGTCTGGAACTCGCGCTCCGAGACATCGTTGCCGAGCGCAAAGCCGGCGATATGGTCCATGACCGCGCTCTCGGCGATATATTGCGCCTTCGAGCCGATGACCGCGACCAGCTCCACCTCCCAGTCGAGCATGGTCGAATCGACCGGCTTGACGATCGGGTCGTTCGGCCCGGTGAGCGCGGTGACCGGCTTCTGGAAGTAGATCGCGTCCTTGGGGATCGGCGCGCCCACCTCATTGGCGTGGTCGATATAGTTCAGGCCGACGCAGAGCACCTTGGCCGTGCCGGCGACCGGCAGGCCGAGGCGCGGCGCGCCCGCCACTTCCGGCAGGCTTGCGGGGTCCAGCCCCGCCAGCCGCTCCAGCCCGGTCGGCGAGATCGCCTCGGGCGAGAGGTCCCCGATCGCGCCGGACAGGTCGCGAATCGTCCCGGCCCCGTCCAGCAGGCCCGGCTTCTCCTGGCCCCTCGGGCCAAAGCGCAACAGTTTCATGCTCTACTCCGCCGCCTCGGCCGGCGCCGGCGCGGTTTCGCCAAGCACGCCGGCCGCCACAAGGTCATCCACTTCGGCCGGGCTCCAGCCCTCGCCCAGCAGGATGTCGCGCGTATGCTCGCCGATATGGGGCGCCCTGTCGAGGGCGCCGCCCGCGCCGATCTTCGCCAGCCCCGGAATATTGGCGAGCGGCAGCGCGCCGGGCATGCCCGGATGGTCCATCCAGGAGACGCTCCCGACCGCCTTGACATGCTCGTCGGCCAGATAATGGTCGTAGGTCGAGACCGGCGCGTTCATCACGCCCGCCTCGGTCAGCGCCTCGGCCCATTCGGCGGTGGTGCGCTTCAGAAATTCGGCCCGGATGACGGGCATCAGCTCCGCCTCGCGCTCGATGCGCTTCTCGCGGGCGTTGTAGCGCTCGTCATGGGCCAGATCGTCGCGCCCCAGCACCTTGCAGAGCGAGACATAGTGGCGCTCGCGCATGGCGGTCACATTGATGTGGCCGTCGGCGGTCTGCATGGTGCCGACCGGCACATAGAGCACCTGCGGCGCGCCGCCCTCCAGATAATGCTCCATGATCTTGGCGGACTGGAACGCCGCCGCCGACTGCATCAGCGAGCAGTCGATATAGGCCCCCTTGCCGAAGCGGAACTTGCGCAAGAGCGCCGAGGAGATCGCCTGATAGGCGTAGAGGCCGGTCATCACATCGACGGCGATCATGCCGATGCGCTGCGGGGTGCCGGTCGTGTCGCGGTTGATCGACATCCAGCCGGAGAAGGCCTGGATGACCGAGTCCGTCACCGGCAGCCGGTTATAGGGGCCGTCCTGGCCGAAACCGGTGACCGAGAGATAGATGACCTCCGGGTTGGCCGCCTTCACCTGCTCGTAGCCGATGCCGAAGCGGGCCATCACGCCGGGGCGGAAGCTCTCGACGACGATATCGGCGCGTTCGGCGAGGCGGAAGGCGATCTTCTGCGCCGCCTCCGTCTTCATGTCGAGGGCCAGCGAGCGCTTGCCCCGGTTGAACACCACGGAATGCGCGCACTGGTCGCCATAGGTGCGGCCGAGCGTGCGGCCCCAGTCGCCATCGAGCGGCTCCAGCTTGGTCACCTCGGCCCCGTGCTGGGCCAGCAGCATGGTGCTGTGCGGGCCGGCGACGCCCTGGGTGGCGTCGAGCACCCGGACGCCTTCGAGCGGCATCGACATCGGAAGAACGCTCCCTCGCCCTCTCCGGGGCGGCTGCGAAACACGGATGCGGCGGACTATCGGGCGGCGGCGGCGGTCAAGTCAATCGGCTTGCCCGGACGGCGATGCTCGGGATCATGTGTCAGCGGTGGAAGGGGATATTCCCTAAAGTCCGGTATCCAATGTCCAGCGCCAACACTTCTGCAGCGCAGGCGGTCAGCCGCGCCAGACTTCCTCCAGGAAGCGGAGCCAGTTTTCGCCGGCGATCTTTTCGATGCGCGCTTCCGGCCAGCCGGCGCGGGACATGGCGGCCAGCAGGTTCGGATAGTCGCGCATGCCGTCCAGGCCGCGCGGATTGGGCGGACGGCTGGCGAAGGGCGGGGACAGCGGGCGGCCGCGGCCCTTGTCGCTGCGCAGATATTCGAAGAATTCCACGCCATGGCCTTGCGTGAAGTCCGTGCCGATGCCCACCCGGTCCTCGCCCACCTGCGAGATAGTGTAATCCAGCAGGGCGACCACATCATCGACCGTGGCCTCGCCCTGCTGCGCCATGAAGGGCGTGTAGGCGACCACGCCGACAAAGCCGCCATGGTCGGCGATCAGCCGCAGCATCTCGTCCGACTTGTTGCGCGGATGATCGAAGAGCGCATTCGGCGCACAGTGCGTGTAGGCGGTCGGCTGGCGGGAATGCAGGATGGCGTCGCGGCTGGTGCGGTCTCCGACATGGCTCAGATCGACCAGGATGCCGAGCCGGTTCATCTCGTCGATCACATCGCGCCCGAAGTCCGAAAGGCCGCTGTCGCGGCTCTCCCAGCAGCCGGAGCCGACCAGATTCTGCGTGTTGTAGGTCAGCTGGATGACGCGCACGCCCAGATCGTGGAAGAGCGGCAGATAATCCACCCGATCCTCGATCGGGTAGCTGTTCTGCCAGCCGAGAAAGATGGCGACCTTGCCGGCCTCGCGGGCCGCCCGGATGTCGGCGACCGAGCGGGCCTGCGCCAGGATATCGTCATGCTCGCGGAAGCGGGCTTGCCAGGCCGCGATATTGTCGCAGGTCTCGCGGAAATTCTCCCAGACGGCGCAGGTGCAATTGGCCGCCGTCAGGCCGCCGTCGCGCATTTCCTCGAACACGGCGCGGCTCCACTCGGAGACGATCAGCCCATCGACGATCGGAGGCGTTGCAGACGGCATGGCGGCGGCCTCGGCGGGTTGCGGCGCCCGGGAGGCTAGCCGAGGCGCGCGCCGGGCGCCAGCAGGACGGCCGGCGTCCAGCGCAGCCGCCGGCGCGCAAGGCGCTCTTCCGCCGTCTCGTCGTCATAATGCGCGGGCGCGGGTTCGGAAAAGCCGTCCTGCGGCAGATCCAGCACATTGACGATCAGGGTCGCCAGCAGGCCGTCCGGCTCCTCGACCAGCGCCGCCGCATAGGTCCCGCAGCGCCGGCAGATCAGGAAATCCGTGATCCCGAGGCCGAAGCGGTAGCGGTTGACGCCACCCTCCTCCGCAATGGCGATCTCCAGCCGGCCCTCGGGATCGCCGGTGGCGCGCACATTATGCTTGCGGCAGAAGGAGCATTGGCACGCCCGGACCGGCCAGTCCGCCACGGCCTTGGCGGTATGGAACGCCACCCGGATATTCCCGCAATGGCAACCGCCCTCATATCGCTCCATAAGCATCTCCCCGCTCCCTCAAGGCGCCATACGGGACAAGCCCGTCACGATGGCGCCGCCCGATAGACCCGCGCCGACGGGATGCCCAGCAGCAGCAAGGGACAGGGGTTTCCCACGCCTCGCGCGATCCGCTCCTGCAGCTTGCTCCAATGCGTCGTCGCACTCCCGAATTTATCCCTGACGAACGGCCGGGCCCAATCGGCCGCAAATCCCTCGCCGGTTTCCCGGACCATGCTGCGCTGGCGCGCGGTCGGATCGAGCCCGAATTGCGCCAGGTCGTCGAAGCCGCGAATGTCGCGATCGACCGCGCACCGCTTCACAATCTCGATCAAATCCGCCTGCAGGGACGCGCCGCGTGTGACAATGACCCCGACGCTGATCGCGCCTTCGCCATGAAGCCTCTGAAAGTTCTCCAGATCCCGATCGAAGAACGGATCCTTGTTGTTCCACTCGATCTCCAGGGCGACGGCGCCATTGCTCGTTCTTCGGACATGATCGATCTCGTGCGACGTGGCCGCGCGCTCCGCCTCATCGACATATTTCCTGATGACGATATTTCGTTTCAGCCAACCGCGATCCGTCAAGGAGCGCCGCAGGCGCCGGGTCGAATGCGCCTCGCCACCCCCACCCCGGATCAGCTCCACATCGGAAATTCGAATTTGCATGAGCGCATCGCATAGCTCGCCCAGTGGCTCGGCAAAGTCCCTGGTGAGCACCGCGAGCGCATGATTCTCGGCCTGCACGTCGAAGCCCGCGCCTTCCAGATCGGAGATATTCAACGCGCCGCAACCGCTGAGTTGTAGTCATATGTCGGCCAATCCGGCCGATAATCCGGATCCGCCTGTTGGCCCCATACTGTCCAATTATGGCGAACGCCCCGACCGAACAGCTCAAGGTAAGGACCCCAACTGCATTTCTCGATGATTTCATATTGCTCATCCGGCTTGCGGGAATGCTCCCGCTTCCGGCTGGCGATCAGATTGACCTGGCTGCGTCCCGGATCGAGCGTGCGAGCGCTCTTTCCTCGTACTCCGAACAGCATGATTTCGGTCACATTTCTAAAATAAAATCCAACGCCTCGCCCATCGGATCCACCGTCCTTGCGGACCTTGTGCCAGATGATATTGCTCTTATATTCAAATCCCCACGCATCGAGCACCTGCAAACCCCAAGGCAACAGCGCATTGGGAATCCACAAATAGCAATGCGCCCTGTCGGCGACATGGTCCGCCACCGGTAATGCGGCGATCTCTTCGAAGGAAAGCGTGCCATATCTCGACAGCCTGCGATGTTCAGGCGCCACCTTGCCCGTTCGATTTGCGAAGCGCCACGGCGGATCGGCCAGAACGGTTCCGAATTTCGCCTGGCCCAGACAGTTCGAGAGATCCGTCGCCGGTGATTCGGTCATGCAGGAGCCTCACAGCTTCTATACAAGCATCCTGTTCACGCTACTATCATGCTGTGTTCCCGTCAAGCCCCCACCATCCGACCGTCCGAACGAGATCGGGCGCCTTGCGGCGCCCTTTGCGTGTGTAGGTTTTGGCGTTGCGGACCGTCTGCGGTCGCAGGCGGCGGAGCGCCGGGGCGACCGGGTTGCGCCGCTTGGGCGCCGGCTTCTGTCGTCGCGGCATCGGACGGGCCTCCTGCGAGTGGTGGGCGCGGCTGGGTTTGAACCAGCGACCCCTGCCGTGTGAAGACAGTGCTCTCCCGCTGAGCTACGCGCCCGGATGCCGCTTCCTCTAGGCGCGCCGGCCCCGGCTGTCAAGCGCCGGACCAGGGGTCGTCGCGCTCCAGCAGGGCGTTGTCGGCGCCGAGTTCCGGGGCCGGGCGGCGTATCCGGGGGCGCTCGCCGTCGAAGGAGATCGGCAGGGCGAGCGCCTTCATCCCCTCCCGTTCGGGCACATCGACAACCATGTCGAGCGCCTGCACCTGAGGCTCCGTGAGCGCATCGGCCAGATTGTTGACCGGCGAGGCCGGCACGCCGGCGGCCTCGAACAGCTCCATCCACTCCCGCACCCGCCCCTCCTGCAGCACGGCCTGGATGTCGGCGGCGATCTCCTCGCGCCGGGCGACGCGGGCGGCATTGCCCTCGAACTCCGGGCTTTCCGCCCAGTCGGCCCGGCCGAGCGCGCGGCCGAGGCGCTTGAACAGCCGGTCGGTGGCCGCCGTGATCAGCAGCCTTCCGTCGGCGGCGTCGAAGGCCTGGAACACCGCCACGCGCGGGCTGCCGGTCGGGTGGCGCACCGGCCGCGCGCCGGTCGCCTGGTGCGAGACGAATTGCGTGTTCAAGAGGAACATCGCCGTCTCCAGCAGCGAGGTGTTGACCACCACGCCCTTGCCGGTGGCGTCGCGCCGGCGCAGGCCCGCCATCGCGCCGAGCGCCGTCCAGACCCCGGTGCCGAGATCGCAGACCGCCGCCCCCATCCGCACCGGCGCGCGCTCCGGCTCGCCGGTATTGTCCATGAGGCCGGAGAACGCCTGGAACAGCACCTCGAAGCCGGGGTCGAGGCGCTTCGGCCCCTTGTGGCCGAAAGCGCCCATGTCGCAATAGACCAGCCGGGGGTTCTCCTTCAGCAGCTGCTCCGGCCCGAGCCCGAGCTTGGCCGTCACGCCGGGGCGCAGGTTCTGCACGAATACATCCGCGCCGCGCACGAGCTTCAGCAGCCCGGCGCGCCCCGCTTCCTGCGTGAGGTCGAGCGCCACCGAGCGCTTGGAGCGGTTCACGCCATGAAAGGTCGGCCCCGCGCCGAACCAGACCGGCGGCGTCCAGCGCCGCGACTCATCGCCTTCCGGCCGCTCCACCTTGATCACGTCGGCCCCGAGCTCGGCCAGCACCTGCCCGACGACCGGTCCGGCGATGATCTGCGCAAGCTCCACGACGCGCACTCCGCGAAGCGGCATGGCGGCTTCCCCCTCCCTCATCGCCGGCGGCAGCGCCTTGATACGCGCTCCGGGGCGCTCTACCTATGTCAAACATCGCATATTTCGGGAGATGGCGCATGGCGGGCAGATGGGTGTTGGCGGCGCTGGTCGCCTCTATCGCCGGTTCGGCCTTCGCGCTCGGGGGCGGCGGCGACAAGAAGGATGACGCGCTCGCGCCGATCGAGGCCAGGATCGAGAAGGGCGACTATGAGGAGGCGCTCGCCGAACTGACCGAATTCGTCCAGGCCGAGCCGACAAGCGCCGATGCGTTCAACTGGCTCGGCTACGCCAACCGCAAGCTCGGCCGGCTGAAGGAGGCCGAAAGCGCCTATGCGCGCGCGCTGCAACTCGATCCCGATCACAAGGGCGCGCACGAATATGCGGGCGAGCTGCGCCTCATGCTGGACGACCTGGAAGGCGCCGAGCGCCACCTCGGGGAGCTGGACCGCATCTGCCTGCTCGGCTGCGAGGAATATGACGAGCTGAAGGCGGCCATTACCGCCTGGAAACAGGCCAGGGGCGGCTGACGCCCGGGCCGGCGGGCGCGCGAGGCGGGAGACGGAACAGCGATGAGCGCCGGACGCATCGCCGCCATGCTGGGGCGGTATTACTATCTGTTTCGCGGCTCCGCGCCCCGCCTGATCGAGCTCGCCTACTGGCCGGTGGTGCAGGTGACGCTCTGGGGCTTCATCACCAAGTTCTTCCTGGAGCACAGCAGCTGGCTGGCGCACGCCGCCGGGGCGCTGCTGGCGGGCGTGCTGCTCTGGGACGTGCTGTTTCGCGGCCAGCTGGGCCTGAGCGTCTCCTTCCTCGAGGAGATGTGGGCGCGCAATCTGGGGCAGCTGTTCGCGAGCCCCTTGCGTCCGATGGAGCTGATGGCCGCCATGATGCTGGCGAGCCTGGTGCGCACCGCCATCGGGCTCGCGCCCGCCACGCTGGTCGCCTGGCTGCTCTACGAATATTCGATCTACTCGCTCGGCTTCGCGCTGCTCGCCTTCTTCGCCAATCTGATGATGTTCGGCTGGGCCATCGGGCTCGGCGTCTGCGCGCTGCTGATCCGCTTCGGCCTCGCCGCCGAGAGCTTCGCCTGGGCGACGATCTTCATCCTGGCCCCGCTGAGCGCGGTCTATTACCCGGTCGAGATTCTGCCGGAGACCCTGCAGGCGGTGGCCGCCGCCCTGCCCTCCTCCCATGTCTTCGAGGGCATGCGCGCGGTGATGATCGAGGGCGCGTTCCGCACCGACCTGTTCCTGTGGGCGATCGGGCTGAACCTGGTCTATCTGGCGGTCGGCGCGCTGCTGTTTCTCTGGGCCTTCGAGGTCGCGCGCCATCGGGGCCTGATCCTGCAATCGGGCGAATAGCCGGCGGCGCGCCTCGCAGAAGGCGATTGCCGGCCGGCCCCGTCTGGTGTAGCCAGCGCGGACCATGACCCATGACAGCTACACCGACGCCTATCTCAAGGGCGTGCTGGACAGCGTGCGGACCATCGCCATGGTGGGCGCCAGTCCCAACTGGAACCGCCCGAGCCACTTCGTGATGAAATATCTCCAGGCGAAGGGCTTTCGCGTGCTGCCGGTCAATCCCGGCGCGGCGGGGCAGACGGTGCTGGGCGAGACCTGCGTCGCCGGCCTCCGCGATGTGACGGAACGGGTCGATATGGTCGATATCTTCCGCAATTCCGAGGCCGCCGGCCCGCTCGCCGACGAGGCGGTGGAGATCGGCGCGCGGGTCGTCTGGATGCAGCTGACCGTGCGCAACGACGCCGCCGCCGCCCGAGCCGAGGCGGCGGGCCTGAAGGTGGTGATGAACCGTTGCCCGAAGATCGAATATGCCCGCCTTTTCGGCGAGCTTTCCTGGAACGGTTTCAATTCGCGGCGCATTTCCTCGAAGCGCCGCCGGATCGCCTGAGATGAGCGCCAACGAACGCCCCTTCGGCTTCGACACGCTCGCCATCCATGCCGGCGCGGGCCCCGACCCGGCCACCGGCGCGCGCGCCACGCCGATCTACCAGACCACCTCCTATGTCTTCGACGACGCCGAGCACGCCGCCTCGCTGTTCAACCTGCAGACCTACGGCTTCATCTATTCGCGCCTGACCAACCCGACGGTGGCGGTGCTGGAGGAGCGGGTGGCCGCGCTGGAGGACGCCAAGGGCGGCGCCGCCACGGCCTCCGGCCACGCCGCGCAGATGCTGGCGCTCTTTCCGCTGATGCAGCCGGGCGCGCATATCCTCGCCTCCAACAAGCTCTATGGCGGCTCGGTGACGCAGTTCACCCGCACGTTCGCCAAGTTCGGCTGGCAGGCCTCGCTGGTCGATTTCGACGACCTCGAGACCGTGCGCGCCGCCATCCGCCCGGAGACGCGGGCGGTGTTCTGCGAGTCGCTCGCCAATCCGGGCGGCGTCGTCAGCGATCTGGAGGCGCTGGCCGGCGTCGCCCATGACGCGGGCCTGCCGCTGATCGTGGACAACACCATGGCGACGCCCTTCCTCTGCCGTCCGGTCGAGTGGGGCGCCGACATCGTGGTGCATTCCACCACCAAGTTCCTCTCCGGGCACGGCAACGCCATGGGCGGCGTGGTGGTCGATAGCGGCCTGTTCGACTGGGGGCAGAACGACAAGTTCCCCTCCATGACCGAGCCGGAAGGCGCCTATCACGGCCTGCGCTTCTACGAGACCTTCGGCGATCTCGGCTATGTCGTGCACTGCCATGCGGTCGGCCTGCGCGACCTGGGCGCGACCATGGCGCCGCTCAACGCGTTCCTGACCATCACCGGCATCGAGACGCTGCCGCTGCGCATGGCGCGGCACAGCGAAAACGGCCTGGCCGTGGCGCGCTTCCTGGACGGGCATCCGGCCGTCGCCTGGGTCTCCTATGCCGGGCTGGAGGGCAATCGCTACAAGCCGCTCGCGGAGAAATATCTCTCCGGCTCCGGCGGCTCGGTGTTCACCTTCGGCCTGAAGGGCGGCTACGAGGCCGGCGTGCGCCTGGTCGAGCGCGTCGAACTGCTGAGCCATCTCGCCAATATCGGCGACACCCGCTCGCTGGTGATCCATCCCCGCTCCACCACCCATCGCCAGCTCTCCGAGGAGCAGGCGGCGGCGGCGGGCGCGGGCGACGAGGTGGTGCGCATCTCGGTCGGCCTGGAGACGGCGGCGGACATCGTCGCCGACCTGGAGCAGGCGCTGGAGTGACGCGCGCCGCCCCGCCTGCCGCCCCCATGACGGAACCGACCGCAGCAGCCGGGTTCGAGAGCCTGCTGGCGCGGCTGCGCCAGCGCCGGGCGCGCATCGGCGTCATCGGGCTCGGCTATGTCGGGCTGCCGCTGGCGCGCGCCCTGCATGAGGCGGGCTTCGCCGTCATCGGCTTCGACACCGACGCGGCCAAGCCGGCCCGGCTCGCCGCCGGGCGCTCCTACATCATGGATGTGCCCGACCGCGAGATCGCCGCCATGCAGGGAAGCGGCCGTTTCGAGGCCACCGGCGACTTCGCCCGCCTGGCGGAAGCCGACGCCATCGCGATCTGCGTGCCGACGCCGCTCGGGCCGGACCGCGAACCGGACCTGCGTTTCGTCGAGGCGAGCGCGGCTGCGGTCGCCGCGAGCCTCCGGCCGGGACAGCTGGTCGTGCTCGAATCCACCACCTGGCCCGGCACGACGGAAGAGGTGGTGAAGCCGATCCTGGAAGCGGGCGGTCTTCTGAGCGGGCGGGACTTCTTCCTCGCCTATGCCCCGGAGCGCGAGTCCCCCGGCAGCGGCGCGCTGCGCATTCCGCGCGTCGTCGGCGCGGATGGCGAGGAGGCGCTGGCGCTCGCCCGCGCCCTCTACGAGCCGATCGCCGAGGGCGTGCACAGCGTGTCCTCGCCGGCGGCGGCGGAGGCGGCCAAGCTCACCGAAAATGTCTTCCGGGCGGTCAATATCGCGCTGGTGAACGAGCTGAAGGGCGTCTATGCCGCGATGGGCGTCGATATCTGGGAGGTGGTCGAGGCGGCGAAGACCAAGCCCTTCGGCTATATGCCCTTCTATCCCGGCCCCGGCTGGGGCGGACATTGCATCCCGATCGACCCCTTCTATCTCGCCTGGAAGGCGCGCGAGGCCGGCCTGCCGAGCCGCTTCATCGAGCTCGCCGGCGAGATCAACACCGAGATGCCGGCCCGCGTCGTCGCCCGGCTGGCCGAGGCGCTGGCCCCGAAGCCGCTCGCCGGCAGCCGCATTCTGCTGGTCGGCGTCGCCTACAAGAAGAATATCGACGACACGCGCGAGAGCCCGGCGCTGCGCCTGTGGGACCTGCTGGCGGCGGCCGGGGCCGAGACCGCCTATTTCGACCCGCATGTGCCGGCCGTGCCGGCGACCCGCGCCCATCCCCATCTCGCCGGAACGCGGTCGATCGCCCGGTCGCGGGAGGCGCTCGCCGGCTTCGACGCGGCGCTGGTGGCGACCGACCATGACGCCGTGGACTGGGAGGGGCTGGCCGAGGCCGTCCCCCTGGTTGTGGACACGCGCGGCGTCTATGATGCCCGTCCGCGCCGGGCGCGGATCGTCAAGGCATGAGGGGGAGCGCGCCCATGGCCATCAGGCGGATCACGCATCGCGAGGTCCCGGAGCCGCCGCCGGAGACCTGGTCGAACTGCCTCGTCGCCGGCGGGCAGATTTTCATTGCCGGCATGACCGCGCGCAACGGCGCCGAAATCCTCGCCGATGACGAATACGGCCAGGCGAAGGCGATCTTCGCGAAGATCGCCCGGCTGCTGGAAGCCGCCGGGGCCTCCATGGCCGATGTCGTCAAGGTGGTGATCTATGTCACCGACATTTCCCGGCGCGAGGAGGTCTGGCGGGCGCGGCGCGAGTTCTTCTCCGGCGACTTCCCGGTCTCGACGCTGGTGGAGGCGAGCGCGCTCGCCATGCCGGAACTCAAGGTGGAGATCGAGGCGATCGCCATCGCGCCTCAATAGGGCGCGCCGTCCTTGCGCGTGAAGCGCCATTTGCCGTCCGGGCCCATGACCGCCTGGAGGTCGTCCGCGGGATAGCTGCCCTCGTCGCCCTCCGGCCGGTCGCCGATCTCCAGCATCAGCACATCGGCGTCGCTGCGGTTGACGATGTGGTGCGCCTCGCCTTGCGCGGGGAAGCCGGCGCACATGCCGGGGCGAAGCGGCGTCTCGCCGGACTCGGTCACCAGCACCGGCTCGCCTTGCAGGATATAGACCAGCTCGTCCTGCTTGCTGTGGCGGTGCATCAGCGCGGACTCGCCGCCGGGCGCCAGGCGGGTCAGGTTCACGCCGAAATTTTTCAGCCCGAAAAAATCCCCGAGCGGGCGCTTCTCGCGCCCCGCCATGCGGCTGAAAAAGGGTTCGGGATAGTTGGAGGGCTTGCTGCGCGCCGGCACATCCAGCGCCGCCACGGCCGCCTTCGGCCTCTCGTCGGTCATCCTGCATTCCTCCCTGTCGCGGCCGGTCTTGACGCCGGGCGATGCGAGGCGGATACAGGATCGCGCTGCGCCGCGCTAGCTCAGTTGGCAGAGCAGCCGATTTGTAATCGGCAGGTCGGGGGTTCGAGGCCCTCGCGCGGCACCAGCCCGCCTCCGCCGTCGCGGCGGAACGCAGCAGGGAAGACCCGGCAGATGAGCGCCGCACACATGCTTCGGGCCTATGCCAGCCAGGGGTCGATCAGCCATGGCCGGCTGGCGCCCGAGCGGCTGGCGGCGATCCTGCGGGGCGCGCCTCCGGCGGACGGGGAAATCGCGCGCCTGCGCCAGGCCATGCTGGAGACGCCGGCCGCCTGTCTCGGCCCGCTGGCGGAGGAGCTGGACCTGCCGCTCCCCCGGCTGGAGCGCCGGCTGATGGAACTGTTCGGCCTCGACATTCGGGGCCTCGACAGGATGCAGCATGGCGGCGTCGATTGACGCCGCCGCGCCATGGCTGCCGCTGCTGGCGGAAGCCGTGCGCCAGCTGGACCGGGCGGGCATCGCGCGCGCCGACTGGCGCTGGGGCGGCGGGACGGTGCTGGCGGTGCGCCACCGTCACCGGGTCAGCCACGATATCGACATCTTCCTCCATGACGCACAGCTGCTCGGCCTGCTGACGCCCAGGCTGAACGATCTGCCGGTTCCGCATTACACCGAGACGGCGAATCTCGTGCGCCTCGACTACGGCCGGCGGCAGATCGACTATATCGTCGCGATGCAGGTGTTGCCGGATATCGCCGACGAAACCCTGGCCGTTCCCGGCATCGACGGGCCGGTGCTCGCCATGCCGGACGAGGAAATCGTCGCGAAGAAGCTCCACCATCGGGCGGCGGGGCTGGCGGCGCGCGACCTGTTCGACTTTGCGGTCGCCGTCCGCGCCCGGCTGGACCGTTTCGCCGGCCCGGCCTTTCTCGCCATTCTGAGGAACCGGGCGGCGATGCTGCGCCATTTCCTGGCGCGCGAGAGCCTGCCGGCGGAATATGCCGCCATCGAGAGCGACGGCCGCGGGCCTTCGCCGACCTTGCCGGAGGCGGCGGCGCTGCTGCGCGAGTGGCTGGCGCGGGCCGAGGCGGCGGGCGAGTGAAAAATCCCGCCCTGCGCGGGAGGCGCAGGGCGGGTCGTCGGTCGAAGCCGGAGCGTCGGCTAGTGGCTGGCGTCGATGATGCCGCCGAAGCTGACCCAGCGCTCGCCGTCGAAGCGCGAGAGCTGCTCGGCCTGGATCGGATAGAAGTCGTCCGGCGCGGTGTTCACCAGAATGCCCGGCAGGACCATCGGCAGGGCGATGTCCTTCAGGTTGGCGGCGCAGGCCATGATGCCGGCGCGGGTCAGGTCCTTGCAGCCGTCGAGCATGATGTGCAGCAGCCTGGAGGCCGAGTAGCCATAGGCGTAGTTCACGTCCGTGAGGTCGGAACCCGGCATCTGGCTCTCCATGAAGCCCTTCCACTCCAGGAAGCCCGGATCGTTCTGCCATTTCGGGTCCACCGGATCCTTGAGATAGATCGCGGTGATCAGGCCCGTGGAACAGTCGAGGCCGGCCGGCGTCAGCGTCGCGCCGACGGAGGCGGACACGTTGTTCAGCAGATGCACCGGCTTCCATTCGATCTCGCAGGACTTGCGGATCGCCTGGGCGGCGAATTTCGGAATCGTGATGTTGAAGAACACATTGGCGCCGCTGTCCTTCATCGCCACGATCTGGCTGTCCACGGTCGGATCGGTGACCTCATAGGGCAGCATGGAGACGACCAGCTTCTCGGCCTTGTCGCCGAGCCCCCGCAGGAAGCCGTCGCGATAGTCCTTCCCGTAATCGTCGTTCTGGAACAGGATCGCGATCTTCGGATCCTCGACATTTTCGAGGACATATTTGGCGTAGATCTCGCCTTCGACATCGTAGGTGGGCTGGAAGCCCATGGTCCAGGGATACTTGTCCGGCTGGCCCCATTTGCTGGCGCCGGTGGCGAGGAAGAGATGCGGCACCTTCTTCGCGTTCACATAGCGATGGATCGCGGAGTTGGTGGGCGTGCCGAGCGTCTGAAACAGGAAGGCGACCTGCTCCTGCTCGACCAGCTTGCGGACCTGCTCCACCGTGCGCGGCGGGCTGTAGCCGTCATCCAGCGAGATGAGGTCGATCTGGCGGCCCTGAATGCCGCCCTGGTCGTTCACCATCTTGAAATAGGCGCTGATGGTCTTGCCGATGACGCTATAGACCGAGGCCGGCCCCGAATAGGGATTGGTGTTGCCGATCTTGATCGTGGTGTCGGTGATGCCTGTGGAGTCGGCATGCGCCGCTCCGGCAGTCAGGACGACCGCTGCCGCAGCGGCCAGGGTCTTGATACGCATGAGGTGTTTCCTCCCTTAGGTTGCAACCCAGCTTTACCGGCCCTCGGCCGATTTCCGTTTCCACCACGCCCTGGCCCGCTCCACGGCGCCCCAGACGCCGAAGGGCACGAAATAGATCGCCAGGATCAGGAAGACGCCGAAGATCGCCCAGGGCGGCGGCACGAACGGATAGGCGCGGCTGATGTCCTGGGCGAAGTTGGGCACGAAGACCAGGAACAGGCCGCCGAAGATCGCCCCCGGTATCGACACGATGCCGCCGACCACCGAGCCGACGAGAATATACACGGCCAGGAAGAAGTTGAAGGCGTCGGGGGCCACGAACTCGGTGACGAAGACGCTGAGCGCGCCGGCAACGCCCGTGTACATGGCGCTGATGCCGAAGGTAGTGGTCTTGTAGAGCGCGGTGTTGATGCCCATGGTGGAGGCGGCGATGGGATTGTCGCGGATCGCCATGATCGCCCGCCCCGACCGGCTGCGCAGCAGGAACCAGGCCAGCGCCATCAGCAGCACCATGACGAACAGCGTGACATAGTAGAGCGACTGGTCCGCGCTCAGCCCGCCGATCAGCGGCTCGGGCTTCGGCACGAACAGGCCCTGCACGCCGCCGGTCCAGTGCTCGAAGGCGTCGAACTTCAGGATCTGCGGCGTCGCCACGGCGAAGGCGAAGGTGGCGAGCGCGAGATAAAGCCCCTCCAGCCGCAGCGCCGGCAGCCCGAACAGGAAGCCCACCGCAAAGGCCGCAAGCGCCGCGACCGGCAGCGTGGCGTAGTGGTTCCACTCGAAGTGGAACAGCAGGATCGCGGCGGTGTAGGCGCCGACCGCGTAGAAGGCGCTGTGGCCGATCGAGAACTGGCCGTTATAGCCGGTGAGGATGTTCAGCCCGAGCACCGCGATGGCGTAGGCCATGGCGAGGGTGAACTGGAAGCTGGTGAAATCCGACACCAGATGCGGCAGCAGCACCGCGAACAGCAGGGCTGCGCCGGAGCCGACCAGCAGATTGCGGGTAACGGGGTTCGGGCGGTCCATCTCGCTCAGACCCTCCGCACGACGACGCGGCCGAACAGACCCGCCGGCTTGAAGACCAGCACACCCACGATCAGGATCAATGCGAAGGTGAGTTTCAGTTCCGAGCCGCCCGGCACATACTGGCCGACCCAGTTTTCCAGCACGCCGACCACCAGCCCGCCCAGCACCGCGCCGCCGGGACTGGAGACGCCGCCGAGCAGCGCGCCGGCGAAGCCGTAAAGCAGCACGCCCGCCATCATGTTCGGCTCCAGGAAGACGATCGGCGCCACCAGGATGCCGCCGACCGCGCCGATCGACGCCGCCAGCCCCCAGCCGAGCGCCAGCATCCAGCCGACCGAGACGCCGACCAGCCGGGCCGAGTCCGGGTTGGCGGCGGCGGCCCGCATCGCCAGCCCGACCTTGGTGAAGCGGAAGAAGGCGAACACCAGCCCCAGCACCAGCAGGGTGAGGAAGATGACGCCCAGATGATGCGGGCCGATGAGCGTCGAGGTGAAGCCGAGATCCTCGGGGAACAGGCTCGGGAAGGGCTTGATGGTGAATTCCCAGATCCACCCCGCGACGGCGTTGAAGATCACCAGCAAACCGATGAACACCACGATCTGGTTCAGCACCGGCGCGTTCTCCACCGGCTTCACCACCACCCGCTCGATGACCACGCCCGCCACGAACGAGATGCCGACGGCGAGCAGGAAGGCGAGCCACACCGGCGCGCCCAGCCCGATCAGCGTCCAGGCGACATAGGTCGAGAACATCGCCATCTCGCCCTGGGAGAAATTGAAGTGGTCGGTGGCCTGGTAGATCATCACCACGGCCAGCGCGACGCAGGAATAGATCGAGCCGATCGCGAGGCCCGCGAGGGTCAGTTGCAGGAAGAGGTCCATGGCCCGGTGCGCCGCCTTCAGTAGCCGAGATAGATGCGACGGACGTTCTCGTCGTCGCGGAGCAGGCTGGATTCGCCGCCCATGACGACGCGGCCGGTTTCCAGCAGATAGGCGTGATCGGCGAGCTCGAGCGCGATATTGGCGTTCTGCTCCACCAGCAGCATGGAAGCGCCCTCGCGCTCGCGAATGCGCGCCATGATCTCGTAGATCTCCTGCACGATCAGCGGCGCCAAGCCGAAGGACGGCTCGTCCAGCAGCATGAGCTTGGGGCGCAGCATGAGCGCGCGGCCGATGGCGAGCATCTGCTGCTCGCCGCCGGAGAGCGTGCCCGCCTGCTGGCGCCGCCGCTCGCCCAGCCTCGGGAAATAGCCATAGACGCGCTCCATGTCGGCCTCGATCTCGGCCTTGTTGCTCCTGGTGTAGGCGCCGAGCTGGAGATTCTCCTCCACCGACTGGCGCACGAAGGTGCCCCGCCCCTCCGGCACATGCGCGATGCCGAGGCCGACGACGCGCTCGGTCGAGAGGCCCTGGAGGTCGCGCCCGTCGAAGACGACCTCGCCCTCGGTGCGCACCATGCGGCAAATTGCCCGGAGCGTGGTGGTCTTGCCCGCCCCGTTGGCCCCGAGCACCGCCGTGATCGACCCCTCGTCCAGGGAGAAATCGACCCCGAACAGCGCCTGGGTCTGGCGGTAATAGGCTTGCAGCCCCTTGACCTCGAGCAGCGCCATCAGTGCGCGGTCCCGAGATAGGCCTCGATGACGCTCGGGTCGCGCTGCACCTCTTCCGGGGTGCCGTCGGCGATCTTGCGCCCGAAGTCGATCGCCACCACGCGGTCGGAGACCTGCATGACCAGGCTCATATGATGCTCCACCAGCAGCACGGTGATGCCGCGCTCGTCGCGAATCTGCCGGATCTGCTGCATCAGATGGTCCAGCTCCTCATGGTTCAGGCCGCCCGCCGGCTCGTCCAGCAGCAGCAGTTCGGGTTCTCCGGCGAGCGCGCGCGCCATCTCCACCCGCTTCTGATAGCCGAAGGGCAGCCCGCCGACGGGCGTGTGCGCCACTTCGGCCAGGTCCATGAAGGCGATCAGCTCCAGCGCGCGGCTCATCAGGTCCGCTTCCTCGCGCCGCACCCAGGGCAGGCGAACGGCGTTGGAGACGAAGTCGCTGGCGGTGCGCGAATGCCCGCCGATCATCACATTATCGAGCACCGAGAGCGTCGGAAACAGCGCCAGATTCTGGAAGGTGCGCCCGATGCCGAGCTCGGCGATCCGGTTCGGCGCGAGGTCGAGCAGCGAGCGCCCGTTGAACAGGATCTCGCCCGAATTGGGCGTGTAAAGCCGCGACAGGCAATTGAACAGCGTCGTCTTGCCGGCGCCGTTGGGACCGATCAGACCGACGATGCGGTCTTTCGGGATGTCGAACGACACACCGTCCAGCGCCACGATCCCCCCGAACCGCACCACCACGTCGCGCACTTCCAGAACCGTCTGGCTCAATCTGCACCCCTCACGCGCGCGTTTGCGCAAAAGTCTTGTGCACAGGCTTTAGCAGAAGCATCGGGCCGCCACAACGCCCGCCCGGCGCTGCCGCCTCGGGAGCGCAAAGCGTCGCAGGGCCTAGTCTTCGGCGGCCTGGAGCGCTTCCCGCGCCTCCAGTTCGCGCAGCACTTCCTCGGTGTGCTGGCCGAGCGCCGGGGATGTCGCGGCCGGCGCGCCGGAGACCAGATTGGGCGTCCCGGCGGGGTTCGGAACCGGCCAGAGACGCTCGCCGCCCGGCTGCGCCAGCCAGGAGATGAGGCCGACCGCCTCGGTCTGCGGGTGGGCGGCGAACTCGGCATAGTCCTGCACGACCTCGTTCTGCAGCCCCGCCTTCGTCAGATGCTCCTGCCAGTGCGCCGTGCCTTCGGCCTCCAGATGCCGGGCGACCTCGGCGTTGAGCGTCTCGGCGTTGGCCGAGCGCTCGGCCGGGCCGGCGTAGCGGGGGTCGGCGGCGAGGTCGGCGCGGTCCAGCAGGCCGCAGAGCGTCAGGAAGTCGCTGTCTTTCAGCACCACCAGCTGCAGCCAGCCATCGGCGGTGCGAAAGACGCCCGACGGCGCGGTCGCCGCCCGCATCGGGCCGCCCTCCATCAGCGTCGCCGCCATGCGCACCCCCTGGAGATTGGCGGCGGCCGCCATCAGGCTGGAATCGATATAGCGCGGACGCGGATCGTCCCGGCGCGCATAGAGCGCCGCCGCCACCGCCTGATGCGTATAGAGCGCCGTGGACATGTCCACGATGATCGGATTGGCGCGGTGCGGGATGCCGTCCTGGCCCCGGTTCTCCCGCGTGAAGCCGGTGAAGGCCTGCAGCACCGGGTCCATGGCCGGCTTGGCCCGGAGCGGTCCCGTCTGCCCGAAGCCGGAGACCGAGACATAGACGACGCCGGGCGCAAGCGCCTTCACGGCCTCGAAGTCGAAACCGAGGCGCGCGGCCACGCCCGGACGAAAGCCCTCCAGAAACACATCCGCGCCCCGGACCAGGGCGCGGAGGCGCGCCTTGTCTTCGTCCTGCTTGAGGTCCAGCACCAGGCTGCGCTTGCCGAGATTGCCGATGACGGAGAAGGCGGTGTGATCGCCATGGCGCGCGCCCAGCACGCGCGCCCAGTCGCCCTCCGGCGGCTCGACCTTGACGACATCGGCCCCGTATTGCGCCAGCAGCATGGCGCAATAGGGCCCGGCGATACCCTGGCTGAGATCGACGACGCGCAGCCCCCGATAGGGCTTCTCATGGCTCATCGGCGGGAGCCTCCGCTTCGGTTGGCGAGGCCGCAAGTGTGCGCCCGCCGGCTCCGCGCCGTCAACGCGGCCCGTCGCCCGCGTGCGATTGACGCGGCCTGCCTTGCGCCTTATCTCGGGGCCGCGAGACGGCGCGGTGGGAGAGTGGTTATCCATCGGACTGCAAATCCGCTTACACCGGTTCGATTCCGGTCCGCGCCTCCACGCTCTCGCCAACGCGGCGCGCCTGCGCTATAGGGGCGCCCGTCCGGGTCCGTTCCGCGGTAGCTCAGTGGTAGAGCGGTCGGCTGTTAACCGATTGGTCGTAGGTTCGAATCCTACCCGCGGAGCCACCCCCGGAGGCGACGCTCCTTTCACTGCGATGTCGAGGCGGCAGAGATGTTCCGGCGGCTCCTGATCGCCAATCGCGGCGAGATCGCCTGCCGCATCGCCTCGACCGCCCGGCGCATGGGCCTGCATGTCGTGGCGGCGCATTCCGAGGCGGACGCCGGCGCGCGCCATGTGCGGCTTGCGGATGAGAGCGTGTGCATCGGCCCCGCCCGCCCGCAGGACAGCTATCTCGACATCGACGCGCTGCTGGACGCCGCCCGGCGCACCGGGGCCGAGGCCGTGCATCCGGGCTACGGTTTCCTCTCCGAGAACGCGGAGTTCGCCGAGCGCGTCGCCGGCGCCGGCCTCGTCTTCGTCGGCCCGCCGCCGGAGGCGATCCGCGCCATGGGCTCCAAGTCCGCCGCCAAGCGCATCGCCGCCGAGGCCGGTGTGCCGCTGGTGCCGGGCTGGCACGGAGACGATGGCTCGCCGGAGCGCCTGGCGGAGGCGGCCGCCGAAATCGGCTATCCGCTGCTGGTCAAGGCTTCCGCCGGCGGCGGCGGGCGCGGCATGCGCATCGTCGAGGAAGCCGGGGAGCTGCCGGAAGCGCTCGCGGCCGCCGGGCGCGAGGCCAGCGCCGCCTTCGGCGACGGCGCGCTGCTGCTGGAGCGCTATATCGCGAAGCCGCGCCATGTGGAGGTGCAGCTGCTGGCCGACAGCCATGGGCGGGTGCTGCATGTGCTGGACCGCGACTGCTCCATCCAGCGCCGCCATCAGAAGGTGATCGAGGAGGCGCCGGCGCCCGGCCTTTCGCCGGAGCTGCGCGCCGCCATGGGCGAGGCGGCCGTCAGCCTGGCGAAGGCGATCGGCTATGTCGGCGCCGGCACGGTCGAGTTTCTGGTGGAGGACGGCGCGAGCTTCCACTTCATCGAGATGAACACCCGCCTCCAGGTCGAGCATCCGGTGACCGAGCTGGTCGCCGGCCTCGATCTGGTCGAATGGCAGCTGCGCATCGCCGCCGGCGAGCCGCTGGGCCTCGCGCAGGAGGACGTCCGCGCCTCCGGCCACGCCATCGAGGCGCGGCTCTACGCCGAGGACCCGGCGCGCGGCTTTCTGCCGCAGACCGGTCGGCTCTCCCATCTCGCCTTCCCGGAAGGCCGGCCGGGCCTGCGCATCGACAGCGGCGTCGAGACCGGCGACGACATCACGCCCCATTACGACCCGATGATCGCCAAGCTGATCGCCTGGGGCGAGGATCGCGAGCAGGCTCGCACACGGCTTGCCGACGCGCTGGCGGAGACGCGCATCGCCGGCCTCAACAGCAATCTCTTCTTCCTGGAAACGCTCGCCCGCCACCCGGCGTTTGCGGCCGGCGTGCTCGACACGCATTTCATCGAGACGCATGGCGTGGCCGGGGCGGTGCCGCCCTTGGGCGACGCGGACGCGATGCGCGCCATGGCCATCGCCGCCATGCTGGCCGACCGGGCCGGGCGCGCCGCGCCGACGGCGGATCCCTTCTCTCCCTGGGGGCGCGGCGACGCCTGGCGGTTGAACGGCGCCGGCCTGGAGCGGATCGAGCTGGAGGACGAGGGCGAGACCGTCGCCTTCGAGGTCGCGCATCTGCCGCATGGCTACCGGCTGGAGAGCGGCGGGCGGACGCTTACCGTCACGGGCGTCGTTCGCGACGCGGATGGCAGCCTCGCGGCCGAGATCGACGGCCGGCGGCGCGCCGGCGCGGTGGTCGCGGAGGGGCGGAGGCTCACCGTCTTCCTGGCCGGCGCGCGCCGCGAGCTGCTGCTGGAAGACCCCGACGCCGCCGGGCGCGACGCCGAGCTCGACGGCGGACGGCTGACCTCGCCCATGCCGGGCATGGTGGTGCGGGTGCTGGTCGAGGCCGGGCAGACGGTTCGCAAGGACACGCCGCTGCTGGTGCTGGAGGCGATGAAGATGGAGCACACCATCGCCGCCCCGGCCGACGGCGCGGTGGAGGCGCTGCCCTTCGGCGTCGGCGACCAGGTGGAGGAGGGCGTGGAGCTGGTCGCCTTCCGGCCGGCGACGTGATCGACCCGCGCGACCGGCTGATCGTCGGCCTCGACACGCCCGATTGCGCGAGCGCGCGGCGCATCGTCGAGCGCATCGGCGACGCCGCCCGCTTCTACAAGATCGGCCTCGGCCTGCTCTATACGGGCGGCATCGAGCTTGCCCGCGAGCTCGCCGCCGACGGCAACAAGCTCTTTCTCGACACCAAGGTCTTCGATATCGACCGGACGGTGGAGAACGCGGTGCGCGGCGCGGCCGGCCCCGGGATCGACCTGCTGACCGTCCATGGCGACCGCAAGATCATGCAGGCGGCGGCGCGCGGCCGCGGACAGGCCGCGACGCGGCTGCTGGCGATCACCGTGCTGACCAGCCTGGACGCCGACGACCTCAGCGAGTTCGGCTATCGCGGCCCTGTGGAGGAGCTGGTGCTGGCGCGCGCCCAGCAGGCGCAAGCCGCCGGCATGGACGGCGTGGTCGCCTCGGGGCTGGAGGCCGCCCGGCTGCGGGAGGCGCTCGGCCCCGACATGCTGATCGTGACCCCCGGCATCCGCCTGCCGGGTTCGGACGCCGACGAGCAGAAGCGCGCCGCCACGCCGCAGGCCGCCATCGCCGCCGGCGCCGACCATCTGGTGGTCGCCCGCGAAATCCTCCGCGCCCCCGACCCCCGCGCCGCCGCGCTCCGCTTCCAGGAGGAGATCGCGGGCGCGCTGTAGGTTCAGGCCTCCAGCGGCAGCAGGACCCGCGCGCGCAGGCCGCCGCCGGAGCGGTCTTCCAGATGGATGGCGCCGCCATGGCGCTGCAGGATGGCGCGCACCACGGCGAGCCCGAGCCCGGCCCCGCCGGTCTCGCGGTTGCGGGAAGGCTCGACGCGGAAGAAGGGGTCGAAGACGCGCTCGCGGAGCGCCGGCGGGATGCCGGGGCCGCGATCGTCGATGCAGACCTCCGCCCGCCCCTCGGCCCGCCCGAGCGTCAGCCGCGCCTCGCCGCCATAGCCAAGCGCGTTATCGACCAGATTCTCGAACACCCGGCGGAGCGCCAGCGGCCGGCCGAGCAGCGCCAGACGGTCCGGCCCCTCATAGGAAACCGCCCGCCCCGCGTCGGCGAGGTCGGCGGCGAGGCTCTGCAACAGCGCCGCCAGGTCCAGCCGCTGCGGGCCCTCGTCGGCGGCCTCGTCGCGCGCGAAGGCGAGCGTGGCCGCCAGCATCGCCTGCATCTCGTCCAGATCGGCCGCCGCCTTGCCCTGCTGTTCGGGATCCTCGATGAACTCCGCGCGCAGGCGCAGCCGCGTCAGCATGGTGCGCAGATCGTGCGTCACCGCCGCCAGCATCAGCGTGCGGTCGTCGATCAGCCGACGGATGCGCGCCGTCATGCGATTGAAGGCGCTGGCGGCGCGGCGCAGCTCGCGCGGGCCGCGCTCCGGCACCGGCGGCGGGGCGTTGTCGAGGCCGAGCCGGTCGGCCGCCTCGGCGAAGCGGCGGAGCGGCCGCGTCATGCGATGCGCCCCCCAGACCAGCGCCAGCACGACCAGCAGCGCCGTCAGCCCGAGCCAGACCAGCGCCCCGGCGCGCCAGGGCCAGCGCGGCGGCCGCACGCCGAACTCGGCCCAGAGAGGCTCCGCCGTCTGCAACCGGACCGCCACCAGGATCAGCGGCCGGTTGCGTCGGGAGAGGCCGTCCGGCCCCGCGCCGCCGGCGCGCACCAGCACCGGCCGGGGCGAGAGCCGGGCGAGATGGCGCGCGGCCTCCTCATGAAAAGCGCCGCGCGGCCGCCAGCCCCGCTGCCGCGCCAGGTCGCCCTTATGCAGCCGGACCCGCAAGCTGCGCCCGGAGAGCGCGCGCAGCAGCAGCGGGCGCTCGCCCGGCTCCACCCGCTCCAGCAGCTCCACCATGGCGACCAGGCGCGTCGTGAGCGTGCGGGCGAAATGCTCCGCCGCCCGGTCGCGGCGCTCGTCCAGATAGAGCAGGCCGGCCACCACGCCGAACGCGCCCAGCCCCGCCAGCAGCAGCAGGGCGAGACGCCCGGCGAAGCCCTCGGGCCAGAGCCGCGACAGCCGGCGGAGCATCAGCCCTCCCGCACCTCGCCGGCGAACACATAGCCGCCGCTGCGCACGGTCTTGATGAGTTCCGGGCGCCGGGAGTCGGCCTCGATCTTGCGGCGCAGCCGGCTGATCTGCACATCGACGCTGCGGTCGAACGGCCCGGCCTCGCGCCCGCGCGTGAGATCCAGCAGCTGGTCGCGGCTCAGCACCCGGCCGGGATGCTCCACCAGCGCCAGCAGCAGGGCGAACTCGCCGGCGGTCAGATCGACCAGCGCGCCGTCCGGGTCGTGGAGGCTGCGCTGGCCGGGGTCCAGCAGCCAGCCCCGGAAGGCCAGCCGGCGGGCGGGACCGGTCTCCGGGCCGCGCCGCGTTTCCGGCGCCCGGCGCAGCACGGCGCGGATGCGGGCCAGCAATTCGCGCGGATTGAACGGCTTGGCGAGATAATCGTCCGCGCCCATCTCCAGCCCGACGATGCGGTCGGTCTCCTCGCCGATCGCCGTCAGCATGACGATCGGCAGGTCGGAGCCGGCGCGCACCCGCGCGCAGAGGCTCAATCCGCTCTCGCCCGGCAGCATCAGGTCGAGCACCATCAGGTCGAAGCGCCCGACCTCCAGCGCCGCAAACATCTCCCGCCCGTCGGCCGCCACGCGCACCCGAAAGCCGTGGCGGCGCAGGAAGCGCCCCAGCAGGTCGCGAATTTCGCGGTCGTCATCGACCACCAGGATATGCGGTCCGTCGTTCATGGCGCCGCAGTCTATGGCGGGGCGGGTTGCCGCCGCCGAGATTTTTGCAACGGAGTGTAACCGAGCGCCGCCCTGCAACAGCGTGTTACCGAAAGCCGGCGGCGGCGACATGAAGGCGTGACATCCGCTCCCCATAAGAGAGGGTGTCCGGCGAGCAGCGCCGGGTTCGGAAGAGGAGACCTGCAACGATGAAACTCAAGACCATCCTGATCGCCAGCGGCATCGGCCTGGCGACCCTCGGCGCGGTCGGCGCCGCTGCCCTGTCCGCCGATATGCGCGACGGCGTGGCGACCGGCAAGGGCGCGGTCGCAATGCTCGCCGATTACCGCCATGGCAAGCGCGGCAGGGGCGGCACGATGCGCATGATCTGCTCCGATATGCGGGGCGAGCGCGTCGAGTCGGCCATCGCCTTCGCGGAGAGCTTCATGGCGTTCACGCCCGAGCAGCGCACGGCCTGGGACGGGCTGACGGCGGCGGTGCGCGCCGGCAACGGCAAGCTGGACGACGCCTGCGCGGAGACGAAGGAGCTGCGCAAGGAGCGCTCGCTGCCGGCGCGCCTCGCGCTGATGGAGACCATGATGACCGCGGGAGCGGAGGTGCTGGGCGAGGTCCGGCCGGCCTTCGACGGCTGGTATGCGACGCTGAACGAGCAGCAGCGCGAGGCCCTGGATGGGCTGATGAAGCGCCACCGGCACGGGCGGCATGGGCGGGGCGGCTGACGCCTTCTACAAGCTGAGCGGCTCCGGCTCGCCCTCCGGGAGTTCGACGCCGGAGACGTTCAGCACCATCGAGACCAGGCCGTAATAGCCCATGACGCCCAGCATCTCGACGATGCCGGCCTCCCCGAGCGCCGCCTTCGCCCGCTCGTAAGTCGCGTCGCCGACCCTCCTGGTGGCGTAGAGTTCGGTGGCGAGGTCGTGGACCGCGGCCTCGTCCGCCGCCATGGCGTCCGGGCGGCGGCGCTCGCGAATCGCGTCGATGATGGCCTCGTCCAGCCCGGCCTCGCGGGCCAGCCTGGCGTGGGCGAACCACTCATATTGCGCCGTCCATTCCCGCGCCGTCACCAGGATGGCGAGCTCGGTGAGGCGGGGGCCGAGGCTCGTGCCGAAGCGGCAGAAGGCGCCCAGAAGCTGGGCGCGCTCGCAAAGCTCCGGGCTGCGCAGCAGGGCCGCGAACGGCCCCCGCGCCCCGCCGCGCGGACCGGAGACGATCGCCTCCAGCACCGCGCGCTGGCGCTCGGTCAGCTCTTCCTCGGCCGGCATGGGCAGACGCGCCATGGCGCTCGCTCCCTCTCCTGCTTGATGTTGTGCGGCGCTATCCGGCGGCGCCGATGCGCGGCGGGCGCTGCTCGTCGTCCGGCCGGTCGCGCTCCTGCTCCAGTTCGGCCACCCGCGCCTCCAGCCGCTCGACGGTCCGGGCGAGCGCGTGGATCGAGCGGCTGTCCGGGTCGCTCACGCCTTCGGGCGTGCCATAGGCGACGAAGTTCTCGGCCTCCTCCCGGCGGCCGCGCGGCTGCGCCACCTTGGCCGGGATGCCGGTCATGGTCACGCCCGGCGGCACCTCGCGCAGCACCACCGCATTGGCGCCGATGCGCGCGCCCTCGCCGACCTCGAAGGGGCCCAGAATCTGCGCGCCGGAGCCGACGATGACGCCATCGCGCAGCGTCGGATGGCGCTTGCCCTTGGCGGTCGAGGTCGTGCCGAGCGTGACCCCCTGATAGAGCGTCACATCGTCCCCGATCTCGGCTGTCTCGCCGATCACCACGCCCATGCCATGGTCGATGAACAGCCGCTTGCCGATGAGCGCGCCCGGATGGATCTCGATGCCGGTCAGCCCCCGGCCGAGATGGCTGACGCAGCGCCCGACCAGGAAGAAGCGCTTGCGCCAGAACCAGCTGGCGATGCGGTGGAAGACCAGGGCGTGGAAACCCGGATAGGCAAGCACCACCTCCAGGCGCGACCGCAGCGCCGGGTCGCGATCCATATAGCTGTCGATTTCCCCGAGGAGGCCCATCGCGCTGAACGTCCTTCCCTGCCGCCGAACGCCCGACTATATCAGCAATTCATACCGGACAAGATGGGGAGCGCCGGCGGGCGCCGCAAGAGCGGGGGAGCCATGGGCATTCGCGACGGCTTTATCGACACGATCGGCAACACGCCGCTGGTGCGGCTGAAAAAGGCCTCCGAGATCACCGGCTGCGATGTGCTCGCCAAGCTCGAATTCCTGAATCCCGGCGGCTCGGTGAAGGACCGGGCGGCGCTCGGCATCGTGCGCGACGCCGAGGCGCGGGGCCTGCTGGAGCCGGGCGGCGTCATCGTCGAGGGCACGGCCGGCAATACCGGCATCGGGCTGGCGCTGGTGGGCAATGCGCGCGGCTACCGCACGGTCATCGTCATTCCCGAAACGCAGGCGGAAGAGAAGAAGCAGATGCTGCGGCTCTGCGGCGCCGACCTGCGCGAGGTGCCGGCCGTGCCCTATCGCGACCCCGGCAATTATGTGCATGTCTCGGGCCGCCTGGCGGAGGAGCTGGCCGCCTCGCATCCGCAGGGCGCGATCTGGGCCAACCAGTTCGACAATGTGGCCAACCGCCAGGCGCATATCGAGACCACCGCGCCCGAAATCTGGTCGCAGACCGGCGGCAAGGTCGATGGCTTCGTCGCGGCGGTCGGCACCGGCGGCACGCTGGCGGGCGCCGCCATGGGCCTGCTGGAGCGCAACCCGGACATCAAGATCGGGCTGGCCGACCCCGAGGGCGCGGCGCTCTATGAGTGGTATGCCCATGGCGAGCTGAAGGCGGAGGGCAGTTCCATCTCCGAGGGCATCGGCCAGGGGCGCGTCACCGCCAATCTGGAGGGGCTGGGCGTCGATTTCCCCTATCGCATTCCGGACCGGGAGGCGCTGCCGGTGGTCTTCGACCTGCTGAAGGAGGAAGGCTTCTGTGTCGGCCTGTCGAGCGGTATCAATGTCGCCGGCGCCATCCGGCTGGCGCGCGATCTGGGGCCGGGCCACACCGTCGTCACCCTGCTATGCGATCTCGGCCAGCGCTATGCGGGCAAGATCTGGAACCCGGCCTTTCTGAAGGAAGCCGGCCTGCCGGCGCCCGACTGGCTGTAGCCGGGCGGCGCGGGTCGGGTCAGGGCCGCAACTGGCGCCCGGCCGGCTCCTCCGCCAGCGTTCCGGCGAAACGGCACGGGAAGTCGTTGTCGAACATCCGCGCGAGACCGTGCAGGAAGCAGGTCGCCCAGGCTTTCTGGAACCGTTCGAGATCGGCGCCCGAACGCTGGGCGCCCTCCCGTTCGCCCGGCCGCGCCGAGAGTTCGAGCGCATCGCCCATCGCCATCTCGCGACGGCCGAACGCCCCCTCGGCCAGCAGCGCCGGCGCGTCCGCCGACGAAGCCTCGTCGAATTCGGCGTCGAACTCCCGGTCCGCCGCTTGCGCCAGATGCAGAACCGCGACCTCGATCATCGCATTGAAAGCTTCGGCGGCGTTCTCCGGTTCGAGATGCCGGCGGAGCAGATGCAGGCCCAGCTGGAACGACCGATCCTCCAGCCAGGGCCGGACGGCGGTCGTCGTATCGTCCATGTTCTCCGCGCCTTGCGTCAGCGCCGAGAGCTGCTCCTCCAGCTCCGTCGGCGTCAGCTCCCTTCGATAGAAGACCGTGACCAGGCCGCGCTGCGCGATCTCTCCCCATTCCTCGTCCAGTTCGAGGTCCGCCAGCGAAAGATGGCTCTGCTCCGGCGTGTATTTGCCTTCGAGAACGGCGGGGTGGCGATGCATCCACTCGGCCAGCCGCGCATCCTTCGCCATAACCTCCGCGATCACGGGATATTTGTCGGGATATTCGTAAAACAGCGGGCTTTCATAGGCCGACCAGTCCTCGACCTCAGGGTAGAACTTGCGCCGCCAGGCCTCCACTCGCGGGTCCATGACGCGCCGCCAGAGAGGCGGAATCATCGCCATCCAGAACATCACGACATAGTTGAACGGCATCTGCGGCGCGACATCTTCGCCATAGGTCTGCAACAGCGGATAGGGCCGCATCGGCTTGTAGTGATGGTCGGCGTGGCGCTGCACGTTGAACAGGATATAGGCGGACATGCGCCGGGCGGAGTTCCAAGCGTGATGCGGCCTGGCGTGTTCGAACCTCCCCTTGCCGGAATAGAGGCGCAACAGGCCGTAATGCTCGATATAATCGACGCCTCGCAAATTGACATTGGCGATGGCGATGGCGCCGAGATAGAGCGCCACGCCTTCCCAGCCGCTATGGCCGAACGGCGCGAAGGCCGCCGCGCACCAGAACGCCGCCAGCATGAGCAACACCGTGCCGATGGTCTGCCACCAGGGATTGCTGCGATGCCATGCGGACAATCCGCGCCGACGCAGCCGCTCGCGATCGACGCGCCAGGAATTGGCGATCGTCCCCGGCCAGACGCGCGACAGATAGCGGTAGAGGCCCTCGCCCTTGCGCGCCGTCACCGGATCGCGCGGCGTGCATACATGCGTGTGATGCACATAGATATGCTCGGTCTTGTAGTAGCCGAGGCCGGCGAAGCCCAGCACCGCCTCGCCGAGCCGCTTCTCCCATTTCGAACGCCGGTGCAGCAGATCGTGCCCGACGCTGATGCCGATTGCCGTGGCGCGCGCGGCCGCGAACACGATGAACAGCTTTTCCCAGAGTTCCAGATGGTCGGAATAGAAGAACTGATGCGCCACGACGGCATACATGACAAGCTGGGTGGGGCCCCACAGCCAGGTCAGCAGATTGCCGAACCAGAGGCTGTTCCGCGACGCCCAGGGATCGGGATTGCCGAGATTGTCGCCCATGACGGTATCGAGCGCCGCCAGCATCGACCAGAACGGTATCAGGACATACCAGCCGCCCATTACCGCCGCGAGCATCGTCAGCGGAAACACCGAATAGGCTGCCAGAAACGGAAGTGTGAACAACAGCATGGGTTGACACCATTTTGGTTTGCCGCTGCAAGATAACGAAGAGCGCCATGCGGATCGTCAAGCGACTTTTTGTCCCGCGCCCGTCCGAATAATGGTGGGGAACGGTTCCGTCCGCTTGCGCAAGGCGCAGGCGGGCGCGCCGGCCGCAACTGTCACACGCCCAGGGCCGCATTGCGGAGCGCCGCCTCATGCCCAAGGCCGAGAATCCACGCCTCTTCCGTCTCCACCAGCCAGCGTTCGTCGGCGGAAAGCGCAGGCGCGCCCCGGAAAAGCGGCGCGAGCGCGCCCCGCCGGTCGAGGCGGGCAAAAGCGGCGGCGTTCACGCGCACTTGCGCCCGGTCGAGAATCTCGTCGTCGCGCCGATGTTTCCGCACCTCTTCCCGCAGCAATGAGGGATAGACTTCGGCGATGACGAACGGCGCTTCGGGCGGACGAAGCCCGGTGTCGAACGGCCAGACCGCCGCCCGTTCGCCGACGCCGGGATGCGCGATCAGCCGCTTGAGCGCCGGCAGGCCGAGCAGCATCTGCGAGCCGACCGAACCTGCATAGGCCAGTTGCCAGACCGTCTTGGCCCCCTTCGCCAGCCGGTCCGCGATGCGCCGCTCCGGCGGATGCGCCTCCCGCCGGCTGCGGTCCTTCTCCCGCACCGGGATGTCCGGGTAGCGCCAGGCCGCCGGGCGGCCCCAGAACGGACCGAGACCCGGATAGCGGGCATTCATCCGGCTCGCGACCTCATAGCGGTTGTTGGCGTTGTCGGGCGCGTCCTCGATGCAGTCCGCGAGCCAGTCCCAAAGCGCGCGCGCCGAAGGCTCGCCGGCGATGCGCTCCGCCACGCCCGCCGGATAGCCGAACGGGAAGTCGAAGCCCGCCAGCACCCGCCGCCCGGCTCCCAGCTCGCCCGCGATGAAGCCGGCCAGACGCTCGACCGCCTCATGACGCGTGCGGGCGTAGCAGGGTTCGAGCGCCTCCCCCCGCCGCACCGCCGCCCACCAGATCGAATCTCCGCTCGGCCGCGCCGGGCTGGCCTTCGAGCGCGCCGACCAGTCCACGACGATATGAGTGTCGAACCCGGCCCTCAACTCTCGCGCCGGTCGGGGTGATAGACGCGGATCGGGCGGTATTGCTTGTAGAAGGCCTTCTGCTCGCTCCAGGGCACGCCGGTGGCGGCGCCCCCATCGACCGTCAGCGCCTGGCCGGTGACGAAGCCGGAGCGCTCGCTCGCCAGATAGAGCGCCGCCTCCGCGATGTCGCGCGGGCGGCCGACGCGCGGGATCGGCTGGCGCTCGGCATAGTCGTCCAGCCGCTCCTCGATCAGGCTGTCCGGCCGGCCGACCGTGTTGGCGGCCAGCGGCGTGGCGATATAGCCGGGGCAGATGCAGTTGACCCGCACCGAATGCTCGCCGAGCTCCATGGCCGCCACCCTGGAGAGATGCACCACGGCCGCCTTGGCGGCGGAATAGACACCCGGACCGCGCCCGGCCACCAGGCCGGCGATGCTGCCGGTATTCACGATGCTGCCGCCGCCCTGGGCCTTCATGGCCGGAATGGCGTGCTTCATGCCGAGAAACACGCCGCGCACCAGCACATCGAAGGTGAGATCGAACTCCTCGGCCGGGATCGCCTCCAGCGGCCCGAGCGCGCCGCCGAAACCGGCATTGTTGAACATGCAGTCGAGCCGCCCCCAGCGATCGAGCGCGAGGCGGATGGCCGACTCGACCTCGGCCTCGTTGCGCACCTCGCAGGCGGCGAAGAGCGCCGCCTCGCCGAGTTCCGCCGCCAGCGCCTCGCCGCGAGCGCGCTGCATGTCGGCGATCACCACCCGCGCGCCCTCGGCCACGAACAGCCGCGCCGTCGCCTCGCCGATGCCGCTGGCGCCTCCGGTGATCACCGCCGTCTTGCCGTCCAGCTCCGCCATGGTCCCACTCCCCGCTTTCCGATGCGCTCTCCGCTCCTGCTGCTACAATAGCCTCTCCTTTGTCTGCAAGGAGACGCCCGCCGCCATGACGACGCTCGAGATCGCCACCGCCGCCGGCGAGCGCTTCGGCGCCTATGCGGCCTTTCCGGCGGGCGACGGCCCCGCCCCCGGCCTCGTGCTGCTGAACGAGGTCTTCGGCGTCAACCGCTTCATGCGCGCCATCGCCGACGACTGGGCGGCCCGAGGCTTCCTCGCAGTCTGCCCGAAGCTCTACTGGCGCATCGATCCCGACTTCGAGCTCGATCCCGAGACGCCCGGCCACCGGGACCGGGCGCTCGCCACCCGCGAGCATTTCGACGTCGATCTCGCCGTCTCGGACACGGCCGCGACCGTCGCCCATCTGCGCGCCATGGCGGCGTGCAACGGCAAGGTGGCGACGCAGGGCTATTGCCTCGGCGGGCTGCTGGCCTTCCTGCACGCCGCGCGCGGCGAGGCGGATTGCGACATCTCCTATTACGGCGTCGGCATCGAGGGCTATCTGGGCGAGGCCGCCGGGATCGCGCGCCCGGTCATGCTGCATATCGGCGAGGCCGATCCCTGGACGCCGCCTGCGGTGCGCGACGCCACCCGCGAGGCGCTCGCGGCCCATGCGGCGGCGGAGATCTACACCTATGCCGACACCGACCACGCCTTTGCGCGCGAGGGCGCGGTGACGGAGGTGACGGCGATGAAGGAACTCGCCAACCGGCGCTCCGAGGCCATGCTCGACCGGGTGCTGCGCTGATGCGCGCCGTGCTCTGCCGCGCCTTCGAGGGCATCGATGCGCTGACGGTGGAGGAGATCGAGGCCCCGGCGCCCGGACCCGGCGAGGTGCGGGTGCGCGCGGCGGCGATCGGGGTGAATTTCGCCGACTCGCTCGTCGCCGCCGGGCAGTATCAGACCCGGCCTGCCTTCCCGTTCAGTCCGGGCTTCGAGTGCGCGGGCCTTATCGACGCGCTCGGCCCCGGCGTCGAGGGATTCGAGATCGGCGAGCGCGTGATGGCGGTGATGGATTACGGCGCCTATCGCGAGCAGGTCGTCGCGCCGGCGGTGCATGTCTATCGCCTGCCCGACGCCATGGATTTCGTCACCGCCGCCGGCTTTCCGGTGACCTACGGCACCAGCCATATCGGGCTGGATCATCGCGGCGGGCTGCAGGCGGGCGAGACCCTGCTGGTGCACGGCGCGGCCGGCGGCGTCGGCCTCACCGCCGTCGAAATCGGCAAGGCCATGGGCGCCACCGTGATCGCCACCGCCGGCGGGCCGGAGAAGCTCGCGGTGGCGCTGGAGCATGGCGCCGACCATGGCATCGACTATCGCAGCGAGGACATCCGGGAGCGCGTGAAGGCGCTGACCGACGGGCGGGGCGCGGATGTGATCTACGATCCCGTCGGCGGCGATGTGTTCGACGCCTCGATGCGCGCCATCGCCTGGGGCGGGCGGCTGCTGGTGATCGGCTTTGCCGCCGGGCGCATCCCGCAGGCGCCGGCCAATCTGCTGCTGGTGAAGAACGCCGCCGTAATCGGCGTCTATTGGAGCTCGCATCGCGAGCGCGAGCCGGAGCGCCTGCAACGGAGCTTCGCCGACCTGTTCGCGCTCTTCGAGGCCGGCAAGCTCCGCCCGCGCATCGCCGAGACCTGGCCGCTGGAGCGCGCCGCGGAAGCGCTCCGCCGCCTGCTCTCGCGCCGGGTCGCCGGCAAGATCGTGCTCACGACCGGAGCGGCCGGTTGACAAACTTTCGCGGGCAAGCCAGCCTGCCCTCCTGAATAGGAGGTTCGACCGATGATCGATCTGTCTGCTGTTGCAGAACTCGCTTCCTGGATCACCCCGGCCATGCTGGTCGGCGTCCTCGCCTGGCTCCGCGCCGACATCCGGCGCTCCGAAGACCGGCAGCTCGAGCTGATGGCGCAGATGGAAAAGCGCCAGAACGAACGCATGGACCAGATGGAAAAGCGCCAGAATGAGCGCATGGTCCAGATGGAGCAGCGCCAGAACGAGCGCATGGTCCAGATGGAAGGGCGGCTGGAAAACCGCATGGTCCGCGTGGAGGAGCGCGTGGGCGGCGTCGAGCGGGAGGTGGCCGAGATGAAGGGCAAGCTCGACGTCGTCGAGCGCTATGTCATGGGCCGCAACGACCCCGCCGGCGGGCCGGCGGATTGAGATTTTCCCGGTTGACAAATCGTGACGAGCGGGCCAGCCTGCCCTCCTGAATGGGAGGTTCGACCGATGATCGATCTGTCTGCTGTTGCAGAACTCGCTTCCTGGATCACCCCGGCCATGCTGGTCGGCGTGCTCGCCTGGCTCCGCGCCGACATTCGCCGCTCCGAGGACCGGCAGCTCGAGCTGATGGCGCAGATGGAAAAGCGCCAGAGCGAGCACATGGTCCAGATGGAGCAGCGCCAGAATGAGCGCATGGTCCAGATGGAAGGGCGGCTGGAGAACCGCATGGTCCGCGTGGAGGAACGCGTGGGCGGCGTCGAGCGGGAGGTTGCCGAGATGAAGGGCAAGCTCGACGTCGTCGAGCGCTATGTCATGGGCCGCAACGACCCCGCCGGAGGGTCGGCGGATTGAGATTTTCCGGTTGACAAACTTTCGCGGGCAGGCCAGCCTGCCCTCCTGAATGGGAGGTTCGACCGATGATCGATCTGTCTGCTGTTGCGCAACTCGCATCCTGGATCACTCCGGCCATGCTGGTCGGCGTCCTCGCCTGGCTCCGCGCCGACATCCGCCGCTCCGAGGACCGGCAACTCGAATTGATGGTGCAGATGGAAAAGCGGTTGAAGGAGCGCATCGACAAGGTGGACGACCGCATCGACCGGGTGGATGACCGCATGGGCGGCATCGAGCGGGAGGTCGCCGAGATGAAGGGTCAGATCGACGTGATCGAACGCTATGTCATGGGCCGCAACGACCCCGCCGGAGGGTCGGCGGACTAGCCCGTTGGCGCGGCGCCGCTTGACAGCCGGGGCGCGGCGCTTCTAGGTTCCGGCTCCCTGTCCGGGTTTCAGCGGAGGCGCATCTCATGGCCAAGCCGACCACCGTCATGGTCAAGCTCGTCAGCACGGCCGACACGGGCTACTTCTATGTCACCAAGAAGAACCCGCGCACCAAGACCGACAAGCTGGAGATCCGCAAGTTCGATCCGATCGCGCGCAAGCATGTCGTCTTCAAGGAACAGAAGATGAAATAGCGGCCCCGGCCGCGCCTTCTGCCCGTCGGCAGAGGTGATATCGGGCACGGGAGCGACATGTCCGCAGGCGCGATCGCCGCCATCTGCCGCCAGTGCGGCAGCCATTTCGGCGCGCCCGTCCCGCCCCGCTGCCCGCTTTGCCAGTCTCCACGCCTGCTGGCCCATCCCGAGATCGGGACGCTCCATATCGCGCATCTGGACTGCGACGCCTTCTACGCCGCCGTCGAGAAGCGCGACGATCCGCGCCTCGTCGGGCGTCCGGTCATCATCGGCGGCGGCCGGCGGGGCGTGGTGGCGGCGGCCTGCTATGTGGCGCGGCGCTTCGGCGTGCGCTCCGCCATGGCGATGTACAAGGCGCTCGACGCTTGCCCCCACGCCGTGGTGCTGCCGCCCGACATGGCGCGCTATCGCCGTGTCGGGCGCGAGGTGCGCCGCCTGATGCGCGAGGCGACGGCGCTGGTGGAGCCGCTGTCGATCGACGAGGCCTTCCTCGACCTGGCGGAGACGCCGGTTCCGGCGGCGGCCGCCGCCCGCCTGGTGCGCCGGATCGAGGAGGAGATCGGCATCACCGTCTCGGTCGGACTGTCCTGCAACAAGTTCCTCGCCAAGATCGCCTCCGATCTCGACAAGCCGCGCGGCTTCGCGGTCATCGGGCGGGCGGAGGCGGCTGACTTCCTGGCCGACCGTCCGGTCTCGACCATTCCGGGCGTGGGCGCGGTGCTGGCGCGGCGCCTGCGCGCGGAGGGCGCGCTGACCATCCGGGATCTGCGGCGCCGATCCGAGGCGGAGCTGACGGCGCGCTTCGGCGTGTTCGGCCGCCGGCTCTACGCCTATGCGCGCGGGCGGGACGACCGGCGCGTCAACCCGGAAGGCGAGACCCGCAGCGTCTCGGCCGAAACCACCTTCGAGAGCGACCGCAGCGCCCATGACGACCTCGCCCGCGCGCTGCCGGCGCTCGCCCGGAGCGTCGCCGCGCGCCTCGACGCCGCCGGGCTGGCGGGCTCGGTGGCGGTGCTGAAGCTCAAGACGGCGGACTTCCGCACCCTCACCCGCAGCCGCGCGCTGGCCCTGCCGACCCGGCGGGCGGACCGGCTGCTGGAAGCCGGCCGCCAGCTGCTGCGCCCGGAAGCGGACGGGCGCGCCTACCGGCTGATCGGCCTCGGCGCGGCCGATCTCGTGCCGGCCGAGGCGGCGGACCCGCCGGACCTGTTCGCCGGGGCGCGCTGACCGCCTTTCCCCGGCCGCCTTGCGCTCTGTATGCTGGCGGCCAGCTGACCGATGGGAGGAAGACCGCCGTGATCGAACGTTTCGGAAGCCTGTTCGCCGGCCATATCGACCTGGGCGACATGGGCCAGGACGCCACGCCCGCCAACGACCGGCGCTACGGCAATGACGAACTGGCCAGCGTGTTCGCGAAGACCGAGGCGATGGCGGTCCGCATGGACGAGCTCGGCTATGACGCCTTCTGGCTGGCCGAGCATCATTTCCAGCATGAGGGCTATGAGTGCATCCCGAACCTGCCGCTGTTCTTCGTGCATCTCGCCCATCTGACGAAGCGGCTGCGCTTCGGCTGCGGCTTCAACGTCACCACCATGTGGCATCCGCTGCGCCTGGCCGAGGACTTCGCCACCGCCGACATCCTGACCGGCGGGCGGGTGATCTTCGGCGTCGGGCGGGGCTATCACACCCGCGAGGTCGAGACGCTGGGCGGCGTGCTGATGGACGGCGACGCCAATCGCGACCTGTTCGAGGAGCAGGTGGAGATCATCCTGCGGTCGTTCGAGGACGAGTCCTTCGCCCATCGCGGCAAGCATTACACCCTGCCGCCGCGCGTGCCCTATCGCGGCTACGAGCTGGAGGAGCTCACGCTGGTGCCGCGCCCGGTCAATCGCCCGGTGGAGTGCTGGCAGCCGATCGTGAGCGCCGCGCCGCGCGGGCTGGACTTCATGGCCCGGCACGGCATCAAGGGCATCGTGGGCGGCGGCTCGGCGCTGATGGCCGAGAAGCCGATCACCGCCTTTCGCGACGCCTGGCAACGCGCCGGCCACGATGTGCGGCTCGGCGACAATCTCTGCATCGGTCTCAACTTCCATATCGCCGAGACGCAGGAGAAGGCGATCCGCGAGGCCACGCCCTTCTTCGAGGAGCATGTCAAGATGTTCGCCCCGCTCGGCATGGTGCCGATGAAGCCGGAACAGCTGCAGCGCGTCAGCGAGCGCGGCGACTGGGCGGAGCTGAATATCCCGACGCTGGAACGCGCCGTCGCGGCCGGCTCCTGGTATTGCGGCCCGCCGGAGGGCTTCATCGACTATCTCGAAGCCCTGCAGGAGAAATATCCGGGCCTCGAGGATGTGAACGTGCAATCCAGCATGGGCACGCCGCTCGCGGTGATGATCGAGCAGCTGGAGCTGTTCGCCAATGAGGTGATGACGCCCTTCCGGAAGCGCAGCCGCCTGGCGGCGTGACGCCGCCCTAAGGCTCGCGCGAGAGGCCGGCGGCGGCGAGGCCGTCCAGATAGGCTTGCCAGAGCTCGGCGCGCCGCTCGCCCAGTTCGCGCAGATAGGTCCAGCTGTAGATGCCGGTGTCGTGCAGGTCGTCGAACACCAGCCGCACGGCGTAATTGCCTTCCGGCAGGATGTCGATGACGCCGACATGGGCGCGGCCGGCGACGAGCTTGCGGCCGCCGGCGCCGTGGCCCTGCACCTCGGCCGAGGGGCTCTCGACGCGCAAGAGTTCCGCCGGCAGCGCGAAGCTGGCGCCGTCGTCGAAAGCGACATGCAGAACCCGCTCCTCCCTGGCGTAGCGCAACTCGGTCGGGCGGCTCACCGCCCTTCCTCGTCCAGCGCGCGCGCTTCATCCACCAGCATGATCGGGATGCCGTCGCGGATCGGAAAGGCGAGGCCCGCCGACCGGCTGACCAGCTCCCCCGCCTCGCGGTCATAGTCGAGCGGCCCCTTGGTCACGGGACAGACCAGCAGTTCGAGCAGCAGCGGATCGACCTCGACGGAACCCGGCATGGCGGACCTCAGTTCATCGGCTTCGGCTGGTCGTCATTGGCCGCGTCGAAACGCGACATCTCGAACAGCGCCACCAGCATGTCGGCGCGCTCGCCCGAATCGGAGCATTCCAGCAGCGCCTGCTTCTCGTTCGCCTCGAACGGGCAGCCCATGGCCAGCGCATTGACCAGCATCTCGTCGCCGGCCTTGGCGACCGCATCCCAGTCGGCGTTCAACGACCGGCGGGCGAGATAGCCGCTGAGCGCCTGCAGCAGGCGCTCGCGGTCGATGGGCGCGCTGCGGCGGGCGTCGAGATCGTCGCCGAAGCCGTCGAAATCGGCGCAGACGGACCGGTAGCCCTCCGGGTGGCGGTCCAGTTCGCGGGCGATGCGGAAGCGCATGATGCCCTGCAGCGAGATGAGATAGCGCCCGTCGTCGAGCGTGCGCGAGCGCTGGATCTTGCCGGCGCAGCCGATGTCATAGACCGGCGGATTGTCGGGGTCGGGGCCGTCGGCGCGCGGCTGCACCATGCCGATAATGCCCTCCCCGTCCAGCGCGTCGCGGGTCATCGCGCGGTAACGCGGCTCGAAGATGTGCAGCGGCAGCATGGCGCGCGGCAGCAGCAGCGCCCCGGTCAGCGGAAAGACCGGAATCACCTCCGGCAGCGAGCGCCTGAGGGGCACCGGCCCGGTCCCCCTAGCTGAACATCAGGGTCGAAAGCCGGCGGCGGATATCGACCGTGAGCTTGTGCGTCGGCCCCCAGGCCTCGAAGAACTTGACCAGCTGCGCGCGCGCCGCCTGCTCGTTCCACTCCCGATCGCGGCGATAGAGCTCCAGCAGCTCCTCCGCCGCATCCTGCTGGCGCCCGGAGGCGAACAGCGCCATCGCCAGGTCGAAGCGCGCCTGGTGATCGTCCGGGTCGGCCTCCAGCGCGCGGAACAGGTCTGTCGTGTCGCCGGCGTCGGCGCTCTGCTCGGCCAGCTCCACGGCGCTGATCGCCGCCGCCGCGGCCGGGTCGCGCTCGGCCCCGGCCGGCAGACGGTCGATCATCGCGCGCGCCTGGTCGGGCTCGTTCACGGCGAGGAACACCTGCGCCATGCCGGCGAGCGCGGCGATGTTTTCCGGCTCCTGCTTCAACACCTCGTTTAAGATCGCGCCGGCGGTCTGCGCGTCGCCCTCGGCGAGCGCGGCGCGCGCCTGCTCGACCGCCGCCTCGATCGCCGATTCGACCGGCCCGCCGACCAGCCGCTCCACGAACGCCTTGACCTGGCTTTCCGGCACCGCGCCCATGAAGGCGTCGACCGGGCGGCCCTGGTCGAAGGCATAGACGGCCGGGATCGACTGGATGCGCATCTGCTGGGCGACCATCGGGCTCTGGTCGATATCGACCTTCACCAGCCGCACCTTGCCGCCGGCATTGGCCACGACCTTCTCCAGCACCGGGCCCAGCTGCTTGCACGGCCCGCACCAGGGCGCCCAGAAATCGACGATCACCGGCACGGTCATCGACGCCTCGACGACCTCCGCCATGAAGGTCTGGTCGGTGGCGTCCCGGACGGCGCCGGGCGGGTTTGCAGCGATCTCCATCACGCAACTCTCTTCCGATAGGTCCGGCGCAACATGGCGGCCGGGCCGCCGGCCGGCAAGTCCCGTCTCGCAGCGTCAGAACAGGCCGACCACCTCTCCCTTCTCGTCGAGGCCGATGGCCTCCGCCGCCGGTGTGCGCGGCAGGCCCGGCATGGTCATGACATCGCCGCAGATCGCGACCACGAACTCCGCCCCGGCCGCGAGGCGCACCTCGCGCACCGGAATGCTGTAGCCCTCCGGAGCGCCGCGCAGCGTCGGGTCGGCGGAAAAGCTGTATTGCGTCTTCGCCATGCAGACCGGGACGTGGCCGAAACCGTCCGACTCGAAACGCGCCAGCTGGTCGCGCACCCGGGGCGGGGCTTCCGCGCCGTCCGCGCGGTAGATCTCGCGCGCCACGGTCTCGATCTTCTCCCAGAGCAGCAGGCCGTCGGGATAGAGCGGGGCGAAATCGGCGTCGCCGCTGTCGGCGAGCCGGACGACCGCCTCCGCCAGGCTCTCGGTCCCGGCGCCGCCATCCGCCCAATGGGTGCAGACATGCGCGCTTGCGCCGCGCTCGGCCGCGAGCCGCGTCACGGCCGCAATCTCGCCCTCGGTGTCGGCGGTGAAGCGGTTGACGGCGATCGCGACCGGCGCGCCGAACTTCACCAGATTGTCGAGATGGCGGGCGAGATTGGCGAAACCGCGCTCGACCGCGGCGATGTTCTCTGTCGCCAGCGCGTCGCGCGCCACGCCGCCATGCATCTTGAGCGCCCGCACCGTGGCGACCAGAACCACCGCGTCCGGCCTGAGCCCCGCCTTGCGGCATTTGATGTCGAAGAACTTCTCCGCGCCGAGGTCCGCGCCGAAGCCCGCCTCGGTCACCACATAATCGCCGAGCTTGAGCGCGGCGCGCGTCGCCGCGACGCTGTTGCAGCCATGGGCGATATTGGCGAACGGGCCGCCATGCACGAAGGCGGGATTGCCCTCCAGCGTCTGCACCAGATTGGGTTGCAGCGCATCCTTGAGCAGCACGGTCATGGCGCCGTCCGCCTTCAGGTCGCGGGCGCTGACCGGCGACTGGTCGCGCCGTCCGCCGACGACGATCTGGCCGAGGCGGCGCTGGAGGTCGGGACGATCCGAGGCGAGGCAGAGAATCGCCATGATCTCGGAGGCGACGGTGATGTCGTAGCCGGTCTGGCGCGGGAAGCCGTTGGCGACGCCGCCGAGCGACACCGCGATGTCGCGGAGCGCCCGGTCGTTCATATCGACCACCCGGCGCCAGGCGACGCGGCGCGCATCCAGCTCCTGGCCGTTGCCCCAGTAGATGTGGTTGTCGGTCATGGCGGCGAGCAGATTGTGGGCCGCGCCGATGGCGTGCATGTCGCCGGTGAAGTGGAGGTTGATGTCCTCCATCGGCACCACCTGGGCGTAGCCGCCGCCGGCCGCGCCGCCCTTCATGCCGAAACAGGGGCCGAGCGAGGGTTCGCGCAGGCAGATCACGGCGTTCTTGCCGATTCGGTTCAGCCCGTCGCCGAGGCCGACGGTGGTGGTGGTCTTGCCCTCCCCGGCCGGGGTCGGCGTCATGGCGGTGACCAGGATGAGCTTGCCGTCGGGCCGGTCGGCCAGCCCGGCGATATGGTCGGCGGTGACCTTGGCCTTGTCGCGGCCGAAGGGGACCAGGGCGCTGTCGGGGATGCCGAGACGCTCGCCGATCTCGCCGATCGGGCGCAGCACCGCTTCGCGGGCGATCTCGATGTCGGTCTTGGCCATGGGCGCGGGCGCTCCTCGCGAGGGGGACGGAGGCATCAGCATGGCAAGGGCGCGCTTCGGGCGCAAATCGCCGGCCAAGCGTTTGCGATTCGACCCGCCTCGCCTATGCTGGGCCGATGGCCGCGATGATGATCGACAGCCCCCCGGCGGCACAGGACGGAATGCTGGTCAGCGGACGGGAGCTCAGTCTCGACCTCGGCGGGCGCCGGATTCTCGACCGCGTCGATATCGAGGTGAAGCAGGGCGAGGTGGTGACGGTGGTGGGCGCCAACGGAGCCGGCAAGACCACGCTGTTGCGCGCGCTGCTGGGCTTCGTGCCGGTCGATTCCGGCCGCGTGTGGCGGCGGCCGGGCCTGCGCATCGGCTACACGCCGCAGCGGCTCGAATTCGGCCCCAACCTGCCGATCACCGTCGAGCGCTTCCTGCGCCTCGGAACGCGGCGCGGCGGCCGGCTGGCGGAGGCGCTCCGCGAGACCGGCATGGACGGCGCGCTCGACGCCCCGATGGCGTCGCTCTCCGGCGGCGAGTTCAACCGCGTGCTGCTCGCCCGGGCGCTGTTGCGCGAGCCCGACCTGCTGGTGCTGGACGAGCCGCTCGGCAGCGTCGATCTTGCGGGCCAGGCGGCGCTCTACGACCTGATCGACCGGATTCGCGTGGCGCGTGGCTGCGGCGTGCTGCTGATCTCCCACGACCTGCAGCTGGTCATGTCGCGGACCGACCTGGTGGTCTGCCTCAACCACCATGTCTGCTGCTCGGGCCGGCCGCATTCGGTGGTCAACAATCCGGCCTTCGTCGCGCTGTTCGGCGAGGAGCTGGCCGCCTCGGTCGCGCTCTACAGCCACCGGCACGACCATGAACATGGCCTCGCCGGCGAGGTGATCACGCACTAACCGGCTCTCCGGCGAAGCGCGCCCAGGCTCCAGGCAAGCACGAACAGCAGCGCGGCGAGCGCCACGATGGTGGGGCCGGTGGGCGTGTCCCAGCGCCAGGAAGCCGCGAGGCCGGCCGCGACCGAAGCCACGCCCAGCAGCGCCGCCCAGACCGCCATGCCTTCCGGCGAGCGCGCGAAGGGCCTGGCGGCCGCGGGCGGGATGATGAGCATCGCGGTGATCAGCAGCGCGCCCACCACCTTGATCGCGACCGCGACGACGACCGCCAGACAGATCGTCAGCACCAGCTGCTCGCGCCGGGGATCGATGCCGTCGCCGCGCGCGAGCTCGGGGCTGAGCGTCGCCGTCAGCAGCGCCCGCCAGCGCCCGAGAATGAGGGCGCCGACCAGGCCCGCCCCGCACCAGATCACCGCCAGGTCCGCGCGCGTCACCGCCAGCAGCTCGCCGAACAGGTAAGACTCGATGTCGAGGCCGCGCGGCGACACCAGCGACACCGCCACCAGACCGGCCGCCAGGCCGGCATGCGCCGCGACGCCCAGCAGCGTGTCCATGGCGAGTCCGCGCCCGGAGAGCGTTGAGACGGTGAGCGCCATGGCGGCCGCGGCCACCAGCACGCCGATGACGGTCGAGATCGAGAAGGCGAGCGAGAGCGCGACCCCGAGCACGGCCGCGTGCGCGGTCGCATCGCCGAAATAGGCGAGCCGGCGCCAGACCACGAAGCAGCCGAGCGGCCCGGCGGCCAGCGCCACGCCGATGGCGGCGAGGCCGGCCCGCACCAGAAAGTCGTCGAGCATCAGCAGGCGGCCCGGCTCCCGGCGCAGTCGCGGCAGAGCCCTTCGGCTTCCACCACCGCCCGCTCGACCCGGAAGCCGATCGATTCGGCGTCCCGCTCGAGCGCGCCCGAGGCCGGCTCGGCGCGCGTCTCGGCGACGTTGCGGCAGCGGCGGCAGATCATGAAGGCCGGGGCATGCGCCTCGCGCGGCCAGGCGCAAGCGACAAAGGCGTTCAGCCGCTCGATGCGATGCGCGAAGCCATTGTCCATCAGGAAGTCGAGCGCCCGATAGACGACCGGCGGCTGGGAGCCGAAGCCCTCCGCCGCCAGGCGCTCCAGCAGGCGGTAGGCCGGCATCGCGGCATGGCTCTCCAGCAGGATCTCCAGCGCGCGGCGGCGCACCGGCGTGAAGTTGACGCCCGGCTCGCCGGCCGCGCTTTCGGCTTCGGCGATCGCCCGCCGGACACAGATCTCATGGTCGTGCCCGCCGGCTACGGGGCCCCCGCCGTCCGCTGTCGCCATGTCCCGCCCCCGACCGGAAACGCCCTTGCGTTCCTTGTATCGCTGCACCGCTATGTAATACTATCACGCAAACGACGCACCCCCCGCGCGCATCGCTATCGGAGACCGCTTCCCATGAGACCGCTTCTGCCGGCCGTCGCCGTTCTCGCCTCGCTGGCCATGCAGCCCGCCTCCGCCGCGCCCCGGGTGGCGGCGGATATCGCGCCGGTGCATTCCCTCGTCGCCCGGGCGATGCAAGGCGTCGGGGAGCCGGAGCTGATCCTGCCGCCCGGCGCCGACCCTCACGATTACGCCATGCGCCCCTCGACGGCGCGCATGCTGTCGGAGGCGCAGCTGGTGTTCTGGGTCGGAGAGTATCTCACCCCCTGGCTGGATCACCCGCTGGAGAGCCTCGCCAGGGCCGCGCTCAGGGTCGAACTCATGGAAGCGCCGGGCGTTACCCGGCTCGCCTATGGCGACGACGACCATCGCGATCGCGACCATGATGACGATCACGCCAGAGACGACGACCGCAGGCACGACGACGATCACAAGCATGACGATGACGATCACAAGCATGACGACGACGACGACGATCACAAGCATGACGACGACGATCACAAGCACGATGACGACGACGATCACAAGCACGATAACGACGACGATCACAGGCACGATAACGACGACGATCACAGGCACGATGACGATCACAAGCACGATGACGACGACCACGACCGCAGGCACGACGACGACGATCACAAGCATGACGACGACGACGACCGCAAGCACGCCCATCGCGATCATGACCATGGCGACTACGACCCGCATATCTGGCTCGACCCGGCGAATGCGAAGGCCATGCTGTCGGCGATCGCCGGCGCGCTCTCGAGGGTCGATCCCGACAATGCGGCCCGCTACGCCGCCAACGCCGCCGCCGGCGCGGCCGAGATCGACGCCGCATCGGGGCGGGCGGAGGCGCTGCTGGGGCCGTTGCGCGGCAAGGCCTTCGTGACCGCGCATGACGCCTACGCCTATTTCGAGCATCGCTTCGACTTCGAGTCGGCCGGCTCCGTGGCGCTCGGCGACGCGGCGACCCCCGGCCCGGCGCAGTTGCGGCGCATCCGCGACACGATCCGGGACCGGGGCGCGGCCTGCGTGTTCATCGAGCCGCAGCTGGACCCGAAGCTGGTGCGCACGGCGGCGGAAGGCAGCGGCGCGCGCATCGCCACGCTCGACCCGGTCGGCTCGCTGCTGGAGCCGGGACCCGGCCTCTATCCGGCGCTGATCGAGGGGCTGGCGCGCGACCTGGCCGACTGTCTCGGCGCTCAGTAGGAGAAGGGCCAGGTCCGGAGCCAGTTGCGCAGCCGCCGCCAGAGCGCCAGCAGCCCCTCCGGCTCCAGCACCAGGAAGGCGAGGATCAGCAGGCCGAAGGTCATCTGGCGGACCTGGGCCACCGCCTGCGCCATATAGGCGAGGTCCACGAACCAGGCGCCGACGGTGGTCATGGCCAGAAAGACGAAGCGCGGCGCGAGGCTGAGAAAGGCGAGGCCGAGCACCGCGCCCCAGACGCTGCCGAGCCCGCCGATGATGTTGACGGCCAGATAGTAGATGGAGATCGAGAAGGTGAACTGCTGATAGTTGGCGACGCCCAGATAGTAGGTGAACAGCACCCCCGCCGCGCCTCCGTAGCCGGCCGAGAGGGCGAACGCGGCGAGCTTCACCCGGGCCACATCCACGCCCATGGCGGCGGCCGCGGTCTCATGCTCGCGCACCGCCACCATCGCCCGCCCGAGCCGCGACCGCCCCAGATTGAGCGCCCCGAGCAAGCCCGCGAACGCCACCGCCATCACCATCAGATAAAGCTCCGGCGGGCTGTCCAGGCGGAGGCCGAACAGCTCCGGGCGCGGCACATGGATCGAGGCCTGGACGCCGCCGCTGATCGCCGGCGTGCGGTTGATGATCCACTCGATCACCAGCTGCGCGGCCAGCGTGGCGATCGCCAGATAGAAGCCGCGAATGCGCAGCGACGGCAGGCCGACCACGATGCCGATCAGCGCCGCCAGCGCCGCCCCGGACGGCAAAGTGAGCCAGAAGGGCAGGTCCAGCCGCGTGGCGAGATTGGCGGCGGTGTAGGCGCCGACCGACATGAAGGCGCCGTGCCCGAGCGAGATCTGGCCGGCATAGCCGAGCAGGATGGTGATGCCGAGCGCGCCCACCAGGTTGATCGCGTTCAGCGTCAGCACGGCGAGCAGATAGTCGCTGGCGAGCAGCGGCGCCGCCGCGAACAGCAGCAAGGCCGCCGCCTGGACCGCCCGACGCGCGCCCGGCGTCGGGAACAGACTCATGTCGGCGCGGTAATCGGTCTTGTAATGACCGGACTGGCGGAAAAACATGTCTGCCGGAAGCGATCCCGAACGAGCGGAGCGAGCAAAGCATGAAACTGAAGCGAGTGGAACATGTCGCCATCGCGGTGCGCGACATGCAAAAGGCGATGAAGATGCTGGAGGAGACGCTCGATCTCGAGCTGGACTATGAGGAGCGCATCGGCGACACGCGGCTCGCCATGTATCCGGTGGGCGAGACCAGCCTGGAGCTGCTGCAGGCCGAAGGCCCGGCCTCGCAGGTGCAGGACTGGATCGCCGAGCGCGGCGAGGGCCTCTACCATCTCTGCTTCGAGGTCGATGACATCGACGCCGCGCTGGCGGAACTGAAGCAAAAGGGCGTGGCGCTGATCGACCGCGCGCCGCGCACCGGCCATGGCGGCAGCCGCATCGCCTTCCTCGACCCGGCGGCGACCGACGGCCTGCTGATCGAACTGGCGGAACTGCCGGCGGACCATTGATCCGCCGGCGGCGCGCCGGTCAGGCGGCCGCCTCCAGGCGGTATTTCATGCGCTCGGTGGCGGCGACCAGGGCGGCGCGTACGCCGTATTCCATCGCCGAATGGCCGGCTTCCGGCGCCACGACATAATCGGCGCCGGGCCAGGCGCGGGCCAGTTCGTCCGCGGTCGCGATCGGGCAGACGACATCGTAGCGCCCCTGCACGATGGTCGCCGGCAGGCCCCGGATGCGATCCAGCTCGTCCAGCAGCTGGTTGTCGCGCAGGAACAGCCGGTTCGCGAAGTAATGCGCTTCCAGGCGGGCCAGCGCGAGCGCCGCCCGGTCGCCGGTGGCGGCGGCGATATCGACCGGCCCCGGACGCAGGGCCGAACAGGCGCTCTCATAGCGCGACCAGGCGCGCGCCGCCGGCAGATGCACGCGGGGGTCGGGGTCCATCAGGCGGCGGCGATAGGCGGCCAGCAGGCCGGGGCCGCGTTCGGCCTCCGGGATGGGCGCGAGGAAGTCGCGCCGCGCCTCGGGAAAGAAGCGGCCCATGCCGTGCAGGAACCAGTCCACCTCGCGCGAGCGGCCCAGAAAGACGCCGCGCAGGATGAAGCCGAGACACCGTTCGGGATGCGCCTCGCCATAGGCGAGCGCCAGCGTGCTGCCCCATGAGCCGCCGAAGACCAGCCAGCAGTCCACCCCGAGCGCGCGGCGCAGCGCCTCGATATCGCGGATCAGATGCTGCGTGCTGTTGTCGCGGGTCTCGGCGCTCGGCGTGGAGCGCCCGGCGCCGCGCTGGTCGAACAGCAGGATGCGATAGGCGGCCGGGTCGAAGAAGCGCCGATAGGCCGGCGTGCAGCCGGCCCCCGGCCCGCCATGCAGGAACAGCACCGGCAGCCCGTCGGGGTTGCCGGCTTCCTCCCAATACATGACATGCCCGCCATCCAGCGCCAATGTGCCGCTGCGTCCGGCCTCGATCGCCGGGAAGAGGTCCATGCGTTTGCCCATCGCCCCAACATTAGCCGCCGCCGCCGGAGGCCGCCAGAAGCGCGGGCGCGGCCGCCTGCTGGCGGCGCTGTTGCTGGCGCTGGCGGCGGCCCCGGCGGCCGGCGGCGCGGAGACCGCCATCCTGCCGGCGGACATCCGCCTGCTGGAGGGCGGCGAGGCCTGGACCGAAGCCTTCCTGGCGCGGCCGGAACTCCGCCTGGAGCCGGCGAAGCCGCGCCTCGACCGGCATGGCCGGCGCCTCGCGCATGTCTTCTCCGGCGCGCTCTGGCTGCAGCGCGAACTGGTGGCGCGCGGCCTGGCCGTGGTGGCCCCGCCGCTGGTGTCGCGGGAGCGCGCCCGGACGCTGCTGGCGCTGGAGCGCCGGGCGCGGCGGTCCGAGCCGGGCCTCTGGCGGCGCGACGGGGCGCGGCCGGTTCCGGCGGAGCGCGCGCGCTCCGCGCTCGACCGCTTCGCCATCGTCGAGGGCGTGGTGCTGGCGACGGCGGGCGGCTTCCGGCATCGCTTCGTCAATTTCGGCGAGGACTGGCGGGAGGACTTCACCGTGCTGCTGCGGCGCGGGCGCCTCTCCCGCGCCTTTCCCCGGGGCGCGCTCGAAGGACGGCGCGTGCGGGTGCGCGGCTGGGTGTTCTATCGCAACGGCCCGGCGATCGAGCTCGCCGACCCGCTCTATCTGGAGCCGCTCGGGCGGGCGGGCGCGGCGGCGGATCAGGCCGCCAGTCCCTGACGGTAGCTCAGCGCCTCGGCGATGTGGAGGCGGCCCACCCGGTCCTTCGCATCCATGTCGGCCAGCGTGCGCGCCACGCGCAGCACGCGGTGATAGCCGCGCGCCGAGAGCCGCAGCCGCTCCGAGGCGGCGCGCAGCAGGTCGGCCCCGCCATCGTCCGGCCCCGCCACCTCCGCCAGGCGCGCGCCCTCCACCTGCGCATTGAGCAGGCCGGCCCCGTGCCGCGCCGTCTGCCGCTCGCGCGCCCGGGCGACGCGCTCGGCGACCATGCCGCTGGTCTCCGCCGGCGGCGGCAAGGCGAGGTCGGCGGCCGCCACGCGCGGCACATCGACGAACAGGTCGAAGCGGTCCAGCAGCGGGCCGGAGAGCCGGCGGCGATAGTCGGCCGCGCAGCGCGGCGCGCGGTTGCAGGCGCGGTCCGGCTCGTCGATATGGCCGCAGCGGCAGGGATTCATGGCCGCGATCAGCTGGAAGCGCGCCGGATAGGTCACATGGCGGTTGGCGCGCGCGATCACCACCCGCCCGGCCTCCAGCGGCTGGCGCAAAGCCTCCAGAGCCGGGCGCTGGAACTCCGGCAGCTCGTCGAGGAACAGCACGCCGCGATGCGCCAGCGACACCTCGCCCGGCGAGATGCGCTGCCCGCCGCCCACCAGGGCGGTCATGGAGGAGGAGTGATGCGGGTCGCGGAAGGGGCGCTGGCGCAGGATGCGCCCGTTCTCCAGCCCGCCGGCGGCGCTGTGGATCGTCGAGACCTCCAGCGCCTCGCGCGCGTCCAGCGGCGGCAGCAGGCCGGGCAGGCGCGCCGCCAGCATCGACTTGCCGGCTCCGGGCGGGCCGGACATCAGCAGATTGTGCCCGCCGGAGGCGGCGATCTCCAGCGCGCGCTTTGCGGTCTCCTGCCCCTTGATGTCGCCGAGGTCGAGCCCGTCGCTCTCGGCCCCGACCTCGCCCGGCTCCGGCTGTTCGAGCAGCTGGCGACCGCGCAGATGGTTCAGCAGCGCAAGCAGGCTCTTCGGCGCCAGCACCTCCAGATCGCCCGCCCAGGCGGCTTCCGGGCCGTTGTCCGCCGGGCAGATCAGCCCCCGCCGGGTCTCGACCGCCGACATGGCCGCCGACAGCACGCCGGCGACGCCGGTGAACGCGCCGTCCAGGCCGAGCTCGCCCAGCGCCAGATAGCCGTCCAGATCCTCGCCCTGCACCGCGCCCATCGCCGCCAGCAGGCCGAGCGCGATCGGCAGGTCGAAATGGCTGCCTTCCTTCAGCAGGTCCGCCGGGGCCAGATTGACGGTGATGCGCTCCGCCGGCAGGCCGAGGCCGACGGCCGCAAGCGCCGCGCGCACCCGCTCGCGGCTTTCCGCCACGGCCTTGTCCGGCAGCCCGACGACATGGAAGGCCGCAAGCCCGCTGCCGAGATGCACCTGGACATCGACCTCGCGCACCTCGATGCCGTCGAAGGCGACGGTCGCGACATGCGCGACCGCCGGGCGCGCGCTCACGAGCCCCGCCGCGCGTCGATGCGCCGCTCCACCGCATCCCAGATCAGCCCCGCCAGGTTCGAGCTGTCGAAGCGGTCGATCTCCTGGATGCCGGTCGGCGAGGTGACGTTGATCTCGGTCAGCCAGTCGCCGATCACATCGATGCCGACGAAGGTCAGCCCGCGCTCGCGGAGCGCGGGGCCGATGATCTCGCAGATCTCGCGCTCGCGCGCCGTGAGCGCGCTCTTCACCGCCGTGCCGCCTACATGCATGTTGGCCCGCGCCTCGCCGGCGGCCGGGATGCGGTTGATGGCGCCGACCGCCTCGCCCTCCACCAGGATGATGCGCTTGTCGCCGGCGCGCACCTCCGGCAGGTAGCGCTGCGCGATCACCGGGTCGCGGGAAGACTCGAAGAACATCTCCAGCAGCGCGTTCAGATTGGTGTCGTCCCGACGGAGATGGAAGACGCCGGCGCCGCCATTGCCGAACAGCGGCTTGAGGATCACCTCGCCATGCTCCGCCCGGAAGGCGGCGATCTCCTCCGCGTCGCGGGTGATCAGTGTCGGCGGCATCACGCCCTCGAAGCGGGTGACGAACAGCTTCTCCGGCGCATTGCGCACCGAGGCCGGGTCGTTCACCACCAGCGTCGCGGGGTGGACATGCTCCAGCAGATGCGTGGCGGTGATGTAGGCCATGTCGAAGGGCGGGTCCTGGCGCATCAGCACGGTGTCGAACTCCGCCAGATCGACCCGCTCGAAGGCGCCGAACGAGACATGCCGGCCCCGCTCTCGCCGGACGGTCATCGGCCGCCCGCGCGCCGTCAGCCGCCCGTCGCGGAAGACGAGCGCGTCGGGCAGATAGTGGAACAGCGTGTGGCCGCGCCGTTCTGCCTCCAGGCAGAGGGCGAAGCTGCTGTCGGCGTCGATATCGACGGTCTCGATGGGGTCCATCTGGACGGCGACGGCCAGGGTCATGGGCGCAAGGTCCGATCAGCGGCGGGAAAGACGATTCCCGGACATCTTAGCGTCTCGGAGCCGTCCGTGCACAAAATCGCGGCCGGGCGGCCTCAGTCATCGACGCCCTTCACCACGCCGGCGTCGTGCAGGCGGCCGATCTCGGCCCCGGCCAGGCCCAGCAGGTCGGCCAGAATCTCGTCGGTATGCTCGCCGAGACGCGGGGCCGGGCGCGGCGGGCTGCGCTCCAGGCCGACGAAGTCGAGCGGCGCGCCCGGCACGGGCCAGCCGCCGAGTCCCGGCTGGTCGATCTGGCTGAAGAGCGGGTTCTCGCCCACCAGGTCGGGATCGTCAGCGAGCTCGCGGAAGGTCCGGTAGGCGCCCCACAGCACGCCGGCGGCGTCGAAGGCGGGGGCGATTTCGGCGAGCCGCCGGGCGGCGACCCAGGGTTCGATGGCGGCGGAAATCTCCTCGCGGAAGCGCCAGCGGGCGGCCTCCTCCTTCAGATCGACCCCGTGTTCCGCCTCGATCGCGGCGAAGGCGAGGCCGAGGCCGGCGGCCTCGGCAATGCCCTCCAGATTGCGCGGCGTCAGCAGGCAGATCATGATGTCGCGCCCGTCGGCGGTGCGGAAGTCGCGCCCGAAGCTGCCGAAGATATGGTTGCCGGCGCGCGGCCGGTCGTCTTCGTTGACGACCGCCTCCGCGACATAGCCGAGCGAGGCCGTCGCCCAGAGCGCGACATCCAGCAGCGGCAGGCGGATCAGGCGGCCCTCGCCGGTGCGCGCGCGCCAGCGCTCGGCCGCCAGCAGGCCGGCCGCGGCCGTCATGCCGGTGGCGATGTCCCAGGCCGGCAGCACATTGTTGACCGGCCCCGACCACGCCTCCGGTCCGGTGACATAGGGGAAGCCGACGGCGGCGTTGACGGTGTAATCGACCTGGGGCGCGCCCGACCGCGCGCCGATCACATTCAGCAGGATGAGGTCGGCGCGCATGGCGGAGAGCGTCTCGTAGCCGAGCCAGCCGCGCGCCGGCAGGTTGGTGAGGAAGATGCCGCCCTCCGGCCCCGGCGCGGCAATCAGCGCCTGCACCAGCTCGCGCCCCCTCGGATTGCGGATATCGACGCGGAAGGAGCGCTTGCCCTTGTTCAGCCCGGCCCAGTAGAGGCTGTCGCCCTGCTCGGTCACCGGCCAGCGGCGATAGTCGAGGCCGCCCTCCAGCGCATCGAAGCGGATCACATCCGCGCCCAGTTGCGCCAGCGCCATGCCGCCGAGCGGCGCTGCGACGAACGCCGATCCCTCGACGATGCGCAGCCCTTGCAGCATTTGAACCATCTGCCCTTCTCCCTCTCCGGCGGCTCCTGGCGCCCTGTTTCTCCCGAGGCGGGCGGCCGGCGCAAGCGGTGGCGTCGTCGCGGCCCGCGTCGTAGGATGGCGCGGTTCTAAAACCCGGCCGCTCCCGGCCCCGCACCGGAGGTTTCAACCCCATGTTTTCGCTCGCCACCATCCTGGAAAGCAGCGCTCGGGAACGGCCGGACGATATCGCCATCGTGGCGGGTCCGGCGCGCATAAGCTATGGCGCGCTCGACGGCTGGGCGCAGGCGATCGCCGCCGACCTTGCCGCCAAGGGCATCGGCCCCGGCGACATCGTGGCGCTCGCCTGTCCCAATGCGCCGGCCTTTCCGGCGTTCTATTTCGGCATTCTGAAGGCCGGGGCCACGGTGCTGCCGGTCTCCATCCTGCTGAAGCCGCCCGAGCTCGCCTATCTGCTGAACGACAGCGGCGCGAAGGCGCTGGTCTGCCACGAAGGCTCGCCGGAATTGCCGCTGGGGCAGATCGGCCGCGCGGCCTTCGAGCAGGCGCCGGCCTGCGAGCATTTCATCGACGCCGGCGCGCCGATGGCCGAGGGGCGCTTCGACACCGTGATGCGCCGCCCGGAGGACACCGCCGTGGTGCTCTACACCTCCGGCACCACCGGGCAGCCCAAGGGCGCGATGCTGACCCACTTCAACGTGATGATGAACGCGCAGCTCTGCGTCGATCTGGGCGAGCTCCGCGACTCGGACGTCGTGCTGGTCGCGCTGCCGCTCTTCCACGTCTTCGGCCAGGTGGTGCAGATGCTCTCCGCCTTCCGCCGCGGGGCGCGGCTGGTGCTGGCGCCGCGCTTCGATCCCGGCCTCTGCCTGCAGTTGATGGAGAGCGAGAAGGTGACGCTGTTCGCCGGCGTGCCGACCATGCTCTGGGCGCTGCTGACCTATCCCGACGCGGAGAAGCACGATCTGGCCGCCATCGCCGGCACGCTGCGCCATGTGCTGGTCGGCGGCGCCTCGACGCCGGTGGAGATTCTCCGCGCCTTCGAGGCCAGGTTCGACGTGGCGGTGCTGGAGGGCTACGGCCTCTCCGAAACCTCGCCGGGCGCGACCTTCAACCTGCTCGACCGGCCGCGCAAGGTCGGATCGGTCGGGGTGCCGATCTGGGGCGTCGAGGTGCGGGTGGTCGATCCGGAAGACCGGCCGGTGCCGGTCGGCGAGCCAGGCGAGGTGGTGATTCGCGGCCATTGCGTGATGAAGGGCTATCTGGGCCGCCCGGAAGAGACCGCCGAGGCGCTGCGGGGCGGCTGGTTCCACACCGGCGATATCGGGCGCTTCGACGAGGACGGCTATCTCTACATCGTCGATCGCCTGAAGGAGATGGTGATCCGGGGCGGGTTCAACGTCTATCCGCGCGAGGTGGAGGAGGTGCTCATCACGCATCCCGAAATCTCGCTCGCCGCCGTGGTCGGCGTGCCGGACGAGCGCTATGGCGAGGAGGTCAAGGCGTTCGTCGTGCCCGCCGCCGGCGCGACGCCGGAGCCGGACGCCATCGTGGCCTGGGCCAGGGAGCGCATGGCGGGACACAAATATCCCCGTATCGTGGAGCTGCGCGACAGCCTGCCGATGAACGCCACCGGCAAGATCATGAAGCGCCAGCTGAGCTGAGGAGAGCCAAGCCATGCAGCTTACGGCAGAACAGCTTTCGCGGTTCGAGCGGGAGGGCTACCTCTTTCTCGAAAATGTCTTTCGCCCCGAGGAGGCGGGCCTGCTGCGCCGGGCGGCCGACCGGGTGCTGGCCAGCGGACGGGAGGAGGTCTGGCGCGAGGACAATGGCGCGCCGCGCACCGCCTTTGCCGCCCATCGCTATGACGACGCCTTCGCGCGCCTCGGCGCGCATCCGCGCCTGGTGAAGCCGGTCGAGCAGCTGCTGGGCGAACAGGTTTACATGCACCAGTTCAAGGTCAACGCCAAGGCCGCCTTCGACGGCGCCGTCTGGCAGTGGCATCAGGATTTCGGCGTCTGGCATCGCGATGACGGGATGCCGGAGCCGCGCGCGATGAATATCGCGGTGTTCCTCGATCCCGTCACCGCCGCCAACGGGCCGCTGATGTTCCTGCCCGGCAGCCATCGCGAAGGGGTTCTGGAAGCCGGCCACGATCTGGAGACCACCAGCTATCCGCTCTGGACGCTGGACCGCGAGACGGTCGCCCGGCTGGCGGACGCCGGCGGCATCGCCGCGCCGCTCGGCGCGCCCGGCTCGGTGGTCATGTTCCATGGCAATCTGGTCCATGCGAGCCCGCCCAATATCAGCCCCTGGGACCGGGTGATCGTCTATCTCAGCCTCTGCGCGGTCTCGAACCGTATCCGGCGCTTCAAGCGCCCGGAATGGATCGCGCACCGCGATTTCGACCCCATCCGCCCGCTCGCGGACGACTGCCTGGCGCCGGCGGCCGTCGCCGCGGAGTGACGGGGCTGCGGCGACGCCTCGCCCTCGCGCTCATCGCCTGCCTGGCGCTCTGGCCCGTCCGGGGCGGAGCGTCCGGCGGCGCGACGACGGTCGAGGCGCTGATCGCCGAAGCCGGCCTGGAGGGCGCGCGCGTCGGCTATTTCGTGGCGGAGGGCGCACGAACGGTGGCGACGCGGCGCGCCGACGAGCCGTTCCTGCCGGCCTCCACCGCCAAGCTCGCAACGGCCGTCGCGGCGCTCGATGTGCTGGGCGGCGAGCATCGCTTCGCGACCGAACTCCGGCTCGATGGCGACCGGCTCTATCTGGTCGGCGGCGGCGACCCGCTGCTGCTGCTCGAGGAGCTGATGTCGCTGGCCTCCTCCGCCGCCGCGTCCGGCCTCCGCCGTGCGCGCCTCTTCTACGATGACGGCCTGCTGGTCCGCACCTACTTCATCGACGCCGACCGGAGCCGCCGCGCGACCTACAATCCGGGCGTCTCGGCGCTGTCGCTCTCCTTCAACCGCCGGCGGCTGATCTGGCGGGCCGGGCCGGACGGCGGGCTGGAGGCCTTCGCGCTGCCGGGAAGCGACCTCGCCCCGCTCAACGCCGCGCTCCCGGAGGGCCCGTTCGGCCCCATACCTACCTACACGCTGCTCGGCCGCGGCTGGGCGCCGCCTTCAGCAGAGGGCGGCAAGGCCTGGGTCCCGGTGCACCGGCCGGCCCGGTTCACCGCCAACCTCTTCCGCAAGTTCGCGGCCATGCATGGCCTCGCGCTGACGGAACCGCAGCCCGCGCCCGCGCCGCCAGGCGCACGCCCGCTCGCCCGGCATGACAGCCGCCCGCTGGTCGATCTGGTCGGCCTCGCCCTGCAACACAGCAACAATCTGCTGGCGGAGCTGATCGGCCTCGGCGCCTCGCGCCGCCTCGCCGGCAAGCCGGAGCCGCTGGCGGCCTCGGCCGCCCGCCTGCAGGCGGAGCTGGACCGGCGCCTCGGCGGCGATGCAACCGCCTGGCGGCTGGATCGCCATTCGGGGCTGAGCGCGAGCGCCCGCACCTCGCCCGCCCGCATGGCCGCCCTGCTCGCCCATGTCCGGGACCGGCGCTATTCCGGCCGCAGCTTCCAGTCGCTGCTGCCGGTCTCGGGCTGGACCGGCTCGCTGGCAAGCTGGGAGGACGAGCCGGCGCTCGTCTTCCGCGTCTGGGCCAAGACCGGCAGCATGTATTACGGTCGCGGCCTCGCCGGCTATCTGCACGCGAAGTCCGGCCGCCGCCTGCGCTTTGCGCTGTTCGTCAGCGACCTGGAAGCGCGCCGGCGCTACGATGCGCTCGGCCCGGAGCCGGACGACGAGGCGCAGCGGGAGGCGAAGGATTGGCTGGAGCGCGCCCGGGCGCTGGAGCGCCGCCTGGTGGCGCACTGGGCGCGGACGTTCTGAGCGCACCGCAGACAGGGAGGGGGAAGGACGCCATGGAACCGATCCGCACGGCCCGGCGGGCGCGCGCATGACCTTCACCTGCATCGCCCGCGAGAGCGAGACGGGCGCGCTCGGCATCGCCACCGCGACCCGCTCGCTCGCCGTCGGCGCGCGCGTGCCGCATGTGACGCAGCGCGGCGCGGTCGCGATCATGGCCATTGCCGACGCGCGCCTCGGCGCCCTCGCGCAGGACCTGCTGGCCAATGGCTGCCCGGCCCCCGCCGCGGTGGCGGCGCTGGCGGCGGCGGACCCCTGGCCCGAATATCGCCAGTTGGGGATCATCGACGCCGAGGGACGGGCGGCGGCGCGCACCGGAGCCGAGAATCGCGACTGGGCCGGCCATCATGTCCGCGACGGGCTGATCGCGCTCGGCAATGTGCTGCTCGGCGAGCATGTGCTGGACGCCATCGAGCGGGGCTTCGCCGGGCCGACCCTGGAGGAGCGGCTGCTGGCGGCGCTGGAGGCCGGGCGAGACGCCGGCGGCCAGCATGGCGGCCAGAACTCCGCCGCGCTGACCGTCTGGGGCCGGCACGATTTCGCGCGGGTCGATCTGCGCGTCGATGCGCATGACGAGCCGGTGGGCGAGCTGCGGCGCGTCTTCGAGGTCTGGAAGCCGGCGACCGGCTACTACACCGACCGCCAGCTCGACCCCCGCCAGCGCCCGCTGCACGAGGCGCTGCCCGGCCGGGGATATTAGCCGCGCGCCCGGCCGCAAGCCCGCCTCAAGGAGAGACCGTGACCCCGGAACGCCCGAATTTCCTGTTCGTAATGACCGACCAGCAGCGCGCCGACTGGCTGGGCGCGGCCGGCCATCCGGTGCTGGAGACGCCGCATATCGACCGGCTGGCGGCGGGCGGCGTGCGTTTCGAGCGCCTCCACACGGCCTCGCCCGTGTGCATGCCCAACCGGGCCTCTTTCATGACCGGACGCTATCCCTCCACGCACGGGCTGCGCTTCAATGGCGGCGCGCTGCCGACCGGCGCCGCGACCTTTGTGGACGTGCTGGCCGCCGCCGGCTATCGCACCGCCGCCATCGGCAAGAGCCATCTGCAGCCCTTCACCGATGTGGAGCCGTTGCCCTCGGCGCCCTTCGAGGCGGGGCCGATCGCCGAGGCCCGGCGCGGCGACGGCGCCGACTACGCCCTGGAGGAGCCGGGCCGCTACCTGGAGGACGGGCGCTACGCCTTTCCCACGCCCTATTACGGCTTTCAGCACGTCGATATGGTCACCGGGCACGGGGACCGCTGCGGCGGCCATTACGGCCAGTGGCTGCGCCGCCGGACCGCCGACTGGCGGGCGCTGCACGACCCGGCCAACGAGCTGCCGCACAGCTATGCCTGCCCGCAGGCCTTCCGCACCCCGGTGCCGGAGGAGCTCTACCCGACCGCCTATATCCGCGACCGGGCGCTCGACTGGCTGGCGGGAGCGGCGAACGGCGACGCGCCCTTCTTCCTGTTCGTCTCCTTCCCCGACCCGCATCACCCCTTCAACCCGCCGGGCCGCTACTGGGACCGCTACGGGCCGGAGCAGTTCGAGCGCCGCCTGCCCTATGCCGCGCACCGCAACCCGACGCCGCCGATGCGCGGCATGGACGCCGACCGGCGCGCCGGCGTGCGGCCGGTCTCGCCGCAGACCGCCTTCATGACCGGCGAGCGCGAAATCCGCGAGGCGATGGCGCTGACGGCCGGCATGATCGCCATGATCGACGATGCGGTGGGGGCGCTGACGGCCACGCTCGCGCGCCTCGGCCTCGAGGACAGCACGGTGGTCTGCTTCACCGCCGACCATGGCGACTATCTCGGCGATTTCGACATGCTGCTGAAGGGCGCCCTGCCCTTCCGGTCGATCACCCGGACGCCGTTCGTCTGGTCCGAGCCGCAGGACCGGCGGAGCGGCCGGGCGGCGGTGTCCAACGCCTTGCTCTCGACCATCGACATCCCGGCCGCGATCCTCGACCGCGCCGGCGTCAGGCCCTATTTCGGGATGCAGGGGCAGAGCTTCCTCGACTGTCTGGCCGGCGGCGGCGGACCGCGCGAGGAGCTGCTGGTGGAATATAACGACAATGGCGCGCGCCTCGGCTTCGCGAGCCCGGCGCGGATGCGCTCGATCGTGGACGATCGGTTCCGCTTCACGATCTATGCCGGCCTGCCCTGGGGCGAGCTTTACGACCTCGAGCAGGACCCCGACGAGACGACCAATCTCTGGGACGATCCGGCGCGGGCCGGCGACAAGGCGGCGCTCTCGCTCCGGCTCAACCACCTGCTGGCGGGGCTGATGGACGAAAGCCCGCGACCGGCGCGGCGCGCGTGAAGGAAAGTGTCCCCCGGCGGACCGGCCGCCGGGGGAAGAGTTCGGATCAGGTGATCGCGAGCGGGCTGCCGATGGAGCCCGTGCCGCCCTTGATCGGCAGCGGCGTGAACACATAGACGAACTGGTGCGCATTGTCGGCGATCAGCTCGTCGAAGATCAGGTTTTCGTGGATGTAGATGCCGTTGCGGGTCAGGAGTTCGTTATGGACCACGAACGCCTTCTTCGGATCCGGATTCGGCACCACCTCGACCGGCCAGGTGTCGGCGCCGACGACGCACACGCCCATATCGACCAGCCCCCTGGCGACGTCCATGCCGATGCCGGGGCAGCCGGAGTTGAAGCGGTCGTTGTTCTCCTTCCACAGCTTTCCCCAGCCGGTGTTGAAGAACACCGCGTCGCCTTCCTTGATGTCGTCCACCGACATGCCCTGCGCGGCAAGCGCCGCCGCCGCGTGGTCGGGCGTGATCTCCTCGCCCTTGTCCCATTCCCGCTGCGCCGAGACATCGATCAGATGGCCGCGCGTGAAGAACGGCTTGACATGCTCCACGCCGATCTTCTGGAGCCCGTAGGAGCCCTCGACCTCGGCTCCGGTGAAGCCGTTATAGTAGCGGTGGTCGGCCTTGTCGGTGTTGGAGCCGACGATGGCGCCGATATGGCCGAGGCCGTCGAACTGGGTGCCGACCTGACCGATCTCGGTGGCGAGATATTCGTCGTTATAGACCAGCATGTTCTCGCCGAACGGACCGCCGGTCGGGCTGCCCGGAATGCGCAGCGCGAAGCCGCGCGGACCGAAGAAGGGGATGCCCGGCTCATAGTCGCGCCCGATGCGGCGCACCTTGCCGTTCCGGATCCACTTGACCGCATCGAGGGTCTTTTCGGGAGTCATCCAGTTGGAGGCGCCCGCCTGGTCGCCCTCGCCCCAGCGCGACGGCCACCATTTCTCGCCGATCGGCGTCATATGACCGTCGGCCCTGGCTTCCCCGACGCCGCCGGTCATCGCGGCTCCCGCCGCGGCCATCGCACCGGCTCCGACCGCAGCCGTGCGTATGAAATTGCGCCGATCCGGCGACGCCAGATCTTCCGTCTTCGTCAGCGCGTCGAACTTGCTGAAGATCATTTCGCTACCTCCCTTGCGGCAACTCCGGTAAGCTCCGGCAGTCATCCTGCGCTTCGCCGCGCGGGCCAGTCAAGCATTAATCAGCGGGAAATTATCCGCCATGAGCCTGTTCGAAGCCCATGCTCCCGAGGCGCGCCTGCCGGTCACCGTGCTCACCGGTTTCCTCGGCAGCGGCAAGACCACCCTGCTGAACGCGCTGCTGCGCGACCCCGGAATGGCCCGCACGGCGGTCATCGTCAACGAGTTCGGCGACATCGCGCTCGACCATCTGCTGGTCGAGGCGGTGGACGGGGAGACCATGGTGGTGAACGGGGGGTGCGTGTGCTGCCAGCTGCGCTCCGACCTTGAGGAGACGTTGCGCGACCTGCTGGCCCGCCGGCGGGAGGGCGCGGTGCCGCCTTTCGAGCGGGTTGCGGTCGAGACCACCGGCCTCGCCGACCCCGCGCCCATCGCCCAGACGCTGCTGAACAACCCGCTGGTCTCCAACTTCTACCGCCTGGACGCCATCGCCGCGACGGTGGACGGCGTGCTCGGCCCCGGCCAGCTGGCCGAACAGCCCGAAGCGGTGAAGCAGGTGGCGATGGCGGACCGCATCGTCGTCACCAAATGCGACCGCGACGACGCCGCGCCGGAAGCGCTTTCGGAACTGCTGGACCGCCTGGCGCCCGGCGCGCTCAGACAGCAGGCGTCGATGGGCGCCGTGGCGCCCGACTTCCTGTTCGGCCTCGACACCGCCGACCGCGAGTGGCTCGGTCCCGACGAAGACGGGGAGCGCCATGCGGACGACCGTCATCGCCATGGCGACCACGATCACGATCACGATCACGACCATGACGGCCATGACGGCCACCTGACCGGCATCGACACCCTGTCGCTGACCTTCGAGGAGCCGATCGACTGGAAGGCCTTCTCGACCTGGCTCGCCGGCCTGCGCAATGCGCACGGGCCGCAGTTGCTACGCGTCAAGGGCATCCTCAATCTCGAGGGTGAGGACGGCCCGGTGGCGATCCACGGCGTGCAGCACATCTTCCAGTCGCCGCAGCGGCTCGCGGACTGGCCGGACGAGGATCGCCGCTCGCGCCTGGTGTTCATCACCCGCGACCTGCCGCGCGAAACGCTGCTGGCCGGGCTCGGCGGCGGCGTTTGAAACCGCCGCCATTTCGGCGTATAGCCCCGCATTCTCCCGACAGGCGTGAAGCGAAGGAGCAGGCGCATGGGCGAGAAGTGGACGCCCCGGAGCTGGCGCGGCAAGCCGATCCGGCAGGCGCCGGATTATGCCGACCCGGCCGCGCTCGAAGCCGCCGAGAAGAACCTGGCCGGCTGGCCGCCGCTGGTGTTCGCCGGCGAGGCGCGCAATCTCAAGGCCGATCTGGCGCGCGTCGCGCGCGGCGAGGCGTTCCTGCTCCAGGGCGGCGACTGCGCCGAGAGTTTCGCCGAGTTTCACGCCAACAATATCCGCGACACCTTCAAGGTGCTGCTGCAAATGGCGGTGGTGCTGACCTATGGCGCCGCCTGCCCGGTGGTGAAGGTCGGGCGCATGGCCGGCCAGTTCGCCAAGCCGCGCTCGGCCCCGACCGAGACCGTCGATGGCGTGGAGCTGCCGAGCTACCGGGGCGACATCATCAACGCCATGGGCTTCGACGCGCCGTCGCGCGAGCCGGACCCCGCGCGGATGCTGCACGGCTACACCCAGGCCTCGGCGACGCTCAACCTGCTGCGCGCCTTCGCCATGGGCGGGTTCGCCGACCTGCACCAGGTGCATCGCTGGAATCTCGACTTCGTGCGCGAGGAGCTGGGCGAGCGATACCGGGATTTGGCCGACCGCCTCTCGGAGGCGCTGGATTTCATCGCCGCCTGCGGCATTACCTCCGACAACACGCCGCAACTGCGGGAGACCGCCTTCTACACCTCGCATGAGGCGCTGCTGCTGCCCTGGGAGGAGGCGCTGACCCGCATCGACAGCCTGACCGGCGACTGGTACGGCTGCTCCGCGCACATGCTCTGGATCGGCGACCGCACGCGCGATCCCGACGAGGCGCATGTCGAGTTCCTGCGCGGCGTCGGCAATCCGATCGGGCTGAAATGCGGCCCGTCGCTGACCGCCGACCATCTGAAGCGCCTGCTCTGGACGCTGAACCCGCAGAACGAGCCGGGCCGGCTCACCCTGATCTGCCGCGTCGGCGCGGGCCAGGTCGCGGACCATCTGCCGCGCATGATCGAGACCGTGAGCGCGGAGGGCGCGGAGGTCGTCTGGTCCTGCGACCCGATGCACGGCAACACCGTCAAGGCGGCCGGCGGGCTGAAGACGCGCCCCTTCGGCGCGATCCTCTCCGAGGTGCGCGAATTCTTCGCCGTGCACCGCGACCATGGCACCTGGCCGGGCGGGGTGCATTTCGAGATGACCGGGCAGGATGTGACCGAGTGCATCGGCGGGGCCAGCGCCGTCACCGAGGCCGGGCTGCAGGATCGCTACCACACCCATTGCGACCCGAGGCTGAATGCGAGCCAGGCGCTGGAGCTCGCCTTCCTGATCGCCGAGCAGCTGAAGGAGGAGCGCACCGGCCGCGCCCGCCCGGCGATCGCCGCGGAATAGGCGATGGACGGCGCCCCGCCGCAGCCGGACGCAGCCGACGTCCCGCACTATACGGACGCCTATTTCAGCAAGAGCAAGGCGGTCGTCGAGCGCTTCGGCGACATGCGGGTGGTCTATGCGGTCTTCATGCGCCGCCCGGTGGTCTCCGCCGCCCGGCTGACGATCGAATGGCTGAACGCCGTGGCGACGGCGCGCGGGGCGGCCTTCGACATCGAGGAGCGCTATGCGGAGGGGCTGTGGGTCGGCGCCGGCGACCCCCTGCTCACCATCTCCGGCCCGCTCCGCCATCTGATCGACCTGGAGACGCTCTATCTCCAGAAGCTCGGCTCGGCCTGCGTTGCGGCCTACAATGCGCGCGCCATGTGCATGGCGCTGCCGAAGGTCGGCTTCCTGGCAATGGATGCGCGCCACTGCGCCGGCACCGACATGGCCGAGATCATGGCCTACGCCGCCAGCGTCGGCTCGGCGGCGGCCCGGCGCGAGGTCGGCGCGGTCGGCTTCGTCGGCAACGCGACCGACGCGACGGCGCATTTCTTCGGCGCGAAGCGCGGCCTCGGCACCATGCCGCACGGGCTGATCGGCTATGCCGGCTCGACCCTGCGGGCGGCGGAAATGTTCGTGGAGACCTTCCCCGACGAGCCGCTCACCGTGGTCACCGACTATTACGGCGCGGAGATGTCGGATGCGGTCGCGGTCTGCCGGCGCTTCCCGGAGATGGCGGCGGCCGGACGCGTGTCGATCCGCCTCGACACCCATGGCGGGCGCTACGCCGAGGGGCTCGACCTGCAGAAATCCTACGAAGTGCTGGACCGCAACGCGCCGCGCGCGATTCGCGACTATCGCACCGAGGGCGAGATGCGCCATCTGGTCGGCACCGGCGTCACCGCTGCCGCGATCTGGCATCTGCGCGAGACGCTGGACGCCGCCGGCTTCCCGATGGCGAAGATCACCGCCTCCTCCGGCTTCACCCCCGGCAAGTGCCGCGTGATGGCGCTGGCCCAGGCGCCGGTCGATACCATCGGCACCGGCTCCTATCTCCCCGACCAGTGGTCCGAGACCTATGCGACGGCCGACATCGTCGAATATGACGGCAAGCCGAGCGTGAAGGTCGGCCGCGAATTCCTGCTGAGGCGCCGATGACCGACCGGCTCGCGATCGCCATCGCCCAGATCAACCCCACCGTGGGCGACATCGCCGGCAATGCCGGGCGCATCCGCCGCGCCCGCGCAGAGGCGGCCGGGGCCGATCTGGCGGTTTTCCCGGAACTGGCGCTCTCCGGCTATCCGCCCGAGGACCTGGTGCTGAAGCCCGCCTTCCAGGACGCCTGCCGGGAGGCCTGCGAGGCGCTGGCGGCGGAAACCGCCGATGGCGGGCCGGCGCTGCTGGTCGGCCTGCCCTGGCGCGCGGACGAGGACGGGCGGCTCTACAACGCCGTGGCGCTGCTCGACGGCGGCGCGGTGCAGGCGCTGCGCTACAAGGCGATCCTGCCCAATTACGGCGTGTTCGACGAGAAGCGCGTCTTCGCCGCCGGCGAGATGCCGGGGCCGATCCCGTTCCGCGATGTGCGCATCGGCGTTCCGATCTGCGAGGACATCTGGTCGCCGCCGGTGGTGGAATGCCTGGAGGAGAGCGGGGCCGAACTGCTGCTGGTGCCCAACGGCTCGCCCTTCGAGGTCACCAAGGACGATGTGCGCCTCAACATCGCCATGGCGCGCACGGTCGAGAGCGGCCTGGCGCTGGCCTATATCAACCAGGTCGGCGGCCAGGACGAGCTGGTGTTCGACGGCGCCTCCTTCGTCATCGGGCGCGACCGGGCGCTGAAGGCGCAGCTGCCGGCCTGGACCGAAAGCGTCGCGCTCACCGAGTGGCGGCGCGGCCCCGACGGCTGGGACTGCGCGGACGGCCCGATGGCGCCGGGCGGCGACGGCCTCGCGGACATCTATCGCGCGATGATGCTGGGCCTCCGCGACTATGTGAACAAGAACCGCTTTCCGGGCGTGGTGCTCGGCCTGTCGGGCGGCATCGACTCGGCGCTCTCGGCCGCGGTCGCCGTCGATGCGCTCGGGGCGGAGCGGGTGCGCTGCGTGATGATGCCCTCGCCCCACACCTCCCAGGCCTCGCTCGACGACGCCCGCGACGCGGTGGCGGCGCTCGGCTCCTCCTATGAGATCGTCTCGATCGAGCCGGCCATGGCGGCCTTCGGCCGGATGCTCGCCGACGCCTTCGCCGGCCGGGACGAGGACACGACCGAGGAGAACATCCAGGCCCGCGCGCGCGGCCTTACGCTCATGGCGCTCTCCAACAAGTTCGGCCATATGGTGCTCTCCACCGGCAACAAGTCGGAAATGTCGGTCGGCTACGCCACCCTCTATGGCGACATGTGCGGCGGCTACAATGTTCTGAAGGATGTGTACAAGACGACCGTCTTCGCGCTCGCCCGCTGGCGCAACGAGAACCGCCCGGAAGACGCGCTCGGGCCTGCGGGCGCGGTCGTGCCGCAGAACATCATCGACAAGCCGCCCTCGGCCGAGCTCCGCCCCGACCAGACCGACCAGGACAGCCTGCCGCCCTATGACGCGCTCGACGACATCCTCGAATGCCTGATCGAGGATGAGCGCTCGGTGGCGGAGATCGCGGCGCGCGGCCATGCGCCGGAGACCGTCCAGCGCGTCTGGCGGATGCTCGACATCGCCGAATACAAGCGCCGCCAGGCTCCGCCGGGCGTGAAGCTCACTCGCCGGGCCTTCGGCCGCGACCGGCGCTACCCCATAGTCAACGGTTATCGCGGCGGTGTATAGTCCTCCCGAACCGATGGAGGATTGTCATGCGTGTCGAGATGACCCAGTTCTACTACTACTTCACCCTGGAAGGCGGAAAGGGCGGCCTGTTCTCGCTGAGCGGCGAATATGGCGTGGAGCCGGCGACCGGCGACAGCCAGGAGGATGTCAAGGGGGCCATGCGCGATCTGGTGCAGGTCCACACCGACATGCTCGACGGGCTGTTCGACAAGGTTCTGACCGGAAGCCGCAAGCCGGTGCTGGTGGACAGTCCCGGCTCGATCAGCACCGGCTACAACTATGACTGCTCGCTGAAGAAGCGTCCCGAGATGCTGATCCGCCGGCGCCTGGCGGAGCAGTTCGGGGCCGACGCCGTGGACGCGCGCGGCGGCCTGTCCTTCATCCATCGCGGGCGCGCCAAGATCGTCTGCTCCGCCCAGCGCAGCGCGCGCGGCTTCGAGCGCGTCTCCATCAAGACGGAATACGAGCTCGGCCACATGCTGAATGTCTGCTGCTTCCATTTCCTGAAGGGGCTGGAGGGCGTCGCGCTTTCCCCCAACGCCCGGCGCGACCTCGACAGCCTCCACCGCGTGCTGACCGCCGAGCGCAACACCGACCACTATCAGGCCATGCTCGAAGGCCGGTAGCCCCGGCGACAGGGCCCGAACAGCGCGGCCGCGGCGACGGCGAGGCCGGAGAGCGCGGCGATGCAGCCGGCGGCGTTGAGCGACCAGGAAGCGCCGAACGCCGCCGGACCGAAGCCGGCCAGCAGATAGCCGGCAAGCGCGGAGCCGACGCCGACGCCCATGCTCAGCAGGATCTGCGCGCGGTAGCGGTCGGTCAGCAGCCGGGCGGCGGCGGCCGGGCAGATCAGCATGGCGATCACCAGGATCGAGCCGACCGCCTCGAAGGAGGCGATCGCCGCCGCCGCCACGAACAGCACCGCGCCGGCGTGAACGAGGCCCGGCCGAAAGCCGAGCGCAGCGGCGAAATCGGGGTCGAAGGCCGCGAGCCGGATCTCCTTCGCAAGCAGCAGCGCGGCCGCGCCGGCGGCCGCGAAGACGGCCGCCAGCGTCCACACCTCGCGCGGCAGCGCCAGCGGGTCGGGCGCGTCCAGCCACAGAATGTCCTCCAGCTGGCCGTAGAGCACGCAGTCCACGTCGATATGCAGATTGCGCGCCGCCGCCTGCTCCAGCATGAACACGCCGGCCGCGAACATGACGGTGAACACCGCGCCCATGGCGGCGCCGGGCTCGATGCGCCCGAAGCGGCGCACCAGATGGATCGCCGCCGCCGCCGCCAGCGCCGCCGCCAGCGCGCCCGCCAGCATGGCCGGCGCGGCCAGCGCGCCGGCGAGCAGGAAGCCGCCGACAATGCCCGGCAGCACCGCATGGGCGATGGCGTCGCCCAGGAGGCTCTCCCGGCGCAGCACCAGGAAATTGCCGAGCAGGGCGCAAAGGCCGGAGGCGAGGCCGGCCGCCAGCAGCGCCGGGAAGTCCACCTGCCAGAAAAGGCTCACCGGTCCTCTCCCGCCCGCCGCGCCGCCAGCCCCTCCAGCAGTTCCGCCGGCAGGGGGTCGAGCCCCCAGGCGAGGTCCGGCGGCGCGGCCTCCGGGGCCTCGGCCAGCAGCCGGTCCCAGAGTTCGAGCCGGGCGAGCGCGGCCCGGCCGCGCGCCGTCAGCCTGCCGCCGCGCCGCCAGCCGAACAGCAGCGCGCCGGCCGTCGGCCGGCCGCCCTGCAGCGCCCGCGCGGCGCGGAGCCGCCAGCCCGCCTGCCCGCGCCGCAGCAGCTCCGCCAGGAGGCCGCGCCGGGGCGCGGCCAGCAGGCTCGCCAGAAAGATCGCGCCGAGCGCCAGCACGATCGAGGCGCCGGTCGGCGCGCGCGGCCAGACGGCGGAAACGCCCGCGCCCAGAAAGGCCCCGCCCGCGCCGAAGGCGACCGCGAGCGCAAAGAGGCGCGAGAGGCCCTCCGACCAGAAGCGGGCCGCCACCGCCGGCAGCGCCAGCAAGGCCACGATCAGCACCAGCCCGACGGTCTGGAGGCCCAGCACCGTGACCAGCACGGCGAGCGCCAGCAGGGTCGCGTCCAGCTTCGCGACCGGCCAGCCGCCGGCCCGCGCATGGTCCTCGTCGAAGCTGAGCAGCGCCAGCGGCCGGAAAAGCGCCAGCAGCAGCGCGAACACCAGCAGCGCCGCGATGGCGAGGCCCTGCGCCTCCGCCGCCGAGAGCGCCGCCGCCTGGCCCAGCAGAAAGGTCCGCAGGCCGCCCTGACCGCCTGCCGGCAAGGTCTGCACCCAGGAGAGCAGCACCACGCCGAGGGCGTAGAAGACGCTGAGCGCGACCGCGATCGCCGCGTCGGGCGCAAGCCGGGTGCGCCGAGTCAGCAGTTCGGCCGCCGCCATGCCGAGCGCGCCGGTGACGGCCGCGCCCGCCAGCAGCGCCGGCAGCGCGCGCCCTTCCCCGCCGAGCGCCAGCGCAGCGATGAAGGCGAGCAGGATGCCGGGCAGGGTCGCGTGGCCGATGGCGTCGGCCGCGAGCGTGCGGGCGCGCAGCATCAGGAAGACGCCGACGCCGGCCGCGGCCGCGCCGAGCAGCGCCGCGCCGGCCATCGCGACGGCGCTGTTGTAGCCGGCCCGGAAGGTCAGCGCCGCCAGCAGCGCCCCGGCTTCGTCGTTCACGCCGCCGCCAGCCGGGGCGGGCCGGCCGTGCGATAGGCGCGCCGCAGCGTCTCCGCCGCCAGCGCGCCGGCGGGCGGGCCGCTGGCGATCACGGCGGCGTTCAGCACCGTCACATGGTCGAAATAGCGCGCGACGGTCTCGAGATCGTGATGAATGCAGACGATATGGCGGCCCTCGCGCTCCAGCGCCGCCAGCACGTCGAAGATCGCGGCCTCGGAAGCCGCGTCGATGCCCGAGAACGGCTCGTCCAGCAGCAGCAGTTCGGCCTCCTGGGCGAGCGCGCGGGCAAGGAACACCCGCTGCTGCTGCCCGCCGGAGAGGCGGCCGATCTGGCGCAGGCGGAAGTCGGCGAGGCCCACCCGGTCGAGCGCGGCGTCGGCGGCTTCCCGCTCGCGCTTGCCGAGACGGCGGAACCATCCGACCCGGCCGTAGAGGCCCATGGCGGCCACATCCCGCGCGGAGACGGGGAAGTCCCGGTCGATGCGGTTGCTCTGCGGCATGTAGGCGATGCGCCGGCGCGCCCGGCCCGGCGGCTGGCCCAGCAGGCGCAGCTCGCCGGTCAGGATCGGCGCGAGGCCGAGACCCGCCTTGAACAGGGTGGATTTGCCCGCGCCATTGGGGCCGACCACGGCGGCGAGGCCCGAGGCCGGCAGGCGGAGGTCCACATTCCAGAGCGCCGGACGCCCGCCCCAGGCGACCGTGAGCCCGCGCGCCTCGAAGGGCGCGGGGCGGTGCTCGCGCTGCGCTTCAGAGGCCATCGCCGGCGAGCCTCCCCTGCATCCCGCCGGGCGGCGCGCTTCCGCCGAGCGCGCGCGCGATCGCGGTGACATTGTGGTCGATCATGCCGATATAGCTGCCCTCATAGCTGCCCGGAGGCCCCATCGCGTCCGAGAAGAGCTTCGCGCCGATCCGCACCCGGTGGCCGCGCGCCGCCGCGCCCTCCACGATGGCGCGGACATTGCGCTCCGAGACCGTCGATTCGGCGAAGACGGCCGGCAGGCGGCGCGCCACGACGGTCTCCACCAGCGTCTCGATCGCCTTCAGCCCGGCTTCCGAGTCGGTGTTGACGCCCTGGATGCCGGCCACTTCGAGGCCGTAGCGGCGCCCGAAATAGGCAAAGGCGTCATGGGCGGTGACCAGCAGCCGCGCCTCTTGCGGGATGCTCGCGATGCTGGCGCGGGCATAGGCGTGCAGGCGGTCGAAATCGCCGGGGGGCGCGAGGCCGATCTCGGCCGCGGCGGCGCGGAGCGCCTCGGCCCAGAGCAGCGGGTCCATCCAGACATGCGGGTCGCCCGCGCCCGGATAGTCCGGCGCGGCCTTGAGGCGGCTCTCCTCCGGCACCGCCTCGCAGACCGCGAACGCCGGCTTGCCGGCGCGCTTCAGCCGCTCGAAGGCGTCCAGCATCTTGCCCTCGAGGCCGAGGCCGCAATAGAGCAGGTGCGAGGCGTTCACCAGGCGCACGATGTCGGCGCGGGTGAGCTTGTAGAGATGCGGATCGACGCCCGGCCCCATCAGGCTCTCGATACCGAGCGGCTCGGCGATCATCCGGATGGTCGCGATCGGCCTTCCCTCGGCGACGGCCGGGGCGGCGGCCTGGGCGAACCCGGCCAGGAGGAGAGCGAAAAGCCAGCGCATGACCGCCAGTCTGGCGCAACAAAGCCCCGGCGTCAATCTATCGCTCGGGCACATAATTGCGCCCGATGCCATAAAATGAAGCTTATGCTACATTCGATCTTGTCCGGGTCGGGCCGGCATGATAGCCTTCGGTCTTTCGAGTTGGAGATCCTCCCCAATGGCCGCGAACGAGAATCGCCGCATCGTGCTCAAGAGCCGGCCGGTCGGCCTGCCGACGCCCGACAATTTCGCCCTGGAGACGGCGCCGATGCCGGTGGCGGGCGACGGCGAAATGCTGGTGCGCACGCTGTGGATGTCGGTCGATCCCTATATCCGGGGGCGGATCAGCGACCGCAAGAGCTACGCCCCGCCCTTCGCCATCGGCGAGCCGCTGGACGGCTATTTCGTCGGCCGGGTGGAGAAGTCGAAGGGCGGGCGCTTCCCGGCCGGCGCGCTGGTGTTCGGCGTCGGCGGCGGCTGGCGGGACTGGCATGTCGCCGACGGCAGGCTGCTGCGCGCCATCGATCCCGACCTGGCCCCCTTGCAGGCGAATCTGGGCGTGCTCGGAATGCCCGGCCAGACGGCCTATGTCGGCCTGCTGGACCTCGGCCAGCCCAAGGCGGGCGAGACGGTGTTCGTCTCCGCCGCTTCGGGCGCGGTCGGCGCGGTCGTCTGCCAGATCGCGAAGCTGAAGGGCTGCCGGGTGGTCGGCTCGGCGGGCTCGGACGAGAAATGCGCCTGGCTGCGGGACGAAGCCGGCGTCGATGCCGCGATCAACTACAAGACCTGCGGCGACCTGCAGGCGGCGCTCGCCGAGGCCTGCCCGGACGGGGTGGACGTCTATTTCGAGAATGTCGGCGGCGCGCATCTGGAAGCTGCGCTGAATGCGATGAACTTCTTCGGCCGTGTCGTCGCCTGCGGCATGATCGCGCGCTACAATGACAGCCGCCCGATGCCCGGCCCCAACAATCTGTTTCTGGTGGTGGGCAAGCGCATCCGGATGCAGGGCTTCATCGTCTCCGACCATGCCGAGCGCACCGACGCCTTCCTCGCCGACATGGGCGGCTGGATAGGCGACGGCCGGATGCGCTGGCGCGAGACCGTCTCGGAGGGCCTCGAATCCGCCCCCGACGCCTTCATCGGCCTCTTCCACGGCGACAATTTCGGCAAGATGTGCGTGCGCGTGGCGGACTAGCCGGGGCGATCTGTTATGTCTTCTCTCGGATATGGAGTCGGGAATGCAACGGGTAAAAGAATATGACGCGACGGTGGAGTTAGGGCTGCCGGTGACGCTGATCGACACCGTCACGGAAAGCGAGGACGGCAGCAAGACCTTCCCGAAGGTCAGGATGATGCTGGCGACGATCGCCGTGGCGCGGGCGCTCACGCCGGTCCAGCTGGTCGGGGCGGAACTCCGTTTCCTGCGCGGCGCCCTGCTGTTCACGGGAGCGGAGTTCGCCGAAGCCATCGGCATCTCGGACAAGCGCACCGTCTTGCGCTGGGAGAACGACCGCACCCGCCCCCGCAGCTTCACCGAGAAGATCGTCCGCCAGCTTGTCCTGAACCTGCTGGCCCCTCACGCGCCCGGCGTCGAGATCCCGGCGAATGCCATTCCGGGCATGAAGATCAGCCCCCGCCAGACATCCGAAGGCCCGCTGCCGATGACATTCGAGCTCGCCCGGCGCGACGGCGCCGACGGCGAAGCTGCGGATTGCTACGCCAGCGCGGCCTGAGCCGCCTGGACATGATGCGCCCGATCGAGGGAGACAGGCAGTGACCAAACGATTGACGGCGATCGTCGAGCGGGATGGCGACAGCTATGTCGCGCTCTGCCCGGAGCTGGACATTGCCAGCCAGGGCGACAGCGTATCCGAGGCGCGCGACAACCTGGCGGAAGCGCTGACGCTGTTCTTCGAGACTGCCGACGGCGATGAGGTCCGCCGACGCCTGCGCGATGAAGTCTATGTGACCCATGTCGAGGTCGCGGTTGGCTAGACTGCGCGTGCTTTCGGGCCGAGCGGTCTGCCGCATCCTCGAGGCGCACGGCTTCAGGGAAGTGCGGCGGCGCGGGAGCCATGTCGCGATGCAGAAGACCGGCCCCGAGGGATCGATAACCGTTCCCGTACCGGATCACTCGGAGCTACGCCCCGGCACGCTCATGTCGATCATCCGGCAATCCGGCCTGCCCCGCTCGGCATTCGAGCGATGACCGCCGGCCCTCGTTCGACAGTCTGCCTGCCCGCTGCTACCGTTTGCGGGGAGGAGCGATGCTGTGAAGACCGTCTATACGCCGGCGCATGAGCGCCACCGGCCGCCCTCGATTCTGAGCCGGGGGACGGCCGTGCCCCATTGGGAGATCGCGGAGCGGGCCGACGCCCTGCTGGCGGCGATCCGGGCCGGCGGGCATGAGCCGGTCGAACCGCCCGACTATGGCGCGGGGCCGAGGGCCGCCGTCCACGACCCCGGCTATCTCGCTTTTCTGGAGACCGCCTGGGCGCGCTGGCAGGAACTGCCGGCGCCGACGCCCGTCGTCTATCCCTACGCCCATCCCGGCCGCCACATGCAGGGCCGCCCGACCGGCGTCGCCGGGCAGGCCGGCTATTACATCGCCACCGGCAGCGCGCCGATCGTCGAGGGCACCTGGGCGGCCGCAACCGCCGCCGCCCACGCCGCCACCCACGCCGCGCGCCTGGTGCTCGACGGCGAAGACAGCGCCTATGCGCTCTGCCGCCCGCCCGGCCATCACGCCTTCTCGGACCTCGCCGGCGGCTTCTGCTATCTCAACAATATCGCCATCGCCGCCGACTATATGCGCCGCGAGCGGGACCGCGTGGCGATCCTCGATTTCGACGTCCATCACGGCAACGGCACGCAGCACATCTTCTATCGCCGGCGCGACGTGCTGTTCGTCTCGCTGCATGGCGACCCGGCGGACTATTTCCCCTTCTTCGCCGGCTATGCGCACGAGATCGGCGAAGGCGACGGCCGGGGCTACACGCTCAACCTGCCGCTGCCGCCGGGCGCAGACGACGCGGCCTTCCTGGCGGCGCTCGACCGGGGGATCGCCGCGTTGCGGCATTTCGCGCCCGAGGCGCTGCTGGTCTCGACCGGCTTCGACGCCTTCGAACACGACCCCATCGGCGTGCTGCGCGTGACCACGCCCGGCTTCGGCGAGATCGGCCGCCGCCTCGGCGCGCTTGGGCTGCCGACCGTGCTGGTGCAGGAGGGCGGCTATGCGGTGGAGGCGCTGGGCGCCAACCTCACCGCCTTCCTCGACGGGTTCCGGGAGACGCGGACGTGACCGGCGGCGCCCGCCGCCTGCCTTGAGCGACGAGAGCCTCGACGCCCTCTACGCCCGGTTCGGCCCCGCCTATCGCTGGCTGGTGACGCTCACCGGCATGACGGCCTCCTTCACCATGGTGCTGACCGGCACGGTGGTGGCCGTGGCGGTGCCGGACGTGATGGGCGCCTACGGGGTCGGGCAGGACCGCGCGCAGCTGCTCACCACCGGCTTCATCGTCGCCATGACGGCGAGCCAGCTGCTGAACGCCTGGTTCGTGGCCCGGCTCGGCCAGCGCCACGCCTTCCTGCTGGTGCTGGCGCTGTTCTTCCTCGGCGGGCTGATGGCCGCCGTCGGGCCGACGCTCGACTTCATCATCGCCGGGCGCATCATCCAGGGCTTCGCCTCCGGCGTCGTGCAGCCGCTGGTCATGGTCACCGTCTTCCAGGTCTTTCCGCCCGAGAGGCGCGGCACGGCCATGGGCATCTACACCATGGCGCTGGCGCTGGCGCTCGGCCTCGGGCCGGTGGTCGGCGGCATTACCATCGACCTGCTTTCCTGGCGGCATATCTTCGTCATCTCGCTGCCGCTGGTGGCGCTCGCCTTCTTCCTCGGCATGGCGTTCATGCCGCAGGAGCGCCCGCGCCCGCCCTTTCCGCGCTTCGACTGGGCCGGCTACGCCTCGCTCTGCGTGGCGCTGTTCTGCACCATGTCGGTGCTCTCCACCGGGCTCCGGCTCGGCTGGACCTCGGACGCCATCCTGCTCCAGACCGTGCTCGGGCTGGCTTGCGGGGGGCTGTTCCTTCTCTCGCAGACGCGCCCCGGCTCCTCCCTGCTGGACCTCGCGCTCTTGCGCAACCGGGCGTTCGCGGCCGCGCTCGCCATTGCGGTCGTGTTCGGCGCGGGCAATTTCGCCACCAGCTACGCCATCCCGGTGTTCGGCCAGCTGGTGCAGGGCCAGACGGCGACCGAGGCCGGCATCCTGCTGCTGCCGGCGAGCCTGCTCGTAGTCGCCATGCTGCCGCTGACCGGACGGACCTCCGATGTCGCGCCGACCTACATCCCGATCATGGGCGGCCTGCTCTGCTTCGCCGCCGGCGCGGCGCTGCTTTCGGGCGCGGACGCCAACACGCCCTACTGGGCGCTCGCCTTCTTCGCCGGCGTCAGCCGCTTCGGCATGGCCTGGATCAACCCGGCGCTGATGACCGCCGCCCTCTCGGCGCTGCCGCAGGACCGGCTGAACCAGGCCGGCGGCACGATCAACTTCTTCCGCCAGCTGGGCGGCGGCCTCGGCACCGGCGTCATCGTGCTGGTGCTGGAATCGCGGCTCTACCGCCATTCCGAATCGCTGGCCGCCACCCAGACGCCGGACAACGCCACCTTCCAGGACCTGCTGGCCGGACTCGGCCTGCTGCTGGACGGGGCCGGGTTGCCGGACGCGCAGCTGCGCCAGGCCGCGCTCGCCTGGCTGGGCGAGGCGGTGCGCGCCCAGGCGACGGCCTTCAGCTTCCAGGACGCCTTTCTGGCGCTGGCGCTGCTGTTCGTATTGGCGCTGCTGCCGGCCTGGGCGCTGGCGCGCGCCGCCGGGCGCAAGCGCTGATACTTTCGGCAGCGGCGAAAACGGGTTAGGGAAAGAGCGCAGCCGCCGAAGGGGGAGCGCGCCATGGCAAGCCGACGCAAGGGTATCTGGGGCTGGATGTTCTTCGACTGGGCCAGCCAGCCGTTCCACACCGTCATCATCACCTTCGTCTTCGGCCCCTATTTCGCCTCGCAGGTGGCGGCCAATCCGGTCGAGGGCCAGGCCATCTGGGGCTATGCGATCGCCATCGGCTCGGTGCTGATGGCGCTGGCCGCTCCGGTTCTGGGCTCGGTCGCCGATGCGCAGGGGCCGCGCAAGCCCTGGATCGTGGCGTTCTCGCTGCTCTATCTGGTGGGCGCGTTCGGCCTCTGGTCGGCGGCGCCCGGCCTCGAAGACCCCCGCACGGTGCTGGTGCTGGTGGTGCTGGCGCTGATCGGGGTGGAACTCGCCACGGTGTTCGTGAACTCGCTGCTGCCGGAGCTCGGCCCGCGCGGCGAGCTGGGGCGCATCTCCGGCTCGGGCTGGGCCTTCGGCTATTGGGGCGGGCTGGTGGCGCTCATCCTGGTGCTGGGGCTGATGACGCCGGCGCCGGGGTCCGAGCGCACCATGCTGGGCGTCGCGCCGATCCTCGGCCTCGACCCCGCCGCCGGCGAGGGCGCGCGGGCCGCCGGGCCTTTCTCGGCGCTCTGGTATCTGGTCTTCATGCTGCCCTTCTTCCTCTGGTCGCCCGATGCGGCCCGCCAGCCGGCGGCCGTGGCGGGCGCGGTGCGCGAGGGCCTGCGGGGCCTCCGGGCGACGCTCGCCGGCCTGCCGAAGCGCCCGAGCCTGCTCGCCTATCTGCTGGCCTCGATGCTCTACCGCGACGCGGTGCTCGGCATCTCCATCTTCGGCGGCATCTACGCCAGCGGCGTGCTGGGCTGGAGCCTGTTCCAGATCGGGATTTTCGGCCTGGTGATCCTGATCTCCGGCGCGGTCGGCTCCTGGTACGGTGGGCTGGAGGACAGCCGGCGGGGGCCGAAGCCGGTCATCGTCGTCAATGTGGTGGTGCTGACCCTGACCGCCGGGGCCATCATGAGCATCGCGCCGCATGAGGTGCTGTTCATCCCGGTCGGCTCGCCGGAGGCGCCCTCCTCGCTGCCCGCGGTGGCGTTCTATCTCTGCGGCGCGGTCATCGGGGCGACGGCCGGCTCGCTGCAGGCGGCCTCGCGCACCATGCTGGTGCACCAGGCGGACGAGGCGCGCATGGCCGAGGCGTTCGGCATCTACGCGCTCGCCGGCAAGGCCACATCGTTCCTCGCCCCCTTCCTGGTCGCGCTGGCGACGGACCTCTCGGGCAGCCAGCGCCTCGGCGTCGTGCCCATCCTCATCCTCCTCGCCGCCGGCCTCGCCCTCATGACCCGCGTACGGCCCGAGGGGGACGATGGCCGGGCGTGACGCCCATGCCGGAGCGGCGTTTCCATATCGACTATGTCGAGTTTGCGGTCGCCGACACCGGCCGATCGAAGCGGTTCTACGGCCAAGCCTTCGGCTGGAGCTTTACCGATTACGGCCCGGACTACAGCGAATTCACCGACGGGCGGATGAAAGGTGGCTTCAATGCGCTGGAGCAACACGGCCCCGCATCGGGCGGTCCGCTGGTGGTGCTGTATGCCGAAGACCTCGACGACACCTGCCGCCGGATCGAGGCTGCCGGCGGACGCATCGCGAAGCCGGCCTATTCCTTCCCCGGCGGACGACGCTTTCACTTTACCGACCCGGACGGTCACGAACTTGCGGTTTGGACGGCCGACGGGGCGGACAAGCCTGCGTGACCGCTGCCGGAACCGGTCTTCCAGTCACTCGCCGCGCGCCGCCTCGCCGAGGCTCAGCAGGGTGTCGCCGGTCACGCCGAGAATGGCGCTCAGTTCCAGCAGCCGGCCGCGGGAAATCTCTTCGCGACGATAGGCCTCGATGGCGAGATGGGCTACTTCGCTACGGAGTTCCCGGTCCCGATAGTGCTGCTCCTCCTGCTCGCCGACATCGGCGAACATACCGAGTTCCTTGAGATAGCGGCGCCCAAAGCGCTCCTGTCCGAGCAGATCCTTACTTTCGCGGTCGGAAATATATCGAAGGCTCTTCAACCGATAGACCGCCGCCCGGTAGCTGACTCCGAAACGATGCGCCAGCAGAGCGCTGTCCTTGCACGCTATGCGTTGCGCGCGCGCCGACGGGCGCAGCTCCGCTTCGATTCGACCGCCGCCGGCTACTTCGAAAACAGCGTGCTTCCGGCGGGCCGGAAGGTCCTTGTCATGGGTCCGGAGAAACGCGCGAATGCCATCCTCGGGCATGAGAAAGGCGGCAGCGAAGGCGTTGGCGCGCGTTTCAACCAAATCCGACGAGTTGTCGACACTGGAGATCGCAACAACGCCGTTTCTGTCTACAAGGGCGTGCGCGTATTCGTGAGCAAAAGAAAAGCGTTTCCGCCCTTTCACATGGCGCGCGTTCACGAGAATGGCCAAGCCGACGTCAGGGTGCCTCAGAAACAATCCTGACATGCCATCGGGAAATGACACGCTGGACGCCCAGACGCCCTGCGAGACGATGAGTTCCGAGATATCGGCGATCGGCGCACTCCCAAGGCCGAGCCTGCGGCGCTCCTGCTCGGCTACCTCCTCGCCCTGCGCCACGGCCTCGCCCGGTGAGCGGGGACGCCGCATCTCGTAGCTGGGAGGGCCAGACCGGGAGTTCGCGCCTAGCAAGCGTTCGAGCACAACGCCCTCGCGACAAAGGCGAAGGTTCCGGGTGACCTCCTCGCGCACAAGCGGATCGTCTTCCAACCCCGGCGCCGCACGGTAAAGGGTCACGAGGACGTCCTTGTCTTCGTCTCCGACTTTTCCCCGCAGGAGGTCGGAGACAGAGAGCCGATAGAGTTCGGCGAACCGGGTCAGTTCGAGGGTCGATACGGACCGCCTGCCGGCTTCAAGCTGCGTGATCGCGGTGCGGGGCAGGTCCATGGCCAGGGCCGCCGCCTGTTGGCTGAGAGCGCGCAACTCCCGGGCCGAGCGCAACCGCGCCCCCAGTTCCTTCGCATCCATGATCCACTTCCTCCCGAATATCGAACATATCATGCAAATTTTATCTATATATAGATCGAAAATCGAACTTTCACAGCCGAAGAGTCGGCATATCGCCTCCCCTACCCGTCCCGCTCCGTGAGCAGAGCGGGGGCGACCTGGAGGTGGAGGGGGTCGCCCTTGAGGAAGCGGGTGAGGTTGTCCAGGAAGAGGGCGTCGTTGCGCTGCACCGTGCCGGGGGAGGAGGCGGCGCAGTGGGCGCTCAGCAGCACGCGGGGGTGCGACCAGAAGCGGCTCCAGGCCGGCAGCGGCTCCTCGACGAAGACGTCCAGCACGGCGTGCGCCGGCCTGCCGCGATCGAGCGCCGCCAGCAGCGCCGCCTCGTCCACCAGGCCGCCGCGCCCGACATTCACCAGCACCGAACCCGGCTTCATCGCCTCCAGGAAGGCCGCATCCACCAGGCCCTGCGTCTCGGGCGTGAGCGGCGCGGTCAGCACCACGACATCGGCCTCCGGCAGCAGTTGCGCAAGCTCGCCCGGCGCGGCCATGGCATCGACCGGCTCACCGCCGGCGGCATGGCGGCGCAAGCCCGTCACATGCGCATCGAAGCCCCGCGCGCGCCTGGCCACCGCAGAGCCGATATGGCCGAGGCCGACGATCAGCCAGCGCGTGCCGGCGATCTCGCGAAAGTCGAGCCGGCGCCACTCCCGCCCGCGCTGCTGTGCGCGGCGCTCGGCGATCGGGTGAAAGGCCTCGAATACGCCGGCCAGCACATGGTCGGCGACCGCCGGCGCGGCCGCATTGCTGTTGCAGACCGTGACGCCGCGCTCCGCCAGCGTGCGGAAGATCGGCGCGTCGTGCCCCGCGCCGCCGGATTGCAGCCAGCGAAGCGCATCGGCATGGCGCAGCACGCCGAAAAAGGCGCGCACCGGCCCGCGCGTATAGAGGTCGGTGGAGGCGTAGGCGAGCGCCGGGCGCACATCGTGGCGATCCACCGCCCGGCCCTGCCCGTCGCGCACCGCCCTGGCGTCGTCCATGGCGAGCACATCCAGCTCCGGGAAGGCCGCAAGCCGCTGGCTGAGGCGCTCGCGGTCGGGAGCATAGAGAAAGAGACGCAACGGCAACGGCCCTCGGCCAAAGGGAACAGGCGCCGCCCGGCTGGCGCGTTCCCCCGGCGACGGAACCGTTCTAGCATGAGCCGCACGGAGCGGCATGAAGGATGCGGGAATGAACTGGCAGCCCGAACTGGACGAACTCGGCCGGCGCGAGGCTTTCGCCTATCGCCTCGGCGGGGAGATGCGCGTCAAGCGCCAGCGCGACGGCGGACGGATGAATGTCCGCGAGCGCATCGCCGCCCTGGTCGATGAGGGCAGCTTTCACGAGATCGGCGCCATCGCCGGCCTCGCGCGCTATGACGGTCGCAACGACCTCGAACATCTGCTCCCCTCCAATTTCGTGTTCGGGCGCGCACGCATCGAAGGGCGGCCGGTAGTCGTCGGCGGCGACGATTTCACCGTGCGCGGCGGCTCCGCCGACGCGACCATCAAGGAAAAGCACATCATGTGCGAGCAGATGGCGAACCAGCTGCGCCTGCCGCTGGTGCGCATGGTGGAAGGCTCCGGCGGCGGCGGCTCGGTCAAGACCATCGAGACCGATGGCCGCTCCAACGTGCCGGGCGTCAAGGGCTGGGAATGGGTGGTAGAGAACATGGGCGCGGTGCCGCGCGTGGCGCTGGGCCTCGGCTCGGTCGCGGGCCTCGGCGCGGCGCATCTGGCGGCGGCGCATTTCTCGGTGCTGGTCAAGGAGCAGGCGGCGCTGTTCGTCGCCGGCCCGCCGGTGGTCGAGCGCCTGGGCGAGAGCCTCGACAAGCAGGAGCTGGGCGGCTGGAAGATCCACGCCCGCAACGGCGCCATCGACTATGCCGCCGACAGCGAGCAGCACGCCTTCGACCTCGCCCGGCGCTTCCTCTCCTATCTGCCCTCCTCGGTTTACGGGCTGGCCGAGCGCGGGCCAGCGACCGACGACCCCGACCGGCGGGAGGAATGGCTGCTGGAAGCCGTGCCGCGCGACCGGCGCAAGGTCTATCGCGTGCGCCCGATCGTCGAGGCGGTGGTCGATCGCGGCAGCTTCTTCGAGTTCGGGCGCGAATGGGGCCGCTCCGTCGCCACCGGCTTTGCGCGGCTCGACGGCTGGCCGGTCGCGGTCATGGCCTCCGATCCCTATTTCTTCGGCGGCGGCTGGACCGCCGACGCCTGCCGCAAGGTGCGCCGCTTCGTCGATCTGGCCCAGACCTTCCACCTGCCGATGGTCTATCTGGTCGATTGCCCTGGCTTCCTGATCGGCTCGAAGTCCGAGCGCGAGGCCACCATCCGCTATGGCGTCGAGGCCATGTCGGCGATCTGGCAGACCACCATCCCCTGGTGCGCGGTCATCCTGCGCAATGTGTTCGGCGTGGCCGGCGCGGCGCATCAGAATGGCGGGCGGCTCTCCTACCGCTACGCCTGGCCCTCGGGCTTCTGGGGCTCGCTGCCGCTGGAGGGCGGCATCGAGGCCGCCTACCGCGCCGACCTGGATGCGGCCGAGGATCCCGACGCCAAGCTCGCCGAGATCGAGGAGCGGCTGGAAAAGCTGCGCTCCCCCTTCCGCTCGGCGGAGACCTTCTGGATCGAGGAGATCGTCGATCCGCGCAATACGCGCCCGCTGCTCTGCGAGTTCGCCAATCTGGCCGCGCCGCTGCGCGAGACCGGCCCCAGCTATTTCCGCATGCGGCCCTGAGCGCCGGCGGCGCGGTCAGTTCACCCCGGCGAGCCGGCGGAACGCCGCCGCGTCGATGCCGACCGAGAGCGCCGCGGCCTCCAGTTCGCGCCAGGTCTCGTCATCCACCGGGATGCCGCTGGCGCTGCGCTCGGCGTGGCTCGCGCGCTCGGGGTCGCCCGGCGCCAGCACCGGCAGCGCGGGGTCGGCGGGCGGCGAGCCTTTCACATGCGCGAGCGTGGCGTCCATCTCCGCATCGTAGAACTCCGGCGCCACCAGCCGGGCCGGATCGAAGACGATGGAGAGCATATTGTTCAGGATCGTATCCTGCGCATGATGCGTTTCCGGCCGGCAGGTCCGGCCGCCGGAGAGCACACCCGCCATCAGCTCGCTCATCAGCGCCATGCCATAGCCCTTGTGTTCGGCGAACGGCATGATCGCGCCCATCGGCTGCTCGAACATGACATTGGGGTCGGTGGTCGGGCGGCCCCGGCTGTCGATCAGCGCGCCGGGCGCCATCCGCTCGCCCTTGTTGCGGGCGACGCGGACCTTGCCATGGGCCACCACGCTGGTCGCCATGTCGAGCTGCGTCACGGGATTGCTCCCGGTCGCCGGCATGGTGATGCAATAGGGATTGGTCGCGTAGCGCGCGTCCGAGCCGCGCCAGGGCGCCACCAGCCCCGGATGGCCGACGACATTGACATAATGCACCGAGACCAGCCCCTCGCGCGCGCATTGCTCGCCCCAGGCGCCGATGCGGCAGAGATGGAACGACCGGCGTATCGCCATGATGCACACGCCATGCTGCTTCGCGCGCGCGATGGCGAGCGCCATGGCCTGCTTGCCGACCGACTGCCCGTAGCCCGCCTTGCCGTCCACCACCAGCATGGAGCCGGCATCGACCGCAAGGTCGATCTCGACATTGGGGCGAAGCTCGCCCGCCTGCACCGCCTTCACATAGCGCGGCAGCATGCCGACGCCGTGGCTGTCATGGCCGGTGAGATTGGCATAGACCAGATTGTCGGCGACATCCGCCGGCTCGTCGCCGGCGCTGCCGGCGGCGGCGCAAATCTCGCGCACCAGGGCGCGCAGCTTCTCCTCGCGGATCGTCGGCACAGGCTCAAACTCCCTGTTCGCTCGCGGCGGGCGCATGTTCCGGGAACAGCCCCGCAAGGCCGTCCGGAGCGGCGACGCCGCGCTCGGTGATCAGGCCGGTGACCAGCCGGGCCGGGGTGATGTCGAAGGCGGGGTTGGCGGCGGGCGAGTCCGCCGGGGCCACCGCCACCGCCTCCAGCCCGCCGGCCTCGGTCCGGCCCCACACCGTGCGCACTTCCGAGGCGTCGCGCTCCTCGATCGGGATCGAGGCGAGGCCGTCGCTGCGCGTCCAGTCGATGGTCGGGCCGGGCAGCGCCACATAGAAGGGCACGCCATTATCTGCCGCCGCCAGCGCCTTGGCGTAGGTGCCGATCTTGTTGCAGACATCGCCTGTCGCGGTGGTGCGATCGGTGCCGACGATGCAGAGATCGACCCGGCCGCGCTGCATCAGATGACCGGCGGCGCTATCGACGACGACCGTGTGCGGCACCCCGTGGCGGCCGAGCTCCCAGGCGGTCAGCCCGGCGCCCTGGTTGCGCGGCCGGGTCTCATCCACCCAGACATGCAGCGCCACGCCCTCGTCATGCGCCAGATAGATCGGCGCGAGCGCGGTGCCCCAATCGACCGTCGCCAGCCAGCCGGCGTTGCAATGCGTCAGGATCTGCACCGGCTCGCCGCTGCGGCCTGCAGCGGCGGCGCGGATAAGACCCAGCCCGTGCCCGCCGATGGCGCGGTTGATCCCGACATCCTCATCCGCAATCTCGCCCGCCCGGCGGAAGGCGGCCGCTGCGCGCGCTTCCTCCGGCAGCGGGCCGACGGTGCGCGCGACCTCCGCCAGCGCCCAGGAGAGGTTGACCGCGGTCGGCCGCGTCGCCAGCAGCGTTGCGCGCGCGGCGTCGAGCGCCGTGTCGGAGGGGTCGCGGTCGAGCGCCAGCGCCAGGCCGTAGGCGGCCGTCGCGCCGATCAGCGGCGCGCCGCGCACCCGCATGACCCGAATCGCCTCGGCGGCGTCCTCCAGCGAGGCGAGCCGGCGGGTCCGGAAACGGTGCGGCAGCCAGGTCTGATCGATGACGCCGACCGACCGCCCGTCGGCCTCCGGCCAGATGCTGCGCCAGGGAACGCCATCGACCTTCATGCCGGGGGTGCGCGCAGCACCCGGCCGGCAACGGCGTCGAGCTTCGCCAGCAGGGCCGGGTCGCGCGCTTCGGGCCGGGTGATCAGGGCGTGCTCCAGCGCATGGTGGCAGCCGGCGTGGCAGGCCTCGCGGCGCCGGCCGAGCGCCGGCAGCAGATGGCGCACCAGCGCCCGACCCTTCTCGGCATTGCCCAGCAGCACCCGGATCACGGTCTCGACAGACACATCCTCATGGTCGTCATGCCAGCAATCGTAATCGGTCACCATGGCGACGGTGGCGTAGCAGAGCTCGGCCTCGCGGGCGAGCTTCGCCTCCGGCATGGCGGTCATGCCGATAACCGCGCAGCCCCAGCTTCGATAGAGCGCGCTCTCGGCGCGGGTGGAGAATTGCGGCCCCTCCATGGCGAGATAGGTCCCGCCCCGGTGGAGCCGGAGGCCGGCCTCGCCCGCGGCCGCCATGAGCGCGTCGCCGAGCCGGGGGCAGACCGGGTCCGCCATGGAGACATGCGCCGTGCAGCCGGCGCCGAAGAAGGTCTTGGCGCGCGCGAAGGTGCGGTCGATGAACTGATCGACCAGCACGAAGTCGCCCGGCGCGTGTTCCTCCCGCAGCGAGCCGACCGCCGACAGCGAGACGATCTCCGTCGCGCCGGCGCGCTTCAGCGCGTCGATATTGGCGCGGTTGTCGAGGTCGCTCGGGCTGACGCGGTGCCCGCGCCCGTGGCGCGGCAGGAAGCGCAGCTCCACGCCGTCCAGCCGGGCGTGCAGGATTTCATCCGAGGGTTCGCCCCAGGGGCTGCGGACGGCGATCCAGCGCGGGTCCTCCAGGCCGTCGAGCTCGTAGAGGCCGCTGCCTCCGACGATGCCGACGACCGGCGCGCCGTTCAATGCACGTCCCTCCACACCTTGCGTTTCAGGGCGTAGAGCAGGCCGGTCAGCAGCAGCAGGAAGATCACCACTTTGACGCCCAGGCGGTGCCGGTCCTCCAGATGCGGTTCGGCGGCGAACATCAGGAAGGCCGACACATCCAGCGCCATCTGCTCCACCGTGGCCGGCGTGCCGTCGGCATATTCCACCAGGTCCTCGGCCAGCGGCGGCGGCATGGAGATGCGGCTGCCGGCGAAATAGGGGTTGTAATGCTGGATGTCGCCGAGCTCGAAGCCTTCCGGCGGCTCCTCATAGCCCATCAGCAGGGCGGCGATATAGTCCGGCCCGCCGGCCTGGTTCTTGGCGAACAGGCTGAGGTCCGGCGGCAGCGCGCCGCCATTGGACGCCTTGGCGGCGTTGTCGTTGGGGAAGGGCGAGACGAAGCGGTCCGAGAGCTTGCCGGGGCGCTCGAACATCTCGCCGTCCTCGTCCGGCCCGTCCACGATGAAGGCGTTGGCGGCCTCCGCCTTCGCGGCGGCCTCCGACATGCCGATCTGCATGAGGTTGCGGTAGTAGAGCAGCCGCATGGCGTGGCAGCCGGCGCACACCTCGCGATAGACCTGATATCCCCGCTGCAGGGCGGCCCGGTCGAACGCGCCGAAGATGCCCTGGAAGCTCCAGTCGCGCGCCGGCGGCGCGACGTCGCCGCCACCGGCGGCGGATGCGGGTCCCGCCAGAGAGGCGAGAGCGAGCGTGGCGGCGCAGGCGGCGCCGAGAAGGCGGATGCGCATCACGTCCTCCCCGTCGCAACGCCGTCCGGCGGTTCGGGCGGCGGTTCCCCGGCCCGCCCGCCGAGCACCGGCTCGCCGATGGAGAGCGGCAGCGGGCGCGGCCTCTCGAACACGGAGAGCAGGGGCAGGATGACCAGGAAGTGGGCGAAATAGTAGAGCGTCGCCAGGCGTCCGATATGGATGTACCAGCCCTCCGGCGGCTTGGAGCCGATATAGCCCAGCACCAGGCAGTCGATCACCAGCAGCCAGAAGAACTGCTTGTAGATCGGCCGGAAGCGCGCGCTGCGCACCGGCGAGCGGTCCAGCCAGGGCAGGATGAACAGCACCGCGATGGCCGCGAACATGGCGACCACGCCCAGCAGCTTGTCCGGGATGGCGCGCAGGATGGCGTAGAAGGGCAGGAAATACCATTCCGGCACGATATGCGGCGGCGTCACCAGCGGATTGGCCGGCACATAATTGTCCGGATGGCCGAGATAGTCCGGCGCGAAGAAGACGAACAGGCAGAAGATCGTCAGGAACACGCCGAGGCCGAAGAAGTCCTTGACCGTGTAGTAGGGATGGAAGGGGATGCTGTCCTGCTTGCCGCGCGCATCGATGCCGAGCGGGTTGTTGGAGCCGTGGGTGTGCAGCGCCACCACATGCAGCGCCACCACGCCGACAATGACGAAGGGCAGCAGATAGTGCAGCGAGTAGAACCGGTTGAGCGTCGAGTTATCGACCGCGAAACCGCCCCAGAGCCAGCTCACGATGTCGTCGCCGAACACCGGTATCGCCGAGAACAGGTTGGTGATGACCGTGGCGCCCCAGAAGCTCATCTGGCCCCAGGGCAGCACATAGCCCATGAAAGCCGTGGCCATCATCAGCAGCATGATGACGACGCCCAGGATCCACAATATCTCTCGCGGCGACTTGTAGGAGCCGTAATACAGCCCGCGAAATACGTGGATATAGACGACGATGAAGAAGAAGGACGCGCCGTTCATGTGGATGAACTGGATCAGCCAGCCGAAGGGCACATCCCGGCGGATGCGCTCCACGCTGTCGAAGGCGTGATCCACATGCGGCGTGTAGTTCATCGCCAGCACGATGCCGGTGACGATCATCACGATCAGCATGAAGCCGGCGAGCGAGCCGAAGTTCCACCAGTAGTTGAGGTTCTTCGGGGTCGGATATTCATACATCTCGTGATGCATGAAGGTGAACACCGGCAGCCGGTAGTCGATCCACCGGACGATGGGGTTCTGGAACTTGGGCGCAGCCATCGCAATTCAGCCGATCAGGATGCGGGTGTCTTCAAGGAACCGGTAGGGCGGCACGGGCAGGTTTTCCGGCGCCGGCCCCTTCCGGATTCGCCCCGACGTGTCGTAGTGGGAGCCGTGGCAGGGGCAGAACCAGCCGCCATATTCGCCCTTCTCGTCGGTGTCCTTCTGCCCGAGCGGGATGCAGCCGAGATGGGTGCACACGCCGACCAGCACCAGCCATTCGGCCTTCTGCACCCGGTCGCCGTCCGCCGCCGGGTCGGGCAGGCTGTCGAGCGGCGTCTCGGCCGCCGCCTGGATCTCGGCCTCGGTGCGCCGGCGCACGAAGACCGGCTTCTTCTGCCAGACCACGGTGATCGACTGGCCGGGCTCGATGGCCTCCAGATCGACCTCGGTCGTCGAGAGCGCCAGCACGTCGGCCGCCGGATTCATATTGTCGATCAGCGTCCAGCCGGCCGCCGCCGCGCCGACGGCGGCCATGCCGCCGGCCGCATATTCGAGGAAGTCGCGACGGGTGACGTCGCCGCCGCCCGCCTCGTCCGCCGTTGCCGCCATGTCCCGGACACTCCTTCGCGCCGCCGGATGTCGGGCGCCTGCCGCATGACCCTTGGAGTATGTCGGCGGGCATCCGCATCGCTATGCGACCCGATGCCGCGTAAATGCCGAAGGGCGCTTCGGGGGCGTTCTCATCCGGCCCCGGATGGCCCAGATTGCGGCCTCCGAGGACGCCACAGGGAGGCCCCGGTGACCGACACGGCGGAGACGGAGCCGACGCAGCGGGCGCGCCTCTGGTTCGAGGAGTTGCGCGACGCCTTCTGCGCCGCCTTCGAGGCGCTGGAGCCCGACGGCGCGCGCTTCCAGCGTCGGCCCTGGTCGCGGCCGGGCGGCGGCGGCGGCGTCATGTCGGTGATGAAGGGCCGGGTGTTCGAGAAGGTCGGCGTCAATGTCTCCACCGTGCATGGCGCGCTGCCGGAGGCGCTCCGGGCGCAGTTGCCGGGGGCGGAGTCGCGCTTCTGGGCGTCGGGCGTCTCGCTGGTGGCGCATATGGCCTCGCCCTTCGTGCCGGCGATGCACATGAACACGCGCCATATCGTGACGTCGCGGGGCTGGTTCGGCGGCGGCGCGGATCTCACGCCGATGTTTCCCGAGCGCGCCGACGCCGAGCGGCGGGCCTTTCACGGCGCGCTGGAGGCCGCCTGCGCCCGCCACGACCCCGACTACTATCCGCGCTTCAAGGCCTGGTGCGACGAGTATTTCCACCTGCCCCACCGCGAGGAGCCGCGCGGCGTCGGCGGCATCTTCTTCGACGATCTCGCCACCGGCGACTGGGAGGCGGACTTCGCCTTCGTGCGCGATGTCGGCAAGGCGGTGCTGGAGGTCTATCCGCAGATCGTTCGGGAGCGGATGGACCGGCCCTGGACCGAGGCCGACCGCGCCCATCAGCTCCGCCGCCGGGGGCGCTATGTCGAGTTCAACCTGCTCCACGACCGGGGCACGCGCTTCGGCCTGATGACCGGCGGCAATATCGACGCCATCTTCATGTCGCTGCCCCCCCTCGCCGCCTGGGATTGAGGAGCCGCCGAAGGCCTGAGCGCGCTGGAAGCGGGCGATGTTGTGTCCGACCGCGCGTTGCGCGCCGCCCGGCGACCGGGCGCCGCTCAGGCGGCGTCGCGCTCCGGCGTCCCGGACTGCCAGGGCGCGAGCGGGGCGCCCTCGACGGTGACGCGGTGCATCAGCCGGCGGTGGCCGGGATAGTCGTTGAGCGCATAGTGCCAGGTGCAGCGATTGTCCCAGAAGACCACCGTGCCGGGGCGGAAGCGCACCCGGCAGGTGAATTCCGGGCGGGAGCCGTGCCGATAGAGCATCTCCAGCAGCGGCCGGCTCTCCTCCTCCGTCCAGCCGTCGAAGCGCAGGGTGAAGCCGCGATTGACATAGAGCGCCGGCCGGCCGCTCACCGGATGGCGGATGACGACCGGATGCACGGCGTCCTGCGTGGCCGCCTCGGTGTTGCCGAGCCGGCCGGTCAGGTCGCTCTCCCTGCGATATCTGGCGCGCGCGCCGAAGACATGGCGGCTGGAGTGGACCGCCTTCATGTCGGCGAGCATCGCCTTCAGCCCGTCCGAGAGCGCCTCCCAGGCGGCATACATGCTGGCGAACTGGGTGTCGCCGCCGGTGGGCGGCAGCTCCCGCGCCACCAGGATGGAGCCGAGCGCCGGCTCGGCGTCGTAGCTGTGGTCGGTGTGCCAGTCATTGCCGATATTGGAGCGCTGCTCGGGCTCCTTGCGCACCTCGGCGATGCCCGGATGGCCCTCCACCGCGCGGAAGAAGCGGTTGATATTGACGCCGCCGAACGCCTCGCCCATGGCCAGATGCGCTTCCGGCGCGAGCGTCTGGTCGCGAAACACCAGCACGCCGTGGGCGCCGAGCCCCGCCTGCAGCGCCTGCACGCGCTCCGGGGTCAGGTCGCGGGCCAGATCGACGCCGGAGACTTCCGCGCCGCAGGCGCCCGAGATCGGTGAAAATTCCATTGCCCCGCCTCCTCCGTTCTTCGTGCAATATAGCGCACCGGGAGCACGACGGGAGAACCGCCATGACCGCCTTCAAGTCCGCCACCGAACTCGCCGCCATGATCCGCCGGCGGGAGATCGGGGCGGAGGAACTGCTGGAGCATTATTTCGAGCGCGTGGATGCGCACAATCCCGCCCTCAACGCCATTATCTGGCAGGACCGCGAGGGCGCGCGGGCGACGGCGCGCGCCGCCGACCGGAAGACGCTGGCCGGCGGCGACCTGCCCCCGCTGCACGGCGTGCCGATGACCATCAAGGAGAGCTACAACGTGGCCGGCGCGCCGACCACCTGGGGCGATCCGGCCTTTCGCGACAATATCGCCCGCGAGGACTGCGTGGCGGTCGAGCGCCTCAAGGCCGCCGGCGTCACGCTCTTCGGCAAGACCAACGTGCCGCTGATGCTGGCCGACTGGCAGAGCTACAACGACATCTACGGCGCCACCTGCAATCCCTGGGACCCGACGCGCACGCCGGGCGGCTCCTCCGGCGGCTCCGGGGCGGCGCTCGCCGCCGGCCTGACGGGCATCGAGGCCGGCAGCGACATCGGCTCCTCGATCCGCAATCCGGCGCATTATTGCGGCGTCTTCGGCCACAAGCCGAGCTGGGGCGTCTGCCCGCCGCGCGGCCATGCGCTGCCGGGCGTGCTGGCGCCCTCCGACATTTCGGTCATCGGCCCGCTGGCGCGCTCCGCCGACGATCTGGAGGCCGCCTTCGACGCCATGGCGGGACCGGACGAGATGGAGGCCGCCGGCTATCGGCTGGAGCTTCCGGGGCCGCGCGTCCCCGACTTCCGGGGCCTGCGCGTGGCGGTGATGCTGGAAGCGGAACCCTCGGATGTGGACAGCGTCTATCGCGACCTGCTGCAGGACCTGGTGGACCGCATCGCGGCGACGGGCGCGGTGGTGAGCGACACCGCCCGGCCCGAGATCGACATGAAGGCGCTGCACGAGTGCTACATCCTGCTGCTGCGCGCCGCCACCAGCGCCCGCCAGCCGGAGGCCGTGTTGCGCGAGCATGAAGAGGCCGTCCGCAGCCTCGACCCCGGGGACGACAGCTATTACGCCCGCATGGCGCGCGGCAACATGATGATGCATCGCGAATGGCTCTCCTGGCGGGAGAAGCGCCAGCATTTCCGCTGGGCCTGGCATCGCTTCTTCCAGGACTGGGACGTGCTGCTCTGCCCCGTCGCCGCCTCCACGGCTTTCCCGCACGACCGCGAGGGCGAGCGCCATGAGCGCACCATCCGGGTCAACAATCGCGACGCGCCGACCACCGACCAGCTGTTCTGGGCCGGGCTGAACGGCATGGCCTGGCTGCCGGGCGCGGTCGCGCCGGCCGGCCTCGCCCGCGACGGCCTGCCGGGCGGGGTGCAGATCGTCGGCCCCTTCCTCGGCGACCGGACCTGCATCCACACCGCCCGGCTGATCGAGCGCGAGTTCGGCGGCTTCCAGCCCCCGCCCGGCTATTGAGGCGCGCGGCCTGTCCGATACACTCAGCGCGCCCGTTGCAGCAGGGAGGCTTCCGGCATGAAACTCGGCGTCGTCTTTCCCCAGACCGAGATCGGGGCCGATCCGGCCGCCTGCCGGGACTTCGCGCAGGCGGCGGAGGAGCTCGGCTACGCGCATCTGCTGGCCTTCGACCATGTGCTGGGCGCGGACCCCGACGCGCATCGGCTGACCGGCCCCTACACGCACCGCTCGATGTTCCATGAGCCGCTGGTGCTGTTCGGCTGGCTGGCGGCGCTGACGGAGCGCATCGAGCTGGTCACCGGCATTCTCATCCTGCCGCAGCGCCAGACGGCGCTGGTCGCCAAGCAGGCGGCGGAGGTGGATATCCTCTCCGGCGGGCGGCTCCGGCTCGGCGTCGGGGTCGGCTGGAACCAGGTCGAATTCCAGGCGCTGAACGAGGATTTCCACACCCGCGGCCGGCGCTCGGAGGAGCAGATCGCGCTGCTGCGCCGGCTGTGGACGGAAGAGCTGGTGACGGTCGAGGGCCACTGGCACGGCTTCGCCGCCGCCGGCCTCAACCCGCTGCCGGTCCAGCGCCCGATCCCGGTGTGGATCGGCGGCCATGCCGACGCGACCATCGAGCGCGTGGCGCGCATCGCCGACGGCTGGTTCCCGCTGTTCACGCCGTCGGAGAAGACCGCCGCCCGGATCGAGCGGCTGCGCGCGCTCACCCGCGAGGCCGGGCGCGACCCGGCCGAGATCGGCATCGACTCCTGGCTGCGCTACGCCAGGGCCGGCGAGCCGCTCGACGCGCGCGCCTGGCAGGCGGATGTCGATTTCTGGCGGGGCGTCGGCGCCTCGCATCTCACCGTCAACACCATGGATGGCGGCCTGCGGGGGGCGGACGCCCATATCGAGGCCATGCGCCGCGTGAAGGCGGAGATCGCGCTGTGAACGCCCAGGCGAGCGACGCCGGCGCCTTCGACTGGATCGTCGTCGGCTCGGGCTCGGCCGGCTCGGTGCTGGCCGCCCGGCTTTCGGAGCGCGCGGGCGAGAGCGTGCTGGTGCTGGAGGCCGGCGGGCATGACCGAAACCCCTTCATCCACATCCCCGCCGGCTACACCCGCACCATCAACAGCCATGTGGTGAACTGGCGCTTCGAGATCGACCCGGAGGACTACACCCACAACCGCCCCATGCCGCTGCCGCGCGGCAAGGTGGTGGGCGGCTCCTCCTCGATCAACGGCATGCTCTATGTGCGCGGCCATGCGCGCGATTTCGACGACTGGGCGCAGATGGGCAATCGCGGCTGGTCGTGGGAGGAGGTGCTGCCCTTCTTCAAGCGGTCCGAGCGGCGCGACGGCGGCGACCCGGCCTTTCGCGGCGCGGAGGGCGCGCTCCGCGTCTCCGACATGCGCGACCGGTTCGAGCTCACCGACGATGTGATCCGCGCCGCCGAGGAACTCGGCTACCCGCACAATCCCGACTATAACGGCGCCTCGCAGGACGGCTTCGCCTATTACCAGGTCTGCCAGAAGGGCGGGCTCCGGCACAGCGCCTTCCGCGCCTTCCTCAAGCCCGCGCTGAAGCGCCCCAATCTGGCGCTGCGCACCCATGCGCTGGCGGAACGCGTCGTGCTGGAGGGGGGCCGCGCGGTCGCGGTCGAATATCGCCGGGGCGGGCGCCTGGAGCGCGCTGCGGCCCGACGGGGCATCGTGCTGGCGGCGGGCGCCGTGCAGTCGCCCCAGCTGCTGGAGCTCTCCGGCATCGGCCAGCCCGAAGTTCTGCGCGCGCACGGCGTCGCGGTGCAGGTGGCGCTGCCGGGCGTCGGCGAGAACTATCGCGACCATTACGCCGCGCGCTCGGTCTGGCGGATCGCGCGGCCGGTGACGCTCAACGAGAAGTCGCGCCGGCTCGCCTTCGCCGGCCAGCTGCTGCGCTACGCGCTCACCCGCCACGGGCTGCTGACGGTGACGCCGGGCGTGGTCGGCGGCTTCGTGCGCACGCGCGAGGAGCTGGCCGCCCCGGACGTGCAATATCACATCGTGCCGGCGAGCTATGACGATGTCTCGACCAAGCAGCTGGCGCGCTGGCCGGGCATGACCATCGCCACCTATCAGACGCGGCCGGAAAGCGCCGGCAGCATCCATATCCGCTCGGCCGACCCGGCGGAGCAGCCGTCGATCCGGGGCAATTATCTGGCGTCGGACCATGACCGCCGGGCGCTGGTCGGCGGCATGAAGATCGCCCGCCGGCTGATGGAGACGGCCGCCATGCGCCGCCATATCGCCGCCGAGGAGGCGCCCGGCCCGGCGGTCGAGACCGACGCGGACTGGCTCGCCTATGCGCGCGAGACGGGGCTTGCGATCTACCACCCGGTCGGCACCTGCAAGATGGGCGTCGATCCGCTGGCGGTGGTCGATCCGCGCCTGCGGGTGCATGGCGTGGAGGGCCTGCGCGTCGCCGACGCCTCGATCATGCCGACGCTCACCAACGGCAACACCCACGCTCCCACCATGATGATCGCCGAAAAGGCGGCGGCCATGATGGCGGAGGATGCGGGCGGCTGACGCGGCCTGCTCCCTGAAAAAGGAAGGGCCGGCCCCGTGAGGCCGGCCCTTGGCCGTCACGCCGTTCGAAAACGGGTCAGACGGTCTCCCCCATCGGCAGGTCGCGGATGCGCTTGCCGGTGGCGTGGAAGATGGCGTTGGCGATCGCCGGGGCGACCGGCGGCACGCCCGGCTCGCCCACGCCCGCAGCGTGAACCGAGAAGGGATGCGGCACGATGTGCGTGTGCACCTTCTGCGGGAAGTTGGTCGAACGCACCATCTCGTAGTCGTGGTAGTTCGACTGCACCGCCGCGCCATTCTCGAAGGTGACGCCGCTGTAAAGCGCGATGGTCATGCCCTGCACGGCCGCGCCTTCGATCTGGCTGCGAATGCGTTCCGGATTGGCGGCGAAGCCGCAATCCACCGCCATGTGAATCTCGGGCACGGTGATCCGCCCATCGACGATCTTCACATGCGCGCAGGCCGCCACATAGGTGACGAAGGAGCGATGCGACGCGAGGCCGAGGCCCTCGCCCGCCGGCATCTGCCGGCCCCAGCCGCCCTTCTCGGCGGCCAGTTTGAGGACGTTCTTCAGCCGCATGGTGTCGATCGGATATTCGTCATAGACCTCGCCATAGTCCCAGAAGTCCTCCGGGAAGCCTTGCTTCGGCGGGTCGAGCTTGCGGTCGGAGCCGATCAGCTCCAGCATCACCTCGAGCTCGTCCCGGCCGAGTTCGGCCGCGAGTTCCGACGCGAAGGACTGCACCGCCCAGGCGCGCGGAATGTTGGACACCGAGCGGAACCAGCCGATGCGCGTATGCGCCATCGCCTTGCCGTTCTCGACCGAAAGATTCGGGATCTCGAAGGGGATATCGACATGCCCCATCCCGCTCTCGATGAAGAACTGGTGGCCGCTGTCGGGCGCGAAGGTGGACAGGATCGACGGCGCGACGGAATTGTGCCGCCAGCCGGTGACCTTGTCGTTCTCGTCCAGCGCAACCTCGCACCGCTCCACCGAGGCGGTGTGGTAGAAGCTGTGCCGGATGTCGTCCTCGCGCGTCCATTGCACCTTGACGGGCGCGCCGATCTTCTGGCTCAGCATCGCCGCCTCGATGACGAAATCGCATTTGGACTTGCGGCCGAAACCGCCGCCCAGCAGCGACACATGCACCTCGACATCGGCGATGTCCATTTCGAGCGCCGCCGCGACATCGCCGCGCGCGCCATAGGGCGACTGCACCGGAGCCCAGATCTGGCATTTGCCGTCCGCGACGTTGGCGACCGCCGCCGGCGGCTCCATCGGCGCGTGCGCCATATGCGCCTGGGAGTATTCCTGCCCGAACACCCTGGCCGCGTTCGCGAACGCCGCTGCGGCGTCGCCCTCGGCCCGGAGCACCTGGCCCGGCTTCTTCGCCTCGGCGCGCATCTCCTCCATATAGCTGGCGGAGGTGTAGCCGCTGTGCGGGCTGTCGCCCCACTCGATCTCCAGCGCGTCGCGCCCCTTGATGGCCGCATCCGTGTTGGAGGCGACGACGGCGACGCCGCCGAGCGGCGCGAACTTGGCCGGCATGATCGAGGCCGGCAGCTCGAGCACATGCTCGACGCCCGGCACCGCCCGGGCTCCGCTTGAGTCGTAGCGCACGGGCTTGGCGCCCACCACCGGCGGACGGGCGATCGCCGCCACCTTCATGCCCGGCAGGAACACATCGGCGCCATAGAGCGCGTCGCCGGTGGTGATGTCGTGCAGGTCGGTGATGGCGATATTGCCCTTGCCGATATAGCGGAACTCGGACTCGTCCTTGAAGGACAGGGCCTCGAACTCCGGCACCGGCTGCTGCATCGCCGCCTCGGCGAGCTCGCCGAAGCCGGCCTTCCGGCCGCCGCTTGCGGTCACCTCATGCACGCCGACCGTCACCTCCGAGGCGGGCACGCCCCACATCCCGGCGGCGGCGTTGGCGAGCATATGGCGCACCGAGGCGCCCATCTGGCGCATGGACTGGATGTGGTGGCGCAGCGAGCGCGACCCGTCCGTGTCCTGGTTGCCGTATTTCTCCTCGTCGCCCTCGGCCTGGACGATCTCGACCATCTGCCAGTCGGCGCCCATCTCGTCGGCGAGCACCATCGGCAGCGAGGTGCGCGACCCGGTGCCCATCTCCGAGCGATGGGCGACGATGGTCACCATGCCCTCGGAATCGATCGACACGAAGATATGCGGATCGTAGCGCAGGCCGTTCGGCATGGCGTCGCCGCCGGTCTTGTAGCGCGCGAAGCCCTCCGCCGTGGTGGCGAAGGCGGCGACGGCGAAACCGGCCGCCGCGCCCTGCATGAAGCGCCGCCGCGAGACATTGGCGAAGGCGAGCTTCGCCGGCTCTGCGGCGGAGCCCCGTCCGATTGCGCGTTCCATCATGTGCAGCATGGCCTAGACTCCCGTGGAAGCGAGCCGCACCGCCGCGACGATGCGCTCATAGCAGCCGCAACGGCAGATATTGTCGGCCATTCCGTCCAGGATCTCCCGGTCGGTGGGCTTCGGGTTCTCGGCCAGCAGGCTGGCGGCCTGCATGATCTGCCCGGACTGGCAGAAGCCGCATTGCGGCACATGCATCTCGCGCCAGGCCACCTGGACCGGGTGGCCGCCGTCCGGCGAGAGGCCCTCGATGGTGGTGACCGATTTGCCCACCACATCGCCCACGGTCATCATGCAGGACTTCTCGGCCTTGCCGTCCACATGCACCGTGCAGGCCCCGCAAAGCCCCGCTCCGCAACCGTATTTGGTCCCCGTGAGACGCGCCATGTCGCGCAGCGCCCACAACAGGGAGGTGTCGTCCGGACCGTCGAGGGTCCGGGCTTCACCATTGATGGTGACTGTCGCCATTCCGTTTCCTCCTCACTCACGTCCGCGCTCGTGCGCTTGCGCCCCGGATTGCAGTCACGCCGTTAGCATGTTCCGAAAGGGCGAACAACAAGCGCGGGGGCGCTTTGGCCGCCGCTCAGCCGACCGCCGGTCTCGCCGCCGAACGGGCGCGCAGCAGCAGCGTCACGACGAGGGCGACCTGCGCAGCGTTGATGGCCGCCCCGGCGAGAAACGCCGCCTCATAGCTGCCGGTCGCGTCGAACATCCGGCCGCCGAACCAGCCGCCGGCCGCCATGCCGAACGTGCCGAACAGATAGACCCAGGCGATGCGCCGCGTGGCGCCGCGGATCGGAAAATATTCCCGCACGATATAGGCATACATGGCGATGATGCCGCCATAGCCGAACCCGTAAATGACGCAGACGGCGTAGAGCGACCAGAGCTCGCGCACCTGCGAGATCGCCGCCAGCATGGCGCACTGGATGGTGGAGCCGATCAGCAGCGTCTTCAGCCCGCCGATGCGGTCGGCCAGCATGCCGCCGAAGACGCGCGAGCCGAGGCTGGCGAACAAGGCGAGCGAGAGCGCCGCCGCCGCCGCCTGCGGCGCGAAGCCGAGATCGGTGCCATAGGCCTTGAGATGCACCAGCGGGATCGACATCGGGATGCAGCAGCCGACGATCGCCGCGCAGAGCACCGCCGTCGCCACGCCCCCCGGCAGGCCGAAGGCGCGCCCGTCCGCCGCCGGCCCGCCCGAGCCGCCGACGGCCGCCTTCGGGACCGGGCGGCGGAGCAGAAAGGTCATCGGCGCCATGATCGCGAAGCACAGCAGGCCGTATATGTGGAAGGTGTCGCGCCAGCCGACCGCGCTGTCGAGCCAGGTGATGATCGACGGCCAGATGGCGCCGCCGAGGCTCTGCCCCGAGGTGGCGATGCCGAGCGCCAGGCCCCGGTTGCGGTCGAACCAGCGCGTCACATGCGCCACCAGCGGCGCGAACAGGCAGGCGTTGCCGAACAGGCCGATCAGCAGGCCGAACAGCAGCAGCAGCTGGCCCGGCGTCTCCACATAGCCGACCAGAAAGGTCCCGGTTCCGATCGAGAGCGCGCCCAGCAGCGCGACATTGCCCATGCCGAGGCGCTCCGAGAGCGGGCCGAAATAGAGCGCGCCGACGCCGGCCGCGAAGAAGGCCGCCGAATAGCCGAGCGAGGGCAGTTCGCGCGGCCAGCCCATGCTCTCGGCGATCGGCTTCAGCTCGACATTCAGCACGAACATCGCGCCCTGGCCGAAGAACACCATCGTCAGCGAGGCGATACAGACGACCCAGGGATACCAGGGATGGTGGCCGGAGGCGGCGGCGGTGGGCGGCATGGCGCGGGCGGCGCGCGGGCTCAGTCGGCGAAGCGGAAGCGGAAGCCGTCGCCGGCGCTCAGCACATGTCCGCAGGAGGGCGCCGGGAAATGCGCCGGCATCAGCAGCGCCGGGCGGTCGGCCACCCGCTCCAGCACGCGCCGGCGGGTGACCGCAGCGTGCTCCGGCCATTCGCAGAAGGCGGAGTTCCAGTGCGGCTCGAACACCTGGATCGGGTGGTGCACGATGTCGCCGACGAACAGCGCCTCCTCGCCGGCGGAGAGCAGCTGCATGGTCACATGGCCGGGCGTGTGGCCGGGGGCCGCCTCGATCAGCATCGACTCGTCGATCCGGTAGCCGTCCTCCACCATCACCGCCTGCCCGGCCTCCACCACCGGCAGCACGCTGTCGGCGAAGGCGCCGTCCAGCGGGTCCTCGCCCCCGGAAAGTTCCGCGCGCTGCGTCCAGTACCGGTAGTCGAGCTTGCCGATCAGATATTTCGCGTTCGGGAAGGTCGGGACCCAGCGCCCGTCCTCCAGCCGCGTGTTCCAGCCCACATGGTCGGTGTGCAGATGGGTGCAGAGCACATAATCGACCTCTTCCGGCGTCGCCCCGGCCGCCTTCAGCCGGTCGAGCCAGGGCGTGTCCAGCCCGTTCCACATCTTGCGCGAGCGCGTCTTGCAATTGCCGACGCAGCTGTCGATCAGGATGGTGTGGCGCGGCGTGCGCAGCAGCCAGCTGTGCAGGCTCATCGACAGCCGCCCGCTCGGCTCGTGGAAGGCGCGCGGTACCATCCAGTCGCGATGCTTCTCCAGATGCGCCGGCGTCCAGTCCGGGTAGAGCTGGCCCGGCAGGAAAGAGGGGCCGGCATTCTCCTCCACCCGGCGAATGACGACCTCGCCGACCGCGCGTTCGGCCATGGATGCCATGGACAGCATATCCCCCCGTTTTCCGGGAAGCTTACGCCCATGCTAGACAACGCGCCAGCAGACAAGGGCGGGAGACACGCAATGCGCCACGATCTGATCGTTCGCGGCGGGCGGATCATCGACGGAACCGGCGCGCCGGCTTATGCGGGCGATGTCGCGGTGGATGGCGGGCGCATCGCGGCCGTCGGCGCGCTCGGCGAGGCGGTCGCCGAAGCCGAAATCGACGCCGCCGGCCTCGTCGTCGCGCCGGGCTTCATAGACGTCCACACCCATGACGACCGCGCTTTGCTCGACGGCGACATGGCCGCCAAGGCGAGCCAGGGGGTCACCACCGTGGTCGCCGGCAATTGCGGCATCTCGCTCGCGCCGTTCACGCCGGAGGGCCGGCCGCCGCCGCCGATGGACCTGCTGGGCGGCGAGCGGGACTACCGATTCCCCACCTTCGCCGCCTATCTGGAGGCGCTGGACGCGCGCCCGCCGGTGGTCAACGGCGTCTTCCTGGTCGGCCACCAGACGCTGCGCGTGCAGCATATGGCGTCGCTCGACCGGCCGGCGGAAGCGGACGAGATCGCGCGGATGCGCGTGCATGTCGAAGAGGCGATGCAGGCGGGCGCGGTCGGCTTCTCGACCGGCCTCTACTATCCGCCGGCCCGGGCCGCCAGCACGGAGGAGGTGGTGGCGCTGGCCGAGGCGGCGGCTCCCTGGGGCGGCCTCTACGCCACCCATCTGCGCGACGAGGGCGCCTTTCTGGAGGAGTCGGTCGAGGAGGCGCTGACCATCGGCCGGCGCGCCGGCCTCGCGGTAGTGCTGTCGCATCACAAGGCGATGGGCGCGCCCAATCACGGCAAGACGGCGCGCTCGCTGCCGATGATCGACGCCGCCGCCCGGCGCCAGCAGGTCGCGCTCGACGTCTATCCCTACGCCGCCGGCTCGACCGTGCTGATGCCGGACCGCATCGGCGACGCCGAGCGCATCGTCGTCACCTGGTCCGACGCGCTGCCGGAGGCGGCGGGCCGCGAGCTTGCCGCGCTCGCCGCCGAGCATGGCGTGTCGGAGTTGGAAATGGCCGAGCGGCTGCTGCCGGCGGGCGCGATCTATTTCGCCATGTCGGAAGACGACGTGCAGCGCGTGCTGCGCTCGCCGCGCGCCATGATCGGCTCGGACGGCATCCCGCACGACTCGCACCCCCACCCCCGGCTCTGGGGCACCTTCCCGCGCGTGCTCGGCCATTACAGCCGCGAGCTCGGGCTGATGCCGCTGGAGGAGGCGGTGCGGCGCATGACCGGCCTCTCGGCCGAGCGCTTCGGGCTGGACGAGCGCGGCGTCATCGAGCCGGGCGCGGTGGCCGACCTCTGCCTGTTCGATCCCGAGACGGTGATCGACCGCGCGACCTTCGAGAACCCGCTCGCCCCGGCGGACGGCATCCGCCATGTGCTGGTGGCGGGCGAGACGGTCTGGCGCGACGGCGCGGCGACCGGCGCCCGGCCGGGCCGGGCGCTCCGCCGGGAGCGCCCGATCGCCGCTCGCTAGATCAAGCCGACATTCAGGCCGGCGGGTCGCAGGGGACGGTGCCCATCTCCGCCGGGATCGAGAGTTCGAGGATTTCGAGGTCCTCGGAAGTGGCGGTCTCGTTGTGGCGCAGCCCGCCGGGGATGAACAGCGACTCGCCCGCATTGATGCGCAGCTTCTCGCCGGTCTCGAACTCCAGATCGACCCAGCCCTTGAGGGTATAGACGAACTGGCCCTCGCATTCGTGATAGTGCCAGCCGGTCGGCTCGGTCATGCCCCGGATCGCGGTCATGGTCTGGGCGCGCATCTTGCCGAGGCTGGCGGCGGTGACGCCCAGATCGCGATATTTGAAGAAATCGCGCCGTCCGGCGACCAGCGGGGCGGACTCGGCGGTGGCGTGCGCGAGCGTCTGCATTCCGGTGTTGCTGTCTGGCATCGAATGGCCCTCCCGTTCCTGCCTGTCGCGCGACGATAGCCGAATCGGACCGCGCCGTCATCGGCGGAAGCCTTCGCTTTACCGGCCCGCGCCCGGAGGATAGAACGACGCCCATGCCTGTCGCCGAAAACCCCTTCAGGCCGGGCTTCGGCCTCGACCCTGCCCATATGGGCGCCCGGCCCGACGTCGAGGGGCCGCTCCTGGACATGCTGCGCGCATTGCAGAACGGCGAGCCGGGCGCGCAGGCGGCCTTCCTCTACGGCCCGCGCGGCAATGGCAAGACCGTGCTGCTGCACTGGCTCGCACGGCAGGCGGAGGAGAACCGAAGCGGTCCGCCTATCCTTCTGGTCCGCATGGGACCGAACGATCTCGACACGTCCGACAGCCTGGCTCGCAGCTTTCGCCGCGCGGCCGCGCGCTGGCAGCGGCAACTGGAGAACGTCAGGGTAGAGCTCAAGGCCAACCTGCTCGGCCTGCTGTCGATCGAGATCGGGACCGCCGGACGCGACCCCATGCCGGCGCTCGAGGACTGGTTGGCGGGCAGCGACACGCCGCTGCTGCTGACGCTCGACGAGGCGCATGAAGCGCGACCGGAGGCGGTCGGACGATTGCTCCGCGCCTTGCAGATCGCAGGCGAGCACCGTCCGGTGGCGGTCGCGATGGCCGGGACGCCAGGGCTGACGCGGATGCTGGGCGCGGCGCATGTCTCTTTCTGGAGCCGGGGGCGCAAGCTGCCCGTCGGCCTGCTCTCGGCCGAGGCGGCCGAAGCGGTGGTGGCGCGCCCCTTCCTCGACGCCGGCCTGGACGCCGACGCCGACGCCGCCGCCGAACTGGCCGCAGCCGCAGACCGCTACCCCTATTTCCTCCAGCTCTATGGCGAAGCCGCCTGGCGGGCGGTCGAAGGCACGGATATCGGCGGCCTGCTGCCGGAGCATGTCACGCTCGCCCGGAAGGCCGCCGAAACGCCGCGCCGGCTTTACTACACCGACCGCTATGACGAGTTCGACCGCGAGGCTAGCCTGCCGGTCGCGCGCGCCGTGGCGCTGGCCTTCCGCGAGGCCGGCGGCGAGCTGAGCCGCCCAGCGCTCGACGCCGTGCTTGCCCGCGAGACCGACCGGGTGACCGGAATGCGCGACTTCCTGATCGACAAGGGCTTCATCTGGCGCGGCGCCGAGGATCGCGCCTGGACGCCCGGCATTCCGAGCCTCATGGACTACATGATCGAGGAGACCGAACCCGAGCCGGGCCTTCCCGGACGCGCGGGCTGAAGGCGCGCGGTGGCGGGCGGCGCGCGGATCGAGGATCGGGCCCTGCTCGCCGGCAGGGGGCGGTTCATCGACGACCTGCCAACGCCGCCGCGCACGCTCCACGCCGCCATCCTGCGCTCGCCGCACGCCCATGCGCGCCTCGGCCGCATCGCCGCGCCGCCCGATGTGCGATTGTTCGCCGGCGCGGAAATCGCGGCCGGGCTGCGCCCCTTCATCGCCGCCCTGCGCACGCCGATGCGCCACTTTCCGATTGCGACCGACAAGGCGCGCTATGTCGGCGAGCCGGTCGCCGTTGTGCTGGCCGAGGACCGCTATCTCGCCGAAGACGCGCTCGAACGGGTGACGGTCGAGTATGAGCCGCTGCCGGCGGTCGTCTCGCCCCGGGCGGCGCTCGCCGAAGACGCGCCGCTGCTGCATGAGGCGATGGGCGGCAATCTGGTGAGCCGCCGGCGGTTCGCCTACGGCGATCCGGAGAGCGCCTTCGCCGCCGCAGACCGGCGCATCGCCATCGACATCCGCTATCCGCGCAACGCCGTCACGCCCATCGAATGTTTCGGCCTGATCGCCGCATGGGACCCGGACGATGAAGCCTGGGATGTCACCGCGCCCTTCCAGGGGCCGTTCGCGCTGCATCCGGTCATGGCGGCGGCGCTCGGGGTTCCGGCCAACCGGCTCCGGCTGCGCACGCCGCCCGATTCCGGCGGCAGCTTCGGCGTCAAGCAGGGCCTTGCGCCCTATATCGTGCTGATGGCGGCGGTGGCCCGCCTGTCCGGGCGGCCGGTGAAGTGGATCGAGGACCGCCTGGAGCACCTGACCGCGGCCGGCTCCGCGACCGGACGGGAGACGCGCCTCGAGGCCGCCCTGATGGCCGACGGGCGGGTGACGGCGCTTCGCTGGTCGCAGCTGGAGGATTGCGGTGCGTATCTGAAAGCGCCCGAGCCAGCGACGCTCTACCGGATGCATGGCGCGCTCACCGGCGCTTACGACATCCCGAACCTGGAGGTCGAGAACCGCATCGCCGTCACCAACACGGCGCCGAGCGGCCTCAATCGCGGCTTCGGCGGCCCGCAGGTCTATTTCGCCCTGGAGCGGCTGATGCACCGCATCGCCGACCGGCTGGGCCTCGACCGGCTGGCGGTCATCCGGCGCAATCTGGTGGCGAAGACGCCCTACCGGACCGCCTCGGGCGCGCTCTACGATTCGGGCGACTATGGCGCCGTGGTCGAGCTCGCCCGCCCGGCGCTGGAGGCGCTCCGCCGGCGGCGGGCGGAAGCGCGCTCGCAAGGCCGCCTCTATGGCGTGGGCCTCGCGGCGGTGGTGGAGCCGACCGTCTCCAATATGGGCTACATCACCACGGTGCTGGAGCATGAGGAGCGCCTCGCCGGCGGTCTCAAGAACGGCGCGCTCGCCGCCGCCACGGTCGCTATCGACCCGCATGGCGGCGTCAGCGTGACGGCCGACTCGACGCCGCAGGGACAGGGCCACCGCACCGTGCTGGCCGAGACGGTCGCGGAGGCGTTCGGCCTCGCGCCCGGAGATATCCGGGTGGTGAGCGAGTTCGACAGCGCCCGCGACGCCTGGTCGATCGCCGCCGGCAACTATTCCTGCCGCTTCGCCCCGGCGGTGGCTGGCGCAGCCTGGCGGGCGGCGCTCACTCTGCGCGACCGGCTGGCGCGCCTCGCCGCCGCCCGGCTGGAGCTTGCGCCGGAGGAGGTGGTCTTCGCCGAGGGCCGGGTCGGCGCGGGGCCGGAGCGCTCGCTTCCCTTCGCGCGGCTGGCGGGCCTCGCCCACTGGTCGCCGGCCTCGCTGCCACAGGGTGTCGAGGCGGCCCTGCGCGCGACCGAGTTCTGGACCCCGCCGGAGCTCGGCCCCCCGGACGCCGAGGATCGCATCAACGGCTCGGCCGCCTACGGTTTCCTGTTCGATGTCTGCGGCGTGGAGATCGACGCCGACACCGGCCAGACCCGCATCGACCGCTATGTCAGCGCGCATGACGCCGGCCGGCTGCTGCACCGCCCGATGGCGGACGGGCAGATCCGCGGCGGCCTCTCCAACGCCGTCGGCGCGGCGCTGTTCGAGGCCTTCATCCATGACGAGACCGGCCAGCCGCTCGCCGGCAGCTTCGCGGACTATCCCCCGCCGACCGCCTGCGAGACGCCGGACCCGGAAATCCTGCACATGGAGACGCCCTCCCCCGTCACGCCGCTCGGCGCCAAGGGCATCGGCGAGGGCAACGCCATGAGCGGCCCGGCCTGCATCGCCAATGCGGTGGCGGACGCGCTCGGCGTGGAGGATGTGGAACTGCCGCTGACGCCGGCGCGGGTGGCGGCGCTGCTGCCGTGAAGCCCGCGCCCTTCGCCTATCTCCGCCCGGAGAGCCTGGACGAAGCGCTGGCGGCGCTGGCGTCGGAAGGCGCGGTGGCGCTCGCCGGCGGCCAGTCGCTGCTGGCGATGATGAACATGCGCCTCGCGCGCCCCGACCTGCTGGTGGATATCGTGCGCCTGCCGGAGTTGCAGGAGCGCGGCCGGCGCGTGGGCGCGGCCGTGCGCCAGGCGAAGCTTGCCGGCCTGCATCCGCTGATCGATCTTGCCCTGCCCCATGTCGGCCATTACCAGACCCGCAGCCGGGGCACCTTTTGCGGCTCGGTGGCGCATGGCGACCCGGCGGCGGAACTGCCGCTCTGCCTGGTCGCGCTCGGCGGCGGGGTGCATCTGGCCTCGCTCCGGGGCGAGCGGCGGGTGGCGGCCGGCGCGTTCTTCGAGGGGCCGCTGGCGACGGCGCGCACGGAGGACGAACTCGTGACCGCCGTCGAACTGCCACCGCCGGACCCGCGCGCCGGCTACGCCTTTCGCGAGGTGGCGCTCCGCCAGGGCGATTTCGCGCTCGCCGCCTTCGCGGCCGTGGCGGACGGGGACGGCGTGCGCCTCGCGGTCGGCGGCGTCGCCGACACGCCGCTGCTGCTGGACGGGCTGGACTTCGACGCCGACGCCATCGAGGCCCGCGACGATCTGCACGCCGACGCCGGCTATCGCCGCCGGCTGGTGGAGCGCGTCGGGCGGGCCACGGTGCGGGAGGCGCTCGCATGCCGCGCCTGACCGTCAATGGCGAGGCGGCGGAGGCCGCCGCCGAGCCGCGCCTCCTGCTCTCGGATTTCCTCCGCCACACGCTCGGCCTGACCGGCGCGCATGTCGGCTGCGAGCACGGTGTGTGCGGGGCCTGCACGGTGCTGATCGACGGGCATCCGGCGCGCTCCTGCCTGGCGCTCGCCGTGCAGTGCGAGGGGGCGGAGATCGTCACCGTCGAGGGGCTGGAGGACGGGCCGCTGCAGGCGGCCTTCCGGCGCCATTTCGCGCTGCAATGCGGCTTTTGCACGCCCGGCATCCTCATCAGCCTGACGGCCTTTCTCCGCGAGACGCCGCGCCCGACCGAGCGCCAGGTTCGCGAGCTGCTGAGCGGCCATCTCTGCCGCTGCACCGGCTATGCGCCCATCGTCGCCGCCGCGCTGGAAGCCGCCGATGCTTGATGTCGGCGCGGCGCTGATCCAGGCGGCCGAGCGTTCGCCGGAGCGCCTGGCGGTCGTGGCGGGCCGGGAGCGGCTCGACTACGGCGCCTGGGCCGAGCGCGCGCTCCGCCTCGCCGGCGCGCTGGAGGGGCGCCGCGTCGCGACCCTGCTGCAGAACACGCTGGAGGCCGCGACGCTGCACTGGGCCTGCCAGCTCTCGGGCCGGCTCATCGTCCCGCTCAACTGGCGGTTGAAGGGCGAGGAGATCGACTATTGCCTGCGCGACGCGGAGGCGGACCTGCTGGTGTTCGGCCCGGAGGCGGCAGAGGCCGTGGCGGCCGCGCCCGCCGCGCAGGCGATCCGGCGCATCGAAACCGGTCCCGCCTTCGACGCGCTGCTGGAGGGCCCGCCGGCCGCGCCGGCCGCCTCGGCCGAGGACTGGTCGGTGATGCTCTACACCTCCGGCACCACCGGCCGGCCGAAGGGCGTGCCGCGCCGGCATCGGGCGGAGCGCGCGGCGGCGATCGCGCATGTGGCGCAGAACCGCTATGCGCCGGGCGAGGTCGCGCTCGGCGTCATGCCGCTCTACCACACCATGGGCGTGCGCTCGCTGCTGGCCTCGGCGCTGGTGGATGGCGCGTTCGTCTGCCAGCCGCGCTTCGACGCCGGGCGGGCGCTGGAGCTGATCGAGCGCGAGGGCGTGACCGCGCTCTATCTGGCCCCGACGCTCTATCACGACCTGCTGGCCCATCCCGGCTTCGCGCCGGAGCGTGTGCGCCGGGTGCGCAAGCTCGGCTTCGCCGGCGCGTCGATGACCGACGGGCTGCTCCGCCGGCTGGACGAGGCGTTCCGGCCGGAGCTCTTCGTCAACCATTACGGTTCGTCGGAGATCTACACCTTCACCGTCTGCCCGGACGCGCCGGCCAAGCCCGGCTCGGCCGGGCGGGCGGGGCTGAACCAGCGCATCCGGGTGGAGAGCCTCGACGGCGCGCGCGACGCGGCGCCGGGCGAGGAAGGCGAAATCCTGGCCCTCATGGCCGGCGACGAGGCGTTCGAGGGCTATTGGCGCCGCCCGGACGCCGACGCCCGCGCGCTCCGCGACGGCTGGTATCGCACCGGCGACACCGGCCGGTTCGACGCGGATGGCGACCTGTTCGTCACCGGGCGGGTCGATGACATGATCGTGACCGGCGGCGAGAATGTCTCACCGGTAGAGGTCGAGAGCGCGCTCTCGCTGCATCCGGCGGTGGCGGAGGTCGCGGTCGCGGGCCTGGCGGACGAGCGCTGGGGGCAGATCGTCGCCGCTTTCGTCGTCGCGCGCGAACCGCTGACCGCCGAAGCGCTGGACGCACACTGCCGCGCCGGCGCGCTCGCCGACTTCAAACGCCCTCACCGCTATGTCTTCGTGGAGGAAATCCCCAAATCCCCCGTCGGCAAAATCCTCCGCCGCCTCCTGACCGCCCCGCCCTTGCCGACGCCGGGGCCGTCCGCTACTCCGCAGCGTCAGCGAAAGGGAACCGCGTGACGCTCGAAAATCCCTTCCAGGGCCAATTGTTCGCCGACGGCTTCCTTTGCGGCTCGATCGCGGAGACGGAAGACTGGCGGGCGTTCGACGGCGGCGCGCTCGACAGCCTGGCGGCGGACCTCCGCGCGCTCTTCGACGGCTTCCCGGCGGACCGCGCGCCCAACGAGGCGCAAACCGAGACCGACCTGATCCGCCCGGTGCTGGAGCGGCTCGGCTGGACGGCGAGCCTCTGGCAGCAGCGGCTTTCGACGCGCGGGCGCACGCATGTGCCCGACGGGCTGCTGTTCGCCGGCGACGACGCCAAGGAGCGCGCCAACCGCCTGCCGGAGGAAGACCGCTACCGGCTGGGCCTCGCCATCGTGGAGTGCAAGCGCTGGGGCCGTCCGCTGGACCGCCGCTCGCCCGGGGACGGGCCGGAGGCCGCGCCCGCCACGCAGATGCTGCGCTATCTCGGCCGCGCCGATGTGATGACGGAAGGCCGGCTGCGCTGGGGCATCCTCACGGACGGCGCGGTCTGGCGGCTCTACTGGTGGGGCGCGCGTTCGGTCGCCGAGCAGTTCTTCGAGGTCGATCTGGCCGCCCTGCTCGACCTGCCGGGCCGGAACGAGGGCCTGTTCGCGCTCGACGAGGAGGCGCGCCGCCACTGGCTCCGGGTCTTCGCAACCGTCTTCCGGCCCGAGGCGTTCCAGCCCGGCGCGACCGACCCGCTGAGCTTCCATCTGCGCGCCGTGGAGGAAGGCCGGCTCTACGAAGCGGAGGTCGCGAAGGACCTCTCCGGCCTGGTGTTCGAGCGGGCCTTCCCGGCGCTCGCCCGCGCCATTGCCGACGCCGCGCCGGATGCGCCGCTGGAGGAGGTGCGCGAGGCGGCGCTGGTGCTGCTCTACCGGCTGATGTTCGCGCTCTATGCGGAGGATCGCGGCCTGCTGCCGGTGCGCGAGCGGGGCTACGAGCATTATGCGCTGCGCGAGCGCGTGCGCGAGGATGTCGGCCGGCGCAAGGACGCGGGCGACCTGTTCACCGGCGCTAGCACATACTGGTTCGCCATCGACGACCTCTGCCGCGCCATCGACCGGGGCGACGCCTATATCGGCCTGCCGGCCTATAACGGCGGCCTGTTCGACGCCGGGCGCGCGCCGCTGCTGACGCAGATTCGGCTTCCCGACGCGCTCATGGCCGACATCATCGACGCGCTGTCCTTCCGGCCGGGGCCGCACGGGCGGCGCTACATCAACTATCGCGAACTCGGCGTGCAGCAGCTGGGCTCGATCTATGAGCGGCTGGTGGAGCGCGACCTGGCGCGCGAGGAGGGCGAAATCCGCTTACGCCTCAACCCCTTCGTGCGCAAGGACTGGGGCAGCTACTACACGCCGGACGACCTTGTGGGCCTCGTTATCGAGGAGACGGTCGGCCCGCTGATCGAGGCGCGCCGGGCGGCTTTCCGCGAGGCGGCCGGGCGCCGGGCCGGCCCGGCGGAACTCGCGCGTCTCGACCCGGCGGAGCGCATCCTGGAGTTGAAGATCTGCGATCCGGCCACCGGCTCCGGGCATTTCCTCGTCAATCTGGTGGACTGGCTGGCCGACCGCATCATCGAGGCGATAGCGGAAGCCGAGGCCGCCGCCGAAGGCTACAACTCGCCGCTCGCCGGGCGCATCGAGGACATCCGCCGCACCATCCTCGCCAATGCCGAGGCGGAGGGATGGTCCGTCGATGCGGCCCGGCTCGACGACCGCCATATCGTGCGCCGCATGGTGCTGAAGCGCTGCATCTACGGCGTGGACAAGAACCCGATGGCCATCGAGCTCGCCAAGGTCTCGCTCTGGCTGCACACCTTCACCGTCGGCGCGCCGCTCTCTTTCCTCGACCACCATCTGCGCTGCGGCGACAGCCTGTTCGGCGCCTGGGCCAGGACGGGCATGGACCGCGCGGCGGACTATGACGCGCCGCTGCTGCTGCACGGGCCGATCCAGACCGCGATCGGCGCAACGGAGGCCATGCGCGCGGTGGAGGCGCTGACCGATGCGGAGATTGCGGAAGTGCGCCGGTCCGCCAGCGCCTTCGCCGAGGTGGAGGAGAAGACCGCGCCGCTCGACAGCTTCCTCTCGCTGATCCACGCCTTCGACTGGCTGAACATTCGCAGCAAGAACGACAGGGCTGCGCTCCAGGCCTTCTTCGATGGCCTGTTCGGCGACCCGCTCGCGGTCGCGCTCGGACGGATGGACTCCTCCAATGGCCGGCCGGAGGCGTGGCGTTTCGCGGAACTGCTGGCGGAGGCGCGGACGCTGGTCCGCGAGGAGCGCTTCTTCAACTGGCAGGCGGCTTTCCCCGGTGTGTGGACCGGGCTGGAGAGCGCGGAACGCCGGGGCGGCTTCGACGCCGTGATCGGCAACCCGCCCTGGGACCGTCGGATGAAACTCCAGCGGGTGGAGTGGTTCGCTGCGCGGCGGCCAGCGATCGCGCGCGCCCCGCGCGCCGCCGACCGCCGGCGCATGATCGACGCCATGCGCGCGGCCGGAGACCCGCTGGCGGAGGAATATGACGCGGCGCGCGAGCGCGTGGAGAACGCCGTGCGCACGGCGCGCAAGACCGGCGACTATCCCTTGCTCTCCGGCGGCGACATCAACCTCTATTCGCTGTTCGTGGAGCGCGCCATGGCGCTGGCGAAGCCCGACGGCATGGTGGGGCTGGTGGTTCCCTCCGGCATCGCCTCCGGCAAGACGGCGGCGCGCTTCTTCCGGGGTGTGGCGACCGAAGGCCGGCTGAAGACGCTTTACGATTTTGAGAACAAGAAGAGCTTTTTCCGCGACGTTCACCCCTCCACCAAATTCTGCGTTTTCGTCGCCAGCCCGTCGCCAATTGCTAGCGAAGCGCAATGCGCCTTCTTCCTGCACAATGTAGCCGAGCTAGAGGAACCGGATCGCCGCTTCCCGCTCACCGCCGCAGATTTCGCCCGCGTCAATCCGAACACCGGCACCGCGTCGATCTTCCGCTCCCGCCGCGATGCGGAACTCACCACCGCCATCTACGCCCGCCTGCCGGTGCTGGTTGATCGTTCCACCGGCGAGCAACGTAAGGCCTGGCCGGTGAGCTACACAACCATGTTCCACATGACGAACGATTCCGGCCTGTTTCGCACGCGTGCGGAACTGGAAGAGCGGGAGCGGGCCTGGCCCGTCGGCGGCAATCGCTGGCACAGCCCCGCCGGCGAGTGGGTCCCGCTCTACCAAGGCATGATGGTGCAGGCCTTCGACCACCGCGCCGCAAGCGTCCAGGTCAACCCGCAAAATCTCCATCGCCCGGCGCAACCCGAAGCGGCAAGTCCCGCGCAGCAGCGCGATCCGGACTGGCTGCCGGAGCCGCAATTCTGGGTCTTGCGCAGTCGGACCGATTTTCCCGAGGCGTCGTGGCTTCTGAGCTTCAAGGACGTCACCGCTCCGACCAACAGCCGTTCGATGATCGCCGCTTTCGCGCCGGCCGCCGGTTTGGGGAATACGCTGCCCATCCTGGCGTCGGAAGACCTTGCAGCGGGTAGCGCGAGCTTGCTGCTCGCCAATCTCAATTCCATCCCGTTCGATTTCGTCGCCCGGCAGAAGATTCAGGGCCAGCATCTCAACTGGTTCATCCTCGAACAGCTGCCCGTCGCGCCGCCGGACCTGTATGAGACGACGCAATTCGGGGCGAAGACGGCGGCGGAGGTTGTGCGGGAGGCGGTGCTGGAGTTGACCTACACCGCCCATGACATGGCGCCCTTCGCTCGCGACATGGGCCATGTGGACGAGGCGGGCGAAGCGCTGCCCCCCTTCCGCTGGGACGAGGAGCGCCGGCTCCGCCTCCGCGCGAAGCTGGACGCGGCGCATTTCCACCTCTACGGCGTCACCGACCGCGACGACATCCGCTACATCTATTCCACCTTCCCCATCGTCGAGCGCCAGGAGCGCAAGGCCTGGGGCCGCTACCGCTCCCGCGACCTCTGCCTCGCCTGGATGAACGCCCTCGAAGCCGGCCGGCCCGACGCCGATATCGAGCTGTGAACGCCGGGCGCCGGGAGGAGGTCGGGAGCATGACGAACTGGACAGGCTGCCCGGCGGTGGAGCGCAGGCCCGGCAAGGTGGGCGGCGCGTGGGTGTTCGCGGGCACGCGGGTTCCCCTCGCCGCGCTCTATGAGAACCTCGCCAGCGGCGCGACGGTCGAGGAATTCGTCGCCTGGTTCCCCGGCGTCGAGCGCCGGCAGGTCCGCGCCGTGCTGGAGCATGAGGCCAGGGCGCTCCGGGCGCTTGTTGCGGGGCGGGGCGGTTGCTATACCGCGCCGCCATGACCGACCCCGCCCGGATTCGCAATTTCGCCATCATCGCCCATATCGACCATGGCAAATCGACCCTGGCGGACCGGCTGATCCAGACCTGCGGCGGCCTCTCCGACCGGGAGATGCGCGACCAGGTGCTGGACAATATGGACCTGGAGCGCGAGCGCGGCATCACCATCAAGGCGCAGACCGTCCGCCTCGACTACACCGCCGCCGACGGCGAGCGCTATGCGCTCAACCTGATCGACACACCCGGCCATGTCGATTTCGCCTATGAGGTGAACCGCTCGCTCGCCGCCTGCGAAGGCTCGCTGCTGGTCGTGGACGCCACCCAGGGCGTCGAGGCGCAGACGCTCGCCAATGTCTATCAGGCGGTCGATAACGACCATGAGATCGTGCTCGCGCTCAACAAGGTCGATCTGCCCGCCGCCGACCCCGAGCGCGTGCGCGGCCAGATCGAGGATGTGATCGGCATCGACGCCGAAGACGCCGTCCCCTGCTCGGCCAAGACCGGCCGGGGCATTTCCGACATCCTGGAGGCGCTGGTGGCCCGCCTGCCGCCCCCGGCCGAGGCCGAGACCGGCGACGGGCGGCTCCGCGCCATGGTCGTCGACAGCTGGTACGACCGCTATCTGGGCGTGATCGCGCTGGTGCGGGTGCGCGAGGGCGCGCTCCGCCGGGGCGTCAAGATGCGCCTGATGGCCACCGGCGCGGCCTACGATATCGACGAGGTGGGCGTGTTCACGCCGAAGCGCTGCAAGGTCGATGCGCTCGGCCCCGGCGAGATCGGCTATGTCAGCGCCGCCATCAAGACCGTGGCCGACTGCCAGGTCGGCGACACGATCACCGACGACCGCCGCCCGGCGCCCGCGCCGCTGCCCGGCTTCCAGCCGAACCTGCCGGTGGTGTTTTGCGGCCTCTTCCCGACCGACTCGGCCGATTTCGAGCAGCTGCGCGAGAGCCTCGCCAAGCTCCGGCTGAACGACGCCGGCTTCGAGTTCGAGCCGGAGAACTCCCCGGCGCTCGGCTTCGGCTTCCGCTGCGGTTTTCTCGGCCTCCTGCATCTGGAGATCGTACAGGAGCGGCTCGACCGCGAATTCGGCCTCGACCTGATCGCGACCGCCCCCAGCGTCGTCTATCGCGTGCACCGCGCGGACGGCGAGGTCGAGCTGCTGCACAACCCGGCCGACATGCCGGACCCGGTGCAGATCGCCCGGATCGAGGAGCCCTGGATCGCCGCCACCATCTTCACGCCGGACGAGTATCTGGGCGGCGTGCTGAAGCTCTGCGAGGAGCGGCGCGGCGTGCAGCGCGAGCTCACCTATGTCGGCAACCGCGCCATGGCGGTCTATGAGCTGCCGCTCAACGAGGTGGTGTTCGACTTCTACGACCGGCTGAAATCGATCAGCCGGGGCTACGCCAGCTTCGACTACCGCATCGAGGATTATCGCGAGGGCGACCTGGTGAAGCTCTCGCTGCTGGTCAATCACGAGCCGGTGGACGCGCTGGCCTGCATCACCCACCGGATGCGCGCCGAGAGCCGCGGCCGCCAGCTCTGCGAGCGGCTGAAAGGGCTGATCCCGCGCCAGCTGTTCAAGATTCCCATCCAGGCGGCGATCGGCGGGCGCGTCGTCGCCCGCGAGACCATCTCCGCCATGCGCAAGGATGTGACCGCCAAATGCTATGGCGGCGACGTGACCCGCAAGCGCAAGCTGCTGGAGCGCCAGAAGGAAGGCAAGAAGCGGATGCGCAGCTTCGGCAAGGTGGAGATTCCGCAAAGCGCCTTCATCGCCGCGCTGCGCATGAACGAGAACTGACGGCGCGCGGACCCGGCGGACCCCGCTACAGGATTTCCAGCACCGTCTCCGGCGGGCGCCCCAGCGCGGCGCGCTCCCCCGCGAACACCACCGGGCGCTCGATCAGCACAGGCTGGGCCGCCATCGCCGCGATCAGCAGGTCGCGGTCCAGTTCGGGATCGTCGAGGCCGGCGGCGCGATAGGCGGCCTCCTTGCGGCGCATCAGCGCGCGCGGCTCCATGCCGAGCCGGTCGAGCGCGTCGGCGATCTCGGCCGCGCCGGGCGGCGTCTTCAGATATTCGACGATCTCGGGCTCCACGCCGCGTTCGCGCAGCAGCGCCAGCGCGGCGCGCGACTTGCTGCATCGGGGATTGTGCCAGATGGTGACGGTCATGCGGGTGCGCCCTCCGCTTGCGCGAGCGCGGCCATCATGGCCCGCCCGCGCCGGGCCGCGCAAGATCGTGCAGCGCGAGCGCGAGCGTGACCAGGCCGACCGCCGCCAGCACGCCGAGCGCCGCCGGACGGAAGCGCGACCGGCCCCGCCCGGCGAACAGCCGCCCGCCGGCCCAGGTGGCGGCGGCGTAGGCCGGCAGCAGCATGGCGGCGACCAGCAGCGCCTCGGTCGTGAACAGGCCGTGCAGCAGATAGGGCGCGGCGGCGCAGAGGCCGAGCGCGCTCACCGCCCCGATGATGTTGGCGCGCTGCGTCTCGGGCGCGCCGCGCCGGGCGAGCGCCGCCGCCACCGCCGGCGGCCCGCCGACCCCGGACGCGCCCTGGATGAGGCCCGCGCCCACGCCGAGCGCCGCCATGAACCGGCGCCCGGCCTCTGCCGGCGGACGCCAGCCGCGCGCCATGGCGGCGGTCATGGCGAGCACGGCGGCGGAGATGGCGATCTTCATGACCTCCGCCGGCAGCGAGACCAGCAGCCACGCCCCGGCCGGCGCGGCGGCGAAGGCGCCTGCGGCGAACGGCAGCACGAAGGCGCGCTCCGAATGCCGGAGCGCGGCCGGCATCTGCTGCAGGATGACCGGCGCGCCGGAAGCGCAGACCGCCGCCAGCGCCGTCGGCGGGCCGAACGCGAGGCTCAGCACCGGCGCCAGCACCAGCGCCCCGCCAAAGCCGGTAAACCCCCGGACCAGCCCCGCCAGCACCGCCGCCCCGCCCGCCACCGCCAGATCGAGGATCGAAACGCCGCCCGGCAGGTCCAGCATATCCGCCCCTCCGCTCCATCTCCCGGCGGCCTGCCGCCTTGCAAATGCGGTATCATAAGCGGGTTGCGGCGCGGAGCGGGCAAGAGGGAATGGACTGGAGACTGGCCGTCGATATTGGCGGGACCTTTACCGATGTGGTGCTGGAATGTGCGGGCGGGCAGGTTTCGGCCAAGGTGCTGACCACGCCGGAGGCCCCGGAGGCGGGCGTGCTGGAGGGCGTGCGGGCGGCGCTCGGCGAGGCCGGCGCGGCGCCGGGCGACATCGCGCTGGTCATCCACGGCACGACGCTCGCCACCAATGCGCTCATCGAGCGCAAGGGCGCGCGCACCGCGCTCGTGGTGACCGAGGGCTTTCGCGACTCGGTCGAGATGGCGCACGAAAACCGCTTCGAGCAATACGATATCCAGATGGACCGCCCGCCGCCGCTGGTCCCGCGCTGGCTGCGCTGGCCCGTGCGCGAACGCATGGACGCGCGCGGCCGGGCGCTGGTCCCGCTCGACGAGGCCTCGGTGGCGGAGGTCGCGGCGCTCGCCAGGCGCCACTCCGTCGAGGCGATCGCCGTCGGCCTCCTGCACAGCTACGCCAACCCCGCGCATGAGCGCCGCGTCGGCGCACTGCTGGCGGAAGCCCTGCCCGGCCTGCCGGTCACGCTCTCTTGCGAAGTCTGCCCGGAGATCCGCGAATATGAGCGGCTCTCCACCGCGTCGGCCAACGCCTATGTGCAGCCGCGCATGGCGGGCTATCTCCGGGCGCTCGACAGTGCGCTCGGCGCGCTCGGCGTCACCTGCCCCTTCATGCTGATGACCTCCGGCGGCGGGCTGACCGACCTGGAGACGGCGATCCGCTTTCCGGTGCGGCTGGTCGAATCCGGTCCGGCGGGCGGCGCGGTGCTGGCGGCGCATATCGCGCGCGAGCGCGGCCTCGACCGGGTGCTCTCCTTCGACATGGGCGGCACCACCGCCAAGCTCTGCCTGATCGACGACGCCCGCCCGCAGGCGACGCGCAGTTTCGAGGTGGCGCGCGCCTGGCGCAATCTGAAGGGCAGCGGCCTGCCGCTGCGCATCCCGGCGATCGAGATGGTGGAGATCGGGGCCGGCGGCGGCTCGATCGCCGGGGTCGATGGCCTCGGGCGGCTCCGCGTCGGCCCGGAGAGCGCCGGGGCCGACCCCGGACCCGCAAGCTACGGGCGCGGCGGCCGGCGCGCGACGGTGACCGACGCCGACCTCGCGCTCGGGCGCATCGACGCCGACGCCTTCGCCGGCGGCGGCCGCCGCCTGGACGCCGACGCCGCCAGCGCCGCGCTCCGGCGCGATGTGGCCGAGCCGCTGGCGATGGAAGAGCCGCTCGCCGCTTACGCGCTCTCGGAAGTGGTGGACGAGAACATGGCCAATGCGGCGCGCGTCCACGCCGTGGAGTGGGGCAAGGATGTGCGCGCGCGCACCATGATCGCCTTCGGCGGGGCCGCGCCGCTGCACGCCGCCCGGCTCGCGGAGAAGCTGGAGCTGGACGCGGTGGTGGTGCCGGCCAATGCCGGCGTCGGCTCCGCGATCGGCTTCCTGCGCGCGCCGGTCTCCTATGAGGTGGCGCGCTCGCGCCATATGCGGCTCTCCGCCTTCGATGCGGCCGAGGCCGGCGCGCTGCTGGAGGAGATGGCGGCGGAAGCGCACGCCGTCGTCGCCCCCACGGTCGGGCCGGCGGCGGGCCGGCTCGGCGAGGCGCGCCGGGCCTATATGCGCTATGTCGGGCAGGGACACGAGATCGCCGCGCCGCTGCCCGAGGGCGGGCCGGTCGAGGCCGAGGGGCTGCGCCGGGCCTTCGAGACGGCCTATCGCCAGCTCTACGACCGCGCCATCCCGGACCAGGATGTCGAGGTGCTGTCCTGGACGGTCACGGTCTCCTCCGCGCCGGGCGAGGCCCCGGCCGTCGAGGCGGCGGCGGGCGGGGGCGCAGCAGAGGCCGCGCCGGCGCGGCTGTTCGACGGCGGCGCGTTCGCGGACGCGCGGGCCTGGCGGCGCGAGGCGCTCGCGGCGGGAACGGAACTGGCCGGCCCGGCGCTGATCGTCGAGGACCAGACGACGACGGTGGTGCCGGCCGGCTTCGACGCGCGTATCGAGGCGGACGCCTCCATCCTGCTCACCCGCAGGACGGGCACCGCCGGTAGGAGAGAAGCATGAGCGGCAATCGGAGCGCTCTCGACCGCATCGGCCTGCAAATCCAGTGGGACCGGCTGCTGGCCGTGGTGGAGGAGCAGGCCCAGGCGCTGGTGCGCACGGCCTTCTCGCCGGCGGCGCGCGAGTCCGGCGACATCTCCGCCGGCTGCTTCGATCTGCGCGGCCGGATGCTGGCCCAGGCGGTGACCGGCACGCCGGGTCATGTCAACGCGATGGCGGCCTCGGTCGGGCATTTCCTGGCGCGCTTCCCGCCGGAGACCATGCGCCCCGGCGACGCCTATGTCACCAACGACCCCTGGATGGGCACCGGCCATCTCAACGATTTCACCGTGGTCTCGCCGACCTTCCGCGCCGGGCGCCCGGTGGCGCTGTTCGCCTGCACGACGCATGTGGTCGATGTGGGCGGGCGCGGCTTCGGCGCAGACGGGCGCCAGGTCTATGAGGAGGGCATCAACATCCCGCCGACGGCCCTCTGCCGCGAGGGGCGGCTCGACCAGACGCTGCTCGCCATCCTCGCCGCCAATGTGCGCAATCCGGTCGAGGTCGAGGGCGACCTGCACTCGCTGATCGGCTGCAACGAGGTCGGCTCGGCCCGGCTGAACGCGATGATGGACGAGTTCGGCCTGGCGGAAATAGACGACCTCGCCCGCCACATCCTGGAGGCCTCGCACGCCGGGATGCTGGCGGAGATCGCGAAGCTCGCGCCCGGCCGCTACGCCAACGAGATCGAGGTCGATGGCTATGACGCGCCGGTGGTCTTCCGCGCGACTGTCACCGTCGGGCCGGAGGGGCTCGACATCGACTTCGCCGGCACTTCCGGCATGTCGGGCTACGGCATCAATGTGCCGCTGACCTACACCCAGGCCTATGCCAGCTTCGGGGCGCGCTGCGCGGTCGGGCCGGGCGTGCCCAACAATGCCGGCTCGCTGGGCGCGGTGCGGGTGCGCGCGCCGGAAGGCTCGATCCTGAACGCCCCGCCGCCGGCGGCGGTCTCCGCGCGCCACGCCATGGGGCATTTCCTGCCCGACGTCGTGCTGGGCGCGCTCTCGCAAATCATCCCCGAGCGCTGCCCGGCCGAGGGCGCGGCGGCGCTGTGGAACCCGGTGCTGCTCGGCGGCCACGGGCTGGTCGATGGCGATTACGGCAAGGCGGAGCCGTTCGCGATCAACATCTTCCACGCCGGCGGCGGCGGCGCGCGGCCCGGCAAGGACGGCCTGGACGCCACCGCCTTCCCCTCCGGCGTGCGCAACACGCCGGTCGAGGTGAACGAGGCGATCGCGCCGCTGATCTTCTGGCGCAAGGAATACCGGCCCGATTCCGGCGGGCGCGGGCGTCATCGCGGCGGCGTCGGGCAGATCATGGAAATCGCCCATGCGGAGGGCGCGCCCTTCGCGGTCTCGCCGATGTTCGACCGCATCGACCATCCGGCGCGCGGGCGCGACGGCGGCGGCGACGGCGCGGCGGGCAGCATCCGGCTCGGCTCGGGCAAGGCGCTGCGCGGCAAGGGCCGCCAGACCGTGCCGGCCGGCGACCGGCTGGTGATGGAGATGCCGGGCGGCGGCGGCCTGGGAGACCCGGCGGAGCGCGACCCGGAGGCGCTCGCCCGCGACCGCCTGAACGGCCTGGTGACGCTCGCGGAGTGAGGCGGCCGCGCTCCGGTTGAAGGGCGTCCGGTCCGGCGGCTATGCTCGGCGAACCGCAACAGGGGGGCTGAGCGGGTGAGACCCTATTCCGCCGCGGCCGGCTGGCGCGACGAGCCGCGCTATCCCGACCCGCTGATCGAGACGCTGGACCCGCGCTTCGAGCGCCTGCGCATCTTCAGCGCCGCCGTCGAGCGGCTGTGGACCGGCTGCCGCTGGGCCGAGGGGCCGGTCTGGTTCGGCGACGGGCGCTATCTGCTCTGGTCCGACATCCCGAACGACCGCATCCTGAAATGGGAGGAGGAGACCGGCCGCGTCTCGATCTGGCGCCGGCCGACAAACTTCGCCAATGGCAACACCCGCGACCGGCAGGGCCGGCTGGTCACCTGCGAGCATGGCGGGCGGCGCGTGACGCGCACCGAATATGACGGCGGCGTCACCGTGCTGGCCGACGCCTGGCAAGGCAATCGGCTGAACTCGCCGAACGATGTCGTGGTCAAGTCCGACGGCTCGGTCTGGTTCACCGACCCCTCCTTCGGCATTCTCGGCAATTACGAGGGCCACAAGGCGGAAAGCGAGACGCCGCAGGCGGTCTATCGCCTGGACGGCGAGACCGGCGCCATGGAGATCGTCGCCGACGGCATTCTCGGGCCGAACGGCCTCTGCTTCTCGCCGGACGAGAGCATCCTCTACATCGTCGAGTCGCGTGGCGAGCCGCACCGCAAGATTCTCGCTTACGATGTCGGGGCGGACGGCGCGCTTTCCGGCCGGCGCGTCTTCATCGACGCCGGGCCGGGCGGCACGCCCGACGGCATGCGCGTCGATTGCGAGGGCAATCTCTGGTGCGGCTGGGGCATGGGCTCGGCGGAGCTGGACGGCGTGCTGGTGTTCGCGCCCGACGGCGCGAAGATCGGGCGCATCCGCCTGCCGGAACGCTGCGCCAATGTCTGTTTCGGCGGCGCGAAGCGCAACCGGCTGTTCATGGCCGCCAGCCGCTCGCTCTACGCGCTCTATGTCAACGCAGAAGGCGCGCCCGGCGGCTGACGCGGCCGGCAAAGCCCATTCCGAACCCAAGCGGAGGCTCGCAAGACCCCATGCCCGACCTGTTCGACATCCTGCACGGCACCCGCGCCATGCGCCGGCTCAAGCCGGACCCGGTGCCGGATGCGCTCATCCGCCGGATTCTGGAGGCCGGCGCGTCCGCCGCCAATGGCGGCAACGCCCAGCGCTGGCGCTTCCTGGTGGTGAAGGACCGGGCGGTGAAGCGGGCCGTCAAGACGCATTACCGGCGCGCCTTCGACGAGATCATCGGGCCGCGCTACCGCAACAGCGCGCCGCCGCCCGGCATGTCGGCGGAGCGCTTCCGCCGCCAGCACGATGCGGTGGAATATCTCACCGAACATTTCGACGAGGCGCCGGTGTGGATCGTCGCCTGCCTGGAGGAGAGCGAGCCGCCGACGCGCATGTCCGGGGCCTCGATCTATCCGGCGGTGCAGAACATGCTGCTGGCGGCGCGCGGGCTCGGCCTCGGCGCGACGCTCACCACCCGCCACCTCTTCTTCGAGGAGGACAGCGAGCGCGCGCTCGGGCTGCCCGAGGGCGTGCATTCCTACGCCATCCTGCCGATCGGCTGGCCGATGGGCAATTTCGGCCCGGTCGGGCGCGGCCCGCTCTCGGATATCGTCTATCTCGACCGCTGGGGCGAGCGCTGGGAGGCGCTGGAGGCCGGCGCGGCGGAGCAAGGAGAACGAGCGCAATGATCACCGTGCACGGACGCCCCAACTCCATCAATGTCCAGAAGGTGATGTGGGCCGTCGGCGAGCTCGGACTCGCCCATCGCCGCCTCGATGTCGGCGGGCCGTTCGGCGGCAACGACACCGCCGACTATCGCGCCATGAACCCCAACGGCCTGGTGCCGACCCTGGTGGACGGCGATGCGGTCGTCTGGGAGAGCCACAGCTGCGTGCGCTATCTGGCCGCCCTCCACGGCGCGGGCGGCCTCTGGCCCGAGAACGCCGCCGAGCGCAGCCTCGCCGACCGCTGGATGGACTGGACGCTCGGCGCCCTGCCGGCGATGACGCCGGTCTTCTGGGGCTTGATCCGCACGCCGGAGGCCGAGCGCGACATGGCGGCGATCCACCGCGCGGCGGAGGCGGTCGGCAAGGTCTGGGCCATCCTGGACGGCCATCTGGCGGCGCGCGACTTCGTGGCCGGCTCGGCCTTCACCATGGGCGACATTCCGGTGGGCGCCATGTACGGTCGCTATGTCCGCCTGCCGGCCATCGAACTCGCCAGCCTGCCGCATTGCGACGCCTGGCTGGAGCGGCTGAAAGGCCGCGCCGCCTTCGCCGAGCATGTGATGGGCGTGCCGCTGACCTGAACGCGGAGGACCGGGCTCAGAAGAGCGAGCCCTGATCCGCCTTGCCGCGGCCGGCGGGCTTCTCCGGCAGGATGCGCGCGGCGACCTCGCCATCGGCGAAGGTGAGGATCGCCTGCCGGCGCTGGCGGGCCTCGGCAGCCGAGACGACCGGCCCCCGCTCGTCGCGCACCATGACGAAGCCGCGCTCCAGCACGCGGTGGTGGGAGCAGCTTTCGAGCAGCGCGGCGGCCTGCGCCAGCCGCGCGCCGGCGGCCTCCTGCAGCCTCGCCCAGCAAGCCCCGAGCCGGCGGTCGGCCGCGAGGCGCTCCAGCCGGTGCGCGGAAAGCTCCACCGGCCGGCGCCCGGCGCGCTCGAAGCCGCCACCGAGCGCCGCCAGCCGCTCCTGACCCCGCTCCAGCAGGGCGCGCGGCGTGCCGAGCCGCGCCGCCGCCTGCTCCAGCCCGGCCCGCGCCACGGCCTGGCGCGCGGCGAGCGCGGCCTCCACGCGCTCGCCCCGGTCGTCGAGGCGCTGGCTCGCCTGCTCCAGCAGCAGGGTCGGGGCAGGCAGGCCGCGCGCCAGGCCCGCGACGCGCACGCGCCGCTCATCCAGCAGCCGCTGGCCTGCGGCCAGCAGGCGCTCGCCCTGCCCGCCCGCGCGCAGCAGCAGTTCGGCGCGCACCGGCACGGCCATCTCGGCGGCGGCGGTCGGCGTCGGCGCGCGCCGGTCGGCGGCGAGGTCGATCAGCGTCGTGTCGGTCTCATGCCCGATGGCCGAGATCAGCGGCATGGCGGCGCGCCGGGCGGCGCGCACGACCTCCTCCTCGTTGAAGGCCCAGAGGTCCTCCAGCGAGCCGCCGCCGCGCGCCACGATCAGCACATCGGGGCGGAGTTCCGCCGGCAGCGCGCTCATGCCGTCGATAGCGGCGGCGATCCGTTCGGCCGCGCCCTCGCCCTGCACCGCCGTCGGCCAGACCAGCACATGGCGCGGGAAGCGTTCCTGGAGCCGGTGCAGGATGTCGTGCAGCACCGCGCCGGTGGGCGACGTCACGACGCCGACGCGCGCCGGCAGGAACGGCAAGGCGCGCTTCGCCCCGTCGTCGAACAGCCCCTCGGCGGCCAGCTTGCGCCGGCGATCCTCCAGCAGCTTGAGCAGCGCGCCCTCGCCGGCCAGCTCCACCGCCTCCACCACCAGCTGATAGCTGGAGCGCGCGCCATAGGCGGTGATCCGCCCGGTCGCCACCACCTCCATGCCGTCTTCCGGCCGCACCGCGAGGCGCCCCGCCCGGTCGCGCCAGCAGACGGCGTTCAGCACGTCGCGGTCGTCCTTCAGGTTGAAATAGAGATGGCCGGAGGCGGGTCTGCGCAGGCCGGAAATCTCGCCGCGCACCCGCAGGCGCGGAAACTCCGCCTCCAGGCTGCGGCGCACCGCCGCCGACACTTCGCCGACGGCATATTCCGGTATGTTGGGCAGCAGCGGCGCATCCGTCATGGACGCCGGAGATACACGCGATCGAGCGGAGCGGGAAGCCCATGCGGGTTCTGATCGTCGGCGGCGGCGGGCGCGAGCATGCGCTCGCCTGGACGATAGCGGCCTCGCCGCTGGTGGAGCGGCTCTTCTGCGCGCCCGGCAATCCCGGCATCGCCGCCGAGGCGGAGTGCGTTCCGCTCGCGGCCGAGGACCTGGAAGGGCTGACCGCCTTCGCCCGGCGGGAGGCCATCGACCTGGTCGTCGTCGGGCCGGAAGCGCCGCTGGCGGCCGGGCTGGCGGACCGGCTGCGCGCGGCGGGCGTGGCCGCGTTCGGGCCGGACCGGGCGGCGGCGCGGCTGGAAAGCTCCAAGGCATGGATGAAGGACCTCGCCCGGCGCGCCGGCATCCCGACCGCCGATTTCGCGGTCTTCGACGAGGCGGAAGCCGCGCTCGCTCATATCCGCGCCGTCGGCGCGCCGCTCGTCGTCAAGGCGGACGGCCTGGCGGCCGGCAAGGGCGTCACGGTCGCGGAGACGGTGGTCGAGGCCGAGGCGGCGGTGCGCGCCGCCATGGTGGAGCGGGCCTTCGGGGAGGCGGGCGCGCGCCTGGTGCTGGAGGAGCGGCTCATGGGCCGGGAGGTCAGCGCATTTGCGCTCGCGGACGGCGCGCGCGTGCTGATGCTGGAGACCGCCCAGGACTACAAGCGCGTCGGCGAGGGCGACAGCGGCGCCAACACCGGCGGCATGGGCGCGCTCTCGCCCGCGCCCGGCATGACGCCCGAATTGCTGGCGCGAATCGAGGCGGACATCTTCATCCCGGCGGTGCGCCAGCTGGCGGCCGACGGCGCGCCCTTTCGCGGCGTGCTGTTCGCCGGGCTGATGATCGAGGACGGCGCCCCCCGGCTGCTGGAGTTCAATGTGCGCTTCGGCGACCCGGAGACCCAGGCGCTGATGCCGCGGCTGCGCTCGGACCTGCTGCCCGCCCTGCTGGCGGCGGCCGAGGGCGATCTGGCGCATGTCGATCTGCGCTGGTCGGACGAGGCGGCGGTCGCGGTGGTCATGGCGAATCGCGGCTATCCGGGAAGCCATGACCGGGGCGGCGAAATCGCCGGCCTCGACGCGCTGCCGGCGGGCGCAAGCGTCTTTCACGCCGGCACGGCGGAAGCCGGCGGGCGCGTGGTGGCGGCCGGCGGGCGCGTGCTGGCGGTGGCGGCCACCGGGGCGACGGCCGAGGCGGCGCGCGGGCTGGCCTATCGCGGCGTCGATGCCATAGACTGGCCGGGCGCATTCTGCCGCCGGGACATCGCGCTGGACGGCAAGCAGGAGGAAGGCTCATGACCGCGCTCGCCCCCGTTCACGGCCCCTCCGTCTGGCTGGGACGCGACCTGGCCCGGCGGGCGGACGACTGGACGCTGACCCTCGACGACGGAGACATCGCGGAGCTGGAGGCGGCGGCGCGCGCCACGCTCGACCGCGAGCTGGTCGGGCTCGGGCGCGCCGACCTGCCGCTGCCGCGCCTCGATGCGCGCCTGCGCGAGCTGCGCGATGCGGTCGCGGAGGGGCGCGGCTTCGCGCTCCTGCGCGGCCTGCCGGTCGCGCGCTGGCCGCGCCCGGTGGCGGCGCGCGCCTTCTGGGCCATCGGCGCGCGCATCGGCCTGCCCGTCTGCCAGAACCCCGCCGGCCATCTGCTGGGCCATGTGAAGGACCTTGGCGTCGATGCCGACGCGCCCGACAAGCGCGGCTACCAGTCCTCGGCCGAACTGCCCTTCCACACCGATATCGGCGCGGAGATCGTGGGCCTGTTCTGCCTCGTTCCGGCGCGGCGGGGCGGGCTTTCCAGCATCGTGAGCGCCGGCGCGATCTGGAACCGCATCCTGGAGCGCCGGCCCGACCTCGCGGAGACGCTGAGCCAGCCCTTCCTGGTGGACCGGCGGGGCGAGGAGGCCGAAGGCCAGCTGCCCTGGTACGAGATGCCGGTGTTCATGGAGACCGAGGGGCGCATGAACATCAATCTGGTGCGCCGCTTCATCCAGTCCTGCACCCGGCATGAGGGCGCGCCGGCGCTCACCGCCGCGCAGATCGAGGCGCTCGACCTGCTGGAGCGCACCGCCGCCGAACCCGACCTCCGCCTCGACATGGACTTCCGGCCGGGCGACATCCAGTGGATCGACAATCTGGCCGTGCTGCACACCCGCACCGCCTATGAGGACTGGCCGGAGGAGAAGCGCCACCTCTACCGCCTCTGGCTGGTGGCGCCGGACGGGCGGGCGCTGCCCGAACCCTTCTATCGCCGCCACGGCCGCGACCCGGCGACCGGCCGCCCGCTGGGCCTGAAGCTGCCGGCGGGCGTCCGGCCCTCCGCGCCGCTGGACGCGCTGGAGGCAGCGGCGGCCGCTTGATCGCGAAGGCGCCCTACCCCGCCTTTTCGGTCTCGACGCCCAGGATCGAGCCGGTGACCGCGCGCGGGTCGCGCTCCGGCCAGCGTCCGGCATCGACCTGGGCGAAGAACGCGCCGCAGAGCGCGTTGAAGGTGTCCGGATCCTCGATATTGATGGTGTGGCCGCAATTGACCATCACCGCGAGCGCGGCCGAGGGGATGGTCTGCTTCATCAGCACGCCGGGAAGCAGGCAGGGCCAGTCCTCATCGCCGGTCAGCACCAGCACGGGCGCGCGGAGCGCCGCCATCTCTCCCGCCAGATCGTAAAGCGAGGGGCGCAAGGCCTGCACGCCGCGCATGGTGGCGGCCGCGCCGACCGCGGAATGCTCCGCCAGCTGGTCGCGAAACTCGCGCCAGCCGCGCGGGTCCTTGTTCTCGAACTGCACGCGCGTCGGCCCCCGGGAATAGATCTCCGCAAAGGCCTCCATGCCGTCGCGCTCGATCAGCGCCGCGGTCGCCTCCGCCTCGGCGCGGAACTGCGCGCGCTTGTCGGGCTCGGCTCCATAGCCGCAGCCGGCCACCACCAGCGAGCGGGCGCGCGCTTCGTGCCGGAAGCCGAAATGCAGCGCCGCGAAGCCGCCCATGGAGAGGCCGCAGACATGCGCCCGGTCGATGCCGGCGGCGTCCATGACGGCGGCGATATCGTCGGCGGCGCGCGCCTGGCCGTAGCGCTCTGCGTCCTCCGGCGTGTCCGAAGGCGGATAGCCGCGCGCATTGAAGGCGAGCACCCGATAGCGGCGCGCGAAATGGCGCATCTGCGGCTCCCAGGAGCGCATGTCGCCCGCGAACTCATGCACGAACACCACCGGCGTTCCCGCGCCCGCCTCCTCGTAATAGAGGCGCACCCCGTCGTCGGCGCTCGCATAGGGCATGGCTTCCGGCCTCCTTCGGCTTCGCTCGGGCATCGACAGCGGCCGCCGCCCGTGGTCGAGTAGGGCCAGCATGGCGCAATCGGGCGCGGGAGGGAACCGCGCCATCGGAGCCGGAGGAGCGAGGAATGAAGATATTGGTGATGGGCGGGACCGGATTTATCGGGCGGCGGCTGGCGCCGCTGCTGGCGGCGGAGGGCGCGGAGGTGGTGGCGGCCGATATCGACCCCGCCAGCGCCGATTTCGCCGACGCGGTGGAGGTGCGCCGGGTGGATGTGAGCCAGTTCGACCGGGTGATGGCGCTCGTCGCCGAAACGAAGCCGGACCGGCTGGTCAATCTCGCCTATTTTATCGGCGACCGGCCGCCCCGCGCCGCGCTCCGGCTGAATGTGATCGGCATGGAAAACTGCTTCGAGGCGGCCCGGATCGCCGGCGTGGCGCACACCGTCTATGCCAGCTCGCTGGCGGTGAGCGGCCTGCAAAGCCATTTCGGCGAGCGCCCGGTGGATGAGGACGACCACCGCCATGGCGACAACCAGTACGCCATGCACAAGATTTTCAACGAGTGGCAGGCGCGCGACTATGCCGAGAAATACGGCATGGCGATCACCGGCGTGCGCCCGGCGAACGTGACCGGCCCGGACAAGATCTACGGCTCCATCGACCATGTGCGCTGCGTGACGCTGCCGGCCCGGGGGCTGCCGGCGCGCTTCCCCCACGCCGACGCCATGCGCGCGCCCATCCATGTGGACGACGTGGCGGAAGTCTTCGCGCGCGTCACTCTGGCCGAGGCCCCGCAACACCGCATCTACAACACCGGCGGCCACGCCATCTCGATGGGCGAGCTGGCGGGGCTGGTGCGCGAGTTTCTGCCCGAGGCGGACATCGCCTTCGAGCAGGAGACCGGCGGGCGCGAGGCCTCGGGCAATTTCCTGATCGACAATCGCCGCCTGGTCGAGGAGTTCGGCCTGCAATACGCCCCGTTCCGCGACCGGGTGCGCCAGATTATCGAGGAGGTGCAGGCGGCGGGCTGACGCGCTTCAGATCGCGCGGGAGCGCCGCAGCTCCGCGATCTCGGCCCCGGAATAGCCGAGTTCGGCCAGGATCTCGTCATTGTGCTCGCCGAGCTCGGCGGTGGCGGTGCGGATCGCCGAGGGCGTGCGCGAGAGCTTGGCCGCCTGGCCGACCACCTCGAAGCGCCCGAGCCGGGGATGGTCGAGCGGAACCGCCATCTCGACATGGCGCACCTGGGCGTCGGCGAACATCTCGTCCATGCGGTAGATCGGCCCGCAGGGCACGCCGGCGGCGTTCAGCGTCTCGATCCACTCGGCCGACGGCCGCTGGCGAGTGATCTCCGCCACCTCCTCATTCAGGCGGGCGCGATTGTCGGAGCGCGCCTTGCCGGTGGCGAAGTCGGGGTCCTGGAGCCAGCGCTCCGCGCCGAGCGCGGCCGCGAAGCGCCGCCAGATGACATCGCCGGCGGCGGCGATATTCACGAAGCCGTCGGCGGTCTCGAACACGCCGGTCGGGATCGAGGTCGGATGGTCGTTGCCGGCCTGCCCCGGCGTCTCGCCGTCCTTGAGATAGCGCGCCGCCTGGAAGTCCAGCATCTGGATCATCGCCTCCAGCAGGGAGGTGCGCACCCACTGTCCGCGCCCGGAGACCTCGCGCTCCAGCAGCGCCAGCAGGATGCCCTGGGCGCAGAACAGGCCGGCGCAAAGGTCCGCCACCGGAATGCCGGCGCGCACCGGCCCGCCGCCCGGATGGCCGGTGATCCACATCAGGCCGCCCATGCCCTGGGCGATCTGGTCGAAGCCGGGGCGCGCCGCCGTCGGCCCGTCCTGCCCGAAGCCCGAGATCGAGCCGAGCACGATGCGCGGATTGGCCCGCTCCAGCGCCTCATAGCCGATGCCGAGGCGGTGCTTCACATCCGGGCGATAGTTCTCCACCACCACATCGGCGCGCGCCACCAGCTTGAAGAACACCTCGCGCCCTGCGTCGGACTTCAGGTCCAGCGTCATGCAGCGCTTGTTGCGATGCAGGTTCTGGAAGTCGAAGCCGTCGCGCGGGCCGCCCAGGCCCTCCCCGGAAGACGGGTCCGGCGGCGCCTCGATCTTGATGACATCCGCGCCCCAGTCCGCCAGCTGGCGCACGCAGGTGGGGCCTGCGCGCACGCGCGTGAGGTCGAGCACGGTGAAGCGCGAGAGCGGCATTCCGGCGGGTGCGGGCATGTCGGGAGCCTCCGGTTTTCGGGCGCGGGTTCCCCTTTCGATAGCAGCCGGGCCGCTCTGGAGCCAGCGCGCCGGCCGCGCTATGCTGGCGGCGACCCTCACTTGCCGCCCCAGGGAGCGCAGCCAGACGATGAAACTGCTCGGCCGAACCCTCTCGCCCTATGTCCGCCGCGTCGCGGTCTCCCTCAACCTGATGGGCCTGGACTGGGAGCTCGCGCCCGTCGCGGTCTTCGACGATCCCGACACGGTGCGCCCGCACAACCCGCTGCTGCGCATCCCCACCCTGCTGCTCGACGATGGCGAGGCGCTGGTGGAGAGCTACGCCATTCTCGACGCGCTGGACGAGATGGCCGGCGACAAGCGGCTGACGCCCGCCTCCGGCAAGGCCCGACGGGAGGTCATGCGGGTGACCGCCATGGCGGTCGGCGCCATGGACCGCACCATCTGGGCCGTCTATGAGCCGCGCTTCCGCCCCAAGGAGAAGGTGGAGGAGAGCTGGATCGCGCATAATCGCGACCGCGCGCTCGGCGGCTTCCGCTATCTCGACACGCTCGCGGCCAGGGCCGGCGACGGCTGGATGATGGGCAAGCAGATGAGCCAGGCGGACGTCTCCGCCGTTTGCGGCTTCACCTTCGCCCAGATCGCGCATCCGCCGATGAAGATCGCCGAGGCCTGTCCGGCGCTCGCCGCCTTCGCCGGGCGCTGCGAGGCGATGGACGCCTTCCGCAGCACCCATCCGGCGCCCTAGGCCGGAGGCGACGGCCGTCATGGAGGACGCCGACGCGCTCGGCCTCGACCCGGCGCCGCTCGCGCGGCTGGTGGAGGCGGTCGAGGCGCATATCGCGGAGGGCCGCTATCCGGGGGCGGAAATCGCCGTCGCCCGGCATGGCCGTCTGGCGCTCCATCGCCGCTTCGGCCGGGCGCGGCTCGACCCGCCGCGCGAGGCCGGAGAGGAGACGCTCTGGCTGCTGTTCTCCAACACCAAGGTGATTACCGCCGCGGCGGTCTGGAAGCTGGCGGCGCTCGGCCGGCTGCGCTTCACGGACCCCGTCGCCATGCATCTGCCGGGCTTCGAGGCGCATGGCAAGGGCCGGCAGACGGTGCTGGAGCTGCTGACCCATCAGGGCGGCTTTCCCAACGCCGTCTTCCCGCCGGAAGCCTGGGAGGACCGCGAGGCCAGGCGGCGCGCCGTCGTCGGCTTCGAGACCGAGTGGACGCCGGGCAGCCGGGTGCACTATCACGCCGAGGCCGCGCACTGGGCGGCGGCGGCGCTGATCGAGGCGATTTCCGGCCGAGACTTCCGGGAGTTCATCCGCGAGGAAGTGCTGGCCCCGATCGGGCTGGAGCGGGAAATTTTCGTCGGCCTGCCGGACGGCGAGCATGAACGCGCGGCCGACATGCATGAGCCGGTCGAGGGCGGCGGGCTGCGTCCGATGGCGGAGCGCAACACGCCCGAGATCCGGCGCGCCGGGCCGCCCGGCGCCGGCGGCTACGCCAGCGCGCGCGCCATGGCGGCCTTCTACCAGATGCTGGCCCAGGGCGGGCGGCTGGGCGATGTGCAGCTGTTCGCGCCGCGCCTGATCGCCCATGTCACCCGCAACTGGACCGGGGACCGGGTGGACGAGCGCTTCGAGATGGCGATGCATCGCGGCATCGGCCCGCATGTGCGCGGCCTGACGCCGACGATTCGCGGCCTCGGCTCGCTCGGCCATGAGCGCGTCTTCGGCCATGGCGGCGTCGGCTCGTCCTATTGCTGGGCCTGCCCGGAGTCGGGCGTCTCCTTCGCCTATCTCACCAACTGCCTGCAGCCCGAACCCTGGCACAGCGAACGCCTGGACACGATCTCCAACTTCGTCCACATGGCCATCCGGGAGTAGTATCCCGATATTGGAGTTTCTTTCCGATCTATGCGGATCGCTTGCAGGCGGAGGGATGGCGTGGTCGATGAGGTGGTGACGTTGCGGCCGTTCGGCTCCTGCCCGATTTGCGGGCGGCCGGCGGCGGAGGAGGCGCGGCCGTTCTGCTCTTCGCGCTGCCGGCGGGTCGATCTCGGCCGCTGGCTCACCGAGGGCTATGCGATCCGGGCTGGCGGCGCGCTCGGCGAGGCGGAGCCCGCGGAGGGCGAGGAATGACGCGAAACGCCTTCAACGCCGCCCGTTGCTGCGATAGAAGTCCCGCGCCATGAGCACACCCACCATCGGCCACAACGCCGCCATCGCCGCGCTGCGCGACCTGCTGGGGGACCGCTTCTCCACCTCCGAGGCGGTGCGCAACCAGCATGGGCGCGGCGAGGACTATTTCCCGCTCGCCCCGCCCGACGGCGTCGCCTTCGCGCTGACCACCGAGGAGGTGAGCGCCATCCACCGCATCTGCTCGGAATACGGCCTGCCGGTCATCCCCTTCGGCACGGGCACCTCGCTGGAGGGCCATGTGGGGGCCGTGCGGGGCGGTATCACCATCGATCTCAGCCGCATGAACGAGGTGCTGGAGGTCAATCGCGAGGACGCCGACTGCTGCGTCCAGGCGGGCGTGACCCGCAAGCAGCTGAACGACTATCTGCGCGACACGGGCCTCTTCTTCCCGATCGACCCCGGCGCGGACGCCTCGCTCGGCGGCATGGCCGCCACCGGAGCCTCCGGCACCAATGCGGTGCGCTACGGCACCATGGGCGAGAATGTGCTGGGGCTGACGGTCGTCATGGCGGACGGCGAGATCGTGCAAACCGGCGGGCGGGCGCGCAAATCCTCGGCCGGCTACGACCTCACGCGCCTCTTCGTCGGCTCGGAGGGCACGCTCGGCGCCATCACCGAGGTGCGGCTCAAGCTCTACGGCATCCCGGAATGCATCGCGTCCGCCGTCTGCCAGTTTCCGGACCTGGAGGCGGCGGTCGAGACCGTCATCCTGACCATGCAATGCGGCGTGCCGGTGGCGCGCATCGAGCTGCTCGACGACACGCAAATAGACGCCTGCATCCGCTATTCCGGCCTCGAGGACTTCGAGGTCAAGCCGACGCTCTTCTTCGAGTTCCATGGCTCCGAGGCCGGCGCGGCCGAGCAGGCGGAGACGGTCGAGGCGCTGGCGGGAGAGCAGGGCGGCAGCGCCTTTCGCTGGACCCGGAACCTGGAGGAGCGCAACCGGCTCTGGCAGGCGCGCCACGATGTCTATTACGCCTGCATGGCGCTGGCCCCGAACCGGCGGGTGTGGTCCACCGATGTCTGCGTGCCGATCTCCCGGCTGGCGGAATGCCTGCTCGAGACGCGCCGGGATGTCGATCGGACCGGCCTGATCGCGCCCATCGTCGGCCATGTCGGCGACGGCAATTTCCATTGCGGCATCGTCATCGATCCCGAGGACCCCGAGGAGATGGCGACGGCGCAGGCCTTCAACAAGCGCCTCGTGGCGCGCGCGCTCGCCATGGGCGGCACCTGCACCGGCGAGCATGGCGTCGGCCAGGGCAAGATCGACTCGGTCGAGGCCGAGCGCGGCGAGGCCGTGGACGTGATGCGCGCGCTCAAGCGCGCCCTCGACCCCGAGGACAGGATGAACCCCGGCAAGGTGATACGGCCATGACCCAGCTCGCCCATGCCGAATTGCGGGAAGACCTGGCCTGCGCGCTGCGCTGGGCCGCCAGGCTCGACCTGCATGAAGGCGTCGATAACCACTTCTCCGCCGCCGTGCCGAGCGAGGACGGCGAGATGCGGGGCGACCGCTTCCTGATCAACCCCTACGGCCTGCACTGGTCGGAGATGACCGCCTCCGCGCTCTGCCTCTGCGACGCCGAAGGCCGGGTGCTGGAGGGCGGCGAGAAGGTCGAGAACACCGCCTTCTTCATCCACAGCCGCATTCATATCAACGTGCCGGCGGCCAGGGTGGTGCTGCACACCCACCAGCCCTATGCCACCGCCATCACGCTGCTGGAGGGCGGGCGGCTGGAAATGTGCGAGCAGAACGCGCTCATGTTCGACGACCGCATCGCCTATGACGACGAGTATGACGGGCTGGCGCTCGACGATGACGAGGGCGACCGCCTGGCGCGCGCCATGGGCAACCGGCAGATCGCCTTCCTCGCCAGCCATGGCGTGATCGTCGCCGGCGAGACCGTGGCCGAGGCCTTTACCGACCTGTTCTATCTGGAGCGCGCGGCGCAGTTCCAGATGATCGCCCGGGCGAGCGGCGGCAAGCTCCGGCAGATCTCGAAGGAAGTGCGCCAGTCCGTGCGCCAGCAATTCGCCGAGGAGCGGCCCAAGCTGGCGGAGCGCCACTTCACCGCGCTGAAGCGCATCCTCGACCGCGAGGAGCCGGAGTATCGCCGGTGAGGATCGAGCGCCTCGGCGACAGCATCGACATGCTGGGCGAGGGGCCGCTCTGGGATGTCGCCGAGCAGGCGCTCTACTGGGTGGACAGCCGGAGTTGCATCATTCACCGGCTCGACTGGGCGAGCGGCGAGCGGCGCGACTGGTCCGTTCCGGCGATGATCGGCTCCATGGCGCTGCGCGAGGGGGGCGGCGCGGTGCTGGCGTTGCAGACCGGCATCCACCTGTTCGACTTCGAGACCGGCGAGGCGACACCGGTCGCCGACCCCGAGGCGGACGAGCCCCGAACGCGCTTCAATGACGGCAAGACCGACCGCCAGGGCCGCTTCCTGACCGGCACCATGGCGACGCGGATCGGGGAGGAGGCGCTCGGCTCGATCTACCGCCTCGACACCGACCTCTCGCTCCACCGCCTCAAGGGCGATGTCATCGTCGCCAACGGCCCCTGCTTCAGCCCGGACGGCGAGACGTTCTACTTCGCAGACACGCGCCGCAACGCCATCTTCGCCTATGACTACGACACCCGCACCGGCGCGATCGGCCCGGAGCGGGTCGCGGTCGATACCGCGCCTTACGGCAGCGGCCCCGACGGCGGCACCGTCGATAGCGAGGGCTATCTCTGGACCGCGCTGGTGCTGGCCGGGCGAATCGCCCGCTTCGCGCCCGACGGGCGCCTCGACCGGCTGATCGAGACGCCCTGCTCGCGCCCGGCCAGCGTCATGTTCGGCGGCGCCGATCTCGACATATTGTTCATGCCCTCGATCCGCGACTCGGGCAATGTGCACGGCGATCGGGAAATCGACGGCGCGATCTTCGCGATTTACGGGCTGGGCGTCACCGGCTTGCCGGAGGCCCGCTTTCGCGGATAACGGCAAGGGCGCGGCGGCGCGCCACTGGAAAATCTCCCGGAATGCATATCTACTTACCGGGTGGGCAGCGCCCCCGAATTCGGCCGGACGGTCCGGCCGCCACTCCAAAAATCCAAGGGAGACACACCCCCATGACCACCCCCTCACTCAAGAGTCTTGCGGTCGCCGGCGCCGTTGCGGCGGCGCTCGCGATGCACACCGCCACCCCGGCGGCGGCGGACGAGAAGGAGAAGTGCTTCGGCGTCGCGCTCGCCGGGCAGAACGACTGCGCCGCCGGTCCCGGCACCACCTGCGCCGGCACCTCCACGGTCGATTATCAGGGCAACGCCTGGAAGCTGGTGCCGAAGGGCACCTGCATGACCATGGAGCTGCCCGACGACCGCAAGGGCTCGATGGAAGCGCTGGACCGCGACCTGCCGGGCTGAGGACGACGCGCCTCCGCGTCCCGGTGTCGCCGTGGCGCGGAGGCGGCTTCCGCCCGCTTGCCGGAGAACCGCCATGGATGGCGTGGAGCGATGCCGGATCGGCCTGCCGGCGGCGGTGGGCGTCGGCTTCAAGCCCCGGCATGAGCGGGACATCCTGGCGGATCCGGGCCCGGTCGCCTGGATCGAGATCCATGCCGAGAACTACATGCTGGACGGCGGGCCGCAGCTTGCCGGGCTCGGGCGCCTCGCCGAACGCTTCCCCGTCTCCTGCCACGGCGTCGGCCTTTCCATCGGCTCCGAGGGGCCGCTCGACGACGACCATCTGGAGCGCCTCGCCCGGCTGGTCGCCTGGCTGCAGCCCGCCGAGGTCTCGGAGCATCTCGCCTGGTCGCGCCACGATGCGGGCTATCTGAACGACCTGTTGCCCGTGCCCTCCGACGCCAGGACGCTGGCGCGCGTCTGCCGGCATATCGACCGGCTGCAGGAGCGCCTCGGCCGCCGCATCCTGCTGGAGAACCCGTCCAACTATCTGCGCTTTGCGGAGAGCGACATGGCGGAGGCGGCGTTCCTGGCGGAGGTCGCGCGACGCACCGGCTGCGGCCTGCTGCTCGATGTGAACAATGTGCATGTCTCGGCGGTCAACGGCTTTTATGACGCTGACGACTATCTGGACGCCTTCCCGCTCGCGGCGGTCGGCGAACTGCATATCGCCGGCCATGACAGGGAGACCGACGAGACCGGCGCGCCGCTGCTGATCGATTCCCACAACCGGCCGGTCGCCGAACCCGTCTGGGCCCTGCTGGACCGCGTGCTGGCGCGGACCGGCCCGCTGCCCGTGCTGGTCGAGTGGGACCGCGATGTGCCGGAATGGCCGGCGCTGGCCGCCGAGGCCGGGCGCGCGGCGGCGCGGCTCGCCCAGGCCCGGCTTGCCGCCCATGTCTGACGGCCAGCGCGCCTTCGCGCGAGCCCTGCTCGACCCGGCGCGAGCGGTCCCCGCCGGCCTGCTCGGCCCCGACGGCGCGCCGGCCGGGCGGCGCTTCGACATCTACCGCAACAATGTCGTCACCTCCCTGATCGAGGCGCTGGGCGAGGCCTTTCCCGTCATCCGGGCGGTGGTCGGGGAGGAGTTTTTCGCCGCCATGGCGGGCGTTTATGTGCGCGCCGAGCCGCCCCGATCGGCGCGGCTGATGTTCTATGGCGAGGGCTTCGCGGCCTTTCTGGAGCGCTTCCCGCCGGTCTCCGGCCTGCCCTATCTGCCGGATGTCGCGCGCCTGGAGCAGGCGCGGCGCATCGTCTTCCACGCCGCCGACGACCCCCTCGCCGACCCCTCGGCGCTGGACGGCCTCGACCCGGCGGCGCTTGCGGGCGTCCGCTTCCGGCTGCGGGCGGCCTGCCGCATCCTCCGCTCGGCCCATCCCGTCCTCTCCATCTGGCGCTTCAACGCCACCGCCGACACCTCCGCCATCGGGCCGGACGGCGAGGATGCGCTGGTGTCGCGGCCCGAGGAGGTCGTGCTGATGAACCGCCTGCCCCCCGGCGGCGCCGATTTCCTGCTGGCGCTCCAGGAGGGCGAGCCTCTCGCCATGGCCGCCGAACGCGCCGGGCGCGCCGCGCCCGCATTCGATCTCGCCGCCAATCTGGCCGGCCTGTTCGCCGCCCGGATCGTCTCCGCCATTTCCATCCCAAGCTCGGGAGAACCGCCATGCTGAACGCGCTCTACCGCCTCGAAGGCGCCATACTCGACCCGCTCGCCCGCCTGCTGGACGGCGCCGCTCTGGCGACGCTCGCCCGCCTGGTGTTCCTGGCGACGCTCGCCACCTTCTTCTGGGCCTCGGCCATGACCAAGCTCGGCGAGGGCTTCGCCGGCGTCTTCTCGCCCTCGGCCGGGGCCTATGTCCAGATTCTGCCGGCCCAGATGGAGGCCGTCGGCTACGACCCCTCCGCGCTCGGTTTCTTCGCCTGGCTGGTGGTGCTGGCGGGCATGTGGGCGGAGTTCGTCATCCCGGCGCTGATCGTGCTCGGCCTGTTCACGCGGGCCGCCAGCCTCGCCATGATCGGCTTCATCCTGGTGATGAGCCTGGTCGATATATTCGGCCACGGCGCGGACGCCGCCACCATCGGCATGTGGTTCGACAATACGCCCGACGCGAAGATCCTGGATCAGCGGCTGTTCTGGCTGCTGCTGCTGGCGGTCCCGATCGCGCGGGGCGCCGGGCCGATCTCGCTGGATGCGCTCCTCAACCGGAAAAGCGCATAGACCGGCTCAGGCCGCGCGCCGCAGCTTCAGCTTCAGGCCGACCACGGCATAGGGGTCGAGGCCGGTGATGTCGGCGATCTCGCGAAACGGCAGGCGGGTCTCGTTCAACAGCACGGTCGCGTGCTGCACCGGCTCCAGCCGGCGGTCGCTGCGCCGCACATGGTAGCTGCGCCCGGCCGGTTCCTCGCGGCGACGCTCGTCGCGGTCGAGCCCGCGCCGGAGCGCGTCTTGCCAGGCGGCGCGAAAGCGGGCGCGCTCGGCGTCGGCGCGCCGTTCGCCTTCCCGGAAGGCGCGCGCCATCTCCTGCTCGCGCCGTCTCCGGGACATGGCGGCCTCCGGCGGCTCGACCGGCGGGGGCGCATCTCCTCGGGCCGCCTCGCCCAGCGTCATGCCGTGCCGGGCCGCCAGCCGGCGGGCGGCGGCCAGCGCCGCCTCGCGCTCGCCGTCGAACGAGCTGCCGGCCGCCAGCGCCAGCAGGCTGCGAAACCGCGCCCGCTCCGCCTCGCCGAACCCCTTCGAGATCGCTTCGCCGTCAGACATGACCGCCCAGCTTACTCTCCGGCGGCCCCGGAAAGAAACCCGCAATCGAAGGGTGAGGCCCGCGACCGATGGCGCTATGCTGCCGGGGCAGAGGGGAGAGCATTCATGGCCGCCGACAGATTCGGCTTCATCGGGCTCGGCAATATGGGCGGCCCGATGGCGCGGCATGTCGCGGCGACCGGCCGGGAGCTGGTCGCGCACGATATCGCCGGAACCGCAGACCGCGCGCCCGCTGGCGCGCTTGTCGCGCAGTCCAATGGCGAGGTCGCGCGGCGCGCCGGCGTCGTCGCGCTCTCGCTGCCGACGGTGGCGGCCAATCGCGAGGTCGTGCTGGAGATCGCGGCGGCCGCCCATGCCGGCCAGATCGTCGTCGATACCTGCACCATCGGCCCGGCCGCCGCGCGCGAGAACGCCCGCATCCTGCAGGCGGCGGGCGTCGCCTATCTCGACTGCCCGATTTCCGGCATGAAGTTCCGCGCCGAGGAAGGCTCGCTCACCAGCATGGCGGCCGGCCCGGCGGAGGCGCTGGAGCGCGCGCGGCCGATGATCGAGGCCTGGTCGCGCATGGTCTTCCATGTCGGGACCGAACCCGGCCAGGGCCAGACCATGAAGCTCGTCAACAATGCGCTCAACATTTCCAGCCTGGTCACCACCTCCGAAGCGCTGGCCCATGGCGAGCGCGGCGGGCTGGACATCGCGACCATGCTCGAGGTCATCAACGCCAGCACCGGGCAGAATTTCGCCACCCTCCACGCCTTCCCCAAACATGTCGCGAGCGGCGAGTTCGGCGGCTCGGGGGCGGAGGCCCATGTGGTGAAAAAGGATCTGGGGCTGTTCGTGGAGGATGCGGGCGAGGCCCCCTGCCCCGCGATCGCGCGTGCGGGCGAGACCGTCGCCGCCTTCGCCGAGGCGGACCCCCTGCAGGACATGATGGCCATCTATCCCTTCATCCGGAACGGGCGGTGACCCGCCCCGCCGGCGCCGGCCGGCTCCGCCTCGCCCGCGACCTGCTGCAGGACGCCAACAACCGCAATGTGCTGTTGCTGGCCATCTGCCAGGCGCTCTACATCTCCGGCACCACGCTGATGATCTCCACCGCGCCGCTCATCGGCCATATGCTGGCCGAGAACGCCGGCTGGGCCACCTTCCCGCTCGCGGCGCATCACGCCGGCGTGATGAGCGCCACCATTCCGGCATCGCTGCTGATGCGGCGCATCGGCCGGCGCGCGGGCTTCATGCTGGGCGCGGTCATCGGCGCGGCGGGCGCGCTGCTCGCCGTCCAGGCGCTGTTCGACCAGAGCTATTGGGGCTTCTGTTTCGGCGTGTTCGTGGTCGGCTGGTTCAACGGCTTCGCCGTGTTCTACCGCTTCGCCGCCGCCGACACCGCCTCGCCCGACTTCCGCCCGAAGGCGATCTCGCTGGTGCTGGCCGGCGGGCTGCTGGCCGCCTTCATCGGGCCGGAGCTCGCCAAGCACACGCGCCATCTGCTGGACCCCGTGCTGTTCGCAGGCAGCTATCTCGGCCTGATCGGGCTTTACGCCATCTCCTTCTGTCTGGTGGCGTTCGTGCGCATCCCGAAGCTCAGCGCCGAGGAGCGCCGCCACAGCGGGCGCCCGCTGCTTCGCATCCTGCGCCAGCCGACCTGCATCGTGGCCATGCTGAGCGCCGCCATCGGCTATGGCTCCATGTCGCTGGTGATGAGCGCGACGCCGCTTGCGATGCAATTTTGCGGCTTCGGCTTCGATGCGTCCGGCAGCGTCATCCAGCTGCATGTCATCGGCATGTATCTGCCGGCCTTCTTCACCGGCCATCTGGTGGCGCGCTACGGGGCGCGGCCGATGATCCTGATCGGCGTCGTGCTGATCGCGCTCTGCGTCGTCGTCAATCTCGCCGGGGTGACGTTCATGCATTTCGCCATCGCGCTGATCGTGAACGGGCTCGGCTGGAACTTCATGTTCGTCGGCGGCTCCGCCCTGCTGACCGAGGTGCACACGCCGGAGGAGAAGGCCAAGCTGCAGGGCGTCAACGATTTCGTCGTCTTCGCGTCCATCGCCGCCGCATCGCTACTCTCCGGGCACATCTTCCACGGCTTCGGCTGGGACTGGCTCAATCTCGGCATCCTGCCGATGATGCTGGCCGCCCTGCTGGCCGTCCTGATCTTCTCCTCCCCCCGCCGCCCGCTGGCGGCCTGAGGTTCCGATTCAGAAGTTCCGTCGGGTGTTGTCCTGGACCGCGAGGGCGCGCGGCGGCAGTTCCAGATTCACGTCTCCGAACGGCTTGAACAGTTCGTGAATGGCCGTTCCGAGGCCCTTCGCGGGCGTGGGCTCCCGCTCTACGGCGTCCGCGAGGATCCGCCGGGCCTCCTCTTCCATGGAGCGCCCCTTTCCAGCCGCCCGCAGGCGAAGCCGGGCCTTCACGCCGTCGTCGAGATTGCGGATCGTGATGCTCGCCATGAGCTTGCCCTCCATGATCGATGACGATGCCATCGGGGACGAATATTGTCAATCCGTCAGGGAGAAGCCGGCCCGCCGACAAGGCTTGTGCGGCTCTCCGGCCGGGGCCAGTATGGGGTTGAGAGGGTTGCGGCGATCTCGGGGAGCGGGTCCATGGCGAATACACCGGAATGGCATGTCGAGGGTGACTGGTTCGACAATTGCAGCTGCGCCGTCGCCTGCCCGTGCACCTTCGCCCAGCCGCCGGACAATGGCTATTGCGAGTCGGTGCTCTTCTGGCATGTGAAGCGCGGGCATTATGGCGAGACCCGGCTCGACGACCTCGCCTTCGTGCGGGTCGGACGCTGGGACGGCGACTTCTGGGCGGGCGAGGTCGAGGGGCGGGCCGGCGTCTTCATCGACGAGCGCGCCAGCGACGACCAGGCCGAGGCGCTGACGGCCATCATCGGCGGGCGCGCCGGCGGCTTTCCCGGCAAGGTCGGCGCGCTGTTCTCCAAGGGCCGCACGCTGCTCGGCGTCGAGCGCGCCCGCATCTCCTTCGAGATCGCGCCCGACCAGTCGCGCTGGGGCGTCGATATCGCCGGCAAGGTCAAGGCCTGGGCGGAGGCGCTGACCGGGCCGACCAGCAATCCGGGCGAATATCCCCGGCTCGCCAATGCGCCCGGCTCGGAGACCGGCCCTGGCCCGCAGCTGGTCACCTGGGGCAAGGCCACCATCTGCCGCGTCGATGCCTACGGCTTCGATTTCTCCTGGGACGTCAACTCCGCCAAGCACATCCCGTTCGACTGGACGGGGCCGTAAGGCGCGGCGCTATCCGAGCGCGACCGCAGCGCCGGCCGCCAGCAGCGCGACGGCGAACGCCCGCGTGAACCGGGCCGGCAGGCGCGGCCATTTCTCCAGCGCCACCAGCAAGGTGAGCGCCACGATCCAGACCGGGTTCATCGCCCCGGCGACGAACAGCAGCAGCATGAGCGCCCAGCAGCAGCCGGCGCACCAGAGGCCGTGCCGCAGCCCCATGGCGAAGGCGCCGCACGCGCCGTCGCGCCACTCGGCCAGCAGGAAGCCGAGCGGCGTGCGACAGCGGCGCAGGCAGGCCTGCTTGAGCGGCGTCAGCTGATAAAGCCCGGCCAGGATCAGGAGGCCCGCGGTCAGCCAGTCGGAACGGCTGACGATCATCGGCGTCAGCAGCCCGCTCGCCTGCAAGCCCCATTGCGCGCCGGCGGCGAGCAGCGCATAGCCGCCCCAGACGAGCAGATAGGCCCCGGCGAAGACCAGCGCGCGCGACCGCGCGCCGCCTTCGACATCGGCCCGCTCCAGCCGGTCGAAGGCGAGGATCGTCGGCGCGGCCGAGGGCAGCATCATGGCGACCATCATGCCGGCCCACATCGCCGCGACCGCGACAACGGTTGCAAGCGACCATCCGGCGTGGAGCGGCATCATCAGCCGCACCAGCGGATGCGCCATGTCGAGCGTCATCCAGGCGACGAAGGCCCAGCTGGCGGCGAGCGCCAGCGCCAGCGCCGTCCAGAGCTCCGCCCGACGAAGAAAGCCGCCCGGGACCGCGCGCATCGCCGGTCGCTCCCCCTTGCGCAAGTGACCGGCAAACATAGCAATAATCGCTGCCGGGGCCGGCCCATGCGACAAATCGGGGCTTGAGAGCCGCCCGTCTTTGGCCTAAAGGCCGCGCGTTGCGTCACACCGATCCGAGGGGCACCCCATCATGTCGCCGGTCCTGATCTTCGTCGTGCTGTGCGGGCTTGCAGCGCTGGTCTATGGCGTGGCCGCCTCGCGCTCGGTGCTCGCCGCCGACGCCGGCAACGCCCGGATGCAGGAAATCGCCGCCGCCATCCAGGAAGGCGCGCGCGCCTATCTGAACCGCCAGTATCGCGCCATCGCCATGGTGGGCGTGGTCATCTTCCTGGTGCTGCTGCTGCTGCTCGGCGCGCATGAGGCGATCGGCTTCCTGATCGGCGCGGTGCTCTCCGGCGCGGCCGGCTATATCGGCATGAACGTCTCGGTGAAGGCGAATGTGCGCACCGCCGAGGCCGCCCGCAAGGGCCTGGCGGAGGGCCTGGCGGTGTCGTTCCGCTCCGGCGCGGTCACGGGCATGCTGGTGGCCGGCCTCGCGCTGCTCGGCGTCGGCGTCTATTACGCCATCCTGCTCGGCCTCGGCGCGGAGGGGCGCGGGCTGATCGACCCGCTGGTGGCGCTCGGCTTCGGCGCGTCGCTGATCTCGATCTTCGCCCGCCTCGGCGGCGGCATCTTCACCAAGGGCGCCGATGTCGGCGCCGACCTGGTCGGCAAGGTCGAGGCCGGCATTCCCGAGGACGACCCGCGCAACCCCGCCGTCATCGCCGACAATGTGGGCGACAATGTGGGCGACTGCGCCGGCATGGCCGCCGACCTGTTCGAGACCTACGCCGTCACCGTGGTCGCCACCATGGTGCTCGGCTCCATCTTCTTCGCCGCTGACGCGGCGCTCGCCGGCTCGGTCATGTCCTATCCGCTGGCGATCGGCGGCGTGTGCATCATCGCGTCGGTGATCGGCACCTTCTTCGTGCGGCTCGGCGCCTCGCAGTCGATCATGGGCGCGCTCTATCGCGGCTTCATCGTGGCGGCGGCGCTCTCGCTCGCCGGCATCCTGGCGGTGACCGCCTGGACCGTCGGCATGGGGCCGATCGGCGAGAGCGGCTTCACCGGAACGGAACTGTTCGTCTGCGGGGCGATCGGCCTGGTGGTCACCGGCCTCATCATCTGGGTGACCGAATATTACACCGGCACCGAATATCGCCCGGTGCGCTCGGTGGCCCAGGCCTCGACCACCGGCCACGGCACCAATGTCATCCAGGGCCTCGCCGTCTCCATGGAGGCCTGCGCCCTGCCGGCGGTCATCATCTGCGTCGCCATCGTCGCCTGCCACCAGCTGGCCGGGCTGTTCGGCATCGCCATTGCGGTCACCGCCATGCTGGCGCTGGCCGGCATGGTGGTGGCGCTCGACGCCTATGGCCCGGTGACCGACAATGCCGGCGGCATCGCCGAAATGGCCGATCTCGAAGAGGATGTGCGCGAGACCACCGACCGGCTGGACGCGGTCGGCAACACTACCAAGGCGGTCACCAAGGGCTACGCCATCGGCTCCGCCGGGCTCGGCGCGCTGGTGCTGTTCGCGGCCTATACGGAGGACATCAAGTTCTTCAGCGCCGCCGGAGACAGCTATCCCTTCTTCGCCGGCATCGCCGAGCAGGTGACCTTCTCGCTCTCCGACCCCTATGTGGTCATCGGCCTCTTTGTCGGCGGCCTGCTGCCCTTCCTGTTCGGCGCCATGGGCATGATGGCGGTGGGCCGGGCCGGCGGCGCGGTGGTGGAGGAAGTGCGCCGCCAGTTCCGCGAGATTCCGGGCATCATGGAGGGCAAGGCGAAGCCGGAATACGGCCCCTGCGTCGATATGCTGACGCGCGCCGCGATCAAGGAGATGATCGTGCCCTCGCTCCTGCCGGTGCTCTCGCCGATCGCGCTCTTCCTGCTGGTCTGGCTGGTGGCCGGCAAGGCGGCGGCGCTCACCGCCGTCGGCGCCATGCTGCTCGGCGTGATCGTCACCGGCATCTTCGTCGCCATCTCCATGACGGCCGGCGGCGGGGCCTGGGACAACGCCAAGAAATATATCGAGGACGGCCATCATGGCGGCAAGGGCTCCGAAGCCCACAAGGCCGCCGTCACCGGCGACACCGTGGGCGACCCCTACAAGGACACCGCCGGCCCGGCCGTCAACCCGATGATCAAGATCACCAACATCGTCGCCCTGCTGCTGCTGGCCGTGCTGGCGCACTAGAGCCGCTCCAGGCTGCGACGGCGGCCCGCCGCTTATGCGGCGCGCCCGCGCAGGCGCCGGCTGAAGGCCGGCTTGACCGCTTCCTCCCCCGTTTCGCACAATCGGGGAAGGAAGCGGCGCCGCACGGACCGCAGCAGGAGACGGTGATTACCCCCGACGCGCCGCCCGACACGGTTGACGAACTGTTCCGCCGCTTCGGCTCCGCCTATCGCTGGTATGTGACCTTCTCGGCGCTGGTGGGCGGCTTCTCGATGGTGCTGTCGGCCACCATCGTGAATGTGGCGGTGCCGGATGTGATGGGCGCCTTCGGCGTCGGCCAGGATCGGGCGCAGTGGATGGCCACCGCCTTCCTGGCGACCATGACCGCCAGCCAGCTGCTCAACGCCTGGGTCACGGAAGCCTTCGGCCAGCGCCTCGGCTTCGCGCTCACCCTGGCGCTGTTCATCGTCGGCGCGCTGCTGAGCGCGGGCGCGACCGGCATCGACATGCTGATCTTCGGGCGCGTGCTCCAGGGCGTGGCGGCCGGCATCGTCATGCCGATGGCCATGGTGACCGTCTTCACCGTCTTCCCCGACGACCGGCGCGGCATGGCGATGGGCATCTATGGCGCGGGCATGGTGCTGGCCCCGGCGCTCGGGCCGGCGGTCGGCGGCCTCGCCATCGACGCCTTCTCCTGGCGCGCCATGTTCCTGCTGCCGATCCCCTTCTGCGTGCTGGCGCTGCTGGCGAGCCTGGTCTTCATGCCCTCCAAGGGGCGCATCGGGCGGCTGCCGCCCTTCGACTGGTTCGGCTTCCTGTTCCTCGCCTCGGCGCTGTTCCTGCTAATGACGGCCATCGCCTCCGGCCCGCGCGAGGGCTGGTTCTCGGACCGCATCCTGCTCTATGGCGTGCTGGGCGCGGCGGCGGCCGCGGCCTTCGCGCTCATTCAGATGCAGAGCCGCGCGCCGCTGCTGGATGTGACGCTCTTCCGGCACCGGGCGTTCACCGCCGCGGTCATCGTCGCCTTCGTGTTCGGGGCCGGCAATTTCGCCTCCAGCTATGTCATTCCCGTCTTCGTGCAGCAGGTGCAGGGCTACACGGCGACCAAGGCCGGGCTCTTGCTGATGCCGGCGGGGCTGATCCTGGTGGTCGCGCTGCCGCTTACCGGGCGCGCCGCCGACCGGCTGCCGGACCGTCTTCCGGTGCTGGCGGGGCTGGCCTGCTTCGCCTTGGGCTCCTTCCTGATGGCGACGGCGGACGCCGACACCGGCTTCTGGGCCTTCGCGATCTTCGCGGTGGTGAGCCGCATCGGCCTCTCCTTCATCCTGCCGACGCTCTCGGCCTCGGCGCTGCGCGCGCTGCCGAACGAGAAGCTGGCGCGCGGCTCGGGCGCGATGAATTTCCTGCGCCAGCTGGGCGGCGCGTCGGGCACCAATCTCATCGTCGTCTGGCTGCAATTGCGCAGCCACTGGCACGCCGAAACGCTGGTCGCGACGCAGACCGCCGGCAACAGCGCCAGCCAGGGCTTCCTGGAGCTGGCGCGCGAGCGGCTGCTCGAAGCCGGCCTGCCGGAGCCGGCCCGGCGCGAGGCGGCGCTCGACCTGCTGGGCCAGGTGGTGCACGCCCAGGGCCTCACCTTCGGCTTTCAGGACTGCTTTCTGGCGCTTGGCGTCGTCTTCGCGCTCGCCATGCTGCCGGCCCTCAATCTGGCGCGCGACCGTCGCAGCGTATAGGCTGGCCCAGGCTGGCCGCTTGCTGGAATTGGTAGACAGACCGGACTTAAAATCCGTGGGGCATCCGCCCGTGTGGGTTCGAGTCCCACAGCGGCCACCACTTCACCCCGCAGCGGCGACCACCTCCCGCAGGAAGGCCTTCAGGCCGTCGAAGGCCGGATGGTCCAGGTTCCAATAACCCCGCTGCGCCGCCACCCCGACCGAAACATGCGGATCGCGCCGCGTCGCGAGAAAGGCATGCGCCCGGGCCTTGTCCAATCGACGAACCGGTTCCCCCAACTCGCGACGGACGCAGTCGAGAAACTCTTCCACGCAACCTATAGCCGGATCATCGACTACACTCCGCCAGAGTAGCGTCTCCAACATTCCGGGGCCATCGTCATCGGGGAGAATCAGCACCCGCACCGCCGGTGCACCAGCGCCGCCATATGGTTGATTCAACAATAAGCCCGCAGCCCGCACCGCCCCCTCGACACTACGCCGCGCATCGGCCGCAGTACCCCGTTCTGCATCCCGAATGATGCCGATGCTGCGAACTGACACGAAATTAGATTCAAGCACAAAGCTTTCCAAATAGTTTTTCAACTCATGTACACCGCCGAAATCGAAAACTTGTGACCTTTCGATGCCGATATGGTGAGAATATCTCCCAAAAAAATTATCCTGATCCTTGCCTTCAACCAGAAATTGAATAGGATCGCGTATATCGACCTCTCTCGGCATCTTCTATCTTACCTCCATATCGAATTTGATCGCGCCTTGAAACGCTTCATCTGTATAAGTTACACACCGCATCGTGTCGTCTGTCTTTTGCAAGCGATGAAGATGGAAATCAGCTGACGTGCTTTCAACGGCTCGATAAGCCGCCTGAATGCACTCATAACTATGAGTAGTTGCAATTATCTGAACATCGGCCTTATGTGCAAACCTCATCAACGCCTCCCATACTTTAGGCATCACCGTGTGGTGCACACCGTTTTCAATTTCATCTACAAGAACAACGCCGCCTGGCGTTGATGCAATGGCCAATGATAAACGAGCGATGCGCTTCATACCGTCACCCATAATCTCTAATGGCAGTTGCTCCGGCAAACCTATATCACACCAAATTTTTGGAACACCGCTTGCGGAGTTATCTTCTATACTTTGAAGTTTTGGTTCGATGAGTTGTAGCATTTCAAGCACAAATCGATCTTGTTTTCGAAGTCGTAACCGGCCTAAACGAGAGGCGTCTTCTGTGGGATTTATGAATCCTGCATGCGCTAAGAGTATTATCGCAGGAAATGGGATAATGCCTTGCGGTGATAATGATTGAACATGCACTCCAGTCGGCAAGAACATTATCTGATTTTCAACTTTATTGTCATTGAAATCATCAGCCGAAATCAGAAGGCCAGAGTTCAAATTTTCACTTTGATCTGAAGCCCTCTGAAAATCTGGGAGCGGCAATTTGACTGAACGAGATTGATTGCGACTGATCGTCAAACTGACTTTACCACGTTCTTTATCTAATGCTGCAACTCTTACCACCTTATTCATATCAAGATCATGAAACAGAGGTTTTGAAATTACATCAATGACATAATCAGAGTGCTCGGGAGCACCTGTGGAGATGCGAGTTACATTCGCATTTAATATGAGTTGTGGATTCGTAGCTCCAGATAATAAAAACACTGCCTCTAGTAAACTTGTCTTGCCAACATTGTTCTGACCTGCAATAAGATTGACTCGAGCAAGCTTCTTGATTTCCAGCGATTCGAAGCCGCGATAGTTCTCAATTTGCAGAGATGTGAGCATGTGAATTCCCTTACTTCGACAGCTCTTCCAGCAGGCCCGGCCAGTGGCCGTTGGCGGCGGCGATGTGGGTGGGGATGTCTTTTTCCCAGCTTTTCTGGACGCCGGCGGAGTAGTTCAGATAGAGCTTGTCATCGACGATGCGCCAGGCCGCGGGGTCGATGGATGCGGTGTAGCCCTGCGAGACGGCCCAGGCGCAGTAGCCGCCATATTGCGGCGCATAGCGCTCCGGCTCGGCCTCGAAGGCGGCGCGATTGGCGGCCGTCGCGAAGCGCCACTCGACGCCGTTCCACTCCAGCCGGTGCTCGCGCTTGCCGCGCACCGGCCCTCCATCCGTGAAATAGGCGACCGGATCGTAGCCCCGGATCGCCTTGCCACCCTGCTGGAACACCGGGTCCGCCATGGCGGCGAGACCGGGAAGGAGCAGCAGCCCCGCCAGTGCGAGCGCGATCGCGCCGTGACGCATCGGGTTCGACCTCCTCAATCCACCCTCGCCCCATAAATGGCGCAGCCGCGCGCCGCTGGCAATCGGCCGCCGACCACCGGCTGCTTGACGAAGTGGAACTCGACCGTTCGGGACAGGTCGCGCAAATCGCGCATCCGCCCCGATTTGCGATAGCCGAGCGCCTCGTAAAACGCATGCGCCTCCAGGAAGCGCGTGTCGGTCCACAGCTCCACGAAGCGGCTGCCGCGGGCGACCGCCGCCGCCTCCGCCCGCTCGACGAGTCGCCGGGCGAGGCCCTGGCGGCGCTGGCTCGCCAGCACATAGAGCTTGTGCAGCTCCACTCCGGCCGGGTCCGCCGCCGGCGCCCAGCCGCCCGAGCCGACGATGGCGCCCGTCTCGTCCTCGGCCACCCAGTAGGCGCCGCCGAGCGCGTCGAAATGGCTTTCCATGGCGCGCAGCTGCGGCTCCTCCCGATCGACATCCAGCACGCAGCCCTCATAGGCCGCCCAGCAGAGGCCGATCAGGCGGATCAGCCCTTCGGCGTCGCTGTCGCGCACCGGGCGGAGGACCGCGCTCACAGCAGCACCGCCGCCGCCAGGCCCAGAAAGGCGAAGAAGCCGACCACATCGGTCACCGTGGTCAGCACCACCGAGGAGGCCACCGCCGGGTCGATGCGCATCCGGTCGAGCGCCAGCGGAATGGCGACGCCGGACAGCCCCGCGACCAGCAGATTGACCGCCATCGCCGCCGCGATCACCGCCCCCAGCAGCCAGTTCCCGGTCCAGGCGAAGGTCAGCAGCGCCGCGATGGCCGCAAACGCCATGCCGTTGAAGCCGCCCACCAGCCCTTCCTTGAAGACGATGCGCGCGGCGTTGGTGGCGGAGAGTTCGCGCGTCGCCAGCGCGCGCACGGCGACGGTGAGCGTCTGCGTGCCGGCGTTGCCGCCCATGGAGGCGACGATCGGCATCAGCACCGCCAGCGCCACGATGGCCTCGATGGTGGCCTCGAACTGCGCGATGACCGCCGAGGCCAGCACCGCCGTGCCGAGATTGACGATCAGCCAGGGAAAGCGCTTCACGGCCGTTGCCGCGGCGTCGTGATAGAGGTCGTCCCCGCTGACGCCGCCGAGCTTCAATATGTCGTCCTCATGCTCCTCGTCCATGACATCGACCATGTCGTCGATGGTCAGCACGCCCACCAGCCGCCCGAACTCGTCCACCACCGGGGTCGAGGTCAGGTCCTGCTGGCGAAACAGGAAGGCGGCCTCCTCCCGGTCCATGCCGACCGGCAGCGCGGCCGGCTGGTCGTCCACGATCTCCGAGAGCGCCACCGGGCGGCGCGCGCGCAGAATGCGCGAGAGCGGCAGGCTGCCGACCGGCCGGTGGCGCGGATCGACGGTGAAGATGTCGAAGAAGCTGTCCGGCAGCGCGCTGTCGGCGCGCAGATAGTCGATGGTCTCGCCCACCGTCCAGTAGGCCGGCACCACCACCGTGGCGCGCTGCATCAGCCGCCCGACGGTGTCTTCGCCGTAAGAGAGCGCCTGTTCGACCGCCGCCCGGTCCGCCTGCGGCAGGCGCGCCAGAATGTCTGCCCGCGTCTCCTCGTCCAGGTCGGCGACGACCTCGACCGCATCGTCGTCGTCAAGTTCGGCGACCGCGCGGGCCAGCTCCTGCGGCGCCATGCGCTCGACCACCGCGCCGCGCACCGTCCCGTCGAGCTCGGCCAGCACGTCGGGGTCGAGCTCGCCGCCCAGCGCCTCCAGCACGGCGGCGCGCTCGTCCGGCGCGATCCGCTCCAGCAGGTCGGCGACATCGGCGGCGTGCAGCCCCGCCACCCGGGCGCGCACGGTCCCGGGGTCGGCCGCCTCGAGGATTTCGCGAATCAGATCGGGGCCGAGCGGCGCCTCTTCCGCCCGGTCGTCCGGGCGCTGGACCGTGCTGGAATCGGCCATTCTCTGTGCCCGGGCGTCTCGGGGATCATGGTGCGGTCGAGAAGACTCGAACTTCCACGGGGTTGCCCCCACAGCGACCTCAACGCTGCGCGTCTACCAATTCCGCCACGACCGCATGTCGAAGACGCGCTAGACTGCCGCGCCTCACAACGACGATGCGGGATAGCAAACTGCGATGACGCTTTCAAGACCGCTCGAATGGCGCATCGACGACGCCACGGTCCAATATGAGCCGGCGGTGGCGGCCATGGAGGCGCGCGCGCGCGCCGTGCGGGAGGAAGGCGCGCCCGAACTCGTCTGGCTGCTGGAGCACCCGGCGCTCTACACCGCCGGCGCCTCCGCCGATGCGGCGGAACTGCTTCGCCCGCACGACCTGCCCGTCTTCCGCACCGGGCGCGGCGGGCGCTACACCTATCACGGGCCGGGCCAGCGCATCGCCTATGCGGTGCTCGACCTCCAGGCGCGCGGCGCGGACCTGCGCGGCTATGTCTGCGGGCTGGAGGAGTGGCTGATCCGCACGGTCGCCCGCTTCGGCCTGATCGGCGAGCGGCGCGAGGGGCGCATCGGCGTCTGGGTCCGGCGCGGCGGGAGCGAGCGCAAGATCGCCGCGCTCGGCGTGCGGGTGCGCCGCTGGGTCGCCTATCACGGCGTCGCGCTGAATGTGGAGCCGGAGCTGCGGCATTTCGAGGGCATCGTGCCCTGCGGCATTCGCGGCTTCGGCGTCACCTCGCTCGCCGCCGAGGGCGTCACCGCCGCCATGCCGGAGGTGGACGCGGCGCTCCGGGCGAGTTTCGAGGAGGTGTTCGGCGCGCCCTGCGACGCGGCGCGCCGTTGACGGCCGGGGCGCGAGGCCCTAGAAGGCGGTTCCTCTGGCGGGGTAGCTCAGTCGGTAGAGCAGGGGAATCATAATCCCTGGGTCGGGGGTTCGAGTCCCTCCCCCGCTACCACGTCGCTCGGCGCGCGGACGCCGCCTCGGGCAGAAACCGGGCCGACGGGGAGGTCGGGCGATGGAGGGCGTCGAAACCATCCTTCTCGGCGTGGCGATCACCGCCAGCGCCCTGGTGCTGGGCGGCATGGTCGCCTTCACCGGCTTTTTCGCGCCGATGGTGTTCCGCAAGCTGGAGAAGGAGGTCGCGGACCGCTTCATGCGCGACGCCTTCGGCCCCTATTACAGCTTCATGGCGGTGCTTTCCGCCGTGGGCGCCGGCGCCGCGCTGGTCGCGCAGCCGCTCGACGGGGCGATCCTGGCGCTGGTGGCGGCCGCCTTTCTCGCCTCGCGCCATATCGCCATGCCGCGCACCCAGCGCCTTTTCGACGCCCGCGAGCGCGGCGAATACGGCGCGGCGGAGGAATTTGCGCGGGCGCACAAGCAGGCCGCCTTCCTGAACATGGTGCAGCTGGTGGCCGTGCTGGCGGCGCTGCTGCGCCTGGCGCTCTGAGGCCCGGTGCGCCGGGGCCTGCAACTCGTTCTGCTCGCCGGCGGGCTGCTGGCCTCGGCGATCGCGGGCTACTGGCTGTTCATGGCGCTGGACGGCCGCCCGGAGCAGGGCCGCGCCCAGGTCGGCGGGCCGTTCACGCTCATCGACGGCGAGGGCCGCACGGTCACCGAGCGCGACTTCGCCGGGCGCCACATGCTGGTCTATTTCGGCTACACCTTCTGCCCCGATGTCTGCCCGACGACCATGCTGGCGGCGAGCGAGGCGCTCGACGCGATCGGGCCGGAGCGCGCGGCGGATGTCCGCCTGGTGTTCATCAGCGTCGATCCGGAGCGCGACACGCCCGAGGTGGTGCGCGACTACGCCGCCCACTTCCATCCCGGCACGGTCGGGCTCACCGGCACGCCGGAGCAGGTCGCCAGCGCGGCCCGCGCCTGGCGGGTCTATTACCGCAAGGCGGCCCCGGACGAGGATGGCGACTATCTGGTCGATCACTCCTCGATCCTGTTCCTGATGGACGAAGAGGGCCGCTACGTCACGCATTTCAGCCATGACGCCAGCGCGGCCGACATGGCCGCGCAGTTGCAGCGCCTGCTGTGAAGGGCGCGGTGCTGGCCGCGCCGGCTTCCGGCAGCGGCAAGACGACCGTGGCCGCCGGGCTGGTCCGCGCGCTCGCCCGCCGGGGCCGGTCGGTGCAGCCCTTCAAGGCCGGACCGGACTATATCGACGCGGCCTTTCTCGCAGCCGCCGCCGGGCGGCCCTGCCGCAATCTCGACGCCTGGGCGATGCGCCCCGAGACGCTCGCGGCGATGCTGGACGCGCCGGCGGAACTCGCCCTGGTGGAAGGCGCGATGGGGCTGTTCGACGGCGCCGAGGGCGGCGGCGGCAGCACCGCGGACCTCGCCGCGCTCACCGGCTGGCCGGTGGTGCTGGTGGTGGATGCCGCCCGCCAGGCCCAGTCGGTCGCCGCCCTGCTGGAAGGCTTCGCCCGCCACCGCGCCGACATCCGGGTCGCGGGCGCGGTGCTGAACCGGGTGGCGAGCCCGCGCCATGAGGCGATGCTGCGCGAGCGGATCGGCGCCGTGCCGATCCTGGCCGCACTCGGGGCCGACCCGGCGCTGGCGCTGCCGTCGCGCCATCTGGGGCTGGTGCAGGCGGGCGAGCACGCTCGGCTCGACGCCTGGCTCGACCGGGCCGCCGACGCGCTCTCAGACGCGGCGACCGCCCTGCCCTTCGGCCCGCTCGGCGCGCCGCCGCCGGCGGGCGAGGGCCGGCCGGCCCTGCCGCCGCCGGCGCAGCGCATCGCCGTGGCGCGCGACGAGGCCTTCGGCTTCGCCTATGAGCATCTGCTGGCCGGCTGGCGGCGGGCGGGGGCCGAGCTTCGCTTCTTCTCGCCGCTCGCCGACGAGGCGCCCGAGGGCGAGGCGGTGTTCCTCGCCGGCGGCTATCCCGAGCTGCACGCCGGGCGTCTCGCCGCCGCCGGGCGCTTCCTGGCGGCGCTCCGGCGCCATCCGGGGCCGATCCACGGCGAGTGCGGCGGCTATATGGCGCTGGGCGAGGGGCTGGTGGACGCCGAGGGCCGCCGCCACGCCATGGCGGGCCTGCTGCCGCTGGAGACGAGCATGGCCGATCCCGTCCGCCGGCTCGGCTATCGGCGGCTCCGCGCCGCGAGCGGCTTCGCGCTCGGGCAGAGCTTCCGCGCGCATGAGTTCCACTATGCGCGCGTGCTGCGCGAGGGGCCGGGCGAGCCGCTGTTCGAGGCCGCCGACACGCTCGGCCGCCCGCTCGGCCCGGCGGGGCTCGCGCGCGGGCGGGTGACCGGCTCTTTCATGCACCTGATCGACGCCGCCTGACGCCGGCCGCCTCAGCCCTCGCGCGTCGCGCTCGCGCCCAGCAGCCCGCGATAGATTTCCGCGTCGCCCACCACGCCCACCAGCCGGCCCTCCGCCACCAGCAGCACCGGCCGGCCGGTCCGGTGGCGGATCTCGATCGCCCGGCGCATCGGAAGCTCGGGCGGCGCGGCGCAGCAGGTTTCGCCATCCAGCGCCGCCAGGTCCAGCTCCGGCGTCCAGGCGCGGATGCCGGTCGGGCGGCCCCGCGTCGCCGCCTTCGCCGGCGCGCCGTCGGCGTCGAGCGTGAGGCGGTGATGGCCGGACCAGTCCAGCAGCAGGCTCTCGCCCTCGCGGGCGAGCGCCGAGACGGGCGTCATCAGCGAGGCGCAGCGCAGCACGCTGGTCGCGTCCATATGGGCGATGAATTCGCGCACATAGGCGTTGGCCGGGTTCAGCACGATCGCCTCCGGTTCGCCGAACTGCACGATCCGCCCGGCCTCCATGATGGCGATATGCCGGCCGAGCTTCAGCGCCTCGTTCAGGTCGTGGCTGACGAACAGGATGGTCTTGCTAAGGCGCTGCTGCAGGTCCAGCAGCTCGTCCTGGAGATGTTCGCGGATCAGCGGGTCGAGAGCCGAGAACGGCTCGTCCATCAGCAGGATGTCGGAATCGGTGGCGAGCGCGCGGGCGAGGCCGACGCGCTGCTGCATGCCGCCGGAAAGCTCATGCACGAACCGGTCGCGCCAGGCCTCGAGATCGACGATGCGCAGCTTCTCGGCGACGATGGCCTCGCGCTCGCGCCGGCCGAGGCCGCGCAACTCCAGCCCGAGGCTCACATTCTCCGCCACGCTGCGCCAGGGAAACAGCGCGAATTGCTGGAACACCATGGCGATGCGGCGCATGCGCATATGCCGGAGCGTGGCGCCGTCGCAGGCCGCCATATCCACCCGGCGCTCGCCGTCACGCACCAGCACGCGCCCGCGCGTCACCGGGCAGAGCCGGTTGACGGCGCGCAGCAGGGTCGATTTGCCGGAGCCGGAGAGGCCCATCAGCACGCAGATCTCGCCCTCGCGCACGGCGAGCGAGGCCCCGGCGACGCCGACCACGGCGCCGGTCGCGTCGTGGACCTCCTGCCGGTCGGCGCCCCGGTCGAGCAGTGCCAGCGCGGCCTCGCGGTCGCCGCCGAACAGGATGTCGACGTCCTTCAGCTCGATCGCGTCGATGGCTTCAGCCCCGTTCCCGGTCGCCGCCGGGCTGCTTGCAGAGGCGGTCCAGCAGAATGGCGACGATGACGATGGAGAGGCCCGCCTCGAAACCCTTGGCGATATTGACGGTGTTGAGCGCGCGCAGCACCGGCACGCCGAGGCCAGGCGCGCCGACCATGGCGGCGATAACCACCATGGAGAGGCTGAGCATGATGCATTGCGTCACGCCCGCCATGATGGCCGGCATGGCGTGCGGCAGCTCGGCCTTCCAGAGCAGCTGCCGGCGGGTCGCGCCGAAGGCGAGCGCGGCCTCGACCAGCGGCTTCGGCACGCCCGAAATGCCGAGATATGTGAGCCGGATCGGGGCCGGAATGGCGAAGATCACCGTCGAGATCAGCCCCGGCACCACGCCCAGCCCGAACATGATCATGGTCGGGATCAGATAGACGAAGGTCGGGATGGTCTGCATCAGGTCCAGCACCGGGCGCATGGCGCCGTAGAGCCGGGGCCGGTGCGCGGCGGCGATGCCGAGCGGCACGCCGACCGCGACGCAGATCAGCGCCGCGAACAGGATCAGCGCCAGCGTCTGCACCGTCGCTTCCCAATAGCCGAGATTGATGACCAGCAGCAGCGCGGCGAGCGCGAAGGCGGCGAGCTTCCAGGAGCGGTGCAACCGCCAGGCGAGGCCGGCGATCGCCAGCGCCAGCAGCAGCGGCGGCAAGGCCAGCGCCAGGTCGGTCAGCCCCTCGATCAGGAATTTGAGCGCCTCCGAAAGCAGGTCGAAGGCTTCCGCCCCATGGTCGAGCAGCAGATCGACCAGGCCCTTGATCCACTTGCCGAGCGGCAGCTTGTGCTCGGTCAGCCAGTCCAAGGCGCGCTCCGCCCGGCCGGGCCGGGGCTAGAGGCCCAGATGCGCCCGCACCGCCGCCAGGCCGTCGCCGCCGTCGCGCGCGCTCACGCCGTCGAGCCAGCCGTCCAGCACGCCCGGATTGGCCTTGAGCCAGGCCGTGGCGGCGCGGGCCGGCTCCTCGCCCGCGTCCAGGATGGCGGTCATGATCTCGTTCTCCATCGCGAGCGTGAAGGTGAGATTGGCGAGCAGCTTGCCGACATTGGGGCATTCCCCGGCATAGCCCCGGCGGACATTGGTGAAGACCTCCGCGCCGCCGAAATTGGGGCCGAACCACTCGTCGCCATCGGCCAGGTAGGTGAGGTCGAAATTGGCGTTCATCGGATGCGGCTCCCAGCCGAGGAAGACGATCCACTCGCCCTTGCGGTCGGCGCGCGCCACCTGCGCCAGCATCCCCTGCTCGCTGGACTCCACGACCTCGAAGCCGGCGAGGCCGAAGGCGTTCTTGTCGATCATGCTCTGGATCAGGCGGTTGCCGTCATTGCCGGGCTCGATGCCGTAGATCTTGCCGTCGAGCTTGTCCTTGTGGGCGGCGATGTCGGCGAAACTGCGGATGCCGCCATCGGCGGCCTTGCGGTTGACGGCGAGCGTGTATTTGGCCCCGGTGAGGTTCATGCCCACGGTTTCCACCGAGCCGTCCTCGCGATAGGGCTTGATGTCGGCCTCCATGGTCGGCATCCAGTTGCCGAGAAAGACGTCGATGTCGCCGTTCTTCAGGCTGGTGTAGGTGACCGGCACGGAAAGCACGGTCGCGGTCGGCTTGTAGCCGAGGCCCTCCAGCACCACGGAGGTCGCGGCGGTTGTGGCGGTGATGTCGGTCCAGCCGACATCGGAGAAGCGCACCGTCTCGCAGGACGCCGGCTCGGCCGCCCAGGCGCCCGGCGCCAGCATGAGGGCGCCGAGCGCGCCGAGGAATGCGGTTCGCAGGCTTCTTGCCATGGTCCTTGCCTCTCCTTGCGCCCCCAGCGGTTGCGGCCCGCCGCGAAGGGGCGTATGCGGTTTCCTTGCAAATCGGAGCCTGCCATGGCGGCCCCGGCGCCGCAAGGCGGGAGACGGACGGAAGCGCCGATGAGCGAGACCCGGGCCTTCGATTATGTCGTGGTCGGCGCAGGCTCCGCCGGCTGCGTGCTCGCCAACCGGCTGACCGAGGACGGACGCGCCAGCGTGCTGCTGCTGGAGGCCGGCGGGCGCGACGCCAGCATTTTCGTGCAGATGCCCTCCGCGCTCGCCATCGCCATGAAGCATCGCCGCTTCAGCTGGCCCTTCTGGACCGAGCCGGAGCCGCATCTGGGCGGGCGGCGGCTGCATTGCCCGCGCGGGCGCGCGCTCGGCGGCTCCTCCTCGATCAACGGCATGGCCTATGTGCGCGGCAACCCGCTGGACTATGACGGCTGGGCCGAGGATGGCGCGCCGGGCTGGTCATGGCGCGAGGTGCTGCCCTATTTCCGCCGGGCGGAGAGTTTCGCCGGCGGCGGCGACGCCTGGCGCGGCGATTCCGGCCCGCTGCACACGACGGCCGGCGCGATGCGCAATCCGCTCTACCGCGCCTTCGTCGAGGCCGGCGTCGAGGCCGGCTACGCCCGCACGGAAGACATGAACGGCTACCGCCAGGAGGGCTTCGGGCGCATGGACATGACCGTCCATCGCGGCCGGCGCTGGAGCACGGCCAACGCCTATCTGAAGCCGGCGCTGGCGCGCCCCAACCTGGCCGTGGCCACCGGCGCGCTGGCGGAGCGCGTGCTGCTGGAGGGCCGGCGCGCGACCGGCGTCGAATATCGCCGGCGCGGCAGGCTCTGCGTCGCGAAGGCCGGGCGCGAGGTGATCCTTGCCGCCGGGCCGATCGCCACGCCGCAACTGCTGATGCTCTCCGGGATCGGCCCGGCGGCGCATCTTCGCGAGCATGGCGTGGCGGTGGCGCTGGATCTGCCGGGCGTCGGCGGCAATCTCCAGGACCATCTGGAGCTCTATATCCAGCAGGAATGCGCGCAGCCGATCACGCTCCACGCCGCCACCGGCCTCCTGGCCAGGGCGCTGATCGGGGCGCGCTGGCTCCTGTTCCGCTCCGGCCTCGGCGCCACCAACCATTTCGAGGCCGGCGGCTTCATCCGCTCGCGCCCCGGCGTGCGCTGGCCGGACCTCCAGTATCACTTCCTGCCGATGGCGGCCTCCTACGACATGCGCAGCCGGGTGCGTTGCCATGGCTATCAGGCGCATGTCGGCCCGATGCGCTCGCGCTCGCGCGGCGCGGTGCGGCTGGCGTCGGCGGACCCGCGCGCCGCGCCCTGCATCCGCTTCAACTATATGAGCCATGAGGAGGACTGGCGGGAGATGCGCGCGGCCGTGCGGCTCACGCGGGAGATTTTCGCCCAGCCGGCCTTCGACGCCTTCCGGGGGCGGGAGCTGGCGCCGGGGGCGGCGGTGCGCTCGGACCAGGAGATCGACGCCTTCGTGCGCGAGACGGTGGAGAGCGCCTATCACCCCTGCGGGACCTGCCGGATGGGAACGGACCCGACGGCCGTCGTCGATCCCGAGGCGCGCGTGCGGGGCATGGCGGGGCTGCGCGTCGTCGATAGCTCCATCATGCCGTCGATCCCGACCGGCAATCTGAACGCGCCGACCATCATGATCGCCGAGAAGGCCGCCGACATCATCCGCGGCCGCCCGCCGCTCCCCCCCTCCGAAGCCCCCTTCCACACCGCCTCGAACTGGCGCACCGCCCAGCGCTGAGCGCCACGCTTGACGGCGCCCGCGGTCGCTAACGGGGCGGATTCATACCGCCACAGTCAGCGCCTTCGACCGACCCTCTCCCGTCGTCAACATGCTCCCTCTGTTATTAAATATTCCGCGTAACAGGCGCGCAAATTGTCGACGTCTCCGAAATATATTGTGTCAGTACCCTCGACCGAAAATTCTGAAGATTCTCCTTTGTTTTCGATGCACGACCAGTTGAATACGCAATTGACGCCGTCAGATACTGCCGGATCTTGTGTCAAGCTGCAGGAGCCTCCAGCCGGAGAATTGTTGAATTTCTTGGAACAGTTGGAGGAATTGATCGCGTCCGCCAGGTCGCAAATGGTGTCGCTATGCTTGCAACAAAGAACATTGCCCATAGGGCCGTCCAACAACCCCGTATGTGAAGCTTTTTCGATGGTCCAAAACGATATCTGATACCATGATTGCACCCGAGTCTTGACTTTTCCATAGTCCGAGCAAGAGTTGTTTACAGTCACTCTCGACTCGCCTCCCCCGGCGTCTCTCCAGCTATAGCTCACACAATCGGCTTCGCCGGAAGGGATATGCTCGCTGGCTCCGGGGCAGAAGGTGCTTGCGGCAGACAAGCCGGGCAGCCCCGTCATGAGGGCGATGGCGGCGACAAGCGCCAGGCCGGTGCGGTGCAGGTTCGACATGGCTCTCTCCTTTTGCGGCCGTAGCCGGAAACGCATCACGAACCGGCCTCGGCTGTCAAGCTGTCTTGCCGCAGGGTGACGACCCGGCGCGCCCGCCCGATCGTCAGCCGGCCGAGCGCTCCCTGCGTTCACGCGTGCTCCGCTGCGCCATCTTCGCACGATCCGGGCGCGGCCGGCGGCGCGCTTCTCGGCCGGTTTGTTCGCTCGGAGCTCTTTTGCGCTCAGCACGACTCGGCGGTTGTCATGTCGCCGTCGCAGAAGCGCAGCCTTCCGGCGTCGTTATAGTTCACCGTGGTTGCGCCGCTGGTCGCGCCAGCGCAAGACCAGCTGAACTCGCATTTCACATTGTCGGTGACCGTCGGATCTGCCGACAGGCTGCAATCGTCGGCCGCGGGCGACGAATCGAACTTTTCAGTGCAGGATGTCGTATTCACCGCCTCGGAAATATTGCAGATCGTGTCGGGATATTTGCAACAAAGGCTCTTCGCTGAATCGAATAAGCTGTTTGCAACTTCTTTGGCCTTCGAGAATGTGAATACACGATTCCTTTCAAACGCCGTACTGTAAGCCGTAACAGTTCCATACCCCCAACAGGAATTTGTGAATGTGTGCTTTGTGAGAAAGCGGTGCATACCGGTATTCGGGTCTTTCTTTACAATCTTTTTCGCGGAGTGACTCACGCAGTCAGCGTTGCTGAGTTCAACATCCTGAATGGCGCCTCCGCCGCATACTCCGGCATGGGACAAGCCGGGTAGCCCCGTCATGAGAGCGATGGCGACGACAAGCGCCAGGCCGGCGCGGTGCAGGTTCGACATGGCTCTCTCCTTGTCGCAGCTGGAGTTGGAAGCGTGTCACGGACCGCGCGCCGCTGTCAAGCCATTTTGTCGCAGGGCGGCGGGCCGGCGAAGAACGCCGCCGGCCCGCCGGCGCATCGTCAGGTGGTCAGCCAGCCGAATTGCTGCGGCTTGCGGCCGGCCTGCGGATGCAGGCGCACATTGACCAGCGCCGGACCGTCGAAAGCGGTCGCCGCCTCCAGCGTCGAAGCCAGGTCCGCCGGGTCCTCGACATAGGCGCCGAAGCCGCCGAACGCCTCCATCATCCGGTCGTAGCGCGCGCCGTAGATCAGCACGCCGGCCGGATTGTCGAACGGGTCCTCGGGATATTCGGGAATGCCCTGGCCGATGCCGCCATTGTTCAGCACCACGATCTTGATCGGCAGCTTGTAGCGGCAGGCGGTCTCCATCTCCATGCCGGAAAAGCCGATGGCGGAATCGCCCGAGACCGAGATAATCGGCCGGTCGGGATGCACCACCGCGGCCGCGACCGCAAAGCCCATGCCGATGCCCATGGTGCCGTAGCTGCCGGCGTCGAGGCGCAGGCGCGGCGACGCATTGGGCAGCTGCGTGCGGCCGATATCCATGGTGTTGGCGCCCTCGCCGACGATGACCGCATCCTCGCCCGCCCAGGCGGCGATGTCCTTCAGCGCGCGGTAATAGTTGGTCGGGGTCGAGTTGTCCTCGACCATCGGGCGGATCTGCTCGGCGTTGCCGGCGGCCTTCTCGGCGATGGCGGCGCGCCAGGCGGTGTCGGCCGGATAGAACCATTGCCGCCCGCCGAGCGCCGCGTTCAGCTGCCCGACCACCGCCTTGCCGTCGCCCACCAGCGCCACCTCGGTCGGCGCATTGTTGCCGATGGATTCCGGCGAGATGTCGAGCTGGACGATGCGGACATCCTTGTTGAAGCGCGGCGGCAGGCCGAAATGCATGATCCAGTTGAGGCGCGCGCCCATCAGGAAGACCACATCCGCCTCGCGCAGCGCATGGCTGCGCGCCGCGCCGACCGAGAGCGGATGGTTGTCGTCGATGACGCCCTTGCCGAGCGGCGAGGCGAGGAAGGGCAGCTGCGTGCGCTCGATGAAGGCGCGCACCTCGTCCTCGGCGCGCGACCAGGCCATGCCCTTGCCGACGATCACCAGCGGGCGCTCGGCGGATTCCAGCGCATCCAGCGCGGCCTCGATATCCGCGCCCGTCGCCTGCATCCGGGGCGGGTCGGCGACCGCGCGGACCTCCTGCAGGTCGCCCTCGTCCACCTCCTCGCGAATGATGTCGTCCGGCATGTCCAGATAGACCGCGCCGGGGCGCCCGTAGATGGAGGTGCGCACCGCCTTCTCGACATAGAAGGGAATGCGCCGGGCGTGCTCCACCGCATGGGCGAACTTGCAGTAGGGATGGGCCAGCTGCACCTGGTTCTCTTCCTGGAAGGCGCCCATGCCGTTCTGATAGACCGGCGAGGCGCCGCCGATCAGGATCATCGGCCAGCAGTTCTGCTGCGCATTGGCGAGCCCGGCGAACGCATGGATGACGCCGGGGCCGGAGACCGTGAGGCAGGCGCCCGGCCGCCCGGTCAGATAGCCCGCCGCCTGCGCGGCGTAGGACGCCGCCTGCTCGTTGCGCATGCCCACATATTTGATGCCGACCTCCTGCGCCGCCTTGGCGATCGGCTGCACCGGAAAGCCGACAATGCCGAACATGTATTCGACGCCATGCTTCTTCAGTTCGCGCGCCATGATCTCGGCGCCGGTCAACGTGCCCATCTTGTGCCTGTCCTCCTCTGGGTCCGCCGGAGCCTACAATCTTTCCGGCGGCGGAGGAAACGCCGGCGTCAGCCGGCCGCGAAGGCGATCAGGCGCGCCGCCACGGCTTCGGCCCGCTCCTGCTGCACCCAGTGGCCCGCGCCCTCGATGAGCCGGGTTCCGGCCCAGCGCGCCGCCGCCCGGCGCTCCATCGCCTCCAGCGCGCCCGGGCTTTGCCGCACGCCCCAGTCGGCCGCCCCGGCGATGAAGCAGGCCGGCGCCTCGATGCGCCGGCCGGCGAACAGCTGGTGCTCGCTCTCGAAGCGCCCCGTGGTGCGGCAGCGATACCATTGCAGGCCGCCCTGGAAGCCGGTGCGCGCGAACTCGCGGGCATAGACGGCAAGCTCCGCCTCCGGCAGCCAGCGGCAGGCGGCAATTGTCTCTCCGTCCGGCATGTGCTCGGCCACCGTCTCCGGCATGGTGCGGTCGCGGTCCATGATGTAGTAGGTCGGCAGCTTCGCCAGCTCGTCGGCCGTCCAGCCTTGGAGCGGGAAGGGCCGGTTGCCGGGCCAGTCGGCGCTCTTCTGGTGGAAATAGGCACGCAGGAACGCGTGCACGCCCTCCGGCGCCTCGCGCATGTCGGCGTCGGCCTCCGGCGTCGAGTAATACCATTGATAATGCTTGCGGGGCCGGGCGAGCGCGGCCAGATCGTCATGGATGGAGCGCGCCGGCGGCGGCGCGGAGGCGAGGCCCGGCGGCCCGGCGAAGGGCGCGCTCATCAGCGCCAGCCGGCGGAACATGTCGGGGCGCAGCAGCGCCGCCCAGGCCGCCACCGAGGCGCCGAAATCGTGCCCGACCAGCAGCGCCGCCTCGCCATGGCCGAGCGCGTGCAGCAGGCCCATGGCGTCGCGCACCAGGTTGAAGAGGCGAAAGCTGGCGAGATCGCCGTCATAGCGCCCGTCCCAGCCGGTCGTGCGCCCGTAGCCGCGCTGGTCGGGCGCCACGACATGAAAGCCGGCGGCGGCCAGCGCCGGCATGACGCGCCGCCAGCTGTAGGCGAGCTCCGGGAAGCCGTGCAGCAGCAGCGCAGAGGGGCGTCCCGGCGTCTCGAAGCCGGCCTCCAGATAGTGCACAAGCAGGCCGTTGCCATTGTCCGCCATGGCGGAGCGCACGCCCGCCGGAAGCGGGGCCGGGCCGTAGGCGCTGTCGCGAAGCTCCATCATGGGGCGCGAGTCTATCGCGGCCCCGCGCGCTTGCCAGCCGGGGCGCGCTGCCGCAGACTCGGGGCCCCGGAGAGAGGGAGCGCGCGCCCATGACCGCCCTGCTGATCGTCCGCGCCGAGGTGTCGGCGGCCGACCGCGACGCCTTCGAGCGCTGGTACGCCGAGGAGCATCTGCCGGACGCCAGGGCGGCCTTCGGCGTGGCCAGCGCCTTTCGCGGCTGGAGCGACGACGGCGCGCATCTGGCCTTCTACGCCTTTGCGGACCTGGCGGCGGCCCGGCAGGCGTCGCAGTCGGAGGCGATCGCCACGCTGATCGCGGAATTCGACCGCGTCTGGGACACCCGCGTCACCCGCACCCGCCGCATCGTCGATATCTCGCAGGTGCTGGGAGAAGCCGACCTCAGCCTGTAAAACGGCTTTCAAAGGGAGGATACAGGCCATGTCTTATCGCCATATCGAGGTGACGGCGCTGACGCCGACGCTCGGGGCCGAGATTCGCGGCGTCGATCTCCGCGAGCCGCTCTCGGACGACGCCTTCGCCGAGGTGCGCGACGCCTTCCACCGCCATCAGGTGGTGTTCTTCAAGGGCCAGCAGAAGCTCGACCCCGACGCGCAGATCGCCTTTGCGCGCCGCTTCGGCGGGCTGCATCTGCACCCCGCCGCGCCGCATCTGGAGGGCAAGCCGGAGATTTTCGTGATCCACACCCACAAGGGCTCCCGGATCGCGAATGGCGACGCTTGGCACACGGATGTCTCCTGCGACGAGGAGCCGCCGCTCGGCACCATGCTGCAACTGCACCAGCTGCCGCCCGGCGGCGGCGGCGACACGCTGTTCGCCAGCATGTATGCGGCCTGGGAGGCGCTGTCGGAGCCGATGCGGGCCTTTCTCGCCACCTTGCAGGCGCGGCACGAGTCCGAGCATATCTATCGGGGCCGCTACGCCGACCGCAATGTCGATGACCGCGGCAAGACCTACCCCGAAGCCGTGCATCCGGTGGTGCGCACCCACCCCGAGACCGGGCGGCGCGCGCTCTATGTGAACCGCGCCTTCACCACCCGCATCGAGGGCCTGCGCCGGGCCGAGAGCGACGCCCTGCTCGCCTTCCTGTTCGCCCATATGGAGCAGGCGCGCTTCCAGGTGCGCTTCCGCTGGGAGGTGAACGATATCGCGCTCTGGGACAATCGCTGCCTCCAGCATCACGCCATGTGGGATTACTGGCCGGAGGAGCGCAAGGGCCACCGCGTCACCATCCAGGGCGACCGGCCCTACCTGACCCCGCTGGCGCTGACGGCCGAGGCGGCGGACTAGCCCGCCTTTCTCCCCAAGGCCACGGCCTGCGTCGCGCCCAGGCGTTCGATCCGCAAGGCGCGGGCCGAAGGGCGTAGCAGGCACTACGGTCGAGGCCCGCAACGCTGCGGGCGGGCGCTTGGGCGCGACCCGGAGGGCGGCGCTGTCGGGCCGGCAGGGTGCGTCGAGCGGCTTGCCCGATGTCCCCGCATCGCGCGGCGCCGCTCTCCTGCCCTGCCGGCCCGACAGCGCCGCGCAGGCCATGGCCTTGGGGAGAAAGGCGGGCTGGCCCGCTGGCGCGCTTTTCTTCGCCGCGAGCGCGGGCAGTTACGCCCGGCTGTGGGTAACTCGCTCGCGCGCGCGCGCGAATCCGGCTAGCCCTGACGCTCCCGACAGCGAGGGAGCGTCAGAAGCTCATGGCCCATGCCGGTTTCGTGCATCTCAGGGTGCATTCCGCCTATTCGCTGTCGGAGGGCGCGGTCCGGATCGAGGAGCTGGTGTCGCTCTGCCGAAGCTGCCGGATGCCGGCGGTGGCGGTCACCGACAGCGGCAATCTGTTCGGCGCGCTGGAATTCGCCGTGGCGGCTGCGGCGGCGGGCGTCCAGCCGGTCATCGGCGCGCTGCTGGCCGTCGGCGAGGCGCCCGACATGCGCGGCCAGCACGAGGAGGCGCCCGCCCCGCTGCTGCTGCTGGCGCAGAACGAAACGGGCTACCGGAACCTGCTGGACCTGGTGAGCCAGTCCCATCTGGAGGCCTCGCCCGCCACGGCGCCCTACGCGACCTGGGAGCGGCTCGGGGCCTGCGCGGAGGGCCTGATCGCGCTCAGCGGCGGCCCCCGGGGGCCGGTCGGGCGCGCGCTCGCCGAGGGCCGGCGGGAGCTCGCCCGCAGCCTGCTGGAGCGCCTCGCCGGGCTGTTTCCGGGCCGGCTCTATGTCGAGGTGATGCGCCATGGCGGCCCGGCGGCGGAGGAAGGCGCGCTGCTCGACCTCGCCTGGGCGCTCGATCTGCCGCTGGTGGCCACCAACGATGTGCATTTCGTGCGCGAGGAGGACTATGAGGCGCATGACGCGCTGCTCTGCATCGCGTCCTCGCGGCGGATCGACGAGGAAGACCGGCCGCGGCTGACCCCCGACCACCGCTTCAAGACCGCCGAGGAGATGCAGGCGCTGTTCGCCGACCTGCCCGAGGCGGTGGAGAACACGCTGACCGTCGCCCGGCGCACGGCCTTCATGCCGACCGTCTCGGCGCCGATCCTGCCGGCCTTCGACGCCGGCGCGGACGAGGCCGAGACGCTCCGCCGGCAAGCGCGCGAGGGGCTGGAGCGGCGCCTGCGCGACCATGTGTTTCCGCTGGGTGCGGGCGAGGAAGAGGCCCAAACCTATCGCGAGCGGCTCGAATACGAGCTCGGCGTCATCGCCGAGATGCAGTTTGCGGGCTATTTCCTGATCGTCTCGGAATTCATCCGCTGGGCGAAGCAGCAGGGCATTCCGGTCGGGCCGGGGCGCGGCTCCGGGGCCGGCTCGGTCGCCGCCTGGGCGCTGGAGATCACCGATCTCGACCCGCTGCGCTGGGGCCTGCTGTTCGAGCGCTTTCTCAATCCCGACCGGGTGTCGATGCCGGACTTCGACATCGATTTCTGCCAGGAGCGGCGCGACGAGGTCATCCAGCATGTCCAGCAGCGCTACGGCCATGACCGGGTGGCGCAGATCATCACCTTCGGCACGCTGCAGGCGCGCGCGGCGATCCGCGATGTCGGCCGGGTGCTGGGGATGCCCTTCGGACAGGTCGATCGGATCAGCAAGCTGGTTCCCTACAATCCCGCCAACCCGCCCAAGCTCGCCGATGTGGTCGCCGGAGAGCCGGCGCTCCGGGCGATGTGCGAGGAAGACGAGACGGTCCGGCGGCTGATCGACCTGGCGCTCAAGCTCGAAGGGCTCTACCGCCACGCCTCCACGCACGCCGCCGGCGTGGTGATCGCCGACCGGCCGCTGCAGGAGATCGCCCCGCTCTATCGCGACGCCGGCTCCTCGGACATCCCGGCCGTGCAGTTCAGCATGAAGTGGGCGGAGGCCGCCGGCCTGGTCAAGTTCGACTTTCTCGGCCTCAAGACGCTGACCGTGCTCGACGACGCCTGCAAGCTGCTGGCGGCCAAGGGCGTCGAGATCGACCTGCTGCAATTGCCGCTGGAGGACGAAAAGACCTTCGCGATGCTCTCGCGCGGCGACACCACCGGCGTCTTCCAGCTGGAAGGCTCGGGCATGCGCGACATGCTGAAGAAGCTGAAGCCGAGCCGCTTCGAGGACATCATCGCCGTGGTGGCGCTCTACCGTCCGGGGCCGATGGACAATATCCCGGCCTATATCAAGCGCAAGCACGGGCGCGAGCCGATTGCCTATCCGCACCCCTCGCTGGAGCCGATCCTGGAAGAGACCTACGGCATCATCATCTATCAGGAACAGGTGATGCAGATCGCGCAGGTGCTCTCCGGCTACACGCTGAGCGCCGCCGATCTCCTGCGCCGCGCCATGGGCAAGAAGATCCAGGCGGAAATGGACGCCCAACGCCAGACGTTCATCGACGGGGCGGTGGAGCGCGGCGTGGCGCCCGACCTCGCCCGGTCGATCTTCAACCTGGTGGACAAGTTCGCCGGCTACGGGTTCAACAAGTCGCACGCCGCCGCCTATGCGCTGATCGCCTATCAGACCGCCTGGCTGAAGGCGAACCACCCGGTGGAGTTCATGGCCGCCTCCATGACGCATGAGCTCGCCAACACCGACAAGCTGGCCGCCCTGCTGCGCGAGCTCGACCGGCTCGACATCGCCCTGCTGCCGCCGGATGTGCAGCGCTCGGCGGCGGTCTTCCAGGCGGAGACGACGCCGGAAGGCAAGCCCGCGATCCGCTATGCGCTGGGCGCCATCAAGTCGGTCGGCAAGCGCGCCATGGGGCTGCTGGAGGAGGAGCGCGAGGCCGGGGGGTCGTTCGCCGACCTGTTCGAGTTCGCCGCGCGCCTCGGGCCGAGAGTGCTGCAGTCGCGGCTGATCGAAAGGCTGGCCGAGGCCGGCGCGCTCGACTCGCTGGAGCCGGACCGGGCGCGCGCCTTCGCCGGCGCGGAGATGCTGGCGCGCCACGCCTTCGTCGAGGAGGAGGAGCGCAGCAGCAACCAGATCAACCTGTTCGGGGCCGAGGAGGGCCTGAAGCCGCAACTGCGGCTGCCGGCGGCGGAGCCGTGGAAGCCGATCGAGCGCCTCCAGCACGAGTTCGACGCCACCGGCTTCTACCTCTCGGCCCATCCGCTGGACGCCTATGCGCAATATTTTCGCCGTCTCGACATCGAGCCGGTGCGCGCGCTGCCGGAGCTTGTGCGCCGGGGGCGCAATGTGGTGAAGCTCGCCGGCATCGTGCTCTCGAAGCAGGAGCGCACCTCCCGGCGGGGCAACCGCTTCGCCTTCGTCTCGATCTCCGACAGCACCGGGCAGGTCGAGATCCGCCTGTTCTCGGAGGTGCTGGCGACGGCGCGCGGCCTGCTGGACGAGGGCAAGCCGCTGCTGTTCTCCTGCGACGCCGCGCTGGAGGAGGACGAGGTGCGCCTGACCGCCAGGAATGTCGAACCGCTGGACGCCGCCGTCAGCCGCACGGGAGCGGGGCTGACCATCTTCATCGACGATGACGGCTCGCTCGCGCGCATCCAGGACCTGCTGCAGCGCGAGCCCAACGGACGCGGCGAAATCCGCATCCGCTTCGACATGGACCGCGCGCATGAGGTGCAGATTTCGCTCGGCAGCCGCTTCGCCGTCACGCCCGGAATGCTGGCCGAGCTGAAGTCGATGCGCGACATCGTCGACGTGCAGGAAATTTAGCCTCCGCCGTCGTCCGCCTGTTTCTTCGGGGCGGCGGCCGGCCAGAGCAGGCGGGCGACGAAGGCCGCGCCCAGCACCACCAGAAACAGCCGGCCGGTGTGATGCGTCGCCACGAAGGCCACGTCGATATCGAGCGAGAGCGCGATCAGGTTCATTTCCGCAAAGCCGCCCGGCGTATAGGCCAGATGGACGGCCTTGAAATCGACGCCGGCGGCCTCGGCGATGGCCCAGGCGAGCGCGAAGGCGGCGATGAGGAACACCAGATAATAGAGCGCCGAAACGGCGACCGTGCGCCCGAGCTCGCGCGGGCGCACACCAACAAAGCGCGCCCCGGCCCCGCAACCGATCACCACCTGGGCGATCGCCAGCAGCTCGGTCGGCGGGCGGGCGGCGGAGAGGCCGGCGATATGCGCGACGGCGCTCACCAGCATCGGGCCGACCATCTGCCAGGCCGGCACGCGCAGCCATCTGGCGACGCCGCCGCCCAGCACCGCCGAAGCCGCCAGCACCGTCCAGTCGGCCAGGTCGAGATCGGTCAACCGCCAGCCGCCGAGATCGGCCGGCGGCACATAGCCGGCGAGCAGCCGATAGGCCGGCGGCACGATGAACATCACCATCAGCACGCGGGTGGAATGGGAGAGCAGGATGGCGCGCTCGTCCGCCCCCATGGCCTGCCCGAGCAGCGACATCTCGCCGAGTCCCCCGGGCGCGGCGCAGAAGAACGCCGTGCGCCGGTCCATGCCGCCGACCCGGCGGAAAAACCACATGCCGAAGGCGGCGCCGGCGAGCGTGAAGGCCAGCATGCCGAGGAAGATCCACACCCATGAAGAGAGGCGCTCCAGCACATCGGGCGCGAACGCCGCGCCCAGCATGACGCCCAGCACCACCATCCAGATGCGCCGCAGGCCCTGCGGCATGAAGAGCCGCACACCGGCCAGCGCCGCCAGGGTGCAGGCGAACAGGCTGCCCAGCATCCAGGGCAGGGGCGCCTGAAAGCGCGTGAACAGGAACCCGCCGAGCGTCCCGATCGCCAGCGTCTTCAACAGCAGGGGCCAGTGCTGCGCGAGGTCGCGCAACTCGCGCTTCACGGCTGGAACTGCTCCTTCAGAATGCGCTCCTCCAGGCCGCGATCGGGATCGAACAGCAGGCGGAAGGAGGTCTCCCCGTCCTGGCGCACGCGCACCTCGGCCGCATCGCGCACTTCGGTGAAGTCCGCGACCGCGCTCACCGGGCGTTTGCGCGCCTCCAGCACGGTCAGGCTGAGCGACACCGTGTCGGGCAGGATCGCGCCCGGCCAGCGCCGCGGCCGGAAGGCGCTGATCGGCGTGATGCAGAGCGCCTGCCCGCGCAGCGGCAGGATCGGCCCGTGGGCGGAGAGGTTGTAGGCGGTGCTGCCGGCGGGCGTGGCGACGATCACGCCGTCGCACATGAGTTCGTCCATGCGCACCACGCCGTCGATCTCGATGCGCAGCTTCGCCGTCTGGCGCGTCTCGCGCAGTAGCGACACCTCGTTGATGGCCCGCGCGGTGCGGACCTGCCCCGCCAGGGTGCGCGCCTCCATCACCAGCGGGTGGAGGTTCACCGCCTCGGCCGCGCCGATGCGCTCCGGCAGGTCTTCCACGCGAAAGGCGTTCATCAGGAAGCCGACGCTGCCCCGGTTCATGCCGTAAAGCGCCGGCGCGCGGTCTCCGAAGCGGTGCAGCGTTTCCAGCATGAAGCCGTCGCCGCCGATGGCGACCACCACATCGGCGGCCTCGGGCGGCGCGTCGCCATAGGCGGCGGCCAGGGCCTCGCGGGCTTCCCGCGCCGCCGACGTGCCGGCGGCCACGAAGGCCAGGCGGGGGTCGGGCATCGCCGGGCGCGCGGCCTCGCTCAGCCGCCGGTCACGCTCATATGGCGCGGCACCGAGACGGCGCCGCGCCGCCGGTCGATGACGAAATCGTGGCCCCTGGGCTTGCGCGAGATAGCCTCGCGCACCGCCTGCTCCACCAGCGCGTCGTCGCCGCCGGCGCGCAGCGGCGCGCGCAGGTCGGCCGCGTCGTCCTGGCCGAGGCACATATAGAGCGTGCCGGTGCAGGTGAGCCGCACGCGATTGCAGCTCTCGCAGAAATTATGCGTGAGCGGCGTGATGAAACCGAGCCGGCGCCCGGTCTCCTCGACCGTCGCATAGCGCGCCGGCCCGCCGGTGGTGTAGTCGCTTTCGGCGAGCGTCCAGTTGCGCTCGATGGCGGCGCGCACCATGGACAGCGGCATATACTGGCCGAAGCGGTCCTCGCCGATGTCGCCCATCGGCATGACCTCGATGATCACCAGGTCGAAGCCGCGCTCGCCGCACCAGGCGATCATGGCGTCGAACTCGTCGTCGTTGACGCCGCGCAGCGCCACCATGTTGATCTTCACCGCGAGGCCGGCGGCGCTGGCCGCGTCGAGGCCGGCCATCACCTGCTCGAACCGCCCCCAGCGCGTGATCCGCTTGAACTTCTCCGGGTCGAGCGTGTCCAGCGAGACGTTCACCCGGCGCACGCCGGCCGCGCGCAGGCCCTCGGAGAAGCGCCCGAGCTGGCTGCCGTTCGTGGTGAGCGTCAACTCCTCCAGCCCGCCGCCGTCCAGATGGCGGCCGAGCGCGCCGATCAGCTGCATCACGTTGCGGCGCATCAGCGGCTCGCCGCCGGTCAGCCGGAGCTTGCGCACGCCCATGCGCACGAACACGCCGCACAGCCGCTCCAGCTCCTCCAGCGACAGCAGATCCCGCTTCGGCAGGAAGGTCATATGCTCCGACATGCAATAGACGCAGCGAAAGTCGCACCGGTCCGTCACCGACACGCGCAGATAGGTGATCGCGCGCCCGAACGGATCGACAACCGGCGCCGCGCCGCTCCACTGGCCGCCATCCATCCCTGAGAGCCCTCCTCCGCCGAAGCGCCGGAACTATAGAGACAAGCGGCCCGCGAGAGAAGAGCGCGGCCCCATGGCGGCGGCGGCCCGCCCGAGCGCGTCCGCCAGGCCGGAGCGCAACTCGGCAACGGCCGCGACCAGCGGCTCCGCACCGTCGAGCGGGCCGGCCTGGCGCAGCGCGTCGGCCCGGTCGGTCAGCATGGCCGCAGCCGCCGGGGCGAGCTCGGCGGCAAGCGCCCGGAAGCGGCTGTCGGCGGCGGCGGCCCGCAACTCGTCGGCCAGCAGCCCGGCGGTCGAGGCGAGCCGGTCCATAGCGCGCGCGCCGTCTTCCGCCTCATGCCTCAGAAAATAAAGCGCCTCCAGATCGTGGGTCCGGCGGAACTCGACGCCGAGCCGCCCGAGCATCGCCTTGACGAGATGCTCCGCCGCATCGGCGCTCAACGCGATCAGTTCGATGCAGCTTCTGGCGTCCCAGAAGGGACCGTGCGCATGGGGAAGGCTGTGCGCCTCGATGGCGGCCCGATTGAGAATGTGGATCGCATTGCCCAGGAAGTTGCCATATTCGTCGCGTTCCATGACCGCTTCCGCTTTCGTTTCCGGTCGTTTCCAGCTGCCGGCGACGAGCACCCCTTCCTGCACGATCGGGCGGGAGATATGGGCGAGCGCATTGGCCTTCTCCCGCAGCAGATCGGCGGAGATCTGCAGGGGGTCGAGCCGGCCCTCCTCTTCGGGCGGCGGGCGGAAGCCCTCGGGCGCCTCGCGCCGCAGAACGTTCCGCCCGGTCACGAAGGCGAGGTCCCAGTCGCTGTCGGGGCGGTGCTCGCCGCGAGCGCGCGAGCCGAACAGCAGCACCGCCCGAACGTCCGGATTGTCGCGCACCGTCGCCTCGGCGGCGCGGCAGAGGGCCTCGGCAACCGGCGCGGCGCCAGGTTGGCGAGGCTTGGCGGCAAGGCGGCGGGGCATGGAAGCAACGCCTTTCGATGGCAGTCGCGCCATCATGGCTCAGGTCGCCGACATTAGAAAGAGGCTCAGGCCGCGCTTTGCAGGATCTCCATGATGTCCTCCGCGCCGCGCACCGGGCGCGGATTGGCGTGGACGAAAGGTTCGAGCAGCGCCTGCCGGGCGATTTCCGGGAAGCGCTCCGGGCCGACGCCCACATCCCGAAGCCGCAATGGCAGGCCCAGCCGCGCCACCAGCTCCGCCACCAGATCGGCCGCCGGGCGGCCGGGCGCGCCCATCGCCTCGGCCACCAGCGACTGCCGGCCCGTATCGGCGGAGAGGTTCCAGCGCAGCACCGGGGGCAGCATCACGCAGGAGGTGTAGCCATGCGGCACGTCGCAGGCCCCGCCCAGCACATGGCCGATGCCGTGGCTGGCTCCGACCGACACGCCGGCCGCGATGCCGGCCATCGACATCCAGGCGCCGAGCTGGCTCTCCAGGCGCGCCTCCGCATCGCCGGCGTCGGCCCTGGACGCCGCGAGCGAGCGCGCCAGCAGGCCGAGCGCCTGGCGGTTCATGGCGTCCGAATAGGGGTTCGCCGCCGGGGCGCAGAGGCCCTCCACGGCGTGATCGACGGCGCGAATGCCGGTCGAGAACCAGAGCCAGTCCGGCGTATGCAGCGCCGCCCAGGGGTCCAGCACCACGGAGGTCGGAATCATGTCCGCATGCTCATAGCCCTGCTTCTCGCGAATGCGCGTGTCGGTGCTGCCCTGATAGTGGAAATATTCGCCGCCGGAGAGCGTCGTCGGCACGGCGATCTGCCCGATGCGCGGCCCCCGGAAGTCCGGCCGCCGGCGCGCGCCGTCGGGCGCCACCACGGTGCGAAACGGCTCCAGCCCATCGACATCGCGAATGTCGTGCTCCAGCGCGAGCCGCGCCATCTTGCCGACCCCGGAAGCCGAACTGCCGCCGACCGTCACCAGCAGATCGGCCCCGGCGGCGCGCGCCTCGCCGGCGGCGGCGATCACCGTGTCGCGATGCACATGCGCCGGGATGCCCTCGAACAGGCCGGCGGCGCGCGCGCCGAGGCCCTGCGCGACGCCGGAGACGACATCGCTCTCGCGGTTCAGCGTGCGGCTTGCGATCAGAAAGACCCGCCGCGCGCCGAGACGCTCGGCCTCCTCCGCAACGACCTCCCGCGCCGGGCGTCCCCAGACGACTCTCTGCATCCGCGAAAATGTAATCTGGCCGGGTTTCACCATGCCTCACCCTCTCCCCAACAGAATGCGCCAGCCGCGCAGCCGGAGCGGCCGAGCGGCGCGCGCATCGCCCAGATCGTAGCCCAGCCGGTCCAGCTTGCGCAGATAGGCGCGCGCGAGCGCGGCGAGCGCGCCCGAATAGCTGTCGCCGGCGGGTGTCAGCAGCGCGGCGGCCTCCAGGGCGATGGTGCGCGCATCCATGCCCTCGGGCAGCGGCCAGCGGAAGAAGGCCGCCGCCCGCAGCCAGCCGATCAGCGCCCAGGCCGCGCCGATATCCTCGCTGCCGGGACGCCCGGCGACGATGGCGCCGGCCAGCGCCGTGAGCGCGCCGCCGGTCTCGCGCGCATAGGCCGCCAGGTCGGTCGGCGGCGCGGCCTCCAGGTCCGCCTGCCGGGCCTCCAGCAGCCGGAAGAACGTGTCGAGCGGCAGCCCGTGGGTGCGAATCGCCGCCGCCAGCGGTTGCAGCACGGCATGCCGGCGCTCCTCGCCCGCCGGCAGCCCGGCCAGCGCGTCGCGCCACCATTGCAGCCGCATGGCGCCCAGCAGCGGCTCGCGGATCGTCTCGCGCAGCGAGGCGACCTCCAGATTGAAGGCGTGCAGCGCATGGAGGCCGGGCCTGGCCCCGGCGGGCTGCAACGCGATGACCGCCGCGCGGTCGGGGTCGAGCCGGACGACCCGATCCCGGCAATAGGCGGCGTCGCTATTCAAAACGGTCATGGAATTTGTTAGCTTCGGGCGAGCCGGCTGGGGCGGAAGGACGGAATGACCATCGCCAACAGGGCTCGTCAGGGCAAGACCCCGAAAGACGAGAGTTTCCCGGTCGCCTCGCGCCTGTTGCCGGCGTCGAGCCGCGACGCGATCCTCGCCTTCTACCGCTTCGCCCGCCATGCGGACGACATCGCCGACGATCCCGACATCGAACCGGCGGAGAAGCTGGCCCGGCTCGACGCTCTCGATGCGGGGCTTTGCGGAGAGGGCGCCCAGCCGGAGGCCGCCGCGCTCTGCCGGGCCGTCTCCGGCACGCCGGCGACGGTGGAGCAGGCCCGCCTGCTGCTGCACGCCTTCCGCCAGGATGCGCGCGGCAAGACCTATCGCTGCTGGAGCGACCTGATTCTCTATTGCAGCTATTCCGCCGTGCCGGTCGGGCGCTTCCTGCTGGCGCTGCATGAGGAGCCGGCGGCGGCGAAGCGGTCCGCCGACGCGCTCTGCACCGCGCACCAGATTCTGAACCATGTGCAGGACTGCGGCGACGACTATCGCCGGCTCAGCCGCATCTACATCCCGGCCGAACTGCTGGCGGAGCCGGAGCGGCTCGGTGAGCCGCGCGCCACCGCGCCCGTGCGGCGCGCGCTCGACGCCTGCCTCGACCGGGTGGAGGACCTGCTGGCGCTCGCCCGCAGCCTGCCCGGCCAGCTTCGCCATCCCGCGCTCGCGGGACAGGCGGCGGCGACGGTGACCGCCGGCCGGCGGCTGGCGCGGCGCCTCCGCCGCCGGGACCCGCTGGCCGAGCGGGTGCGGCTCACGCGCCTCGACCTGATGCTGGCCGGCGCGAGCCTGCTCGGGCGGCGCTGGCTGTGAGCGGCCGGCGGCAAAGCTCGTTCTACTGGGCGCTCCGGCTGATGCCGGCGGAGCGCCGGCGCGCCATGTTCGCGATCTACGGCTATTGCCGGGCGCTGGACGACATCGCCGACGAGGCGGGCGAGCCGGAGGAGAAGCGCCGCGAGCTCGCCCGCTGGCGGGCGGCGGTCGCCGACCTGTTCGCCGGACGGCCGGTGACGATCGCGCCGGTGGCGGCGCTGGCCGGCGCGCGCGACGCCTACGGCCTCGAAGCGCCGCCGCTCTTCGACCTGATCGACGGCATGGACATGGACCTGGAGGGCATGCGCGCCCCCGACCGCGAGCGGCTCCGGCTCTATTGCGACCGGGTGGCCGGCGCGGTCGGCCTGCTGGCGATCCGGGTGTTCGGGCGCGACGACGCGCCGACGCGCCGCTTCGCCATCGCGCTCGGCCGGGGCCTGCAGCAGGTGAACATCCTGCGCGACATCGCCGAGGACGCCGCCAGGGACCGGCTCTATCTGACGCGCGAGGACCTGGAGAGCGCCGGGCTCGACGCAGACGCGCCGGTGGCGGCGCTGCTCGACGAGCCTCGCTTTGCAGACGCGGTCGCCTCCTTTGCGGCGACGGCGCGGCGGAGCCTCGGAGACGCAGCCGCCGCGCTGCCGCCCGCGCCCCGGCGGCTCTGGCCGGCCTGCGCCATGATGGCGGTCTATGGCCGGCTGCTGGGCCGGCTGGAGGCCGCCGGCTGGCCGCGCGGCCCGGTGCGCGTGCCGGACCGGGAGCGGTTCTGGCTGGCGCTGCGCCATCTGGGGCCGCCGGCATTGTGGCCCGACTGCGCATAGTCGGCGCGGGCCTCGCCGGCCTCGCGGCCGCGGTCGCCGCCAGCCGACCGGGCGGCCCCTGGCGCGAGATCCTGGTGGAGGAAGCCGCGCCGCAGGCCGGCGGACGCTGCCGGTCCTTCGAGGACCCGGCCTTCATCGAGCCCATCGACAATGGCGTCCATGTGCTGCTCTCGGCGAACCGCGCCGCGCGGCGCTTCCTGGCCGAGACCGGCGCGCCGGAGGACGGCTTCGCCGCCCTGGCGCCGCCCTGGCGCTTCGCGCGGCCGGACGGCCGCCGCGCCGGCCTCGGCGAGCGGCTGCAGAGCCTCGCCACCGCCGCCTTCAACACCGAGTGGGAAGCGCTGCCCGGCCTCGCCGCGCCCGGCCTCGCGCTCCGCGCGCTCGCCGGGCCGGCGATGCTGGTCCCGCGCCGGCCGCTGTCGGAGCTGTTCGTCCACCCGGCGCTGCGGCTGCTGGAGGGCCGTGGCGTGCGGCTGCGCTTTTCGAGCCGCGCGACCGAACTCGACGAGCGCCCCACCATCCTCGCCTTGCCGCCGCGCGAGGCGGCGCGGCTGCTGCCGGGCCTTGCCGCGCCGGAGGAGCATCGCGCCATCGTCACGACGCATTTCGCCTGCCCCGGCGTGGACGCGCCGGCGGCGCTCGGCATTGTCGGCGGCCTGGGATTCTGGCTGTTCCGCCGGCGCTACGGGCTTTCGGCCGTCGCGAGCGCCGCCGACGAGCTGACCTCATGGCCGGCGGAGACCGTCGCCGCCGCCTGCTGGGAGGAGATCGGGCGCGTGCTCGGACACAGGGAGCCGCTGCCGCCCTGGCGCGTGGTGAAGGAGCGCCGCGCGACCATCGCCTTCACGCGCGCCAATCTCGCCCACCGCCGCCCGCCCGCGCCCTGCCATCTGGCCGGAGACTGGACCGCGGCCGGCCTGCCGGCCACCATCGAGGCGGCGGTGCGTTCGGGCTTCGCCGCCGCGCGCGCGGCGACCCTCCAGGCCCGCCTTTCTTACAAGTCCCGCCAGTCTGCTATACTCCGCTCCCCAGGCTTGAGGAGGAGAAGCCGATGAAGAACCCACTGGAATCCCTTCACATGACTATCGCGATGGGGGTGGTGCTGACCATCGTCCTGATTGTGGTCGCCATGGCGATCGGCGGCCAAGGCTAGAACGGAGGGCCATACGTCATGGAAGACCAACTTTTCCTGCTTCACCTCGTTCGCTGGCTCCACGTCCTGAGCGGCGTGATGTGGATCGGGCTGCTCTGGTATCTGAACTTCGTACAGGTGCCGACGATGCCCAAGATCCCGGACGAAATGAAACCCGCCATCGGCAAGCATATCGCGCCGGCCGTGCTGTTCTGGTTCCGCTGGTCGGCGGCCTCGACGGTGCTCTGGGGCCTGCTGCTGGCGCTGATGCAGGGCAATCTCGGCGACTGGCTCGCCATCGGCCTGGCCGACAGCAGCAGCACGAGCGCCTTCATCGGCATCGGCATGTGGCTCGGCCTCATCATGGCGTTCAATGTCTGGTTCGTCATCTGGCCCAGCCAGAAGATCGCGCTCGGCATCGTGGATGCGCCGGACGACAGCAAGCCGCCGGCCGCGCGCCGGGCGCTGCTGTTCTCGCGCACCAACACCATGCTGTCGATCCCGATGCTCTACGGCATGCTGGCCGCGCAGAACCCGCCGTTCTGATGCCTGTATCCGGCCCGGCGGCGTCCGCGCCGGTCGGGCCGGATGCGATTCGCAGGCAGGCCCTGCTTCTCGGCTTCGACGCCGTCGGCCTCGCGTCGGCGGCGTCGCGCCGTGAGGTGCGCCGAGACCTGCGCGCCTTCCTTGCGGAAGGACGCTATGGCGACATGGGCTGGCTGGCCGCGCATGAGGCGCGGCGCGCCAGCCCGGACGCGCTCTGGCCGGAGGCGCAGACGGTCATCGCGCTCGGCATGAATTATGGCCCGGCCGCCGACCCGCTCGCGCGGCTGTCGGACCGGACGTTCGGCGCGATCTCCGTTTACGCCCAGACGGCGCGGGATTATCACGATGTCCTGAAGCGCCGCCTGAAGCAGCTCGCCCGCTGGCTGGTCGAAACGCATGGCGGCGAGGTCAAGGTGTTCGTCGATACCGCGCCGGTGCTGGAGAAGCCGGCCGCCATGGCCGCCGGCCTCGGCTGGCAGGGCAAGCACACCAATCTGGTGTCGCGCGAGTTCGGCTCCTGGCTGTTTCTGGGCGAGCTGTTCACCACGCTCGCGCTGGAGCCGGACGAGCCGCATGGCGACCGCTGCGGCAGCTGCCGGGCCTGCCTCGACATCTGTCCGACAAAGGCGTTCTCCGCGCCCTACCGGCTCGACCCGAGGCGCTGCATCTCCTATCTGACCATCGAGCATCGCGGCCCGATCCCGCACGAGTTCCGGCGCGCCATCGGCAATCGCATCTACGGTTGCGACGACTGTCTGGCGGTCTGTCCCTGGAACAAGTTCGCCGCCCGCGCCCGCGATCCGGGCCTGCTGCCGCGCGTGGAGCTGATGGCGCCGATGCTGGCGGACCTCGCCTGCCTGGACGAGGCCGGCTTCCGCGAGCTGTTCGCCGGCTCCGCCATCAAGCGCACCGGACGCGACCGCTTCCTGCGCAATGTGCTGATCGCCATCGGCAATAGCGGCGAGCCGGCGCTGGCCGCCGCCGCGAGCGGCGCGCTCGACGATGCGGCCCCGCTGGTGCGCGGCGCGGCCGTCTGGGCGCTCGGCGAGCTGCTGCCGGAGGGGGAGTTCGCCGCGCTGCGGCGTCGGCGCCTGCCCGGCGAAGACGACGCCGAGGTGCGGCGCGAGTGGCTCTATGCGCGGCCGTCCGAATCGAGCCGGCGATAGCCGCCGGCGAAGAAGATCAGCGGCCGTCCGTCGGTCGGGGCCGAGAGGCGCTTGGCGCGGCCGATGAGGATATCGTGGTCGCCGCCGTCATGGATCGCCTCGGTGGCGCATTCGATCTGCGCCACCGCGCCTGTCATCAGCGGCGCGCCGCTGCTCTCGCCGATGGTGAAGTCGAGTTCCGGCCACGGGCGGGGCGCGTTCTTGGTGGCGAAGATCGAGGACAGCTCGCTCTGATGCTCGGCCAGCACATTGACGGCGAAATGCGTGCTGTCGAGGAACGCCTGGCGGCAATTGGCCTGCTTGTCGAGGCAGAACAGCACCAGCGGCGGGGTGAGCGAGAGGGAACTGAAGGACCCGATGGTCACGCCATGCATCTCGCCGTCCCGCGCCGTGGTGGTGATCACGGTCACGCCCGTCGGCATCCGCCCGAGCGTATCCCGAAAGACGCGCGGCTCGATGGTCATCTCAAGGCCCCTCTCCGGTTCCGTAGCCAAACCTAGCCTATCCGCCCGCGCCGAAGCTACCGCCCCGGCTTGCCGGCGGAGCGGCCGTTCGGCCATAGTCGGCCCGTCGGCAAGGGAAGGATCGCGCCGCGTGGAATATCGCAATCTGGGCCAGAGCGGCCTCAAGGTGTCGAAACTCTGCCTGGGCGCGATGATGTTCGGCGGGCCGACGCCGGCGGAGGACGCCGAGGCCATGATCGACGCCGCCCGCGAGGCCGGCGTCAACTTCATCGACACGGCCGACGGCTATAATGGCGGCAAATCGGAGGAAGTCGTGGGCCGGGCCGTCCGGCGCGACCGGCATGACTGGGTGATCGCCACCAAGCTCGCCACGCGCATGGGCGAGGGGCCGAATGGCGGCGGGCTGTCGCGCAAATGGGCGATGCGCGCCTGCGACGCCAGCCTGAAGCGCCTCGGCGCCGACCATATCGACCTCTACTACCTCCACAAGGAAGACCATGACACGCCGCTCGAAGAGACCGTGCGCGCCATGGACGACCTGGTCCGGGCCGGCAAGATCCGCTATTTCGGCGTCTCCAACTATCGCGCCTGGCGGGTGGCGGAAATCTGCCGCATCGCCGATGCGCTGGGCGCGCCCCGCCCCATCGCCAGCCAGCCCTATTACAACGCCGTCAACCGGATGCCGGAGACCGAGCATCTGCCGGCCTGCGGCGCCTTCGGTCTGGGCGTCGTCCCCTACAGCCCGGTGGCGCGCGGCGTGCTGACCGGCAAATACCGCCCCGGCGCGGACCCGGAGCCGGGCAGCCGGCTCGCGCGCGGCGACCGGCGCATCCGCGAGACCGAGTTCCGGGGCGAATCGCTCGCCATCGCGGAGACCATCGTCGCCCATGCGCGGAAGCGCGGCATGACGGCCGCGCAGTTCGCGACGCTCTGGGTGCTGAACAACCGCCTCATCGCCTCGGTGATCGCCGGGCCGCGCACGCTTGCGCAATGGCGCGACTATCTGGGCGCCATGGACCATGCCTTCGCCGCCCAGGACGAAGCGCTGGTCGATAGCCTGGTCGCGCCGGGCCACCCCTCCACGCCCGGCTATAACGACCCGCAATATCCCATCGAGGGCCGGCCGGTCCGGACCCCGGCCCCGAGCGAAGGAGGCGCATCATGACCGCCGGCGAGCGGCCCTATGCGGGCCTTCGCGTGCTGGACCTCACGCAAGGCGTGGCCGGGCCGCATTGCGCGTTCCTGCTGGCCCAGCACGGCGCGGACGTGGTCAAGATCGAGCCGCCCGGCGGCGACTGGGGGCGGGGCATCGGCAAGCGCCACGGCCCCTATTCCGCCTTCTTCCTGCAGGTGAACCGGGGCAAGCGCTCGCTCGCGCTCGACCTGAAGCAGGCGGAGGCGCAGCGGGCGGCGGCGGCGCTCGCGGCCCGGGCCGATATCGTGCTGGAGGCGTTCCGCCCGGGCGTCACCGCGCGCTTCGGCCTCGACTATGAGACGGTGCGCGCCGCCAATCCGCGCGTGCTCTATCTCTCGGTCACCGGCTACGGCCAGCACGGCCCCTGGAGCGACCGTCCGCTGACCGACTCCATCGCCCAGGCGGTGACCGGCATGATGGTCATGAACCGCGACAAGGACGGCCTGCCGCAGCGCGTCGGCATGATCGCCATCGACGTGATGACCGGCCTCTACGCCTTCCAGGCGCTCTCGACGGCGCTCTATGCGCGCGCGGTGCAGGGCGCGCCCGGCCGCCATATCGACATCGGCCTGCAACAGTCCGCCGGCGCCTTCATGGCCGCCAAGATGCTCGAATATCACCTGGAGGGGCCGGAGCCGCAGAAGGTCGGCTCGCCGGTCGGCGTCTTCGAGACCGCCGATGGCTTCGTGACCTTCAACGCCCGGCGCGACAAGCATTTCCAGGCGCTGTGCGGCCTGATCGACCGCCCGGAGCTTGCGGAGGACCCGCGCTTCGCCACCGCCGCGGCTCGGGTCGAGAACGACGCGGCGCTGATGGAGCTGCTGCGCCCGGCGATGCGCCGGCGTTCCAGCAGCGCCTGGATGGCGGCGCTCGCCGAGGCGGATATCATCGCCGGCCCGGTCAACGATTTCGGCGCCTATTTCCGCGAGCCGCAGGTGCTCGCCAACGAGTCGGTCGTCTGGCAGCGGCACCATGCGGTCGGCCTGGCGCCGATGCACGCCATACCGGGCCTGGAAACCGCGCCCGAGGGCAGCTTCCTCGCCACCGCGCCCGATCTCGGCGCGCACAGTCGCCAGGTGCTGGGCGAGCTCGGCTATGACGGCGGAGAGATCGACCGTCTGGTCGCGGCGCAGGCCGTGCTGGAGCCCGCGCCCATGGACTCCCCCGCCCGTCCGGCGCAAGCTGCGCCGGCAGGGCATGGAAGCGGAGGATAAGGCCGCATGAGCCATTTCGACTATATCGTCATCGGGGCGGGCTCCGCCGGCTGCGTGCTGGCGAACCGCCTGACCGAGAATGCGGCGACCAGCGTGCTGCTGCTGGAAGCCGGCGGGCGCGACCTCAATCCGTTCATCCACATTCCGGCCGGCTTCTTCAAGACGCTGCACGACCCCTCCGTCAACTGGTGCTATGCGACGGAGAAGCAGGAGAGCAGCGGCAACCGCGCCATCCACTGGCCGCGCGGCAAGGTGCTGGGCGGCTCCTCGGCGATCAACGGGCATCTGATCGTGCGCGGCCAGCCAGAGGACTATGACGGCTGGGCGCAGCTCGGCAATCGCGGCTGGTCCTTCGACGAGGTGCTGCCCTATTTCAAGAAGTTCGAGAACCGCGAGGGCGGCGATCCCGAGATTCGCGGCCGTGGCGGCCCGATCAACGTCATCGACCCCATCGAGCAGCATCCGCTGACGCGGCTGTTCATCGAGGCCTGCGTCGAGGCCGGCGTGCCGCGCAACGAAGACTATAACGGGCGCGAGCAGGAGGGCGTGGGCTATTTCCAGCACGCCATCCGCAACGGCCGGCGGGAGAGCACGGCGCGCACCTTCCTGCGCGAGGCGCGCGGCCGGCCCAATCTGCGCATCGAGACGCAGGCGACGGCGCTCCGTCTGGTGGTGGAGGAAGGCCGTGTGGTCGGCGTCGTCTTCCGGCAGGGCGACGTGGTGCGCGAGGCGCGGGCGGTGCGCGAGGTCGTGCTCTCGGCCGGCTCCATCGCCTCGCCGCAGCTGCTGGAGCTTTCCGGCATCGGCGACGGCGAACGGCTCAAGCCGCTCGGTATCGAGCCGGTGCACCATCTGCCGGGCGTCGGCGAGAACCTGCAGGACCACTATGTCGCCCGCATCTGCATGAAGGCGAAAGGCATCCGCACCTTCAACGAGCGCTCGCGCGGCCTGCCGCTGCTTTGGGAGGTGCTGCGCTACGCGACCGTGCGCACCGGCCTGCTGACCGCCGCGCCCGGCAATGTCGGCGCTTCGGTGCGCATCATGCCGGGCGTCGCCACGCCGGATGTGCAATACAGCTTCGCGCCCGCTAGCTACAAGGACGGGCTGATCGGCGTGCTGGACGACTATCCCGGCATGACGCTCGGCTTCTGGCAGCATCGCCCGGAGAGCATCGGCTCGATCCACATCGCCGCCAACGATCCCGACCGCCACCCGACGATCCTGCCGAACTATCTGACCACGCAGACCGACCGGGACACCATGACCGGGGCGCTCCGCCTGGCGCGCAGGATCTTCGCCCAGCCGGCGATCGCGCCGCATGTCGAACGCGAGACGATTCCAGGCGCGGAGCGGACCGGCGACGCCGAACTGCTCGACTATTGCCGCAGCAACGGCGCGACGGTCTATCACCCGATCGGCACCTGCAAGATGGGTAACGACCCGATGGCGGTGGTGGATTCCTCCCTCCGGCTGCACGGGCTGGAGGGGCTGCGGATCGCCGACGCCTCGGTCATGCCGCGCATGGTGTCCGCCAACACCAACGCCGCCGTGCTGATGATCGCCGAGAAAGCCGCCGACATGATGAAGGCGGCGGCCTGACCCGCCGTCCCGGAGGGAACGCTTATGGTCGAATACGCCCCCTACCCGCCCGGAACCCAGCCGCCGGTCGGCTCGAAGCGCTATTTCCGCACGACCCAGCTGGCCCCGGCCGAACCCTTCGTCGAGGCCCCGGTGACGCTCTCCGAGATCACCGGGCCGCTGTTTCGGCCCGACAGCGTGGCGGAGGCGGAGACCGACCTCACCGGAGACGGCAAGGCGCTCGGCCAGCTGATGACGCTCGCCGGCCAGGTGCGCGACGAGGACGGCCGCCCGCTGCCGGGCGTGCTGGTGGAAATCTGGCAGGCCAACGCATCCGGCAAATATCGCCATCCGGTCGATGGGCGCGACGCGCCGCTCGATCCCAACTTCATCGGCGCGGGACGCGCGGTGACCGACGCGGAGGGGCGCTATCGCTTCCTCACCATCAAGCCCGGCGCCTATCCGGTGCCCGATTCCGGCAATTGGTGGCGCCCGCCCCACATCCACATCTCGCTCTATGGCTACGCCTTCATGAGCCGGATGATCACCCAGATGTATTTCCCGGGCGACCCGCTGAACGAGAGCGACTCGATCTTCAACTCGGTGCCGGACCGGGCCGCCCGCGACCGGCTGATCGCCCAAGGCGATCCGGCGCTCGGCATCCACGAGCATGCGCTCGGCTACGCCTTCGACATCGTGCTGCGCGGGCGCGGCCAGACGCCGATGGAAGCCGGAGGGCATGGGGCATGAGCGCCGCGCCGACCGCCGCGCAGACGCTCGGCCCGTTCTTCAACTACGCCCTGCCGCAAATGGCGGACCTGACCGGCGGCGGCAAGGCGGAGGGGCGCGCGATCCGCTTCGGCGGCTGCGTCACCGATGTGAACGCCCGCCCGGTGCGCGACGCGCTGGTCGAGATCTGGCAGGCCAACGCCGCCGGGCGCTATGCGCATCCCTCGGACGCGGACGAGACGCGCGCGCTCGACCCGCATTTCACCGGCTTCGGCCGCGTGCTGACCGACGCCGAGGGCTGCTACGCCTTCACCACCGTCATGCCGGGCGCGGTTCCGTTCGAGGGCAATCGCTGGCAGGCGCCGCATCTGTCGCTCGCCGTCTTCGGCGCCGGCCTGCTCCGCCGGATGCGCACCCGCGCCTATTTCCCCGACGAGCCGTCCAACGCCGAGGACCCGGTGCTGGCGGCCGTTCCCGCCGCCCGGCGGCCGCTGCTGATCGCGCGCGCCGAAAACGGCGACTATCGCTTCGACATCCGGCTGCGCGGCGCGGACGAGACGCCGTTTTTCGGCGACTGACGGCGGTCGCGATGGAGCGCATCTTCGTCCTGCACGAAAACGAGGAATGGATCGCGCCCTTGCGCGAGGCCTTCGCCGCGCGCGGCCTGGCGGTGGAGGAGTGGTTTCTCGACGAGGGGCTGGTGGACCTCGCCGCCCCGCCGCCGGAGGGCGTGTTCTACAGCCGGATGAGCGCGTCGTCGCACACGCGCGGCCACCGCCATGCGCCGGAACTGACGGCGGCCGTGCTCGACTGGCTGGCGGCGCACGGACGCCGGGTGGTGAATGACGGGCGCGCGCTGCGCCTGGAGCTGTCCAAGGTGGCGCAATATCGCGCGCTCGCCGCTGCGGGCGTCGCCGTGCCGCGCACGGTCGCGGCCGTCGGGCGCGAGAGCATCGTGGAGGCCGCACGGCGCTTCGACGGCCCCTTCATCACCAAGCACAATCGCGCCGGCAAGGGGCTGGGCGTGCGCCTCTTCGAGGATACGGCGGCGCTGGCGGAGCATGTGCGCGGGCCCGACTTCGAGCCTTCCGTCGATGGCGTGACGCTGGTGCAGGACTATATCGCCGCGCCGGAGCCGTTCATCGTCCGGGCGGAGTTCGTCGCCGGGCGGTTCCTCTACGCCGTCCGGGTGGATACCTCGGAGGGCTTCGAGCTTTGCCCGGCGGATGTCTGCGTGGCGCCGGGCCTGGAGAAGTTCCGCATCCTGAAGGGCTGGCGCCCGCCGCAGACGGACGCCTACGAGGCCTTCCTCGCCCGGAGCGGCGTCGAGGTGGCCGGCATCGAGTTCATCCTCGACCGCGACGGCAAGGCCTGGACCTACGATGTGAACACCAACACCAACTACAATGCCGAGGCCGAGGCGCGGGCCGGCGTCTTCGCTTTCGACGCGCTCGCCGACTTCCTGGCGGGCGAATGCCGCCGCCTCAGAGTCGCGGCCTGAGCACCTGCTCCAGCGCGTCGAGCGCCTTGAGGCTTTCCGCTTCATCGACGGAAGGCAGGCCGAACACCACCCGCGCCACATTCGCCGCTTCGGCCCGGTCGAGCAGCGCCGCATCCGGCTCCACCCCGTAAAGCGTGACCGCAATGCTGTCGGGGTCGCGGCCCGCCTCGGCGGCCATCTGGCGGAAGCGCGGCAGCTTCTCCAGCACATCCTGCTCGCGCCCGCCGATCGGCATCCAGCCGTCGCCATAGGCGATCGCCCGGCGCGCGCCCCAGGGAAAGGCGCCGCCGACGATCACCGGCGGATGCGGGCTCTGCACCGGCTTCGGCCATTGCGCCATCGGCTCGAAATCCACGAATTCGCCATGGAACTCGGCCTTGGCTTCGGTCCAGATGACTTTCATCGCCCGGATGCGCTCTTCCATGAGCGCGAAGCGGGTGGCGAAATCCGTGCCGTGGTCGGCCATCTCCTCCGCGTTCCAGCCGCCGCCGACGCCGAACAGGAAGCGCCCGCCCGAGAGCCGGTCGAGCGTCGAGACCTCCTTGGCGGTGTGGATCGGGTCGCGCTGCACCACGAGGCAGATGCCGGTGCCGAGCTTGATGCGCGAGGTTACGGACGCCGCGCTCGCCAGCGCCAGGAAGGGGTCCATCACATCGTAATAGCGCTTGGGAAGCTCGGCCCCGCCGGGCCAGGGCGACCGGCGCGACCAGGGAATATGCGAGTGCTCCGCCACCCAGAGCGATTCGAAGCCGCGCTCCTCCGCGCCCGCCGCGAGCGCGGCCGGGACGATCGAATAGTCCGTCGGGAAATAGGCGATGCCGTAATCCATGGATCGGGTGTCCTTCGCTCGGAGCCGGGGGCCGGAAGCGCCAGCCTACCCGATTCTGCCGGAGCGCGAAGCGGCGCGCTCCCTACCGTTGCGAAGCGCGCGCGGATTTGGCCTTGAACCGGCGGAGAATCGCCCCGAAGCTTCCCCCATGCAGGCGACCGATGGGCCGGCGCGCGTCACCGCGCTGCTCGGGCCGACCAACACCGGCAAGACCTATGCCGCCGTGCAGCGGATGCTGGCGCACCGCTCCGGCATGATCGGCTTTCCGCTGCGCCTGCTGGCGCGCGAGAACTACGACCGCGTCGCGGCGATCAAGGGCGCAAGCCGGGTGGCGCTGGTGACCGGCGAGGAGAAGCTGATCCCGCCGGAGGCGCGCTACTTCGTCTGCACCACCGAGTCCATGCCGCTCGACCGGCGCACGGCCTTCCTGGCCGTCGATGAGGTGCAGATGGCGGCCGACCCCGAGCGCGGCCATATCGTCACCGACCGCCTGCTGCACGCGCGCGGAACCGAGGAGACGATGTTCCTCGGCGCGGAGACGATCCGCCCGCTGCTGCGCCAGCTCGCTCCGGAGGCCGTGGTCGAGGACCGGCCGCGCTTCTCCCGGCTCGACTATGCCGGCTACCGCAAGGTGACGCGGCTGCCGCCGCGCTCGGCCGTGGTCGCCTTCTCCGCAAGCGAGGTCTATCGCCTGGCCGAGTTCGTGCGCCGACAGCGCGGCGGCACGGCCGTGGTTCTGGGCGCGCTCAGCCCGCGCACGCGCAACGCCCAGGTCGGCATGTATCAGGCCGGCGAGGTCGATTATCTGGTGGCCACCGACGCCATCGGCATGGGGCTGAACATGGATGTGCGCCATGTCGCCTTCTCCGCGCTGCACAAGTTCGACGGGCGGCGGCTCCGGCCGTTGGGCGCGGCCGAGATCGGCCAGATCGCCGGGCGGGCCGGGCGCCATGTCGCCGACGGCACGTTCGGCGTGACCGCCGAGCAGGGCCCGATCGACGAGCGGGTGGTGTCTCGGGTGGAGGACCATCGCTTCGAGCCGCTGCGCACGGTCTCCTGGCGCAATACGGCGCTCGACTTCTCCAGTCCCGACCGCCTGCTGGCGAGCCTCCGGCGGCCTCCGCCGCTGCCCTTCCTCGTCCCGGGACGCGACGGCGAGGACCAGCAGGCGCTGGCCGTGCTGGCGCGCGACGCCGGGGTCCGGGCGGCCGCCGACAGCCCGGAGCGCGTGGCGCTGCTCTGGGAGGTCTGCCAGATACCGGACTTCCGCAAGACGCTGACCGAGGCCCACGCCTGGCTGCTCGGGCGCATCTATCGCTATCTGGTCGAGAATCGCGGCCGGTTGCCGGACGACTGGGTCGCCCGGCAGGTCGGGCGGCTGGAGCGCACCGACGGCGACATCGACACGCTGATGGCGCGGATCGCCGGCGTGCGCACCTGGACCTATGTGACGCATCGCGCGACCTGGTTCGACGATGCGGCGGAGTGGCAGGAGCGCACCCGCCGGCTGGAGGACCTGCTGTCGGACGCGCTGCACGAGCGGCTGACGCAGCGCTTCGTCGATCGCCGCGCGACCGTGCTGGCGCAGCGCCTGCGCGACGGCGGCGACCTGCTGGGGGCGGTCGCGCGCGACGGCCGCCTGCTGATCGAGGGCGCGCCGGTCGGGCGCCTGGAGGGCTTCCGCTACACGCCGGCGCGCAGCGAGCCTCGCGGCCGCCCGCTGCTGCTGGCGGCCCAGCGCGTGCTGCGCCAGGAGGCCGCGCGCCGGGTCGAGGAGCTGGCGGCCGCCGGCGACGACGCCTTCGCGCTCGACGAGGCCGCGCGCATTCGCTGGAACGGCGAGCCGGTGGCGCGGCTGACGGCCGGCCCGACGGCGCTGTCGCCGCAAGCGCGCGCGCTGCCCTCCGAACTGCTGGAGGCGGGGCCGCGACGGCGGATCGAGCGGCGCATCGGCGAGTGGCTGGCGGGCCGGCTGCAGCGCGACCTGGCGCCCTTGCTGGCGCTGGCGCGCGCCGACGGGCTGTCGAGCCGGGCGCGCGGCGTCGCCTATCGCCTGGCCGAGGCGCTCGGCACGATGCCGCGCGAGGCTCTCGCCGACCTCGCCGGCTCGCTCACCCGCGCCGACCGCCAGGCGCTCGCCCGGCTGGGCGTGCGCATCGGGCGGGTCGCGGTGTTCCTGCCGGCCATGCACAAGGCCCGCCCGGCGGGCCTGCTGGACCTGCTCTGGCAGGTGCATGAGGGCGAGATCGGCCAGCCGCTCGCGACCGCGCGCCAGCGGCTGGCGCGCGATCCGGGCGCGCCGGCGGCGCGCTATGCGGCGGCGGGCTATCTGGTCGCCGGCGCGCTCGCCTTGCGGCCTGCGGCGCTGGAGCGGCTGGCCGAGGCGGCGGCGGCGCTCGCCCGGCAAGGCCCCTTCGTGCCGACGCAGCAGCTGGCGCGGCTGGCCGGCTGCGATCTGGACGCGCTGCCGGCGGTGCTCTGCGCGATCGGCTTCGAGGCGCGCGAGAGTTGCACCGGCGCGGAGATGGTGAGCCGACAGAAGCGTCCCGCGCCGCGCCGCCGGCCGGCGGCGGCCTCCGGCTCGCCCTTCGCCATGCTGCGCACGCTCAGGGTGGAGCCGTGAGCGACGCGCCGCTCGGCCAGCGGCTGGACCAGTGGCTCTGGCGCGCGCGTTTCTTCAAGACCCGCAGCCTGGCGACGAAACTCTGCCAGGCGGGCAAGGTGCGGGTGAACCGCCGGCCGGTGCAGAAGGCGCATCACACCTTGCGCGTCGGCGATGTGCTCACCTTCCCGCAGGCCGGCGCGATCCGGGTGGTGCGGGTGGAGGCGCTGGCCGAACGGCGCGGCCCGGCGCCCGAGGCGGCCCGGCTCTATGAGAATCTCGATGGTTGACAGGCCCGGCGCGGCTGCTAAATGCCCCGTCACGCCCTGCGGACCCCCGGCGCGCGGAGAGACCGTTCGATGACCTATATCGTGAACGACGCCTGCATTCGCTGCAAATATACCGATTGCGTCGAGGTCTGCCCGGTGGACTGCTTCTATGAGGGCGAGAACATGCTGGTGATCCACCCCGACGAGTGCATCGATTGCGGCGTGTGCGAGCCGGAATGCCCCGTCGAGGCCATCAAGCCGGACACCGACCCCGGCATGGAGGAGTGGGTCGAGTTCAACCGGCGCTATTCCGAGAGCTGGCCCAACATCACCTTCCGCAAGGACCCGCCGGCCGACGCCGAGTCCTGGGAGGGCGTCGAGGGCAAGCTGGAGGCCCATTTCAGTCCGAATCCTGGCGGCTGACCGGCGAGGCCGGCCGGCGCCCGGCCGCCGGGGGACTCGCATTCCGGCGCAAGCCGTGCTATGTTGCGATTTTGCAGAGCGAGATCGGGAGCGTCGCTCGCATGAATGCGCCTCGCCGCCCCCGACGGGGGCGGGCGGGGCTGTGTTGCGCGGCGGCCCACGCTCCGAAGCCGTGACAGGGGTTATGGAAGCGGGATGACGAAACGGGCGGCATTCAAGACCGGCAATCATGTGGTCTATCCGGCGCATGGCGTCGGCAAGATTCTGGCGATCGAGGAGCAGCAGATCTCGGGCTACGATCTGGAAGTGCTGGTGATCGAGTTCGAGAAGGAGAAGATGCTGCTGCGCATCCCGACCGCGAAGCTGCAGACGGCGGGCCTGCGCACGCTCTCCACCAAGAAGGAGATGCAGAACGCGCTCAAGACGCTCAAGGGCAAGGTGCGCATCAAGCGCACCATGTGGAGCCGGCGGGCGCAGGAATACGAGGCCAAGATCAACTCCGGCGACCCGGTGCTGATCGCGGAGGTGGTGCGGGACCTGTATCGCAACGCCGGACAGCCCGACCAGTCCTACAGCGAGCGCCAGATCTATCAGGCCGCGCTGGAGCGCCTGACGCGCGAACTCGCGGTGGTGGAGAAGATCGACGAGGACAAGGCCGTCGAGAAGGTCGAGATGGTGCTCGAGGCGGCCTGACTGGCCCGGACGAGACGAACGCCGGACGAGGCGGTCGGCCACCTGGGGTGGCCGCCTCAATATTTTGTGAACTTCATTATCGGCCGCACCGCTTGACTTTTGGCCGGCCGGTTCCGACCTCCTGAACAGGCGCATGTCCCTGAGCGGCGGGCGTCAGCCTCGGGAAGAGAGACCATGAGCTATCTGGACAGGTCCGAGAACAGCAGAGGGACGCTGAAGTTCGTCCGGCACGCGATGAGCGTGCCGCTGCTGAGCCGCGAGCACGAACATCTGCTGGCGCTGCGCTGGCGCAATAGCGGGGACGAGGCGGCGCTGCATGAGCTCGTGAACGCCTATACCCGCCTGGTGGCCGCCACAGCGGCGAAATATCGCAATTACGGCCTGCCGATGGCCGACCTGATGCAGGAAGGCGCGGTCGGGCTGATGCAGGCGGCGGCCCGCTTCGACCCCGAGCGCGAGGTGCGCTTCTCCACCTACGCCTCCTGGTGGGTCCGCTCGGCGATGCAGGACTATGTGCTGCGCAACTGGTCGATCGTGCGCACCGGCTCGACCTCCTCGCAAAAGGCGCTGTTCTTCAATCTGCGCCGGCTGCGGGCGCGCATCGAGGGGCGCACCGGCAAGCCGCTCGACGCTCAGGGGCGCCGGCGCATCGCGACCGAACTCAAGGTGCCCGAGCGCGACGTCGAGACCATGGAAAACCGGCTGACCGGCGCCGACCGGTCGCTCGATGCGCCCATGGGCGAGGACGGGGAGGACAGCTGGGGCCAGAGCCTGGTCGATGAGCGCCCGACGCCGGAGGCCAACGCCATGGCGCATCTCGACGGCGACCTGCATGCGCGCTGGATCCGCGAGGCCCTCGACACGCTGCCGCCGCGCGAGGCGAAGATCGTGCGCGCGCGCCTCCTGGAGGAGGAAACCCGCACGCTGGAATCGCTCGGCGAGGAGCTGGGCGTCAGCAAGGAGCGGGTGCGCCAGCTGGAAGCCCGCGCGCTCGCCCGGATGCGCCAGAGCCTGGAGGCGCGCTGGCCGGGCGACGCCAATCCGCTCACCGACGGCTGACCGGCGCCGCGCCGCGCCGCGCGGTTTCGCAAACGCAGCCGCCGGCGGTAGAATGGCGCCCTTGCCTCGGAAGCTGGCGGCGCACGCATGAAGCATTATACGGAACGCACGCTCGTCACCGGCGGGGCCGGCTTCATGGGCTCGCATCTCTGCGAGCGGCTGCTCGCCGCCGGCGCGGATGTGATCTGCCTCGACAATCTGTTCACCGGCACGAAGGCCAATATCGCCCATCTGCTGGGCGAGCCCAATTTCGAGTTCATCCGCCACGATGTGACCGAGCCGCTCCGGCTGGAGGTGGACCGCATCTACAATCTCGCCTGCCCGGCGAGCCCGGTGCATTACCGGCACGATCCCGTGCAGACGGTGAAGACCTCGGTGCACGGCGCGATCAACATGCTGGAGCTCGCCCGGCGCACCGGCGCGCGTATCCTGCAGGCCTCCACCAGCGAGGTCTATGGCGACCCGCTGAGCCATCCCCAGAAGGAAAGCGACTGGGGCAATGTGAACCCGATCGGCCCGCGCGCCTGCTATGACGAAGGCAAGCGCTGCGCCGAGACGCTGTTCTTCGACTATCGCCGCCAGCATGGCGTCGATATCCGGGTGGCCCGCATCTTCAACACCTACGGGCCGCGCATGCACCCTTCCGACGGGCGCGTCGTGTCCAATTTCATGGTCCAGGCGCTGCTCGACCGCCCGCTCACGCTCGCCGGCGACGGTCGGCAGACGCGCTCCTTCTGCTATGTCGATGATCTCGTCTCCGGGATGATCGCCTGGATGGAGATGGACGACGCGCCGCCGGGACCGGTCAATCTCGGCAATCCGGAAGAGACCACCATCGCCGCGCTCGCCGAGACCGTGCTGCGGGTGTGCGGGAGCGGATCGAAGACCGTGTTCGTGCCGCTCGAGGAGGACGATCCGGTGCGCCGGCGCCCGGACATCTCGCGGGCCAAGGAACTGCTCGGCTGGCGGCCGGGCACCGGGCTGGAAGAGGGCCTCCGGCGGACCGCCGAGTGGTTCCGCGAACTGCTGCGCGCCATACCGGAACACCGGATCCATGTCGCAGGCGCGTGAGACGGTCTGGGCCGTCGTCACGCCGGTATTCGAGGACGGCGCCTCCTTCGCGCGGCTCTGCCAAGACCTGGCGCGCGTCGAGGCCGGCGCAACCCTCGAAGTGCTGGCGGTCGATGACGGCTCGCTCCGCGACCCGCCGAGGGCCGAGGCGTTGCGGGCGGCGGGGCTGGCCGGGCGCATCGTCCGGCTGCGGCGCAATGGCGGCCACCAGATCGCGATCTCGGTCGGGCTGACCCTGGCGGCCGCCGACCCCCGCTACGCCGGCGCCCTGGTGATGGACAGCGACGGCGAGGACCGGCCCGAAGACCTGCCCCGCCTGGTGGCGGCGGTCGGGCCGGACTGCGAGGCCGCGGTCGCGCTCCGCGCCCGGCGCACCGAATCGCTCTCCTTCCGCATCTTCTACCGGCTCTATCGCCGCTTCTTCAGCCTGCTGACCGGCCACCGCATCCGCTTCGGCAATTTCTGCGCCCTCGACCGGCGGGCTGTCAGCCGGCTGGCCGCGATGCAGGAGACGCGCATCCATCTGGCGGCCGCGCTCATCAAGTCCCGGCTCCGCCGGGTGGAGATCGCCTGCGACCGCGGCCGGCGCCATGACGGCCGCTCGCATATGAACTTCTATGCGCTCGCGCTGCATGGCATCCGCGCCGTGGCGGTGTTCGACGATGCGGTGCTGACGCGCATGGGCGCGGTCTGCGTTGGCGCGGCGGTGTCGGGCATCCTGATCTTCCTGACCGCAGCCGGCCTGAAACTGGCGGGCCAGGCCACGCCCGGCTGGCTCACCTTCCTCACCGGCTTCCTCATCCTGGTCTTCCTGCAGACCGCGCTGCTCAGCCTGGTCGCGCTCATCATGAACGCGCTCGGCTACCGCTCGCCGGCGGAGCTGGAGGCGGCGGCCGCCTCGCTCATCCAGGAAAGCGAGGCCGTCGGCCCCGAGGAGCGGGCCGGCCCCGGCGATGCGTGAGGAAGCCGGGCGCGTCCTGCGCTTCGTTCTGAACGGCCTGGTCGCGACGCTCGCGCATTACGGCGTGCTCGCCGGCCTCGTGGAGAGCGCGGGCATGGCCTCGACGGGGCTCGCCAACGCGCTTGCCGCAATCTGCGGCATCGCGGTCTCCTATGCCGGCAATCGCCGCTTCGTCTGGCGGAGCCGCGCGCCGCACGGGCGGGCGCTGACGCGCTTTCTCGGCTGCTACGCCGCCATCGTCTGCCTGCATGGCGGCGCGATGGCGCTCTGGGCGGACCTGGCGGGGCTGGACTATCGGGCGGGCTTCCTGCTGTTCACCGCGCTCGCCGCCCTGCTCACCTATCTGGCGAACCGCTTCTTCGTGTTTCGGGAGCCCGGGGCGGAATGACCGTCCAGGCGAGGCGGATCGGGCGCGCCGAGGGCGAAGCGCTCCAGCGGAAGCTTTCCTGCCGGACCGCCCGGCCCGCGACCGCCGCTTCCAGGGCCGGCGGCGGCGCCCGGCCGCCCCGCCAGACGGCGAGCGCGCCCTCGCGGCGGACGCGCAGGACGTCGGCCCAGGGAGACTTGCGCTCCTCGCCGTCGATCGAAACCGACGGCGCGCCCGGCGCAAGAAGCGCCACCAGCCCCGCCTCCCAGAGCGGCCCGGCGACGACGGTCGGATCGCGGCCGGTCTCGGCCCGGTAGCCGGCCAGCAGCCGGTCCGCGATCTCGCGCTGCGGCCAGACCGCGCGCGAGGGCTTGTCCGAGAGTTCCGCCCGCAGCAGCACGGAGGCCGCATAGGCCGCCGGCAGCAGCGCCAGCAGCCCGGCGGCCATGACCGCCAGACGGGCCAGCCGACGGGCCTCGAAACGCCCCGGCAACAGCGCCAGCAGCAAGAGGCCGGAGAGGTTGAACATCGGCATGCCCCACATGTCCTTCATGCCGAAGCCGGCCAGGGCCGCCGCCAGCGCCGCCAGCAGCGCCGGGCCGAGGCCCATGACGGCGAGAAAGCGCCGCGCGCGGAACTCCGAAGCCTCGCGCCGGAGCGCGCCCGCGCCGAACAGCCCGGCCGCCGCCGCCATGATGAGGAAGACGCCATGATCGGCGGCCTGCGCAAGCAGGAAGCCGAGCGGCCCCTCCGCCCGGCCGGAGCCGGCCCGCGCCAGCGCATAGTCGAAGGGCAGGAAGTCGCTCATGAGCAGGAAATGCAGTTGCGGCGCGGCCGTGGCGAGGGCGGCGGCGAGCGCGATCCAGGGTCCCGGCCGGCGGAGGCGGGCGCGCGCCGGCCCGTCCAGCACCATCCACAGCGCGGCCGCCAGCAGCAGCAGGCCGGAGGAGTATTTTGCCCAGAGCGACAGCCCGCCGAGCAGCCCGAGCAGCAGCCACCGGCCGGTCCCGTCGCGCGCGACCGCGCGCCAGAGCGCCAGGCTCGTCCAGGCCCAGAGCGGCATCTGGACCAGATTGTGATTCAGCTCCGGCGTCGGCCAGGAATAGTAGAACACGCCGGTGAGCAGCAGCGCGCCGGCGAGCGCCCGCGCCGCCCCCAGCAGCTCGCGGCCCAGCAGCCAGACGGCGGCGAAGCTGGCCGCGACGCAGGCCTGCGCCAGCAGATAGCCCGGCCAGAGCGCGCCGAAGGAGAGCCGCCGCACGGCCTCCAGCATCAGCCCCGGCAGGTTGGGATGCTTGTAGGTGGCGACGACCCCTTCCCGGCCCCAGACCAGCATCTCCAGCATGTCGAGCGGCGGCGCGCTGTGGGTGAGCGCCGGCGCGAGCGTCCAGAGGCAGAGTTGCGCCGCCGCGAGCGCCGCCAGCGCCCGGCCGGGCCGGGCGGCCAGGCGCTCGGCGAGCGTCACGGCTGCGATTGCGGACGGCGCTGCATCACCGGCAGCAGCGTTCCCGTCAGGGCCTCCTCGCCATGCTGGTTGCGGGCCGAGAAGGCGAGCCGCATGTTTCCCCGGTCGGGATGCGAGGACGGCAGCAGTTCCAACACCTCGCAGCCGACGCGCAAGGTGTCGCCCGGCCGGACGGCGCGCAGCCAGCGCAGATCGTCGATGCCGCGCCCGCCGATATTGCCGGGCCAGAGGATGCGCGCCTGGACGACCAGCCGGAAGACCACCGAGAGCGTGTGGAAGCCGCTCGCCACCAGCCCGCCATAGACGCTCTCGGGCGCGCGCTCCCGGTCGAGATGGAAATATTGCGGGTCGTATTGCAGCGCGAAGTCGATGATGCTGCTTTCGGTGAAGGTGTAGCCGTCGGTCTGGAAGCGCTGACCGACCTCGAAATCGTCGAACCAGCGTCCGGGGTCGCCGGCGTCCATCACCAGCTGCCGGTGTTCCCCATCGACGCCCAGGGTTCGGCAGGGGCGCGCGCGCCGCCGGCCTGCAGCAGCTCTATCGAGATGCCGTCCGGCGAGCGGATGAACGCCATATAGCCGTCCCTCGGCGGGCGGTTGATCGTCACACCGGCGTCCGACAGCGCCTGGCAGAGCCCGTAAATGTCCTCGACCTCGAAGGCCAGATGGCCGAAATTGCGCCCGCCGCCATAATCCTCGGGATCCCAGTTGTAGGTCAGCTCCAGCACCGGCGCCTTGCTCTCGCGCGCCACCGCCTCGTCCTGCGACGCGGCGAGGAAAATATTGGTGTAGCGGCCTTTTTCGCTCTCGGTGCGCCGGGTCTCGACCATGCCGAGCAGGCCGCAATAGAAGCCGAGCGACCGGTCGAGGTCCGACACGCGGACCATGGTGTGCAGATAGCGCATGAACCGGAACTCCTCCGGGGAAACGAGGTGCGAGGCCGAAGCATAGCGCCCCGGCGAGGCCGTTTCCACCTCGCCGGGGGCGGGAGCGGTTGACCTCCGGCGCAAAGCAGCGGATATGCTAGGCTATACGCCACAGACGCCGATCTCGCGGAAAGCACCGAGCCCATGATCCGAACCTGTTTCATCGCCGTCGCCATGGCCGCCATCCTGGCCGGCTGCGGCGACGCGAAGGTCGAACATGAATATCCGGAATCGCGCTATCGGCGCGCGCCCGGCAGCGACGGCGGCTCCTATCGGCCCGAGGGCGGCGAGCAGTCGATCTTCGGCTCGGGCGGCATCAAGCTGTTCGACCGCGGCGGGGAGAGCGACAGCGGCGGCTCCGGCATCGGCGTCAACAGCTTCCTGTGGCGCGCGACGCTCGACACGCTGGCCTTCATGCCGCTGGCCTCTGCCGACCCCTTCGGCGGCGTCATCATCACCGACTGGTATGCGCCGCCGGAAACGCCGGACGAGCGCTTCAAGGTCACCGTCTATATCCTCGACCGGCGCCTGCGCGCCGACGGGCTGCGGGTCGCGGTCTTCCGCCAGCAGCGCGGCCAGGCCGGCTGGATCGACGCCTCGGTCGATGTCGCCACGCGAACGCAGATCGAGAACAACATCCTGACGCGCGCGCGGGAGCTGCGCATCAGCAGCCTCTGACCTCCGCCGAAGACGGAGCGCCCCGACATGGCCCGATACGACCACCGCGAAGCCGAGCCCTATTGGCGTCGGCGCTGGGAGGACGCCGGCTGTTTCACCGCCCGCGAGGACCCCTCGCGCCCCAAATATTTCGTCATGGAGATGTTCCCCTATCCCTCGGGGCGCATCCATATGGGGCATGTGCGCAACTTCACCCTGGGCGACGTCGTCGCCCGCTACAAGCGCGCGCGCGGCTTCAACGTGCTGCACCCCATGGGCTGGGACGCCTTCGGCCTGCCGGCGGAGAACGCCGCCTTCGAGGCCGGCGTCCATCCGGGCGAGTGGACGCGGCGCAATATCGCCACCATGAAGGCCCAGCTCTCCACCATGGGCCTCTCCTACGACTGGTCGCGCGAGCTCTCGACCTGCGAGCCGGAATATTTCCGCCACGAGCAGGCGATGTTCCTCGACTTCCTGGAGAAGGGGCTGGCCTATCGGCGCAAGTCCTGGGTCAACTGGGACCCGGTGGAGAACACCGTGCTCGCCAACGAGCAGGTCATCGACGGCCATGGCTGGCGCTCGGGCGCGCCGGTGGAGCGGCGCGAGCTCGCGCAATGGTTCCTGCGCATCACCGCTTATAGCGAGGAGCTGCTGGAGGCGCTGGCGACGCTGGACCGCTGGCCGGAGCGGGTGCGGCTGATGCAGGAGAACTGGATCGGGCGCTCGGAGGGCGCGCGCATCCGCTTCCGCCTCAAGGGCCGCGACGACCGGCTGGAAGTCTTCACGACGCGCCACGACACGCTGTTCGGCGCTTCCTTCATGGCGATCTCGCCGGACCATCCGCTGGCGGCGGAGTGCGCGGCGAGCGACCCCGAGATGGCCGCCTTCATCGCCGAGTGCCGGCGCCTCGGCACCAGCGAGGCCGCCATCGAGCAGGCCGAGAAGCGCGGGCGGGACACCGGGCTTCGCGCGCTGCATCCCTTCGTCGAGGGGCTGGAGCTGCCGGTCTATGTCGCCAATTTCGTGCTGATGGACTATGGCAGCGGCGCGATCTTCGGCTGTCCGGCGCATGACCAGCGCGACCTCGACTTCGCCCGCGCCTACGGCCTGCCGGTGCTGCCGGTGGTCTGCCCGGAAGACGAAGACCCCGCCGGATTCGAGATCGGCGAGCAGCCTTATCTCGGCGACGGCCGGCTGATCAATTCGGCCTTCCTGGACGGGCTGGATGTGGAGAGCGCGAAGCGGCGCATGGGCGAGCGGCTGGAGGCCGCCGGCGACGGCGAGCGCACGGTGCAGTTCCGGCTGCGCGACTGGGGCGTCTCGCGCCAGCGCTACTGGGGCTGCCCGGTGCCGGTGATCCACTGCCCGGGCTGCGGCGTCCTGCCCGTGCCGCACGCCGATCTGCCGGTGACCTTGCCGGAGGATGTGACCTTCGACGCGCCGGGCAATCCGCTCGACCGGCACCCGACCTGGAAGCATGTCGCCTGCCCCGCCTGCGGCCAGCCGGCGGAGCGCGAGACCGACACGTTCGACACCTTCTTCGAATCGTCCTGGTATTTCGCCCGCTATTGCTCGCCCGGCGTCGAGGACCGGCCGTTCGATCGCGCGGCGGTCGATTACTGGATGCCGGTCGATCAGTATATCGGCGGCGTCGAGCACGCCGTGCTGCACCTGCTCTATTCGCGCTTCTTCTGCCGCGCGATGAAGGAGTGCGGCTATATCGGCGTGAAGGAGCCGTTCGCCGGCCTGTTCACCCAGGGCATGATCTGCCACGAGACCTATCGCGGCCCGGATGGCGGCTGGCTGCAGCCGGGCGAGGTCGAGGATGACGGGGCCGGCGGCAAGCGGCGGCGGTCGGACGGCGCGGCGGTCGCGGTCGGGCGCTCCGAGAAGATGAGCAAGTCGCGCAAGAATGTCGTCGATCCCGAGGAGATCATCGAGCGCTACGGGGCCGATGTCGCGCGGCTGTTCATGCTCTCCGACAGCCCGCCGGCGCGCGACCTGGACTGGACCGAGGCCGGCATCGAGGGCGCCTCGCGCTATCTCAACCGGCTCTGGCGGCTGGTGGAGCAGGCGCCGGAAGCCGACCCCGGCGCGCAGACCGGCGAAGCCGCCGAGGCGCTCCGCAATGTCGCGCACCGGACCGTGGATGCGGTCACCGGCGATCTGGAGCGCTTTCACTTCAACCGCGCGGTGGCGCGCATTCGCGAGCTTACCAATGCGCTGGCCGAGGCGCTGCCGGCCGCCGGCGACGCCGCCATGGCGGCCGCCTGCCGCGAGGGCGTCGAGATCGCCGTCAGGCTGATCGCGCCGATGACGCCGCATCTGGCCGAGAGCTGCTGGCGGCGGCTCGGCGGCGAGGGCCTGCTGGCCGACCGGCCCTGGCCGGAGGCGGACCCCGCCCGGCTGGTGGCGGACCGGGTGATCCTGCCGGTGCAGGTCAACGGCAAGCTGCGCGGGCGACTGGAGGTCGCGCGCGGGCTGGATGCGGCGGAGGTCGAGGCGGCGGCGCTGGCGCTCGACGGCGTGCGCCGGCAGCTGGACGGCAAGACGCCTCGGCGCGTCGTCGTCGTGCCCGACAAGATCGTCAATGTGGTGGCGTAGAGGGTCCTCGGCAAAGCTGCTGGCGGCGCTCGCCGCGCTCGCGCTCGCCGGTTGCGGGCTGGCGCCGGTCTATGGCGAGAAGGGCGGCGCGGTCGCGGCGCTCGCCGGGGTGGAGGTTGCGCCGATTCCGGACCGGATCGGCCAGATGCTGCGCCGCCGGCTGCAGGAGCGCTTCGCGCCCGCCGGCCCCGCCGGCGCGCCGCAATACCGCCTGGAGGTGCGCCTGGAGACCGGCGAGCAGAGCGCGCTGATCGGCAGCGCCGACACCGTTACCCGCATCGACCTGGTGCTCCGGGCGGAGTTCCGGCTGCTGAGCGCGAACGGCGGCGAAACGCTGCTCGACGGCCGCGCGCGCACGGTGCACAGCCACGATGTGCTCACCTCCGACTTCGGCACCCGGGCGGCGGAGCGCGATGCGCGCCGGCGCGGCGTCGAGGCGCTGAGCGCGCAGATCGCGCGCCGGCTGGCGCTCTTCTTCCGGCAAGGCGCGGCCGGGGCATGAAGCTCGCCGGGCGGCAGATCGAGGCGTTTTTGAAGGCGCCGCTGCCGGAGGGGCTGCTGGCCGTGCTGCTTTACGGGCCGGACGAGGGGCTGGTGCGGGAGCGCTCGCGCCTGCTGGCGGGCAAGGTGGTGGAGGATTTGCAGGACCCGTTCCGAGTGGCGACGCTGAGCGGCCCGGAGGCGAAGGCCGACCCGGCGCTGCTGGCGGACGAGGCGGCGGCGATCTCGCTCACCGGCGGCGCGCGGCTGGTGCGCCTGCGTCCGGCCGGCGACGAGAGCGCCGAGGCGCTCCGCAACGCGCTGGAGGGGCCGGCGGCGGATGCGCTGATCGTGGTGGAGGCCGGCGACCTCACGCCGCGCTCCAGCCTGCGCAAGCTCGCCGAGAGCCACAAGCGCGCCGCCGCCCTGCCCTGCTACAGCGACGACGCCGACGCGGTGGCCCGGCTGGTGGAGCGCACGGTGGAGGAGATCGGCGCCAGCATCGCGCCGGACGCGCTCGCCTTCGCCGCCCAGCATCTGGGCGCGGACCGCATGACGACGCGCCAGGAGGCCGAGAAGCTCGCGCTCCACGCCGGCCCCGGCGGGCGGGTGACGCTGGAGGACGCCGCCGCCTGCATCGGCGACTCCGCCGCGCTCTCGCTCGACGACATCGCCTTCGCCGTCGGCGGCGGCGATGTGGGCGGCCTCGCAGCCGCGCTCGACCGCGCAACGGCCGACGCCGTGGCCCCGGTGGCGATCCTGCGCGCCGTCGGCCGCCACTTCCAGCGCCTCGACCGGGCGAGCCGCGATATGGCGGAAGGGGCGGACGCCCGCACCGCCATGTCTCGCCTGCGCCCCCCGGTCTTCTTCCGCCGCCAGACCGCCTTCCGCGCCCAGCTCGGCCGCTGGCCGACCCACTGGCTGGCCGCAGCCCTCGAACGCCTGAACCGAGCCGAAATCCACTGCAAAACCACCGGCCTCCCCGACCGAGCCATAGCCGAACGCCTCCTCCTGGACCTGGCCCACGCCGCCAGCCGACGGGGTTGAGAGGGCAACATAAGATGCAATTCTGCAAAGGTGGCCCCGACGTCCCCGACCGCCTGATCCAGGCGCACGAAGACGGCCGCGTCGTCTTCTTCTGCGGCGCCGGAATCTCCTATCCAGCAGGCCTGCCTGGATTCAAGGGCCTGGTAAAAAAGCTTTGTGAGACACTAAATCCGGAGCATGATCCCGAACTTCAGAGGGCAATCAAGACACGGAGATACGATACCGCCATTGGTATTCTCGAAGATCGAATCGTCGGTGGTCGAGACAAAGTTCGCTCAACATTAGCTAGGTTTCTAGATGTTCAAACCGACGCCAACAAAGACACACATGCCGCGCTACTGACGCTCAGCCACAACTTCAAAGAAGGCCAAACCCGCGTCGTCACCACAAATTTTGATCGACTATTCGAAGATGCTATCGCCACTTGCCGGCTGGACGTTCACAAGTTCCAAGCACCCGCGTTGCCCGTCCCCAAGGCACAATGGGATGGCATCGTTTATCTGCATGGCTTGCTCCCGAAAGACAAAAGCAAGGGATCGCTGAACGATTTGGTAATCTCCAGTGGTGATTTCGGGCTTGCCTATCTGAAAGAAGGTTGGGCGGCACGCTTCGTTACCGAACTGTTTCGCAACTATCACATCTGTTTCGTTGGCTATAGCCTCGATGATCCTATCCTCCGTTATATGACAGACGCGCTCGCTGCTGACAAGGCGCTTGGAGAGAGTCCGCTGGAAATGTTTGCTTTTGGTAGCTTCTCAAAGGGTAAAGAGTGCAGCCGCTCACGCGAATGGCATGCTAAGGGCGTAACTCCGATTCTATACAAGGAATTTCAACGTCATCGGTATCTTCACGGCACGCTTGACGAATGGGCAAAGATATGTCGAGATGGTGTAGAGGGTAAGAAAGCAATTTTGAATCGAGACGCTCAATTTGATCCTGCACAAAGTACCAAAAATGATAATTTTTCTGGTCGCGTACTATGGGCACTCACCGACCCAACCGGTGAACCTGCACGACACCTTGCCAAAATGGAACCTGCTCCTTCTTTAAAGTGGTTGGACTTTATCGCTGAAGATCATTTTGATAATTCAGATCTGACTCGTTTTAATATTTCATCGCAGAAGAGATCAAATGAAAATCTGAAATTTAGTTTAATATGTCGCCCCTTACCTCATGATCTTTCTCCGAGTATGGCGCTTACAATACATCGAAGCTTCTGGGGACATTGGGATGATCGGATGCGCGGTATAGCGCTTTGGTTGACGCAACATCTCGATAATCCGAAATTACTACTATGGGTGGCCATGCAAGGCAAGATACTTTACCCTGAATTCGCAAATCTGATTGAACGCGAATTGACAAAATCAAACATTCGGCCAGCAATGAGAACGTTATGGAAATTATTGCTTGTTGGATATATGAAGAATTCATTTATCTTTTTCAATCTATTTCAATGGATTGAACACTTCAATAAAGAAGGTTTAACAGCATCTTTACGTTTACAACTACGACGAGCATTATATCCTCGCGTCTCTATGCGCCAAAAAATCCTTATCAAGAATTCCGTCGACTGTAATTCGCAAGATCAATCTATCGATGATCTCATTGATTGGGAAATAATCCTCGTATCGGAGTTTGCGCATTCTTTATTCGACGAATGGCGGTGCGCCGATGGCTGGATCGGCGCGTTGCCGGAGCTTCTTGATGACTTCAATTCACTGCTTAGCGATACTATGGATCTGATGAGGGAACTTGGCGGTGCAGGCGATACATATGACAAGTCGTACTTTCAGCAACCGTCGATCGAGAATCATCCACAGAACCGTCGCTTCCGTGACTGGACGGTATTGATCGAGTTGACCCGCGACGCGTGGTTGGAGACAGCGAAGGCCGTACCCAAGCGGGCACTTCGTGTCGCCGAGGAGTGGCGCCGTAGGCGCTATCCACTATTCCGCCGGCTGTGCCTCTTCGCGGCTACTCAAGAAGAAGTCGTGCCGACGCAACAAGCAGTTAGTTGGCTTCTCGATGATGGTCATCGCTGGCTCTGGTCCAATGAGACTCGACGCGAGGCCATACGACTGATCGCGGCATTGGCTCCTCGACTTGAATCGATTGAAATGGAGACACTAGAGCAAGCAATTGATAGAGGACCGCCCCGAACTATGTATCGCGACGATATCGATGGTGCCGAATGGTCGGCAATTCGGGATCAGGAGGTCTGGTTCCGTTTAGCGAAGATTGCAGCAGCCGACGGACTGCTAAGTGCGAATATGAGACGGCGGTTGGAGTACTTATCGGCCAACTATCCCGACTGGCAGCTCGCCAGTGATGAAAGCGACGAATTTCCCTTCTGGATGAGCGAAGGTTCGCTATCGGTGCTGCCACCATCACCGCCAGGAGGTCGTGAGCTCGTTGAATGGCTCAAACAGCATCGAGAGAAGGACAGCTGGCGAGAAGATGACTGGGCGCGACGCTGTCGGGAGCATTTTCGCGTGGCAGCTTGGGCGTTGTGCGTCTTGGCGCGAGATGACGTCTGGCCGGCAGACCGCTGGCGTGAGGCGCTCTACGCGTGGTCCGATGGTGACCTTGGCAGTCGGTCATGGTGCTGTATGGCGCCTATGCTGGCTGCGGTGTCCGACGACCGGTTGCAGTCCATCTGTCGCGGCTTGAGCCATTGGCTTTTGGCAATAGCCAGTAAGGTCGAATCGCATGAGAGCCTGTTTCTGCGCTTGTGCGAGCGTGTGCTGAAGCTGGAAGCCGAAGACGACGGGGACGGCGACGCGGACTCACCCTTGACGGCGGCCATCAATCACCCAGTCGGAGTGGTGGTCGAGGCCCTGCTGGACTGGTGGTTCAAGCAACAGCCTGTGGATTGGCAAGGCCTTCCGGAGGAGATCGAGCCGCTCTTCACGCATGTCTGTACAACGCCGAACGCCGCCCAGCGGCATGGCCGCGTCATTCTGGCCTCCCGAGGCATCGCCCTGTTTCGAGTGGACCGATCCTGGACAGAAACGCACCTGCTTCCCTACTTCGACTGGCAGCGCTGCGAGGCGGAGGCGCGCGCTGCGTGGGAGGGCTTCTGCTGGTCACCGCGCCTCTATCCGTCATTGATCGAAGCGCTTGGGGGAGCGTTTCTCGAAACGGCTCGCCGTCACGCCGAATGGGGTCAGCACACGAAGACGACTTATCCAGCTCTGCTGACATATGCGGCACTCGAAGGCGGCGATCTATTCAAAGAAGCAGACCTGAAAGAAGCGACCCGTATATTGCCCGATAACGCCCTGGTGAAAGTGGCGCGGACCTTGAGGGGTGCGCTGGAAGGCGCTGGCGACCGTCGCAACGAATATTGGAAGAACCGGGCCCGCCCCTATTTGCAAAAAATCTGGCCCCAATCCAGGGAACGGCGAACGTTTGCGATTTCCGAAGCCTTGGGCCGCGTCTGCATCGCCGCCGGCGATTCATTCCCGAAGGCCATGGAGACGCTTCGCGACTGGTTGCAACCGCTCTGTTATCCGGACCGTTTGGCAGGTGATTTGCTCCATGCCGGCCTCTGTCAGCAGTTCCCAGGCGAAGCGCTGGATTTTCTCAACTCCATCTTCAGAGAAGGGCTGGAGGTCGGAAGTCAGTATCTGACAAACTGCCTGGAAAAGATCAGCGCAGCAGACGCCAACCTGGAGGATGATAGCAAGTTTCGCCGTCTTCGCGATCTGGCGCGCAGCCACTCGGCTTGAACCGCAGGCGCCGCTACGCCGCCCCCGCTATGGCGAGGAAGTCGGCTGCGGCGAGGCTGGCGCCGCCGATGAGGGCGCCGTCCACATCCTCCGGCGCGAGCAGGGTGGCGGCGTTGTCGGGCTTGACGGAGCCTCCGTAGAGGATGCGCGTCGCCGGGCCCCGGGCGCCGAGGGCGGCGCGCAGCGCGGTGTGCATGGCGGCCACGTCGGCGACGCTCGGCGTGCGGCCGGTGCCGATGGCCCAGACGGGTTCGTAGGCGACGACCAGCGTCTCGGGCGCCGCGCTCTCCGGCAGGGAAGCCCGGAGGCTGGCGGCCACGACCGCCTCGGCCCGGCCCGCGTCGCGCTCGGCCAGGGTTTCGCCGACGCAGACGATGGCGGTCAGCCCGGCGCGGATCGCCGCCGCCGCCTTGGCGCGCACCGTGGCGTCGTCCTCGCCATGGTCGGCGCGGCGTTCGGAATGGCCGACGATGGCGTAGCGGCAGCCGAGATCGGCCAGCATCTCCGCCGCGATGTCGCCGGTATGCGCGCCGGCCGCCTCGGCGTGGCAATCCTGCCCGCCGAGCGCGACCGCGCTGGCGGCCAGCGCCTCGCCGACCGGGGCCAGCAGGGTCGCCGGCGGGCAGACCAGCAGCTCCGCCCGGCCCGGCGGCGCGGCGGCGATGGCGCGGGCGAGCGCCAGGCCGTCGGCCCGCCGGCCGTTCATCTTCCAGTTGCCGGCGATCAGCGGGCGGCGCGTCGATGCGGTCATGGCGTCGGCCTCACTTGCGCGCCAGCACGCGGACCGCCGACGACACCGCGATGCGCCCCTCGCCCTTGTAGGCCTCGTGGTTGGCCTCGATCGCGTCGCGCTTGTAGAGATAGTTGATCATCACGCCGGCGGACTGCGCGCGCCCGTTCTCGGAGAGATCCGCCATCCAGTTCAGCCGCTCCATGCGCGCGCCGTTGGAGAGGTGAAAATGCGCGACCGGGTCCGCCGCCCGGCTCCCACGCCTTGCCCGGATGAGATAGCGCGCCACGGCCCGCAGCACCGGCCCCCGCGCGGCTTCGGCCGCCGCCGGGTCCCGCCACCAGTCGGGGCCGGAGAGCGCGGCGGCTACCGCGTCGTCCGGGTTCGCCTCCAGCCAGCGCCGGAATCCGGGGACCGGCGAGAGCGTGGCGAAGGTCTTCAGATTGGGCAGTTCGGCGCCCAGCGCATCCACCACGCGCTTGATCAGGAAGTCGCCGAAGCCGATGCCGGCCAGCCCGCGCTGCGCGTTGGAGATGGAGTAGAAGATGGCGGTGTCGGACATGGCGGCGTCCCCGACCGGGTCCTCCTCGTCCAGCAGCGCATGGATGCTGTCCGCCAGCCCCTCCACCAGCGCCACCTCGACGAAGATCAGCGGCTCGTCCGGCATGCTGGGATGGAAGAAGGCGTAGCAGCGCCGGTCCGAATCGAGCCGGTTCTTCAGATCCTCCCAGCTGCGGATGGCGTGCACCGCTTCATAGGCGATCAGCTTCTCCAGCAGGGCGGCCGGCGCGGTCCAGTCGATGCGGCGCAGCTCCAGGAAGCCGATATCGAACCAGCTTGTCAGCAGGCGCTTCAGGTCCGACTCCAGCCCCGCCAGCGCCTCGTCCTCGCGGGCGAAGCGCATCAGGTCGATGCGCAGATCGACCAGGAACTTCACCCCGCCGGAGAGCGTGTTGAACTGGCGCAGCAGGCGCTCGCGCGGCGCGCGCAGCGCCTCGCGGAGCGCCGTCTCGGCCGCCCGCCGCTCTTCCGGCGGCGCCTTCGCCAGCGCCTCGGCGGCCCGGCTCACCGCCGCCGGGTCGCGGTCGAAGTCGCGCGCCAGGATGGAGAGATAGCGTTTCCGCCCCGTCGGCGAGAGCTGGAGATAGGCCTTGCAGAGATCGGCCGCGCGGGCCCGCGCCGACACCTCCCCGCCACGGCCCGCCAGGCAGTCCCGCAGCCGCTCGCGGATGCGTTCGGCGTCGCTCTTCGGCAGGTCGGGATCGGGATCGAGCGCGTCGCCGGCGAGCAGGCCGCGCACCCGGTCCTTCAGCCCCGCCAGCGTGCGGTCCAGCAGGGTCGAGGTCTCGCCGTCGGGGGGTGTCATGCGGTCCAGATCCGGTTCAGCACCGCCGGCAGCATGTCCGGCAAATCCTCCGCGATCAAGCCCGGACCGAAGGCGCTCGCCGCCTCGCTATGCAGCCAGACCGCCGCCGCGCCGGCCTCGAACGCCTCCAGCCCCTGCGCCATCAGGGCGGTGGCCATGCCGGCCAGCACATCGCCGCTGCCGGCCGTCGCCAGCCAGGGCGGCGCGTTGGTCGAGATCGCCGCGCGACCGTCCGGCGCAGCGATCGCGCTGTCGGCGCCCTTCAGCAGCACGGTCCAGCCGCTGGCGGCGGCCGCCGCCCGCGCCCGCGCCAGCCGGTCTCCGGCGATGTCGGGGAAGAGCCGCTGGAACTCCCCGTCATGCGGCGTCAGCAGCCGCCGGGGACCGCCCGCCGGCAGCCCCTCGCCGGCGAGCGCCGTCAGCGCGTCGGCGTCCAGCAGCAGCGCGCCCGGACGCCGGGCCGCCGCCCGCACGGCGTCCAACACTTCCCGGCCGAGCCCCGCGCCCGGCCCGATCAGCACCGCATTGCGGCGCTCGTCCGCCAGCAGGCCGCGAAACCCCTCCGCGCCGTCGCGCCGCCGGATCAGCGCGCCGGCGAGCGTTGCGGCATAGATGGGCCGGGCGGCCTCCGGAACGGCGAGCGTCACCAGGCCGGCCCCGGCGCGCGCCGCCCCCAGCGCCGCCAGCCGCGCCGCGCCGGTGGTCTCCAGCCCGCCCCAGATGAGCGCATGGCCGCGGGTGTATTTGTGGCTCATGGCGGTCGGCCGGGGCAGCGTCCACAGGTCCGGGCCGTTCTCGGCGGCGGACGGGCCGATCTCGTCCAGCACAGCCGCGGGAATGCCGATATCGGCCACCAGCACCTCGCCGCAATGCAGCCGGCCCGGCAGCAGCAGATGGCCCGGCTTGCGGCGGAAGAAGGTGACCGTGAGCGCGGCCCGGGGCGCGGCGCCCAGCAGCCGGCCGCTGTCGCCGGCGACGCCGCTCGGCAGATCGACGGCGACCAGCGTGCGGTCTTGCGCGGCCTCCAGCGCGGCCGCCGCGACGCCCGACAGCGGGCGCGCCAGCCCCGCGCCGAACAGCGCGTCGATGACGATCCGGGCGTCGCCGAGCGCCTCCGGCCCGAGCGGCTCGACCGGCCCGGTCCAGGCCGCGGCCGCCAGCGCCGCATCGCCGGCGAGCGCCTCCCGCGAGCCGAGCAGCGCCACGCGCACCGGCCAGCCGGCGGCCAGCAGGCGCTCGGCCGCCACGAAGCCGTCGCCGCCATTGTTGCCCGGCCCCGCCAGCACCAGCAGCGGGCGCGGACTCCAGCGCCGCCGGACCGCCTCGGCGACCGCCGCGCCGGCGGCCTGCATCAGCTGGAAGCCGGAGCGCCCGCCGGCGATCGCCAGCCGGTCGGCGCGCCCCATCTCGGCGACCGTCAGCAGCGCTCCGGGTCCCCGCATCGGCGCGCCTCTCAGTCCCACTCGATGACGCGCCGGTTGTAGCGGGTCTTCACCACCGGCACCGGGCGGCTCATGTCATGCAGGCGGCCGGCCTCCAGCCGGGCCTCGATCTCCTTCAGCACCATCGCCGTGATCGGGCGCAGGCGGAGACGCTGCGCATCCGCCAGGCGCACCCAGTGCAGCTTCAGCAGCTCGCCCGAGCCTTCGTCGAGATCGCCCTGCACATGCTCGGCATCGACGATGAAGAAGCGCGCGTTGAAGCGGCGCGGCCGGCCGGGCGGCGTCACGGCGCGGTGGATGTAGGTGAGCTTGTCGAGCGCCGGCGCGCGGCCGGTCTCGTAGAAGGCCCGCCACCCCTCCGAGAGGCGCGCGGGCGGTGGGCCCTCATGCGGCTCGCCCAGGATCAGCCCGGCCTCCTCGAAGGTCTCGCGCACCGCCGCCATGGCGAGCGCGCGGGCCCGCCGGCCGGTCGCGGCCGAGCGCAGCCGCGCCTCGACCTCCGGGCGCAAGCCCCGCGCGGCCGGCGCGTCGCCATCGCCCGGATCGACCCGGCCGCCCGGAAAGACATAGTGCTCGGGATAGAAGACATGCCCGCGCGACCGCTCGCCCATCACCACTTCGGCCGTCTCGCGGCGCAGGATGATGAGAGTCGCGGCGTCGCGGATCGGCGTTCGCCGCCGCGCGCCTTCCGTCATGCGCATCCACTCCCCGCCGAAGACAGGGCATGGGGTGCCCAGCCGGATTTGAACCGGCGACCTCCTGGACCACAACCAGGCGCTCTAACCGACTGAGCTATGGGCACCGCGCGGAAAGCCCCGCAAGGACTGCCCCGCATCTACGCCGCAACGGCCCGCCGGGTCAAGCCATTGCGGCGGATTTCGGTTTTGGCCATAGTCGGGCGTCATCAGCGCGACAGGAAACCGGCCGCCATGCTGCGTCTTGCCGACAATCTTGCCCGTCTCGGCACCGAGACCGCCTTCGAGGTGCTGGCGCGCGCGGCCCGCCTCCAGGCCGAGGGCCGCGACATCGTCAATCTCGGCATCGGCCAGCCGGACTTCAAGACCCCGCCCCATATCGTCGAAGCGGCGGCGCAGGCGCTCCGCGACGGCCATCACGGCTATACGCCGGCCAACGGCATCCCCGCGCTGCGCCAGGCGGTCGCGGCGGACATCGCGCTTCGCCGGGGCGTCGAGATCGACCCCGACCTGGTGATGATCATGCCGGGCGGCAAGCCCACCATGTTCTTCGCCATCATGATGTTCGGCGAGCCGGGGGCGGAGATCGTCTATCCCAATCCGGGCTTCCCGATCTACGAGTCGATGATCGAATATAGCGGCGCGACGGCGGTGCCGATGGCGCTGCACGAGGAAACCGGCTTCGCCTTTTCCGCCGACGAGGTGCTGGAGCAGATCGGCCCCGCCACCCGCCTGCTGATCCTGAACAGCCCCGCCAACCCGACCGGCGGCATCGCGCCCCGGGAAGAGCTCGACAAGCTGGCGGCCGGGCTGGAGCGCCACCCCCACGTCGCCATCCTCTCCGACGAGATCTACAGCCGCCTGCTCTATGAGGGCCGCGAGCATGTCTCGCTCCTGGGCTACGAGCATCTGCGCGAGCGCACCATCCTGCTGGACGGCTGGAGCAAGACCTATGCGATGACCGGCTGGCGGCTGGGCTACTCGGTCTGGCCGAAAGCGCTGTTTCCGCTGGCGGAGCGGCTCGCGGTCAACTGCCATTCCTGCGTCAACGCCGCCACGCAATATGCCGGCATCGCCGCGCTGGAGGGGCCGCAGGACGCGGTGGAGACCATGCGCGAGGCGTTCGACGCCCGGCGGCGCGTCATCGTGCAGGCGCTCAACCAGCTGCCCGGCTTTCGCTGCGTCGATCCCGGCGGGGCGTTCTATGTCTTCCCCAATATCGAGGGCACCGGCATGAGCGCGCGCGAACTGCAGGGCCGGATGCTGGAGGAGGCGGGCGTGGCGACCGTCGCCGGCACCAGCTTCGGCGGCCATGGCGAGGGCTTCGTGCGCTTCTCCTACGCCGCAAGCCAGGAGGATATCGAGCGCGCGGTCGAGCGCATCCGTCCGATCCTGTGAGCGCATATTCGGCATCCCTCTTGCTCAAAGATTGCGCTTGTGGCTCAACTTTGTGCAAGCGAAGGCGACGCTTCGACGCAAGGCGTTGACTTCAAAGGAAAATTGACGGACAACCCGATGGCACGAGACATGCTTGCCAACAGGACGGCAAGGCGTCGAACACCGGCAGGATGGCAATGAAGAAGATCGAGGCGATCATCAAACCCTTCAAGCTCGATGAGGTGAAGGACGCGCTGCACGAAATCGGCATCAAGGGCATCACCATGCTGGAGGCCAAGGGTTTCGGGCGGCAGAAAGGCCACACGGAACTCTATCGCGGAGCCGAATATGTGGTCGATTTCCTGCCGAAGGTGAAGATCGAGGTCGTCGTGGAAGACGCCATGCTGGAGCGCGCCGTGGAGGCGATCCAGCAGGCGGCCAATACGGCGCGCATCGGCGACGGCAAGATCTTCGTTTACAGCATCGAGGAAGCGATCCGCATCCGCACCGGAGAGACCGGCGCGGACGCCATCTGAACACGAGGGAGAGGGAGCCCTAATCTCATGTCGCTGAACTGCAAGACGCCCGAGGACGTGCTCCGGGCGATCAAGGACAACGATGTCCGCCATGTGGACCTGCGCTTCACCGACCCGCGCGGCAAATGGCAGCACACGGCCCAGTATGTCACCACCATGGACGAGGACGTGTTCGTCGATGGGTTCTTCTTCGACGGCTCCTCGATCGCCGGCTGGAAGGACATCAACGAGTCCGACATGATCCTGATGCCGGACCCGGCGACGGCGGTCATGGACCCCTTCATGGCCGAGAACACCATGGTGCTGTTCTGCGACATCCATGAGCCCTCCACCGGCATGCCCTACGATCGCGATCCGCGCTCGGTCGCCAAGAAGGCCGAGGCCTATATCCAGGAGGCCGGCATCGGCGATACGGCCTATTTCGGGCCGGAAGCGGAGTTCTTCGTCTTCGACGATGTGCGCTTCGACGTCACGATGAACAAGACCTTCTACATGCTCGACAGCGCGGAAGGCCCCTACAATTTCGGCTCCAAGTTCGAGGAAGGCAATCCCGGACACCGGCCGGACGTCAAGGGCGGCTATTTCCCGGTGGCGCCGGTGGACAGCGGCCAGGACATGCGCGCCGAGATGGTCTCGACCATGGTCGAGATGGGCCTCGACATGGAGAAGCACCACCATGAGGTGGCGCCCTCGCAGCATGAGCTGGGCCTGAAGTTCGACACGCTGGTGCGCTCCGCCGACGCCATGCAGATCTACAAATATGTCACCCACATGGTGGCGCACAGCTACGGCAAGACCGCGACCTTCATGCCGAAGCCGATCATCGGCGACAACGGCTCCGGCATGCACACGCACCAGTCGGTCTGGAAGGACGGCCAGCCGCTGTTCGCCGGCCATGGCTATGCCGACCTCTCGGAGTTCGCGCTGCACTATATCGGCGGCATCATCAAGCACGCCAAGGCGATCAACGCCTTCTCCAACCCGCTCACCAACTCCTACAAGCGGCTGATCCCCGGCTTCGAGGCGCCGGTGCTGCTGGCCTATTCCAGCCGCAACCGCTCGGCCTCCTGCCGCATCCCCTATGTGGCGAGCCCGAATGGCAAGCGGGTCGAGGTGCGCTTCCCGGATCCGGGCGCGAACCCCTATCTCGCCTTCTCGGCCATGCTGATGGCCGGCATCGACGGGGTGCTCAACCGCATCCATCCGGGCGAGCCGATGGACAAGAACCTCTACGACCTGCCGCCGGAGGAGCTGGAGGGCGTGCCGACGGTCTGCGGCTCGCTGCGCGAGGCGCTCGACAGTCTCGACGCCGACCGCGCCTTCCTGACGCGGGGCGATGTGTTCTCCGACGACCTGATCGACGGCTATCTCGATCTCAAGTGGAACGAGGTGTACGCTTTCGAGCACACCCCGCATCCGATCGAGTTCAAGATGTATTACAGCGTCTGATCCGGCGCAGAGCGCCGTAAAGCGAACCCCTCTCCCCCGCCGGGGAGAGGGGTTTTGCTATCGGCATTCGCGAACGGTCGAAGCGCTCACCCGCCGCCGCGAGGAAGCTTCAGCCGTCCGCCATCGTTCTCCAGCCGTCCGACATCGCCAAAGCGGGTCACTCTTTCCTTTACCTTCTCCTTGGCGTCCTTCTCGCTGGTGCCCTCCGGCTGGGTTTCCAGAAAGCCATCGCAGTAAGCCTCGATCTCGCACCAATGATCGTCGGTCTCGGCGATGGACAGGGCCTCGCAGCTATCGTTCGCCGGGCTGGCGGCGAATTCGGCGGCGCAGGACTCGTCGCTGATTTCCGACAGGTTGCAGATGTCGGACGCATCCGAGCAGCAATAGGCGCCCGTCACCCTGCCGGCGGACTCGCCGATCGTTTTGGTCAGGGTCTTGTCGGCGCTGTATCCGAGCTTGTGCGTTATGTTCCCGCCGTCGCTTTTCGCAAGACGGACCGTGATGCTGGGCCAGGCTTCCCTGCAATCCTGTTCCACGGCGACTGTGTAGGTGATGCGGTAGTGGCCGTTGAGCAGCCTCGTATTCGTCCAGCTCGCCTCCAGGCAACTGGCGCTGCTGTGGGCGATCCGTTTGCCTTCGGCGCATGTCGTCTCGGCCTGGGCGGCCGCCGCGCCGAAGAGGATCAGCGCCGCGACGACCGGGCCCGCGCCTCGCTGTATCGAGCAAATCATGTCCGCTTCCCCTGCGTTCCGGCGGCGACCCCGCCCCTATGCCGCCATGGTGGCCACCCGCCCGTTTGTGTCAAGCCGTCGCAGTCGAACTTCGGGCACGCCGTCAGCATTCCGACCGCCGGGCCTCCTGCAGCCGCAATTCGGTCTTCACCACCTTGCCGTAATTGTTCTTGGGCAGCGACTCGACGAAGCGCCACGCCCTCGGCCGCTTGAAGCGCGCCATGCTGTCCCGGCAGTGGCGGTCGAGCGCTTCCGTCTCCGGGGCCGGGCCGGCGGCGACCACATAGGCCACCACCGTCTCGCCCCATTCCGGGTCCGGCCGGCCGATCACCGAGACCTCGCTCACGCCGGGATGCGTCAGCAGCGCTTCCTCCACCTCGCGCGGATAGATGTTGACGCCGCCGGAGATGATCATGTCCTTCGAGCGGTCCTTGAGCGTCACATAGCCCTCATCGTCCATGACGCCGACATCGCCGGTGTGCAGCCAGCCGCCCCTGAGCGCCTCGGCGGAGGCTTCGGGATTGTTCCAGTAGCCGTTCATCACCACATCGCCGCGCACCTGGATTTCGCCGGTCTCGCCGGGCGGCAGGCTCCGCTCGGCCCCGTCGGCGATGCGCACCTCGACATTGGCGAAAGCGCGCCCGGCGGAGGCCAGCCGCTCCTCATGGCGGGGGTGCTCCACATCCGCGATCTCCTCGCGGCGCAGGCTGGTGATGGTCATCGGGCATTCGCCCTGGCCGTAGATCTGGATCAGCTTCGGCCCCCAGAGCGCGAGCGCGCGCCTGGCGTCGGCGACATACATCGGCCCGCCGCCATAGACGATCGAGCGCAGATTGCGGACGTCGGCCTCGGCCGCGCCCGGATGGTCGATCAGCCGCTTCACCATGGTCGGCGCGGCGAAGAAGGTGGCGCCCCGGTAATGGCGGATCAGCTCGAAGATTTCCGCCGGGTCGAAGCCGCCGTCCGGCACCACTTGCGGGCTGGCGCGCGCGACATGGGGAATGTTGTAGCAGCCGGAGCCGTGGCTGAGCGGGGCGGGATGCAGGATGGCGTCGCCCTCGGCGATGTCATCGACATCCGAGAAATAGCCGAGCGTGCAGTGCAGCAGATTGCGATGCGAGAGCGCGGCGCCCTTCGGCCGCCCGGTGGTGCCGCTGGTGTAGAACAGCCAGGCGTTGTCGTCGGGCGCGACCGGGGCGAGGCCGGCCGGCGCGCCCTCGTAGAGCGCGCGGAACTCCGCCTCGCCGACCGCGACCATGCGCTCGACCGCCGGCAGCCCGTCGCAGACCGGCGCGAGCGCGTCCGCCAGGTCGGGCGTCACCGCCACCATGCGCGCGCCCGAATTCTCGAAGATGTAGGCGAACTCGGCCGGATGCAGCCGGGCGTTGACCGGCACGGCGCAAAGCCCGGCGTGCCAGACGCCGTAGAGCAGCTCGAGGAATTCCGGGCAGTTCTTCATGGCGAGCGCCACCCGGTCGCCGGGCCGCAGCCCGGCCGCCAGCAGCGCCCCGGCGATCGCCGCCACGCGCGCGGCAAACGTGCGATAGTCGGCATGCGGGGCCAGCCCGCGCGCGAGCGCCAGATTGTCCGGCCGCGCGCGGGCCGAGCGGATCAACAGGGCGGCGAGATTCATGAGCGGCGAGACCTCCAGCGCTGTCTGCTTCCCAAGTCAAGCAGCCCACCCGCCCCGACCGCAAGGGCCGGCGCGTATGGAGTCTCCCTTGAGGCCGGCAAGGATGCCGCGTATGGTCCATGCGATGGAACTGCCGAGCGAGCGATGACTCCCACCGACGACATCGACGAGACGCCCGGACCCGCCAACGATCTGTGCGAAGCGGAGATCGACGCGAGGGACGCCGCGCTACGCGCCATAGCGGAGCGCTGCACCAAACTCATGGGGCCGGGGCCCTCTGCTATGGAGCATGGTGACCTGCTCTACGACGAACAAGGGCTGCCTCGGTGACGATCAACAGTTCACCGCAATCCCCGATCGCCAGCTACGACCCGGCTACCATCGAGCCGGTCCGCTCCGCTTCCCGGAACGCACTAGGATCATTCTATCATATAAAATAGCACCAGATTGACTGCGACATTCACTCAACAAGGACCGCTGCATAATGACCGACAGCCGTACTGGTAGGCCAACACGCATTCAGGCCGTTTATTCCCAAGGGGAAGACATACTAGGTGCGCTCTCTGAGCCTACAGAAGCCGACACGCAGGATCACCTGATTGAACCAATATTGGAAGCGCTTGGCTATCCAAGATCACACATGCGTCGACAAGTCGGTGACGGAAGAAACATTCCAGATCGAATTGTTTGGCCAATTCCTGTTGTCGATGCTGAAAAGGACAATGTTCCCGCGCGATTTATTATAGAAGAAAAATTACTTGGCACCGAGTTTGACAAACCTCGCTCCAATCGTGCCGACACACCATCTCGCCAAATTCAACGCTATCTCCACCAGCATCGCCTTGCAGACGATCAGACACTTGGTATTCTCACAGATGGCCGCACTTGGCGAATTTATGAGCGGTATACTGACTCTGAAACTGGTTCAACCTCTGTTACGCTAGCTGCAGAATATATGCTTCAATTCAAATCCTCTGATAACGACTTATCACACAGACCGATATTTTCACTAGATCATTATCATGGTGCCGACAATTTAGTCGAGCTACTTGCCATCGATCAATTTCGTCGAAAACCCGCATCGTTTACCTTATTTCCTTTTGCTCGAAAGTTTCTGAATAATGTCGTAGCTGCCATCCGTAACAATCAAGTTGCCAGTGTCATTGAAGCATTTACTGACCAAAGAATTAATAAGCTGCACATTCAACTACCAGACTCTGGTATTATAGCTGATGCATATCATCACGATTGGGATTCCAATTTTTTGATTTCATCTGGCCCCACATACTTGCCCAATATCAAGCAACCAAATCCTCCTCTTCTACCTCCGAATATTCGACTGGCAGCCATCCCTTTCAGATCAGAAAGTTATGTTGGTAAAGGAGAACAGTTACGAAAAGGTGATATCGCTCTGTGCGCGCGAGCATTCGGCAAAACTGAAGAAGCCCTTCTTGCCTGCTGTTATACGACGTCTCAAAGTTTAGGGGATAATAGCTTTGACATTCGAATGCGCTTAGTTTTACATGTTAATGGTCGAACATTAATGACCTCCGAGTTTAATCCTGACCTTCCGTATATCAGCATCATGTCGACGCTGGATAAAGTGATTGAATGGTTTCATCTTTCTGAATCAAAGCGGAAATTAGATAAGCTACAAGCCGCTTTCGATATATTGCCACTTCAGCGAGAATTTTATGTAAAAGTTGAATCTTGGCTCAAGTCTCAGCTTGGCTCAGATACTCAAACCACTTACAATATGGCAATGGTGCGACATCTTATTCGTTTGCTATTTGCCTGGATATTAAAAGAACATGGTCTTATACCACGAAGTTTATTTGATGTCGATTTCATTAACTTGGCGCGTCGCGACACCGCTAGCTATGAATTCGGTTATCATGAAGATATTTTATCCTATCTGTTTCATAACATTTTGAACACTTCATATTCTCAGCGCACTTCTCATCCAATAGCTGATCTCGATTCGTTGTTTCAAATTACTCCATTTCTCAACGGATCAATATTCGCTCGACATCACAGTGATGATTTGATTTCACTCCCGGACAACGCGTATTGGGCTGACGATAGCAATACGCCTGGACTGTTTAACATTCTAGAATCATTTCAATGGACTCTAGATGAACATTCCGCTCAAACGCACGATCAAGCACTCGACCCCGAATTACTCGGCGCATTGTTTGAGCGACTTGTCTGTTTAATTGATCACACTAAACCTCCACCGCGTCGAAAACCAAAGGGTACCTATTATACCCCAAGAGATGTGGTTGAAGTGATGGTATCTGACGCATTAGTGGCTCGCCTACAAATGGAAGATGATTTGAATATGCCGGAAATTGACCTCCGATTGCTCTTTTCTGAAAACGATGACTCGACGCCGTCGTGGCCAGTCGAGATGCGCAAAGCTGTGAGTGAACGGCTCCGTCGTTTAACTTTTTTTGATCCTGCGGTGGGGTCGGGAGTGTTTCTTTTAGGAACATTGGATGTTCTGCTTCGAGCGCTCAATAAGCTAAAATCTCCAGATCTTATTAATCAACGGAGGGGAGATTTGGTTCGCGCTATCATCCGAGAGCAGCTACATGGCAGTGACGTTCAACCGCTTGCGGCACAGATCGCGCGGCTTCGCTTGTTTCTTGCAATCGAAGCTACTGAAGGTGCCCAAACAAGTCCGCTGCCAAATCTGGAGGCGCGAATTGTCACGGCAAACGCCTACGGCACCGTGCCGGATCCAGGTTGGACGCCACTCGTTGCTGATCAGTTAACCGAAGTAGAACCGGAATTTCGCCAACTTCTAGACAACATTATTGCGACACGGCGCCAATGGTTTGATGCTCACGATAATGAACTGAAGCAAAGTTTGCGAGATACGGATCGTGCACTTCGCGCCAAATTCGCAGCCTATGTGCACAACATGCCAGTGTCGCGTCAATATCAATCTTTTGTCGATTGGTCGCCGCTTGAGCAAGATGAATCGATAGCGGATTCGGACCCTAGGTTGATTTTTGGTTATCATGACTGGACAGGTTTTGATGTCATTATTGGTAATCCGCCTTATGGAAATTTAACTAAGGACGTCAAGGAACAACTCAATCAACGCAATTATCAAGCACTATCGACAGGTCGTAGCGAGGGATTGTTCGTAGAGTTGGCGCTCACGTTAGCCCATCCTCAAAAAGGGATAGTGGAGTTGGTGCTTCCTCTGGGAGTATCGTTTCGACAAGATCATGCCAAATTGCGAGCACAAGCGCAGGGGTTGTCGTCACTTGTCGATCTTCATCATTATGACATGACACCAGGGCGAATCTTCAATACCGAGCCAACAGCCAAGGATTGGCCAAATAAGCAGCGTATACTTTTGTTGACAGCTCGAAGAGGTGTTGGCGGACGGGTGCGAACCTCGGGTCTGCGCCGCTGGTTTGAGGAACCTAGACGTAATGAGCGCGCCGCCTGCCTTAGTAATCGTCGATTGATCGAAGCAGTGACTATTCCGGCGGCGGCGACGGACGGAAGAATTGCATTTCAGTGGCTTCGTACTCCAACGAAAGCGTCACAGGCACTGGTTGTTTCGCTTCTAAGACAATCTAAATGTGTTGGCGATATTATAAGTAAATTCCAGCAAGGGACACATGCAATCGGATTGCCGCATACAGCTTATCAATATATATCAGCATTGCCTGCCGGAGCAATATTTCCCCGCCGCGAAAATGTGCTACAGTTCCGTACGGAGAGAGATTTCCGTATCACGCTGGTTGCATTGAATGCACACGTGTTCTATGGATGGTGGTTGATGACCGGCGACGGATTCGATGTTAATGTCCATACTGCGACTCTCCTCGGATTGCCAGAATCTTGGGTCTGTGAAGGACGGGAACAGCGCGCAGTCTTTGAGTTGGCAGATCAGCTGATCGAAGCGCTGCCATATTGCATCACCGGCAAGCGCAACGCTGGGGTGCAGTGGAAAAATGTAGATTTCTTTTCCGGGGCACCAGCACTAATAGAGCAGATTGATCGCTTGCAAATTCGATCACTCGGTTTGCCCTTTGAGCCACTCATGCGTGATCTTCACGCCATGCGATCAGGCAGCAGCTGGAATATGCCCTGAACAGGCGCAGCGCGCGCCCTCACGCCGTGAAGCGCAGGAGTTTGCCGGCGGCGAGGAGGGCGGCGGGGCGGGGGACGGGGGCGGCGGGATCGACCAGCAGGATGTCGGCGCGCTGGCCCTCCGCCAGCGTCCCCCGGTCGTCGAGGCCGGCGGCGCGGGCCGGGTTGGTCGAGACCAGCGGCCAGGCCCGCTCCAGCGGCAGGATGCCGTCCGCCTCCAGACGGAAGGGCGCCAGCAGCAGCGCCGGATAGTAATAGTCCGAGGCGAGCACGGTGCAGAGGCCGCGCCGCACCATGTCGGCGGCGCGTGGCGCGGTGGTGTGGCTCTTGCCGCGCAGCACGTTGGGCGCGCCGAACACCACCGCCTCGCCGGCCTGCACGGCCTCCGCGGCCACCGCGTCGGTCTCCGGAAATTCGGAAATGCGCGCGCCCAGGCCGCGATGCAGGCGGCGCTGCTCCAGCGTCTCCTCGTCATGGGCCAGTTGCGGCACGCCGGCCGCGCGCGCCGCCGCCGCCAGCCGGCGCACCGCCGCCGGGGCCTCATGCGCCCGCTCGCCCACCCGCTCCACCAGCGCCAGGAAGGCGTCATGCGCCATGCCGGAGCGCCCGGCATATTTGGCGAGCTTCTGCACATCCTCGGCGCATTGCTCGCGGATTTCGGCGAAATGGTCGTTGAAGGCCAGCAGGTCGAAACGGCCCTCGGCCAGCCAGGCGGCGAGCTCCTCCACCGCATCCAGATTGTGGGTCTCGATGCGCAGATGCAGGCGGGTATCCACGGTGAAGCGGCCCGCGAGCGCGGCCATGGCCTCCATCAGCGCCACCAGCGTGCCGCGCCCGCGCAAGCCCGGCTCCCACGACCAGGTGACGGCGTGAAAGGCCGTGGTGACGCCGTTGGCCGCCAGCTGCCGGTCGGTGTCCAGCAGGGCCACATCCATCGGGAAATGCACGCCCGGACGCGGCATGATCTGGCGCTCGAAGGCGTCGCCGTGAAGATCGACGATGCCGGGCAGCACCAGCAGGCCCGAGGCGTCCAGCGCCTCGCCGCCGCCCGCCGCCGCCGCCACGATGCGGCCGTCGGCGACCGCGAGGTCGCGCCGCTCGAAGCCGCCTTCGGGCGTGAGCGCCCTTCCCCCCCGGATGGTCAGCACGCGCCGGCGACCTCCCGGAAGCGCTCCAGCACCCGGATGCGCTCATCGACCGACTCGACGGGATAGAGCGTGTGCAGCGTCAGCAGGTCCGCGCCGAGCGCGCGCCACTCGCCAGCCTGCGCCGCCCAGTCCTGCGCGTCCGGCGTGGCGCCGGTCAGCCAGGCCTCGATGCCGAAGGCGGCCGGGTCGCGCCCCTCGGCCTCCAGCAGGCCGTGCAGGGTCTCCATCGCCTGCCGGGCCTTGTCGCCCCGCATGCGGATCGGAATCCAGCCATCGCCGAGCCGCGCCGCGCGGCGCAGCACCGCCGGATGCCGGCCGCCGAACCAGACCGGGATCGGGCGCGCCGGCAGCGGGTTCAGCCCGGCGGCGGAGAAGTTGTGCCAGCGCCCCTCGACCGTCACCAGCTCCTCGGTCCACAGCCGGCGCATCAGCGCCACCTGCTCCGCCTGGCGCGCGCCGCGCGTGCTCCAGTCCTCGTTCAGCGCCTCATATTCGACGAAGTTCCAGCCGGTGCCGATACCGAGCCGGAGCCGGCCGCCGGAGAGGATATCGACCTCCGCCGCCTGCTTGGCGACCAGCGCCGTCTGGCGCTGCGGCAGGATCAGCACGCCGGAAGCGAGCCCGATGCGCTCCGTGCAGGCGGCGAGAAAGCCGAGCGTGACGAAGGTCTCGTGGAAGGCGTCGCGCCAGTCATAGGGCGGGTTCCAGCCGGGGCGCGCGCTCGGGTCCGCGCCCAGCACATGGTCGGGCACGGTGATGCAATCGTAGCCGAGCCCCTCCGCCGCCTGGGCCCAGTCCCGGATGGCGGCGGGGTCGGACCCGAATTCGCGGGTCGGGAAATAGGCGCAGAGGCCGGTCATGCGACGCTCCTCGGATGTCGGGCGCGGGGGGATTATACGCGGAAGCCGCCCGCACGGCCGCATATGCTGCATAATGGGCCGCACGGGAGAGGGAGAAGCAGCCATGGGCGCACTGGACGGCAAGAGCATTCTGATCACCGGCGCGGGGTCCGGCATCGGGCGGGCGACGGCGCTCGCCGCCGCCGCGGCCGGCGCGGCGGTGGTCGCGACCGACCTCGACGAGGCGAGCGCGCGCGAGACCGCCGAGCGCGCCGGCGGGCGCTTCTTCCCCCAGGATGTGACCGACGAGGCGCGCTGGCGCGAGATCGCCGACGCCTGCGGCCCGCTGCACGGGCTGGTCAACAATGCCGGCATCGCCATCGTGCGCCCGCTGCTGGAGACCAGCCTGGAAGACTGGCGCCGCCAGCAGGCGGTCAATGTCGAGGGCGTGTTCCTGGGCGTGAAGCATATCCTGCCCGCGATCCGCGACGCCGGCGGCGGCTCTATCGTCAACCTTTCCTCGGTCGCGGGGCTGACCGGCAACAGCGTCGGCCTTTCCTGCTACAGCGCCACCAAGGGCGCGGTGCGCCTGTTCACCAAGTCGGCGGCGCTGGAGAGCGCCCGGCGCGGCTGGGGGGTGCGGGTCAATTCGGTCCATCCGGGCATCATCGACACGCCGATCTGGGAGCGGATGATGGAGAGCGGCCCCTCGCCCTTCAACGATGCGCTGAGCTCGACCGATCCGGTGCAGCGCGCCTCGGCGCGCGTGCCGGGCGGGCGCGCGGGCAAGCCGGAGGAGATCGCGGCCGGCATCCTCTTCCTGCTCTCCGACGCCTCCTCCTACATGAACGGGGCCGAGCTGGTCATCGACCATGGCATGACCGCCGGGGTGTGACATGCGCGTCTTCACCACACTCCCGCAGAACGACCTGAACGCCGTGTCGGCCGCCGCGGCCGCCGCCGAGGCGGCCGGCTTCGACGGCGCGATGACCATGGAAAACCGCCATGAGCCGTTCCTGGCCCTGGCGGTCGCCGCCACCGCCTCGACCCGGCTGGAGCTCGGCACCGCGGTCGCCATCGCCTTTCCGCGCAGCCCGATGGTGACCGCCAACGCCTGCTGGGACCTGCAAAACGCCTCCAAAGGGCGTTTCGTGCTCGGCATCGGCCCGCAGATCCGGCCCCATAACGAGAAGCGCTTCTCGGTGCCCTGGTCGGCCCCGGCGCCGCGCCTGCGCGAATATGTGCAGGCGCTGCGCGCCATCTGGCGCTGCTGGGAGACCGGCGAGCGGCTGCGCTTCGAGGGCCGCCACTACACCTTCACGCTGATGACGCCCAATTTCACGCCGGAATCCACCGGCCAGCCGATGGTTCCGGTGACCATCGCGGCGGTCGGCGAGCACTCGCTCCGGCTGGCGGGCGAGGTGGCGGACGGCGCGCGCCTGCACGTCTTCTGCACCCGGCGCTATATGGAGGAGGTGTGCCTCGCGCGCATCGCGGAGGGGATGGCGCGCACCGGGCGCAAGCGGGAGCATTTCGAGGTCAGCGGCGGCGGTTTCGTCGCCACCGGCGCGACCGACGAGGAGGTTGCGCGGGCGGTCGAATGGGTGCGCTACCGGGTCGCCTTCTACGGCTCCACGCCCGGCTACTGGCCGGTGCTGGAGCTGCACGATCTCGGCGATCTCGGCCGCAAGCTCAACCGGATGACCAAGGAAGGCGCGTGGGACAGGATCGCGGCCGAGATCGACGACGACACGGTCCGCCTGTTCGCCGCCGTCGGGCGCCATGACGAGCTTGCGGGCGCCGTCGAGCGGCGCTTCGGCGGCGCGGCGGACTCGATCTACGCCAGCCTCTCCATGGACATGCGCCCCGCCCTGCCGCCCGGCCTGATCCAGGACATCCAGCGCCTGCCGGGCGCCTTCACCGGCTATGCCACCGCCTGGTGACGCGGCGGCCGCCCACCCGCGCCTGCCGCTCGTCTGGCTGCTGATCCTGAGCTTCGGGTCGCTGATCGCGGTCTCGATCGCGGTCGTGCTGGGCGTCGCGGTCTATAGCGGAGGGCGCAATACGGTGGACCTGCTGCGCGACCGGGCGGACCTCGGCGTCGGCGCGCTCACCCGCGAAATCGAGCGCCATCTGGAGACCGCCCGCAGCCAGGTGGCCTTCGTGGCGCTCGCCATGGAAAGCGGGCGGGTCGATCCCGACGACCGGGAGGCGATGGGGGAGTTGCTGTTCGGCGCAACGGCGGCGGCCCCCGACCTGGACGGGCTGATCTATCTGTTCGCCGACGGCGAGGCGCTGATCGGCGACCGGACGGACAGGCTCGCCGAGGTTCGGACCGAAGACCTCTCGCAGGACCCGGCCGCGCAGGCGGCGCTTCGCCTCGGACGCCGGGGCGGCGGCGAGAGCTGGGCCCCGCCGATCTATCGCCCAGACTTCGACAACAGCATCCTGACCCTGCGCCGCCCGGTCTTCCGGGACGGTCGCTTCCACGGCGTGCTGGCGGCGGCGATCGGCGTGCGCACGCTGTCGGACTATCTGGCGCATCCCGACGCGCGCCTCGGCCCCGACGCCTTCGTGCTGCTGGGACGGGAACAGGTGCTGGCCCACCGGCTGATGGCAGAGGGCTATCCCGGCCTCTCGCTTCGCCAGCCTTTGCCCCTGCGGGCCGGCTTCCAGGACGCCGTGCTGGCCCGGATGTGGGACGAAGAGGCCATGCGCCCGGCGACGATCCGGCTGCGGCCGCCACTCGAAAACCATCACGTCGAGGTGGAGGGCGAGCGCTACATGTTCCTCTACCGCGAGCTCGACGCCTATACGGCGACGCCGCTCCTTGTCGGGGCCTATTTCCATGCCGAGGCCATCGGCAGCGAGGTCATCCGGCTGCTGAACGCGTTCCTGGTCGGTCTGGCGGCGCTGCTGCTGGCGGTCGCGCTGGCCTGGCTGATCGGGCGGCGGCTCGCGCGGCCGGCGCGGCGCCTCTCCACCGTCGCCCGGCAGGTGGGAGAGCTCAGGCTGGACGAGATCGGCGAACTGCCGCGAAGCCGCGTCATGGAGCTGGACGAGCAGTCGCGCGCCTTCAACGCCATGGTGGGGGCGCTCCGCTGGTTCCAGGCCTATGTGCCGCGCGCGCTGGTGCACCGGCTGATGCGCGACGGCGATCTGGCGTCGCTGCAGTCCAACCGGCGCCATGTCACCGTGATGTTCACCGACATCGCCGGCTATTCGACGCTCTCCGAAGGCAAGAGCGCGGCGGAGATCGCAGCGCTGCTGAATGCGCATTTCGGCATCCTGACCCGCGCCATCGAGGCGGAAGGCGGCACGGTGGACAAGTTCATCGGCGACAGCGTCATGGCGTTCTGGGGCGCGCCGGAGAAGCAGAAGAACCGGGCGGTCCGGGCCTGCCGGGCGGCGCTCGCGATACGCGCCGGCGTCGCCGCCGACAATCGCCAGCGCCTCGCCCGGGGAGAGCCGCCGGTGCGGCTGCGCATCGGCGTCCATTCCGGCGAGGCGACGGCCGGCAATATCGGCGCGGCCGGGCGGCTCAACTACACCGTCATCGGCGACGATGTGAATATCGCGCAAAGGCTGGAGCAGCTCGGCCGGCAGGTCTCGCCCGACGCCGAGGTGGCGATCACGCTGAGCGCCGCCACGGTCGCGCATCTGCATGGCCGCTTCGAGGTCGAGCCGGTCGGGGAGACGGCGGTCAAGGGCCGGGCGGCGAGCGTCGCCGTCTGGCGCCTCGTCCAGGAGGCGGAACCCCGCTGACGGACAGGCGGAGTGTGCTACGCTTTCGGCGAGCCGACCGGAAAGGAGCAGCCGCGCCATGCCCGACGATCTTGGAGACCTGCGCAGCCATATCGGCAGCCGCCAGACGGACAGCGACATGGCCTCCGCCGCCCCGGTCGCGCTGTTCCAGAAGACGCTCGGCCGGCAGGACCTGGAGGCCGAGGAGGGCCAGCCGCTGCCGCCGGGCTGGCACATGCTCTACTTCCTGCCGCGCTTCGGACAGGCCGAGCTCGGACCGGACGGCGCGCCGGTCTCCGGCGGCGTCGTGCCGCCCATGCCCTTTCCGCGCCGCATGTATGCCGGAACCCGGCTCGCCTTTCACGAGCCGATCCGCATCGGCGACCGGCTCGACCGGGAGACCGAGCTGGTCGACCTCACCGTCAAGGAAGGCGGCACCGGGCGCCTCGCCTTCGCCACCGTGGAAAGCCGCATCCGCACGCCGCGCGGCCTCGCCGTGGTGGAGCGGCGCGATACGGTCTATCGCGAGGAGACGCCGGCCGGGGCCGCCAACCGCGCGCCGAAGCGCTCCGCGCCGCCGGCGGACATCGTCTGGAGCCGGGAGGAGCATCCCGACGAGGTGACCCTCTTTCGCTTCTCGGCGCTCACCTTCAACGCCCACCGCATCCACTATGATGCGCCCTGGGCAAAGGACGTGGAGGGCTATCCGGCGCTGGTGGTGCACGGGCCGCTCTCGCAAAGCTATCTGATGAATTTCGCCCGCGACCGCATGGCGCCGGGGCGCATGACCTCCTTCGCCATGCGGGCGCGCGCGCCGCTCTTCATCGACGGGCCGGTGCGACTGGTCGGCCGGCCGGTGGAGGGCGGCTGCGAGGTCTGGGCGCTGACGCCCGACGGCGCCATTGCGATGAGCGCCGAGGCGGGCTTCGCCTGAGCCGCCACAGCAAGGGAAGAGGAGCCGAACCGATGGCGCAACTCACCACCCGCCCGCTCGGCGAGGCGCTCGGCCTCGAAGTCTCCGGCGTCGATCTCTCGGCGCCGATCGCGGACGCGGTCTTCGACGAGATCAAGGAGCATTTCTGGCAAAACCCCGTGCTGGTGTTTCGCGACCAGGACCTGGACGCGCACGCGGTGGCCGCGGTCGGCCGGCGCTTCGGGCCGCTCCAGCTGCATGTGCTGGTCGATTATCGCCATGAGGAGGTGCCGGAGGTCTCCTGGCTTACCAATGTGAAGAAGGACGGCTCGCTGGACGCGCTCGGCTACCGGCGCGCCACCACCTGGCACTCGGACGGAACCTTCGAGGAGCGCCCGCCGGCCGTCGCCATCCTGCATGCGAAGGAAATTCCCTCCACGGGCGGCGGCACGCTCTTCTGCAACATGATCGACGCCTATGAGACGCTGCCGGAAACGACCCGGACGCGCCTGGAGGGCCTGACCGGCCGGCATCTCTACGCCGCCGGCCCCGGCGGCGAGGCCACCGTGCCGCTCAAGGACTATCAGAAGGACGCGCTGCCGGAAGTACGCCATCCGGTGGTGCGCACCCATCCAGAGAGCGGGCGGCGGATGCTCTATGTCAATGCCATCCACACCTTCGGCTTCGTCGAGATCGGCGGCGAGGAGGGCGAGCGGCTGCTGAACGAGCTGCTGGACCACGCCACGGAGGAGCGCTTCGTCTATCACCATCGCTGGCGCCATGGCGATGTGGTGATGTGGGACGAGCGCGCCACCATGCATCGCGGCGCCGGCGACTATCCGCCCGACGAGCGCCGGGTGATGCTGCGCACCATCTCGTATGGCGAGCGCCCGGCGTGAGCTCGCCCTTCGCCAAGGCGGTGCTGCTGACGGGGGCGGCCGGCGGGCTTGGAACCGCGATGGCGGAGGCGCTCGCCGGCGACGGGCATCGGCTGGCGCTGGTGGATCGCGACGAGGCGCGCCTGCAGGCGCTGACCGACCGGCTCTGGCAGCGCCATGGCGACGGGGCGCTGCTGCCGCTGGCGCTCGACCTTTGCGATGAGGAGGCCTGCGCGGAGGCGGTCGGCCGCGCGGCCGAGCGCTTCGGCAGGCTGGACATGCTGGTCAACAATGCCGGGATCGGCATGAGCGGCTTCCGCCCGGACCATCATTTGCGGCCGGTGGCGGGGCTGGACGAGGTGTCGCCCGAGGACTGGCGGCGCTTCCTCGCCGTCCATGCGGGCGCGCCCTTCGCCTTCATGCGCGCCGCCCTGCCCTTCATGCGCGAGCGCGGCTGGGGGCGGATCGTGAATGTCACGACCTCGCTCTCGACGATGCTGCGGGCCGGCTTCTTTCCCTATGGCGCGTCGAAGGCGGCGCTGGAGGCGATGTCGGCGCAGTTTGCGGGCGAGCTGGAAGGCAGCGGCGTGAGCGTGAACGTGCTGACGCCGGGCGGGCCGACCGACACGCCCATGGTGCCGGCGGAGAGCGCGCCGGACCGCGACGCCCTGCTCTCCCCGGCCGTCATGGCCTCGCCGATCCGCTTTCTCGGCTCCGAGGCCTCCGACGGCTGCAACGGCCGCCGGATCGTCGCCGCGCTCTGGGACAAGCGCCTCGCGCCGATGGAGGCCGCGCTCAAGGCCGGCGGGCCGATCGGCTGGCCGGATGTGGGTCCGGCGGCGATCTGGCCGGACGAGTTGCCGGGGGCCGAAACCGGCTGACGCCGGGCGCGGCGGAATGCTGCACTGCGGCAACGCCGCTCAGGCTTGACGTTAGCGACGGCCTGCGCCTAAAACTCGCGCCTTGTCCGACAACCCGATCCTGCGGAGGTCCCCTTGAAGGTCCTCGTCCCCGTCAAGCGCGTCATCGACTACAATGTGAAGATCCGGGTCAAGCCGGACGGCAGCGGCGTCGAAACGCGCAATGTCAAGATGTCGATGAATCCGTTCGACGAAATCTCGGTCGAACAGGCGATCCGGATGAAGGAGAACGGCTCCGCCGACGAGGTCGTCGCGGTGTCGATCGGCGTCCAGCAGTGCCAGGAGACGATCCGCACCGCGCTCGCCATGGGGGCCGACCGCGGCATCCTGGTGACGACCGAGGACGAGATCGAGCCGCTCGCCGTCGCCAAGATGCTGAAGGCGATCTGCGAGAAGGAAGAGCCGGGGATGGTGATCCTCGGCAAGCAGGCCATCGACGACGATTGCAACCAGACCGGCCAGATGCTGGCCGCGCTGCTCGGCTGGTCGCAGGCGACCTTCGCCTCCGAAATCGCGGTGAACGACGACGGCAAGGCGCAGGTGACGCGCGAGGTCGATGGCGGGCTGGAAACCGTGGAGGTGACGCTGCCGACGGTGGTCACCGTCGATCTGCGCCTCAACGAGCCGCGCTACGCCTCGCTGCCCAACATCATGAAGGCGAAGCGCAAGCCGATCGACAGCATGGAGCCGGGCGATCTCGGCGTCGATACCGCGCCGCGCCTCAAGGTGCTGCATGTGGGCGAGCCGGAGAAGCGCGCCGGCGGCGTCAAGGTCGAGACCGTCGAGGAGCTGGTGCAGAAGCTCTCCACCGAAGCGAAGGTGATCTGATCCCATGAGCGTTCTCGTCATCGCCGAACATGACAACGCCTCGCTCAAGGCCGCGACGCGCAACGCCGTGGCGGCGGCGGCGGAGATCGACGCCGATGTGCATGTGCTGGTCGCGGGCCAGGCGTGCGGCCCGGCGGCGGAGGCCGCGGCGGCGGTCGCCGGCGTCGCCAGGGTGCTCCTCGCCGAGGACGCGGCCTATGAGCACGCGCTCGCCGAGAATGTCGCGAAGCTGATCGTGGACCTTGCGGGCGGCTACAGCCATGTGCTCGCGCCGGCGACCGCGAACGGCAAGAACATCCTGCCGCGCGCGGCCGCGCTGCTGGATGTCGCGCAGATCTCGGACATCGTCGAAGTGGTCTCCGCCGACACCTTCGTGCGCCCGATCTATGCCGGCAACGCCATGGCGAAAGTGCAGTCGAGCGACCCGGTCAAGCTCATCACCGTGCGCATGACCGCCTTCGACGCCGCGCCGGCGGAGGGCGGCGGCGCCCCGGTCGAGCCGGTCGGCGGGGCCGGCGGCGTCGGCCTGTCGAGCTTTGTCGGGCGCGAGCTCACCAAGTCCGAGCGCCCGGAACTGACCACTGCCGGCATCGTCGTCTCCGGCGGGCGCGGCATGGGCTCGGGCGAGAACTTCAACATCCTGGAGGCGCTGGCGGACCGGCTGGGCGCCGCGGTCGGCGCCTCGCGCGCGGCCGTCGATGCGGGTTATGTGCCGAATGATTATCAGGTCGGCCAGACCGGCAAGGTGGTGGCGCCCGAACTCTATATCGCGGTCGGCATTTCCGGCGCCATCCAGCATCTCGCCGGCATGAAAGACAGCCGGGTGATCGTGGCCATCAACAAGGACGAGGAAGCGCCGATCTTCCAGGTCGCCGATTACGGCCTGGTCGCCGACCTCTTCAAGGCCGTGCCGGAACTCACCGATGCGGTGACCCGGCACAAGGAAGCGAGCGGTTGACCACCATGCCAAAGGGTCTCGACAGCCGCATCCGCACGGTCGGCGTGGTCGGCGCCGGGCAGATGGGCAGCGGCATCGCGCATGTCTCGGCGCTGTCCGGCTTCGATGTGCGCCTGGTCGATGTCGCGGAAAAGGCGCTCGACCGCAGCCTCGCCGTGATCGAGCGCAATATGGACCGGCAGCTGCGCCGGGGCCTGTTCGACGAGGCGGCCAAGGCCGGGGCGCTGGCGCGCATCGCCACCGGCACCGGCTACGAGGCCTTTGCGGATTGCGACATCGTGATCGAGGCCGCGACGGAGAACGAGGCGGTCAAGCGGGACGTCTTCAAGGCGCTGCTGCCGCATCTGGCCGCGGGCGCGGTGGTGGCCTCCAACACCTCCTCGATCTCGATCACCCGGCTGGCCGCGACTACCGACCGGCCGGAGCGCTTCATCGGCCTGCATTTCATGAACCCCGTGCCGATGATGTCGCTGGTGGAGCTGATCCGGGGCATCGCGACCGACGACGAGACCTTCGAGGACGTGAAGGAGTTCGCCGTCTCGCTCGGCAAGACGCCGGTGGCGGCGGAGGACTTCCCGGCCTTCATCGTCAATCGCATCCTGCTGCCGATGATCAACGAGGCCGTCTATACGCTCTATGAGGGCGTGGGCTCGGTGGAGGCGATCGACACCGGCATGCGGCTCGGCGCCAACCATCCCATGGGGCCGCTGGAGCTCGCCGACTTCATCGGGCTGGACACCTGTCTCGCGGTCATGCAGGTGCTGTATGACGGGCTGGCCGACAGCAAATATCGCCCCTGCCCGCTGCTGGTGAAATATGTCGAGGCCGGCTGGATCGGCCGCAAGGCCGGGCGCGGCTTCTACGACTATAGCGGACCGCACCCGGTCCCGACCCGGTAGGCGCCCTCGCGGTCATGCGGGCGCAGCGCGATCGAGCGGCGCCGTTCAGATGCCTCGCGCCGCCGCCCGACTTCGCGGACTGGCAAGGCCTGCTCGACCATCTGCGGGAATGCTTCGCCGACATGTCCGGGCGCATCGACCCGCCCTCCTCGCTGGACCGGATGGACATCGCCGATCTGGAGCGGAAGGCCCGGCGGGAGGTGCTGATCCTGGTCTTGCAAGGCGACGACATCGCCGGATGCGGCTTTGCGGAGGAGCGAGAGGCCGACCTCTATCTCAGCAAGATCGCCGTCCGGAAGCGCTCTCGCGGGCAGGGCCTGCTGCGCATGATTATCGGCGCGGCCGAACGCCTGGCGGTCGCGGCGGGCAAGCCGGCGCTGGCGTTGCAGACCCGGATCGAGCTGGTCGAGAACCGCCGCATGTTCGAGGCCGTCGGTTTCGCCAAGACCGGCGAGACCCGCCACCCCGGCTACGACCGGCCGACCAGTATCGCGATGACGAAGAGGCTGGCTTAGCCCGCATTTCTCACCAAGGCCATGGCCTGCGCGGCGCTGTCGGGCCGGCAGGGCAGGAGAGCGGCGCCGCGCGATGCGGGGACATCGGGCAAGCCGCTCGACGCACCCTGCCGGCCCGACAGCGCCGCCCTTCGGGTCGCGCCCAGGCGCCCGCCCGACTTCGTTACGGGCCTCGACCGTAGTTCCTGCTACGCCCTTCGGCCCGCGCCTTGCGGATCGAACGCCTGGGCGCGACGCAGGCCGTGGCCTTGGTGAGAAATGCGGGTTAGCGGCGCGGACAAGCCGGAGGCGAACGCCGGCCTGGCCCGGTTCCCGTTGAACGGGCGGCGTTTTTTTATATTTGCGCCGGGCGGGTGTTCATGTTAGCTTGACAATATGGAAGCTGATTTTGACATCTTTGCCGTTGCACGGAAGCTGGAAGCCGCCGGAATGGAGCGTGGACAGGCCGAGGCCACGGCCAACGCCTGCCGCCACGCCGCCGCAGCCGGATCGAAGGCCGCCGAGAGCGCCATCCGAAGCGAGCGCGAGCAGCTCGCCGACCTCAAAAGCGCAATCACCGATCTCACCCACGCGGTGACGGAGTTGCGAACCTCGGTCGCCGCGCTGCAGGCCGACCGGGAGCATCTGGCCACCAAGGCCGACCTGGCGGTCCTGGAGACCCGGCTCGTGGAGCGCATCCAGGCCGGGGAAGAACGCATGATGGAGCGGATGCAGGCCAGCGAGACGCGGATGATGGAACGGATGCAGGCCAGCGAGACGCGCATGATGGAGCTTATGCAGGCGGGCGAGACGCGCATGATGGATCGGATGCAAGCGGGCGAAACACGGATGATGGACCGCATGGCAACATTGACCTGGCGCATGGTCGGCCTCGTCGCCATGGCCGTTGCGGCGAATGCCGGCCTGACCTACTTCCTGCTGAAGCAGTTGCTGCCGGGCGGATAGACCGCAGACGATCTTTTCCCTGTTGGCGCGGAGCGCGCGTTCATGTTAGCTTGACAATATGGAAGCTTATTTTGACATATTTGCCATTGCGCGGAAGCTGGAAGCCGCCGGAATGGAGCGCGGACAGGCGGAGGCCACGGCCAACGCCTGCCGCTACGCCGCCGCAGTCGGCTCGGAAGCCGCCGAGAGGGCCGCTCAACGTGAGCGCGAGCAGCTGGCCGACCTCAAAACCGCCATTACCGATCTCACCCATGCGGTGACGGAATTGAAAACCTCGGTCGCCGCCCTGCAGGCCGACCGGGAGCATCTGGCCACCAAGGCCGATCTGGCGGTGCTGGAGACCCGGATCGTGGAGCGCATCCAGGCCGGGGAGGAACGCATGATGGAGCGGATGCAGGCCAGCGAAACGCGCATGATGGAGCTTATGCAAGCGAGCGAGATGCGCATGATGGACCGGATGCAGGCGTTGACCTGGCGCATGGTCGGCCTCGTCGCCATGGCCGTTGCGGCGAATGCCGGACTGACCTACTTCCTGCTGAAGCAGCTGCTGCCGGGCGGATAAGCGCGCCGGCGCTTCGCCCGTTCAGACCACCCCCTCGGACCGAAGCGCCGCCACGCCCGCGCCGTCATAGCCGATGCCGGCCAGCACCTCCTCCGTGTGCTCGCCCTGGTCGGGCGTGTGGCGGCGGATGTCGGGGCGCGCGCCGGTGCGCGAGAGCGTCGTCGGCTGGCCGACCACGCCGACCTCGCCCAGCGCCGGATGCGCCATCGCCTTCTCGATGCCGAGATGGCGCACCTGCGGGTCGGTCATCGTCCCGTCGATGGTGTTGATCGGCCCGCAGGGCACGCCCGCCTCGTTCAGCGCCTCCACCCATGCCGCGCTCGGCCGCCGCTTCGTGTGCTCGGCGAGCAGCGCGTTCAGCGCCAGCCGATTGGCGGAGCGGCTGTCGTCGTCGCCATAGTCGGGATGCGCGGTCAGTTCCGGGCAGCCGAGCGCGCCGCAGAGCCGGGCGAACATGCCATTGCCGGAGGCGGCGATATTGATGTGGCCGTCGGCGGTCGGGAAGACGCCGGTCGGGATCGAGGTCGGATGGTCGTTGCCGGCCTGCGGGGCCACCTCGCCCGCCACCGTCCAGCGCGCCGCCTGGAAGTCCAGCATCATGATCTGCGCTTCCAGCAGCGAGGTGTGCACCCACTGGCCCTCCCCGGAGCGTTCGCGCTCCAGGAGCGCCAGCAGGATGCCCTGGGCCAGATGCAGCCCGGCGGTGAGATCGGCGATCGGGATGCCGACCCGTACCGGCCCCTGCCCCGGCAAGCCGGTGACCGACATCAGGCCCCCCAGCCCCTGCGCGATCTGATCGACGCCCGGCCGGTCGCGATAGGGGCCGGACTGGCCGAAGCCCGAGATCGAGCCATAGACGATGCGCGGATTGACGGCGCGGACGGCCTCATAGTCGATGCCGAGCCGGTGCTTCACCCCGGCGCGGTAGTTCTCCACGATGACATCGGCGTCCCGCGCGAGCGCCATGAAAATCTCGCGGCCCTTCGCGGCCTTGAGATTGAGCGTCATGGAGCGCTTGTTGCGATGCAGGTTCAGGAAGTCGAAGCCGTGGCGCTTGCCGGCCACCACCTCGCGCGCATCGCCGCCGGGCGGCGCCTCGATCTTGACGACATCCGCCCCCCAGTCCGCCAGCTGGCGCACGGCGGTCGGCCCGGCGCGGGCGCGGGTCAGATCGAGAACCTTGATATGGGCGAGCGGCAGGGCGGCGGACATGGCGGGGGCTTTCGTTCCGGGGTGGCGACCGGCCCATTCAAGCACGGGCGGGCGGTTCAGTGGAAATAGGCCCCGCCATCGACGAGGAGCGTCTGGCCGGTGACGAAGGCGGAGTCTTCGGAGGCGAAGAAGACCGCCGCGCCGACGATATCGGCGGGATGCTGGTCGCGTTGCAGGACGCGGGCGTCGCGCGAGATTTCCTGAAGCGTTTCCACCTGGTGGGGATTGGCGAGCACGCCGTCGGACAAGGTGAAGCCCGGCGCCACCGCATTGACCCGGATGCCGGCCCCGCCCAGCTCCTTCGCCAGCGCCTTGGTCATGGCGTTCACCGCCCCCTTGCTCGCCACATAGTGCAGCAGGAAGGGAACGCCCTTGAAGGGCGTGCCGGAGGAGAGGTTGACGATCGATCCCCCGCCCTGCCGGCGCATGGCGGGCGCGACCGCCCGGGTCGCCATCGCCAGACCGATGACATTCACATCGAGAACCCGCCGCCAGTCCTCGACATCCAGCTCCTCGAACGGCGCCGTCTTCAGCGAGGAATAGACGCCCGCATTGTTGACGAGCACATCGATGCGGCCGAACGCCTCCAGCGCGGCTTCGGCCATGGCCTCCATATCGTCGGGACGCGAGACATCGCAGGCGAGGCCGACGACGCCCTGCTGCCGACCGCCGAGCGCCTCGGCGGCCTCCGCCGCCCCGGCGCGGTCGGCGATCGCCACGCCCGCCCCTTCCGCCAGCAGGCCCTTGACGATGGCGCGGCCGATGCCCATGGCCCCGCCGGTGACGATGGCGATCTTTCCGCTGCAACGCATGGGCTCGCTCCTCCCGCCTGTTTGCCTATGCCGCGCCGAGCTCGATCGGCATTTCCGCGAACACCCGGTAGCTCTGCGATTTCGGCTTGTCGCGATCTTCCTCCCGGACATAGCGGATGGAGGAGGCGCCGAGCAGCGCGCGCGGCAGCACCATCGCGCGGATGAAGCGGCTCGGGACCTCGAAAGACGCCTGGGCGAAGACCGGCTCCGGCCCGCTTTCGAACCAGGGGCCGCCGGGGCCGTAGGACGAGGCGCGGCCTTCCGTCTCGATCCGGATGTCCCCTTCCCGCAAGCATCGGATACCGGGCCCCCGATGCGTGTGCAGCAGGGCCGCGCCGCCGGGCGGGAAAGCCACGCTGTCGAGCCGCAGCAGCAGCGCATCGCCGATCTCCGCCGGGTCGAAGCGCCGGGCGAGGCGGAGCGCCGCGCGATGGCCGCCGGCGGCGGGAGCCGCGCCGGACGCCACGACCTCCCACCGCCAGAGGCAGGCGCCGCCCGCGCCGGCGCAAAGCCGCAACGGCTCCTCCAGCACGGCGCCGTTGTCGGCCGGCAATTCCCGCCCGTTCGCCGAGACGCTCCCGGCCACGACATAGAACGCCCGCGGCAGGGCGTCGTCGAACCGGGCCTCCTCGCCGTCGGACAGCAGGTCCTCGAACAGTCTCATTTCAAATGGCATGAGCCTTGCGCCTCACTCGTCCAGCCGCCGGAGCGCGATCGGGTCGAAGGGGGTGGCGAAGCGGCCGGTGGGGCGGATGAAGTCGTAGGGCTCGCGCTTCAGCCAGCGCCCGCGCCCCGGCTCGGCCGTCACCTCGCCATCGTTCCACAGCAGCTCGCCGCGCGAGAGCGTCATCACCGGCCAGCCGGTGACGGTCATGCCCTCATAGGGCGTGTAGTCCGTTTGCGTGTGCAAGTCGGCGCTGCGGATCGCGGTCTCGCGCCCGGCGTCCCAGATGGCGATGTCGGCGTCCGAGCCGACGGCGATGGTCCCCTTCCTCGGATAGAGGCCGAACAAGCGGGCCGGATTGGTCGCGGTCAGCGCCACGAATTCCGAGGGTCCGATCCGCCCGCGCGCCACGCCCTCCGAGAACAGCAGCGGCAGGCGCGTCTCCAGCCCCGGCACGCCGTTCGGGATTTCGCTGAAGCGCGCATTGGCCCCGTGCAGCGCCTTGCCCCTGGGGTCGTCGAAGCTATAGGGGGCGTGGTCGGAGGTCACGACGCCGAGCGTGCCGTCGGCGAGCGCGCGCCAGATCGCCTCCTGGTCCGCCACCGTACGCGGAGCGGGCGAGCAGATGAATTTGGCGCCCTCGAAGCCGTCGCGGTCGAGATCGTCGGCGGTCAGCACCAGATATTGCGGGCAGGTCTCGCCGAACACCTTGACGCCGCGCGCCTGCGCCCGGCGAATCTCCTCGGCCGCCTCGGCGCAGGTCACGTGGAAGATCTGGATCGGCAGGTCCAGCAGTTCCGCCAGCATGATGACCCGGTGCACCGCCTCGCGCTCCACCGCCGGCGGCTTCGACCAGGCGTGGTAGCGCGGCGCGGTCAGGCCAGCTTCCAGAAGCCGGTCGGTCATCCACATGATGGCGTCGTGGTTCTCGGCGTGGACGCAGACCAGCGCGCCGTGGCGCCGGGCGCAGGCGAACACCCGCAGCAATTGCGCATCGTCCAGCCGGTTGGACGGGTAGGTCATGAACACCTTGATCGAGCGGTGCCCGGCCGCGATCAGCTCCGGCAGCTCCTCCTCGATCACCGCGTCGGACGGGTCGTTGACGATGACGTGGAAGCAGTAGTCGATGACGGACTTCCGCGCGAGCGCGGCATAGCTCTCCATGGCCTCCTTCACCCCCCGGCCGCGCACCTGGGGCGAGAAGCTGATCGTGGTGGTGGTGCCGCCGCAGGCCGCCGAGATCGACCCGCTCGTGAAGCTGTCGGCGTTGGTTCCGCCGGAGGAGCCGGGCTGCTCGATATGGCAGTGGCTGTCCACCCCGCCCGGCATGACCAGCCGGCCGGTGGCGTCGATCTCCCGCGCGCCGGGGTCGAGCCCCTCGCCGAGCGCCACGACGCGCCCGTCGCGGACGCCGACATCGGCCGGGGCCATGTCGGTGGCGGTCACCACCGCGCCGCCGCGAATCACCAGATCGTAGCGCGCCATTCGCCGTCTCCTCCCGTTCAGTTGGCGCCCAGAATAACCGAATGCGCGCGGAGCGATTCGCCGGAATCGACATAGAGCGTCTCGCCGGTCACCGAGGGCGTCGCGATCAGATAGGAGAGCGCGGCCGCCACCTCCTCCGGGCGCGCCGCGCGGCCGAGCGGCAGCCGGGCGCCGAGCGTCTCCAGCCGGCCGGGCGCCATGCCGGCGCTCTCCTGCACGATGCCGGGCGCGATCGCGGCGATGCGCAGGCCGGGCGCGAGTTCGCCCGCCAGCGCCCGCACCGCGCCCTCCAGCGCGATCTTGCTGAGCGTGTAGGAGAGATAGCCCGCGCCCGGATGGCAGACCTTCTGGTCGAGGATATTGACCGCCAGCCCCTGCCCTTCCGGCCCGAGCGCGGCCGCGAAGGCCCGGATCGCCAGCAGCGGCGCGCGCAGATTGGTCGCCATATGGGCGTCGAAGGAGGCGGCGTCGAGCGAGGCGATGCGATCCGGCTCGAAACGCGCCGCATTGTTGACCAGCACCGAAAGCCCGCCCAGGCGCTCGCCGGCCTCCCGGACGATCCGCGCCGGAACCGCCGGGTCGTCGAGATCGCCGGTCAGCACGGGCGCGTCGAGATCGGCCGGCGGGCGGCTTCGGCGCGTATGCACCGCCACCCGGTGGCCCTCGGCCAGCATCGCCCGGGCGAGCGCCAGGCCCAGCCGCCGCGCGCCGCCCGTGATCAGAATGCGCTCCGCCATCCGCCCCTTCCCGAATCCGGCCCGCTTCCATTATGCCGCGCGATGGGCGCATATTGCGACCAACCGTCCCGCCGCCTTTTGCCGACGGCCCCGATGTTCTATATCGGTCGTCCCTTGGGCGGCGCCTGATCGGGAGGTGGCGGCTCTTTACCTCGACGAAACCTGCGGAGGTGACATCTTGTCTGCGTTGCCACCCAAGCAGGGGCTTTACGACCCTCGCAACGAGCATGACAGCTGCGGCGTCGGCTTCGTCGTCGATATCGCGAACCGCAAGTCGCACGATATCGTCCGCCAGGGTCTGCAGATTCTGCTGAATCTGGCCCATCGCGGCGCCGTCGGGGCGGACCCGCTGGCCAGCGACGGCGCCGGCGTCATGCTGCAAAAGCCGGACGGCCTGTTCCGCGCCGTGGCCCCGGAGGTCGGCATCGAACTGCCGGCGGAGCCGGACTACGCCGTCGGCATGGTCTTCCTGCCGCGCGACGAGGGCGAGCGCGCGGGCTGCGTCGCGCTCATCGAGCGCATCGTGGCGGAGGAAGGACAGCGGGTCGCGGGCTGGCGCGACGTGCCGGTGGCGAGCGGCATTCTCGGCCCGACGGTCAGCGCGACCGAGCCGCTGGTGCGCCAGCTGTTCGTCGCGCGCGACGGCGGCGTCGAGGCCGGCGACGCCTTCGAGCGCAAGCTGCTGGTGATCCGCAAGCGCATCGAGAACATCAGCGCCGCAGAGCGCCTGCCCGGCCTCAAGGACCTTTACATCGCCTCGCTCTCCGCGCGCACCGTCGTTTACAAGGGCATGCTGCTGGCGCAGCAGCTCGGCGACTATTATCTCGACCTCCAGGACGAGCGGACCGCCTCGGCGCTGGCGCTGGTGCATCAGCGCTTCTCCACCAACACCTTCCCCTCCTGGCGTCTGGCCCATCCCTACCGGATGATCTGCCACAATGGCGAGATCAACACCGTGCGCGGCAACTACAACTGGATGGCGGCCCGCCGGCACGCCACCAGCTCGCGGCTGTTCGGCCCGGATCTGGAGAAGCTCTGGCCGCTGATCGCGCCGGACCAGTCCGACACCGCCTGCTTCGACAATGCGCTGGAGTTGCTGGTGCAGGGCGGCTATTCGCTGGCCCATGCGATGATGCTGTTGATTCCGGAGGCCTGGGCCGGCAACCCGCTGATGGACGAGGAGCGGCGCGCCTTCTACGAATATCACGCCGCGCTGATGGAGCCCTGGGACGGGCCGGCCGCGGTCGCCTTCACCGACGGGCGCCAGATCGGCGCGACGCTCGACCGCAACGGCCTGCGCCCGGCGCGCTATCTGGTGACCACCGACGGCCTGGTGGTCATGGCCTCGGAGACCGGCGTGCTCGACATCCCGCCGGAGCGGATCGCGCGGCAATGGCGCCTCCAGCCCGGCAAGATGTTTCTGATCGACCTGGAGCGCCAGCGCATCGTCGATGACGGCGAGCTCAAGACCGCGCTCGCGCGCTCGCACCCCTATCGCCAGTGGCTGGCCCGCACGCGCTTCCTGCTGGACGACCTGCCGGCCCCGACCCGCGCGGCGAGCAACCGGCCGCCCTCCGGCGACCTGCTCGACCGCCAGCAGGCCTTCGGCTTCACGCGCGAGGATATCGACGTCTTCCTCCAGCCCATGGGCGTGGGCGGCGACGATCCGGTCGGCTCGATGGGCACCGACACGCCGATCTCGGTGCTCTCCGACCGGCCCAAGCTGCTCTACACCTATTTCAAGCAGTTGTTCGCCCAGGTCACCAACCCGCCGATCGACCCGATCCGCGAGGAGCTGGTGATGTCGCTGGTGTCCATGGTTGGGCCGCGGCCCAACCTGCTGGACCTCGACAGCGGCGGCTCGCACATGCGCCTCGAGGTTTCCCAGCCGGTGCTGACCGACACCGACCTGGAGAAGCTGCGCAATGTGCGCGATCTCGCGGGCGGCGCCTTCAGCACCGAGACGCTGGACATCACCTGGGACGCCGGCGAGGGCGCGGACGGCCTGGAGCCGGCGCTGGAGCGGCTTTGCGCGGCGGCCGGCGAGGCCGTCGAGGCCGGCTTCAACATTCTGGTGCTCTCCGACCGCGCCGTCGGGCCGGAGCGCATCGCCATGCCGGCGCTGCTGGCGTGCTCCGCCGTGCATCACCGGCTGATCCGCGCCGGCTCGCGCACGCGCGTCGGCCTGGTGCTGGAGACCGGCGAGGCGCGCGAGGTGCATCATTTCTGCGTGCTGGCGGGCTACGGGGCGGAGGCGATCAACCCCTATCTCGCCTTCGAGACGCTGGACGCGCTGCATGACGAGGGCGCCTTCCCCGACCGGCTGACGCGCGAGCAGGTGCACAAGAACTATATCAAGGCGGTCAGCAAGGGGCTGCTCAAGGTCATGTCCAAGATGGGCATCTCGACCTATCAGTCCTATTGCGGCGCGCAGATCTTCGATGCGGTCGGGCTCGCGACCGATTTCGTCGAGCGCTATTTCACCGGCACGGCCACCACCGTGGAAGGCGTCGCGCTGCCGGAAATCGCGGCCGAAACGGTCGCCCGCCATCGCGCCGCCTGGGGCGACGCGCCGGTCTATCGCCAGATGCTGGATGTCGGCGGCGAATACACCTACCGGCTGCGCGGCGAGCGCCACCAGTGGGAGCCGGACTCGGTGGCGCAGCTGCAGCACGCCGTGCGCGCCAACCGGGCGTCGAGCTACGAGGAATACGCCGCCATCCTGAACGACCAGAGCCGCCGGCTGATGACGCTGCGCGGCCTGTTCGACCTCCGCGAGGACGGCGAGGGCGTGCCCCTGGAGGAAGTCGAGCCGGCGGTCGAGATCGTCCGGCGCTTCGCCACCGGCGCGATGTCCTTCGGCTCCATCTCGCGCGAGGCGCACACCACGCTCGCGATCGCCATGAACCGCATCGGCGGCAAGTCCAACACCGGCGAGGGCGGCGAGGAGGCCGACCGCTTCACGCCGCTCGCCAATGGCGACAGCATGCGCTCGGCCATCAAGCAGGTGGCCTCCGGGCGCTTCGGCGTGACGGCGGAATATCTCGCCAACTCGAACGACATCCAGATCAAGATGGCCCAGGGCGCCAAGCCCGGCGAGGGCGGCCAGCTGCCCGGCCACAAGGTCGATCGCAATATCGCCCGGGTGCGCCACTCGACGCCCGGCGTCGGGCTGATCTCGCCGCCGCCGCATCACGATATCTACTCCATCGAGGACCTGGCGCAGCTCATTCACGATCTGAAGAACGTGAACCCCCGCGCGCGCATCAGCGTGAAGCTGGTGTCGGAGGTGGGCGTCGGCACCGTCGCCGCCGGCGTCTCCAAGGCCAAGGCCGACCATGTGACGATTTCCGGCTTCGAGGGCGGCACCGGCGCCTCGCCGGTGACCTCGCTGACCCATGCCGGCTCGCCCTGGGAGATCGGCCTGTCGGAGACGCATCAGACGCTGGTGCTGAACAATCTGCGCACCCGCATCGCGGTGCAGGTCGATGGCGGCCTGCGCACCGGGCGCGATGTGGCGATCGGGGCGCTGCTGGGCGCGGACGAGTTCGGCTTCTCGACCGCGCCGCTGATCGCCATGGGCTGCATCATGATGCGCAAATGCCATCTCAACACCTGCCCGGTCGGCATCGCCACCCAGGACGAGGAGCTGCGCGCGCGCTTCGCCGGCGCGCCGGAGCATGTCATCAACTTCTTCTTCTTCGTCGCCGAGGAAGTGCGGCAGATCATGGCGCGGCTCGGCTTCCGGCGCTTCGACGAGATGATCGGGCGCTCCGACAAGCTCGACATGCGCCGGGCGGAAGACCATTGGAAGGCCCATGGCGTGGACCTGAAGCGCCTCTTGTTCAAGCCGGATGTCGGCCCCGGGGTCGATATCCACAACAGCGAAACGCAGGACCACGGGCTGGAGCGGGCGCTCGACCGCCGGCTGATCGCCGAGGCGGCGCCGGCGCTCGACGCCGGCCGGCCGGTGAAGATCGAAACGCAGGTGCGCAATGTGAACCGCTCCGTCGGCGCCATGCTGGGCGGCGAGGTCGCGTTCCGCCACGGCCATGCCGGGCTGCCGGAGGACACCATCGTCATCGAGGCCGAAGGCACGGGCGGGCAGAGCTTCGGGGCCTGGGCCGCGCGCGGCATGGCGATCCATCTCGAAGGCGTGGCCAACGATTATGTCGGCAAGGGCCTCTCCGGCGGCCGGCTGGTCATCTATCCGCCCCGAAGCGCGCCCTATGAGCCGAGAGACAATATCGTCGTCGGCAACACCGTACTCTATGGCGCCATCGAGGGGGAATGCTACTTCTCCGGCGTCGCGGGAGAGCGGTTCGCGGTGCGCAATTCCGGCGCCTGGGCGGTGGTCGAGGGCGTGGGCGACCACGGCTGCGAATATATGACCGGCGGCTGCGTGGCGGTGCTGGGCCCGACCGGGCGCAATTTCGCCGCCGGCATGAGCGGCGGCGTCGCCTATGTTTACGACCCCGACGGAAGTTTCGAGCGGCGCTGCAATCTGGCGGCGGTCGCGCTGGAGGAAATCGCCCCCACGGGCATCGACGCCGACGATCTGCAGGACATGATGAATCACGACGAAGCGAGACTGCGCACCCTGATCGAGCGCCATCGCCATTACACCGGCAGCGCCGTCGCCGCCGAACTGCTGGCGGACTGGGAGGCGACGCGCAAACGCTTCGTGAAGGTGATGCCGGTCGATTACCGCCGCGCGCTCACCGAAATGGCCGCCGCCGCCGAGGGGGCCGAGGCGCGTGGGTAAGGTCACCGGCTTTCTGGAGCACGGACGCGAGGACCGCCGCTACAGGCCGGTCGAGGAGCGCGTGCGCCACTGGCGGGAGTTCGTCGTGCCGCTGGGCGACGAGGGCGCCGCCCGGCAGGCGGCGCGCTGCATGGATTGCGGCATTCCGTTCTGCCACAACGGTTGTCCGGTCAACAACCAGATCCCGGACTGGAACGATCTGGTCTATCGCGGCCATTGGCGCGAGGCGCTGGTCAATCTGCACTCGACCAACAATTTCCCGGAATTCACCGGCCGCATCTGCCCGGCGCCCTGCGAGGAGGCCTGCGTCCTCAACATCAACGACGATCCGGTCAGCATCAAGACCATCGAATGCGCGGTGGTGGACAAGGGCTTCGAGGAGGGCTGGGTGGATCCGCAGCCGCCGGCGGCGCGGAGCGGCAAGCGGGTGGCCATCGTCGGCTCCGGGCCGGCCGGCATGGCGGCCGCGCAGCAGCTGGCCCGCGCTGGGCACGATGTGCTGCTGCTGGAGAAGGCCGACCGCATCGGCGGCCTGCTGCGCTACGGCATTCCCGACTTCAAGATGGAGAAGGACCTGATCGACCGGCGCATGGCGCAGATGGCGGCGGAGGGCGTGACCTTCCGCACCGGCGCGCATGTCGGCGTGAATGTCGATGCGGAGGCGCTGCTCGCCGACCATGACGCCGTGGTGCTGGCCGGCGGGGCGGAGGCGCCGCGCGATCTGGACGGAACGCCGGGGCGCGCGCTCGACGGCATCCACTTCGCCATGGACTTCCTGCCGCAGCAGAACCGCATCAATGCCGGCGACCCGACCCCGGCCGGGCATATCAGCGCCGCCGGGCGCAAGCTGGTGGTGATCGGCGGCGGCGACACGGGTTCGGATTGCATCGGCACCTCCACCCGCCAGGGGGCGGAGCGGATCGTCCAGCTGGAGATTTTCGACGAACCGGAAGAGAACCCGGACCTCAGCCTCGTCTGGCCCTACTGGCCGCGCCGGCTGCGCATCTCGTCGTCGCAGCAGGAAGGCTCCGAGCAGCGCTACGAAATCGAGACCACGGCCTTCCTGGACGACGGGCATGGCCGGGTGCGGGCGCTCGCCACGCGGCAGGTACGCTTCGAGCCCGGCCGGGGCTTCGCGCCGGTGCCGGGCAGCGAGAGCGAGATCGAGGCGGACCTGGTGCTGCTCGCCATGGGCTTCACCGGGCCGGTCCGGGAGGGGATGATCGACCGGCTGGGCGTCGCGCTCGATGCGCGCGGCAATGTCCAGGCGGATACGGAGAGCTATCGCACCTCGCGGGACAAGCTGTTCGTCGCCGGAGACATGCGCCGGGGCCAGTCGCTGGTCGTCTGGGCGATTCGCGAGGGCCGGCAATGCGCCCACGCGGTCGATGCCTTCCTGACGGGGCGGCCCTCCGAACTCCCGCGCTGAGCGCCGACGCTAACCCGGCGGGGCGTCGCGGCAGTCCAGCGCCCAGATGTCATAGACCGGATGTTCGAGCGCCGAGAGCGCCGGGCTGGAGGCGAACATCCAGCCCTGGAAAAGCCGGGCCGACGCCGTGTCCCTTCGGCGCTCCACGATGGTAAGGAAGACCGCGCTTTCCGGCGGCTCCTCCGGCGGGCGCTTGCGGCAGGCCCAGACGGTGATCTCCAGCGTGCCGAAGCTGAGCCGCCGCTCCAGCGGCGCGATCAGCGTGGAGACGCGCGCGGTCACCTTGTCGAGGCCCTGGAGCACCGCCACGCCCATCTCGCGATAGCTGTAGCGGCGCGGCTCCTCCGCCCCGGCGGGCGCGCCCGGCGACAGCAGGAGCACCAGCAGCAGGGTCCGGCTAAGGTTTCCCGGCATCGCCGGCGCTGAACAGGAAGCGGCCGAGCAGGTCCTCCAGGCTGACCGAGGACTGCGCATAGCGGATGCGCCCGCCGGGCGGGATGACATCGTCCTCGGCGCCGGGCGTGAGCTGCACATATTTGCCGCCGAGCAGGCTCTCGCTCGCGATCCTGGCGAAGCTGTCCACCGGCAGGCGAACCTCCGGGTCGATCGAGAGCACCACCTCTGCCGCGAAGGTCTCGGGGTCGAGTCGCTGCCCGGTCACCGCGCCGACCCGAATGCCGCTCATGCGCACCGCCGCGCCCACCGGCAGGCCGCCCGTGTCGTCGAATTCGGCGCTGATCTCATAGCCGCCGCCCGCGCCCACATCGACGGTCGAATAGGCGAAGAAGACGAAGGCGGCGGCGGCCAGAAGCACCGCCGCGCCGGTCAGCGTCTCGAGCACGCTGCGCCGCATCACTCGGGCGTCCAGGCCTCGTAGTCGCCGGTGGCGGCGCTGCGCCGGCCGCCGGCGAAGTCATGCCCCGGCGGGCGATAGGCCCGGGCCGTGCCGGTCAGATTCGGCTCGTGCGGCCGTTGCCAGGGGTAGCGCGGGCGGGCCGAATCGGGCGGCGACTCGACCAGGCGATGCAGCCAGGCGTGCCACTCCGGCGGCACGCGCGAGGCCTCCACCGGCCCGGCATAGACCACCCAGCGCCGGTCGCGGCCGTGCAGGCGGCCCCGGCGGCTGCGGAAATAGCGGTTGCCCTCGCCGTCCTCGCCGACAAGCTCACCCTGCATCCAGGTGTAGAGGCGGGTTCCGATCGATGTCATGCGAGCCCTGCCCGTCCTTCCTCGTGAAGGGTCGTTATCGCATCGCGACTCGCCGTCGGTCAACGCCAACCCAGAACGAGGAGCGTTTCCGAGGTTCGGTCATCTGATTTTCTGAAGATCGTTCGGTCATCTGATTTTCTGCAGATCGGAGATCTTGGCGCTTTCTATTCATCGCATTTTCTGTGAAACTACATCTAGCGGCATCGTGACGAGCTACGAACGATATCTGGTGCTGCAGATCGCAAGGGGAGAGATCGCAGTGCAGGTTCAGCGCCATTTCACCGAAGGATCCGCGTCGGCCTTTGACGGCGTGGCGTTCGCGCAGCGCAGCAGCGAGATTCGCAATCCCGACGGCTCGCCGGTGTTCCTTGCCGACGACATCCGCGCGCCCGAAGGCTGGTCGCAGGTGGCGGTGGATGTGCTGGCGCAGAAATATTTCCGCAAGGCCGGCGTGCCGGACCGCACCGAGCCGGTGGCCGAAGCCGGCGTGCCGGAGTGGCTGCAGCGCCGCCGGCCGGCCGACGATGCGACCTTCGGCGGCGAGAGCGACGCCCGCCAGCTGTTCCACCGCCTGGCCGGCGCCTGGACCTATTGGGGCTGGAAGGGCGGCTATTTCGCCAGCGAAGACGATGCGCGCGCCTATTACGACGAGATTTCCGCCATGCTGGCCCGGCAGATGGCGGCCCCCAACTCGCCGCAATGGTTCAACACCGGCCTGCACTGGGCCTATGGCATAGACGGGCCGGCCCAGGGCCATATCTATGTCGATCCCGAAACCGGCGTCGCCTGCGCCTCCGATTCGGCCTATCGGCGCCCGCAGCCCCATGCCTGCTTCATCCAGTCGGTCTCCGACGATCTGGTGAACGAGGGCGGCATCATGGACCTCTGGGTGCGCGAGGCGCGGCTGTTCAAATACGGCTCCGGCACGGGCACCAATTTCTCCCGGCTGCGCAGCGAGGGCGAGCCGCTCTCGGGCGGCGGGCGGTCCTCCGGGCTGATGAGCTTCCTGCGCATCGGCGACCGGGCGGCCGGGGCCATCAAGTCGGGCGGCACCACCAGGCGCGCCGCCAAGATGGTCACGCTCGACATCGACCATCCCGATATCGAGGAATATATCGACTGGAAGGTGGTGGAGGAGCAGAAGGTGGCCGCGCTGGTCGCCGGCTCCAAACTCTGCGAGCGCCATCTGAACCGCGTGCTCGCCGCCTGCGCGGCCGGCGCGGGCGAGACCGGGGACGAGACGCGCCTCGACCCGAAGCAGAACCCCGCGCTCGGCAAGGCGGTCCGCGCCGCGCGCGAGGCGGCGGTGCCCGAAAGCTATATCCGCCGCGTGATCCAGCTCGCGCGCCAGGGCGTGACCGAACTCGCCTTCCCCACCTGGGACACCGACTGGGACGGCGAGGCCTACCGGACCGTCGCCGGCCAGAACTCCAACAATTCCGTGCGGCTGACGGACGCCTTCCTGCACGCCGTCGAAAATGGCGGCGACTGGGCGCTCACGCGGCGCACCGACGGCGCCACCGCGCGCACCGTCGAGGCGCGCGCGCTCATGGACCGCATCGCGGAGGCCGCCTGGGCGTCGGCCGATCCGGGCGTGCAGTTCGACACCACCATCAACGACTGGCACACCTGCCCGGCCGAGGGGCGCATCGACTCGTCCAACCCCTGTTCGGAATACATGTTCCTGGACGACACGGCCTGCAATCTCGCCTCGCTCAACCTGATGGCGTTCCGCACCGAGGAAGGCGGCTTCGACATCGAGGGCTTCCGGCACGCCGTGCGCCTGTGGACGATGACGCTCGAAATCTCCGAATCGATGGCGCAGTTCCCCTCGCGCCGGATCGCCGAGCGCTCCTTCCGCTATCGCCCGCTCGGCCTCGGCTACGCCAATGTCGGCGGGCTGCTGATGGCCTCGGGCGTGCCCTATGACAGCCCCGCCGGGCGCGCCACCGCCGGCGCGATCACCGCGCTGATGACCGGCGCGGCCTACGCCACCTCGGCCGAGATGGCCGCGAGGCTCGGCCCGTTCGCGGGCTATCCCGACAATGCCGAGGCCATGCTGCGGGTGATGCGCAACCACAGCCGCGCCGCCCATGGCTGCGAGAAGGGCTATGAGGGCCTCTCCGTGGCCCCGCAGCCGCTGGACGGAGCGGCCTGCATCTTCGACGGCCTGGCGGCGGCCGCCCGCGCGGCCTGGGACGACGCGCTGGAAGGCGGGCGCGCGCATGGCTACCGCAACGCCCAGGCGACGGTCATCGCGCCGACCGGCACCATCGGCCTGGTGATGGATTGCGACACCACCGGCATCGAACCGGACTTCGCGCTGGTGAAGTTCAAGAAGCTCGCCGGCGGCGGCTATTTCAAGATCATCAACAGCCTGGTGCCGGAGGCGCTGGCGGCGCTCGACTATGACAGCGCCGAGATCGCCGACATCGAGCGCCATGCGGTCGGACGGGGCACGCTCAAGGGCTCGCCCGCCCTCGGCCATGAGGCGCTCGCCGAGCGTGGCTTCACGCCGGAGATGATCGCCGCCATCGAGGCCGCGCTGCCCGGCGCCTTCGACATCCGCTTCGTCTTCAACCGCTGGACGCTCGGCGACGAGGCCTGCCGCGAGCGGCTCGGCCTCGACGATGCGGCGCTGGAGAGCGGCGAACTGCTGGAGGCGCTCGGCTTTTCGGCGCGCGAGATCGAGGTCGCCAATCTCTATTGCGGCGGCGCCATGACGGTCGAGGGCGCGCCGCATCTCCGCGACGAGCATCTGGCGGTGTTCGACTGCGCCAATCCCTGCGGGCGCACCGGCCGGCGCCATCTCTCCACCGAGAGCCATATCCGGATGCTGGGCGCGGTGCAGCCCTTCATCTCGGGCGCGATCTCCAAGACCGTGAACATGGCCAACGACGCCACCATCCAGGACTGCATCGACGCCTACATGCTCTCCTGGCGGCTCGGGCTGAAGGCGAACGCGCTCTATCGCGACGGCTCGAAGCTCTCCCAGCCGCTGGCGGCGACGGCGCTCGGCGAGGACCTGGCCGACGAGATCGCCGAGGAGCCGGCGGCCGCCGCGCGCGCCCCCATCCTCGCCCAGCGCATCGTCGAGAAGCGGCTGATCGAGCGCCGCCGGCTGCCGGACCGCCGCAAGGGCTACACGCAGAAGGCGACGGTCGGCAATCACAAGGTCTATCTGCGCACCGGGGAGTATGACGACGGCAAGCTCGGCGAGATCTTCATCGACATGCACAAGGAAGGCGCGGCCTTCCGCAGCCTGATGAACAATTTCGCCATCGCGATCTCCATCGGCCTGCAATACGGCGTGCCGCTGGAGGAATATGTCGAGGCCTTCGTGTTCACGCGCTTCGAGCCATCGGGCATGGTCGAGGGCAATGACGCCATCAAGATGTCCACCTCGATCCTGGACTATCTGTTCCGGGAGCTGGCGATCTCCTATCTCGGGCGCGGCGACCTCTCGCATGTGGTGTCGGACGACCTGCGCCCCGACAGCGTCGGCGCGGGCGAGCAGGAAGCGGCGCTCGCCGACCGCGAGATGGGCCAGCCGATCCCGACCGTGGCGAGCCGCGGCTTCGTGCGCGACAATCTCTATGTGCTCTCCGGCGGGCGCAGCGAGACGGTGGCGGAGGCGGCCCTGGAGGCCTCGGCGGGCGGCCCGCAGCCGGCGCCCGGCCCGCAGCCGGCGCTCGGCCCGCTGGCCGCGCTCGCCGCCGTCGCAGAGCCGGTTGCCCCGCCGCCGGCCTCGCGCGACGCGGCGCTGCGTCAGGCGCGGATGCTCGGCTATGAGGGCGACGCCTGCGGCGGCTGCGGCAATTTCACCCTGGTCCGCAACGGCACCTGCATGAAATGCATGACCTGCGGCCAGACCGACGGCTGCAGCTGACGGAGCCGGCCCGGCCGGCCCCGTCGGCCGACCGGGCTCAGAGCCGGGTCCAGTCCTCGGCCTGCTCGAAGGCGTAAGCGGCGCGATAAATGGTGGCCTCGGCGTAGCGCCCGCCGACCAGCATCATGCCGACGGGCAGCCCGTCGCTCATGCCGCAGGGCAGCGACATCGCCGGGTGGTGGGTGATGTCGAAGGGCGCGGTGTTGGCGATCATCTCCAGCGCGCGCTGCACATATTCCTCGCGCGAGGCGTCCGGGGCCGGCAGCGGCGTCGCCTTCAGCGGCACGGTCGGCAGCAGCAGCAGGTCGCATTCCGCCAGCGCCTTGTCGTAGGCGCCCGCCAGCCGGCGCGAGAGATTGACCCCCTTGCCGTAGTAGCGCAGACCATACTGGTTGCGGACATAGGTGCCGAGCATGGTGAACAGCTTGGTGGTCTCGGACATCTGGTCCGCGCGCTCGCGCCAGCGATGGTGGAAGTCCATCAGGCCGGTGACATAGAGGTCCTGGCGGCTGTGGCCGTAGCCGTCGCCCCACATCATGGTCTGCGTCAGCCCCTCGACGCCGATGGGCGTCCAGATCGCGGCCCCGGCCGCGTGCATCGGCACCGAGACCTCGGCCACTTCCGCGCCCATCCGGGCGAAGAGTTCGGCCGCCTTGCGGTTCGCCGCATCGACATCCGGCTCGGAATTCGCAAGCCCGAAGCCCTCCCTCAGCACGCCGATCTTCATGCCGGCCACGCCGCCCTCCAGCAGTTCGGAATAGGCGTGCGTCTCGACATCGTACTGTCTCGGATCGATGCCGTCGGAACCGGCCATCACTTCCAGCATCAGCGCATTGTCGCTGACCGAGGCCGTCATCGGGCCGGTGTGATCGACATAGATCTCGATCGGCATGATGCCGGTATAGGGCACCAGCCCATGCGTCGGCTTCATGCCATAGATGCCGCAATAGGCCGCCGGCATGCGGATCGAGCCGCCCTGGTCGCCGCCGACCGCCATATCGACCTCGCGGGCCGCCACCAGCGCGGCCGAACCGGAGGACGAGCCGCCGGCGGAATAGCCCATGCGGCGCGGATTGTGCACGGGGCCCGTGGCGTTGGTGTGGCTGCCGCCGGAGAGGCAGAAATTCTCGCAATGCGCCTTGCCCTCGATGGTCGCGCCGGCGTCCAGCAGCCGCTCGACGATGGTCGCATCGACATCCGGCACATAGCCCTCCAACGTCGCCGCGCCGTTCATCATCGGCACGCCGGCCAGCATGACATTGTCCTTGAGCGCGACCCTTTTGCCCTTGAGCTTGCCTTCGGCTGCGCCCTCGATGCGGGTCTTCACATACCAGGCGTTGTAGCGGTTCTCCTCGCCCTCCGGGCGGTAGCCCGGCAGGCGCGGATAGCGCACGCGCGGCAGATTGTCGGGCATCGCGTCCACGACGTTATAGGCCTCGATGCTGCCGGCGATCAGTCCGAGAAAGGACTCCACATCGCCGTCGCTCAGCGACAGCCCGACCTCGTCGGCGACATCGCGAAGCTGCTCGGCCGTCGGCATCTGTACTGGCATTTCCTTCTCCCTCGCGCTCACTGCGTGTTGTTGCCGAACCCGGTATAGGCGCTCATCATCTCGGCGTTCTCCAGATCGCGCCCCGTCACCTCGCGGGTGATTTGGCCTTTCTGCAGGATGAGCACGCGCTCCGCGAGCCCGGCGATGAAGTCCAGGTTCTGTTCCACCAGGACGACGGTCAGTTTCCGGCGTGCGCGCAACTCCGTCACCACGGCGGCGATCTCCTGGATGATCGAGGGCTGGATGCCCTCGGTCGGCTCGTCCAGCAGCACCAGCGAGGGACGCGCGCACAGGCACCGCGCCAGCGCCAGCAATTGCTGCTCGCCGCCGCTGAGCGCGCCGCCGCGACGGTCCAGCAATTCGCCGAGGCGCGGGAAATAGCCGAGCGCCTCCTCAATGCGCTCCGCTGCACTGTCGCCGCGGGCGACCCCGACCTGCATGTTTTCGCGCACGGTGAGATTGGGGAAGATCTCCCGCCCCTGGGGCACCAGCGCCATGCCGAGCCTGGCCCGGCGCCAGGCCGCCAGCCGCCCGACCTCACGCCCGCCGAAACGGATGCTGCCGCCGGTCACGCGCACGAAGCCCATGATGGCGCGCAACAGCGTCGTCTTGCCCATGCCGTTATGGCCGAGCACGCCGACCAGCTCGCCCTCCTCGACCTCGAACGCGACCCCGTGCAGCACCGGAACGGGACCGTAGGCCGCGCGCAGGCCGCCGATCTCAAGCAGCGCCATGGCCCTCTTTCCCCAGATAGATGTCCTGCACTTCCGCATGGGCCATGATGTCGTCCACCGGCCCTTCGGCGAACACCCGGCCGCGATGGAACACCGTCACCAGCGTGGCGATGTCCTTGATGAACTCCATGTCGTGCTCGACCACGACCAGCGTCGTCTCGCCGGCAAGGCCGCGCACCAGGCGGGCGAGGCGCGCGCGCTCCTCCCCGGCCATGCCCGCCGCCGGCTCGTCCAGCAGCACCAGGCGCGGGCGCCCGGCCAGCACCATCGCCAGCTCCACAAGCTGGCGCTGGCCGTGCGAGAGCGTCCCCACCACGCTTGCGGCGAGCGCCCCGACATCCATCCATTCCAGCATCTGCCGGGCGAGCCGCGCCGCCGCCGCCGGGCGGTTGCGCCGGCTCGCGGAAAGCTCGACGTTCTGGAAGGCGGTCAGGCCGTCGAAGAGCGCCGGCACCTGGGTCTTGATGCCGATGCCCTCCGACACGATGCGATGCGTGTGTCGGCCGCCGATTTCATGGCCGTCGAACAGGATCGCGCCCCCGGTCGGCCGCAACTGGCCGATCAGGCATTTGAAGAAGGTGCTCTTGCCGGCCCCGTTCGGCCCGATGAGGCAGCGCAGCTCGCCGGGCGCGACGCGGAAATCGACCGCATCCACAGCGATCACGCCGCCGAAGCGCATGGTGAGGCCGCGCGTGGCGAGGATCGCGGCGTCGCTCATTCCGCGCCGCTCCGCCCGCGCCCGCCGGCCCGGTCGAGCGCGCCCTGCAGCCAGTCCCGCAGGGTCGGGACGATGCCGCGCGGCATCGCCAGCACCAGCAGGATGAGCACCGCGCCCAGAACGACCAGATTGTTGACCAGCGCCGCCTCGCCCAGCTTCAACGACAGATATTGCAGCGCCACCACGCCCACGATCGGCCCGATCAGCGTGCCGACGCCGCCCGCCATGACCCAGATAAGGCATTTGGCCGACATCTCCAGGCTGAAGGCGTTGGGATCGATGAAGGTCTGATAGGTCGCCCACATGGCGCCCGACGCGCCGCCGAGCGCGCCGCCGATGGCGAACACCAGCAGCTTGTAGCGGCGGACGTCGAAACCCAGCAGGCTGGCGCGCAACTCGTTCTCGCGAATGCCGATCGCCACCCGCCCGAAATGGGAGCGGATCAGCACATGAAGCATCAGATAAACGAAGATCAGGAATCCCATGAAATATCGGAACATCTCTGCGGGGTCCATTTCCCGCTCGGTGAACGGAACCCGCATGATCGGGATGCTCGGAATGCCGTTGAAGCCGCCGAGCCGGGCCGAGCCGATGGCGTATTCCGGGCCGGCGGTGTGGTTGATCAGCTTCCACATGATGAGCGTCACCACCAGGGTGACGACGCCCAGATAGACATCGCTCAAGCGCCCGTAAAACATGAAATAGCCGAGCGCCAGCGCGAACAGGAAGCAGATGCCGACCGCCAGCAGGAAGGGCAAGGTCGTCTCGCCCATATTGATGGCGACGACCGCGAAGGCGTAGCCGCCGAGGCCGAAGAAGCCCGCCTGCCCGAAGCTGACGATGCCGCCGAAACCCCAGATATAGGCGAGGCTGAGCGCATAGATCGACAGCACTACATATTGCGTCATCTGGAGCACCTGGAAGAGGTCGAACCAGAGCGGCGCAAGGATCAGGATGGCGAGCAGGAGCGCCGCCGTCGCCGCCACGCCCAACCAGTATCGCGAGCCGGTCATCGCCGATCAGATGCTGCGCGTGAACAGGCGCCCGGTAATGCCCTGCGGCAGCAGCCGCAGCAGCACCAGCGCCACCAGCAGCAGCGCCGCATCGCCGAAGACGGGCCCGGAGATGAAGGTGACGCTCTGGCTGAGCGCGCCGAGCATGGTCGAGGCGCTGACCGTGCCGGCGACGATGGCCGCCCCGCCGGTCACCACGGTGATGAACGCCTGACCGATATAATAGACGCCCATGCTGGGCACCACGCCGGCGATCGGGGCCAGCAGGCCGCCCGCCAGGCCGGCGAGCGCGGCCCCGATGCCGAAGGTCGCCATATAGACGATGCGGGAATTGACGCCGAGCGCCTCCGCCATGTTCGGATTCTGCATGGTCGAGCGCGCGATCAGGCCGAAGCGGGTGTGTTTCAGCCCGAGATAGATCGCGAGCATGATGAGCGCGGCGGCGGCGATCAGCACCAGCGTATAGCTGGCGATCTTGTAGTCCCCGATCTCGAAGCCGCCGAGCGGCGTGGTCACGCCCTCCACCGTGTTGCCGAACACGACGGTGACGAAACCGACGATCAGGAGGCTCAGCCCCCAGGTCGCGAGGATCGAGTCCAGCAGCCGGTTATAGAGGAACTGGACGATGCAGCGCTCCACGATGACGCCGAACACGCCCACGACCAGCGGCGCCAGCACCAGCATCGCCACCCAGAGATTGACGCCGAGCTTGGTGGTCAGCACCACCGTATAGCCGCCCAGCATCAGGAACTCGCCATGGGCGATGTTGATGACCCGCATCATGCCGAAGATGATCGCGAGGCCGGCCGCGATGAGCGCCAGCCCCGCGACCGCCCGCAACAGCTCGATGATGACGATCAGCGCATAATCCATGCGGAAGCGCCTCCGACGCCGGAGAGGGACGCTATTCGAGCGATATCTCGTAATGCTTGTTGGCGTTCGGGTTCGCTTCCAGATCGCAGACCAGTTGCGTGTCCGCCGGCTGCACCTGCGAGAACTTCTCCTTGATAACGAACTGCTTGTCCTGGAGGTCGGCGACATAGACATCGCGGATCGCGTGATGCGTCTTGCGGTCGATGGTCACCTGGCCGGAGGGGAAGTCGTAGGTCTTGCCCGACTCCATGACCTCGATGAGCGCATTGCGATCGAGCGTGCCGGCGGTGCGCACCGCGTCGGCCCAGATCATCATGCCCTCCCAGGTGAAGGCGGAGAGCTCGGTCAGGAACGGCGTGTCGTCCGGATAGCGCTTCGCCACCGCCTCGACCCAGGCCTTGTTGGCCGGCGTGTCGATCTGCGGATAGTAGCCATAGCTGGTAATGATGCCGTTCGCGACTTCCGGCTTGACGATCTCGATCTCCGCGCCGGCGGCGCCGAAGGTGGTCGAGGCCATCGGGATCTCGTTCTTCATGCCGCCCGCGGCCCACTGGTTGTAGAAGCCGAGATGACCGGTGCCCACCAGCACCGACATCACCAGATCCGGCTTCGCCTCCTGAATCTTGGAGATGGTCGGTCCGAAATTGGTGACATCGAGGGGGAAGAAGTCGGTCGCCAGCACCTCGCCGCCATTCTGCTCGACATAGCGCTTGACCCAGGCGGCGGTGATCTGGCCGTAATTGTAGTCGGCGGCGATGGTATAGACCTTCTTGCCCCAGAGCTTCATCACATGCGGCACCAGCTGCTCGACCGTCTGGGCCGGCGTCGTGCCGAGCGTGATCTCGTTGCGGTCGCACACGCCGCCCTCGTAAAGCGTGTTGTAGAAGTAGAGCGTCTTGAAGCGGTGGAAGATCGGGCGGATGGTCTCGCGGCTGGCGCTGGTGATGCCGCCCATGACCACCGCCACCTTGTCCTTCAGCGCCAGCTGCGTGGCGTATTGCGAATAGAGCGACATGTTGGACTGCGGATCGTAAACGACGCCCTTGACCTCGCGCCCCAGCAGACCGCCGGCCGCGTTGATCTCCTCGATCGCCATCAGCATGATCTGGTTCATCGGAATGCCGGCGAAATCGATGAAGCCGGAAAGATCGTGCAGTCCGCCGACCAGGATCTCGCCCGCGCCTTCGGCCGAGACGGCCGGGAAGACCGTCGAAGCCGCAGCCGCCCCCGCGCCCAGCGCGGCCGTCTGCACGAAACGGCGTCGGTTCATCATGCTCCGCTTGACCATCTTGCCTCTCCCTCGGGAGCGCGCACGCCCAAGGCCGGCAGGATGCCGGCCCCGGCTCCGTTCCCTGCGTCACAATATCACGGAAAGGCGGGCGGGCTACGCCGAAATGCGCTGCTTGTCCGCCTCGGCGCCATGCAGGGCGTGCGCCCGCGCCTCGAAGGCGCCGGCCATGCGTTTGGCGACCTCCTGGAAGAAGCGCATCGCGACCCCGCCCAGCAGGCGGGAGCGGAACTCGTATTCGGTGCGGAACTCCACCTCGCTGCCGTCGGGCGCGGGCGCGAAGCGCCAGTGGGTCGCCATGCGGCGCAGCGGCCCGTGCGCATAGCCGATATCGATGCGCTCCGGCGCCCGGAGCGTGACGCGGGAGGTGAAGGTCTCGGAAAGCACGCCGAAGCGCACCCGCAGGTCGGCGACGACGACCGCGCCCTCTCGCCGCCGGATGCGCGCGCCGACGCACCAGGGCAGGAACTCCGGATAGCGCTCGATATCGGCCACGAGCGCGAACATCTCCTGCTGCGAATAGGGCAGCAGGCGGCGCTCGCTGTGGACCTGCATCAGCCGCGCGCCGCCTTCAGCCGGGCGAAGTCTGCGTCGGCGTGATAGGAGGACCGGGTGAGCGGCGAGGCCGAGACCAGCAGGAAGCCCTTGGCCCTGGCGAGCGCCGCATAGCCCTCGAACTCCTCCGGCGTCACGAAGCGGTCCACCGGCAGATGTTTCGGCGTCGGCTGGAGATATTGGCCGATGGTCAGGAAATCGACATCCGCCGAGCGCAGATCGTCCATCACCTGCGCCACCTGGGCGCGCGTCTCGCCGAGCCCGACCATGATGCCGGACTTGGTGAACAGGCTCGGAGCGAGCGCCTTGGCCCGGTCCAGCAGCCGCACGCTGTGATAGTAGCGCGCCCCCGGCCGGACCTCGCTGTAGAGCCCCGGCACAGTCTCCAGATTGTGGTTGAAGACATCCGGCTTCGCCCGGATGACCGTCTCCAGCGCGCCCGGCTTGCGCAGGAAGTCCGGCGTCAGCAGCTCGACGGTCGTGTCGGGGGCGTAGCTGCGAATCCAGCCGACGGTCTCGGCGAACTGCGCCGCGCCGCCGTCCGGCAGATCGTCCCGGTCCACCGAGGTCACCACGATATGGGCAAGCCCCAGCCGGGCGACCGCCTTGCCGACATTCTCCGGCTCCGCCGGGTCGAGCGCGCCGGGCTTGCCGGTGGCGACATTGCAGAAGCCGCAGGCGCGGGTGCAGATCGCGCCGAGGATCATCATCGTGGCGTGGCGCGCCGCCCAGCACTCGCCGATATTCGGGCAGCCGGCCTCCTCGCAGACGGTGGCGAGGCCGTGCTCGCGCACGATCCGGCGCGTCTCGGCATAGGCGCGCGAGACCGGCGCCTTCACCCGGATCCAGGCGGGCTTGCGCGGGCTCGGACGGTCCGGCCGGTTGCGCTTCTCGGGATGCCGGAAGGCGCGCGCCGGCGCGGGGCCGGGGTCAGTAATGGATGGCGCGTCCATAGGCGTCCAGCACCGATTCGTGCATCGCTTCGGAGAGCGTCGGATGCGGAAAGACCGTGTCCATGAGTTCGGCCTCGGTCGCCTCCAGCTTGCGGGCCACTGTAAAGCCCTGGATGAGTTCCGTCACCTCGGCGCCGATCATGTGCGCGCCGAGCAACTCGCCGGTCGCCTTGTCGAAGACGGTCTTGATCAGCCCCTCCGGCTCGCCGAGCGCGATGGCCTTGCCGTTGCCGACATAGGGGAAGCGCCCGACGCGCACCTCATGGCCGGCAGCGATGGCGGCGGGCTCGGTGTAGCCGACGCTCGCCACCTGCGGGCGGCAATAGGTGCAGCCGGGAATCTGGCTCGTGTCGAGCGGATGCAGCCCCTCGACGCCGGCGATGCGCTCGACGCAGAGCACGCCCTCATGGCTGGCCTTGTGCGCGAGCCATGGCGGCCCCGCCAGATCGCCGATCGCATAGACGCCGGGCGCGCCGGCGCCGAGCCACTCGTCCACGACGACATGGCCCTTCTCGACCGCGACGCCGGCCTCCTCCAGGCCCAGCCCCTCGACATTGCCGGTAATGCCGACGGCGAGAATGGTGCGCTCCGCCGCCACGTTCTCCGTCTTGCCGTCGGCCTTCTTCACCACCGCCTTGCCCCCGGAGACTTTCGTCACCTCCGCGCCGGTCAGCACCGTCATGCCCTGCTTGCGGAAGGCCTTGAGCGCGAAGTCGGAAATGTCGGGGTCCTCGACCGGCAGGATGCGGTCCAGAATCTCGACCACCGTCACCGGCACGCCCATGTCATGGTAGAAGCTCGCAAACTCCATCCCGATCGCGCCCGAGCCGATCACCAGCAGGCTTTTCGGCAGGGCTTCGGGAACCATCGCTTCCTTGTAGGTCCAGATGGCCTTGCCGTCCGGCTCGATATGCGGCAGTCCCCGCGCGCGGGCGCCGGTGGCGAGCACGATATGCGGCGCGGCGAGCGCGGCGACTTCCTTCCCGTCCTTCTCGACGACGACGCGACCCTTGCCGGCCAGCCTTCCCGCGCCGTCGATCGCCGCGACCTTGTTCTTGCGCAGGAGATGGGCCACGCCCCGCGACAGCTGCCCGGCCACCTTGCGCGACCGGCGGACCGCGCGGGCGGCGTCGAAGGAGATCGGGCCGGCGCTCAGCCCGTGCGCATCGAGATTGTGCAGCAGATGGTTGATCTCGGAGGTGCGCAGCAGCGCCTTGGTGGGGATGCAGCCCCAGTTGAGGCAGATGCCGCCCAGATGCTCGCGCTCGACCAGCGCGGTCGCCATGCCGAGCTGCGCGGCGCGGATCGCCGCCACATATCCGCCCGGACCGCCGCCGATGACGACGAGATCGAATTGCCGGTCAGCCATGAGTTCCGAGTCTCCGCCCTAAAGCAGCATCGCGGTCGGACATTCGACCAGCGCCTTGAATTCGCCCAGCAGCCGGGCGCCGAGCGCGCCATCGACCGCGCGATGGTCGCAGGAGAGCGTGCAGGTCATCGCGGTGGCGACCGCGAGCGCGCCGTCCTTCACCACCGCGCGCTGCTCGCCCGCGCCGACCGCCAGGATGGTCGCATGGGGCGGATTGATGACCGCATCGAACTGCCGGACGCCGAACATGCCGAGATTGGAGACGCTGGTGGTCCCGCCCTGATATTCCTCGGGCATGAGCTTGCCGGTGCGCGCCCGCGCGGCGAAATCCGCCATCTCGGCGGAGATCGCCGCCAGACCCTTGGTCTCCGCCTGGCGCACCACCGGCGTGACCAGGCCGTTCGGCACCGCGACCGCCACCGCGACATCGACCTGCGAGAACTTCAGCAGGCTCTCGTCGGTCCAGCTCGCATTGGCGTCCGGCACGCGCGTGAGCGCAGCGGCGAGCGCCTTGACGACGAAATCGTTGACCGAGACCTTCACGCCTTCCGGCGCGCGCGCATTGATCTCCCGGCGGGCCGCCAGCAGGGCGTCGATCTCGCAATCCACCGACAGATAGAAATGCGGCACGGTCTGCTTCGATTCCGTGAGCCGGCGGGCGATGACCTTGCGCATGCTGGTGTGCCGGACGCGCTCGAAGGGCGGCAGGCCCGGCGGCAGCCCGGCCGGCGGCGGGGCTGCGGGCGCCGGCTCGGCGGCGGTCTCCGGCCGGGGCGCGCCTTGGGCGAGCGCGCGCTCGATATCGCGCTTGACGATGCGCCCTTCCGGGCCGCTGCCCGCGATGCCGTCCAGCGGCAGTTCGGCCTCGCGAGCCATGGCGCGCGCCAGGGGGCTGGCGAAGATGCGCGCACCGTCCTCGACCGGCGCGGCCGCGCCGTCCGACGCCCGCTGGACATCGGCCTTGGTGATGCGCCCATGCGCGCCGCTGCCGGCCACCGAGGCGAGATCGATGCCGGCCAGCGCCGCCATGCGCCGGGCGACCGGCGTCGCCTTCACCTCTCCCGACGCCGCGACCGACAGCGCGGCGGCCGGCGGCTCGGCGGGAGACGGAGCCGGCTCGGCCGGCGGCGCGGCTGCGTCATCCAGCGACTCGCCCTCCGCCACCAGCAGAGCGAGCACGGCGTTCACCGCCACGCCCTCGCTGCCCTCTTCCACCAGAATGCGCCCGACGATGCCCTCATCGACCGCCTCGACCTCCATGGTCGCCTTGTCGGTCTCGATTTCGGCAATCACGTCGCCGGCGTTCACCCGGTCGCCCCGGGCGACCAGCCACTTGACCAGATTGCCTTCCGTCATGGTCGGCGAGAGCGCCGGCATCAGGATTTCGGTGGCCATCCGACCGCTCCCCCTCAGGCGTAGCAGACCGCGCGGGCGGCGGCGGCGATGCGCGCCGCATCCGGCAGCGCCAGCGCCTCCAGATTGGCGGCGTAGGGCATCGGCACATCCTTGCCGGCGACGCGCACGACCGGCGCATCCAGCCAGTCGAAGGCGTCCTCCATCACCAGCGCGGCGATCTCCGCGCCGATGCCGGCGACCGGCCAGCCTTCCTCCACCGTCACGATGCGGTTGGTCCGGCGCACCGACGCGGCGATGGCCTCGCGGTCCAGCGGGCGCAGCGAGCGCAGGTCGATAATCTCCGCCTCGATCCCGTCCTCGGCCAGCAGCTCCGCCGCCTCCAGCGCCACGGCGCACATGCGCGAGAAGGCGGTAATGGTGACGTCCCGCCCCGGACGCAGCAGCCTGGCGCGGCCGATCGGCAGGACGAAGTCGGGGTCGGTCGGCGCGGCGCCGCGCTCGCCGTAGAGCAGCTCGTTTTCGAGGAAGATCACCGGGTTGGGGTCGCGGATCGCGGCCTTCAGCAGACCCTTGGCGTCCGCCGCCGAGAAGGGCGCCACCACCTTGAGGCCCGGAACATGCGCATACCAGCTGGCGTAGCATTGCGAATGCTGCGCTGCGACCCTGGAGGCCGCTCCGTTCGGCCCCCGGAAGACGATCGGACAGCCCATCTGACCGCCGGACATGTAGAGCGTCTTGGCGGCGGAATTGACGATCTGGTCGATGGCCTGCATGGCGAAATTGAAGGTCATGAACTCGACCACCGGGCGCAGGCCGCCAAAGGCCGCGCCGACGCCGAGGCCGGCGAAACCCTGCTCGGTGATCGGCGTGTCGCGCACCCGCCGCGCGCCGAACTCCGCCAGCAGGCCCTGGGTCACCTTGTAGGCGCCCTCATATTCCGCGACCTCCTCGCCCATCACGAAGACGTCCTCGTCGCGGCGCATCTCCTCGGCCATGGCGTCGCGGAGCGCCTCGCGCACGGTCACCTCCGCCGTCTCGCCCGCATAGTCCGGCTCCGGGGCGGGCGGCGCCGGACGGGGCGCGGCGGCGGGCCGGGCGGCAGGCGGGGCCGGCGGCGCCTCGGCCGTCGGCTGAGGCGCGACGGGCGGCGCGGCGGCCCCGTCGCCGGTGTCCAGCAGCAGGATGGTGGCGTTGACCTCCACGCCTTCCGCGCCTTCGGGCACCACCAGGCTCGCGACCGTCCCTTCCTCGACCGCCTCGACCTCCATGGTGGCCTTGTCGGTCTCGATCTCGGCGATCACGTCTCCGGGGCTCACCCGGTCGCCCTCCGACACGAGCCAGCGGGCGAGCGTTCCCTCCGTCATGGTCGGCGAGAGCGCCGGCATGGTCACGGCGACGGGCATGGGCGTCACGCCTCCAGCAGCACTTCGGTGTGGAGCTCGGAGGGGTCCGGCTCCGGGCTTTGCCGGGAGAACTCGGCCGCGTCGGTCACCACGGCGCGCACCTCGGCGTCGATGGCCTTGAGCGCCTCTGCGTCGGCGTGGCCCTCGCTTTCCAGCAATTCGCTGAGCCGCTCGATGGGATCGCGCTCGCGGCGCATCCGGTTCACCTCCTCGCGGGAGCGATATTTGGCCGGGTCCGACATGGAATGGCCGCGATAGCGGTAGGTCTCCATCTCCAGGATGGTCGGGCGGCCCCGGCGCGCCTCGGCGACCGCCTCGCCGGCGGCGGCGTAAACGGCGCGCACGTCCATGCCATCGACCATGCGCCCGTCAATGCCGAAGCCCGCGCCGCGCGCATGAAGCGCAGCGCCCGCCGCCGCGCGCGTGACCGAGGTGCCCATGCCGTATTTGTTGTTCTCGATGACGAACAGCACCGGCAGCTCCCAGAGCGCGGCGAGGTTGAGCGCCTCATAGACCTGGCCCTGATTGGCCGCGCCGTCGCCGAAATAGACCACCGACACATTGTCGCTCTCGCGGTAGCGATGCGCGAAGCCGAGGCCCACCCCGATCGGCACCTGCGCGCCGACGATCCCGTGGCCGCCGAAAAAGCTCTTCTCGCGCGAGAACATGTGCATCGAGCCGCCCTTGCCGCGCGAATAGCCGCCGACGCGCCCGGTGAGCTCCGCCATGACGCCGCGCGACTCCATGCCGGCCGCCAGCATATGGCCGTGGTCGCGGTAGCCGGTGACCACCGAATCGCCGTCCTTCAGGCAGGCCTGCACGCCCACCACCACGGCCTCCTGGCCGATATAGAGGTGGCAGAAGCCGCCGATCAGCCCCATGCCGTAGAGCTGCCCCGCCCGCTCCTCGAAGCGGCGGATCAGCAACATCTCCCGATACCAGTGGAGCAGCAGCGCCCCGTCCGGCTCCTTGCCGTCAGCGACCGGGCGCTCGCCCGTCTCCGCGCCGTCCGGCTTCTCCAGCGTCGGCCCGTCCATGCCCGGCCTCCATGCTGCGGGGATAATCGCTCAACCCGCGTTCGGGTCCAGCAGAATCACGATCTCGTCCGGCCGCCCGACATGCAGCATGGCGCGGACATATTCGTCGAGCAGGTCGGCGTCCACCGGGTCGCGCCGCAATTGCGCGGCGCGCAACTCCAGGCGCTGGCGCCGCTCGCGCAGCGTCTCATGCAGGGCGGAGGCCTCGTCCATGCGTCGTTCCATATCCAGCAGCGAAATGGCGCCATGCTCTCCGACCAGCGCGTGATAGCCGAAATAGAGCGCCACGCAGGCCGCCGTCACCGGGCCGACGGCCAGTTTCACCAAGCGCTCGATCTCGCTGCGGGCTGACATGATGGCGCAAGCAACCACAACAGGCCATGGCGGTCAAGACAGCCGACACTCGCCGCTCGCGGACTTGTGCGACGGGCCGGAGCCTGAAACCATCGCCGAACGCAAGGCCGCAATCGAGGAGACGAGCATGGGTTCCGCGACGCCGACCCTGATGATCGACAACGACCGCGTGCGCGTGACCGAGTGGCGCTTCCGGCCGGGGGACGCGACCGGCTGGCACCGGCACGAGTTCGACTATGTGGTCGTGCCGGTCACCACCGGCAAGCTTCTCCTGAAGGAGGCGGACGGCGAGCGTGTCATCGACATCGCCACGGGTTCCCCCTATTTCCGCGCCGAAGGCGTCGAACACGATGTGAGCAATCCCGGCGACACGGACGACGTGATCTTCATCGAGGTGGAGATCAAGTAGCAGCGGCAAGCGGCGCCGCGCGCCCGAGAAGCGCCCGGCCGGCTTGCGCCCGGCGGAGGCGCCGCCGCATACTGGCGCGACGTCGGGGGATGAAACCGGGGCCATGCTTGCGCTGCCGAACCTGTTGAGCCTCTCGCGGATCGCCGTCCTGCCGCCGCTGGCGCTGCTGCTGGCGGCCGAGCGCATCTGGCTGGCGCTGGCGCTGTTCCTGCTGGCGGCCGCCACCGATCTCGCCGACGGGCACATCGCCAGGAAGCGCGGGCAGGTGAGCGCGCTCGGGGCGGCGCTCGACCCCATCGCCGACAAGGTGCTGGTGCTGGGCACGGCGCTGCTGCTCGCGGGCGCGGGCGCGCTCGGTCTCTGGGGCACGCTGGCGGCCGTGCTGATCCTGATGCGCGAGCTGGCGGTGGCGGGCCTGCGCGAGGTGGTGGGCGTGGGCGGGCTGCCGGTCACCGGCCTCGCCAAGTGCAAGACCGCCGCCCAGATGGTGGCGCTGGCGCTGCTGATCGCGGCGCCCGGGCTGGCTCCGGCCGCGCAGCATGCCGGGCTGGCGCTGCTCTGGCTGGCGGCGCTGCTGGCGCTGTGGAGCGGGGCCGGCTATGTGCGCAAGGCGCTGGCGAGGCTCGAATGAAGGTGCTCGGCATTGCGGGCTGGAGCGGCAGCGGCAAGACCACGCTGGTGCTGAAGCTGCTGGCGGCTCTGCGCCGCCGGGGCCTCCGGGTTTCCACCGTGAAGCACGCCCATCACGCGTTCGATATCGACCGCCCCGGCAAGGACTCGCACGAGCACCGCCGCGCGGGCGCCTCGGAGGTGCTGGTCGCCTCCAGCCGGCGCTGGGCGCTGATCCACGAACTCGGGCCGGGCGGAGAGCCGCCGCTGGCGGAGCTGCTGGCCAGGCTGTCGCCGGTCGATCTGGTGCTGGTGGAGGGCTACAAGCGCGCCGCCCACCCCAAGCTGATCGTCCATCGCGCGGGCGGCGACGACCCGCCGCTCTGGCCGGACGACCCGCACGCGCTCGCCGTGGCCTGCGACGCCGAAAGCGCCCCGGCGGTGCGCGCCGGAGGGCTGGCCGCGCTCGACCTTGACGATCCGGGCGCGATCGCCGATTTCATCGTCGAGCGGCTGGAGTTGCGTCCGTGAAGGTTCTCTATTTCGCCTGGCTCCGCGACAAGGCGGGCTTGTCCGAGCGCGAGGTCTCGCCGCCGCCGGAGGTGGCCACCGTCGGCGCGCTGATGGACTGGCTGGCGGCCGGCGACGCCGGCCAGGCGGACGCCTTCGCCGACCGCGCGGCGGTGCGCTGCGCCGTCAACCGGGAGTTTGCGGAGTTCGACGCGCCGATCGCGCCCGGCGACGAGATCGCCTTCTTCCCGCCGGTCACGGGCGGCTGACGCGATGATCCGGGTGCAGCGCGAGCCGTTCGACGCCGGCCTGGAGATCGCCGCGCTCACCGCCGGCAACACCCGCATCGGCGGCGTGGCGAGCTTTGTCGGCCTGGTGCGCGACCTGGGCGGCCTCGGCGCCATGACGCTGGAGCATTATCCCGGCATGACCGAGCGCCAGCTGGAGCGCATCGAGGCCGAGGCCCGGCGGCGCTGGCCGCTGGAGGCCGCGCTGATCGTGCATCGCTACGGCCGGCTGGAGCCGGGCGATCCGATCGTGCTGACCGTCACCGCGTCCGCCCATCGCCAGGCCGCCTTCGAGAGCTGCGCCTTCCTGATGGACTGGCTCAAGACCGAGGCGCCGTTCTGGAAGCGCGAGGAGACCCGCGCCGGCGAGCGCTGGGTCGCCGCCCGAAGCGAAGACGATCTGGCGCGCGAGCGCTGGCGGAGGCGCGGCCCCGACGACTGAGTCAGTCGTAGATGACCGTGGCGACGGTGCCGAGATTGCCCTCCGGCGTCACCGACCAGAGCGTCTGGCTGTTGCCGTCCGCGCCGGGCTTGCCGGCCACGTGGAAGGGCGCGGTGTCGAACAGCGGCGCGCGGGCCTGGAAGTCGTAGCGCGCGACGCGCCGCCCCGGCATCTGGGCCATGCCGAGCTCCAGCATGTGCGTCGTGGTCAGCGGCCCGTGCACGATCAGCCCCGGATAGCCCTCCACCTCGGTCACATATTTGCGGTCGTAATGGATGCGGTGGCCGTTGAAGGTGATCGCCGAATAGCGGAACAGCATCACCGGATCCGGATCGATGCGCCGGATGAAGGCGTGATCGTCCGGCGCATTGCCGGTCTTGCCGCTGTTGCCGCGCGCGTCGCCGCCGCCCGCCGGCGGATTGTCGCGATAGACGATGTCGTGCTCTTCCTCGATGCACAGCCCGCGCGGGCTCTCGATCTCGTAGGCGACCGTCACGATGACCAGGATGCCGCTCCGCCCGTCCTTGATCGCGACATCCTCGATGCGCGCCCGGCGGACGATCTCCTCGCCGATCAGCACATCCTGGCGATAGGTGGTGCGGCAGCCGCCGAACATGCGCCTCGGCAGCGGCGTGGGCGGCAGGAAGCCGCCGCGCTCGGGATGGCCGTCGGCGCCGATGCCGGAGGCCGGAACGCGCGGATAGAAGTAGCACCAGTGGCCCATCGGCCCGATGGGGTCGCCCATGGCGGGCGTGTCCGGCTTGTCGAGCAGCGCGGCGAGGCCGTGGATCTGCATCGGCGCGGCGAAGTCGCGGCTCTCCTCGGTGTTGCCGATCGCGTCGCGCAGATAGGCGAGGTCGGCGGCGGTGGTGCTCATGGCGAAAATTCCTCCCGGATCTGGGCGCCGTGTTCGTCCAGCTCGGGAATCCGCCCATATTCCCGGGGCTCTCCGTCGAAATAGACCGCCGGCGCGACATGGCTGACCGGGCCGGCGGCAGTCCCGATCTCGGCCCGGCGGAGCGCGGGATGCTCCGCCAGGTCGGCGACCGTGTTGACGCTGCCGAAGGCGATATCCGCCGCCGCCAGGCGGGCGCGGAGCGTCGCGCGGTCGAGCCGCGACAGGATTTGCTCCAGCAGCGCCTCGACCTCGGCGCGATGCTCCACGCGCGCCACCTGGGTGGCGAATTTCGGCGCGGTGGCGAGGTCCGGGCGCTCCAGCACCGTTTCGGCGAAGCGCCGCCATTCGCGGTCGTTCTGGCAGGCGATCATCACCCGGTGGCCGTCCGAGGCGCCGAAGGCTCCGTAGGGCACCAGCGCCGGATGGCGGAGCGCCATGCGCGGCCAGGTCCGGCCGGCATATTCATGCCACATCAGCGGCGCCGACATCCAGTCCGCCATGGAGGAGAACAGCGACGCCTTGACGCCCGACCCCTTGCCGTCGATGCCGCGCTTCAGCAGCGCCTCCAGCACCGCGGCGTGGCAGAACATGCCGGTGGCGATGTCGCAGGCCGAGACGCCGATGCGCCCCGGTTCGGCCTCCGAGCCGGTCACCGAGGCGACGCCGCTCTCCGCCTGCACCAGCATGTCATAGGCCTTCATCCGGTCGTAGGGCGCGCCGACCTCGCCATAGCCGGAGATATCGACGGTGATGAGGCGCGGATAGAGTGCGCGCAGCTCCGTGGAGCCGAAGCCGGCCCGCTCCGCCGCGCCCGGCGCGAGGTTCTGCACCCAGATGTCCGCCTTCGCCAGGATGCGATGCAGCAGCGCGCGGTCGCCCGCATCCTTGATGTCGATGACCAGGGACTGCTTGCCCCGGTTCAGATAGACGAAATAGGTGGAGTAGCCCTTGACGTAATTGTCATAGCCGCGCGCGAAATCCCCCTCCCGGCGCTCCAGCTTGATGACCCGCGCGCCGGCGTCGGCCAGCCGCGCGGTCAGAAACGGCGCCGCCACCGCCTGCTCCAGGCTCACCGCCAGCAGTCCTTCGAGGGGTTTGTGCATGTCTGCCTTCCGATCCCGACTCACGGGTGCGCGGCTTCCGGCCGGCTGCGGGATTCCGTGCGCAACTTCACCAGCGCGTAAAGCGCATCCAGCACCGGGGTCGGGACGCCGAGGGTGCGGCCGAGTTCGCGGACGGAGCCGAGGATGGGGTCGATCTCGGGCGCGCGGCCGCGGTCCACATCCTGCAGCATGGAGGGGCGGTGGCCGGTGAAGCTGGCGGTCCTGTCGATGCGGGCCTCGATGTCGATGGGAATCTCGAAGCCGTCGGCCAGCGCCACCGCCTTGCACTCCGCCATCGCCTGGCGCAGCACGGCGCGCGCATCCGCATCGCCCGCCGCCTCGCCGACCGATGCGCCGGTCAGCGCCGAAACCGGGCTGACCGAGACATTGCCGAGCAGCTTCATCCAGATATCCGCGCGGATATCGTCGCTGATCCGGGCCTCGATGCCGCCCGCCTGCAGCATCTCCGCCAGCGCCTCAAGGCGCGGCGAGCGGCCGCCGCCCGGCTCGCCCAGGGTATATTCGGCCCCGCCGGTGTGGTGCACCACGCCCGGGCGCGCCACTTCCGCGGCCACGAAGGTGATGCAGCCGATGGCCCGCTCGGGGCCGACCGCCGCCGCGATGCGCCCGCCCGGATCGACGCTCTCGAGGCGCCCCCCGCCCCGACCGTGGAAATACCAGAAGGGCAGCCCGTTCATGGCGGTGACGACGACCGTCTCCGGCCCGAGCAGCGCGCCCAGCCCGGCGAGCGCCGCCGGCAGCTGATGGCTCTTCAGCGTCAGGAACACGGCGTCCTGCGGCCCGAGATCGGCGGGCCTGTCGCTCGCCGGCAGGCGCGCCACGCGCTCGCCCATGCGCAGCCCGTCCGCCCGGATCGCCTCCAGATGCGCGCCCCGCGCCACCACCGAGACCTCCGCGCCCGCGCCGGCGAGCGACATGGCGAGATGCCCGCCAATCGCGCCCGCGCCGTAAACCGCAACCTTCACCGCCGGCTTTCCCCCGCGAAACCCGTCCCCTCGCGCGCCATCATAACAGCGCCGCCGCCTGCTGCCCGCTTGCGCCCGAAAAGGCTAACATGCGCGCCCATGGGGCCTGCGCGACCGATCGACCGACTTCGCCGGAGAGCCGCGTGAGCGCGGCGCTTTCCGGCCGGGAGCTCAGGGAGGCCGCCGCGCTCGCGAGCGAGCGTCGGGCGGCGACCGCGCGGATGCTGCGTCGGCGCGGCCTCACCACGCTCGCGGCGGGCTCCTCCTTCGCGCTCGCGCTGATCCTCGCCTGGGCCGGCGGCTGGCATATGGGCGAGAGCCGCTTCCAGCTGCTGACGGTCGCGGGCGTCGCCAGTTTCGCCGCGCTGCTGGTGTGGGCGCTGGCGCCCTCCCGGAAACAACTGCTGAGCGAGAAGAGCGCGCTGGCGCCGCTGGTGCTGGAGAGCCTCGGCGATTTCGACTATGCGCCGGGCGGGCGCATCGCGGAGGCGGAACTCGTCGCCTCGCGGCTCTTCGGGCGCTGGTCGGACTATGGCGGCGGCGACCTGGTGCGCGGCGCGCATCGGGGGCTGGTGTTCGGCTACGCCCGCGCCGCGCTCACCCGAGGGGGGCCGGCCAAGCTGGAGGCGCTGGTGACCTCCGGCAAGGTGGAGGAGGTGTTCCGGGGCGCGGTGCTGGCGGTCGAGGGGCTGGCGCCGGCGCGCGGCTTCGCGCTCGGCCTGACCGAGCGTTCGGCGGCGATGAAATGGTTTGCGGACCTCAGCGCCAAAATGCCGGAGCTGCGCCGGCGCGGCTCCGGCGCGCTGGAGGTCTGGGCGACGGATGCCGAGGACGCGGAGAGGCTCGGAGCGCTGGCGGAGCCGCTCGGGCGGCTTGCGGCGGCGGCCGGGGCCGATGCGGCGGAAATCGGCCTCCGCGAGGGGACGGCGCTGGTCAAGCTGCACACGCGCCGCCCCGTCCTGCCCGGCATGGCCGAGGACCCGGTGGACGAGGCCCGCGACTTCCACGCCGAGATCGCCGCCCTGCTCGCGCTCCTGGACGCGCTCGCCCGCCAACGCGACGCTTCCGCCTGACGCCCGACGGCGCTAGTTTCGTCGGCGTTTCTCCCCGCTGGAGGTCGCCCATGCAGTTCAGCGCCGCCGACGAAGCCTTCCGGGACGAAGTGCGCGCCTTCATCCGCAAGGCCCTGCCCCCGGATGTGCGGCACAAGGTCGTCTCCGGCATGGAGATCGGCAAGGAAGACTATATGGCCTGGCATCGCGCGCTCCATGCGCGGGGCTGGGTCGCGCCGACCTGGCCGGTCGAGCATGGCGGGGCCGGCTGGACGCCGACGCAGCGCTATATCTTCGACGAGGAGGCGGGCCTGGCCGGCGCGCCGCGCCTTTCCGCCTTCGGGCTCGGCATGGTGGGGCCGGTGCTGATGGCGTTCGGCAGCGAGGCGCAGAAGGCCGAGCATCTGCCGAAAATCCTGTCCGGCGAGCGGGTCTGGTGCCAGGGCTATTCCGAGCCGGGCTCGGGCTCCGACCTCGCCTCGCTGCGCACCCGCGCGGTGCGCGACGGCGACAGCTATGTCATCAACGGCCAGAAGATCTGGACCTCGCTCGCCCATCACGCCGACTGGATCTTCTGCCTGGTGCGCACCAGCGAGGAGGCGAAGAAGCAGGACGGCATCTCCTTCCTGATCTTCCCGATGACCGCGCCCGGCGTCGAGGTGCGCCCGATCATCACCATGAACGGCCTGCGGCATGTCAACGAAACCTTCTTCACCGATGTGCGCGTGCCGGTCGCGAACCTGGTCGGCGAGGAAGGGCGCGGCTGGACCGTCGCCAAATATCTGCTCCAGCACGAGCGGCTGAGCGGCGGCGGCGTGGGCGAGCTCAAGACGGCGCTGAAGCGCGTCACCGACATCGCGGCGCGCGAGGCCGGCGACGGCGCGCGGCTGATCGACGATGCGGCCTTCCGGCGGCGCGCCGCCGATATCGAGGCCCAGCTGCTGTCGGTCGAGCAGCTGATGCTGCAGGCGCTCGCCGCCTATTCCGCCGAGCGCGAGCTGGGCGCGCTCACCTCCATGATCAAGGTCCGGCGGAGCGAGGTGCAGCAGGCGATCTCGGAGTTGGGCGTCGAGGCCGCCGGCTATTACGCGCTGCCGATGGATGTGAACGCGCTTCGCCATGGCTGGAACGAGGAGCCGGTCGGCGACGAGGCCTTCAACGGGCTGCTGCCCTCCTATCTCTTCCTGCGCGCGGCCTCGATCTACTCCGGGACGAACGAGATCCAGCGCAATATCGTCGCCAAGCGCGAACTGGGTTTGTGATGGCCGCGCGTTCCTTTCCCGTCACTTGGGACGAACTCCACCGGGACACGCGCGCGCTCGCCTGGCGGCTCACCGCCGCCGGGCCGTTTCGCGGCATTGTCGGCATCGCGCGCGGCGGCCTGGTGCCGGCGGCCATCGTCGCCCGCGAGCTGGAGCTGCGCTTCGTCGATACGGTCTGCATCTCCTCCTATGACGACCGCGAGCAGCGCGAGCCGGTGGTGCTGAAGGCGCTGAAGGACGAGGATGGCGAGGGGCTGCTGATCGTGGACGATCTGGTCGATACCGGCGTCACCGCCCGGATCGTGCGGGCGATGCTGCCCAAGGCGCATTTCGCCACCGTCTATGCCAAGCCGGCCGGGCGCCCGATGGTCGATACCACCGTGACGCAGGTCAGCCAGGACACCTGGATCGTCTTCCCCTGGGACGACGACATCCCGATCACCGAGCGCGCCGGCTGACGGGAGATCGGCGCAATGGAGGAACTCGCTTCGGGCTACGGGCTGATCGAGGGGCCGGTCTGGGACGCCGCCCGCGACTGCCTCTATTTCTCCGATGTGCCGAACGGAGGCGTCTTCCGCCTGGAGGCGAGCGGGGCGGTCGCGGTGCAGTTTCCGCATCGCCGGGGCATCGGCGGCATGGCGCTGCACCGCGCCGGCGGCCTGGTCGTCGGCGGGCGCAATCTCGCCTTCAAGAGCTTCGAGGGCGGCCCGAGCCGAGTGCTGCTCGACAGCGACGTGACGCCCGAGGCCATCGGCTTCAACGATTTCACCACCGACGCCGAAGGGCGCCTCTGGGCCGGCTCGCTCGCCTTCCGGGTGTTCGGCGGCGAGGAGGTGCGGCCGGGCCATCTGCACCGGGTCGATCTCGACGGGAGCGTCCGCACGCTGGCCGATGGCGTGATGCTGACCAACGGCATGGGCTTCTCGCCGGACGGAAGGCGCCTCTACCACGCGGACGCGCGCGCGGAGCTGATCCGCGTCTATGACATCGGGACGGACGCCAGCGTGTCCGCCTGGCGCGTCTTCGCCCGCACGCCGGGCGATGTGCCGGACGGCATGGCCGTGGCGGCCGACGGCACGCTCTGGGTGGCGATGGCCCATGGCGGGCGGGTGGCGGCGTTCTCGCCCGAGGGCGAGGAGATCGCCAGCATTCCGGTCCCGCTGCCGATGGTGACCAGCGTCTGTTTCGGCGGCCCCGGCCTTCGCGATCTCTATGTCGTCACCGGCTCGCGCGGCGGGCCGCATGAGAATTGCGGCGCGGTCTTCCGCCTGCGGGCCGACCGGCCGGGGCTGGCGCTGGCCGAGTGCCGCGTCCGCCTGCCGGATGGCGCTTGACCCCGGCGGGCGGCTTGCCTATACCGCCCGGCATTCCGGCGAGGCCGGTTCCCTGAAGGAGAGTGAGGCGATGTCGCGGCGCTGCGCGATCACCGGCAAGGGCGTAATGACCGGCAACAATGTCAGCCACGCCAACAACAAGACCCGCCGGCGGTTCCTGCCCAATGTGCAGTCCAGGACGCTGCTGAGCGAAATCCTGGGCGAGACCGTCCGGCTGCGCATCTCCAGCCACGGCCTGCGCACGGTGGAGCATAATGGCGGCCTCGACGCCTTCCTGCTGAGCCGCCCGGACTCGCAGCTCACCACCGAGGCCCGACGCATCAAGCGCCGCATCGAAAAGGCCCGCACCAAGCGCGCCGTGCGCGAGGAGGAGGCCGTCGTGGTCGCCTAATCCGCGAACGGGTCGCGCATCATGATGGTGTCGTCGCGCTCCGGGCCGGTGGAGAGCAGGGCGACGGGGCAGCCGATCAACTCCTCTATCCGGCGCACATATTTCACCGCCGTCGCCGGCAGCTGGGCCCAGCTGGTGGCCCCGGCCGTGCTTTCCGTCCAGCCCTCCAGGCGCTCATAGACCGGCTCGATCGCCGCCTGCTCCGCCTGGCCCGCCGGCAGGCGCGCAAGCTCCCGCCCGCCCAAGCGATAGCCGGTGCAGACTTCCAGCGACTCCAGCCCGTCCAGCACATCGAGCTTGGTGAGCGCGATGCCGTCGATGCCGGAAACGCAGACCGCCTGGCGCAAAGCGGCGGCGTCGAACCAGCCGCAGCGGCGCGGCCGGCCGGTCACCGTGCCGAATTCCCGCCCGCGCTCCCCCAGCCGCCGGCCCACCTCGTCATGCAGCTCGGTCGGGAACGGGCCGCCGCCGACCCTGGTCGCATAGGCCTTGGCGATGCCGAGCACATAACCGACCGCGCCCGGCCCCATGCCGCTGCCGACGGCCGCAGCCGCCGCCACGGTGTTGGAGGAGGTGACGAAGGGATAGGTGCCGTGATCGACATCCAGCAGCGCGCCCTGCGCGCCCTCGAACAGGATGCGCTTGCCGGCGCGGCGCAAGCCGTCGAGGCGCTCCCAGACGCAATCGACATAAGGCGCGAGCCGCTCGCGCAGCCGGGCCAGGTCGGCGATCAGCGGCTCCGGCTCGATCTCCTCCGCGCCCCAGCCGCGCAACAGCGCATTGTGATGCTCCAGCAGATGGCCGACCTTCTCCCGCAGCCCGGCCTCGTCCTCCAGGTCGGCGACGCGGAGCGCCCGGCGCCCGGCCTTGTCCTCATAGGCGACGCCGATGCCGCGCCCGGTGGTGCCGATCGCCCCCCTGCCTCGCCGCTCCTCCCGCAGCCGGTCCACCATGCCGTAAAAGGGCAGGATCAGCACCGCGTTCTCCGCCAGACGCAGCTTCTCCGGGGCGATCGCCACGCCCTGCCCGCCCAGCCGCTCGATCTCCTCCAGCAGCGCCCAGGGGTCCACCACCACGCCATTGCCGATGATCGAGAGCGCGCCGCGCACCACGCCCGACGGCAAGAGGGAGAGCCGGTAGGTCTCGTTGCCGACCTGGAGCGTGTGGCCGGCATTGTGCCCGCCCTGGAAGCGCACCACGACATCGGCCCGCTCGGCCAGCCAATCGACGACCTTGCCCTTGCCCTCGTCGCCCCACTGTGCGCCCACCACCGCTACGTTGGTCATGCCTCCTCCCCGCTCAACGCTTCGAGACCGCCCGGCCCCAAGAGATAGTCGCAGCCGAGCCGGCGCGCCTCGGCCTCGGCGTCGCCCGGCCCGAGGCCCGATACCGTGATCCATCCGTCCGCCTGCCAGCGCCGGCGCTCGGCGGCCGCCGCGCCGAAGGGCAGGAACAGCCGGGCGCGCGGGGCCGGCGGCGTCAGCAGGCGATGGACCGCATCCAGATAGAGCGTGAAGCCCGTGCCGGTCTCGCCGTCGGTGCGGTAGCGCCCGCCGCGCCCGATCTCGCCGCGACCGCCGCGCGCGAACAGGCTGAAGGCGGCGCCGGAATAATATTCGAAGCCGCGATGCTCCACCGGGTCGATGGTGAGGCGCAGTTCCGGCGCGGCTGCGGCGATCGCCGCCGCGACCTCCAGCAGATGGTCGCGGACCGCCGCCGCCGCCGGCGGCAGGCCGAGGCCCGCCAGCGCCGCGGCCGCCGTTTCCAGCGGACCGGTCGCCGCCATCAGCGCGGTGAAGCGCGCCCCGCCGAGCGCCTCCACGGCCGCGGCGTCCTTGCGGTCGAGCGCGTCGCGGAGCGGCGCGTCGTCCAGCCGCTCGGCGTCGGCCAGGAGGGCGCGCACCAGCGCCGGCGCGCCGAGGTCGAGGCTGACCCCCGGCACGCCCAGCGCCTCCAGCGCCTCGAAGGCGAGCCGCGCGACCTCGGCGTCGGCGGCCACCTCTTCCGAGCCGATCAGCTCGACGCCGGCCTGCGCCAGCTGCCGCTCGCTGCGCAACTGGGCGATGCCCACCCGCAGCACCTGCCCGGCATAGGCGAGGCGCAAGGGGCGCGGCTCGCCCGCCAGCCGCGTGCGCGCGATGCGGGCCACCTGCAAGGTCATGTCGGAGCGCAGCGCCAGCATGCGCTGCGAGACCGGGTCCATGATGCGGAAGGTGTCGCCGGCGATCGCCGCGCCCTCGCCCGCCAGAAAGCTGGTCTCGAATTCGGCGAGCGGCGGATCGACCCGCTCATAGCCGTTGAGCGCGAAGAGGGCGAGCAGGCGCGTCTCCGCCGCCGCCTCGAAGGCGGCTTCCGGCGGCAGCACGTCTCGCAGTCCGGCCGGCAGGAGGGCGTGGCTGGTCATGAGCGTCCGCATTGCCGGGTCCGGCCTGGCCGTCCCGGCCCGTAAAGGCGGCCTGTCATGGCAAGCCGCGCCCGGCCCTGCAAGACATTTCTCCCGCGCACCCGGTCAGAAGCGCAGCAATTGCGGCCGGTCGATGCTGTCCGGCAGGGCGGCGATCCGCTCCAGCACCGCCTCCGGGCAGTCCTCGTCGATCTCCACCAGGGAAAGCGCGTCGCCCCCCGCCACCGAGCGGCCGAGATGGAAATTGGCGATATTGACGCCGCTTTCGCCCAGCAGCGTGCCCAGCCTGCCGATGAAGCCCGGCCGGTCGCGGCTGCGCACGAACAGCATGATGCGCCCGAAGGCGGCCTCGAACTGGATGTCCTGCACGCGGACCAGGCGCTGCCGGTCGCCGAACAGCGTGCCGCCGACCGTCCGGCTGCGCGCTCCCATCTCCGCGCGGACCTCGATCAGCGTCCGGTAGCCGTCGGTCTCGGCGGTGGAGACCTCGCGCACGCCGATGCCGCGCTCGCGCGCGATCACCGGCGCATTGACCATATTGACCGCATCCAGCTGTCCCGACAGCACGCCCTGGAGCACCAGGCCGGCCAGCGGGCGGGTGTTCAGCTCCGCGACATCGCCGCGCCAGGCGATCTCGACGCCGGTGATGGCGTCGTCGCAGATCTGGCCGACGAAGCGCCCGAGCGCGGTGGCCAGCCCCATATAGGGCTTGAGGCGCGGGGCTTCCTCCGCGCTCACCGAGGGGGCGTTGAGCGCGTTGGAGATCGCGCCCGCGCCGAGGAAAGCCGCGAGCTGCTGCGCCACCTGGACGGCGACATTCTCCTGCGCCTCGGCGGTAGAGGCGCCCAGATGCGGCGTCGCCACCACATTCTCATGGCCGAAGAGGGGGCTCGCGTGCGCCGGCTCGGTCTCGAACACATCGAAGGCCGCGCCCGCCACATGGCCGCTGTCGAGCGCCTCCCGGAGGTCCGCCTCGACGACGAGGCCGCCGCGCGCGCAGTTGAGGATGCGCACGCCCGGCTTCATGCGCGCGAGCGCCGCGCTGTCGATCATGCCGCGCGTCTGCGGCGTCAACGGCGTGTGCAGGGTGATGAAGTCGGCCTCGGCCAGCAGCCTGTCGAGATCGACCTTGACCGCGCCCAGATCGTGCGCGCGGTCCTCGGAGATGAAGGGATCGCAGATCGCCACCCGCATCGCCAGCCCGCGCGCCCGCGCGCAGACCACCGCGCCGATATTGCCGCAGCCGATGACGCCGAGCGTCTTGCCGGCGATCTCGCTGCCCAGAAAGCGCGACTTCTCCCACTTGCCGGCCTGGGTGGAGCGGTCGGCGGCGGGAATCTGGCGGGCGAGCGCCAGCAGCATGGCGATGGTGTGCTCGGCCGTGGTGACGGTGTTGCCGAAGGGCGTGTTCATCACCACGACGCCGCGCTCGGTGGCGGCCGCAATGTCGATATTATCCACACCGATGCCGGCGCGCCCGACCGCTTCGAGGTCCGGCGCGCTCGCGAGCAATTCCGCCGTCACCTGGGTCGCGGAGCGCACCGCGAGGCCGTGCACGCCCGGCATCCGCCCGGCCAGCGCTTCCGGGGCGAGGCCGGGAGCCTCTTCGACCTCCAGCCCCGCCGCGCGCAGAATCTCGCCGGCGCGCGCGCTCAGCCGGTCGGCGATCAGCACCTTTTTCATGACGGTTCAGGCCCTTCGCACTTCCATCTCGAACGCCCAGTCCAGCCAAGGGGTGAGCGCCTGCAGATCGGCGGTCTCGACCGTCGGGCCGGCCCAGATGCGCAGGCTCGGCGGCGCGTCGCGATGGTTGGCGATGTCATGCGCCACCCCTTCGGCGTCGAGGCGCGCCTCGAGCGCGCGGATGAAGGCCGCCCGCCGGTCCGCCTCGAGGCCGGCAATGCGGGGGTCGATGACGGCCAGGCAGACCGAGCTCGGCGAGCGCGCGGCCGGGTCGCGGGCCAGGAAGTCGATCCAGCCGGTGCGCGCGACCCAGGCCTCCAGCGCCGCCATATTGGCCCGGGTGCGCGCGATGGTGCCGGCCGCGCCGCCGATGCTCTCGACCCAGGCGAGCGCGTCCAGCGCATCCTCGACGCAGAGCATGGAGGGCGTGTTCAGCGTCTCTCCCCGGAAGGCGCCGTCGATCAGCGCGCCCCGGCGCGTCAGGCGAAAGACCTTCGGCAGCGGGCGCGGCGGCGTGTAGGTCAGCAGCCGGGCGACGGCGCGCGGGCCGAGCGCCAGCATGCCGTGCGCGCCTTCGCCGCCGATCGCCTTCTGCCAGGACCAGGTGACGACATCCAGCTTGCTCCAGGGCAGCTCCATGGCGAAGGCGGCCGAGGTGGCGTCGCAGATCGCGAGGCCGGCGCGGTCTTGGGCGATCCAGTCGGCGTTCGGCAGGCGGACGCCCGAGGTGGTGCCGTTCCACACGAACACCAGGTCGCGGTCCGAATCCGCCTGCGACAGGTCCGGCAGGTCGCCATAGCCGGCTTCGAGCACGCGCACGTCCGGCAGTTGCAGCTGGTCCCGGATGTCGAGCGCCCAGCCGGCGCCGAAGCTCTCCCAGACCAGCACATCGACGCCGCGCGCGCCGAGCAGCGACCAGAGCGCCATCTCCACCGCGCCCGTGTCCGAGGCCGGCACGATGGCGAGCCGCCAGTCCTCGGGCATCTCCAGCAGCCGGCGGCTCAGCTCGACAACGCGCGCGAGCTTCTCCTTGCCGGGCGGCGAGCGGTGCGAGCGGCCGGTGAGCGCCCCCGAAAGCGCCTCGAGCGTCCAGCCCGGCCGCTTGGCGCAGGGGCCGGAGGAAAAGTTCGGGTTCGCCGGGCGAAGCGTGGGTTTCATCTCTTGGCCGCATCGGTTGGTCTGGCGGCGCGAAACTACCGGCCCGGCCGGCCCCGTTTCAAGCGGCCCTCGGTCGCGCTTCCGGCAAGGCCCGCGCGCGTTGCAGGCCACGGAGCGGCTGCCTATGATGCGCGACCCTTTCCCGACGGTTCCGGCTGCCCATGCTCACCTCGCTTCGCAAGAGCGCCGCCTCCTGGCTCGCCAAGCTCCTTTTCGCACTGCTCATCCTGAGCTTTGCGGCCTGGGGAATCGGCGACTATCTCGCGCCGGAAGTCGATGACGCCGTCGCCCGGGTGGGCGAAAGCGAGATTCCCGCCGAGGAGTTCCGCCGCGACTACGCCCGCCGGCTGAACGGCCTGCGCCGCCAGTTCGGCGCTCATTTCTCGCCCGAGCTTGCGGCCCAGTTCGGGCTGGCGGAGGAGGTGCTGGACGCGGTGGTGCGCCGCCAGCTGGTGGAGCTGGAGGCCGGGCGTCTCGGCCTGGTGGTGGGCGACGACCAGGTGTCGAACGCCATCCTGATGGACACGAGCTTCCATGGCGCGCTCGGCGCCTTCGATCGCGCGCTGTTCGAGCGCCTCCTGCTGGCCAACGGCCTGAGCGAGGGCCAGTTCGTCGCGCTGATGCGCCGCGACATACAGCGCCGGCAGATCGACCGGTCGGTCGAGCGCAACGCCGCCGCGCCGCGCGCCATGGCGGAGGCGCTGTTCCGCCATCGCAACGAGAAGCGCGTCGCAACGGTGATCCGGGTGCCGAAGGACGCGGAGATCGCCGAAGAGCCGGGCGAGGCGGCGCTGCGGGACTATCTGGAGGCCAACAAGGACGCCTTCATGGCGCCCGCCTATCGCGCCGTGACCGCGATCGTGCTGGACCCCGACCAGTGGCTCGACCGGGTCGAGACCGACCCGCTGGAAGTGCGCGAAATCTACGATGCGCGCATCGAGGATTTCACCATCCCGGAAGTCCGCACCGTCCGCCAGATGCTGTTCGACGACGAGACGCAGGCGAGGGACGCGGCGGCGCGGCTGCGCACGGGCGCCGATTTCGCCGCCGCGGCCGGGGAGCTGGGCGTGACGGTGAGCGATCTCGGCTCCGTCTCGCGAGACCAGCTGCCGGAGCCCTCGCTGGCCGACGCCGCCTTCGGGCTTGAGGCGCCCGGCCCGGTCGAAGAACCCGTCAACACCGTCCTCGGCTGGCATGTGCTCACGGTGGACGCCATCGAACCCGGATCGGTGACGCCCTTCGAGGACCTGGAGGAAGGGCTCCGGCGCGAGATCGCCCGCGAGCGCGCCATCGAACTGCTGGCCGAGGTCGCGACCGACCTGGACGACCAGCTTGGCGGCGGGGCCAGCTTCGAGGAGGCCGCCGGCGCGCTCGATCTCACCCTTCTGGAGCTCCCGGCGGTCGATGCGTCCGGCCTCGACCGCAAGGGCGAACAGCCCGACGGGCTGCCCGCCGGCCGCGCGTTCCTGCGCACGGCCTTCTCCACCCCGGTCGGTGAAGACAGCCTGGTGCTCGACCTCGAAGACGGCGGCCATTTCGTGCTGCGCGTCGAGGGCGAGACGCCGGTGGCGCTGCGCTCCTTCGAGGACGCAAGGGACGACCTCGCCGAAGCCTGGCGAGCCGACCGCATCGACGAGGCGGCGAAGGCGCGCGCCGAAGCGCTGGCCCGCGAGCTGCGCGAGGGACGCGCGCCCTCGGCCGTCGCCGGCGACCTCGCCCTGCGGACCTCGAAGGCGATTATGCGCACCGAGTCCGACCGCGAGGCGGGCCTGGCGGGCGAGGCGGTGGCGAGCGTCTTCGCCGCCGACAAGGGCGAGGTGGTGGTGGCGGAGGCGCAGGGGAGCTACGCCGTCGCCGTCGTCGATACCATCGAGCCGCCGGCCCATGACGAAGAGGCCATCGAGGGTATCCGGGAGGAGCTCTCGGCCGGCATGGCGGTGGATGTGGTCCGCCAATATCACCAGGCGCTGGAGGACCGGTTCGGCGTCACCGTCAACCGCGATTTGCTGACCCAGTACAACTGACCCCAAGCGCCGGACAGGCCCCATGATCGAGCCCGCCGACTTCTCCGCCTTCGAGGCCCGATACCGCTCCGGCCGCGCGCAGCTGGTCTGGACCACGCTGGTGGCCGATCTCGAAACGCCGGTCTCGGCCATGCTCAAGCTGTCGGCGGGGCGCACGCACTGCTTCCTGCTGGAGTCGGTGGAAGGCGGCGCGGTGCGCGGCCGCTTCTCCTTCATCGGCCGCGACCCGGATATCGTCTGGCGTTGCCGGGGCGACCGGGCCGAGATCAACCGGCGCGCGCTCGACGATCCGGAGAGCTTCCGGCCGTGCGGCAAGGGCGCGCTCGATTCGCTGCGCGAGCTGATCGCGGAGTGCCGCATCGACGACCTGCCGGACGGCCTGCCGCCGATGGCGGCCGCGCTGGTCGGCTATATGGGCTACGACATGGTGCGGCTGATGGAGCATCTGCCCGACGAGCCGCCGGACCCCATCGGCATTCCCGACGGCCTGTTCTTGCGCCCGACCGTGATGGCGGTGTTCGACCTGATCGAGGACCGCATCACCCTGGTGACGCCGGTTTGGCCGGAGGAGGAGGTCTCGGCCGAGACCGCCCGGCTGCGCGCCAACGAGCGCCTGGCGGAGGCGCTGGCCGACCTGGAGGGCGCCGCCATCGACCGCCGCGAGAGCGCGCCGGAGGCGCTGGCGCAAGCCGCGCCGCGCTCCAACATGACCCGCGAGCGCTTCTTCGAGGTCGTCGAGACCGCGCGCGACTATGTCCATGCCGGCGACGCCTTCCAGATCGTGCCGGCGCAGCGCTTCGCCATCGACTTCTCCCTGCCGCCCTTTGCGCTCTACCGGGCGCTCAGGCGGCTGAACCCCTCGCCATTCCTGTTTCACCTGGATTTCGGCGCTTTCGCCATCGTCGGCTCCAGCCCGGAGATTCTGGTGCGGGTGCGCGACGACCGCGTGACCATCCGGCCGCTGGCGGGCACGCGCCGGCGGGGCCGGGACGCCGCCGAGGACCGCCGGCTCGCCGCCGAACTGCTGAGCGACCCCAAGGAGATCGCCGAGCATCTGATGCTGCTGGACCTCGCCCGCAACGATGTCGGCCGGGTGAGCCGCATCGGCAGCGTCGAGGTCACCGAGCAGTTCGAGATCGAATATTACTCGCATGTCATGCATATCGGCTCCGAGGTGCAGGGCGACCTGGACCCGCGCTACGACGCCGTGGGCGCGCTGGTCGCCGGCTTCCCGGCCGGCACGGTCTCGGGCGCGCCGAAGGTGCGGGCGATGGAGATCATCGACGAGCTGGAGCCGGAAAAACGCGGCATCTACGCCGGCTGTATCGGCTATTTCGCCGCCGACGGCTCCATGGACACCTGCATTGCGCTGCGCACCGCGCTGGTGAAGGACGAGGTGCTGTATGTGCAGGCCGGCGTCGGCGTCGTCGCCGACAGCGACCCGGAGGCGGAATATCAGGAAAGCTGGGACAAGGCCCGCGCGATCGTGCGCGCGGCCGAGGAGGCGGTGCGCTTCGCCGCCCATGCCCGCGCCCCCGGCGTCAATTTGCCGGATGCGGCCTGTTGAACGCCGGCCCGAATCGGGGGTAGGCAGGCTCCGGTTCCCCTTTTGCCCCCGAGGCGCCGATGGCCAGTCTCTTCCAGCACGAACCCGCGCCGAACGGCTCGCAGAACGGCTACACCGCCGAGCATGTCGAAGTGCTGGAGGGGCTGGAGCCGGTGCGGCGGCGTCCGGGCATGTATATCGGCTCGACCGACGAATCGGGCCTGCACCATCTCGCCGCCGAACTGCTCGACAACGCCATGGACGAGGCCGTGGCCGGCCACGCCGACCGCATCGACTTCGGCCTGGACGGCGAGGGCTGGGTCGAGGTGCGCGACAACGGTCGCGGCATTCCGGTGGAGCCGCATCCGCGCTTCGAGGGGCAGTCGGCGCTGGAAGTGATCTTCACCACCCTGCATTCCGGCGCCAAGTTCGACAGCGCCGCCTACATGACCGCCGGCGGGCTGCATGGAGTCGGCGTCTCGGTGGTCAATGCGCTCGCGGCCGAGCTGGTGGTCGAGGTCGCCCGCGACCGCGTTCTCTGGCGCCAGAGCTACCGCCAGGGCGAGCCGGCGACGGCGCTGGAGCGGGTCGGCGCGGCGCGCAACCGGCGCGGCACGCTGGTGCGCTTCCGGCCGGACCCGGAAATTTTCGGCGCCGGCGCGCGCTTCCGCCCGGAGCGGCTGTTCCGCATGGCGCGCTCCAAGGCCAGCCTGTTCGGCGGCGTGCGCATCCACTGGCGCTGCGACCCCGCATGGCTCGCGGAAGGCGGCGCGATCCCCGCCGAGGCCGAACTGCACTTTCCGGGCGGCCTGCAGGACTTTCTCGACCTCGCCACCGGCGAGCGCGAGCGCATCGCCGACCGCGCGTTCTGCGGCGAGGCGGAGTTCCCGGAGGGCGCCGGGCGCGTCGAATGGGCGCTCGCCTGGCTCGCCGACGGCGAGGGCTTCGCCCACACCTATTGCAACACCATTCCGACGCCGCTCGGCGGCAGCCATGAGGTTGGCCTCCGCCAGGCGCTGGTGCGCAGCCTGCGCGCCCATGGCGAGCATGTCGGCAATCGCAAGGCGGCGCAGATCACCGGCGAGGACGCCATGGGCGGCGCGGGCGTGGCGCTCTCGGTCTTCATCCGCAATCCGCAGTTCCAGGGCCAGACCAAGGAGAAGCTGGAGAGTCCGGAAACCCAGCGGCTGGTGGAGCTCACCATCAAGGACCGCCTCGACCACTGGCTGGCGGCGGACACCGGCGCGGCGGAGGCGATCGCCGCCTTCGCGGTGGAGCGCGCCGAGGAGCGCCGCCGCCGGCGCGAGGAGCGCGACCGCAAGCGCAAGACCAACGGCGCGCGGCGCGCCCGCCTGCCCGGCAAGCTGACCGACTGCTCCCGGCGCGAGCGCGACGGCACCGAGATCTTCCTGGTGGAGGGCGATTCCGCCGGCGGCTCGGCCAAGCAGGCCCGCCAGCGCGACACGCAGGCGATCCTGCCCCTGCGCGGCAAGATCCTGAATGTCGCGAGCGCCACCGACGACCGCCAGCGCGCCAATCGCGAGATCGCGGACCTCAAGCTGGCGCTCGGCTGCGGGGCCGGCAACGACTATCGCGACGACGAGCTGCGCTATGAGCGCGTCATCATCATGACCGACGCCGATGTCGATGGCGCTCATATCGCCTCGCTGCTGATGACCTATTTCCTGCGCGAGATGCCGAGCCTGATCGAGAACGGCCGCCTCTATCTGGCGCGCCCGCCGCTCTATCGCCTGACCTCGGGCGGCGTCACCGCCTACGCCCGCGACGACGATCACCGGATCGAGCTGATGGAGTCGCTGTTCAAGGGCCGGCGCAAGGTGGATGTCTCGCGCTTCAAGGGACTGGGCGAGATGCCGCCCGGCCAACTGCGCGAGACCACCATGGACCCGGAGCGGCGCAGCCTGCTGCGCGTCGAGCTGGAGCCGGACCGCTCGCTGGAGCTGGTCGAGCGGCTGATGGGCCGCAACCCGCGCCACCGCCTCGCCTTCATCCAGGAAAACGCCGTCTTCGCGGGCGATCTGGACGTGTGAGGCGCCGGACCGAATCCTGCGGAAAGCAGAGGAGGCGCGCCCATGTTCGAGGGGTTCCGGCGATCGCGGATCGACACGGGCGAGTGCGTCATCAACGCCGTGCATGGCGGCGCGGGACCGCCGCTGCTGATGCTGCACGGCTATCCGCAGAGCCATGTCGAATGGCGCAAGGTCGCCCCGCGCCTGGCGGAACGCTACACCGTCGTCTGCCCCGACCTGCGCGGCTATGGCGACAGCGGCAAGCCCGCCTCCGCGCCGCACGACCACAGCGTCTATTGCAAGCGCGCCTCGGCCGGGGATCAGGTCGCGGCGATGCAAGCGCTCGGCTTCGACGCCTTCCACCTGGTCGGGCATGACCGGGGCGTGCGGGTGGGCCTGCGGCTCGCGCTCGACCATCCGGACCGCGTGCTGAGCTTCACCAGCCTCGATGTCGCGCCGTCGCTCGAAGCCTTCGAGAACATGGACGCTTCGCTCGCCTTTTCCTGGTTTCACTGGAATCTGATGCGCCAGCCCGCACCCTTGCCGGAGACGGTCTTTTCGAGCCACCCCAAGCTGTTTCTCGACTTCTTCCTGGAGCAGTGGGGCGCGACGCCGGGCGCCTTCGAGGACGCCGCCTACCGCGAATATCTGCGCTGCTTCTCGGACCCGGAGACGGTGCGGGCGATGTGCGCCGACTATCGCGCCGTCGCGCTGGACCTGGAGCATGACGCCGCCGACCGGGGACAGCGGCTCGCCTGCCCGGTCCTGGCGCTCTGGGCCGGCAACATGCCCAACCGGCCGGGCTGGCAGACCGGGGCGAGGCTCGACATGCTGAAGGTCTGGCGAGGGCGCGCCGCCGATGTGCGCGGCCGGGCGCTCGACTGCGGGCACTTCATCCCGGAAGAAGCGCCGGAAGCGCTGCTGGAGGAATTGCTGGCCTTCCTGGCTGCCGCCTGAGCGGCCTATTCGAGCCCGAGCGCGCCGCAGATCATCGGGAAATGCGCGATCTCTCCGCTCATCATGCCGGCGTAGAGATAGCCGAATCCGAGGCCGACGGCCGCGGTCAGCAGCAGCATGGCGGCCGGTCCGCTCCAGAACCACGCCCAGAGCTCGGACCCGAGCCTCTGGCGGCCGGCGGTCGTCCGCCCGCTCTGCGACTCGGCGTCAGACATGAACCGGCGGGATCTTGCCCGCCCAGGGGCGCGCCTCCTCCAGCTGGGCGGAGACGCGGAACAGGGTCGCCTCGTCGCCATAGCGCCCGGTCAGCAGGCTGCCGACCGGCAGGCCGTCGGCGTTCCACCAGAGCGGCAGCGTGGCCGAGGGCTGGCCGGTCATGTTGGCGAAGGGCGTGAACGGCAGATAGCGCATGAAGCGCTCCATGACCTCCGGCCCGCCATGCTCGCGGCTGTCGAAATGCCCGAGCAGGGGCGGCGGATGGCCGAGGGTCGGCGTCAGCCAGAGGTCGTAACGCTCCATGAAGGCGGCGAAGTCGCGGCTCATCCCGTGGAACCAGGCGAGATCGGCCACATAGTCGGCGGCCCGGATATCGTCGGTGATCTCCAGCAGATAGCGGTTGAACGGCTCGAACAGCGCGCGGTCGATCGGCCGGCCCGCCGCGCGCGACATGCGCCGCTCCTGCCGGGCGACGGTCATCGGCCAGAAGCGCATGTAGAACAGGCGGAAGGTCTCGACATCCAGCGGCGGGGCGGCCTCCTCGACATGATGGCCGAGCGCCTCCAGCAGCTTCGCCGTCTCGCGCACCGCCGCCACGCAGTCCGGATCGAGCGGCGTGCCGGTGATCGAGCGGTCGGTGAGCGCGATGCGCAGCCGTCCGGGGTCGGCCCCGACCTCTTCCGCGAAGGGCCGCTCGGGCGGCGGACAGGCGTAAGGATCGCCCGGCATCCCGCCGAGCGTCGCGTCCAGCAGGGCGGCATTGTCGGCGACCGAGATGGAGACGGCGTGCTCGTTGGAAATGCCGCCCGGCGCCTCGCCGGCGTCCGGCCCCATGGTGATGCGCGCCCGGGTCGGTTTCAGGCCGAAAATGCCGCAGCAGGAGGCCGGGATGCGGATCGAGCCGGCGCCGTCGGTGGCGTGCGCGATGGGCGCGGCCCGCGCGGCCACCAGCGCCGCCGAGCCGCCGCTCGAGCCGCCGCAGCTGTGCTCCAGGCTCCAGGGATTGCGGCAGGGGCCGAACAGCAGCGGCTCGGTGGTGCCGAGCGAGCCGAATTCCGGCGTGTTGGTCTTGCAATAGGCCACCAGGCCGGCGGCCCGGTAGCGGCGCATCAGCTCGCTGTCGCGCGCCGCCGGCGCGTCCACCTGGGTGCGGCTGCCGGCCGAGGTAGGCACGCCGCCGTAAAAGATCGAGAGGTCCTTCAGCGGGAACGGCACGCCGGTGAAGGGGCCGTCCGGCAGGCCGGCCGCCACCTCGGCGCGCGCCTCGTCATGCAGCGGGCGGGTGACGGCGTTGAGTCGCTCGTTCGCCGCCTCGGTGCGGGCGATGGCCGCCTCCAGCGCCTCGCTCGCCGAGAGCTCGCCGGCCGCGATGCGGGCCGCCAGGTCGAGAGCCGTTGTCATGCGTTCGCCTCCGCTTGCGCCGCGCCGGCCGCGCGCAGATAGAGCGCGTCGAAATCGATGGGATCGATCAGGAAGGGCGGGAAGCCGCCGTCGCGCACGGCGTTGGCGACGACGGCCCGCGCGAAGGGGAACATCAGCCTCGGCACCTCCGAGCCGACGATGCGGCTGCGCACCTCGTCCGGCAGCTCGGGCAGCGAGGCGACCGCGCCATAGGCGAGCTCGACGACGAAAAGCGTGTTCTCGTCGTTGCCCGCCCGCACGCTCAGATGCAGCACCACCTCATAGACGCGCTCCTGCAGCGGGCGCGCCTCGACATTCAGGTCGAGGCCGATCTCGGGGCGCGTCTCCACATTGCCGAGGCTCTTCGGCGCGTTCGGACTCTCGAAGGAGAGGTCCTTGACATATTGGGCCCCGATCGTGACCCGGGTCGGCCCATCGCCCGCCTCGGCCGCCCCATCCGCACCGTTCGCGTTCATCGCCCCCGCCTTCCGCCGCCTGCCCCACCTCTAGCATGGCCGGCCGGCCGGTGGAACCATTCGCCGGCGTCGCAGCCGCACAGGAACTCGACGGCGACACCGTTGGCGGCCAGCAACGCGCGATGTTCCAGCCAGTCGCTGTCGGTGGCGTTGGCGACCTCCGCGCCGGCGCAGAGCGCGAGGGCCGCAAACTTCCAGTCCGATGGATCGAAGCCGGAGTCGCTGACCGCCCGAGGCAGATCGGCGTAGCTGTCGTCGGACCGCCTGGCGAGCGACACCCGCTCGCAGAGACTCGCATTTTGCAGAACCTGCAAATAGAACCGATCACCGACACCGGGCTCGCCGCTCGGGTTCAAATAGGTCCGATATTCCTTCTGAACCTCGCCCTCCAGATCCATCGCCACCTTCGCCTTGCCAGCAACGATGCGTTGAAGAAAGCGGATCGTCGCCGCGCGACAGGCCGGCGAAACCGGACGGTCGCCCTCGTCCCGGCCGTTCGCCACTACCGGAACGTTGGTGTCGATCGCATAACGCTTCACCGGTCGGGTTGCTGCATGCGTTCGATACGGGCCAGTTCGGCCGCCGCAGTCTCGCCGAAGGCGTCCCCCATGAACCCCTTCGGCCAGTTCTCGATATTGCCGAGCAGATCTACCCGGAGAGGTTCGATTGTGGAGGTGGAGCGACGCGCATGGCAGAAATACAGCGCGACATCGTCGCTCCTGAGCCGTTCCTCGGCAATGCGTCTCTGCAAGCGCATCAGCAAATGTTCCGAGTGGCTCTCGAAGACGACCTGAACCTTGCGATGCAGCGCCGCATGGATGATGACATCGGCCAGACAGGCCTGCGCCAGGGGATGCAGGTGAATCTCAGGCTGTTCGATCAGTACGGTCGAACCTTCCGGGACATAATGCAATATCGTGATGACCGGCAAGACTTGCGACACGCCGAAGCCGACATCGGTCAGCATGACCTCCGACCCGCCCGCCCGTGTCCTGATCTTCACCTGCCAACGATTCGATCCGGGCGCAATTTCAACAATAATGAAATCATCGATCAGCGACAGCTCACGCAACCAATGGGCAATGATCGATGACACCGGCTGCCTACGACCACCTCGCCTCAGATTTTGCGTTTGCCTAGCCGATGCTAGTGCAATGATAGCATCAACAGTGCGCTCTCCTCTGGTCCCCACATCATCCGGTCTTGATCGCGCCCACAAGTAATCTCGTTGTGGATGATTGCGCAACGGACCCAGATAGAATATCTTGTCCAGGCATCCCTCGAATGTCGCTTCCAGATCGGACAGGAAGCTGCTATTTTGAAAGTAAGTTCGAGCAGCATCGGGGAATCGATAAGTCTTTACGGGACCTGACAATCCCCACACGCGACCTGGATTGCGAATGAAGGAAAATTCGTATCCCGTGGTTTTAGCGATTAGGTCAAACTTTCTAATGTCGGAATCAGATTTCCTTAATGTGAAATAATCGGACCCAACTCTGTATTCAAGCCCAGACCCCTGAAATTTTCCGGAACCGATTACCGCTTCCGCATGAATGCCAAATCGATTCGATTCGACGATCGTCGCTCTCTTGTGCGAAGCCGGATCGGCAATCTTGAGCGCCGAGTCGAGCTTGAAATCGAGTTCGAATTCGAGGGGCAGGCTCTCGTCATGCGCATGAATGACATCGGCCGCGACGCCGAGGTCGATGAAGCGGCCGTTGAGATCGAGGGCGGCGGCGCGGTCGGAGGACTCCCGCGTCTGCTTCAGCAGCAGCAGAAACTGGGCGAGGCTGGACTTGCCGGAAGAGTTCTCCCCGAACAGCCCGGTGATCGGGCGGAAGTCGAGCTCCGCCTCGCGCCAGCTCTTGAAATTGCGCAGATGCAACCTCGACAACATGAAGACAAACCTAGCCCGGCCCCGTCGGTGAGGGAAGCGGGGCGGCCGGGTCGAGCTTGCGAATCGCGCCGTTCTCGACCGTTTCGCCGGTGAGCGCGCGGATGACGCCCCAGTGAGTCACGACGCAGATGCGCTCGCGGTCGGGCCGCTCGGCGGTTGCGGCGTGGAAGGCGCGGGCGCGGGCGGCGACCTCGGCGTCGCTCTCGCCGAGCTCGCACCACCACTGCTCGTCGAGCGCGGAGAAGTCGAGGCCGGGCCAGGCGGCGGCCAGCATGCCGGCGCGCGTGCCGACATCGCAGGAGAAGCCCGCGCGCTCGCGCACCAGCGGCTCGATGGCGATCGGCGCCGCCAGCCGGCCGGCGACGACGATCGCCGTCTCCAGCGTGCGCCGATAGGGGCTGACCATCAGCAGCGCGATATGGCGCCCGGCGAGCGCGTCGGCCGCCGCCTCCGCCTGGCGGCGGCCCTCCCGCGTCAGCCCCGGATCGGGCAGGCCCGGATCGATGCGGGTCTGCCCGAATTGCAGGTTCCAGAGCGTCTGTCCGTGGCGCAGCAGGATCACCGCATCCCCTCCGGCGTATCGTCGCGATAATCGCCCTCGATGATACGCGGTTCGCCCGGCCCCGCGCCAGCCGGCGGCCCCCAGCGCCGCAGCGCCCGCGCGGCGAGCCAGTTGCGAAACGGCGGAAACAGCAGCAGGAAGCCGGCGGCGTCGGTCACGAAGCCCGGCGTCAGCAGAAAGGCGCCGGCGACCAGCAGGCAGAGGCCGCCGAACAGTTCCGGCAGCGGCGCGCCGCCCTCGGCGATGCGCCGCCGGGCCTGCATCGCCAGCCCCAGCCCCTGGGCGCGGATGAGCGCCGCGCCGGCAAAGGCGGTCAACACCACCACGGCCAGCGTCGGCCAGAGGCCGATCCAGTCGCCGACCCGGATGAAAACGGCGATCTCGATCAGCGGAACGCCGATCAGCGCCAGAGGGAGTGCGAACGCCATGCTTGCCCTTTGCTCCGGTTCGGCTTATGTCTGGGGCTGCAACAGCAAGGAACCGGCCGCTCCGGGCCGGGTGTGAGCGCCATGGACGGCGGTATCCCGTTTTTCGACCTGCTCTTCTTCGCCATGGTGGCGGCGTTCCTCGTCTTCCGGTTGCGCAGCGTTCTGGGCCGCCGGCAGGGGCATCACCAGCAGCCGCCGCAGGCGGAGCCGCAGTCGGCCAGCGACCCCAACTCCAACGACAATGTGATCTCGCTTCCCGACCGGAACAAGGACCATCCGGACGACGAAGCCGACGACACGCCGCTCGGACAGGGCGTGCGGCGCATCCGCAGCGCCGATCCGGGCTTCGATCCCGACGGCTTCGTCGGCGGGGCCAGGGCGGCCTTCGAGATGATCGTCAACGCCTTCGCCGGCGGCGACCGCGACACGCTCGGCCCGCTGACCAGCGACGAGGTGTTCGGCAATTTCGAGAGCACCATCGCCGACCGCGAGGCCAAGGGCCATGTGCTCGAATCGACCCTGATCGGCATCAAGCAGGCCGAACTGGTCGATGCCGGTCTCGACGGCCACGAAGCCTGGGTCACGGTGAAGTTCGTCTCCGAGCAGGTGGGCGTGCTGCGCGACGCCGAGGGGCAGACGCTCTCCGGCGCCACCAACGCCATCGAGGAGATCACCGACCTTTGGACCTTCGCGCGCGACACCCGCTCGCCCGATCCCAACTGGCGGCTGGTCGCCACCGCCAGCGAGAACTGAGCGCCGCCGGACCGCCGCGGAGACCGGAATGAGCCAGACATCGGCCGGGATGGCCGGCAAGCGGGGCCTGGTGATGGGCTTGGCCAACGACCGCTCGATCGCCTGGGGCATCGCGCAGACGCTGGCCTTGAGCGGCGCGGAACTCGCCATCACCTATCAGGCGCCGCCGCTGGAAAAGCGCGTCCGCCCGCTGGCCGAGTCGCTGGACGCGGCGCTGGTGCTCCAGGCCGATGTAGGCGACGGCGCCAGCATGGATGCGCTGTTCGAGAGGCTGCGGGCCGAGTGGGGCCGGCTCGATTTCGTCGTGCACGCTATCGCCTTTTCCGACAAGGACCAGCTCAAGGGCCGCTACGCCGACACCACGCGCGAGAACTTCCGCGACACGCTCGATATCTCCTGCTTTTCCTTCACGGATCTGGCGCGCCGGTCGGCGGCCATGATGGAGCCGGGAGGGGCGATGCTGACGCTCACCTATTACGGCGCCGAGCAGGTCATGCCGCATTACAACGTCATGGGCGTGGCCAAGGCGGCGCTGGAGGCGAGCGTGCGCTATCTGGCGGCCGATTTCGGCGCCGACGGCATCCGCGTCAACGCGCTCTCCGCCGGCCCGGTCAAGACGCTTGCGGCCTCGGGCATCGGGGATTTCCGCTTCATCCTGAAATGGAACGAGCTGAATGCGCCGCTGCAGGCCAATGTCAGCCTGGAGCAGATCGGCCAGTCGGCGCTCTATCTGCTGAGCCCGATGAGCGCCGGCGTGACCGGCGAGGTGCATCATGTCGATTGCGGCTATCACACCGTCGGCATGGTGAACCCGCAGCGCGCGCCGGACATCGCGGCCCTGCTGACGGGCTTCCGGCCGCAACGGGGCTGATGGCCTCCAACGGCTTCGGGCAGGCGTTTCGCTTCACCAGCTGGGGCGAGAGCCACGGGCCGGCGATCGGCTGCGTGGTGGATGGCTGCCCGCCCGGGATCGCGCTTGCGGAGGACGACCTGCAGGTCTGGCTGGACCGGCGCCGGCCGGGCCAGTCGCGCTTCACCACGCAGCGTCGCGAGCCGGACCGCGCGCGCATCCTGTCCGGCGTCTTCGACGGCGTGACCACGGGAACGCCGATCGGGATCGTCATCGAGAATGTCGATCAGCGCTCGAAGGATTACTCGCAGATCGCCGACCGCTTCCGTCCCGGCCATGCGGACTACACCTACTGGAAGAAATACGGCATTCGCGACTATCGGGGCGGCGGGCGCTCCTCGGCCCGCGAGACCGCCATGCGGGTGGCGGCCGGGGGCGTCGCCCGCAAGGTGCTGGGGCCGGACGTCACGATACGCGGCGCGCTGGTGCAGATCGGCGAACGGCGCATCGAGCGCGACCGCTGGGACTGGGCGCAGGTCTCCGAAAACCCGTTCTTCTGCCCCGACGCCGAGGCGGCGGCCGAGTGGGAGGGCTATCTGGACGAGGTGCGCAAGGCCGGCTCCTCGGTGGGCGCGGTGATCGAGGTCATTGCCGAGGGCGCGCCGCCCGGCCTCGGCGAGCCCGTCTATGGCAAGCTCGACAGCGACCTTGCGGCCGCGCTGATGAGCATCAACGCCGTGAAGGGCGTCGAGATCGGCGACGGCTTCGCCGCGGCCGCGATGCGCGGCGAGGACGCCCATGACGAGATGGCCGCCGATGGCGAGGGCGGCGTCGCCTTTCTCGCCAACCATAGCGGCGGCGTGCTGGGCGGCATCTCCACCGGCCAGCCGCTGGTGGCGCGCTTCGCGGTCAAGCCGACCAGCTCCATTCGCATCCCGCGCCAGAGCGTGACGGTGGCCGGCGAGCCGGTGGAGGTCTCCACCACCGGCCGGCACGACCCCTGCGTCGGCATTCGCGCCGTGCCTGTCGGCGAGGCGATGATGGCGCTGGTGCTGGCCGACCATCTGCTGCGCCATCGCGGCCAGACGGGCCGGACGGACTGAACGGCAGCCCCGCCCTTCCCCGCTCCCTGCCGACGCGCCAGAATGGCCGCAGGCAAGGGAGGACGAGGAATGCCCGGACCGCTCGCCGGCTTGCGCGTGCTGGACCTCACCACGGTGATGTATGGCCCCTATTGCACGCAGCTCATGGGCGATTACGGCGCCGATGTGGTGAAGATCGAGCCGCCCGGCGGCGACATCAGCCGCCAGGTCGGGCCGACGCGCAATCCGGGCATGGCGGCCGGTATCCTCACCAAGGCGCGCAACAAGCGCAGCCTGGTGCTGGACCTGAAACGCGACGCCGGGCGCGACGCGCTCTATCGTCTCGCGCGGACGGCCGATGTCTTCATCCACAATATGCGCCCCAAACCCGCCGCCCGCCTGGGCATCGCCTATGAGGCCATCGCGGCGCACCGCCCGGACATCGTCTATTGCAGCGCCGTCGGCTTCGGCAAGGACGGCCCCTATGCCGACAAGCCGGCCTATGACGACCTGATCCAGGGCGTCTCCGGCCTCGCCTGGCTGGAGGGCGCGCAGACGGGCGGCGCGCCGCGCTATGCGCCCTCCGTGCTGGCCGACAAGACCAGCGGCCTGTTCGCGCTGTTCGCCGTGCTGATGGCGCTCTACCACCGGGCGGCGACCGGCGAGGGCCAGGAAATCCATTGCGGCATGTTCGAATGTTTCGCCTCCTTCGTGATGAGCGAGCACATGCAGGGGCGCAGCTTCGAGCCGCCGCTCGGCCCCGCCGGCTATGCGCGCCTGCTGACCCCCTGGCGGCGCCCGCATGAGACCGCCGACGGCCATCTTTGCGTGCTGCCCTACAACGACCGGCACTGGCGGCGCTTTTTCGAGATCGCCGGGCGGCCGGAACTCGCCGAAGACCCGCGCTTCGCCAGCATGGCCGGGCGGTCGCGGAATATCGACGCGCTCTATCGGGCGCTGGCGGAGTTCATGCGCGAGCGCAGCACGGCGGACTGGCTGGCCCTGCTGGAGGACGCCGACATTCCCTCCATGCCGATGCACTCGCCCGAAACGCTGTTCGACGACCCGCATCTCCGGGCCGTGGACTTCTTCCAGACCTTCGAGCATCCCTCGGAGGGCGGCGTGGTGCAGATGCGCCCGCCGGTGGCCTTCTCGAAGACGCCGGGCGCGATCCGCCGCCAGGCGCCGCGCGCGGGCGAGCACAGCGCGGAGGTGCTGCGCGAGGCCGGGCTGGAGGAGGAAGAGATCCGGGCGCTGCTCGACTCGGGCGCAAGCGCGACAGCGCCATGAGCGGCGCGCCGGCGAGCCCGCTGTTCGGCGCCAACCGCATCAAGCTCGGCGTCATGGCCTTCAACTGCTCGCACGGCTCCACCGTCACCACCGCCGACGGGGCCTGGCCGATGACCTGGGAGGACAATCGCGCGCTCGCCGTCATAGCCGACCGGGCCGGCTTCGAGGCGCTGCTGCCGGTCGGGCGCTGGAAGGGCTATGGCGGCCCGACCGATTTCAATAACCGGACCTTCGAGAGCCTGACCTGGGCGGCCGGCATTGCGGGCGCCACCTCGCACACGACGGTGTTCGCCACCGTGCACGCGCCGCTGCTCCACCCGGTGGCGGCGGCCAAGATGGCCGCGACCGTGGACCATATCTCCGGCGGGCGCTTCGCGCTCAACCTGGTCGCCGGCTGGTTCCGCAACGAGTTCGACATGTTCGGCCTGGAGATGCGCGCCCATGACGAGCGCTACGCCTATGCCGGGGAGTGGCTGGAGCTGGTCAAGCGCCTCTGGCGCGAGACCGAGCCTTTCGACCATGCGGGGCGCTTCTTCCGGGGCCGGGCGCTGTGGAGCGAGCCGAAGCCGCTGCAACGCCCGCGCCCGCCGATCATGAACGCCGGCAGTTCGCCTGCGGGCCAGGCCTTTTCCGCCGCGCAAGCGGACATGAACTTCGTCATGCTGCGCCAGAAGGACGAGGCCAGCGACCGCGCCCAGATCGCGCGGCTGAAGACCATGGCGGCCGATCTCGGCCGGTCCTCGCAATGCTGGATTCACGGCTATGTCGTCTGCCGGCCGACCCGGCGCGAGGCCGAAGACTATCTGCGCCACTATGTCGTCGAGCGCGGCGACGATGTGGCGGTCGCCAACATGCTGGAGATTTTCGGCCTGCAATCCGAGACGCTGGAGCCGGCGGTGATGGACGCCTTCCGCTTCCATTTCAAGGCCGGCCATGGCGGCTGGCCGCTGGTCGGCGCGCCGGAGGACATCGTGGCGGAGCTGGAGCGGCTCTCGGCCATGGGCGTGGACGGGCTGCTGCTCTCCTGGGTGGATTATCTGGGCGAGTGCCGGCAGTGGATCGAGGAGGTGCTGCCGCTGATGGAAGCCGCCGGCCAACGCAAACCCTTCACGCCGGCGAAGGCACCGTGATAGTGTGGCGCAACATCACGATTCAAAGCCATGCGCACCACTCTTACCCTCGATGCGGATGTCGCCCGGCTTCTTCGCCGCGAAATCCGACGCACCGACAGCAGCATGAAAGCTGTCGTCAACGATGCGCTGCGCCTCGGTCTCGGGATGCGGAGCGAACCGGCTCCCTACCGGGTGGAGCCTCATGCGTTCGAGTTCAAGCCGGGCATCGACGGGGATCGGCTCAACCAGCTTGTCGACGAACTGGAAGCCGAGCGGTACGGCCGGCGACCCTTTCCCGTGTGAGCCTGCTTCCGTCCACTGACCTGGCGCGCCGGCGGAAGCGCTATAGTGGCGCGATCGAACCCTGGAGGAACCGACATGACTCGCGACGAGCTGGAGCGGATTACGCTCGACTTCACCGAAGCCTTCAACCGCGACGATCTCGACGGGGTGATGGCCCGGTTCGCCGAGGACGCCGTCTATGACGAATTCCATGGCGCGCGGCATGAGGGCAAGGCCGCGATCCGCGCCGCCTTCGAGCCGATGTTCGCCGGCAAGTTCGGGCGGGTGCGCTTCGAGGAGGAGGACCTGTTCCTCGACCCCGAAACGGGCAAGGCGATGATCTCCTGGTCCTGCGTGCTCACCACGCCCGAGCGCAGCAGCGCCTGGCGCGGCCTCGACCTGCTGCATGTGCGCGACGGGCGGATCGTCGCCAAGCACACCTACGCCAAGACCGCCCGCCCGCTGTTCGAGGCCCGCGACGCCGCCTGACGGGCGCCGAGAGCCGGCGCGCTATTGCGCGACCGAGCGCGGCGTCGGCGTCACCCGGGTGACCTGGATCAGGTCGCGGTCGATCAGGTCCACGACCTTCGGCGCGACCTCGTTCTTCCAGAAGTCGCTCTGATAGACGGCGGCGTAGAGCGCCTCGCGGCTCTCCTCGCTCTCGAAGCGGCGGGTCCAGAAATAGACCGAGTCGTCTTCCTCGCCACGATAGCTGCCGGTGATGACCATGCCCTTGGCGACCTGGAAGGGGATGATCGTCCCCTCCATGAACGCGATCCACTCCTCCATCTTGCCGGGCCGGACCGTGTAGCGGCGAAGCTCGTAGAACGCCATCGGGAGAACTCCCCTCTCCTGCGGAATTGCCGGGCCATCCTGCACCAAGCGCCGCCCAGCCGATAGCCCCGGAACATGGGGAATGCTATGCTGGGGGCGCAAACGACAGGAGACGGGCCATGACCAGGATGATCGCGATCGTCACCTACGGATTGCCGGAAGGGACGGACCGGGAGACGGCCGTGCAGATGTTCCGGGACTCGATCCCGCGATACATGGGAACCGAGGGGCTGATCCGCAAGAACGTGCTCTACCGCGACGGTCTCGGCGGCGGCGTCTATCTCTGGGAATCGCGCGCGGCGGCCGAGCGCGCCTACAATGCGGAGTGGACCGCCTATATGACCGCGAAATACCACCACCCGCCGCAGATCGAGATGTATGAGATGCCGATCACCATGGACCGGGAATATGACACGGTCTATGACGAGGGCGCGGCCTTCAGGGAAGCGGCCGAGTAGCCGCCTCCCCCGCTTCGCCTACTCCGCCGCAGCCCGAGGCGCCTGGGCGCGGTCCATGGCTTCCCAGTCGAACAGCGCCGGCTGCTTGTCCACGAAGCGGGCGACCGCCGCGCGGTGATAGTCGGAGCCGGACGCGACGGCCTGCGCGAAGGCCTCCATCTCCAGCATGGCCCGGTGGTCCAGATTGAAGGACTGGTTCAGGATCGTCTTGGAGAGGCCGATGGCGGTGGTCGAGGCGTTGACGAAACGCCCGGCGAGCGCGCGGGCGGCGTCCATCAGCGCCGCTTCCTCGTGGATCTCATGCACGATGCCATACTCTTTCGCCTCGGCGGCGGAGAGCTTGCGCGCGCTGAAGACCAGCTCCTTGGCCCGCTGCAGGCCGACGATGCGCGGCAGCAGGAAGAAGCCGGACCAGTCCGGCACCAGGCCGATGCGCCCGAAGGCCTGCATGAAGATCGAACGCGGCGTGGCGAGGATGAAGTCGGCGGCGAGCGCCAGATTGCAGCCGGCCCCGGCGGCCGCCCCGTTGACCGCCGCGATCACCGGCAGTTCGAGATTCATCAGATCGTAGAGCCGGTTGTGGGCCTCGCGCATCCGCCGCCGCCCGGCCTCTGCCGACGCGCTGCGCGACTGCATGGCCTTCACATCGCCGCCGGCGCAGAACGCCCGCCCGGCCCCGGTCAGGATGACCGCCTTGACGCTGCCGCCGGCCTCGCGCTTCAGCTCCGCCAGCACGGCGTCGAGCTCGCCGCGCATCGGGATGGAGAGCGCATTGCGCGCCTCGGGGCGGTTGAGCGTAATCGTCGCGATCTCGTCGGCGACCTCATAGATCAGGTGCTGAAAGTCCATGAGCGCGTGCTCCCTCCTCGGTTGCCCGCAGTATAGCGAACCCGCCGCCCCGCCTCACAGCCCCCGCAACGCCCGCGTCAACCGCCCCACCCCGGTCGAGGGATTGCCATCGGGCCGCCCCTCCCCCGCTCGTCGCTTCGACAACGCGTCCGCGCGGCCCTCCGCCGCCTTCCCACCTCTCGGTCTCAATCCGGTTGTGCCTTGACATCTACACCGGCATACTTTCCTGTCTCGCACCATCGCAGCGCCGCCGTCACAATACACCCATCGGATATGTCCATGGCCGACCAAGAGAATATCCCGAAGCGCCTGTACAAATATCGTCGAGTGGACAACCGGACGTTATCCATGATCTTGAATGACCAATTGTTTTTTGCAAACCCGAACTCATTCAATGATCCCTTGGATTGCAGCCCTGTGGTCGAAATTGATTCGAAGAATGATCAATGTGAGACAATTCTTAGGAAATATATACGCGAAAGAGTTAAGGATCAATTGTATTCTGCTGCTCAAACTCTCGAAGTGCAAAATTCCATTATACCAGATCGTATAGAAGAAATTATCCGTAGGGAAGCTGATGATATAATAGAGGATATAAATAATCGTTCATACGATGAATATATTTGGAATCAAAATGAATATGAAGATGAGGATGAAATCAAGACATCAGAGCTTAAAAATCGCATTTGTGTAGAAGTTTTAAGTCAATACGATTTCGGTATTGTTTCGCTTTCCGAAAGGGAATCATGTCCATTAATGTGGTCCCATTATGGCGACGAACATAAAGGAATTTGCGTAGGTTATTCAATGCGTGAAGATACAAAAGAGCATATCCATAAAGTCAATTATCGAAACATTAGGCATATCTTTACAAGTCAAATTCTACGGATGCTTGATGGAGACGAAAATGCCAAACGCGAAGTAAGGGAAGTTGCTATCTTAACAAAAGCCAAGGAATGGTGTTATGAGGAAGAATGGCGGTTGATCGGGCAAAGAGGAAGTCACAATTCAACTTTGGAGTTAGAAGAAATTATCTTTGGACTACGGTGTCCTCGTGAAGTAATGTTCATCATCAGAGAGATGTTGAAGGACAGAGAAAGACCTGTGAAATATTATAGGATGAGGCAATCCGAAGATTCATTTGAATTAAAAAAATGCCCACTCACGGAGGACATGGAAATCGATTTATCCGAATTCCCGATTCGCCATTCCCGTTTTAAACCGGAAGAAGTTTTTGGCCCTCCCCCCATTGTATCGCCCATGGAGGAATGAACTTCAAGTGAGGCTCCTCTTGAGGGTAGGGTATCGCGGCACCATTCAGACCAGCCGGAAGCGCATGCCGCCGAGCGCGATGCGGCCGTTGCGCGTGGGCAGGCCGGCCGCCTTGGCGTTGGCGCGGGCGGCTTCGGCGTTCGTGGCCTTGAGATCGAGGCTTGCCAGGCCTTCGCCGCGCCCGTCCGCCTCGGGGACGAAACGCAATTCGGCATTGTCGAGCGGCAGCGCCGGCGCGCCGTCCGCGCCCCGCGCCAGCGGGATGTCGGCGATCTCGCTCCAGCGCGCGGCCAGCCGCTCGGGATCGGGGCTCTGGAGTTCGGCGGCGGCGATGGCCGAGACGACGCCGGTGCGCCGCCAAGGCTTCCAGTCCGGCCCGGCGGGATGCCAGGGGCCGTCTCCGGTCTCGCCGCCCCGCTGCCGGTCGATCTCGAAGAAGGCCCCGCCGGTGTCCTTCGGATGCAGCTGCATGCCCCGGAAATCGCCATGCTCCAGGCGGTTGGCGACGCGCACGCCGAGCGCCTCCATGCGGTGCTCGCGCGCCTCCAGGTCGGCGCATTGCGTGATGACCATATAGCCGCCATCGCCGCCGCGCCGGTCGAGATAGCGCCCGGCGGCGGTCCCCTCCCGCGTCGGGGCCACCACTTCCAGAAACTGGTCCCCGACCGGCAGCAGCGCGTTCTCCAGCCCATAGGCCGCCACCGCGTCATCGACATGGCAGACCTCCAGCCCGAAGACCCGCCTGAGCGCGCCCACCACCGGCTCCAGCTCGCGCGCCACAAGGCAAATCTGTCTCAGTCGCAACCGCATCGCCGCCCCTCCCGCGCTCCCGGCTCCCGGCTCCCGGCTCCCGCAAAAGACTCTGCCCCGCACGGGCGCATCCGGGCAAGTCGGCAACCACACCTGTCGGGCGGGCGGCTTTCCGGGCGAAGCTGCTTCCCCCGGTCGTCCGGCGAAGCGGCGCTTCATCAATACTCTTTTCCAAGGGCGCTTACAGCGCCATCATGTCGGTGGCGATCATCCCAGCCTTCTTCCGCTCGGACGGACCTGATCGCCTGACCCTGAACCGGATTCGCGATGGCCAGTGATGCCGATCTTCTGCAACAGCGCTGAGAAGGCGACGCCACACGCGGACATTCGGCGCATTCCGGTCTGAACATGGACCTTTCCGGGCGGGTGCTTTATCGCGACGGGCTGGTGCTGGTGATCGACAAGCCGGCCGGACTGCCGGTTCATGCCGGGCCGGGCGGCGGGCTTTCGCTGGAGGACGGGTTTGCGAGCCTCTGCTTCGGCTGGCGGCGGCCGCCGGCGCTGGCGCACCGGCTCGACCGGGAGACCAGCGGTTGCCTGGCGCTCGGCCGCCATCCGAAAGCGCTGCGCCGGCTCGGGCGCCTCTTCGCCGCCGGGCGGGTGGAGAAGATCTACTGGGCCTGGGTCCTGGACGCGCCGCCCGGGGACAGCGGCCTGATCGAGGCGCCGCTGCTCAAGACCAGCAGCCGCGCCGACGGCTGGGCCATGCGCGTCGATCCCGCCGGCAAGCCCGCCGCCACGCGCTACCGCGTGCTGGAGCGCCGCGCGGACGGCGCGATCCGGCTCGAATGCCGACCGCTGACCGGCCGCACGCATCAGATCCGCGCCCATCTCGCCCATATCGGCTGCCCGCTGCCGGGCGACCGCCGCTATGGCGGCCCGCCCGCGCCGCGCACCCTGCTGCACGCCCGCGCCATCGCCCTGCCCCTCCATGAGGCCCGCCCGCCGGTGACGGCGACCGCGCCCGTGCCGGCGGACATAACGGCCTGGCTGGCGCGCAGCCGCCCTTGACGGCCGCGCCAGGGTCAGCGCTCCACGAAGTGGGCCAGCACGCCGCCGAGGGCGGAGGGATGGAGGAAGGCGATGCGCGAGCGGCGCGAGCCGGGGCGGCCCCGGCGGTCGATCAGGCGCATGCCGGCGTCCGCCAGGCGGGCCAGATTCGCGTCGATGTCGGGCGTGCGGAAGGCGAGGTGGTGCAGGCCGGGGCCGCGCCGGGCGACATAGCGGGCGATGGCGCTGCGGTCCTGGCGGGTGTCGCCGGGGAGGCCGCGCTCGATGCGGGCGTCGAGGCCGGGATCGAAATCGGCGAGGAATTCGAGCTCGCAGTCGCCGACGGTGACGAAGGCCACGCGCAGCGCGCCCACGATGGCCGGAGGGCGCGTGTGGACGACGACGCCATAGCGGTCGGAGGTGAAGCTCTCGACCGCCACGGCGGTTTCCATGTCGGTCTGCTCGCTCTCCAGCGGCAGGCCCAGCCGTTCGACGAAGACGGCCTTGCCTTCGGCGGTGTCGCGGCTGGCGACGCCGATATGGTCGAGACTGGAGACATGGGGCGAATCGGACGCCGGCAGGTCGAGCGGCGCGGTGAAGCGGAGCGCCACCCCGGCCGTTTCCGCCGGGTCCGTCCGCCATTCGGTGGCGCCGGCGAGCCCCCGGCACTCCACGCCGAAGGGCGCGCCGCCCTCCGCCACAGCCAGCGCGACATGGTTCACGCCCGCCCGGCCGTCGCCGTCGAGCGCCGGATCGCCCGCCTCGAACAGCGCCAGCGCCGCCTCGCCTATGCCCAGAAAAGGCGCGCCTCCGATGTCCCGCCGCGCGAGGCCGAACGCCTCCTCGAACGCCCGCGCCGTCTCCCCGACGCCGCGCACCGCCAGCCCCACATGGCTCAATCGCAGTTCGGTCATGACACTTCCCTCGCGTCGGTTGTCCTGCTGAACCTTACAATCTTGTAAGGATTATATCAGATAGCATTTGACAATGACCTCTACCTCCACCCAATGTCTTGCCTCTACCCTACAGTACCCAACAGGGAGACCCTCAATGCCTTCTATGCTATTGTCCGCAACTTGGCCGAAACTTATCTTGGTCCAAATTGCTATCTGTTGTCTCGTGACACTTCCCGCCATCTCCCTCGCCCAACGCAACAACCCGGATACCGCAACAGCTGCCAGGCCTAAGGCCACCAATGATGGACATTTCACGTTAAAACATCGTTCCACCCAAAGAGATAATGAAAGAGAAATTTATCTTGCCAGATATTTACAAGAAGGTCACGATTTCACAGATAAAGACGCTTATATTTTCTATCAACCATTCGCGTTTCTGGTTGCCGACGTCAATGGCAACATTCGCTATAACATCGATGAAGAAGACAAACTACTAACCTTATATATTCGATGGCTGACTCCAAATGAATATGTAGAACGTGAATTCAGAACGCAAGCGATTATTGCGGCAAAGCAGCGAGATGAGAGCTTTAACCTCGAAGAAGGAACAAATGCCTATCATATAACACCTCTTCAGCCAACTCGAATATGGCTGGAATTCGGCAAGCCGAGAAGCGTCACAAAGAGATTGAAATCTCAAATTCTCCATTCCAGCCTACTTGAAACCGGCGAAGTGCACGCCTATTTTCCATTTGATGACCTTCAACATGTTCGTCGCTCCATAGCGCAGTTACATCAAGGAGAAGACGGATCTCCGCCGTCTGAGCAGTTGACCCTATATTATACATTCGATGGTATTTACGATCATGTCTGCGAAGGGACCATCAACCACACTTCCGTAGAAGGCATCGATCTTTACAAAGATCTTGTCGGCTCAGGGAAAACGGCTGTAGTGACGCGAAAACAAGCTGTTAATGTCGCGCAAAAGATGGTTGACTCTCAGGTAATAGAAGCTCGCTGTGCTTCGGCATCTAATACTCAGGAGATGATCAATACTTTAATGGAACTTGCCGGCTCCATGACCAAGCAAGGGTTGATCAATGGTTGGGAGGAGCTGAATAAACTGGTGACGTTGGACATTAATGACTTCAAAGCCGATGTGATTACAAAAATAAAGGAGATCAAAAACACGGTCGATCGTAATCAACTGCAAGATGCATGGACGAAATCGGTTAGCGAGAGCGAAGCTCAAAGCAAGGCTGGCGGCGTAAAAGGTGGTTATGGTCCATTCTCAGCTGAAGTAAGCGCCAGCTTCACAGAACGAAGCGCCGAAGCAGGCGCAGAAGCCAAACGGATTTATGCCGAATCGCTTCGGAAGCAGGGAGTGTATGGCGAATTTGAGGGCACCAAATATGTACCAAAATCCGTTGACGTACACACCACCGCTAGCCTAAAGCGTGCTTGGGCGCAGTCGAGAGAAATTGAGATCAAGGTCAAAGGCGCTCGGGAGGTAAAGAGATTTCATGCGCTGACCGCGGCGAGCTACACTAACGCCATGCCTGCAGCTGACTGGCGCGAGGTAGAAGGGCAAATCACTCGCCAGATTGCGGAGCAGTCGCAGCGTGTCACGTCGATTGTTGCACGAGTGGACGCTGTAGATGCGGATGTGAATAAGTTGACAAAATTGACAAATAGACTTAGCCGGAGAACTCGAAGGCAGTCAGGTGTATTGAAAGAAGTTGGCTCGATTTTGGATAATCTGAATCGCGACTTGAAACAGTCTATCAGTCTGGAAATCTGTCTGTACACCCTTCACAAAGGTGATGCTTACGAAACAAAGTTTCGGACTACCACACGTCGGACAGATAAGGTCGCATTTATCGGTGGATTCTCGACTGAGTGTACAACAAGAGGGAATGACGATCTGCGGATTTCTATGGCCAGAAGAGGTGGCGGTGGAAGTAAAAGTAGTGATTGGCAGTTATTCGTTAAAGATTGGTATCGATGCGATTGGATTCAAGTGCAAGTGGGATTTATTAACGGAAAGAATGTTAAACGATCCGGAATCAATGCGTATGAGAACTTCAAGACATATAAGAGATTAAATCAGGTCGACCGGAGTTGTTAGTTGATGGCTGTCTTGATGTTATTTGATGGACAGGGGAGGTGAAGCATGACACAACATGCAAACTTGCTAACGCTCGGAGTAATCGTCACGGTGCTGATGACAGGTTGGACCGCACATGGCGAGACCGGCGCCAGGAAGGAAGGCGACTTCCAGTTCAATATCATTTTGGATGGACGCAAGCCTCGCCCGCCAGCGCCGTCATCGACTTGGAAAGGCGATGGGTCTGGCCCGTCTGGGCCAGGGATCGGGATCGATCTCAAGCTCAGGGTCGGGTCGGGTGAGCCTTCCGCTCCGCAGCGAGGAAAGCCGGGAGGAGGTAGGGACGGCTCTCGGAACTCGACCGGGGATCAGAAAACAAAGGCAGATCAGGATGGAAAGCACAGTGGCGGCTCGACCGTGACAGGCGACGAAGGCAAGACGGGACCGGGAAGGCCCTCGGCCGACAAGAAGGATAATGCGAACACGGCGTCAGCCGGACAGGCGGGTTGCGACGACGCAGAACGACGCAGCGGGAAGCAACGCGACGACCCTAAAGGCGATGTCGACAAGGATTCGTCCGGAAAACGGTCGCATGAGTGCGATGACGATCGACCGCGAGCCCTCCCCAGCTATTCGGTCGATCCGGGCAAATCCGATGAACGAGCAGAAGAAGCTCACAAGAAAGCGGAGAAAGAGACGCAATCGGGCCTGGAAGCGGTTAACAAGAATTTGGATGATGCCGAGAAACGTCTTGGCGCCACACCGAAAACATACGAGGATGAAGACACGGACAATTCGTATCTTCAACCAATTCCTCCGGTAAAATAGGCGATCGCCATAACACCTGCGGAAGAAGCGATCGTTGTATATACCAACTCAAGGAGCGGAGTACGACATGACGGAATACAGGCAAGGAAGCCGGATCGCTCGAAGCTTGACTGTGGCATCGGTCGGGATACTTCTGGCGCTCGGATGGCTCACACTGGCGAGCCAGTCCGCGCGAGCAACCGGGCAGGGCTACGCAGTCTGCATGCAGTATTGCGTTCCTGAAAATGGCTTCGACAGATGCAGCTTCGCGACGAAATGCGGATTGCCGGACGAGCGGGGTTACGCGGCCTGTATGGAGCATTGCATTCCCGAGCATGGCTTCGACAGGTGCAGCTTCACGACGAAGTGCGGATTGCCGGGGGAGCAGGGCTACGCAGTCTGCATGCAGCATTGCGTTCCCGAGCATGGCTTCGACAGATGCAGCTTCACGACGAAGTGCGGATCGCCACCATAGACGCCTGACGCAAGCGGGGTGTCGGGCCGGCTGACTCATGCCGCCCGCGCCGTCTCCTCGACGCCGCGCACCGCCAGCCCCACATGGCTCAATCGCAGTTCGGTCATGGGCGCGCCTTCCCATTTTCGCTCCGGCGTAGAACAATAGCGCGAGGGAGGGATGCGATGCAGTATGACACCATCATCGTCGGCGGCGGCTCGGCCGGCTCGGTCATGGCGAACCGGCTTTCGGCCCGGAGCGCCCACAAGGTGCTGTTGCTGGAGGCGGGCATGGACACGCCGCATGGCGCGATCCCGCCGGATGTGCATTCCAGCTATCCGGGCACGGCCTATTTCAACCCGGACTACACCTGGAACCGGCTCCGGGTGCGCCTCCAGCCGGTGAACAAGAACCTGCCCGAGAGCCAGAAGCCCGAGCTGCGCAATTACGAGCAGGCGCGCATCATGGGCGGCGGGTCGTCGATCAACGGCCAGATGGCCAATCGCGGCTCGCCCAACGACTATGACGACTGGGGCCGCCAGGGCGCGCGCGGCTGGAGCTGGGAGGCCTGCCTGCCCTACTTCCGCAAGCTCGAACGCGACATGGATTTCGCGGGCGCGCTGCATGGCGGCGAGGGGCGCATCCCCATCCGGCGCGTCTTCCAGCAGGAATGGACGCCCTACGCCCGCGCCGTCGCGGACGCGATGACCGACCTCGGCTACCCCTATCTCATCGACCAGAACGGCCCCTTCGAGGACGGCCATTTCCCGGTCACGATCTCCAACGCCTACGATCGCCGGGTCTCGGCCGCGATCGGCTATCTCGATCCGGTGACGCGCGCGCGCGACAATCTGGAGATCCGCTCCGAGACTCAGGTGACCGAAATCCTCTTCGACGGGCTGCGCGCGACCGGCGTGCGGGCCGAACGGCATGGCCGCTCGGAGACCTTCTCCGCCAATGAGGTGATCCTGTGCAGCGGCGCGGTGCACTCGCCCGCCCATCTGCTGCGCGCCGGAGTCGGCCCCGCCGGCCATCTGGCGGAAATGGGCGTCGAGGTGCGCCACAATCTGCCGGGCGTGGGGCAGAATCTGATGGACCATCCCTCGGTCGCCTGCTCCGCCTGGCTGCCGGACGATTCGCGCATGACCAACAAGGACGCCCGCCACATCCATGTCGGCGCGCGCTACTCCTCCGGCCTGCACGATACGCCGGCGGGCGACATGTTCATCGTGCAGGTGTCGAAATCCGGCTGGCACGCCATCGGCGAGCGGCTCGGCTCGCTGCTGGTGTTCGTCAACAAATCCTACTCGCAGGGCGAGGTGCGCCTCGCCTCGAAGGACTGGCGCAAGGAGCCGGAGGTGGAGTTCAACCTGCTCTCCGACCGGCGCGACCTCGACCGGCTGAAGGACGCCTTCCTGCGCGCGGCGACGATCAATCTGCATCCCGCGGTCGCGGGCGTCGCCGGCTACGCCTTCCCGACCTCCTACAGCGAGAAGACGCGCGCCATCGGCCGGGTGACGAAGCGCAACGAGCTGACCGCGAAGCTGGTCGGCGGCCTGCTGGACGCCGCCGGCGGCGCGCGCGGCAAGCTGATCGACATGCTGATCACCGGCGGCGTCAAGCTGCGCGACCTGATGGCCGACGACGAGGCGCTGGAGGGCTTCGTGCGCGCCACGGCGGTCGGCGTCTGGCACGCCTCCTGCACCAACCGCATGGGCGCGGACGACGACCCCATGGCGGTGACCGACGAGCAGGGCCGGGTGCGCGGCCTGGCGGGCTTGCGCGTGGTCGATGCTTCGATCATGCCCTCCGTGCCCTGCGCCAACACCAATATCCCGACCATCATGATGGCCGAGCGCATCGCCGACGGCATGGTCTCCGGCGGCTGACGGGCCGCGCGCGCGCCCCATGGCGATAACGATCCACATCGCGGTCGCGCTCATGGCGCTCGGCCTCGGCGCGGCGGTGCTGGCGCTGCCCAAGGGCACGGCGCGGCACAAGGCGATGGGGCGCGTCTGGGCCGTGCTGATGCTGGCGGTCGCCATCGGCTCCTTCTGGATCCGCGAGCTGATGGGCGGGAGCTTCAGCCCGATACATCTTCTCTCGGTCGTGACGCTCGTGTCGCTGGCGGTCGCCATTCTGGCGATCCGCCGCGGCCGGGTCCGCACGCACAAATTCGCCATGATCGGCGGTTTCGCCGGTCTGGCGGCGGCCGGGCTGTTCACCCTGGCGCCGAACCGGGTCATCGGCAGCTTCCTGTTCGGCGGCTGAGCGGCGGCGATACATACTGTCGCATTGGCCCGCAAGCCGCCGAAAGATGTTGTGTATCAAGGGTTTGGGAGTATGGCCGGCGGGTTGACAGTCCGTCGCGCCCGCCGTTAGCTTGCGCCGGCTTTCGGGGCGAGTCGCGCGTCGGTCCGCCCGTTCTGGCACGATGAGCAAAGACAACAACGACGACCCCCTTCACGACATCTCCGGCAGACTGGCCGACGCCCGCCGCCGCCGCGAGGGCGAAGCGCCCGAGGCGGCCCCGAAGGAGGGGCTGGGCGCGGCGATGCGGATCGGGGTCGAGCTGGTGGCGGCGCTCGGCGTGGGCGCGGCGATCGGATGGGGCCTGGACCGGTGGCTCGACACCGCGCCCTGGCTGATGGTGGTCTTCTTCGTGCTCGGGGCGGCGGCCGGGGTGATGAACGTCTACCGGTATATGAGCGGCATGGACGCCGCGCCCGGCTGGCGCCGGGGGCGGGGTTCCGGAGACGGACGGAAAGGCTAGAGGGGAAACCCGTTGGCGGGAGACGCGCACGGTCCGCTGGAACAGTTCCGCATCAAGGAACTGATCGACATTCCTGTCGGCGGCGTCCAGCTGGACATCACCAACTCCACCGTCTGGATGGCGATCGCCGCCGGCGGCGTGATGGCCGTCATGCTGGGCGGCACGCGCAAGCGCGCCCTGGTGCCGGGACGCCTGCAATCCATCGCCGAGCTTTCCTACGAGTTCATCGCCGGCATGGTGCGGGACACGGTGGGCAGCGAGGGGCGGAGATATTTTCCGCTGATCTTCACGCTGTTCATGTTCATCCTGTTCGGCAATCTCGCCGGCATGATCCCCTACAGCTTCACCTTCACCAGCCATATCGCGGTCACCTTCGCGATGGCGGCGGTGGTGTTCGTCGGCGTCACCGTGCTGGGCTTCGTCAAGCATGGCGTGCGCTTCTTCACCTTCTTCGTGCCGCCGGGCGTCTCGGTGCTGATGTGGCCGCTGCTGATCCCGATCGAGATCATCTCCTATCTCTCGCGGCCGATCAGCCTTTCGGTGCGCCTGTTCGCCAACATGCTGGCCGGACACACGCTGCTCAAGGTCTTCGCCGGCTTCGTGCCGGCGCTGGGCGTCGCCGGCATCCTGCCGCTCGCCTTCGTTTCCGCGCTCACCGGGCTGGAGATCGTCATCGCCTTCCTCCAGGCCTATGTGTTCGCGATCCTCACCTGCCTCTACATCAACGACGCGCTCCACCTCCACTAGGACGCGCGCTCCGCGTCCGCGAAGAAAGGACTGTCCCCATGGAAATCGAGGCCGCCAAGTTCATCGGCGCGGGTCTTGCCGTGATCGGCGTCATCGGCGCCGGCATCGGCATCGGCAACATCTTCGCCTCCTTCATCCAGGCGGTCGGGCGCAACCCGTCGGCCCGGGGCGATGTGTTTCCGATGACCATGCTGGGCTTCGCCCTGGTCGAGGCGATCGCGCTGTTCGCGCTCGTCGTCGCCCTGGTCATCCTGTTCGGCTGACGCCGGCCGGCGCGCCCTGCCATGCCGCAACTGGAGCAGATCTCCACCTATGCCAGCCAGATCTTCTGGCTGGCGGTGATCTTCGCCGTGCTGCTCGGCGTCATGCTCAAGGTCGCGCTGCCGCGCGTGCAGAGCATTCTGCAGACGCGCCAGGAGCGCATCGACGACGATCTGGCGGCGGCGCAGGCGTTGCGCGACCAGGCCGCGAGCGTGCTGCGCGACTATGAGCAGGCGCAGGCCGATGCGCGCGCCAGGGCTCGCCAGCTGCTGCGCGACAGCCAGGAGGCGGCCGCGGCCATGGCGGCCGAGCGGCAGGAGGCGCTGGGCAAGCGGCTGGCGGAGGACGCCGCCGCGGCCGAGGCGCGCATCGCCGAGGCGCGCGAGGCCGCGCTTGCCGGCATCGAGACCGCCGCCGGCGATGTCGCCCAGGCGATGACCGCCCGGCTGATCGGCGTCGAGGTCGATGCGGACGAGGCCGTGCGGGCCGCTTCGGACGCCGGACGGGGAGCCGGGTGATGGACTGGAGCGACCCTACCTTCTGGACCGCCGTCGGCTTCGTCATCTTCGTCGCGGCCGTCGCGCGCGCCATCTGGCGCGGCGCCACCACGGCGCTCGATGCGCGCGCGGCGAAGATCAAGGCCTCGCTCGACGAGGCCGCCGCGCTCCGCGAGGAAGCGCAGACGCTGCTCGCCGACTACAAGCGCAAGCAGCGCGGCGCGGAAGAGGAAGCCGAGCAGATTCTCGCCCGCGCCCGCGAGGAGGCCGAACGCGTCTCGGCAGAGGCCGAAGCGGCGCTCGACCAGGCGCTGAAGCGGCGCGAGCAGCAGGCGCTCGACAAGATCGCCCAGGCGGAGCAGGAAGCGCTGGCCCAGGTCCGCGCCCATGCGGTGGCGCTCTCGGCGGCTGCGGCCCGGACGCTGATCGAGCGCCATCTCGACAAGCCCCGCGCCGACGCGCTCATCTCCGATGCGGTGGAGCGGCTTCCGCAACAGCTGCACTGAGCGCCGGGATCCGGTTTGCAACGCAGCGTAACGGAGCGGCGAACCGCAACAATCCGTTACCGAACGATGGCGGCGGCGACATCGCGGCGTTACACGCGGCCCCGATAGAGGGGCGCACCGGCCCCGACGAAGGAGACGCCGCCGCCGTGAAGTCCGACACCACCCCCGCACGCGGCCGGCCGGCTCGCCCCGGAAGCCGAAATCGGGCTATGCTGCAGCGCCATGACACCGCGCGACACGGATAACGCGCGAGCGCCTGCGGTCCTCGGGGACCGGACGGCGCTGCCGGCGCCGTCGCGCGCGCGGCGCCTGCGGCGCTCGCTGCTGCCGCTGCTGGTGCTGGCGGCCGCCGTTGCAATCTTCGCCGGCCTGCTTTCGACGCGCGAGGTCATCGTCGCGACGCCGCCGGAAGAGCGGGTCTGGGCGGTCGAGGCGGCGGCGGTGACGATCGAGACTACCCGTCCCCGGCTGCCGCTGTTCGGCCAGGTGGTCGCCGGGCGCGCGGTCGATTTGCGCCCGCTGGTCGCCGGGCGGATCGCGGCGGTCGGGCCGGACTTCCACGAGGGCGGCTTCGTCGCCGAGGGCGATGCGGTCGTCTCCATCGACCCGTTCGATTTCGAGGCGGCCCGCGCCCTGCGCGCCGCCGACCTGGCCGAGGCGCAGGCGGCGCTGCGCGAGGTGGAGGCCGACCTCGCCGGCGCGCGCGCCCGGCTGGAGCAGGACCTGCGCCAGCTGGCGCTGCTGCGCCAGGAGGCGGAACGCCGACGGCAGTTGCACGGGCGCGGGACGGTGTCGCAGCGCGCTCTCGACGACGCCGAACTCACGCTCAGCCGCCAGGAGCAGGCGGCGAGCCAGCGGCGGAACGATGTGGAGCGCCTGACCGCCCGCATCGACCGGCAACAGGCCACGATCCGGCGCGCCGAGGTGGCGCTGGAGCTGGCCGAGCGCGACCTGGCCGAAACCCGGCTCGTCAGCCCGTTCGGCGGCTGGCTGGTCGATCTCGACGCCGAGGTCGGCAAGCGGGTCGGTGTCGGCGAGCGGGTGGCGCGGCTGGTCGATGCCTCGCGCCTGGAAATCCGGCTGCTCATTCCCAATGACGAATTCGGGCAGCTCGCGGCGAGCGGCGATGTCATCGGGCGGGAACTGCTCGCCGTCTGGCGCATGGGCGAGGCGCGGCGGCGCCTGCCCGCCCGGATCGTCCGGCTCGAGGGCGAAATCGACGCGGCCAGCGGCGGCGTCACAGCCTTCGCCCGCCTGACCGGCTCGCCGGAAGACCTCGGCCTGCTGCGCGCCGGCGCCTTCGTGGAGGTGGCGCTGGAGGGCGCGGAGCTTGCGGGCGTCGCGCGCCTGCCCGCCTCGGCGCTCTTCGACGGCGACACCGTCTATCGCATCGGCCCCGACGAGCGCATCGAGGCGGTGCAGGTCGCCGTGCTGGCGCGGGAGGAGGCCAGCCTGCTGCTGCGGGGGCCGCTGGCCGAGGGCGAGCGCATCGTGCTCACGCGCTTTCCCGAAATCGCGGCCGGCCTGAAAGTCGAGGTCCCGTGATCGCGCTGTTCGCCCGGCACCGCACCGCCGCCAATCTGCTGATGGCGGCGATGCTCGTGATCGGACTGCTGGCGCTCTCGCGCATGAACAAGCAGTTCTTTCCGGATTTCGGCATCGACATCATCGTCATCTCGATCGCCTGGCCCGGCGCCGGCGCGGAGGATGTGGACAACACCATCGTCCGCGCCGTCGAGCCGGAGGTGCGCTTTCTCGACGGGGTGGACAAGGTGCTCTCGCAGTCGCGCGAAGGCTCCGGCGTCATCCAGGTCCATTTCGAGGCCGGCGCGGACATGCAGGCGGCGCTGGCGGATGTGGATGCGGCCGTCGCGCGGGTCGCCACCCTGCCGGAGGGCAGCGAGGCGCCCTGGATCCGGCGCGCGGTGCGCTACGACAATCTGGCCCGCCTGGTGCTCTCCGGCGACCTGCCGGAGCGCACGCTCAAGGCCTGGGCGAAACGGCTGCGCGACGGGCTGATCGCGGCCGGGGTGGATGCGGTCGATCTGGTCGGCGCGCGCGACGAGGAGATTCTGGTCGAGGTCGATCAGCGCGACCTGCTGGCGCTCGACCTGCCGGTGACGGAAATCTCGCGGCGCATCGCGGCGGCCTCGCGCGACGTGCCCGGCGGCGACACCGGCGGCGACGCCGTGGCGCGGGTGCGCTCGCTGGGTCTGGCCCGAACGGCGGAGGAGATCGAGGCGATCGAGATCCGGGCCTTCCCCGACGGCCGGCGCCTCGCGCTCGGACAGATCGCCGATGTCCGCGAATCCTGGGACGAGCACGGCGTGCGCGTCCACACGCGCGGCCGCCCGGCAGTGGAGCTGGTCATCAAAAGGGCCACCACGGCGGACGCGCTGGACACCGCCGCCACGGTGGAGCGCTTCCTCGCCGATTTCCTGCCGACCCTGCCGCCCGGCATCGCCGTCGAGCGCTATGAGAGAACCGCGGAGCTGATCGAAGAACGCATCGACCTGCTGGTCCGGAACGGCGCCGGCGGGCTCGCCATCGTGCTGGTCGTGCTGTTCGTATTTCTGAACGCGCGCACCGCCATCTGGGTCGCCGTCGGCATCCCGGCCGCCATGTTCGCCGCGATCGCCATCGCCTGGGGGCTCGGCCATTCGATTAACATGATCCTGCTGTTCGGGCTGATCCTGGTGATCGGCATCATCGTGGATGACGCCATCGTGGTCTCCGAATATGCCGAGATGCGCCGCCGGCGCGGCGACAGCGCAGTCGAGGCCGCCATGCAGGGCGCCCGGCGCATGGCCGGACCGGTGTTCAGCTCCAGCCTGACGACCATCGCGGCCTTTCTGCCGCTGGCGGTGATCGGCGGCATCATCGGGCAGATCATTCGCGAGATTCCGGTCATCGTGTGTCTGGCGATCGCCGCCAGCCTGGTCGAATGCTTCCTGGTGCTGCCGGGCCATCTGCGCCACGCGCTTTCCGCAACCGCCTCGACCGCCGGCGGGCGCCTCTCGCGCTTCCGCCGGCGCTTCGACGACGGGTTTCGCAACTTTCGCGAAGGGCGGTTCCGGCGCGCCATCGACGTCGCGCTCGACCGGCGCTATCTGGTTCTGGCAACGGCCATCGGCCTCTTTCTGATCAGCGTCGGCATCGTTGCGAGCGGGCGCATCGGCTTCACCTTCTTCCCGTCGATCGAGCCCAACACGGTCTTCGCGCATCTCACCATGACGCCGAGCGCCAACCGCGAGGACACGCGCGAGGGCCTGTTCCGGATCGAGCGCGCGGCCCGCGAGACCGCACGTTCCTTCGGCCGTCCCGAACTGGTGCGAACCGCCATCGCGATCGGCGGCAGACAGAGAATGGCGGGCGGCGGCGGCTTCCGCCGCACCGGCGACACCATCGGCTCGGTCGTGGTCGAGCTGATTCCGTCGGACGAGCGCGAGGTGCGCACCGACGCCTTCATGCAGCGCTGGCGGGAGTCGATCGGCCCCATCGTCGGCGCCGACGCGCTGACCATCTACGCCCCGCAGGGCGGCCCGCCCGGCCGCGAGATCGATGTGCGCCTCGCCGGAGACGACCTGGAGGTGCTGAAGACGGCGGCGGAGCGGGTCAAGGCGCTGCTCGCCTCCTATCCCGGAGTGAGCGCCGTCGGCGACGACCTGGCCCGCGGCCGGCGGGAAATGCAGCTTCGGGTGACCCCGGCCGGCCAGGCGCTCGGCTTCGATCTCGACCGCGTGGGCCGCCAGTTGCGCGAGGCGCTGGAAGGCGAGATCGCCCTGCGCTTCGCCAGGGAGGACGAGGAAGTCCGGATTCGCGTGCGCCGCAAGCATGAGCCGTCGGGCATCCGCTCGCTCTATTTGTTCGCCCCGAACGGCGCCGAGGTGCCGCTGGGGGCGGTCGTGTCGGTCGCCGAGACCGAGAGCTTCGATGTGATCCGCCGCGAGCGGGGCCGGCGCGAGGTCGCGGTGACCGCCGAAGTGGATGAGAACGTCACCACCAACAATGTCGTGCTGGCCGCGCTGGAGCGCGACGGCATGACGGAAATCGCTGCGGAGGCGGGGCTGACCTTCCGCTTCGCCGGCAAGGCGGAAGAGCAGCAGGACACGTTCGCCGATATGGGCGTCGGGGCCGCCATCGCGCTCGCCGGCATGTTTCTGGTGCTGGCCTGGATCTTCGCCAGCTATCTGCGCCCGCTGGCGGTGCTGTCGGCCGTGCCGCTCGGCTTCATCGGCGTCGCCTGGGGCCACTTCCTCACCGGCTTCGATCTCACCATCCTGTCGATGATCGGCATGATCGGGCTGTCTGGAATCGTCATCAACAACTCGATCATCCTGATCGTCACCATCGGCGACCATGAACGGGCCGGCAAGGCCCCGCTCGAGGCGATCCGCGACGGGGTGTGCGACCGGCTGCGCGCCGTTATCCTGACATCGCTGACCACCATCGGCGGCCTCTTGCCGATCTGCTTCGAGACCAGCCTGCAGGCGCAGTTCCTGATCCCGGTCGCGCTCACCATCGTGGCGGGGCTGGCCTCGGCCACCCTGCTGGTGCTGTTCGTGGTGCCGGCGCTGCTGGCCGTCGGGCAGGATGTGAAAGGCCTGGGCCGGAGGCGCGCCGCGCCGGCCTCCGGCGAGGCGACCGCCCCATGAAGAACTGCCGCGCGGCCGACAGGGGAGACCGTTCGTGAGCGCACCGCGCATCGCCCTGCTGGGCATCATGCTGGAAAGCAACGCCTTCGCGCCGCCGGCGACGGAGGCGGATTTCCGCCGCCACTATTATCGCGAGGGCGAGGACATCCTCACCGAAGCGCGCGCCCCGGTTTCGGCCATGCCGGCCGAGATGGCGGCCTTCGTCCAGGCGATGGACGTGACCGGCCCCTGGGAGCCTGTTCCGCTGCTGTTCGCCAACAACCCGCCCTGGGGGCCGGCGGAATGGCCGTTCATCGCCGGCTGTCTGGAGCGCATCGAGGCGATGCTGGCCGAGGCCGGCCCGGTGGACGGGGTGTACATCGCCAATCACGGCGCGATGACCTCGACCGAAACGCTGGACCCCGACGGCGAGATCGTGGCGCGGCTGCGCGCGCTTGTCGGCCCCGACACGCCTATTGCGGTGACGCACGACCTGCACGCCAATCTCTCCGAACGGCTGGTGGAGAGCTGCGACCTGTTGATCGGCTACACCACCAATCCGCATGTCGATATGCGCGCGCGCGGCGAGGAGGCGGCCTTCGCCATGCGCCGGATGCTGGCCGGGATGCGCCCGCGTTCGGCCTTCATCCGCCTGCCGCTGGCCCCGCCGAGCGTGACGCTGCTGACCGCTGCGGGGCCCTACGCCGACATGATCGACTACGGCCAGCGGCGGATGCGCGAATCCGGCGGCGAGATTATCAATGTCACCATCCTGGGCGGCTTCGTCTTCTCCGACACGCCGAAGAACGGCATCGCCATCGTGGTCGCGGCGCGCGAGGACGAGGCCCGCGCCCGGGCGCTGGCGCGCGAGATCGCCGATTATGGCTGGTCGATGCGCACCCGCTTCCGGCGCGAGCTGATGTCCATCGAGGCGGCGACGGCCCAGGCGCTGGAGACCGCCGCCGACCCCGCCCGCCCGGCGGCGATCTATTCCGACGCCGGCGACAATCCCGGCGGCGGCGGAGAAGGCCGCACCACCTGGCTCTTGCGCGCGCTGGTCGAGGCGGGCGCCCGGGGCGTGCTCTACGGCTCCTTCTTCGACCCCGCGCTCGCCGAGGAAGCGCATCGCCTGGGCGAGGGCGCGGAGTTCGACGCCGTCTTCAACCGCGAAGGCGACAGCGAGTTCTCGAAGCGCTTCGAGGCGCGGGCCCGGGTGGCGAAGCTCACCGACGGGCGCTTCGTCGGGCGCCTCGGCCTCCTCCAGGGGCGCCTGGTGGAGCTGGGGCCGTCGGCGGCGCTGGAGATCGGCGGGCCGGGCGGCGTCACGGCGATCGTCATCGGCGTCCGGCAGCAGACCGCCGACCCGATGTTCTTCGAGAGCTTCGGCCTCGACATCGCCGAGGCGCGCACCGTATGCGTCAAGTCCAGGGGCCATTTCCGCGCCGGTTTCGCGCCCTGGTTCGCGCCCGAACAGGTCTTCGAGGTCGATACCGCCGGCCTGACCTCGCCGGTGCTGGACCGCTTCCGCTGGCGGCGCCTGCCGCGCCCGGTCTATCCGCTCGACGAGGATGTCGAGTGGACCCCGCCGCCCTGGTGACATAGCGGCCGGCGCGTTTGCGGCGGCATCGCCAAGAGCCTATGTTCGCGCCTTCCGCGGGCGGCGCGGCCAGCGCCCCCCGACACTCTTTGCAGGGAGGAACAGCCCGCCATGCAGTTCCGCAGATTTCTGATCGCGGCCGCGCTGGCCGCCGCTTGCGGCGCGCCCGCCTGGGCGACCGATGGCACGCTCACCGTCGGGCTCAAGGCCGAGCCCTCCTCGATCGACCCGCACTACCACAATCTCGGCCCCAACAACTCCATGGCGGCGCATTATTTCAGCCGCCTGGTGGAGCAGGACGACAAGCTGCGCCTGCTGCCGGGCCTCGCGGTCTCCTGGAAGCCAATCGACGACACGACCTGGGAGTTCAAGCTGCGCGAGGGCGTGCAGTTCCATGACGGCTCGGCCTTCACCGTCGATGACGTGCTGTTCACCTTCGAGCGCGCGCCCGACGTGCCCAATTCGCCCTCGAGCTTCGCCACCTATCTGAAGGGCAAGACCTTCGAGAAGGTGGACGACTTCACCCTGCGCGTCTCCACCGAGCGGCCCTATCCGCTGATGCCGGTCGATATGGCGCAGGTGCCGATCATCTCCTCCGATGTCGGCGCGGATGTCAGCACGGCGGACTTCAACTCCGGCAAGGCCGCCATCGGCACCGGCCCCTACCGCTTCGTCGAATGGGTGCCCGGCGACCGTCTGGTGATCGAGCGCAACGAGGACTATTTCGACGCCAAGCCGGAATGGGAGAAGATCGTCTTCAAGCCGATCAAGTCCGGTCCGGCGCGAGTGGCGGCGCTGCTCGCGGGCGATGTGGACTTCATCGACAATGTGCCGCCCATCGACATTCCGCGCCTGAAGGGCGATCCCGAGGTGCAGCTGAGCCAGGGCGTCTCCAGCCGCGTGATCTATCTGCATATGGACCAGTATCGCGAGAACTCGCCCTTCGCGAAGGCCAATGGCGGCGGCGACATCCGCAATCCGCTGCTCGATGTGCGCGTGCGCAAGGCGATCTCCAAGGCGATCAACCGCGACGCCATCGTCGAGCGGGTGATGGAAGGGGTGGCGATCAAGGCCGGGCAGCTGCTGCCCGAGGGCTTTTTCGGCGTCACGCCCAATCTCTCGCCGGAGCCCTACGACCCCGAAGGCGCCAAGGCGCTGCTCGCGGAAGCGGGCTATCCCGACGGGTTCGAGCTCACCATTCACGGCCCCAACGACCGCTATATCAACGACGCCAAGATCTGCGAGGCGGTCGCCCAGATGCTGACCCGGGTCGGCATCAAGACCGCGGTCGAGACCATGCCGAAGGCGGTCTATTTCCGCCGCGCCAGCCGGGGCGGCGCGGACGGCTCGCCCGAGTTCAGCTTCATCCTGGTCGGCTGGGGGTCGGGCACCGGCGAGTCCTCCTCGCCGCTGCGCTCGCTGCTGCACACCTATGACAAGGATCGCGGCTTCGGCGCCGCCAATCGGGGCCGGCACTCCGACCCCGAGGTGGACAAGCTGATCGAGGACGCGCTCGCCACCGTGGACGACGACGCAAGGCTCAAGCTGCTGCAGGAGGCGACCGAGCTCGCCATCGGGCGCAATCAGGGCATCATCCCGACCCACTACCAGGTCAACACCTGGGCGGGACGCAAGGGCCTCGTCTACGCCGCGCGGGCGGACGAACGCACCATCGCCATGGGCGTCACCTCCGACCGCTGACCTTTCCCGCAAGCCTCTCCCCCGCCCCGAACCGGGGCGGGGGAGCTTATTCGCCGGCCGCCCGCTAACGCGCGGCCGGCGGCAAGCGCCGGTCGAGCAGTTCGACGATCTTCTCGAGCTTCCGGTCCTGGACGACGAACAGCTTGAATATGTCATCCTGGCGCCGGGAAACCTGCGCCAGCCCTGCCCGAACGGAGTCGATTTGGGTCTCCAGGGCGATGGTGCGGGTCTGCACGGCGGCCAGTCGCGCATTCAATGAGTACAACTCGAGCGCGCCCCAGGCCAGCGCGGCCAGAAGGCCCCCGGCCAGCAGCCCGGTCAGCCAGGGCGGCGTGCGATCCTGCGCCATGCGCTCCGGCAGCGCCGGTCGGCGCGCGAAACCCTTGTCTTCATCGGAGCGGCCGATGGCCATGACAATCCCTTGCGGTAGCGATCCGGGCCAGCATGGCGCCGTTTTGGATATTTGTCAGGAAAAAGAGCTCGTCGAACTCCCGCGCCGCATCGCGCCGAACGCCTTTTCGCAGGCGCTGCCCTTCCAGTCCGGCACAGACGCGGTTCATTCGCTGGCTGGCGGCAGGCGCCGGTTCATATCCTGAAGCAGGCCGACAACGATGCCGAGCGTCTGCTGCTGCCCGGCCAGCTGCTTCTCCACCCGATCCTGGCGGCCCGAAATCTCGTCCAGCTTCTCCTCCATCCGGTCCTGGCGCTCTTCCATCCGCCCCTGACGCGCCGAAATCCGGATCAGCTGGTGCTCCATCCGATCCTGGCGCTGCTCCATGCGATCCTGACGCTTCGACATATCGGTGAGGCTCGTCTGCACTGAAGTCAGCTGCGCCTGCGTCGCCGCCTGCCGGGCGTTCAGCGCATACATCTCGACTGCGGCGCCGCCCATGGCGGCAACCAGCCCGCCGAACAGCAAGGGCATCAGCAAGGACAGCACGCGCTCCCGCATCGCAAAGCCTCGCCGGGCCGCCCGGGCGAGCGTCTCGGCGTCACCCCCGGTGAGACCGGCCGCTTCGAGCCGTCCCGCCAACCCCTTGTCGTAAAAGGAATGTCCAGATGTCATCACAACTCCGCGCGATAGCGTCAACACCCACCATAGCGGCTGGGTGGATATTTCAAAAGGAAAAATCCGAATGCGTCGCCATTCAGCAGAAACACCGCTCATTCTCGCGCTGGCGGCAAACGCCGGTTCATATCCTGAAGCAGGCCGACAACGATGCCGAGCGTTTGCTGCTGCTCGGTCAGTTGCTTCTCCATCCGATCCTGGCGCTCCTCCATACGGCCCTGACGCGCTGAAATCTCGATCAGTTGCCGCTCCATCCGACCCTGGCGCGCTTCCGTCCGATCCTGGCGCTGATCCATCCGGTCCTGCCGCCTCGACATATCGGCCAGCTGCGCCTGCGTCGCCGCCTGCCGGGCGTTCAGCGCATACATCTCGAGTGCGGCCCAGCCCATGGCGGCAACCAGCCCGCCGAACAGCAAGGGAACCAGCCAAGACAGCACGAGTTGCCGTATCGCTGGGCCGCGCCGGGCCGCCCGGGCGAGCATCTCGGCGTCATCCCGCGGCAGGCCGAGCGCTTCGAGCCGACCCGCCAATCCCTTGCCATGCATGGAGCGTCCAACTGTCATCACAATCTCGCACGATAGCGTCAACACGCACTATAGCGCCTCGGTGGATATGTCCAACCGAAAAATCGGGGTGCGTCGTCATTCTGCCGCAACCCTCCCACAGCGAGACTGACAAGCGGCCGCCTTTGCGTGTAGAACGGGGCCTCCGCCCAACGGGAGCGTCCCCGCCCTCATGACCGTATTCATCATCCGGCGGCTGTTGCAGAGCGCCATCGTGGTGGCGGTCATGTCGCTGCTGGTGTTCGTGGGCGTCAACATCGTCGGCGACCCGGTGGACATGCTGATCAATCCGGAGGCCGACCAGGCCGAGATCGAGCGGGTGATCCGGGATCTCGGCCTCGACCGCCCGCTGCACGAGCAATACGGTTTCTTCGTCGCCAACGCGCTGCAGGGCGATCTCGGCAAGTCCTTCATCTTCGGAGAGCCGGCCCTGCAACTGATCGTGCAGCGGATGCCGGCCACCTTCGAGCTGGCCATCGCCGCCCTGCTGATCGCGGTGCTGATCGGCATCCCGCTCGGCGTGATCGCCGGGCTCAGGCCCGAGGCCGGCTATTCCAAGGCGGTGATGGCCGGCTCGATCCTGGGCTTCAGCCTGCCGAGCTTCTGGGTCGGCATCATGATGATCATGCTGTTTGCGGTCATGCTCGGCTGGCTGCCCTCCACCGGCCGGGGCGACACGGCGGTCTTCCTCGGCATGGAGGTGAGCTTCCTCACCTGGGACGGCCTCCGCCACCTGCTGCTGCCGGCGATCAACCTCTCGCTCTTCAAGGTCTCGCTGGTCATCCGGCTGGCGCGCGCCGGCACGCGCGAGATCGTCCATCAGGACTACATCAAGTTCGCGCGCGCCAAGGGGCTGCGCGAGACCCGGGTCGTGCTGGTGCATCTGCTGAAGAACATCATGATCCCGGTGGTGACCGTGCTCGGCCTCGAATTCGGCGGGCTGGTGGCGTTCTCCGTGGTCACCGAAACCGTGTTCGCCTGGCCCGGCATGGGCAAGCTCATCATCGACTCGCTGCATGAGCTCGACCGCCCGATCGTGGTGGCCTATCTGATGATCGTCGTGCTGATGTTCCTCATCATCAACCTGCTGGTCGATATCGTCTATTCGGTGCTCGATCCGCGCGTCCGGCTCCAGGACGCCGCGACATGAGGGCGGGCGCGGAAAGGACGGCGGCGGTCCGCGTCCAGACGCCGTTTCGCCGCTTCGTCTCGGACTTCTGCGAGAGCCGTATCGCGACCGCGGCTTTCCTGGTCTTCCTGGTCATCGCCTTCATCGCCCTGTTCGCGCCCTGGATCGCGCCGACCGACCCCTACGATCTCGCGCAGGTGAGCGTGCTCGACTCGCATCTGCCGCCCGGCTCCGAGGCCCTGGACGGGCGCGTCTTCCTGCTCGGCACGGACGGGGCCGGACGCGACCTGCTGAGCTCCATCTTCTACGGGCTGCGCATCAGCCTCGGCGTCGGCGTGATGAGCGGCGTCATCGCCATGGCGATCGGCTGCGCCATCGGCCTCGCCGCCGCCTATTTCGGCGGGCGGGTCGATACCGTCATCATGCGCATCGTCGATATCCAGCTGAGCTTCCCCTCGATCCTGGTGGCGCTGGTGCTGCTGGCGGTGCTGGGCAAGGGCGTGGACAAGATTCTGATCGCGCTGGTCACTGTGCAATGGGCCTATTACGCGCGCACCGTGCGCGCGAGCGCGCTGGTGGAGCGCTCGAAGGAATATATCGACGCCGCCGCCTGCCTGGCGCTCGGCCACCGGCGCATCCTGTTCCGCCATTTGCTGCCCAATTGCCTGCCGCCGCTCATCGTGGTGGTGACCGTGCAGACCGCGCACGCCATCGCGCTCGAGGCGACGCTGAGCTTTCTCGGCATCGGCCTGCCGATCACCGAGCCCTCGCTCGGCCTCCTGATCGCCAACGGCTTCGAATACATGCTGAGCATGAAATACTGGATCAGCGTCTATCCGGGCGTGGCGCTGCTGGTCACCATCGTCGCCATCAATCTGGTCGGCGACCAGCTGCGCGATGTGCTCAATCCGAGATTGCAGAAATAGCGCTCATGACGGGCGCGCATCCCACCCTGGCCGTCGAGGGCCTGAAGACGCATTTCCTGACCAAGGCGGGCGCCGTCAAGGCCGTGGACGGGGTGAGCTTCCGGGTCGAGCGCGGCGAGATCATGGGCCTGGTCGGCGAGTCGGGTTCCGGCAAGTCGGTCACCGGCTTCTCGATCATCGGCCTGGTCGATCCGCCGGGCCGGGTCGTGGAGGGCCGCATTCTCTACAATGGCGAGAACCTGGCCGAGTTCGACGCGGAGCGGATGCGCCGGCTGCGCGGCAACCGCATCGCGATGATCTTCCAGGACCCGATGATGACGCTCAACCCGGTGCTGCGCATCGAGACGCAGATGGTCGAGACGGTGCTGGCGCATGAGGCGGTCTCCCGCGACGAGGCGCGTCGCCGGGCGCGCGACGCGCTCGGCCAGGTCGGCATTCCCTCGCCGGACGAGCGCCTGCGCGCCTATCCGCACCAGTTCTCCGGCGGCATGCGCCAGCGCGTCGCCATCGCCATCGCGCTGCTGAACAAGCCGGACCTGATCATCGCCGACGAGCCGACAACGGCGCTCGACGTCACCATCCAGGGCCAGATCCTCTACGAGGCCCAGAAGCTCTGCCGCGAGACCGGCGCGGCCATGATCTGGATCACGCACGATCTGGCCGTCGTCGCCGGCCTCGCCGACCGCATCTCGGTCATGTATGCCGGACGCATCGTCGAGCAGGGCGCCATCGACGAGGTGCTCGACCGCCCGGCGCATCCCTATACGCGCGGCCTGATCGGCTCGGTGCCGAGCCGCAATGCGCGCGGCGGGCGGCTGTTCCAGATTCCGGGCATGACGCCTTCCCTGCTGAATCTCGCGCCCGGATGCGCCTTTCGCGAGCGCTGCCCCCATGCGGACGAGGCCTGCCTTGCGGCGCCCGAGCCGACCCGGCCGCTGCCCGGCCGCGAGCTGCGCTGCCACCATCCGCTGGCGGAGGCGGGGCCATGATCGAGGCGCGGAGCGTCACCAAGCGTTTCGTCAAGACGCTGGACCTGGCGGCGAAGATCGCCGGCCGGCTGGGCGCGGGCGTGCGCGAGGAGGTCGTGCACGCGCTCGACGGCGTGGACCTCGCCATCGCGCGCGGCGAGGTGGTGGGCCTGGTGGGCGAGTCCGGCTGCGGCAAGTCCACCTTCGGGCGCATCGTCGCCGGCATCATGGAGCCGAGCGAGGGCGCGGTCTTCTATCGCGGGCGGGACCTGCGGACGCTGGAGGGCCGCGAGGCGCGCGAGGCCGCCCTGCAGGTGCAGATGATCTTTCAGGACCCCTTCGCCTCGCTCAACCCCCGGATGCGGGTCGAGGACATCGTCGGCGAGGCGCCGCTGCTGCACGGCGTCACCACGCGCGCCGAGCGCAGCGACTATATCGACGCCGTGATGCGCCGGGTCGGCCTCGATCCGGCCTACAAGCGCCGCTATCCGCACCAGTTCTCCGGCGGCCAGCGCCAGCGCATCGGCATCGCCCGGGCGCTGGCGGTCAAGCCGGAATTCCTGGTCTGCGACGAGGCCGTGGCGGCGCTCGACGTCTCGATCCAGGCCCAGGTGCTCAACCTGTTCATGGACCTGCGCCAGGACCTGGACCTCACCTATCTGTTCATCAGCCACGATCTGAGCGTCGTCGAGCATATCTCCGACCGGGTGGTGATCATGTATCTCGGCCGGGTGGTCGAGTCCGCGCCGACCGAGCCGCTCTTTGCCGAGCCCAACCATCCCTACACCAGCGCGCTGCTCGCCGGCGCGCCCCGGCTCGACGCCCGCCGGCGCATCTACGAGCCGGTCAAGGGCGAGATACCCTCGCCGCTCGATCCGCCTTCGGGCTGCCATTTCCACCCCCGCTGCCCCCATGCGATGGCGCGCTGCCGCGAGGCGGCGCCGGCGCTCAGGGAAGTGGCGCCGGGGCGGTTCTCGGCCTGCCATCTGAATGACGGCTGACGCGGCGGCGACAACAAGCGAAGAACCGCTGAGAAGGACGAGGCGATGGGCGCGCGCAAGACCCTCTATCTGGCAAATCCATACGGGTTCTCCCACCAGCAGCGGACCGGGCCGCTGAAGCAGCTGGAGGCCGCGCTCGACAGCGCTGGCGCGGATGTCTGGGAGCCGTTCGCGCGCAACAACCAGATCGACAAGGCGGATGCGGGCTGGGCGTGGCGCATCGGCCAGGCCGACATGCGGGATGTGCGCGAGGCGGACGGCCTCTTCGCCGTGGTCAACGGCTGCCCGCCGGACGAGGGCGTGATGGTGGAGCTCGGCATGGCGATCGCCTGGGAGAAGCCCGTCTTCCTGTTCCGCGACGACTTCCGCAACTGCACCGACAGCGAGCATTATCCGCTGAACCTGATGCTGTTCGCCGGCCTGCCGCAGACCGGCTGGCGGGACTACTGGTACGCCTCGGTGGAGGAGATCGCCGACCCCGCAAAGGCGCTCGTCCGCTGGCTGCGGGACGGCTGACGGGCTGAGCGCGTGGCGGAGCGGGCGTGAACGAACTGCTGGAAGGCGCCCTGGAGGCCGCGCGCCTGCTGCTCGCGCTGGATGCGGACCTGACGGAGATCGCGCTCCGCTCGCTGGAGGTCACGCTCTCGGCGGTGGCCCTCGGCGCCGCCATCGGCCTGCCGCTCGGGGCCTGGCTTACGGTCAAGCGGTTTCGCTGGCGCCGCCATGTCATCGCGGTGCTGAACGCCATGATGGGCCTGCCGCCGGTGGTGGTCGGGCTGATCGTCTATCTGATGCTGAGCCGCTCCGGCCCGTTCGGCGTGCTGGGGCTGCTGTTCACGCCGACGGCGATGATCGTCGCCCAGCTGATCATCGTGACGCCGCTGATCGCCTCCATCGCGCATCAGGCCTTGCGCGAACTCTGGGCGGAATATCATGACCTGCTGATCTCGCTCCACACCACGCGCGGCCAGCGCATCCGAGCGCTGCTCTGGGACGGGCGGCGCGCGCTGATCACCGCCGTGCTGGCCGGCTTCGGGCGCGCCATCGGCGAGGTGGGCGCGATCATGATCGTCGGCGGCAATATCGACCACGCCACCCGCGTGCTGACCACCGCCGTCGCGCTCGAAATCTCCAGGGGCAATTTCGCGCTGGCGCTGGCGCTCGGCTTCGTGCTGATTGCGCTCGCGATCGCGGTCAATCTGCTGATCCACTCCCTCTCGCGCACCGAGCGGAGCAGCCGATGGTAGCCTCGATCCTGCCGCTCCGCCTCGAAGCCGCAGAGGCCCGGCGCGAGGGCCACCGCCTCTTCGGCCCGGTCGATCTGGAGATCGGCGGCGAGGGCGTGACGGCGGTCATCGGGCCGAACGGCTCCGGCAAGACCTCGCTCTTGCGCCTCATGCACGGGCTGGAGCGGGCGGCAAGCGGCCGGGTGCTCTGGGCCGCCCCCGAGGCGCTGGCCCGCACGCGCCAGGCTTATGTCTTCCAGACGCCGATCGTCATGCGCCGGCGGGTGGTGGAGAACATCGCCTATCCGCTGCGGGCGCATGGCGTGGCGCGCGGCGAGGCGCGGCGGCTGGCGGCGGAGTGGGCGGCGCGCGTCGGCCTCGGCGAGGCGCTCGACCGGCCCGCCGATGTGCTCTCCGGCGGCGAGAAGCAGAAGCTGGCGCTCGCGCGCGCGCTGGTGCGCCGGCCCGACATCCTGTTTCTGGACGAGCCGACCGCCAATCTCGACGGGCCGGCGACGCGCGAGATCGAGGCCATCCTGGCGGCTGCGCTGGCGGGCGGCGCGCGCATCGTGATCGCCACGCACGATATGGGCCAGGCGCGGCGGCTGGCGAGCGAATGCCTGTTCCTGCTGCACGGGCGCGTCCGCGACATGGCCGCCGGCCCGGCGCCGCTGGACCGGCTGCAAACGCCCGAGGCGCGCGCCTTCCTGAACGGAGACATTGTGGGATGAGACGGCGCGCGCTCGCCGGCGCGGCGCTGGCTCTGCTCTGCGGCCTCTCCCCCGCCGCCGGGGCGGAGGTAATCCGCCTCGCGGTCACCACCTCCTTTCACAATTCCGGCCTGGCCGACCTGCTGCTGCCGGCGATCCGGCGCGATCTCGGCCTGGAGGCGCATCTGCTGGCGGTCGGCACCGGACAGGCGCTCCGGCTCGGCCGGGCGGGCGATGTGGATGCGGTGCTGACCCACTCCCGCGCGGCGGAGGAGGCGTTCGTGCGGGAGGGCCATGCGCTCCGGCGGCGCGAGATCATGGCTAACGACTTCGTGCTGCTCGGCCCGGCGGCGGACCCGGCGGGCATTGCCGAGGCCGGGAGCGCAAAGGCGGCGCTCGCGCGCATCGCCGGGGCGAAGGCGGTCTTCGTCAGCCGGGGCGACGACAGCGGCACGCATCGCCGCGAGCTGGCGCTCTGGCGCGCCGCCGGCCTGGACCCGGAGCGCTTCGGACGCTGGTATCGCCCGGTCGGGGCCGGCATGGGCGCGGCGCTCAACACGGCCGTTGGCATGGAGGCCTATCTGCTCTCCGACCGCGCCACCTGGCTCAGCCACGGCCGCAAGCGGGACCTCGCCCTGCTGTTCGCCGGCGACCCCGCCCTCTTCAACCAATATGCCTTTCTGCCCATCGACCCGGCCAGACACCCCCACATCAACAGCAAGGCCGCCGCCCGCCTCGAAACCTGGCTCACCGGCCCCCAAGCCAAAGCCCTGATCGACACCTACCGCATCGACGGCCAACGCCTGTTCACGCACAACGCGAAGGCGGACCGATGACGGGCGGCGAGCGGCAATGCAAGCGCACCATCCGCCACACGCTGGAGTCCGAGGGGCTGCTTCGCGCCCGACGAGAGACTGCCCATGAAAGCTGTGCCGATCGCCTTCCCGGCCACGGCCGTCATCTCCATCGCCGCCAGAACCGCCCGCGACCGCACCGGCCCCCCCTTGCCCACCACCGCCGGTCCGGTGACACGGAACCCATGATGCAATACAATGGCACTAGACCATGCGCGCACGCCCCGGCGGTCGCGCTTCCCTGCAGGACCAATGAGAGAGTTCTTTCCCTGTGCAACATGTCGGCTATCACCTCCAGCAACATGCTGTCTCCGATTCATTACCCGACCATCAACGCGATGAATTCGCGCGCTCGGCATATAACAGATATTACTATGCGTGTTTCCTGTTGCTGCGATGTGGGTTGACACAGATGAATCAAAAATGGAAGAACATCAATCATACAGATTGCGCTTTAGTATTTGAAAAAACAATCCAGAACCGTTTTGCCAACGGGCGATACAGTGCTCAAGATTTATCAGATAAGGATTTGATCGAGATAATTGACACGGCGATAGACGCGGCAAATAAAATTGCCCAGATTATCAGAAGAGCTAAAAGCGTGAGAGAAGTTGCGGATTATCAACCAGATACACCAGTTGATTTTATTGACAATGTTTCATTCTCATTGCATGGTATAAGTGTAACTGAAGCGCAGGATTGGCTAGCTTCTATAAAGGTATTACTTGGGAACGTTCTTGTAGCTTGGAGGAAAATCGATGCCTAATATTAAAGAGTTGGAAACGATGTTAAAGGACTTCAACATTGATTTGACGGCACCTATCGTCCAGGATTTCGAAGATCAATCTAGGTTTTATGCATTTGTAGCTGTTAAGCAGATAGAGAACAATCGTCAGCAACCTGCCGAAGCAAAACTCCGGAAGATTTCGAAAGCAATTAATCAGAAGGGATATAACGTCGAGTTTATATTGATTGACACAGAAGAAGGCAAGCATGATCGCAATTTACTAGATTTACTGAAGAGGAAATTTGACTCTTACGTTCATCATGTCGTCACTGCACATACTCCTGGCAAAGGGTGGAGTGTTTGGATCAGCGCGCATACTCTGACGGGGAATGATGTGCAAACTAATATCAAAACAACTATTTTGAGCTATGTGAACTTGTATGATTTAAAGTTAAATGCTATCACGTTTGTGAACGACGTCAACCGTCTTCCAACGACTACTACCACTTTGCGTGTATTGCGGACTATCGCTCCGGCAAGCTTGAGTGAGTTGAAGGATGCTTTGGAGGACCGTTCATTCGTTATCCACGATCTGGCGACGCTCAATCACCAATTAGATTGGATGAGGAAGGGTGGATTCATTGTTCGGCGCCAGGATGGTCGATACTTTTTGTCGCTCAGAGGGCTATCTGCATTGGGGTCGTCGAGAGACAGGGACAGCCTGGATGTCAGGCGGGCGCTCAAGGCCTCTCGGTAAAGCAACTGCGCTTGGGGCGATATCGAACAGGGGTGACGCCTCGACTTGCGCGCGCAAACCCAGCTCACCGCAAGCTGCCTTCAGGGACGGCCACCGCGCGAGGAGCCGCACGGGGACGGCGGTGCCCTCCGACACCGTGGCATCCCGTTCGACCTGTCCACCGGCTGCGTCATATGCCCACATGGCGGTCAGCGCGGCGCGGTAACGTCAAGTGTTATGTGTCAGTGGGACGGGGGTAGCGATTCCCTGTTGTTTGTTTTCATGAGTGAAGATGGCGAAGAGGATGCGGTCCATGGAGGTTCGGTCCTGGAAGGTTCCCATGGGTCGTGTTCGTCTTCGGACCTCTCTGAAGCGCCGTTCGATGGCGTTTGTGGTTCTGACCTGCTTGCGCTCGGCGAGGGTGTTGTATTGGAAGCAGGTGAGGAGTTCGTCGAGGTCGTTGCGCAGGCAGGCGACGGCCTTGGGGTAGGCTGGCTCCCAGGCGTTTGCGAAGCGGCGTGCGGCGCTGAGGGCCTTCGGGCGGCTTGTGGCGTTCATGATGCGGTGGAGGGCGGCCTTGACGGCGTCCTGGTCGGCCTTGCGGACCTTGTTGAGGACATTCCTGATCTTGTGCGCCCAGCAGCGCTGTAGAGGGATGCCGGGATAGACGGTGGGCAGGGCGGCGATCAGGCCCTGTCCGCCGTCGGCGCAGATCACCTCGATGCCCTCTCCGGTGAGGCCGCGACGATAGAGGTCGGTCAGGAAGCGTTCCCACTCGGCGGCGCTCTCGCTGGCCGCGAGGCGGAAGTCGATGATCTCCTTCTTGCCATCCGGTCGGATGCCGAGGGCGACTAGGACCGGCCTTCTGAGCGCGCCGGCGCCGGTCTTGCGGGCGAGCACCACGCCGTCGAGCATCAGCGCCTTGCAGGCATTGGCGAGCGGTCGGCGATGGAAGGCGGCGACCGCCCTGTCCAGGGTCCCGGCGACCCGGCTGACGGTGGCGGGCGAGACCGGGCGCCCGAGCTGGGCCAGCAGCACCTCGCCGACCTTGCGGGTCGACAGCCCCAGCGCGAAGCCGGTCAGGATGGCGCGGTCGATCTCGGGCGCGCGCCGGGCGTAGCGGCGCAGCACCCCGGTCGGGCAGAAGCGTCGGGTGCGCGGCACGCGCAACTCGATATCGCCAAGCTCGGTCAGCAGATGGCGCGAATAGCTGCCGTTGCGCCGGTCGCGCACCGCGCTCCCGTCAAGACTGCCGAGCCAGCCATCGACCGCTTCGGACATCCGGCCCTCGATGATCTCGGCCAGAGCCTGACGGCCAAGCGGGCGGTAGCCCTCGCCCCACTCCAGACCATCGGCCTGCATCTGCTTCACGACCTCGAAGGCCATCGGTAAACTCTCGATCGTCGCAGCGCGCTGTGGCATGGGGGTGCTCCTTCGTGTGGCTGTTTTCGAACCACAGGGAGTACCCCCTCCCAGCCCTGACACATAACCCCATACATCACCGCGCGGCGCAACGCGCTTGCTCCCGCCGCGCGCCTCCGCTACCCTTCTGTCCGGTGGAGGTCTCCGGCGAGGGTGTGTATCATGCCCGCTTGCCCAGACTAACGACAGAAGGGCGCCGGGCCAGGGGCCGGCGCTCCTTCGAATCGCCGGCCCCTGGCCCGGCTTACGCGATGAAAGCTGACTTTGCTAAGTGAGACCTCCACCACCTTGCTTCGATGACCTCGCTCTGACAGCAGGCACCGCCGACCAGCTCCTGCTGGCGCTGGGAGACCATTGCTCGGAGGATGATCGAGCAGAGATTCGACGGCTGGAGGAGTGTGGTCTGCCGCCTGTGGTCTCGATGACATCGCTGGCGATAATGACCGGATATTCTCCAGGATTTCTTGGCTCTATTATACATAACACTGATAGACATTATCGAATATTTTCTATTCCTAAGGGTCGCTCCAGTCGTCAAATTGAGGCACCAAGAGTTGGTTTGAAATTTATTCAGAAATGGCTAGCGACGCAGTTCGAGATCGCGTGGCGCCCTCGTGTGCACGATTCCGTGCATGGATTCGTTCGGGGCCGCTCGCATATCTCGGCAGCTTCGGTTCATCTTGGATGCGACTGGGTGGTGTCTGTTGATATACAGAATTTTTTTCCATCGACGGATGCGCGCACGGTCCACGCCGCGCTTTCCAAGTTGGGATATGCATGTAATGTGAGTTTGGACATAGTATGTAGGATTTGCTGCTACAAACGTCGGTTGCCGCAGGGAGCGCCGACAAGTCCGGTGCTGTCAAATATTGCGTTGCATCATTTGGATCATGAGATCGCTACTATGGCAAACAAATCGAACTGGAGTTATACACGATATGCGGACGATATAGTATTGTCGGGATCGGGACCTGCGCCAGAAGGTATATTGGATAATCTGGAAGAACTGTTCTCATCGACATGCTGGCGACTTTCTCCCGACAAACGATCTGTCGCGCAATCTCCTCAGCGGCTCAAGGTGCATGGGTTGCTGGTTCATGGCGACGAGTTGCGTTTGACGAAGGGGTATCGCAATCGAATTCGCGCTTACAGACATTTGCAAAAGCATGGAACAATCCATCCTGAGCACCGGAGGCGGATCGAGGGCCATATCGGATATGCCGACCAGATCGAACGATATATCATGAACCGGTTATCCTCGAAGGCGGATTGATCGAGCACCTTTGTCTTGAGCCGCTCGCCCGCCATAGCCGGAGCGGCTATCGTGCGGCCGGCTTTACGACCGCAAGGGGCCCTCATGGCGACGGACGATCCGGAGCGGGGGGAGGCGCGCCTTGGCGCGCTTTCCGACGACGTCGAGGCGGGCGCGGACCGTCGCGCGAGGAAGCCGCTTGCGCTGGGCGAGCTTGCCCGCTTTCGGGCGACCATGCCCCGGATGCGGCAGCCCTCCGCCCGGTTGCTGCGGGAGATGCGGGACGAGGGCTTGTAGGGTCCGTCGCCAGCCCCCCTTGCCAATCGTTCGCTTCCCGATAGATTGGGGGCGAATTATGCGGGGGCTGGGGAAATGGAGAGCGGGGGGTTGCAGGGCGGGCATCGGTTCGGGCTGCGGCTGGCCGAGCTCTCGCGCCTCTGGCGCCAGGCGCTGGATGCGCGGCTCAAGCCGCTCGGCCTCTCGCAGGCGCGCTGGGCGGCGCTGATCCACCTCAGCGCCTATCCGCAAGGCCTGACCCAGGGGCAGCTGGCGCTCCGCGTCGGCATCAAGGATTCCACCCTCGTGCCGCAACTCGACGCGCTCGCCCGCGACGGGCTGATCGAGCGCCGGAGCTCGCCCACCGACCGGCGCGCCAAGACCGTGCGCCTCACCCCCGCCGCCCTGCCCGTGCTCCGCGAGATCGACCGGGTGGGCCGGGACCTCCGCCGCGAACTCACCCGCGACATCGACGATGGCGACCTGGAGACCTGCCTCCGGGTCTTCGGCGCAATCCGCGCCCGCCTGGAAACCCTGCAAGAGGACGCATAAGCCCATGGCCGACAGCCCCGCAAGCCCGCCCGAGGCGCCGCCGCCCTCCCGACGCGGGGCCGCCATGCGCCGGCTGCGCTATCTCGCCATCGCGCTCGCCGCGCTGGCCGCGCTCGCCTGGGGCGGGCGCGAGGTGTGGAGCCGCTTCACCCACGTCCACGAATACGATGCGCGCATCAAGGCCACCATGATGACGCTCTCCAGCAAGGTGAACGGCGTGATCACCGCCATTCCGGTCCGCGAGGGCGACCGGGTGGAGGCCGGCCAGGTGCTGGCCCGGCTCGACGACCGCATCCCGGCGCTGCGCATGCGCGCGCTGGAGGCCGAACTCGCCGGCCTCGAAGCCGAGCGCCGCCGGCTGGAGGCCGAGCGCCGCATGCTGGACGCCCAGACCTCGACCCGGATGCGCACCCGCGAGAGCGACGTGCACGCAAGCGAGGCCGAACGCGGCGCACTGCTGGCCGACCTGGACCTGGCGCGCTCCGAACTCCGCCGCGCCCGCGCGCTGCATGAGCGCCGCGTCGTCTCCCGCCATGCGCTCGACCAGGCCGAGGCCCGGCTGCGCCGCCTCGAAGGCGAGCTGCGCAAGGCCGACGCCGAAACCCGCACCGCCGAGGGCCAGATGGCCGAGGCCGAGGCCGACCGCCAGCGCCTCGACGTGCTCGACACCGAACTCGCCATGCTGGACCACCGGAGCGCCCGGCTGCTGGCCGAGCTGGAGCAGCAGCGCGTGGAGGTCGATAACCGCGTGCTGCGCAGCCCGACCGTCGCGGTGATCGACCGCATCTTCGTCGAGATGGGCGAATTCATGAACAGCGGGCGGCGCATGATCCTGCTGCACGACCCGCGCGAGCTGTGGGTGGAGGCCAATATCAAGGAGACGGAACTGCGCCGGCTCCGCGTCGGCCAGCCGGTCGCGGTCTCCGTCGATGCCTGGCCCGACACGCCCTTCCAGGGCCGGGTGGAGCGCATCGGCCACGCCACCACGGCCAAGTTCGCCCTGCTGCCGACCCCCAACCCCAGCGGCAACTTCACCAAGATCACCCAGCGGGTGCCGGTGCGCATCAGCCTGCCGCACAATGGCGAGCGGCTGCTGCCCGGCATGATGGTGGAAGTGAACATTGACGTCCGAGACCGTTGAGGTCCTGACCCGGCGGTTCGGCGCATCCTATCGCTGGTGGGCCAGCGGCGCGGCGCTCGTCGCCATGATCGCCATGGTGCTGTCCGCCACCAGCATCACCGTGGCCGTGCCGCATATCATGGGCGCCTTCGGCGTCGGCCAGGACCGCGCGCAATGGGTCGCCACCGGCTATTTCGCCGCCATGACCGCCGGCATGCTGCTGACCGCCTGGCTGGTGCGCCAGTTCGGCGCGCGGGCGGTGTTCACGGCCACGCTGCTGGCCTTCAGCGCCGCCGCGCTGCTGGGCGCGCTCGCGCCCTCCATGGACGCCGTCATCTTCTCGCGCGTCGTACAGGGGGCCTGCGGCGGGCTGCTGCAACCGCTCTCCATGCAGCTGCTGTTCCGCATCTTCCCGCCAGACCGGCGGGGCCTCGCCATGGGGCTGTTCGGCCTGGGCGTGGTGCTGGCGCCGGCCTTCGGCCCGGCGCTCGGCGGGCTCGTGATCGACGGGCTGGACTGGCGCCATGTGTTCCTGCTGCCGCTGCCGGCGGTGGCGGCCGCGCTGCCGCTCGGCCTCATCTTCATTCCCGAGCGCGAGGCGGGCGCGCGCCGCACCGCCTTCGACTGGCCGGGCTTCCTGATGCTCTCCATCGCGCTCGCCCTGCTGCTGGACGGGCTGGCCAGCGGTCAGCGGATCGGCTGGACCTCGGACCGGATCGCGCTCGAACTGGCGGGCGGCTGCCTCCTGGCCGCCGGCTTCGTCTTCCGCCAGCTGACGGCGCGCGCCCCGCTGCTGGACCTCGCGCTGTTCCGAAACGAGCGCTTCGCCTCGGCCTTCATCGTCGGCTTCATCTTCGGCTTCGGCATGTTCGGCTCGATCTACGCCGTGGCGGTGTTCGTGCAGACCGTGCAGGGCTACACCGCCACCCGCGCCGGCCTGCTGATGGTGCCGGCCGGGCTGCTGATGGGCGCGATCTTCCCGATCGCCGGGCGGGTGAACGACCTGGCACCGGCGCACTGGCCGATGATGGCGGGGCTCGCGCTGTTCGGCGCGGGCTTCCTGCTGATGTCCACGGCGGATGTCGATACGCCCTTCTGGACCTTCGCGGCCTTCACCATGATCAACCGCTTCGGCCTCTCCTTCGTCATCCCCTCGCTCAACACCGGCTCGCTCAAGGTGCTGCGCCCGGAGCAGGTGGAGCAGGGGGCGGGGCTGGTGAACTTCACCCGGATGCTGGGCGGGGCCTGCGGCGTCAACCTCATGGTGGTGCTGCTGGAGCTGCGCACCGGCGTGTTCGCGGAAGCCTTCAACGCCACGCAGACCGCCGGCAACGCCGCCAGCGCCACCCTCATCCACCATGTCGGCCGGCTGACCGCGACCGGCGGGCTGACGCCGGAGGAGGTGCGGCTCGCAGCCTTCGGCTATCTCTCGGAGATGATGCTGGCGCAGGCGCGCGCCCAGGCCTTTCAGGATGTCTTCCTGGCGGTGGCGGCGCTGGCCTTCGCCGCACTGCTGCCCGCCTTCATCATGGCCCGCGCCTCGCGCAAGCAAGGGGACGGCGGGTGGGAAGGCGGCTGAGGCGCTTGCGGAACGGGCCGGCTTCGGCGAGGTTGCGGACGGCATGAAGGATCGCATCGTCATCGGCATCAGCGGCGCCTCGGGCGTCATCTACGGCGTGCGGCTGCTGGAGCTGCTGGCGGAGACGGACCTCGAGACGCATCTGGTGATGACCGCCTCGGCGGAGGTGACGCTGGCGCATGAGACCGACCGCAAGGCGGCGGAGGTGAAGGCGCTGGCCGACCGGGTGCACAGCCCGCGCGACATCGCGGCCTCGATCGCGTCCGGCTCCTTCCGCCGGCGCGGCATGATCGTCGCGCCCTGCTCGATTCGCTCGCTGGCGGAGATCGCCTGGGGCGCGACCGGCAACCTGCTGACCCGCGCCGCCGACGTCACGCTGAAGGAGCGCCGCCCGCTGGTGCTGCTGGTGCGCGAGACGCCGCTGCATGTCGGCCATCTGCGCGCCATGACGGCCGCCAGCGAGAACGGCGCCGTCGTGATGCCGCCGGTGCCGGCCTTCTACGCCAGGCCCGAGAGCCTGGAGGAGATGATCGACCACACGCTCGGCCGGGCGCTCGACCTGCTCGATATCGAGCTGGGCGTGGTGCGGCGCTGGACCGGCGCGCGGCCGGGCTGAACGGCCGGGCTCGGTCGGCTCAGAGCCGGATGGTCAGCCCCTCGCGCGCGGCCTGCGTTCCCGGCAGGCGCGCGCTCGCCTCGGCCTCCAGCCGTTCGAGCGCCTCGTCGTCGCGGGCCGGATCGTGGTGAAACAGCACCAGCCGCTTCGCTCCCGCCGCCTCGCAGAGCCGCACGCCCTCGTTCCAGGTCGAGTGGCCCCAGCCCGCGCGCGCCGCGAACTCGGCCTCGGTGAACATCGCGTCGTAGATCACCAGGTCGGCCCCGGCGATCAGCGCCAGAATGTCGGCGTTGGGCGCGCCCGGCCGGTGCCCGGTGTCTGTGACATAGCAGATCGCGCGCCCGCCGAAGCTCACCCGATAGCCGGTCGCGCCGCCCGGATGGTCGAGCGGGGCCGTCTGCACCTCCACGCCGCCGCCGAGCCCGAAGGCCTCGCCGGCGCGGAAGTCGATGCAGTCGATGCTGGCGGCGAAGCCCTCCAGCGGCAGGGGGAAGAGCGGCGAGGCCAGCATCTGCCGCAACACGTGCCGCAAGCCCGGCCCGCCGCCCAGATGGCCGGCGCGCAGCACGACCCGGCTCGCCGGATCGAACAGCGGCGCGAAGAAGGGCAGGCCGACGATATGGTCGAGATGGGTGTGCGTCAGCAGGATTTCGCAATCGAGCGGCAGGCTGCCGGCGAGCGCGCGCCCGAGGCCGCGCAGCCCGGTGCCGGCGTCAAGGATGACCCGCCGGCCGCCGCAGTCGAGCTCGATGCAGGCGGTGTTGCCGCCATAGCGCAGCGTCTCCGGCCCCGGACAGGCGATGCTGCCGCGCACGCCCCAGAACCGAAGCTCGAACGCCCCCTCCGCGCGGTCGCGCAAATCAGGGCGCCAGGCGGTAGCCGCCCGCCTCGGTCAGCAGCAGCGCGGCGCTGGAGGGGTCCGGCTCGATCTTCTGGCGCAGGCGATAGATGTGGGTTTCGAGCGTGTGCGTGGTGACGCCCGGCCGATAGCCCCACACCTCGCGCAGCAGGGTCGCGCGATCGACCATCGCGCCGTTCGCCCGATAGAGATATTTCAGGATCGCGGCTTCCTTGTCGGTCAGCCGCACCGTGCGGCCGCTCCGCCGCTCGCGCAGCTGGCGATGGGACGGCACGAACCGATAAAGCCCGATATTGAAGGCTGCATCCTCGCTGCGGTCGTACTGGCGCAACTGCGCGCGGAGCCGCGCCAGCAGCACCTCCAGCTTGAACGGCTTGCAGATATAGTCGTTAGCGCCGGCTTCGAGGCCGCGAACCGTGTCGGCGTCGGTGTCGGCGCCGGTCAGCATGACGATCGGCACGCGCACGCCGTCCTGTCGCAGCGCCCGGCAGGCCTCGCGCCCGTCCATGTCCGGCAGGCCGACATCCAGCAGCACCGCATCGACCTGCTCCGACCGGAGAATCCGGGCCGCCTCCCCGGCCTCCCCCGCCTCGAGGGTCACGAACTCGCCCTGGGCCTGCAACTGCTCCGCAAGCGCGCCGCGCAATGTTTCGTCATCTTCCACCAGCAGGATGCTGCGGGTCGGCGACATCGGCCTTGGGTCTCCAGCATAAGGAACGGGGCGAAACTATCACAAAGCCGGCGGCGGCGGGGAGTCTCCGCGCGGGCCGAACACCGCGCTGCCGACGCGCACATGGGTCGCGCCGAGGCGGATCGCGGTCTCGAAATCGGCGCTCATGCCCATCGAAAGGCCGGCAAGGCCGTTGCGCCGCGCCGCCTCGGCCAGCAAGGCGAAATGCGGCGCGGCCGGCTCGTCCGCCGGCGGAATGCACATCAGACCGGCGATCTGGAGCCCGAGCGCGTCGCGGCATTCGGCCAGGAACGCATCGAGCGCCGCCGGCGCCACGCCCGCCTTTTGCGGCTCCGCGCCGGTGTTGACCTGGATGAAACAGGGCAGCGCCCTGCCCGTCCGCTCGAACTCGCGCGCCAGCGCCACAGCCAGCCGGGGGCGGTCGAGCGTCTCGATGGCGTCGAAGAGGCGCACCGCCGCGCGCACCTTGTTGGTCTGCAAGGGGCCGATCAGATGCAGGCGGATGTCGGCAAAGCGCTCGCGGAAGGGCGGCCAGCGCGCCTCGGCCTCCTGCACCCGGTTCTCGCCGAAGAGGCGCTGCCCGGCCCCGAGCGCGCCCGCAACGCGCGCTTCCGGCTGCTGCTTGGAGACCGCCACCAGCGACACGGAGGCCGGCGCGCGCCCCGCCGCCTCGGCGGCTGCGCCAATGCGCCCCATGACGGAAGCCAGCCTGCGGGCGGCCTCGGATCGCTCGTTCTGCTCCATGAAGCCAAGCCTAGCAAAGGTTTGCGCGCCTGTCACCGCCGGGAGGGGCCTGCGTCGGCGGACCGATTGCAAACGATTGCCAAGGCTTGCTATGGTGGGGGATTGGAGGGCGGCGCCCTTCGCGACGGCGGGCCGGCGTGGATCGTCGGCCGGACCGAAACGGACCACGAACAAGGGAGTGCAATCATGAACATCGTTCGTCTGGCGTGTGGCGCAGCCGCGTTAGCCATGGTGGGAGGCGTCGCCGTCTCCGCTTCGGCCGCAGAAAAGGTGCTCTGGAACTTCTCCGCCTGGGGCAAGCCGCGCGCCTTCACCAAGGGCATCGATGCGATGCGGGACTATATGGCCGAAAAGACCGGCGGCAATTTCGAGATGAAGGTCCACTACGGTGAGGCGATCTCGCCCTCGAAGGAAAATATCGACGGCATCAAGATCGGCAGCCACGAAGCCGCGATGATGTGCACCTCCTACCATCCCGGCAAGAACCCCGCCGGCACGGTGCTGGACCTGCCCTTCCTGCCCATCAAGGACCTGACGCTGCAGGCGAAGGTGCATGAGGACTTCATCCAGCACCCGGAGTTCAAGAAGGAGATGAAGCGCTGGAACGCCATCCCGATCTTCTCCGGCATCCTGCCGCAATATGAGGCGATGGGCGTGGGCACGCCGCCGAGGAGCGCGGCGGACTTCAAGGGCCTGCGCGTGCGCGGCCTGGGCGGCATCGGCCAGTTCTTCGACAAGCTGGGCGCCGTGCCGACCACCGTCACCGCCTCGGAGAGCTATACGGCGCTCGAGCGCGGCACCATTCAGGTCATGACCTTCCCCTACAGCTACGCCTTCGGCGCCTACCGGCACCATGAGGTCGCCAAATGGTACACGGAGGGCATGGCTCTCGGGTCCGTCTTCTGCCCGCAGATCATGAGCGTCACCGCCTTCAACGCCCTGCCGGACGAGTATCGGGCGCTGTTCAACGACGACATGAAGTGGAACTCCTACGACGCGCTGATCACCGCCTACAAGGAGGCCGACGCCAAGTGGATTCCGATCTATGAGAAGGCCATGGAGCGGGTCGAGTTCACGCCGGAGCAGCATGCCGAGTTCGTGAAGATCGGCGCGCAGCCCGTCTGGGACGAGTGGGTGGCCGCCAACAAGGACAAGCTGCCGGCTCAGGAACTTCTCGACTTCGTGCTGGCGCGCGCGGCCCATCACAAGTCGTAAGGGCCGGGCGTCTCGATGAAACGGGATGGGGCCGTTCCGCGAACGGCCCCATTCTGCTGTTCGTCATAAGGAGGGGGGTGCGACTTCCATGGCTCAGAGTGAAACGCAGAACGGGCGCGAGCGCGGCGTCCTGGCGGCTTTGGACCGCACCTTCGGGCGCATCGAGGATGCCGTCACGCTGTTTGCGGCCGGCGTCATCTTCGTGCTGATGCTGTTCGTCGTCTGCGAGGTCATCGGCCGCTATGTGTTCAACCGGCCGATCCCGGGCGCGATCGACTGGATCGAAGTCTATATGGCGACCTTCGCCTTCCTGCCCGCCGCCTATGCGCAGCGCCTCGGCGTGCATGTGCGCATGGAGCTGGTGATCGCGAAGATGAAGGGCCGGCTGTTGTGGGGCACCGAGTGCTTCGCCGTGTGCATCGGCGTCGTCTATTGTCTCATCATCATCGACAAGAGCTGGGAGCATTTCCTCCGGTCCATCGTCGAGGGCGACAGCACGATCGACGTGCAGCTCCAGACCTGGCCCGGAAAGCTGGTCGTTCCCGTCGCATTGACGCTGCTGTGCATCAGGCTGGCCATCCAGGTGTGGGGCTATGGGCGCCTCGCGCTCGATCCGAACAAGGCGCCGCAGGCGGTGCCGGTCATCCTGGACGCGGCGGCCCACGCCAGAGCGGAGATCGAGGAAGTCATGGGACGCGAGGGCCGGGAACCGACGGACCCGCCCGACGGCGGCTCCAGGGCGTAAGGGGGCACGGTTATGGATCCGTTCAATGCAGGTCTGGTCTCGGTCGCGGTCATCATCGGCATGGTCGTGCTCGGCGTGCGCGTCGCCTACGCCTCGGGAATCGCCGGCGTCGTCGGCCTGATCATGCTGCGGGGCTACGACCCCGGGGCCGGCCTCGCCGGCCTGCTGGCCCACTCGCAGGTCAGCCATGTCACGCTGTCGGTGCTGCCGATGTTCATCCTGATCGGCTTCCTGGCCTTCTATGCCGGGCTGACCCGAAGCGCCTTCTACGCCGCGCGATGCTGGCTCGGCACGCTGCCGGGCGGCCTCGCCGTCGCGACCGTGTTCGCCACCGCCGGCTTCGCGGCGGTTTCCGGCGCCTCGACCGCCACGGCCGCCGTCTTCAGCCGGGTCGCCATCCCGGAGATGCTGAAATACGGCTATGAGCGCAGCCTGGCGGCGGGCGTGGTGGCCGCCGGCGGCACGCTGGCCTCGCTCATTCCGCCGAGCGCCATTCTGGTCATCTACGCCATCATCGTGGAGGAGTCGGTCGGCGCGCTGCTGCTGGCGGGCTTCATTCCGGGCGCGCTGTCGGCGTTGATCTATGCGGCGCTGATCGTGTTTCGCTGCAAGCTGAACCCCAAGCTGGGCGCGCCCGTTTCGGCGGTTCCCTGGGGCGAGAAGTTCCGCTCGCTGATCGGCGCCTCGGGCATCCTCTTCGTCATCGTCATCATTCTGGGCGGCATCTACACCGGCGTGATGACCCCGACGGAGGTGGGCGGCGTCGCCGCGTTCGTGATCTTCCTGATCGCGCTGGCGAAGCGCAATATGAGCCTCGGCAACCTGCGCGAATCGCTGATGGAGACCGCGAAGCTCACGGTCTTCATCTTCACGATCATCTGGTCGATCCTGATCTATGTGCGCTTCCTCGGCTTCTCCGGCCTGCCGGAGGCGTTCGCGACCTTCATCGTCAGCATCGACGTGCCGCCGATCGTGGTGATGATCTTCATCCTGCTCGCCTATGTCGTGCTCGGCATGTTCATGGACGGCATCGGGATGCTGCTGCTGACCCTGCCGGTGGTCTATCCGGCGGTGACGGCGCTCGGCTACGACCCCGTCTGGTTCGGCATCATCATCGTCAAGATGGTGGAGGTCTGTCTGGTCACGCCGCCCATCGGGCTCAACTGCTTCGTGGTCAACGGCGTGCGGCCGGATATTCCCCTGGAGGAGGTCTTCAAGGGCATCTGGCCGTTCTTCGTGGCCGACATCATCACGGTCGCCGTTCTGGTCGCCTTCCCCGGCATCGTGCTCTGGCTGCCGGAGCTGATGATCCAGAACATCACGGCCTAGGACGGAGCGAGCCGGGTCGCGAGCCCGATCGGCGGCTCGCGGAACAAGGCCGGCGGCATCTCGCGGAGCTCCCCGGCGACGCGGGGGCGGAAGGCCATGCGCGCGAGCACATCGCGGTCGAGATCGACGCCCGGCGCGATCTCGACCAGCACCGGCCCCGCCTCGTCGATGCGAAAGACGCAGCGCTCGGTCACCGCCAGGATCTCCTGGCCGCGCGCGAGGCCGGCGCGGGCGTTGAAGCTCACCTGCTCCACCGCCTCCACGAATTTCACCGCCTCGCCGTCGCGGCGGATGTCGAGCCGCCCGTCGCCCACGCGGATGTCCGCCTCGCCGGCGGAGAAGCGCCCGCAAAACACCACCCGCTTCGCTCCCTGCGTCACATTGAAGAAGCCGCCGATGCCGGGGATGCGGCTCTTCAGCCGCGAGACATTGACATTGCCGGCCGCATCCAGCTCCGCCAGGCCGACGAAGGTGATGTCCAGCCCGCCGCCATCGTAGAAGTCGAACTGATAGGTGTTGTCGATGACCGAAGTGGGGTTGGTCGCCGCGCCGAAGGAAAGGCCGTAGGCGGGATAGCCGCCGGTCGCGCCGGATTCCACGGTCAGCGTGAAGGCGTCGCCGCAGCCCTCCTCGCCCGCCACGCTCGCCACATATTCCGGCGCGCCGACGCCGAGATTGACCACATCGCCCGGGCGGAGCTCCAGCGCCGCCCGCCGGCCGATCGCCTTCTTCACCGAGAGCGGCAAGGGGGGCCGCGCGCTCATGTCGGCGCGCAGCTCGCCCGAGAACACCGGGTCGTAGGCGGTGGCGAAGGTCTGGGGATGATTCTCCAGGCGCGCTACGACCACCCTGTCCACCAGATGGCCGGGGACGATCACGCGCCTGGGGTCGAGCGAGCCCGGCGCGGCGATGCGCTCCACCTGCGCCAGCACGACGCCGCCTGAATTGCGCACCGCCTGGGCGAAGCTCGGCCCCTGGAAGGTGGCGATCTCGCGCTCCATGGAGATATTGCCGTCGGGGTCGGCCGTGGTGCCGCGCAGGATGCCGGCGTCGAGCCGGATCGCGGGGTAGAACAGCCAGTCGCGGCCCCGCAGGCGGAGGCGCTCCACATAGTCCTCGACGGTCCGCGCATTCACCTTGCCGCCGCCCCGGAGCGGATCGACGAAGCTGTCGAGACCGACATGCGTCACCAGGCCCGGCCGCCCGGCGGCGATCTCCCGGTAGAGCTGCACGATGACGCCGAGCGGCAGCAGATAGCCTTCGAACTCATTGTCGATCAGGCGCTGCTGCAAGGAACGGTTGAGGTTGAGATAGGAGGTCATCAGCCGGCGCACCATGCCGTCATGGGCCAGGCGGTCGAGGCCGCGCCCGCGCGTGTCGCCGGAGCCGGTCGAGGCCAGCACGGTCAGCCCGCGCGGCTCGCCGGTCTCCAGGAAGCGGGCCTCCAGCGCCAGCAGCAATTCCTCCGGGCAGGCGGAGCCGACGAAGCCGTCCACCGCCAGCACCGCGCCCGACGGCACCAGCGCGGCCGCCTCGGCCGCCGTCGCGATCTTGCTCATGCGCGCGTCTCCCCTCTCATCCCCGACCCTCCCTTCATATATCGCGATCGGGCGACATTGTGGGCCTTTCGCGCTTGACACGGGCCGCGTCCCGGGTCGATTCTCCGGCTCATGTACACCCAGGGTCTCAACCAGGCCGTCGAGGCCGACGGGCAGGAAGACGCCGAACTGCTGGCGCGCTTCCAGGCGAAGATCGACCGCGAGGAGAAGATCGAGCCGAACGACTGGATGCCCGAGGCCTACCGCCAGACGCTGATCCGCCAGATCTCGCAGCACGCCCATTCCGAGATCGTCGGCATGTTGCCGGAGGGCAACTGGCTGACGCGCGCGCCCTCGCTTCGCCGCAAGGCGATCCTGCTCGCCAAGGTGCAGGACGAAGGCGGGCACGGCCTCTATCTCTACGCCGCCGCCGAGACGCTCGGCGTCTCGCGCGCCTGGATGGTGGAGCGGTTGCTGGAGGGCCGGGCGCGCTATTCGTCGATCTTCAACTATCCGACGCTCACCTGGGCGGATATCGGCGCGATCGGCTGGCTGGTCGATGGCGCGGCAATCATGAACCAGATCCCGCTCTGCCGCTGCTCCTACGGGCCTTATGCGCGCGCCATGATCCGCATCTGCCGGGAGGAGAGCTTCCACCAGCGCCAGGGCTACGAGAACATGACGCGGCTCGCCGCCGGGACGCCCGCGCAGAAGCGCATGGCGCAGGACGCGCTCGACCGCTGGTGGTGGCCCTCGCTGATGATGTTCGGCCCCTCGGACAGCGATTCGCCGCACACCTCGCGCTCCATGCGCTGGAAGATCAAGCGCTTCACCAATGACGAGCTCCGGCAGAAATTCGTCGATGCGACCGTACCGCAGGCGCGGCTGATCGGCCTGGAGCCGCCGGACCCCGAGCTTCGCTTCGACGAGGAGAGCGGCCACTGGCGCTTCGGCGAGATCGACTGGAGCGAGTTCAACGAGGTGCTGGCCGGCAACGGCCCCTGCAACCGCGACCGCATGGCGGCGCGCCGCAAGGCCCATGCCGAGGGCGCCTGGGTGCGCGAGGCCGCGCTCGCCCATGCGCGCAAGCGCGAGGAGCGCCGGCGCGTGGCGGCGCTGGCCGCAGACTAGCGGGAGGCGCGCCGCCCCATGTCCGAGCAGGACTGGCCGCTGTTCGAGGTGTTCATCCGCGCCCGCACCGGGCTGCATCACCGCCATTGCGGCTCGCTGCACGCGGCCGACGCCGAGATGGCGCTGGCGCGGGCGCGCGATGTCTATACCCGGCGCGGCGAGGGCGCGAGCCTCTGGGTGGTGGCCTCGGATCGAATCCTCGCCTCCGACCCCGACGACAAGGACATGCTGTTCGAGCCGACGGCCTCCAAGATCTACCGCCATCCGAGCTTCTACGAGCTGCCCGACGGCGTCGAGAACATGTAGATGGCGGACGCGTTGGCCGCCGCCTATGCGCTCCGCCTCGGCGACGATGCGCTGATCCTGAGCCACCGGCTCTCGGAATGGGTCGGCCACGGGCCGGAGCTGGAGGAGGACATCGCGCTCGCCAATGTGGCGCTCGACCTGCTGGGCCAGGCGCGCCTGCTGCTCGCCCATGCCGGGGAGCTGGAGGGCAAGGGCCGCGACGAGGACGCGCTCGCTTTTCGCCGCGATGTGCTCGACTTCACCAACGTGCTGCTGGTGGAGCAGCCCAATGGCGACTTCGCCCACACCATGATGCGCCAGCTGCTGTTCGACGCCTATAGCAGCGCGCTCTGGCCGCGCCTGGCCGCCTCCGCCGACCCGGAATTGGCCGGCATCGCCGGCAAGGCCGCCAAGGAGGCCGCCTATCACATCGAGCAGAGCGCGGCCTGGGTGGTCCGGCTCGGCGACGGCACGGAGGAGAGCCACCGGCGCGCGGCCGCGGCGCTGGAGGCGCTCTGGCCCTATGCGGAGGAGCTGTTCGAGGCGGGCGAGGTGGAGACCGCGCTGGCGGCGCAAGGCATCGCCGTCCTGCCCTCGACGCTCCGCCCGGCCTGGCGGGCGCGCATCGACGGCGTGCTGGCCGAGGCCGGCCTCGCGCCGCCGGAGAATGCCGGCGCGCAGCGCGGCGGGCGCCAGGGGCGCCATGGCGAGCATCTGGGCCATCTGCTGGCCGAGATGCAGTTCCTCCAGCGCGCCTATCCGGGAGCCGACTGGTGAGCCGCGCGGAGAAAGCGCGCCGGCTGGCGGAGGCCGTGCCGGACCCCGAGATTCCGGGGCTGACCGCGGGCGATCTCGGCCTGGTGCGCGAGGTGGCCGAGCGCGACGGGCGGCTGGTGGTGCGCCTCTCGCCCACCTATAGCGGCTGCCCGGCGAGCGATGTCATCCGCCGGGATGTGGAGGCGGCGCTGGCGGCGGGCGGCTTTGCCGACGCGGCGGTCGAAACCGCCCTCTCGCCGCCCTGGACCACCGAGTGGATGTCCGAGGCCGGGCGGCGGAAGCTGCTGGCGCTCGGCATCGCCCCGCCGGTGCGGGGTCCGGTGCTCTGCCCGCATTGCGGCGGCGCGCGGGTGGAGGAGATCAGCCGCTTCGGCTCCACGCCCTGCAAGGCGCTCTGGCGCTGTCTCGGCTGCCGCGAGCCGTTCGAGCGCTTCAAATGCCTGTGACGCCGCCGCGCTTCCATGAGCTTCGCGTGCGCGAGGTGCGCCGGGAGACCGAGGAGTGCGTCTCGGTCGCCTTCGAGGCGCCGGAGCCGCTCGCCGAGGCCTATCGCTTCGTGCAGGGCCAGTATCTGACGCTCCGGCGCGAGTTCGACGGCGAGGAGCTGCGCCGCTCCTACTCCATCTGCTCCGGGCGCGATGACGGCGAGTTGCGCATCGCGGTCAAGGCGGTGCCGGAGGGGCGCTTTTCCGGCTGGATCAACGGCGAGCTTCAGGCCGGGATGGCGCTCCAGGTGATGACGCCGAACGGGCGCTTCCACCGCCCGCTCCGGCCCGGCGGGCGGGGCCGCTATGCGCTGTTTGCGGCCGGCAGCGGCATCACGCCGATCCTCTCGGTCGCCCGCACGGTGCTCGCCGCCGAGCCGGAAAGCGAGGTGCTGCTGTTCTACGGCAACCGCACGGCGCGCACGGTGATCTTCCGCGACGCGCTGGACGACATGAAGAGCCGCTGGTTCGGCCGCTTCTCGGTGCATCACATCCTCTCCGGCGAGGACCAGGAGGCGCCGCTGTTTCACGGTCGCATCGACGGGGAGCGCACGGCGGCGCTGCTGGCGGCCTTCGCGCCGGCCGAGACGCTGGACGAGGCGCTGATCTGCGGGCCGGGCGAGATGGCGGCGGAAGTGCGGGGCGCGCTCATCGAGGCGGGGCTGGCGGCCGAGCGCATCCGCACCGAGCTGTTCACCGGCAATCCGGGACAGGCGGCGCCGCCAGCGCCCAGGCCGGCCCCGAAGGCCGGGCCGGCGGCGGGCGATGTCGGCGTCACCGTGGTGCTGGACGGCGCGCGCCGGCGCTTCGCCATGGGGCGGGACGGCGAGAGCCTGATCGACGCCGGCTGCCGGCAGGGCCTGGACCTGCCCTTCTCCTGCAAGGGCGGCATGTGCTGCACCTGCCGCGCCCGCCTGGTGAAGGGCCGCGTGGAGATGGCCGCCAACTACTCCCTGGAGCCGTGGGAACTCGAGGCCGGCTTCGTCCTGACCTGCCAATCCCGCCCCCTGACGCAGGAGGTGGTGGTGGACTACGATGCGCAGTAGGCGCGGCCCCTGACCGGCGCGACCCGCCTTGCGGCCGGCGGTCCGGATGCGCATCCTCGACAAGCGCAAGCCTTGGGGAGGGCGGCCCATGCTGTTTCATCTGCTGTTTCACCACAAGTCCAAGGACCGGCCCTATCATCTCGGGCCATTCCCGCTGGAGGCGCTCGCGCGCGATGAGGCCGTGCTGGCGGTGGAGGCGGGACGGCCGCCCGAACGCGCCGGGGAGGCTGCGGTCTCCGACAGCGTGCTGGGGCGCGCCGTGGGGCGGTATCGGGGGTTGTTCTCGGCCTTTATCGAGGGCGAAGTCGCCCCTGAGCCGGCGCCTGTGCCGGCGCGGCTCGACCGGCGGGCGGAGGATGTGAAGGGCGCGGCCTATTTCATGGACGCCGCGCAGACCGGCATTTGCCGCATCCCGGCCGGGGCCTGGCTCGCGGGCGCGGCCCGGCCGCAAGCCCACGACCATGCCGTCGTCATCCTGGTGGAGCATCCCGCCCTGCCGGAGCCGGGCAATCTCGCCCGCGAGTGGGTCGGCGACGCGCTGCCCGCCATGGCGGAGATGCGCGCGCTGGAGATCGCCGCCTGCGTCGCCGGCCATATCCGCCAGATGGGCTTCCAGGCGCGCATCCATATCGCCGGCGACGAGTCGCTCGATCGCGAGCGGCTCGCCGTGCTGGCCGGGCTTTGCGTGCGCACGGACGAAGGCGTCGTCAATCCCTACATCGAGCAGGGCTTCACGCTCGCCGCGATCTCGACCGACTATGCGCTCGCCGCCGACACGCCGCTGGCCGCCAGCGCCGCCGACGGGCGCAGCCGCGCCTGGTGGAAGGGCCTGAACGGCGCGGTCTCGGGGCGCGAGCGCGCCCGGCGCGCCAAGCGGCGCTCGCACCAAAGCCGCTATCCGATGGAGCAGGTGCGCCGCGTCGCGCGCCCGACCACGCTGATCCTCGACGAGGAGGTGCCGCGCGTGCCGAAGCGCGCGGCCTTCTTCGAGCGCGCGCGCCAGGGCGATCTCGGCGAGAAATCGGAGCGCGAGCGCAGCCGCTTCGCCACCAAGCATCCGCTCTCCTTCAGCCAGAGCCAGCTGATCCGCCAGCTTGTGCCGCATCAGGACGGGCCGGTCGCGCCCGAGGCCGACCCTGCGGCCTCCGGCGACCCGGCGGCGAATGCGCGCGCGGTCAAGGCGCTCTCCTATTTTCTCGGCTCCGACCTCACCGGCATTTGCGAGATCCCGCGCTACGCCTGGTTCTCGCATGGCGATGACGGCCGGCCGATCGACATGTATCACCGCTACGCCGTCGTGATGCTGATCGACCAGGGCTACGACACCATGGAGGGGGCGAGCGGCGACGACTGGATCTCCGGCGCGCAATCCATGCGCGGCTATCTGCGGGGCGCGGAGATCGCCGGCGCGATGGGCGAGACGCTGCGCGCGCTCGGCTTCCCGGCCCGCGCCCAGACCAACGCCGACAGCGATGTGCTGCATATCCCGCTGCTGCTCTGGGCGGGGCTGGGCGAGCTCAGCCGGATCGGCGAGCTGGTGCTCAACCCCTTTGTCGGCCCGCGCTTCAAGTCCGTGGTGCTGACCACCGACATGCCGCTCGAAGTGGACCGCCCGATCGATTTCGGCCTGCAATATTTCTGCGGCCATTGCCACAAATGCGACCGGGAATGCCCCTGCGACGCCATTCCGCACGGGGACAAGGTCATGTTCAACGGCTATGAGATGTGGAAGCCGGATGTCGAGCGCTGCACGCGCTATCGGCTCACCAACATGCGCGGCTCGGCCTGCGGGCGCTGCATGAAGACCTGCCCGCTCAACAAGGTGGTGGATCTGGATGGCGGGCTGCTGCCGCGCATGGCGAGCTGGGCGGGCGTCAACGCCATGTTCCTGAAGCCGGCGCTGGTGCCGCTCGCGGTGCGGCTGGACGACCGGCTCGGCAACGGGCGGCGCAACCCGGCCAAGAAATGGTGGCTGGACCACGAAATCGTCGATGGCGTGACCCGCGCCGCCAAAGGCGCCAACGAACGCGACATCGACCCCGACCGCAAGGTCGATGCGGCGAAGCAGCGGATCGCCTACTACCCCGCCGACAGGATGCCGCCGCCCGATGCGCCCGCCCCGGTCCCGCTCGACCGCAAGGCGGCGCTCGCCGCCGCCGAAGCGCTGGAAACCCCGGCCGAAGCCCGCCAGCGCCAGACCGAAGGCCGCCCGCCCCCACCCCACTACCGCCCGACGCCGCCGACGGGTAAATAGCGACCGCCGCTGCGGAGGAAGATCGACATGAACGCCGAGAACGGCATGAGGCCGGTGCATCCGGGAGAGGCGTTGCGCGAGGAGCTCGACGAGCTTGGGCTTGCGCCCGATGCGCTCGCCGGGGCGCTCGGCGTCCCGACCAACCGGGTGACGGCGATCCTGAAGGGTGAGCGCGGCGTGAGCGCGGACACCGCGCTCCGGCTCGCGCGCTATTTCGGCACGACGCCGCAGCTCTGGCTGAACCTGCAAAAGTCCTGGGAGCGTCGCCGGGCGGAGATCGCGGCGGTAAGCACTGAGACGACGCTATAAGTATTTTTACAACGTCATTTTCCTATAACATACTTGGCAACCTCTTGCCGATATCACAGAATTAACGCAACAATAATTGTAGAAATAATTCCTAAAATTCCTAATGCAACCATTCTTCCCTCTGTCAATTGCTTATTTCTATCAATTTCTTTCCCTATAAGGAATAATCCTGAGGGAAGCAGCCAATTGAAGATTTTCAAAAAACCCCAACAAGAAATTATCCCATATGTCACCGGCGTAGAGAATTGAATAGCCGAAATTATCCATTCTCTGAACGTCATATTTAAATTGTTTACATCTGCTAATTCTGCCAATTCATATGTTAATCCAGCACAAACAAGAAAACCAATAAAGCCACATAATGAATTTTCTCTTTTATCCACCAATAATTAGGCTTTGCATTATTAATGCATTCCTTGATTTTCAGATATATAGACGTGACTCTTTGCTCTGAACTATCGATTTTAATACAAATATACGGATTTGAATCTAATACTCCTTTTGTCCTAATAATTAAAATCACATCTAAATCTCTACCTGACTGCAACCTTGAATGTGTTGCTCTGATATTCAATCCCGCAATCTTCTTTTCTCTATAATTTTCATATGAAATTAATTCTTCAATGTTCGCAAAATCTCTTTCCATGTTATCAACACATTGGGCGGAAATCTTGACATCACACCCCTGTTCTTGGAAAATTCTTTCCAGAGCCTTTAACTCGCTTTCAGAAATTCTAAATGGGTGTCTGATCGTCTCTTCCTTTATTGCCATGTGACAACAACCTAGTGCTTCCGTCAAATGTTTGTGAACGTAACGCTCATAAGCGCCGGTCGCGCAGATGCTGCCCAATCCTTGGGCACCCTCGCTGCCGAACGTTTAAATCCCGATTACGGAACGTCAACGTCTACCTCTTGTCAACGCTGCTCTACGATACTGCGACCCAACGACATAGGCAAGCTGATATTCGAGCCAAGGCAGTCTCCGGGCGCCGCCTAGCCTCCCCCTCCCCCGGAAATCTTGCGCTGCACGCAGCGGAGGGCCTATCATCGGGGAAAGCGCATCCCCTCCGGGCGGGGCGTCCGGGGCGGGGCGACGGTATGCGAAGGAGGCGGAAGTCATGGCGAATACCCTGTTCACCAATGCGCGCATCATCGACGGCAGCGGCGCGGACCCCTTCACGGGCGACGTTCTGGTCCAAGGCAATCGCATCCGGCAGATCGCCCGCGACGGCGCGAAGGCCGACAGCGACGGCGCGCGCGTGATCGACGCCGGCGGCGCGACGCTGATGCCGGGGCTGATCGAGTCCCACATGCATGTGTCCTTCTGCGACACCGACACGCTGGAGGGGCTGGGCTTCATCCCGCCCGAGGAGCACACGCTGCGCGCGATGAAGAACGCCCGCACCTTCCTCGACCAGGGCTTCACCTCCGGCTGCAGCGCCGCCGCCGCCAAGCCGCGTCTCGACGTCGTGATCCGCAACGCCATCAACGCCGGTGACATTCCGGGTCCCCGGATGCTGGCGGCGACGCCCGAACTCACGGTTTCGGGCGGCCTCGGCGACGTCAATCTCTGGCATATGGAGCGCGACACCTTCGCCATCGTCTGCGACGGGCCGGACGAGTTCCGCCGCGTCTGCCGCCAGATGTGCCGCGAGGGCGTGGACACCATCAAGATCAACCCCTCGGGCGACGAGTTCGTGCCGGTGGCGCGCGCCCATCACACGGTGATGAACGAGGAGGAGGTGAAGGCGGTGTGCGAGGTGGCGCGCTCGCGCGAGAAGCGCGTCGCCGGCCATTGCCGGAGCGCCGAATCGGTCAAGATGTGCCTGCGCAACGGCGTCGAGATCATCTATCACGCCACGCTGCTGGACGAGGAAGCCTTCGACATGCTGGAGGCGGAGAAGGACCGCATCTTCGTCGCGCCCACGCTCGGCATCCAGTACACCACCCTCTATGAGGCCTCCGACTGGGGCATCACCGAGGAGATCGCCGCCGGCCTCGGCGTGCGCAACGAGCTGGAGCGCGGCATCAAGTCGATGCAGGAGCTGCGCCGGCGCGGCGTGCGCATCCTGCCCGGCGGCGATTACGGCTTCGCCTGGAACCCGATCGGCACCAATGCCCGCGACCTGGAGCATTTCGTCAAGCTGATCGGCTTCACGCCGATGGAGGCGCTGGTCGCCGCCACCAAGCTCGGCGGCGAGATCATGATGATGGGCAACGAGCTGGGGCAGATCAGGGAAGGCTATCTGGCCGACATCCTGCTGGTGCGGGGCGACCCGCTCACCGACGTCACCATCCTGCAGGACGCCGACTCGCTGCTGGGCGTGATGAAGGACGGCTCCTTCCACAAGGACCCGGCCGACACCGAGGTCGATGTGAGGGTGGCGGCCGAATAGCCGCGCAACCGGCTCAGGAAAGCGGCAGGGTCGGCGCGCCGTCCAGCAGGGCGGCGGTTCCGTCGAAATCGCGGATGCCGGCGTCGGAGCCGAGGCCGGTCGCGACCAGCGCGCCGGCCGCCGCGCCCAGCCGGCAGGCGCGCTCGATGTCCCAGCCGCGCGCCAGCGCCGCGATGAAGCCTGCGCAATAGGCGTCGCCGCAGCCGGTGGTGTCCACCACCTCGACGGCGAAGGCGGGCGTGCGCAGCCGGACCCCCGGCGCGGCGTATAGCGAGCCGGCCGCGCCGCATTTGACGATCACGGCCCCGACGCCCCGGTCGAGGAAGAAGTCGGCGGCGTCCTCCGCCGTCGCAGCGCCCGAGAGCGCCGTCGCCTCCTCCAGGCTCGGCATGAAATAGTCGATATGCGGCAGGCAGGGGCCGACGATCTCCATGGCGTCGGGGCCGGGCGCGATCAGGTCGAAGGTGGTCGCCGCGCCCCGCTCCCGCGCCCGGCGGAGCAGCGCGGCCGTCGGCTCGCCGTCCATGCGCGCCAGCAGCCCGCTGCCGCCCATATGCACGAAACGCGCCTGGCAGATCGCCTCCAGATCGGCCTCGTCCACCCACATACGGTCGGAAGCGCCGCGCACATGCAGGGCCGGGCGGTCGCCATTGGGGCGCACATTCAGGATGGTGGCGGAGGTCGGGACGCCCGGAATGCGGCGCATGGCGGCGCAGTCGATGCCGTGGCGGCGATAGACGTCGAGCACGAAATCGCCCTTCTCGTCCTCGCCGACCGCGCCCGCCGCCAGCACCCGCAGGCCGAGCTTGGCGCAGTCGATGGCCGCGCCGGCGGCGGTGCCAGCGACGGTCAGCCGGATCTCGTCGATGAAGGCGACATCGCCGCCGTCGGGGATGCGCTCCACCGGCCGGCCCAGTATGTCGAGAATGGTGAGGCCGACACAGGCCACATCGGGGCGCATGGGCAGCCCTCCTTGCTAGCGGCTCTGGAGATAGAGGCCGAAAAGATGGGCGGACGCGATGGCGATGCAGGCGGCGACCAGCAGGATCGCCAGCACGATGCCCGCCGCCTTCCACAGCCCGCGCGCCGGCGCGCCCGGCCGGCAAAGCGGCACCAGGTTGAAGGCCAGCCCGCCCACTACCGCCAGCACCGCGCCGATGCTGAACAAGGTGAGGAAGAAGGGCTGGAAGATCATCGCCAGCGCGGCGATGCAGAGCGCGATGATGGCGTATTCGACCCGGCGCGCCTGGGCCGCGCTCATGCCGCGCGGAGCGGAGTTGTCGCTCATGCGGCGATCCTCCGGCCTTCGGTGTCGAACAAATGCAGCTTGTCGGGATTGCAGGCGACGCGCACCCGCTCGCCGACCCGCGCGCCCACGCCGCGCGGCGCGACGACGCGAATGTCGTTGTCGCCGGCGGTCAGATGCAGCAGCGTCTCCGCGCCCATCGGCTCGATCAGGTCCACCACCGCCGCGAACGCGCCGTCGCGCTCGCCGTCGCAGAGCTCCAGGCTGCGCGGGCGCATGCCGAGCGTGTAGCCCTCGCCCGGCGGCGGCGCCAACGCGCCCGGCCCGGGCCGCGCCCGGAACTCCTGGCCGGCGCAGCGAAACACCGCGCGCCCGTCCTCTTCCCGCGCCGCGAGAGCGGCCGGCAGCAGGTTCATCTGCGGCGTGCCGATGAAGCCCGCGACGAACAGGTTGGCCGGCTCCGCGAACACCCGGTGCGGCGTGTCGCATTGCTCGATCGCGCCGTCCTGCATGACGGCAATGCGGTCCGCCATGGTCAGCGCCTCCAGCTGATCGTGCGTCACGATCACGGTCGCCTTGCTCAGGCCCACCAGCACCTCCTTGATCTGGCTGCGCATGGTCTCGCGCAGCTGCACGTCGAGGCGGCTCAGCGGCTCGTCGAACAGGAAGCAGGCCGGATCGCGCACGATCGCGCGGCCGACCGCGACGCGCTGCTTCTCGCCCTCGGAGAGGCGCGAGGCGATCCGGTTCGCCACCTCCTCCAGATGCAGCACTTCGAGCGTGCGGCGCACACGGGCGTCGCGCTCGGCGGCGTCGAGGCGCTCGGCATGGAGCGGATAGGCGATGTTCTCCGCGACGGAGAGCGTCGGATAGAGCGCGTAGAACTGGAACACCATCGCGACATCCCGCGCGCGCGGCGCGAGCCGCGTCACCGCCCGCCCGCCGAGGCGCACCTCGCCCGAGGTCGCCGCCTCCAGCCCGGCGATCATGCGCAGCGTGGTGGTCTTGCCGCAGCCCGACGGCCCCAGCAGGCAGACGACCTCGCCGGCGGCGACCTCGAGATCGACCCGGTCCACGGCCGTCAGCGCGCCGAAGCGCTTGGTCAGGCTTATCGTCTCGATGGTCGCCATCGCCCTAGCGCCTCACCGTGCCGAAGGTGACGCCGCGCAGCAGCTGGTTCTGCAGCACGAAGGTCACCACGATAACCGGGATCAGGAACAGCGTCTCGATCGCCGCCAGCAGGCCCCAGCGCACGCCGATATCGCCGCCGATGGTCTGCGCCATGGCGACCGGCACGGTGCGCGTCTCCACGCCGGTCAGCAGCAGGGCGAACAGGAACTCGTTCCAGGTCAGGATCAGGCCGAACACCGCCGTCGCCGCCAGCCCGGCCTTCACCTGCGGCAGGCAGACGCCGAAAAACACCCGCCGCTCGGAGGCGCCGTCGAGCCGGGCGGCATCCTCCACATCCGGCGAGAGCTCGTCGAAAAAGCTCTTCATCATCCAGATCGCAAACGGCAGGTTGAAGGCGGTGTAGAGCAGGATGACGCCCACATAGGTGCCGGAAAGGCCCGCCACGCGGAACATCAGGAAGATCGGGATGATGACCACGATGGGCGGCAGCATGCGCGTCGTCAGGATGATGAACAGATAGGTGTCGTTGCCCCGCAGCGGATAGCGCGAGAAGCCGTAGGCGGCCAGCGTGCCGATCGCCAGCGCCAGGATCACGCTCGACCCGGCGATGAATACCGAGTTGAAGAAGAACAGGTCGAACCCGGTATCGACCGCCGAAGCGCCCTTGATATAGGCGCGCGAGAAGACGCTGTAGAAGTTCTCCAGGGTCGGCGTGAACAGGAATTTGGGCGGGATGGCGAGCGCATCGTTATGCGTCTTGAACGCCGTCAGGATAATCCAGAGCACGGGGAAGAAATAGATCAGCGAAACCACGCCCGCAAACAGCGTGCGCCCCCAGCCCGCCTCGCCGACGCCGCGCCCTCTTCCGCCTGCCGCCATGATGCCCTCAAGCCTCCGCATTGCGTTGCCGGACGAAATAGAGATAGAGGTTCGTCAGCACGATGACGACGAACAGCAGGATATAGGCGAGCGCCGAAGACTGGCTGGTCTTGAAATACTGGAAGGCGAGCCGATAGACATAGACCGCGATGGTCTCCGTCGAGGTGCCGGGGCCGCCTTCGGTGATCAGGAACACGATGTCGAACAGCTTGAAGGCCTCGATGGTGCGGAACAGCAGCGCCAGCAGCAACAGGCCGCGAATATAGGGAAAGGTGATGGTGCGGAAGCGCCGGAGCCAGGAGGCGCGATCGACCTCGGCGGCCTCGTAGAGATGTTTCGGCACGCTCACCAGCCCGGCCAGCACCAGCAGCATGACGAAGGGCGCCCACATCCAGGCGTCGGCGAACACGATGGCGGCGAGCGCGCCGGTCGCGCCTTCCAGCAGGATGAAGGTTTCGCCGGTGATCGCTTTCACGGCCTGGCCCAACAGGCCGAAAGTCGGCTCGTAATAGTAGCGGAAGAAGGCGCCGACGGCGACATAGCTCAGCATCATCGGCGTCAGCACCAGCATCAGCAGCACACGCCGGCCGGGAAAGGACTTCTCGAACAGCAGCGCCAGCAGAAAGCCGACGACAAGCTGCGCGGTCACCGTCAACAGCACCACCAGGGCCGTCGTTTGCAGCCGGTCCCAGACGGTCGGGTCGGTCAGCACCTTCTCGTAATAATAGAGGCCGGAGAAGCGCGGCGGGGCCAGGCGATTGGCGCGGTAATGGAAGAAGCTCAGGCCGAAGGACCAGAGCAGCGGAAAGATGTTCATCAGGAAGAGCAGCGCCAGCGCCGGCGCCACCAGCAGGGGCCCGTGATGACGGCCCCAGGCGCGCACCACCAGCGCCAGACAGACCAGCCCGGCCGAGGCGAGCGACACCCAGAAGGCGAGATCGAGCGGCAACAGCAGCGCCGCGCCCGGAACGATGACGACGGCCGCCGCCAGCGCCAGGCGCCAATTGTCGAAGCTCGGTCGCCAGAAGCCCGGCGCCGTCACGCCGCCATCCATCGAGATTCCCGGTCGGTCAAAGAAGCGCCGGCGGCGTCGGAACGCCGCCGGCAGGTTCCGGGGGCGCCTACTGGATGCGCCCCGCTTCGGTCAGCAGTTCCTGCTGGAACGCCGCGATCGCGTCCAGCGCTTCCTTACCGCTCTTCTGTCCGGTAATCGCCTTGTCGAACTCCTCCTGCTGCTGCACCAGCAGCTCGAAGAATTCCGGGATGTGCCAGACATCCTTCTGCCAGTCGAGGCTGGGTCCGAAGGCGTGGTTCCACGGGCGGAAGCTGGCGTAATCCGCTGAGTTGAACACGCTCTTGCGCCCGCTCTGCCCGCCCGCCTGGGCGAACATGATCTGGACTTCCTCCGAGAGCCACCATTTGACGAAGTCGATCGCCTCTTTGACGACCGTATCCGAATTCCAGGTCGTCAGAACGAAGGGCTGCCCGCCGATATTCGACCAGCGGGAGATGCTGCCATCGTTCAGTTTCAGACCCGGCATCCGCGCAAAGGCGGCCCGGTCCGCGACCTTGGAGGTCGCCGCCGTGATCGCCGACTCGCCGAAGCCGATCCACTGGATGATCCAGGCGACCTTGCCCTCGCGGAACAGCTCATCGACCTTGAAGATATCCATGGTCCCGGTCTTCACCACCGGCGGCATGTGCTGCAGCATGGAGAGATAATGGTCGAAGCCGGCCACCGACTGCTCGGAATTGACCACCCCTTCGGCCTGGGCTTTCGGCTCCCCGGTCTCATCCCAGATATCGCCGCCATGCTGCCAGATGAAGCCGTTGATCTGCATGGAGGAGAAGTCGTAGGCCTTGCCGGCCTGATAGGCGATGCCGTAGAAGTCGTCGTCCAGCGCCTGCCCGGCCAGCATGTCGCCCGACTTGCGGCGGAAGAACGCGCCGAAATCGTCCACCATGCCCCAATGAACCTCGTTCATTTCCTCCGGCGTGCACGGCAGCGCATAGCCGTATTGCTTCTCGAAGGCCGCCCGCTCGCCCGCGTCGCAGAACAGGTCCTTGCGGTAATAGACCACCAGCACGTCCGGCATCTGCGGGAAGCCGTAATAGTTCGGCGACTGGTGGGGGTAGGTCGAATAGGCGGCCACCAGATTGGGGTGCAGATCGTCGAACGCCGCCTTCAGCTCCGCATCCGCGTCGATGAAGTCGTTGATCTTGAGGAAGTAGCCGCCCTCGATGAAGGCGCCGAGCCACTGGCTGTCCGACACGGCCATCTGATATTTCTGCTCGCCCGAGGTCAGCGATGCGGCCAGCCGCTCATAGAAGTTCGGCCACGGAATGAAATCCGGCTCCAGCACGACATTGTTGCCGCTCGGCGCCTTGTAATGCTTGTCGGCCAGGTCCTTCATGATCCGCGTCGGCGGCCAGTCGGGCACCGCCATGCGCAGCACGATATCCTCGGCTGCGGCCGGCGGCGCGCCGGCGGCCAGTCCCAGCAGCATGGCGCCGCCGGCGGCGGCGGCCAGTTTCTGCGTGATCTTCATGATGCGTCTCCTCCCCGATTTGCGCCCCGTTCCGATGCGCATGTCCGGCCAGCCGCTGTCGAGGCGCCGTTCAGCGGATGGCTGTTCCGGTGCTGCGCGCGAAGAGATGCGTGCGTTCCAGAGCGATCTCCACCCTGAGGGTCGTCCCCACACCATAGCGCATCGCCCGGTCTTCCGGCAGGACCATCTTGAGCGGCTGCCCGCCGGCCAGCAGGTCGAGCACGGTGACGTCGCCCAAGGGCTCCGTCAGATGCACCTCCGCCTCGAAGGACGGCGCCCCCGGCGGCTCGCCGGCCGGGGCCAGATCGTGGGGGCGGACGCCGAACCAGAACTCGGCGCCATCCTCGAAAGCCTGGAGCGCCTGCTGCCAGGGCCCGCCGGCGAGCTCGGCGAAGGGCAGCGCGACGGCCTCGCCCCGTTTGCGCCCCGGCGCCAGATTGATCGCCGGCGCGCCGACCAGGCCGGCGACGAAGCCGTCGCTCGGCCGGTCATACAGCTCGTCCGGCGCGCCGGTCTGCACGATGGCGCCCTCGCGGATGACGGCGATGCGCTCGCCCATGGTCAGCGCCTCCAGCTGGTCGGGCGTGGCGTAGATCATGGTCACGCCCAGCTCGCGATGCAGGCGCTTGAACTCGGCCCGCATGTCGTGGCGCAGCTTGGCGTCGAGATTGGTGAGCGGCTCGTCGAGCAGCAGCAGCCGGGGCCGGCGCGCCAGCGCCCGGCCGATCGCCGCGCGCTGCTGCTCGCCGCCGCTCAGCGTGGCCGGCAGGCGGTCGAGCGTGTGGCCGATGCGCAGCATCTCCGCCACCTCCTCCACGCGGCGGAGGCGCGCGCCGCGCTCCACGCCGTCGAGGCGGAGGCCGAAGGAGAGATTGTCGCGCACGGTGAGATGGGGATAGAGGGCGAAGGTCTGGAAGATCATCGCCATCGGCCGCTCGCGGACCGGCGCCTCGGTGATGTCCGCGCCCTCGAAGGCGACGCTGCCGGCGTCCGGGCGCTCCAGCCCGCAAATCACGCGCAATGTGGTGGTCTTGCCGGCCGCCGAGGGCCCCAGAAGCACGAAGAACTCGCCCTCCCCGACCGCCAGGCTCACGCCGTCGAGCGCCGCCTCGCCGCCGAACCTCCTGACGATGCCATCCAGGGCCAGCTGTGCCAAGCGGGCGTCTCCCGAGCCTCGGTCGCGGCGCTCGCCGCCGCTCCGATCCGGAAGGCTAACCCCTATTTCCGACGAAGGCCATGGGCCGCCTCAGGCCACGACCGGCAGGCTCATCGCCTCATAGTCGAGCTCCAGCCGGCGGCCGGTGCGGTCGTCGGCCAGCCGGGCGGAAAAGCGCTTGCCGGGGCGCACGCCGCCGATCGCCGGCAGGGTGCCGAGAAACATGGCGAATTCCGGCGGCACGGTCTTGTAGCCGTGAAAATAGTCCGCGATGAGTTCGACGGGCGGGCGCACCGCCGCCATGACGCCCCGCTGATAGGGCGCGCCGTCCAGCTCGCTTTCCAGCCGCAGCGCGTCCCAGCCGGCCGCCACCTCGTCATAGCGCCAGACATCCCGGCCGAGCGGCTTCGGGCACATCTGCTTCGAGACCGCGACCGACTGCGCCTCGAACTCGCGGTCGGTGTGGTCGGAGCCGATCCCGACCAGCATGCCGTGCTCGGCCGTGCCGATCAGCACCGCCTCGGCCTCGCCGGAGCCGCCCTCGCCCAGCACCTGGATGCGCGCCGCCTGGGTCGCGAGCGCCGCGCCGACGCGGTAATAGAGCGGGGTGCGCGAGGGCGGCGCAACGCCGATTTCGGCCAGCTCGTCGATATGGTGCTGCACGGCGGCCGCGTCGCGGCCGGACCAGCCGGCGATGACGATCACCGAGATCGGCGCCTCGATCTCGCGCACACCCCGGGCGTCGTGAAGCCGGAACCGCATCGCGCGCCCCCTCAGCCGGCGCGCCGCCAGGCGGTGCCGTCCGCCCGGTCCTCCAGCGCGACGCCGCGCGCGGCCAGCTGGTCGCGAATGGCGTCGGCGCGGGCGAAGTCGCGCGCGCGCCTGGCGGCCACGCGCTCGGCCACCAGCGCCTCGATCTCCTCGGCGTCGCCGCGTTCGCCCTGCAGCCAGGCCGTCGGGTCGGCCTCCAGCAGGCCCAGCAGCCGGCCCGCGCCCAGCAGCGCGGCGGCGAGCGCGGCCCGTTCCTCGGGATCGTCGGCCCGGTTGGCGGCCGTCGCCGCGTCATGCAGGGCGGCGATGGCCGCCGGCGTGTTGAGATCGTCGAGCAGCGCCGCCTCCACGGCCGGGGCCGGCTCGCCCGCCTCGACCGGGCCGGCGTCCCGGAGCGCGCGATAAAGCCGGTCGAGCGCGCTCTTCGCGTCGGCCAGCGACTCGCGCCCGAAGTCGAGCGGAGCGCGGTAATGCGCCTGCAGCAGGGCCAGCCGGATCGCCTCGCCGGGCGCGTCCGCCAGCAAGTCGCGCACGGTCAGCACATTGCCGAGCGATTTGGACATCTTCTCACCGTTCACCACCAGATAGCCATTGTGCATCCAGTAGCGCGCGAAGGGGCCTCCATGGGCGCAGACGCTCTGCGCCAGTTCGTTCTCGTGATGCGGGAAGATCAGGTCCGCCCCGCCGCCATGGATGTCGAAGGCGTCGCCCAGATAGGCGCGCGACATGGCCGAGCACTCGATATGCCAGCCCGGCCGGCCGCGGCCCCAGGGGCTCGGCCAACCCGGCAAATCGTCGGCGCTCGGCTTCCAGAGCACGAAGTCCGCCGGGTCGCGCTTGTAGGGCGCCACATCGACGCGCGCGCCCGCGATCAGCTCCTCGCGCGAGTGGCGCGACAGCCGGCCATAATCCGGCATGGACGGCACATGAAAGAGCACATGGCCGTCGGCCTCATAAGCGTGATCGCGCGCCAGCAGCCGCTCGATCATGGCGATCATCTCGCCGACATGTCCGGTGGCGCGCGGCTCGACATCCGGGGCGAGCGCGCCGAGGGCGGCCATGTCCTCGTGGAAGGCGGCGGCGGTGCGCGCCGTGATGCGCTCGATCGGCTCGCCGGTCTCGCTCGCGCGCGCATTGATCTTGTCGTCGATGTCGGTGATGTTGCGCACATAGGTGACGCGCGGATAGCGCCGCTTCAGCAGCCGATAGAGCACATCGAAGACGACCACCGGGCGCGCATTGCCGATATGCGCCAGATCGTAGACCGTCGGCCCGCAGACATAGAGCCGCACATGATCCGGATCGAGCGGCTCGAAGGGCTGCCGGGCGCGCGCCAGCGTGTTGTGGACGGTCAGGGTCACCGGGACGTCTCTTGGGCTGCGGAGGCGAGGGTATATCGCCATCCCCCCACCCCCTTCAAGCCCGCGCCGGCACAGTGGCGCTGAAGAACCTGAAGCTGGGGAAGGGGAGCTGCTTCCCCGGCTTCCTGGAACCCCGTCGAACAGCCGAGAACTGGTGATCTCCGACGACCACAAGGGATCCAAGGTCCGAAAGACGATCGAGGAAGCTGGCGCGCAACTCCTCTTACTGCCGTCCTACGGCCCCGACTTCAATCCCATCGAACTGGCCTTCGCCAAGCTCAAGGCAAGGCTTCGAAAAGCCGCAGAGAGAACCGTTGACGGCCTCTGGCAAACCATCGCCCGCATCTCCCAGACCTGCTCATCGTAAGAATGCAAAGACTACTTCAACGCCGCAGGATACGTCGCAACACGATCGGATTCCGCTCTAGTCTTCCGGGAATCGCGCCGCGAGGCGGTGGCGGGTTTCTTCCAGCAGCAGGTCCATCGCCTTCTCGGCCGAGCCGGCGCTGCGCTGCAAAATGGCCTGGGTCACGCTGGCGTGATAGGGGAGCGAGTTCTTGTTGTCGCGCGGGTCGCTATTGGTGTGCCGGATCGACTCCAGCAGCGCGCAATAGATCACGCCCTCGAACATGCCCAGAAACTCATTATGCGCGGCCCGCAGGATCGCGCGATGATAATGCGCGTCGGCGGACACGAAATCGTCGATCGAGCCGTTTTCGCTTTCCATGCGCTTCTGGGCGGACGCGATGCTGGCCAGCTCTTCGTCCGTTCCGCGCTCGGCGGCCCAGCGGGCGGCCTTCGGCTCGATCATCATGCGCAGCTCGGTCAGCTGGCGCAGGAACTGCGCCTGCGGCGGCGCCGACTGGTGCCAGGCCAGCACATCGTCGTCCAGCAGGCCCCATTCCATCCGGTCGCGAACCCGGGTGCCGATGCCCCGCCGGACCTCCAGCAGGCCCTTGCCGACCAGAATCTTGACGGCGTCGCGAACGACCGACCGGCTGACCTGATAGCGCTGCGCCAGCGTGGCCTCATCCTCGATCAGCTGACCGGGCTCATAGTTGCTGGCGACGATCCGCCGGCCGAGCTCCCGCGCCATCTGGGCGCCGAGACTATGGGCCAGCCCCGACGCCTGCTTGAGGTCGTAGAACCGCATCTCGCTCATGGGGAGCCAGTAAACAGAACGTTACCGTTCGTCAAGGCAAATCACGTTTAGTTCAATATGATGTGCTGCAATGTCACATCATTACACTTCCACCTAAGGACCGACGTCTTCATTCATATGCTGGCTGGACAGGACAGCCGAACCCGATACCGAGAGGTCCGCAATGCCTTCTGTACCTTGGGTTATGCCTTGTCCCCGCGCGGGAAGGAGCCCTCTGGATCGAATATTCGAACCGCTCCGGGTCCGGGCAGAGCCTCCGATGCAGACAGTGACCAATCGTCGCAATTCTGCCGCTCAACACCGCCAGTTCCGTCGCAAGGGCGTGCGCTCTCATCGGCTGCTGCGTCAAAACGGCTCAATTCTTCGCAGCCTGATCAAGACATATGATGTTTGCAAACATATTATATTTGGACGGATATTGCTGAAGGCAAAGGAACAATTAGTGCCAAATCAGATATCATCGAGTCACATTATATTTTCGGAATTGAGCTGATTGTGACATTTTATTGTATGATCAAAATTTACAAAAAGTAAAACACAAATCAAATTAATTTCGACGATATTGGATTAAAATGACATATATAGAAATCACAACTTGCCATATAATATCACGATTTAGCGTCAAACTACTTGCAAAATATATATTTTATGATGAATTTATATTCATAAGAAAATCATTATTATACAGCAGATTTTGGGATAATTTGTGATCCCTATTCCCGGCGAGGACGCCTCCCCGGAGAACCGACCGGTCCGGCCCGATACGGCCGGACCGCGCCGGCGGAAGAGCTCGCGCGGCGGCTTTGTGTTGCGGGCGGCGGCGCCTCGCGGAACCGGTTGATGGAACGGAATAATTTCCTGACACTCCGGCGCCTCGCGGCGGAGCGGCGCAGCAAGACGCTTGACCGGTCGGGGCGGCCGGCATAGTTGAAAACGATTCCGAAAAGGATCGGCGGAACGCGCCATGATCGCCATCGACGCCATGCGGGATCGCGATTGGCCCGAAGTTCGGGCCATCTACCGCGCGGGCCTGAAGACAGGCGTCGCCGCCTTCATGAAGAATCCGCCGAGCTGGAAGGCGTGGGACCGGGGCCATCTGGCGCTCGGCCGGCTGGTCGCCCGCGACGGCGGGGGCCGGACCCTCGGCTGGGCGGCGCTCACGCCCGCCCCGGACACCTGAGGCGCCGCCGGCGTCGCTGAGGTCAGCGTCTATGTCGGGGAGGACGCGCGGCGGCTGGGGGTCGGCGCGGCGCTGCTGCGCGGTCTGGTCGAGGCCTCGGAAGCGGCGGGCTACTGGACGCTGCAGGCGCAGATCCTGGCCGCCAACGGACCGAGCGTCGCGCTCCACCGCAAATGCGGCTTCCGAGAGGTCGGCCGTCGGGAGCGCTACGGTCATCTCGACGGCGTGTGGCACGATGTGCTGCTGTTCGAGCGCCGCAGCGGGCGCGCCGGCGGGCCGGGGCTGCCGACCCGAAGCTGCGACGCCCAAGGATAGCGGGCGCAACGCCCGCAGGCGCGATTTGGCTGTATTCTCCGGTCCCGGAGAGGCTCGATCATGCGCGGCGCTGTCAAGGAATTGGAAGCCTTCTACGCCAGCCCGCTCGGGCGCGCGGCGGCCGGCGTGCTGGCGAAGCGTCTCCGGCGGCGCTGGCCGTCGCTCGCGACGATGCGCGTGCTGGGCCTGGGCTACGCCCCGCCGCTGCTCGATGCGCTGCCGGAGGGCGCCGAGCGGGTGCTGACCGCCATGCCGGGGGGACAGGGCGCGCATCGCTGGCCGGCGGCCGGACGCAGCCGCTGCGCGCTGACCGAGGAAGACGCCCTGCCCTTCCCCGACATGGCTTTCGACCGCGTGCTGCTGGCGCACGATGTGGAGGTGTCCGAGCATCTCGCCGGGCGGCTGCGCGAGGTCTGGCGGGTGCTGGCCGGCGAGGGGCGGCTGATCGTCATCGCGCCCAACCGGCGCGGCCTCTGGGCGCGTTTCGAGCACACGCCCTTCGGCCATGGCCGGCCCTGGTCGCGCGCCCAGCTGACGCGGCTGCTCGGCGAGGCGATGTTCACGCCGCTCGGCGTCGAGGAGGCGCTGTTCGCGCCGCCCTTGCGCCCGCTGTTCCGGCCGGGGGCGGCCGAAGCGCTGGAAGGCTTCGGCCGGCGCTGCCTGCCCTTCCTGGGCGGGGTGTTGGTGGCCGAGGCCGGCAAGCGGCTCGCGGCCGCGACGCCGGCCCCGGTCGCCCGCCGGCGGCTGCTGCAAGGCGTGCTCACGCCGCAGCCGAGCGCGGCGGCGCGCTCCGGGCCGCTTCCCAGCCGATCAGCGCCGCCTTGCGCGCCAGACCCCATTCATAATCGTGCAGATAGCCGTTCGAGCGAATGACGCGGTGGCAGGGGACGAGCCAGGAGACCGGATTGCGCCCGACCGCCGCGCCCACGGCCCGCGACGCCCGGGGCGCGCCCAGCGCCGCCGCCACATCGCCATAGGTCGCCAGCGCTCCGGGCGGAATGCGCAGCAGCGCGTCCCAGACGCGGATCTGGAAATTGGTGCCGTGAAGCGCGAGGCGGAGCGGCGCGCGGCCCGGCTCCGGCGCGAAGATGCGCCCGGCGAGCGGCGCGGTCTCCGCCCCGTCCTCGGCGAGCGCGGCCGCCGGCCAGCGCCCGGCCATCTCTTCCAGCACGCGCGCCTCCCCGCCCTCGGCCGCGAAGGCGAGGCCGCAAACGCCCCGGTCGGTGACCATCAGCAGGCAGCGTCCGAAGGGCGAGTCGTGAAAGCCGTAGCGGATGCGAAGCCCCGCCCCGCGCCGCTTGTAGTCGCCGGGCGTCACCGCCTCATGCGTCACGAACAGGTCGTGCAGCCTGCCGGGGCCGGAAAGGCCGGCGTCCCAGGAGGCTTCCAGCACGCTGGCGTTCTCCGCGAGCGACGCCTTGGCGCGGTCCAGCGTCAGATATTGCAGGAACTTCGTGGGGCTGACGCCGACCCAGCGCCGGAAGGTGCGCTGGAAATGGTGCGGGCTCATGCCCGCCGCCGACGCCATGGCCTCCAGGCTGGGCTGGTCGGCCTGGTTGCGGGCGATCATGGCGAGCGCGGCTTCGATGCGCGAATAGAGGCTTTGGGACATGGCTGCTCTGTCTCCTTGCCGAGTGTCGCCTCGAAAGTTAGGCTCCCCTCCCGGCGCCCGCCACCCGATGCTTGCGCAGTTTCGCCGGGAGCAGCCCGAAGGATCGCCAGCCCATGCGCCTCACCCTGCTCGGCACCGGCACCCCCGCGCCCTCGCTGAAGCGAATGGGGTCCGGCTATCTGGTCGAGATCGGCGGCGACAGGCTCATCTTCGATCACGGGCCGGGCGCGCATCATCGCCTGCTGGAGGCCGGCCGGCGCGCGGTGGATATAAGCCACTGCTTCCTCAGCCACCTGCATTACGACCACTGCATGGACTATGCCCGCCTGGTGATGAACCGCTGGGACCAGGGCGCGGGGCAACTGACGGAGCTGCAGGTGTTCGGCCCGCCGCCGACCGCGCAGATGACGCGGCTGCTGTTCGGCGCGGACGGCGTTTACGGTCCCGATATCGAGGCGCGCACCCGCCATCGCTGCAGTCTCGACATCTACCGCGCGCGGGGCGGCGAGGGCGCGCGCGCCGGCCCCGACCCCCAGGTGCGCGAGATCGGCCCGGGCGACGCGGTGGAAGGGCGGGACTGGCGGGTGACCGTCGGCGAGGGCTGGCATTTCCAGCCCTATCTGCACTGCCTCGCCTTCCGCATCGAGAGCGACGCCGGGTCGATCTGCTATTCGGGCGACAGCGGGGGCGTGTGCCCTGACATTGTGGCGCTGGCGAAGGGGGCCGACCTGCTGATCCACATGAACCATTTCTTCTCCGGCACGGAGCCGTCGGCCGAATATCGCCGCGCCTGCGGCAATCATCTCGACACGGCGACGGTGGCGGCGGAAGCCGGCGTCGGCGCGCTGGTGCTCACGCATATCACCGCCCAGATCGACCGGCCGGCGATCCGCGCGCGCATCCTGCGCGAGATGGCGGCGGTGTTCGACGGCGACATCATCTGGGGCGAGGACCTGATGGAGCTGCAGGTGGGGTCGGTCGACGCCATCGGGCGCATCGACTGAAGGGAGAGGCGGCATGGAGCAGGGCGCAGAGCAGGGAGCCTTCCCCGAACCGGTGGCGACGCCGCAATGCTGGACCGGGCCGGAGCTGGCGGCGGAGCCGGAACGGTGGAACTGGCGTCTCGCGCCGGAGGAGGTGGCGGAGATCGAGGCGGCGGTCGAGCGCCAGCGCAACACGCCGATCCTGGAGCTTGCGCGCGACCCGCTGCCGGGGCTCGCGGGGAGGCTGGCCGCCATCCGGCGGGAAGTGCTGCACGGGCTCGGCTTCCAGCGCATTCGCGGCCTGCCGGTCCGCGACTGGCCGGTCGAACGCGCGGCGGCGGCCTTCTGGCTGCTCGGCCTGCATCTGGGCGAGGCCGTGTCGCAGAACGGCAAGGGACATGTGCTGGGCCATGTCCGGGACCTCGGCCTGGACTATCGCCGGCCCGAGACGCGCGGCTATCAGACGCGGGCGCGGCTGCCCTATCACACCGACTCCTCGGACCTCGCCTGCCTCCTCTGCCTCAGCTCCGCTCGCGAGGGCGGCGAAAGCTCGCTGGTCAGTTCGGTCGCCATCTGGAACGAGATGGCGCGGCGGCGCCCCGACCTGGCGGCCGCGCTCACCCGACCGCTCGCCCGCACCCGCTGGGGCGAGGTGCCGGCCGGCCGGCGACCCTGGGCCGAGGTGCCGGTGTTCAAGCCCTGGCAAGGCAATGTGGTGACCACCTATGTCCGCAGCGCCATCGAGAAGGCGCGCGCCATGCCGGGCGCGCCGGCGCTGGAGCCGGCCCAGATCGAGGCCATGGACACGATCGACGCGCTCGCCGCCGACCCCGCCCTGCATCTCGACATGGTGCTGGAGGAGGGCGATATCCAGATCGTCAACAATCACCGCATCCTGCATTCGCGCACCGCCTATCTGGACTGGGAGGACCCCGCCCGGAAGCGCCATCTGCTGCGCCTCTGGCTCGCCTGCGAGGACGGCCCCGCCCTGCCGCCGATGATGACCGACGAATATCAGGAGGCGACCGCCTCGGGGCGGCCGAACGGCATCCGGGTGCCGGGCGTCGCCTTTTCCGCCCCGCTCGCGGCCGAATAGCCGGTTTCCCTCGGACGACAAAGGCTGTAGAAGACCGGCTCTTCCCGCCGGGACACGAACCGGCTGCCCGCAGGCCGCCTGGCGCGGCCGGTTCAGGATGCTTCCCGATATGACCGTCAACACCGTCAAGTTCCTGCTGTCCGACGGCAGCACGATCCATGTCGAAACCGCCGCCGGCCCGTCCGGGGAAGAGGCGGACGACAGCGCGGCCGGCGTCGAGATCGTGCCGCGCTTCGAGCGCGCCGCCTCGCGCCTGCAACCGCTGGCGCAGACCATGCTGGAGCAGGTCAAGTCCGCCGATCCCGGCAAGGTGGCGATCGCCTTTGCGCTCAAGTTCGACGCTTCCGGCGAGCCGGTGGTGGCGGCCGGCGATGACGGAGCGGCCTTCCGCATCACGCTCGAATGGCAGCGCGGCGCGCGCGCGGCGGACCAGCGCGACGACCGGCGTCGGGGCCGGCCGTTCGAGGGCCGCGGCCGTGACGACTATCGCGGCGACGACCGGCGCGGGGGCTATGACGACCGGCGGGGAGACGACCGGCGGGGCGACGACAGGCGGGGCGGCTATGACGACCGGCGTGGGCCGCCCAGGGGCGGCGGATCGCGCCGGCCCGGAGGCTATCGCCGGGACCGCGACTGACCCGCCGACCCGCCAGGCGCTCGCGCCTACAGGTCTCCGCGCGGGCGGTTGAAGCGGCCGATATTGCCGAGGATCTGCTCGATGGCGGTGAGCGAATGGCCGGCGGTCGGCGTCTCGCGCCCCACCAGCGTCACCACATTTCCGTTGCTGGCGTCCCGGGTCTCGATGTTCGAAACCAGTCCGGCGTCGTCGAAGCGCACGATCAGGATCTGGCGCTCGACCAGTTCCGGGTCGTAGAAGGAAACGCGCTGCACCGTCTCGCCGAAATAGTACCAGGTATTGTCGTCGAAGGCGGTGGTGGACGACGGCGTGCCGAGCGCTTCCAGCACCTGGGCGCGCGTGGCGGCGCCATCGGCGAGCGCCTCGAGCGCGCGCTTGGGCACGACATAGCCGCGATGATCCACCGTGGGCGAGCAGCCGGCCAGAACCAGACAGCCCGCGACAATCAACAGGGCAAGCCGTATCATCGGGGCGCTCCTCCCTTGTCGGAGTTCAGGCTGTAGATGACGAGACGAGGCCCGCTTGTCAATATCGGCGCGCTCAGGCGCCTGTTCGGCGGCCGGCGGCCGCCGGATGTCGCCTGGGCGCTCTACCGGGCCGCCGTGGATGCGGCGCGCCGGCCCGGCACCATGCTGGCGCTCGGCGTGCCGGACACGCTGGACGGGCGATTCGAGCTGGTGACGCTGCATGTGGCGCTGCTGTTGCGCCGCGTGCAGCGCGCGCCCGAACTGGCGGAACTGGGCCAGGGGCTGGTCGATCTGTTCGTCGCCGACATGGACCGAAACCTGCGCGAAATGGGCGCGGGCGACCTCGCCGTCGGCAGGAAGGTGAAGCGCATGGCGCAGGCCTTCTACGGGCGCCTCGACGCCTATAGCGAGGGGCTGGACCGGGGCGGCGACCTGGCTGCCGCCGCCGGGCGCAATCTCTATGGGACCGCCGAGGCGGACCCGGAACTGCCGGCGCGGGCGGCGGCCTATATCCGCAAGGTGGAGGCGGCGCTGGCGGCGGAGGACGACGCGCGCCTCGCCGCCGGGCGGGCGGCGTTCCCGGAGGTCGATCCGTGCTGACGCGCCGGCTGGCCCGGCCCGAATCGGAGACGGCGCTCCGGCTGGGCGCGACGGCGGCGGAATGCGCGCGCTTCGCGGCCGCGCTCGACCTGCCGGCGGTGGCCGAGGTCGAGGCGGCGCTGACGCTCCGGCCCTGGGGGCGGGACGGGCTGGCGATCGAGGGGCGGGTGACGGCGCGGGTCCAAAGGCTCTGCGTGGTGACGGGCGAGTCGTTCGAGGAGAGCCTGGATGAGCCTCTCTCGCGCCGCTACCGGCCCGGCCTCGCAACCGGCGAGGCGGCGGAGGTGGAGGTCGGCGCCTTCGACGCCGACGAGCCGGAGCCGCTGCCGCCGGGCGGCGTCGATCTCGCGGAGCTCGCGCATGAGACGCTGGCGCTCGGCCTCGACCCGCATCCGCGCGCGCCGGGCGCGGACCTCTCGCAGCTCGACTATGCGCCGGAAGCCGACTCCGCCCCCGCCGGCCCCTTCGCCGCCCTCGCCACCCTCAAACCGCCCTCCCCGCCATGCTGACGCGGCTGCCGACAGACGCCAGCGGCGCTGGCGGAGAGTGTGGAGGGGGCATGACGGCGGCGGAGGTCATTCGCCGACTCGGCCTCGTTCCGCATCCCGAGGGCGGGTTCTACCGGGAGATCTATCGCGCGCCGGGAGAGGGGCGGACCTCGGTCACCTCGATCTACTTCCTGCTGGAGGCCGGGCCGTCGCGCTGGCATCGGGTGGATGCGCCGGAGATCTGGGCGTTCCACGCCGGCGCGCCGCTAGTGCTGGAGACCGGGGCCGAGTCGGTGACGCTCGGACCGCTGGAGGCGGGCCACGCCCCGCAAGCGGTCGTCCCGGCGCATCGCTGGCAACGCTGCCGGTCGCTGGGCGCCTGGAGTCTCGCCGGCTGCATCGTCGCCCCGGCCTTCACCTTCGACGGATTCGAAATAGCTCCCCAAGACTGGTCGCCGCCGGGCTTCCGGTAACGCCCCGACTCGACCGAGACCAAGACTCGGGCCGGAGTGGGGCCTGCGCGAGGGCGACGCCGTGTCGCAGGAAGGCGCGTTCGGCCATGCCTCGACCGGGCGGACGGAGGCCGGCGTCCTGGCGGCCCGGATCGCCTACGGCCTCGCCATCGGCGGCGGCCTCCTCACCCCCTTCGCCGATGCGCGGCTGGTCGATGGCAAGCTGGAAAACCGCCGCCTCGGCGCAACCTTCACGATTTCGAGCAACCTCACCGCCACCCTCTCCCTGGAGAGCCGCCGCACCGGAACCTCCCCATCCGACCACCGCATTCACCTGGGCGTCAGGGTGCGCTTCTGACGGAGAAGGCGGTGGGGCGGCGGACGGGGCGACCGAGGATATGGCGCGGGGGGGGGGGGGGGGGGCGCTGCGGATTGCGGCCGCTTCTCGATTTGCTACACTGCGCCCGCAAGGGCTGCATCGTGATGATCTGCTGCGGATTGCGGTCGCTTCTCGATTTGCTACACTGGATAGTAGGGACCGACCTCGTGGCGGCGAGCTGCGGATTGCGGTCGCTTCTCGATTTGCTACACTGCCGACGGGGTGGTCCAGAACAGCATCTACGCTGCGGATTGCGGTCGCTTCTCGATTTGCTACACTCGCAGACGCTGCGCGGGGGCCCACGGTTCGGCTGCGGATTGCGGTCGCTTCTCGATTTGCTACACTCTTGAGCGCTACTTCCGACGTCACCTGACGGCTGCGGATTGCGGTCGCTTCTCGATTTGCTACACTGCCGCACAAGATGCCGCGTATGCCGACTATGCTGCGGATTGCGGTCGCTTCTCGATTTGCTACACTTGCGGCGATGGAGCTTCGCCGGCTGGGGCTGCTGCGGATTGCGGTCGCTTCTCGATTTGCTACACTCATGCACTTCGGCTCTACCTCCATAATGTTGCTGCGGATTGCGGTCGCTTCTCGATTTGCTACACTCCGGAGGTGCTGCGAGCATGACCGAATTCAGCTGCGGATTGCGGTCGCTTCTCGATTTGCTACACTCCGTCGCCGGCTTGGCCGGCATGGCGACGAGCTGCGGATTGCGGTCGCTTCTCGATTTGCTACACTTGCCCCCGGCGCAGGGTTTTGAAAATGCGCCATTTTTTCTGCCCGGCGATCAGAAAAACTCCAGTTGGGACGGCGGGGGTGGGGCTGTCCGACGGGTTTTTCCGACATGCACCTCGATGCGGCCGAATTGCCTGTCGGTGATGGTCAGGAAGCGAACCTCGCCCGCCGGGGGAACGCAGTGGCCCATGCGGGCGACATGCGCCCGGGCGTTCTCGATAGACGCGCAATGCCGGATATAGACCGAATACTGCATCATCGTGAAGCCGTCCGTCAGCAGGTCCTTGCGGAACCGGGCATAGGCCTTGCGGGCCTTCGGCGTGTCGGTGGGGAGGTCGAACATCGCAATGACCCACATGGTGCGCCACCCCCAGGGCAGGGTTCTGACGCCGCGCCATTCGCTGTCTTTCGACGCCGGAACCTCAGCCGGTTTCCGCAGCATCGACCAAATCCGGCTCTACCGGCAATCCCTCGGGCAGCGCCAGCGCCCGGTCGCCGCCAGTCAGAGTCCGGCAGAGGGACGCCGCGCTCGTGTGCAGCGCGAGCAACAGCGGCTCCCGACGCTCTCCCACCCGGACGGTCTCGTTGAGCAGCGAGAGCAGCGCCGCGCGGGTTTCCCGGCTGGACAGCGGCGGCGCGTTCGCGCCATCCGGGCCGGCCATCTGGCGGACCCGCCAATCCACATAAGGCCGGTAGGGCTCCAGAAGGTCGTCCGCCAGGCAGAACGGATTGGCGCGGTGCCTGTGATGCACGCCGAACGAGGGAATGAGGCCGGCGGCGACGACGGCGCGCGCCACTCCCGCCCGGATAACGGCGTAACCGTAATTCAGCAGGGCGTTCACGCCCTCGGCGTCCCGGTTGCGCCGGAACGTCCGCCCGAAGAGAAGCGGCCAGTAACGCTGCGCCGCCTGGGCCTCCAGATTGTCCGGATCGCCGGACCGCACCCGCCGCGCCATGGGCAGCAGCCCGCCATGGCCGCCGGTGAAATGCGCCAGCACGGCAGCCTGCTGGGCGATCTTGGCCCGCACGATGGCCCGCCATGCCTGCTTGCGCACCGGCTCGCTGGCGGCAATCTGGGCGCGGTGGCGCTCCGTCTGCACATGATGGGCGTCGAGCGGCAGCATCATGCCCGCGGGCAAATGGTCGCGCCCGGTCACCATCACCGTGGCGCCGGCCTCCAAGAGTTCGAGAAACACCGCCTGCGTATAGGTCGCGCGCGCATCATCCACGATCACCACGCCGAGGTCCTCGACCGGAAGGGTCGCCTTCGGCATGTCCGGCCGCTCCACCACAAGCTGGCGCATCGACACCGAGAGCCGGGTCCCCGGCGTGGAGAACTCGACAGTCTTGCGGATCATGGACCGTGCGCGTCAGTCATTCGCGGGGCGGACGCGGCCGATAGGATCAATGGAAATTTTCTTCGGTTGCCTCTTCATGAATCCACCAAAGCGAGGTTCGAAATTTTCCCGCTTTCTATCCATTCCCCGCCGGTCCGCCTCCGCTGCCGTTGTAGGGCGTGCGTCGTGTATGGAGGAAAGCGTGGGTCGACCGGCAGAACTGATCCCGTGCACAAGCCAACGCCCGGCTTCTTTGCCTGCCCGCAGATTGACAACATCCCCAGGCGCAAGCGACATCGCAAAGGTGGAATCGTCCCCTCGGTCGCGCTGCACAACCGGTCTCCCATTCACCAAACGGCGAGAGGCCTCCATAAGGCTGACGACTTCATAAATCCAACTGCCATCAGCTTTTCGATAAATCGCCATATGATGATTGTTCGCGCGATCTGCATAGCCAGTAGATGCTCTCGCCATCAACTTGATTTGCTGCTTTTTTCGGACACGAACTTTCCGAATTTCTGGACCATTACGACTCCGTTTTGGATAACCTTCAATAAATGCTTTCTTTGGGTTACCACCATGATCTTCGATCCATTTCCGAACAATACCGCGAACACTAAAATCTACAATATCAGTCACCCGTGATCCACTAGATCGTTCTCCTTCTGACATAACCAAATCCTCGACCTTCTTCCGTGTCACGAAATAGCGGTAGATTGTACCGTCTTTCCCGATCTCATCGACCCTCGTGTCTCCATAAACCGTTTCCTTATGGAGCGGACCCGAGACCTTCTTGCGCACGCGGTGAGAGACCACGATATCCTGAACCACCCTATCGGCGTCGGCTCGAATTGTCGGCCATGGCTTCTCAAGCGGCGGCGGCTCCGGCGAGCGGTCGTCATCCTTGGCCTGCCAGTAGCCGGAAAGCCGTTGCGTCATGCCGGGATGCGCGCACGCCACCACCAGAGCATCGATGGCGTGGTGACGGTGATCGGCGCGGGTTTTCTCGCCGTCGTCGGAAAGGATATTGTTCAATCCCCAAAGGCGGCGCAGATGTCCGGTGACGCGGCCCGACACCGCCTGTACAGTCACAGGCGCGCGCTCCCCAACATCCGGCCACAGCCGTTTCAGGAAAGCCAGAGTCTCGCGCGCCGCATATCCGGTGTCGTTCAACTGGCGATTGGTGAAGTCCTCGGCCATGGCGGACACAAACCGCCTGATCTTGCCACGAGACATGCCGACCTTCCCTTTGGCCGCCTCCATGCCATCCAGTCGCTGCCTGATAGCGCTCCACCGTTCTTCGTCCTTGCCGAAGGCCTTCAGCGGCGTCCTGTTGCCTTTCTCCCTGTTCGTTTTCACGTGGCACAGTGTCTTGTTGCGAAGGCTGTTGTCGAAAGAACGGGAGCGCGGCCAGATATGCTCCACCTCGAAGCACCGGGACAAACCGAACAGATCGTCGAAACCGATCGTCATGCCGGTATAGGGGCAACGGTGCCCGCACTCTTCCCAAAGCAACCACTTTTCGATATCGTCCCTTGACGGCGAGTGGATGCCGCGTTTCTCGAGGAAATCGCGAGCTTCCTTTCGACGCTTCTCCTGGCGACGCATTCCGAGCGTTCTTTCCTCGCGCTCGCGCTTCGACAAGCCGACCTCGCGCGCAAGCTCGACGCGAATCCCGTCCGGCTTGCCGAACATGTCGATCAGATTGTTCACCACCTTGCGCAACTCGTTGCGGGTTCGCGCCACGGTCGGGTTGCGCAGGTTGGCGATATGCTTGCGTTCCTCACCGTCGGCCGGGCTGGGCAGCCGGTCCAGCACCTCGCCGGTGGGCGCTTCCCGGTCGGGGAAGGTCGTTGCGCGCCAATCCTGCCATTCGGGGCCGTTCGTCAGCGCGCCGAACCGCACGCCCTCCTCCAGACGCGGCAAAATGGCTTGCAGAGCCTCAATGGAGAACGGCTCCCAGCCCGACGGCAATTTCAGCTTGCTCAGCTCCCGCGCCTGCTCTTCCGTGGCGCCGAAATCGCGCATGAACTCGCCGACTGCGGCCTCCCGATCTTCCCGACGCTCGCCGGCCGAACGAATGACCACCCGCTGCCCGACTTCGCGATAGTCGGCTCGCCTGAGTCGTGCGGGAACGGTATCGCGGATCGCCTGCTTATACGGATGCGCGTCCCAACTGCCGCCGAAAATGGTTTGCAGCTTCGCTTCGAGCGGGTTGCCGAGCAGGGTTTTGTCGCCGCCCGCCTGCAGATTGAAGCGAAGGCTCTTTTCCGCACCCGGCTCGCCCCGCGCCTTGAAGAGAGGAGCCAGCGCGCTACGCACACCCGGCCACGTCATCGACGCCTGGGTCTGCAACCGCTCCAGGATCGCCGCGCGTTCCTCCGCGTCGAGAGGCCGTCCGTTGCCGCCTGCGATTTCCAGATTGTTCAGCTTCTCCAGCATACGGCGCTGCTGCGAAAGCCAGGAGCCTTTCGGACAAGGCTCCGCTCCGGGAATCAGCCGACATTGCCCGAGCGTCTTCTTGCGCCAGAACACCGGCCGCTGGGCGAACACCGCCTCATGGACGGTATCCCGCAACGCCGGCTGCCGCAACGCCGACGCGTGATCGCATTGCCCGTTCCAGATTTCGTTGAACTCGTCCTCGACGATCTTCCGGGTCGCATGCTCGCCGCGCTTGCGCCGATGCGGCCCGCGCTCCGCCAGCCACGCGCCGAGCGTCTTGTTCGCGCGCTCCAACGCCTGTTCGGTTTGCTTCCGGGCGGATGTCGCCTTCTTCTCGTCGGCGTCGTCTTCCGTCTGCTTCGTCCGACGCTCGCTTTCGACGGTATCGTCTGCAACCTCGTCGAGGTCGCGGCCCCGGAAATGCCGGCGTTGCGCCAGATGGTAGAGCGCCCGGCCCAGCTCATGCGCTGTCAGCGCCTCGCCTGCGGCGGCGCGCTGGCGCAGCCTGTAGGGGTCGGTCCTCTGCATCAGGCACCGCCACTCGGCGGAGTCGCGCGCCGGCAACAAGCCCGCTTCGATCAGGATATCGCCCAGCAGCCGACGCCGCTCCCGTCTGCGGCGCAATTGCCGGCGGCGCATGCGCGCCGCGCGGCGCTCCTGGTTGAACGGCGCGCCCTTGGGATCGCGCGCCTCGGGGAAGATGCGCACGCCCATGCGCCGGATCGCGCCCGTCCCTCTCTCCGGATCGTGGTCGATGACGGCGAAACCGATCGAGGTGGTGCCGATGTCGAGGCCGAAAATGAGGGCCATGCAAAATTCCCTTGTCCATGCGCCGTCGGAGATGCTAAACAGCTAATCGTAGCAAATCGAGAAGCGGCCGGTTTCCTTTTCGTAGCAAATCGACCCTTCGCGCGGGCTCGGCGTCCCATGGTCTCCCGCCGGCAATATTCGCCCCCGTCCACGGACGGGGGCGTTTCGCATTGCGCGCAAGGCTCCCCTGCCCCGCCCCGATCAGGCGTCGGAATCGGTCAGCAGCTTGAGGCCGGCGGCGCCTATGACGATCATGGCGATCAGCGCCGCTTTCAGCAGGCTCATCTTTTCGCCGAACAGCAGCGCGCCGGCCAGCACCACCAGCACCGTGCCGACGCCGGCCCAGATGGCGTAGGCGACGCCGACCGGGATGGTGCGCAGCGACAGCGCCATGAACCAGAAGCAGACGCTGTAGGACAGGATGGCGAGACTGCCGATCCCGACCCGCATGAAGCCGTTGGAGAGCTTCAGCAGGCCGGTGCCGACAACCTCAAGCAGAATGGCGACAGCCAGCCAGGCCCACGCCATCTCCCTAGCCGCAGGCCGCGACCGCCCGGCGCGCCATGACGCCGACCAGATGGGCGCGATATTCCGCCGAGGCGTGAATATCCGCGTTCAGGTCGCCCGCAGAGGCGGTCATGCCCTCCAGCGCGGCGGGCGCGAAATTCGCCGCCAGCGCGGCCTCCATCGCCCCCTCGCGATAGACGCAGCTCGCCGCCCCCGTCACCGCAACCCGCACGCCGCCGCCCGTCACCGCCACGAACACGCCGACGATGGCGTAGCGCGAGGCCGGGTTCGGGAACTTCATGTAGGCGGCCTTCTCCGGAACCGGGAAGCGCACCGAGGTGACGATCTCGCCCTCCTCCAGCGCGGTCTCGAACATGCCGGTGAAGAACGCGTCGGCGGCGATCTCGCGCCGGTCGGTGCACACGGTCGCCCCCAGCCCGACCAGGCCCGCCGGATAGTCGGCGGCGGGGTCGTTGTTGGCGATCGAGCCGCCGATGGTGCCGCGATTGCGCACCTGCGGGTCGCCGATATGGCCGGCAAGGGCCGCGAGCGCCGGAATAGCGCGCGCGACCTCCGCCGAGCCCGCCACCGCATCATGCGCGGTCATGGCGCCGACGGTGACCGCCCCGCCCGAGACGGAAACGCCCGCAAGGTCTGCGAGGCCGCCCAGATCGACCACATCCGAGGGCTGGGCGAGACGCTGCTTGAGCGTCGGCAGCAGGGTCATGCCGCCGGCCATCAGCACGGCGTCCTCGCCGGCGGCGACCCTGGCGGCGGCGTCCGCCACCGACTGCGCTCTGTGATAGGTGAAGTCATGCATGGATAGGGAACTCCCTGGGCTCAGCCGGCGTGCAACGCCTGCCAGATACGGGCCGGGGTGGCGGGCATGTCGATGCGGGCGACGCCGCGCGCGCGCAGCGCATCGTGCACGGCGTTCATCACCGCAGCCGGGGCGGCGATCGCGCCGGCCTCGCCGCAGCCCTTCACGCCGAGCGGGTTGTGCGGGCAGGGCGTGGTCCGGGTCGAGACCCGGAAGGACGGCACATCGTCGGCGCGCGGCATGGTGTAGTCCATGTAGGAGCCGGTCGCCAGCTGGCCGTCGCCGTCATAGACGCAGCCCTCCAGCAGCGCCTGGCCGACGCCCTGCGCGATGCCGCCATGCACCTGCCCCTCGACGATCATCGGATTGACGACATTGCCGAAATCGTCCGACGCCGCGAAATGCACGATCTCCACCGCGCCCGTGTCGGGGTCGATCTCGACCTCGCAGACATGGCAGCCGGCCGGGAAGGTGAAGTTGGCCGGATCGTAGAAGGCGGTCTCGTCCAGCCCCGGCTCCAGCTCCTCGATCGGATAGTTGTGCGGCACATAGGCGGTCAGCGCCACATCGCCGAAGCCGACCGAGCGGTCGGTGCCGGCGACGGTGAACTGGCCGTCGGCGAACTCGATGTCCGCCTCCGAGGCCTCCATCAGATGAGCCGCGATGCGCTTGGCCTTGGCCTCCACCTTGTCGAGCGCCCGCGAGAGCGCCGAGCCGCCGACGGCGAGCGAGCGCGACCCGTAGGTGCCCATGCCGAAGGGGATCTTGGCGGTGTCGCCATGCACCACCTCGACCGCGTCGATATCGACGCCGAGCCTCTCGGCGATGATCTGCGCGAAGGTGGTCTCATGGCCCTGGCCGTGCGAATGCGTGCCGGTGAAGAAGGTGACCGAGCCGGTCGGATGCACCCGCACCTCGCCGCATTCATAGAGGCCGGCGCGGGCGCCGAGCGAGCCGACCACCGCCGAGGGCGCGATGCCGCAGGCCTCGATATAGGCCGAGAGGCCGATGCCGCGCAGCTTGCCGCGCGCCTCCGCCTCCGCGCGCCGGGCGGCGAAGCCCGCATAGTCCGCGTCGGCGAGCGCCGCCGCCAGCGTGCCTTCATAGTCGCCGCTGTCATAGAGCAGCGCCACCGGCGTCTGATAGGGGAAGGCGTCGGCGGCGATGAAGTTGCGCCGGCGCAGCTCCGCCGGGTCGATGCCCATCTCATGCGCCGCCGTCTCGACGATGCGCTCCACGACGAAGGTGGCCTCCGGGCGTCCCGCGCCGCGATAGGCGTCCACCGGCACGGTGTGGGTGAACACCGCCTGCACGCCGCACCAGATCTTCGGCGTGGTGTACTGGCCGGCCAGCAGCGTCGCGTAGAGATAGGTCGGCACGCAGGGCGCGAAGGTGGAGAGATAGGCGCCCATATTGGCCTTGGTGTCGACCTTGAGGCCGAGGAAACGCCCGTTCTCGTCCATGGCGAGTTCCGCCACCGTCACATGGTCGCGCCCATGCGCATCGGTGACGAAGCTCTCCGAGCGCTCGGCGGTCCACTTGATCGGCCGCCCCACCTTGCCGGCGGCCCAGGTGAGCACGGCCTCCTCGGCATAGTGGAAGATCTTGGAGCCGAAGCCGCCGCCGACATCCGGCGCGACCACGCGCAGGCGATGCTCCGGCAGCTGCAGCACGAAGGCGCCCATCAGCAGGCGGATGACATGCGGGTTCTGGCTGGTGGTGTAGAGCGTGTATTCGCGCGTCGCGCGGTCGTATTCCGCCACCGCCGCGCGCGGCTCCATGGCGTTCGGCACCAGGCGGTTGTTCACCAGCTCGAGCCGCGTCACATGATGCGCGCCGGCGAAGGCGGCATCGACATCGGCCTTGTCGCCCAGCTCCCAGTCGTAGCAGAGATTGCCGGGCGCCTCGTCCCAGACCTGCGGGGCGCCCGAAGCGAGCGCGGCGTCGATCGAGGCGGCCGCCGGCAGCGGCTCGTAAGCGACCGCCACCGCCTCCGCGCCGTCGCGCGCCTCGGCCGCGCTTCTGGCGATCACCACCGCCACCTGGTCGCCGACATGGCGCACGCGCTCGGCCGCCAGCGGCGGATGGCCGGGCTCGACCATCGGCTGGCCGTCCTTGCTGTGCACCTGCCAGCCGCAGGGCAGGCCGCCCAGCCCCTCGGCGGCGTAGTCCGCGCCGGTAAGCACCTTGACGACGCCCGGCATGGCGGCCGCCGCGCCGGTATCGACGGAGCGGATGCGCGCATGCGCGTGCGGCGAGCGCACGAACACGGCGTGAAGCTGGCCGGGACGCCCGATATCGTCGGTGTAGGCGCCCTGGCCGGTGATGAAGCGATAGTCTTCCTTGCGCTTGACGGAAGCGCCGATCCCGTCCTTCGGCATGGGTCTGGCCTCCCTCCTCAGCCGGCGGCCATGGCGCGCGCGCCGGCCATGATCGACTTGACGATGTTGTGATAGCCCGTGCAGCGGCAGATATTGCCTTCCAGCCACTCGCGCACTTCGCGCTCGTCGGGCGCGCCGTTGCGGCTGGCCAGATCGACCGCGCTCATGATCATGCCGGGCGTGCAGAAGCCGCATTGCAGGCCGTGATTGTCGCGGAACGCCTCCTGCATCGGATGCAGCGCGTCGCCGTCGGCCAGGCCCTCGATGGTGGTGACCTCGGCGCCCTCGCACTGCACCGCCAGCATGGTGCAGCTCTTGGCCGAGGCGCCGTTGACATGGACGACGCAGGCCCCGCACTGGCTGGTGTCGCAGCCGACATGGGTGCCGGTCAGGCGGAGATGCTCGCGCAGGAACTGCACCAGCAGCGTCCGCGCCTCGACCTCGCCGGAGACGGCCTCGCCATTCACATTCATGTTGACGGTGGGCATGGGAACGCTTCCTCCTGGTGTTCCTCGCGCAAGGCTGGAATGTGGTCCGAACGCACCGGTCGGGTCAAGCGGCATGAAAGACGGAACGGCGGAGCGGCGGCGCGGGGCCGGCTCGCCGAAACGGTCACCAGGCGGCGGCGCGATATCCGGGTCGGCGGCCGAGCGTTCCGAAGAGCCGCAGCCGCAGAAAAGTGAGCCAATGGCCGAGCGGCGCCCGCCGGCGGATGAAGCGCCGCCGCTCCCCGACCGGCAGATCGCGGACATGGTCCAGATAGAGCGCCACGGCCTCCCGCAAGCCGCGCCGCGCCTCTTCGAGGCTCTCGCCCTCCACAGCGAGGTCGAAGTCGAGGCAGAACGCCTCCCACGCGCCATCCCGGCTTTCGGCATAGCATCCGATCCTGCCGGTCGTCGGCCTTGCCAGCATTTCAGTTTCCTTTCCCCGGCCACGCCTCGGCGCGGCGCTGGAAGACATTTGGGGCGGCGCGCCAGTCTTCATAGCCGATCTTCATGGTCGATGCACCTCATGCTTCTGCCGATTTCCTTCCGGAGTGTGCGATATAGATGACAGCGGCAGCGAGTATCACGGCGCCTCCGATCAGCACCGACAGGTTCACCCCTTCTCCGAACAATATCCACGCCCAAACCGGGGCCAGCGGAATCTCGGTCAAACCGACCAGAGCCGCAACCAGTGCGGATACCCGCTTCACGCCGATCAGATACACGCCGAATCCCACGCCCACATTCACGAAGCCGTAGAGAAACAGCCAATAGTAGTCCGCGCTCACGATATGCCCGTAGGTTGCGAAGGGAGCGGTGGCCAGCGCCCCCAGGAAGGCGGAAAGATACGTCGCTTTCGAGCTGTCCGATTCCGGGAAAAACTTCGCCGCTACGGTCAGCGAAGCCATAAAGAGCGTCATGCCGAACGCCAGCAGGATGCCGAGAAAGTCCGACAGCTGGCTGTTCCCGAACGCCATGGCGGCCACGCCGGCGGCGGACAGCACGCAGCAACCGACCGACACGCCATCCGCCCGGACTCTCAAGAACACCAAAGAGAGCAGGAACGTCACCAGCGGCATGGTGCCATAGACAAAAGCCACATTGGCGATCGTGGTGAGGAAAAACGCGGAGATGAAGCAGATCATTCCCGCCGTGGAGAGAACCGCGATCACCACTTCGCCCCAGGTGAACGTCAGCGCCGCGCGGATATCGACGGACCTTCGCACGGCCATCGCGATACCGAGCACACAGAGTCCGCCGAACAGCGATCGCCAGAACAGGGTCGTCGGAATATCCGTGGTGACGACACGGGTGAACAGTCCGGCGGTGCTCCACGAAAGCGCAGCCACCAGCACGAGAAGAATACCGATTCCGTTCGATCTGGTCATTCCCCGACAACTGGACTTTACGAAAAAACCGATGCGGGCGGCGCCCTGCCGGTCGTCGGCCTCGCCGCCATGTCAGCCTCCTTTCTCCGACCACGCCTCGGCGCGGCGCAGGAAGACGTTCGCGTCGGCGCGCCAGTCTTCATAGCCGATGCGCATCCCGTCGGTCAGCCAGGCGATGCGCTCATCGAGGCAAGCGCGCAGCGCGCCGTCCGCCAGCGCGAGCGCAAAGCCGCCGGTCTCGCTGCGGGCGTCGCGCGCGGCCACGGCCAGCTTGCCGCCCGACTCCCGCGCCGCATCGGCATTGGCGACCAGCCCGCCGGCGACCGCATCGATGGCGCCGGCGTCGAGGGCGGCGAACTGGGCCGCCTCGTCCTGGAAATACACCACCTGCGGCATGGCGCCCGCGCCCGCCGGCGGTTCGAGGCGTTGGCGGCCATGCAACGCCTCCGAGGCGCCGGCGGCGGTGACGGTGAGATCCGGGCCGCCATCGGCCTCCAGCACCGCGCCCGAGGCGAGATGCGCCCGCACCCCGGCGCGCAGCGCGCCCGCAGCATCCACATAGCCGGTGAGCTGCAGCAGCCGCTCCTCGCCCGTAGTGCCGGCGAACACGCCGACGCGCATCTCCGGCGTCAGGCTCGCATAGCCAGCGATGCGCCCCGCGTCGCCGGCGCGCGCCAGCAGCGTCTGGGTATAGAAGATATGCCCGGCGGTGAAGGCGACGACCTTCCGCCCGGAGGCGTCGCGCGTGCGGTCTTCGCGGGCGGAGATGCCGCCGGCGATCAGGTCGTATTCCGGGGTTGCGGCCTTGAGCCAGATGCCGGCGAACGCCCCGCCGACGGCCCGCCGCCGGAGCCGGACCGCCCCCATCGCCTCCAGCGCCGAGAGCAGATCGGCCTCATAGCCGCGATGCTCGTGGAAGCCGGCGCTGGCCGGGTCCCGGTCGGCGCTGTAGCTGACGGGCGGATAATCGTGAAAGAAGCCCACCCGCAGCACCCGCTCCGCGCAAGCCGGCCCCGCCCAGGCCTCCATCCCGGCCAGCGCCAACGAAGCCGCGATCAGCAAGCCCGCAATTCGGTCCCGTCCCCTGCGCAGCATGGGCCATTCGCCCCCCTTCAGTCCGCGATCGGTCATGCCGCCTCTCCGCCTTCGCTCCGCCGCCGCTCGAATTCCCGTCGCCAGGCCTCGAAGCGGCGCTGCTCGATGGCGGTGCGGATTTCAGCCATGAGGGCCTGGTAGAAGGCGGTGTTGTGCCAGCTGAGCAGCGTCGCGCCCAGCATCTCGCCGGCCTTCACCAGATGGTGCAGATAGGCGCGGCTGAACTCGCGGCTCGCCGGGCAATCGACGCGCTCGTCGAGCGGCGCGGGGTCCTCGGCGTGGCGCGCATTGCGCAGATTGAGCGGCCCGGCCCAGGTCCAGGCCTGCGCGGTGCGACCGGAGCGGGTCGGCAGCACGCAGTCGAACAGGTCTATGCCGCGCGCCACCGCGCCGACGATATCCGCCGGCTTGCCGACGCCCATCAGATAGCGCGGGCGGTCCGCCGGCAACAGGTCGGTCGCCGCATCCAGCACCCGGAACATCGCCGCCTGGCCCTCCCCCACGGCGAGGCCCCCCATCGCATAGCCGTCGAAGCCGATGCGCCGGAGCGCCTCGACGGACTCCGCGCGGAGGTCGGCATGCTCGCCCCCCTGGACGATGCCGAACAGGCCGTAGCCCGGCCGGTCGCGAAAGGCGGCCCGGCAGCGCTCTGCCCAGCGCATCGAGCGGCGCATGGAGGCGGCCGCGCCCGCCTTGTCGATCGGCCAGGGGGTGCATTCGTCGAGCGCCATGGTCACATCGGCGTCCAGCAGGCGCTGCGCCTCGACGGCGCGCTCCGGCGTCAGGTCGAGCCGGGCGCCGTCGATATGGCTTTGGAAGCGCACGCCGTCCTCCCCCACCCTGGCCAGCGCCCCCAGCGACATGGCCTGGTAGCCGCCGGAATCGGTCAGGATCGGCCCCGGCCAGCGCATGAACTCATGCAGCCCGCCGAGCCGCGCCACCCGCTCCGCGCCCGGACGCAGCGCCAGATGATAGGTGTTGGCCAGCAGCATGGCCGCGCCCGTCCCAGCCACCATGGCGGGCGTCAGCGCCTTGACCGTCGCGGCCGTCCCGACAGGCATGAAAGCCGGCGTCTCGACCGCCCCGTGCGCCGTCGCGAGCCGCCCGCGCCGCGCCCGGCCGTCGCGGGCCGCGAGCGCGAAGCCGGTCGTCATGTCACTCTTCCGCCTCGGCGTCGGCTTCGGCCTCGGCGCGGGCGCGGCGGCGCTCGATGGCGCGCGCGAGCGCGATCGACACCTCGTAGAGCACCAGGCCGGGCAGCGCCAGGCCAACCTGGCTGATGACGTCCGGCGGCGTCAGCACCGCCGCCACCAGAAACACCGCCACCACGGCGTATTTGCGCCCGCGCGCCAGCTGGTCGGCGCTCACCATCCCGGCGCGCGCCACCAGCGTGATGCCGACCGGCATCTGGAAGAACAGCCCGAAGGCGAACATCAGCTTGACCACCAGCGCCAGATATTCCGAGACCTTGGCCTCCAGCTGGATCGGCAGGGCGCCGCCTCCGCCCTCCGCGCCGGTCGCGCCCGGCGTCTCGAAGGTCAGGAAGAACTCCCAGGCCAGCGGCATGACGACGTAATAGACCATCGCCCCGCCGGCGAAGAACAGGATCGGCGTCGCGATCAGATAGGGCAGAAAGGCCTGCTTCTCGCGCCGGTAGAGGCCGGGCGCGACGAACCGCCAGAGCTGGTTGGAGATCACCGGAAAGGCCAGGAACAGCCCGGCATAGAGGCCGATCTTGATATAGGCGAAGAACGGCTCGTAGAGCGCGGTGAAGATCATCCGCCGCCCGGCCTCCTCGCCGAGCGCGCGAGCCAGCGGCGCGGTCAGGAAATCGAAAATGTAGCTGGCGACGGAAACGCAGGCGATGAAGGCCACCAGCAGGGCTATGACGGAATAGACCAGCCGGTTGCGCAACTCGATGATATGGTCGAGCAGCGGCGCTTCCTTGTCGTCTTCGGCCCCCTTGTTCACCAGAGTTTGGCCGGCTTTCCAGGTTCGGCGGGCGCGGTCGATGTCGCGGTCGAGGGCGCGGCTTCGGCGGCGGCGCTCGAAGCGGTCGGCGCGGCCGAGGGTCGGGAGGAAGCCGGCTTGGCGGACGGCTCGGTCCCGAGCCAGTCATCCATGCGCGTCGCGCTTTCGACGGACTTCTTCATCTCGTCCAGTTCCGCCTCGCGGGCCATGTCCTCGATGCCGGTCTGCAGCTCGCGCACCGCCGCGCGCGCCTTGCGGACCCAGCCGCCGACGGTCTTCAGCATCTTCGGCAGATCTCTCGGGCCGATGACCACAATGGCGATCACCGCGATCGCCAGCATCTCGGTCCAGCCGATATCGAGCATGGCGCGCTGCTCCCGCGCTCCCGGTTCAGGTCCGGGCGGCGGTGTCTTTCTCGGCTTCGGCGGTGACGACCTTCTCGGCCGGCTGGGCCTCGACGGCCGCCTCGCGGTCCTCCTCGTTCAAGCCCTTCTTGAAGTTCTTCACGCCCTTGGCGAGGTCGCCCATCACACGCGGCAGCTTTCCGGCGCCGAACAGGATCAGGATGATGACCAGGACGATGATGACTTGCCAGGGACCGATGCTCATATGCTGTGCCTCCTGCTGCGAAAGGTCCTTATCGCAGAAGCGCGCGCCGCCCGCAACGCGGCTCACTCGCGCGGAAAGACGAAGACCTGCTCGCCGTCGAGGATCAGCCGCAGCATGTCGCCCTCACCGGCGCGGAACCGCCCCGGCAGGCGCGCATGGAGGTGGAGTCCCTCCTCCGCGCCGTCCGGCGCCTCGAGCGTCAGATGCACCACCGTGCTGCGCCCCACCATGCGCACCGCCTCGATGCGGGCGGGCGCGGCCTGCGGGCGGCCCGCCTCGTCGATGCGCACCGCTTCCGGCCGCACCAGCACCTGCACCGGCGCGCCGTCGCCGAAACCGGCGGCCGCCACGGAGCCGAGCGGCGTCGCGACCGCCCCGTTCCGCACCCGGCCCTCGAAGCGGTTGACCTCGCCGAGGAAGGTGGCGACGAAGGGCGAGACCGGCTCGCAATAGACCTCCTCCGGCGCCCCGTCCTGCATCACCCGGCCCTCGCGCATGACGACCACCCGGTCGGCCATCATCATGGCCTCCTCGGGATCGTGGGTGACGAACAGCGTCGCCGCCCCGCTGGTCTTCAGCAGATGCATGGAGTCGTCCCGGACCCGGCCGCGCAGTTCGGGATCGAGGCCGGAGAACGGCTCGTCCAGCAGCACCAGATAAGGCTCGGGCGCAAGCGCGCGGGCGAGCGCCACGCGCTGCTGCTGCCCGCCGGACAGCATGTGCGGATAGGAGCCGGCATGTTCGGTCATGCCCACCTTGGCCAGCAACTCGTCGGCCCGGCGGCGCTGCTCCCGCCGGGGCAGGCGGTTCAGGCCGAAGGTCACATTCTCGCGCACCCGCAGATGCGGAAAGAGCGCATAGTCCTGGAACATGAGCGAGATGCGCCGCTGTTCGGGCGGCACCGCCCGGTCCGGCCCGGTCACGGTCTCGCCGGCGATGGCGATGCGCCCGGCCGCCGGCCGCTCCAGCCCGGCGATCAGTCGCAGGGCGGTGCTCTTGCCGCATCCCGAAGGGCCCAGCAGGCAGACGATCTCGCCCGCGTCCACCGCGAAGCCCAGCCGGTCGAGAACGGTCGCGCCGTCATAGCCGTGGCTGATGTCCTCGACCTGCAGCAGCGGCGCGGTCATGGGGCCGTCGTCCAGACAGGGGTGTTCAGCCCTTCCAGGATCCAGCGCACCGGCTGCCAGACCAGCCAGTCGAGCGGATCGAAGTCCAGGTCGGCAATGCTGGAAAGCGCCGCGATCACGAACAGGGAGAGGATGATGATCGTGAGGCCGGTGCGCTCCAGGAAGTCCAGATGGCGCGCAAAGCGCGGCGAGACCAGCGCCGCCACGATGCGCCCGCCGTCCAGCGGCAGCAGCGGCAGCATGTTGAACACCGCCAGCACGGCGTTGAGCACCACGCTCTTGCGCGCGGTCTCGGCCAGCCAGTCGGCGCCCGGCAGACCGGGCGCCCAGCCGGCGACCTGCAGGATGACCAGCGAGACGACGCAGAGCGCCAGATTGGCGGCCGGCCCCGCCGCCGCGACCAGCACCATGGGAAGCCGGCCGGGCCGGAGCCGGTCGAAATCGACCGGCACCGGCTTCGCGTAGCCGATCAGGAAAGGCGAGCCGGTGGCGATCAGGATGCCCGGCAGCAGCAGCGTCCCGAAAGGGTCGATATGGGCGACGGGATTGAGGGTCACGCGGCCGAGGCGCCGGGCGGTGTCGTCGCCGAACTTGCTCGCCGCCCAGCCATGCGCGGCCTCGTGGCAGCCGATCGCGAACAGCACGGGCAGAACCCAGGTGGAAAGCTGATAGACGAATTCGTCGAGCGTAATATCGATCATCTGTTTCCCAGCCAGTCGCGGGCGCGGCGCCAGCGGGCGCAGGCCGCCGCCGTCATGGTCTCCGCCGCCGCCGCCACCGCCGCCATCTCCGCCGGCTCGCCATTGCAATGCAGGGCGATGTCGCAGCCGGCGGCGAGCGCGCGCCGCGCCCGCTCGCCGACCGGTCCCGCGAGGGCGCGCATGGAGAGATCGTCGGTCAGCAGCAGCCCGTCGAAGCCGATGCGCCCGCGCACGATCCGGCCGATCACCGTCGGCGAGAGGGTGGCGGGCAGCGCCGCGTCCCAGTCGCGATAAAGCACATGGGCGGTCATGCCGACCGGCAGGTCGGCGAGTGCGGCGAAGGCCGCCACGGAAGGCTCGTCGGCATCCGTCTCGGGCAGCGCCTCATGGCTGTCGCCCACCGCCCGCCCGTGCCCCGGCATATGCTTCAGCACCGGCAGAACGCCGGCGTCGCGCAGCCCCTCGGCGCAGGCGCGGGCGTGCGCCGCCACGACCGCCGGGTCGCTGGAGTAGGCGCGCTCGCCGATCACTTCATGGGTCAGGCCCGGCGCGTGGACATCGCCGACCGGCGCGCAGTTCACATCGATGCCGAGGCCCGTCAGCAGCGCGCCGATTCGCGCCGCATTCTCGCGCGTCGCCCCGGTCGGCCCCTCGGCCAGGCGCGCCGCAGAGGGAAAGGCCGGCCAGCGCGGCGGGGCCAGCCGGGCCACCCGCCCGCCCTCCTGGTCGATCAGCACCGGCGCATCGCCGTCGCCGAGCGCCTCGCGGAGCGCGCCCGTCAGCCGGCGAATATCGTCGGCGTCGCCGAGATTGCGCGCGAACAGGATGAAGCCGAGCGGGTTCGCGTCGCGGAAGAAATCCCGCTCGCGAGCGGTCAGCGCCGGCCCCGCGCAGCCGAAGATGGCGGCGAGCGGAGCATGGCGTCCGGGAGATTCACTGCAGGATGAGACAGCCGACATCGCGCGCCTTCAACTGTTCGCAAACGATCTCCGCCAGCACCGGCGTCGAGACCGGCCCGGCCCGCACCCGGACCCGGCCCCCGCCGGCGACGAAGGCGGCTTCCATACGCCCCAGCAGGTCGGCGTGGCGCTGCCTGAGCTCGGCCCAGGCGGCGCGCGCCGCGCTCTCCGTTCCGTAGGCGCCGAGCTCGACGGCGACGCCCTCGGGCGGCTTCTCCGGCGTGGCGGCGGGAGGCGCCGGGGCGGAGGGCGCCGCGGCCGCCAGGCGCCCGCGCGGGGCCGGTCTCGGCGTCGGCATGGCCGGCACCGGCTCCGGTTTCCCGGTCGGCGCGAGCGCCGCCTGCTCCGGCGGATCGGCGGACGGGGCCGGCAGCACCGGGCGCGGGGCTTCCGGCAAGGGGCCGACCGCTTCCGGCACAGCGCCCGGCCGGCCGCGCACCAGCGCATCATAGATGGAGACATCGTCATGGCCGACCGTGAGCCCGCCGGGGTCCTCGGGCGCGACCTTGTAGTCTCCCTCCGGCGCGGCGACCACCGGCAGATGCGCATCGCCCGAGCCGAGCAGCGCGGCATGGCCGAACCAGAACGCCGCCCCCAGCAGCAGCGCCGCGCCCAGGCCGAGCGCGGCCAGCCGCAGACGCCGCCGGCGGCCCTCCTCCATGCTACATCCGCTCCACCGGCTCGACGCCGAGCGTGCGCAGCCCGGCGGCGATCACCGTCCGGGTCGCATCGACCAGCGCCAGCCGGGCGCGCGTGCCCGCCGGGTCGTCGTCCTGGATGAAGCGCAGGCGCGCATTGTCCCGCCCCCGGGTCCACAGCGCATGGAAGTCAGTGGCCGCCTCCATCAGATAGAAGGCCGCGCGATGCGGCTCATGCGCGACCGCCGCCGTCTCCACGGTGTGCGGCCAGGCGGCCAGGCGGCGGATCAGCGCCAGCTCCTCCGGCCCCTCCAGCCGGGCGAGGTCGCTCGCGTCCGCCGGCCCCGCACCCGCGCCGTGGCGCAGCACCGAACAGGCCCGCGCATGGGCGTATTGGACATAAAAGACCGGATTGTCGCGCGTCTCGGCCACCGCCTGGGCCAGGTCGAAATCGAGCGGCGCGTCGTTGCGGCGGGTCAGCATCAGGAAGCGCAGCGCGTCCCGGCCCACCTCGTCCACGACCTCGCGCAGCGTCACGAAGTCTCCGCTGCGCTTCGACATGCGCACCAGCTCGCCGCCGCGCAGCACGCGCACCATCTGGCAGAGCTTGACATCCAGCCTGGCCCCGGTCGCCGCCTGCACCGCCGCCTGCATCCGCTTGACATAGCCGCCATGGTCGGCGCCCCACACATCGATCAGCTCGTCATGGCCGCGCCGGGCCTTGTCGGCGTGATAGGCGATGTCGGTGGCGAAATAGGTCCAGCCGCCGTCGGACTTCTGCAGCGGGCGGTCCACATCGTCGCCGAACCGGGTGGAGCGGAACAGCAGCTGCTCGCGGCCGGGCTCCCAGTCTTCCGGCGTGCGGCCCCTGGGCGGGTCCAGCCGGCCGCGATAGATCAGCCCCTCGGCCTCCAGCCCGGCGATCGCGCGCTCGACGCCGCCGGCCTCCACCAGCGCGCGCTCGGAGATGAACACCTCCTGCGCGATGCCGGCGGCGGCCAGATCCTCGCGGATCGTCGCCATCATGGCGGCGACGGCGCGCTCGCGGAAGGGCGCGAGCCACTCCGCCTCGTCGGCCTGCCGGAAGCGCGGGCCGAACTCCGCCGCGAGCGCCCGGCCGACCGGTTTCAGATAGTCGCCCGGATAGCCGCCCTCCGGCATCGGCCCCGGATCGTCGCCCAGCGCCTCCAGATAGCGGCGATGGGCCGAGCGGGCGAGCGCATCCACCTGCGCGCCGGCGTCGTTGATGTAATATTCCGTGGTGGCCGCATAGCCGGCCATGGCGAGCAGGCGGGCGAGCGCGTCTCCGAACACCGCGCCGCGCGCATGGCCGACATGCAGCGGCCCTGTCGGGTTGGCGGAGACATATTCCACATTGACCGGCCGTCCGCCGCCAATATCCGACTCTCCGTAAGCCGGCCCGGCCGCGAGGATCGCCGGCAGCTGCGCCTGCCAGAAGGCCGGCGTCATGCGCAGATTGACGAAGCCGGGGCCGGCGACCTCCGCCTCCGCGATCTCCGGCTCCGCGCCCAGCAGCCCGGCGAGCTCCGCCGCCAGCTCGCGCGGCTTCCGGCCGGCGGCGCGCGCGGTGGCCAGCGCCGCATTGGTGGCGAAATCGCCATGCGCCGGGTCGCGCGGCAGCTCCACCGCCGCCCGGCTCGTATCGACGCCGTCGCCCACCAAGGCGTCCAGATGTTTCCGCGCCATGCGGTCCAGCACGCGAAAGACATTCATGATCGTCACGGATCCCGTCCGAAAAGCCGGCGATACTCGTCCAAAGCATAGCGATCTGTCATGCCGGCAATATAGTCCGCGACGATGCGCGCCGCGTGGCGCCCGCGCGCGGCGCTCCGCCGCCACTCCGGCGGCAGGTTCCGGGGCGCGCCCAGCAGCGCCTCGAACAGGCCGGCGACCACGCGCTCTGCCCGCTGTCCTTCCTCCAGGACATAGGGATGGCGATAGAGCCGCTCGCCGAGAAACGCCTTGAGCGCGCTCTCGGCGGCCGCCATCTCCTCGGAGAAGGCGGCGAGCGGACGGTCCGCGGCGCGGATGTCCTCCACGCTGCAGGGCCGCGCCTCGGCAAGCCGCCGGCGGGTCTCGGCCAGCAGGTCGGCCACCATGGCGCGCACCGCGCGGCGCACCGTCTCGTGGATGAGCCGGGCCGGCTCCAGCCCCGGATAGCGCCCCTGCACCTCCGCCAGCGCGGTTCCGACCACCGGCAGCTCCAGCAGGTCCTCCGGCCGGATCAGGCCGGAGCGCACGCCGTCGTCGATATCGTGATTGTCATAGGCGATGTCGTCGGCGAGCGCCGCAAGCTGGGCTTCCAGGCTCGGATAGGCGTCGAGCCTCAGGCCGAGCGCGCGGTCGAGGCCCGCGACATAGGCCGGCGCGCGGCCAGCTTCCAGCGGCCCGTTATGCTTCACGAGCCCTTCCAGCGTCTCCCAGGTCAGGTTCAGCCCGTCGAATTCGGCGTAGCGCGCCTCCAGCCGGGTCACGATGCGCAAGGTCTGGACATTGTGGTCGAAGCCGCCGCGCTCGCCGAGCGCCCGGTCGAGCGCCGTCTCGCCGGCATGGCCGAAGGGCGTGTGCCCGAGATCGTGCGCCAGCGCCAGCGTCTCCGCCAGCGTCTCCTCCAGGCCGAGGCTGCGGCAGAGGCTGCGCGCGATCTGGCCGACTTCGAGCGAGTGGGTCAGCCGGCTGCGATAATGGTCGCCCTCATGGCAGACGAACACCTGCGTCTTGTATTGCAGGCGGCGGAAGGCGGCGGAATGCAGGATGCGGTCGCGGTCGCGCTGGAAGGGCGAGCGTTCGCCGTCCTCGGGTTCGGCGTGGAGGCGCCCCGGCGAGCGCGCCGGCAGGGCGGCCCAGGGGGCGAGCGGCGGCGCGCTCGCCGGGGCGCCGCCCTTCCGGTCGCCGATCCTGTCCGCCATGCCGGGTTCCTGTCCGGAAAAAGCTCCCCGGACGCCCGCGCCCGAAGCCGGTCGGCAGCATAGCGCGGCCGCCGGGCGCGGGCTAGCGCATGGCGCGCCCGCCATGCCAGACTGGCGGCCTCTCGACCGGCGCGTGCGGAGGGCGGCAGACCCCATGGCTGTGCTCAGGATCTTCTCCTACTTGCCCAATCCGCGCGTCTGGAAGGCGACCGTCGCGGCGCGCTGGCTCGGCGTCGAGGTCGAGCTGGTGGGCGACCGGCCGAAGGCGCTGCCGGGCTGGCTCTGGGACTTCGACGCCCGCCCGCTCGCCGAAGCCGAGAAGGGGCCGGCCAACCCCCATGCGCGGGTAAGCAAGCGCGGCTTCGACGCCACGCTCTACAAGACCGACGCCTTTCTGGCCGCGCACCCCTTCGGCACCGTGCCGGCCGCCTTCGACCCGCAAGGCGGCGTCGGCGTGTTCGAATCGAACAGCATCCTGCGCGCCGTCGCCCGCGCGGGCGGCGGCCTCTATGGCGAGGGGCCTTACGAAGCCGCGCGCATCGACAGCTTTCTCGACGCCGGCCTGGTGTTCGCGCGCGAGGCGCAGGTCTATCTGCTGGCGCTGACGGGCGGCAGGGCGACGCCGGAGCTCTCGGCGCGGATGCGCGAGGCTTACGAGTTCTATCTCGACGGCGTCGAGAACGCCGCCGGCGGCGCGGGACTGGCGGGGCCGTTCTCGATCGCCGACATCGCCTTCGTGTGCGATTTCGCGCAGTTCCGCCGCGAACAGCTTATGGGCGACCGGCTGGCCGCGCTCGGCCTGGAGGCGATCTACCGCCCGGACGCGCATCCGCGCGCGCACGCCCATTTCGACCGCCTCCGCCGCCTGCCGGCCTTCGCCGCCGACCTCGACGGCTATGTCGTGGAGAGCCGGGCGCAAGCGGAGGCAACCGCATGAGCCTGCCCGTCGCCCTGGTGACCGGCGTCGGCCCCGAAGGCGGCACCGGGGCCGAAATCGCCCGGCGGTTCGCGACCGGCGGCTATCGCACCGCCATGCTCGCCCGCGACGCGGACCGGCTGGCCCGGCTGGAAGCCGCCATCGACAACGCCACCGCCTTCCCTTGCGATGTAGGCGACCTGGAGGCGCTCAAGGCGACCGTCGCAGAGGTGCGCCAACGCCTCGGGCCGGTGCGGGCGGTGGTCCACAATGCGCTTCGCAGCACGCGCGGGCCGCTTCTGGAACTCGATCCCGACGATCTGGAGCGCAATTTCCGCGTCAATGCGACCGCCCTGCTGCATCTCGCCCGCGAGACCCTTCCCGACATGCTGGCGGCGGGCGAGGGCGCCATCATGGTCACCGGCAACACCTCCGCCACGCGGGGCCGGGCGCATTGGGGCCTCTTCGCCTCGACCAAGGCGGCGCAGCGCATCCTCGCCGAATCCATCGCGCGCGAGTTCGGCCCGCAAGGCGTCCACGTGGCCTACTTCATCATCGACGCCGCCATCGACACGCCGCGCACCCGCCCGCTGATCGCGCCCGACAAGCCGGACGACTATTTCGCCAGGCCGACGGCGATCGCGGAGGAGATCTATCGCGTCGCGCATCAGGACCGCTCCTCCTGGTCCTTCCGGGTCGAACTCCGCCCCTTCGGCGAGGTCTGGTAGCGCGCCGCCCGGCTACCCGCCGCCGAGTTCCTCGCGCAGCAGCCGTTTCAGCACCTTGCCGGAGGGGTTGCGCGGCAGGGCTGCGCGAAGATGCAGCTCCTTCGGCGTCTTGAAGCCGGCGAGGCGCTCGCGGCAGTGGCGTTGCAGGTCGGCGAGCGTGAGCGTCGCGCCCGGCCGGAGCGCCACGACCGCCACTGGCCGCTCGCCCCAGCGCGCATCCGGCAGCCCGATCGCCGCCGCCTCGTGCACCGCGTCCAGCTCGTAGAGCACGCGCTCGATCTCCGATGAGGCGATGTTCTCGCCGCCGGAGAGGATCATGTCCTTCCGCCGGTCCGTGAGATAGAGGAAGCCTTCCTCGTCCAGATATCCCACATCGCCGGTGCGCAGCCGCGTCCCGAAGAAGGCGTCGGCCGTGCGCTCCGGGTCGCGCCAGTAGCCGCTCGTCACCTTCGGCCCGGCGAGGCAGATTTCGCCCTCCGCGCCCGCCGGCAGGGCGCGCCCGGCCTCGTCGCGCACCGTGAGCTCGACATGGGCGATGGCGCGGCCGACCGAGCCGATCTTCTCCAGCTCGCGCCCGGACTCCATGAAGCTGTCGCCGCCCATGCTCTCGGTCAGGCCGTAGGCGTCGATATAGCGCGCCCGCGGGAAGGCGCGGGCGAAGTCGCGAATGCGGGTCTCCGGCGTGCGCTCGCCGCCGCCGATGACCCAGCGGAGCGCGCTGCTGTCCACGTCCGCAAGCCCCGGCTCCGCCAGCACGCCGTTGGTGACCGTGGGCGCCATCCAGGCGCCGGTGATGCGCTCGGCCTCGAAGGCTTCCAGGATCGCGGCCGGCCGCGCCTCCCGGTGCAGCGCGATGCAGCCGCCGAGACGCCAGATATCGACGCCCGGCAGGTCGAAGCCGCCGACATGATAGAGCGGGCCGACGACCAGCATGCGGTCTTGCGCGCCGTAGCCGAGCGCGGCCGCCTGGTCGGCGCCCTTCCAGTAGAAATTGGCGTAGCTGTGCCGCACGCCCTTCGGCCGGTCGGTGGTGCCGGAGGTGTACATCAGGCGGAACAGCTGCTCCGGCGAGACCTCGGCCATGGGCGGCGGGGCGGCGTCGCCGGAGAGCCACCGGCTGTCCCGCGCGGTCTCGGGGTCGAGCGCCGTGAAGGCCACGCCGGCGGCGCGCGCGGCTTCGGCGGCGGCCTCCAGCTCCGCGTCGGCGAACAGATGGCGCGCGCCGGCATGGTCGAGAATCCAGGCGATCTCGTCGGCGGCGAGGCGATAGTTGAGCGGCAGGAAGACCGCGCCCACATGGCTCGCGGCGAAAGCCAGATCGTAGAAGGCGGGGCTGTTTTTCAGGCAGGCGGCCACCACCGCGCCCCGCCCGAGGCCCTCGCCCGCCAGATGGCCCGCCATGGCGGCCATGTTGCGCCAGAGCGCGCCATAGCCGAGCCGCAGCCCGTCATGGACCAGCGCCTCGCGGTCCGGCGTGCGCAACGCGTGGAAGCGGATGAAGCTGGTGAGCGCGATCACGGCCGCGCGGCTCCCGCCGGCCCGGTCAGGCGAAATAGTGGATTTCGAACAGCAGGCAACCGCCCTCGGAGCGGAACGGGCCGTGCGGAGCGCCCGGCGGGCGGCAGGCGTAGGTGTTGGGCTGGAAGGCCTCGCCATCCTCCGCGCCGCCGACGATCAGGTCGCCGGAGATCAGATAGACCTCCTCCCAATAGGTATGCACGAAGGGCTCGGTGGTGAAGGCTCCCGGCGCGAAACGCAGCAGCCGCGACCGGTTGCCCCGTCCCGCCGCCTCGTCCAGCGCGCCGGCCAGCACCTTCTGCTCGATGCCGGCCGGATAGCCCTCCGGCGTCTCCCAGCCGGACGCCATGTCGATGCTCCGAAACTCGATATGCTGCTTGTCGGCCATCGCCCGTCCTCCGCACTGCCTCATGGCGGCCGGAGACTGCCACAGCGGCCGCACGCCGGACAGCCTCAGAGCGCGAGGCGGAGTTCGAGCCGGATGCGGTCCTCCGCGCGGGCCTCGTCGGCATGGCGACGCTCCGCCGTCAGCGCCAGCCGCCCGCCGGCGTCGAGGTCGAGCGCGACGCCCGCGCCCGTGCGCCGCCGGTCCTCCTCCAGCCGCAGGAACGCCTGCGGCGTGAGCCGCCCGCCCTCGATCCCGAAGCCGAAGCCGGCCCGCGCATCGAACGACAGCCCGCTCGCCGCCGCGACCGCCTCCGGGCGGGAGAATTCCTCCCGGTCGGGCGTCCCGTCCCGCCCCCAGGCCGGACCGAAGGCCAGCGAAAGGCCGCGCCCGTCCGCGCCCGGCTTCAGCCGCGCCTCCAGGTTCGCCCCCCATTCGCGCACGCCGCTCCTGGAATGCAGCGCCAGCCAGTGGGCGCTGGCGTCCAGGCTGAAGCGCGAGCCGGAGGCTGCGAGGCGCGCGCCGCCCGAGACCTCCATGCCGGCGCCGGTCACCCCGTCGCCGCCATCCCGGCGCAGCGCCAGCCCGCCGCGCGGCGCGAGCGTCAGCGCCGAGCCGGAAAGCGCCACGCCGTCATGCTCGGCCTCCACGCCGCCCCGCAGATGCCAGCTCGACGCGGTGAGGCCGCCGATCGACGGGGCCGACGACGCACCGTCGGTTTCGATCTGCGCCAGACTCGCATTGCCCAGCGCCGAGAGCGTGAACCCGTCCCGTCGCGCCGCCGGCATCCGCCCGCCGACCGAGACCGCCAGCATGGTGAGGTCGGCGCGCTCGGACGGCCCGATAGCGGGATGCCGCTTCAGCTCACCCTGTCCCGCGCCCAGCACCAGACGCAGCTTGCCGCCGCCGTCGGTCTCCATCTGCGCATAGGGCCAGAGCGCGGTCAGCCGGGTCTCGAGATGGCCCCGATCCGCGCCCATGCGATAGTCGGTCTCGCCGACGCTCAGCGAAAGCCCGAGACCGGCGAGGAGCCGCTCGTCCAGGCGAGCGTCCAGCCCCAGCCAGCCGGCGCGCTGCGCGCCGTCATAGCCGCCGGTTCCCGTCGGGCCCTCGAAGCCGCGCCAGTCGCCCCGGCCCCAGACCGTCCATTCGGTCTCGCCGCCGGCCGCGGTCCCGTCCCCGCCGAGCGGCAGGGTGAAGGCGCTGCCGCCCAGCAGGGTCGCACCGCTCACCGCGCGCGCCGCCGGACCGGACCGGTCCGGGCGACCCGTTCCGGGGGCGGCGAAGCCTTGCGCGCCGCCCACCGGCCGGCCGGCGATCGACAGCGCCGAGGCGCCCGGCGCCGAGTCGAACCGCAGGCGAATCACGTCCGTCGCCCCGGCGACCGTCGTCCGCGCCACCCCGGCGAGCGCTGTCTCCAGCGACGCCTTGTCGGTCACCGTCACCCGGAATTCGCTCAGGGCGGACTTGAAGCCGTCGCTCGCCAGCGCCCAGGCCCGCCCGCTGCCCGGTTTCACGCCCGCGATCGTCAGGCGCGAGCCTTCCACCGCGACGGTCGCATAGGCGGCTGCGAAATTTCTGTAGTCGTAGGTCAGCGTCGCGCCTTCGGGATCGCGGAACACCTCCGCGCCGGGGGCCGCGAGTTCGACGGTCACCGTCTCGCCGACCCCGACCGTCTGGTCCGGCACCGGGCGGACGACTTCCGGCTGCTGCGTCGGCGAAAATACGGTGAGGACGAAGCTGTCGGAGACCGCGCCGCCCCGGCCGTCGCTCGCCGTCACGGTGATATTGGCCATCCCGTCCGAGACGCCGGTCAGCACTATGCGGGCCCGGTCCAGCGCGCTGACCGCCGCCGTCGCCACGGCGGTGTTGTCGGAGGAGGCGGTGTAGGTCAGCGTGTCGCCGTCGGGATCGCTGAAGACCGCCTCCGCCCCCGCCTCCATATTCGCCTGCAGTTCCTGCCCGCGCTCGACGGAAATCGGCGGAATCCCGTTGGCCACGACCGGCGGGTTATTGGCCGCCAGAGGCGCAATCTTCGTGCAGAACGAGTCGATAAATGACCGGGAAGTATCGTGACAATTTACAGCCTGCGCGTTCCCAGATATCGGGATCGCCCATATGGCGCACAGAAACATAATTACGCCCGTCGGATACGTTCGGTTCATGCCATGCTCCTTGCATATTTCCTGGACGAAATGTCTCCGAAATCGCCACCATTAGCGATCCTTATTCGTCCGCAACGGCGATATAATCCAGTTCGTGAAAGAGTGGAATAGCAACGCCGGAAATTCAGATTTTTATGCCGAACGGCAGAGGCGGCGCGGGGCGGGCGCGCCGGCCGCTTGCAGCCGACGGGGCCGAGGCGATACCCTGCCCGCCACAAGCGGCGCGGCCAGCGGGAGGACGGGACGGCATGGAACTCGACGACGCGATGCGCACCACCTTCGCCTGCCGGGACTTCACCGACGATCCGGTCCCGGACGAGACCGTCTGGCGGCTGCTGGACACCGCCCGATTCGCGCCCAGCGGCGGCAACCGGCAAGGCAACCGGGTGATCCTGGTCCGCGATCCGGCGAGCAAGGCCCGCCTGGCGGAGCTTTCGGCCCCGGCGGCCAAGCGCTACGCCGCGCAGGTGGCGCGCGGCGAGAGTCCCTGGAACACCGTGCTCCCCAGCGCCGTCACGCCCGAGGAGGCCGAGGCCACCCGGCCGCCCTCGCGGCTGACCGAGCCGTTTCGCCAGGCGCCGGTGGTGCTGGTCTTTCTGGTCGATCTGCGCGCCGTCGCCTCGATGGACCGCTATCTCGACCGGGTGGGCGTGATTTCCGGCGCGTCGATCTATCCGTTCGTCTGGAACACGCTGCTGGCCGCGCGCCAGGCCGGCCTCGGCGGCACGATCACCACGCTGGCCGTCGCCGAGGAGCCGGAGGTGAAGCGCCTGCTCGACATCCCGCCGGAGTTCGCCGTGGCGGCGCTGGTGCCGCTCGGGCGTCCGGTGCGCCAGCTCACCCGGCTGCGCCGGCGGAGCGTCGCCGAGATCGCGACGCGCGAGCGCTTCGGCGGCCCGGCGCTGACCGGCGAGTGAACCCCGCCATGGCGCGGACTGCGAAGATGCACCTCGCCCAGTTCCTGGTGCACGGGCCGACCTATCACAGCCTCGCCATGTGGCGTCATCCGAGAACCGACCCGGCCTGGGACTGGGCCCGGCCGGAGCTTTACGCCCATATCGCGCGCACCTGCGAGCGCGGCCTGTTCGACACGGTCTTCTTCGCCGATCTCAACTATATCTCGGACACCTATCGCGGCTCGCTGGAGCCGGCGGTGCGCTACGCCGCCCAGGCCCCGGAGCACGACCCCGTGCCGCTGCTCGGCTGGCTCGGCGCGGTGACGGAGCGCATCGGGCTGGCCGCGACCTTCTCGGTCAGCAACCAGCATCCCTTCTACGCCGCCCGCCTCTGGGCGACGCTCGACCATATGACCTCCGGGCGCGCCGGCTGGAATGTGGTCACCTCGATCAACAGCAACCAGGCCGCCAATTACGGCGCCGAGCGCGAGCCGACCGAGCGGCGCTACGAGCGCGCGCACGAATATATCGAGGTCTGCCGCAAGCTCTGGAACAGCTGGGACGAGGATGCGGTCAAGCTGGACCGCGAGGGGGCGATGTTCGCCGACGCCCGGGGCGTGCGCCGGATCGAGCATGAGGGCGAGTTCTTCCGCTCGCGCGGGCCGCTCAATGTGGTGCGCTCGCCGCAGAACGGGCCGGCGCTGCTGCAGGCCGGCACCTCGCCCGGCGGGCGCGACTTCGCCGCCCGCTACGCCGACGCCGTGTTCGCCATCCAGCCGCGCGCCGAGGACGCCGGGGCCTATCTCGCCGATATCAAGGCGCGCATGGCGTCGTTCGGCCGCCCGCCGGAGCATTGCCGCATCCTGTTCGGGATGCAGCCCATCCTCGGCGAGAGCGAGGCCGAGGCGCGCGAGAAGCAGGCCGAGCACAACGAGCTGGTGCCGGTGGAGGGCGGCAAGGCGATCCTCTCCGCCCATCTCAATTTCGACCTGGCGCGGCTCGAGGACGGCGACATCATGCTGGAGCGCGACGAGCCGGAGCTGGCGCGGATGCGCACCCGCTTCCGCCATGTCGATGGCGCGCCGATGACCATGGCCGAGGCGGCGCGCCGCCATGGCGAGAGCGTCGGCCTGCCGCAATTCGTCGGCACGCCGGAGAGCGTGGCCGACCAGATGGAGGCGTTTTTCGACACGGCCGGTGGCGACGGCTTCATGCTCTCGCCGATCTACTGCCCCGGCGCCATCGAGGAATTCGTGGACCGCGTCGTCCCCATCCTCCAACACCGCGGCCGCTTCCGCACCGAATATCGCGGCCGCACGCAACGGGAAGTGCTGAGGGAAGATTGATGTTCGACGATAAGAAATACCTTGTGGAGCAAATCCTCTGCTGCTTGGAAGCTGAGAAGATACGCGCCACTTATGGAGCCGTTGGCGAAATGATTGGCGTCATACCCCGAGGTGTCCCCGACTATCTCGGCGATAGGCGACCGAAAGCTTCGTGGGTTGTCAGCAAGAAAACCAAACTACCTACGGGCTACTTGGAACACCAGATGCATCCGGATTTGTGCTCCCGAGAGGACATCATCGACAATGGTGACGATCTGCAAAAGCTGGTTTCTGGGTACCATAGAGGAAGAAAACGGTGCTTTCTAGGTGTCATCCAGGAGCTCGTGGAACGAGCAATATCCATCCCCCAGCGCCGCGGTCGTTCCGGCACCGAACATCGCGACCGCATTCAACGGGACGTGCTAAGGGAGGATTTGGTGTCGGAAGACAAAAAAATCCTGGTGGAGAAAATTCTCCACTGCCTGAACGCTGAGCAAATTCGCGCCACTTACGGTGCGGTTGGTAAAATCATTGAAGAACATCCCAGGAATGTGAGAAATTTTCTTGGCAAGAGGCGGCCCGAAGCTTCATGGGTTGTTCTAAAGGAAAATGGACACCCTGCCGGTTACGGCCGCGATGAGAAGCACGAAAAGCTCTATAGCAACACGCGAATCATCCAAACCGGCGCTGAACTTGATGAGTTGTTGCAGAAGCACTCGGAATAACGGCGGCGGATATTTCGGTTTGGCCCGTGCCCTTCGTCGCCGCTGAGGACCTGCCCGCCGGGCGGGTGATGGGGCTGGATGTGGGGGATCGGACGGTCGGGCTGGCCGTTTCGGACCCCGACCGGCGCGTCGCCTCTCCGGTAGGGACCGTGCGCCGCGCCAGGCGGTTCGCCGACACGGCCGCCATGCTGCTCGCGGCCGTCGATGAGCGGGGCGCGGCGGCGCTGCTGGTCGGCCTGCCGTTCGACCTCGACGGGCGCGAAGGCCGGCGCGCGCGCCAGGTGCGCCAGTTCGCGGTGAACCTGATGCAGCATCGCGACCTGCCGGTGCTGCTCTGGGACGAGCGCTTCTCCACCAATGCGGTCGAGCGCGCCATGCTGGCCGACGACGCCAGCCGCCGCCGCCGCCGCGCCGCCAAGGACACGCTCGCCGCAACCTACATCCTGCAGGGCTTCCTGGACTCGCTCGCCCGGTGACAGGCGCGGCTCAGAACCGGCGCAGCAGCCGCTCCAGATAGTCGCGCTCGGGGACCGGGCGGGCCTCCTCTCCGACCCGGCGGCGCAACTCGTCGCGGATGCGCCGGGCGCGCTGCAGGTCGCCCTTGTCCGGCAGGCCGACATCGCTGCGGTCGGGCAGCAGGCCGCCATCGCTGCGTCCGAGCGGGTCGCGCGACCCCGGCCCCGCCCGGCGCCCGCCTTCGCGCGCCAGATTGCGCATCAGCTCCGCGCCGGCCTGGCGCAACTCTTCCAGAGCGCGCCCCTGAGCCTCCATCGCCGGCTCGCGCTCGCCGGCGCCCAGCAGCCCGGCGGCGTCCCGCATCGACATTCCCGCCTTCCCGAAAGCGCCCGGAACACTGCCGAAGCGCTCGCCCAGGCGGCGGCCGAACTCGCCGAGCCGCCGGCGGAGGCGCTGCTGGGCGGCGCGCAGGTCCGACATGCCTTCCCACGACCGTCCGGCGCCCGCCTGCCGGCCGCTCCTGCCGCCCGGCGGTCCGTCGTTCTGCGGGGCCTGTTGCGCGCCGTAGGGCGCCTGGTTGCCCTCGCGGAAGGTGCGGTCCAGCAGGCGGTGCTGGTCGCGGGCGAGCCTCTGCAACTCCTGCAACATGCGCATCGTCTGGGCGTTGCGGCTCGCCTGCCCCTCGCTCATCTCCGCCATGCGCATGTTTTCCAGCATGTTCTGCAGCTCGGCCAGCAGGTCCATCGCCGCCTCGCGCGCCCCGGCCTCCCAAAGCTCACGCAGGCGCTCCACCATGCTCTGCAATTCGTCGCGATCGACCGTGCGGCCCTCGCCGGGCTGCATCGGAGCCATCTCGGCGTTCCTGGGCGCGTTCTTCGCCATCTCGCTCAGCAGCCGGTCGAGCGCGCGTCTGAGCTCGTCGATAAGCCGCCCGATCTCGGTGTCGTCGCGGTTCTCTTCCAGGGCGCGCATCAGCGCCTCGCGCGTCGCCCGCAACTCGCGGTAGGCGAGCGACAAATCGTTGTCCTCCAGCCGCAGCGCCGTCTCCCAGAGCAGCTTGCGGGTGCTGGCGACGGCCTCCCCGGTCGGGCCGGCGGCGCGCAGGCGCCCGGCCGCCACGGAAAGCGCCAGCGCCACGGTAAGGTCGCCGTCATAGGCCTCCGTGTCCGCCGCGATGCGCTTCAGGCGCGCGAAGACGGTGGCGGCGACGGGGCGGTCGATGCCGGGAAGGAGCGTCTTGCGCAGCTTCACGATCTTTTGCGCCACCGGATGGGTGAACTCGCGCTCGGGCAGCACGACGACCGAGAGCGGGCTCGCGCCCTCTTGCCCGGCGCCGTCCACCGCGACGACGCGCATCGCCACCGGCCGGCCCGCCCAGAGATGCGCCGTGAGATCGAAATAGGCGCTGCCGCCCGGCGCCCTCGCCTCTCCCAGAACCGGCAGCGGCAGCAGCAGCGGCGCCGTCCCGGCCTCTTCCGGCGGCGTCGCCTCGGCCCGCAGCGCGGTGACGCCATGGTCGTCGCCGGCGGCGTAATCGATGCGCAGCGCGTGGCGTGAGGTCGCCTGCGGCAACCCGTCGAAGCGCGCCGTCGGCGGCGCGTCGGGCGCGACCGTCACCGGCCAGCCGGCGAGCTCCCGGTCCTCGACCGAGACCGCGATGCGGGGACCTTCGAGCAGCGGCGCCTCGCCCTCCGCCACGCCGCCCGCCGCCTGCAGCGCCACTTCCTCCGGGCCGACCCGCAGCAGCGCCGCCCCGGCGAGGCCCGCAACGCGCACATGCGCCACGCTGCCGACCGGCGCCTCCAGCGGCGCGCCCGGCTCCGGGGCGAACAGCGCCGGCAGGCCGGTATAGGCCGGCGGCTCGATCCACAGCTCCACCGTGACCGGGGCCGCGCTTTCGGTCGCGAAGGCGGGCGCGAAGGCGCGTCCGAGGCGCTCGCCGCTGTCGCCGCCGGCCAGCCCGAAGGCGACCGCCAGCGCGACCAGCAGCAGCAGCCGGAGCGCGCGCGGATCGCGCGCCGGCATCGCGCTCCGGGGCCACCCGGCGCGGAGGCGGTCCAGGCCTGCGCCGATGCGCTCCAGATGCGCGCGCCAGAGCGCCGCCGACACCGGGTCCGGGGTCGCGGGACGGTCGGCGAGGCTCGCCAACGGCCGGTGCCCGAGGCCGCTCGCGCGTTCGATCTGCCGGTCGGCCGCCTCGGGCGGCGGCGCGCGGAAGCGCCGGCGCGCCCGCAGCAGCACCCAGACCAGCAGGGCCGCCAGCAGCAGCAGCGCCGCGCCATGCCCCCACCCGCCGAGAGCCGGCAGGATGTCGGCGAGCGCCAGCAGCAGGAACAGGCCGACCAGCGCCTGCCCCGGCCAGAACGCCGACCAGAGCGCCTGGCAGAGCAGCAGCATGCGCGCGCGCCGCCGCGCCCGGGCGAGTTGCCGGGGCCGGATCATGCGCCGCCCTCCGGGGCCGCCAGCCAGCCCGGCAGGCGCTCCAGGGCCAGGCTCTGCTCGAAGCTCGGGCGCGCGCGCACAACATCGAAGCGGTCGCCGCGCGCCAGCACCTCCGGCGCGAGCGGGCGGCCGTTATAGGTGGAAGCCATGACCGCCCCGTAGGCGCCCGCATCGCAGAAGCCGAGCAGGTCGCCGGCGGCGAGCGGCGGCAGCAGCCTTTGCTCGGCGAATCTGTCCGTGCTTTCGCAGACCGGCCCGACCACATCGGCCGGCCGGCGCTCCGCTCCCTCGGGCGCGGCCCGGAGCGGCAGGATCTCGTGCCACGCGCCATACATCATCGGGCGCACCAGATCGTTCATGCCGGCATCGACGATAACAAAACGCCGGCCCGGCGTCTCCTTGATCGCCACCACCCGGGCCAGCAGGATGCCGGCCGGACCCACCAGCCGGCGGCCCGGCTCCACGACGATCTCGCAATCGAGGCCGGCGGTTTCCGCGGCGACGATGCGCGCATAGTCTTCGAGCGGCGGCGGCGTTTCGTCCCGGTAGCGGATGCCGAGGCCGCCGCCGAGGTCGAGGCGGCGGATCGCCAGGCCCTCCGCGCGCAGCGCCCGCGCAAGCTCCGCCACGCGCCGGAAGGCGGCCCGATAAGGCTCCAGGCCGAGCAGTTGCGAGCCGATATGCACCGCGACGCCGTCGATCGACAGGCCGGGCAGCGCCGCCGCCTCGCGGAACAGCGCCGGCGCCTCGGCCCAGTCCACGCCGAACTTGTCGGTCTTTCGCCCGGTGCTGATCTGGTCCAGCGTGCCGGCCTCGACATCGGGATTGACCCGGATGGCGATGGAAACCGTGCGGCCGAGCCGCGACGCCACCCGGTGCACGCTCTCCAGTTCCGGCGCGCTCTCGATATTGATCTGCAGGATGCCGAGGCCGACCGCCGCCTCGATCTCGGCCTCGGTCTTGCCGACGCCGGAAAACACGATGCGCCCCGGCCCGATGCCGGCGGCGAGCGCGCGGCGAAGCTCGCCCTCCGAGACCACATCCGCGCCGGCCCCGAGACCGCCCAGCAGGCGCAGCAGCGCCAGATTGCCGTTCGCCTTCACCGCATAGCAGATGCGCGCCGGCGCGAGCGCAGCCTCGAATTCCCGATAGGCGGCCTCGATGGCGTCGGCGGAATAGACATAGGCCGGCGTGCCGACCTCGGCGGCGATGTCCGCAAGGCGCAGCGGGCCGACGGACAGCTCGCCGTCGCTATAGACGAAGGGTCTCATCCCGAGGGGTAGCTCCTCGGAAAGACCCGCTCCGAATCGGGCGGGTGTTCGAGATCGCCCTTGCGCCCGCAGCCGGCGACGGCGGCGGCGAGCGCGGCGGCCAGCAGCAGCCAGCAGAGCGCCCTCACAGGAAGCGCTCCCGCGCGGCGGCGGCGGCGCGGCGCACATTGTCGGGCGCGGCGCCGCCAAGGCTCGTGCGCCGGGCGAGCGAGGCCTCCACCGTCAGCGCCTCATGGACGCGCGCGTCGATGCGCGGTTCGACCGCCTGCATGGCGTCGAGCGCGAGCGCGGCGAGCGCCACGCCCTGTCGCTCCGCCTCGGCGACGATCCGGCCCGCGATCAGGTGCGCCTCGCGGAAGGGCACGTCCAGCACCCGCACCAGCCAGTCGGCGAGGTCGGTCGCGGTCGGATAGCCCGCCTCCGCCGCCTGGCGCAGCCGCTCCGGCTCCGGGCGCATGTCGCGCACCATGCCGGCCGTTGCGGCGATGGCGAGCATCAGCGAGTCGGCCGCCTCGAAGGTCGGCTGCTTGTCTTCCTGCATGTCCTTGCCATAGGCGAGCGGCAGCCCCTTCAGCATGGCGGCGAGCGAGGTGAAGGCGCCGAGCAGCCGGCCCGGCTTGGCCCGCACCAGTTCGGCGGCGTCCGGATTGCGCTTTTGCGGCATGATCGAGCTGCCGGTGGTGAAGGCGTCGGAGAGCCGCACGAAACCGAACTGGGCGCTGGTCCACAGCACCAGCTCCTCCGCGAAGCGGGAGAGATGCAGCGCGGCGAGCGCGCCGGCGGCCAGGAATTCGAGCGCGAAGTCCCGGTCGGAGACCGCATCCATGGAATTGGCGGCCGGCCGGTCGAAGCCGAGCGCGGCGGCGGTCATCTCGCGGTCGATCGGGAAGGGCGTGCCGGCAAGCGCCGCCGCGCCCAGCGGCGACTCGTTCAGCCGCCGGCGGCAGTCCGCAAACCGCCCCCGGTCCCGGCCCAGCATCTCGACATAGGCGAGCATGTGATGGCCGAAGGTGACCGGCTGGCCGTTCTGCAAGTGGGTGAAGCCCGGCATCGGCAGGTCGGCGTGCGCCTCGGCCTGCTCCAGGAAGGCCGCCTGCAGGTCGGCGAGCGCGGCGTCGAGCGCATCGATCTCGTCGCGCACCCAGAGGCGGAAATCGGTCGCCACCTGGTCGTTGCGCGAGCGCGCGGTGTGCAGCCGGCCGGCGGCGGGGCCGATCAGCTCCGCCAGCCGGGCCTCCACATTCATGTGGATGTCTTCCAGCTCCGTCTTGAACTCGAAGGTCCCGGCGGCTATCTCCCGCTCGATCCGGTCGAGGCCGCCGCGAATGGCGGCGGCGTCCGGCGGGCTGACGATGCCTGTGGCCTCCAGCATGTCGAGATGCGCCCGCGAGGCGCGGATGTCCTGGGCGTGGAGGCGGCGGTCGAAGCCGATGGAGGCGTTGATCGCGGCCATGATATCCGAGGGTCCGCCCGCGAAACGCCCGCCCCACATGGCGTTGGCGCCCTTGCCGGAGCCGGAACTGCTGGAAGACGTCATGCTGCGCTCGCTTCTCCCGATCGTCTGCCTCGCCGCCGGAACCGCCGCGGCGGCCGAAGGCTGGCTCCAGAACTACCGGCCCACCGAGCCGCCCGCGCCTGCGCCCGACGCGGCCTTCCTCGGCCCGGACGGTAGCGACATAACCCTCGACCGATTTCGCGGCAAGCTGGTGGTGCTGAATTTCTGGGCCACCTGGTGCGCGCCCTGCCGGCGAGAAATGCCCACGCTCGACCGGCTGCAGGAGTCGCTCGGCGGCGAGCGGCTGGAGGTGGTGGCGCTCTCGATCGACCGGGACGGGGCGGAGCGGGTCGATCCCTTCTTCGAGAAGATCGGCGTCCGCCGGCTGCAACGCTATCTCGATCCCCGCAACGCGCTCGGCAAGGCCATGGCCGTTCGCCGCCTGCCGACCACAATCGTCCTCGATGCTGAGGGGCGGGAGATCGGCCGGCTGGAAGGCCCGGCGGAGTGGGATGCGCCGGAGATCGTGGCGTTCCTCGCCGCTCAGCTGTCGTCGGCGAGCGGGTCGGCCTTGCCAGCGTCGGGCGTGGCCGAGGAGCGAAAGGCCGCGCGCCCCGCCCCGGCGGGCGCCTCCGGCTTGTCGGCGCCGAAATAGACCGTGCGGTGCGGGAACGGAATTTCGATCCCGACCTCGTCGAAGCGCTTCTTCATCCGGCGGCGAAATTCGCGCCCGACCGCCCATTGCTGCAAGGGCGGCGTCCGGAAGCGGCAGCGGATGACCACGGCGGAATCGCCCAGCTCCTGCACCCCGAGAACCTCGAAGGGCGCCAGGATGCGCTCCCGCCAGGCCTCGTCGGCCTCCATTTCCGCCCCGATCTCGCACAGCACATCGGTCACATGGTCGGTGTCCTCGCCATAGCCGACGCCGGCGTCGATCACGGCGTAGGAGAAGTCGCGGGTCAGGTTCTCGACCGTGCCGACCTCGCCGAAGGGCACGACATGCACGGTGCCGGACAGGTCGCGGAGCCGGATGGTGCGGATCGACAGCGCCTCCACCAGCCCGGTGTGGCCCGCCACGGTGACCACCTCGCCGACCGCCACCTGCTCCTCCAGCACGATGAACATGCCGGTGATGATGTCCTTCACCAGCGTCTGCGCGCCGAAGCCGATGGCGAGGCCGGCAATGCCGACCCCGGCGAGCAGCGGGGCGATGTCGATGCCGAATTCCGACGCCGCCGTCAGCCCGGCCACGGCCGTCAGCAGGAAGGCGCTGGCGCGGCGCAGCAGCGGCAGCAGGGTGCGCGCCCGCGCGCTGCGCTCCACAAGCTCGCCCGCCTCGTCGCGGGCGTCGAGATAGCGCTCGACGGCGAGGCAGAGCGCCTCCCAGAGCAGCAGCAGCAGGACGATGACGACGGCGGTGCGGATCAGCGCGCCCAGAATGCCGAGCCCGGCGGGCGCGCTCAGCCACTCGAACAAGGGCGCGCCCCAGGCCTCCAGCAGCAGCGCCGCCGCGGCCAGCCAGACCAGCGCCCGCAGGCCGCCGCGAACGGCCGGCAGATAGCGCCGGAAGCGCGCCCGGGCGCCGCCGCTCCAGCTCTCCGCCGGGGCCTCGCCCGGCGCGGCGGCGGCGGTCAGGCGCAGCACGCCCAGGTCCGCCAGCCGCCAGGCGGCGGCGATAACCACGGTCCAGGCCGAGGCGACGGAGAGCGACGCGAAGCCGCCTTCGACGGAAACCGCCCAGACCAGAAAGGCGGCGGCCAGATAGGCGAGCGCGAAGACATGCCAGAGACCGGCGAGCCGGGCGCGCCATGCGGCCGGGTCGGCTGCGCCGCGCAGCCGGTCGCGGACCGGCGCGCGATTGCGGAGCACCATCGCCACCGCCAGGACGAACACGGCAAGGCCGATCACGTCCGCCAGCAGGCCGCGCAGCTCGGCCGGCAGGGCGAGCGCGCGCAGCGCCTCGCTCGCAAACCAGCCGCAGGCAACGACCAGAGCAAGACGCCGCGCCCAGACGAAGGCGCGCGCCGCGCCCGCATCCGACAGCGGAACGAGCCGCGCGTCCGCCGCCGCCGGGGCCAGCAGCGCGCGCGCCGCCCGCAGCGCGACCTCGGCCGCGCCGCGCGCAAAGGCCGCCGCCAGCAGCAGCTGCCCGGCGCTCTCCGGCAGGGCGGCGACCGCGACCGCCATCGCGCCGACAAAGGCCGCGACCGGCGCGATAGCGAGAAGCGCGGTCAGCAGCGCGGACAAGAGACGCGCTCCGGCCGTCCGCGTCTCCAGACGCGAGAGCCTCGCCCGCAGCCCCGCCAGCAGGCGCCATGCCGCGAACTCCGCCGCCAGGCTGGCCAGCAGCGCCAGCAGCGCCCGGCCGAGCACGCTCCAGGGGGGCGCTTCGGCCAGCAGAGCGTCGAGGCCGCGCGCCAGCGCCTGCCCAAGCCGTTCCGGCCGCAGGGCGAGCGACAGCGAAGCCGCGAGCTCCAGGCCGAAATTCTGCAGCCGGTCGGCCACCGACCCGAACGGTTCGTCGGCCGCACCATCCGCCGGATCCGCCGCCTCCGCGCGCCGGGCGGCGGCCAGCGCCTCGATGCGCTCGATCAGCGCGGCCCGTTTCGCCTCGTCCCGAAGCTCGGCCGCCAGCGCCTCGAGCCGCGCGGCCTCATCCGCCGGCTCCGCCCTCGCGACGGCGAAAGCGAGCGACGCCAGCAACAGCGCGGCAATGGCGAGGGGAAACCGCAAACGCACTCTCATGCGCCGACATTACACCAACAGGCGCAAACCGGCTCGCACAATCCACTCCCGTCCCCGCCGCGCCGCCGCACACTCCGGTTGACAAAGGGTCGGGAGCCGGGCAGCCTGCCCTCTTCGATAGGAGGTTTGACCGATGTTCGATCTGTCGTCCGTTGCAGAACTCGCTTCCTGGATCACCCCGGCCATGCTGGTCGGCATGCTCGCCTGGCTCCGCGCCGACATCCGCCGCTCGGAAGACCGGCAACTCGAACTGATGGCGCAGATGGAGAAGCGCCAGAACGAGCGTATGGACCAAACGGAGAAGCGCCAGAACGAACGCATGGTCCAGATGGAACAGCGCCAGAATGAGCGCATGAACCAGATGGAAGAGCGCCAGAACGAGCGCATGGTCCAGATGGAAGGGCGGCTGGAGAACCGCATGGTCCGCGTCGAGGAACGCGTGGGCGGCGTCGAGAGGGAGGTTGCCGAGATGAAGGGCAAGTTCGACGTCGTCGAGCGCTATGTCATGGGCCGCAACGATCCCGCGGGCGGGTCGGGGGATTGAACCGGCGGGAACGGCCGGGCGTTTTCGGATCGACGGGTTTTGCGGCTGTCTGCTAGGCTTCGCGGCGTTCCTGTGAGAAGGGAGGCCAACCCTTGAAGCTCGGCGTCTTCAGCTACAACACCGAATATGGGACCCGCCCCGACGAGCTCGCCAGGGCCGCCGAGGAGCGGGGGTTCGAGTCCTTCTGGGTCGGCGAGCACACGCATATTCCGGCGAGCCGCGAGACGCCCTATCCGGGCGGCGAGCCGCTGCCTCGGCCCTACTACCATATGGCCGACCCCTTCATATCGCTGATGGCCGCCGCCGGGGCGACCTCGACCATCCGGCTCGGCACCGCGGTCTGCCTGGTGGTCGAGCACGACCCGATCGTGCTGGCAAAGACCGCGGCGACGCTCGACCGGCTCTCCGGCGGGCGGCTGCTGCTCGGCGTCGGCGGCGGCTGGAACGCCGAGGAGATGGCCAATCACGGCACCGATTTCCGCCGCCGCTGGCAGGTGCTGCGCGAGCGCATCGAGGCGATGAAGGCGATCTGGACCGAGGAGGAGGCCAGCTATGCGGGCGAGTTCGTCCGCTTCGAGCGCATCGTCTCCCACCCCAAGCCCGTGCAAAGCCCGCATCCGCCGATCCTCTATGGCGGCGCCACGCCGCTCGGGCTGAAGCGCGTGGTGCGCTATTGCGACGGCTGGATGCCGATCGACCTGCTGCTGCCCGACCTCGCCGGCTCCATCGCCGAACTCGACCGGCTGGCGCGCGAGGCCGGGCGCGACCCGGCGAAGATCTCGCTCTCGCTGTTCGCCTTCGACGGCGCGAACGAGGAGGCGCTCCGCCGGATCGCGGAGATGGGGCGGATCGAGCGCGCGGTGCTGGTGGCCCCGCGCTACACCGAGAAGGCCCTGCCCTTCCTCGACCGCTTCGGCGCGCTCATTCCCGAACTGGCCTGAGGCCGGCGGCGATCTCGCGCAGGCGGTATTTCTGGATCTTGCCCGACGCCGTGCGCGGCATGGCGTCCAGCAGCTCCAGCCGCTCGGGCAGATAGGGCTTCGCCAGGCGGCGCTCCAGCAGAAAGCCGCACATCGCCTCGAAGGTCAGCAGGTTCGCATCGGGGCGCAGCGTGACGAAAGCGCAGGCGCGCTCGCCCAGCCGGTCGTCCGGCATGGCGACGATGGCGCAGTCCGCCACCGCCGGATGGCGATAGAGCAGCTCCTCGACCTCGACCACGGGGATGTTCTCGCCGCCGCGAATGACGATGTCCTTGGAGCGCCCGGAAATGCGGATATAGCCGTCGGCGTCCATGCGCGCATTGTCGCCGGTCTCGAACCAGCCTTGCGCGTCGGTGTCGTGGCGCTCCGGGCGCTTCAGATATCCGAGAAACTGCCCGGCGCCGCGCACCTGCAGGCGCCCTTCCTCGCCCTCGGCGAGCGGCGCGCCCTCCGGCCCGACGGTGCGCACTTCCAGGCAGGAGACGGCGGCCCCGTCGGTGGCGAACACGCGCGCGGGAGGGTCGCTCTTGCGGGTGCCGGTGGCGAGGCCGTTCTCGGTCATGCCCCAGCCGGAATGCACGAAACAGCCGAGCCGCTCGCTGGCGCGCTCGACCAGCACCCGGGGAATCGGCGCGCCGGCGGCCACGAAGCTCTCCAGGCTCGAAATGTCGTAGCGCTCCAGCGCCGGACTGTCCGCGAGATCGGCCAGAAAGGGCGTCGCGCCCATGGTGAAGGTGACGGCCTCGTCCCGGATCAGGCGGAGCGCCGCCTCCGGCTCCCAGATGTCCAGATAGCAGGCCTTAGCGCCCAGGATCGGCGACAGCATCAGCCCGTAGAGGAAGCCGGTCTGATGGGCGAGCGGCGAGCCCATCAGGATGCTCGTGTCCTCGCCGAGGCCGATGCGCTCGACAAAGCTCATCGCCATCGCGATCAGCGTGTTGGAGCTGTGCATCACGCCCTTGGGCTCGCCCGTCGTGCCCGAGGTGTAGAGCAGCTGGATGATGTCGTCGGCCCCCGGCCGGTTGTCGGCGAAGATCGCGTCCGCGCCCGGCTCATCCTCCCGGCGCGGCTCCAGCAGGGCGGACTCGAAATTCTCGCCGATGGCGAACACATGCTCCAGCTTCGCCAGCCCCGGCTGCAGGCCGCGCGCCATGGCGCCGTGGTCGTGGCCGCGAAACAGGCCGGGCGTGACCAGCGCCTTCGCCTCGGCGAACTCCAGCATGAAGGCCAGTTCGCGCTCGCGGAAGATCGGCATCAGCGGGTTCGAGCACAGGCCGATCCGCAAGCAGGCGAGATGCAGGCAGAGAAACTGCCACCAGTTGGGCAGCTGGAAGGCGAGCACATCGCCCCGGCGCAGCCCGTGCGCGTGCAGGCCGAGCGCGATGCGGTCCGAGAGCCGGCGCACCTGGCGCCAGGAGAGCGCCGTCTCGGCCCCGCTCTCCACCCGGCGGGCGACGAGCGCGACCGCATCCGGCTTGCGGGCGACGGTTTCGTCCAGATAGTCGAGCAGGGTGCGGTCGCGCCAATGGCCTTCGGCGCGGTGGCGTTCGCCCCGCGAGGGCGGCAGAATCGGATCGAAGATCATCCAGCCCTCCCCGTCTTCCCGACCGCCCGCTGCGGCGCGGATCGCTTGACCCCCCGGCGTCGGGGGGATAGAAGCGTCGATGCAGCGCCCAGGTAGCTCAGTTGGTAGAGCAGCGGACTGAAAATCCGCGTGTCGGTGGTTCGAATCCGCCCCTGGGCACCATCGGCCCGCCGGCGCGTCAGACGTCGGTCAGCACATGGATGGTGCGCCGGGCCACCAGGTCTTTCGTCTTCGCGGCGTAAGCCGCCATATGCGCCGAGGCGCCATGCGCGCGGAGCGCCTCCAGGCTCGCCCATTTCTCGACGACCACGAAGGTGTCCTCGCCGTATCTGGTCTGGATCGCGCCGGCGTCGGCGTCCACGGCGGCGCCATATTCGATGCAGCCGTCCTCGGCGTGAACGGCCGGCACATTGGCCTTGAACGCTTCGAGGATCTCGGCCCGGCGGCCGGGCTTGGCCTCGATGACGGCGATGACATGGACCCGGGACATGGGCGCGCTCCCCTCTTTCGTTTCCGCTTCCATCCGGCGGCGTTTCGATCTTCGTTATTGACCGGTTTCCGCGCGCGGGGTCAAGATCGACGGCCTTTTCACCTCTTCGGAGTCTCCGCCGATGGCCGAAGCGCGCGCGCTCTGCTCCTCCTGCGACATCTATTGCCAGGTGCTGGTCGAAACCGATGGCGACCGGGTGCTGCGGGTGAAGGCCATCGATCCGAGACCGGGCCACGCCAATATCTGCATGAAGGGCGTCCATGCGCCTGCCGGCTTCGCCCACCCCGACCGCGTGCTCCATCCGCTGCGCCGCAAGGGGGCGCGCGGCGGAGGCGAGTGGGAGCGCGTCGGCTGGGACGAGGCGCTCGACGACATCGCCGAACGCCTGCGGCAGATCGTGGACCGCCACGGGGCGGAAGCCTTCGCGGTCGCGACCAGCTCCTGGAACACCCAGACCGACAACGGCATGTGCCGGCGCTTCATGAATCTGGTCGGCTCGCCGAACTGGATCTCGGGCGTGGCGCTCTGCGCCGGCAACACCGCCGCCGTCAACCGCATGGTCTATGGCTGGTTCCCCTATCCCGACTTCGCCCGCACGGAGTGCATCGCGCTTTTCGGGCACAACCCGAAGCCGCATTCCTGGACGCCGGTGCACAACGCCATCCGCCGCGCGCAGGAACGCGGCGCCAGGCTGATCGTGCTGGACCCCCGCCGGTCGGAGAACGCCGAGCTTGCCGACATCTGGCTGCCGCTCCGCGTCGGTACGGACGCCGCCATGTGCCTCGGCTGGCTCAAGGTCATCCTGGACGAAGGGCTGTGGGACCGCGATTTCGTCGCGCGCTGGACCGTCGGCTTCGACGAGTTGCGCGAGCGCGTGGACGCGTTTCCGCTGGAGCGGGTGGCGGCGATCACCGGCGTGGCGGCCGAGCGCATCGCGGAGGCCGCCCGGCTCTACGCCACGTCCGGCCCGGCCGTCATTCCCTGGACGCCGATCACCGACCAGCAGCGCAACTCGACCTCGGCGATCCGCCTGCAGGCGATCCTGAGGGCCGTTTGCGGCAATCTGGACATTCCGGGCGGCGAGGTGCTGCACGGCTTTCACCCCCGCATCGCGCCGGAATCGGACCTCGAACTGCATGAGGCGCTGCCCGAGGCGCAAAGGGCGAAGCAGCTTGGGGCGGACACGCATCCGGTGTTCACCTATCGCGGCGCCGAGCCGCTCGCCGGCCCGACGGAGCGCGTCTGGGGACGCCGCTACGCCAATCTCGTCTCCGGCTGCTACATGGCCAATCCGTCGGCGGTGTTCCGCGCCATGGCCGACGGGCGGCCCTATCCGGTCAAGGCGTTCTTCACGCTCGGCAACAACACGCTGCTGAGCTTCGCCAACATGCAGCTGATCCAGCGCGCGCTGCTGAACCAGGAGCTGATCGTCGCCTTCGAGCACATGAAGACGCCGACCGCCGCGCTTGCCGACTATATCCTGCCGGGCGACGCCTGGACCGAGCGCAAGGCGCTGGCGGACGGATTCGGCTGGACGGCGATCGCCCGCACCTCGCAACAGGCCGTGTCGCCGCCGGGCGAGGCCCGCAATGTCTATGATTTCTGGCGCGGGCTGGCGGTGCGGTTCGGTCTCGGCGAGCATTTCCCCTGGCCCGACGCCGACGCGCTGCTGGATCACCGGGTCGCGGCGCTCGGCATGGATTTCGACAGTTTCGCCGCGCGCCACGCCTTGCATGTCGAAGGCCTCGCCTTCCGCAAATATGAGCAGACCGGCTTCGCCACGCCCTCGGGCAAGGTCGAGCTCGCCTCCTCGGTGCTGGAGGGGCTGGGCTTCGATCCGCTGCCCTATTGGCGCGAGGACCCGCCCGCGCCCCCGGACATGCCGCTCAAGCTGTTCACGGGGCTGCGCGAAGACGCCTATTTCCAGACCGGGCACCGGCATATCGCCGCCTTGCGCGCCCGCGCGCCCGAACCGCTGCTCTTTCTGCACCCCGACGACGCGGCCGCGGCCGGCGTCGAGGACGGCGCAGTCGCCATCGCCGAAACCCCGCAGGGCCGGGTGCGCATGAAGGCGGCGCTGCGCGACGACATGCCGAGGGGGCTGGTGCGCGCGCCGCATGGCTGGTGGCTGCCGGAGGTCGGGGCGGCGAGCGCCTGGGAGATGGCCGACGCGCAGCTCTGTCCCGACGATGACGACTTCCTCGACCGCGAACAGGGCGTGCCCCATTTCAAGGGCATTCCCTGCCGCGTCTCGCCGGCGGCGTGAGCGGGCGGCGGGCGGCTCAGCCGGCGGGCGGACCCTCCTCCCGGCTGCGCTCGGCGCCGATGCGGGCGGCGAGCGCGGCGCTCAGGAAGTCGCCGATATCGCCGTCCAGCACGCCCTGGGCGTTGCCCTTCTCCACGCCGGTGCGCAGGTCCTTCACCATCTGGTAGGGCTGCAGCACATAGGAGCGGATCTGGTTGCCCCAGCCGATATCGGCCTTGGCCGCCTGCTCCGCCTGCGCCTCGGCCTCGCGGCGGCGCAGCTCGTGCTCGTAGAGCCGCGCCTTCAGCATCGCCATGGCGGTGGCGCGGTTGCGGTGCTGCGAGCGGTCGTTCTGGCACTGCACCACGATGCCGGTCGGCAGATGGGTGATGCGGACCGCGCTCTCGGTCTTGTTGACATGCTGGCCGCCCGCCCCGGAGGCGCGATAGACGTCCGTGCGCAATTCGCTCTCGTCGATCTCGACCTCGATGCGGTCGTCCACCACCGGATAGACCCAGGCCGAGGCGAAGCTGGTGTGGCGGCGGGACTGGCTGTCGAAGGGCGAGATGCGCACGAGGCGATGCACGCCGCTCTCGGTCTTCAGCCAGCCATAGGCGTTGTCGCCCCTGATGCGCACCGAGGCCGACTTGATGCCGGCTTCCTCGCCGGGGCTTTCCTCCAGCCATTCCAGCTTGTAGCCGCGCGCCTCGGCCCAGCGCGCATACATGCGCAGCAGCATCTCCGCCCAGTCCTGCGCCTCGGTGCCGCCGGCCCCGGCATTGACCTCCAGATAGCAGTCATTGCCGTCGGCCTCGCCGGAGAGCAGGCTCTCCAGGCGGCGGCGGCGCGCGCGGTCGCGAAGCCCGGCGAGGTCCGCCTCGGCCTCCTCGAGCGCGCCCGCATCCTCTTCCAGTTCGCCCAGCTCGTGAAGCGTCAGCGCGTCTTCCAGTTCGCGCTCGAGCGCGCCATAGCCCTCCAGGCCGTCGGCGAGCCGCGTGCGCTCGCGCATCACCGCCTGGGCGCGCTCCGGGTCGTTCCACAGCGCGGGGTCTTCGGCGGCGGCGTTCAGCTCCCGGAGCCGGGCGGAGGAGGCCTCCCAGTCAAAGATGCCTCCGGATCAGGGCGAGACTGTCCCGGATTTCATCCACAAGCGCCTGCGCTTCTGCGCGCATCGTCGAAACTCCGTCGGGCGGGGGGTCAATACAGGCCGGAGATAGGCTGCCCGCCGTTCCGGCGCAAGCCGCGTCCCGGCTCCGTGCCGGGCTTGAAGGCTTCCAGTATGGCGTCCGCCTCGCCCGGTCGCGAGGGCTCGCCCGTCCGGGGACCGATGCGCAGGAAGGACATGCCGGGCGGAATGCGGAAAGGCAGCGCCGGGGCACCCGCCAGCGCCTCGCGCATGAAGGCGCCGAAGATCGGCGCCGCCACCGACGAACCGGTCTCGCGCCGGCCGAGCGTGCGCGGCGTGTCGAACCCCGTATAGACGCCGACCGCAAGGTCCGGCGCGAAGCCGACGAACCAGGCGTCGAAGCTGTCGTTCGTGGTGCCCGTCTTGCCGGCGAGCGGCTTGCCGACGGCGCGGAGCCGCTTGCCAGTGCCGCGCAGCACCGCGCCTTCCAGCATCGACACGACCTGATAGACGCTCTGCGGATCGGCGAGGCCCTCGCGCGGATCGGGCGGGTCGGGCACCTCCGAGCCCAGCACTTCCAGTTCGCCGCAGCCGGGACAGACGCGCCGTTCGTGGCGGAACACGGTCCGGCCCTCGCGATCCTGCACCCGGTCGATGATCGTCGGCCGGATCTGCCGGCCGCCATTGACCAGCATCCCGTAGGCGGCGGTCAGCCGGTAGAGCGTCGTCTCGCCGGCTCCGAGCGACATCGCCAGCAGCTCCGGCATGTCGTCCTGGATGCCGAAGCGGCCGGCGACATCGACGATCGCGCCCATACCGATCGACTGGGCGAGGCGCACGGTCATGAGATTGCGGGAGCGCTCGATGCCGATGCGCATCGGCACCGTGCCGTGGAAAGCGCCGGAATAGTTTCGCGGCCGCCAGCGTTCGAGGCCCGGCCCCTGATCGACGACGATGGGCGCGTCGGTCAGCAGCGTGGCGGGCGTATAGCCCTTCTGCAGGGCCGCCAGATAGACGAAGGGCTTGAAGGCCGACCCCGGCTGGCGGCGCGCCTGGGTCGCGCGGTTGAACTCGCTGCGCTCCGGCGCATAGCCGCCGACCATGGCGAGCACATGGCCGGTATGCGGGTCGAGCGCCACCAGCGCGCCCTCGATCTCGGGAATCTGGCGCAGCGCCCAGTCGCCTCCGGGCGAGGCGCCGCCGCCGGCTTTCTCCGACAAGGGCTCCACCGCCACCAGATCGCCGACGGCCAGCACGTCGCCCATGGCGCGCGGCGCGCGCCCGACGCGCTGGCCGGACCGCGCCGGACGGGCCCAGAGCGCCTCGGCCAGCGGAATGCGCCCCGCCCCGACATGCTGCACCAGAATGTCGGCGGCCTTCGCCGTCACCCGCGTGACCGCAGCCAGCCGGTAGGGAGCGAGCGCCGGCGGCGGCGTCACGCCGTCCAGCACGGCCCGCAGATCCTCCCCCGCCAGCCGCCCGAGCGGCCCCCGCCAGCCATGGCGGCGGTCATAGGCGCGCAGGCCGGAGCGCAGCGCCCGCTCGCCGATTCGCTGCAGGCGGGGATCGATGGTGGTGCGCACCGACAGCCCGCCCGTATAGAGCTTGTGCTCGCCGAACACCTCCAGAAGCTCGCGCCGCACCTCCTCCGAAAACCAGCGCGCCTCGAAGAACTCGGTCGCGTCGCGGGAGCGGATCTCCAGCGGGGCGGCGATCGCCTCCCTGGCTTCCAGCGGCGTGATGCGCCCGTCCTCCAGCATGCGCCCGATCACCCAGTTGCGCCGCGCCAGCGCCTGGTTGCGGCGTTTCACGGGGTGATAGTTGTTCGGCGCCTTGGGCAGGGCGGCCAGGAAGGCGGCCTCGGCGAGGGTGAGGTCGTCCATCGACCGGTTGAAATAGTTCATCGCCGCTGCGGCCACGCCATAGGAGCCGTAACCGAGATAGATCTGGTTCAGATAGAGTTCGAGGATAGTGTCCTTGGGCAGGGCGCGCTCCAGCCTGAAAGCGAGGATGGCCTCCTTGATCTTGCGCTCCAGCGAGACCTCGGCGCTCAGCAGGAAGTTCTTGGCGACCTGCTGGGTGATGGTCGAGCCGCCGACCGGGCGCCGCTCGGCGGCGAAGAAGCGCGCGTGGAGATTGGTGTAGAGCGCGCGGACCAGCCCGGCCGGATCGAGGCCGGCATGGTCGTAGAAGCTCTTGTCCTCGGCGGAGAGAAAGGCGTCGATGACGCGCTTCGGGATCGCCGCGATCGGCACGAACAGCCGGTGCTCGATCGCGAACTCGGCCAGCAGGCGCCCGTCCCCGGCATGGACGCGGGTGGTGACCGGCGGCTCATAGGCCGCGAGCCGCCCATGCGCCGGCAGATCGCGGGCGAAGTGATCGACGACGAACAGGCCGAACAGGCCGCCGAGTGCGGCTGCCGCCGCGCTCAGCCAGAGACAGACGCCGAGGAACCTTCTCATGGCCGACGGAGATTGCCCGGCTTCATGGCGAAATCAAGGCGAATCGGGGAATGCCGGCGAAATAGCGCCCGAGCGCGGCCTCGATGGCGTCCGCCAGGCGCTCGCGCGTCTCCACTTGCCGCAGGCGCTGTTCGTCCGCCGGGCTCGACAGGAAGCCGACCTCGATCAGCACCGAGGGCGCCCGGGGCGACTTCAGCACGCGAAAGGCGCCCGACCGGCGCGGGCGGCGCAGCAGCGGGATGCGCCGCTCGGCGAACGCCGCCGTCAGCAGCTTCGCGAACGTAACCGACCGGTTGGCGGAGCTTCGCCGCTGCATGTCCAGCAGATCGCCGGCCACCGCCTCGCCGCCGTCGAAATCGAGGCCCGCGACCAGATCGGTGCGGTTCTCGCGCGCCGCCAGTTCGCGCGCAAGCTCGTCCGAACCCTTGTCCGAGAGCGTATAGACCGAGGCGCCGGCGGCGTTGCCGGAGGCCACCGCATCGGCGTGCAGCGAGATGAACAGGTCCGCCCCGGCGGCCAGCGCCACGCGCTCGCGCAGCCTGACGAAGCGGTCTTCGAGGCGCGTGAGACGCACATCGTAGCGCCCGCTCGCCGCGAGCCGGAGCGCCAGCGTGGTGGCGAAGTCGAGCACCAGGGTCTTCTCCTCCGTGCCGAAGCGCCCGATCGCGCCGGGATCGAGACCGCCATGTCCGGGATCGATGACGATCATCGGCCGCGCGAGGCCGGGCGGCAAGCGCGGCAGCGGCGGCAGAGGCGCTTCCACCCTGGGTTTCCAGTCGCCGAACGTCCGCCCGGCCGACGCGCCGGCCGTCCGGGGCGCCAGATCGACCACCAGCCGGTGGCCATGGCCACCCTGCGGGCGCCAGAGGGCGGCCGCTTCGACCGCGAGCGGCCGGGCGAGCTCCAGCACCAGACGCCAGCTCCCCTTCTCGAACGCGCCGGACCGCATCCGGGCGACGAGGCCGGGAGCGTCGAGGCGCAGCGGCGCGACCCGCTCCGGCATGGGCAGATCGACCACCGCGCGGTCCGGCGCCCGGAGCGCGAACGCCCGGAAGGGCGTGGCGGCAGAGAGGTCGAGCACCAGGCGCGCGCCGTCGCCGCGCGCGGCGATTCGCGCCCCGTCGATCTCGAAGGCGGCCGCCGTCCCACCGCCCAGCATGGCGGCCGAGAGCAGCGGCGGAACAAGCCATTGCCATCGGACGAACCGGCGGCTATGATGCCTGCTGCTAGCCGGTCGCCTTTCCTTTGCCGTGCGGGCCGAATCTGCCGCCATCCGAAAAGCACCTTTTCGTTTGCGCCGCCAGTCATTGTTCGGCCGGCCGGGCACAGGGTCCATAGGGGTCGGCGTCGCGCGTACAACAAGTCCCATCCACAGCGCGCCCGGGCGGTCGAGCCCGAGCGACCGGAGGCAGCCTCGATGACGACCGTCGCACGCCTCGCGGATCGCCGCCCCGCACCCGGCGCCGCCGCTTATCTGGAGCCCGACCTTTATGACCAGGCGTATGCTGATCGACGCGGCGCATTCGGAGGAAACCCGGATCGCCGTCGTGGACGACCACCGGCTTGAGGATTTCGATTACGAAGCCGCCGCCCGCAAGACTCTCAAAGGCAACATCTACCTCGGAAAGATCGCCCGCGTCGAAGCCTCGCTGCAGGCCGCATTCGTGGAATATGGCGGCAATCGGCACGGCTTCCTGCCCTTTGCGGACATCCACCCCGACTATTACCGCCTCCCGCTGGAAGACCGCCAGGCGCTGATCGAGGAGGACGCCGCCGCCAGGCGCGAGGAAGACCTCGAAGGCGGCGACGACGAGGACGGCGAGACCGCCGACGGCGCGGACGAGCAGCGCGAGGAGCGCCGCCGGGTGGCGCGGCTCCGCCGGCAATACAAGATCCAGGAGGTCATCCGGCGCCGGCAGATCGTGCTGGTGCAGGTGTCCAAGGAGGAGCGCGGCACCAAGGGCGCGGCGCTGACCACCTATATCTCCCTTGCCGGGCGCTATTGCGTGCTGATGCCGAACACCGGCCATGGCGGCGGCATCTCGCGCAAGATCACCAACGCCACCGACCGGCGCAAGCTCAAGGACATCGTCGAGGGCCTGGAGCTGCCGGAAGGCATGGCGGTCATCATGCGCACCGCCGGCGTCAAGCGCACCAAGACCGAGATCCGGCGCGACTACGACTTCCTGATCCGCAACTGGGAGCGCATTCGCGAGGACACGCTCTCCAGCAACGCCCCGCAGCTGATCTATGAGGAAGCCGATCTCATCAAGCGGGCGATCCGGGACATTTACGGGCGCGACATCGAGGAAGTGCTCGTGGAGGGCGACCGCGCCTATCGCAGCGCCAAGGACTTCATGAAGGCGCTGATGCCGAGCCACGCCAGGCGGGTGCAGCAATACAAGGACCAGAGCGAGCCGCTGTTCGTCGCGCACAATATCGAGACGCAGCTCGATTCCCTGCACGGCTCCCGGGTGCAGCTGCCCTCCGGCGGCTATCTGGTGATCGATTCGACCGAGGCGCTGGTCGCCGTCGATGTGAACTCCGGGCGCTCGACGCGCGAGCGCAATATCGAGGAGACGGCGCTCAAGACCAATCTGGAGGCCGCCACCGAGGTGGCCCGCCAATTGCGCCTGCGCGACCTTGCCGGGCTGATCGTGATCGACTTCATCGACATGGACGAGCGCCGCCACAATCTCCAGGTCGAACGCAAGCTCAAGGAGGCGCTCAAGTCCGACCGGGCGCGGACCCACACCGGGCGCATCAGCGCGCTCGGCCTGCTGGAGATGTCGCGCCAGCGCCTGCGCCCCAGCATCTTCGAGAGCAGCACCGTGAGCTGCCCGCATTGCCAGGGCAGCGGCTTCGTGCGCTCGGTGGAGTCGAGCGCGCTGCAGGCGGCGCGCGCCATCGAGCAGGAGGCGCTCGGCGGCAACCATGCGGCGCTTTCGGCCTTTCTGCCGACCGACACCGCGCTCTATCTGCTGAACCAGAAACGCGACCTGCTGCGCCGCCTCGCCGACGAGCATGGCGTCGAGGTGCTGCTGGAGCGCGACGACGCCCTGCCCTCCGGCTCCTGGCGCTTCGAGGGCCTGCAGGCGAAGCCGAAGGTGGAGGAGGCCCCGCCCGCAGCCGAAGCCGACGCCGACGCCGAGGCGGTTGCGGAGGCCGACGGCGAGGATGAGGACGGCGCGGCCCGGCGCAAGCGGCGCAGCCGGCGCGGCGGCCGGCGCCGGCGCGCCGGAGCCGAAGCGGAGGCGGTCGAGGGCGTCGAGAGCGCCGCTTCCGAGGACGCCGAGGTCGCCGCCGAGGAGGCTGCCGAGGCGCCCGAGGGCGAGGCGGCGGAAGCCGCCGGCGAGGACGCGCCGAAGGTGCGCCGCAGGCGGCGGCGCACTTCCAGGACGGCCGCGAGCGATACCGCCGCTTCGGACGCCGCCGAGGCCGCGCAAGCCGATGACGGCGCGGCCGAGGCGCCGGAAGAGGCCCCGAAGCCCAAGCGTCGGCGCACCCGGCGCAAGAAGGAGGAGGAGGCCCCGGACGCCGCCGCCGAGGACGCGCCGGCCGAAGCCGAGCCGGCGCCCGCAGAGGCGGCTGCCGAGGAAGCGCCGAAGCCGAGACGCCGGCGCACGCGGCGCAGGCGCGAGGACGGCGCGGAAGCGGCGGAAGCGCCCGCCGCCCCGGAACCCGAACTGGCGCTGGCGGAGCCGGGGCCTGCAATGGCCGAGGAGGCCGCGCCGCAACCCGCGATCGCCGAGCCGGCGGAGCCGCAGCCCGAGGTCGCGGAGCCGGAGCCTGAGGTCGCGGAGCCGCAGCCCGAGGTCGAGGAGCCGGTGGCGGCGGCCGAGGCGCCGCGCCGGCGCGGCTGGTGGCGTCGCCAGCTGGATGCGCTCGGATAGGATGGGAGGCCCGAAAGGATGACCGGCAACGGCAAGATGGCGCTCCGGATCGAGGAAGGCGTTGCGGTGCTCGCCTTCAACGACCCGGCGGTGCTGAACGCGATCGGCGTGCGCATGCGCGAGGACTTCTCGGCGGCGCTCGACCGCATCGAGGCCTCGGAGGCGCGCTGTCTGCTGCTGACCGGCAACGGCCGCGCCTTCTGCTCCGGGGCCAATCTGACCGATCCCGACCGACCGCCGCGCGACCGCGTCGCCGAGGCCGAGGGACGGCAGGAGAGCGACCTGGAGGGCTGGTACAACCCTACCCTGCAGCGCCTGCGCGCCTTTCCGGTTCCGGTGGTCTCGGCCGTCAACGGCGTGGCGGCGGGCATCGGCATGAGCTTCGCGCTCTCCGCCGACATCCGCATCGCGGCGCGCTCCAGCTACTTCCTGCAAGCCTTCGCCCGCATCGGGCTGGTGCCGGACGGCGGGGCCACCTGGATATTGCCGCGCCTGGTCGGCATGGCCCGCGCGATGGAGCTGTCATTGCTCGCCGACCGGCTGCCGGCGGAAACCGCGCTCGAATGGGGCATGGTCAACCGGGTGGTGGAGGATGAGCGGCTGATGGAGGAGGCCATGGGCGTAGCGACCCGGCTCGCCGCCGGCCCCGCCGCGCTCGGCATGATCCGCCAGCTCTGCTGGCGGGCGCTGGAGAACGACTACGCCAGCCAGCTGCAACTCGAGTCCGACACCCAGACCGCCGCCGCCCGAACGGCCGACTATGGCGAGGGCGTCGCCGCCTTCCGCGAAAAGCGCAAGGCCGCCTTCACCGGTCGTTAGGCTCGAACACAAGCTCCGGGATCGCGACTTCCCACTGCTCGCAGCGCAAGCCGGCGTGATATTTGGGGTCCGAGGCCTCGCGGCTCCACGCGACCGCCGCCAGCACCGACGCCGAGCGGCAGCGCATCCCCTTCGGCGGCGCGAAGCTCCTGGCCAGCTTGCCCACTGCGACGCCTGCCTCGTTCAGCAGCCAGAGGCTTTTGCCTCTCTCCTCCACCCGCAGCGGGTCGCCCGGCGAGAGAGCGGCGATGGCGCGATGCGCCGGGTGGCGCTCGCCCAGCCGCCCGGCGAAGCCGATATCGACGCTATCGAGGCCCGGCTGCACATGGCGGAGGCGGAGCGCTTGCGGCAGAGGCGCTGCAGGCCCGGACTCCCGGCAGAGCACGGAGCGATGCTCGCGCAAGGGCGCCTGCAACCGGCGCGCCTCCCCGAAGCGCATCAGCGCGAGCGTCTGCCGGGCGCGCGTCATGGCGACATAGTAGAGGCGGCGGTCTTCGTCGGGGTCTTCGCCCGGCCGGTCCCAGCCGCCGTCCAGCACGACGACATGATCGAATTCGAGCCCCTTGGCCCGGTGCGCGGTCAGCAGCAGCAGGCCGCGCTGACGCCGGCGCGCCTCGCGCCCCCATTCCGCCAGCCATTCGATGAAGTGGGCGACGGGCGTCTCCGCCCCGCCGGTCTCCTCGGCATGCTCCTCGACCGCCTCCGCCAGCAGCGCGTTCCATGGCGTCGGGTCGGCGCTTGCGGCCCACTCGGCCAGCGCCGCGCCATCCACCAGGCCCGACGGGCGGGCGCGCGCCCAGGCGACGAAGGCGCGCGTTTCCCGCAGCCGCCAGAAGGCCGGAATCTCCTCATCGCCGAACTGGACCGGAATATCGCGCCGTTCGCAGAACGCGCGCACCGGCGCCAGATAGCGCCACTCGCGCGCGATGACGGCCGCGCGCGACCACTCCCAGTCCGGCGCGAGGCCCGCGAGGCGGCATAGTTCCGTCATGGCCGCGACCGCCTGCGCGACCGGGTCGTGGGCCGTCGTCAGCATCTGCACGCGCCCCCGGGCCACGGAGTCCAGCGCCTGCCAGACGCCGCCGGGCGGCTCCTTCTCGCGCGCCCGGTCGATGCGGATCGGGTGCTCGGCCTTCATGCGCTCGCGCGCCGGCGCGATGACGGCGTTGGCGGCCGCGATGATGTGGCGGCTGGAGCGGTAATTATCGGTGAGATAGAGCGGCTGCGGGCCGTAATCGGCCTGGAAGCGGCGGATGAATTCGACCGAGGCGCCGTTGAAGGCGTAAATGTTCTGGTCGTCGTCGCCGACCGCAAACAAAGAGAGCTTGCCCGCATCCTCGTCGAGCGTCCGCCCGGCGAGCGCCGAGATCAGCTCGTACTGGTCGCCGCCGATATCCTGATATTCGTCCACCAGAATCCAGCGGAAGCCGGCCAGGATGCGCTCGCGCTGATCGTCCGCCTCGTCGGGCGCGAGGCCCTCGCCGCGCAGCACCGCCGCCGCCTGTCGCAGCACATCGCGGAAGCTCGCCTCGTCGGGCCGCTCCGCCTGCCCACGGAAGCTGGCCCCGACCAGGCGCATGGCGAGCGCATGGCAGGTGAGCACCGTGACGCCGCGCGCATCGTCGCCGACCAGATCCCGCAGGCGGCGGCGAATATCGACGGCGGCATGGCGGTTATAGGCGAGCGCCAGCACGCCGTGGGCGTTCTCCCGCCGGACGCGCAGCAGCCAGGCGATGCGGTGCACCAGCACGCGCGTCTTGCCGGAGCCGGGGCCGGCAAGCACCAGCATGTTTCGCTGCTCCCGCTCGTCGGCGACGATGCGCTGCTGCAAGGGGTTGCCGAGGCTCTCCACGATCAGGCGCCAGGATGCGGGCGTGGTCTGGCGACCGATCTCGCGGTCGCGGCCGGGCAGCCAGCGGCCGAGAAAGGCTTCCTCGTCCAGCGAGAAATAGTCCATGGCGAGTTGCATCGCGTCGCGCATGGTTTCGAGGCCGCGCTCGGCGAAGGCGGCCATGACATGGATTTGCAGCACCTGCCCCTTGTAATGCAGCGCCAGCGGCTCGAAATCCGTCCTGGCGAAGCCGCGCCGCTCCCTGTCCGCCAGTCGCAGCGTCATGGCGGGGCGGAACACGACCAGGCCCTTGTTCAGGCCGATGACCTCCTGTTCGTGCAGCCAGAGCAAAGCGCGGTCCATCAGCCGGCGGGGGTCACGGGTCTCGCTTCTGAGTTCGAAGTCCCCTTCGATGGCCTGCAGCAGCGCGCCCAGCGTAGTTTCCACCAGCAAATCGGCGCCGCGCGCCCCGGCGGGCAGGCGGCCCAGCAGATGGTCGAGCAGCAGCCCCGCCGCCTTGCGCCGCCGCTCGGCCATCTCCTCCAGCGTCTCCCACTCGCGTTGCAGCGTCACCGCCACGCTTTCCGCGTCCCGCTTGCGCAGCGTCAGGCTGCCCCCATCCTCGCCGCGCCCGTCCCAGGCGATGCTGCGCAGAATGCGCCAGAGCCGCTCCGGCAGCGGATCGGCGAGGCCGTCGTCGCGCAGCCGCTGGGCCGCGATGCGCAGATGCAGCTGTGCGCTCTCTCCCTTGCCGAGGTCGGGCGCGTGCTCGCGCAAATGCGCGATCAGCGCCCGCTCCAGGTCCACCGCCTGTTTCAGGCGCCGCGACGAGGAGCGCTGGATGCCGGTGTGAACGAAGGCGGTGAGCGCGGTGTCGTTGTTCGCGACGCCGAGCTGCTCCAGGTCCCAGAGCGCGTCGCGCACGCCCTTTGCGTCGAGGCCGGCCACCATCATCAGTTCGTCCGTGGAGATGCCGTCATCGGGCGGCGCGGCGATCAGCGTGGCCGCGATCCGCCGCAATTTCCGGCGATAGCCCTCCGGTCCCGGATGCCGGGCCAGCCTTTCGTTGGCCTCCTCCACCGAGCCGACCCGGAGCGAGGACGGAAACACGCGCACCTCGTTGGCTTCCCGCGTCAGCAGCGCCGCCTCCTCCAGCCAGGCGAGCGCGGTGCGCACGCGGGTGTCGTCGGTGGCGCTGTCGCGCTCGAACGCCTTGTCCTCGTCGTCCAGCAGAATCTCGCCGACCGTCGCCACCACCTCGCCGCCCCTGCGGTTGCGGTAGTCCATCCGGCGGAGCGCGCGGAAAATGCCCGCGATCTCGGCCTGCGTCAGTCGCGAACGGGCCGACATGCCGAACTGGCGCTCCACATCCTCCGGCGTGTAGAGCAGGACGCAATGCGCCATGGCCCGGTCCCGCCCGGCGCGGCCGGCTTCCTGGAGATAGTTCTCCAGCGAGCCCGGAATATCGGCGTGGATGACGAGGCGCACATCCGGCTTGTCGATGCCCATGCCGAAGGCGTTGGTGGCGACGATGGTGCGCAGCTCTCCGGCGATGAAACTCCGCTGCGCCTCCTTCTTCCTCTCCGGCGAGAGGCCGGCATGGAAGTGGTCGGCCGACACGCCCTTCAATTGCAGGAATTCGGCCAACTCCTCGCACCGCCGCCGCGTCGCGCAATAGACGATGGCCCCGCCCTCCGACGGCAGGCGGTCGGTCAGCAATTCATGGAGATGGGCGAACTTCTCTCCGCCCGAGGTCGGCAGCACCTCGAACACCAGGTTCGAGCGCTCCGCGCCGCCGTCGAAGATATCGAGCTCGATGCCGAGCCGCTCCCGGAAGTGCCGGGCGATGTCCTCCTTCACATCGGGTCTGGCGGTCGCCGTCAGGCAGAGCACCGGCGGCGGGGGCTTGTCGCCCGCCTTCTCGCGGATGAAGCGGCCCACATAGCGATAGTCGGGCCGGAAGTCGTGACCCCAGCGCGACAGGCAATGCGCCTCGTCCAGCACCCAGGCGCCGATCTCGCGCTGCTCCAGCGCCCCGCGCAGGGTGCGCGAGCGCAGCTGCTCCGGCGAGATCAGCAGAATGCCGGCGTCGCCGAGGCGCACGCGCTCCAGCGCATCCGCGCGCTCCGGCATGGAGAGCAGCCCGTTGACGGTGACGCAGCAGCCGACGCCGCGCGCCTCCAGCCCCGCCACCTGATCCGCCATCAGCGCGACCAGCGGCGAGATCACCACGGTGAGCGCGCCGGTCTTGTCGTAGCGCGAGAGCGCCGGGACCTGATAGCAGAGCGACTTGCCGGTTCCGGTCGGCAGAATGCCGAGCGCATGGCGGCCCGCCATCGCCTCCTCGACGATCGCCTGTTGCATGGGGCGCCCGTCCTCGAGGCGGGGCTCCGGCCGGAAGCCGTCGAAGCCGAACCAGCGGCGGAGCTCGCGCTTCGCATCGTGGCGCGCGCGGCACCAGACGCAGCGCGGATCGCTGCAAGCGGTGTCGCGCAGCCGGCGCACCAGGTCGCCGGCGGCGGGGAATTGGTGGCGCACCCAGGGCGGCATGACCGAATTGCCGCCCGCGACCGACAGCCAGGCGAGCGCATAGGCGAGCGCCCAGCCGTCGCCCTCCTCGGCCGCCCGGCGCGATTGCGCCTTGCAGGCGACGTCTTCGAGACGCCGGTCGATGGCCGCGCGGGCTTCCGCCGGCGTCGGCCGGGCGGCGCCGCGCAGCGCGGCGAACATGGCGTCGAGGGCGCGGTCCAGGCCCTTCGGATCGGGCGTGCAGAGCCAGTGCCAGGCCGACAGCAGGTCCGCCGACACGCCCGCGAGCGCCTCCCGCTGTTCGCCGAACAGCTTGAGCGTGAGACGGGCGTCGAGTTCCGGGTCGTTGATGCGCGAGCGGACCAGCCCGCCATCCCGGTAATGCTTCACCAGCCGGTGATAGGGATTGCGCGGAAAGGCGAGCGGGCTGAGGCGGAGCGTATCGACGACCGGCAGTTTCAGCAGCCGCAGATCGGGCTTCGCGGCCTGGAGATGCGGCCGGTCGAAGGCGAGGATGTTGTGGCCGAGAAGGAAGGCGGCGCCGTCGGCGAGGTCGTCCAGGGCGGCGAGCGCCGCCGCGAGTTTGCCGCCCTCGAACAGATAGCTTTCGTCCGTGTCCGCGCGGATGCCGGCGAGGGCGTGAATGCGACCGTTCGTCTTGCCGACCTCGAGATCCAGCGAAAGGCAGCGGGGCGAGGAAGGCATGGTCTGCTCTCGAATTGAACGGATCGTTCTCTACCAGAGCATAACTATATCTTCCTAATATGTGGAATTGATTGGAATATGACTCCCGATTTCATCCACGATTGACTTGACGACGACTTGTGCGCGCACGTTCCGCGGCCGCTTTCCGGCTTCAGCGCAGGAAGTCCGCCAGGCGTTCGACCGCCGCTTCCACATCCTCGCTCGCCGTGCAGTAGCTGAAGCGCACCGTGCGGCCGCCGCGCGCCGGGTCGAAGTCGATGCCGGGGGTGACGGCGACGCCGGTCTCGTTCAGCAGCCGCTCGCAGAAGCCCATGCTGTCATTGGTCAGATGGCCGATATCGCCATAGAGGTAGAAGGCGCCGTCGGGCGCCGCGATGTCGCGGATGCCGAGCGCCGGCAGGGCGGCGGTCAGTATCTCGCGATTATGCGCATAGCGCCGGACATTGGCGTCGAGCTCCTCGCGGCAGTCGAAGGCGGCGAGCGCGGCATGTTGCGAGATCGAGGGCGCGTTGATGAACAGGTTCTGCGCCAGCCGCTCGACCGGCGTCAGCAGGTCCTCCGGCAGCACCAGCCAGCCGATCCGCCAGCCGGTCATGGAGAAATATTTCGAGAAGCTGTTGACGGTAATCGCCGAAGGCGAGCCGGCGGCGGTCGCCTCGGCCACGCCATAGCTGATGCCGTGATAGATCTCGTCGGAGATCAGCCGCACGCCCCGGTCATGGCACCAGCGGGCGAGGCGGCCGAGCGCCTCGGGCGTCAGCATGGAGCCGGTCGGGTTGGAGGGGCTCGCCACCACCAGCCCGTGGATCGGCCCCTCGACCGTCTCCAGCAGCTCCACCGTCGGCTGGAAGCGGGTTTCCGGCCCGGTCGGCAGATGCACGGTCTCGATGCCGAGCGCCGCCAGCATGTTGCGGTAGCAGGGATAGCTCGGATCGGTGAGCACCACCCGCGCGCCGGTGTCGAAGGCGGCGAGGAAGGCCAGCACGAAGCCGCCGGAAGACCCCGGCGTGACCATCACCCGCTCGGGCGCGACCCGCTCACCGTAGCGCTCCAGGTAGTGCGCCGCGATTCGCCGGCGGAGCGGCTCGATGCCCGCCGCGTCGGTATAGCCGAGCAGTTCGGTGTCGATCGCGGCCTTGGCCGCCGCGCGCGCGCCTCTGGGCGCGCGCGTGCTGGGCTGTCCGATCTGCAAGGCGAAGACCGGCTTGCCGCTCGCCGCGCGCTCGCCGGCCGCGCGCAGCACCTGCATCACGATGAAGGGATCGACGCCGCCGCGCGCCGATGCGTCGAAGGTCATGGGTGCTCCTGTCCGAATCGCGAAAATGAGGGATGGAAAGGCGGCGGAGATTGACGCAGGCCCGCCCCGCGCCTACCTTGCAGGCGTTGCGTCGGGAGGTCGCCAGCCATGCGTTTCATGCGCTACCCGTTCTGCGGCCTCCTTGCCGCCATGCTGGCCCTGCCGGGCGCGACGCCCGCGTCGGCGGAGGGCATCCGGCTGATCCGCGACGCCGAAATCGAGAAGACCGTCCAGCTTTACGCCAAACCGATCTTCGAGGCGGCCAACCTGCCGGAGAAGAACATACGCCTCTATCTGGTGAATAGCGAACAGGTGAACGCCTTCGTCTCGGGCGGCATGCAGATGTTCCTGAACACCGGGCTGATCCGGCGCAGCCAGACGCCGGAGCAGCTGATGGGCGTGATCGCGCATGAGGCCGGCCATATCGCCGGCGGCCATCTGGTGCGTTTCAAGGACGAGATCGAGACGCGCGCGGCGCAGAACATCCTCACCACCGCGCTCGGCACGGCGGCGGCGGTGGCCACGGGCGATGTGCGCATCGCCCAGGCGGTGATCTTCGGCGGCGCCACCGTCGCCGAGCGCAGCCTGCTGCAATATTCGCGCACGCAGGAATCGGCGGCCGACGAGGCGGCGCTGCGCTTTCTCGACCGGGCCGAGGTGTCCTCGCGCGGCCTGATGGAGTTTCTCGACATCCTGGCGGGCCGGGAGGCGGTCGCGGGCGGCGTGGATAACCTCTATCAGCGCACGCACCCCTTCACCGACGAGCGCGTGCGGCGCGTCGGCGAGCATCTGGAGCGCTCCGAGTGGACCGACGAGACGGTCTCCGAGGCGCTCTATCGCCGCCACGCCCGGATGCTCGCCAAGCTGGACGGCTTTCTGGACCCGCCGGAGCGCACGCTGGAGCGCTATGCGGCGGACGACGCTGGCGTGCCGGCGCGCTATGCGCGCGCCATCGCGCATTACCGCATCCCCGATCTGGCGAAGGCGCTGGAGTCGATCGACGGCCTCATCGCCGAGGCCCCGGAAGACCCCTATTTCCGCGAGTTGCGCGGCCAGATGCTGTTCGAGAACGGGCGCGCCGCCGAGGCGCTGGAGGCCTATCGCGAGGCGGTGCGCCTGGCCCCGGAGGCGGCGCTGATCCGCACCGAGCTCGGGCGCGCGGCGATCGCCGTCGGCACGCCGGAGGCGCTGGCCGAGGCGATGCGCAATCTGGACGAGGTGGTGCGCAGCGAGCCGGAGAGCGCCGCCGGCTGGCGCTGGCTCGGCATGGCGCGGGGCCGCGCCGGCGAGGTGGTGCGCGCCGACCTCGCCTTCGCCGAACACGCTTTGCTCACCGGCGACGTCCAGCGCGCCTCCGCGCTCGCCAAACGCGCCCGGCGCAAGCTCGCCGAAGGCTCCCCCGACCATCAGCGCGCCCTCGACATCCTCCATCGCATCGAGCCGGAAAAGCCGCAGCGCGGCTAGCCGCGCTGCGCCGCCGGGAGACCCTCTTGCCCTTTCAACAGACCCGTTGCGCGCTGTCGGCGCTCGCCATCGCATGGGCTTTCGCTGGCCCCGCCGACGCCGGGCAGACGCACAAATCGCCCTATGCCGGCGAGCAGACCCGCGCCGTCAAGAGCCTCTCGGCGGACGATCTGGCCGAACTCGAACGCGGCGGCGGCTGGGGCCTCGCCAGGGCGGCCGAACTCAACGGCATGCCCGGCCCCGGCCATCTGCTCGACATGCGGGACGAGATTGCGCTGTCCGCCGAACAGGCGACGGCGATCGCCGCCATCTTCGAGCGGATGCGGGCCGAGGCGGTCGCCGGAGGCCGGCGGCTGGTGGCGGCCGAGCGCGCGCTGGAGGCGGCGTTCGCGGGCAGGACGGTGACCGAGCGCTCGCTGCGAGGCCTGCTCGCCGAGATCGGCGAGGCCCGCATGGCGCTGCGCTACACCCATCTGGCCGCCCACCTGGAGACGCTCCCCCTCCTCACCGAACCCCAGATCGCACGCTACAACCGCCTGCGCGGCTACGCCGACAACCCCTGCGCCAACCCGCCCCAGGGCCACAACCCCACCCTCTGGCGCAAACACCACGGCTGCGACTGAGCCGGCGCGGTCCCCGGCCCCGTCAGCTGCGGGGGGCGGAGCCGAGTTGGCGGCCGCCGACGATGTGCATGTGCAGGTGGGGGACTTCCTGCTTGCCGTGGGGGCCGTTGTTGGAGGTGGCGCGGTAGCCCGCTTCGGCGACGCCCTCGCTCCGCGCGACCGACGCCATGGCGCGCACCCAGGCGGCGAGCGCCGCGTCGCTCGCCCCTTCGGCGAAGTCGTGCAGCGTCCGGTAGCGGCCCTTGGGAATCACCAGCACATGCGTCGGGGCCTTGGGCGCGATGTCGCGGAAGGCCAGCACATGCTCGTCCTCATAGACCTTGTCGCAGGGAATCTCGCCGCGCAGGATGCGCGCGAAGATATTGTCGTCGTCATAGCTCACGGGGTTTTCTCCCTGGCGTCGGATCGGCCCTCGCGCCGTTCGAGCGCCGCGCGCACCTCGTCCGGCGCAACGCCCGCATCGGCCCAGAGCACCAGCAGGTGATACAGCAGGTCGGCGCTTTCCTCGACCAGCCGCTTGCGGTCGCCGCGCATGGCCTCGATGACGGTCTCGACCGCCTCCTCGCCCACCTTCTGCGCGATCTTGCCCGTGCCCTGGGCGAAGTAGCGCGCGGTGCGCGAGCGCGCCGGGTCGCCGCCGCGCCGGCTCTCGATCACCGCGTAAAGCCGGTCGATCACATCCCTCTCGCTCATGTCGCCCCCTCCAGACGCACCGGAATGCCCGCAGCCGCCATGACCCGCTTGGCCTCCGCAATGGTGTGGCTGCGGTCGTGAAAGATCGAGGCGGCGAGCACGGCCGAGGCGTGTCCGGCGCTCACGCCCCGGCTCAGATGGTCGAGCGCGCCGACGCCGCCGGACGCGATCACCGGGGCCGGTATCGCGTCCGCCACGGCGCGCGTCAGCTCCAGGTCGTAGCCGTCGCCGGTGCCGTCGCGGTCCATGGAGGTGAGCAGGATCTCGCCGGCGCCGAGCGCCACCATGCGCTCCGCCCAGCCGACCGCCTCGATGCCGGTCGGCCGCCGCCCGCCATGCGTGAACAGCTCCCAGCGGCCGGGACCGGTGCGCTTGGCGTCGACCGCAACCGTGATGCATTGCGCGCCGAACTTCCGCGCGGCCTCCCGCACGAATTCCGGGCGCTGGACCGCAGCGGTGTTGATCGACACCTTGTCGGCGCCCGCCAGCAGCAGCCGGCGGATGTCCTCCACCGTGCGCACGCCGCCGCCCACCGTGACCGGCATGAAGCAGCGGTCGGCGGTGCGGCGCACCACGTCCAGGATGGTGTCGCGCTGCTCGTGGCTGGCGGTGATGTCGAGGAAGCAGAGCTCGTCCGCCCCGGCGGCGTCGTAGAACCGCGCCTGCTCCACCGGATCGCCCATGTCGCGCAGATCGACGAAATTGACGCCCTTGACCACCCTGCCGGCATCGACATCCAGGCAGGGGATGACGCGCACGGTCAGCATTCGGTCCCGGCCGCGATGCCGAGCGCGGTCGCGGGGTCGATGCGCCCGTCATAGAGCGCGCGCCCGCAGATCACCCCCTCGATGCCGGCGTCGCGCTCGGCGCGGATGGCGCGCAGATCGTCATGGTCCGCCACGCCGCCGGACGCGATCACCGGCGTCGTCAACGCCCAGGCAAGATCGACCGTCGAGTCCAGATTGACGCCGCCCAGCGCCCCGTCGCGGGCGATGTCGGTGAACACGATCGCCGCCACGCCGGCGTCCTCGAAACGGAGCGCCAGATCGAGCGCCGACGTCCGGGAGGTCTCGGTCCAGCCCCGGGTGGCGACCATGCCGTCGCGGGCGTCGATGCCGACCACGATCCGCCCCGGAAAGCGCCGGCAGGCGCTGCGCACCAGCTCCGGGTCGGTGAGCGCGGCGGTGCCGAGCACCACCCGGCGCACGCCCCGGTCGAGCCACATCTCCACCGTCGCCATGTCGCGGATGCCGCCGCCCAGCTGCACCGGCAGATCGACGGCCGCCAGCACCCGCTCCACCGCCCCGGCGTTCACCGGCGCGCCGGCCACCGCGCCGTTCAGATCGACCAGATGCAGCCAGGCGAAGCCCGCCCCGGCGAACCGCCGGGCCTGGTCGGCGGGATCGTCGTTGAACACCGTCACACGGCCCATGTCGCCCTGCACCAGGCGCACGCACTGGCCGTCCTTGAGATCGATGGCGGGGAAGATGATCATCCGTCGCCTTCGGCGGTTGCAGACGCGATATCCTTGTAGAAATAGACGCCCGGCACCCAGCGCCCCCGGACATGGGCGTATTTGGGATGCTCGCCCCAGCGCCGATAGCCGAGCGCCTCATACATGGCGATGGCGTTGGTCTGGGTGTCGCGCACGTCGAGATTGATGACCTTGAAGCGCCGCTGGCGCGCCTCCGCCTCCACCGCCTCCATCAGCCCCCGCCCGACGCCGAAGCCGCGCGCCCAGGGCGCCACGAACAGGTGCTGCACGGCGACGATCAGGCGCTGGGCCTCATTGTTGGGCGGCGGGGCGACCAGCTGCACCGAGCCGCAAATGCTGTCCTCGCGCCGGGCGACGAACAGGCTGCGCTCCGGCACCAGCAGCACGCCGCGCCAGTAGCGCTTCAGCCAGCCGCGCTCCGGCGGCGAGACGAAGCCGAAGCCGCCGCCGTCCTGGATCGCCGCGTCGGTCGCCTCGCAAAGGTCGAACAGGTCGGCGTCGCTCAGCGTCTCCAGGCATTCGATGCGGTTCGGGTCCATGGTCAGGGCCGCCAGTCGAGGAAGTTGGCGATCAGCCGCAGCCCGTGCGCCTGGCTCTTTTCCGGGTGGAACTGCGTGCCGGCCAGATTGTCGCGGCCTACCACGGCCGCAAAGCGCCCGCCATGGTCGCTCATCGCCAGCATATGCCCCGCATCCGCCGGCGCGAAGCGGTAGGAATGTACGAAATAGACATGCGCGCCCTCGCCGAGCCCGGCCAGCAGCGGGTGGTCGGCAAGCCCGGTGAGCGCGTTCCAGCCCATATGCGGCACCTTGAGCGCCGGGTCCGCCGGGCGAAGCGCCACGACATCGCCGGGCAGCCAGCCGAGGCCGGAATGCGCGCCATGCTCCAGGCCGCGCTCGGCCATCAGCTGCATCCCGACGCAGATGCCGAGAAAGGGGCGCCCGCGTTCCTGCACGGCCTCCTCCAGCGCCTCGACCATGCCGTCCAGCCCGAACAGCCCGGCGCGGCAGTCGGCGAAGGCGCCGACGCCCGGCAGCAGGATGCGGTCCGCCCGCGCCACCCGCTCGGGGTCGGCGGTGACCAGCGCCCGGCCCCCGCCGCCGGTCTCCTCCAGCATGCGCGCCACGGCCTTCTCCGCCGAGCGCAGATTGCCGGAGCCGTAATCGACGATGGCGACGCTCATGCGCGCGCGCCCGCCGCGAAGGCCGCCATGGCGGTGGCGCGGCTCCGCCCGGCGGCCGCGCCAACGGTCGCGAACCCCCGCCGGGCGAGGCTCCAGCGGGCGAGATCGTTGCCCTCGAAGCCCACCAGCAGCCAGAGGAAGAGCTGCGCCGGCAGAGTGAGCCAGACCGGACCCGGCAGCAGCGCCGCCGCGACCGCGAGCGCCAGCAGCCCCGCCGCCAGCAGCCAGTAGCCCCGCCATGCGGCCCAGACCGGCCCGAACAGCAGCGCCGGCCAGCAGAAGCCCTCCTTGACCGCGCGCAGTTCCGGCTCCTGCAACAGGCCCGGATAGCGGCGATGGATGGTGTGGATGCGCACGGTCAGAGAACGCCCTTGGTGGAGGGCGTGGCGTCGCTCCGCCGGGGGTCGATCTCGACGGCCGCGCGCAGCGCCCGCGCCAGCGCCTTGAAGCAGGCCTCGACGATGTGGTGCGTGTTGGCGCCGTAAAGGCACTCGACATGCAGCGTCGCCCCGGCATGTTGCGCGAAGGCCTGGAACCATTCGCGGAACAGTTCGGTGTCCATGACGCCCAGCTTCGCCGCCGGCAGCTCCACCCGCCAGATGAGATAGGGCCGGTTGGAGAGGTCGAGCGCGACGCGCACCAGCGTCTCGTCCATCGGCACATAGGCGTGGCCGTAGCGCCGGATGCCCTTGCGCTCGCCGAGCGCGGCGGAGACGGCCTGGCCGATGGCGATGCCGACATCTTCGGTGGTGTGGTGGGCGTCGATATGCAGGTCGCCCTCGGCGGTGAGCTCGAGGTCGATCAGGCTGTGGCGGGCGAGCTGCTCCAGCATATGGTCGAGAAAGCCCACCCCGGTCGAGACCCGGTAGCGGCCCTCCCCGTCCAGAGAGAGGCGAAGGGCGATATCCGTTTCCGACGTCTTGCGCGCCACCGACGCTTCACGCATGGCAGGGAACCCCCGCAATCTATTGCGGCCCCTTCTACCACGGCCGCAACGCATTGCCAGCCGTTCCCCCTTGCGCCGCCATGCGCAGAGGGCGCATTCTCCGGCCCATGGACATGATGCCCGAATTTGCGCCGGGACCGGACCGGCCGCTGCCGGAGTCCGTCGAGGTCGCGATTATCGGCGGCGGCGTGGTGGGGGTGAGCGCGGCGCTGATGCTGGCCGAGTGGGGCGTGCCCGTGCTGGTCTGCGAGAAGGGGCGCATCGCGGGGGAGCAGTCCTCGCGCAACTGGGGCTGGATCCGCATTCAGGGGCGCGACCTGCGCGAAGTGCCGCTGATGCTGGAATCGCAGGCGCTCTGGCGCCGCTTTGCGCAAGCCAGCCGCAGCGATTTCGGGCTGCGCCAGCGCGGGCTGGCCTATATCGCCCAGGATGAGGCGCAACTGGCGGACCATGAGGCGTGGCTCGCCTCCGCCCGGCCGTTCCAGCTGAGCACCCGCATGATGTCGCCGGCCGAGGCTGACGCGTGGGTCGGCCGGGAGGACGGGCGCTTCGCCGGCGGGATGGTGACGCCGAGCGACATGTATGCCGAGCCGACGCTCGCCGTTCCGGCGCTGGCGCGGCTCGCCGCCGGGGCCGGCGCGACGATCTTCGAGCGCACGGCCGTGCGCACGCTGGAACTCTCCGGCGGCAGGGTCTCCGGCCTGGTGACCGAGCATGGGCGCGTCGCCTGCCGCGCGGTCATTCTGGCGGGCGGCGCCTGGTGCCGGCCCTTCCTGGAGAATATGGGCCTGCCGCTCGCGCAGCTGGCGGTGCGCTCGCAGGTGCTGCGCACCGCGCCCGTGCCGGACTTCGTGACGGGTCCGGTCGGCATGGCCACCGCCTCGCTCCGCCCGCGCCTCGACGGCGGCTACACCGTCGGGCGCACGCAGACGGCGCGCTTCGACGTCATCCCGGCCGCGTTCGCGCATTTCCGCAGCTTCCTGCCGCTCTATCGGCAACGCTGGCGCACGCTGCGGCTGCGGTTCGGCACCGAGTTCTTCGGCGCGCTCGGCCGCCGGCGCTGGGGCGCGGACCAGCTGAGCCCGATGGAGCAGGCGCGCATGCTCGATCCGCCGCCGGAAGCGGCGGTGCGGGATCGCATCCTGAACGCGGCGCGGGCCACATATCCCCAACTCCGGGACGCGAGGGCGGTCGAAAGCTGGGGCGGCATGATCGAGGTCTCGCCGGACGAAGTGCCGCTGCTGGGCCCCGTGGCCGGGCTGGAGGGGCTGACGCTCGCCACCGGGCTGTCGGGCCACGGCTTCGGCCTCGGGCCGGGCGCCGGCCTGCTGGCGGCCCAGCTCGCCACCGGCAGGACGCCCGCCGCCGATCCCGCCCCCTTCGCGACCGACCGCTTCGACCGGCCTTGAACCGCGCGAACATCGCCCGACTGCTGCTCGTCGCCTGCTTTCTGGTGCTGATGTTCAATGGCGGCGCGCGCTTCGCGATCGGCCTGCTGCTGCGCCCGATGACCGAGGAGCTCGAGTGGAGCCGCAGCACGCTGTCGCTCAGCGTCATGCTGTTCATGCTGCTGTCGGCAAGCGCCCTGCCGCTGGTCGGGCGGCTGGTGGACCGCGCCGGGGCGGGGGTCGTGCTGGGCTGGGCGGTGGCGATTTCGGCGGCGGGTCTGGCGGCGATGAGCCTCGTCCACCATGTCGGGGAGGCGCTCTTCTTCTACGGCGTCGTGTTCGCGCTCGGCTCGGCCGGCATGTCGATCACGCCGGTCGGCGTGCTGCTCGCCCGCTGGTATCCCCACCGGGTCGGCATGGCCAACAGCATCGCGATCTCCGGCATGGGCGTCGGCCAGCTGCTGGTGGTCTCGGTGCTCGCCGCGTGGCTCGGCGCGCTCGGCTGGCGCGGCGCGTTTCTGGCGCTCGGCGTGGCCACCCTGGTCTGCGTGCTGCCCCCGGTGCTGGCGGCCGGGCGCGCCGCGCGGACGGAGCGCCCGCCGGAGCCTCCGGCCGGGGGCGGCGGGGCGCGGTTTTCCGCCCTGCTCGCCTCGAAACGGCTCTGGCTGCTGCTCGTCATCTACGCCATTTGCGGCTTTCAGGACTTCCTGGTCGCGACCCACATCGTGGCCTATGCGCGCGACGAGGGCGTGGGCGCGCTGCTCGCCGGCAACATGCTGGCCTTCATGGGGCTGACCGGCCTGGCGGGCGTGCTGCTCACGGGCCTGCTGAACGACCGCTTCGGCCCGATCCTGCCGACGGCGATCTGCTTCCTGCTCAGGGTGCTGCTCTTCCTGCTGCTGCTGGCGAGCCGGGAGCCGTGGGCGATCGTGACGGCGGCGCTGGTCTATGGCGTCACCTTCTGGATCACGGCCCCGCTCACGGTGGTGTTTGCGCGCGAGATCGCCGGGCCGGCCCTGCTGGGCGCGTTGACCGGCTTCATCACCATGATCCACCACATGGCCGGCGGCTTCGGCGCGCTCGCCGGGGCTTCGGTGTTCGACCTGTATGGCTCCTATATGGGCGCCTTCGTCGGCATGCTGGTCCTCTCCGCAATCGCGCTCGCGCTGACCCTCGCCCTGCCGCGCGGCGCGCAGGCGGAAACAGCCCCGGACGGCCGCCAGCCTTAGCCAGTAGCGCGCAGCGTGGGCAGCCGCGCGATCGCCGCGCCGTGGTCGCGCTCCGCGCAACGCAACTCATAGAGCTTCTGGAGATTGAGCCAGAACTCGCCCGAGGTTCCGAAGAAGCGCCCAAGACGCAGCGCCATGTCACCATCGATCGCCCGCCGGCCATCCAGAATTTCGGCGATGCGGTCCGCCGGCGCCTCGATCCGCCCCGCCAGTTCGGATGCGCTCATTCCCAGCGCTTCGAGATCGTCGCGCAACGTCTCGCCCGGATGGATGGGCTCGCGCATGACATGTCTCCCGTCAATGATAATCGACGATCCTGTCGATAACGCAAAACATGGCGACCGCAAGTCCGCGACCCTTGGCGCGCGGCCTCCTCGACACCCGACGACGCCTCCGCCGTCTTGCAGGTCATCGCGCCGACGGTCATGGTGGCGGAGAAGAACGCCGGATGCGCCCGATGACCTCCCTTGCGATCGACCTCCCGGACGAAGATGGCCGTCTGGCCGCCTACGCGCTCAAGGCCGCGCCGCTGGAGGCTCCGGCGGGGCCGCGACGCTTCGACAGGGTGGCGTTCGCGGCCGTGCATGTGGTGGCCGACCCGCTTTCCGCCGGGGAGCCGGACGCCAACGCCGTTCTCGACTGGGAGGCGACGCTCCGCTTCCGCCGCCACATTCTCGATCTCGGCCTCGGCGTGGCGGAAGCGATGGACACGGCGCAGCGCGGCATGGGCCTCGACTGGCCCGCCGCCAGGGAGCTGATCGAACGCACGCTCGGCGCCGCCGCGCCCGCCGAGCGCGACCGCATCGTCTCCGGCGTCGGCACGGACCAGCTCGATCCCGCCGAGGCGCGGAGCCTCGACGACGTCGTCGCCGCCTATCTGGAGCAGCTCGCCGCCGTGCAGCGGGCGGGAGGCCGGGCGGTGATGATGGCGAGCCGCGCGCTCGCCCGCCTCGCCACCGGCCCCGCCGACTATGAGGCGGTCTATGCCCGCGTGCTGGCGGAGGCCGACCGGCCGGTCGTTCTGCACTGGCTTGGCGAGATGTTCGATCCGGCGCTCGCCGGCTATTGGGGGGCGGGCGCGTTTCCGGCCGCGCTCGACACGGCGCTGGCCGTCATCCACGCCAATGCCGGGCGGATCGACGGGATCAAGCTCTCCCTGCTCGACGATGGCAAGGAGATCGAGATGCGCCGGCGCCTGCCGAAGGGCGTGCGCATGTACACCGGCGACGACTTCAACTATCCCGCGCTGATCGAGGGCGACGGCCGGGGATATAGCGACGCGCTGCTCGGCATCTTCGATCCGATCGCCCCGGCGGCCTCGCTGGCGCTCGGGGCGCTGGCCGAAGGCGACGCCGCCGCCTATCGCCGCCTGCTGGAGCCGACCGTTCCGCTCTCGCGGCTGATGTTTCGCGCGCCGACCCGCCACTACAAGACGGGCGTCGTCTTCCTGGCGTATCTCAACGGCTTCCAGGACCATTTCGTCATGGTCGGCGGCGCGCAGGCCATGCGGCCGCTGCCCTGTCTCGCCGGCCTCTTCCGCCTGGCCGACGAAGCGGGCCTCTTGCGCGACCCCGATCTGGCCGTCTGGCGCATGCGCGCGCTGCTCCGCCTCTACGGCGTCGAGGGCTGACGTCAGCAGACCGTCCGGAGGCGCTCCGCCGCGACCCGCAGCACTTCCTCCTCGGGACGCCGCCACCAGTCGAGCGCCGAGAAGATTTCGACCTCGACGAAGCCGTCATAGCCGGCGGCCTCGACCGTGCGCCGCAGGCCGGCGAGGTCGATGACGCCGTCGCCCATCATGCCCCGGTCGGTGAGCAGGTCGCGGGTCGGGACCAGCCAGTCGCAGACATGGAAGGCGAACAGCCGGCGCATCGTCCCCGCCCGGGCGACGCCCTCCGCCAGCGCCGGGTCCCACCAGACATGATAGGCATCGACGGCGACGCCAAGGAAAGGCGCGGCGGCGGCGGGTTCGAGCGCCTCGGCAAGATCGAGGGTCTGCGCCAGCGTGTTCAGGCAGGAGCGGTCGGCCGCATACATCGGGTGCAGCGGCTCGAGAGCGAGGCGCACGCCGCAAGCGCGCGCATGGTCGAGAAGCAGGGCGACCGCCTCGGCCACCTGGGCGCGCGCGCCCTCCAGGTCCCTGGAGCCCGGCGCGAGCGACCCCGGCACGACGATGAAGCAGGCCGCGCCCAGCACCGCCGCATCGTCCATCGCCCGGCGATTGTCGTCGAGCCGGCGCATGAACTCCCGCCTGTCGGCGGAGGGCATGAAGGTGGAGCGGCAGAAGCCCGAAACGCCGAGCCCGGCGTCGCGGAGCTGGCGGGCGACGCGCCGGGCGCCGCCGTCTTCGAGGTCGCGGCGCCAGGGCGCGATACCGCCATATCCCGCCGCCGCCACGGCGTCGATCGCCCGCCCGATCGCAGAGCGGTGGCCGAGCGTCGCGGTGTTGACCGAACAGAGATCGAGCCGTCCCTCCAGCCGGCGCATCACCTCCCGCCCCCGCAGGACGCCCGCGCGCTTTCGATGTCGGTCGCCATGTCCGCGAGCATCCATGGCGGCTCCCGACTGTCAAGGAGCGCCGGCGCGCGGGGGCGGCAACGCGGGATGACGGCGGCTCGATGGGCCTTTACAGTCGCAGGAGTCGAATAGCCTGCACCCTGTGAGAGAGCCTTGCCCGATTGCAGACCATTGCGCCGGTCATGTCCGATTCGAAGCGCCTGAAACCCTCCTGGCGCATCGGTGTGGATGTCGGGGGGACGTTTACCGATTTCTGGGCCGTGGATGGCGCGAGCGGGGAGCGGCGGGCGTTCAAGCGGCCTTCCACGCCGGACGATCCGAGCCGGGCGATCCTGCTGGGCCTGGCCGAGATGGCCGAGAGCCGGGGCGTGGCGCTGGATCGCGTGGCCCGGCTGGCGCATGGCACGACGGTGGCCACCAATGCGCTCATCCAGCGCGCCGGCGGGCGCGTCGCGCTGGTGACCACGCGCGGTTTCGCCGACCTGCTGGAGATCGGGCGCCAGATGCGCCCGCACATGTACGATTTCCGCCGCACCGCCCCCGAGCCGCTGGCCCCGCCGGAGCGGCGCTTCGAGCTGGCGGAGCGCATGGACGCCGCCGGGCGGCCGGTGCTGGCGCCGGGCGCGGCGGATATCGAGGCGGCGGTAGAGGCGGTGCGCGCAAGCGGCGCGGAAGCCTGCGCGATCTGCTTCCTGTTCGCCTATCTGAACGACGCGCATGAGCAGGCCATGGCCCGCGCGCTCCGCGCCGCCCTGCCGGAATTGCGCCTCTCGCTCTCCTCCGAGGTGCAGCCGGAGTTCCGCGAGTTCGAGCGCTTCTCCACCACCGTGCTCAACGCCTTTCTGCAGCCGGTGATGGACCGCTATCTCGGCCGGCTGCAGACGGGCCTCGCCGGCCTCGCGCCGGGCGCGGCGCTCGGCGTCAACCAGTCGAGCGGCGGGCTGATGTCGCTCGCCCGCGCCCGCGCCGTGCCGGTGCGCACCGCGCTTTCCGGCCCGGCGGCGGGCGTGGTGGGCGCGGTCCACGCCGCCGGCCGCGCCGGCCTGCGCGACCTGGTGACGCTCGACATGGGCGGCACCAGCGCCGACATGGCGCTGGTGCGCGCCGGCGCGGCCGACATCGCCTATGAGCGCGAGGTGGCCGGCTTCCCCGTCCGGCTGCCGCAGATCGACATCGCCACCATCGGGGCGGGCGGCGGCTCCATCGCCCGGTTCGACCGCGACGGGCTGCTGAAGGTGGGGCCCGAAAGCGCCGGCGCCGACCCCGGCCCCGCCTGCTACGGCAAGGGCGGCGGCGCGCCGACGGTGACCGACGCCAATCTCCTGCTCGGCCGGCTGAGCGCGCGCGGCCTGCTGGACGGCGGCATGCGGCTCGACGCCGGGGCGGCGCGCGCGGCCTTCGAGCCGGCCGCCGCCCGGCTCGGCCTCTCCGTGGAGCGCACCGCCGAGGGCGTGCTGGAGATCGTGGCCGCCAACATGGTGCGCGCCATCCGCACCATCTCGGTCGAGCGCGGCCACGACCCGCGCGGCGCGGCGCTGGCGGCCTTCGGCGGGGCCGGCCGCTTCATGCGCGCAGCGTCGCCGCCGGCATCGGCATCCGGCGCATCCTGGTGCCGCCCGCCCCCGGCATCGTCTGCGCCGAGGGGCTGCTGGTCTCGGACCGGAGCGAGACCTTCACGGCCAGCCGGCGCATGGCGCTCACCGGGGCGGCCCTGCCGGAGGTCCGGGCCGTCGTCGCGCGCCTGGAGGAGGAGGCCGGGCGCTGGTTCGCCCGCGAAGGCGCGGGCCGGCGCCGGCGGACCGACTGCTTCCTCGACATGCGCCATGTCGGGCAGAATTTCGAACTCGCCGTCGCCCTGCCGGACGAGCCGGGCGACCTGCATGAGCGCTTCATGGCCGCGCATGAGCGCGCCTACGGCTTCCGCAACCCGGAGGATGCGGTGGAGATCGTCAATTTCCGGCTGACCGCCCGCATTCCCCAGGCGGAGGCCCCGGAACCGCCTTTGCCGCCGGCCGACGGGCCGCCGCCCGCGCGCGAGCGCCGTCCGGTGCGCTTCGAGGGCGGCGCGTCCGTCGAGACGCCGGTTTACGACCGCGCGGCGCTCGGCGCCGGCTGCCGCCTCGCCGGCCCGGCGGTCGTCGAGCAGCTCGACACCACCATCCTCATCCATCCGGGCGACGAGGCGCTGGCCGACGCCCATGGCAATCTCCTGATCCGGATCGCCGCATGACCGCTCTCGACCCCATCGGCCTCGAAATCCTGGCCAATGCGCTGCGCTCGATCACCGACGAGACCTTCGCCGCGCTGATGAAGAGCGCCTACTCCACCAACATCAAGGAGCGGCGCGACCATTCGACCGCGATCATGGACGCGCGCGGGCGGCTGATCGCCCAGGCCGAGCAGTCGCTGCCGATCCATATCGCCTCGATGAGCGGGCTGATGGAATGCCTGCTGGCGCGCTACGGGGACGATATCGACGAGGGCGACATCGTCATCGCCAACGACCCGCACACCGCCGGCGGCACCCATCTGCCGGACATCAACATGGCCGCGCCGGTGTTCGCGGAGGGGCGCATCGTCGCCTGGGTCTGCAATATCGCCCATCACGCCGATGTCGGCGGCATGGCGCCCGGCTCCATGGCGGGCGGCATGTCGGAGATCTACCAGGAAGGGCTGCGCGTGCCGGTGGTCAAGCTCTTCCGCCGGGGCGAATTGCAACAGGAATTGTTCGACCTGATCCTGCTGAATGTGCGCCTGCCGAAGGAGCGGCGCGGGGACTATTTCGCCCAGGTGGCGGCCTGCAATCTGGGCGTGCGCCGCATGGCGGAGACGGTCGGCGCGCATGGCGCGGAGACCGTGCTGGCCGCCTTCGAGGCCGTGATCGAGCGCACGGCGGCGCGCATGGCGGAGGGGCTTTCCGCCATTCCGGACGGGCGCTACGAGTTCCGGGACGCGATGGACGATGACGGGCTGGAGGCGCGCGACATCCAGATCGCGCTCGCGGTGGAAAAGCAGGGCGGGCGGACGCGCTTCGACTTCGCCGGCACGGCGGACCAGGTGCCCGGCAACATCAATGTGACGCTGAACGCCACCGTCGCCGCGGTCACCTACGCGCTCAAGGCGCTGCTCGACCCCGAAGCGCCCAACAATCAGGCGGTGATCGACTGCGTGGAAATCGCCGCGCCCCGAGGCTCGCTGCTGAACGCCGTCTTCCCCGCGCCGGTGGCGGCGCGCGCGCACACCTGCCAGCGCATCATCGACGTGGTGTTCGGCGCGCTCGCGCCCGCACTGCCCGACCGCGCGCCGGCCGCCGGCAATGGCGCCAACACCACCGCCGTCTTCTCCGGCACCGATCCGCGCACCGGCGAGGGCTATCTCTATCTGGAGACGCTCGGCGGCGGGGCCGGCGGCTGGCCCGGCGGCCATGGCAAGGACGGCGTGCAGGTCGGCATCACCAACACCTCCAACCTGCCGATCGAGGCGATCGAGACCGAATATCCGCTGATGGTGGAGCGCTACGGCCTGCTGGAAGGCTCCGGCGGCGCGGGGCGCTTCCGGGGCGGGCGCGGCCTCTGCCGGGTGCTGCGCCCGGTGGGGCACGATTGCCTGTTCAACGGCGCGGGCGAGCGCTTCCTGCACGCGCCCTGGGGGCTGGCGGGCGGCGGGCCGGGCGGGCGCGGACGCTTCGCGCTGCTGGACGCCGGGGGCAAGGAGACGCCGCTTGCGCCCAAGCCCGCCGGCGTCACCGTGCGCGAGGGCGAGCGCCTGCTGGTGGAGACGCCCGGGGCCGGCGGGCACGGGACGCCGGCGTGAGTCCGGTGGCGGTCGAGCGCCGGGGCCTCGCGGTTCATGTGACGCTCACCCGGCCGGAGCGCCGCAATGCGCTGACCGAGGAGACGATGGAGGCGCTGCTGGCGGCGTTTCGCGAGATCGCCGGCTCGGATGCGCGCGCGGTCGTGCTGCGGGGCGCGGGCGGGCAGTTCTCCGCCGGCGGCGACATGGCGATGCTGGGCGCGCTGCCGCCCGAGGCCGACCCCGACCCGCTGGTCGTCACCTATCGGCGCATGGGCCATGTGCTGGAGGCGCTGGAGGCGCTGCCGCAGGCCGTCGTCGCGGTGGTGGAGGGGGCGTGCGCGGGCGGCGGCCTCGGCATGGCCTGCTGCTCGGATGCGGTCATCGTGGAGGAGCAGGCGCGCATCGGCCTGCCGGAGGCGCTGAGCGGCTTCATCCCGGCCCAGGTGATCCCGCATGTGGTGCGCCGCATGGGCGAGGGCTGGACGCGGCGCCTGGTCGTCACCGGCGCGATCCTGAACGGGCGCGAGGCCGCCCGCGACGGCCTCGCCCATGTCCTGACCTCCGGCAAGGCCGAGACCGACGAAGCCCTGAACGCGACCCTCGAGCGCATCCGCCGCTGCGAACCGGCGGCGGTGGCGGAAGCCAAACGCCTGATCCGCTCCACCCCCGACCGCCCGGTCTCCGAGACCCTGGACGACGCCGCCAGAACCATCGCCCGCCTCCTCCGCGCCCCCGCCGCCCAGGCCGGCATCCAGGCCTTCCAGGCCAAGCAACCGCCCCCCTGGGCGCTGAAGGAAGACTGACGCGCCGCCGACGAACCCGTGGTATATTGCGCGCAGGAGAACCCCGCCCATGCCCCTGCCCCGAGAATTCCTGCTGACCGACGTGCGCTGCTTCGCCGGCGAACAACGCGCCCGCCTGCGCCCGATCACCCTCCTGGTCGGCGAAAACAGCACCGGGAAGACGACTTTTCTTGGGTGTTATAACGCACTTCACCAACTGTTCGACGAAAATCGCCTGTCTAGCTGGAGTCCAGACTTCAACAAAAAACCCTTCTTGATGGGAACATTTCCGGACATTGCCCGCATTTCAAATAGAACTGAAGATATTACACCTACTTTTGAGATTGGAGCCAAATTAACCTCTGAGGACGAATGCAATTCGCGGCCTTATTGGTTCAAGGGTGTATTTTCAAGTGATGGACTACATCCAGTTTTGCAGGAGGCGGTTTATGATTTTGGCGAAGACATATTTTTAAAATTGATGTATAATCAGGGCAATGTTATAATTGTCACACAATGCAATGAGGTGAACATGGGGTATTTCAGAGGAAATTTTCACTCGTGTCTGTTCAATTTGCAAATGATCGCAGTATTTGACGATCCAAGAATATTCAAAAACAATCAAGAGTTAGATGAAGCTATGCAGAGTATACCTCATGATCATATTATTCCAAGCGTGCCCAGTATTTCTGTTATTGGACCTGTGCGATCTGAACCAAAGCGCACCTATAATCCAACGCAGCAAACTGAGTCACCACAAGGCGACCATGTGCCAATGCAAATGATGTTTCTTAGTCGATTTGATCAAAAAAATTGGGCGATCATGCAAAAAAAACTTATGGATTTTGGGAAGAAGTCCGGTATATTTTCAGGTGTAGGAATTAGGAATTTAGGGCAGCGGGTGCACGATCCATTTGAGTTGCAGGTTTATGCACACTCGGATTCAGCTATTAACTTAATGGATGTTGGATATGGAGTCAGCCAAGTTCTGCCAATTCTTGTAGGCATGCACAGCAAAAAGCATACACAATTCTTATTGCAGCAACCGGAAGTTCATCTCCATCCCCGCGCTCAGGCGGAATTAGCGACGTTATTTGCGCAATCATTTCGTAATGATGGAAATAGCTTTATGATTGAAACGCATAGTGATTACATTATCGACCGCACACGCATTGAGGTAAGAAGGGGAAATCTTGCGGCGAAAGATGTTTCTATTCTCTATTTCGAGCCGGCTGGCAATTCTGTCAAGATTCACAATATCGAGTTGGATAGCGATGGCAATATGGAGAATGTGCCGCCCGGATATCGCGACTTCTTCCTGAGGGAGTCGGATAGCCTATTGGGCTTCGACGAATAAGGCTGCGAACATGTGCATGATTGTCGATGCCAATGTGCTTGGCAGATTTCTGTTGCAGCCGAAGCATGGCGATATTGCCCCGATTTATCACTGGCTTGAGCAGGGCTGGGGCAGCATTGTGTATTCGACGGGTGGCCAATTCAAGAGGGATATAGACTTCCGGAGCCAAAGGCGGCTGCACAGGCTCGTCCAGGCCGGTCTGGCGCGATCGGTTCCGTGGAAGAAGATTCAAGGTCATACCGAATCGTTGGGTCCAATACATTCAAACGATGAGCACATTTTGGCGCTTGCAATCGTATCGAGGGTCCGGTTGCTATATACAGACGACGTGGCCCTTCGACGCGACTTCAAGGATCGCAGCATCGTGGGCGGTGCGATTTACCGGAATCACAGTGACGCCCACTTGCTGACGAAAGACGCCTGCGCTCGCGCTCAGTCCTGAGCGTCGATCAGGTCGGCGAGGGCCAGGGTGCGGCGGGCTTTCTCGACGATGGGGTAATCGACGAAGTAGCCATCGACCTGGATGGAGGCGGAGCCGGCGCGTTCGGCTTGCTCGAAGGCCTCGACGATGCGGCGGGCGCGGGCGCGCTCGGCTTCGTCCGGCGTGAAGGTGGCGTTGACGACGCCCACCTGGTCCGGGTGGATGCAGAGCTTGCCCTGGAAGCCGAGCGTCCGGGCGCGTTCCGCCGAGGCGTCGAAAGCCTCCGTCTCCCGGAGTTCGATGAACACCGTGTCGATGGGCGCCTCCAGCCCGCCCGAGCGCGATTCCAGCACCATGGCGGCGCGCGCCGGGGCGAGCTCCGCCTCCTCCAGCGACCAGCCCATCCCCATATCGAGCGTATAGTCGCCCGCGCCGAAGCAGAGCCGGCGGAGGCGCGAGGGCGCGGCGGCGATCTCCTTCAGCTCGGAAACGCCCCGCCCCGTCTCGATGATCGCCATGAGGTCGATGCGCCCCGGCTCCAGCCCCGCCTTGCGCTCCAGCTGCGCCAGCAGCCAGTCGATGGTCTGCAGCGTGGCGGCGCTCTCCAGCTTCGGCAGCAGCACGCCGTCCAGCCACGGTCCGACGATCGCCTCCAGGTCCTCGAAGCACCATTCGGTCTCCGCCGCATTGATGCGCACGAAGCCCTTGCAGGCGCGCGGACGCCGGAGCGCGGCCACGGCGAGCGCCCGCGCCGCCGGCTTCTCGGCCACCGCCACGGCGTCCTCCAGGTCGAGGATCGCCACATCCGCGCCCGCCAGAAACACCTTCTCGGCGCGCCGCGCGTGCGTCGCCGGCGCGAACAGGAGGCTCCGCCAGGGACCGGTCATCGAACGCGCGCCGCTCACATCGCCGTCATGCCGCCATCGATGGTGAGGTTCTTGCCGGTGATGTAGTTCGCCCCCGGCGCCAGCAGGAAGCAGACGCTCGGCGCGACATCGGTGGTCTCGGCATAGCGTCCGAGCGGGATGCGGGCCATGGTCTGGGCGGCGAATTTCGGCCCGCGCACCACCTCCGTCATCGGCGTCACCACCGTGCCGAAAGCGACCGAATTGACGCAGATGCCGTAGCGCGCCCATTCGCGCGCCGCGCTCATGGTGATGCCGAGCACGCCCGCCTTGGCGGCGCCGTAATTGATCTGGCCGATGGTGCCGGCCGTGCCGGCGATCGAGGAGACATTGACGATCTGGCCCGGACAGACGCCGAACTCGCCGGTCTCCGACTGCTTGATCATCTGCCGCCCGACCGATTGCAGGCAGAGATAGACCGCGGTCAGGTTCACATCGATGACCTGGTCCCAATAGTCGCGGGTCATCTTGTGGATCATGGCGGCGCGCACGATGCCGGCATTGTTGACCAGGCCGGTGATCGAGCCCCACTCGCCCACCATGGCCTCGACGATCTCGTCCGAGAGCGACTGCTCGGTGACCGAGCCATGGAAGCCCATGGCGCTGTCGCCGCCGAGCTCGGCGACCAGGCTGTCGATACCCTCGGCGTTCAGATCGACCACGGCGACGCGCGCGCCCATGGCCACGGCCGTGCGGGCGACCTCGCGCCCGATGCCCTGCGCTGCGCCCGTGATCAGGATATTGCGGCCTTCGAGGCTGAAGGGATTGCTCATCTCGGCGTTTCCTTGTGCATTCCGGTTCCGCTACCGTAGCCGGAAACCGGCCGGCGGCAAGCGGGAGGCGCGCATATGGTGGAAAATCCGCGCTGGACACGACGCCCGGAAGGCTCGACCTGGGGCGATTGGGGACCGGACGACCAGCTCGGCCGGCTGAACCTGCTGACGCCCGAGCGCGTGTTGCTGGCGCGCGAGGAGATCCGCCTGGGCGAGGTCTATTGCCTCTCGCTGCCGCTCGACTATCCGGGCGGCAATGTGCTCAATCCGCGCCGCCATCCGCCGGTGCTGGAGCCGACCGCCGGCCCGGACGGCGCGCCGCGCTACAACTATCCGCTGCTGCTGGACGACCCGCGCCATATCGATGTCGGCTGCGACGACCGGGTGCAGATGACGCTGCAATATTCCTCGCAGTGGGACGCCTTCTGCCATATGGGCCAGATGTTCGACGCCGATGGCGACGGCGTGCCGGAGGTCCGCTTCTATAACGGCTATCGGGGCGGCGAGGACATTATCGGCCCGGTCGATTACGCCGCCGACGGCTCGCGGACGCCGCGCCCGGAGGGCACGGGCGCGCGCAAGCTCGGCATCGAGACCGTCGCCGAGAAGGGCGTGGTCGGGCGCGGCGTGCTGATCGACCTGGAGCGCTTTTTCGGCCGCGAGGGGCGCCATCTGGTGACCTGCGACGACCTGATGCGCGTGCTGGCCGAAACCGGCGCGGAGGTGGAGGAAGGCGACCTCGCCTTCTTCTATACGGGCTTCGCCGACCTGCTGCTGGAGATGGGCAAGGAGCCGGACGGCCCGCGCCTCGCCGACAGCTGCGCCGCGCTCGACGGGCGCGACGACCGGCTGCTGCAATGGATCGCCGACACGGGCGTCGTTGCGCTCTTCGCCGACAATTACGCGGTGGAGCAGTCGCCGGCCCGGCCGATGCCCGGCGAGCGCTACGCCAATGCGCCGCTGCATCAGCATTGCCTGTTCAAGCTGGGTGTGCCGCTCGGCGAACTCTGGTATCTGGGCGATCTGGCGCGCCGGCTGCGCGAGCTCGGCCGCACCCGCTTTTTCGCCACCTGCCAGCCGCTGCGCCTGCCGGGCGCGGTCGGCTCCCCCGCCAATCCGGTCGGCATCGTCTGACCCCGCTCCCGAAGGAAAGCAAAGCCATGGCCATGAAGAAAGGCGTCAAGCAGCTCGTCGCCGACGCGCGGGCGAAGATCGAGGAGATTTCCGCCTCGGACGCGCTCGCGCTCCAGGGCGACGAGGCCGTGCAGATCGTCGATATTCGCGATGTGCGCGAGCTCGACCGCGACGGCATGATCGAGGGCGCGCTGCACGCGCCGCGCGGCATGCTGGAATTCTGGGTCGATCCCGACAGCCCCTATCACCGCGAGGTGTTCGCCAGCGGCAAGAAGTTCGTGTTCTATTGCGCCAGCGGCTGGCGGTCGGCGCTGGCGGCCGATGCGCTGCAGGAGATGGGGCTGGAGCCGGTGGCGCATATCGAGGGCGGCTTCACCGCCTGGAAGGAGGCCGGCGGCCCGGTCGCCGAGCGCCCGCGAAAGGGCCGCTGACGCCTCTTCTCCCACCTCTCCGGCCGTTTCGGCATGAAAATTGCGCAATGCTGGTGAGAAAAGCTTCTCCACACTGGCCGGGACGCATCAGATGCTCAAAATTCGATCAACCATGCTCAGCAAATGCGCATGGGTGCTGACGATCTTCGCGTTCGGCTCGCCCGCCATGGCGGCGGACGGGCTGAGCGGCGGCGACACTGCCTGGATCATGACCGCCACCGCGCTGGTGCTGTTCATGACGCTGCCGGGGCTGGCGCTCTTCTATGCAGGTCTGGTGCGCGCCGGGAATGTGCTCTCGGTGATGATGCAGTGCTTCGCGATTGCGGGCGTCATGTCGATCCTCTGGATCCTGGTGGGCTATTCGCTCGCCTTCGGCGAAGGCGGCGCCCTGATCGGCGATTTCGGGCGCGCGCTGGTCTGGGGCGTCGGGACCGAGACGCTTTCGGGCGGGATTCCCGAAAATGTCTTCATCGCCTTCCAGATGACCTTCGCGGTCATCACGCCGGCGCTGATCGTCGGCGCCTTTCCGGAGCGGATGAAGTTCTCCTCCATCCTGCTGTTCTCGGGCGTCTGGCTGCTCGCGGTCTATGTTCCGGTCTGCCACTGGATCTGGGGCGGCGGCTGGCTCGCCGAGATGGGCATCAAGGACTTTGCCGGCGGACTGGTGGTGCACGCCACGGCCGGCACCTCGGCGCTGGTGCTGGCAATGCTGCTCGGCCCCCGGCGCGGCTTCCCCGGCGAGCTGCGCCCGCCGCATAATCCCGGCATGACCGCCATGGGCGCGGCCATGCTCTGGGTCGGCTGGTTCGGCTTCAATGGCGGCTCGCAGCTGGCGGCCGACGGCGGCGCGGGCATGGCGATCCTGGTGACGCATCTCTCCGCCGCCACCGCTGCGGTGGTGTGGATGGCGATCGAGTGGGTGCGCTTCGGCAAGCCGAGCCTGGTCGGCTTCGTCACCGGCGTGATCGCCGGCCTCGCCACCATCACGCCCGCGTCGGGCTTCGTCGGGCCGTTCGGGGCGCTCATCATCGGCGCGGCGGCTGGCCTGGTCTGCTTCTTCGCGGTCACGGCCGTGAAGGCCACGCTCAAGATCGACGACTCGCTCGACGTCTTCGCCGTTCACGGCGTCGGCGGCCTGCTCGGCACGCTGCTGCTGGCGGTGCTGATGTCGCCCGCCTTCGACGGCAACGGCTTCGACGAGGGCGCCACCATGGGCGGCCAGCTGGGCGTGCAGGCGATCGGCGCGGTGGCGGTGGTCGCCTGGTCGGCGGTGGTGACCTTCGTCATCGTCAAGCTGGTCGGCGGGCTGACCGGCGGCATCCGGGTCGAGCCGGATGACGAGATCCAGGGGCTGGACCTCGTCTCGCATGGCGAAAGCGGCTACGATCTCAGATAATTCGGGAAAGGAGACGCGCCATGAAGCTGGTGATGGCGATCATCAAGCCGCACAAGCTGGATGCGGTGCGCGAAGCGCTGATGAGCGACGGCATCGAGGGCCTGACGGTCAGCGAGGTCAAGGGTTTCGGGCGCCAGAAAGGCCACACCGAAATCTATCGCGGGGCCGAATATACGGTGAGCTTCGTGCCCAAGGTGAAGATCGAGGTGGTGGTGGACGACGACGCCGTCGAGCGCGCGGTGGAGACCGTGCGCGCGACGGCCAATACGGGCCAGATCGGCGACGGCAAGATCTTCGTTTATGATGTCAGCCACGCCGTGCGCATCCGCACGGGCGAGTCGGGACCGGAAGCGCTCTGAAGGAAATCGCCCGCCCATGACGACCGCCGCGATGACCTTCGGGGTGCAGACCGCGCCCTCCACCGACCGGCCGAAATCCGACAAGCAGCTCTATGACGAGGTGATCGAGGATGTGAAGCTGGCGGAGACGCTCGGCTACGAGTCGGTGTGGATGCTGGAGCATCACTTCTCCGACTATTATCCGACGCCGAGCCCGCTGCTGTTCATGGCCCATGTCGCGGCGCTCTGCCCCGATATCGGGCTCGGCACGTCGGTGCTGGTGCTGCCCTGGTATCACCCGGTGCGCATCGCGGAGGAGATCGCGATGCTGAACTCGCTGACGCGCGGCACGCTGCATCTGGGCCTCGGGCGCGGCACGGCGAAGTCGGAATACGACGCCTATGGCGTGGCCATGCCGGAGGCGCGCGGGCGCTTCGCCGAGACGCTGGAGATCGTCCGCAAGGGCCTCTCGGGCGAGGAATTCACGCATGAGGGCGCCTATTACCGGGTGCCGCGCCCCATTCGGCTCCGGCCCGAGCCGGTGGACAAGCCGGTGCGGCTTTACGGGGCCATCGGCAGCCCGCAAAGCGCGGGCGTGATGGCGGACCTGGCGATCCCGCCGCTTTGCCTCTCCACCTTCCCGGCGCGGCTCCTGGAGAAGATTCTCGCCACCTGGGACGAGCGCGCCCCGCCCGAGGCCGACCGCCGCAAGGCGATCTCGATCAAGATGCTGATCGCCGACAGCGACGCCGAGGCGCTGCGTCTGGCGCGGCGCCACTTCCCGCCCTATTTCGCCCTCCAGGCGGACCATTACGAGGCCGACGCCAACCCCTGGGAGAATATCGAGGACTACACGCAATTCTCGCGCATGTTCTCCAATCTGCGGCAACTGGCGGACCCGGACGCGCTCGGCCCCTATTGCGAGATGAACCTGGTGGGCGCGCCGGAAACCGCCATCGCCCGCCTCAAGGCCTACGCCGCGCTCGGCTTCGACTACGCGCTCGTCTCCGCCGCCACACCGGGCATGCCCAAGGACCTGCAACGCGAAGTGATGACCCGCTTCGCCAAAGAAGTAGCCCCCCACTTCTCGCCCCGGTTCCAGGCGGTGGAGGCGGCGGAATAGAAACAGCAGCCGGTCTGCTGCGCAGGATTGTCACAAGCGATGAGCTACGACCACTCCGAAAAAGCCGGCAACGAGGGAGATGTCTGGAAGCACTTTATATTGACCGTCATTGCCGAGAGTATTTCTATCCCCTCAAACTCATTCCACTATATCGATTGTCATTCAGGCGCTCCAATTCATGATCTGCGCAATGCATCGGAATGGAAGCATGGCATCAAGCAACTTCTGGAAATGGTAGGAAACAGCGACAACACGTATGTAAATTTGGTCCGAAGAGCCTTTCCGCAATACCCTTCCGGATGGTTATTTGCTTCCAATATCCTTACCGCCAGAGTCAAAGCACTGCGTGTGACATTATTCGATACGGATGAACGTCTGTCAGAACGATATTCTGCATCGGAGTATTGGCATTTTTTGCCAACAAACGTCAAAGTTAAATTTCATGTTCAAGATGGATATAAAGCACATCGAGATATCGGATTGTCAAATTGGATATTCTTCGACCCACCATTCACACAATCCAAGCGGGATTGGAAATGCTTGAAGAATTCGTGCCGGAAGCTACAGCGCGAGCGGCGGACATTCGCCGCCTGGTATCCGTTTTACTGGCCTACCAAACCCAGAGAATTGTCACGCCATACGCAGTGCGAAGCATGGGAAGTGCACTGGGCCGAATGTGGGCCCAAGCCGAGCCAGAACATCAAGGGATGCGGGATGCTGGTTTCGGATGACCTCGCCTCCATTTTGCAGGAACGGGAAGCAGAGCTTCGGGCGTTTGCAGACTGCCTTGGATGGCGTTTGATTCCCAATCGACCTGAATAGCGAATGTTCCGCCCCATTCACCCCGCCCCCTCGCGCAGATGGCCGCCCTCAAGGCTGACGATGCGGTCCAGGCGCCGCGCGAGGTCGAGATTGTGGGTGGCTACCAGGGCGGCGGTGCCGGACTCGCGCGCGAGGCGCAGGAAGGTGTCGATCACCAGCCGGCCGTTGGCGTCGTCCAGATTGCCGGTCGGCTCGTCGGCCAGCAGCAGGCGGGGCGCGTTGGCCATGGCGCGCGCGATCGCGACGCGCTGCTGCTCGCCGCCGGAGAGCCGGGCCGGGCGGTGGCCGGCGCGCTCCGAGAGGCCGACCGTGGCCAGCAGCGCATCGGCCCGCGCCCGCGCCCGGCGCTTCGACGCGCCGGTCACCAGCTGCGGCACCACCAGATTCTCGCGCGCCGAAAATTCCGGCAGCAGCTGATGAAACTGAAAGACGAAGCCGAGATAGCGCGCGCGCATGGCGCTGAACCGCGCGTCGCGAAGGCCGGACGCGCTCTCCCCGCAAAGCCGCACCTCGCCCGCGTCCGGTCGGTCCAGCAGGCCCGCGATCTGCAACAGCGTCGTCTTGCCGGAGCCGGACGGCCCGATCAGCGCCACCGTCTCGCCCTCCCCCACCGCGAGATCGATGCGGCGCAGCACTTCGAGGCGCGTCTCGCCCTGGAGGTAGCTGCGCGCCACGCCGGCGAGTTCGAGCGCCGGCTCACTCATAGCGCAGCGCATCCGCCGGGTCCTGCCGCGCCGCGCGCCAGCAGGGATAGAGCGGCGCCAGCACCGACAGCAGCAGGCTCATCGCCACCACCGCCGCCACCTCCGCCGAATCCACCTTGGCCGGCAGCCGGGAGAGGAAATAGATCTCCGCCTGGAACAGGTCCGCGCCGGTGAAGCCCTCGATCCAGCGCCGCAGCCGCTCGATATTCATCGCAAAGGCCAGCCCGAGCGCGAAGCCGGCGGCGGTGCCGAGCACGCCGATCGACGAGCCGGTCAGGAAGAAGATGCGCATGACGGCCCCGCGCGTCGCGCCGATCGCCCGCAGGATGGCGATGTCGCGCGCCTTGTCCTTGACCAGCATGATCATGCTGGAGAGCACATTGAAGGCCGCCACCATGATGATCAGCGTCAGGATCAGGAACATGACATTGCGCTCGACCTCGAGCGCGCTCACGAAGCTGGCGTTGGACTGGCGCCAGTCGAACACCTGCACGCCGGGATCGGTCGCCGTCAGGATGCGCAGGCCGACCTCGCGCACGCGCTCCGGGTCGGCGATCTTCACCTCGATATTGCTCACCCCCTCGCCCAGCTTGAAGAAGCGCTGCGCGGTCTCCAGCGGCATATAGGCATAGCTGTTGTCATACTCATACATGCCGACATGGAAGGTGGCGAGCAGGCGGAAGGTCTTGGTTCTCGGAATGGCGCCGAACGGCCCGGCATTGGTCTTGGGCGCGAGCATGGAGAGGCTGTCGCCCGGGCGCAGGCCGAGGCGCGCCGCCAGCCGGTCGCCCAGCACCACGCCCGACGGCTCGCCGAATTCGGCGAGCGAGCCCGCGCGAAGATTGTCGGCGATGAGCGCAAGCCCCCGCAGATCGTCGGTGCGAATGCCGCGCGCGAGCGCGCCCGAGGTCCGGCCCTCGCGCACCAGCATGGTCTGGCCCTCGACCGAGGGATGGGCGCTGACGACGCCCTCCACGCCCCGCACCTGCCCGGTCAGCCGCTCGAAATCGCCGAGCGGCCGGCGATCGGGCGCCATCACGGCGATATGGCCGTTCAGGCCGAGCACGCGGTCGAACAGCTCGGCCCGAAAGCCGTTCATCACCGACATCACCACGATCAGCGTCGCGACGCCGAGCGCGATGCCGACCAGCGAGATGATCGCGGTGAGCGAGATGAAGCCTTCCTGCCGGCGGGCGCGCAGATAGCGCAGCGCCACCGTGCGCTCGAAAAGCGGGAACATCAGGCGAGCCGCGCCAGCGCCGACTCCATCGAAAGCTCCTGGCGCTCGCCGCTCGCCCGGCATTTGAGCTCCACGGCGCCCTTCGCAAGCCCGCGCGGGCCGACAATGACCTGCCAGGGCAGGCCGATCAGGTCCATGTCGGCGAATTTCACCCCGGCGCGCTCCTCGCGGTCGTCATAGAGCGGCTCGCGCCGGGCGAGCTTGTCGTAAAGCTCCTCCGAGGCGCGGTCGCAGGCCGTATCGCCCTGGCGGAGATTGACGATCCCGACCCCGTAGGGCGCCACCGGCTCCGGCCACACGATGCCCTGCTCGTCATGGCTCGCCTCGATGACCGCGCCGACCAGGCGGGAGACGCCGATGCCGTAGGAGCCCATATGCACCGCCGCCTCGCCGCCCTCGGCGGTAGTGACGCGCGCCCCCAGCGGCTCGGAATATTTGGCGCCGAAATAGAAGATATGCCCGACCTCGATGCCGCGCCCGACATAGCGGCGCTCGGCCGGCACCTCGGCCTCGAAGACCGCCGGATCGTGCTTGTCGTCGGTGCGCGCATAGGGGCGGGTGAACTCATCGACCACCGCCTGGACGGCCGCCGGGTCCTCGTAATCGACCGCGCGGGCCAGCATGTCGAACTCCACGCAATCCCGGTCGCAGAACACGTCGCTCTCGCCGGTCTCGGCCAGAATCAGGAACTCGTGGCTGAGATTGCCGCCGATCGGCCCCGACTCGGCCTCCATCGGCACGGCCTTCAGCCCGAGGCGCGCGAAGCTGCGCAGATAGGCGACGAACATCTTGTTGTAGGCGGCGCGCGCCGAGGGATAGTCGAGGTCGAAGGAGTAGTTGTCCTTCATCAGGAATTCGCGCCCGCGCATCACGCCGAAGCGCGGGCGCACCTCGTCCCGGAACTTCCACTGGATGTGGTAGAGCATCTTGGGCAGGTCGCGATAGCTGTGCACGTGGGTCGCGAAAATCTCGGTGATCTGCTCCTCGTTGGTGGGGCCGTAGAGCATGTCGCGGTCATGCCGGTCGCGGATGCGCAGCATTTCCGGGCCGTAATCGTCATAGCGCCCCGAGCGCCGCCAGAGGTCGGCCGACTGGACGGTCGGCATCAGCACTTCCTGCGCGCCCGCCCGGTCCTGCTCCTCGCGCACGATCCGCTCGATCTTCTTCAGCACCCGGAAGCCGAGCGGCAGCCAGGAATAGATGCCGGCCGAGGCCTGCTGGACCATGCCGGCGCGCAGCATCAGCCGGTGCGAGACGATCTGCGCCTCCGCCGGCGTGTCCTTCAGGGTCGGCAGGAAAAGGCGGGTGCGGCGCATGGCGGGACGCTCGGCTCTCGTTCCGGGAAAAGCGAGGACAATCTAGCGCGGGCGGGGCCGCCGGTCATCCTGCCCCGCCCTGCATCCAGGGCGGATCGAGCGCCGCGATTCGGGCAAAGACCGGGCAGTCGGGATCGTGCGCGCCCGGCAGATAGCCGGTGCTCATCAGAAACTCGCCGACGATCTCCGGCCCCATGAACTTGAAGCGCTTGCGGAAGAGGCGCACCCATTCATCCCTGGGCAGCGGGTGGCAGAGGTCGAGCCAGGCGGCGAAGGAGCCGTGCTCGGCCTGGATCGCGACCACCCGGCGCGCATTCTCGATCACCGCATCCACCTTGAGCCGGTTGCGGATGATGCCCGCATCGGCGAGCAGCCGCGCCCGGTCGGCCTCGCCGAAGGCGGCCACGGTGGCCGGCTCGAAGCCCCGAAACGCCTCGAAGAAGGCCGCGCGCTTGCGCAGCACGGTCAGCCAGGAAAGGCCGGCCTGGTTGATCTCCAGCGCGAGGCGCTCGAACAGCACGGCGTCGTCGCGCGTCGGGAAGCCGTATTCCCGGTCGTGATAGGGGCCGTGCCACTCATGGCCGGGCGCGGTCCGGCAATAGCTCATCGGGCGGTCACGGTCGGCGGAAGGACAGCCAGCCGCTCTCGATCAGCAGCAGCACGAGCGCGGTCAGCACTACCGCCACCGCCGTCGTCACCGCCGCCTTGAGGGCGAGCCGCGGGCGGTCCGGCGCGCCCGGATCGTTGCCGCGCTCGACTTCGTCCGTCCGGCGCACGCCGACCGGCAGCGTCATGAAGAACACCAGCCACCACACGATGACGAAGACGACGATGCCCGAAAGCCAGGACATCACACTTGCTCGATCTCGATCAGCGTGCCGCAGAAGTCCTTGGGGTGCAGGAACAGCACCGGCTTGCCATGCGCGCCGATGGCCGGCTCGCCGCTGCCCAGCACCCGCGCCCCGCCGGCCGCCAGCCGGTCGCGCGCCGCCAGGATGTCCTCCACCTCATAGCAGACATGGTGCATCCCGCCGGCCGGGTTCTTCTGCAGGAAGCCGGCAATGGGCGAGTCCTCTCCGAGCGGCTCCAGCAGCTCGATCTTGGCGTTCGGCAGCTCCACGAACACCACGGTGACGCCGTGCTCCGGCAAGGGCTGCGGCGCGGAGACGCTGGCGCCCAGCGCGCCGCGATAGGCCGCCGCGCCGGCTTCCAGGTCCGGCACGGCGATGGCGACATGGTTCAGACGACCGATCATGACGGGGTTCCTCCCGGCAGCTGCACGACATGGACTTCGATGAGCGGGCGGCGGCCGTATTCGGCGCGGATATGGCGGCGGATCGCGGCCCGGAGCATGTCGGCCACCTTGTCCTCGTCGCGGCGCTGCAGGGCGCTCAGGCGCTCGACGGCGTGGGTGGCGCAACGGTCCAGCTCCGCCGCCAGCGCCTCCGCCTCGCCCTCGGCCGCGACGCCCTGGCTGGAGATGCGCAGCCCCTCCAGCCGGCGCCCGCGCCCGCCCAGCACCACCGAGGCCGCCACCACGCCCTCTCCGGCGAGGCGCCGCCGGGCGCGAACCGCGTCCGAGTCGAGCGGCGCCAGGCGCCGGCCGTCGAGGCCGCGCCGCCCGACCGAAACGTCGGCAAGGCGCGTGACGCCCGAGCGCGCGAGGCTGAGCAGCGCGCCGTCCTCGATCTCCGCCACCTCCGGCACGCCGCAGTCGCGCGCGAGCCGGGCATGGGCGCGCAGATGATGCAGCTCTCCATGGACCGGAACGGCCGCCTGCGGGCGCACCCAGCCATACATGCGGCGCAGCTCCTCGCGGGCCGGATGTCCCGAGACATGCACGAAGGCGTCTTTCGAGGTCACCAGTTCGACGCCCTGGCGCAGGAAGCGGTCCTGCAGGCGGGCCACATCGCGCTCATTGCCGGGGATGGTGCGCGAGGAGAAGACCAGCGTGTCGCCCGCCTCCAGCGCGACATGGGGATGCGCGCCGGACGCGATGCGCGCCAGCGCCGCGCGCGGCTCTCCCTGGCTGCCGGTGCAGATCAGCGCCGCATTGCCGCGCGGCAGATATCCCACATGCTGCTCGGAGACGAACGGGGCGATATCCGCCAGATAGCCGCATTGCCGCGCCACCTCGTCCATGCGCCGCAGCGAGCGGCCGACCAGCGCGGTCGAGCGGTCGGCGGCGGCGGCGGCCCGCGCGATGGTCTCCAGCCGGGCGACATTGCTGGCGAAGCAGGCGAACGCCACCCGCCCCGAGCGCCCGGCGATGAGTTCGGTCAGGCTCTCCAGCAGGTCGGCCTCGGAACCGCTTGCGCCGTCCACCGTGGCGTTGGTGGAATCGCACATCATGGCGATCACGCCCTCGTCGCCCAGCCGGCGGAAGACGGCCTCATCGACGGCGGGACCCACCACCGGGCCGGGGTCCAGCTTCCAGTCGCCGGTGTGGAACAGCGTCCCGGCCCCGGTGCGCAGCACCAGCGCGTTCGGCTCCGGGATGGAATGGGCAAGCGCCAGATATTCGAGCGTGAACGGCCCGATGGAAAAGCGCTCGCCCGGCCGATGCTCGACGATGGGGACCTCGCCCGCCGCCCGCTCGTCCTGCAGCTTGCGGCGGAGGAAGGCGGCCGAGAAGGGCGTCAGATGCACCGGCGCGCCGACCTCCGGCCAGAGATGGGGCACCGCGCCGATATGGTCCTCATGCGCGTGGGTGATGACGATGGCGTCCAGCCGGTCGCGCACCGACTTCAGGGCCGAGAGGTCGGGCAGGATCACCTCGATGCCGGGCGTGGTCTCGTCGCCGAAGGTGACGCCCAGATCGACCATGATCCAGCGCCCAGCATGGCCGTAGAGCGCGCAATTCATGCCGATATCGCCGACGCCGCCGAGCGGGACGAACAGCACCTCGTCCGCGCCCGGAACCGGAAGACGGCTCACGAAGCGCTCCAGTTGCGCCGATGCACTTCCAGGAGGCCCCGGAGCGTCAGGTCGCTGTCGATATGGCGGATGATGTCGGTGGCGTTGGCGAAGAGCGAGGCAAGGCCCCCGGTGGCGATGACCGTCATGGAGACGCCGGCCTCCTCCTCGATGCGCCGCACCACGCCCTCGATCATGCTGACATAGCCCCAGAAGATGCCGGACTGCATGGCCGCAACGGTGTTGGAGCCGATCACCCGGCGCGGGCGGCAGATCGCGATCAGCGGCAGCTTGGCGGCCGCGCGGTGCAGCGCCTCCATGGAGAGATTGACGCCGGGCGCGATCACGCCGCCGCAATAGTCGCCGGCGGCGTCCACCACGTCGAAGGTGGTGGCGGTGCCGAAATCGATGATAATCAGCGGTCCGGGATATGCCGAATGCGCCGCGACGGCGTTGACGATGCGGTCGGCGCCAACCTCGACCGGATTGTCGATGCGGACATTCATGCCGAGCTCGACGCCCGGATCGCCGACGACGATCGGCGCCACGCCGAAATAGCGGTCGCAGAGCCGGCGCAGATTGAACAGCGAGGCCGGCACCACGGTGGCGACGATCGCCGCCTTGACGGCCCGGGCCTCGATGCCTTCGAGGCGCAGCAGCTGCATCAGCCACACGGCGTATTCGTCCGCCGTGCGGTGCGGATCGTTGGCGGCGCGCCACAGGCCCTTCTGCTCGTCGCCGTCATAGACCGCGAAGACGATATTGGTGTTGCCGGCGTCGATTGCGAGCAGCATCAGCCCTCCAGCGCGACCGGCTCTCCGGCGGCGAGGCTGCGTTCTACTCCCGCCGCGTCGCGGACGACAAGCGCGCCCGCCGCATCGACCGTCTCCAGCACGCCGGCGACCGCCGCACGGCCCCGCCCGACGCGCACCCGGCGGCCGAGCCAGGCGGCCCGCGCCAGCCACTCCTCGCGGAGCGCCGCGAAGCCGCCCGCGAGCCACTGCCGATAGCGCCTGAGCAGCGCTTCCGCCACCTCGCCGAGCGCGATTTCGGGCGCAACCTTGCCTTCGAGGCTCGCCGTCGGCCGGTCCAGCGCCGGCGCGTGGGCCAGATTGAGGCCGACGCCGACCGCCATCCAGTCGAGCGCGCGGTCGCGCGAGCCGGCCTCCACCAGAATGCCGCCGAGCTTGGCATCGCCCAGCAGCAGGTCGTTCGGCCATTTGATGCGCGCCGGCCAGCCCCAGCCGCGCACGCAATCGCTGACCGCGAGGCCGGCCGCCAGCGCCAGGCTGCCCGCCTCGCCCGCCGGACGGTCCGGGTGCAGCAGCAGGCTCATCATCAGATTGCCCCTCGGCCCCGCCCAGCGCCGTCCGTGGCGGCCCTTGCCGCCCGGCTGCTCGCGCGTCCAGACCACCAGCGGCCCGCGCCGGCCCTCCCCGGCCAGCCGCCGCGCCTCGTCATTGGTGCTGGCGAGGCTCGCATAGGCGAAGAGCGGCAGGCCCGCCGCCATGGGCGGCGCCGTCATCCCGTCAGCAGGGCCCGGGCCGCGCCGCCGGCCAGATCGGTGATCGTCCAGGGCGCAATGACGAAGAACAGCACCACCGCAGCCCCAAGCCCCATGACCAGGCCGATCTCGGAGGGCAGCGGGCCGTCCATATCCTCGCCCGCCTCGTCGAAATACATCACCTTGACGATGCGCAGATAGTAGTAGCAGCCCACCACGCTCGCCAGCACGCCCAGCACCGCCAGCGCCACCAGCCCGGCATTGATGGCCGCCATGAAGACATAGAACTTGCCGAAGAAGCCGGCGAGCGGCGGAATGCCGGCCATGGAGAACATGCAGGCCGCGAAGACGCCCGCCATGAAGGGCCGGGATTTCGCGAGGCCGGCCAGATCGGAGATCGCCTCGACCGCCGTTCCCTTCTGCCGCATGGAGAGGATGCAGGCGAACACGCCGACATTCATGAACAGATATATCGCCAGATAGATCAGCACCGCGCGCACGCCTTCCTCGGTGCCGGCGGCCAGGCCGACCAGCGCATAGCCGACATGGCCGATGGAGGAATAGGCCATCAGCCGCTTGATGTTCTCCTGCGCGATGGCCGCAAAGGCGCCGAGCAGCATGGAGAGCGCCGCGACGGCCACCACGATCTGGCGCCACTGGTCGGCCAGGTCGCCGAACGGCTCCATCAGCACCCGGATGAACAACGCCAGCGCCGCCACCTTTGGCGCGACGGCGAACATGGCGGTCACCGGCGTGGGCGCGCCCTCATAGACATCCGGCGTCCACATGTGGAAAGGCACGGCCGACACCTTGAAGCAGAGCCCGGCGATCAGGAACACCAGGCCGACCACCAGGCCGAGCGCCGGCTCCGCGCCGCCGGCGAAGGCGGCCGCCAGCGCATCGAAGCGGGTCTCGCCGGTGAAGCCGTAGATCATCGAGCAGCCATAGAGCAGCATTCCCGACGACAGCGCGCCCAGCACGAAATATTTGAGGCCCGCCTCGCTGGAGCGCAGCGTCTCGCGCCGGAAGGCCGCCAGCACATAGAGCGACAGGCTCTGCAGCTCCAGCCCCAGATAGAGCGCGATCAGGTCGTTGGCCGAGACCATCATCAGCATGCCGAGCGTGGCGAACAGGATGACGAGCGAGAACTCGAAGCGGTCGATGGCCTCGCGCTCGTTGAAGGCGATCGCCATGACGATGGAGAGCGCGCTGCCGAGCAGGATCAGCAGCTTGACATAGACCGCGAAGCCGTCGCTGACGAACAGTCCGCCGAGCGCGAGCGCATGGTCGGTTCCCCCCGCCAGCACCAGCGCGAGCGTGACCGCGAGCGCAGCCGCGGCGAGCCAGGACATGGCGCGGCCGCGCTCCAGCCCGAAAACGCCCGCCATCAGCAGCGCCATGGCGAGGCAGGCCAGCACGATTTCCGGCAGGGCGGGAGCGTAGTTCAGGTCCATGGCCTCACTGCTCCTTCGCCAGGACGACCGGCGTCGCCGGGTTCGCGGCCTGCATGGCGGCCTCGTGCCGGGCGATCAGGTTATCCACAGAGACCTGGATGGGATCGAGGAAGGAGGAGGGATAGATGCCCATCCACAGCACCAGGGCCACCAGCGGGGCGAAAACGGCGATCTCGCGGGCGTTCAAGTCCAGCATCCCGCGCAGCTCGGCGCGCTCCAGCTTGCCGAAGATCACCCGGCGATAGAGCCAGAGCATGTAGGCCGCGCCCAGTATGACGCCGGTGGCGGCCAGGAAGCAGACCCAGGTGTTGACCTCGAAGGCGCCCAGCAGCACCAGGAACTCGCCGATGAAGCCGCTGGTGCCCGGCAGCCCGACCGAAGCGAGCGTGAACACCATGAACACCGCCGCATAGGCCGGCATGCGATGCACCAGCCCGCCATAGCGCGCGATCTCGCGCGTGTGCAGGCGGTCATAGACGACGCCGACGCACAGGAACAGCGCGCCCGACACCACGCCATGGCTCAGCATCTGGAAGATCGCCCCGGAGACGCCATGGTCGGTGAAGGTGAAGATGCCGATGGTGACGAAGCCCATATGCGCGACCGAGGAATAGGCGATCAGCTTCTTCATGTCGTCCTGGGCGAGCGCCACCAGCGAGGTGTAGATCACCGCGACGCAGCTGAGCGCGAAGATCAGCGGAGCGAAGAACTCGCTCGCTTCCGGGAACATGGGCAGCGAGAAGCGCAGGAAGCCGTAGCCGCCCATCTTCAGCAGCACGCCGGCCAGGATGACCGAGCCTGCGGTCGGCGCCTCGACATGCGCGTCCGGCAGCCAGGTGTGCACCGGCCACATCGGAATCTTGACCGCGAAGCTGGCGAAGAAGGCGAGCCAGAGCCAGATCTGCAGATCGGAGGCGAAGGGATGGACCAGCGCCTCCGGAATGCCGGTCGCGCCGACCTCCAGATAGACCGCCAGCAGGGCGAGCAGCATCAGCACCGAGCCGAGCAGCGTGAACAGGAAGAACTTGAAGGCCGCATAGACGCGCCGCGCCCCGCCCCAGACGCCGATGATCAGGAACATCGGGATCAGCACGCCCTCGAAGAAGATGTAGAAGACCACCAGGTCGAGCGCGCAGAACATGCCGACCATCAGCGTCTCGAGCGCGAGGAAGGCGATCATATATTCCTTCACCCGCACCTGGACGGCGTTCCAGCTCGACAGGATGCAGAGCGGTGTGAGGAAGGTCGAGAGCAGCACGAAGAACAGCGAGATGCCGTCGATCCCCATGCGGTAGGAGATCGCATATTCCGGCAGCCAGGCGACCTCCTCGACGAACTGGAACTCGGCCGTCGTGGGGTCGAACAGCGCCCAGAGCGCCAGCGACACCGCGAAGGTCGCAAGCGAGGTGTAGAGCGCGGCGTGGCGGGCGTTCTTGATCGCGTCCTCGCCGCTGCCGCGACAGAACAGGAGGATCATCAGCACGCCGAACAGCGGCAGGAAGGTGACGATCGAAAGCAGGGGCGCGGTCTCCGGCATCGCTCTAGAACCCCGCCCCGAAGAGATACCAGGTCACCAGCGCAACGACGCCGACCAGCATGGCGAAGGCGTAGTGATAGATGTAGCCCGACTGGAAGGCGCTCGCCTTGCGCGCCAGCGCGCGCGCCACCGCCGCCAGCCCGTCCGGGCCGAAGCCGTCGATGATGAAGCCGTCGCCGCCCTTCCAGCAGAGCCGCGCCAGGAACCGCGCCGGGCGGACCAGCAGGACGTCATAGACCTCGTCGAACCACCATTTGTTGTAGGAGATCTGGTAAAGCGGCTCGAAATGCCCGCGCAGCGCCGCCGGCGCGTCCGGCCGGCGGATATACATGTGCCAGGCGATAAGGATGCCGACCAAGGCGGCCGCGAGCGGCAGCTTCTTGATATACCAGGGCGCGTGGTGGCCGTCCGCCATGGCGGAGTTCTGCTCCAGGATCAGGATCGAGCTGCCCCAGAACCGGTCCCAGCTCTCGCCGACGAAGGCGTCCGCGAAGACATAGCCGGTGACGACGGCCCCGGCCGCCAGCACATAGAGCGGGATCAGCATGACGGGCGGCGATTCGTGCACATGCGCGGTCACCTTCTCGTCGGCGCGCGGCTCGCCGTAGAAGGTCATGAACAGCAGACGCCAGGAATAGAAGGCCGTCATGATCGCCGCCAGGATGCCGAAGGTGAACGCGTAGTCGCCAATGCTGCTATGCGCCCCCCAGGCGCTCTCCAGGATGGAATCCTTGGAGAAGTAGCCCGCGAAGAAGGGCAGGCCGGCCAGCGCCAGAGAGCCGATCCACATCAGCGCGTGCGTTTGCGGGATCTGGCGCCAGATGCCGCCCATGCGGCGCATGTCCTGCTCGCCCGACATGGCGTGGATGACGCTGCCGGCGCCCAGAAACAGCAGCGCCTTGAAGCAGGCATGGGTCATCAGGTGGAAGATGGCCGCCGGATAGGCCGACACGCCGATGGCGAAGAACATGTAGCCGAGCTGGCTGCAGGTCGAATAGGCGATGACGCGCTTGATGTCGTTCTGCGTCAGCGCGCAGGTGGCGGCGAAGAAGGCCGTGGTCGCGCCGATGAAGGCGATGAAATCCAGGATGTTCGGGGCGTATTCGAACATCGGCGAGAGGCGCGCGCACATGAACACGCCGGCGGTCACCATGGTGGCGGCGTGGATCAGCGCGGAGACCGGCGTCGGACCCTCCATGGCGTCCGGCAGCCAGGTGTGCAGGCCGATCTGCGCCGATTTGCCCATCGCGCCGATGAACAGCAGCAGGCAGAGCAGCTCGATGGCCGGCAATTCCATGCCGAGAAAGCCGACGCTCGCCCCGGCACGGTCGGGCACGGCGGCGAAGATCTCGGAAAACTGCACCGTATCGAACAGGAGCCAGACGCCGAAAATGCCGAGCGCGAAGCCGAAATCGCCGACCCGGTTGACGATGAACGCCTTGATGGCGGCCGCATTGGCCGCCGGGCGGTCGTACCAGAAGCCGATCAGCAGGTAGGAGCACAGCCCGACGCCCTCCCAGCCGAAGAACAGCTGCACCAGATTGTCCGCCGTCACCAGCATCAGCATGGAGAAGGTGAAGAGGCTCAGATAGGCCATGAAGCGCGGCTTGTGCGGATCGTGGCTCATATAGCCGATCGAATACCAGTGCACGCAGGCCGACACGCCGTTGACGACGACCAGCATCACCGCCGAGAGGGTGTCGAAGCGCAGCGCCCAGTGCGCCTCGAAGCTGCCGGAGCGGATCCAGTCGAAGACATGCACCGTCGCCGGAATGCCGCCGCCATAGGCGATATCGACGAAGATGACGAGCGAGCAGGCCGCCGCCGCGGTGACCGCGAGGCAGGTCGCGAGCTGCGAGGCGCGGTCGCCCATGGCGCGCCCGAAAAGCCCGACGGCGATCGCCGCAAACAGCGGCAGGAAAACTGCGGCCAGATAGATCATGCGCCCGTTCCGCTCCGCCTCAACCCTTCATCAGGTTGATGTCTTCGACGGCGATCGATCCGCGATTGCGGAAATAGACCACCAGGATCGCCAGACCGATCGCGGCCTCCGCGGCCGCCACCGTCAGCACGAACATGGCGAAGACCTGCCCGGTCAGATCGTCCAGATATCTGGAGAACGCCACCAGGTTGATGTTGACGGCCAGCAGCATCAGCTCGATCGACATCAGGATGACGATGACGTTCTTGCGGTTGAGAAAGATGCCGAAGATGCCGAGCGTGAACAGCACCGCCGCCAGCGTGAGATAATGCGCGAGGCCGATTTCCAGCATCACATGCGCTCCCGCGACGACACCTTGACCACCTCGATGGTGTCTTCCCGGCGCCGGTCGAGCTGGTCGGCGATGCGCTGCTTGCGCACGCCGGTGCGCCGCCGGTGGGTCAGCACGATGGCGCCCACCATGGCGACCAGCAGCACCAGCCCGGCGGCCTGGAAGAGGTAGATGTAGTCCGTGTAGAGCACATGGCCGAGCGCGTGCGTGTTGGTCATGCCGCCTGTCGGCGCCGGCGGCGCGTCGCCGCCCGCCGGAGACAGCGCCCAGCCGCCGCCGACCAGCGCCAGTTCCGCCAGCAGCACCACGCCCACCAGGCCGCCGACCGGCAGATATTGCAGGAAGCCCTCGCGCAGTTCCGAGAAGTTGATGTCGAGCATCATGACGACGAACAGGAACAGCACCGCGACCGCGCCGACATAGACCACGACCAGCAGCATCGCCAGAAACTCCGCCCCGAGCAGCACGAAGAGCCCGGCGGCGTTGAAGAAGGCGAGGATGAGAAACAGCACGGAGTGCACCGGATTGCGCGCCGAGATGACCATGACTCCGGCCGCGACCGCGACGGCGGCGAAGACATAGAATGCAAGCGCTTGAACGACCACCGTCCCCTCCGGCCTTCAGCGATAGGGCGCGTCGGCTGCGAGATTGTCGGCGAGCGAGGCTTCCCAGCGGTCGCCATTGGCGAGCAGGCGCTCCTTGTTATACATGAGCTCCTCGCGGGTCTCGGTCGCGAACTCGAAATTCGGCCCCTCGACGATGGCGTCCACCGGGCAAGCCTCCTGGCAGAAGCCGCAATAGATGCATTTCGTCATGTCGATGTCGTAGCGGGTCGTGCGCCGGCTGCCATCCTCGCGCGGCTCCGCCTCGATGGTGATCGCCTGGGCCGGGCAGATCGCTTCGCAGAGCTTGCAGGCGATGCAGCGCTCTTCGCCGTTCGGGTAGCGCCGCAGCGCATGTTCGCCGCGAAAGCGCGGGCTGAGCGGCCCCTTCTCATAGGGGTAGTTCAGCGTCACCTTGGGCTTGAACATGTATTTCAGCGTCAGCCAGAGGCCGGAGACCAGCTCCGCCAGCAGGAAACTGCGCATGTCGCGGTCGAGCGCCGCCATGGCTTCATCCCTCCCCGTTCACGACGGCGCGACCACCGGCTCGGGCGTCCAGCCGAACGCCACCAGCACGCCGGCCGTCACCACCACCCAGAGCAGCGACAACGGCAGAAACACCTTCCAGCCGAGCCGCATCAGCTGGTCGTAGCGATAGCGCGGGAAAGTCGCCCGCACCCAGAGGAAGGCGAACAGCACCAGCGCGGTCTTGAGCGCGAACCAGAGAATGCCCGGAATCCAGGTGAACGGCTCCACCGGAGCCGGCGGCAGCCAGCCGCCCAGAAACAGGATCACCGTCATCGCGCTCATCAGGATCATGTTGGCGTATTCGCCGAGGAAGAACAGCGCGAAGGTCATGGCCGAATATTCGACATTGTAGCCGGCGACGAGTTCCGCCTCGGCTTCCGGCAGGTCGAAAGGGGCGCGGTTGGTCTCGGCCAGCGCGGAGACGAAGAACACCACGAACATCGGCAGCAGCGGCAGCCAGAACCAGGAGAACAGGCCGGCGGAGCCTTGCTGCGCCTTGACGATCTCGGAGAGATTCAGCGACCCGGCGCAGAGCAGCACGGTCACGATCACGAAGCCGATCGAGACTTCGTAGGAGACCATCTGCGCGGCCGAGCGCAGCGCGCCCAGAAAGGGATAGCGCGAATTGCTGGCCCAGCCCGCCATCAGGATGCCATAGACCCCGAGCGACGACACGGCGAAGAGATAGAGCACGCCGACATTGATGTCGGCCAGCACCCAGCCGAGGTCGAAAGGGATCACCGCCCAGGCGATCAGCGCCAGCATGAAGGTGAGCAGCGGGGCCAGCAGGAAGACCACCCGGTTGGCCCCGGTCGGGATGATGGTCTCCTTGGTCAGCAGCTTCAGCCCGTCCGCCAGCGGCTGCAGGAGGCCGAAGGGGCCGACGACATTCGGCCCCCGGCGCATCTGCATGGCGGCGATCACCTTGCGCTCCGCCAGCGTCAGATAGGCGACGCAGCCGAGCAGCGGCAACACGATCAGCAGGATGTAGCCGACGATCGCCGCGGTCGGCCAGACATAGGCGGTCCAGAAACTATCCATCCGCGCCGCCCGCCTTGAGGAAGGTCTCGACGCAGGCCGCCATGGTCTCCGACGCCCGCGAGATCGGGTCGGTCATGTAGTAGTTCGCCACCGGATTGACGAAGGCGTCGTCCGCGACCTCGCCGGCCGGCAGCGCGCCGGGCCAGGCGGCGGGCGCCACCTCGTCCGGGGCCGCGAATACCGGATTGACCCGCGCGAGCCGCTCGCGGAGCGCCGGGAGCGTGTCATAGGGCAGGCTCCGCCCAAGCGCGGCCGAGAGCGCGCGCAGCACCGCCCAGTCCTCCCGCGCCTCGCCGGGCGGGAAGGTGGCGCGCTCGCCGGTCTGCATCCGGCCTTCCAGATTGACCCAGCTGCCCGACTTCTCGGTGTAAGCCGCGCCCGGCAGGATGACATCGGCGCGCGCGGCCCCGGCGTCGCCGTGATGGCCCTGATAGATGACGAACAGCTCGGGCGGCGCGGTGGAGAAGTCGAGCTCGTCCGCGCCCAGCAGGAAGAGCGTATCGACCGCGCCGGCCAGCATCGCCGCCGCGTCGGCCCCGCCCTCGCCCGGCGCGAAGCCGAGATCGAGGCCGCCGACGCGCGAGGCGGCGCGGTTGAGCACGTTGAAGCCGTTCCAGCCGTCGCGGATCAGGCCGTTCAGCTCAGCGATGCGCTGCGTCGCCGCCAGCACCGCCATGCCGTCGGGCCGGGCGAGCGCGCCCGCGCCGACGATCAGCATCGGCCGCACGGCCTCCTTCAGCACCGCGTTGAAGCGGTTGCGCCCCGACGCGAGGCCGCGCAGCGTCTGCCCGCCCTCGCCCAGATGCTCGCAGCGATAGCCGAGATCGACCGCCTCGCCGACCAGCGCGACGGTGAGCGATCCGGTCAGCCAGCGCTTGCGGATGCGCGCGTTCAGCACCGGCGATTCGAGGCGCGGATTGCAGCCGACCAGCAAGAGCGCGTCGGCCTCCTCGATGCCCGCGACGGTGGAGTTGAACAGATAGCTCGCGCGCTGGCCCGGAACCGCCGCCGCGCCGTCCTGCCGGCAGTCGAGATGGGGCGAGCCGAGCGCACTCGCCAGATCCTTGAGCGCCAGCATCGCCTCCAGATCGGCCTGATCGCCGGCGATGGCCCCGAAGCGCGCGCCCGGATGGCTCTCCAGCCGGGCGCGGATGGCCGCGAAGGCCTCCTGCCAGCTGGCCGGGCGGAGGCGGCCTTCCCGGCGCACATAGGGCCGGTCGAGGCGCTGGCGGCGCAGCCCGTCATAGGCGAAGCGCGACTTGTCGCCGAGCCACTCCTCGTTGACATCCTCATGCAGGCGCGGCAGCACGCGCACCACCTCCGACCCGCGCGAATCGATGCGGATATTGGCGCCGAGCGCGTCGAACACATCGATGCCCTCGGTCTTGCGCAACTCCCAGGGCCGGGCGTTGAAGGCGTAGGGCTTCGAGGTCAGCGCGCCGACCGGGCAGAGGTCGATGACATTGCCGGAAAGCTCGCTCGCCACCGCGCGCTCCAGCGTGGTGATCTCCATATGCTCGCTGCGCCCGAGCGCGCCGATGACCGGGACCCCGGCCACTTCCTCGGCGAAGCGCACGCAGCGCGTGCAATGGATGCAGCGCGTCATGGTGGTCTCGATCAGCGGCCCCATGTCCTTGTCGGCCACCGCGCGCTTGTTCTCCTGGAAGCGGCTCTGGTCCGCGCCGTAGAACAGCGCCTGATCCTGCAGGTCGCACTCGCCGCCCTGGTCGCAGATCGGGCAGTCCAGCGGGTGGTTGATGAGCAGGAACTCCATGACGCCCTTGCGCGCCTTCACGGTCATCGGGCTCGCGGTCAGCACTTCCATATTGTCGCCGGCCGGCATGGCGCAGGAGGCCGCCGGCTTGGGCGGCCCCGGGCGGATCTCGACCAGGCACATGCGGCAATTGCCGGCGATCGACAGGCGCTCGTGATAGCAGAAGCGCGGCACCTCCCGGCCGGCCGCCTCGATCGCCTGCAGCACCGTGCTGCCGGGCGGCACCTCCACCTCGATCCCGTCAACGCTGAGCTTCGGCATCGGTCGCGCTTCCTCCGCGCTCAGGCCGCGCGGGCCCGGTTGCGGTAGGCGAGGATGCGCTCCTCCATCTCGCCCCGGAAATGGCGGATCAGCCCCTGGATCGGCCAGGCGGAGCCGTCGCCATGGGCGCAGATCGTGTGCCCCTCGATCTCCTTCGAGACGTCCAGCAGCATGTCGATCTCCTCGATCCGGGCGCGCCCGGCCGCCATGCGGTCCATCACCCGCATCATCCAGCCGGTGCCCTCGCGGCAGGGCGTGCATTGCCCGCAGCTCTCATGGGCGTAGAAGCGCGCCAGCCGCGCGATCGCCCGCACGACATCGGTGGACCGGTCCATGACGATCAGCGCCGCGGTGCCGAGCCCGCTCTGGGCGTCGCGCAGCGCGTCGAAATCCATCAACACCTCGTCGCAGACCGCCTTCGGCAGGATCGGCGTGGAAGAGCCGCCGGGGATCACCGCCTTCAGATTGTCCCAGCCGCCGCGCACGCCGCCGGCGTGGCGCTCGATCAGCTCCCGCATCGGGATGCTCATCGCCTCCTCGACATTGCACGGGCGGTTCACATGGCCGGAGATGCAGAACACCTTGGTGCCGGCGTTGTTGGCGCGCCCGAAGCCGGAGAACCAGGAGGCGCCCCGGCGCAGGATGGTCGGCGCCACGGCGATGGTCTCGACATTGTTGACCGTGGTCGGGCAACCGTAGAGGCCCGCCATGGCGGGAAAGGGCGGCTTCAGGCGCGGCTGGCCCTTCTTGCCCTCCAGGCTCTCGATCAGCGCGGTCTCCTCGCCGCAGATATAGGCCCCGGCGCCGCGATGCAGGAAGACATCGCAATCGAAGCCGGAGCCGCAGGCGTCGCGGCCGATCAGCCCCGCCTCATAGGCCTCGTCGATGGCGTGCTGCAGGTTGCGCGCCTCGTTGTAGAACTCGCCGCGCACATATATATAGGCCGCGCCCGCGCCCATGGCGGCGCAGGCGAGCAGGCAGCCCTCGACCAGCTTGTGCGGGTCCCAGCGCATTATGTCGCGGTCCTTGCAGGTGCCGGGCTCGCCCTCGTCGGCATTCACCACCAGATAGGCGGGGCGACCGTCGCTCTCTTTCGGCATGAAGGACCATTTGAGCCCGGTCGGGAAGCCGGCCCCGCCGCGCCCGCGCAGGCCCGAGGCCTTGATCTCCTCCACCATCCACTCGCGCCCTTTGGCGATCAGGTCGGCCGTGCCGTCCCAGTCGCCGCGCGCGCGCGCGCCCTTCAGCGTCCAGTCGTGCTCGCCATAGAGATTGGTGAAGATGCGGTCGGCGTCGGTCAGCATCGCCCGCGCGCCTCCAGCAGGGTCGTCTTGCCGCCCTCGGGCGCGGAGTTGAGCCGCTCCGCCAGCGTGCCCGGCTCCGGCGCCTCGTCTCTGGCGAGGGCGTCCAGCAGCGCTTCCGTGCGCGCCGCGTCCAGGTCCTCGTAATAGTCGTCATTCACCTGCAGGATGGGCGCATTGACGCAGGCGCCGAGGCACTCGACCTCGAACAGGCTGAACCGGCCCTCGGCGTCGGTCTCGCCGAAATCGAGCCCGGTCTTCTCGCGGCAGACGCGCACCACCTCGTCCGACCCCCGGAGCCAGCAGGGCGTGGTGGTGCAGACATGCAGGCGGTAGCGGCCGACCGGCTCGCGGTAATACATGGTGTAGAAGCTCGCGACCTCCCAGACGCGGATCGACGGCAGGCGGAGGAAGTCGGCCACATATTCGATGATCTCGGGCGAGGTCCAGCCGAGCTGGCGCTGCGCGAGGTCCAGCAGCGGCATGACGGCGCTCTGCTGGCGGCCGTCGGGATATTTCGCCACCAGCGCCTTTGCCGTCTCCAGGTTCTCGTCCGAAAACGCAAACCCGCCCGCGGACCGCCCGTTCATCGATCGACTTCTCCGAACACGATGTCCATGGCGCCCAGGATCGCCACGCTGTCGGCCAGCATATGGCCGCGCGACAGGAAGTCCATCGCCGCCAGGTGAGCGAAGCCCGGCGCCCGGATCTTGCAGCGATAGGGCCGGTTGCTCCCGTCCGAGACCAGATAGACGCCGAACTCGCCCTTGGGCGCCTCGACGGCCGTGTAGGTCTCGCCGGCCGGCACGCGGTAGCCTTCCGTGTAGAGCTTGAAATGGTGGATCAGCGCTTCCATGGATTGCTTCATCTCGCCGCGCTTCGGCGGGGCGATCTTGGCGCTCGGCGTCACCACCGGCCCCTCCGGCATGTCGCGCACGCACTGCTCGATAATGCGCAGCGACTGGCGCACCTCCTCCACCCGCACCAGATATCGGTCGTAGCAGTCGCCATTGCGGCCGATGGGGATGTCGAAATCCATGCGGTCGTAAACGTCGTAGGGTTCCGCCTTGCGCAGGTCCCAGGCGACGCCCGAGGCGCGCAGCATAGGCCCGGAAAAGCCCCGGTCGATGGCGTCCTCCGCCGATACGCGCCCGATATCCACCGTGCGCTGCTTGAAGATGCGGTTGTCGTTCAGCAGCCGCTCCATGTCGGAGATGAAGCCGGGGAACTGCCGGCTCCAGGCCGCGATGTCGTCGAGCATTCCGGCGGGCAGGTCCTGGTGCACGCCGCCGGGGCGGAAATAGGCCGCATGGAGGCGCGCGCCGCTCGCGCGCTCGTAGAACTCCATCAGCAGTTCGCGCTGCTCGAACCCCCAGAGCATGGGCGTCATCGCGCCCACATCCATGGCGAAGGCGGTCAGGTTCAGCAGATGGTTCAGGATGCGCGAGATTTCGGAGAACAGCACCCGGATATACTGGCCGCGCTCCGGCGGCTCGATGCCGAGCAGCTTCTCGGTGGCGAGCGCGAAGGCGTGCTCCTGGTTCATCGGCGCGACATAGTCGAGCCGGTCGAAATAGGGCACCGCCTGCAAGTAGGTCTTGTGCTCGATCAGCTTCTCGGTGCCGCGATGCAGGAGGCCGATATGCGGGTCGATGCGGTCCACCACCTCGCCGTCGAGCTCCATGACCATGCGCAGCACGCCATGCGCGGCCGGATGCTGGGGGCCGAAATTCAGCGTGTAGTTGCGAATCTGGGCCTCGGCCATCAGCCCTCTCCCGCCTTCTCGTCGCCGGGCAGCGGCCCCTCCCAGGGGCTGAGATAGTCGAAGGAGCGGAACTCCTGCGTCAGCGCCACCGGCTCATAGACCACCCGCTTCTGCTCGTCGTCATAGCGCACCTCGACATAGCCGGTGAGCGGGAAATCCTTGCGCATCGGATGGCCCTCGAACCCGTAATCGGTCAGCAGGCGGCGCAGGTCCGGATGGTCGGAGAAGAACACGCCATAGAGGTCCCACGCCTCGCGCTCGAACCAGGCGGCCGCGCCGAACAGGCCGGAGACCGAGGGCACCGGCGTCTCCTCGTCGGTCTCGGTCTTGACCCGGATGCGCAGATTGTGACGGTGGCTCAACAGGTTATAGACAATTTCGAAACGCTCCGGGCGCTCCGGCCAGTCCACCGCGCAAATATCCGCCAGGCTCTTGAAGTGGCAATTGGCGTCGTCGCGCAGGAAGGTCAGCGCCTCCAGCAGCGCGCCCCGGGCCACGCGGAACACGAGTTCCGACCCGTGCTCTTCGCGGACTACCGCATCGCCGAGCGCCGCCTCCAGATGTTCGGCGAGGTCTTTCAGGGCTTCGTCCATGACCGTCAGCGCGCGATGGTGCCCGTGCGCTGGATTTTCTTCTGCAGCAGCAGCACGCCGTAGAGCAGCGCCTCGGCCGTCGGCGGGCATCCCGGCACATAGACATCGACCGGCACCACCCGGTCGCAGCCCCGGACCACGGAGTAGGAGTAGTGGTAGTAGCCGCCGCCATTGGCGCAGGAGCCCATGGAGATCACCCAGCGCGGCTCGGCCATCTGGTCATAGACCTTGCGCAGCGCCGGGGCCATCTTGTTGGTGAGCGTGCCGGCGACGATCATGACGTCCGACTGGCGCGGGCTCGGGCGGAAGACCACGCCGAAGCGGTCGAGATCGTAGCGCGAGCAGGCGGTGTGCATCATCTCCACCGCGCAGCAGGCCAGCCCGAAGGTCATCGGCCAGAGCGAGCCGGAGCGCGCCCAGTTCACCAGCTTGTCGAGCTGGGCCACGACATAGCCGCGATCCTGGAGCTCGTCGTTGACGCCGCGCAACAGCGCGTCCTGCGCCGGTCCGGCGGGCAGCCCGTCCATCACTCCCATTCCAGCGCTCCCTTGCGCCACTCATAGACGAAGCCGACCGTCAGCACGGCGAGGAAGATCACCATCGACCAGAAGCCCAGCATGCCGATGCCGCCGAGCGAGATCGCCCAGGGGAAGAGGAACGCCACTTCCAGATCGAAGATGATGAACAGGATCGCGACCAGGTAGAAGCGCACATCGAAGCGCCCGCGCGTGTCCGTGAACGCCTCGAAGCCGCACTCATAGGTCGAGAGCTTCTCCGGATCGGGCTTCTGCCGCGCGGCGATCATGGAGGCGGCGAGCGCCCCCACCGCCATCGCGCCCGCGATGAGGGTGAAGATCAGGATCGGCACATATTCGGCGAGAAGCGCTTCCATCACTCCGGGCCCGCCTCCTCAGATTTCGAACTCCGACGCAGCATAGAGCCAGGGGCCGCCGCCGCAAGACGCTGTGGAAAGGTGGCGGGAGTGACGGGACTCGAACCCGCGGCCTCTGGCGTGACAGGCCAGCGCTCTAACCGACTGAGCTACACCCCCCGAAGGCGTGACGCCGGCCATGTAGGCCAAACCCGAAGCCCGGTCAAGGCGCGCGCGGCGCGCCCGGCCCGCCTTAGAGCACCTTCTCCGACTGCGGGTCGATCAGATGCATCTGGCTCTTGTCCACGGTGAACTGCATGGTCGCGCCGACGCCGCCGACCGACTTCGGCTCGCAGCGCGAGCAGATTTCGGTCTCGCCGATGTCGAAGAACACCATGGTGTCCATGCCCATCGGTTCGACGACCTTGATGCGGGCGTCGAAGTCCTCGAAATTCTCGTGGCTGTGCGCGCGGCGGTTGGTCACATGCTCGGGCCGGATGCCGAGCAGCAGGTCCCGCCCGGCAAAGGGGCCGTAGCGCCCCTCGCGCTCCGCCGGCGCGCCGAGCGCGATGCCGTCGCCGAGGCGGATGGCGAGGCCGCCGGCCGTGCGGTCCAGATGGCAGGGCACGAAATTCATCGAGGGCGAGCCGATGAAGCTCGCGACGAACTGCGTCTCGGGCGCGTTGTACATCTCGTCCGGCGTGCCCACCTGCTCGATCACGCCGTGGTTCATCACCACGATGCGGTCGGCGAGCGTCATCGCCTCGATCTGGTCGTGCGTGACATAGACCACCGTGGTCTGCAGGCGCTGATGGATCTTCTTGATCTCGGTGCGCATCTGCACGCGCAGCTTGGCGTCGAGATTGGAGAGCGGCTCGTCGAACAGGAAGACGCGCGGCTGGCGGACGATGGCGCGGCCCATGGCGACGCGCTGGCGCTGGCCGCCGGAGAGCTGGCGCGGGCGGCGCTGCAGCAGCTCGCCGATATTCAAAATCTCCGCCGCCAGCGCCACCCGCGAATCGATCTCCGCCCTCGAGGTTTTGCGCAGCTTCAGGCCGAACGCCATGTTGTCATAGACGCTCATATGCGGATAGAGCGCGTAGTTCTGGAACACCATCGCGATGTCGCGGTCTTTCGGCGGCACCTCGTTGATGACCTTGCGCTCGATCGCAACCTCGCCGCCGGTGATGTCCTCCAGCCCGGCGATCATGCGGAGCGTGGTGGTCTTGCCGCAGCCCGACGGCCCGACCAGCGCGATGAACTCGCTGTCCTGGATGTCGAGATTGATTCCCCGGACAGCCGGCACATCGCCGTAATATTTCCAGAGATCCACAAGCTGGATGTCCGCCATCGTTGCACTTCCCTCCCGGCTTCTGTGCCGCCGCCAGTTACTTGATCGCGCCCGAAGTCAGGCCGGAGACGTAGTAGTCCATGAAGAACGCGTAGAGCACCACGATGGGGATCGTGCCGGCGAAGCAGGCCGCCATCAGCGAACCCCAGTAATAGACATCGCCGCGAATGAGCTCCGTGAACACGCCGACTCCGATGGTCTTGGCCTCCTGGGCCTGGATGAAGACCAGCGAGTAGAGAAACTCGTTCCAGCTGAGCGTGAAGGCGAACAGCACCGCGCAGATGATGCCCGGCATCGCCATCGGCAGCACCACCCGGCGCAACGCCCCCAGCCGCGAGCAGCCGTCGAGATAGGCGCATTCCTCGACCTCGACCGGGATGGTCTTGAAATAGCCGAGCAGCAGCCAGATCACGAAGGGAGTGAGGAAGGTCGGATAGGTGATGATCAACGACCAGTAGGTGTCCCGGATCGGCACGATGTCGTCGATGAAGTTGATGACGTCGATCAGCGGGATGAACAGCAGCGGCTGCGGCACCAGATAGGTGACGAACACCGCGATGCCGAACACCTCGACGCCCTTGAACTTCAGCCGCGCCAGCGCATAGGCGGCCAGAATGCCGATCGACACCGAAATGATCGTGGAGGCGACCGACACGATGATCGTGTTGATCAGCCAGTTCTCGAAGAAGCCGGTGTTCTCCGCCAGATATACATAGTTGTCCACGGTGATCCCCGTCGCCCAGAAGGGCGAGAGGCCGAGATTGGCGATCTCCTGGTCCGACTTCACCGAGGTGATCAGGATGATGTAGAGCGGGAACAGCGCGAAGGCGACGAAGGGCACCAGCGCCAGATAGTTGTAGGCGGCCTTGCGCCGCCGCCAGACCGGAACCCGGTTGCGCGCTTCCGGGTTGAGGGCCGGATCGTTGGTCGCGACTGCTGTCATGGTTTCAGAGCTCATAGGAGGTATCCCGCCGCACCAGTCGGAGCAGGCCGATGACGATCGCCACCAGGATCGGGAACAGGAACAGCGAAATCGCCGCGCCCAGGCCGATCTCGTGATTGCCGATGCCGGTGACATAGGAGTAGGTGGCGAACAGATGGGTCGAGTTGATCGGCCCGCCGCGCGTCAGCACGAAGACGATGTTGAAGTCCGCTAGCGTGAAGATCGTCGAGAACAGGATGACGATCGCCAGGATCGGGCGCAGCAGCGGCACGGTGATCTTCCAGAACTTGTCCCAGGCCGTCGCGCCGTCGATGTCGGCGGCCTCGTAGAGATGTTCCGGGATCGAGACCAGTCCCGCCAGGATGGTGATGATGAAGAAGGGCAGGCCGCGCCAGATATTCACGAAGATGCAGGTGTAGATCGCGAGATCGGGATCGCCTAGCCAGTGATAGGGGCCGATGCCGAGCGCGTAGAACGGCCAGACATTCTCCAGGATCCAGTTGATGTGGCTGTAGGTGGGATCGAAGATCAACCACCAGCCGAGCGTGGTGAGCGCGGTGGGCGCCACGAAGGGGATCAGCAGCGAGCCGCGCAGGAATTTCTTGAGGCGCAGCGCTTTCAGCAACAGGAGCGCCGCCGCCATGCCGAGCACGATCTTGAACAGGACCGAGAAGAATGCGAACAGCAGCGTGTTGCGCACCGTGATGAGGAAGATGTCGTCCTCGGTCAGGATATAGTGGAAGTTCTCCAGCCCGATAAATTGCGACTCCTCGCCGATGAAAGCGTCGCTCAGGCTGAAATAGACCGCAAGGCAGAACGGATAGACCACCAGCGCGATCATCACGAAGGCGGCCGGGAACACGAAACCGTAGCCGTCGATATCCGGCCCCGCCATCTTGCGCAAGACTCGAAGCAGGGGACGCGCCGGCGGTCGGATCAGGTCCGCGCGCGGCTGAGTTGCGGCATCCATCGGAGGCCTCCGAGGTGGGGAAAGAACCGGCCCGGCGCTGCGGCCGGGCCGGATGCCCTTTCAGGCTTGGCGAGCGAGGGTCAGTATTTGCGGTTGAGCCGCCGATAGACCCGCTTCATCTGGCTCTCCAGCTTGGCGACGGCGTCCTCCGCCGACAGCCGGTCGGTGGCGCATTCGGCCAGCGTGTCGGGCAGCAGATACTGGTCATAGACCGTCTGCGCGGCCGCCGTCGGCACGCCCGGCCAGCCGAGCGAATGCGTGTAGAGGCCGATCTTGGTGGCGAAGGCGTATTTCGGATCGGACGAATAGATCTCATGATCCGCGAACTGCTCCAGCACCGGCTGGTTGTAGCCCTTGCTGGCGATCAGCAGCTTCTCCTGGTTTTCCTTCTGGAAGTGATATTTCAGGAATTCCTTGGAGAGATCGACTTCCCTGGCGAACTTCCACACGCCGACGCCGACGAAGGAAGCCGCCATATGCCGCCCGCCCGGCCCCATGGGCGGAATCGCATGTTCGATCTGCTCGTCCACCAGGTTCTGCGTGCCGGGGATCAGCGCCTTGTTGCGCACCGCCGCCCGATAGGCGCTGATGGGGTTCAGGATCATCGAGCATTTGCCCGAGATCATGCACACATTGTTGTTGCGGTCGTCCCAGGCCAGAACTTCCGGCTCCATGCAGTCCTGGTAGAGGGCGCGCACGAACTTGAAGGCCTCGACCGATTCCGGCGAGTTGACCGCCACGGTGCGGCTGTCCTCCGCGACCAGCTTGGCGCCATGCGACCACATGATGCCGCGATTGATCCAGTTGGCGTCCGCCGAATGGGCGAGCTGGATGCCGAGCGGATGGCCCTTGGCTTTCAGCTTCATGCCGACCCGGTGCACATCCTCCCAGGTGTCCGGCACCGTCTCGCCGACCTCGGCGATCAGATCCTTGCGATAGACCAGCGGGAACGAGATGAAATACCAGGGCAGCGCCGACTGCTCGCCCTTGCGCCCCTTGCCCATGGTGTCGGTGGTCCAGCCGCCGCCGGCCTGGCCGATCTCCTCGTGGATGTCCGCCAGATCCACGAGATGGTCGGAATAGAGATGCGGGTTGGAGTTGGAGACATTGACGATGTCATGGCCCTTCTGGCCCTGCACCTCGCCCGCGAGCACCGCCGGCAGCTGCAGATGCGCCACCCGGTCCATGCGCACCGTGACGCCGGCCTGCTTGCCGAACTCCTTGAACTGGCGCTCCAGCTCATCGTCGGACGCCGGCACGAAATGCGACCAGACCAGCATCCGGAGCTCGCGCTGCTGGGCGTAAACCGGCGCCTTGCCGGTCGCGAGGATGGTCGCAAGGCCGCCGCCGACCGCCGCAGTCGCGCCCAGGAACTCCCGCCGTTTCGTGGGTTGGGCGAGAACGCGGCCCGCCGAAGTCTTCTTCCCCATCGGATTCCTCCCATCATGGTCATCCGGCCCGGACGGTCGCCCGCCGGGCGCATTTCACGCCGCGCCTTGCCTTGGGGCTCCCCCGGCGACCCTGCGGCTCCTGGCCGCAGCGCCCTCTGCCGAAAGCGCCGCATCTGCGGCAATAGGCCTGCGCCGGAAGAAAGTCTGAAGCCGGCGGATAAGAGGCACAAGACCCTTTTGCTATTTTTTTCGCGCGCCGGCCCCCGCCTGGCCCCGCGTCGGCGCTGCGAGCGTCAGCAGGCCGGGGGGGCCGGGGAGCACCTCGCCGACCGTGGCGGCCCGGTCGTAGCCGGCGGCGGCCAGCGCCTTGAGGCAGTCGTCGGCCGCATCGCGCGGCAGGCCGGCCAGCAGGCCGCCCGCCGTCTGCGGATCGAACAGCGCCGGACAGGCTTCCGGGTCGAAGGCCTCGGCGGCGGCCTCGTTGGCGGGATGCAGCGTGCTGCGCACGCCCTCGCGCAGCAGCGCCTCCGCCCCCGGCAAGAGCGGCAGGGCCTCCGGCCAGAGCGCCGCCGCGCGCCCCGACGCGCGCAGCATCTCCGCCAGATGACCGGCCAGGCCGAAGCCGGTGACATCGGTGACCGCGACCGCGCCGGCCGCGCGCAAAATCTCCGCCGCCCGCCGGCTCGACTGCTGCATGACGGCGAGCGCCGTCGCCAGCCAGTCGGCGCGGCAGCGCCCGGCCATATGGGCGGCCAGCAGCGCGCCGGTGCCGAGCGGCTTGGTGAGCAGCAGCCGGTCGCCCTCGGCCAGCCCGCCCTTGCCGGTCAGCCGCTCGACCTCGCCATGGCCGTCGAGCGCGAAGCCGAGCGCCAGCTCCGCGCCCTCGGCGGTGTGGCCGCCGACCAGCGCGCAGCCGGCCTCGTTCAACACTTCCAGCGCGCCGCGCAAGAGGGCCTCCAGGTCGCGCTCCAGCTTGTCCGGCGGGGCCAGCGGCAGCGTGGCCAGCGCCAGCGCGGTCGCCGGCGCGGCCCCCATCGCATAGAGGTCGCCCAGCGCATGATTGGCGGCGATGCGCCCGAACAGCCAGGGATCGTCGATGAAGGCGCGGAACTGGTCGGCGGTGCGCACCGAGACCCGGTCCGGCGGCGTGCGCACCACCGCCGCATCGTCGCCGAGGCCGACCAGCACATCCGGGCGGGGCGCGATCTCCAGCCGTGTCAGCACGCGCGCCAGCAGCTCCGAAGCGAGCTTCGCCCCGCAACCGCCGCAGCGCATCTCCTCCGCCTCCGCCATCGCCGGCAGCTCCTGGTAGCGCTCCATCCAGCGCCGGTCGATGCGGTCCTTCCAGCGCCAGGCCCAGCCGCCGGCGGCGGCGAACGGCCCCCAGGCGGCGATCGCGCGATCCTCCCGGCTGGAGATGAGCGCGAGCGTGCGGCGCTGCGGCCGGTAGCGCCGGAGCCGACCCTCCCCGCTCGCCAGCCGGCGCAGATTCTCCGCCAGCAGCGGCCCCTGGCGCACCGCGAACACGCCGGATTTGGGCAAGGCCCGCGCCTCGAAGGCGGCGATGTCGCCGGCGGCGAACAGATGCCCATGGCTGACCGAGCGCAGCTCCGGCCCGACCAGCGCGAAGCCCCGCCCATCCACCGCCAGGCCGGAGTCGGCGACCCAGGCCGCCGGCGCGGCCGGCGTCGCCAGCAGCACCAGGTCGGCCGCGAGCGTCTCGCCGACCTCCGTGACCGCCCCGGCCGGCGTCACCGCCGCCACCCGGGTGGCCGTGCGCAGCCCGACCCCCGCATCGGCCAGCGCCGCCGCCGCCAGCCGGCGCGCCGCCCGGCTGTGCGCCGGCAGCAGCGTGGCGGCGTCCGAGACCAGGGTGAAGCGCAGGCGATCCCCTGCCCGGCCGAGCCGCGCCCGCAACCGCCTCGCGAGCGCGAGCGTGAGTTCGACGCCGCCGGCCCCGGCGCCCACGGTCAGCAGGTGGAAGTCGCCCTCGGCCGCCAGCGCGCGCGCCTCCGCCGCGGACCAGCGCTCCAGAAACCGGTCCACCGGCTTGACCGGCAGCGCGTGCTCCGCGCCGGCGATGGCGGAGGGCGTCGAGCCGATATCCAGCGAGGCCAGGTCGAAGCCGAGCGCCGGGCGGCCCGCGAGCCGGGCCTCGTTGCGGGCGAGGTCGAGACCGGTCACCGCCCCGTGCACCAGGCGCGCGCCCGCAAAGGCGGCGAGCCGGGCCAGATCGATATGCGCCTCGTCATGGCTGTACTGGCCGGCGGCCAGACCCGGCAGCATGCCCGAATAGGGCGTGAGCAGCTCGCGCGCGGCGAGCGTCAGCCGCACGCCCGGAACCGGGCGCATCCCGAACTGGCGCAGCACCTCGACATGGGCGTGGCCGCCGCCGGCCAGCAGGACGTCGGTGCGGACCGGCAGCGGCGTCATGGCGACAGGACGGCGTTCCGTCCGGGCCGGCCGCTTCAGCGCTGCTTCACCGCTCCGGCGGCGTTCAGGCGCGCGATCTCCTCGGCCGCGAAGCCCCATTCGCCGAGCGCCTCGTCGGTGTGCTCGCCGGCATGGGCGGGGCCTCTCGGCACGCGGCTGGGCGTGCCCTCGAACACCGGGGCCGGGCGCGGCTGGGGCACGCCATCGACCTCCACGAAGCTGCCGCGCGCCACATTGTGGTGGTGCGCCATCGCCTCCGACATGGAGAGCACCGGTGCGAAGCAGATGTCGGTCTGCTCCATGATCGCCGTCCACTCGTCGCGCGTTCTGGTGCGGAAGATCTCCCGCAGCCGCTCGCGCGTCTCGGGCCAGCGCGGCCGATCGCGCTGATCCGGCAGTTCGACGCCCTCCAGCCCGGTATGCTTGAGCAGCAGGGCGTAGAATTGCGGCTCGATCGAGCCGACGGAGATATGCTTGCCGTCGGCGGTCTCATAGACGTTGTAGTAGTGCGCGCCCTTGTCGAGGCGGTTGCGGCCGCGCTCCTCGATCCAGGAGCCGGCGGCGAGCGCGCCATACATGGCGGTCATCAGCGAGGCGGAGCCTTCCACCATGGAGCAATCGACCACCTGGCCCTTGCCGGTGGTGCGCGCGCTGAGGATGCCGGCCAGCATGCCGACGGCCATATAGAGCGCGCCGCCGCCGAAATCGCCCACCAGGTTGAGCGGCGGCGCCGGCGGCCCGCCCTCCTCGCCGATGGCGTGGAGCGCGCCGGAGAGCGAGATATAGTTGATGTCGTGGCCGGCCGTGTGGGCGATCGGGCCGGTCTGGCCCCAGCCGGTCATGCGCCCGACGACCAGCTTCGGGTTGCGCGCCAGCAGCGTCTCCGGGGCGAGGCCGAGCCGCTCCATGACGCCGGGGCGGAAGCCCTCGACGATGGCGTCCGCGCGGTCGCAAAGGCGCAGCGCCGTCTCGACGCCCTCGGGATGCTTCAGGTCGATGGCGACATTCTTGCGCCCGCGCAGCAGCGTCTCGAACTGCGGGCGCTCGGACGCCCGGCCCACATTCGCCGCCCGGTCCACCCGCAGCACCTCCGCGCCCATATCCGCAAGCAGCATGCTGCAGAACGGCCCCGGCCCGATGCCGGCGAATTCCACGATCCTCACCCCGTCAAGCGCGCCCATGGCCCTGTCCATCCCTCCCGGCGTTATGATGGCCGGCGAGCATAGCGCAGGCGGAAGGACCCGCAATATGAGCAGACCGTTTTCCGGCATTCGCATCCTCGACTTCACCCAGGTCTTCGCGGGACCCTTCGGCAGCTACCAGCTGGCGCTGCTCGGCGCGGATGTGGTCAAGGTGGAGCGGCCTGGCGGCGAGGACATGCGCACCGCGCCGCCCTCGCGCGAATGGGCCGAGCGCGACATGTCGCCCATGTGGGCCTCCGCCAACGCCAACAAGCGCGCGCTGGAGCTGGACCTCAAGGACCCCGACGCCGTGGCCGCGCTCCGGCAGATGGCGAAGCGCGCCGATGTGGTGATGGAGAATTTCCGGCCGGGCGTCATGGACCGCCTCGGCCTCGGCTACGAGGCGCTGTCGGCGCTCAATCCCCGGCTGATCTACTGCGCCGTTTCCGGCTTCGGCCAGACCGGCCCGGAGCGCGAGACGCCGGCCTATGACGGGCGCATCCAGGCTACCTCCGGCATCATGTCGCTGACCGGCTATCCCGAGAGCGGGCCGGTGCGGGCGGGCTTCGCGGTCTGCGACGCGATCGGCGGCATGACGGCGGCCTTCGCCGTGGCGAGCGCGCTCTTTCAGCGCAGCCATACCGGCAAGGGCCAGCTGGTCGATGTCGCCATGCTGGACGCCACGCTCGCCTTTCTCTCGCCGACCGCCGCCGAATATCTGCTCGCCGGCCATGTGCAGGGTCAATATGGCAATCAGGCGGTGAGCCGGCGGCCGACCGCCAATCTCTTCCGCGCCGGCGACGGCCATCTGCTGCTGGCGGTCAACAATGAAAAGCAGTTCCGCGCGCTCGCCGCCGCGCTCGGGCGCGAGGATCTGCCCGACGACCCCCGCTTCGCCGACTGGGAGGCGCGCGGGCAGAATGCGGCGGCGCTTCGCGAGATCGTCGAGGCGGCCTTTGCCGAGGGCGGGGCCGAGGTCTGGGAGGCGCGGCTGGCCGAGGCGGGCGCGCCGGCCTCGCGCATCCGCAGCATCGCGGAGGCGGTCGAGCATCCGCAACTGGCCCATCGCAGCGTGCTGCAGGAGGTCGAAGGGCCGTGGGGGCCGATGCGGCTGGTCGGCTCGGGCTTCCGTCTCGCCCACGGCTCGGGCGCGGTGGACCGCCCGCCGCCCCTGCCGGGGCAGCACAATGAGGAACTGCTGCGCGAGGCCGGCCTGGAGGAGGCTCTGCTGGCCCGCCTGCTGGCGAAAAGCGGCGGGGCGGCTCAGCGCAAGTAGAGCCGCACTTCCTCGACCTCCGCCGCGCGGTCGAAGCGCGTCGCCACGCGCAGCCGCGCGGTCGGCACGCCCATGCGGCGCAGGCTGCTGCGCACCCGGTCGGCATAGTCCGCCGCCCGGGCGATATCGTCGCCGGGCGCGACGCCGACGATCTCGAAGACGAGGTCCGGACGCCGGTCCAGCGCCTGCTCGACCGCCGCCGACAGCGCCTGCTCATAGGCGACATCCGGCCGGTCGAAGCGGATCACCGCCAGCGGGCCATTGCTGTCTTCCGACATCGTCCTGGCGGCGTCCGGCCGGCTGCCATTGTCCAGGCTGCCGGCCTCGATCGCCTCGGCCAGCAGGTCGAGCTGGCCGCGCTCTCCGGCGACCAGACGGCCCTGGCGCTCGGCGCTGGCGGCGGCCTCGTTCAGAAGCCGCCCGACTGCGACCGCCGTGTGCGCCACCCGCTCGCCGATGGCGTCGAGCGCCTCATGGTCGCTCTCCAGCGCGCCGGAAAGATCGAAGGCGTTGCGCACCGCATCGCCCAGGAAGGCGGCCCTGGCGTCGGCCTCGGCGGCCTCGCGGCGGAGCGCCGCCCACTCGCCGACATCGCGGTCCAGCCCGGCCAGCATGTTCTGCGCCACGTTCCACTCGGCCACCAGTTCCGGATTGCCGCGCGTCGTGCCGCGTTTCAGCCACGCCTCGATCGCGCCCACCCGGGCGTGATAGCCCTCCTCGCGCGCCCGCCCGCCGTCCCGGAGGCTGTCATGACGCTGTTGCAGGCCCTCCAGCACATCCGCCAACGTCGCGGCCTCGTTCTCGAGCTCCGCCACCTTGCGGGAGACGAAGCCGCCCTCGCTCGAGGCAGGCAAGGTCGCCGTCGAGGCCGGGGCGTCCGCCGCCGCCGTTACCGTCTCCGCAGGAGGCGGCGCCTCGCGCGTCTGCCGCTCCAGGCCGACCAGCCTGCCGATTTCATAGTCCGCGCACCCGCCGAGGCCGAGAAGCCCACCGACAAGCAGGACGCCCACACCGATCCGCTGCTGCATCTGCCCCCGCATGTGACTCAAGTTGGATTGCAAGCCCGACATCGCACCTTAGCGCGAGTTTGCCTCTCCTGACAATGACTTGCCAAGCGGACGCATCCGGGAGGTTGCATGACCGCCCCGGCGAGGCTAGATTAGGCCTCGCTTGACGGCGCCCGTAGCTCAATCGGATAGAGCGTCTGACTACGGATCAGAAGGTTGGGAGTTCGAGTCTTCCCGGGCGCGCCACATTCGGATCGATGGAGGGTCTGTCCGCCGGTGTCGCGCAACGCCACGGCCGGCGGACGCGGCGCCATGGCATGAGCGAGACGGACATCGATGTTGCGATCGTCGGCGCGGGCGTCGGCGGTCTCTATGCGATCCACCGCCTGCGGCAGGCGGGCTACCGCGTGCGGGCCTTCGAGGCGGCGGCGGGCGTGGGCGGCACCTGGTATTGGAACCGCTATCCGGGCTGCCGCTGCGATGTGGAGAGCCTCGAATATTCCTACTCCTTCTCCGAGGCGCTGCAGCAGGAATGGCGCTGGCCGGAGCGCTACGGCACGCAGCCGGCCATTCTCGACTATGTGAACCATGTCGCCGACCGCTTCGACCTCCGCCGCGACATCGAGCTGAACACCCGCATCCGCTCCGCCCATTTCGACAGCCGGACCGATCTGTGGACGCTGGAGGCCGAACATGCCGGGACGGGCGCCGTCCGGGCGGTGCGCGCGCCCTTCTGCATCATGGCGACCGGCAATCTCTCGACGCCGCGCACGCCGGACTATCCGGGCCTGGAGCGCTTCCGGGGGCGCTGGTATCACACCGGCCTCTGGCCGCATGAGGGGGTCGATTTCACCGGCCTGCGCGTCGGGATTATCGGCACCGGCTCCTCCGGCGTGCAGTCGATCCCGCATATCGCCCGCCAGGCGCGCCATCTGCATGTGTTCCAGCGCACCGCCAATTTCAGCCTGCCGGCGCGCAACGAGCCGATGCGCCCGGAGAAGGAGCGCCGGCACAAGGCGGAATACGCCGAACGCCGCCTCGCCGCCTGGGACACGCCCTTCGGCATCGCCGGCTATCCGCCGCCCGAGAAATCGGCGCTGGAGGTCTCGGAGGCCGAGCGCGAGCGCATCTACGAGGCCAAGTGGCGGGAAGGCGGCTCGATCAGCTTCCTCTACGCCTTCAACGACCTGCTGGTGAACCGCGAGGCCAACGAGACCGCGGCCGAATTCGTGCGCCGCAAGATCCGCCAGACTGTGAAGGACCCGGAGACCGCCGAGCTGCTCTGCCCCGACGACCACCCGATCGGCACCAAGCGGCTGATCCTCGACACCGGCTATTACGAGACCTACAACCGCGACAATGTGTCTCTGGTGGATGTGCGGAGCGCGCCGATCCGGGAAATCACGCCCGACGGGCTGCGCACCGAGAAGGCCGGCTACACGCTGGACGCCATCGTGTTCGCGACCGGCTTCGACGCCATGACCGGCGCGATGAAGGAGATCGACATCCGCACCGACCGGGGCGCGGCGATCGGCGAGAAGTGGGCCGACGGGCCGCGCACCTGCCTCGGGGTGATGATGGCCGGCTTCCCCAACCTGTTCATGGTCACCGGTCCGCAGAGCCCCGGCGTCAAGAGCCAGATGATCCTCTCCTGCGAGCAGCATGTGAACTGGATCGCGGACTGCCTGGACTGGCTGCGCGCGCGCGGCCTCGGGCGCATCGAGCCGGAGCGGGCGGCGGAGCAGGCCTGGGTCGAGCACAACAACGCCATCGCCGACGCCACGCTCTATCCGCTCGCCAACTCCTGGTATATGGGCGCCAACATCCCCGGCAAGCCGCGCATCTTCATGCCCTATGTCGGCGGCGTGGACCGCTACAAGAAAACCTGCGACCGCATCGCCGCCAACGGCTATGAAGGCTTCGTCACCGCAGGATAGGCTGCGGAGGGCCTGGCGCTCGCGGCGCAACCTGGCGAGCAGGGGAGACCGGAAATGACCTTCCTCGAAAGCTTCGAGGTCGTCCGCTATAGAGGCATAGACGGCCTGTCCCTCCCCCACCTGGCGCCCGCCAATCTCATCACCGGCGAAAACGGCGTCGGCAAGACAGCGGTGCTGGAAGCAATGTGGCTGTTCACCGGGCGCTACAACATGTCCTTGCTGTGGAATTCGCATGTGCAGCGCACAGGCAAGGCTGTATTGAACCCCGTTGCGCGATTATCGAAGGATGGATTGGAGCTGAAAGGAACAGAAAAAGGAGAAGAGCATTCTCTGAAAGTATCATTTAGTCCGCTCTCTAGATCAGAAAACTCGGAACGTTTCAGGGTTAGAGAATCTAAGATTAGCGCGACTGAGTTACCGCCTGTAATTGGCAGGATAGAAGGCTATATCGATGACACTCTTCCACGCAAAAAAACTCATGAACTTCGACCAACGCCTCATGGATCAGTCATTTTTCAGAATCATGAAGAACCATGCTCTCGACCCAATTGTATAATCTTCAATACAATGGGCCAAACAGAGATGTCCGACGAATATCTCCAAAGATATTCCAATATGGTCCAGATTGGCTGCAAACAGAATTTCATTAATGCAATCGATATTGTCTACCCCGATGTGCGAGAACCGGAGATATTGATGGATGACACTGGCGAATCGTATCTTTCCGCCGTCACGCCCGATGGAATTCGTCAACCACTTCATAACCTTGGAGGCGGGGTCGTCTGCTTATATCGCCTGTTTCTTGATCTGTTCTCCGCTCGGGGCGGCGCTGTCTTTGCGGATGAAGTGGAGAGCGGGTTGCATTATTCCGTGCTGGGGGAGTTTTGGTCGCATGCCCGTGTGTGGATGCGGCAATGGGATGTGCAACTGGTGGCCACGACCCATAGCGGGGAATGCATTCAGGCGGCGATGACGGCGTTCGAGGACGCGCCGGACGAGCTCGCGATCCACAAGCTTTACAGAAATGCGGAGACAGGCCGGGTGGAGGTCGCGACCTTCACCGGCGAGGCGCTGGAGGGTGCGCGCGATCTCAATCTGGAGACCCGCTGATGGCGGCTGCCGACGGCGGCGTTCCGGGTCTGGAAATCCGCCGGGACCGCCTGCTTCTGGTCGAAGGCCGCGATGAGGTCAATCTGTTCGGGGCGCTTCTGGAGCACTGCGTCGGCGCAGAAGGCAGGCGCGCCGTCCAGATTATCGATGCGGGAGGGAAGCACGAGTTCCGCAAGCGGCTCATGGGAATAGCAATCACCCTCCGCGCCGGCCCGCCCCTTCGCGCCCTTGGCGTCATCCGCGATGCAGACACCAGCGCCCGCAGCGCATTTCAGAGCGTTTTCGACGCGCTTCGCCATGCCGGATACGAGCCGCCGGAGGCGCCTGGTGGAGTTGCGGGTAACGCCCCGGCGGTCGGCGTATTCGTCCTGCCGGATGGCGCGCAAGACGGCGCGGTGGAGACCCTCTGTCGCCAGTCCGTCGCCGGCGGGGCGGCAAGCAACTGCGTCGAGGACTATATCGAGTGCCTGAAGGCGGGTGACGCGCTCCGTTCCCGGAACGAGGACAAGACCTTCGCCCATGCCTGGCTCGCCGCCTGCGAGGACCCCGTGGCGCGGGTCGGAGAAGGCGCGCGACAGGGCGTCTGGGATTTCGACGCCCCCGCCTTCCGTGACCTGTCCGATTTTCTGAAGAAGATCGCCCTCTAATCCGGCCGGAGCGCGGCCAGGGCTTTCCAGTCCAGTGCGATGCCGTGGCCGGGGCGGTCGGGGGCGGTGGCGTAGCCGTCCTCGACGGTCAGCGGGTCGGCCATGTAGCGGTCGAGGCCGAAGGCGTGCCACTCCAGATAGGCGGCGTTGGGCGCGGCCGCCAGCAGGTGGACATGCAAATCGTGCGCGCCATGGCTCATCACCGGCAGACCGTGCGCCTCCGCCAGATGCGCCACCTTCATGAAGGGCGTGATTCCGCCGCAGGTGGTGAGGTCCGGCTCCGGGAAGTCCACCCCGCCGGCGGCGAACAGCGCCGCGAACTCCGCCAGCGTGTGATGGTTTTCGCCGGCCGCCAGCGGCACCTTGCCGAGGGAGCGCAGATGCGCGTAGCCGGCCGTGTTGTCGGGCGCGATCGGCTCCTCCAGCCACACCAGATCGAAGGGCTGCAAAAGGGTCATGGCGCGCATCGCCTGATCGACCCGCCAGGCCTCGTTGGCGTCCGCCATCAGCTCGATCTCCGCCGGCAGATGCGCGCGCATCGCCTCCACGCGCGCGATGTCCTCCGCGAGCGTCGGGCGCCCGAGGCGCATCTTGACCGAGCGGAAGCCCGCCTCGACGCTCGCCATGCCGCCCTCCAGCAGGCGCTCGACCGGGAAGTTGAGGTCGATATTGCCGGCATAGGCGCGCACGCGCGGGTTCGCGCCGCCCAGGAGCCGCCAGAGCGGCTGGCCGAGCCGCCGGCCCTTCAGGTCCCAGAGCGCGACATCCACCGCCGCCATGGCGAAGGCGGTCGCCCCACCCCGCCCGGCATAGTGGTGGCGCTTGTAGAGCTCGCGCCAGATCGCCTCGATCCGGTCCGGATCCCGCCCGACGATGCTCGCGCGGAAGGAGCCGTCGCACATCGCCGCCACCGGCCCGCCCTGCCCTTCATGCAGCACCGTGTAGCCGGCCCCGGTCGCGCCATCGCTGTCCGTCACGCGCGCCGCCACCATGTCGAAGGCGGTCATCACGCCCGCCGCCGAGGCCTCCATCGCCACCGGCAGCGGCACGCGAAACAGGTCTATCTCCAGCTTGTCGATCTTCGGCACCGATGGTCTCCCTCGCCCCGGCAATCCGGGCGGTTGCGTTGCCGGCATGATTGCCGATGCTCTATAGAGAGGCAATCCGCCAGGCAGGGAGCGGAACGCCATGCCGCGCGACTCGCACCGCATCCATGAGATCGGCGACGATCCGCTCGCCGCCATCGACTATTGCTTCGAGCAGGGCTGGACCGACGGCCTGCCGGTGGTGCCGCCCGACGTGGCGCGGGTCGAGCGGATGCTGGCCTTCGAGGGCCGCCCGCCGGAGACGCCGATCGCCGCCCATCCCGCCACCGGCTATGAATGCACCCTGCACGCCGCGGCCGTGAACGCGGTCATGGCCGGCTGCAAGCCGGAATATTTCCCCGTCGTCGTGGCGGCCTTCGAGGCGATGAACGAGCCGGGCTTCAACTTCCATGGCTCGACCGCCTCGACCGGCGGCTCGGCGCCGCTGCTGATCGTGAGCGGCCCGGTTGCGGACGACATCGGCATGAACGCCGACGTCAATCTGTTCGGCCCCGGCAACCGCGCCAACGCCACCATCGGGCGCGCCGTGCGGCTGATCCTGATGAATGTCTTCCGCATGATCCCCGGCGTCTCCGACAAATCGACCCAGGGCAATCCCGGCAAGTTCTCCTTCTGCATCGCCGAGCGCAGCCGGGGCAATCCCTGGCCGCTGCTGGTCGAGGAGCTGGACTATCCGGAAGGGGTGAGCAGCGTCACCGCCTTTGCCGGCGGCGGCTTCTGCAATATCGAGAACCATGGCGGCGACCGGCCCGAACAGGTGCTGGGCAGCGTCGCCGACACGATGGCGAATTACGGCTGCATCACGCTCGGCCAGTCGGTAGTGGTGCTGGCCCCGGAGCATATGCGCGTGCTGGCCGCCGCCGGCTGGACCCGCGCCCGCACGCAGGAGTGGCTGTTCGCCCACGCCGCGCGCCCGGTGGAGGGCATGAAGGCGGTCGGCAAGTTCCGGCAGAGCGAATATGACCGCCAGCATGAGGGCGGCCATGCGCTGGTCGAAGCCGACCGGATGCATCGCGGCTGCGGGCCGGAAGACATCCTGATCTTCATGGGCGGCGGCGACGCCGGCGGCCATTCCAGCTTCATCCCGTCCTGGAGCCGGGGGCGGAGCTCGATCATGCAGTCGAAGCCGATCGGCGTGTGCCTAGACTGCGAATAGGCCAGCACGACAAGGGGGAGGACGCGCCGCCATGCAACTCTACGACCCGACCGTTCCGGGACCGGAGCGCAACTTCGCGCGCGCGGCGGCGCTCGCCGGCCTGGAAGGCCGGACCGTCGGCCTGCTGGAGAACGGCAAGCTCAACGCCGTCGCCATGCTGCGCGAAACCGCCCGGCAGTTCGAGGCGCGCCACGGCTGCCGGGTGCTGCCGATCTTCTCCAAGAGCAACGCCAGCGCGCCGGCCCCGGCCGAAACGCTGCTGGAGGCGGCCGGGGAAGCGGACTTCCTGATCACCGGACTCGGCGACTGAGGCTCCTGCTCGACGTGCAGTTTGCATGACGGCATCAGCTTCGAACAGCTCGGCAAGCGAGCGATCGTCATCTGCACCGAACCCTTCGAGGTGACGGCGCGCAACATGGCCCGGATGCTGGGCCTGCCGGACTATCCCTTCGTGATGGTTGAGCATCCGATCGGCAGCCGCCGCCCGGCGGAAATCGAAACGCTGGCGGAGGCCGCCTACCGGCAGGCGCTACCGATCCTGGCGGCGGGCTGACGATAAGCGCCCCAACCCGCCGGCCTCGGCGATGAAGTCGAGGATGGCGGGCACGCCCTCGCCGGTGCGCAGATTGGCGAACGTCCAGGGCCGCCCGGCGCGCATGCGCTCGGTGTCGGCGCGCATCACGCCGAGATCGGCCCCGACCAGCGGGGCCAGGTCGATCTTGTTGATGACCAGCAGGTCGGAGCGGGTGATGCCCGGCCCGCCCTTGCGCGGAATCTTCTCCCCGGCGGCCACGTCGATGACATAGATGGTGAGGTCCGCCAGTTCCGGGCTGAAGGTGGCGGCGAGATTGTCGCCGCCCGACTCGATCAGGCAGAGTTCGGCGTCGGGGAAGCGCCGGCGCATGTCGGCGATCGCCGACAGGTTGATCGAGGCGTCCTCGCGAATCGCGGTGTGCGGACAGCCGCCGGTCTCCACGCCCTCGATGCGCTCCGGGGCGAGCGCGCCCGCCTCGGTCAGAATGCGCTGGTCCTCGCGCGTGTAGATGTCGTTGGTGATGACGAACAGGTCGTGGCGGTCGCGCAGCGCCTTGCAGAGCGCTTCCGCAAGGGCCGTCTTGCCGGAGCCGACCGGCCCGCCGATGCCGACGCGCAGCGGTCCATGGGGCGAAGTGCGGGTCATGAGCGGAATATCCTCGCATACAGGGTTTCGTGGCGCATGGAATGGATGTCGGCCGCCGGCGCGGCGGCGCCGGGGCGCCGGGTTGCGGCGGCCGCAGCGGCGGCGGCCAGCACGGCCGGCTCCAGCAGGGCCACGATCCGCTGGCCGTCGGTCTGGCCGAGCGGGACCAGGCGGACGCCGGCCGAGACGATCATGGCGGCGAAGGCGTGCAGATAGGCCCCGAGCGCCGCCTGCAGGCCAAGCCCGTGCGCCGCCGAGGCGAACCCGGCCGCGACCGGGAGCGGCGGGCGGTCCTCCAGGCGGGCGGCGAAGGCGTCGAGCGCCGGATGCGGCCAGGCGGCGGAGAGCGTGGCGAGAAAGGCCTCGCCCTGCCGCTCCGCTTCCAGCGCGAACTCCGCCGTCGCGCTCCAGGCGCGCGCCTCGGCGGCCAGCGCCGCCGCCGCGCCCGCATCCGGCGCGGCGCGATGCGCCGCCGCGAAGAAGGCGCCGTCGATCCGCCCCGCGCCCTGCGTCAACAGCCAGCGCGTCCAGTCGGCGAGGCCGGCCGCATCGCGCGCCACGCCGGCGTCGATGGCCGCCTCCAGGCCGTGGCTGTAGGCGAAGCCGCCGACCGGGAAGGCCGGCGAGAACCAGGCCTGAAGCCGCAGCAGGTCGCCGGGGGCGATCATCCGCCGTCTTCCGCATGGTGGCCATGATGGCGATGGCCGGCGGCGTAGGCCCCGCCTTCCGGCTGGAACGGCGCCAGCGCCTCGCTCACCTCGGCCCCGAGCCCTCGCAACATGCGCGCCAGCACGGCATCCGGGCGGATCAGGATGGACCCGGCGCGGATCTCGGCGGGCGTGTGCCGGTTGCCGAGATGCCAGGCGAGCCGCGCCAGCGCGTCCGGAGAGCCGGCGGCGACGCAGAGCACCGGCTCCGGCTTCGCCCGCACCCGGACCCAGCCGCCATCCTCGCAGCGAAGACCGTCGCCATCGGCCATCGCGACGGCTTCCGCCAGATCGAGCAGCAGGGCCTCGCCGGCGGTCGTCTCCAGCCGCAGCCGCCGTCGGTGGCGGTCGTCGAAGGCGAGCGCGACCGCCGCTTCCGCCTCCGCCGCCGGCCAGCGCCCCGCCGGGCGATGTTCGCTTGCGCGGCGCATGGGCCTAGAACAGGAAATAGCGCTGCGCCATGGCCAGCACCTCCGCCGGCTCGCAGGTCAGCAGCGCTCCGTCGGCGCGCACCTCATAGGTCTCGGGATCCACCTCGATATCCGGCGTCAGGGCGTTCAGCACCATGTCGGCCTTGCCGACCGTCCGCGTGCCGCGCACCGCCGCCAGCGGCCGGGCGGTGTCGAGGCCGGCCGCCAGCCCCGCCTCGCTCACGAAGGTCATCGAGGTCGCGGCGCGGGCGCGGCCGAAAGCCCCGAACATCGGCCGGAAATGCTCGGGCTGCGGCGTCGGGATCGAGGCGTTCGGATCGCCCATCATCGCGCCCGCGATCATGCCGCCCTTCAGCACCAGGTCCGGCTTGACGCCGAAAAAGGCCGGCCGCCAGAGCGCCAGATCGGCGAGCTTGCCGGCCTCGACGGACCCGATATGGTCCGCCATGCCATGCGCGATGGCGGGGTTGACGGTGTATTTGGCGATGTAGCGCCGGGCGCGCAGATTATCGTTGTCGCCGCGCTCGCCCTCCAGCCGGCCGAACTGGCGCTTCATCTTGTCGGCCGTCTGCCAGGTGCGGATCGCCACCTCGCCGACCCGGCCCATGGCCTGGCTGTCCGACGCGACGATCGAGAACGCGCCCATATCGTGCAGGATGTCCTCGGCCGCGATGGTCTCCCGGCGGATGCGGCTCTCGGCGAAGGCCACATCTTCCGGGATGCGCGGATCGAGATGATGGCAGACCATGAGCATGTCGAGATGCTCATCGACGGTGTTGACCGTGTAAGGCCGGGTCGGGTTGGTCGAGGAGGGCAGCACATTGGCCAGCCCGCAGACCTTGATGATGTCCGGCGCATGGCCGCCGCCGGCGCCTTCGGTGTGGAAGGCGTGGATGGTGCGGCCCCGGAGCGCGGCGATGGTGTGCTCGACGAAGCCGGATTCGTTGAGCGTGTCGGTGTGGATCATCGCCTGCACATCCATGGCGTCGGCGACGGAGAGGCAGCTGTCGATGGCGGCCGGCGTCGTGCCCCAGTCCTCATGCAGCTTGAGCGCGCACGCCCCGGCGCGCACCTGCTCCTCCAGCGCCGCCGGGTGGCTGGCGTTGCCCTTGCCGGCGAAGCCCAGATTCATCGCGAAGCCGTCGGCGGCCTCGATCATCCGCGCCAGATGCCAGGGTCCGGGCGTGCAGGTGGTGGCGTTGGTGCCGGTCGCCGGCCCGGTGCCGCCGCCCAGCATGGTGGTGAAGCCCGCCGCAAGCGCCTCCTCGATCTGCTGCGGGCAGATGAAGTGGATATGGCAGTCGAAGCCGCCGGCGGTGACGATCCGGCCCTCGCCGGCGATAATCTCGGTGCCGGGGCCGATGACGATCTCGACGCCATCCTGGATGTCGGGGTTGCCCGCCTTGCCGACCGCCTGGATGCGTCCGTCGCGAATGCCGATATCGGCCTTGACGACGCCCCAATGGTCGAGGATCAGCGCATTGGTGATAACGGTGTCGGCCGCGCCCTCGGCGCGCGTCGCCTGGGACTGGCCCATGCCGTCGCGGATCACCTTGCCGCCGCCGAACTTCACCTCCTCGCCATAGCTGGTGAAATCGCGCTCGACCTCGATGAAAAGCTCGGTGTCGGCGAGCCGCACCCGGTCGCCGGTCGTCGGGCCGAACATGTCCGCATAGGCGGAGCGCGACATGGTGTGCGCCATCTCAACTCTCCCGGTCGAGCGCGCCCATGACGCGCGCGTTGAAGCCGACCGCCCGCCGGGCGCCGCGATAGGGCGCGAGCGCCACGCGGCGCGTCTGGCCCGGCTCGAAACGCACCGCCGAGCCGGCCGGAATGTCCAGCCGCCGCCCATAGGCGCGCGCCCGGTCGAACAGCAGCGCCGGGTTGACCTCGAAAAAATGGAAATGGCTGCCGACCTGCACCGGCCGGTCGCCGCTGTTGGAGACCTCGACCTCCACCGTTTCGAGGCCCCGGTTAAGAAGGATGTCGCCCTCGGCCGGCAGGATTTCGCCCGGAATCATCGCCTGGCTCCCGTCATCGGATCGGGTCGTGAACGGTGACCAGCTTCACCCCGTCGGGGAAGGTCGCCTCGACCTGCACGTCGTGAATCATCTCCGCCACGCCCTCCATCACCTGACCGCGCGAGACGACATGGGCGCCGGCCTCCATCAGCTCCGCAACGCGCCGCCCGTCGCGCGCGCCCTCGACGACGAAATCGGCGATCAGCGCCACCGCTTCCGGGTGGTTGAGCGGCACGCCGCGCTCCAGCCGGCGGCGCGCCACCATCGCCGCCATGGCGACCAGCAGCTTGTCTTTCTCGCGGGGTGTGAGACGCATCGGGCTCAAATCCTCCCTTTCAGCAGAGCCAGACGCGCGGCGGCGCCGCCGGGCGGCCGAGCGCCATGGCGCGAAACGCGCCCAGCAAGGCGGCCAGTTCGCGCTTGAACGCGCCGCCCTCGGGCGCCAGGAAGCGCGCCAGCAGCAGCCCGCGAAGCGCCGTCGCGCCGGCAAAGGCGGTCATCGCGGCCAGCAGACGGCGGAGTTCCGCCAGCAGCGCCTCGGCGTCGGGCGCGGCATAGAGGAGCATCGCCGAAACGCGCGCGCCGCGAAGGCCGGCCTCGGCCGCGAACGCCGCCTCGAAATCGCCGTCGATGCAAAGCGCGTCGCGCCAGACCGGCCGGCCGCCTCGGTCGATGCGCCAGCGGTCGGCGAGGCCGCCCGCGCGCATCCGCTCGCCATGCGCGGCGCGTCCGAACACCAGCGTCTCGACCGCCAGCAGCCGCGCGTCGGGCGCGAGGTCCACGCCGGTCCGCCGCTCCAGCCGGGCGCCGTCGAACAGGATGGTCTCCTGCGGCAGCCACTCCAGCGCCGCGCCCGGCCCGAGGCTGAGCCGGGTGCGCCAGACGGCCGGCCTGTCGATCGCCCGATAGACCTTCTCCGCCGCCTGGCCCGACAGCAGCGCCTCTGCGCCGGGGCCGGCCTCGGCCTGCACATGGTAGCGGTCTCCGCCGGCCATGCCGCCCGCCAGATTGGCGATCACGGCCTCCGGCGCGCCGCCCGAGGGGCGCGGCGTCAACACCCGGAGCGGCGCGCGCGCATGGCGCTCGACCAGCCGGGTCGCCGCCCCCCGCGCCTCGAAACGCAAACGCACGGCGCCGCGCCCGCGCTGGAGCGCGCGGTCGGACGCCAGGCCGGCGCTGCACTGCGACTTCATCCGGGTCCTCCCCGGCCGATAGCACGCAAGCCCCATGCCAAAACCGCCAACCGGCCAACGCCGCAGAATCACCACTCCCGGAGGCCGCAATTGGCTAAATTTTAAGCAATGGCCGTATTTTTGACACTGCCCGTTGCGGCATGGTCGAGCGCGCGCCTGTTGCAGCCGGCGGCAATCGGGACGATTATGGCGCTCATGAAGCAGATCGCCGCCAGGGATGCCAGGAACCGCTTCGGCCGCCTGCTCGACGCCGCGCAGCACTCGCCCGTGCGCGTCACGAAGAAGGGGCGGGCGGTCGGCGTGATGATGTCGATGGAACAGTATGATCGCCTTCGCGGCGCCGCCTGGGAGCGCGTGGCGACGACAATGGACGCCATGAGCGACGAAGCTTCCGCAAACGGCCTGACCGAGGCCGGACTCGACGCGCTTCTGGCGGATGAAAGCTGAGCGTGTCGTCGCCGACACCAATGTCCTGATCAGCGCGGCCCTGCGCCGGGACGGGACGCCGCGCGCATGTCTCGACGCGGTACGGTCGGCGAATGGCTTGCTGCTGTTCTCCAATGAGACGTTCGCCGAGCTGCAAGACCGGCTTCGGCGTCGAAAGTTCGATCGCTATGCGAGCCGGGAAACCCGGACGATCTATCTGGCGCAGCTGGAAGCGGTCTGCGAATGGGTCCCGATCGCCGGCGCAAAGCTCGGCTGTCGCGACCCGGATGACGACAAGCTGCTTGAGACAGCGCTTACAGGAGAAGCCGACTGCCTGGTGACAGGGGACCGCGATCTCCTGGCCATGTCCCCGTTTCGCGGCATTCCCGTGCTGACGCCGAGGAACTTCCTGAGTCTCCTGGCGAGACGATGACGTATCCCGCCCGCCGCCTCACAAGCGGCCGGCGGAGACGCCGCCATCGACCATATAGACGCCGCCGGTGCAGAAGCTGGCTTCGTCGCTGGCGAGGAAGAGCATCAGGCGGGCGACTTCCTCCGGCTCTCCGTAGCGCCGCAGCGGCGTGGCGCCGGCGAGCGGCTGGTTGCTGCCCGAGCCGTCCAGCCCGTGCATGACCTCCAGGGCGCGCAGCATCCGCGTGTCGATCGGCGAGGGATTGACCGTGTTGACGCGGATATTGGAGGCCGCGCCCTCGATGGCCGCCGAGCGCATCAGGCCGATCACCGCATGTTTGGAGGCGGTGTAGGCCGACATGTTGGGCACCGCGCGGATGCCCGCCGTCGATGAGGTGAGCACCAGCGAGCCGCCGCCGCGGCGCTCCAGATGCGGCATCAGCGCCTTCAGGCCGAGCCAGACGGCGCGGGTGTTGACGGCCATCACCCGGTCGAAGGTCTCCACCGGATAGTCGCCGATCGGCTGCCAGGCGCCCTCGATGCCGGCGTTCAGCAACCCGATATCGACGCCGCCGAAGCGCTCGGCGGCCGCGGCCGCCATGGCCTCGTTGGCTTCGGGCTCCGTTACGTCCGCCGTCCGCCAGACCGCGCCGGTTTCCTCGGCGAGAGCCGCCAGCGGCGCCTCCTCCAGATCGACCAGCATCAGCTTCGCGCCCTCGGCGGCGAACAGCCGCGCCGCCGCCGCGCCGATGCCGCCGGACGCGCCGGTAATCAGCGCCACCTTGCCGTCGAGCCTGCCCATCGTCCCCTCCCCTTCAGCGCGCATCCTCGCGCGAGGCCGGATCGTGCACCGTGTCCTCATATTCGACAAGCCCGTCTCCGCCGGGCAGGAAGACGACGCCGCGCGGGCGCCAGTCGGCCGCGATGCGCCGCGCGCCCAGCGTGCAGCCGAGATAGCGCCCGAAGCCGCGCAAGGCGCAGAGCCCGAGACCGGCGGCGTTGGCCCAGACCATCGTCGCCGCCAGGCCCGCAGACTGGAACAGCAGCAGGAAGGCCAGCGCCAGCCCGCCGACCAGCGAGAGCCAGACGGCGGAGACCGCGCGGTCGGCCTCGCGCACCAGCCCGGCCGCGCGCCGCGCATCGCGCCCGAGCGCCGGATGGAACTCCGCCGGCAGACCTGCCATCGCCGCGCCCCCTACCGGTCCTCGACGCCGAGCGCCGCCGCCCGGAAGCGGCGCTTCAGATGCGGCCCGTCGCCGGGCGGCAGCGCGCCGGCCTCGCCTTCCGGCGCGACCTTGACCACGGCGACCACCGGCCCCTCGCCGCTGCGCAGCGCCCGGATCGCCGCCTCCAGCTCCGCCTCGCCGCGCACGGCAAGCGTCGCGCGCACCCCGCCGGCGGCGGCGAAGGCCGCCAGATCGGCCCCGCGCGCGGTATGCGTCACCTGGCCGCCGGTCTCGCCATAGCGCTCATTGTCGAGCACGCACACGCCCAGATTGGCCGGCGCCTCGGCCCCGAGCGTGGCGAAGGCGCCGGCGCTCATCAGCGCGTCGCCATCGCCGGTGACCACCAGCACGCGCCGGTCCGGCTGCGCGATCGCGAGCCCGAGCCCCATCGGCAGCGCGCCGCCCATGGCGCCCCAGAGATAGAAGGTGCGCGGATCGTCGCCGGCCGCGAAGCAGTCGTAGCAGGCCTGGCCGAGGCCGGCGACGACCAGCATCTCGCCCCGGTCCGCCAGCAGCCGGCGCACGACCTCGCGGCGCTTCAGCATGAAGCCGGGTCCTCGAACAGCTTGGCGCCGATCAGCCGCTGGCCGAGCAGCACCGCCACCATGGCGTTGGCGTACCAGGCGAAACGACAGGCGGTCTCGACGGTCTCGCGCACATCCTCGGCCCGCTCGCAGCGATAACAGACCGCGCCCGCGAGTTCGAGATGCGCCTCGGCCGTGCGTCCCATCGGCACCTGCCAGCTATTGAACTCGCCCCATTCGCCGCGCATGGTCACCAGCATGACGAGCGGGAAGGCGCAGGTCCGCGCCAGGGAGAGCATGTTGACGCAATTGCCGACGCCGGAGGACTGCATCAGCAGCGCGCCCTTCTGGCCGCCGAGCCAGGCCCCGGCCAGCAACGCCACGCCCTCCTCCTCGGTGGTGAGCGAGACCGCGCGCAGGTCGTTGTCTTCGATCGCCCGCTCGATCAGCCGGCTGTGGCCGGCGTCCGGCACATAGGCGATCTGCGCCATTCCGGCCGCCTTCAGCACCTCGAAGATCTCGTCCCGCCAGTCGGTCATGACCCCCCTCCGACCTCCCGCCGACGCCCGCTCCCGACGGAGTCGGCCGGCATGATCGCCCCGCATGTCCACGTCCCGGACATCTGGCGTCCGGGGCTGCGCATTTCGCTGTTTTATACCGCCTTTTTCGCCATGGTCGGCGTCTATCAGCCGTTTTTTCCCCTCTGGCTGGAGTCGCGCGGGCTGGACGCCTCCCAGATCGGCTGGGCGATCGCCGCCGGCGTCTGGCTGCGGGTCGGGGTCAATCCGGCGGTCATGCGCCTTGCCGACTGGCGGGGCGAGCGGAAGCGCTTTGCGCTCTGCTTCGCGTCGGCCGCCCTGCTGGCCGCCGCCTGCTTTCCGCTGGCGCACGGCTTCTGGCCGGTGCTGGCGGTGGTGCTGCTGTTCGCGTTCGCCCACGGGCCCGTGCTGCCGCTGGCGGACAATATCGCGCTGCTGACGGCAAGGGCCCGGCAGCTGGACTATGGGCGGCTCCGGGTCTGGGGGTCCATCGCCTTCATCCTGGTGTCCTGGGCCGGAGGCTGGCTGCTCGCCGGACATGACGACAGCGCGATCATGATGGCGGTCATCGGCGCGCTGGCGCTGATCGCGGCGGCCACGGCGTTCCTGCCCGACGCGCGGCCGGCGGCCCGGCGCTCCTCCGCCGGGGCGCTGCACCGGCTGCTGCGGGACCGGGGCTTCCTGCTCTGCGCGCTCGCGGTCGGCTGCAACATGGCGAGCCACGCCGTGCTGCTGGGCTTCGGCACCATCCACTGGGAGGCCGCCGGCCATGGCAAGGAGATCACCGGGCCGCTCTGGGCGGCGGGCACCATCGCCGAGGTGGCGCTGTTCGCGCTCGGCAACCGCATCGTGCGCCGCCTCGGCATTGCCGGCCTGATCGCGCTCGGCGCCTCGGCCGCGCTCATGCGCTGGGCCGGGACGGCGCTGGTCACCGACCTCTGGCTGCTGGCGCCGATCCAGATGCTGCACGGGCTGACCTTCGGCGCAACATATCTCGGCGGCATGACCTTTCTGCAGCGCCATATCGCGCCCGAAATCTCGGCGACGGCCCAGGGCCTCTATTCCTCCGCCATGGCCGGCATGACCGGGCTGATGCTGCCGGTCTCGGGCTGGCTCTACGAGGCGTTCGCCGGCGGGGCGTTCTGGTTCATGGCCGCGCTCTCGGTCTGCAGCCTGCTGCTGGCCGGCGCGCTGGCCCGCCATTTGCGCGCCCGGACGCCGGCGGGCGGCGACGCGCCCTGACCGGACGCGCTCAGCCGCGCTCGGCGGCCCGCTGCAGCGCCCCGTCGGTCAGCACCGCCATGAGCGCATAGACGCCGACCTCGCCGTGGCCCTCCAGCGCCGCCGCCGCGCGCCGGGCGGCCTCCTCGGTCGTCGTCTGCACCAGCACGGCGCAGGCGGCCCGCTCGTCCGGCCCCCGTATCGCCGCCTCCACCGAGGGGTTGCCGGACGCCGCCGCGTCGAGGCGCCAGCGCATGGCGCCGAGCGCGGCCTCCGCGCCGGCGAGGCCCGCCAGATCGACCGCGCCCAGCCCGTCGCCCGCGCGCAGCACCGCCGCCCAGGCGCCGATGGACGCCTCGCCGGCCTCGGCCTCCACCGTCATGGCCGAACGGATCGTCCGCCGGAAGGCCGGCATCGTCCGCCGGGTCCAGTCGGTCGGGTCGTCGAGCCGCGCGCGATAGGCGGCGGAGGCCAGCACGCCGACCTCCCGCACCCGATACCAGGTGAAATAGCCCCGGTCGGCCGCCACCGCCCGATAGCGCACGCCCGAGAGGAAGCCCGGCACGCCGACGCGCTCCGGCAGATGCTCGCGGTTGTACCATTCGTTGAAGTCCGCCTCGTCCGCCGCCGCGCAGTCCGTCCAGACCGCCAGAATGCCCGCGCCCATCGCCCTGTCTCCCTCGACCGTCGCCGCCGCCGCAGCCCGTCTTGACGGGCCGGGGCGCGCCGCCCATGGTCCCCCGACGCTCAAGCGGAGGCAAGCAGGGTGGACCAGGCCAGCCCGGACCGGGCCGGGGAGACCGACCGGCAGACGGCGCGGACCGTGGCCCGGCTGCAGGCGCTCGCGTCGGGGTCCGACTTCCGGCGGGCGGCGGTGCTGGCGGAGCTGAAGGAGGGCGTGGCGGAGCTGCGCCAGTCGGTGCGCGCCGAGTTCGAGGCCGGGCAGCCGGCCCATCTCGCCATGCGCGGCCTCGCCTCGGCCATGGACGGGGTGGCGCGCGCGCTGTTCGACCTCGCCGCCGGGGCGGTCTTCCCGGCCGCCAACCCGACCACCGGAGACCGCTTCGCGCTTGTCGCCCAGGGCGGCTACGGGCGCGGCAATCTCGCCCCTTTTTCCGATCTCGACCTCCTGTTTCTGGTGCCGTGGAAGGTCACGCCCCGGGTCGAGCAGATCGTCGAATATGTGCTGCTGCTGCTCTGGGACACCGGCCTCAAGGTCGGCCACGCCACGCGCTCGGTCGAGGAGTGCCTGCGCCTCGCCCGGCAGGACACCACCATCTGCACCAGCCTGCTCGAGACGCGCTTCCTGTGGGGTGAGCGCGCGCTCTATGACGAGTTCCGCAGCCGCTTCGGCGCGGAGCTGGTGCGCAAGACCGGCCCGGAATATGTCGAGCGCAAGCTCGCCGAGCGCGACGCGCGCCATCTGCGCTTCGGCGACAGCCGCTATGTGGTGGAGCCGAACGTCAAGGAGGGCAAGGGCGGCCTCCGCGACCTGCACACGCTCTTCTGGATCGCGAAATATCTCTACCGGGTCGATGAGATCGGGGAGCTTGCGGGCGGCGAGCTGTTCGCGCCCGCCGAACTCGCCGCCTTCGTCAAGGCGGAGCGCTTCCTCTCCACCGTGCGCTGCCATCTGCACTATCTGGCGGGGCGCGCCGAGGAGCGCCTCACCTTCGACCACCAGAAGGAGATCGCCGACCGGCTCGGCTACCGACCGCGCGCCGGGGCGCGCCCGGTCGAGCGCTTCATGAAGCATTACTATCTGGTGGCGAAGAAGGTGGGGGACCTGACGCGCATCTTCTGCGCGACCCTGGAGGACGAGCACCGCCGCCGCCCGCTGTTCTCGCTCTCCGGCCTGCTGGGGCGCGACCGCCCGCTGGCCGGCGCCTTCGCGGCCGAGCGCGGCTGGCTGACCCTCACGCAGAGCGAGGCCTTCGCCGAGGACCCCGTGGCCATGCTGCGGCTCTTCCACGAGGCGCAGCGCCTCGAGCTCGACATCCACCCGGCGGCGCTCCGCCAGGTGACGCGCAATCTGAACCGCATCGCGCCCGGCTTCCACCGCCGGCCGGAGGCGGCGGCGCTCTTTCTCGACATGCTCACGTCGCCGAAGGCGCCCGACAGCGCGCTCAGGCGGATGAACGAGGCCGGGCTGCTGGGCCGGCTGATCCCGGTGTTCGGGCGCGTCGTGGCGCAGATGCAATATGACATGTATCACACCTATACGGTCGATGAGCACACCATCCGGGCGATCGGCATCCTGCATCGCATCGAGCGGGGCGAACTCCGCGAGGAGGCGCCGGTCGCCTCGGAAGTGGTCCACAAGGTGCAGTCCCGCCGCGCGCTCTATCTGGCGCTGTTCATGCACGATCTCGCCAAGGGGCGCGGCGGCGACCACTCGATCCTGGGCGCGGAGGACGCGCTCCGGCTCGGTCCGGAGCTGGGCCTCAGCGAAGAGGAGACCGAGACCGTCGCCTGGCTGGTGCGCCACCATCTCGCCATGAGCGACGCGGCCTTCAAGCTCGACCTGAACGACCCGCGCGCCATCTCCGACTTCGCCGACCTGGTGCAGTCTCCGGAGCGGCTGCGGCTGCTGCTGGTGCTCACCGTCGCCGACATCCGCGCCGTCGGCCCCAATGTCTGGAACGCCTGGAAGGCGGCGCTCCTGCGCGAGCTCTACTACAAGACCGACGAGCGGCTCGGCGGCGGCGACGCCCGCCTGGCGGCGAGCGAGCGGGTGCGCGCGGCGCAGCAGGCGTTGCGCGCCGCGCTCGCCGACTGGTCCGACGAGGCGTTCGCGGCGCTCGCCGAGGCCGCGCCAGCGGGCTACTGGCTCGCCTCGGACGACCGCGAAACGCTCGCCCGCCATGCCGGGATGATCCGCAAGGTCGAGGCCGATCCCGCCGCGCTGCAGGTCGAGGCGCGCGTCGATCGCGGGCGCGAGGTCACCGAGGTGGTGTTCTGCGCGGGCGACCATCCGGGGCTGTTCTCGCGCTTCGCCGGCGCGCTGGCGGCCGCCGGCGTCGGCGTCGTCGAGGCGCGGGTGTTCACCTTCGCCAACGGCGTCGCCATCGACACCTTCCAGGTGCAGGACGCGGAACGCCGGGCGGTGACCGACAGGCGCCGCCTGGAGGCGCTGGAGCGCCGGGTGCGCGCCGCGCTCGCCGGCGAACTCGATCTCGGCCGGGAGGCGCGGCGCCGCCCGGCCTGGCCGTCGCGCACCGACGTGTTCACCGTGGCGCCGCGGGTGCTGATCGACAACAGCGCCTCGGCCGCCCACACCGTCATCGAGGTCAACGGCCGCGACCGGCCGGGCTTCCTGTTCGACGTGACCCGGGCCCTGTTCGAGCTCAGCCTCAGGATCGCCACGGCGCGCATCGCCACCTATGGCGAGCGCGTGGTGGACGTCTTCTACGTCAAGGATGTGTTCGGGCTGAAGGTCGTCCATGACGGCAAGCTCGCCCGCGTGCGCGAGAGGCTGCTCCACGCGGTTGCGGGCGAGACCGGCTGAGGGCCGGATGGCGCTGCTCCGCGCCGCCGCCACGGTCGGCGGCTTCACCATGGCGAGCCGGGTGCTGGGCTTCGTCCGCGACCTCTTGTTCGCCGCGCTCCTGGGCGCGGGGCCGGTGGCCGACGCCTTTCTGGTCGCCTTTCGGCTGCCCAACCTGTTTCGCCGCCTGTTCGCCGAGGGCGCGTTCGCCGCCGCCTTCGTGCCGCTGTTTTCCGGGCGTCTGCAACGCGACGGCCGCGAGGCCGCGATGGCGTTTGCCGAAGAGGCGTTCGCGGCGCTGTTCGCGACGCTCCTGGTGTTCACCATCCTGGCCGAGGCTTTCATGCCGCTGCTGGTGGCGGTGCTGGCGCCGGGCTTCCTGGACCAGCCGGAGCGCTTCGCCCCGGCGGTGCTGTTCTCGCGCCTCACCTTCCCCTATCTCATCTGCATGGCGCTGCTGGCCTTCTTCGCCGGCATTCTCAACGCCTTCTACCGCTTCGCCATCCCCTCGGCCGCGCCCATCCTGCTGAATGTCATCCTCATCGGGGCGCTGGCGCTGGCGGCGGGATGGACCGGCGCGCCGGGGCTGGCGCTCGCGGTGGGAGTCTGCCTCGCCGGCTTCGCGCAGCTGGCGCTGGTGCTCTTCGACATGCGCCGGGCGGGCTTGCGGCTCCGCCTCCGCCGGCCCCGGATCACCCGCGATCTGCGCCGGCTGCTGGGGCTGATGCTGCCGGGGATGCTCTCCGCCGGAGCGCTGCAGATCAACCTGTTGATCGGCACCATGATCGCCTCGCTGCTGCCGGCGGGCGCGGTCGCCTGGCTGCACTACGCCGACCGCATCTATCAGCTGCCGCTCGGCGTGGTCGGCATCGCGCTCGGCACGGCGCTGCTGCCGCGCCTCGCCCGCTCGCTCGGCGCCGGTGACGAGGCTGGCGCGCGCAACGAACTCAACCGCGCCATCGAAATCGCCATGCTGCTGGCGCTGCCGGCGACGGCCGCCCTGCTGGTCATGCCGGAGGCCGTCGCCGGCGTCTTGTTCGAGCGCGGCGCCTTCACGCCGGCCGACACGCGCGCCACCGCCGGCGCGATCGCCGCCTTCGCCGCCGGCCTGCCGGCTTTCGTGCTGGTGCGGGTGTTGCAGCCGCGCTTCTTCGCAGAGGAGGACATGCAGACGCCGCTCCGATTCACCGTGGTCGCGGTGGCGCTCAACACGGCGCTCAGCCTCGCGCTCTTCCGTCCTCTGGGGCATGTCGGCATCGCGCTCGCCACCAGCGTCGCCGCCTGGGCGAACGCCGCGCTGCTCTGCCGGGCGCTCTGGCGGCGCGGCCTCTGGGGCGCGGACGCCCGGCTCGGCGCGCGCCTGCCGCGCGCCCTGCTGGCGGCGGGGTCGATGGCGGCGGCGCTGGCGGTCGGCCTGGAGGTCGCCGGCCCCTGGCTCGCGGGCGGCGAGGGCGCGCGCATCGCCGCGCTGGCGGCGCTCTGCGGCGGAGGCATGGCGGTCTTCGCGGTCGCGGCGCTTGGCCTCGGCGCGGTCCGGCCGGCGGAGCTCGGGCGCCTGCTGGCCCGGCGCAGGCCCGATCCCGGAGCGTGACGCCTATTTGATCGCGCCGCGCGGAAATTCCGCCTCGGCCCGGTGGCACTCGATGGCGTGCCGGCCGCCGAGATTGCGCACCGGCGGCGTTTCGCGGTCGCACACGCCCTCGATGGCGATCGGGCAGCGGTCGAAGAACGGGCAGCCCCGGTCGGTCATGGTGACCACCCGGTCGATGCCGGCTTCCGCCTCCCGCGTCTTCATCGTCTCTTCCAGCCAGCCGATGCGCAGCTCCGGCACGGAGGCGATCAGCAGCCGGGTGTAGGGGTGGTAGGGCGGCGAGAGCACCCGGTCGGTCGGCCCCTGCTCCACCACCCGCCCGGCATAGAGCACGACGATATCGTCGGCGAAGGAGGCGACCGTCGAAAGGTCGTGGCTGATGAAGACGAAGGAGACGCCGCTCTGCCGCCGCAGCCGCTTGAGCAGTTCGATGACATTGGCGCCGACGATGGTGTCGAGCGCGGAGATCACCTCGTCGCAGAGCAGCACTTCGGGCGCAGCGGCAAGCGCGCGCGCCAGATTGACCCGCTGCTTCTGCCCGCCGGAAAGCTCCTCGGGATAGCGCGCGGCGAACTCCGGCGGCAGCTCCACCATTTGCAAAAGCTCGCCGACGCGCCGGCGCTTCTCCCTGCCCCGGAGGCCGAAATAGAATTCCAGCGGCCGGCCGAGAATGCCGCCGATGCGCTGGCGCGGATTGAGCGCCACATCCGCCATCTGGAACACGAACTGGATTTTCTGCAGCTCGCTGCGCGCCCGCTGCCGGAGGCCGGGCCGGAGCGTCTCGCCGTCCAGGCATATGTCGCCGTCGGTCGCAGGCAGCAGGCCGGACATGACCCGCGCCAGGGTGGATTTGCCGCAGCCGGACTCGCCGATGATGCCGACCGTGTGCCCCCGCTCGACGGTCAGATTGACATCGCGCAGCACCTTGACCGCCGCCGAGCCGTCCGCGCGGCGGCCGTAGCCGGCGCTCACATTGCGCACCTCGAGCGCGGGGCTTTCGCGCAGATGCTCCGCAAGCGCCGCATCGCCCTGGCCGGCGGCCGGAGGCGGGCGCACCGCCGCCATCAGCCGGCGCGTATAGTCGTGCGCGGGCCGGTTGATGACCTGGTCGGCGTCGCCCTGCTCCAGAATGTCGCCCGCATAGAGCACGACGATGCGGTCCGCGATCTGCGCGACGACGGAGAGGTCGTGCGTCACATAGAGCGCGGCCGCGCCCTCGCGCTGAATGACGGACTTGAACGCCTTGAGCACCTCGATCTGGGTGGTGACGTCGAGCGCGGTGGTCGGCTCGTCCAGGATCAGCAGGTCGGGCCGGCCGCAAAGCGCCATGGCCGCCATCAGCCGCTGCAACTGCCCGCCGGACACCTGGTGGGGATAGCGCTTGCCGAGGCGGTCCGGATCGGGCAGCTCCAGCGCCCGGTAGAGCTCCTCGGCCCGCTCCTCCGCCTGCTCGCGGCTCATCTGCCCGTGGAGGATGGGCGATTCGGTCACCTGCTCGCCGATGGTGAGCGCCGGATTGAAGGTGGCGGCCGCGCTCTGCGCCAGATAGGCGACGCGCTGGCCGCGCATGTCGCGCTTCTCGTCCGGCGGCATGGCGAGCACATCCCGGCCGTCGAGGCGCACCTCGCCGCCGGTGAACTCCAGCCCGGGCTTGGAATAGCCGAGCGCGGAGAGCGCGATGGTGGTCTTGCCGGAGCCGGACTCGCCGATCAGCGCCACCACCTCGCCGCGCCCGATGCCGAAGCTTACCCCCTTCACGATGGGCGCGAGGCCGCCATCGTCCTTGCGGGCGTCGATCCGGAGGTCATCGACTTCGAGAAGCGCGGTCATCAGATCATCCTCTTCGCCAGCCGCCCGCCGGCATGGGCCGAGACATCGTCCACGATCAGATTGATCGCGATGGTCAGCGTCGCGATGGCGAGCGCCGGCACCAGCGGCGCGACGGCGCCATAGGGAAGCCCGGAGAGATTTTCGCGCACCATGCTGCCCCAGTCGGACTGGGGCGGCTGCACGCCGAGGCCGAGAAAGCTCAGGCTGGAGATGAACAGGATCACATAGACGAAGCGCAGCCCGAAATCGGTCGCCATCGGCATGGCGACATTGGGCAGGATTTCGCGGCTGACGATCCACCAGAGGCCCTCGCCGCGCACCCGCGCCGCCTCGACGAAATCGCTGACCTTCACATCCAGCCCGAGCGAGCGCGCGATGCGGAAGACGGTCGCGGCGTAGATGAGGCCGGTCAGCACGATCAGGATCGGGATGGTGCTGCCGATGGCGGCGATCACCACCAGCGCCAGCATGATGCTCGGGATCGACAGGATGGCGTCGTTGAGCCGGCTGAGCGCGGTGTCCATGACCGCCCCGCCGACCGCCGCCGCGATGCCGAGCGTCACGCCCACCAGATAGGCGAGCAGCGTCGAGGCGAGCGAAATGCCGATGGTGGTGCGCGCGCCGAACAGGGTGCGCGAGAGCGTGTCGCGGCCGAGATAGTCGGTGCCGAGCCAGGCGACCGAACTCGGCGGCTGATAGTCGGTCTCGGGATAGGGATTGTCGCTGCCGGGCACGATGAACAGCGCCTCGTCCAGAATGTCGGCCTCGTGATAGGGCGCGACCGACGGGCCGACGAACACGATCGCCATCCAGAAGGCGACCACGGCGATGCCGAGCTTGCCGCTCCAGGAGAGCCGGAGCCGGCGCCGGGGCGGCGCGTCCGGCAGCTCCTCGAAGGCCGTTCCGCCGATGGTGCTGTCCTTGTTCTCGGCCATGGGCGAATCCCCTATTTCGGATGCCGCAGTCGCGGGTTGGAAAGAATCGACAACATGTCCGCGACGAAAATGAGCAGCACATAGGTGGCGCAGAAGATCATCGCGCAGGCCTGCACCAGCGGCAGGTCGCGGGTCTGCACGGCGTCGATCATCAGCTTCGCCAGGCCCGGATAGGCGAAGACCGTCTCGACGATCACCACGCCGCTGACCAGATAGGCGAGATTGAGCGCGATCACATTGGCGATCGGCCCGATGGCGTTGAACAGCGCGTGGCGCAGGATGATCCGCCGGCGCGGCACGCCCTTCAGGATCGCCATCTCGATATAGGGCGAGCTCATCACGTTGAGCACCGTGGCGCGCGTCATGCGCATGATCTGCGAGGAGGCCACGATGATCAGGGTGAGCGCCGGCATCGCCAGCGCGCGGACCAGCTTCATGCCGGTCTCCTGCCCGCTGACATAGGCCGTCGCGGGCAGCCAGCCCAGCTGCACCGCCAGCACCAGCACCAGCAGGGTGGCGACCAGGAATTCCGGCACCGAGATCAGGCCGAGCGTGACGAAGGTGACCGCGCGGTCGAGCCGCGTGCCGGGATACATGGCGGCCAGCAGCCCGATGGTGACCGCGAAGGGCACCGCCACCACCGCCACCGCGCCGGCCAGCCGCAGCGTGTTGACCAGGCGCGGCATGAGCATTTCGGAGATCGGCGTGCCGATGGTGCCGGCCCCGGCGCCCGCCTTGGAGAAGCCGAGATCGCCGGAGAGCAGGTCGCCGAGCCAGATGAAGTAGCGAATATGCGCCGGCTCATCCAGGCCGAGCTTGGCGCGCAGCGCCGCGAGCGATTCCGGCGTCGCCATCTGGCCGAGAATGATGTTGGCCACATCGCCCGGCAGGATGCTGGTGCCGATGAAGATCAGCACCGAGACGACGAACAGGGTCGCCACGCCGAGCGCGGTGCGGCGCAAGATCGCGTTCAGGAGCGCCATGTCACGGACGGTCCAAACCGGGCCGCCATGCGCCGTCCGGGAAGCGGCGGGAGCGCGCGGCCCGCGCGGCCGAGACCGCGCGGGCCCGCTTCATGCGGACGGCTGCAAGGCCGGGCTCAGGCGTCCATCCAGGCGAACTCGACCCATTCATAGGCGCCGAGCGCGCCGAACGGCACGGTCGGAATGCCCTGGATCCTGTTGCTGGCGCCGTCCACCTCGTTCACATGGCAGGGAATCACCATGCCGCTGCCATTGTGGATGAGCGTCTGCATTTCGCAGAGCATGGCGCGCCGCTTGTCGGGATCGGTTTCCGCCAGCTGCAAGCGCAGCAATTCGCCCATGCGCTCATTGTTCCAGAAGGTGTCGTTCCAGGCCGCGTCGGGGGCGAACTGGATGGCCATTTGCGCGTTCGCGGTCGGACGCATGTTCCAGGAGACGACGTTCATCGGCTCCTTCATCCACACCGCGCCCCAATAGCCGTCCGCAGGCACCTTCTTGACCGTCAGGTCGAAGCCGATCTTCTTGAGATTGGCCTGCATCAGGAGGCAGATTTCCTCGATGCCGGGGCGGACCGGCGCCACGAACAGTTCCGCCGCGGTGACGCCCGACCTGTCCAGATGGAACTTGGCCTTGTCCGGGTCGAAGGCGCGCTGCGCCAGCTCGCTGCAGTGCTCCGGACCGAAGGCCGGGCCGACCGGATGGTCGTTGCCGACGGTGCCATGGCCCTTGAGGATCGAGCGCACGATGCGCTCGCGATCCTGGATATATTGCATGGCCCTGACGAAGTCGTCATTCTCGCCGGGCGCCGTGTTTTTCAGGATGCAGATGCCGGTATAGGCGCTGGTCGGCGTCGAGATGACGCGCACGCCGTCGGCCTGCTCGACGCGCGAGATGCTCTTGGAATCCACCTGGGCGATCAGGTCGATATCGCCGGCGATCAGCGCATTGGTGCGCGCCAGCGGATCGGTGATGGCGGTGATTTCGAGCGCCTCGAAATTCGCCCCGTCGCGCCAGTAGTTCGGGTTGCGCGTGTGGGTGGAGCGCACGCCCGGCTCGAAGGAATCGAGCACGAACGGCCCGGTGCCGTTGCCTTTCCTGAAGTCCTCCGTGTCCATCTTGACGATCTTGGCCTGCTTCTCGGTGAGCTTGGCCGGCAGATCGGAATCCGGGGTCATCAGCACCGCCCGGACGGTCCGGTCGTCGATCCGCTTCCACTCCTGCACCGTGGCGAACAGCGCCTTGGCGGTGGACGGCGAGTCCTTGCCGATATGGCGGTTCATGCTCCACACGACATCGTCGGCGGTCAGCGGCGACCCGTCATGGAACTCCACCCCGCTGCGGATCCTGAAGGTGTATTCGGTCGCATCCTTGTTGGCGGACCATTCCTCGGCCAGTTCGGGCGCGAGCGCCATGTTGTCGCGCATCTGCACGAGGCCGTTATAGGTGGCCCTGCCGCGCACATAGTCGATGCCCGAGGTGAAGACGATCGGGTCCATCTGGTCGTCGGGCCCGTGGAGGTTGTTCGCATAGCGCGCCGTGCCGCCCTTCTTCGGCGTCGCCGCGAGCGCGCTGGAGGCATGGAAGAACCCGGTGGAGGCGGCGGCGCTGACGCCGAGCGCGCCCAGGGCGGTCATGAAATCGCGGCGCCCCATGCGGCCATCGCGAACCATTTGCTGGAACTTCTGGATATCTTTCATCTCTTCGCTCTCCTTGCCGTATGCCCTGGTCGCGGTATGGGCGGCGCCAACCGGCACAGATACGCCCACCGACCAGACGGACGACTTCTCGATCTATTGGCAGCGGCGCGTGGCGGGAAACCGCCTCGACCCGGCGCGGAAGCGCTCGGGGTCCCTCGACAGTCCGGAGCCTGTCGCCGCCATCTCATTGCCCGGCCGGGTCGCCGGGCGGCCGGCTCGGTGCGCCGGCCCCCCTTTATGCCGCTCTCGGGCCGGGCCGTCAAATCGCCGGGCCGGGAGCCGCTCGCGCAGGCGGGCGTCGCGCTCTATGCTGAAGGCGACGGAAGAGCTTGGGGGAGCCGCATTTCATGGGCGTTCTGGAAGGCAAGGTGGTGCTGGTGACCGGCGCGGGCCGGGGGATCGGGCGCGAGGTGGCGCTGCTGGCGGCGGCGGAAGGCGCGCAGGTGGTGGTGAACGACCTGGGCGGCGATGTCGGCGGGGCCGGCGCGGACGCCACGCCTGCGCAAGAGACCGTGCAGACGATCGAGGCGGCCGGCGGCGAGGCGGTCGTCAATGGCGACAGCGTGGCCGACTACGCCGCCGCCGGCGCGATGGTGCGCCAGGCGGTGGAAACCTTCGGGCGCATCGACGGCGTGGTGAATGTGGCGGGCATCCTGCGCGATGTGATCTTCCACAAGATGACCGAGGCGGACTGGGATGCGGTGCTCTCGGTGCATCTCAAGGGCTCGTTCAATGTGGCGCGCAATGCCGCGGACCATTTCCGGGCGCAGGAGTCCGGGGCGATGGTGCATTTCACCTCGACCTCGGGGCTGATCGGCAATTTCGGGCAGGCGAACTACGCGGCGGCGAAGCTCGGCATTGTGGGCCTGTCGAAGTCTATCGCGCTCGACATGCAGCGCTTCAATGTGCGCTCCAACTGCATGTCGCCCTTCGCCTGGACCCGGATGATCGAGACCATTCCGGCGCAAACGCCCCAGGAGCGCGACCGTATCGAGAAGCTCAAGACGCTGCAGCCGGCGCAGATCGCGCCGATGGTGGTCTATCTGCTGTCCGATCTGGCGAGCGGCGTGACGGGACAGATTTTCGCCACCCGGCGCAACGAGCAGGTCGTCTTCAACCAGCACCGCCCGGCGCGCTCCGTGCATCGCGGCGACGGCTGGACGCCGGCCGCCATCCATGAGCACGCCATGCCGGCGTTGCAGGCGGCCTTCTCGCCGCTCGACCGGGACGGCGACGTCTTCAACTGGGACCCCATCTGACCGCCGGGGCGGGAGGTCCGGGCGTGTTCGACGAGATGCTGGGCGAGGGCGAGGGCGTCCGCGCGCCCTACGACGCCATCGCCGCCTGGATCGAGGCCAGCGGCTTCGACGCGCTCTGCCAACGCCGGGCGGAGGCCGAGGCCGTCTTCCGGCGCATGGGCGTCACCTTTGCGGTCTATGGCGAGGGCGGCGACCCCGAGCGGCTGATCCCCTTCGACCTGATCCCGCGTGTGTTCGCCGCCGGCGAGTGGCGCCGGCTGGAGCGCGGCATCCGCCAGCGGGCGCTCGCGCTCAACGCCTTCCTGCAGGATGTCTATCACCGGGGCGAGATCCTGCGGGCCGGCATCGTTCCGGAGCGGCTGGTCTATCGCAATCCCGCCTTCGAGCCGGCCATGATCGGCCTGCGCCCGCCGGGCCGGGTCTATTCCCATGTCGTCGGCATCGACATCGTGCGCACCGGCGAGAACGAGTTCCAGGTGCTTGAGGACAATTGCCGCGTCCCCTCCGGCGTCAGCTACATGCTGGAGAACCGCGAGATCATGATGCGCACCTGCCCGGAACTGTTCCGCAGCGGCCTGGTCGAGCCGGTGGACGTCTATCCCGAGGAGCTGCGCCGCACGCTCGGCGAAATGGCGCCGCCCGCCTGCGAGGGCGAGCCGGCGATCGCGGTGCTGACGCCGGGGCCGCTCAACTCCGCCTATTACGAGCATTCCTTCCTCGCCGACCTGATGGGCGTCGAACTGGTCGAACCGCAGGACCTGTTCGTCGATGACGGCAAATGCTGGATGCGCACCACGCGCGGGCCGGAGCGCGTGGATGTGATCTATCGGCGCATCGACGACGCCTTTCTCGACCCCCTCGCCTTCCGCCCCGACAGCCTGCTGGGCGTGCCGGGCCTGTTCGGCGCCTATCGGGCGGGCGGCGTGACGCTCTGCTCGGCGCCCGGTTCGGGCATCGCCGACGACAAGGAAGTCTATGTCTATGTGCCGGAGATGATCCGCTTCTATCTCGGCCAGACGCCGATCCTGGAGAATGTGCCGACCTGGCGCTGCTCCCGCCCGGACGAATGCGCCCATGTGCTGGACCGGCTGGACGAGCTGGTGGTGAAGGAGGTGCACGGCTCGGGCGGCTACGGCATGCTGGTCGGGCCGCATTCGAGCCGGGCGGAGCGCGAGGCTTTCGCCGAGAAGATCCGCCACGACCCGGAAGGCTTCATCGCCCAGCCGACGCTGGAGCTCTCCTCCGCGCCCACGCTCGGCGAGTCCGGCATCGCCGGGCGGCATGTCGATTTCCGCCCCTACTGCCTGATCGGGCGCACCATCCGCCTGGTTCCGGGCGGGCTGACGCGCGTGGCGCTCCGCGAAGGCTCGCTGGTGGTCAATTCCAGCCAGGGCGGCGGCGTCAAGGACACCTGGGTGCTGGCGGAGTAGGCGGGGTCCCATGCTGAGCCGCACGGCGGAAAACCTGTTCTGGATCGGACGCTATGTCGAACGCGCCGAGGCGACCGCGCGGCTGATGGAGATGGGCCGGCGCATGGCGATGCTGCCGGGCGTCGATGGGCAGGAAGAATGGCGCTCGGTCGTGGAGGCGGCGGGCGCGGGCGCCAGTTTCGGGAAGGAGCCGACGCTCGACGAGGCGGAGGTCTGCCGCACCCTCATTCTGGACGAGGAGAACCCCTCCTCGATCCGCAACTGCCTCGCCCACGCCCGCAACAACGCCCGCGCGGTGCGCATCGCGCTCACGGCCGAGATGTGGGCGGCGCTCAACGAGGGCTGGCGAACGCTCGACGGCGCCGGCGCGGCCAGCGTCGGGCGCGACCTGCCGGGCACGCTGGAGCGCATCCGCACCGTCTCGGCGCTGTTCCGGGGCGCGGCGGAGGCGACCATGCTGCGCAGCGAGCGCTACGACTTCCTGACCGCCGGCGCGCTGCTGGAGCGCGCCGACATGACGCTGCGCTTCCTGGATGTGAAGCATTTCGTGCTGCTGCCCGAAACCGGCTTCATGCTCGACAGCCGCGACCGCTATCGCTGGATCAGCCTGCTGCAGGCCACCTCCGCCGTGCGCGCCTATCACTTTGCCTATCGCGGCGACTATAACCCATCGCAGATCACCGACTTCCTGCTGCTCAACCCGGACTTCCCCTGCTCGCCGGCCTTCTGCTACGCCAAGCTGCAGGCCGCGCTGGAGCGCCTGGCGGAGCGCTACGGCGCCCGCCACGCCTGCCATGAGACCGTCGCGCTCGCCGTCGGCCGCCTGGCGAACCGCGACATGGAGGACATTTTCGACCATGGGCTGCACGAGTTCCTCACCGAGTCGATCGACATGAATGCGCGGCTCTCGGACGAGCTCGCCCGCGCCTACCACTTCTGAGAGGGTCGGCTTCGATGCGCCTCGCCGTCCGCCACGATACGGTCTATCGCTATGAGGACGCGCCGGTGCAGCTGGCGCTGCGCCTCCGGCTGTTCGCGGCCGACAGCCCCATGCAGCGCGTCGAGGACTGGACGGTCACGGTCAATGGCGCGGCGGTCGCGCCGCTGTTCGCCAACGCTTTCGGCGACCGGGAGGCCTTCTGGCGCTCGCCGGAGCCGGTCGCGGAGGCGGTGATCGCCGCCGAGGGCGTGGTCGAGACCGAGGACAAGGCCGGGGTGCTCGGCCGCGCCCCGCCGCATCGCCCGGCGGTGTTTCTGCGGCTGACGGCGCTGACCCGCCCGGACGCCGCCATCGCGGAGTTCGCGCGCGAGGTCGCCGCCGGCGGCGACGACGAAGACCGGCTCGCCCTGCTGCACCGGCTGACCGAGCGGGTGGCGGACCGGGTGACCTATCGCAAGGGCGCGACCGACAACGGCGCGACCGCAGCCGAGGCGCTGGCGCAGGGCGAGGGCGTTTGCCAGGACCAGACGCATCTCTTCGTCTCCGCCTGCCGCTTCCTGGAGGCGCCGGCGCGCTATGTCGTCGGCTATCTGCACGATCCCGAGGCGCCGGTGCTGGAGACGCACGCCTGGGCGGAGGTCTGGTGCGGCGAGCTCGGCTGGGTCGGCTTCGATCCGACCCATCGCCGCTCGCCGACCGACGCCTATATCCGCCTCGGCTCCGGCCTCGACGCCCATGACGCCGCCCCGGTGCGCGGCCATTTGCAGGGCGCGGTCCCGGAAAGCCTCGCCGTCCAGGTCCGCATCGCCGCCGCCGGGCAGTAGCCGGCGGCGCGCGCTCAGCGCATCAGCGAGGGCAGCAGCAGGCTGATCTCGGGAATGGCGATCAGCAGCAGCAGGGTCAGCAGGTCGATGGCGAGGAAGGGCGCGACGCCGGCGAACACCTCCTCCAGGCGGAGCGGAATCGGCGAGGCGCTGCGCACCACATAGACATTGAGGCCGACCGGCGGCGTGATCAGCGACATCTCGGCGAGCTTGATGGCGATGACCCCGAGCCAGATCGGATCGAACCCGGCTGCGGTCAGGATCGGATACATCACCGGCAGGGTGATCACCATGATCGCGATGGGGTCGATCAACATGCCGAGCACCAGATAGATCGCCGCGAAGGCGAACAGATAGGTGTATTTGCCGAGCTCCAGCGCCAGCAGCGCGTCGGTCACATCGTTGACGATGCCGGTATAGGTCAGATAGCGCGCAAAGATGATGCCGCCGATCACGATGATGAAGATCGAGGAGGTGGTGACGCCGGCGTCCTTGAAGGTGTCGATGGCGGTGCGGGGGTTCAGCCGGCGCTTGCAGAGCACGATCAGGAAGGCCCCGAAGGCGCCGACGGCGCCGGCGTAGGTCGGCACGAAGAAGCCCGTATAGATGCCGCCGATGACCAGCAGGAACAGGAAGGCGATGCCCCACACGCCATAGAGCGAGCGCCAGCGCTGGCCCCAGGAAACGCGGATGCCGGAGCGCGGCGCGAGCCTCGGGAAGCGCCGGGCGATGGCGTAGATACCGCCCATATAGAGGGCGGCCGACAGCAGCCCCGGCGCCAACCCCGCCATCAGCAGCAGCGCCACCGACTGCTCCGTCAGGATGGCGTAGATCACCATCAGGATGCTCGGCGGGATCAGCGAGGCGAGCGTGCCGGAGGCCGCGATACAGCCCGCGCTCAGCCGCCGGTCGTAGCCGAAGGCGGTCATCTGCGGCAGCGCCATGCGGGTGAACACGGCGGCGTTGACCACGGTCGAGCCGCTGGCCGCGCCGAAGGCGGCCGAGGCCAGCGTGGTCGCCATGGCGAGGCCGCCCGGCAGGCGTCCGAGCCAGTTGTAGGCGGCGCGGTAGAGGTCGGTCGTCAGCCCCGCCTGGGTGGCGAGCGAGCCCATGAGGATGAACAGCGGGATGACCGCGAGCGTGAAGGAATTGGTGGTGCTGAAGGGGATGGTCGCAAGCTGCGCCCAGGCGGCGTCCGGCCCGATGGCGAGGAAGGTGCCGAGCACGCCGGAAAGGCCGAGCGCCACGCCGATATGCACGCCCGCCCCCAGCATGGCGGCGAGCGCGAACGCGACCAGAATGCCGGCGCTGGCCGGCTCCAGCACGGCGTCAGCCCTCCCGCTCGCGGCCGGCGTCGTCCGGCGGCGCGCCGAGGCCCTCGAGCGCGCCGATTTCGCGGCCGATCATGTCCTCGACCGACAGCGCCTCGCCGCCCCGGACGAGGCGGTCGATATCCGCCGCCAGGTCGAGCAGCAGCTGCAGGATCAGCAGCCCGACGCCGGCCGCCAGCACGATGCGCGCCGGCCAGAGCGGCAGCCGCACCAGGCCGAAGGTCGCCTCGTCGATGCGGATGCTGAACAGCGCCTCGTTCGTCGCCTGCCAGAGCAGCAGCGAGAAGAACAGGAGGCCCATGAGGCTGGCGAAGATGTCCATGGCCGCCTGGCCGCGCGCGCCGGCGCGCAGATAGAGCAGCTCGACCCGGATATGGCTGCGGCGGATCTGGGTGTAGGTCAGCGCGCCGAACACGATGAGCACCATGGTGCTCTCGGTGATCTCGGCCGCCCCCGGCACCGGCGCGCCGAACACCTGCGTGCCGACGACATCGGCGGCGCCGAGAAAGGTCGAGACGATCAGGCCGAGCCCGCCGACCAGCAGGATGGCGAGCGCCACCGGCTCCAGCAGGCGAGCGAGCCCGCTCATCGCCATGTCCGCTTGCCGCCCCGCCGGCGGGAGGGAGGGGCCGGGCGCTCCCGGCCCCGCCTGTCTATTTCGTCCACTCGCGCCAGGATGCGGCGACCTCGCTCGCCTCCGCGCCCATGCCGCGCTCGGCCATGCTGTCCTCCCAGGCCTTCAGCAGGTCCGGCGTCGCCGCTTTCCACTTGGCCAGTTCGGACTTCGGGAACTCCTTGAACACGCCGCCATTCTTCTCGATGTTGGCGATCGATTCGGCCGTGCCGGTCTCCAGCCAGTCCATATAGTCCTTCTGGCTCTTCTTCGCCTGGTCGGCGATGATTTCCTGCACGTCCTGCGGCAGCCGGTCCCAGGCCCGCTTGCCGATGACGATCAGATGGCCGGTGATCGTCATCACCGTGCCGCAGCTGTATTTGCCGGGCTCGTAGAGCCGCAGGCTCTCGACATTGCCGGCGTTGAGATAGGAATAGTCGATGGTGCCGCGCTGCAGCGCCTCATAGACCTCGGTCGGGCGCACGGTGACCGGCACCGCGCCGATGGCCGCGTGCATCTTGGGCACGTCCGCCCCGAAGCTGCGGATCTTCTTGCCCTTGAGCGCCTCCACGCTGTCGCAGTTCGGATCGGGGCCGGTCAGATAGTAGGAGCCGAGCGGCTGGTGGAACAGATAGTTCACATTCAGCTTGTCGAGCTCCTGCTTGAAGACCGGGTATTTGTCGTAGGAGCGGTAGAGGATGTCGATCGCCTGTTTCGGCTCGTTGAAGACGAACGGGATCTGATAGGCCTTCCAGAACAGCAGCTGGTCGGGATAGTAGCCGGGCGCGACCGAAGCCATGTCGATGGCGCCGCGGCCGGCCAGAACGGCCACCTCATTGCCCTTGCCGAGGCCGCCGGCGAAGGTGATCTCGATCTTCACCCGCCCGTCGGTGCGCTCCTCCACCTTGCGCGCAAAGTCCTTCTCGACCTGCACGAAGGCGCTGTTCGGCAGATAGTGGCCCCAGCGGAGCTTGATCTCCTCCGCCTGGACCGCGCCCGCCGCCAGCGCCGCCCCCAGCAGCGCCGCCCCGGTTCCGAATATCGTTTTCATCTGCTTTCCCTCTCTCAGGCAATCTCTCATGGCGCGCCCGCGCGCCCTCACGGCGCGACGGCGCGGCCGTCAGTTTCGATGCGAATGTCGTTCGACACAAGGTCGATATGCCGGTTGCTGCGAATCCGGCCGCCATAGATGTCCCGGCCGCGCCAGCCGATCAGGTGATTGTCGCCGAGCGCGATATGCGCGGTGTTCAGCCGAAACTTGTTCTCCACATGCCCGATGGCGCGCGCGCAGGGATTGGTCCCGAGGCCGAGCTCGCCGAGCTGGCGCGCCTCGCCGTCCGCCGCCGCCAGGATCGCCTCCAGCCGGCCGGCCGCGCAGCCGCCGGAAAGGCCGGTCAGGCGTCCGTCCGCGAACTCCAGCCGGATGGGGTCCTCCAGCAGGCCGAGCTGCGGACCGTCGCCCGCGAGATAGACTACCTGCCCGAAGGCGTCGGCGACGAACACGCCATTGGCGCTGCCCTCCTCCGGCGACAGCATGGCCTCGCCGCTCGGAAAGGAGCCGAAGCCGGTGTCCTCCTCGGCGAAGCCGGTGAGCGGCAGGCAGGGGCGGCAGACGCGCACCTCCAGGTCGGTGCCGTTCGGCGAGCGCACCCGGACGGCGCGCGCCCCGGAGACCGCGCCCGCCAGCCGGCGCGTGCGCTCCAGCAGCGCGGCGGGGTCGGCCAGCGCCGCGCCCTGGACGAAGTCCGCGAGCGGCGCATTGTTGATCAGCACCTGGCGGCGTCCGGCCGCGAACAGCGCCCGGCTCAGATCGTCATAGGCGCGCGGGAAGCGGATGCTCGTCGCCACGACGGTCAACCCGGCCCGCTCCACGGCGGCGATGACCGGCGGCGGATGCGCATAGTCGGTCATGTCCGCCGGGCCGGCGATCACGGCCGCGGTCGCCGAACCGGCTCCGGCGGCATCGACCGCCGCCAGCAGCGCATCCACCAGCGCCGCCTCCTGGTCCGAGCTCGCCACCACCAGCACATCCTCGCCGGGGCGCACATTGCCCTCGGCCAGATTCCAGGCCGCGCGCCTGAGTTCGTGAAACGGAAAGACCGCCAGGGCGCCCTCCGGGAAAACCGACCCGGCCAGCTTACAGCCTTCGCGCCGGAGTGCTAGTTTCAGCCGCCATGGCCAAGGAATGCATCGTCCTCTACGAGAACCTGCGAGCGTGCAGCTATGCGCCCTTCTATCTGGCGCAGCAGGCGGGCCTGTTCGAGGCGGAGGGGCTGGCGGTGGAGCTCAGGCTCTCGCCCGCGCCGCCGGAGACCGCGCAAGGGCTGATCGAGGGGCGCGCCGATGTCTCTTTCGGCGGGCCGATGCGGGTGATGATGCATCACGACGCCGCCCATGCGCGGGGCGAGCGGAGCCCGCTGGTCTGCTTCGCGCAGGTCGTGGCGCGCGATCCCTTCATCCTGGTGGGCCGGCGTCCCAATCCCGGCTTCCGCTTCGAGGACCTGCTGGGGCCGCGCCTCGGCGTCGCGACCGACGTGCCCACCCCCTGGATGACGCTCTTCGACGATCTCGACCGCGCCGGCATCGACCCCGCCCGGCTGAACCGCGCGCCGGACGCCTCCATGGCGGAGAACGCCGAGGCGCTGAAGCGCGGCGAGATCGAGCTCGTGCAACTGTTCGAGCCTTACGCCGAACTGCTGGTCGCCGGGGGACATGGGCATATCTGGCACCGCTTCTCGAGGCGCGGCGACATGGCCTTCACCAGCTTCTACGCCACCCGGCGCTTCGCCACGGAGCGCCGCGAGGCCTGCCGCGCCCTGGTGCGCGCCATGGAAGCGGCGCTGCAACGCCTGCACGCGATGGAGCCGGCGAAGACGGCCGCGCTCATCGGGCAGGACTTCTTCCCCGATCTCGCCCCTAAGACGCTCGCCCGCATCGTCGCGAACTATCGCGAGGCCGGCCTCTGGCCGCGCGACTGCGCGCTGCCGGCGAGCGCCTATGCGCGGCTGAAGGCGGCGCTGCTCGCCGGCGGGCTGATCGCCCACGATGTCCCTTACGAGGATGCCGTCGATGCCGGACTCGCGGGAGCGCCGGCGTGAGCGCCGCCATCCCGGCGATCGACATCGCGCCCTTCCTGGACGGCGGCGACAGGCCGTCCGTCGCGGCGGCGGTGGGCGAGGCCTGCGAGCGGATCGGGTTCCTGATCCTCACCGGCCACGGCGTCTCCCCGGCGGTCATCGAGCGCGCCTTCGAGCGCTCGCGGGCGTTCTTCGACCGGCCGGCGGCCGAGAAGCAACGCTGGCATCCGCAAGGCCCGGCGCGCCAGCGCGGCTTCCATGCGCTCGCGACGCGCGGCCTCGCCTATACGCTCGGCCTGGATGCGCCGCGCGACCTGCGCGAGAGCTTCTTCCTCGGCCCCATCGACGACCATCGCGCCCGTTTCGCCGCCCTGCCGGGCGCGGCGAACGCTTACGCCCCCAACATCTATCCCGACGCGCCGGAGGGCGTGACGGAGGCCTGGATCGCCATCTACCGCGCCTGCGAGCGGCTTTCGGCGGATCTGCTGCGCCTCTTCGCGGTGGCGCTCGACCAGCCGGAGGACTATTTCGCCGGCTCCATCGCGCGCCATTTCAGCATCCTGGCGAGCCACCATTATCCGCCGCTCTCCGCCCCGCCTGAGCCCGGACAGTTGCGCACCGGCGCGCACACCGACTTCGGCGCGCTCACCATCCTGGCGATGACCGACGCCGATGGCGGGCTGGAAGTGCGGATGCCCGACGGCGCGTGGCTCGCCGTCCGGCCGCCGCCCGGCGCGCTGGTGGTCAATCTCGGCGACATGATGGCGCGGTGGACCAACGGGCGCTGGACCTCGACGTTGCACCGGGTGGCCAATCCGCGCGACCTCGACAGCGCCCGGACGCGGCGCCAGACCATCGGCTACTTCATGCATCCCGACTATGACGCGCCGATCCGCGCCATCCCGTCTTGCGTGCCGGCGGGCGCGGCGCCGCGCTTCCCGACCATCTCCGCCGGCGAGCATATCGCGGCCAAGATCGCCGCCAGCCATGACGGCGCGGCGGGCGCGCCGCCGGGCTGAGCGGACCGAGGGGGCAGAAGCAGCGAAAGGGCCGACCCATGGCGGACAAGGACAAAGGCGGGGCGGAGCGGATACGCATCTGGGACCGCCCGACCCGCATCTTCCACTGGCTGCTCGTGCTGCTGTCGGTCGTCTGCTATGCGAGCGGCAGTCTCGGCCGGCTGGATGTCCATATGGTGGCCGGACAGGCGCTGCTGGTGCTGGTGGCGGCGCGCATCCTCTGGGGCCTGGCGGGCGGCGAGTCGGCGCGCTTCCGCAGCTTCCTGCGCCCGCCGCGCGAGATTCTGGCCTATCTGCCGGGTCTCGCGAAGCGCGAGCCGGACGGCTATCCGGGCCACAATCCCTTGGGCGGCCTCGCCGTCCTCGCCATGCTGCTGGCCTTCCTGCTGCAGGCGGGGCTCGGGCTGTTCGCAATAGACATAGACGGCCTTTACGAAGGCCCGCTCAGCCTGCTGGTGAGCTACGACGCCGCCCGCGAGGCGGCCGACTGGCACGCGATGACCGTCGATCTGTTGCTGGCGCTGGTGGCGCTGCACCTCGCCGCCATCGCCTTTCACTGGCTCTACAAGCGCGAGAACCTGGTGACGGCGATGATCACCGGCCGGGCGGCGCTGCCCCGAACGGCTGCGCCGCGCACGGTCCCGGACTGGCGGGCGCTCGTCTGCCTGCTGCTCGCCGCCCTGCTCGTCCTCGGCGGGATCGAGCTGGCCATCGGCCTGCTGTTCTGACCGTTCAGTCGGTCTTCTCGCGGAACTTGCGGTGGCAGCCGCCGCAACCGTTCTTGCCGAGATCGGTAAAGGCTTCGCTCATCTGCGTCGAATCGCCGGAGGCGAGCGCCGCCTGAAGCGTTCCGGCCTTGACGCCGAGCTGCTCCGAGGCCGCGACGAACGCCTCCCACTCCTGCCAGATGACCTCCTTGGCTTCCGACTCGAATATCTCCTCCATGCCGGTTCCCGGAGGAAAGAGCGCCGGAATGGTCGGCGCGACGGCGGCGATCGTGGCGACGGCCCCGCTCGCGTCCGCGGCCTCGCCCCTGCCCTTCATGATGAAGCCGTTGAGCACGCGCATCGAGGCGCCGAGAGACTTCATCGCCTTCTCGCGGTCTGCGGCGACCTTCTCCAGGTTCTCGTCCGCCGCCGCCGGCCGGTCGTGAACGCTCGCGCCGAGCGCAATGCAGAACGCGAGCCCGAAGCCCGCCAGCCAACGCCATGTTCCGTTCGACATCGCTTCCTCCCCTCATGCCGCACGGCGCAAGCCTAGCCCGCCATTCTCGCCAAGGCCATGGCCTGCGCGACGCCCTCACGCCCCGAGCGCGATGGCGGCGAGCGCCAGCAGGCCGGCCAGGCGGTTGGAGTGGAACAGCGCCAGGCAGCGGTCGGGGTCGTCGATGTCGAGCCGCCGGACCTGCCAGATGAACTGCGCCGCGACTGCGGCGAGGCCGGCATGGAACGGCCAGGCCAGCCCCGCCAGCCAGCCGGCGAGGCCCAGCAGCAGGAGCGCGCCCGCATAGAAGCCGGCGACCCAGAGGCGGCTCGCGGCGCCGAACAGCAGCGCGGTCGATTTCACGCCGACCAGCGCGTCGTCTTCCTTGTCCTGATGGGCGTAGATGGTGTCGTAGCCGAGCGTCCAGAGAATGCCGGCGGCGTAAAGCAGATAGGCGGGCGCGGCCGCCTCGCCCGCCACCGCCGCCCAGCCGACCAGCGCGCCCCAGTTGAAGGTGAGACCGAGCCAGGCCTGCGGCCAGTGGCTGAGCCGCTTGATGAACGGATAGGCCAGCACCAGGGGAATCGCGCCGAGCGCGACCTGCCGCGCCCCCTCCTCCAGCAGCAGCAGCACGGCCAGCCCGACCGCGCCCTGCAGCAGCGCGAAGGCCCAGGCGGAGCCGACGCCGACATGGCCGGCCGGCAGCGGGCGAATCGCGGTGCGCGCCACCCGGGCGTCGAACTTGCGGTCCACGATGTCGTTATAGGTGCAGCCCGCCCCGCGCATGGCGAGCGCGCCGAGCGCAAAAAGCGCGAACAACCAGGCGAGCCCGGCGAGCGACGGGGCCGGCGCCGCCGCGGCCGCCGCCAGCGCCGCGCCCCACCAGCAGGGCAGCAGCAGCAGCCACGCGCCGATCGGCCGGTCCCAGCGCGCAAGCCGCGAAAAAGGCACCAGCCGGCGCGGGATCGCCCGCTCCCAGGCGCCCTGGATGCGAATATCGGTCGCCAGCAGCGGATCGCGCGCCGTCATGCCCGCACTGTCGCCGCGCCCGGCGCGCAAGGCAAGGCGCGGGCGTCCGCCCGGCGCCCGGATGGGGTATCGTCCGCGCGCTCGCCGGAACGGCGCGGAGCTGCGGATCGGAAGTTGCCCCCCATGCCACGCCTTCATGTCGAGGCCCGGCTCCACGCCGGAGCCGAGGTCCCGCTCGATGCGGGCCAGACCGCCTATCTGGCGCGGGTGATGCGTCGCAAGGCGGGCGACTCGCTGCTGCTGTTCAACGGGCGGGACGGCGAGTGGCGGGCGCGCATTCTGGCGCTCGGGCGCGGCGAGGGGCGGGCGTCCGCGCTCGAGCGCACGCGCCCCCAGGCGGCGTCGCGCGACCTCTGGCTCGCCTTCGCGCCGGCGAAGCGCGGCGCGGCGGAGCTGACGGTGCGCCAGGCGACCGAGCTCGGCGTGGCGCGCATCCTGCCCGTCAGGGCGGAGCGCAGCGTGGTGGACCGGCTGAACCCGGACCGGCTCCGGCGGATCGCCGTGGAGGCGGCGGAGCAGTGCGGGCGGCTCGACCTGCCGGAGATCGCGCCGCTCGCCCCGCTCGCCGACCTGCTGGCGGCCTGGCCGGAGACGCGCCTGCTGGCGGTCTGCGATCCGGGCGCCCCCGACATGGCGGCCGGCGCGCGGCCGGGCGGCGTGCTGCTCGGGCCGGAAGGCGGCCTCGCGCCGGCGGAACTTGACGCTCTCGGCAAAACCGGCTTCGTTCGCCGGGTCGCCCTCGGGCCGCGCATCCTGCGGGCGGAAACGGCGGCGGTCGCGGCGCTTGCCATGCATGAAGCGCTCTGGGGAGGCACGGAATGAGGCGACGGGAAGGCGAATGACCGCAGCGCCTGGTGGAAAGGACGCCCCGCCGATCGGAGATCGGCGCGAGCTGGTGGAGTGGTTCGAGCAGGGCTGCAAACCGCCATCGGCGTGGCGTTGCGGCACCGAGCACGAGAAGTTCGTCTTCCGGCGCAGCGACCTCTCGCGTCCCGCCCATGACGCCCCCGACGGCATCGGCGAATTGCTGCGCCGGCTGGAGCGCTTCGGCTGGCGGCCGGTGCGCGAGGCCGGCAACACCATCGCGCTCGCCATGGGCGAGGCCTCGATCACGCTGGAGCCGGGCGGCCAGTTCGAGCTTTCCGGCGCGCCGCTGGAGACCGTCCACGACACCTGCGACGAGGTGCGCGCCCATCTCGACCAGTGCCGCGAGGTCGGCGACGAGCTGGGCCTCGGCTTTCTGGGGGTGGGCTTCGACCCCAAATGGCGGCGCGCCGACATCCCCTGGATGCCGAAGGGCCGCTATGCGGTGATGCGCCGCTACATGCCCAAGGTCGGCTCGCTCGGCCTCGACATGATGCTGCGGACCTGCACCGTGCAGGTCAATCTCGACTATTCCGACGAGACCGACATGGTGGAGAAGTTCCGCCTGTCGCTCGCGCTGCAGCCGCTGGCGACGGTGCTGTTCGCCGATTCGCCCTTCCGGGAGGGCGCGCCCTCGGGCTGGCTCAGCCTGCGCTCGCATGTGTGGACCGACACCGACCCGGACCGCTGCGGGATGCTCGGCTTCGTGTTCGAGGACGGGTTCGGCTTCGAGCGCTATGTCGATTACTGCCTCGATGTGCCGATGTATTTCGTCTATCGCGACGGGCGCTATATCGACGTCGCCGGGCGTTCCTTCCGGGACTTCCTGGCGGGCCGGCTGCCGGAACTGCCGGGCGAGCGGCCCCATATCGGCGACTGGTCCGACCATGTGACCACCGCCTTTCCCGAGGTGCGCATGAAGCGCTATCTGGAGTTGCGCGGCGCGGACGGCGGCCCCTGGGGGCGGCTCTGCGGCCTGCCGGCGCTGTGGATGGGCCTGCTCTATGACGGCGCGGCGCGCGCCGCCGCCTGGGACCTCTGCAAGCACTGGACGGACGAGGAGCGCGAAAGGCTGCGCGTGGAGGCGCCCGAGCGCGGCTTCGCGACCCGGATCGGCGGGCGCGCGCTCGACGAGGTCGCGCGCGACATGGTCGCCATCGCCCGCCAGGGCCTGAAGGCCCGCAACCGCCTCGATGGCGCCGGCAGCGACGAAACCGGCTTCCTCGGCGATCTCGAGGCGATCGCCGCGAGCGGCGTCACCCCGGCGGAAGAGAAGCAGGCCCTGTTCCGGGGCCGCTGGCGGGGCAGCGTCGATCCCCTGTTCGAGGAGTTCGCCTATTGACCCAAGATCGCCCCGCCGCCACCGGCCCCGACGATCCGCAAGACGCGCACCGGGCGGCCTTCGAGGCCGGCGCGGCGCTCGCCAGAGAGCTTGCGCGGGAATTGCCGCGAGACCACCGCATGTATGAGGAGCCGGCGCTCATCTGGCGGGCGGCGCCCGGCCGATGACCGCGCTCCACTGGCTCGGCCTCGCCGAGGCGGCCCGGGCGCTCCGGCGGCGCGAGCTTTCCGCCCGCGACTATACCGGGGCGCTGCTGGCGCGGATCGAGGCGGTCAACCCCAAGCTGGACGCCTTCATCTGCCTGCTGGCCGAGCGGGCGCTGGCGCGCGCGGCCGCGCTCGACGACGGCCCGCCGTCGGGCGCGCTGTTCGGCGTGCCCTTCGGCCTCAAGGACATCATCGACGTCGCCGGCGTGGCGACCACGGCGCACTCGGCCGTGCTGAAGGACAATATCGCCGCCCGCGACGCCGGCGTCACCCGCCGGCTGGAGGCCGCCGGCGGCGTACTGCTCGGCAAGCTCTCCACGCATGAATTCGCCATCGGCGGGCCGAGCTTCGACCTGCCCTGGCCGCCGGCGCGCAATCCGTGGAACACCGCCTGCCATCCGGGCGGCTCCTCCTCCGGGTCCGGCGCCGGCGTGGCGGCGGGCCTCTTCCCGCTGGCGCTCGGCACCGACACCGGCGGCTCGGTGCGCAACCCCGCCTCCTGCTGCGGCATCGTCGGCATGAAGGCGACCTACGGCCGGGTGAGCCGGGCGGGGGTCGCGCCGCTCTCCTGGTCGATGGACCATGTGGGGCCGATGACGCGCACCGTGGAAGACAACGCGCTCGCGCTCGAAGTGCTGGCAGGGCACGACCCCGACGACCCGGCGAGCGCGGACGAGCCTGTGCCCCGCTACCGCGCCGGGCTGGAAAAGGGCGTCCGCGGCCTGCGCATCGGCCTGGTGCGGCGCTGGCATGAGGAGGACATGCCGGCCGCGCCGGAAATGCGGGCCGCCATCGACGAGGCCGCCCGCATCCTGGAGCGCGAGGGCGCGGAGATCGTCGAGGCGGACCCCGGTCCCCTGCAGGACTATTCCCGCGTCAACCGCGTCATTCTCTGGGCCGAGGCGTGGGCGATCCACGAGCGCTGGCTCACCGAGCGTCCGGGGGACTATGGCGCGCTCGGGCGCGAGCGTCTGGGCGCGGGAGCCGGGCTCACGGCGGCGGACTATATCCGCGCGCTCCGCGAGCGCGAGCGCTGCTTCCGGCGCATGTCGGACACGCTCTCCGGCCTCGACGCGCTGGTCTGCGCCTCCAGCATGGAGCCGGCCTGCGCCATCGAGGACGAGGCGGAGGTGTTGCGCACCTATTCGCGTCAGGCGCGGCTGCCGTTCAACGTCACGGGCCATCCGGCGCTCTCCATGCCGGCTGGCTTCTCGGCCGCCGGCCTGCCGCTCGCCTTCCAGATCGTCGGGCGCAATTTCGAGGAGGCGACGATCTACCGCGTCGCGCGCGCCTATGAGCGCGTCACCGGGTGGACCGACCGGCGCCCGGAGCTCTGAATGCCCGGCCCGGCGCGGCGCGCGCTTGCAAAGGCGGGGCTGCGTCCCGATCTGAAAGGAAGACGGGCGAGCGGGAGGAGGCCATGCGCGCGCTGATCCGGCGGGGCGCCGACTGGGCGGTCACCGCCCGCGAGCGGCTGCGGACGGGATATGGCGGCGGCCGCGCCCGGTCCTGGCTGCGCTGGCTGCTGGCAGGCCTCATCGTCTTCCTGGCGCTCTGGTATCCGGTCGGCATGGCGGTCTATACGCGCATCGGCGACGATACGCGCTTCGAGCCGCCGCCCACCGCCTATGACGCCGGCGGCTCGAAGGCGGTGGCGACGGCGGCCGCGCTGGTCGAGCGGGAGATCGACCGCTGGGCGCCCAACAAGCCCTTCTGGCATCCCGCCTCGGCGCTGGACAACATGCCCAACTATCAGCTGGGCCTCATGTATGCCGTGTCGCGCTTCGCGATCGAGATGGGCGACCAGCTGGGGCGCACGCGCGGCTCCAGCGCCATCGACGCCGACCTCGACCGCGCGGCCGGCCTGCTGAAATACGATGGCCGCATCTGGTATTGGGGTTCGGGCGGGCTGCTGCCGGTGGCGCCGGCCGAACGCCAATATCGCAGCGCCGCCGAGGCGCTCCGGCGCTACAATGAGCGCCTGGCCAATGGCGAGGCCACCTACGACCGCCGCGCCGACAATCTGATCGCCTTCCTGGAGCGCGTCGGCGCCGATCTGGGCGCGTCCAGCGCCGCGCTCGACAAGCGCGCGCTCGAAAGCAACGCCGGCTGGTTCGACCTGATCGCCGACGACCTGCTGTTCAACGTGAAAGGCCGGCTCTACGCCTACCACCTGCTGCTGCGCGACATCGGCGCGGACTTCGACCGCGCCATCGCCGAGAAGCACGCCAGCAAGGTCTGGCAGCAGATGCTGGCGAGCATGCGCCAGGGCGCGAAACTGCACCCGCTGGTGGTTTCGAACGGGTATGAGGACGGGCTGTTCATGCCCTCGCACCTCACCGCGCTCGGCTTCTATCTGCTCCGCGCCCGCACGCAGCTCAAGGAAGTGGCCGACGCGCTCTCCAAGTGAGCCGCCGGCCGGCTTCCCCGCTCCCGTCGCTCAGAACGCCGTGTCGCGGCCCTCGGCCTTCGCGATCTCCCGCGCATTGGGGTTGGCGGAGGGGCGGAACGGCATCTCGCAGATTTCCGCCGCCACCGGGCGCCCCGGCTCGTCGGCGTAGCGGTCCGGCAGCCAGACGGCGAGCTCGGTGCCGACGCCCGACTTCTCCACCGGCACATAGCCCATGGCGATGTTGCAGCCGAGTTCGGGCGCGTGCCAGGGGGAGGTCAGATAGCCGATCGGCTCGCCGCCGCCCGGCTCCGACACCAGCCAGAAATCGGGCGCATAATCGTCGATCGGCCTGCCGCCGAGCCGCATCCCCACCAGCTGCTGGCGCCAGGACGGGCGGCCGGCCTCCAGCTCGGCCCGCATCCGCTCCAGCGCCGCCTTGCCGATATAGTCGGCCTGCTTGCGGCGCGGCACCTGATAGCCGAGATTGCACTGGAAGGGGTTGGTCTCATGGTCGAGGTCCTGGCCCCAGGAGAGGATGCCGGCGGCGATGCGGCGCTGGTGGCCGGGCGCGATCACCATGAGATTGTGGGCCTTGCCGGCGTCGAGCACCGCCTGCCACATGGCGTTGGCGTGCAGCGTGGCGTCGCGCAGATAGATCTCGAAGCCCTTCTCGCCCGAGAAGCCGGACTGCGAGACGATCACCGGCGCGCCGCCGATCCGGGCCTCCATGACGCCGTAGAACGCCATGTCGTGGATCGCCGGCCCCACCAGATCGGCCATCAGCGCGGCCGATTTCGGCCCCTGGATCTGCACCGGGCAGGCGTCGATCTCGTCGATCTCGACCTGCATCCCGAGCCCGACATTGACGCCCTGCAGCCAGAACATGAGGTCGCTGTCGGAGAGCGAGAACCAGAACTCGTCCTCCGCCAGGCGCAGCAGCACCGGATCGTTGAGAATGCCGCCTTTCTCGTTGCACAGGATGACATATTTGCCGTGCATCGGCCGGATGCGGGTCGCGTCGCGGGTGATGACGCGGTTGACGAAGCGCTCGGCGTCCGGCCCCCGCACGCGGATCTGGCGCTCGACCGCCACATTCCACATGGTGACATGGCGGGTCAGCGCCTCATGCTCCACCGCCGCGCCGCCATCCTCGGGCCGCACATAGCCGCGCGGGTGATAGACGCGGTTATAGACCGTCGCCCGCCAGCAACCCGCCTCGTGGCTGAGATGCCAGTAGGGAGACTTGCGCACGCGGGTGGAGATCAGCAGCTCGGTCGGCGTCGGGCCGCTCTGGCGCAGATTGTAGGGCACGATGCGATCGGACTGATCGACGCTGGTCACCTGTTCCCTGCCATAGCGGGGGTCGAGGCCGGTATTGTCGAGGGGCATGGCGGGTCGCGCCTCCGGAAGGGGATCGTGAGGCCCCGAGAGTCGGCCCCGCGCCGGGAGCGGATGCGCCCGTTCGCGACGATTTCATGACCGCAAGCGACAGAATGCGCCCGCAACCGCTGCCGGGCGCGAAAATTTCCCCGTCGCCATGCGCGAAGCCGATTGACACGCGCCGAAATCGGCCGCATGTGCGACATCGTGGCTGCGGGCCGGAGGTGGCCGATGGCGGGCGAACAGCTGTTCCGGGGGGGCGCGGACGCGCCTGTGGACGTCACGCTCCTCCCGATCCCGAACTTCTCGCTTTCGAGCTTCTCGGCGCTGGTGGAGCCGCTCCGCCTCGCCAACCATGTCTCGGAGCGCCGGCTCTATCGCTGGCGGGTCGCCACGCCCGGGGCCGCGCCGGCGCGCTCCAGCAGCGGCGTCGCGATCGCGGTGGACGCCGCCGCCGAGCGCCTCGTCCGGCCGGAGAATGTGGTCGTGTGCGGCGGCATCGACGGCTGGGCCTTCGAGGACCCGGCGACGCTCGCGCTGCTCCGGCGCTGGGCCAGGGACGGCGCGCATGTCGGCGCGGTGTGCACCGGGGCCTATGTGCTGGCGCGGGCCGGCCTGCTGCGCGACCGGCAATGCACCATCCACTGGGAGAGCCTGGACGGCTTCGCCGAGCGCTTCCCGGAGATCGACCTGCGCGCCGCCCTCTACGAGATCGACGGCAACCGCTTCACCTCCGCCGGCGGCGCGGCGGCCGCCGACATGGCGCTGCAGGACATCGCCTGGCGGGCGGGCGCGGAGCTGGCGGCGGCGGTCGCCGGGCATCTGCTGCACGACCGCATCCGCGACGGGCGCGACGAGCGCTATCTGCCGCATCAGTCCTGGCTCCGGACCAGCCATCCGGTGCTGGTGAAGGCGCTCTGCGCCATGGCCGCGCATCGCGAGGAGCGCCTGTCGCTGGTCGAGATCGCGCGCGAGGTCGGCGTGTCGCCGCGCCAGTTGGAGCGGCTGTTCCGGCGCTATCTCGATTCGACGCCGGCGCGCTGGTACCGGCGCATGCGGCTCACGCGCGCGCGCCAGCTGCTGATCGAGACGCAGATGCCGGTGACCTGGATCGCGGTCGCCTGCGGCTTCGGCTCGACCTCGCATTTCTCCAAGAACTACCGCCAGTTCTTCGGCGTCTGCCCGCGCGAGGAGCGCCAGCGCCACCGCGCCCCACCCCCGCTCCAGCGCGCCGCCTGACCCGCCGCCGCCGGCGATTGCCAGGGGGCGGCGATCGAAGGCGGCGCCGCACCCCGGGTCGGGCAGAAACGCCCGGTACGCAGCACGCGGAGATCAATATCGCCAAGCTCGGTCGGCAGATGGCGCGCCCAGGCCCGCATTTCTCGCGAGCGGTAGGCGCATCGGGGCTCTGCATGTGGGAAAATGCTTCTGCAACAAAACCTTACCCGGTTGCAGAGGAATTCCCCGATGCCCGCGGAGTGTATCCCGAAGCCGATGCGTCTTGCACGCCTGAAAGGGCGTGATCCGGTGGCCGATTTCCGGGGCGGCGCGCTGACCTCGGATGCCGGGGCGTTGCTTCTGGGCGCGGTGGACCGGTCGCTCGGTCTGGTCACCCGGTTTGCGGGCTGTTTTTCGGACGCTCGCGCGTCGGGTCGCACGGTCCATGCCATGGCGATGTCTTCGCCCGCGCGCACCGCCGATTATGTGGCTGACACCAGCCCAAGGCCCGAACACCGCTCTCCCGCCAACAACAGGAAACCCGCCCCGACATGCCCCGCGCCCCAGGCGCAACGGCTCCCCCTGTCCTCACCCAACGAAAAACCAACCCAAGCCACCAAAACAGCCCGAAAGCCCACAAATCGCCCCACACCAGTGCACTCGTGAGAAAGGCCGGTTAGCCGCTTAGCGCCTCCGGTCGCGCCCCAGCGCGAGGAAGCGTTCGCGCCGGATCCGGCGCAGCTGGCCGCCGTCGATGCCGGCCAGCTCGTCGAAGGCGCCCGCCACCGCGTCGCCGAGCGCCTGGATCGCCGCTTGCGGATTGCGATGCGCGCCGCCCAGCGGCTCCGCGATCACCCGGTCGATGACGCCGAGCTCCAGCAGGTCCGCCGCGGTCAGCTTCAGCGCCTCGGCGGCCTCCGGCCCGTGCTCGCCGCTGCGCCACAGGATCGACGCGCAGCCCTCCGGCGAGATGACCGAATAGATCGCATGCTCCAGCATCAGCACGCGGTCGGCCGAGGCGAGCGCCACCGCCCCGCCGGAGCCGCCCTCGCCGATCACCGAGGCGATATAGGGCACCCGGAGCGAAAGCCCGGTCTCGATGCAGCGCGCGATCGCCTCCGCCTGGCCGCGCTCCTCGGCCTCGACGCCCGGATAGGCCCCCGGCGTATCGACGAAGGTGAGCACCGGAATGCCGAAGCGGTCGGCGAGGCGCATCAGGCGCTGCGCCTTGCGGTAGCCCTCGGGATGCGCCATGCCGAAATTGTGCCGCCGGCGGGATTCCAGGTCCGCGCCCTTCTCCTGCCCCAGCACCAGCACCGACCGGCCCCGGAAGCGCCCGACGCCGCCGATCACCGCCGCATCGTCGCGATAGTTGCGGTCGCCCGAGAGCGGCAGGAAGCCCTCGATCAGCCCGTCGATGACATGGGTGAGGCGCGGCCGGCCCGGATGGCGGGCCACCTGCACGCGCTGCCAGGGCGAGAGGCGCGAATAGGTCTGCGTCAGCAGCCGCTCCGCCTTGGCGCGCAGCTCGGCGATCTCGCCGGCGAGGTTCAGCTCGCCGTCGCCGCTCAGCTGGTTGAGCTCGTCGATCTTGGCCTCGAGCTCCAGGACCGGCTTCTCGAACTCCAGCGGCACCAGCATCAGGAGCCCTCTCTCTCTGCCAGGGGATGATGCGTGAAGACGGTGCGCCGCAACTGCTCCTCCACGACATGGGTGTAGATCTGCGTGGTCGAGATGTCGGCGTGGCCGAGCAGCTGCTGCAGGCTGCGCAGGTCGGCGCCGCCTTCCAGCAAATGCGAGGCGAAGGCGTGGCGCATGACATGCGGCGAGACCCGGCGCGGGTCCAGCCCGGCTCGGGTCGCGAGTTCGTCCAGCAGCTGACCCACGCGCCGGCGGGTCAGATGCCCGCTCGCGCCGCGCGAGGGAAACAGCCAGCGCGAGCGCCGGCCGGCGGGAACATAATGGTGGCGCGCCTCCTTCCAGGCGTCGATGGCGGCGCGCGCCGGCGCGCCCAGCGGCAGCACGCGCTCGCGCCCGCCCTTGCCCGTGACGGCCAGCCAGTCGCGCCCCGGCGGCAGGGCGGCGACCGCAAGCCCGACCAGCTCCGAGACGCGCAGCCCCGCACCGTAGAGCAGCTCCACGATGCAGCCGAGCCGCAGCCGGGCCGGGCCGGCATAGCCATCGACGGCCTCCAGCAGCGCGTCCACCTCCTCGACGGTCATGTGGCGCGGCAGCGGCCGGCCGAGCTTCGGGGCGTCGAGCCGGTCGGCGGGATTGTCCCGCCGGTAGCCCTCCGTAGCGCAGAAACCGAAGAACTGGCGGAGCGCCGAGCGCCGCCGGGCCACGGTGCGCGGCGAGAGGCCGGCGCCGGTGAGGCCGGCGAGATAGCCCCGAAGCTCCGCCTCGCCCGCGTCTTCCAGGGCGCCGGCGAGGCTGTCCTCCGCGTCGCAAAGGTCGCGGCGATAGGCGGCGACGGTGTTGGCCGCCGCGCCGCGCTCCACCAGCAGCGCCTCCAGGAAGGCGTCGAGCGCGCCCGCGCTCATCGCGACGCCTCGATCAGGCATTCGAACGCATAGGCCCGCGCCTCGGCCGAAAGGCCGACCCGGGCGAGCGCTCCCACGATCGCCGTCGCGGTCGGCATATCGGCCCGCGCGCGCCCCTCGGCGGCGATGACCGCATAGAGCACGGCCTCGCCGAGGCGCCCGGCGCGGCTGGCGGCCTGCAGGCCGCGCCAGACCGCCGGCGCGGGCATCGGCCCTTCGGCGCCTTCCAGATCGTCCAGCAGGGCGGTCCAGTCGTCCGGCCCGACCGGATCGCCCAGCGCCTCCATCAGCCCGAACAGCATGGCGGCCGGCGCATGCGGCCGCGCGCCGCCGCTCGCCTTCAGCCAGCGGGCGAGGCCATCCTCCGACCAGGCGACGGCGCCCTGGCTGTCGGCGAGCCGGAGCAGCGGCCAGGTGAGCACGGCGCGGTCGCGGTCGGCGTCGTCGCTCTCGCCGCGCCGCACGGCTGCGACATACCAGCGCTCGGCAATGTCGAAGCGCCCGGCGGCAAGCGCCGCCAGCACCGTGATGAACGTATGGCGGGCGAGCTCCGGGGCCGGCGCGAAGGGGGCCGCCAGCCCGACCGTGGCGGAGGCCACCGGCGGGAGCAGGCCGGCGGCCAGCGCGCTCTCCCAGAGCGGCGAGAGCGCGGCCAGCACGTCCTGCGGCTCCGTCGCCGCGACGGCGGCGCGGGCGAGCACGGCGCGGTCGCGATTGGGGTTGGTCTCGCGCAGATAGCGCTCCAGCAGCAGCTTCGGCGCGAGCGCCCCCGCCCGCGCCGCCGCCTCCGCCGCCTCGATGTCGGGCGCGAGCGCCGCCAGCGCGCGCGCCGTCTGCGGATCGTCCCGCTCCGCCCAGGCGGGCGGCGCCGGCTGGCCCAGATGCGCCAGCAGCGCCACATTCAGCAGGCTGGCGGGGCCGTCTTCCGGCAGCGGCGCGTCGCTCGCCGTCCCGGTCGCCCGCAGCATCAGGCTCTCGAACAGCGGATCGCCGTCGCCGCCGACCTCGCGCAGAATGTCCAGGATCAGGCCGGCCCGCTCGACATCGCCGGCCCGCGCGGCGCAGAAGGCCGCCACGCGCTGCAACTCCGCGTCGGGCGCGCGCTGCATCTCCGCCTCCGCCCCGGCGCAGGCCGCATCCACATCGCCGGCCGCCAGCGCCCGGTCTATCGGCCCGGATTCGCCCGGCGGCGGGCTGTGCCCGATCCCGGCCGCCGCCGCCAGCGCCGCCGCCTCGCGCGCCCGCCCGAGCGCCTGCAAGCGCAGCACGCGCAGCGGCGCCAGGCGCGCTCCCGGCCCTTCCGGCGGCGCGGCGCCCGCCGCCAGCACCCGGAACAGCAGCCCGTCCAGCGCCGGCGAGGCGACCCGCTCCGGCAGCCCATCGAGCAGACGCGCCACGGCGGCGCGCGAACTGCCGCGCCAGAGCGGCAGCCCGAACGCGCCGACCAGCTCCGGCAACCCCGCCATCTCGGGACCGGCCGGCGGGCGCGCGGGCGCGGCGCGCGCCGGGACCGGCGGCTCGCGGCGCGGCTCGGCCGGGGCGTCCGTCGCCGGCGGCAGCAGCCGCACCGGCGGGGCGCGCTCCGCCGCCTGCGTCCCGGACAGGCCGGCGAGCAGCAGGCCGAGCACCAGCACCGGCGCGCAACGCTTCGCCCCCCGATTCCCCACCCTGCTTTCCGGTGGCGCTTCAGCGCGGGAAGCGGTCATCCGGCAACACCTTCCTCACCTCGATCTCCGGCGGCGGCGCTTCCACGAAACCGAAATAGAGCGCGCCGGCCAGGATGGCCGCGCCGAGCGCGACGCCGAGCACGCGCAGAAACACGCCCCTCGCCGTCATGGCCGTTCCTCCATTTGCAGGCCGGAACCACCGTCCGGCTCGCATTTCCACAGATTTACTTTATCTGATTGCAATCGCCGGCGCGAATGCGACAAACCGGGCGCGGAATACAGGACGACAGGGAGCGGCGCGGGACGGCCGTGATGACGATGAACAGAACGGTTGCGCTGATCGGCATGATGGGCGCGGGCAAGACGCGGGTCGGGCAGGCGCTGGCCGCCCGTCTCGGGCTGCGCTTCATCGACGCCGACGCCGAGATCGAGGCGGCGGCCGGCTGCTCGATCGAGGATATTTTCGCCACCCGGGGCGAGGCCGCCTTCCGCGACGGCGAGCGCCGGGTGATCCGCCGCCTGTTGCGCGGGCCGCCGCATGTGCTGGCCACCGGCGGCGGCGCTTTCCAGAATCCCGACACCCGCGCCGCGATCGCCGAGCGCGCGGTGTCGCTCTGGCTGAAGGCCGATCTCGAGGTGCTGTGGGAGCGCATCTCGCGGCGGAGCCACCGGCCGATGCTCAAGACGCCCGACCCGCGCGGGACGCTCGCCAGGCTGATCGAGGAGCGCTATCCCGTCTATGCGCTGGCCGACCTCACCGTGGAGAGCGCGGGCGGGCCGCTGGAGGAGACGGTCGCGCTCGCCGAACGCGCGCTTCGCGAGGCCGGCCATCTGGCGGGCTGCCAGGGGAAGGGCGGGCGATGAGCGGGCCGCGCCGCATCTCCGTCGGCCTCGCCGGCCGGGCCTACGACATCCTGGCCGGCCCCGGACTGCTGGAGCGCGCCGGCGAGCATCTGGCGCCGGTGCTGCGCCGCCAGCGGGTAGCGGTGGTCACCGACGAGACGGTCGCCGCGCTGCATCTGCCGCGACTGGAGGCGGGGCTCGCCGCCGCCGGGATCGACGCCGCCACCGTCCGGCTGCCGCCGGGCGAGGCCACCAAATCCTTCCGCCAGCTGGAAGAGCTGCTGAACCGCCTGCTGGACGCCGGCCTCGACCGGGGCGGCTGCATCCTCGCGCTCGGCGGCGGGGTGATCGGCGACCTGGCCGGCTTCGCGGCCGCCATCCTTTTGCGCGGCATCGACTATGTGCAGCTGCCGACCACGCTGCTCGCCCAGGTGGACAGCGCCGTCGGCGGCAAGACCGCCATCGACACGGCCCACGGCAAGAATCTGGTGGGCGCCTTCCATCAGCCGCGCCTGGTGTTGGCCGACACGGACGCGCTCGCCACCCTGCCCGACCGCGAGCTCCGCGCCGGCTACGCCGAGGTGGTGAAATACGGCCTGATCGACCGGCCCGACTTCTTCGCCTGGCTGGAGAGCGAGGGGCCGCGCGTGCTGGCGCGCGAGCATGAGGCGCTCGGCCACGCCATCGCCGTCAGCTGCGAGGCCAAGGCGGCCGTGGTGGCCGACGACGAGCGCGAGGCCGGGCGGCGCGCGCTGCTCAATCTCGGCCACACTTTCGGCCACGCCTTCGAGGCCGAGGCGGGGTTCGGCCCAGCCTTGCTGCATGGCGAGGCGGTGGCGCTCGGCATGGTGCTGGCGTTTCGCCTCTCGGTGCGGCTCGGGCTTTGCCCCGAGGGCGATCTGGAGCGGGTCCGCGCCCATCTGGCGGCGGCGGACCTGCCCGTCGCGCCGCCCGGCGCCAACGCCTCGCCCGCGCGCCGCGACGCGCTGATCGCCCGGATGCGCCGCGACAAGAAGGCCGAGGACGGGCGAATCGTGCTGGTGCTGGCGCGCGGCGTCGGGCGGGCGTTCCTGCATCGCGAGGTCGAGGAGGGCGCGCTCGCCGCCCTGCTCGACGAGGCGCTGGAGCCATGACGGTCGAGGTCTGGATCGCGATCGGCGCCATCCTGGCGCTGGTGGTGCTGTCGGCGTTCTTCTCCGGCTCCGAGACGGCGCTGACCGCGGTGAGCGACGCCCGGATGCACCACCGCGCCCGGCGGGGCGACGCCCGCGCGGCGGCGGTGCGCCGGCTGCGCGCCGATCAGGACGGCTTCATCGCCGCCATCCTGCTCGGCAACAATCTGGTCAACATCCTGGCCGCCTCGCTCGCCACCAGCCTGCTGATCGGCTTTTTCGGCGAGGCCGGCGTCGCCTACGCCACCGCCGGCATGACCCTGCTGATCCTGGTGTTCGCCGAGGTGCTGCCCAAGACCTACGCCTTCAACCGCGCCGACCGGGTGGCCCCGGCGGTGGCCCCGGCGGTGCTGGTGCTGGTGCGCGTGTTCGGCCCGCCGGTCCGCGCCCTGCAATGGCTGGTGCGCGGCCTCATCCGGCTGCTGGGCGGCCAGGCGGGCCCGGCCGGCGGGGCCCAGTCCAACGAGGAGGAGCTGCGCGGCGCCATCGAGCTGCATCGCGGCGAGGGCGAGGAGATCCGCGACGAGCGGCGGATGCTGCGCAGCGTGCTCGATCTGGGCGATGTGACGGTCGGCGAGGTGATGACCCACCGCAGCGAGATGGCCACGGTCGATCTCGGGCTGCCGGCGGCCGAGATCGTCGCCCAGGCGCTCGCCAGCCCCTATACCCGCCTGCCGCTCCGGCAGGGCGAGCAGGACAATATCGTGGGCGTGCTGCACGCCAAGGCGCTGCTGCGCGCGCTGCACGACACGGGCGCGGGCGAGCTGGACGCCGCCGCCATCGCCGTCCGGCCCTGGTTCATCCCGGAGCAGACCACGCTCCTCGACCAGCTGCAGGCCTTCCGCCGCCGGCGCGAGCATTTCGCGCTGGTGGTGGACGAATACGGAGCGCTGATGGGGCTGGTCACGCTGGAGGACATATTGGAGGAGATCGTCGGCGACATCGCCGACGAGCACGATGTGGCGGTGCCGGGCGTGCGCCCGCAGCCGGACGGCTCCTATGTCTGCGCCGGCGGGGTGACGATCCGCGACCTCAACCGCGAGTTCGAATGGTCGCTGCCGGACCAGGACGCGACCACCATCGCCGGCCTGCTGCTGCGCGAGTCGCGCCGCATCCCGACGCCCGGCCAGGCGTTCGACGTCCACGGCTTCCGCTTCGAGGTGCTGCGCCGCAGCCGCCAGCAGATCGCCTCGATCCGCATCACGCCGCCAAGGCGCTGACGGTCGCCCCGCCATGGGGCTATACTGGCCGCGACTGCGAGGGAGGGCCGCCCATGGCCGAGCGCGAATTCTGCTCCGTCGAGCGCGACGGACGCCTGTTGATCGTCACCCTGAACCGCCCGGAGCGCTACAATGCGCTGCACTGGCCGGCCCATTTCGAGCTGGCGGAGGTCTGGGACGAATTCGCGGCCGACCCGGAGCTCTGGGTCGCGATCGTCACCGGGGCCGGCGACAAGGCGTTCTGCGCCGGCAACGATCTGCGCTTCCAGGCCGAGGGCAATGAGCGCAAGCGCTGCCCGACCGGCTTTGCCGGCCTGACCGACCGCTACGATCTCCACAAGCCGCTGATCGCGGCAGTCAACGGCTTCGCCATGGGCGGCGGCTTCGAGATCGCGCTCGCCTGCGATCTCATCGTTGCGGCCGAGAACGCCGTCTTCGCCCTGCCCGAGCCGCGCGTCGGCCTGATGGCCGGCGCCGGCGGCGTCCACCGCCTGCCGCGCATGATCGGCCAGAAGCAGGCGCTCGGCATGATCCTGACCGGGCGCCGCGTGAGCGCGGAGGAGGGCCGACAGCTCGGTTTCGTCAACGAGGTCGCTCCCGAGGGCGAGGCGGTCGCCGCCGCGCGGCGCTGGGCGGAGCAGATCCTGGAATGCGCGCCGATCTCGATTCGCGCCTCGAAGGAGGCCGTCTATGCCGGCATGGGCGAGGCGACGCTCCAGGCCGCCATCGCCCGCAGCTATGAGGAGCAGCATGTGCTGACCGCCAGCGCAGACTATATCGAGGGCCCGAAGGCCTTCGCCGAGAAGCGCCCGCCCGTCTGGCGGAACGCCTGATGGAGCCGCAGACCTGGCTCGACGGGGCGTGGCATGCGGGCAATCCGCCCGTCTTCGGCCCCATGACGCATGCGACCTGGATGGCCTCGGTGGCCTTCGACGGCGCGCGCGCCTTCGAGGGCGTCATGCCGGACCTCGACCGCCATGCGGAGCGCGCCGTGGCCTCGGCCCGCGCGCTCGGCCTGGAGCCGGGCGTGAGCGCGGAGGAGATCGTCCGGCTCGCCATCGAGGGCGTCAGGCGCTTCCCCGAGGGGGCGGAGCTCTATATCCGCCCGCTGTTCTGGGCCGATGACGGCTTCGTCGAGCCCGACGCGGAGACGACGCGCTTCATGCTCACCTTGTTCGAGATGCCGCTGCCGGCCCCGGACGCAACCGTCACCGCCACGCTCGCCGACGAGCGCCGGCCGCGCCCCTCCATGGCGCCCACCGACGCCAAGGCCTCCTGCCTCTATCCCAATGTGCAGCGCATGCTGCGCGCGGCGCGCGAGCGGGGCTTCTCCACCGCGCTGGTGCTCGACCCCGACGACAAGGTGGCGGAGTTCGCCACCGCCAACCTCTTCATGGTCAAGGACGGCCGGGTGGCGACGCCGGCGGACAACGGCACCTTCCTGAACGGCATCACGCGCCAGCGCACGATCGCGCTCCTGCGCGAGGACGGCCACGAGGTGGCGGAGCGGACGGTCGAGCTGGAGGAGGTGCTGGCGGCCGACGAGGTGTTCGCGACCGGCAATGCGCCCAAGGTCGTCCCGGTCTCGCGCATCGACGGGCGCGACTATCAGCCGGGGCCGGTCGCCCGGCGCGCCCGCGCGCTCTACTGGGCCTTCGCCCACGCGCACGGCAAGGCGGAAGACTTCGCCCGGTGAAGGCGCTCGACCCCTGGACGCTTCCGGCGCAGACCGGCTCCGCCTATCCGCCGCCCTTCGACCGGCCGGTGCGGGACCGGGAGAAGCGCGCGCTCGGCGACGCCTTCGGCCTGCATAATTTCGGCGTCAATCTGGTGCGTCTGGCCCCCGGAGTCGAGAGTTCGCAGCGCCACTGGCACAGCCGGCAGGACGAGTTCGTCATGGTGCTGGAGGGCGAGCTCGCGCTGGTCTGCGACGAGGGCGAGCAGGCGTTGACGGCCGGCATGGTGGCGGGCTTCCCGGCCGGCAGGCCGAACGGCCACAAGCTGGTCAACCGCAGCGGGCGGGACGCGGTCTATCTGGAGGTCGGCGACCGGCTGCCCGGCGACTCCAGCACCTATTCCGATATCGACATGCTGTCCTTCCCGGCCCCGAGCAGGCGCCGTTTCACCCGCCGCGACGGCGCTCCCTACTGAGGAGACCCGCCCCCATGGCGCTCACCATCTACGGCGTCGCCTTCAGCCGCGCCTTCCGCCCGCTCTGGGCCGCCAACGAGCTCGGCCTCGACTACGCGCATGTTCCGACGCATTTCAACGAGGAGTCGAAGCAGCCGGACTTTCTCGCCATCAATCCGAACGGCCGCGTGCCGGCCATGCGGGACGGCGACCTGGTGCTGTTCGAGTCGATGGCGATAAATCTCTATCTCGCCCGCACTTACGGCGCGCCGCTGGCGCTCGACGACCCGGCGGACGAGGCGCGCGCGGCGCAGTGGAGCTTCTGGGTCATGACGGAGCTGGAGGGCACGCTCTTGCAGGCGCTGTTCACCGCGCTCGGCATGTACGGCCGGGAGGCCGACCCGGAGAAGGCGAACGCGACGGTCGCCGCCGAGGGCGGGCGCGCGCTCACCGTGCTCGACGCCCATCTCCAGGGCCGCGACTGGCTGGTCGGCGAGCGGTTCAGCGTTGCGGACCTCAATGTGGCGGGCGTGATGCATTTCGCCCGCGTCGCCCGGCTCGACCTCTCCGCCTGGCCCAATGTCGCGGGCTGGCTCACCCGAGCCTTCGACCGCCCCGCCGCAAAGAAGACCCTCGCCATGTCCCGCGCCGCCAGCCGGTAGGCTGGCGGACGCGGCGGCGGGTCAGGCTTCGGGGGCGAGGGGGCGGAGGGTTGCGCCGTCGGCCTCGAGCGGCGCGCCGGCGGCGATGCGGTCCTGGCGCAGCAGCGCCAGGCCGAGGCCGTTCAGGCTGGAGCGCATCTCGCCGACGGGGCGGCCGTCGGCCAGGATGCGGGTCCCGGCGGCGACCGGGGCCTCCAGCGCCACCGGCGTCAGCCGCCGGCGAACCTGGCCGCGATAATGGGTGCGCGCCGTCACCTCCTGGCCGACATAGCAGCCCTTCCGCCAGTCCACGCCGTTCAGCCGGTCGAAATTGCTCTCCAGCAGGAAGGCCTGGCCGACCGGCATGTCGCGCGCGCCGTCGGGCGCGCCCAGCCGGTAGCGCAGCGCCTCATAGGCCGCGAACGCGCCCTCCGGCAGGTCCATGGGCTTGTCGGCCGGGCGCAGGAGGCGCGCGCCGAAACCGGCATGGCGCGGGTCCAGATAGGCCGCGCCGGCGCCCTGCCGCGCCACATCTCCGGGCTCGCCGCCGGCGAGGCCGAACGGCGCTCCGCCCTCCGGAACCGCCTCGACCGCCCAGTCCCGGCTGCGGTCCTCGATGGCGATGGGCGCGCGCAGCCGGTAGCGCTTGAGGCGCTGGGCCAGGTCCGCCAGCCGGTCGGCCTCGCAGTCGAGATAGACCGTCCCGTCCAGCTCCAGGACGAAGAAATCGTGCAGAAACTTGCCCTGCGCCGTCAGCAGCGCGGCGTAGAGGGCGCGGCCGGCGCGCACCCGCTCCATGTCGTTCGAGACCAGACTTTGCAGAAAGCCGTGGACGTCCGCGCCCGAAAGCGCCAGAACGCCGCGATTGGGCAGGGGGATGCAGGCGGGGACCATGAGCGCTTATGTGGCCCTTCCGGCTGCGTCGCGCAAGAGATGAGGGGACCGGCATGGACCGACTGGAGATGCGCCGACCGGACGACTGGCATGTCCATTTCCGCGACGGGGCGGCGCTTCGGGCCGTGGCGCCCTTCACCGCCCGGCAGTTCGCCCGCGCCATCGTCATGCCCAATCTGACGCCGCCGGTCACCGACGCCGCTTCGGCCCGGGCCTATCGCGCGCGCATCCTGGACGCGCTCGGGCCGGAGGCGGCGTTCGAGCCGCTGATGACCTGCTATCTGACCGACGGGCTCGCCCCGGCGGTCATGGAGGACGACATCTTCACCGCGGCGAAGCTCTATCCCGCCCACGCCACCACCAACTCCGCCCACGGGGTGACCGACATCGCCGGCCTCGCCCCGGTGCTGGAGCGGATGCAGCGGCTCGGCAAGCCGCTGCTGGTGCATGGCGAGGTCACCGATCCCGAGATCGACATTTTTGACCGCGAGGCGGTGTTCGTGGACCGCGTGCTCGCCCGGCTGCGGCGCGACTTCCCGGAACTGCGCATCGTGCTGGAGCATGTCACCACGGCGGAGGGCGCGGCCTTCGTCGAGGAGGCGGCGGGGCCGACGGCGGCCACCATCACGCCGCATCACCTGGTGCTGGACCGCAATGCGCTGCTGGTCGGCGGCATCCGCCCGCATCTCTACTGCCTGCCGGTGGCCAAGCGCCGCCGGCATCGCGACGCGCTGCGCCGGGCGGCGGTCTCCGGCAGTCCGCGCTTCTTCCTCGGCACCGACAGCGCCCCGCACGCGGTCGGCGACAAGGAGAGCGCCTGCGGCTGCGCGGGCATCTTCTGCGCGCCGGCGGCGCTCGAGGTCTATGCCGAAGTGTTCGACGAGGAGGGCGCGCTCGACCGCCTGGAAGCCTTTGCGAGCCTGAACGGCCCCGCCTTCTACGGCCTCGCGCCCAACGAGGCGCGCATCCGCCTGGAGCGCGGCGGCGGACGGGCGCCGGCGGTCGTCGGGTCCGGCGCCGATGCGTTCCTGCCCTTCCGCGCCGGCGAGCCGCTCGGCTGGCGGATCGCATGAAACTGCGGCAGAAATGCGACCTGTCATTGCATTCGGACAACAAAAGACTTGCGCCGGCTCGCAATGTCGGGAATATCAAGCACGCGGTCGACTCCCGTAGGGGTGACGGCAAGGCGCGGACGGCGCGAGAGGCTCCATGTACATCACGGCGCGGGACTGGAGGAGCGGCATCGGCCGGGCAGCTTCGTGGCTGCTGCTGGCGTTCTGGCTGATTGCCCCGCCGGCCGCCGCCGAGATGCCGCCGCCCGCCCTCACCTATGGCGACGCCATGCGCTGGTATGCGCGCGCCGCCGAGGCCGGCGACGCCGAGGCGCAATTCTATCTGGGCTATATCCACGACCGCGCCCTGCGCGGGTCGAACAGCGTGCCTAAGGCGCTCGACTGGTATCGACGCGCGGCGCTCCAGGGTGAGGCGCGCGCGCAGTTCCGGCTGGGCCTGCTGCATGACATCGATCCGCGCCTGCCGCGCGACCCGGAAGAGGCCGGGCGCTGGTATGAGGCGGCGGCCGCGCAGGGCCATGTCCAGGCGGGCTTCAATCTGGCGCGCCTCGTGGAGGCGAGCGACGCCGTCCGCGCCGCCCGGCTCTACGCCGAGGCGGCCGAGGCCGGTCTCGGCGCGGCGGCCTTCAATCTGGCGCTGTTGCACATCAACGGGCCAGAGACGCTCTACGATCCGAAGGCCGCCAGGCGTTGGGCGGCGCTCGCGGTGGATCTCGGCGCGCCGGGCGCAGGCGCGCTGCGCGACCAACTAGCGGCCGCGCTCAAGCCCACCCCGTCAGTCGGGCAGTGAACCCTCGGCCAGCCGGCGCGGCAACTCGGCCATGATGGCTGCCCGCTCTGTCTCCGTCATTCGCGCCCAGCGCGCAATCTCCGAAAGCCGCCGGCCACAGCCGTCACAGAACTGCGTCTCGGGAGAGACGCGACAGACTCGGACGCAAGGACTGACCACAGAGCGCGCATCGACCATGACCCCCGCACATTAGCCCGCACTTCTCGCGAAGGCCACGGTCTGAATCGCGTCCGGGCGCGACCGCGCTGGCCTTCCGGGCGTTTTGGCTTGCGGGGCGGCTTGGGGTAAACCCTGCGAGGGTCGGATTGGGGGAGGCGGCGGTTTCATGGGACGCATCGTTGCGATCATCGGCGGCACGGGCGCGCTCGGCACGGGCTTTGCGCGGCGCTGGGCGGCGGCGGGGCACAAGATCGTCATCGGCTCGCGCACGACCGAACGCGCCGAAGCCGCGGCCGCCGAGGCGGGCGCCGGCGCCGTCGGCCTGGTCAATCCGGAGGCCGCGGCGGCGGCCGAGATCGTGGTGCTGACCGTCCCCTACGCCCATCACGCCAGCACGCTGGAAAGCATCCGGGAGGGCCTCGACGGCAAGCTGCTGATCGACGCCACCGTGCCGCTCATGCCCCCCAGGGTGGGCACGGTGCAGCTGCCGGCGGCCGGTTCGGCGGCGGTCGAGGCGCAGGCGCTGCTCGGCGAGCGCGCCACGGTCGTCTCCGCCTTCCAGAACGTCGCCGCCGCGCATCTGCAGTCCGACCATGCGATCGACTGCGACGTGCTGGTCGCGGGCGACAAGGCGGCCGCGCGCGAGATCGTCATCGGGCTGGCGGAAGATCTGGGCCTGCGCGGCTGGCACGCCGGGCCGCTCGCCAATTCCGCCGCCGCCGAGGCGCTCACCTCCGTCATCATCCAGATCAACCGGCGCTACGGCATCGACGGCGCGGGCCTGCGCATTACCGGCCCGGCGAAGGCGGAGACCGCGTGAGCCGGCGCCTCGAACTCATCGCCCTGCCCGGCCTGCCGCTGGTGGAGCCGGGCGACGATCTGGCGCAACTGATCTCCGAGGGGCTGGAGCGCGAAGGTCTCGAACTCCTCCCCGGCGATGTGCTGGTGGTGGCGCAGAAGATCGTCTCCAAGGCCGAAGGCCGCTACGCCCTGCCGGCCGAGACCGAACCCTCGCCGGCCGCCCGGCGCCTCGCGGCGCTCACCCGCAAGGATGCCGCCCATGTCGAGATCCTGCTGGGAGAGACCGCCGAAATCGTCCGCCACCGGCCGGGCGTGATCGTCGTCGAGCACCGGCTCGGCCATGTCATGGCCAATGGCGGCATCGACCATTCCAATGTCGAGGCCGGCCGGCTGCTGCTGCTGCCGCTGGACCCCGACGCCTCCGCCCGCCGGCTGCGCGCGGCGCTGGCGGCGCGCTGGGGCGCGGCGCCGGGGGTCATCGTCTCCGACAGTTTCGGGCGCGCCTGGCGGGTCGGCACCTGCGGCGTCGCGATCGGCGTGGCCGGCCTGCCGGCGATCCACGACCGGCGCGGCGATCCCGACCTGTTCGGCCAGCCGCTGGAGGTCACCATCGTCGGCCAGGCGGACGAGATCGCCGCCGCCGCCTCGATCCTCCAGGGCCAGGGCGACGAGGGCGCGCCGGCGGTGCTGGTGCGCGGGCTGGCGCTCGCCGAGGACGAAGAGGGCGTGCGCCCGCTGCTGCGCGAGCGGGAAACGGACCTCTTCCGGTGAAGGTGGCGGCGCTGTCGGGCGGCGTCGGCGGCGCCAAACTGGCCGAGGGGCTGATGCGCGCCGGGGCCGAGCTTACCGTGATCGCCAATGTCGGCGACGATTTCGAGCATCTCGGCCTCTCGATCTCGCCGGACATCGACTCGCTGGTCTATCGCCTGGCCGGCCTCGCCGACAGCGAGCGCGGCTGGGGCCGCGCCGGCGAGACCTGGTCCTTCATGGCCGCGCTGGAGCGCCTCGGCGGCGAAACCTGGTTCAATCTGGGCGACGGCGATCTGGCGATGCATGTGCTGCGGAGCGCGCGTCTGGCGGCGGGAGAGCCGCTCTCGGCCGTGACGGCGGCCATGCTGGAGGCGCTCGGCGCGCCCGCCCGGGTGATCCCCGCGACCGACGACCGGCTGCGCACCCTGGTCGAGACCGCCGCCGGTCGGCTCGCCTTCCAGCATTATTTCGTGCGCGAGCGCGCCCGGCCGCCGGTCACCGGCTTCGCCTTCGAGGGCGCGGACGCGGCCCGCCCGGCCCCCGGCGCGCTGGCGGCGCTCGCCGACGCCGACCTCATCGTCATCTGCCCCTCCAACCCCTATATCAGCATCGACCCGATCCTGGCCGTGCCCGGCTACCGCGAGGCGGTGCGGGGCGCGGTCGCCGTGTCGCCGATCATTGCCGGCAAGGCCGTCAAGGGACCGACCGCGAAGATGATGACCGAACTCGGCCGCACCCCCTCCTCCCTGGAGATCGCGCGGCGCTATCGCGGCCTGCTGCGCGCGCTGGTCATCGACGAGGCGGATGCGCATGAGGCCCCGGCGATCGAGGCGGAGGGCGTGCGCGCGCCGGTGGCGCCGACGCTCATGACCGGACCCGAGGACGCAGAGCGCCTCGCGCGCCTGGCGATGGCGGCCTGACATGCCGGACCCGCTCGGCGACCTCGCCTTCACCTGGCCGCTCTACGCCGCCCTGCTGGCGGCCTATCTGCTGGGCGGCGTCCCCTTCGGCCTGCTGCTGACCCGGCTTGCGGGCGCGGGCGACCTCCGCCGCGTCGGCTCGGGCAATATCGGCGCGACCAACGTGCTGCGCACCGGGCGCAAGGGGCTGGCGGCCGCGACCCTGCTGCTCGACGCCGGCAAGGGCGCGGCCGCGGTGCTGGCGGCCGAGCACTGGTTCGGCCCCGACATGGCGGCCTTCGCGGCCCTCGGCGTCGTCGCCGGGCATATCGCGCCGGTCTGGCTCCGCTTTCGCGGCGGCAAGGGGGTGGCGACCGCCTTCGGGGTGCTGTTCGCCTGGGCATGGCCGGTGGGCGTCGCCGCCGCCCTGGTCTGGCTCGCCGCCGCCGCCGCCTTCCGCTATTCGTCGCTGGCCTCGCTGCTGGCGATCGGCGGCGCGCCGGCCTGGGCCTGGGCGTTTGCCGGCGCGGCCGAGATCGAGGTCACCGGCCTGATCGCGCTCGCGGTCGCGGCCCGCCATATCGGCAATCTTCGCCGCCTCGTCCGGGGCGAGGAAAGCCGGATCCGCCTCAGGTGACCGCCCGGCTCCGCCTCGCGCGCACGCCCGGCGTCGGGCCGATGCGCTATTTCGAGCTGATCGAGCGGCTGGGATCGGCCGAGGCCGCGCTGGCGGCCCTGCCGGGCTTCGGCTTCCAGCCGCCTTCGGAGCGCCGGGCGAAGGCCGAGCTCGACAGGCTGGCGGAGCTGGGCGCGACGCCCGTCCGGTTCGGCGACGACGCCTATCCCGACGCGCTCGCGCGCATCGCCGACCCGCCGCCCTTTCTGGCGGCGCTCGGCGATCCGGCGCTCGCCGCCCGCCCGGTGATCGCCATGGTGGGCGCGCGCAACGCCTCGGCCGCCGGCGAGCGCCTGGCCGAGCGGCTGGCCCGCGCGCTGGGCGAGGCCGGCTTCGCCATCGCCTCGGGCCTGGCGCGCGGCATCGACACGGCCGCGCACCGAGGCGCGCTCGCCACCGGCACCATCGCCGTGCTGCCGGGCGGCATCGACCGGCCCTATCCGCCGCAGAACCGGGCGCTGTTCGAGGCCATCGCCGCGCGGGGCCTGGCGCTGGCGGAGAACCCGCCCGGCTTCCAGGCCCGCGCGCGGGACTTTCCGCGCCGCAACCGCATCGTCGCCGGACTGGCGGCGGGGGTGGTGGTGATCGAGGCGGCGGCCCGGTCCGGCTCGCTGATCACCGCGCGGCTGGCGGCGGAGGAGGGCCGCCAGGTGTTCGCCGCGCCCGGCTCGCCGCTCGATCCGCGCAATGCGGGCGCGCATGAGCTGATCCGCAATGGCGCGACGCTGGTGACGCGCGCCGAGGAGATCGTCGAGGCGCTGGCCGACAGCATCCCCCGGCCGCGAGTCGCGCCTGCCCGGCCGGCCCGGCCCGTCCGCCCGGCGCCCGCGCCGCCGCCGCCTGCTCCGGAGGCCGGCGACCGGCTGCTTGCGCTGCTTGGCCCCGTGCCAGTCACGGTTGACGAGCTTGCCCGGCGATGCCACTTGTCGAGCGCCGCCGTGGCCGCCCGACTGCTCGATCTCGAGCTGGAAGGGCGTGTCGAACGGCATCCTGGACAGCGGGTTTCCCTGATACCGAGATGAGCGCACCCAATATCGTCGTCGTCGAATCGCCGTCCAAGGCGAAGACGATCAACAAATATCTCGGCAAGGACTTTCGGGTATTGGCCAGCTACGGCCATGTGCGGGACCTGCCGCCCAAGGACGGCTCGGTGCTGCCCGACCGGGACTTCGCCATGTCCTGGCAGCTGGACGAGCGCGGGCGCAAGCAGATCGCCGAGATCGCCCGGGCGGTCAAGGGCGCGTCCCGGCTCTATCTGGCCACCGACCCGGACCGCGAGGGCGAGGCGATCTCCTGGCATGTCCATGAGGCGCTGCAGGGCCGCAAGGCGCTCGCCGGCGTCGAGGTCGGGCGGGTGGTGTTCCACGAGGTCACGCGCAACGCGGTGCTCGACGCGGTCGCGAACCCGCGCGCCATCAATCGCGAGCTGGTCGACGCCTATCTGGCGCGCCGGGCGCTCGACTATCTGGTCGGCTTCACGCTCTCGCCGGTGCTCTGGCGCAAGCTGCCGGGGGCGCGCTCGGCCGGGCGGGTGCAGTCGGTCGCGCTGCGGCTGATCTGCGAGCGCGAGGCGGAGATCGAGGTCTTCAAGCCGCGCGAATACTGGACCATCGACGCCGATTTCGAGAGCGCCGGCGGCAAGCCCTTCCGCGCCCGGCTCACCCATCTCGACGGCGAGAAGCTCGGCCGCTTCGCGCTCGCCGACGAAGCGCAGGCGCTGGCGGCGAAGGCGCGGCTGGAGGGGGTCGAGTACCGCATCGCCGGGGTGGAAAAGACGCAGCAGCGCCGCCACCCCGCCCCGCCCTACACCACCTCCACCCTGCAGCAGGAGGCCTCGCGGCGGCTCGGCTTCGGGGCCGCGCAGACCATGCGCCTCGCCCAGAAGCTCTATGAAGGCGTGGAGCTCGGCGGCGAGACGGTCGGCCTCATCACCTATATGCGCACCGACAGCGTGGCGATGAGCGAGGAGGCGCTGGGCGCGGCGCGCCGGCTGATCGCCCAGAGCTTCGGCGAGGCCTATCTGCCGGCGCGGCCGCGGCGCTTCCGCTCCAGGGCGCGCAACGCCCAGGAGGCGCATGAGGCGATCCGCCCGACCGATATGGGCCGACGGCCGGAGCAGCTCCGGGGGCGGCTCGACCGGGAGGGGCTGCGCCTCTACACGCTCATCTGGAAGCGCGCCGTGGCGAGCCAGATGGAGGCCGCGATCTTCGACCGGGTGGCCGTCGACGTGGCCGCCGCCGACGGGCGCGCCATGCTGCGCGCCACCGGCTCGGTCATCCGCTTCGACGGCTTCCTGAAGCTCCACCGCGAGGGGCGCGACGATGCGCCCGAAGGCGGGGGACCGGAGGAGGAGGAAGGGCGCATCCTGCCGCCGGTCGCCGAGGGCGAGCCCGCGCGGCGCACGGCGGTGGAGGCCGACCGGCATTTCACCCAGCCGCCGCCGCGCTTCACCGAGGCGAGCCTGGTCAAGCGGCTGGAGGAGCTCGGCATCGGGCGGCCCTCCACCTACGCCTCCATCATCCAGGTGCTGCAGGACCGCGCCTATGTCCGGCTGGAGAGCAAGCGCTTCCTGCCCGAGGACCGGGGGCGCATCGTCACCGCCTTCCTGCGCAACTTCTTCGAGCGCTATGTCGAATACGAGTTCACGGCCGAGCTGGAAGAGAAGCTGGACGCGGTCTCGGACGGGCGCATCGACTGGCGCGCGGTGCTGCGCGAGTTCTGGGACGGCTTCGCCGCCAAGGTCGAGGAGACGCAGGGCCTGCGCATCTCGCATGTCATCGACGCGCTGGACCGCGAGCTCGACGCGCATTTCTTCCCCCCGCTCGCCGATGGCGGCGACCCGCGCGTCTGCCCGGCCTGCGGGCAAGGCCGGCTGGGGCTGCGGCTCGGGCGCCACGGGGCCTTTTTCGGCTGTTCGCGCTATCCCGACTGCCGGCATGTGCGCCCGCTGACCGAGCCCGATGGCGAGGCGGGGCCGCGCATTCTGGGCGCGCATCCCGAGAACGGGCGCCAGGTGTCGCTGCGCAAGGGGCCTTACGGCTTCTATGTGCAGTTGGAGGCGGCCGAGGGCGAGAAGCCGAAGCGCGTCTCGCTGCCGCGCGGCCTCGATCCGGCGGAAGTGGCGCTCGAACAGGCGCTCGGCCTGCTGGCGCTGCCGCGCGAGGTCGGCCTGCATCCCGAGAGCCAGAAGCCGATCGCCGCCGGCATCGGGCGCTTCGGCCCGTGGCTGCGCCATGATGGCGCCTATGTCTCGATCCCGCGCGGCGACGATGTGCTCGATATCGGGCTGAACCGCGCCGTGGTGCTGATTGCGGAGAAGGCGAAGAAGGGCCGGGGGGCCGCCGGCGCGCTCAAGGAGCTGGGCGCGCATCCCGAGGACGGCAAGCCGGTCACCGTGCACAAGGGGCGCTACGGCCCCTATGTGAAGCATGGCCGGCTTATGGCCTCGCTGCCGTCCGGCATGGAGCCGGAGCAGGCCACGCTCGAGGCCGCCCTGCCGCTGCTGGCCGCAAAGCAGGAGGCCAAGGCCCGCAAGACGCCGGCCCGCAAGACCGCCGCCAAGCCCAAGGCCGCGGCCAAGCCCAAGGCCGCAGCCAAGCCGAAGGCGGCCGCGAAGCCCAAGGCCGCCGCGAAGACGCCCGCCCGAACGCGCAAGCCCGGCGCCCGGAAAGCCTGAGCCGCGTGGCGCTGCCCGACCGCGAACGCCTGCTGGCCTTCGTCGCCGAGCGCGGCGGGGCGGTGGATCGCAAGGAGATCGCCCGCGCCTTCGGGCTGAAGGGCATGGAGCGGGCGGCGCTGCGCGGCCTGCTGCGCGAGCTTCAGGACGAGGGCGCGCTCTCCCGCCGGCGCGGACGGCGCGTGGCGAGCGGCCTGCCGCCGGTCGCGGTGGTGGAGGTGGTCGGGCGCGATGCGGCGGGCGACCTGCTGGCGCGTCCCGCCGGCGACGGCGGAGAGGCCCGCATCCTGGTGACCGAGACCGGCCCCGGCCCCGCGCCCGGCCCCGGCGCACGCCTGCTGGCGAAGCTGGAGCCGGAGGGCGAGGGGCGCTACCGGGCCCGCGCCATCCGCCGGCTTGCCGCCGCGCCGGCCGCGCTGCTGGGCGTCGTGGCGGCCGACGGCGCGGCGCTCACGCTCGCCCCGGCCGGGCGCGGGCGCGCGCCGCGCTACCGCATTGCCGAGGCGATGGGCGCGCTGCCCGGCGAGATGGTGCGCGCGCGCCTGCTGCCGGGGCGCGAGCGCGGCGCCCGGTCGGTTGAGGTGACCGAGCGGCTCGGCGCGCTCGACGGGCCGGGCGCGCTCTCGACGCTCACCCTGCTGGAGCACGACATTCCCGAGCGCTTCCCGCCCGAGGCGCTGGCGGAGGCCGAGGCGGCCCGGCTGCCGGACCCGGCCGGGCGCGACGACCTGACCGCGCTGCCCCTGGTGACGGTGGACGATGAGGATGCGCGCGATTTCGACGACGCCATCGCCGCCGAACCCGACGAGGGCGGCGGCTGGCGCCTCTGGGTCGCGATCGCCGATGTCGCCTGCCTTGCGCCGCCGGGCGGCGCGCTCGACCGGGAGGCCCGGCGGCGCGGCAATTCCGTCTATCTGCCCGACCGCGCCGTGCCGATGCTGCCGGAGCGCCTCTCCGCCGGGTTGGGCAGCCTCCGGCCGGGCGAGGAGCGGCCCTGCCTCGCGGTGGAGCTTCGCATCGGCCCCGGCGGCGCGCTCCGCCAGCATCGCTTTCGCCGCGCCTGGATGCGCTCGGCCGCGCGGCTCACCTACCGCGCCTTGCAAGATGCGCTGGACGGCCCCGACACGCCCGCCGCCTACGCCCATCTGGAAGGCGCCTTCCAGGCGCTCGAACGCGCCCGGCGGCGGCGCGGCGCGCTGGAGATCGACCTGCCCGAGCGCCGCCTGCTGTTCGATGCGGACGGCCGGCCGTCGGCCGTCGCCCGGCGCGAGCGGCTGACCGCGCACCGCATCGTCGAGGCCTTCATGATCGCGGCCAACCAGGCCGCGGCTGAGACCCTGGAGCGCCTCGGCCAGACCGCGATGCGCCGCGTGCATGACCGGCCCGACCCGGCGCGGGTCGAGGCGCTGCGCGGCGTGCTGCGCGACCTCGGCCACGGGGTCGCCTTCGGCGAGCTGCAGCGCCCGAAGCAGTTCAACGCGCTGCTGGCGCGCTTCGCCGACGGGCCGCTCGCCGGGCTGGTGCAGGAGCTGGTGCTGCGCGCCCAGGCCCAGGCGGTCTATACGCCGGAGCTGCACGGCCATTTCGGCCTCGGGCTGGCGCGCTATGCGCATTTCACCTCGCCCATCCGGCGCTATGCGGACCTGCTGGCGCATCGCGCGCTGATCGCCGCGCTCGGGCTGGGCGCAGGCGGGCTGGAGGACGAGGCCGGCTTCCACGAGCTCGCCAGCCACCTCTCCACGACCGAGCGGCGCGCGGCGGCGGCCGAGCGCCGCGCGCTGGACCGCCACGCCGCCGCCCTGCTGGAAGGCCGGGCGGGAGAAGCGTTCGAGGGCCGGATCGTCGGCGTGCAGCGCTTCGGCCTGTTCCTGCATCTGGGGCAAGCCGGCGCGGACGGCCTGCTGCCGGCCGGCGCGCTCGGCCCGGAGCCGTTCCGCCACGACGCGCGCCGCCACACGCTCACCGGGCGCTTCAGCGGCCGGAGCTTCCGCCTGGGCGACACCCTCGAGGTACACCTCGCCTCCGCCGACCCCATCGCCGGCTCGGTCCTGCTGGAGCCGGCCTGAAACGGGTCGGCGTTGACCGGGGAAGAATGGACGGGAGAAAATCCTGTTGACATGCCGGCGCCAACGGCAATAATGTCCGGGCGGTCGGAGCGTCGGCCCCTCGACTGCACGCTCATTGGACATGGCAGCGAGAACGCACTCTGGATGCCCACGCGTCAAGGAAACAATCCGAAGCGGAGATTCGCGCCTCAGGACAGGATCGGTCCCGATCTTCTGGACCGTCTCCTCGACCGGGCGCGCTATGTCGGCAGCGCTCACCACAAGCGGTCGGCAGCCGATTACGGGTTCGATCCGCCAGCGAACCCGCGCCCTCATAAATCCTTGTGCGACGGCGGCGGTCGGGGTCCACGACGCGACGAAGCGCGGGCGCTCTTCCGCGAAGGCCTCGAACGCGGCATGATCGGCGGCCCCGGACAGGACGGATTTCCGAAATATGTCTGGGCTGTCGATGCGGAGGGGCGCGCCTACGAGGCCAAGCTCGGGAGCGTTCCCGAGTATCACGGATATGCTTTGGGAGAGGACGACGACGCCATGCGCCGGCTGGTCGTCAGGGAGTGGCGGTTGAGATGTCCGAAAGGCTGATTATCTCGCTCTCTTCCGAGGCGCTCGCTTCGGGCGCGGCCGAAGAGCGGGCCACTTTCGGCCTGCTCCAGGTGACGGCCAACCGGCAGCTGCTGACCCACGGCGAGGACACCGAGCTCGGCGAGCTTCGCCGCGGCCCCCACATCGCCGGCTATCCCCTGGCCGAATGGCTGGTCTGGAACTGGTGGCGGCTGCGCTGGGAAGTCGTTCGGCCTTCCCCTTCCGACCGCGAAGCCGGCGACCGCTGGGATTTCGCCCATCGGATGGCGACTGTGGGCGAAGGCTATACCTGGCCCAATATCGCGATCCGGTCGGACGGGGTGCAATCCTTCCTCGAGTCCGAAAAGTCCCGAGATCCCGACAACGTCTTGTTCCGTTATACGGGCGCCGCGAGGCCGGAGTCGGTTCCGGCGGCGGAGATGGAAGAAGAAATCGACCGGTTCATCGTGGACATTCTGGCCCGGCTGGAGCGGCAGAATATCGACAATACCAATCTCCATCGCCTGTGGAGCGATCTCGCAACCGAACGGCGGCAGCCCGATATTGCGTGCTTCCGAAGATTGGAGGCGCAGCTCGGCTACGACCCCGGCGAAGCCGACGAGGCTGCAATCCACCGCCGTCTCCAGGACGCCTCGGCGCTCGGACCGGAGGCGTTGGGCGAGCTCGCCGCCGACGCGGCGCGCCGAAGCGATGCGGCAGAGCGCATGATCTCGGCGCGGGACATCGCGGAAACCGCGCAGGCGAGAGGTTTCGACGTCAACATCGCCGATGCGGTCCCGCCGGCGAATGCAGCCGACATCGAACTCCGGGCGGGAAAGACCGAAGCATGGCGCGTCGGGGAAGAGGCCGCTCGCCGACTGCGCCGCCAGGCAGTCCTCGACGGTCACCCGGTTTCCAACCGCAAACTCGCGGAATTCGCCGGCGCGCCAGCGGCCGCGATTGCCGACGCGAATCGGCGCACCGACCGCATATCCTTTGTATTCGATCCAGAGGGCGGGTGCGCCCGGCTGACGCTCCGGCCGAAATGGGAAACCGGGCGGCGATTCGAACTCGCGCGTCTGATCGGCGACCGCGTTCTCGGCGGCCAGATGGGCTGGGCCGGCGAACCGCTTTCTCCCGCTACGAACACCTACAGCTACAGGCAAAAGGTGCAGCGCGCCTTCGCTGCCGAACTGCTGGCCCCGTTCGACTCGGTCGAGGAGATGCTGGCCGGCGACTGTGACTCGGAAGACATCGCAGAATATTTCGCCGTTTCGCCGATGCTCGTCCGGACGCAGCTTGTAAACCACGACCTTATCGACCGGGCCAACGCGCCGGACATCGCCGACCGCGGCGGCGCCTGACCGCGCCTGCCGCCGCTGGTCACTCCAGGCCGAGCAGGCGGTCGAGGGCTTCGCGGGTGAGGGTGGGGCCGGCGAGGAACTGGCCGTCCACCTCCACGGCCGGGGCGGCGCGGATGCGGGCGGCGTCGAGGCGCTCCTGCGCCTCCTCGTCCATCATCAGGTCGCGGCGCGTGAAGGCGACGCCCTCCGCCTCCAGATAGCGCGCGATCTGCTCGCAGGGCGCGCAGAGCGGCGTCGAGTAGAGCGTGACGGTCGGGCGGTTCGTCGTTGCGGGCATGGGCGCTCTCCTCAGGCGGCGCGGAAGGCGCCGCCGGTCCAGGCGCGCCCGAGCCGGGCGAGCGCGTCCGCCTCCAGCGGTCCGAGACCGGGCGCCGCCAGCGCCTCATGGACCTGGCCCATGTCGGCCACGCCGAACACCACGGTGGAGACCGCCTCATGGGCGAGGCCGAAGCGGATCGCCGTCTGGGCGCGGGTCTCGGCGCGCTCGCCCAAGGCCGCCTGCGCCGCCCGGGCGCGCGCCTCCTCCGCCGCCATGTCGGCATTGGCGGTGATCGGGATCTCGCGTCCGTGGCGGAGATCGGTGGCCAGCACGCCGGCGGCCATGATGCGGATGTTCATCACGCCCAGATCGTGCGCCCGGCAGGCGTCGAGCAGGCCGCTGAAATCGGAGCTGGTCCAGCCGGCCGCGCCGCCGGCCTCGAAGCCGGCGGTCGGGTTCAGCATGTTGTAATAGACCTGCGCCATGTCGAAGCGCCCGCTGGCGATCGCCGCCAGCACCGTCGGGCCATGGCCGAGCGCGGTGAAGCCGACATGATCGAACAGCCCCTCGCCGCGCAGGCGGTCGAAGCAGTCCATGACGGCGCGCGCCTCGTCCAGCGTGAGCGTGGCCGCGCCGGGTTCGGGCGTCAGCGGATTATGCAGGATCAGCAGATCGACCCGCCCGACGCCGAGGCGCTCCAGGCTGCCCTCGATGGAGGCGCGCACCTGGTCCGGGAAGCGGTCGCGCCGGCTGCAATCGAGCCGGACCTTGGTGCTGAGATGCGGGCGTTCGCCCGCCGGCAGTTCGCCCAGCAGCCAGCCGAGCGCCTTCTCCGACTCGCCGTCGCCATAATCGGCGGCGGTGTCGATCCAGTTGACGCCGGCGTCGAGGCAGGCGCGGATGCAGGCCCGTTTCGTGTCGTCCGGCGCATGGAGCAGCAGGCCGCCGACGAAACCGCCGCCGAGCGTGAGTTCGGAAATGCGCAAGCCCGTGCGGCCGAAGCGCCGCCTCTTCATCGGTTCCATCGGCGCTCCGGCCTCACACCTCGCCTGCGGCGCGCAGGCGGCGATATTCCTCCTTGCGCGCCATCCACTGGGCGTGGGCGGCCTCGTCCTGCCAGGGCTGTTCGGCGGTGAACACCAGCCGCTTCCAGTCCTCGCCGGCGCTCCAGCGATAGCCGGCCTCGCGCGTCGTGCGCGGGCCGGGCGCGGTTTCCAGCAGGTCGAGCGCCATCGAGAAGATCGCGCGCTGCTGGTCCCTGTCCCAGGGCTCGCCGCAGGGGCTGCCGAGCGGGAAGTCGGTGAAGACGAAGCGGGCGACGCCGCAATGCTCCACGATGTCGCGCGCCGCGCCGATGACCACGGTCGGGATGCCGGCGGCTTCGATATGTCGGGCGATCAGACTCACGGTCTGATGGCAGACGGGTCAGACGGGCACGAGGATGAGGGCGTCCACCTCGTCCTCGCGGCAGAGCGCGAGCGCGCGCGGCCCCTCCTCGGTCATCACCTTGCGCTGGCTGTAATTGTTGTAGCAGCCGTAGAGCCTGTCCGGCATGGAGGCGATGCGCCCGTCGGCGACCGCCTCGCGCAGCCGGTCCAGCGGATAGTAGGCGTTCACATCCTCCAGATGGGTCGCATGGCGGTCGAAGGAGGAGGTGCGGCTGTAGAGCCGTTCGGTCGGCGTCTCCGCCGGGAAGGCATAGACGCCGCGAAAGCCCTCCTCGGTGACGGGATTGGCCTCCGTCGCCTCGTCGAAACGCACCGCGATCTCGCTGGTGCCGATCAGCCCGACCCGGCACTCCGAGAGCGGCTTGTCCAGCCGCGCAAAGGGCGCGTCGTCGAAATGCGCCCACTCATAGGGCTTGGCGTAGCCCTGCCTCAGATAGTCGTCGCGCGTCCGGTCGATATACCGCACCGCCTCCATGGATAACCCTCCCCTGCTGGCGCTCGCAGCCGATTGGACACGCTGGCGGACGCGGCGTCAATCCGGCGGACTGCGACTGGCGGGCGTCAAATGTCTGTAGCGGGCGCGGGCTTGAGCGGCGCGCGCCGATCGGCTTTGCTGCGAGGCGAACCGCAGCAGGAGCAAAGCCCCCCATGGACCTTTCCAGCTACGACCGCACGCCCGGCTTCGAGCAGGGCCTCGAGGCCCGCCGCCGGGTGCTCGGCGACGACTATGTCGGCCCCTCCGTCGCCCGGGGCGCGGAGGACGCCTTCACCCGCCAGTTGCAGCAATTCGTCACCGAACATTGCTGGGGCTCGGTGTGGTGTCGCGACGGCCTGCCGGACAAGACGCGCAGCATCGTCAATCTCGCCATGCTGGCCACGCTCGGCCGCACGCATGAGTTGCGCCTGCACACTCGCGGCGCGCTCAACAATGGCGTGACCAAGGAGGAGATCGCCGAGGTGTTTCTCCAGGTCGGCGTCTATGCCGGCGCGCCGGCGGCGGTGGAGGCCTTCCGCGAGGCGTCCCGCGTGTTCGAGGAGATGGGCGTGTGAGCGCCGCCCGCGACTTCCTGCTGGCCGCGCATCGCGACGGGCGGCGCTTCGAGCGCCTGCCGGCCGGGATCGCGCCCCGCTCCGAAGCCGAGGCCTATGGCGTGCAGGAAGCTTTCGTCGCCGCGCTCGGCCTGCCGGTCGCGGGCTGGAAGGTGGCGCTCACCTCCGCCGCCATGCGCCGGGTGGTGCCGGGCATCGACCAGCCCTGCGCCGGCGCGATCTTCGCCGAGCGCGTGCACCGCTCGCCGGCCCGGCTGGCGCGCTCGGCGCTGATGCGCATCGGGCTGGAATGCGAGGCCATGGCGCGCCTCGCCGACGATCTGCCGGACACCGGACGGCCCTGGACGCGGGAGAGCGTGGCCCCCCATGTCGCCAGCATGGCGGCCGCCTTCGAACTCATCGACGACCGCGAGGCGGACTACACCGACATGACCGCCTTCGACCTGATCGCCGACAATGCCTGGAACGGCGGCGTGGCGATCGGCCCGGAGGTTCGGGACTGGCGGGCGCTCGATCTGGTGGAGGCGCGCGGTCGGCTGGAGATCGACGGCCGGCCCGTGGGCGAGGGCCGGGGCGGCGACGCCATGGGCCATCCGCTGGAGCCGCTCGCCTGGCTCGCCAACAACGCCATCGCGCGCGGCCGCCCGCTCCGCGCCGGCGAGATCGTGATGACCGGCTCGATCGTGCCGACGCAGTTCCTGGAAGCCGGCAACCGCGCCGTCTATACGCATGAGGCGCTCGGCCGGGTGGAGCTGACCGTGGAGTGAGGCGCCGGCGCCCGGCTCTCTGCTATACTCCGCCCCCATGACGCTTGCCGGGATCGCCGCGCGGCTCGAAGTGCTGGGCAATGAGACGCGCCTTGCCGTGTTCCGCCATATCGTGCGCGCCGGCGGGCAGGGGCTCGCGGTGAACGATATCCATGCGCGCATCGGCGGGGCCCGCTCCACGCTCTCGCACCATCTGCGCCGGCTGGTCGATTCCGGACTGGTGCGGCGCGAGCGGCGGGGCACCACGCTCATCTGCCGGGCCAATACCGAGGTGATGACCGAGACGCTCGGCTTCCTGCTCCGGGAATGCTGCGCCGACGAGCCGGAGGAGGGCTTGCGCCGCCGGCTTATTTCGATATAATTCGAAATAGAACGAGCAGGAGCAGAACCGATGGCCGCCCTTGTCGCATCGCTGAGCCGGATCGAATGGCCGAAGATCGGCCGGGTCTGGCTCGTCATGGCCGCTATCCTGGCCGTGCTGGCGCTCGCCGATCCGGGACAGGCCGCCGCCTCGGTCGGCTTCGCCCTGGACGCGCTCGCGCAAACCCTGCCGTTCATCGTCTTCGCCGTGCTGGCGGTGGCGCTGCTGAAGGCCACGGGCGCGGAGGCGCTGGTGGCGCGCGCCTTTGCGGGGCGCGAATGGCGCATGATCGTCATGGCGGCGCTCTTGGGCGGGCTCGCGCCCTTCTGCTCCTGCGAGGTGATCCCGTTCGTGGCGGCGCTGCTGGCGCTCGGCGCGCCGCTCTCGGCGGTGATGGCGTTCTGGTTGTCCTCGCCGCTGATGGACCCCTCCGCTTTTCTGATCACCGCCGGGGCGCTCGGCTGGCCGTTTGCGGTCGGCAAGACCGCGGCGGCGGTGGGCGTCGGGCTGCTGGGCGGTTTCGCGGTGAAGGCGGTCGTGGCGGCCGGCGGGTTCGCCGACCCGCTGCGCCCGCGCGAGGGCTGCGGCGGCTGTTGCGGCGCGACCCCGTCGGGCGCGCCGGTCTGGCGCTTCTGGCGCGAGGCGGACCGGCGGCGCCTTTTCGCCGCCGAGGCGCGCGGCAACGCCCTCTTCCTGATCAAATGGCTCGCTTTCGCCTATCTGCTGGAGAGCCTGATGCTGGCCTGGCTGCCGGCGGAGGTCGTGGCGGGCGCGGTCGGCGGCGAGGGCGTGCTGCCGATCCTGGCGGCGGCGCTGGTCGGCGCGCCGGCCTATCTCAACGGCTATGCCGCGCCGGCGCTGGTCGCCGGGCTGATCGAGCAGGGCATGAGCGCCGGGGCCGGCATGGCCTTTATGGTGGCGGGCGCGGTCAGCTGCATTCCGGCCATGACCGCCGTGTATGCGCTGGTGCGGCGCCCGGTGTTCGCGGCCTATATCGGCCTCGGCTTTGTCGGCGCGGTCGCCTCGGGTATCGTCTTCGGCCTTGTCGTCTGAGGCTGAAGGAGACATCGCGTGCCGCGCATTCCGGTCGCCACTGCAGAGGCGCTGATCGCCGAGGGTTTCGCCGCCGCCGGCTGCTCCGGCGCGGAGGGGGCGCGCATCGCCGCCTCGCTGGTCTCGGCCAATCTCGCCGGGCATGACAGCCACGGCGTGGTGCGCGTCCCGCGCTATCTCGACATGCTGCACGACGGGCGGGTGAAGGCCGACCGGGAGGTGGCGGTGGTCGCCGACAGCGACGCGATGGCGGTGCTGGACGGGCAACAGGGCTTCGGCCAGACCATCGGCCCGCAGGCGGTGCGCTGCGGGGTGGAGAAGGCCCGCGCGCGCGGCGTCGGCGTGGTGGCGCTGCGCAACAGCGGCCATCTCGGGCGCATCGGCGAATGGGGCGCCATGGCGGCCGAGGCGGGCCTCGTCTCGGCGCATTTCGTCAATGCGCGCGGCAGCATCCTGGTGGCGCCCTATGGCGCGCGCGAGCGGCGCTTCTCGACCGCGCCCTTCTGCGTGGCGGTGCCGCGCGAGGGCCACGAGCCGCTGGTGCTGGATTTCGCGACCTCGGTGGTGGCGGAAGGCAAGGTGCTGGTGTCGGCCAAGGGCGGCAAGCCGGTCCCGCCGGACGCGCTGATCGACGGCGACGGGCGGCGCACGGGCGATCCGGTCGCGCTCTATGGCGAGGCCGGCCCGGACGCGCCGCCGGAGTTCCGCGACGGCAAGGGCGCGATCCGCGCCATGGGCGAGCACAAGGGCTCGGGGCTGGCGCTGATGTGCGAGCTGCTGGGCGGCGCGCTCACCGGCAATGGCGTCTGCGGGCCGGAGCCGGGCGTCTTCGCCAACGGCATGTTCTCGCTCTATGCCGACCCGGAGGCCTTCGGCTCCGGACAGGCCTTCGCGGCGGCGGTGAACGACTATCTCGACTGGGTGCTCTCCGCCCGGCCGGCCGACCCGGCGCACCCAGTGCTGGCCCCCGGCGACCCCGAACGCCGGACCGCCGCCGAGCGCCGCGCCAACGGCCTCCCTCTCGCCGAAGAAGCCTGGACCTCCATCCTCACCGCCCTTGGCGCCGCCGGCCTCGCCCCCAAGCGCATCGAGGCGCTCCTCGGCGGGTGAGGGGCAGCCGTCGGAGTGATGTACTGTAATGGGGAGCGGCTTGCGCGTTGCGGGGCGCGGGCGTAAGGCTTTCGGGGCGCGGCCGGCGGGCGGTGGCGTCGGCGATAGGATGACGGAGCTTCCCGGTCGGGGCCGCCAGGGCCTGCTGCGATATAGATATGACAACACGAAACCATGCCATCCGCTGCCGCATCGGGGTCGATGTCGGCGGCACGTTTACCGATGTCGTGATCGACCATGCCGGCGGGCGGGTGTCGGCCAAGGCGCCGACCACGCCGGACGCGCCGGAGGCCGGGGTGCTGGACGGGATCGACATGGCGCTGGCGCGGGCCGGCCTCGCGCCCGAGGCGGTCGATCTGGTCATTCACGGCACCACGCTCGCCACCAATGCGCTGATCGAGCGCAAGGGCGCGCGGACGGCGCTGCTGACCACCGAGGGCTTCCGCGACTCCATCGAGATGGCCTATGAGCACCGCTTCGAGCAGTACGATCTGCATATGGTGCGCCCGGAGCCGCTGGCGCCGCGCGAATGGCGCCTCGGCGTGCCGGAGCGCCTGGCGGCCGACGGCTCGGTGCTGCTGGCGCTGGACGAGGCCGCGGTCGCCGCCCATGGCGCCTTCCTGCGCGCCGAGGGCGTCGAGGCGGTCGCCATCGGCTTCCTGCACTCCTATGTGGACGACGGCCATGAGCGCCGCGCCGCCGCCATCCTGGCGCGCGAACTGCCCGACGCCACCATCTGCCTCTCCTCGGAGGTCTCGCCCGAGATCCGCGAATACGACCGGCTCTCGACCACCGTCGCCAACGCCTATGTGCGCCCGCTGATCGCCGGCTATGTCGGCCGGCTGGAGGCGGCGCTCCGCGCGCGCGGCCTCGCCTGCCCGCTGCTGCTCACCATGTCGAGCGGCGCGGTGACGACGGTGGAGACGGCGCGGCGCTTCCCGATCCGCCTGGTCGAGTCGGGGCCGGCCGGCGGCGCGGTGCTGGCGCGCAATGTCGCCGCCGCCCACGGGCTGGAGGCGGCGCTCTCCTTCGACATGGGCGGCACCACGGCCAAGATCTGCCTGATCGACGGCTATCGCCCGCAACTGTCGCGCAATTTCGAGGTCGCGCGGCATTACCGCTTTCTCAAGGGCAGCGGCCTGCCGCTGCGCATCCCGGCCATCGAGATGGTCGAGATCGGGGCGGGCGGCGGCTCGATCGCGCGCACCGACGCGCTCAGGCGCATCGCCGTCGGCCCGGACAGCGCCGGCGCCGATCCAGGCCCGGCCTGCTACGGGCGCGGCGGCGGCGCGCCCACGGTTACCGACGCCGACCTGATGCTCGGGCGCATCGACCCGGACCGCTTCGCCGGCGGAACCATGGCGCTGGACGCCGACGCCGCGCGTCGCGCGCTGGAGCGCGACATCGCGGCGCCGCTTTCCATGGAGGCCGCGACGGCCGCCGCCGGCGTCAGCGAGATCGTCGATGAGACCATGGCCAACGCCGCGCGCGTGCACGCCATCGAGAGCGGCAAGCCGCTGGAGGGGCGCGCGCTGATCGCCTTCGGCGGCGCGGCCCCGCTGCACGCCGCGCGGCTGGCCGCCAAGCTCGGCATCGCGCGCGTGGTTGTGCCCGAGGGCGCCGGGGTCGGCTCGGCCATCGGCTTTCTCTCCGCGCCGATCGCCTATGAGGTGGTGCGCTCGCGTTTCGTCGCGCTCGACAATTTCGCGCCCGCCCCGGTGGACGGGCTGTTCGCGGAGATGCGCGCCGAGGCCGAGGCGGTGGTGCGGCTCGGCGCGCCCGACGCGGCGCTGGAGGAGGTGCGCACCGGCTTCATGCGCTATCGCGGCCAGGGCCATGAGATCGCGGTCGAACTGCCGGCGCGCGCCGATGCGGAAGACTATCGCCGCCGCTTCGACGAGGCCTATCGCCGGCTCTACGGCCGCACCATCCCGGCGCTGGAGGTGGAGGCGATGTCCTGGAGCCTTGCGCTCGGCGCTGCCGACCGGCTGCCCGGGCAGGAGGCCGACCCGCCGGCCAGCGATGCGCCCCCGCCGGTCGGAAAGCGGATGCTCTACGACACGGAGTCGGGCCGGCCGGTGGAGGCCGCCATCCATCGCCGGGCGGACCTCGCCCCCGGCGCGCGGCTTGCCGGCCCGGCGGTGGTGGTGGAGGATGAGACGGCCACGGTGGTCCCCGCCGGCTTCGACCTCGCCGTCGCCGCCTCCGGCGCCCTGCTGCTGACAAGGACCGGCCCCGCATGAACGCCAGCGCCTTCAGACTGGACGACGAAGCGCTCGCCCGGCTGGCGGCGGCGGGGGAAAGCGAGCGGGTCGAACAGGCGTGGGAGCGGGACGAAAGGGGGATGGGGCGATGACCGAGGCTTTCGATGCGGTGCGACATCAGGTGATGTGGAGCCGGCTTCTGTCGGTGGTGGAGGAGCAGGCGCAGACGCTGGTGCGCACCGCCTTCTCGACCTCGGCGCGCGAGGCCGGCGACATCTCCGCCGGCGTCTTCGACCTCCAGGGGCGGATGCTGGCCCAGGCGGTCACCGGCACGCCCGGCCATGTCAACTCCATGGCGCTCGCCGTCGGCCATTTCATCGAGAAGTTTCCGACCGAGACCATGCGGGAGGGCGATGTCTTCATCACCAACGATCCCTGGAAGGGCACCGGCCATCTCAACGACTTCACCGTCGTCTCGCCGACCTTCCGCGAGGGCCGCATCGTGGCGCTGTTCGCCTCCACCAGCCATGTCGTCGATGTCGGCGGCCTCGGCCAGGGGCCGGACGCCCGGCAGGTCTATCAGGAAGGGCTGTTCGTGCCGCTGATGCCCTTCGCCGAGGCCGGGCGCGTCAACGAGTGGTTCCTGGAGATGGTGCGCGCCAATGTGCGCGAGCCGCGCATGGTGATCGGCGACCTCTATGCGCTCGCCGCCTGCAACGACACCGGCGGCGCCCGGCTGCTGGCCATGATGGACGAATACGCCCTGGAAGACCTCTCGCGGCTGGCCGACTTCATCATCGACAGCAGCCGTGAGGCGATGGCCGAGGCGATCCGCGCCCTGCCGCGCGGCAGCTGGAGCCACGCCATGACCATCGACGGCTTCGACCGCGAGGTGGAGCTGGTGGCGCGGCTGACGGTCGGCGACGGCGCGATCGAGGTCGATTTCGACGGCACGTCGGGCCTCTCCGACTTCGGCATCAACTGTCCGCTCTGCTACACCATCGCCTATACCAGCTTCGGCGTGAAATGCGTCGTGGCGCCGACCTTGCCCAACAATGCGGGCGCGCTCGACGCCATTCGGGTGACGGCGCCCGAGAACTGCATCCTCAACCCGCCGCATCCGGCGGCCGTCTATGCGCGCTCCAATATCGGCCACATGCTGCCCGATGTGGTGTTCGGCTGCCTCTGGCAGGCGATCCCCGACCGGGTGCCGGCGGAGGGCTGCTCGGCGCTCTGGACGCTGCGTCTCGGCGCGGGGCAGGGCATCACGGCGCGGGCCGGCGCGCAATCGACCGCCTTCCAGATCATGAGCTTCCATTCCGGCGGCGCCGGCGCGCGGCCCGGCCTGGACGGCCTCTCGGCGACGCCCTTTCCCTCCGGCGTGCGCAATGTGCCGGTCGAGGCGACCGAGGCGATCACGCCGCTGGTGTTCTGGAAGAAGGAATTGCGCCCGGACAGCGGCGGACCCGGCCGGATGCGCGGCGGCCTCGGCCAGACCATCGAGGTCGAGAACCGCGAGGGCGCGCCCTTCGGCATCTACGCCACCTTCGAGCGCACCGTGCATGCGGCGCGCGGGCGCGGCGGCGGCGGGCCGGGCGCGCTCGGGCGGGTGCGGCTCGCCTCCGGCAAGACGCTGCGCAACAAGGGCTTCCAGGTGGTTCCCGAAGGCGACCGGCTGATCGTCGAGATGCCGGGCGGCGGCGGCCTGGGCGAGCCTGCGGCGCGCGATCCGGCGGCGCTGGCCAAGGACCTGCGCCGGGGGCTGGTCAGCCCGGAAGCCGCCGAACGCGACTATGGCGCCGGGTCCGACTCCAGCACGATCTCGCCCCGGCGCTGACCCGACCGGCGGTCGAAGGTCCAGAAGGACACCGCGCCCTCCCGGTCGAGGCGCACCACCAGATCGCTCCCGGCCAGCCGCCAGCCGGCGATCTCGGCCCCCGGCGGCAGCCGCCAGCGGGTCTCGCTCGCGGCCTCCGGCTCCAGCGACCGGCTGGCGATGGTGACGATCACCACCGCCAGCCCGATGACGATGAGCACGCCCATGCCGATGACGAGGGCCTTGAGGGCCATGGCCTGCATCTCCACGCTCCGCTCTGTCCGCGCCGTGGATTTGCCACATTCGGATGCGAGCGTCAGCAGCGAAAGGCAGGCTCTCCCGTGACCGAGACGGACGAGGACGACATCCATGAGGCGATCGCGCCGCCGGAAGCCGATGGCGAGCGGCTGGACCGGATGCTGGCCCGCGCCATCCCGGCGCTCTCCCGCGCCCGCCTGCAGGCGCTCATCGCCGAGGGGCGGGTCTGCCCGTCGGGGCGCAAGGCGGTGGCCGGGCAGCGCTACCGGGTGCGCGTGCCGCCGCCGGTCCCGGCGGAGCCGGAGGCCGAGGAAATCCCGCTCGCCATCCTGCATGAGGATGCGCATCTGATCGTCATCGACAAGCCGGCCGGCATGGTGGCGCATCCCGCGCCCGGCCATGCCGGCGGCACGCTGGTGAACGCCCTGCTCTGGCATTGCGGCCCCGGCCTCGCCGGCATCGGCGGCGTCGCCAGGCCTGGCATCGTCCATCGCCTCGACAAGGACACCTCCGGGCTGCTGGTGGCGGCGAAGACCGAAGCGGCGCATCGGGGCCTCCGCGCGCTGTTCGACGCCCACGCCATCGAGCGCGGCTATCTGGCGCTGGTGCAGGGCCTGCCGGCGTCGGGGGAGGGCCGCATCGAGGCGCCGATCGGGCGCGACCCGCGCCATCGCAAGCGCATGGCGGCGGTCGAGCGGGGGCGCGAGGCGGTGACGCATTACCGCGTCGAGGCCGCCTTCGGGACCGACGCGGCCAGGGTCCGCTGCCGCCTGGAGACCGGCCGCACGCATCAGGTGCGGGTGCATCTGGCCCATATCGGCCATGCGCTGATCGGCGACCCGCTCTACGGCCGCCGCCGGCGCGGCCTGCCGGAGTTTCCGCGCCAGGCGCTGCACGCCTTCCGGCTGGGTTTCCGCCATCCGGAGACCGGCGCGGAACTCGACTTCGAAAGCGCCCCACCGGAAGACTTCCGGGCGCTGGAGGACAGGCTGCGCGCCTTGAATCGCTGAGGCCGAGCGCCTATATGAAACAGTTATCGGAGGGGTTCGATCATGCCCGAAAATGCGATTGCCAGCGCCAGGCTGCCGGTTCCCGGCGGCGAGGGCAATCTCGCGCGCTACCTGCATGAAATCCGCCAGTTCCCGATGCTGGAACAGGAGGAGGAATACATGCTGGCCAAGCGCTGGGTCGAGCATCAGGATGTGGAGGCGGCGCACCGTCTGGTCACCAGCCATCTGCGCCTGGTGGCGCGCATCGCCATGGGCTATCGCGGCTACGGCCTGCCGGTCAGCGAGCTGATCTCCGAGGGCAATGTCGGCATGATGCAGGCGGTCAAGCGCTTCGATCCCGAGCGCGGCTTCCGGCTCGCCACCTATGCGATGTGGTGGATTCGCGCCTCGATCCACGAATATATCCTGCATTCCTGGTCGCTGGTGAAGATCGGCACCACCGCCGCGCAGAAGAAGCTGTTTTTCAACCTGCGCCGCATGAAGAACAACCTGCAGGCGATCGAAGAGGGCGACCTCTCGCCGGAGCATGTCAGCAAGATCGCCGCCGAGCTCAAGGTCTCGGAAGACGAGGTGGTGCAGATGAACCGCCGCCTCGGCTCGCCCGACCGCTCGCTGAACGCGCCTCGCCGCGTCGATGGCGAGGGCGAGTGGCAGGACTGGCTGGTGGATGACGAGCAGAGCCAGGAGGAGCGCTTCGGCGAACGCGAGGAGTTCGAGCAGCGCCGGCGGATGCTGGCCGACGCGATGCAGGTGCTGAACGACCGCGAGCGGCGCATCCTCGCCGGGCGGCGCCTGCAGGAGAAGCCCGCGACGCTCGAGGACCTCAGCCGCGAGTTCGGCGTGAGCCGCGAGCGGGTGCGCCAGATCGAGGTGCGGGCCTTCGAGAAGCTGCAGCGCGCCATCCGCAAGGCGGTCGCGGACGAGCGCATCCGCGCCGAGCGCGCGCTCGGCGCCGCCACCGCCTGAGCGGCGGGCCTATTCCGCGCGCGAGAACGCCCCCGTCCGGGCGTCCATGAGCCAGAGTTCGCCCGTCGCGATGTCGAACCAGGCGCCGTGCAGGGCGAGTTCGCCCCGCTCTTCCAGGCTCGCGACAAAGGGAAAGCCGCGCAGATTGGCGAGCGACCGGCGGATCGAGGCCCGTTCGAGCGCCGTCTGGCGCTCCGCAGCCGAAAGGCCGGCGGGGAGCGTTCGGGCGGCGGGTTCGAGCAGCGTCTTCCACTTGCCGACATGATCGCCCGGCGAGAGCGGCTCCGCCCCGGTGGCGAGCGCCGCCTGGACGCCGCCGCAGCGCGCATGGCCGAGCACGAGTATGTGCTGCACCCCGAGACCCAGCACCGCGAATTCGAGCGCCGACGACACGCTGGCGTCCCCGGCGTCCGGGGGCGGGACCAGGTTGGCGACATTGCGCAGCACGAACAGCTCGCCCGGCCCGGCGTCGAAGATCGTCTCCGGCGCGGCGCGCGAGTCGCAGCAGGCGATCGCCATCGCTGTCGGCCGCTGCCCCTCTTCGGCGAGCCGGCGGTAGCGGTCCCGTTCGCCGACCAGGCGCCCGCCCCGGAAGGAGCGGTAGCCCGCCAGCAGGGACTCCGGGAATGTCGTCATCGTTTCACCTTGAGAGCGCTAATCGCGCATCCATCCGGGACCCCAGAGATTGAGCGTGCGCTCCTCTGCCGGCCAGAGACGCGGCGTCGCATGGCGCGGCATCCGCTCGAGCTCCGCCGAGAGCTCGATCTGGTCGCCATGCGGGTCGCGGATCATGAAGAACAGATTGTTGCCGGGGCCGTGCCGGCCGGGACCCCACCAGATCTTCGCGCCATGATGCGAGAGATGGTCGGCCCAGTCCCGGATGTCGGTCCAGCCGCCGGTCTCGTAGGCGTGGTGGTCCGCCCGGTTCTCGGAGGCGGCGAAGACGGCGAAGCTGTGATGCTCCTCGTCCGAGCGGTAGAAAGCCACCCGGCGCGAGGCGGGGTCCGCCATGTCCGCCAGCACATAGTCCGACGCGACGAAGCCCAGCACATCCTCATACCAGCGCATCATGCGGTTCAGTTCGCGGCTCGCCACCACGACATGCTGCAGGCGGGCGGTGTAGCTGCGGCCCGGCGCGCCATTGACGGTGCGGATGGAGGGCAGGCCCGGCGCCGGCAGGCCGAACACGGACAGCCAGCCGTCCGGATCGCGCACCGCCACCGCGTCGGGGCCGAAGACCGGCGAGGGCGAGGGCTCCATATTGACGCCCCTGGCCGCGATGAAGGCCCGCACGGCCTCCAGCTGCGCCGCATCGCGGAGCCGGAAGCCGTGATAGGGCCGCGCCCCCGGCTCGCCCCGGCCGATCACCAGGCGGCGCTCCGGCCCCTGCAACAGCAGCGCGCCGTCCGGCAGCGCGAAGCGCTCGAAGCCCAGCAGGTCGGCGTAGAAGTCCGCCAGCCGGTCCGGCGTGTCGCTGTCGAGGCGCAGATGGTCGAGCGGCGCGGGCCAGATCGGCGACTCGGTCGGCATGAAAACCCTCTTCTCCGGCTTGCATTCCGGGGGCCGGCCTCCGAGGATGGCCGCCGGCCGAACGGGGAAAGGATAGAGCAAGATGACCGCATCGCCCATTCCGATCGTCGATATCGCGCCCGTCCGCCGGGGAGAGCCGGGGGCGGCGGAGGCCGCAGCCGCCGCGCTCTCCCACGCCTGCCGCGAGGTCGGCTTCTACTATCTCCGGGGGCATGGCGTGCCGCGCGCGCTGGTCGATGCGGCCTTCGCGGAGGCGCGGCGCTTCCACGCGCTCGCGCCCGAGGACAAGGAGGCGCTGCGCGCCGGCCCCGACAATGTGGGCTACATGCCCTATGGCGGCAGCGTGTCGCGCGCCTCGCGCATCTATGAGGGCGACCGGCCGAACCTGAACGAGGCTTTCTTTCTGAAGCGCGAGCTGGCTCCCGACCATCCCGACGTGGCAGCGGGCAAGCGCTTCCGCCCGCTGAACCGCTGGCCGCGCGAGGCGGCGCTGCCGGGCTTCCGCGAGACGGTGCTGGCCTACGCCGCAGCGGTTGAGGGGGTGGCGAAGGGCCTGCTGCCGCTCTATGCGCGGGCGCTCGATCTGGCGCCGGACTTCTTCGACGAAGCCTTCGCCGATCCGCAATTCACGCTGCGGCTCACGCGCTACGGCGCGCATGAGGGCTTCGACGAGGACCAGTTCAGCCTGGCCCCGCACACCGACAGCTCCTTCATGACCATCCTCGCCACCACCGATGTGCCCGGGCTTTCCATCCGGCTGCCTTCGGGCGAATGGCTGGAGGCGCCCTCGGAGCCGGACTGCTTCATCGTCAATATCGGCGATATGGGCCATCGCTGGACCAATGAGCATTTCCTCTCGACGCCGCACCGGGTGCGAAACCGCTCCGGGCGCGAGCGCTACGCCATCCCCTTCTTCTTCGACTGCTCGATCGACTATGAGATGGTGTGCCTGCCGAGCTGCTGCGGCCCCGACGACCCTCCAAAATATCCCCCGACTACCTATATGGACTACATGCTCTGGTTCACAAATGCGAACTACGCCCATGTGCGCGGCGCCGCCTGAGCGCGCGGGGGCGGCTCTGCAAATCGGGAGATCATCGTCATGCCACGCCTTGCCATCGGCCTGTTGCCGTTCGTCCTGCTGGCGTTCGGGGCGCCGGCGCTCCACGCCCACGGCGCGCCGGACAGCTTCGCCGCGCTCGCGGAACGCACCCTGCCGGCGGTCGTCAACATCTCGACCCGGCAGACGGTCGAGCCGCGCGGCCCGGCCCTGCCGCAATTTCCGCCGGGCTCGCCCTTCGAGGAGTTCTTCCGGGACTTCTTCGATCGCGGGCCGGGCGCCCCGCAGGAGAAACGGCGCCGCCAGGTGACCTCGCTCGGCTCGGGCTTCATCATCGATCCCGCAGGCGTCATCGTCACCAACAATCATGTGATCGACGAGGCCGACGAGATCGTCGTGCGCCTGCAGGACGACCGGGAGCTGGACGCGACGGTCGTCGGGCGCGACCCGAAGACCGACCTCGCGGTGCTCAGCGTCAAGGCCGAGGAGCCGCTGCCCTTTCTGGAGTTCGGCGATTCGGGCGCGACCCGCGTCGGCGACTGGGTGGTGGTGATCGGCAATCCCTTCGGCTTCAGCGGCACGGTGACCGCCGGCATCGTCTCGGCCCGCAAGCGGGATATCCGCGCCGGCCCCTATGACGACTTCATCCAGACCGACGCGGCCATCAACCGGGGCAATTCCGGCGGGCCGATGCTGAACCTCGACGGCAAGGTGATCGGCGTCAACACCGCCATATCCTCGCCCTCGGGCGGCAATGTCGGCATCGGCTTTGCGGTGCCTTCCTCGCTGGCGGCGCCGGTGATCGACCAGCTGCGCCGCTTCCGCGAGACCCGGCGCGGCTGGCTCGGCGTGCGCATCCAGGAGCTGAACGACGAGATCGCGGCGACGCTGGACGGTTTCGGCGAGCCGCGCGGCGCGCTGGTCGCCAATGTGACGGCGGGCAGCCCGGCCGACGCCGCCGGCGTCCAGGTCGGCGATGTGGTGCTGTCTTTCGACGGCAAGCCGGTGCCCACCATGCGCGCCCTGCCGCGCATCGTGTCCGACACGGAGATCGGCGCGACCGTGCCGATGGAGGTCTGGCGCAAGGGGCGGGTGGTGACCCTGGAGGTGCTGGTCGGGCGGCTGGACGAGAGCGACGAGCAGGCCGACGCCGACAACGGCCCCGAACGCCGCATCGCCATCCTCGGGGTCACCGTCGTCAAGCCGAACGAGGCGCTGGGCAAGCAGTACGATCTGAGCGACGACGCGCTGGAGCGGGGCGGCGCGATGATCGTCGAGGTCGAGCCGGAGTCCGACGCCGAGGAGAAGCAGCTGGCTCCCGGCGACCTGATCGTCGAGGTCGATCAGGAGCCGGTCGCCGGCCCGTCGGAGCTGGCCGAGCGCATCGCCGCCGCGCGCGCGGCGGAGCGCCGCTCGGTGCTGCTGCTGGTGAGCCGCGACGGAGCGGACCGCTTCGTGGCCGTCGCGCTCGCCGAAGAAGGAGAGTAGCGGTGGCGGGCGAGCCGTCGGCGATCCGGGTCGCGCGCATCCGCATCGAGCTGTTTCGCGCGCCGATGCCGCGTCCGGTGGTGGTCTCCTTCGGGACCATTACCGAGCGCATGATCGCCATGGTGGCGATCGAGGACGCCGACGGCGCGGTCGGCTGGGGCGACATCTGGGGCAATTTCCCCGCCGGCACCACCGAACATCGCGCCCGGCTCGCCGGCCGGCTGCTGCCCGACCTGCTGCTGGGCCGGACCGTCGCCGACATTCCCGCCTGCTATGCGCAGATGATGCGGCAGACGCATATCCTGGCGATCCAGTCCGGCGAGCCGGGCCCCATCGCGGCCGTCGTCGCGGCCGCCGACCAGGCGCTCTGGGACCTGGCGGCGCGACGCCGGGGCCTGCCGCTCCGCCGCCTGCTCGACCCCGGCGCGCGGGACCGCATTCCCGCCTATGCGAGCGGCCTCAATCCCGATGACGGGCCGGAGGCGGCAGCCCGGGCGCGCGAGGCCGGCCACCGCAATTTCAAGCTCAAGGTGGGCTTCGGCGAGGAGACCGACCGGAGCAATGTCGCCGCCATTCGCCGCGACATGGGCGCGGGCGAGCGGCTGTTCGTGGACGCCAACCAGCGCTGGGACTTCGCAGAGGCGGAGCGCGCGAGCGCCTGGCTGGCCGAGGCGGGCGTCGGCTGGCTGGAGGAGCCGATGCCGGCCGACACGCCCGACGAGGCCTGGCGGCGGCTCGGCGCCGGCATGGGCCTGCCGCTCGCGGGCGGCGAGAACCTGACCGATCACGGCCTGATCGACCGGGCGCTCGGCTGGCTCGACATCATGCAGCCGGATGTCGGCAAATGGGGCGGCGTCACGGACAATCTCGCCATCGCGCGCCGGACGCTCGCCGCCGGCCGGGTCTATTGCCCCCACTGGCTCGCCGGGGCGCTCGGTCTGCTGCATTCCGCCAACATTCTGGCGGCGGTCGGCGGGGAGGGTCTGCTGGAGATGGATGTGAACGCCAACCCGCTGCGCGATGCGGTGGGGCAGGGCGCGCTCGCGCTGGAAGACGGCCATGTCCGGCTGCCGGAAGGCCCCGGCCTCGGCCTCACCCCCGACCTTGCCGCCCTCTCCCGCTGGCGTCTGGCCGGCGAGGAATTCGCCTGACCGGCGCGGCGCCGGGCTACCCGTCGTCCGGGCGCCGGAGCACGAAGAAGCTGTAGCCCGCCTCGTCGGCGTAGCGGCGCATGATGTCGATCTCGGTCCGGATATCTTCCAGGATCTGCGAGAGGTCGCTCCGCCCCGCGAGCTCGGCCAGGCGCGCTTCCAGCGGCGCGTAATAGGCCTCGTGCGCGGCCCTGGAGAGGCGGAAGGCGGCGAGCGTCCGGTAGCCGGCTTCCGCCGCGCGCGCCCGGACCCCCGCCTCCGACCTCATCTCCGGATATTCGCCCGCCCAGAAGGCGCGGCATTCCGGCGAGAGATCGTCGGTCCAGCGGACGAGATCGCTGAACGCCAGGCAGCCGCCGGGACGCAGCCAGGGCCGCCAGAGGGCGAGCGCCCGCTCCATGCCCACGACATAGATGGAGCCTTCGGCCCAGATCAGGTCCATGCTTTCCGCCGCCACGGCGAGCGCGGTCATGTCGGCCGAGATCGGCTGCACGCGGTCCGCCAGGCCCGCCCGCCGGGCGCGCTCGGCCATCCGCTGGACGAACGGGGCGTGGATCTCGACCGAGGTCAGCCGGGCGTCCGGGAGCGCGGCGGCGAGCGCGAAGGTCGAGCGGCCCTGCCCGGAGCCGAGGTCGAGCGCCTGCCGGATGGCCTCGCGGCCCGGAACCGCCTCCAGCGCGCGCCGTGTCGAGGCGTCGTCGCCCGGCGCGCCCTGCGCGAGCGGGCCGAACACTTCATAGATCGCGTCGTCCGGGGACATGGCTCGCCGGCTCCTCGCTCCCCTTCCCTTATCGCGCCCTTGCGCCGCTCGTCCAGCGGCCTTGACCCGAAAATGTCCGAATGCGACGGTCGCGGCGGCCGGTCCGGCCGTCCCGCCGGCCGGTTCGCAAACAGGGGGAGGCTCCAGGGATGAAAAGAACCGCGACCTTTCTTGCCGCGCTCGCCGCCATGGCGGGCGTTTCCGCCGCCCAGGCCGGCGAGGTCAAGCTGCCGGACACGCTGGTGACCACGGCCTACAATACGGGCTCGACCGGCTACGCGCAGATGATTGCGGTCGGCAGCATGCTGAAGAACCGCTACAATGTCAACTTGCGCGTGCTTCCCGGCAAGAACGACGTGGCGCGCCTGGCGCCGGTCCGCGCCGGCAAGGCCCAGTTCACCGCGACCGGCTCCGACAGCGTGTATGCCCAGGAGGCCGTGTTCGCCTTCGGCGGCGAGAAATGGGGACCGACGCCCGTGCGCCTGCTGGCGCTCAATCGCGGCAAGGGCTGCACCACCTTCGCCGTCGCGGCGGATACGGGCGTGAAGACCATGGCCGACCTCAAGGGCAAGCGCATCGGCTGGGTGCGCGGCTCGCCCGCCCTGCAAAAGGCCGTCGAGGCGCTGCTGGGCTTCGCCAATCTCACCACCGGCGATGTGCAGCTGGTGGAGGTCGGCGGCTGGGCGGCCTCGATCAACGGCATCATCGACGGCGACATCGACGCCTCGATCACCTCCTCCAGCTCGACCTTCATGAAGAAGATGGAAGCCAGCCCGCGCGGCGTCACCCATCCGCCGCTGCCGCATGACGACGCCGAAGGCTGGGCGCGCGTGCAGAAGGTCGTGCCCTGGTATGTGCCGGCCGTGTGCACCCACGGCCCCGGCGTGCCGGGCGGCAAGCAGGACAGCATCGCCAGCATCTATCCCATCCTGATCGGCACGCCGGCCGTGTCCGACGAGGTGGCCTACGGCCTGACCAAGGCGATGATGACGAATTTCGACGACTACAAGGACGGCGCGCCGGCGGCGGACGGCTGGGCGCTCGACCGCCAACTCTACAACTTCTACCTGCCGATGCATCCGGGTTCGATCGCCTACTACAAGGAAGTCGGCACCTGGACCGCCGAGGGGCAGGCGAACCAGGAGGACAAGCTGCGCCGCCAGGAAGTGCTGCAGACCGCCTGGGACGCCCATGTGGCGAGCGGACCGGCGGACTTCGTGAAAGCCTGGCAGCAGGCGCGCGCCCAGGCGCTGAGCGCCGCCGGGTTCGATCCCGTCTTCACCTCCTGGTAATCCGCCGCGAGACCGGCCGGACCGGGGCGCGCTTGCGCCCCGGCTCCGCCGCCGCGCCCGGTCCTCCATCCTGAGCGGGAGTCTCCGGAGCCATGCCCGACACGCCGACCGCGCGAGCCCGCGGCGAGGCCGCAGACTTCGAACTCTCCCGCTATCGCAGTCCGGGGCGCTGGTGGGTCTCGGTCGCCTTCCTGCTGACCGTCATTTCCGTCGCGCTGGCGGCCAACCAGATCTTCCGCCTGAACTTCTTCAAGATCGTCACCGGCCATGTCCTGGTGGACCAGCAATATATGTATCTGATCCTGGGCTCCATGCTGGCCATGCTGTTCATCTTCATGCCGGCCCACCGGTCCGCGCCGCGCCGCAGGGTCCCGCTCTACGACATGGCCGCCTTCGCGCTCACGCTGGTCATGACGGCCTATTTCACCTGGCATGGCGAGGCCATCAACGAGGAGATCTGGGCCGAGACCTTTCTTGCGCCCTGGCACGCGCCCTGGTTCGCCGTCGCCCTCTGGCTGCTGATCCTGGAGGGCGGGCGGCGCGCCGGCGGCTGGCCGGTGTTCGGCGTCTGCCTGATCGCCTCCTTCCTGCCGGTCTATCTGAACCTGATCGTGCCCGACGCCGCCGTCGAGCGCACGGTGATGGAGACCGCCTCCTACCATGTCTATTCGGAGGAGAGCGTGCTCGGCATTCCGATGCGCGCCTTCACCACGCTGGTCTTCGGCTTCCTGCTGTTCGGCAATGCGCTGGTCTATACCGGCGGCGGGCAGTTCTTCATCAATCTCGCCTTCGCGCTGCTCGGCCATGTGCGCGGCGGCCCGGCCAAGGTGGCGATCTTCTCCTCGGGCCTGTTCGGCTCCATGTCGGGCGGGCCGATCACCAATGTGCTCACCACCGGCGCGCTCACCATCCCGGCGATGAAGCGCATCGGCGTGCGGGCGAAGACCGCCGGGGCCATCGAGGCCTGCGCCTCCACCGGCGGCACCATGATGCCGCCGATCATGGGCGCGACCGCCTTCGTCATGGCGGACTTTCTGGATGTCTCCTATCTGACCGTCGCCATCGCCGCGCTGGTGCCCTCGCTGCTCTACTATCTCGGCCTGTTCATGCAGATCGACGCCTATGCGGCGCAGAACCGGCTGGTCGGCCTCGACCGCTCGGAACTGCCGAGGCTGGGCGCGGTGTTCCGCGACGGCTGGTATTATGTGGCCGCCTTCGGCGTGCTGGTCTATCTGCTGGTGTTTCTCTGGCGCGAGGCGCAGGCGCCCTTCTACGCCACGCTGCTGCTGCTGGCCGTCAACCAGTTCAACCGCAACCACCGGCTGAGCTGGGCCGCCTTCAAGGCCTATATCTACTCCACCGGCGGGCTGCTGGCGGAGCTGGCCGGGCTGCTGGCCGCGGTCGGCCTCGTGGTCGGCGCCCTGCAGGCCACCGGCATGACCGGCTCGATCACCAACGATCTGGTCAATCTGGCGGGCGACACGCCCTTCGTGCTGCTGCTCATGGGCGCGCTCACCAGTTTCATCCTCGGCATGGGCATGACGGTAACGGCGGCCTACATCTTCCTCGCCATCATTCTCGCCCCGGCGCTGATCCGCATCGGCATGGACCCGATGGCGGTGCACATGTTCGTGCTCTATTGGGGCATGCTGTCCTTCATCACGCCGCCGGTGGCGCTCGCGGCCTTCGCGGCGGCGTCGGTGGCCAAATGCGAGCCGCTGGAGACCGGCTTCGAGGCGATGCGCATCGGCGCGGTGATCTATGTCATCCCGTTCTTCTTCGTCTTCAACCCGGCCCTGCTGCTGCAGGGCGCGCCGGGCGAAACGGTGGTGGTGCTGATCACGGCGGCGCTCGGCATCCTGCTGGTGAGCGCCGGCCTCCAGGGCTATCTGGTGGGCGTCGGCGATGTCGGGCGCGGGCCGGCGGGCTGGATCGCGCGCCTCTCGCTGGCGCTGGGCGGGGCGGTGCTGGCCGCGCCCGGCGGCGGCATGATCGGCGTCGGCCACTGGCAGCTGGCGCTGCTCGCCATCGCCGTGGCGGCCCCGGGCGTGGCGATCGCCCTCCTGCGCGCCCGCCGCGCCGCGCCGACATAGCGCGGAATCCGATCATGTTGGGATGTATCCTGTAGCGTTGAAGTAGTTTTTGCATTCTTGCGGCGAGAAGGTCCGGGAGATGCGGCCGATGGTTTGCCAGAGGCCGTCGACGATTCTCTCTGCGGCTTTTCGAAGTCTTGAGCTTGGCGAAGGCCAGTTCGATGGGATTGAAGTCGGGGCTGCAGGGCGGCGGGAAGAGGAGCTGCGCGCCGACGTCCCCGATCGTCTTTCAGGCCTTGGGTCCCTTGTGGCTGGAGAGGTTGTCCATGATGACGATATCGCCGGACCGCAGCTCGGGGACGAGGACCTGCTTGAGGTCGGTCTCGAAGGCGTCGCGGTCGATGGCGCCGGTGAGCAGGAGGGGGGCGATCATGCCGCGCCGTGCGAGCCCGGCGACGAAGGTGGTGGTGTTCCAATGCCCGTGGGGTATGGCCATGCGCAAAAGTTCGCCGCGCGGGGCCCAGTCGTGGGTGCGGGCCATACCGCCTCCTGCCTCCCGGCTGGAAGCTTGAATCACGAATCTCAGCCCCTGTGAATCCCCCTCCGATCCAATCAGTTCAGATCACACTCTAGTCGCCATTGCGCCGGTCGCGCACCGCGCTTCCCTTGAGACCGCCGAGCCAGCCATCGGCCGCTTCGGCCATCCAGCCCTCGATGATCTCGGCCAGAGCCTGACGGTATAGTGGACGATAGCCCTCGCGCCGCTCCAGACCGTCGGTCTGCATCCGCTTCACAACCTCGAAGATCATCGTCGACTCTCGATCGTCGCATCGCGCTGAGGCATGGGGATGCTCCTCCGTGTCGCTGTTCTCGAATCACAGGCCCCCTCACGCAATCGGTTGCATTCAGCCCTATTGTCCCGCAAGCGGACACGGGTGAGAATAGCTTTCGGGCGCGCTTGACGGCATGTTCCTTGCAACCCGACGTGCGTATCCTGAGGAAACACTACAGCAGCGAGGCGACCACCATGCTCAGAAACCTTCTTGTTGGCGGCATCCTGGCCGGGGCGGCGCTCGGTCCGGCGCTGGCGCAGACCGACACGCCGTTCGCCCTCGACTGGAAGTTCGAGGGGCCGAGCTCGGCCTATTTCGCGGCGATCGACAACGGGCATTTCAAGGCCGAGGGCCTGAATGTCGAGATCTCCGCCGGCAAGGGCTCGCTGGACGCGATCCCGAAAGTGGCGACCGGCGCCTTCCCGTTCGGCTTCGCGGACATCAACAGCCTGGTCCGGTTCAAGGAAAAGAACCCGGACGCGCCGGTGATCGCCGTGATGATGATCTACGACAAGCCGCCCTTCGCGGTGGTCGGGCGCGCCTCGCTCGGCGTGTCCTCGCCCAAGGACCTGGAGGGCAAGGTGCTGGGCGCGCCGCCGCCCGACGGCGCCTGGGCGCAGTTCCGCGCCTTCGCCAGCGCCAACGGCCTCGACATGGAGAAGATCACGGTGGAGCCGGTCGGCTTCCCGACGCGCGAGCCGATGCTGGCCGAAGGCAAGGTCCATGCGATCACCGGCTTTTCCTTCTCCAGCTTCCTCAATCTGGTGCGGCTCGGCATCGCCGAGGACGACATCTCGGTGCTGCTGATGGCCGACCACGGCCTCGCGCTCTACGGCAACGCGATCATCGTGAACACCGATTTCGCGGCCGCCAATCCGGACAAGGTCACCGGCTTCCTGCGCGCCGTGGCCAAGGGCTGGCGCGATGTCATCGCCGACCCGGAAGCGGGCGTGAAGATGATGGCCAAGCGCAATCCGGCCGCGGATGTGGCGCTGGAGACGCGGCGCCTGCAGCTCGCGATTGACGGCAATGTGGTCACCGACAACACGGCCGCCAACGGCATCGGGCGCGTCGACGCGGGTCGCTTCGCCATGGCGCTGGAGCAGCTGAAGGTCAATTTCGACCTCAGCGGCGACCTGGACCCGGCCAACTATTTCACCGACCGCTATCTGCCCGATGACGGCAGCCTGATGGTGAAATAACCGGCAATTGCGGAGCGCAGAGGCGCGACAGGAGACGATGATGGCCGAAACCGCCGCATCGACGCCGCGCATCGAGCTCCGCTCGGTCACCTACGCCTACCGGTCCGCAGGCGGGATGCTTCCGGTGCTGAACGCGCTGGACCTCGCCTGCGCGACCGGCAGCTTCACCGCCGTGGTCGGCCCCTCGGGGTGCGGCAAATCCACCCTGACCCGGCTGATCGCCGGCCTGCTGCTGCCCGACGGCGGCGAGGTGATGCTGCATGGCGAGCCGGTGCGCTCGCCGCGCGCCACGGTCGGCATGGCGTTCCAGAACCCGGTGCTGCTGGAGTGGCGCAGCATCCTCGCCAATGTGCTGCTGCCGCTGGAGATCGTGCCCAACACGCTCAGCCGGGCGGAGCGGCGCGACCGCGCGCGGGAGCTGCTGGCGCTGGTCGGCCTCGGCGACTTCGAGGACCGGCGGCCCTCGGAGCTTTCCGGCGGCATGCGCCAGCGCGCCTCGCTCTGCCGGGCGCTGGTCACGCGGCCGGAAGTGCTGATCCTCGACGAGCCGTTCGGCGCGCTCGACGCCTTCACCCGCGAGGACCTCTGGCAGACCATGCACGCGCTGCGGGGCGAGGAGGCGTTCACCTGCCTGCTGATTACGCACGATCTGCGCGAGTCGGTGTTTCTGGCCGACCGCGTCGTCGTGCTCTCCGACCGGCCGGCGACGACGCAGGCAGTGATGGAGGTGCCGCTCGGGCGAACCCGCGTCCTCGACGATCTCTACGGGCCCGAGGCGACCGAGATGCAGGCCGAACTGCGCCGGCAGATCCGGATCGCGCGCAACAATGCGGCGGAGGCGGGCAGCCCATGACCTTCTGGCGGCGAATCGCCATTCCCACGCTCGGCCTGCTGCTGTTTGCGCTGGTGTGGGAGCTGATCGTGTGGGCCAACGGCTGGCCCGACTACAAGATGGCCTCGCCGTCCGACCTCGGGCCGGCCTTCTGGAAGTTCCGCTTCCTGTTCCTGGAATATGGCTGGGACACGCTCTGGCGCACGGTCGCCGGGCTGCTGCTCTCGGTGGCGGTCGGCGTCGCGCTCGGCATGGTCATGGGCTTCTCGCGCGTGATGCGCGAGGCGCTCTATCCGCTGCTGGTCGGCTTCAACGCCATTCCCAAGGCGACGGTGGTGCCGGTGATCGCGCTGATCTTCGTCGGCGCGCATGACATGAACACCGTGCTGATCGCCTTCCTGATCTCCTTCTTCCCGATCGCGGTGTCGATCTCGATCGGCCTGTCCACGCTGGAGCCGGAATATCGCGATATCCTGCGCTCGCTGGGCGCGAGCCGCTTCACCATCTTCTGGAAGATCGCCCTGCCGAAGACGCTGCCGGAGTTCTTCGGCGCGCTCAAGGTGGCGGTGACGCTGGCCTTCATCGGCACCAATCTCATGGAGATCGTGGAGCCGCACGGCCAGGGCCTCGGCCATCTGTTCGACAGCGGCAAGATCAGCGCCGACTATCCGCTGATGTTCGCGGTGCTGATTGCGCTCGCGCTCCTCGGCATCTTCCTGTTCTATGTCGTCGTGGCGCTGGAGCGCATCTTCGCCGGCTGGGCGGAGCGCAGCGAGAGCTGAACGGCGCGGGCCAAGGGCCGCTCAGCCCTCCGGCCGGCGCACATGCACGGTCACCACATCGGCGCTGCGATATTGCTGGTGGCGGACCGAGCTTGCGAGATGGCGGAGCAGGCGGAGCGAAAGCTCGCGCTCGACCGGCGCGCCCACGCCCGGCTCGCCCAGAAGCGCGATGCGGTCCTCCAGATTGGCGTCGGCGCCCGTGGCGGCGGCGACGAACTCCAGCACCGCCGCGCCGTCCTCCCGCGCGGCCGAGACGCGGAGCCGGCGGGGGCCGCTTTCGCCCGCTTCCTCGCCCGGCAGCAGCGTCAGCAGCATCTCCTCGCCCACCGCCTCCAGCCGCGCGGCCATGGGGCCGCTCCAGCCCTGGCGGGCGGCGAAGTCGGCGAGGAAGGCGCGCACCGGCGCATGGGCGGACTCGTCGAGCGCGGCCTCCATGCGCCGCCGGCGCGGGCCGGCGGCCTCGAGCGCGAGCGTCAGCAGGATGGCTGCGAGGCCGCCGGCGGTCATGCCGTTCTGCAGCAGGCCGCCCGCAAAGCCGCCCAGATGCTCCGGAAAGACGACGCCATGCTGGAAGCCGACGCCGATCCAGAAGGCGACGCCGACCACCAGCCCCTTGCGATAGTCGATACCGTCCTGCACCACGATCTTCATGCCGACCACGAACAGCATGGCGAGCAGCGCCAGCAGATAGGCGGCGACCACCGGGGCCGGAATCGCCAGGATGACGGCGAGCGCCTTGGGCATGACCGCCACGGCGAGGAAGATCGACCCGACGGCGACGCCGACGCGGCGCGCGGCGACGCCGGTGAGTTCGGTGATCGATATGCAGGTCGAATAGGTGGTGTTCGGCACCGTGCCGGCGAGGCCCGACGCCAGGTTGCCCACGCCGTCCGCGGCGACCGCGCCCTCGACCGCCCGATAGTCCGTCGCGCGACGCTCGCGCCAGGAAACCTGCTGGATGGCGACCGAGTCGCCGATGGTCTCGATCGCGCCGACCAGCGTGACGAATGCGAAAGCCGGCAGCAGCCCCCAGAAGACCGGCCCGAAATCGAGATCGAAGCCGGGCCAGCCGATCGCCGGAAAGCCGAGCCAGGCCGCCTCGCCGACGCTCGCCGCATCGTAGATGCCGAAATATCCGCCGACCGCCGAGCCCGCCGCCACGCCGATCACCGGCGCCCAGAGGCGCAGCACGCCGCGCGCCGCAAGCGCGATGGCGAGGATGACCGCGAGCGCGACTGCCGCCGAGACAAGGGCCGCCGGCTCCGGCGCGCCTTCCGGAACCTGCTTCAGCATGTCGAAGACGATCGGCATGACGGTCACCGGGATCAGCATGATGACCGTGCCGGCGACGGCGGGCGTCAGCACGCGGCGCACCAGCGAGAGCCGCGCCGCAAGCAGGAACTGGAACAAGGAGGAGATGACCACCAGCGTCGCCAGCAGCGCCGGCCCGCCCTCGGCGAGGGCGGCGATGCACACGGCGATGAAGGCGCCCGATGTGCCCATCAGCAGCACATAGCCCGCGCCGATGCGGCCGAACCGCACGGCCTGGACGATGGTCGTCGCCCCGCCGATCGCCACGGCCGCGAACACCGCCCAGGAGAGATAGGCCTCGCTGCCGCCGGCGGCCCGGATGACGATCGAGGGCGTCAGCACCACGCTGGCGACGCTGAGCAGCGCCATTTGCAGCCCGAGGCCGAGGGCGAGCGGGACGGGCGGCTTCTCGTCGGCCGCGTAGCGCAGGCGGCGTTGGCCGCCGCCGCCGGGCGTCACTGCAGCGCCTCGGCCACGGCGCGGCCGAGCTCGACCGTGCTGCCATTGCCGCCCATGTCGCGCGTCAGCGGCCCGCCGCCGGTCAGCACCGTCTCGATGGCGCGCTCGATGGCGGCGGCGGCCTCCGGGTGGCCCAGATGCTCCAGCATCATCGCGCCGGACCAGATCTGGCCGATCGGATTGGCGATGCCCTGCCCGGCGATGTCGGGGGCGGAGCCGTGCACCGGCTCGAACATGGACGGCATGGCGCGGTCCGGGTTGATGTTGGAGGAGGGCGCGATGCCGATGGAGCCGGCCACCGCCGGCCCGAGGTCAGAGAGGATGTCGCCGAACAGGTTGGAGCCGACCACGACGTCGAACCAGTCCGGGTGCTGCACGAAATGCGCCGTCAGGATGTCGATGTGATACTGGTCGGTCTCGACCTCGGGAAAGTCTGCCGCCACCGCCCGGAAGCGCTCGTCCCAGTAGGGCATGGTGTGGATGATGCCGTTGGACTTGGTGGCGGAGGTGACCTTGCGGCGCGGGCGCGTCATGGCGAGCTCGAAGGCGTAGCGCAGGATGCGATCGACGCCGCGCCGGGTGAAGATGGTCTCCTGCATCACCGTCTCGGCCTCGGTGCCGGCGTAGAGCCGCCCGCCGATCTCCGAATACTCCCCCTCGCAATTCTCGCGCACGACATAGAAGTCGATGTCTTCCGGCCCGCGGCCGGCCAGCGGCGAGCGAATGCCGTCCAGCAGGCGCACGGGGCGCAGATTGACATACTGGTCGAACCGCCGCCGGATCGGGATCAGCAGCCCCCAGAGCGACACATGGTCCGGCACGCTGGGCCAGCCGACGGCGCCCAGAAAGATCGCGTCGAACTCCGCCAGCCGGTCGAGGCCGTCCTCGGGCATCAGCCGCCCGGTCTCGGCATAGCGCTCGCAGGACCAGTCGAAGGTCTCGAACGAGAACTCGACGCCGTAGCGCCGCCCGGCGGCCTCCAGCACGCCGATCCCCTCCGGAACCACTTCCTTGCCGATGCCGTCGCCCGGAACCGATGCGATGCGGTAGCGTGTCATGGCGCGCCGCCCCCTCTGCTGCCTCCCGCCTGTGTCGGGACAGCCCGCCGCGTTGTCAACCCGCGCGTGCGGGTCTAAGAGCGGGGGCGATGAGCAACGATCCCGCCGAACGCGCGCTCGCCGACTTCCGCAAGCGCATCGACGAGTGCGACCTGGCGATCCTGGCCGGCCTGCGCGAGCGGGCGCGCGCGGTGACGCTGGTCGGCGCCGACAAGCGCGCGCGCGGCGTCGCGGACATCTACCGTCCGGGGCGGGAGGCCGCGCTCATGCGCCGGCTCGCGGCCGCCGACAGCGCGCCCTTCCCCGCCGCCTCGCTGTTCGGCGTCTGGCGCGAGGTCATCGGCGCGAGCTTCGCCATCGAGGGCCATCCCCTGCATGTGGCGAGCGCCGGGGCCGGCGCCTGGGAGCGCGCCCGCAGCCATTTCCGCGCCGCCCGGCATTCCCGCGCCGCCGGGGCGCGCGCCGCGCTCGAAGGGGTCGCCGCCGGCGACGCGACGCTCGCCGTCGTCGGGCTCGATGACGACGAGCCCTGGTGGCCCATGCTGGCCGAAGCAACCCTTGCCCCGCTCCACATCGTCGCCCGCCTGCCCTTCGCCCCGGAACCCTGGCCGGTCGCGGGCGCGGACGCGCTGGCGATCGCGCGCACCCGCCCGGACCCGAGCGGGGACGACCTGGCGGTCGCCATCGCCGAGGCCCCCGCCGGCGAGGTGCTCGCCGCCGCCGGCGGGCGCTATCTGGTCGCGCTCGCCAGCCCCGGCGACGCGATGGTCCCGGTCGGCGGCTATGCGACGCCGCTCAGCCTCGAGGAGATCGTCCGATGACGACGCCCGTCCCCCGCGCCGGCGTGCTGGAGATCGCGCCCTATGTCGGCGGCGAAAGCGATATCGAAGGCGCCCGCCATGTCGCCAAGCTGTCGTCGAACGAGAACGCGCTCGGCCCCTCGCCGCGCGCGGTCGAGGCGTTCGCGAGCCTGGCCTCCGCGCTCCATCTCTATCCCGACGGCGGAGCCGACGCGCTGCGCGCCGCCATCGGCGAGGTCCACGGGCTGGACCCGGAGCGCATCGTGTGCGGCTCCGGCTCGGACGAGCTGCTGTCGCTGCTGACGCAGGCCTATGCCGGCCCGGGCGACGAGGTGGTCTATTCCGAGCACGGCTTCGCCATGTATCCGATCGCCGCGCGGGCCGCCGGCGCGCATCCCGTCGCCGCGCCCGAGCGCGACTGCACCACCGATGTCGATGCCCTGCTGGCGGCGGTGACGACGCGCACCCGGGTGGTGTTCGTCGCCAATCCCAACAACCCCACCGGCACCTATATCGACGGCGACGAGCTCGCCCGCCTGCGCGCCGCGCTGCCCGAGGGCGTGCTGCTGGTGGTCGATGCCGCCTATGCCGAATATGTCGGGCGCAACGACTATGCCGACGGGCGCGCGCTGGTGGAGGCCGGCGCCGACACGGTGATGACGCGCACCTTCTCCAAGATTCACGGCCTGGCGGCGCTGCGCCTAGGCTGGGCCTATTGCCCGGCGGAGGTCGTCGATGTGCTGCAGCGCGTGCGCGGCCCGTTCAACGTCAACGCCGCCGCCCAGGCGGCCGGCATAGCCGCGATTCGCGACACCGCCCATGTCGAGGCCTCGCGGGCGCATAACGACCGCTGGCTCGCCTGGCTGACGGAGCAGATCCGCGCGCTCGGCTTCGAGGTGCTGCCGAGCGTGGGCAATTTCATCCTGATCCGCTTTCCAGATGTGGAGGCGGCGGCGGCGGCGCTCCGCCGCGAGGGCGTGATCCCGCGCCGGGTCGCCGGCTACGGCTTCCCCGACGGGCTGCGCCTCACCATCGGGCTGGAAGAGGAAAATCGCGCCGTCGTCACGGCCTTGCGGACGCTCGCGCCGTGACCGAGCCGATGTTCGAGCGCGTGGCGCTGATCGGCATCGGCCTGATCGGCTCCTCGCTGGCCCGCGTGATGCGCCGCGACCGGCTCGCCGGCAGCATCGTGGCCTGCGCGCGCCGCGCGGAGACGCTGGCGGCCGTGCGCCGGCTCGACATCGCCGACGAGACGACGCATGACGCCGGAGAGGCCGCCGACGGCGCCGATCTGGTGGTGGTCTGCACGCCGATCGGCGCCTATGCCGCCATCGGCGAGGCGATCGGGCCGCGCCTTCGCGCAGGCGCCATCGTCAGCGATGTCGGCTCGGTCAAGCAGACCGTGATCCGCGACCTGGGCCCGCATATCCCGGAAGGCGCGCATTTCGTGCCGGCGCACCCGGTCGCCGGCACCGAGCATTCCGGCCCCGAATCCGGCTTTGCGGAGCTGTTCCAGGGGCGCTGGTGCATCCTAACGCCGCCGCCCGGAACCGCGCCCGAGGCGGTAGAGAAGGTCGGCGCGCTCTGGCGCCGGGCCGGCATGATGCTTGAGCGCATGGACCCCGCCCATCACGACCAGGTGCTGGCGATCACCTCGCATCTGCCGCATCTGGTCGCCTTCTCCATCGTCGGCACCGCCGCCGACCTGGAGCAGGACCTCCGCCAGGAGGTCATCAAGTTCGCCGCCAGCGGCTTTCGCGACTTCACCCGCATCGCCGCGAGCGACCCCGTGATGTGGCGCGACATCTTCCTCAACAACCGCCAGGCGCTGCTGGATGTCTGCAGCCGGCTGATCGAGGATGTCTCGCGCCTGCAACGCGCCATCCGCTGGGGCGAGGGCGAGGAGATCGAGCGGCTGATCGAGGCCTCGCGCGAGATCCGGCGCAAGCTGATCGACGCCCGGCAGGCATGACCCGGCTGGCCGAGCGCGCCTTCCGGGGCGAGCGCATCCTGCTCTCCGGGCTGCCGGCGCTGGACGCGCTGCTGGACCGCGCCCGGCGCATCGCCTTCGACGCCTTCGAGGACCCGGTCGGCGACGAGGCGCGGCTCGACGGCGAGGTCTGGAAGGAGCGCGCCACGGCCGCCCGGCTGCGCTTCATGCGCTCCGACGAGGCGCCCGACCTGCTCCGCGCACTGTTCGTCGAACTCGGCTTCGATCCCGAAACGACCTATTGCGACCGGGCGATCCTGCGCTTCCAGCCCGGCCGGGACTCCTGCCGCAGCCGCCGTCTCCGCGACCTTCCGCCGCATCGTGACAGCTGGGGATCCAATCTGATGACGCAGCTGAACTGGTGGGCGCCGGTGTTCCCGGTCGAGCCGGGCGCGACCATGGAAATCTGGCCGGACCGGTTCGACCGCCCGGTGGCCAACAACAGCGCCGGGTGGGACCTGGAGGCGCTGCGGGCCGCGAGAGGCGCCTATCCGCTGCTGCCGGAAGCCGACGCCCGGCCGGAGGAGCCGGGCGAGCCGGTGCTGATCCGGCCGGGCGAACTGCTCTGCTTCTCCGGCGCGCATCTGCACGCGAGCCGCCCCAACCGCACCGGGCGCACCCGCATCAGCATCGACCTTCGCAGCGTCGATATCGCCGACGCCACGGGCGCGCCCAATGTCGATGGCCGCGCCCCGCATGTCGCCTATGACTGGTTCCACCGCCTTTCCGACGGCGCCAGCCTGGCCTCGGCCAGCCAGATCGCGGTTTCCACGAGCCCGCCGAACGGGAAGAAGTGAACGCCCTCCACCGAGGGCGGCGCCGCCTCCAGATCGGCCAGCAGGGCGGCCGGCGTCCAGCGCCCGGCCAGCCGCAACAGCCGCCCGTCGCGCCAGAGCCGGCGCAGCGAGAGGCCGACGCCGCAGGCTTTGGCGTATTTCAGCAAGGTGGCGGCGCTCGCGACGCCGGGCAGGCCGAGGCGGATCGGCGCGCGATTGCCGAGCCGCGCCAGCCGCGCCTCCCAGGAGAGCGCGGCCTCCGCCTCGAAGACGAACTGCGTGACGATGGCGGCCTCCACGCCGGCGGCCGCCGCCAGGTCGAGCTTGGCCAGCAGCGCACCGTCGAGATCGGCCTCCGGGTGTCCGGCGAAATAGAGGCGCTCGAAACGGCGCGCCGCCGGGCCGATCAGCGCCGCCGCCTCGGCGAAGGGGCCGCGCGGCCGGTCGCCGTCGCCGCCGATCAGCAGCGCCTCACGCGCCCCGGCCGCGTGAAGCGCGTCCAGATGGCGGTCCAGCGCCGCGCGGCTTTCCAGATGGCGGGCGGCCACATGCGGAACCGGCCTCATGCCCTCGCCGGCGAGCCTGGCGGCCGTCTGCCGGATATGGACGAGATCGCCGCCCGGCAGATGGGTGATGAAGACCCGCGCGCCCGCCGGCAGCAGGGCCGCGAAGGAGCCGACCTTGCGGGCGCCGCCCGGCGTCGTCTCCATGGAGAAATCGTCGCTGTTCATGGGCCGAGCGTCGGCGGTCGCAGGCCCGCCGACCTTCCCGCGCGCGACGGCGAGTTTCCCCTATGCGACATGCGGTCGGCGACGGCATAGTCGATGTCGCGAACGGGCCGCCGGCCGGGGCCGGTCCCGGGCAGGCTCGCCGCCATCCAGGAGGGAGGAGGCCCCATCCATGCGCACCCATGCCCGCGCCGTCGTCATCGGCGGCGGCTGTGTCGGCGTCTCGATCGCCTATCACCTGGCCAGGCTCGGCTGGTCGGATGTGACGCTGCTGGAGAAGTCGGAACTGACCGCCGGCTCCACCTGGCATGCCGCCGGGCTGCTGCCGCTCTTCAATATGAGCTACAGCGTCGGCCAGATTCACAAATATTCGGTCGATCTCTACAAGACGCTCGAAGCCGAGACCGGCCAGGCCGTGAGCTTCCACGTGACGGGCAATCTGCGGCTCGCCGCCAATCGCGACCGCATGGACGAATATCGCAAATATTGCGGCACCGCCAACACCATCGGCGTGCCGTTCGAGATGATCGGGCCGGAGGAGGTGCGCGCGCTCTGGCCGCTCGCCAGCACGGACGGGCTGGTCGGCGCGCTGTTCCACCCGGATGACGGCCATGTCGCGCCGGTCGATCTGACCAATGCGCTCGCCGCCGGCGCGCGCATGAACGGGGCCGAGATCAACCGCCACACGAAAGTGCTCGACATCCGCCCGGAGCCGGACGGCGGCTGGCGCGTCGCGACCGACCGGGGCGAGATCGTCGCCGAGCATGTGGTGACGGCGACCGGCTCCTGGTGCCGGCAGACCCTGGCGCTGGTCGGGCTCGACGTTCCGGTCATTCCGGTCGAGCACCAATATATCGTGACCGACTCCCACCCCGCGCTGGTCGCGCGCCACGCCGAGGGGCTGCCGGAAATGCCGGTGCTGCGCGAGAGCGACGCCTCCTACTATCTGCGCGAGGAGCGCGACGGGCTGATCCTCGGCCCCTATGAGGAGAATGCGCCGGCCTGCTTCGTGGACGGCGTGCCGGAGGATTTCGGCCAGGAGCTGTTTCCGGGCGACCTGGAGCGGCTGGAGCCGCATATCGAGGCGGCGATCCGCCGGGTGCCGATCTTCGGCGAGGCCGGCATCAAGGATGTGGTGAACGGCGCCATTCCCTACACGCCGGACGGCAATCCGCTGATCGGGCCGGCCTTCGGCTTGCGCAATTTCTGGCTGGCCGAGGGCTTCAGCTTCGGCGTCACCGCCGCCGGCGGCGCGGGGCGCTTCCTCGCCGAATGGATGGACGGCGGGGAGCCGCCGATCGACATGCTGGCCGTCGATCCGCGCCGCTTCGGCGCCTACGCCAACAAGAGCTATGCGGTGGAGAAGAACGAGGAAGCCTATCGCAACATCTTCACCATCCACTATCCCGACGAGGAGCGCCCGGCGGCGCGGCCCGCCAAGACCAGCCCGGTCCATGCGCGCCACGAGGCGGCAGGGGCGGTGTTCGGCCAGCGCTACGGCTGGGAGCGGCCCAACTGGTTCGCGCCGCCCGGCGAGCCCGCGCGCGACACGTGGAGCTTCCGGCGGAGCAACTGGTTCGCCCCGGTCGGCGAAGAATGCCGGCGGGCGCGTGAGCGCGTCGGGCTGATCGACATCACGAGCTTCGCCAAGTTCCGGGTTTCGGGCAGGGGCGCGGAGGCGTTTCTGGATGGCCTCCTCGCCAACCGGATGCCGAAGCGCGCGGGCGCGCTCCGGCTCGGCCATGCGCTGACCCCTAGCGGCGGCGTGCGCTCGGAATTCTCGATCATGCGCGACGGGCCGGAGGCGTTCTATCTGGTCTCCTCCGGCGCGGCCGAGCGCTTCGACCACGACTATCTGGCCAAGGCCGCGCCCGCCGACGGCTCGGTGCGGATCGACAACATCACCGAGCGCCACGGTGTGCTGGTGCTGGTCGGCCCGCACTCCCGCGCCGTGCTGCAGCAGCTTACCGAAACCGACCTTTCCAACGAAGCCTTCCCCTGGCTCACCGGGCGGCATATCCGGGTCGGCATGGCGCCGGTGCGGGCGATGCGGGTCAATTTCGTCGGCGAGCTCGGCTGGGAACTGCACCACCCTATCGAATATCAGCTGGGCCTCTATGACGCGCTGATGGCGGCCGGGGCGGAGTTCGGCATCGGCGGCGTGGGGATGCGGGCGATGGAGTCGCTTCGGGTGGAGAAGTCCTACCGCATGTGGGGGCTGGACCTGACGACGGAATATTCCGCGCTGGAGGCGGGCCTGGACCGCTTCGTCGCGCTCGACAAGCCCGCCTTTCGGGGCCGCGAGGCGCTGCTCCGCCAGCGCGAGGAGGGGCTGCCGCAGGCTTTCGCGACGCTGGCGGTGGATGCGGCCGACGCCGACCCCTGGGGCAACGAGCCGCTCTATCTCGACGGCCGCATGGTCGGGCGCGCCACCTCCGGCGTCTATGGCCACACCGTCGGGCAGAGCCTGGCGCTCGCCTACCTGCACCCCGAAGCGGCAACGGTCGGGACGGCGCTCGAGATCGACATTCTCGGCGACCGCCGCCCCGCCCGCGTCATCCCCGACTCCCCCCACGACCCGGAAAACGCCCGGCTGAGAGCGTGACGCGCGCCTCAGGCGTCTCCGAGCGAGATGCCGAGCGCGCGGGCGGTGTGCACCAGGGGGCCGTCCACATCGACGGCGCTGTAGGCGGCGATCGCGTCCGCGAGCGGGACGTCGACCACGGCGCGGTTGCGCCAGGCGACCAGGCGGTCGTCGCCGCCGGCCGCCAGCACGTCGACGGCGTGGACGCCGAGCGCCGAGGCGATCAGCCGGTCCTGGGCGATCGGCTTGCCGCCGCGCTGGATGTGGCCGAGCACGGTGACCCGGGTTTCCGCGCCGGTCATCTCCTCCAGCCGGGCGGCGACCACATGGCCGATGCCGCCATAGCTGGCGCCCTGCCACACCGTATCGCCCGTCTCGCGGCGCACGGCCTCCGCCACCACCACGAGCGCGAAATTGCGGCCATGGGCCTTGAGCGACTCGATGCGGCGCGCCACATGAGCCAGATCATGCGGAATTTCCGGGATCAGGATGGCGTCGGCCCCGCCGGCGATGCCCGCCGACAGCGCGATATGGCCGGCGTCGCGCCCCATCACCTCCAGCACCATCACCCGGTCGTGGCTGGCGGCCGTCGGCTGCAGATGGTCGAGCGCCTCGGTCGCGGCGGCGACCGCCGAGGCGTGGCCGATCGCGGTCTCGGTGGAGCCGAGATCGTTGTCGATGGTCTTCGGAATGCCGACCAGGCGGATGCCGCCCTGCTGCGCCAGCTTGCGCAGAATGGCGAAACTGCCGTCGCCGCCGATGCCGATCAGCGCATCGAGCCGCAGCTGGCGATAGCCCTCGATGATCTCCTCCGACCGGTCGAGCCGCGAGCCGTCCGGCATCGGATAGTCGAAAGCGTCGCCCTTGTTGGTGGTGCCGAGCACCGTGCCGCCCCGGCGCAGCAGCTCGCCGGTGAAGCGCCCCGGCTCCAGAAGCTCATATTGCAGCGGCCGCGACAGCAGGCCGAGCGTGCCCTTCTGGATGCCGACCACGGTCCAGCCGCGATTGACATTGGCGTGCAGGGCGACGGCGCGAATGGCCGCGTTCAGCCCCGCGCAGTCGCCGCCGCTGGTCAGAAGTCCGATCCGCCTGATCTCGCTCATCGCCCCCGCCTCTGCTAAATTGGTCAAACCGACGGAGCACAGGTCCCATGGCGAGCCCGACCGAAGCCGAAGCGAAGTCCGCCAAGCTGGAAGCGTTGCGCTCGGAACATGCCGACCTCGATTATGCGATTTCCGCCCTGACCGACAAGCCGGCTTTCGACCAGGTCCAGGTGCAGCGCCTGAAGAAGCGCAAGCTCTGGCTGCGCGACATGATCGCGAGGCTGGAGTCGGAGGGCCATCCGGACATCATCGCCTGACCGGCGGACGGCTCCGAAACCCCTCCCCTCCCCCCAACCGAGACCGGACCGGAAGGACCCGCCATGACAGGCGAAAGCGACGCCCGAATCGGCATCGTGATGGGCAGCCAGTCTGACTGGACGGTGCTGCAGCACGCCGCCCGCACGCTGGAGGCGCTGGAGCTCGCGCATGAAGCGCGCATCGTCTCCGCGCACCGCACGCCGGAGCGCCTCTACGACTATGCCCGCTCGGCCCGCGACCGGGGCCTGCTCGCCGTGATCGCCGGGGCCGGGGGCGCGGCGCATCTGCCCGGCATGGTGGCGGCGATGACCACCCTGCCGGTCTTCGGCGTGCCGGTGCAGAGCCGCGCGCTCTCCGGCATCGACAGCCTGCTGTCGATCGTGCAGATGCCGGCGGGGGTGCCGGTCGGCACGCTCGCCATCGGCGAGGCGGGCGCGGTCAACGCCGCCCTGCTCGCCGCCAGCGTCGCGGCGCTGCTCGACCCCGCGCTCGCCCGGCGGCTCGAGGCCTGGCGCGAGCGCCAGACGGCCGCCGTCGCCGAGCGCCCGGAATGATCGCGCCCGGCGGCGTCATCGGCATTCTGGGCGGCGGCCAGCTCGGCCGCATGACGGCGCTCGCCGCCGCCAGGCTCGGCTATCGCTGCCATATCTTCTGCCCGGAGGCGGACAGCCCGGCGGCGGAGGTGGCCGCCGCCGCCACGGTCGCCGACTATGCCGATAGGGGCGCGCTCGACGCCTTTGCGGCGGCCATCGACGTCGCCACCTTCGAGTTCGAGAACGTGCCGCATGAGACGGTCGCCCGCCTGGCGGCGGCGAAGCCGGTGCGGCCGGGCTGGGAGGCGCTCCGCGTCAGCCAGGACCGCGCGCTCGAAAAGCGCTTCCTCGCGGGCGTCGGCATCGAGACCGCCCCCTGGATCGAGGCGCGCTCGGCCGCCGACCTCCGCGCCGCGCCCCGCCCCGGCGTGCTGAAGACCGCCCGGCTCGGCTATGACGGCAAGGGGCAGCATCGCTACGGCGCGGACGCCGACCCGGAGGCGCTCTGGGCCGCATTCGGCGCGGAGCGCGGCGTCGCGGAAGCGCTGATCGACTTCCGGCTGGAGGTCTCCGCCATCGTGGCGCGCGGCGCGGATGGCGGGGTCGCCGCCTTCGATGTCGTCGAGAACCGCCATGAGGGCGGCATTCTGCGGCGAACCGTCGCGCCGGCCCCGATCCCGGAGGGGCTGGCGGCCGAGGCCCAGGCGCTCGCCCGGCGCGCCGCCGAGGCGCTCGGGCTGATCGGCCTGCTGGCGGTGGAGTTCTTCGTCACCCGCGACGGGCGCCTGTTGGCCAACGAGATCGCGCCGCGCCCGCACAATTCCGGCCACTGGACGCAGGACGCCTGCCGGACGGACCAGTTCGAGCAGTTCGTGCGCGCCGTGGCCGGCCTGCCGCTGGGCGATCCCGCCCGGCGCGCGGACGCCGAGATGGTCAATCTGATCGGGCGCGAGGTCGAGGCCTGGCCGGAGCTGATGGCCGAGGCCGGCGCGCATCTCCACCTCTACGGCAAGCGCGAGGTCCGCCCCGGCCGCAAGATGGGCCACGTCAACCGGGTGCTACCGAAAGCGCGGTGAGGGGAAGCGGAAGCGGGGCCAGCGCGGACAGGCGCCGCCGAACCGCCCGCGCAGGCGGCCGATGCGCGCCGTATCCTCCAGCCGGCGGTCGAGAAAGGCCCAGGTCGCCTCCAGCCCCTCGGACCGGTCCGCCAGCCAGACCTGCAGCACCGCCATGTAGATCGCCGCCAGGGTGGCGCGTTTGGTGTAGTAGCTGAAGTCGGTCGAGCGGTCGTCGGCCAGCAGCCAGATGGTATCGACCGTCCGGTAGAGCGAGCGGAGCGCCAGCGGCGCGTTCTGCGGCAGGGCCAGCCGGGCCAGGGCGCGCCTTATGGCTTCGCGGTGCGGCGCGTTCTGCTCCAGGCGCAGGCGGATCGCCGCCCGCACCGTGGCGGCCGCGCCCTCCGGCTCGGGGTCGAGCGCCGCCACGGCCTCCACCATGCGCCGGTCGGCAAGCGCCACATGCGCCTCGATGGCCTCGACGGGGCCGCGCGGGAAGAGCAGCAGCGCCTCCTCCTCGTCGAGGCCGGCGGCGGCCGCGCCGGCTCTGAGCGCCGCCATCGTCCAGCCGTCGAAGGCGACATGCTCCAGCGCCGCCTCGACGACGCGCTCGCGCAGCAGCTCGCGGTCGTCGATGCCGGAGTCGGTTTCCGCGCCCTCGGGCGGCGGTCTTCCAGTTTCGCCGTTTTCCATGATATAAGCCTCGCTTTCCCGCCACCGGCATGAAGGAGCGTTGGCAACTCGTGCATGTGACCGTCCGTGACAACAATGTCGATCAGGCGCTTCGAGCGCTCAAGAAGAAAATGCAGCGCGAAGGCATCTTCCGTGAGATGAAGCTTCGGCGCTCCTACGAAAAGCCCTCGGAGAAGCGCGCCCGCGAACAGGCCGAGGCCGTCCGCCGCTATCGCAAGATGATGCGCAAGCGACTGGAGCGCGAGGGATATTAGGCGGCCATGGGCGCCTATGATCGCGGCCTCGACCGGCGGCCGGCCAATCATGAGCCGCTGACGCCGCTCGCCTTCCTGCAACGCACCGCCTGGGTGTTTCCGAACCGGCCGTCCGTCGTGCACGGTGGGCGGCGCTTCACCTGGGGCGAAACGCGCGCGCGCTGCCACCGGCTGGCGGACGCGCTTCGCCGGCGCGGCGTCGGCAAGGGCGACACGGTGGCCGTCATGGCGGCCAACACGCCGGAAATGGTGGAATGCCATTTCGGCGCGCCCATGACGGGCGCGGTGCTGAACACGCTGAACATCCGCCTCGACGCCGCCGCCATCGCCTTCATGCTGGAGCATGGCGAGGCGAAGGCGGTCATCGTGGACCGCGAATTCTCCGCCACCATGCGCGAGGCGCTCGCCCTGCTCGGGCGCGCGCTGCCGACCGTCGATATCGACGATCCGGAATATGACGGACCCGGCGAGCGGATCGGCGAGCTCGACTATGAGGCGCTGCTGGCCGAGGGCGACCCGGAGGCGGCCTTCGACCCGCCGACGGACGAATGGGACGCGATCTCGCTCAACTACACCTCCGGCACCACCGGCAATCCCAAGGGCGTCGTCTATCACCATCGCGGCGCCTGGCTGAACGCGACCGGCAATGTGCTGAGCTGGCAGATGCAGCTGCATCCGGTCTATCTGTGGACGCTGCCGATGTTCCACTGCAACGGCTGGTGCTTCCCCTGGACCATCGCGGCCCAGGCGGGCACGCATGTCTGCCTGCGCAGGGTCGAGGCCGCGCGCATCTTCGACGCCATCGCGGACGAGGGCGTGACGCATTTCTGCGGCGCGCCCATCGTGCTGAACATGCTGCTGCACGCGCCGGAGCAGCAGCGCCGCGCCTTCTCCCACCGGGTGCAGGTGATGACCGCGGCCGCCCCGCCGCCGCCCTCCACCCTGCAGGGCATGGAGGCGATGGGCTTCGACATCACGCACACTTACGGGCTGACGGAGTGCTACGGCCCGGCGGTGGTCTGCGCCTGGAACGAGGACTGGGACGCGCTCGACGCCGGCGACCGGGCGGCGATGAAGGCCCGCCAGGGGGTGCGCTATCCGGTGCTCGGCGGGCTGACCGTGATGGACCCCGAGACCATGACCGAGACGCCCGCCGACGGCGAGACCGTGGGCGAGGTGATGATGCGCGGCAACGTCGTGATGAAGGGCTATCTGAAGAACGAGGCCGCGAGCGAAGAGGCCTTCGCCGGCGGCTGGTTCCACACCGGCGATCTGGGCGTCATGCATGAGGACGGCTATATCGCGCTCAAGGACCGCTCCAAGGACATCATCATCTCCGGCGGCGAGAACATCTCCTCGGTCGAGGTCGAGCAGGTGCTCTACCGGCATCCGGCGGTGCTGGAGGCCGCCGTGGTCGCCAAGCCCGACGAGAAATGGGGCGAGACGCCCTGCGCCTTCGTCGAGCCGCTGGAGGGCGCCGCCGCGCCCGACGAGGCGGAGATCATCGCCTTCTGCCGCGAGAACATGGCCCATTTCAAGGCGCCGCGCCGGGTGGTTTTCGGCCCGCTGCCCAAGACCTCCACCGGCAAGGTGCAGAAATTCGTGCTCCGCGAGCGGGCGCGCGACCTCAGCTGACGCGCGCGGCTACGCGTCGCCATCCAGCGCCCGCGCCAGCGCGCAGAAATCCTCCACCGAAAGCTGCTCGGGGCGCAGCCGGTCGTCCAGGCCGACGCGCGACGGCAGATCGCCCAGAGTGCGCCGGAGCATCTTGCGGCGCTGGCCGAAGGCGAGCGCGGTGACGCGCTCCAGCGCCGCGAGGGGCGCCGGAACCGGCGCGGCGCGAGGCGTGAGCGTGACGACGCTGGAGGCCACCTTCGGCGGCGGCGTGAAGGCGCCCGGCGGCAGATCGAAGCGGCGCTCCGGCGCCGTCAGCCATTGCGCCAGCACCGAGAGCCGCCCGCGCGCCTTGGTCCCCGGCGCCGCCAGCAGCCGGTCCGCGACCTCGCGCTGGAACATGAGCGTCATCGACTCGATGTCCTTCGCGGTCCGGAGCCAGCCGATCAGCAGCGGCGTGGCGATGTTGTAGGGCAGATTGGCGACCAGCTTGAGCGGCGGGGGTCCGAGCGCCGCCACGTCCACGGAGAGCGCGTCGCCGGCGAGCACGCGGAGCCTGCCGCCGCTCGCCGCCGCCAACTCCTCCAGCGCCGCAACGCAGCGCCGGTCGCGCTCCACCGCCACCAGCCGCTCCGCGCCGGCCTCCAGCAGGGCGCGCGTCAGGCCGCCGGGGCCGGGGCCGATCTCCACCAGAGTGCGCCCCTCCAGCGGCCCGGCGGCGCGCGCGATGCGCGCGGCGATGCCGGGATCGAGCAGGAAATGCTGGCCGAGCGCCCGCCTGGCGCCCAGGCCGTGGCGGCGGATCAGCTCCTGCGGGCGCGGCAGCGCCGCTTCAGGCGACGGCGCGGACACCCTGCCGGCGCTCCGCCATCCAGGCGGCGAGCTTCAGCGCCGCGATCAGGCTGTCCGGGCGGGCGACGCCGCGACCGGCAATGTCGAGCGCCGTGCCGTGATCGGGCGAGGTCCGCAGGATCGGCAGCCCGAGCGTGACATTCACCGCGCCGTAAAAGTCCAGCATCTTGACCGGGATCAGCGCCTGGTCGTGATAGGCGCAAAGCGCGGCGTCGTAGCCGGCCCGCGCTTCGGCGTGGAAGAGCGTGTCCGCCGGAAGCGGCCCCTCGATGTCGATGCCCTCCGCGCGAAGCCGGGCCGCCGCCGGCGCCATGATCTCCTGCTCCTCGCGGCCGAGCGCGCCGCCCTCCCCGGCATGGGGGTTCAGCCCCGCCAGCGCCAGGCGCGGGCGCGCGATGGCGAAATCGTCGCGGAGCGCCGCCTGCACGATGCGCGCCTGCTCCTCGATGGTGGCGCCGGTGAGGCGGGCCGGCGCGGCCGCGAGCGGCAGATGCACGGTGAGCGGCACCACCCGCAGCCCCCGTCCGGCCAGCATCATCACCGGGCGCGCGGCGCCGGTGAGCGCGCCCAGAAACTCCGTGTGGCCCGGATGGCCGAAGCCGGCGCGCAGCAGGCTCTCTTTTTGGATCGGCAGGGTGACGACGGCCGCCGCCCGCCCCGACAGCGCCGCGCGGACGGCCTGCTCGATGGAGGCGATCACCGCGCCGGCATGGGCCGGATCGGCCTTGCCCGGCGTCACCGGCGCATCGAGCGGAACCGGCAGCACCGGCAGCGCGTCCGCAAAGACGGCCGCCGCCTCCGCCGGTTCGCCGATCCGGCGGATCGGCGCCGCCGGGTCGAGCGCCGCCAGCCAGTCGGGGTCGCCCAGCAGGAAGAAGGGGGGCGTGTCGGGCGCGGCCCAGGCCTTGAGCGCGATCTCGCCGCCGACGCCGCCCGGCTCGCCCATGGTGAGCGCCAGCGGCCCGGTCCGGCGGGGCGCGGTCACAGCCGCCGGCTTATCGACGCCGCGCGGCGCAGATCGCCCAGATAGCGCGCCGCGCGCCGGTTGATCCGGGCCAGACGCAGCTCCCGCTCGATCTCGCGGCGCTCCTCCAGATCGGCGGGCGGCTCGATGCGCTCGCACACCATGAGCAGCAGCACGCCGTCCAGCCAGCGGATCGTCCGGCTCGCGCGTTCGACCGGGAGTTCGGCGACCAGTTCCCGCAGCGCGTCCGGCAGGTCGGCGAGCTTCAGGCGCCCGATATCCACCGGCTCCTCGGCGCCGGCCTCGCCCGCCGCGCGCTCCATGTCCGCACAGCCCGCCACACTCTCGCCGATGGCGGTCGCGCGCTCGCCGAGCGCGGCGAGCTCGCTGTCCGAGGCGCCTTCCGCAGCGGGCAGATAGAGCCGCTTCAGCGCCAGTTCGACACTCTCGGGCGGGGTCGCCTCCACCGCGCCGATCTCGCGCAGGAAGAGGAGGTGGTAGCCGTTCTCCAGGCGTATCGGCGCCGAAACCCGGTTCGGCTGCATGGCGGCGAGCGCGGCCTCCAGCCGCTCGTCGAGCTGGCCCGGACGCACCCGTCCGAGATCGCCGCCCACCGCCGCCGAGGAGGATTGCGAGAATTGCCGCGCGAGCGCCGCGAAGGAGGCGCCCCTGCGAAGCTGGTCGATAATGCCCTCGGCCGCGGCCCGCGCCTCGTCTTCGCGCACCCCGCCGCCCACCGGCAGGAAGATTTCCGAGACCACCCACTCGCTGGAGCCGGCGAGGCCGCGCAGTTCCGCCAGACGCGCATCGACCTCGTCCGCCCCGACCTCGATGCGCGGCACCACGCGGCGGCGGATCACCTGCCGCCAGCCCATGGCGGCCCGCAACTGCTCCCGGAACGCCGCGATATCCAGGCCGTTCTGGCGGAAATAGCGCGCCAGCCCGCCGGGCGGCTGCTCGTTGCGCCGCTCGATGGCGGCGATCTCCACCGCCATCTCGCCGTCGCTCACCTCGATGCCGAGCCGCCTGGCCTCCTGGTTCTGCAGACGTTCGTCGATGAGCGCGCGCAGCACGGACGGCCGGTAGCGCTGTCTGTTTTCCGGCGTATCCGCCAAGTTCGAGTTGGCGAACACCATCGCCATGCGCGCGGCGACGTCGTAGCCGGTCACGATGTCGTCATTGACCACGGCGGCGATGCGGCCGGCCTGCTGCGCCCCCGCCGGAGCGAAGACCGCCAGGCCGCAGGCGACCGCCAGAGACCGCAACACCACCACTCGCATCCTGACCGCTCCGCCCGCGCCCGCCAGCGGCCACTATGGCGTCAGCCGTCCTCCAAATGCAAGAGCGCGGCGCAACCGAGCAGCAGCGCCGCCGCCGCCGGGGTCCAGGCCGCCAGCATCGCCGGCGCCCGCCCCGAGAGCCCGAGCGCGAACACGATATCCGACAGGATGAAGAGCAGGAATCCGGCCCCGACGCCCGCCGCCAGCATGACCGCCGCCCCGCCCCGCCGGCGCGAGCGGATCGAGACCGCCGCGCCGATCAGCAGCATGGCGCCGGTCATCGCCACCGAGGCGAGCTCGGCGTGAAAGCGCAGGCGATGCTTGCGCGCCGGGAAGCCCGCCGCCTCCAGCACGGCCGCATAGTCCATCAGCCGCCAGACCGAGAGCGTCTCGGGCGCGGCGAACCCGTCCTCGATCCTGTCCCAGTCGAGCGTCGTCGGCGCGGTCATCAGGGCCGCGCGCGCCGGCGTTCCGTCCGCGCCGGGCGTCCAGATGTCTTCGAGCAGCCAGTAGCCGTCATGCAGCTCCGCCGACCGGGCGTCGAGGCGCTCCCGAAGGCGCTCCAGGCCGTCGAAGCGATAGAGCACGACGTCATGCAGCACCCGGCGCGCGCCGATTTCGGCGGCGAACAGGATCGTCAGGTCGCCATCCACGATCTCGCGCAGCCAGAGGCTCCGGTTCGCCAGCGCGGAGACCGGACCCGCATTGCCGAAATAGAGGTTTTCCAGCCGCTGGAAGCGGTCCGCCGCCGCAGCGGCGAGCGGGCCGTAGAGCGCGACCTTGGCGGCGCCGATGGCCAGCGCCGCGACCAGCGCCGGCGCCACCAGCCGCCAGACCGAAACGCCCGCCCCCTGCGCCGCGACCAGCTCGTTGCGCCGGGCGAGGCGGTCGAAGGCGAACAGGCCGCCGAACAGCACCGCAAAGGGCAGCAGCAGCTCCAGCATGGTCGAGACCTTGAGCGCGGCCATCTGCAGCACGATGTCGAAGGTTGCGTGCTGGCGCGAGCCGGACCGGCGCAGCAGTTCGACCAGATCGGCCAGGAAGGAGATCGCCGCCAGCACCGCCAGCACGATCGCGACCCAGACCAGGAAACGGCGGACCAGATAGCGCTCCAGCGTGCGGTGGAAGGGCATGGGGGCGGCCGGCCCGGCTCAGGAATCCGCCGGGCGCGGCCGGCGCACATCCACGCTCAGCAGCATGAGGCCCGCCAGGATCGGGGCCGCGCCCACCAGATATTGCAGGCCCGCCAGCGCCGGCGTCCGGGCGACGGCCGCCTTGACGGCGTAGGACGCGACCAGCAGGCCGAAACAGAGGACCGTGGCGAGCGTCGGGCGGAAGGCCCGGCCGAGCCGCCCGCGCCCGCCAAGCAGCACGCAGACCAGCGCCGTGACCGCGACCGCGCCCGGCATCAGGCCGCTCGCCAGCCGGTAATGGCCCTCCGCCCGGAACTTGCCGACATTGCGCAAGCCCACCTCCTCGGCGACGGGGTTCAGCAGCTCGCCGAGCGAGCGTTCGCGCCGCGAGCGCGGCCGGGCGGCCTCTTCGGGCAGGGCGAGGTCGATGCTGTAGCGGTCGAACTGCACCTGCGCGAGGCGTCCGGTCGCGCGCTCGACCGTCTGCCGGCTCACACCGGTGGCGACCAGCCTCGGCGCCGGGCCGGTCGTGGAAACGGCGCCGCGTTCGGCCAGATAGGTCACCCGGCGCTCCGCGTCGCGGTCGTCCTGCAGCAGGATGCCGGCATAGTCGCCCTCTCCGTGGCGCTCGCGGACGAACAGCGTCATGCCGGGCTCGATCTCGCGGAAGACGCCCGGGCGGATCATCAGCACCGAGAAGCCCTGCTTCGCCCGGGGGCCGAGCTCGCGAATCTGGCGCTCCGAGGCGGGAGCGAGGACGAGGCCGTTCCAGGCGACGAGGCCCATGACGGCCAGCGCCAGCGCCAGAGCCGGCGCGGCGAGGCGCAGATGGCCCGCGCCGGCCGCGCGCATCGCGATCAGCTCGCTGTCGGCCTCCAGGCGCTGATAGACGATGAGGACGGCGATCAGCAGCGCGAAGGGCAGCGCCGCGCCCAGCAGATGTGGCAGCGCCAGCGCGACCAGGGCGGCGAACGGCTCCAGCCCGAGGCCGCGATCGACGATGTCGTCCACGAATCTGAGCGCCGTCGCCAGCAGCAGCAAGGGGCAGATCGCGCCCACCGCCGCGCCCAGCGCGACCAGCAGCCGCCGCAGGACATAAAAGTCGGTCTGGCGCATGGCGAGCCTGTATGCTGCGTTCTTCAGGCCGAAACAAGCAGCATGAGAGCATCGATGAAGATTTCTTTCGCAACCCCCGCCCTGCCGGCCTCCGGCGCGCTGGCGCTCCCCGTCGCCCAGGGCGGCGCGCTGGAGGGGCTGGCCGCCGAGGCCGACGCGGCGACCTCCGGCGCGCTCACGCGGGCGATGGCCGCGTCGCGCTTCGACGGCGAGGCGAAATCCGTCCTGGAGATCGTTGCGCCCGCCGGCCTCGACGCCGAGCGCGTGCTTCTGGTCGGCGCCGGCAAGGAGCCGGGCGAGCGGCTCGCCGAGGATATCGGCGGAACCGTCTTCACCCGGCTGGCGAACTCGGGGTCCAAGGCGGCCCTGCTGGCCTGGCCGGACGCGGAAACCGCCGCGGCGGCAGGCCTCGGCGCGTCGCTCGCCGCCTATCGCTTCGACAAATATCGCACGCAGCTGAAGGAGAAGGACAAGCCGACGCTCACGGCGCTCACCGTCGCCGTCGCGGATCCCGACGCCGCCCGCGCCGCGCATGAGGCTGCGAGCCAGGTGGCGGCCGGCGTGGCGCTCGCCCGCGATTTCGTCACCGAGCCGCCCAACATCCTCTATCCGGAAAGCTACGCCGAGGCGCTCCGCGAGCTGGAGGCGGTCGGCGTGACCGTCGAGGTCTTCGACCGGGCCGCGCTCGAGGAGCTGAAGATGAACACGCTGCTCGGCGTGGCCCAGGGCAGCGCGCGCGAGGCGCGGGTGGTCGCGATGCGCTGGGCCGGCGCCGAGGGGCCGCCGATAGCCCTGGTCGGCAAGGGCGTGACCTTCGACACCGGCGGCATCTCGCTCAAGCCCGCCGGCGGCATGGAGGAGATGAAGACCGACATGGGCGGCTCGGCGGCCGTCGCCGGCGCCATGCGGGCCATCGCCGGGCGCAAGGCGGCCGCGCATGTGGTCGGCATCGTCGGGCTGGTGGAGAACATGCCCTCCTCCACCGCGCAGCGCCCGAGCGATGTCGTCACCAGCTATTCGGGCCAGACCGTCGAGGTGCTCAACACCGACGCCGAGGGCCGCCTGGTGCTCGCCGATCTGCTGGCCTGGGTGATCGAGCGCGACAAGCCTCGCGCCATCGTCGATCTGGCGACCCTGACCGGGGCCATGGTCATCTCCCTCGGCCACGAATATGCGGGCATGTTCTGCAATGACGACGAGCTGGCCGCCGCCCTGCTGGCCGCCGGCGAGGCCGTCGATGAGAAGCTCTGGCGCCTGCCGCTGCACAAGGCCTATGACAAGCTGCTCGAGTCGCCGATCGCCGACATGAAGAATATCGGCCCGCGCCCGGCCGGAGCCATAACGGCGGCGCAGTTCCTGAAGCGCTTCGTCGGGGAGACGCCCTGGGCGCATCTCGACATTGCCGGCGTCGCCTGGGCGGAGAAGCCGCGCCCGACCGTGCCCAAGGGCGCCACGGGCTATGGCGCGCGCCTGCTCGACCGGCTGGTCCGGGATGTCTGCGAACGCTGAGCCGCCGGTCTTCTGCGACCTGGACGGCGCGCCGTTGGCGCTCGGGCTCGGCCAGCTGCTGGAGACGGCGCTGGCCGAGGGGCGGCGCGCCTGCGTGCGCCTCGGCCAGCCGGAGCGCCTGTCGATGCTCGACCAGGGGTTGTGGACCTTTCGTAACGACAGCTTCCTGCCGCACGATTCGGAGGGCGATCCGGCCGAGCAGCCGGTCTGGCTGACCCCGGAAGGCGGCAACCCCAACGGCGCCGACCTGCTGGTCGTCGTCGATGACGCGGGCATGGACGACCGGGGCGCCTTCGCCGAGACGGTCTATCTCTTCGACCGGCGCGACCCCGCCATGCGCGACATCGCGCGCGACCGTTTCGCCGCGCTGCGCGCGGAGGGCCGCCCGCCGCCCTATCGGCGCTTCGGCCCCGGGGGCTGGTCGTGACGCGGCCAGGCCGTTGTGCGGGGCGGCGAGCGTCGCTATAAGGCCGCGCCCGCCCGGGCCGAAAGAGGAGTTTCCGCATGGCTGACGAACGCACGCTTTCCATCGTGAAGCCGGACGCGACCCGACGTCACCTGACGGGGGAGATCGTCGCCCGGCTGGAGAAGGCGGGCTTGCGGATCGTGGCGCAGAAGCGCATCCGCCTGACCCGCGAACAGGCGGAAGGCTTCTACGCCGAACATGCCGAGCGGCCGTTTTTCGACGATCTGTGCGCCTTCATGACCTCCGGGCCGGTGGTGGTGCAGGTGCTGGAATGCGAGGGCGCCATCGAGCTTAATCGCGAGGTCATGGGCGTCACCAACCCCGCCAATGCGGCGGCGGACACGATCCGCAAAGATTACGGCGAGTCCATCGAGGCCAACTCCGTCCACGGCTCCGATTCGCCGGAGAGCGCGGCGCGCGAGATCGCCTATTTCTTCAGCGCCTGCGAGATCGTGGGCTGAAACTCACCCCGCTTCGGGACGATCGACGCGCGCAACGGTAAGCGCATCGACGCGCCGGGCGCCGGCGCGTTTCAACGCCCTTGCGCAGGCCTCCAGGGTCGCGCCGGTGGTCAGCACATCGTCCAGGATCGCGACCCTCGCGCCCCGCACGCGCGCGCGCCAGGCGGGCGCGACGCGGAACGCGCCTGCGACATTGCGCCCCCGCGCGCGCCGGCCGAGCGTCGTCTGCGGGCGCGTGCGCCGGACGCGCCGCAGCATGTCCGGGGCGAAGGCCACGCCCGACATCCGGGCGAGCCGCCCCGCCAGCAGGGCCGACTGGTTGAAGCGCCGCCGGTAGAGCCGCGTCCAGTGCAGCGGCACCGGCGCCAGCCAGTCGGCGTCGGCCAGCAGCGTCTGGCCCGCCTCGGCGGTCCAGGCCGCCAGCAGCGGGGCGAGGCCGGTCTGGTCGTGGAACTTGAAGCGCTGGATCAGCTCGCGGGCGTTGCCGGCGTAGATCAGGCAGCTTCTGGCCCGGTCGAAAGCCGGACGGCGCGCCATGCAGGCCGCGCAGAGCGAGTCGGCCTCGGCCTGGAGCGCGAAGGGCCGCCCGCAGCCGTCGCAGAGCGGCTCGGTGATGAAGTCGAGCGCCGACCAGCAGGCGGCGCAGAGCGTCGCCGGAGACGCCACCGGCGCGCGGCAGGAGACGCAGCGCGGCGGCAGCGCCATGTCCAGCAGCCGGCGGGCGAACCTCGCCGCCGCCGGCGCGACCGGAGCGGCGGCCCCGATCAAGCGGGCCTGGACCAGAACTGCGTGCTGCCGTCGCGCTCCAGCTGCTCCACCAGGCCGGTCTCCCAGTCGAGATAGGCCTGCATCGAGTCCTCGACCGAGCCGCCGCGCTCATAGGGCTTGAGCCACACATCGTCGGCGGTGTCCGCCATATGCAGCGCGCCCTGCTCCAGCGGCCCCGGCCAGGCGGCCGTGCCGCCTTCCAGCACGGCGACCGGGCGGTCGAACTCCGCCGCCGCCAGCCGCGCCAGCAGCCCGTCGGGCGAGGTGAACACATAGCGCCCGGCCTCGGGCAGGCGCGCCGTGGCCAGCCGCGCGCGCACCGCGAACCAGGCGCCCGGAATATGGCCCTCGGCATAGCTGCGGCTGTCGGCGAAATCGACCACCACCGCGCCTTCCACGCCCTCCGGGCCGACCGTCTCCACCGCCGCCAGGCCGGGAATCTCGGGCCGGTGCGGGCCGGTCTCCAGCGGCCCGGCCTCCAGCCCGCCTTCCAGCACCACGGCGTCCCAGTTCATCTGGCGCAGCCAATGGGCGGTCATGATGGCGCGCACGCCGGTGTCGTCGATCAGCACGATGCGCGCGCCCCGCACCGCCGCATAGCGGTCGGTCGCCTGCACCAGCTGGCCGCCGGGGGCCGAGCGCGAGCCTTTGAGATGCCCGGCCTCATATTCATGCGGGTGGCGCACATCCAGCAGATAGGTCGTGCGGCCGGGCGCGGGCGCGATCTCGCGCACCAGCGGCACCTCGAAGCGCTCCGCCACCGCCCGCGCCCGCGCGCGCGCGGCTTCCAGCGCCGCCGGGCTCGGCTCCGGGACCGGGCGCTCATTGCCGCGCTCCAGCTGCAGGCCGGCGAGATGCCAGCCCATGGTGCCGTTGCGCAGCGCCGCGACCCGGTTCGGCAAGCCGGCATTGATGAGCGACTGCGCGCCGATGATGCTCCGCGTCCGCCCGGCGCAATTGACGATCACCGTCGTTGCGGGGTCGGGCGCGAGATCGTGCACCCGATAGACCAGCTCCGCGCCGGGGCAACAGCTGGCGGTCGGAATGTTCATGTTGCGGAACTCGTCCATCGGCCGGCTGTCGAGCACCACCACCGGCTCCGGCCCGTCCAGCATGGCCTTGAGCTCCTCGGCCGAGACCGACGGCGTGTCATAGGCGTGTTCGACGAATTCGCCGAAGGCCTTGCTCGGCACGTTGAAGCCGGAGAACACCTCCTGGCCGGCCGCGCGCCAGCCCTCGACGCCGCCCTCCAGCAGGGCCACATCGCCATAGCCGAGCGCCGCCAGCCGGGTCGCGCCCCTGGCCGCCACGCCCTCGCCATTGTCCACGACGACGATGGGCGTATCGAAGCGGGGCACCAGGTCGCGGATCGCGAGTTCCAGATGCGAGAGCGGGACGTTGCAGGCGTGCAGCAGATGCGCCTCGGCGAAGGCGCCCTCCTCGCGGAGGTCGAGAATGGCGAGCTCGCCCGGCCCCCGATGCGCAGCCTGCAATTGCTCTGCCGAGATCGGTCTGTAGTCTGCGCTCACGGCCTTCCCTCCCCTTCCCCCGGAGCGTCGATGATAACGCAACTTTTCGACCGGCGCGCGCTCCGCCGGCATCGCGACCGGGCGGCGGCCGCGCCGGCGGAGGCCGATTTCCTGCTGCGGGAAGTGGCCGAACGCCTCGCCGACCGGCTGGACGACACGCTCGCCGACTTCCCGCTCGCGCTGGAGATCGGCGCGCGCAACGGCCTGCTCTCCGACATGCTGGAAGGGCGAAGCGGCATCCGGACGCTGCTGCGCATGGAGCCCTCGGAGGCGCTCTGCCGGGCGGGCGGCGGAGGCCTCCGCCTGGTCGGCGAGGAGGACCGGCTGCCCTTCGCCCATGGGCGCTTCGACCTGGCGGTGAGCAATCTGGCGCTGCACTGGACGGAGGACCTGCCGGGCGCGCTGGCGCAGATCAAGCGCGCGCTCAAGCCGGGCGGCCTCTTCCTGGCGAGCCTGTTCGGCGGCGAGACGCTCACCGAATTGCGCCACGACCTGCTGGCCGCCGATGCGGCGGTCTCCGGCGGCGCGGCGCCCAGGGTGTCGCCCTTCACCGGCTTGCGCGACGCGGCGGGCCTGCTGCAGCGCGCCGGCTTCGCCATGCCGGTCGCCGATCTGGACACGATCCGGGTGAGCTACGAGACGCCCTTCAAGCTGATGGCGGACCTGCGCGCCATGGGCGAAACCAACGCGCTGGCCGCCCGGCCGCGCCATTTCTCCCGGCGCGGACTGTTCGCAGAGCTCGCCGCCCGGCAGGCCGGCCGGCGGGAGACGACCTTCCAGGCGATCTATCTCTCCGGCTGGGCCTGAGCCTCGCCCCGGACCAGCCGCGCGCCGGCCACCATGGCGCGGAGCTTCTCGCGCGCGAGCCAGCGCGGCAGGGCGGAGAAGCCGCAATCGGCGGTGACCCAGAGCCGCTCCCTCGGCACGACGGCCAGCAGGCGCTCCAGGCGCGCCGCGACCTCCTCCGGCGTCTCGATGTGGAAGGACTTCACGTCGATGACGCCGGCGGCGATGCGGTAGCGCTCCGCCAGCGCCGGCAGGCAGTCCAGGTCCGCCATCTCGCGATTGGCGAATTCCAGCACCAGCATGGAGCAGTCCAGCTCTCCCATGCCGGGCAGCAGCCGCGCGAAGCCGCGCGGCGAATAGGGGCGCGAGGCGTTGTTGCCGAAACAGATATGCACGGCCGTCCGCTCCTCATGGCCGGCGAGCGCCCGGTTGACCGCGGCGGCGGAGGCGCGGCTGTCGAGGCCGTGTTCGAGGCTGGTGAAGCCCGGCTCGTCCAGCTGCACCAGCTCCGCCCCCTCCGCCGCCAGCGCGTCGAGCTCGGCGGCGACGATGGCGGCGATGTCGTCCAGCAGCGCGTCGGCGTCGCCGCCATAGGGTCCCTCCGGCTCGATCTTGGGCATGAAGGTCAGCGGGCCGGGAAAGGCCGTCTTCAACGGCCGGCCGGGCGCGAGCTCGCTCAGGCGGCGATATTCCGCCGCGACGCCCAGGCCCTCCGGCGCGGTAATGCGCTCGCGGGCGACGAAATGCGGCGCGCGGTCGTAGCCCGGAACCCCGAGCCGGCGCCCCGGCGGCACGCGCTCGATGCCGGCCAGCCGGTCGTACATCTCATAGACGAAGCGGCTGCGGCGCATCTCGCCGTCGGAGAGGATATCGACGCCGGCCTCGATCTGGTCGGCGATGGCGATCCGGGCCGCGTCGTCGAAGGCCTCGTCGATATCCTCCGCCCCGGCGCGCCCGGCGCGCATGGCCTCTCGGAACAGGAACAGCCAGCCGGGCGCGGCGTAGGAGCCCACGCCCATCGTCGGCAGATCCATGGCGGCGCCTCCTCCTGCTGTCGGCGCGTTCATGCTAGCCCGGACGCGCCGGGGCGCGAAGAGTGCGCGCTCGCCGGTTCCGCGCCGGGCGCAAACGGGGTAGAAGCGCCCGGAAACCCGGCCCGAACCCTGGGGGAGCCCGCTTCCATGGCCATCATCGCAGAACGCCTCTCCGTCATCCGTCCCTCGCCGACCGTGGCGCTCAACACCAAGGCGATGGAGATGAAGGCCGCCGGACATGACGTGATCGGGCTGGCGGCGGGCGAACCCGACTTCGACACGCCGGAGAATGTGGCCGAGGCGGGCGTCGCCGCCATCCGCGCGGGCGACACCAAATATACCGCGCCCGACGGACGGCCCGAGCTGAAGGCCGCGATCGCGCGCAAGTTCCTGCGCGAAAACGGCCTCGACTACGCGCCGAACCAGGTGACGGTCGGCAATGGCGGCAAGCATGTGCTCTACAACGCCTTCGCGGCCACGCTCGATCCGGGCGACGAGGTGGTGATCCCGGCGCCTTACTGGACCAGCTATCCCGACATGGTGCTGCTCTGCGGCGGCGCGCCGGTAATCGTGGAATGCCGGGCCGAGGCCGGCTTCAAGATGACCGCCGCCCAGCTGGAGGCCGCGATAACGCCGCGCACCAAATGGGTGCTGCTCAACAGCCCGAGCAACCCCTCCGGGGCCGCCTACGGGCGCGCCGACATGAAGGCGCTCACCGATGTGCTGCTGGCCCATGAGCATGTCTGGGTGCTGACCGACGACATGTATGAGCATGTCGTCTATGACGGCTTCGAGTTCGTGACCCCGGCGGAGGTCGAGCCCCGGCTGATGGACCGGACGCTGACCGTGAACGGCGTCTCCAAGGCCTATGCGATGACCGGCTGGCGCATCGGCTACGCCGCCGGCCCGGTGGAACTCATCAAGGCCATGGGCATGGTGCAGAGCCAGAGCACCACCAACCCCTCCTCGATAAGCCAGACGGCGGCGGCGGCGGCGCTCGACGGCCCGCAGGACTTCATCGCCGAGCGCGCGGCGGCCTTCCAGAAGCGGCGAGACCTGGTGGTCTCGATGCTGAACCAGGCGCCGGGCATTACCTGCAACCGGCCGGAGGGCGCCTTCTATGTCTATCCCTCCTGCGCCGGCTGCATCGGCAAGCGGACGCCCGACGGGCGCACCATCGCCAGCGACGACGAGTTCTGCGGCTATCTGATCGACGCCGAGGGGGTGGTGACGGTGCCCGGCTCCGCTTTCGGCCTCTCGCCGCATTTCCGCATCTCCTACGCCACCGACGACGCCACGCTGGAGGAGGCCTGCCGGCGCATCCAGCGGGCGGCGGCGGCGCTGGCATGAAGATCGCCGTCGTCGGCGCGGGCGGCGTCGGCGGCGTCTTCGGCGCGCGGCTGGCGGCGGCCGGCCATGAGGTGGGGCTGATCGCGCGCGGAAGCCATCTGGCGGCGATCCGGGAAGACGGCCTGCGGGTCGCGGGCGGACCGGGCGACGTGCATGTGCGCCCGGCGCTGGCGACCGACCGGCCGGCGGAATTCGGCCCGGCCGAGGCGGTGCTGGTGGCGGTCAAGCAATGGGACCTGGAGGCCGCCGGCGAGGCCGCGCGGCCGATGGTCGGCCCGGATACGGTCGTGGTGCCGCTGCAGAACGGCATCGATGCGCGCGACCGGCTGGCGGCGGCGCTCGGACCCGAGGCGGTGGTGGGGGGCGTCGCCTTCATCAACGCCTTCATCGCCGCGCCGGGGCGCATCGACCAGCTGAGTCCCTTCAACCGCATGGTCTTCGGCGAGTGGGACGGGCGGCGCTCGGCCCGCGTCGAAGCCCTGGCGGCGGCCTGCGCGCCGGCGGATATGGACGCCGCCGTCAGCGACGATATCGAGCTGGAGGTCTGGAAGAAGTTCGTCTTCCTGGTGGCGGCGAGCTCGGTCAACGCTGCGGTGCGCGGCAATAATGGCGTCATCCGCCGCCACCCGGAAACGCTGGCGCTGCTCCGGGCCTGCGCCATGGAGGTCGCGGCCGTCGGCCGGGCCAGGGGCATCGCGCTCGCGCCCGACGCCGGAGAGCAGGCGGCGCGCCTCCTGGAGAGCTTCGGCGACGACACCATCGCCTCCATGGCCGTCGATCTCTTGAAGGGCAACCGGCTGGAGCTGCCCTGGCTCGCGGGCAAGGCGGTGGCGCTGGCGCGCGAGGCCGGCGTGGCGGTCCCGGTGCTGGCGACGATCTACGCCGCGCTGCTGCCCTGGCAGGACGGCGCGGCGGCCGGATAGGGATATGGCCTTCCCCATGCACCGCTTCTCGGTCGCGCCGATGATGGATCGGACGGACCGGCATTGCCGCTTCTTCCACCGGCTGCTGTCGCGCCGGGCGCGGCTCTACACCGAAATGCTGACCGCCGACGCGCTGATCCATGGCGACCGCGATCGCCTGCTCGGCTTCGACGCGGCGGAGCATCCGGTTGCGCTGCAGCTGGGCGGCAGCGAGCCGGCCGCGCTCGCGCAAGCGGCGCGCATCGGGCGCGACCGGGGCTATGACGAGATCAACCTGAATTGCGGCTGCCCGTCGGACCGGGTGCGGCGCGGGCGCTTCGGGGCCGCGCTGATGGCCGAGCCGGAGCTTGTCGGGCGCTGCCTGGCGGCGATGCGCGAGGCGGTCGATCTGCCGGTGACCGTCAAATGCCGGATCGGCATCGACGACCAGGACGACGACGCGCTCGCGCGTTTCGCGGAGGCCGTGCACGCGCTCTCGGGCGTGACGGTGTTCATCGTCCATGCGCGCAAGGCGTGGCTCGAGGGGCTCAGCCCCAAACAGAACCGGGAAATTCCGCCGCTCCGCTACGATCTGGCGTTCCGCCTGAAGCGGGATCGGCCGGACCTGACGGTCGTGCTGAATGGCGGCATCGACGGGCTGGACGCCGCCGAGGCCGCGCTTGCCGACGGCAAGGCGGATGGCGTCATGCTCGGGCGCGCCGCCTATGCCGACCCCTGGCTGCTGGCCGGGGTCGATGGCCGCCTGTTCCACGAGCCGCCGCCGCTCGCGACCCGCCATGAGGCGGTGGCGGCGCTGCTGCCCTATGCGGATCGGCTGGCGGCGGAGGGGGTCCGGCCGCACGCCCTCGCGCGCCATATCCACGGCCTGTTCCAGGGCTGTCCCGGCGCCCGCGCCTTTCGCCGGCATCTGGCGGAGAACGCGCATCGCCCGGAGGCCGGCCCGGAGGTGCTGGCGGCCGCGGCGCGCCTCGCCTCCCCCGCCGCGCTGCCGCTCAGGCCGCCGCGCGCGCCGCAGGCGCCGGACCGCGCCCGGAGAGCGGCGACGGCCGCTCGGCCCCCTCCACGCGCTCGAAGAACGCCATGAGCGCCCGGCGGCATTCCGGCTCGCCCAGCGTCGGCGCATGGCCGAAGCCGGCGACGGTGACCGCTTCCATATGCGGCAGGGCGGCCTGCATTCGCGCCAGCGCCGGCTCCTCCAGCACGGTGGAGCGTTCGCCGCGAAACACCAGCAGCGGCAGCCGCGCCAGCGCCCGGAAATAGCCCCGGAGATCGACCGTCCCGGCGGTCTCCAGCACCGCGCGGGCGATCGCCGGGTCCCAGTCCGGCCGCGGCCGGCCCCGTTCGTCCTCGCGATAGGTGGCCTCGGCGACGCTCCGCCAGCCCTCGGCCGAGAGCGGCATGTCGGGCATGATCTCCTGCAGGTGGCGCTCGGCGTCCGCCCAGTCGGTCGGGAGATGCGGCCGGCCGAGATACTCCGCGATGCGCCCGCGCGCGCCGGAGCCGGTCTCGGGGCCGATATCGTTCATGACCAGGCCGGCGACGAGGCGCGGCTGCAAGGCGGCCAGCACCATGCCGAGCAGCCCGCCATAGGAGGTGCCGACGACGATGACGCGCGCCAGGCCGAGCGCGGCGGTCAGCTGGCGGATGTCGAGCAGGTCGTTGGCGGTGCGATAGGCTCGCCAGTCGCGCGCCCGGTCGGAAAGGCCGCGGCCGCGATAGTCCATGGTGACCACGCGCCGGTCCGGCCGCCATTCGCGCGCCCGGTCGGCGAAGTCGCGCCCGTTGCGCCCGAGGCCCGCAAGGCAGAGCAGCGGCAGGCGCCCGGGCGGGCCGTCATGGTCCCGCCAGGCGATGGCGAGGCCGTCCTGCACCGTGAGGCGCCCCTCGCGGATCATGACGCCAGCAGGCCCGGCAGGCCGTCGAGGCTCCGGATTTCCGCCACCGGGCGGAAGGGCAGCGTTTCCGCCGGCGCGCCCTGGCGGTCGATCCACACCGCGCGGAAGCCGAAGGCCGCCGCGCCGGCCACATCCCAGCCATTGGCGGAGACGAAGCAGATTTGCGCCGGCGGCGCCTCCAGCGCATCGACGGCCAGCTGGTAGGCGGAGGGATGCGGCTTGAACACGCCGCAGGCCTCGACGGACAGCAGCCGGTCGAGCAGCGGCGTCATCGCATTGGCGTTGACGGCGGCGGTCAGCATGGTCGGCGTGCCGTTGGACAGGATGGCGGTGCGCAGCCGCCGCGCGCCGAGCGCCTCCAGGCAGGGCCGGGCGTCGGCGAAGGCGTCGAGCGCCAGATAGAGCTGCATCAGCTCCGCGCGCAGCGTCGGGTCCTCGCAGTCGCAGGCGCGCATGGCGTAGTCGAGCGCCTCGCCGGTGACGCGCCAGAAGTCGGCATATTTGCCCATCAGCGAGCGCAGCCAGGTGTAGTCGATCTGCTTCTGGCGCCAGAGCGCCGACAGCCGGTCCGCCTCGGGGCCGATGCGCTCGCGCCTGGCGGCCAGCGGCGCGTTGAAGTCGAACAGCGTGCCATAGGCGTCGAAGACGCAGGCGCGGATATCGTGAAGGGTCTCGCCGGGCATCGCTTCCCGCTTCCGGTTTCGGTGCTGCTGAGGACACTGACGTCCCGCACTGGGAATTTTCTATACGGTCTTGTCGTGAACGGCGAGCGGGCGTTAGGACATTGAGACGCTATCGGGCGCTCAGTCCAGTTGCAACGCCAGCGCCTTCAGATAGCAGCATGGGGTGGACGGGGTGGTCGGGGGCGGCGGCGGTGCGCAGGATGCGGCCCCGTCAGCGGGTTCGGCGCCTTCCAGGGCGCGGGACATTATCAACCTCCCTTGCGAGTCGACAGCCCGAGCGCGAAGCCGGTCAAGTTAGCGCGGTCGATCTCGGGCGCGCGCCGGGTGTAGCGGCGCAACACCCCGGTCGGGCAGAAGCGCCGGGTGCGCGGCGCGCGCAACTCAATATCGCCAAGCTCGGTCAGCGTATGCCGGCCAAGCGGGCGGTAACCCTCGCCCCACTCCAGACCGTTGGCCTGCATCTGTCACGACCTCGAAGGCCATCGGTAAACTCTCGATCGTCGCAGCGCGCTCTGGCATGGGGATGGTCCTCTGTGTGGCTGTTCTCGAACCACAGGGGGAACCCTCTCCCGCCGCTGACACAGAACCCCATACATCACCGAAGCAGGATAACGGGATGACGACGGCCCGATGGGCGGCTAAAGTCGTCCGAGTTGGAAACCTGCGCCTTATGAGAGAGCTTTGCTCAGTTGCAGACAAATATGCCGACGCCCGACGACGGCGGTCCGATCATGGCATCGATCGGAGAGGCGCCTGGCCGCATTTCTCGCCGCTGGCCGCGCGCGAATGCGCTTAGGTTCAGCCAAATTCGCTTGCGCTATGGGCATGCCAATTCTGGATGTCGTCAAAACATGAAATCGCCTCCGAACAATTCTCCAATGAAACGAACCTGTTATGGATGAATCTCATCGCCTGGGAGCCTCTTGCCGCATCGCCGTCGATATCGGCGGGACCAACATCAATGGTAATTTTGGGATGTTTGAGACATATACGGACAGAGGACGACATCGACTGACATAAACCCGCAGATATGCTGTAGGTGATTGAATATAAGTAATATATTGGGATGCGGTAGAGGCTTGCAATCGCGCCAGGGACGCCTTCCAATGCGCCGGGGTTCTACTCCGGTCGCTTGCGCTATGCTTACGCTTACGGAGCATAGGACGGCCCCGACCGGGGGCTCCCGAAGCCGGAAGGAGGCGCCGCATGGCCAAGCTCAAATACCGCACCATCTCCAAGCGCACCGTCGATGCGCTCTCCGTCCAGGACCGCGACGCCGTGTTCTGGGACGACCGGCTCCCGGGCTTCGGGGTCCGGGTCTATCCCTCCGGGTCCAAGGTCTATGTCGTGCAGAGCCGCCACCGCGGCCGTTCCAAGCGGTTCACCCTCGGGCGCCACGGCGTCATCACCGCCGACGCCGCGCGCCATGAGGCGGCGCTGATCATCTCGCGCATCAAGAGCGGGCAGAACCCGGAAGACAAGCCGCCGGGGGCGGTGACGGTCGCCGACCTCGCCCGGCGCTATCTGGAGGATCATGTCAGCGTGCGCTGCAAGCAGAGCACGCAGCGCATTTATCGCAGCGTGGTGGAGCGCTTCATCCTGCCGGCCTGCGGCCAGTTGGCGGTGGAGGAGGTCGAGCGCCAGCATATCGAACGGCTGCACCTGGAGCTTCGCCACATCCCCTCTCAGGCGAACCGGGTGCTCGAGATCATGAACACGCTGTTCGGTCTGGCGCAGGAGTGGAACCTGCGCACGGGCAACAACCCCTGCAAGTTCGTGCGCAAATATCGCGAGAACAAGCGCGAGCGGTTCCTGACCGATGCGGAGTTTCGCCGTCTCGGCGATGTGCTGAGCGAGATGGAAGCCGACGGCTCGCTGCCCATATATCCGGCGGCGGCGATCCGGCTGCTGATGCTGACCGGCTGCCGTCGCAACGAGATCGTGACGCTGGCGTGGCGGGATGTGGACCTTGAAGCGGGGGAGATCCGGCTGCCGGATTCGAAGACCGGAGCGCGTCTGGTGCCGCTGTCGCCGACGGCGGCGCGGATACTCTCGGACCTGCCGCGCCTTGAAGGCAACCCGTGGGTCATCCCGGGCTACAAGGCGGGCAGGCATCTCGCCGACCTCAACCACTATTGGGACCGGGTGCGCGAGAGAGCCGAACTCCCCGGCGTGCGCCTGCATGACCTGCGCCACAGCTTCGCGTCTCGCGCGCTGGCGCTCGGGGAGTCGCTGTCGATGATCGGCAAGCTGCTGGGCCACGGCAAGATCGACACGACGGCGCGCTACGCGCATCTGGCGCGCGATTCGATCAAGGCGTCCTCCGCTAGGGTCGCGGAGAGCATCGGCGGCGACATTCTCGACCGCCAGAGCGCAACCCGGTCTCCTTCGGCTTCATGAAGGATCGCCCGTGGCAACCGGTGAGGTGACGACAGGGCCGCCTCCTGCACCGCCTTCGTCACCCGCCGCCTGGGCGGCGGCCGCCGATGATCGCCTCTGCGAACTGAGCCGCTGGCGCGCCGCCGAGAGAGGAGAGGCCTGGCCGTGAGCGGGGCGGCGGGTGGGGCTCCCGGAGGGAGCCGCTGCCGCCGTTCCTCTTCACCTCTCCAGGGAGCACGGCATCATGCAGGCGGTTCTGGCGCCGCGCGGCGACGCGCGCACCTTTCTCACCCATTTCGTTGGCGGCGGTCTTGAGGACGACCGGTATGTCGTCGAGACCTTTCGCTCGCTCGCCAATGGCGACATCGTTCCGGTCCAGGCCGACGGCGCGAAGCCGAAAGGACGGCGCAAGGCGCGGGGCAGGGTCCTGCCGCTGAAGGCGGTCGCGAACATGCGGCCCGCGAGGGACGAGATCATCATCGCGACCGGGGTCAGGCTGCGCAGCTGCGGCGTGCAGCTCTGGGGCTGGCGCAGCCTGGGGATATTCGCCGACCGCCGGCAGCGGGGCTGACCCGCGCTCTCCACCGGACGTCCGGCCGGCCCGCCGCCGGCCGGGGCGTCCATCGTTCGGAACACGAACATGACAGGGGGGCGCCGTGGCGTATCGAGACCCAGAGGTGCAGAAGCGGAAGGACCGCGAGCGGCATCGCAGGCGGGTCGCCGGGCGGCTTGCGGCCGGCTTGTGTCCGAAGTGCGGGAAGCGTGCTCCGGCGCCAGACCGTTCTGTCTGCGAGGCATGCGCGGAGAAGGGCCGGGCTGCCGGACGGGCGCGCGATGCGCGTCTCCGTGTGGCGGGACAGCCCCGGCGCGATCCCGACCGCGCCAGGGAGTATGAGCGCGAGCGCTCGCGCCGGAAGGCCGCGCGGCGGCGCGAGGCGGGGTTGTGCGGCAAGTGCGGGCGCAATCCTGTCCCGCCTGGCCGCCGGGCGTGCGAGCCCTGCGCGGCGAAGAGGCGCGCGGCCGACCGCATCCGTTACGCGGAGGCCAGGGCGGCGGGTCTCCAATATGGCGGCAAGCCGGCTGCGGCCAAGCGCGAGGCGGCCCGCGTCGCCAGCCGCAAGCGCCATGCGGTCCGCCGTGCGGCGAAGGCCTGCACGAGGTGCGGACGCCGGCCCCCGGTCGCGGGCGGAACGATCTGCGAGCCCTGTCGCGCCGCACGGCGCGAGGTGGCACGCGAACTCTACGCCGCCCGGCGCGCCGCCGGCCTGTGCGTGAAGTGCGGCGCCCCGACCGACGGCGGCGGAGCCAGATGCGCGCCCTGTTCGGTGCTCCAGTCCGACAGTCGGTCCTCCGAGCGCAAGAACGCCGCGAACCGGGCCCGCTACTGGACCAGGCGCCGTGCAGATCGCTGCACGGACTGCGGGGCCGCTTCTCACGGCGCGGCGCGCTGCGATGCGTGCGCCCGGCGATCATACGAGCGCTCCGATCATGTCCGCGGCATGCCGGCCTGGCCGCCGAGCTTCGCCGTGTTCCTGGTCGGGGCCGAGGAGCCGCTTGCGGTCTTCGACGACGAGATGGAGGTTGCGGCCTTCATCGCCTTCGAGAAGCTCGACAGGCGCCAGGTGGAGGTGGTCCGGGACGCCAGCCCGCTGGCGACGCTGGCGGGCTGGGAGTGACCCTTGCCGCCGAGGGCTGGCGCCGATGTCCTGCCAGCCCGCTTCAGAATCTCTCTCGATATTGGAACTGCGTCGAGCAACGGCTGTTGAGCAACGGCTTGAATGCGGTTCCGACCGTCGTTACGGTCCGGTCGCAGAAGCGATTTTGACCAAGGGGGCCTTCGCGCCATGACCGTGACAGCCTCTCGCCCGCACTGCCGCATTGATGGCCCCGTCATGGCCGGCCTCTCCGCCTTCGCCTCTCTGCGGGCGTCCGCGGGGCGGTCGCCTGGACATCGATTTCCAGCACCTCGATGCCCTGAAAGGCAACGGCCTTGACCCGCGCAACCATGGCCCTGGGCGATTGCAGAGCGGTCCGGCACGGGCGCAGGGAAGCGTCGGGAAGATTGCAGATCGGCAGCGTGGGCCCTAAGTTCCGGCGATGAAAAGGCCAAGGCAAACGACTGGAGTCCGTGTCATCCCCGCCCCGGAACGGGACGGCCTTGCCGCGAAGGCGTCCTATCTCGGAAGCCCGGAACACAAGATAACGCGGTGGTGGGGCGGCCTTCCCGAGGGCGGGCGTCCGCGACCCCGAAAGCAGTTGACGACCCCCTGTCCGCTGGTGACGGAGGCCGATCGGGAACGCGCGACGGCGTGGGTGCGCGCGGCGATCAGACAGGGCAGCTACAAGTTCGTCGAGGGCGACGGCGATTTTCCCAAGCATATATGGCATCGCGACGAAAGCGGGCAGATGTGGCGCGGCCTTTGCGTCAACCGCACGACCGGGGAATACAAGGGCTGGCCCGAAACCGGGGCCCTGCGATGAAATTCCAGCTCGACTGGCAGGATGGCGCGACGAACGCGGCGCCCGAGGAGCGGGCGACGGTCGCGGACATGAGCATTTTCGTCGACGACAAGAATGTCTGCGATCACGTTCTCGGCGACGGGCGGGAACTGGAAGGCCCCATCGCCGTGTCGGCCTATCCCGCCGCAGAGGCGCTTGCGCTCAACTGGTGGCGGATATTCGGCAGGCGAGGCGAAGAAAAGTTCCGTCTGATCGAATGGCGCGACGGATATCTGGTCCCGGATGTCCGCCTGCGTTTTGACGGCGCCGCCTTCGAGTTCGAGTCGGCGCCCTGCCGCTACACGGATGTTCCCGTCTGGTTCCCGCGTCAGGAAGCGGAATGGCTGGCGCGAAACAAAGCCGAGGACGGCCTCTCGGACTTCGTAAGCCGGGTCGTGGAGCGACTTGACGAGTGCAAGATGCGGGAAACCGGTCTGCAATTGCGCTGGGCGCGCGTTGCGGCCTCGCGACGCGATGCGGACGAGGCTGCATTTTGCGAGGCTGCCGGGGCGCTGGGTCTCGATCCCTACGATATCGCGGAAGCGGATGCGGCATTCATCGAAGCGGCCGGGACGTTGTTCCATGGCGAGGCGTTGGCGGAATTCCTCTCCGGCCTGCGCACAGCTTCTCCGACGTCGGTACTCGACTGGATTCGCAAGGCGGAAGATCGGCGCCTCTCCCAATCCCGGCTACGGGCCGCAGCAGATATCCGGGACCGCCATATCAAGCCGGAGCACACCGAAATCAGACGTGGCGAGCGGGCCTGGGCGCGAGGCTATCGCTGCGCCAGGGTCGCGCGCCGGGCGCTTGGCGTCGGTGAGACGGTGCGTCTGAAATCCCTGAAGGCTCTGGCCGGCCGTCTCGAGGCGCCCAGCTTCCGGCCGGTCTCCGCTCCGACTCCGGGCTTGCGCGCTCTTGTGCGCTCGAACGCCGATGGCGTCCATGTCCACATTCCGGCGGCGCGGAGGGTGACGCCGGGTGCGCAACTCTTTGCTTTCGGGCGGGCGCTGGGCGATGCGGTAGTCAATCCGCCCACGGGCCTGTCGGTGATCAACGATCTGCGCGACGCCGCACGCCAGGCGGCCAGCCGGGCCTTTGCGGCAGAATTTCTTGCGCCGGTTTCCGAAGTGCTCGCCATGCGCGAGGACAATTGGGATATCGAAGCCATCGCCACGGAATTCGGCGTTTCGCCCCAGGCAATCGAACGCCAGATTGAGAACCGCGACAATGTTGAGCGCGCCTGCGCCACCTGAAGGCGGGTTCGGATAGCGGGCGCGCGGCCTTTCGCTGTCGCTCGGCCCGGCGTGGGGACCGCAGGCAGCAACTGTTGTTGACCGCGCGCGCCGGCGGCGAGCCCGACACCCGTATCGGCATGGACCTGCGGCTCAACTTCTGATTCCGCGCCGGGGCTGGCGGCGCCAGCCTGAGGCGCTCTGCCTCCCGGCGCGCTTGCTGCGCAACCGACCCGCCGTCGGCGGTGCTCGCTCGCGCCGCACGAACCGCCGCCATGCGATCGCCGCCGGGGCACTGACCGCTGCCGGATAGACCGCACGGCGCACAGCGCACTCCACGACCACGCGCTGCCCGGCCGCATCGGCATCCCGGTCAACACCACGACGCACATCGCGTCCTCCGCCCCGATCCCCGTTGCCTCGCTCCCCGGAGGTGGAGTTGCGCGCGCAGGGCAAGCGCCCTGGAGGCGGGAGGGAGGGTTCCTCTCGCGCCCGGCGCTGCCCCGACCGCGCCGTCATGGCCAAGGGGAGGTAGAGGAGGGCTTGAAGAAAGCGAGCGGATGGGGGGCTGGAGAGAGGTTCCCGCCGCTCGCCAACCCATCGTCATCGACAAGGAGACAGACCATGGCATTCGGACTCAACCGGGCCGAACTCATCGGGCGCATCGGCGCCGACGTCACCGTGAACAACCTCGTCTCGGGCGGGCGCGTCGCCAACTTCAGCGTCGCCACCGACGAGAGCTATCTCGACCGCAACTCCGGCGAGCGGGTGGACCGCACCGAGTGGCACCGCATCGTCACCTTCCAGGACGGTCTGGTGGACATGCTGAGCAAGAACGCGAAGAAGGGCCGCCTGGTCTATGTCGCGGGCAAGCTGCAGACGCGGCGCTGGAAGCGCGACGGCGAGGATGCGGACCGCTTCTCGACCGAGATCCTGCTGGTCCCAGGCGGGCGCGTGCAGTTCCTCGACAAGGCGAACGGCGCCGCACCGTCGGCGACGGAGCCGGCGACCGATGCCGGGACCGCCGCCCCGGCGCCTGCGGAGGCTGCCGACGACGACCTGCCGTTCTGAGGCCGTCGCAATCCCCCACCCATCGGGCCGGCGCCGCGCGCGTCGGCCCGATCTTCTTTTCGCCAGGCTGGAGCATCCCGATGAGCGAGATCGCCTTCGAACGCATCACCCCGGCCGAGTCCCGCATCCGTGACGCCGACGGCGCCTGTGTGGGCGGCGTCCACGCCCAGGACGACATCCTGAAGCCCGGACGGCGGGTCTATCTGGTCCATCTCGACGAGGACCCCAGGGGCTGGATCGCCGTGCGCGACCGCGCCCGCATCCGCGAGGTCGCCGTGCAGCGCCTGCGGACGCATCCGTACCGATGAGTGCGCGGGCGGCCTGGCCCGCGCTTCATCCCGAAGGCCGTGCAGGCTGCACCGCAGAAGGGGTCGGTGCAGGTGGAGAGAAACGCTCTCTCCTCTGTCTGTCTCATCGTGCCACACGTGCTCACTACGCCAACCCCTTCGGGGTCCTCCACTCCGCTTGCGCTCCGTTCCGGCCGGGACTCGCAATGAAACGGCGCTGGCGCGCCTAGGCCCGGCGCGGCGCGCGACCGTGGCTCCGCGCTCGCTGCGCTCGCTTGTGCGCCCGCACCACTCGCGCACCGCGCCGGGCCATTCATTCCGGTCCCGGTGGCTCCGCTCCGCGCGCGTGTCCCAATGAGACAGACGCCGGAGCGAGCACCGCACCGGTCAACGGGCCGCAAGGCCTCCAACGCAAGCGAGGAGTTCATCATGTACGACATCGACATCCACCGGGCGCTGTCCGTCACCGCCACCGTCTGCGAACAGGCCGCCCTCTTCGGCGCAACCCCGGAGCGCGACGAGCACGACCCCCGCGAGGTCTGGGATCGCGACGAGGCCATCGCCGCCAGCAGCGAAGCCTTCCGCATCGTCGCCGAGGGCGTCGCCCCCGACGGCTTCCAGCTCGCCGACGAGCGCGAGCACCTGCTCTGGGGCATCGTCAATGCCTTCGACGCCCAGGTCCGCAGGCTCGACCGCTCCATCGACCGCCTCACGCCCGACATGCGCGACCTTGAGCGCGCCCAGGACGGCACGGAGGTCAAGGCGCGCGAGCTCGAACTGCTGACTGACCGCGCGCAGAATCTCGGCGACCGCCGCGACGCCTTCGAGCGGATGCGCGACGCGCTGGCCGAGCAGTATCGCAGCGTCACCCGCGAGGTCTGGCGTCCGAGGCGCGGCAGCCACACCAGCCAGACCGGCAGGCTCACCTCCGCCGCCATCGACGCCCGCGACTTCCAGCGCGCCCGCAAGGACCGCGAGACGCGCGCGCACCTGCCGGAGGGCACCCTGGTCGCCATCGCCGGCGGCAAGCAGGTCGGCGACGCGGGCGCGGTGTTCGCCAGACTCGACCGCGTGCGCGCCAAATATCCCGACATGGTGCTGGTGCATGGCGGCGGACCCGGCGTCGAGAGGCTCGCGGCGCAGTGGGCCGAGCAGCGCGGCGTGGACCAGGTCGTCTGCAAGCCGGACTGGAACGCCCACGGCCGCGCCGCCCCCTTCCGGCGCAACGACGAACTGCTGAACCTGCTGCCGAAGGGCGTCATCGCCTTCCCCGGCTCCGGCATCACCGACAACCTCGTCGAGAAGGCCGCGCAGCTCGGCATCCCCGTGCACAAGGTCGCCGCCTGACCCGCAACACCGCAACGGGCCGCGTCGCTCCGGCGCGGCCCGTTCATTCCCGTCATCACGGTCCGGCGCAGCGGCGCAGGCAGCGCTGCGCCGCCATCCCCGCACTGCCTGCCGCACGACCGCCGACACTCGCGCCGGCACTGCTGCCGACAGCCGCGCTCGCCTCACCGACAGCGGTCGCGCCGACTACTGCGGTTCGCATTGCGCCGTTACCGTGCGCTTCCTATACTACAGTTCGGAAGTCGCGCGGCGGTTCGGAGGCTGTCTCCGCAGGTGCGCGGCGGGCGCTGCCGCTCAAACGCCGCTCGGGCTAAACGCCGGTCGCACAACGGCCTTTGTCGCCCGACGGGTTGAGCGGTCAGGAAGCGCGATCTCGACGCCTTCGGGCGTTTCGATCTCACACCGGACGCAGGTCCCCTGCGGGGTATGCCATGCGCACGCCTGTCCAGTATTTCGGTGCGTTTTCAACGCCATAGATAGTCCGGGGTATCGTGGAACGAGCGCGTATTCTCTGAGCATACGCGATTTGTTGTACGGGTGCGCATCCCTGTCGGCCCATGCCGGGTCGAGCAGTCGGATTGAGTGTTCCCGAGTGCGCCGTGTATGACGATGTATTACCCTCTGACCACGCAGCATACGCGTCCGAACACGCCCCGCCGAGACCGATATTCGGCTCGCGGTCGCGCCTGCCGAGCCTTGCGTTTCGACCGAAGGGCGTCCGCCGGAGCGCCGGTCCGGTGCGAGGAATTTCCGGAATCGGCAGATGAAGTGGGCGCAGGAGCGCAGAAAAGCGCTCGCGAAACACCCGCAACCGGCAGTCAGGCGGCCGGAAAGCCGAGCGATCCCCCAAATCCGCTTCTCCGATTCCGGGTGGCAGACGATCGGGCGGGCCGCCATGCAACACCAAATCCCGGCCGGCGAACTCGTCCGCGCGGACGCCCTCGCCCTCGCAGAGGACCGACCGGACGCTCTCCCCGATGCCTTCGAGCGCCGTTTCCTTGCACGCGGACGTCGCGGCGATGCTGGCGGGAGGTCTCGACCATGCCGAGGCCGGCTTCGCCGGCGCGTTCAAGGACGCAACGCTACGGCGCGCCGGGCTCGGGGACGGTGGACGGGCTGCGCCGCCACTCGCGCGCTTCCGGGTCTGCCGATGAAGACGGCCGCGAGGAGCGGGCATGGGGTCGGGCGAATAAAATTTCCTTGCTTTGCTTGAAGTTGATGCGGGTTTCGAGAAAAATTTACGCTATTCTGTAAAAACGACTTGACTCTTCTATCGCGTTCCTCGCTCTAATATTCGGAGAAGCACTCTGATATGGAGTCGGAAGCGATGAATCCGTTCAACGCTTTGCGCACGATCCGCGCCATGCGATGCTCGCCCTCGCCGGCCTTGATCCCGAACAGGGAGCGTGTTGCAGCGCGACCTGCATCGCCCGATAGATCATACGAAGCGAAACATATTATGTTTCGAAACATCGCATGTTTGCGCGCCGGGATGGCCGCATTCGCCGCATTATTGCTGCTGACATTCGCGCCGGCGGCGGAGGCCTACACCCCGGCCGCTCCGCAAAATCTCACCGCCACGGCGGGCGATGGCGAGGTGACGCTCAGCTGGAGCGATAGCTGGATTGACAATGGCGCCGGCTCGGACGCCGACAACAATTGGTGGCTGGACAGCTACCAGGTCCGCTACCGCAAGGGCGCGAGCTTCCCGGACGGCGGCGGCTGGCAAAACATCGCCGGCAGCACCTTCCGGACGACCGCACACACGGTGACGGGGCTGGAGAATGGCGCGGACTATGTCTTCCAGATCCGCAGGGCCTACGATGTCTATCCGGACTGGGGGTGGTGGTATTCGAGGCAATACGGCCCGTCATCCGGCCTCGCGACGGCGACGCTGGGCGGCCCCGCGCTCGCCTTCGACGCGGCCGCGACGATCGCCGACCGGAGCTACACGCAAGGTGTCGCGATCGCAGCGCTGGTGCTGCCGGAAGCGACCGGCGGCGCGGGAACGCTGAGCTATGCGCTGACGCCGGCCCTGCCGGCGGGCCTCAGCCTCGACATGGCGACGCGCACCGTCAGCGGGACGCCGACGGCGGTCCAGGCGGCGACCGGCTACAGCTGGACCGTCACCGACGCGGGCGGCGACACCGCCAGCCTCAGCTTCGCCATCGAGGTGCTGGCGCCGGCCCAGCCGCTGACATTCGGCAACGCCAGCGTTGCGGATCTGGATTGGCATTTCCGTCGGTATTCTTCGTTTTTGCCGGAGTGGGACGAGCAGCTCCCGGCGGCGACGGGCGGCGCGGGCGCGGTGACCTATGCGCTGACGCCAGCGTTGCCCGACGGCTTCGCTTTCACGGCTTCGGATCGGCGGATCGAGGGGTGGGGGACCGCCAGATCGGCCGACGGAAGTTCGGGGACGATCCGGCCCTTCAAGACCTACACCCTGACGGCGACGGATGAGGCCGGCCAGCAGGCGTCGCTCACGTTCAAGCTGAGATTTCAGTATATCGCGCCGGCCATACCGACAAATCTCGCCGCCCAGGCGGGCGACGGCCAGGTGACGCTCAGCTGGGACGATCCGGACGATCCCTGGATGACCGATTACCAGCTCCGCTACAGGAAAGGCGGAGGCCTCAGCGGCGATGGCGGCTGGGCCACGATCGCCGGCAGCAGCGGCGCCACGACGAGCCATATCGTGACCGGGCTGGACAATGGCGCGGGCTATGCGTTCCAGATCCGCGCAATACGCCGCCATGCGGGGGGCTTTACGAAAAGCAGCGCCTCCGAGACGGCGACGGCGACGCCGAATGCGGTTCCGGGGGCGCCGACGGGGCTGGCGGCCCTCGGGGGCAATGGCGGGCTGGCGCTCTCCTGGGCGCTGCCGACCAACACCTCCGACATCGAGAAGCTGCAACTGCGCTGGAAGGCCAGTTCGGCGCTGCCCTTCACCGCGAGCGACGCCTGGACCGACCTTGCCGGCGACGCCACCGGCTATCGGGTCAGAGGATTGACCAACGATACCGCCTACAGCGTCGAGCTGCGCGCGGCGAACGGGCTGGGCGCGGGGCCGGCCGCCACGGTCGCGGGCACGCCGCAGAACCTCATGCCCTCCTTCGGCCAGGCCACGGTGGCGGACCGGAGCTTTGCACAGAATGCGGCGATTACGGCCTTCACCCTGCCGGAAGCCAGCGGCGGCGACGGGCTGCGCAGCTATGCGCTGACGCCCACCCTGCCTGCGGGCCTCGCCCTCGACATTGAGACGCGCACCGTCAGCGGAACCCCGACGGCGCTCCAGGCCGCAACGAGCTACAGCTGGACCGTGACCGACAGCGACGGCGACAGCGCCAGCCTGAGCTTCACTATAGAGGTGCGAGGGCTTCCGGGCGCGCCGACGGGGCTGGCCGCGACGGGCGGGGTCGGGCAGGTGACGCTCAGCTGGGACGACCCGCAAGACCCCACCATCGCCTTCTATGAGCTGCGCTACACCGATGCGGCGAGCTTCGCCGACGATGACGCCTGGACCGCCATCGCCGACAGCAGCGCCACCACCACCGGCCACACGGTGACCGGCTTCTCGCAGCAAGGGACCTGGCGCTTCGAGCTGCGCGCGGTGAACGCGGGCGGCGCCGGGCCGGCCTCCGGGGAGGCGGTGGCGGTCGTGGAGGATCTGGCGCCTTCCTTCGGGACGACGACGATCCGCGACTACCGGATTTACAGCAGGCTGGACTTCGAGATCACGCTGCCGGAGGCGCAGGGCGGGGACGGGACGGTGACCTATGCGCTGACGCCGGCGCTGCCGCCGGGGCGCTTCTTCGACCCCGCGACGCGCAGGATCTACCGGGCGTTCAAACCCGCCACGCCGGCTCCGGACTCGGACACGGTCTATACCTACAGCGCGACCGATGCCGATGGCGACCGGGCGACGCTGACCTTCAATATCGCGGTGCGCACTCCCTTCCCGGTGAAGTTCGACGCGAACAGTCTCACCGCGACGGCCGGCGACGGCCGGGTGACGCTGAGCTGGGACAATCCGAACGACCCGGCCATCTTCGAATATCTCGTGCGCCATGGGCAGGGCGGGCCGGAATGGTTTGCGGACCCGTTCAAACAGCATTCCCGGATGAATATCTGGCATGGTCTGGCGCTCTGGCCTGAGGAATATTCCGGCGGCTGGCGCCTCATTCGCGGCAGCAACACCAACACGACCGGCCACACCGTAACGGGCCTGACCAACGGCGAGTCATACACGTTCGCTGTTCGCGCAGTGATGCTGCGCGCCGATATTCTCAACGAGGAGTATGGCGAGGACAGATATGGCTACGACTACCCGTCGGGTCGTTTCTGGACGAAATCCTCCAAACTGTTGACGGTGACGCCGAACGCCATTCCGGCGGCGCCGGGCGATTTCGCCGCCAGCGCCGACGATAGCGCCCTGGCGCTCTCCTGGACGCGACCGGGCAACACCATCGACATCGAGAAGCTGCAGCTGCGCTGGAAAGCGACCTCTGCGCTGCCCTTCACCGACAGCGACGCCTGGACCGATCTCGCCGGTGACGCCACCGCCCACCGCGTCACCGGCCTCACCAACGACGTGAACTACAGCTTCGAGCTGCGGGCCGCGAACGGGCTCGGGACCGGTGCGGCGGCGACCGCAGAGGGCGCGCCCAAGGTGATGACGCCCGCCAAGCCGACCGGCCTCGCCGCGACGGCGGTCAGCGGCGCGGCGCTGCTCGCCTGGGACGACCCCTCGGACCCGACGATCACCGGCTATGAGCTGCGCTACACCGCGAACGCCAGCTTCGGGGCGACCGACGCCTGGAGCGCCATCGCCGGCAGCGGCGGCGCCACCACCGACTACAAGGTAACCGGCCTCGCCGACGACACGCTCTGGCGCTTCCAGATCCGCGCGGTGAACGCCAGCGGCGCCGGTCCGGCCTCGGACGAGGCGACCGCGACGCCGCAGGACCTTGCGCCCTCCTTCGGAACTGCGTCGATCTCCGACAAGCTGCTGCGGCAGAACTCGCCGGTGACCGGGCTGATCTTCCCGGCGGCGACCGGCGGCAACCCGCCGCTGACCTACAGCGTGACCCCGGCGCTGCCCGACGGGCTGGTCTTCGGCCGCCATACGCGCCAGATCGCCGGCACGCCCTCCTCGGCCCAGACGGCGACCGCCTACAGCCTGAAGGTAGCGGATATGGACGGCGACGAGGCGGTGCTGCCTTTCGTGCTGACCGTCTCGGCCAACAGTTCGCCGAGCTTCGGCGGCGCGACCGTCGCCAACCGCTCCTTCACGCAGAATGTCGCCATCGCCCCGCTGACCTTGCCGGAGGCGACCGGCGGCGAGGGGGCGCTCACCTACAGCGTGACGCCCCTGCCGCCCGGCCTGAGCTTCGACGCCGCGACGCGCCAGATCAGCGGGACGCCGACCGTGCTCCAGACGCCGAAGACCTATCTCTATACGGCGACCGACGAGGACATCTATGACGACTGGCTCGAGAACGGCAAGGAGAAGACCTCGCTCGGCTTCACCATCGCGGTGGTGGAGGGCGGCGCGCCGGACTTCGGCTCCGCGACAGTGGCCGACATGGCGTTCGACCGCGACCGAACGATAACCCCGCTGACCCTGCCGGCGGCGACGGGGCGCTGAGCTATAGCGTAACGCCGGCGCTGCCGGCGGGCCTGACCTTCGACGCGGCGACCCGGCAGGTGACCGGTACGCCGACCGCAAGGCAGGCGCCGAAGAGCTACCTCTACCGGGCGACAGACGCCGATGGCGACGAGGCGCGGCTCGACTTCGCCCTTCGGGTGAAGACCGGCTCGGTTCCGACCTTCGGGTCGCAGAAGATCGTGGACAAGATCTTCCGGCACAACATTCCCGTGGTGACCGAGGCGCTGCCGGAAGCGACCGGCGGCGACGGTCCGCTGGCCTACAGCATCAGCCCCGCCCTGCCGTTCGGCCTGCGCTTCAATCCGGCGACGCGGGAAATCTCGGGCACGTCGGCAGAATGGTTCGGCGCGGAGTTCGCGCACACCTACACCTACATAGCGACCGACGCCGACGGCGACCGGGCGTCGCTGCCCTTCCTGCTCGACATCTTTACCGAATATCCTCGCAAACCCGAGAATCTGAAGGCGGTTCCGGGGCTCGGTTCCGTCGCGCTCACCTGGACGCCCTCCCCGGATGGCAGCATCGTTCGCTATTATGTGAGCTACCAGCAGGGTTCGAATGTCGACGACCCGATAGAGTGGAAGGATCCCCACACGAACGGGCGCAGCTGGAAGCGCACCCATCACAGTCCGATTCCGGGGAGCCACCAGTCCACCGGCAGCTACACGGTGACAGGCCTCTTCGGTGGCGAGCAATACGCCTTCCAGATCATCGCCGAAGCCATCGTGAATGGCGTTTCTTACGGCAGGGGTTCCCATGTGGTGACGGCGACGCCGCTGGCCTCGACGCCGGGGGCGGTGAGCGGGCTTGCGGCCGCGGGGGATGACGGCTCGGTCGCGCTCACCTGGACGCTGCCGCCCGCGCCGCCCTCGACCGACAAGCTGCACCTGCGCTGGAAGCCGACGGCGGACCTGCCCTTCAGCCCCTACGACACCTGGACCGTTCTGTCCGGGACGGCGACCGCCCACCGCGTGACCGGCTTGACCAACGCCACGCCCTATACCTTCGAGATGCGCGCCTCCAACGGCAATGGCGAGGGGCCGCTGGCGACCGTCGCGGCGACGCCCGAAGCGCGCGCGCCGGCCCAGCCCGCCAACCTGACCGCGACGGCAAGCGCCGGGGCGGTCACGCTCGCCTGGGACGATCCCTCGGACGCGACCCTCACCGGTTATGAGCTGCGCTACACCGATGCGGCGAGCTTCGCCGACGATGACGCCTGGACCGCCATCGCCGACAGCACGGCCGCCACCACCAGCCATGAAGTGACCGGCCTCGCCGGAGGGACGACATACCGCTTCGAGCTGCGCGCCGTGAACGCCACCGGCCCCGGTCCGGCCTCGGCCGAGGCGACCGTCCTCACCATCGACCGCACGCCTTCCTTCGGCGATGAGACGGTGGCGGATCGAAGCTTCACGCTGGACGAGGCGATTACAGCCTTCACCCTGCCCGAGGCGACCGGCGGCGACGGGGCGCTCAGCTACGCGCTGACACCCGACCTGCCTGCGGGCCTCGCCCTCGACGCGGCGACGCGCACCGTCAGCGGCACGCCGACCATGGGCCAGGCGGTCGCGACCTGGAGCTGGACCGCGACCGACGCCGATGGCGATGCGGCCAGCCTCGGCTTCACGCTCAAGGTTCTGGCGGTTCCGGGCGCGCCGACAGGGCTGGCGGCGGCCGGAGACGACGGTTCGGTGGTGCTGACCTGGGCCTTGCCGACGAATACGAACGACATTGCCAGCCAGCAATTGCGCTGGAAGGCCACGTCAACGCTGCCCTTCACCGCGAGCGACGCCTGGACGGACCTTGCCGGCGACGCCACCCGCCACCGGGTGACGGGCCTCGCCAACGACACCGGCTACAGCTTCGAGCTGCGCGCGGCGAACGAGGCGGGCGCGGGGCCGGCCGCCACGGTTGCGGGAACGCCCGCAGTCGCGCCGCCGTCCAGGCCCTCGGGGCTGACCGCGACGGTCGGGATCGGAGAGGTGACGCTCAGCTGGGACGACCCGCAAGACCCCACCATCACCGGCTATGAGCTTCGCCATAGTCGGGGCGCGCCCGGCGGCGCGCAGGCGGCGAGTGCGAGCACGAGCGGCAATGCCGGGCCGGATAACACATGGACGGCGATTCCCGGCAGCGGCCCGGAGACCACCAGCCACACGGTGACCGGCCTGCCGGAGCGGACCACCTGGCGCTTCCAGGTGCGGGCGGTGAACGCCAGCGGCAACGCGCCGGCCTCCGGGGAGGTGCTGGCGGTCGTGGAGGACCTGGCGCCTTCCTTCGGGACGACGACGATCCGCGACTACCGGATTTACAGCAGGCTGGACTTCGAGATCACGCTGCCGGAGGCGCAGGGCGGGGACGGGGCGCTGACCTATGCGCTGACGCCGGCGCTGCCGCCGGGGCGCTTCTTCGACCCCGCAACGCGCAGGATCTACCGGGCGTTCCAGCCCGCCACGCCGGCTCCGGACTCGGACACGGTCTATACCTACAGTGCGACCGATGCCGATGGCGACCGGGCGGCGCTGACCTTCAATATTGCAGTGCGCTCTCGCTATCCGGTGAAGTTCGACGCCGACAGCTTGACCGCGAAGGCCGGCGACGGGCGGGTGACGCTGAGCTGGGACAACCCGAATGACTCGGCCATCGGCGGATATATCGTGCGCCATCGGCAGGGCGGCTCCGAATGGTTTGCGGACCCGTTCGAACAGCATGCCCGCATGAATGTCTACTATCCTCCATTTGTCTGGCCTGAGGAATATTCCGGCGGCTGGCGCCTCGTTCGCGGCAGCAACACCAACACGACCGGCCACACCGTAACGGGTCTGACCAACGGCGCGACATACACGTTCGCTGTTCGCGCGTTGCTCAGGAAGGCTCTTGGCAAGGAGTATGGTGAGGACCGCATCGGCCCCGATCACTGGACAAAATCCTCCAAACTGGTGACGGTGACGCCGAACGCCATTCCGGTGGCGCCGGGCGATTTCGCCGCCAGCGCCGACGATGGCGCCCTGGCGCTCTCCTGGACGCGACCGGGCAACACCATCGATATCGAGAAGCTGCAGCTGCGCTGGAAGGCCACGTCAGCGCTGCCCTTCACCGACAGCGACGCCTGGACCGATCTCGCCGGCGACGCCACCGCCCACCGGGTAACGGGCCTCACCAATGGCGTGAACTACAGCTTCGAGCTGCGGGCCGCGAACGGGCTCGGGACCGGCGCGGCGGCGACGGCCCAAGGCGCGCCCAAGGCGATGACGCCCGCCAAGCCGACCGGCCTCGCCGCGACGGCTGTCAGCGGCGCGGCGCTGCTCGCCTGGGACGACCCCTCGGACCCGACGATCACCGGCTATGAGCTGCGCTACACCGCGAACGCCAGCTTCGGGGCGACCGACGCCTGGAGCGCCATCGCCGGCAGCGGCGGCGCCACCACGGAATACAAGGTAACCGGCCTCACCGACGACACGCTCTGGCGCTTCCAGATCCGCGCGGTGAACGCCAGCGGCGCCGGTCCGGCCTCGGACGAGGCGACCGCGACGCCGCAGGACCTCGCGCCCTCCTTCGGAACCGCGTCGATCTCCGACAAGCTGCTGCGGCAGAACTCGCCGGTGACCGGGCTGATCTTCCCGGCGGCGACCGGCGGCAACCCGCCGCTGACCTACAGCGTGACTCCGGCGCTGCCCGACGGGCTGGTCTTCGGCCGCCATACGCGCCAGATCGCCGGCACGCCCTCCTCGGCCCAGACGGCGACCGCCTACAGCCTGAAGGTAGCGGATATGGACGGCGACGAGGCGGTGCTGCCTTTCGTGCTGACCGTCTCGGCCAACAGTTCGCCGAGCTTCGGCGGCGCGACCGTCGCCAACCGCTCCTTCACGCAGAATGTCGCCATCGCCCCGGTGACCTTGCCGGAGGCGACCGGCGGCGAGGGGACGCTCACCTACAGCATGACGCCCCTGCCGCCCGGCCTGAGCTTCGACGCCGCGACGCGCCAGATCAGCGGGACGCCGACTGTGCTCCAGACGCCGCAGGCCTATCTCTACACGGCGACCGACGAGGACATCTATGACGACTGGCTCGAGAACGGCAAGGAGAAGACCTCGCTCAGCTTCACCATCGCGGTGGTGACGGGCGGCGCGCCGGACTTCGGCTCCGCGACGGTGGCCGACATGGCGTTCGACCGCGACCGGGCGATAACCCCGCTGACTCTGCCGGAGGCGACCGGCGGCGACGGGGCGCTCGCCTACAGCATCGAGCCGGCGCTGCCGGCGGGCCTGACCTTCGACGCGGCGACGCGGCAGGTGAGCGGCGCGGCGATCGCAAGGCAGGCGCCGAAGAGCTACCTCTACCGGGCGACAGACGCCGATGGCGACGAGGCGCGGCTCGGCTTCGCCCTTCGGGTGAAGACCGGCTCGGTTCCGACCTTCGGGTCGCAGAAGATCGTCGACAAGATCTACCGGTCCAACATTCCCGCGGTGATCGAGGCGCTGCCGGAAGCGAGTGGCGGCGACGGGCCGCTGGCCTACAGCATCAGCCCCGGCCTGCCGCATGGCTTGCGTTTCGATCCGGCGACGCGGGAGCTCTCGGGAACGCCACGCACCTGGTTCGGCGAGGAGTTCGCGCGCACCTACACCTACATGGCGACCGACGCCGACGGCGACCGGGCGTCGCTGCCCTTCCTGCTCAACATCTTTTTCGACGCCCCGCGCAAGCCCGAGAATCTTCGGGCGGTTGTGGGGCTCGGTTCGGTCGCGCTCACCTGGACGCCCTCCCCGGACGGCAGCATCGTTCGCTATTATGTGAGCTACCAGCAGGGTTCGAATGTCGACGACCCTTGGGAGTGGAAGGAACCCGACTCGAACGGGCGCAGCTGGAAGCGCGTCTATCACCGTCCGATTCCGGGGAGCCACCAGTCCACCGGCAGCTACACGGTGACAGGCCTCTTCGGTGGCGAGCAATACGCCTTCCAGATCATCGCTGAAGCCATCGTGAACGGCGTTTCTTACGGCAGGGGTTCCCATGTGGTGACGGCGACGCCGTTGGCCTTGACGCCGGGGGCGGTGAGCGGGCTCGCGGCGGCGGGGGATGACGGCTCGGTGGCGCTCACCTGGACGCTGCCGCCCGCGCCGCCCTCGACCGACAAGCTGCACCTGCGCTGGAAGCCGACGGCGGACCTGCCCTTCAGCCCCTACGACACCTGGACCGTTCTGTCCGGGACGGCGACCGCCCATCGCGTGACCGGCTTGACCAACGCCACGCCCTATACCTTCGAGATGCGCGCCTCCAACGGCAATGGCGAGGGGCCGCTGGCGACCGTCGTGGCGACGCCCGAGGCGCGCGCGCCGGCCCAGCCCGCCAACCTGACGGCGACGGCGAGCGCCGGCGCGGTGACGCTCGCCTGGGACGATCCCTCGGACGCGACCCTGACCGGCTATGAGCTGCGCTACACCGATGCGGCGAGCTTCGCCGACGATGACGCCTGGACCGCCATCGCCGACAGCAGCGCCACAACCACCAGCCACGAGGTGACCGGCCTCGCGGGAGGGACGACATACCGCTTCGAGCTGCGCGCCGTGAACGCCACCGGCCCCGGCCCGGCCTCGGCCGAAGCGACCGCGCTCATCCCGGACCTCGCGCCCTCCTTCGGCGCGGCCACGGTGGCCGATCTGACCGTCACGCAAGGCGTGGCGATGACCGCGCTGACGCTGCCGGAAGCGACCGGCGGCGACGGGACGCTGAGTTACGCGCTGACGCCCGACCTGCCCGACGGTCTCGCCCTCGACGCGGCGACGCGCACCGTCAGCGGCACGCCGGCCGCAGGCCAGGCGGCAACGAGCTACAGTTGGACCGCGACCGACGAAGACGGCGATACGGCCAGCTTGAGCTTCGCGATCGGGGTCCTGGCCATTCCGGGCGCGCCGACGGGGCTGGCGGCGATCGGCGGCAATGGCGGGCTGGCGCTCGCCTGGACGCTGCCGACCGACACGGCCGGGATCGACAAGATGCAACTGCGCTGGAAGGAGAGCGCGGCGCTGCCCTTCACCGACGCCGACGCCTGGACCGATCTTCCCGGCGCCGCCACCGGCTATCGGGTGAGGGGATTGACCAACGATACCGCCTATAGCGTCGAGCTGCGCGCGGCGAACGCGCTGGGCGCGGGGCCGGTCGCCACGGTCTCCGGCGCGCCGCGGGACCTCGCGCCTTCCTTCGGCCAGGCGACGGTGGCGGACGTCATCTTCACGCAAGGCGTGGCGATAACCGCCTTCGCCCTGCCGGAAGCGACCGGCGGCGACGGGCTGCGGAGCTATGCGCTGACGCCCGACCTGCCGGCCGGCCTCGCCCTCGACATGGCGACGCGCACCGTCAGCGGAACGCCGACGGCGAGCCAAGCGGCGACGAGCTACAGCTGGACCGTGACCGACAGCGACGGCGACAGCGCCAGCCTGGGCTTCGCCATGACGGTCGAGGCCGACACGGCGCCCTCCTTCGGCTCGGTGACATTGGCGGACCGGACCTTCACCACGGGCGAGGCGCTGACGGCGCTGACCCTGCCCGAGGCGACGGGCGGCAACGGGGCGCTGGCCTACGCGCTGACGCCCGATCTGCCGGACGGCCTCGCCTTCGACGCGGCGACGCGCACCGTCAGCGGGACTCCGACGGCGGTGGCGGCTGCGACCAGCTACAGCTGGACCGCGACCGACGCCGAAGGCGATACGGCGAGCCTGAGCTTCACCATCCGGGTCGTGGCGCCGGGCGACCTGCCGAGCTTCGGCTTCCAGATCATCCCGGACCTGAACTGGTTTGTCGGCCACCCCGTCCAACACAGCATGACTTTGCCGGCGGCCACGGGCGGGACCGGCGCGCTGACCTACAGCCTGACGCCCGATTTGCCGGCGGGCCTGACCTTCGACGGCGCAACGCGGGAACTCGCGGGGGTGCCCTGGAACGGTCCGCATCGCACTACTTACACTTACACGGCGGAGGACGAGGACGGCGATCGCGCCAGCCTGACATTCGTCATGTGGAACGGGGTTTGGACCGGTTCTACATATGAGCCGGGGAATCTTGCCGCCGAGGCTGGCAACGGCCAGGTGACGCTGACCTGGAACAGCCCGTCCTACAACGGTGTCCGATATTACGAGATGCGCGTCACGGAGGGTTCGGGCTTCGATGACGATGACGCCTGGACCCGGATACCCGGCAGCGACGGCGACACCACCAGCCATGTCGTGACCGGCCTGACCAACGGGACCGCCTACCGCATCGAGTTGCGCACGATCATCCATTTCGGCGCGAGCGGGACGGTCGGCGTCACGGCGACGCCGCAGGACCGGGCGCCCTCCTTCGGGGATGCGACGGTGGCGGACGCCACCTTCACGCAGGATGTGGCGATAACGGCCTTCACCCTGCCGGAAGCGACCGGCGGCGACGGGACGCTGAGCTATGCGCTGACGCCCACGCTGCCGGCGGGCCTCGCCCTCGACATGGCGACGCGTGAGGTGAGCGGGACGCCGACGGCGGCGCTGGCGGCGACGAGCTACAGCTGGACCGCAACCGACGAAGACGGCGATACGGCGAGCCTCGGCTTCAGCATCGAGGTTCTGGCGGGGGCCGGGACGAATGCCGCCCAGCGCCAGGCGTTCGCCAAGAGCCTGGCGGGGCTGGCGGCCAGGACGCTCGGCGGCGCGCGCGAGACCATCGGCCAGCGGCTCGACGCCGCGCCGGGGGCGTCGAGCCTGACGGTGGCCGGGCGGCGGGTCGAGTTCGGCGCGCCGGACGACCGCCGCCGCCGGGCCGAGACGCCGGACGATGTGCGTATCGACTGGGAGACCTTGCGCCGCGACAGCGCCTTCGAGATGGCCTTCGGCGAGGCCGGGAGCGGGCTGGAGATGACGGCCTGGGGCCGAGGCGGGCTGATGCGCTTCGAGGCGGAGCAGGCCGGGATCGACCATCGCAGCCGCATGGAGACGGGCTGGCTCGGCATGGATGCGCGTGTCGGCGACGGGCTGCTGATGGGCTTCGCCTTGTCGCGAAGCGCGGGCGAGACGGAGGCCAGCGACGGGGCGGGCTTCACGACTGCGCTCAGCGCCGCCTGGCCCTATGCGCAGTTGAAGCTCGCCAGCGGGGCCGAGGTCTGGACCGTGCTGGGCGCGGGCAACGGCTCGGTCGATTACCGCCCGGCGGAGGGCGCGGGCGAGCGCGAGGCGCTGGAGATGCGCCTTGCCTCTGCCGGCGGTCGCCAGCCGCTGGCGGATCTGGGCGCGCTCGGTCTCGCGCTGGAGGCGGACGCCGGCTTCGTCACGCTGGAGACGGGCGGCAGCGCGCGTTCGGTGATCGGCGGGCATGAGGTGCAGGTCTGGCGGGCCAGGGCCTCGCTGGAGGCCGAGCATGAGGGCTGGGGCCTCGGCGGCGGCGCGCTTTCGCCCTTCGGCTCGCTGGCCTGGCGCGGCGATGGCGGCGACTGGCGGGAAGGCTCCGGCGTGGAAGCCGGCTTCGGCGCGCGCCTCTCCGCGCCCGGCTCACGCTTCGCGCTGGAGGCGGAAGGCCGCCATCTGGCGCTTTCCTCGGAGGCGGGCTATGGCGGGACGGGCGCGAGCCTGACCGCCGGCCTGGAGCCGGCGTCCGACGGCGCGGGCCTCTCCTGGTCCATGAGCCTCGCGACGGGCGTGCGCGCCGACGGAGCCGCAATGCTGGCCGACGATCTCGACTATGACGAGGCCGGTTTCGGGGCCGACGAGGACCGCATGGCGCTGGAACTGGAAGCCCGCTACGGCTTCCGCCTGCCGGCGGCCCACGGCCTGCTCTCGCCCCTGCTCCGCCTCTCGGAGGAAGAGGGTGTGCGGCGCAAGCTCGAAGCCGGCCTCGCCTTCCAGGCCGCGAAGGGCCGCGTCGATCTCGAACTGACCGGCGGCCACGAGGCGCGCAACGGCGCCGCCGACGACCACCGCCTCCATCTCGACCTCCGCCTCGGCTTCTGAAGCCGGGGCGGAGCCGTCCGCGCGGCCGGCTCCCGTTCCACGTAATAATATAACAGTTGCAAGGAAAAGAAATTTTCTGTTTCCAATCACATTTTCGTTATTTGAAGAATAAAATTGATCTGGGCTCTTGACTACGAAATTGTGTTGATAACGCAATTCGTTTTGTCCCGTGCTCCGGTCGGGCATGGGGAGGCCGTTTCGGCGGCGGGGTTGACGGAGCTGGAGCAAGGGAGCAGGGCAATGTTCGGTGGATCGCAGACGTGGGCATTCCGAACCCTCCGGTCGATCGGAATCCTGGCCTTCGCGGCGCCCTTGCTGCTGGCGGTGACAGCGGCCCCCGCCAACGCCCAAAACCGGGCGCCGGAGGTTAACGGCCAAGGATTGGGATTCAAAGGGAGAGTGATAGCGGAGAACGGGAGCTACCAAAATAGAAGACTGACGGGATTCACTGGAGCATTCACGGATCCGGACGGCGACACCCTTACCTTCACCCTCACGGTGAACCCTGCGCGAGCCAACCTGGACGCACGGATTGAACCCATACCCGGCTCTGAGAGCAAGGGCCCCTATTTCCGCTACAGGGCGACGGGGGAGGTGGAGCGGACGACCGTGACCGTGACGGCGACGGATCCCGACGGACTTTCGGCCTCGGAATCTGTGATCCTGACGACGAGCAATAACACGCCGACAGTCAAGAGCCCACCCTATCCGGACCAGACCCTAGCAGTCGGCAACAGCTTGACCATCAAGGCGACGGATATGTACGCCGACGCCGACGGGGACGAGCTGTTTTTAGGGGGCTTGATTCCTGGCTCAGCAGTGCAAGCGGTGTTCACCTGGAACTTCGACTCCTATCCGTATCGCATGGTCACACTGACCGGCAAGACGGTGGGCGAGTTTGTCCTCACACTGACAGGTAGGGAAGTCTTCGGTAACACGGTCTCCGACAGCTTCAAGCTCACCGTCATCGCGGCGGCGGCCAAGCCGGAGGGGTTCACGGCCATTTCGGGCGACGGGCAAGCGGTGCTGGCCTGGGCGAACCCGGGCGACAGCGCCATCACCAAATATCGGCTGCGCTACAAGGCGGGGACGAACTTCTCCGACAGCGACGAGGGCCTGTGGTCGGACATCGCCGGCAGCGGGGCTTCCACCACCAGCCACACCGTGACCGGGCTCACCAACGGCACGGAATATGTCTTCCAGGTCCGACCCGTGACTGCGGGCGGCCTCGGACTGGTTTCGGATGCGGTGGTGCTGCGGCTGGGCGCGCCGCTGCAGCCGAACGGCTTTCGGGCGGTGGCCGGCAACGCCCAGGTGGCGCTCAGCTGGGAGGACCCCTCCGACACGACCGTCACCGAATATCAGCTGCGCTACAAGGCGGGGACGAGCTTTACCGCCAGCGACGCCTGGAGCGACATCGCGGGCAGCGGCGCGAGCACGACCGCGCATAGCGTGACCGGGCTGACCAACGACACGGCCTATATCTTCCAGATCCGGGCGGTGAACGCCAATGGCGCCGGGCCGCCCTCCGAGATCCGGGCGGTAACACCGCGCACCAGCAACCAGGCGCCGAAGCTCGAGAACTTCGTATTCCTGAATGCTACCGGAGATGTTCTTTCACAGAACGGGAATTATCGGAGCATAAGATTGACGGGAGGATTTGGGCCAAAATTCACAGACCCGGACGGCGACGCCTTGACCTTAAGCTGGACGGCGAACCCGGCGCAGGCCAATCTGGACGTGCGGATCGATATCGGTAGTGCGTTCAACGCCGAATATCCCAACGAGCACTATCTGCGCTACAGGGCAACGGGGCCGGTGGCGCGGACCACCCTGACCGTGACGGCGACGGATATCGGCGGGCTCCAGGTCTCGGATTCCGTCCTCCTGACGACCAGCAACAGTGCCCCGACGGTCAAGAACCCGCCCTATCCGGACCTGACCCTGGCGGTCGGCAACTCCGTGACCGTCCAAGCGACGGACATTTTTGCCGATACCGACGGGGACGAATTGTACTTCCATTCAACCGTAGCTCTCGGCAGTGGGCGGCAGCTGGTCGATCTTATGATTGACAGCGATCCGATCGAATGGTTCACGCTGACCGGCAAGACGGTGGGCGAGGGCGCCCTTACGGTGGAAATTTTCGACACCTTCCACGCCCAAATATCCGACAGCTTCAAGCTCACCGTCATCGCGCCGGCGGCCGCGCCGACCGGCCTGGCGGCGGCGGCGGGCGACGGGCGGGCGGCGCTGACCTGGACCGATCCGGGCAACAGCAACATCTCCGGCTATCAGGTGCGCCACAAGGCGGGGACCAGTTTCTCCAACGACGATGACGGCCTGTGGACGGACATCGTCGGCAGCGGCGCCGCCACCACCGGCCACATCGTGACCGGTCTCGCCAACGGAACGGAATATGTCTTCCAGATCCGGGCCGATGCGGGCGGCCCGGGCGCCGCCTCCGCCGCGGTGACGGCCACGCCGGCGCTGACGGCGCCGGCGGCGCCGACCGACTTCGACGCGGAGGGCCGCAACGAGGAGATCGCGCTTCGCTGGAAGCCGCCGGCCAATACGAGCACGATCGACAAGATGCGGTTGCGCTGGAAGGAGACCGCGTCGCTGCCCTTCACCGCCGGCGACGCCTGGACCGACCTGGCCGGCGCGGCGACGGGCCACACGGTGACCGGCCTCGCCAACGGTACCGGCTACAGCTTCGAGCTGCGCGCGGTCAACATATCCGGCGCCGGCCCCGCCGCCAGCGCCGCCGGAACGCCCGCGCCGAAGCCGAAAGCGCCGGCCGGGCTTAGTGCGAGCGCCGGCAACGGCCGGGTGACGCTCAGCTGGAGCCATCCTTCCGACCCGCCCGTCACTCGCTATCGGCTGCGCCACACCTCGGCTGCGAGCTTCGGATCGGGCGACGCCTGGACCGACCTCGCCGGCCTGGTGACGAGCCACACGGTGACGGGCCTCGCCAACGGCGTCGCCCGCAGCTTCGAGTTGCAGGCGGTCAACGCGCTGGGCGCCGGCCCGACGGCCAGCGTCGCCGCGACGCCGCAGGACCTCGCGCCCTCCTTCGGCCAGGCGACCGTTGCGGACCGGGACTATGAGCGCTATCGCGCCATCGCGCCGCTGAACCTGCCGGCGGCGACGGGCGGCGACGGCGCGCTGACCTATTCGATCGCGCCCGACCTGCCGGCGGGCCTGACGCTGGACAGCACCGCGCTTCGCATCGCCGGCGCGCCGACCGGGACGCAGGACTCGACCGCCTACAGCTTCACGGCGACCGATGCGGACGGCGACAGCGCGACGCTCACCTTCAACATCCAGGTTGGATATGCCGGCCCGCCGGCGCCGGCCAATATCACCGCCACGCCGGGCGACGGCCAGGTGACGCTCAGCTGGGAACATCTCGCGGACAGCAATCTCAACAGCTATTACATCATGTATCGGAAGGGATCGACGCTACAAGGAAACCCGGTAAGCAATATACCCATCGACGCCGTGACTTCCTACACGGTGACCGGCCTCGACAATGGCGAGCAATACGCCTTTGCGCTCTTCCAGCAACTGAGCCCAGGCTTGACGCCTCTGCTCTCCGACACCATCACCGCCACGCCGGGCGCGGGACCGGGCAGCGGGCCGGGCGGGCTTGCGGCGATGGCGGGCGACGGGCGGGTCGCGCTCTCCTGGAACGCGATGCGTCATGTGACCCGGCTGGATTATCGGCAGCGCTCCGGCGGCAACGCCTTCGGGGCGTGGACCGCCATACCGGGGAGCACCGGCGCGACCATCCGGCACGTCGTCACCGGCCTCACCAATGGCGTCGCCTACGACTTCCAGTTGCGGGCGGTGCGCGGCCATGCGGCAATCGCCACCTCGAACACCGTCCAGGCGACGCCGGCCGGGGCCGCGACCGTCGATAACCGGTCCCCCAGGATTCAGGGAGAGGGGCTCGGCCCCAGAGGCGCGTTTCTGAAGGCCAACGGGCGCGTTGTGAGCCTCAGGCTGGGCAGAGCGTTCACGGACCCGGACGGCGACGCGCTGACATACTCCTTTGCGGCGAATCCGGCGCAGGCGAATCTGGACGTGCGGGCCGTGACCGGCAGCAGCCTCGGCGGCGCCAACGCCCTCTATCCCGACCATTATTATCTGCGCGTCAGGGCGACGGGGCCGGTGGAGAGGACGACGCTGACCGTGACGGCGACGGATCCCGGCGGGCTCTCGGCCTCGGACAGCATGGTGCTGGCGATGGCGAACAGGGAACCGGCCGTCAGGACACCGCCCTGGCCGGACCAGACCGTGGCGGTCGGCGGCTCGGTGACCGTGCGGGTGACGGACATGTTCCTCGATGAGGACGAGGATGACGACCTGTTTTTCTCCTATTTCATTCGCAGTGTCGGGCGGGCGGCCGTCGCCTCGTTCGGCAGCGAGCCGGTTCGCAAGATCACGGTGACCGGCAAGGCCAAGGGCGAGCAATTCATCGCATTGCAAGCGCAAGACGTCCTGGGCGGCAAGAAGAAAGGCAGCTTCAAGGTCACGGTCGTCGGGCCGCCGGATGCGCCGGCCGGCCTGGCGGCGGCGGCGGGCGACGGGCGCGCGAGCCTGACCTGGACCGATCCGGGCGACAGCGCCATTACCGGCTACCAGGTGCGCCACAAGGCGGGGACGAGCTTCGCCGACGGCGATGACGGGCTGTGGACCGACATCGCCGGCAGCGGGGCTTCCACCACCAGCCACACCGTGACCGGGCTCGCCAACGGCGCCGCCCATGTCTTCCAGGTCCGTGCGGCGATTACGGGCGTCGCGGGCGACGCGTCGGCCACCGTGACGGCCATGCCGGCGTTGACGGCCCCGGCGGCGCCGACCGGCCTCGCCGCGGCGCCGGGCGACGGGCAGTTGGCGCTCGCCTGGACGCTGCCGACCGGCACGATCGACAAGGTGCAACTGCGATGGAAGACGACCGCATCGCTCCCCTTCACCGCCAGCGACGCCTGGACCGACCTCGCCGCCACGGCGACGAGCCGCACGGTGACGAGCCTCACCAATGGCGCGGCCTACAGCTTCGAGTTGCGCGCGGTCAACACGGCCGGCGATGGCCCGACGGCCAGTATTGCCGGGACGCCGCAGGACCTCACGCCTTCCTTCGGCCAGACGATCGTCGCCGGCCGGCTCTACACAGTGGGGTCGGCGATCGCCGCGCTCACGCTGCCGTCGGCGACCGGCGGCAACAGCCCGCTCACCTACACGCTGACGCCAACCCTGCCGGCCGGCCTCGCCCTCGATGCGGCGACACGCACCGTCAGCGGGACGCCGACGTCGGCGCAGTCGGAGTCGACCTACAGCTGGACCGCGACCGACGCCGACGGCGACACCGCCAAGCTGACCTTCACCATGGCCGTGCAACCGGACGCCAGACCCTCCTTCAGCGCGGCAACGATCGCAGACCGGGACTATGAGCCCTATTCCGCCATCGCCACGCTGACCCTGCCGCAGGCGAACGGCGGCAACGGGACGCTCGCCTACAGCCTCATCCCCGACCTGCCGGCGGGCCTCGTCCTGGACAGCGCCGCGCGCACCATCGGTGGGACGCCGACGGCGGCGCAGAACGCGACCGCCTACAGCTGGGCGGCGACCGACGCCGATGGCGACACGGTGGCGCTCACCTTCACCATCGCCGCCACCTACAAGCGCCCGGCAGCGCCGACCGGCTTCGCCGCTGCGGCCGGCGACAGTCAGGCGGTGCTTTCCTGGAGCGATCCCGGCGACAGCAACATTACCGGCTACCGGTTGCGCTACAAGCAGGGGACAGCCTTCACCGACAGCGACAGCTGGGCTGACATCGCCGGCAGCGGGGCTGCGACCGCCAGCCATGTCGTGACCGGCCTGCAGAACAACAGCCAGTATGTCTTCCAGATTCGCGCCGTGGCCAGCGGCGGCGAGAGCGCGCCTTCTGCGACCGTCAGCGCGACGCCAGCAGCTCCGCTGGCCAAACCGGCCAAGCCGACCGGGTTGAGCCCGGCGACGACGGGCAACGCGCATGTGACGCTCAGCTGGAACGATCCTTCCAATGCGACCATCACGCGCTATGAGCTGCGCCACACTTCGGCGGCGAGCTTCGGGCCGAACGACGCCTGGAGCGCGATCCCCGGCAGCGGCGCGGCCACCACCGAGCGCGACGTGGCGGGCCTGGTCAACGATGTAGCCCGGCGCTTCCAGATCCGGGCGGTGAATGCGAGCGGCGCCGGGCCGGCCTCGGACGAGACGTTGGCGACGCCGCGCGACCTCACGCCCGCCTTCAACGATACTTCGACCCTCTTTATTTTTGCTGAGCAGCATCGCCCCGTGAACACCAGTCTGCCGAACGCGTCGGGCGGCGACAGAATGTTGTCTTATTCCTTCGCTCCCCAGTTGCCGGCGGGCCTCACTTTCGACGCGGCCACGCATCGCTTCGTCGGTGCGCCAACTGCAACGCAGAGTTGGACCAACTATAGCTTCAAGGCGACCGACGCCGACGGCGACAGCGCGACGCTCAATGTCCGCATCGTGGTCGAATATAACGGCCCACCGCTGCCCGCCAATTTCACCGCCACGCCAGGCAACAGCCAGGTGACGCTCAGTTGGGAACATGTCGAGAGCGACGATCTCAATGGATATGTCCTCACCTATCGGAAGGGATCGACAGTAAACGGAGGCGGGGCAAGCCATCTACTCCTTGGCGCCGTGACTTCCCGCACGGTGACCGGCCTCGACAATGGCGAGCAATACGCCTTTCGACTTACCCAGAGGCTTGAAGTTGGGTTAGGACCTCTATTGTCCGACACCATCACCGCGACGCCGAGCGCGACGCCGGGGCAGCCGGGCGGGTTTGCGGCGGCGGCGAGCGACGCGGGGGTAGCCCTGTCCTGGAACGCCATCGCCACGGCCTCGCGCTGGGACTATCGCCAGCAGGCCGGCGGCGGGGCCTTCGGCGCCTGGCGGGCGGTCCCCGGCAGCGGCGGCGCCAGCACCGGGCATCTGGTCACCGGCCTCACCAACGGGACCGCCTACGGCTTCCAGATCCGGGCGGTCACGGGCCATACCGCCACGGCGGTCTCGGGCACCGTCTCGGCAACGCCAGCGGCGGGTCCGCCCGGCGCGGTCACGAGCCTCGCCGCCACGGCGAGCACCGGCGCGGTCGGGCTGACCTGGAGCCTGCCGGCCGACACCGACAATATCGACAAGCTGCAGGTGCGCTGGAAGCAGAGCTCGGCGCTGCCCTTCACCGCCAGCGACGCCTGGACCGACCTGGCGGCGGACGCCACCCGCACCCGGGCCACCGGGCTCACCGACAATGTGTCCTACAGCTTTGCGGTGCGCGCCGTGAACGGCCAGGGCGCGAGCGACGCCGCCACCGTCGTCGCAACACCGGAAAGCCGCGTCCCGGCCGCGCCGACCGGCCTGGCGGCGATGGCCGGCCTCAGCGCGGTGACACTCGCCTGGAACGACCCTCTGGACGCGACCGTCACCGGCTATGAACTGCGCTACACCAGCGCGGCGAGCTTCGGGGCGGACGACGCCTGGAATGCGATCCCCGGCAGCGGCTCGACCGGCACCGGTCACACGGTGAAGGGTCTCGACATCCGCACGGTCTGGCGCTTCCAGATCCGGGCGGTGAACGGCAGCGGCCCAGGCGTGGCCTCGGCCGAGGCGAGCGTGGCGCTGAATGACCTCACGCCGTCTTTCGGGGCGGCGACGGTCGCCGACCGGAGCTACAGTCAGGCGACGGCGATTGCGGCGCTGACGCTGCCGGTCGCGACCGGCGGCGATGGGGCGGTGGCCTATGCGCTGACGCCCGCCCTGCCGGCCGGCCTCGCGCTCGACATGGCGACGCGCACCGTCAGCGGGACGCCCACGGCGCTCCAGGCGGCGACGACCTACAGCTGGACGGCGACCGACGCCGACGGCGACAACGCGACTCTCACTTTCACGATTGCCGTGGAGGTGGACACCACGCCCTCCTTCGGCGGCATCCTGGTGGCGAACCGAAGCTACACGCAAGGAACGGCGATTACGGCTTTCACCCTGCCGGCGGCGACGGGCGGCAACGGGACGCTGAGCTATGCGCTGACGCCGACCTTGCCGGCCGGCCTTGCGCTCGACGCGGCGACGCGCACCGTGAGCGGCGCGCCGACGGCGACGCTGGCGGTCACGACCTACAGCTGGACGGCGAGCGACACAGACAGCGACACGGCGAGCGTGAGCTTCACCATCGAGGTGACGACGGGCGGCGGCGGGTATGGAGCCCGGCGCGCAGCGTTCGCGAAGAGCCTGGCGGGGCTGGCGGCGAAGACGCTGGGCCAGGCCCAGGCAACCATCGGGCAGCGGCTGGAGGCCGCGCCGGGCGCCTCCAGCCTGACGGTGGCCGGGCGGCGGGTCGAGTTCGGCCCGGCGGCGGGCGAGCCGGCGGAGCGCGACTGGCGGACACGCCGGGCGGCGCTCGACCGCGACGGCGACAGTCGCGTGAGCTGGGAGGAGTTGCGCCGCGACAGCGCCTTCGAGATGTCCTTCGGCGAGGCCGGCAGCGGGCTTGAGATGACGGCCTGGGGCCGGGGCGGGCTGATGCGTTTCGAGGCGGAGCAGGCCGGAATTGCTCATCGCAGCCGGATGGAGACCGGCTGGCTCGGCATGGATGCGCGCGTGGGCGATGGGCTGCTGATGGGCTTCGCGCTCTCGCGGAGCGCCGGCGAGACGGAGGCCAGCGACGGAGCGGGTTTCACCACCGCGCTCAGCGCCGCCTGGCCCTATGCGCAGCTGAAGCTCGCCAGCGGGGCCGAGGTCTGGACCATGCTGGGCGCGGGCAACGGCTCGGTCGATTACCACCCGACGGAAGGCGTGGGCGAAACCGAGGCGTTGGAGATGCGCCTGGCGTCTGCCGGCGGTCGCCAGCCGCTGGCGGATGTCGGCGCGCTCGGTCTGGCCCTGGAGGCCGACGCGGGCTTCGTCACGCTGGAGACCGGCGGCAGCGCGCGCTCGGTGATCGGCGGGCATGAGGTGCAGGTCTGGCGGGCCAGGGCCTCGCTGGAGGCCGAGCATGAGGGCTGGGGCCTCGGCGGCGGGTCTCTGGCGCCCTTCGGCTCGCTCGCCTGGCGCGGCGACGGGGGCGACTGGCGGGAAGGCTCCGGCGTCGAGGCCGGCTTCGGCGCGCGCCTCTCCGCGCCCGGATCGCGCTTCACGCTGGAGGCGGAAGGCCGCCATCTGGCGCTCTCCTCGGAGGCCGGCTATGGCGGCACAGGCGCGAGCCTGACCGCCGGCCTGGAGCCGGCGTCCGACGGCGCGGGCCTTTCCTGGTCCATGAGCCTCGCAAGCGGAGTGCGCGCCGACGGCGCGGCGATGCTGGCCGACGATCTCGACTATGACGAGGCCGGCCTCGGGGCCGACGAAGACCGCATGGCGCTCGAACTGGAAGCCCGCTACGGCTTCCGCCTGCCCGCCGCGCACGGCCTGCTCTCCCCCTTGCTGCGTTTCTCGGAGCAAGAGGGTGTGCGGCGCAAACTCGAAGTCGGCCTCGCCTTCGAGGCCGCCAAGGGCCGCGTCGATCTCGAACTCACCGGCGGCCACGAGGCCCGCAAAGGCTCCGCCGACGACCACCGCCTCCGCCTGGATCTCCGCCTCGGCTTCTGAAGCCGGGGCGGAGCCGCCCGCCCCCGGGAAGACGACCGCGAGTTCCGCAACACCGTGGGCAAGACCGTCGGCGCCTGGAAACTTGCGCCATAGTCCAGAACCGGGTCGCGTCCTTACCTCCTCAAGCGGGACCACCAGATGACGACCACCCGATGGGCGGTTACAGTCATCCGGATCGAATAGCCTGCACCCCACGAGAGAGCCTTGCCCGATTGCAAACAACTATGCCAGCGTCCAACGATGGCGGCTGCCGATGGCGGTCCGCTCATGGCGTCGACCACAGAGACACTTGGCCGCAGTTCTCACCGCTGGCCGCGCGCGGATGCGCCTGGGTTCACCCAAATTCGCTTGCGGTATGCTTACGCCAGCTCTAGCTTCCTTGAGAACACAAAACCACTTTCAAATTATTTTTCAATAAAAAGAGATTGTTATGAATGATTCTCGACGCCTAACACCCTCCTGGCGCATCGGTGTGGATGTCGGCGGGACCTTCACCGACTTTTGCGTCTTCGACGAGGCGACGGGCGCGCTTCGCACGCTCAAGATCCTCTCCACGCCCGACACGCCGGGCGCCGAGGTCATGCAGGGCGTGGCCGAGCTGGAGCGCCGCCATGGGCTGTCGGCGGCGAGCATCGCCTATTTCACCCATGGCGCCACGGTGGGCGTCAACACGGTGATCCAGCGCAAGGGCGCGGCGCTCGCGCTCTTCGCCACGCGGGAGTTCGAGGATGTGCTGGAGGTCGCGCGGCTGAAGACGCCCGACCCCTACGACATCTTCTCGCGCCGCCCCGCCCCGCTCGCGCCGCGCGAGCGGGTGTATGGGCTGGCCGAGCGCGTGCTGAAGGACGGCTCCATCGAGACCCCGGTCGATCCGGCGGATGTCCATGCGGCGGTGGCGAAGGCGAAGGCCGCAGGCGCGGACACCATCGTGGTGGCGCTGCTGCACGCCTACGCCAACCCCGCGAACGAGCGCGCGGCGCGAGACGCGATCCGCGAGGCCGACCCCGACATGGCCGTGACGCTCTCCTCCGATGTCTGGCCCGTCATCCGCGAATATGAGCGCACCGTAACCGCCACCGTCGCCGGCTATGTGCAGCGGCGCGTGGCCGGCTATATCGGCGCGCTGCAGGCCGCGCTCCGCGACGCCGGCGTCCCGGCCCTGCCGATGATCGCCAAGTCCAACGGCGGCGTGATGGCGGCCGAGCTCGGCAAGACCGACCCCATCGCCACCCTGCTCTCCGGCACCGCGTCCGGGGCCATCGGCGCGGCCGACGCGGCGGCGCGCATCGGGGCGGCGGATGTGCTGAGCTTCGATGTCGGCGGCACCTCGGCCGACGTCGCCCTCATCCAGGACGGCAAGCCCGCCTTCGGCGCGGGCGAGCTGGTGGGCGAGTTCCCGATCTATGCGCCGACGGTCTCCGTCACCTCCATCGGCGCCGGCGGCGGGTCCATCGCCCGGGTCGACGATTTCGGCGTGCTCAAGGTCGGCCCCGAGAGCGCCGGCGCCCGGCCGGGCCCCGCCTGCTACGGCCAGGGCGGCGAGCAGGCGACCGTCACCGACGCCTTCGTCGTCATGGGGCTGCTGGGCGCGGGCGAACTCGGCTATGGCGCCGTCAGCCTGGACCGGGCGGCGGCCGAGCGCGCCGTCGGCGTTGTCGCAGAGCGCCTCTCGCTGCCGCTTCCCCAGGCGGCGGAGAGCATCGTCCGGGTCGCGGTCTCCGGCATGTATCTGGAGATCGCGAAGCTGATGTCGCGCCGGGGCGCGGACCCGCGCGCCTTTTCGCTGCTGGCCTTCGGCGGGGCCGGGCCGATGCTGGCCGGCCTGTTCGCGCGCGAACTCGGCATGGCGCGCGCCATCGTGCCGCCGACGCCGGGCGTGCTGTCCGCCTATGGCGGGCTGATCGCCGACATCCGCAACGACTTCATCCGCACCGCCTTCGTCGATCTGGACGCCGACGGGCTGGCCCGGCTGGAGCGCCATGCGGGGGAACTGGAGGCCGAGGCGCTCGCCTGGCTCCGCGACGAGCAGGGCTTCCGGGGCGAAGCGCGGCTGATCTGGTCGGCCGACATGCGCTATCTCGGCCAGAGTTACGAAATCGAGACCCCGGTGGACCGCGCCGATATCGCCGGCGGGCGCGCCGGGCCGCTCGCCGAGGCCTTTCACGCCGAGCACAAGCGCGTCTATGACCATGCCGACGCCGACGCGCCGGTGCAGGCGGTCAATCTGCGCCTGACGGTGAGCGGCGCCGCGCCGAAACCCGCGCTGGCCGAGGCCGAGGCCCGGCCGGGGCCGGCCCTGCCCGACGGCCGCGCCACGGTGTTCATCGACGGGGCGGAGCGCGAGGCGGCGCTCCACGACCGGGCGGGCCTGCGGCCCGGCCAGCATTTCGCCGGCCCCGCCATCGTGCTCCAGGACGACTGCACGACCGTCGTTCCGCCGGGCTTCGCGGTCGAGGTCGATCGGCGGAGCAATCTGATCCTCACCGGGGAGGCCTGAATGCCCATCGACAAGGTCACGCTGGAGATCCTGAAGAACCACACCCGCGCCGCGGCCGAGAGCATGGCCTTCACGCTCTACCGCACCGCGCACTCGACCTTCGTCAAGGAGACCGAGGACTTCACCACCGGCCTGACCACGCCGGAGGGCGAAACCTTCGCCACCCCGACCGAACTCGGCGCCACCTGGTTCGTCGGACTGAATTACGGGCGCGCCATCGCCATGATCGACGACTACCGGCCGGGCGATATCGCCATGACCAACGATCCCTATTCCGGCTTCGTCAGCACCCACACGCCGGACATGCACATCTGGAAGCCGATCTTCCACGAGGGCCGGATCGTCGCCTTCTCCGTCGGCCATATCCACAACACCGATGTCGGCGGCGCGGTGCCGGCCTCGCTCTCCCGCACGCTCACCGAGATCCACCAGGAGGGCGTGCGCATCCCGCCGGTCAAGATCGTGGAGGAGGGCCGGCTCAACCGCCAGGCGCTCGACATCTTCCTCGCCAATGTGCGCGCGCCCGACCAGAACTGGGGCGATCTGAAGGCCCAGATCGCCGCCTGCAACACCGGCGAGCGCAAGGTCGCGGAGATGATCGCGCGCTTCGGCGCGGAGACCTTCCGCGAGGGCGTGGCCGACCTGCTCGACTATGCCGAGGCCCAGGCCCGCGCCATCGTGCGCACCCTGCCGAACGGAACCTATCCCTTCGCCGACTATATGGACGAGGACTCGGTCGATGGGCGGCCCTGCCGCATGAAGCTCACCGTGATCGTGCGCGACGAGGAGCTGATCTTCGACTTCACCGGCTCCGACCCGCAGCTCGAATCCTCGCTCAACATGCCGACCGGCGGCGACGAGCGCCATGTGTTGCTGATGGTCGGCATGACCTATGTGCTCTACTCGCTCGACACCTCGCTCTATCTCAACTCCGGCGTCGCCCGCGTCTGCCGCTGCATCCTGCCCTCCGGCACCATGGTCAATCCGGTGTTCCCGGCGGCGGTGGGGATGCGCACGCTCAGCTGCTACCGCCTGCACGGGCTGACCTTCGGGGCCTTCGCCCAGGCGGCCCCGCAGCATATGGCCGGCGCGCCCGGCTCCGGCGGGCCGATCGTGAACGTGAATACGACCGACAACCGCACCGGGCGGCGCATCATGGCGGCGATCAGCCCGATGAGCGGCGGCGGCGGCGGGCGCGCGGCGGAGGACGGCCCGGACGGCTCCGGAGCCAATCAGGGCTTCCTCAAGAACACCCCGACGGAGATCAACGAGGCGGAGGCCGGGGTGAAGGTGCTGCGCTTCGGCCTGGCGCGCGACTCCGCCGGGCCGGGGCTGCATCGGGGAGGACTCGGCACGGAGTTGATCTTCCAGGCCTTCTCGCCGGGCACGCGCGTGACGGCGCGCAACCGCGACCGGACGATCTTCACCGGCTGGGGCATCGCCGGCGGGCGGCCCGGCGCGGCGTCGAAATTCATCCGCAATCCGGGCACCAATCGCGAGCGGGATCTGCGCAACACCGACATCCTCACCATCGATCCCGGCGATGTGATCCATGTGACCTGCGGCGGCGCGGGCGGCTGGGGCGACCCCTTGCGGCGCGACCCGGAAGCCGTGCTGCTGGACTGGCGGCGCGGCTGGGTGAGCGCGGAGCACGCCCGCGAGGCCTATGGCGTGGCGATCGCGGACGGCGCCGTGGACGCGCCGGCGACCGAGGCGCTGCGCCAGGCGCGGAGCAATGGCGCGTCGGGTGGCGAGGCGCATGGCTTCTACGATGTCGGCCCCGAGCGCGCGGCCTTCGAGACGGTCTGGACGGACGCCAATTACGACGCGCTCACCGAGTGCCTGGCGGCGCTGCCGGTCAACTGGCGCTTCTACGCCAAGCACCGCATCTTCGACGCCATCGACCTGCTCGACCCCGAGACGCGGCGGGGCGACGGCTCGGAGGTGCGCGCGGCGTTCGAGGCGCTGCTGGCCGAGTTCCCGCAGCTGGAAGCCGTCCGGGGCTGAGCGGTGGAGATCGCCTTTTCCGGCCGGCGGGTGCTGGTGACCGGGGCGGCGCGCGGCATCGGACGCGCCATCGTCCACGCCTTCGCCGCCGAGCGGGCGGAGGTCCATGCGGCGGACATCGAGGAGGCGCCGGTCCGCGAGACCGCAGAGACCGCCCCCCGCCCGGTCGAGGCGCACGGCCTCGACGTGACCCGCTCCGAGGCGGTCGATGCGCTCGTCGCCCGCATCGGCCCGGTCGATATCGCCGTCCACGCCGCCGGCGGCGTGCGCGGCCGGCTGGCCGGGCCGCTGGAGGAGGTGCGCGACGACGACTGGCGCGCCATCCAGGCGGCGAATGTCGATGGCGCCTTCCATGTCGCCCGCGCGGTGGCGCCGGGCATGAAGGCCAGGCGCCGGGGGCGCATCCTGCTGATCTCCTCCGGGGCGGCCCTGCGCGTCTCGCGCACCGGCATTCACGCCTATGGGGTGGCGAAAACGGCGCAGATCGGGCTCGCGCGCCAGCTCGCTTCCGAGCTCGGCCCCTTCGGCATTACGGTCAATGCGGTCGCGCCCGGCCTGATGCCGCACACCTCGCCCGACTATGTCCGGCAATGGGAGGCCCGCAGCGCGGAGGAGCAGGCGGCGATCGTCGAAGGCATCGCCATGCGCAGGCTGGGACAGCCCGAAGACATTGCCGACGCAGTCCTCTTCCTGGCCTCCGACCGCGCAGGCTGGATCACCGGCCAGACCCTGCCGGTAACCGGAGGCCCCTGATGGCGCGCCACTGTGTCCTGGCTTGGCGCCTGTCGAACATGTTGGACGCAGGGTTCTGTGCGGACGCGCTGCAGGAGGGCCTGGCCCGGCATGGCGCGCCGGAGATCTTCAACACCGACCAGGCGCCAGCATAGTCTTCACGGGCCACCTGCAGGCGGCCGGGATCCGTATCTCGATGGACGGGCGGAGCCGGTGCATGGACACCCTTCGGCCACTTACTCGAACCGGTGGCGTTCGCGACCTCAGTCATCGAGCGGCTGTGGCGCTCGCTCAAATACGAGGCGATCTGCCTGCATGAGATCGCCGATGGCTTTGCGGCCCGGCGCGTGATCGACGAGTGGATCGACTTCTACAACAGCGCGAGACCGCACTTGGCGCTGACCGGGGGGACGCCGGCCAAGGCCTGTCTTAGAGCGTGATCTGAACCGAATGAATCAGAGGGGGATTCAAAGGGGCTGAGATTCGTAATTCAAGCTTCCGGCCGGGAGGCAGGAGGCCGGTGGTGATGTCGAAAGCCCTTTACCTCGATCTTCGCATTCGGGTTCTGTCGGCGGTATCTGAGGGCTTGAGCCACCGGGCGGCTGCGGCCCGGCGATATCGCCATCATGGACAATCTCTCCAGCCACAAGGGACCCAAGGCCCGAAAGCTGATCGAGGATGCCGGCGCGCAACTCCTCTTCCTGCCGCCCTACAGCCCAGGCTTCAATCCCATCGAACTGGCCTTCGCGAAGCTCCAAGCAAGGCTCCGAAAAGTCACCGAGAGAACCCTTGACGGCCTCTGGCAAACCATCGGCCGCATCTCCCGGACCTCCTCGCCGCAAGAATGCAAAAACTACTTCAACGCCGCAGGATGCATCCGAACATGATCGGAATCCTTACTAGGCCCGGCTCACGACGGGATGATCCCGTCGCGGCGCATCATGTCGAAGGTGGAGAGGAAGCTCTCGTCGCTGTCCATGACCTCGGTGAAGCCCAGGCGGATGCGCTTGGTGTCTTCCAGGATGGTGTCCCAGGCGCGGCCGAAATTCCAGTCGGCGAAGGACCAGTCGCCCATCGCGGCGAAGGGCACCGGCTGCAGGCCGTGCGCGCGCCGGATCTCCTCCCAGACGGGCGCCTTGTCGGCCATGAAGCGGGCCAGCGGGAAGGGCATCACCATGCCGGGGCGCACGCCGAAATAGTCGGTCAGCACCGGCCAGAGATTGCACCAGCGAAAGCCGGACTCGTTGGTGATGTTGAAGGCCTGGTTGGCGGCCTGCGGGGCGGTGGCGCACCAGGCCTCGAAGCGCGCCAGCAGGCGGGCGTCGGTGAACTTGTTGTAGGCCTCGAAGGCCGCCTGCGGACCGGGGAAGTGGAACGGCACATCCAGATGCCGGCAGACCGCCGCATAGGCGCCCAGCACGCCGCAGGTGTTGAGCGGAATGCCGGTGACATGGCCGACCACCGCCTCGGGGCGCACCAGCACATAGCTCCAGTCCCGGCCGCGCTGCGTCTCGACCACCAGGTCCTGCTGGTCGTAATAGAAGTTGGGCGGCAGATGGCGGGGGTCGGTTTCCTTCGAAGGCGTGCGGTGCACGCCCAGATGGCAGCCGTAATATTTGCCGCCCTGGGTCAGCACCACGCGCCGTAGCGTGTCGGCGGAGAGGCGCGCCAGCAGGCCGATGGAGTTGCGGGTGAGCGCCAGATTGCCCTCGACATTCTCGGCCTCGACGCCGCCGTTGAGCGCGGAATAGAAGATGTGCGTGACGTCGGTGAGCTCCCCGAGCCTCTCTTCCGCCTGGCCGGCGTCCTCCAGATCGACCGAGATGAAGCGCGCGCGGGTCTCGAAATCGGGCGAGCGCCGGGAAAGCCCGACGATCTCCCAGTCCTCCAGCCCTTCGAGATGCTGCAGCACATGGCGCCCGATCATGCCCAGCGCGCCGACGACCGCCGCCTTCTTCCGCTCCGCCACGCCTTCTCTCCCGCCCGGTCAGGAACGGGCGAGGATAGGCCGGGCGCGGCTTGATCGACAAGGGCGGCCGGGCGTAAAAGGGCAAGCGATCGCCAGCGGGGCGTAGCGCAGCCTGGCAGCGCGTCTGCTTTGGGAGCAGAAGGTCGCGAGTTCGAATCTCGCCGCCCCGACCAGTCCCGCGCCAAAGAAAAAGGGGCGCCCCTTGGGGCGCCCCGTTCCGTATTGCCGTCGATGTCGGCCAGGATCAGAAGTCCATGCCGCCCATGTCGGGCATGCCGCCGCCGGGGCCGCCGGGCATCGGCGTCTTCGGCTCGGGCTTCTCGGCGACCATCGCCTCGGTGGTGATCAGCAGGCCCGCGACCGACGCGGCGTCCTGCAGCGCGGTGCGCACCACCTTGGTCGGGTCGATGATGCCAGCCTTCACCAGGTCGGTGTAGGCGCCGTTCTGCGCATCGAAGCCCCAATTGCTGTTGTCGTTCGTCTCCAGCAGCTTGCCGGCCACCACGGCGCCGTCCTCGCCGGCGTTCTCGGCGATCTGGCGCACCGGGGCCTGGAGGGCCTTGCGCACGATATCGACGCCGACGCGCTGGTCGTCATTGGCGCCCTTGATGTTGGCGAGCGCGGCCGTGGCGTAGATCAGCGCCGAGCCGCCGCCGGCCACGATGCCTTCCTCGACCGCCGCGCGGGTGGAGTTGAGCGCGTCGTCCACGCGGTCCTTGCGCTCCTTCACCTCGACCTCGGTCGCGCCGCCGACGCGGATCACCGCGACGCCGCCCGCGAGCTTGGCGAGGCGCTCCTGCAGCTTCTCGCGATCGTAGTCGGAGGTGGTCTCCTCGATCTGCTGGCGGATCTGGGTGCAGCGCGCCTGGATGTCGCTCTTCTCGCCGGCGCCATCGACGATGGTGGTGTCGTCCTTGTTGATCGACACCTTCTTCGCCGTGCCCAGCATTTCGAGGCTGACGCTCTCCAGCTTGATGCCGAGGTCCTCGGAGATCACCTGGCCGCCGGTCAGGATCGCCATGTCCTCCAGCATCGCCTTGCGGCGGTCGCCGAAGCCGGGCGCCTTGACGGCGGAGACCTTGAGGCCGCCGCGCAGCTTGTTGACGACCAGCGTCGCCAGCGCCTCGCCCTCGATATCCTCGGCGATCACCAGCAGCGGCTTGCCGGACTGCACCACCGCCTCGAGCACCGGCAGCATCGGCTGCAGCGAGGTCAGCTTCTTCTCGTGCAGCAGGATGTAGGGGCTCTCCAGCTCGCAGATCATCTTGTCGGCGTTGGTGATGAAATAGGGCGAGAGATAGCCGCGGTCGAACTGCATGCCCTCGACCACATCGAGCTCGGTGGCGAGGCTCTTGGCCTCCTCGACCGTGATCACGCCCTCATTGCCGACCTTCTGCATCGCCTCGGCGATCATGTTGCCGATCTCGGCCTCGCCATTGGCGGAGATGGTGCCGACCTGGGCGACTTCCTCGGAATCCTTGACCTTCTGCGAGCGCTCCTTGAGCTTCGCGACGACCTCCTCGACCGCGAGGTCGATGCCGCGCTTCAGGTCCATCGGGTTCATGCCGGCCGCGACCGCCTTGGCGCCCTCGCGCACGATCGCCTGGGCGAGCACGGTGGCGGTGGTGGTGCCGTCGCCGGCCTCGTCATTGGTCTTGGACGCGACCTCGCGCACCATCTGCGCGCCCATGTTCTCGAACTTGTCGGAAAGCTCGATCTCCTTGGCGACGGTCACGCCGTCCTTGGTGATGCGCGGCGCGCCGAAAGCCTTGTCGAGCACGACATTGCGGCCCTTGGGGCCGAGCGTGACGCGAACGGCGTCGGCCAGCACGTTGACGCCGCGAATCATGCGGTCGCGCGCGTCGGTATGAAACTTGACGTCCTTGGCAGCCATGGTGGCTCTTCTCCTCGTCTGAATAGCGGGTCGGGGCAGGGTCGCCGGTTCAGGCGGCCGCCTGGACTTCGATGACGCCCATGATGTCGGACTCCTTCATGATCAGCAGCTCCTCGCCGTCGATCTTGACCTCGGTGCCCGACCACTTGCCGAACAGCACCCGGTCGCCCGCCTGCACGTCGAGCGGGGCAAGCTCGCCCTTCTCGTTCTTGGCGCCCGGACCGGCGGCGATGATCTCGCCCTCCATCGGCTTCTCCTGGGCGGTATCCGGGATGATGATGCCGCCGGCGGTCTTCTCTTCCTGCTCGACCCGGCGCACCAGCACCCGGTCGTGGAGCGGCCTGAACTTCATGCCTCGCTTCCCTTCTGCGTTCATGTGGAACGGCCCCGTCGCGGGGGTTGGCCAGCAGATAGGCGGGCTTGCGCACGGTTTCAAGCGGAATTTGGCACTCTCGAACGGGGAGTGCTAACAGAAGCGGCGTCGGGCGGCCCCGGCAGCCGAATTTCCATAATGAAGACAACGGGTTGCGCGCACTCGCCCGCGCGCAGCGCCGGTTCCGGGAGACGGGATGTCGCAGGGGCCGGCGTCACGCCTCCAGGCAATGGGCGATCCAGGCGGCGGTGAGCTTCTCTTGCACGGCGTTCTGCGAAAGGCGCCCCCGGAGCGTGGGGAAATCCACCAGGTCGAGCGGCTGATCCTGGTTGAAGCAGGAATAGACCACGCGCTCCTCGCCGGTCTCAGGGTCGCGGTGCAGCTGCAGGCACTGCGCGCAGATCTCCTTCATCATGCACTGCATCGGCGAGTTGATCGACCCGAACGCCAGATGGTCGGGCTTCAGCCACTGGCGGAGCACGCCGCGCCGGGCCGCCTTGACCGCCGCCATCATGCCGTCGGAGCCGATGGCGAGGATGCGATCGACCTCGCCGAGGGGCACGGGCTGCGGCCCCATGCGGCCGTCGCCGTAGGCGGCCATCGCCTCCACGATATTGCCGACCCAGGCGAGGTCCTGCGCCCGGCCGGGCCGGAAGCCCGGCGGCGTGTCCGAGCACCAGACCACCGCATCCGCCGCCGCCTCGATCTCGGCCGTCTTGTAGCGGTCGCCCGGCTTCTTGTAGCCGGCGAAATAGAGCACCCGGCTGCCGGCCCGGCTGAGCGCCCGCCCGATGGAGAACAGCACCGCATTGCCGAGGCCGCCGCCGGCGAGCAGCACGGTCTCGCCGCCGGGAATCTCGGTCGGCGAGCCGGTCGGCCCCATCAGCACCACCGGCTCGCCCGGCTCCAGCCTGGCGGCGAGCTGCGAGGAGCCGCCCATCTCCAGGATGATGGTCGAGAGCAGGCCGCGCTCGGCGTCCCGCCAGGCGCCGGTCATCGCCAGCCCCTCCATGGCGAGCACCGTGCCGCGCCGGCGGAGCGCGCGGCTCTCGAAATTCTGCAGGCGGTAGAACTGGCCCGGCCGGAAGGCGCGCGCCGCCGCCGGGGCCTCCACCACCACCTCGACGATCTCGGGCGTGAGCCGCTCCACGCTGTGCACGCGGGCGCGCAGCTCGCGATCGGCGCGCGCGGCCAGATCGTCGCCGGTCGCCGGCCCGCGCTCCGCCAGCAGGCGGCTCACCAGCGGATAGGCCTGCTTCACGCCGCCCATCGCCTTCACCACATTGCCGGCGAAGGAGGGGTGCAGGTCGCCGAAGAAGCTGACCGCGCGCCCGTCGGCGCGGCGCTGCATCATCACGGCCGGCGCTTCGGGCTTGGCGGTGGCTTCGGGCGCGGTCGGGCGGCCCTCGGCATCGACGGCCTGGAAATAGCGCCCGTCGAGCGCCACGCCCTCGCTCTCGCGCGCCAGCACGGTGTTGGGCTGCGTGCCGGCCGCCACCAGCACGCTGCGCGCCGGCAATTGCACCGTCTCGCCGTCCCCGGTCGCCCGGCGACGGCCGCGCTCGTCGATCTCGACGCGCTCCAGCCTGAGCGCCCGGGCGCGCCCGGCGTCATCGACCTCGACCGCGAGCGGCGAGAGGCATTCGGCGAAGCGGATGCCCTCCTCCAGCGCCTTCTCGACCTCCTCATGGTTCAGCGTGTAGCAGGGCGCGTCGATCAGCCGGCGGCGATAGGCGATGGTGACCCCGCCCCAGGAGCGCAGCATTTCGCGAATGCGCGGCGCCTCGCCGGCGGCCTCGGCCCGCGCCCGCTCCGCGCGGAGCGCGCGCGCGTGGGCGAGGAACTCCTCCGCCACCTCGGCTTCCGCCTCCGACCAGGCGACCCGGCCGCCGAGCGCCTCGTGGCGGGCGAGGAACTTCTCCACCTGGACGGGATAGTAGGCGAGCGATTCGGTGGCGGTGTCGATGGCGGTGAGGCCCCCGCCGACCACCACCGCCGGCAGGCGCACCTGGAGGTTGGCGATGCTGTCGGTGCGCGCCGCGCCGGTCAGCTGCAGCGCCATCAGGAAGTCCGACGCCATGCGCACGCCCGGCGCGAGCGCATTCGGCATCGGCACATGAGTCGGCCGGCCGGCGCCCGCAGCCAGCGCCACATGGTCGAAGCCCCAGGCGAAGGCGTCTTCCAGCGTGAGGGTTCCGCCGAAGCGCACCCCGCCCACCATGGCGAAGGCCTCGCGCCGCTCCAGCAGCAGGCGCACCAGCTTCAGGAAGTTCTTGTCCCAGCGCACCGTGATGCCGTATTCCGCCACCCCGCCGAAGCCGGCCATCACCCGGTCGGCCAGGTCCTCGCGGATCTCCGCCATGTCGCGCACCGGGCGGAAGGGGTGGCGGCCCCCGGCCTCGTCCACGCCGGAGAGCGCCGCCGGCAGCGGCTCGATCTTCAGCCCATCGACCGCCACCACCCGGTGGCCGTCATTCATCAGGTGATGGGCGAGGCTGAAGCCCGCCGGCCCGAGGCCGACCACCAGCACCTGGCGCCCGCTGTCGGGCCGGGGCAGCGGGCGGTCGAAGTCCAGCGGATTCCAGCGCGTCAGTAGGCTGTAGATTTCGAAGCCCCAGGGCAGCGCCAGCACATCCTTGAGCACCCGCGTCTCGACCTGCGGAATATCGACCGGGTCCTGCTTCTGATAGATGCAGGACTTCATGCAGTCGTTGCAGATGCGGTGGCCGGTGGCGGCGCAGAGCGGGTTGTCGATGCACACCGTGGCGAGCGCGCCCAAGGCCCAGCCCTCGGACTTCAGCAGTTGCATCTCGGAGATTTTCTCTTCCAGCGGGCAGCCGGCGAGCTCGACCCCGAAGACGGTGCGCGCGAAAGCGCCGGTCTTGCGCTCGCCAAGGCCGCGCGCGCAGCTGTCCTTGCCCTGATTGTGGCAGAAGATGCAGTAATGCGCCTGGTCGAGCGCCGCCTTGAGGTCCATGCCGTCGTCGGTGAGGCCGAAGCCCTCGCGCCGGCGGAGCCGGGCTTGCGGCAGTTCGACGGCGTCCACGCCCTGCCCGCTCGCCGTCCGGGTGTCGATCAGCCGCAGCGGGTCGAGGCGCGCCGGCTGCTTGAACAGCACGCCGGCCGCATGGCGCTGTCGGCCTTCCGGGTGGTGGAGCGCCCAGGCCGCATAGCGCGCCGCCGCCTCCAGCGCCTCGGCCGAGGCGGCCTCGTCGGCGAGCCAGCCCATCACGCGCTCGGCGAAGACCTCCTCCGCGACCGGCAGCGGCATATGGGCGCCGAGCGCGGCCTCCACCGCCGCGCCGTCCAGCGTGGCGGCTTCCGCCGGGCGCACTGCGCGCGCGGCGCGGCGCTGCACGAAGAGCCGCTTGCAGCGATAGACGGGCGCGAGCGCCGTGTGCCGCCCTGCGAGCGCCCGGACCTCCGCCTCGACGCCGAACAGCGCCGCCAGGAAGGCCTCCAGCTTCGGCGCGAGCGCCAGGATGAGGTCGGAGTCCGCTTTAGCTTCCCGCCCTTCGCCCGAGGCGCGGAGCGCGCGCGCCGCCTCCAGCCGCTCGCGGAGCGGCGCATCGAGGCCGGCAAGAAAGAGCGCATCGAGGCGCGCGAGGCCGCTGCGGCGATAAAGGTCCTCGAAGGCGAGGCCGTGGGCGAGGGCGAGGTCGGACATCTCGGACAAGGCGGGGGATCGTTTCGCGCGGCGGAACGCCGCCCGACATTGCCGGCGGCGGCAAGCCTCTCTAACTAGGCGCTTCATGTCCGACCGGCAAGCGGCCCCGCATCCCGCCGTCACGCTCTGGCTCGCCCTCATGGCGCTCGCCGTGGCGGCGATGGTGCTCATCGGCGGCGTCACCCGCCTCACCGAGTCCGGCCTCTCCATGGTGGAGTGGCGCCCGCTGATCGGCTGGCTGCCGCCGCTCTCGGAGGCCGAATGGCAGCGCCTGTTCGCGCTCTATCGCGAGACGCCGGAATATCGCCAGGTCAATTTCGCCATCGATTTGGCCGGCTTCCGGCAGATCTTCTGGTGGGAATATATCCACCGCGTCTGGGGGCGGCTGCTCGGCGTCTTCTTCATCCTGCCGCTCATCTACTTCTGGCTGCGGGGCCGGATCGACCGGCCGGCGCGCCCGCGCCTGCTGCTCCTGCTGGCGCTCGGCGGCGCGCAGGGGCTGATCGGCTGGTGGATGGTGAAGAGCGGCCTGGTGGACCGCCCGGATGTGAGCGCGCTCCGGCTCACCGTGCATCTGGGGATGGCGCTGCTGATCTTCGCGCTGCTGGTCTGGCTGGTGCTGGACCGCCTCGCCCCGCGCCCGCGCGCCGTCTCCGCCGGCGCCTGGGGCCTGCTCGCGCTGCTGGCGCTCACCATGGCGAGCGGCGCGCTGGTGGCCGGCAATCATGGCGGGCTGATCCATAACAGCTTCCCGCTGATGGAGGGCGGGCTCTGGCCGTCCGACTATCGCAGCGGCGAGGGCTGGCTCACGGATGCGCTGGAGAACCCGGCGGCGGCCCAGCTCCACCACCGGCTGCTCGCGCTGGCCAGCGTCGCGGCGGTGAGCGTCGCCTGGCTCCGGGCCGGCGGGCGGCGCGCGGAGCCGGCCGAGCACGGCCTGCTGGCGGCGGTCTGGGGCCAGGCGACGCTCGGCGTCGCGACGCTGCTCGCGGTCACGCCGCTCGGCCTCGCCGTGCTGCACCAGTTGGGCGCGCTGCTGCTGCTGACTGCGGCGCTTCTGCGCACCCATGGCGCGCGCCGGAGGCCGGATCGCGGAGGGTCGTAGTCATCGGAGCGCGCATTCAAGACAAATCAAAGTATTCACCAATCGATATTCTTCCAAATACTTGAGATAAGGCAACTATTCGCCTGTCCTTGAAACCGCCAGGTCCGAATGCGATACTCGCGAAGCGCATGAAATATCGGAATTCGAGGAGTTTTTTGCGATGACGATGCGTCTGGTCGAAACGGCCGAGGATGTGTCCCGGCTGGCGTTCGGCTTCATGGCCTCGAAGGCCTTGTTCGCGGGCCTGCATGTGGATGTGTTCACGCAACTGGCCGACGGGCCGAAGACCGCCGGCGCGCTCGCCGGGCTGACCGAGGTGCCGGTCAACCGCATCACCACGCTGATGACCGCGCTCACCGCAGTCGGGCTGGTGGACCGCGAGGACGAGACCTACAGCAACGCGCCGGGGGCTGCGGCCTTTCTGGTGCGCGGCGCCCGGTACGATTTCGGCGACTATCTTCGCTATCAGATCGACCGGCAGATGTATCCCTTCCTCACCCAGCTGAACGAGGTGATGGACGGCTCGCTCGATCCCGAGGCGGTGGACAGCTATCAGCACTGGATGTCGGACCCCGAGCAGGCGGTGCTCTACAGCGAGGCGCAGCACGCCGGCTCGCTCGGCCCCGGTCGCACGCTGGCGCGGCTGATCGACCTCGGCGGCTGCCACAATCTGCTGGATGTCGGCGGCGGCACCGGCGCGATGACCATCCGCCTGCTGGAAACCTTCCCCGATCTGGTCTCGACCATCATCGACTTCCCCAATGTGGCGGAGATCGGCTGGCGCTTCATCACCGAGGCCGGCATGGTGGACCGGGTGCGCTACATCCCCGCCAATGCGCTGACCACCGAGTGGCCGACGGAACAGGACGCCATCCTGATGTCCTATCTGTTCAGCGGCGTGCCCGGCTCGGAACTGCCGCGCATGGTGCAGCAGGCCTATGACTGCCTCTCCCCCGGCGGACATTTCATCGTGCACGACTTCATGGTGGAGGACGACCGCACCGGCCCGCCCATGGCGGCGCTCTGGCAGCTGCAGCACATGGCCTTCACGCCGGATGCGCGCTCGGTCACCCCCGGCTGGCTGACGCGCCGGATGCGCGAGGTGGGCTTCACCGAGCCCCGCGACGAGGAGATGGTCCCCGGCATGACCCGCCTGATCCACGCGCGCCGCCCGTCGTGAGCGGGGGGCGCGGGGCCGGTCAGTCGGTGACCAGGATGAGGATGCCGGCGACGACCAGCGCGATGCCGGCGAGCTCCAGGCGGGAGCTTTTTTCCTTGAAAATGAAGACGCCGGCGGCGAAGGTGAACACCAGCTCGATCTGGCCGAGCGCGCGCACATAGGCGGCGTTCTGAATGGTCATGGCGGTGAACCAGCCGATGGAGGCCACCGCGCCCGCCAGCCCCGCCAGCCCGGCCCAGCGCCAGCAGCGCAGCACCTGGCCCAACTGCCCCGGCTCCCGCCAGCGCATCCAGAGCGCCATGCCGACCGTCTGCGCAAACGTAACGCAGGCGAGCGTGAAGCCGGCCTGCATCAGGAAGCCCGGCCCGTCCGGGTCCGCCGGATCGCCGAGCGAGAGCGAAGCCGCCCGATAGGCCACGGCCGAGACGCCGAACAGCGTGCCCGACAGGATGCCGAACAGCGCCACCCGCTCGGTCCAGGCGAAGAAGAGCCGGCGCCAGTCGAGCTCGCTCTTGGCGGTCGAGAGCAGCATCACGCCGATCAGGCTGATGAAGATCGCCGCCGCCGCCGCCGGCCCGACGCCGTCGCCCAGAATGACGACGCCGAAGAGCGCCGCCTGCACCGTCTCCGTCTTGGAATAGGTGGTGCCGACGGCGAAGTCGCGGAAGGAGAACAGCCAGACCAGCAGGAAGGTCGCGCCGATCTGCGCGAGCCCGCCGATGGCGCCGTAGATGAAGAACGCCGCCCCCGGCGCCGGCCAGTCGAAGCCCGCGCCGTAATGCAGCGCCAGCACATAGACCAGCGCCACGGGAAAGCCGTAGCCGAAGCGCGAGAAGGTGGCGCCGGTGTCCGACAGCTGGCCCTTCAGGTGCTTCTGAACGGCGCTGCGCAGATTCTGGCAGAAGGCGGCGGCGATCGTGATCGGGATCCAGAGGTCGATCAAGGCGAGACGGCCTCCGCGATCCGCTCGCGCAGCACATCCAGCCGGTCGCCGCCCCAGAACAGCTCGCCCTGGAAGAGATAGCTCGGCACGCCGAACACGCCGTCCGCCTCCGCCTCGCGGCAGAGCGCGTCATGGCGCGCCCGGCCCTCGCCCGCCGCCCACTCGGCCAGCCCCGCCCCCGGCGCGCCGGTCTCCTCCAGCACGGCGGCGAGCGCGCCCGCATCCTCGATGTCGAGCTCGCGCTTCCAGAAGCGCTCGAACACCCGGTCGATATAGCCCTCGAAGCAGCCATGGTCCTGGGCCAGCAACATGCCGATATGGGCGAGGCTGGAATCGAAGATCTTCTGCGGCCCGCGCACGATCAGCCCGAAGCGGTTGGCGATCCGCCGCGCGTCCATATAGCTGTAGCGCACCCGGCGCCACTGATGCTCGTTGCGCGTCTCGACCGCGCCCAGAAAATCCGGAATCTCCAGCGTGTAGGGCCGCCAGACCGGCGCGATGCCGAATTCCGCCGCCAGCGCCCGCGTCGGCTGCATGGCGAGATAGGCGTAGGGGCTCTTCACATCGATATAGACGAAGAGGTCGGGCGTCATGGGAGCTTGCGCGTGTCCTTGAACGCGGCGCGGTTTGCGAACAGACTGGCGCCGTCAGCGGGAAGGAGCGGCGACCATGACACGGGCAGCGCCGATTGTCGAACCGGAGGCGGCGCGATGACCGCGCCCCGCCAGCGCGCGCCGATGGACCCGGAGATGCGGGCCTTCCTCGACGCGACCACCGACACCGCGACGCAGGAGCTCGACCCGCTGGAGACGCCGGTTCCGGTGCTGCGCCGGGCGATGGAGGCCGGGCGCATCGGCTACGCCGCCGGCGGCCCGGCCATGCGCGAGGCGGAGGACCGGGCGCTGGAGGGGCCGGGGCGCTACATCCTGGCGCGCTTCAACATTCCCGACGCGCCGGGGCCGCTGCCGGTCTTCGTGCTGCTGCATGGCGGCGGCTGGACCTGGAACACCATCTACACCGGCGACCGCACGGCGCGCGAATACGCCGCCCGCGCCGGCGCGGCGGTGATCGCGCCGGACTATTCGCTCTCGCCGGAATACAAGTTTCCCCAGGCGCTGCACGAATGCGTGGCGGTGCTGAAGGCCGTGCGCGCCCGCGCCGGCGAGTGGGGCCTCGACCCCGAGCGCATCGCGGTCGGCGGCGATTCCGCCGGCGGCAATCTGGCGCTCGCCGCCGCGCTGATCCTGCGCGAGGAGGGCGAGGACTGGCTCAGGGGCGCGCTGCTGAATTACGGCGTCTTCGACAGCGATTTCGAGCGCGAGAGCTACCGGCTCTATGGCGGCGGAGACCTCTATCTCTCGACGCGGCTGATGCGCTTCTTCTGGAACAATTATGTGCGCACGCCGGACCAGTTGACGCATCCCCTGGCCGCGCCCCTGCGCGCCGAACTCGCCGGCCTGCCGCCGCTGCGCATCGCCGCGGCCGAGCTCGATGTGCTGGCCGACGAGAGTCTGGCGCTCGCCGAGAAGGCCAAGCGCGCCGGCGTCGATACCGAATACGCCCTCTATGCCGGCGTCACGCACGGTTTTCTGCGCGCCGCCGCCTCGGTTTCCAGGGCCGAGCGCTGCCTTGCCGACGGCGCCGCCTGGCTCGCCCGCATCCTCGCCTGAAGCCCGGAGCACGCTCTCATGCCGGACAAGACGCTCGCCTATTACTGCACCATGACCTCGCCCTGGACCTGGCTCGGCCATGAGGAAGCGCTGGCGCTCTGCCGCCGGCACGGGGTCGCGGTGGAGATCCTGCCGGTCGATCTCTCCAATGTGTTCGAGGTCTCGGGCGGCCTGCCGCTGCCGAGGCGCGCGCCGCAGCGCCGGGCCTATCGGCTGGTGGAGCTGCAGCGCTGGCGCGCCCGGCGGGGCGCCGAGCTCAACCTGCATCCGAAATATTTCCCCGCGCCCGTGGACAAGGCCAATTGCATGGTGGTCGCCGCCGCCATGGCGGAGCTGGATGCGCCGGCGCTGGCGGGCGCGCTGATGCGCGGCGTGTGGGTCGAGGATCGCAATCTCGGCGACGACGCCGACCTCGCCGCCATCGCCGACGCCGCCGGCTTCGACGGCGCGGGCCTGCTGGCGGCGGCCGCGGGCGCCCCGGCGCAGGAGCGCTACCGCAGCCAGACCGAGCGCGCCAAGGCCGCCGGCGTGTTCGGCGCGCCGACCTATGTCTGGCGGGGCGAGCCGTTCTGGGGCCAGGACCGGCTGGACTTCCTCGCCCGCGCGCTCGCCGGCGAGACGGCGCCGATCCCGCTGCCGGAAGAGGCGTGAGACCCGTGGCCGGCAAGACGCTCGAATATTATTTCTGCCTGAACTCGCCCTGGGTCTATCTCGCCCAGGCGCGGCTGGAGGAGATCGCCGCCCGGCGCGAGGCGCGCATCGCCTATGTCCCGGTCGATCTGCGCGAGATGATGCTGCGCCTGATCGGCATGGACGACCCGCCGGAGCGCTCCGAGGCGCATCGCGCCTACGGCAAGCGCGAAATGGCCCGCTGGGCGGAATTTTACGGCCTGCCGCTCAATGCGGAACCGGCCCACTATCCGGTCTCGCAGCATCTGGCGGCCCGCATCGTGGTGGCGGCGGACCGCTTCGGGGCCGATGTCGGGCGGCTGGTGCTGGCGCTGCCGCGCGCCGTCTGGGCCGAGGACCGGGACATCGCCGACAAGGCGGTGCTGGCCGCCATCTGCGAGGAATGCGGCCTGCCGGGCGACATCTTGCTGCGCGCGGCGGACGACACCGAAACGCTGGAGCGCTTCGGAGCCAATACCGACGAGGCGCTGGCGCGGGGCGTGTTCGGCATTCCGAGCTATGTCGTGGACGGCGAGCTGTTCTGGGGCCAGGACCGGCTGGACTTCGTCGAGCGCGCGCTCGCCGCCGCGTGACGCTCCGCCATGGCGGCGATCTGGGCGATGCGCGGGCGCGCTTCGGCGAGCCGGCGGGTGGCTGGATCGACCTCTCGACCGGCGTCAATCCCTGGCCCTGGCCCTGGCCCGATCCGCTTCCCCCGCTGCCGGCCGACGCGCTGACCCGGCTGCCGTCGAGGGCGGCGCGCGACGCGGCGGCGGAAGCGGCGCGCGCGGCCTTCGGCGCGGCGCGCGCGCTGCCGGTGCCGGGAGCCGAGGCGGCGATCCGCCATCTGCCGTTCTGCCTGCCGCCGGGCGAAGTCGCGGTGGTGTCACCCACCTATGGCGGGCATGCGCCGGCCTGGCGCGCCGCCGGCCACCGCGTGCGCCTCGCCCCGGAGCCGGAGCCGGCGAAGGTGCTGGTGGTGACCAACCCCAACAATCCCGACGGGCGGCGGTGGCCGCCCGAGGCCTTGCTCGGCCTCGATTGCGGGCTGCTGGTGGTGGACGAGTCCTTCGCCGACCCGCTGCCGGACCTCTCGCTCGCGGGTCATGGCGAGGTGCTGGCGCTGCGCTCCTTCGGCAAGTTCTGGGGTCTGGCCGGCCTCCGGCTCGGCTTCGCGCTCGGCCCGGCCCGGCTGCTGGAAGCGCTCGACCGGCGGCTCGGCCCCTGGGCGGTGTCCGGCCCGGCGCTGGAGCTGGGCGCGCGCGCGCTTTGCGACAGCGACTGGGCGGCATCCATGCGCCCCCGCCTGGCCGAGGCCGCACACCGCCTCGACGAAATGCTGGTCGCGCGCGGCTTCGAGGTGCTGGGCGGAACCCCGCTGTTCCGCTTCGCGGCCAGCGAAGGCGGCGCGGCCCGCTTCGCCCGCCAGGGCCTCTGGGTGCGCGACTTCCCCGACCTGCCGAACCGCCTCCGCATCGGCCTCCCCGCCGACGACCGCGCACTGGCGCGTCTGGAGCAGGTCTGAGCAGCCCGCGAGAGTTGACCGGGAGGGCTCCCCGCCGGCCGTCCCGCAGACGCCGCCCTGTCTGAACGCCGATCCCTGCGCGGCGGTTGCGCTGGTACTACTCAACCGCGCCCTCCCGGCGACCCGCCCCGTGCTACCGCCTTCAGCCCATATGCCGGGGCGGGCGGCCGGAGAGGGTGTTTACGATCTCTTCGAGCACCTGGCGGGTTTCGCGGTGGATGGCTTCTTCGGTGAAGGCGGCGCTGTGGGGGGTGGCGAGGATGCGGGGGTGGGCGAGAAGGGGGTGGTCTCGCGGCGGCGGCTCTTCCGGGAAGACGTCCAGGGCGGCCGCGGCGAGCCTGCCGCTCTCCAGCGCGGCGAGCAGGGCGTCGGTTTCCACCAGCGCGCCGCGCGCCGTGTTGACCAGCAGCGCGCCGGGCTTCATCGCCGCAAGCGCCTCGCGGTTGACGATCCCGCGCGTCGCCTCGTTCAGCTCGCAATGCAGCGAGACGAGGTCGGCGGTGGCGAACAGCGCATCGAGCGCGCAAGGCTCGATCCCGAGCCGGGCGGCCTCGCCGGCGGCGAGAGCGGGGTCGAAGCCGATCGCGCGCGCGCCGGTCGCGGCGAGCAGGCGGGCGACGGCCCGCCCGACATGGCCGAGGCCCACCAGGCCCACCGTCATGGCGGCGAGCTCCCGGCCGAGCAGGTCGTAGCCGCGCCAGCCGCCCGCCCGCAGCCGGCCGGTGAGTTCCGGCAGGCGCTTCACCAGCTGCAACATCAGCGCGAGCGTCATCTCCGCGACGCTCGCCGCATTCGCCCCCGGACTCCAGACGACCGCGACGCCCCGCCGCCGCGCCGCCTCGAGATCGACATTGGCGGGCCTCGCGCCCGACTTGCCGATCACCCGGAGCGCCGGCGCCTGCTCGATCACCCGTGCGGTCACCTGCTCGCGCGAGGTGACGGCGAGCGCCGCGACGCCCTCCAGCGCCCGGATCAGTTCGTCCTCGCTCAGGGCGCGCCCGGCCTTGCCCTCGACGATCCGGAAGTCGGCGGGCACGGCCGCCAGCGCCTTGGGCGGGAAGGGTTCGGGGATGAAGATGACCGGGCGCGTCATCTCGTCTCCGCCCGCAGCAGGGGCGGCAGCAACTCCCGGAGCGCCGCGCGGGTGGCGTCGCGCGGACCGTAGATCGGCGGGCGGCAGGGGCCGGCCGGGCGACCGGCGACCTCCAGCGCAAATTTGAGCGGCCCCGGATTGGGCTCGGAATAGATGCGGCGGCAGAGCGGCAGCAGGTCGAGCTGGATCTGGCGCGCGCGCTCCGGGTCGCCCGCCTTCGCACAGTCGAACAGCGCCCGCAGGCTCCGGGGCAGGAGCTCGCCGAGCGAGACGACGCCGCCGGCCGCCCCCAGCGCCAGCGACGGCAGCAGCAGCTCGTCGAGGCCCTGCATGAAGGCGAAGCCCTCCGGCGCGCCCCGCATGACCTCGCCGGCGAGCGTCACGTCGCCCGACGCCTCCTTGATGCTGCGGATCGCCGGCACGGCGTGGATGAGCGCCAGCAGCGCGTCGGCGTCGAGCCGCACGCCGCTGCGGCCGGGCGTGTGGAAGATCATGATCGGCAGCGCGCAGGCCTCCGCCACGGCGGCGAAATGGCGCTCGATGTCGAACGGCCGCACGCCGTAGAAGCCGGGCGGCGCGACCATGACGCCATCGGCGCCCGCGGCCTCGGCATGGCGCGCGACCGCGACCGCATCGGCCTGTCCGCCGAGCAGGCAGCCGACCGTGACCGGCGCGCGGCCGGCGGCTTCCTCGACCACCGCATCGACGACGCGGAAATGCTCCTCCAGCGCGAGCGAGAGCGGCTCGCCAGTGCCGCCGAGCGCGCAGAGCCCGGCCGCGCCGGCCTCCAGCTGGAAGCGCACGCTCTGGCGCATGGCGGCCTCGTCGAAGGCGAGATCGGCGTCGAACGGCGTCACCAGCGCCGTGTGGATTCCTCTGAGCAAGACCGGCTCCCTCGTCGCTCCGCGCGCTTCCGGCGCTTCATATCGCAAATCCGCCGGCCGCCCCAAGGGCCGCCGCCTCGCCGGCGGGGCAGGGTGCTATGCTGCCCCGCGACCCGCAGCGCCAAGGAGACGCGCCCATGAGCAAGCACAGGGGAACCGGCGTGCCGGACCAGCCCGAAGCCTGGAGGTGGGAGGAGGCCGACTGGCGCCCGATCGTCGAGAAGGTCCGGGCCGGGCGCTCGCTCAAGCCGGCGACCTGGCCGGGCGGGGCGCGATGCGCCGTGGCGCTCTCCTTCGATTCCGACCATGAGACGCAGACCCTGCGCTGGGCTCAGAGCTCGCCCGGCAAGCTGAGCCAGGGCCAGTATGGCGCGCGAGCCGCCATGCCCCGCATCCTGAAGCTGCTGGAGCGCTATAGCGTCCCGGCGAGCTTCTTCGTGCCGGCGGTGATCGCCATGCTGCATCCCGACGAGCAGCGCCGGGTCGTCGCCGAAGGGCATGAGATCGGCATCCACTCGTGGATTCACGAACTCAACTCCGCGCTGCCGCCCGAGGTCGAGCGCGACCTGCAGCTGCGCGCGGCCGACAAGCTGGAGGAAATTTGCGGCGTGCGCCCGGTCGGCATCCGCACGCCCTCCTGGGACTTCTCCGAGCACACGCTCGCCATCACGCGCGAGATGGGCCTGCTCTACGATTCCTCGCTCATGGCCGACGACGAACCCTATGAGCTGCTGGAGGACAATGAGCCGACCGGCGTGGTGGAACTGCCGGTGGAGTGGATCCGCGACGACGCGCCCTACTGGTCGATGGACCGCTTCTCGGGCCTGCGCCCCTACACGCCGCCGGGCGGCGTGCTGGAGGTGTTCCGGCGGGAATTCGACGGCGCCTATGAGGAAGGCGGGCTGTTTCTGCTGACCATGCACCCGCATTTCATCGGCCACCGTTCGCGCATCCAGGTGCTGGACGAGCTGGTGCAGCATATCCGCAGCCGGCCGGGCGTGTGGTTCGCGACCCATCGCGACGTGGCCGGCTACTGCAAGGAGCAAGCCGGGCTGTAAGCCCGTCCGTCCGCCGGCGCGTCAGGCGCCGGGGACGGCGCGGTCCGAGAACAGGCAGGCGTCGGCGTGGCCCGGCAGATGCTCGACCAGCGTCGGCGCCTCGCCGGCGCAGTCCGGCGCGGCCAGCGGGCAGCGCGTGCGGAAGCGGCAGCCGGAGGGCAGATTGCCGGGGTCGGGCGGCTCGCCCTCCAGCCAGAAGCTGTCGGTGATGCGCTGCTTGCCGATCTCGGGAATCGCCGCGAGCAGCGAGCGGGTGTAGGGGTGGCGGGGCGCCTGGAACAGCCGCTCCGTCGCGCCCAGCTCCACCAGCTTGCCGAGATACATGACGGCCACCCGGTCGCAGATCATGCGCACGACGCTGAGGTCGTGCGAGATGAACATGTAGGTCAGGTCGAAGCGCTTCTGCAGGTCGAGAAAGAGGTTGAGCACCGTCGCCTGGACGGAGACGTCCAGCCCGGAGGTCGGCTCGTCCAGCACCACCAGGCTGGGTTGCAGGGTGAGGATGCGGGCGAGGCCGACGCGGCGCTGCTGGCCGCCGGAAATCTCGTGCGGATAGAGGTCGAGATGGCTTTCCGGCAGGCCGACCGCCTCCAGGATGTCGCGCACCCTCTGGCGGCGCGCGGCGGCGTCGAGGCCGGTGTGGATCACCAGCGGCTCGTCCAGCGCGCGCCCGATCTTCCAGCGCGGGTCCAGCGAGGCGCCGGGGTCCTGATAGGTGTATTGCAGCTCGCGGCGCAACTCCCGCGACTGGTGCGGCTTGAGGTCGGTGATGTCGTTGCCCTCGAAGACGATCCGCCCGCCGGTCGGGCGGTGGATGCCCATCACCGTCTTGCCGAGGGTGGACTTGCCGCAGCCCGACTCGCCGACAATGCCGAGAATTTCGCCCTTCTCGACCGTGAGCGAGACATCGTCCACCGCCTTCAGCCAGCCGATGCGCCGCTTCCAGACATTGCGGATCGGGAAATATTTCTGCAGCCCCTCGAGGCGCAGCAGGTCGCGGTCGGTTGCCGTCATGACGCCGCCTCGCGGAGCGCGGCGAGCGGATGGTGGCAGCGGACCAGATGGCCCGGCCCCGCCGCCGAGACCTCCGGGCGCGAGGCGGGGCAGAGCAGGCTCGCCTCGGCGCAGCGGGGGTGGAAGCGGCAGCCCGTCGGCGGGTCGATCAGCGCCGGAATCTGGCCGGGAATGCCGCTGATGCCATGCTCGCGCGAGGGCAGCGAGTCCAGCAGGCGCCGTGTATAGGGGTGGCGCGGAGCGGCGAAGAAGTCGTCCGAGGGCGCGCTCTCGACCTCCTGGCCGGCATACATGACGGTGATGCGGTCGCAGATCTCCCAGGCCGTGCCGAGATCGTGCGTGGTGTAGAGCACCGAGACGCCGCGCTCGGCGGCAAGCCGCTTCAGCAGCTTCAGAATCTGGGCCTGGATGGTGACGTCGAGCGCCGTGGTCGGCTCGTCGGCGATGATCAGCTGCGGGGCCGGCAGCAGCGCCATGGCGATCATCAGCCGCTGGCGCTGTCCACCGGAGACCTCGTGGGGATATTTCTTCAGGATGCCTTCGGGATCGGGCAGCTGGACGGTGCGCAAAAGGTCGAGCGCGCGGTCGCGGTCGGCCCGGCGGCGGGCGCGCGGATAGCGCCGGGAGCGGGCGCGGGCGTCGATCTCCGGCGACTTCCACTTCATCAGCTCGTCGATCTGGGCGCCGATGGTGAAGACGGGGTTGAAGGAGGAGAACGGGTCCTGCGGCACGAAGGTGATCTGCCGACCCCGGACTTCCGTCGCCAGCACCTCCGGATCCTCGGTCAGCAGGTCGCGCCCGTCGAAAGCGATGGCGCCGGCGGAGATGCGCGCCGAATTGGCCGGCAGCACGCCCAGAATGGCGCGCGCGAGCGTCGTCTTGCCGCAGCCGGACTCGCCCACCAGCCCCACGATCTCGCCGCGCCCGACATGGAAATTCACCCGGTCGAGCACTTGGGCCAGGCCCCGGTCGGTCTGGAAGCCGACCTCCAGGCCGGTCACGGTCAGCAGCTCATCCATCGGAGGACCGCCGGGTGCGGGGGTCGAGAATATCGCGCAGCCCGTCGCCGAAAAGGTTGAAGCCCATGACGACCAGGAAGATGGCGAGGCCGGGCGCGGTGGCGTACCACCAGGCCTCGGGCAGGAATTCGCGCGATTCGGCGATCGTCCGCCCCCATTCCGGCGAGGGCGCGGGCGGGCCGAGGCCGAGGAAGCCGAGCGTCGCGGCGGTCAGGATGGTGCCGCCCATGCCGATGGTGGTGCGCACGATCAGCGAGGAGGAGATGTTGGGCAGCACGTGCAGCAGCATGACCCGCCCGGGCGAGGCGCCGAGCGCGACCGAGGCCTCGACATAGGTCTCGTTGAGCGCCGAGCGGGTTTCCGCATAGACCAGTCGGGCCCAGAAGGGCCAGTAGGTGGCGGAGAGCGCCAGGATGACATTCTCGATGGACGGCCCGAGCGTCTGCGCGATGGCGATGGCGAGCACGATCTGCGGCACGGCGAGGAAGATGTCGGAAACGCGCATCAGCGCATCCGAGACCCAGTTGCGGTAATAGCCGGCGATGAGGCCGACGGGCACGCCGATGAGCACGCTGACGCCGATGGCGATGACTGCAATCGCGATGGTGATGCGCGCGCCGAACAGGATGCGCGAATAGACGTCCGAGCCCATGCGGTCGGTGCCGAAGAAATGCTCCGCCGAGGGCGGCTGCAGGCGGCCCGGCGGGTTGAACTCGGAGATGTCCTGGGGGTGGGTGGAGAGCACCGGCGCGGCGATCGCGACCACGATCAGCAGCAGGATGAGCAGCGCGCCCAGCGCCGCCGTGCGGTCGGCGGCGAGCTTGCGCAACAGGAAGCGGGCGGTTTCCATCAGCCGGCCTCGCGCGGGTCGATCAGGCCGTGCGTGATATCGACCAGCAGGTTGGCGATGATGAACACCGCGCCCATGATGAGGGTGAAGCCCATGATGGCGTTGTAGTCGGATTGCAGGATCGAGTTGACGGCGTAGAGCCCGAGGCCCGGCCAGTCGAACACCGCCTCCACCACCACCGCATTGGCGATCAGATTGCCGAAGATCAGGCCGAGCTGCGTCACCGTGCCGATGAGCGCGTTGCGCAGCACATAGCGCCAGATGACCACCCGGCGCGGCACGCCCATGGCGTGCTGGTAATCGACATAGTTGGAGTTGATGGCGTCGAGCACGCCGGCGCGGGTGAAGCGCATCACCGTGGCCATGGCGGGGAAGGCGAGCGTGACCGCCGGCAGCACCATGTGATGGGCGGCCGAGCGGAAGGCCTCCCAGTCGCCCGCCCAGGCCGAGTCGATCAGGAAGAAGCCGGTGACCGGATCGGGACCCCAGCCGTCGATCCGGCCCTGGAGCGGCGTCACCCCCCACTCCATCGCGAACAGCAGCTGGAAGAGGATCGCCAGCCAGAAGGCGGCGATGGCGAGGCCGGACACGGTAAAGACGCGCAGCGCATGGTCGAGCCAGGAATTGCGGTCCACCGCCGCCAGCACGCCGAGCGGGATGCCGATGACGGCCGAGAGCAGGATGCTGACGAAGGCCAGCTCCAGCGTGGCCGGCAGGCGGGAGACCAGGTCGTCGGCGATCGGGCGCTGCGTGTAGAGGCTGACGCCGAAATCGCCCTGGACGACGCCCAGCACATAGTTCCACAGCTGCACCGGGATGGGCTTGTCCACCCCGAACTTGGCCTTGAGCGCGGCGATCTGCTCGGCGCTCGCATTGTCGCCGGCGATGAAGGCGATCGGATCGGCCGGGATGACATGGCTGATGGTGAAGGTGATCGCCAGCAGCCCGAGCAGGGTGGGGACCAGCCAGAGCAGGCGGTTGAGCGTGAGGACGAGTTCGCGCATCGGCAGGCGGCGGCGTCCGCCGCGAGGGCCGCTCCGCCGGGGCGGAACGGCCGCTCGCGAGGGTGGTTTGCGGGCCCGGCTACTTCATGGAGACCCAGCGCATCTCCTGGCCGTTGCCGATGGGCGAGAAGCGGATGCCGCTGGCGTTCTTGTTGAACGGGCCGAACCACTTGGTGTTATAGACGAAGATGCCGGCGGCATCCTCCATCAGCAGGCGGTTGGCCTTTTCGTAATTGGCCCGGCGCAGGTTCTGGTCGGTCGAAACGCGCGCTTCGGACAGCAGCTTGTCCACCTCCTCATTGCAGTACCAGCTGTTGTTGCGGGCGCCGATCTGCTCGCAGGCATACATCTCGCCGAGCCAGTTGTTCGGGTCGGCGTAGTAGGTAGATTTCCACAGGAACAGCAGGTCGTACATCTGCTGCTCGTCCCGCATCTTGCCGGAGGCGACGGGCCAGGTTTCGGCGACGATCTTCGTTTTGACGCCGATCTTGTTCAGGCCGTTCTGCAGCAGCGCGGCGGCCTGCTCGGTCTGGCCGTAGCCGGCGAGCGCGCCGAGCGTGATCTCCCGGACATCGCCCTCGACCATGGCGAGATGCTCCTTCGCCTTTTCGAGGTCGAGCGTGTAGCCCTGGGCATCCGCCGGCGAGCCCCACATATTGTTGGGCAGCGGCACGGGATTGCGGGCGACCGATCCCGACAGGATATTGTCGATGAAGCCATCGTAGTCGAAGGCGTAGCTCAGCGCCTTGCGGAAGTTGATGTCGTTCATCGGCGGGCGGCCGTTATGGATGATGGAGTAGAAGATGCGCATGGACTCTTCTTCCATCACCACGACATGGTCGCTGGTGCGCAGGCGCTTCACCTGGTCCTGCGGCAGATAGCCGTCGGTGCCGTGGAAGTCGCCGTTCATCAGCCCGAGCACGCGGGAGTTGATCTCGACAACCGTGCGGAACTCGATTTCGTCCAGCGGGTTATCGACCATGTCCCAGCCGAAGAAATGGTCCTCGAAGCGCGTCGCCTGCCAGCCGATCGCCGGGTCGTAGCGCTTCAGCTGGAAGGAGCCGGAGCCGGCGTCGTTCTTCGAGAGCCAGGCCGTGCCCATATCGCCGTCCGCCTCGTTGGCCTTCACCAGCTCGGCGTTGACGACATGGATTTCCGGCACCGTGGCGAGGAAGATCGCGGACGGCTTGGAGAGGTTGAAGACCACCGTCTTCGCGTCCGGGGCCGTGGTGGAGCCGGGCGCCACCGTGCCCTCGAACAGCGAATAGGCGCCCTTCTTCATCGCCAGGATGCGGTCGATGGAATAGACCACATCGGAGGCTTCCACCGGCGAGCCGTCATGGAATTTGGCGTCCCGGAGCGTGAAGGTGTAGGTCAGCCCGTCCGGCGAGATATCGACCTTCTCGGCGAGCCACGGCTCCAGATGCGGCGGGTTGTCGAACCAGCGCATCAGCCCGTCATAGAGGTTGATGCGCGAGGCGACGCGCCCGACATCGAAGACCGCGTGCGGGTCCAGCGTGTCGTAGGCGGAGGAGTTGGCGAACACGAACTTGCCGCCGGCGGCGGCGGTTCCCGTGGCGGCGCCGAACGCAAGCGCCGCCGCAGCGGCGATGCGGCAAAGCCGGAATGCCTGGCGAATGAGCATGGTTCGATTGTCTCCCTGTTGCTCTGCCGGCGCGGCGGGGCGGCGCCCCGGCCTCACCGGTTCCATTGGAAGCCGTCTATGGTGATGTCCTGCCCGGTGATGAAGCAGGGCTCCACGGTGGCGAGGAAGGCCACCAGCTCGGCCACGTCGCGCGGGCCGCCGGTGCGGTTGAGCGCGATGCCCCGGATCAGCTCCGGCTCGCGGGTCGCGATCACCGGGTTCTTCTCTGTCAGTTCGGTCTTGATGAGGCCGGGGCAGACGCAATTGACCGCGATATGCGGCCCGAGTTCCTTGGCGAGCGCCCGCGTCAGGCCGATGATGCCGGCCTTGGCGGCGGCGTAGGCCACTTTGGAGACCGCGGCCGTCACGCCGCCGGAATGGGCGTTGAGCGAGGACATCGAGACGATGCGCCCATGCTCGCGCGCCAGCATGGCGGGCGCCACCGCCTGAATGTAGTTGAAGCAGCTCTTCAGATTGACATCGATGGTGGCGTCCCACTGCTCTTCCGAGAGCTCCAGCACGCCGGTCGCCATCGACCGTCCGGCATTGTTGACCAGCACATCGATGCGGCCCCATTCCGCGAGCACGCCGCCGGCGACCTCCCTGGCGCGGGCATGGTCGGCGACATCGGCCTCGAAGGTGAGGCAGGGCGCGCCCAGGCCTTCCAGTTCGCCCCGGGTGCGGGCCATCTCCGGCGCGAGCACATCGACGAGCGCCACCGCCAGGCCGCGCTCCGCGAGCGCGTGCGCGCAGCCGCGCCCGATGCCGCGGGCGCCGCCGGTGACGATCGCCACCCTCCTGTCGAGTTCCGCCATGGGCCTCCCTTTGCAAGCGAAGACTGCCGCCTCCCGCCCGGCGCGTCAAATCCGCCCCGCCGCGAGCCCGGCCGCCAGCGTGTCGCGCCAGGGCCGCGCCAGCAGGGCCGGGTCGAGCGCCAGCAGAGCGTCGGCTATCCGCACCATGCCGGGACAGGGCCCCGCCAGGATGCCGGCGATCTTGTCGCGCAGCTCCGCGTCGGCGAACGGCCGGTCCGGCCCGCCGCGCGCGCTCAGGCAGGTCCGCTCGATCCGGCTCCCGTCCGCAAGCTCCCAGGCGACGCGCGCCGGGCGGTCGTTCGGCCAGTCCGGCTCCGGGTCGAAGGCGGCGATCGAGACGCGCTCGCGCAAGGCGGCGAGCGCCGGGTCGGCAAGCGTCGGAGCGCCGAAGGCCGCCGCGCCGGCATGGCCGTGCGCGGCGACCGTCGCCAGCGCATGCTGCAGCGAGAAGCGGGCCGCCAGCGTGGTCGCGGGGCGCGGATTGTCGAGCTTGCGGGCGCGCCAGTGCGTCTCGATGCGGATCGCGCGGATATCCTCGGGCCGGGCGGGCTTCGGCAGGGCGGCCGCGATCTCCAGCGACGCCTCGACGGCGGCGTGGGCATACTGGCAGCAGGCATGGAGCTTGTGATAGGCGTCCGTCGCCGCCCAGCAGCGCCCGAGGCCCTCGGTCAGCGCCTCGGGCCGGGCCGTCGCGCCGAAAATGCCGGCATGGACCCGCCAGAGCGCATCCGGCGACCCGGCGACGCCGAGTTCCGCCCAATCGACCGCGCGAAGGCCGGCCGAAGCCCCGAGGCCGGGCCAGACATTGCGCGCGAGCGCGCCCTCGACCGCATGGCCGAACGGCCCCGGCGAGACCAGGGTGGCGGCCGTGGAGATGGCGGCGGCCCGCAGATCCGCCGGATGCCGGCGCAGCGCGGCGACCGTGGCGGCCGCGCCGATGGCGGCGAGGCTGCCATGGGGGTGCAGCAGGAGCGCCCGGTCCTCGAAAGCGCGCGCGATGCGCGACACGCTCTCATAGCCGACGGCGAAGGCGAGCAGCATTGCCTCCAGGCTCGCGCCCGTCGCCTCGCCCTCGGCCAGCAGCGCCGGCAGGCAGTAGATGCCGGCATGGCAGACCGCCCGGCGATAGCCGCTGTCCAGTTCGCACCAGTCGGCGGCGGCGCCATTGGCGAGCGCGGCGGAATAGCGGTCCAGCCGGCGGCCGGAGCCGTCGAACAGGCTGGCCTCCGCCGGCCCCGAGGAGCGCGCCAGGCCCTCGATAAGCGCGGTCAGCTCCGGCTCGTCGCGCGCGGCGACGATGGCGGCGAGGTCGTCGGCGAAGATCGCCGCCAGACGCCGGCGGACGGGGCCGGGCAGGTCGCGCCAGGCGACCCCGGCGGACCACTCCGCGAGCGTCCCGAGCCCCTGGGCGATTGCGTCGGCCGGGTCCGTCATCGGGCCGGTTGCGGCTTGCGGTCCTCGTCGGCGTCGTAATAGCGGCCGCGATGGAACATCGCCGTCGGGCGCGCCATGGCGGCGCGGCGCGCGCGCGTGGCGTCGGCGTCCACCCGCTCGCCGTCGAGCACGACGCCGTAGTCGCGGGCGGCGGCGGCCTCGGAAACGAAGCCGTCCAGCACATCCGCCAGCACATCGTCCGCCGGCCGGTCGGCGGGATCGCCCCACCCGCCGCCGCCGGGGGTGACGATGCGCACCAGGTCGCCCTTCGCCAGGCTAACGCCATCGCCCATGGTGGCGATGTCTCGCGGCGCCGGCCCGTCGGGATTGACGGTGACCCGGCCGGGCGCGCCGGAGAGGCCGCCATGCACCCCGAACGCCGGCTGGCGGCAATTGTCGAGCCGGATGCCGAAGCTCGCCTCGTCCGACAGCACGCGCACGTCGCGCACGATGCCGCAGCCGCCGCGCCAGCGCCCGGCCCCGCCGCTGTCGCGGTGGATGGCGAAGGCCTCGATCTCGACGCCGAACTCCATCTCGGCGAATTCGATGGGATAATTCTCCTGCGCCACGTAATAGACCGCGTCGATGCCGTCGGCGAAGGTGCGCGCGCCGAAACCGACCGAGAGGCCCTCGATGCAGAGCGGCTCGCTCCCGTCCGCATTCCGCCCGCGCAGATAGTAGAGCACATAGACCGAGGGCGCGGCCGAGGCCTGCCCGCCGGTCGCGCGGGCGAGCGCGCCGAACAGCGCGCCGGTGACGCGGATCATGGTGTGCGAGCGCAGGCCGAGCGGCGCGGGAAAGCGGGGCGCCACCAGCGTGCCGGGCCGGGTGACGACGCGCTCGACCGCGCGCTCGAAGCCGCCGTTCATGCCGATGCCCGGCCGATCCATGCACATCCACAGGCCCAGCATGAATTTGGGCACGGAGGAGTCCATCAGGAAGTTGATCGGCCCGTCCGCCTGGCGGTCCGAGGCGGAGAAGTCCAGCTCCAGCCGGCCGTCCCGCTTGCGCAGCGCCAGATCGACGAAATAGGACCGGTCGGTCACGGCGTCGGAGTCGATGCGGTCGCGAAAGGCGTGGTCGCCGTCCGGGATGCGGGCGGCGATCTCGCTGCGCAGCGCCGCCTCGCTTTCGCCCAGCATGGCCTCGAAGGCGGCTTCGACGGCCGGCGCGCCGTGGCGCTCGACACATTCCGCGAGCCGCCGCGCCCCCAGACGGCAGGCGGCCATGATGGCGCGCAGGTCGCCCCGCAGCATGTCGGGAAAGCGCGAATTGCGCATGAAGATGCGCACCACCTCGCGGTTCTCGACGCCCTCGCGGATCACGCGCACCGGCGGGATCATCACGCCTTCCTGGAAGACGGAGGTGGCGTGGGGGCTGATCGAGCCCGGCACCGAGCCGCCGATGTCCCACAGATGGCCCCACGCCTCGGCGAAGGCGAGCAGCCGGCCCTCATGGAAGACCGGCATGACGAACGCCATGTCGGGCAGATGGCTGACGGCCCCGCCCGTTCCATAGGCGTCGTTGTACCAGTAGAGGTCGCCCGGCCGCATGGTCTCGGCCGGATATTCCTCCAGGATCGCATCGACGAGATTGCCGGCGAGCGTGAGCGAGGTGGAAACCACCAGCTCGCCGTCGCGATTCAGGAAGGCGGTGAAATAGTCCTTCTTCTCGCGGATGAAGGGCGACATGGCGGCGCGCGCGATCAGCGCCTCCATCTCCGCGCGCGCGGCGTTGAGCGCGCCCTTGATGAGTTCCAGCGCGAAGCGGTCGGGCGGCGCTTCGGACATCACGGATCGCCCTCCGAGACCTGCAGATTGCCATGGCGGTCGGCGAGCGCAGTCTGGCCGGGCAGCAGCACGGTCGTCGAGTCCAGCTGATCGACGATCGCCGGCCCCTCGATGCGGTGCCCGGCCAGGAGCGCCTCGCGGCGATAGGTGGGCGTGGGGGCCAGCCGGCCGCCCTCCAGGCAGGCGAGGCGTTCGCCCGCAGGCTCCGGGCGCTCCGACGGGGCGGCGGGCAGTTCCGGCAGGGCGATCTTGTCCATGAGGCCGGTGGCCGCCACGCGCTGATTGACGATCTCGACCGGCGCGTCGGGTTCCGAGAAGGTGTAGAGCCGCTCGTGCAGCGCGTGGAAATCGGCGATGAGCGTGGCGAGCGCCTCTTCGGTCACGGGGCCGCCGCAGGGCACGTTCAGCTCCACGCCCTGCTTCTCGTAGCGCATGTCGGCCGAGCGGCGGAAGCGGCGGCGCTCGGGCGCGACGCCATTGGCTTCCAGGCGCCGGTCGGCCGCTTCCGTGAGCTCCTGGAAGACCGCCTCGGCGGCGGCGGCGTCGAAGGCGCCGGCGCGCTGCGGGCGGGTGGCGGCGAAGTCGTAGCGCAGATCGGTGGTCAAGAGGCCGATGGCGCAGAGAATGCCCGGATAGCGCGGCACCAGCAGGCGGGCCGCGCGAAGCTCGCGCATCAGCGCCGCCCCGTGGACGGGACCCGCGCCGCCGAAGGCCGCGAGCGCGAAGTCGCGCGGGTCGAGGCCGCGCTCGACCGACATCACCTTGAGCGCGCCGGTCATGGTGGCGTTGACCAGATCGACGATCCCGCGCGCGGCGGCGAGCGGGTCGATGCCGAGCGGCTCCGCGACATGCCGGCGGATCGCCTCCTCTGCGGCGTCGGGCGCGAGGCGAACCTCGCCGTCCAGCAGCGCCGGGGGAATGCGCCCCAGAAGCAGATTGGCGTCGGAGACGGTCGGGCGTTCGCCGCCCTTGCCGTAGCAGGCGGGTCCGGGATCGGCGCCGGCGCTCTCCGGCCCGACCCGGATCGCGCCTTCCTCCGTCACCGTGGCGATGGAGCCGCCGCCCGCGCCGATGGTGTGGATGTCGATCATCGGCAAAGCGAGCGGATGGTCGCCGATCCGCCCGGAGGTCGAGAGGGCGGGCCGCCCGTCCCGGATCAGCGCCACATCGGCGCTGGTGCCGCCCATGTCGATGGTCAAGAGATCGTCGACGCCGGCGGCGCGTCCGAGCCAGGCCGCGCCCTCCGCTCCGGCGGCCGGGCCGGAGAGCGCCAGATGCACCGCCCCGCGCGCGGCCTCTTCCGGCGGGCAGGCGCCGCCGCTGGACTTCATCAGCAGCAGCGGGGCCGCGACGGCGCGCTCGCCCAGCCCCTCGACCAGCCGGGCGATATAGCGGCGCACCACCGGCTGCACCGAGGCGTTGAGGGCGGTCGCGACGCTGCGCTCATATTCGCGGAAGACCGGCAGCACATCGACCGAGAGCGAGACCTCGACGCCCGGCAGCCGGGCGCGCAGGATATCGCCCGCGCGGCGCTCATGGGCGGCGTTGGCCCAGGAGTGCAGCAGCACGACGGCGACCGCCTCCAGCCCGGCCCGGCGGATCGCCTCCGCCGCGGCCTCGACCGCCGCCTCGTCGAGCGGGGCCGCCTCCGAGCCGTCCACGCGGATGCGCCCGGCCGCCTCGAAGATGTAGCGGGCGGGCACGGGGCGCTTCGGCTTGACCCAGGAGAACAGGTTGGCGGCGCGCGGAATCTCGGCCCGGCCGATTTCCAGCACATGGCGGAAGCCCTCCGTCGTCACCAGGCCGGTGCGCGCGCCCTTGCCCTCGAGAATGGCGTTGGTGACGATGGTGGAGCCGTGCAACAGCGTGGCGATATCCGCCGGGTCCACGCCGGAAAGCGCCAGCATCCGGTCCACCCCGGCAAAGAAGCCCTCCGCCGGCGCATCCGGCGTCGAAGGCGATTTCGCAATATGCAACGCCCCGCCGCCCGGCCCCGCCAGAACCGCATCCGTGAAAGTCCCACCCACATCGATCCCGATGCGGTAAGAGGGTGTTGGGCGTCGAGAATCATCCATAATGCCCTCTTTTCATTGAATAATAATTCGAAAGCGATTCTGTGTTCTCAAGGCAGCGAGAGCTAGCGTAAGCATACCGCAAGCGAAACTGGTGAACCAAAGCGCACCCGCGCGCGGCCAGAGGTGAGAACTGCGGCCAAGTGTCCCTGTGAATAATATGCTGAGCGAACCGCTATCGGGCACCGCCATCGTTGGACGTCGGCATAGTTGTTTGCAATCGGGCAAAGCTCTCTCGCGGGGTGCAGCTTATTCGACCCGGATGACTGTAGCCGCCCACCGGGCCGTCGTCATCCCGTTGTCCTGCTTGAGGAGATAAGGACGCGACCCGATTCTGGACCATGGCGCAAGTTTCCAGGCGCCGCCGGTCTTGCCCACGGTGTTGCGGAACTCGCGGTCGCCGCTCCCGGGCGGGCGGCTCCGCCCCGGCTTCAGAAGCCGAGGCGGAGGTCGAGGCGGAGGCGATTGTCGTCGGCGGAGCCGTTGCGCGCCTTGTGGCCGCCGGTGAGTTCCAGATCGACGCGGCCCCTGGCGGCCTCGAAGGCGAGGCCGGCTTCGAGCTTGCGCCGCACGCCCTCTTCCTCCGAGAGGCGCAGCAGGGGCGAGAGCAGGCCGTGCGCGGCCGGCAGGCGGAAGCCGTAGCGGGCTTCCAGTTCGAGCGCCATGCGGTCCTCGTCGGCCCCGAAGCCGGCCTCGTCATAGTCGAGATCGTCGGCCAGCATCGCCGCGCCGTCGGCGCGCACTCCCGTAGCGAGGCTCGCCGACCAGGAGAGGCCGTCGCCCACACGCGCATCCATGCCGAGCCAGCCCGTCTCCATCCGGCTTCGATGGTCGATCCCGGCCTGCTCCGCCTCGAAGCGCATCAGCCCGCCTCGGCCCCAGGCCGTCATCTCCAGCCCGCTCCCGGCCTCGCCGAAGGCCATCTCGAAGGCGCTGTCGCGACGCAAGGTCTCCCAGTCGATACGCACATCCTCCGGCGTCTCCGCCCGGTGGCGGTCGTCCGGCGCGCCGAACTCGACCCGCCGCCCGGCCACCGTCAGGCTGGAGGCGCCCGGCGCGGCGTCGAGCCGCTTGCCGATGGTCTGCTGCGCGCCGCCGAGCGTCTTCGCCGCCAGCGCCGCCAGGCTCTGCGCGAAGGCCTGGCGCAGGGCGGCATTCGTCCCGGCCCCCGCCAGAACCTCGATGGTGAAGCCGAGGCTCGCCGTGTCGCCATCCGCATCGATCACCGTCCACCTATAGCCCGTCGCCGCCAGCGCCGCCGTCGGCGTCCCGCTCACCTCATGGTCACCGCGTCGAGCGCAAGGCCGGCCGGCAGGGTCGGCGTCAGCGCATAGCTCAGCGCCCCGTCGCCGCCGGTCGCTGCCGGCAGGGTGAAGGCCGTTATCGCCTGATCTTGCGTGAAGCTCCAATCCGCCACCGTGGCCGAGCCGAAGGAAAGCGCCCGGTCCTGCGGCGTCGCCGTCACCCCGACGTCCCACCGACATCGAGGCCGATGCGGCAGGAGGGCGCCGGGTGGTGAGAATCAGTCATCCATCAATCGACCCTGGAAACGCCCGAAGCGGGGACCGGCGCTACAGCAGCTTGACCAGCGCGACGATCAGGCCGCCCTGGGCGATCGGGCCGGCGAACATCCATTTGAGCAAGTTGGCCTTGAACGCTTCGATCTCGGCTCCGACTTCCAGGATATCGGCCTTGGTGGCGAGATTGCCGTTGAGCAGGGAGATCTGCTCGTCGGCGAGCGTCTCGGCCTGCTCCTCGGTGAAACTGCTTGCGGTCAGGCGCTTGACGAAGCGGTGGGTATCGAACGCTATGGCTTCGGACATGGACCGGACTATATGAACGCTCGCGGCGTGCGGCAAGGCGCCGCTCAGGCGGCCCGGCGGATGCGGAGCAGCAGAACCAGCGGCAGCGCCGCGAGGCTGACGCATGTGTAGGCGGTGAAGGCGTTCAGATAGCCGAGGATGGCCGCCTGCCGGCCGACCTCGCCGCCGAGCGCGGCCAGGCCGGCCGCGCCGGCGATGTCGATCGTCGTGAGCGCCTCGTTGTAGGGCGAGACGAACTCCGCGAGACGCCCGTAATTCACCCCGCTCGTGCGCACCAGCACCGTCACGCTCACCGAGATGAAGAAGCTGGAGCCGAGATTGCGCATCAGGTGATAGACCGAGGAGGCCTCGGGGAAATAGCGCCGGTCCAGCGTGGCGAAGGTGGCGACGGTGAGCGGCACCCAGGTGACGCCGACCGCCACGCCCTGCATCCACGACACCAGGGCGACATCCCACCAGGAGACATTGGCGTCGAACTGCATCATCAGCCAGCCCGACGCCGCCATGATGACGAAGCCGGCGCTCATGCCGATGCGCGGGTCGAGCTTGCCGACATAGATGGCGAGGAAGAAGCCCAGAATGGCCCCCGCGCCGCGCGCCGCCACCAGCTCGCCCACCACCGCGCTCGGGAAGCCGGCAAGGTCCTGCAGCATCGGCGGCAGCATCACCATCGGCGTGAAGTTCAGCATGCCGTAGATCGCGACGATCGTCAGGCCGAGCGCATAGTTGCGGTCCAGCAGCAGCTTCAGGTTGAGGAAGGGCTGGCGGGCGGTCAGGCTGTGCGCCAGGAAGAAGTAGAAGGCGAGGCCCGCCAGGCAGGCTTCCAGAACGATCTCGGTCGATTGGAACCAGTCGCGGCGCTCGCCCCGGTCCATCATCAGCTGCACGCACACCACAGCGAGGCTGAGCGCCAGGAAGCCGGTCCAGTCGAGCCGCGCGCGCTCGCGCCTGCCGCCGTCGGTGAGCGCCAGCCACATGGCGATCCAGCTGGCGGCCGCCACCGGCGCCACCATGAAAAACGACCAGCGCCAGTCATAGGCGTCGGTCAGCCAGCCGCCCAGCACCGGGCCGATCACCGGCCCCACCACCACGCCCATGCCGAAGGCGGACATGACCGCGCCATGCCGGGAGCGGGGGTAGATGTCCTGGACGATCGCCTGCGCCAGCGGCGTGATCGGCGCGCCGGCCGCGCCCTGCACGACGCGGAACAGCACCAGGGCCTCCAGCGAGCCGGCGAGGCCGCAGCCGAGAGTGGCCACGCCGAAGATCGCCATGCACCAGAGCATCACCTGGCGACGCCCGAAGCGGGCGTTCAGCCAGCCGGTGGTCGGGGTGGCGATGGCGGTGGCGACGATGTTGAAGGTCATCGCCCAGGCGATCTGGTCCTGGGTCGCGGAGAGCGAGCCCTGCATCTGCGGCAGCACGGTGGAGACCACCAGCACCGTGGTGCCGTAGAGCGTGGTGGCGAGCGTGACCGAAGCCAGGATCAGCGCCCGCCTGAGCGGCGAAAGCCCGCTGCCGCCGAACGCCTCCTCGTCGTTCACGGCGCCAGCAGGCGGCGGAGGAAGCGCTCCGCCTCGGCGCCGACGCCGGGAGCCTGACTCTCGCGGGGACCGGCGATATTCAGCCGCCGGACGCCGTGGCGTCGGAGCCAGGCGGCCGCGGCGGGCGCCTGCGGGCGGCGCGAGAGATCGGCGATGCGCAGCGGCCGGCCGAGCTCGCGCGCGATCCGGGCGGTGAGAAGCGTGCCGCCGCCGAGCGGCCCCCGGCAGAGGATCAGCGTCGCGTCGCTGTCGCGCACATTGAGCCGCGTGCGCTCGGAGTAGGCCCGGCCCGGCGCTTCCCGAAGCGGGTAGCGGTCCGGTATCCGCCCGTCCTCGGCGCGCCGCCCGCGCGGGCACCAGCCGCCGGCCCCGAGGCCGAGCGCCAGGGCCACCTCCAGCCCGGCGCGGTCCACCCCGGTCTGCCCGCCCGACAGGATCCGGGTCACCGGATGCCTCCCGCGCGGCGCGCCCGCATGACGAAACGGGCGGGCGGCGGGCCCGGCGCTACGCTGTCGCTCGCTCAATCAGGCGCTCCATCTCAAGCAGGAAGGCCGGGTCGTGAACCTCGTCCACATGGCGATTGTTCCACAAGCCGGAGCGGCGCACCCGGTCCCGATCGCTGTGGCGGCCGAGCCAGTCGGGCGAAGGCGGGTCGCCGGTCGGTTCGCGACAGGCGCTGAGCAGGGCGATGGCGTTGCGCTCGATCCGGCCGCGCTGCGCCGGCCCTCCCGGATCGTCGTCCACCTCGAGCCAGAGCAACGGCATGGCGCCGATATATCGGCTGACCTCCGCCTCCAGGGCGGCCTCCCGCCGCGAGACCCCGTCGCGGTCCAGGTCGAACCGCGACGCGGCTTCGGCGGCTGTCGAGCCGACGCCCCAGGAGTCTGGGAGAGGCGTTTCCCCCCGACCGGCGAGCGCCGCGCCAACCAGCAGGCGAAAGACCGAACCGCGATGATTGCCGCCGTCGGCCCGGCCGCGATGCTGCCACAACCGGCCCCGGAGCGTGCTGCGGGCGCCTTCACGGAGCGCGTGGGTTCCGATGCGCACCACCCTCGGCCCGCCGCCCGAGCGCGTCTCGCCCGGCTCGAAGAAGAAATAGACGCCTCGGGCCGGCCAGCGCATGCCGCCCCGGCATTCGGCGAGCCGGCGCGGGCCGCCCACCCGCTCCGCCAGCCGGTCGAGCAGGCGGTAGAACTGTCGGATATCGGCGCTCCGCCCGCCGGCCGGCCGTCCGGATGCGCCGCGCGAGGGCGTGGGAGCGAGCTGCTCGAACGCCAGCCCGAGGCCGTCGGAACTCCGCCAGCCCCTTCCCGGCGGCTTGCCGGCAAGGAACGCCGCCAGGGCCTCTCCCTGGGCTCGCGGCGCCGTGACCATGGCGCCGCCGCGAGCGCCTTGCGGCATGACCAGAAGCGCGTCCTCGACGCCGGCGGCGCGCCAGTCGATGCGTTGCAGCAGATCGCGATAGGCGGTCGAGGCGGAGACGAACGCCCGCATGCGCTTCAGCCCATGACGCCGGACATAGGCGGCGACGACCTGCTGCAGCAGGCCCGCCGGCCAATCGCCCCGCCCGAACCGGGCGTCATAGGTCCCGATCGCCTCCTCGGCGCAAAGGACGCCATAGCCGCCGCTGACGATAAGGATATGCGCGCCCGCCGCGACGGCCGCGCCCAGCTGCGGCCCCGCCGCCCGGTAGAGTTCGCCGGCATAGCGCCGCCAGGCCGGCAGCCGCGCGGTCTCGTCGAGGCGCGCCTTGCCGGCCATGCCCGCGCGCGCGGCCCGCAGCCGGTCCGCCAGCTCCTTCGGAAGACAGTCGGCGATGCCGCCACCCGGCCGGTCCGACTCCCCGGCCGCCGACTTCCTGCCCGAACAGGGCAGGATGATGAGCGTCCCTTCATGGGGTCCGACATCGGGCGCCGCCGGCCGGGCCGCCACCGACTGCGGCGCGGGCGTCCGTTCGGCCTTCCGCACCGTCGGCCGCGCGCCGTCGAGCAGGATGTTGACAATCTTGCCGGAATGCCCCCGGACGCGCTCCAGGACGCCCTCCTTTTCGAGCCGCCGGCAGAGCTGATTGACCTGCTGGCGCGGCTCGACGCCCGAGAGCCGGGAAATCTCGTCGTCGTCCAGACCCGGCCGCCGGCGCAGCAGTTCGAGGATGCGGTCCGAATTGGTCAATGTCGTTTCCCTCCGACGATCCGGCGATGTTTTTGAAAGCCGCCTCACGCCCGCCGCGATAGCATGACGAAGCGGGCGCATAAAAGCGCGAGCGAGACCATGGTGGCGAGGATGACCGCCGCATAGAGGCCGGCCACGCCATATCCGAGGCCGAAGGCGAACCCGTAGGCCAACGGGATCATGCAGCCGATGAAGGCGCAGGCCTGCAGGGCGGTCGGGATCCACACGTCCGAGCAGCCGCGCAGCGCGTTCACCATCAGCGTCTGCCCGCCGTCCGAGACCGGCAGCAGCCCGGCAAGCGCGATCACCGGGGCGGCCGCCGCCAGCACCGCCGCCTCCGAACTGTAGATCGCCGCCAGCGGCCGGGCGAAGAGCGCCATGGCGAGGCCGGCGAGCGCCATCAGCGTGACCGTGGCCGCGAGGCCGAGCCAGCCGGCCGCGATCCAGCGCTGCTTGTCGCCGCGCCCGAAAGCGTGGCCGATGCGCACGCTGGTGGCGATGCCGACGCCGTTCGCGACCATGAACGCCACCGCGATGATATTCAGCACGATCGAATAGGCGGCGAGCGGGATGACGCCGAGCCAGCCGGCGAACAGCTGGATCGCGGTGAAGGCGGCGACCTCGACGCCGATCGCGACCGCGGCCGCATAGCCGACCGTGCGCTGCACCCGCCAGCGCGACGGGGCCCACTCGGCGCGCTGGCGGATGCCGAAGCGCGGGCGGTCGGCAAGCCACCAGACATAAGCGAGGAGCGCGAGCGCAAGCGCCCAGCGGATGGCGCTGGTGGCCCAGGCCGAGCCTTCCGCGCCGAGCGCCGGCAGGCCGAAGCCCCCGTGCACCAGCACGAGGTCGGCCGGGATGTTGACCAGATTGGCGGCGACGATCGCCCAGGCCACCGGGCGGGGCCGGCGGATGCCCTCCAGGAAGAAGGCGGAGGCGAAGAAGAGAAAGCCCGCCGGATAGCCGAGCGCCAGGATGAAGAACACCCGCCCCGCGCCCGCCGCCAGGTCCTCGCTCTGCCCGCTGGCCAGCAGCAGTTCGCGGCCGAAAAAGCCGAGCGCGAGGCCGGCCGCGCCGGCGGCCAGGGCCACCGGCAGGGCGCGCCGCCAGACGGCCCCGCATTCCGCCGGCCGGCCGCGCCCGCCGGCCTGGGCGGCGGCCACCGTGGTCCCGGTCAGCAGCCCCATGACGACCAGCAGCAGGGGCAGATAGATCGCCGTGCCGAGCGAGAGATATCCCAGTTCCTCGGCCGAGTGCCGGCCGACGATCACCGTGTCGGCCACCGTCATCGCCAGCACGCCGGCGCGGCTCACCACCACCGGGGCGGCGAGTCGGAACAGGTCGGCCAGATGGGCGCGGACGAGACGGCGGCTGAGGCGCATCGCCGGATCACTCCCTGCGGAACCGGATCCGGCGGCGCGGGCGAGCCGCCTGCTCGGATGCCCCCGGACAATCCATCGCCCCGCGCCGCAAGGCAAGTGCGGAAGCCCGCCGGCGGTCTTGCCGACGGGGCCGGCTCAGAGGGTGATGCCGCCGTCGGCGACGAAGACGGCGCCGGTGGTGTAGGCGCTCTCGTCGCTGGCGAGGTGGATGGCGAGCGCGGCGATTTCCTCCGGCGTTCCGAGACGGCCGAGCGGCTGGCGGGCGATGAAGGCCCGGCGCGCCGCCACGGGATCGTCGAAGGCGGCGATGCGCTCGTCCAGCGAGGGCGACTGCACCGTGCCGGGCGCGATCGCGTTGCAGCGCACGCCCGAGGCGATGACGTCCGCCGCCACCGCCTTGGTCAGCCCGATCGCCGCCGCCTTGGTGGTCCCATAGACCGCGCGGAAGGGCACCCCCTTCAGACTGGAGGCGACCGAGGCCATGTTGACGATCGACCCCCGCCCGGCCGCCATCATCTCCGGCAGAAAGGCGCGGATGGTGCGGAACATGGACTTCACATTGAGGTCGAGGGCCATGTCGAGCTCCGCCTCGCTCGCCTCCAGGATGGCGCCGTGATGCACGAAGCCGGCGACGTTGCAGAGCGCATCGACGCGCCCGGTCCGCTCCGCGAACGCGGCGACGGCCGCGCCGTCGGTCACGTCCAGGCAGCCCGTCTCGACGCCCTGCCCGGCCATGTCGGCGAGCTTTTCGGGCGCGATGTCGGTCGCGATGACGCGCGCGCCTTCCGCCGCGGCCGCGAGCGCGATCGCGCGGCCGATGCCCTGTCCCGCCGCCGTCACCACCACCGTCTTGCCCTCGAGACGCATCCGGGCTCCTCCCCTCCGTCGCGACCGGCGCTCTTGACCCCCGGTCGAATTCGGTCCACCAGTTGTCCGCCACTGTCGCCCTTTCCCGGCCCGGCGTAAAGGAGCCGCGATGCCCGACGCCCATCCGACGAACGAGGTCGTCGCCGATCTCACCTTCACGCTGCCCCAGGAAGGCAAGCCCTGGTTCGAGAGCTCGGCGATGACCGGCGGCGCGCCGCGCGTGCATTTCCGCACCGAGCGGCGCCCGGTGACGATCCGCGACATGCGCGGCGCGGCCCTCTCGCTCGACGGCGCGGGCTTCGAGCTGCATCGCGCGCCGACGGCGGTCGAGGACCTGCATGACGACGAGGCGCTGCAACGCGCCTATGTCCCGGAGACCGAAGCGCTGCTGAAGCGCCTCACCGGAGCCGACATCGCCACCGTGTTCGACAGCACGCGGCGCTCGGACGACGGCAAGGGCGCCGCCAATCCCGACGGCCCGCGCGCGCCCGCGAGCCGGGTGCATGTCGATTACACCGACGATTCCGGCCCGAAGCGCGCCCGCGACGCGCTCGGCGCGGCGACCGTCGATCGGGTGCTGGAGGCCGGCGGGCGCATCGTGCAGATCAATGTCTGGCGGCCGATCCGGGGGCCGGTGCTGCGCTCGCCGCTGGCGCTGGCGGACGCCGGCAGCGTCGCGAAGGAGGACCTGCTGGCGACCGACCAGGTGTTTCCCGACCGGGTGGGCGAGATCTATCAGCTGGCCTTCTCGCCGGCGCATCGCTGGTATTGGGCGCCGCGCATGGCGCGCGACGAAGTGCTGCTGATCAAGGGCTGGGACAGCCTGGACGACGGCCGGGCGCGCTACACGCCGCACGGCGCCTTCGCCCTGCCGGACCAGGACCCCGCCGCGCCGCCGCGCGAGAGCATCGAGCTGCGCAGCTTCCTCGCCTTCGAGCGCTGAGCCGTCGCTGCTACGCCTTGCTGCTAAGCCTTCGGCGCGGCGATCAGGCCGTAATGCTGGGGCTGGCGGTGGAGGGCGAAGTCGAAGATCTGGCGGCGGATCTCGTCGCAGCGGTCGAGGTCGCACTCGGCGATGACCAGCTCGTCGCCCACCCCCTGGGCCATGGCGACGATCTCGCCGGTGGGCGCGACGATGGCGCTCTGGCCGATCAGGTCGCAGCCTTCCTCCCGCCCCGCCTTGGCGACGCCCACCACCCAGTTGCCGTTCTGATAGGCGCCCGCCTGCATGGACAGATGGTTGTGGAACCACATCAGATGGTCGTGCTCCGGCACGGGCGGGTTGTGGGTCGGCGTGTTGTAGCCGAGCATCACCAGCTCCACCCCCTGCAGCCCCATCACCCGATAGGTCTCCGGCCAGCGGCGGTCGTTGCAGATGCACAGGCCCATCCGCCCGCCGAGCGCCTCGAACACCGGGAATCCGAGATCGCCCGGCTCGAAATAGGCCTTCTCGAGGTGCTGGAACGGCCGCCAGGGCTCATGCTCGCTGTGGCCCGGCAGATGCACCTTGCGATATTTGCCGACGATGCGGCCCCGCCCGTCCACCAGCACCGCGCTGTTGAAGCGCCGCTTCGCGCCGTCCGCTTCCCGCACGAGTTCGGCGTAGCCGAGATAGAAGCCGGTCCCGAGTTCGGCCGCGAGATCGAACAAGGGCCGCGTCGCCGCGTTCGGCATCTCGGTCTCGAAAAAGGCGTCCAGCTCCGCCTCGTCCTCGAAATGCCAGCGCGGGAAGAAACTGGTGAGCGCGAGTTCGGGAAAGACGACCAGCCGCGCCCCCCGGCCGTGCGCCTCGCGCATCAGCGCCATCATGCGCGCGACGGCCGAGGCGCGCGATTCGCTCCGCGCGATCGGGCCCAGCTGGGCGGCGGCGACGATCAGACGGCGGGGCATGGGCGCTCTCCTTGTCCGTGTCCGGCCTCAGGCCAAATGGCAGGCGACCCCGTGGCCGGGCGCCAGCTCGCGCATCGCCGGCTCCTCGGCCGCGCAGCGCGGCTCGGCCAGCGGGCAGCGGGTGCGGAAGCGGCAGCCGCTCGGCGGGTCGATCGGGCTCGGGATATCGCCCTTGAGCAGCATCCGCTCGCGCCGGGCGCCCGGCTCCGGCGTCGGCGCGGCCGAAAGCAGGGCGCGGGTATAGGGGTGGCGGGGGTCGGCGAACAGCGTCTCGCGGTCGGTCAGCTCCACGATCTTGCCGAGATACATCACCGCCACGCGATGGCTGATATGCTCGACCACCGCCAGATCGTGGCTGATGAACAGATAGGCGAGGTCGAGATCGTCCTGCAGGTCCATGAGCAGGTTCAGCACCTGCGCCTGCACCGAGACATCCAGCGCCGAGACCGGCTCGTCGGCCACGATCAGCCCCGGCTCCAGCGCCAGCGCCCGCGCGACGGCGAGCCGCTGGCGCTGGCCGCCGGAGAATTCGTGCGGATATTTGTCCAGCTGATCCGGGCGGAGGCCCACCCGGCCCATCAGCGCGCGCACCCGCTCCTCGATCTCGGCCCCCGAGGCGGCGCTGTAATTCTCCAGCGGCTCGGCCACGATGCGCCGCGCCGACATGCGGGGATTGAGCGAGGCGTAGGGGTCCTGGAACACCATCTGCATCTGGCGCCGCAGCGCCCGCATCCGCGCGGGGCCGGCGCGGGTCAGGTCCTCGCCGTGCAAGCGCATCTCGCCGGCGGTCGGCGGGATCAGCCGGAGCACCGTCTTGCCGACCGTGGATTTGCCGGAGCCGCTCTCGCCCACCAGACCCAGCGTCTCGCCCCGCCGAATCTCGAAACTCACGCCATCGACGGCCAGCACCGCGCCCGCGCGGCGGCGCAAAAGGCCGGAATGCACCGGGAAATGCTTGCGCAGGCCGCGCACCTCCAGGACGGGGGCATCCGCCCCGGACGCACCGGTCGCACCGGTCGCACCGGTCGCATCGGTCATGGCGCCTGCTCCCCCACCCGCTCCCACTCCCAGCAGGCGACCAGCCGGCCGCCGCCCCGGCCTTCGAGCGCCGGCGTCTCGACCCGGCAGCGCTCCTGCGCGAAGGGACAGCGGGGCGCGAAGGCGCAGCCCGGCGCCTCGCGCCGGAGCGAGGGCACCACGCCCGGAATCTCCGCGAGGCGCCGCCGCTTGCCGGAAATCGCGCGCGCGGCGAGCTTCGGGATCGAGCCCATCAGCCCGCGCGTATAGGGATGCAGCGGCCGGGCGAACAGCTCGGCCGCGCTCGCCTCCTCCACCTTGCGCCCGGCATACATCACCACCACGCGCTGCGCCGTCTCCGCCACCACGCCCAGATCGTGGGTGATGAACAGGATGGCCGCGCCGATGCGCTCCTTCAATTGCAGCATCAGGTCGAGAATCTGCGCCTGGATGGTGACGTCGAGCGCCGTGGTCGGCTCGTCGGCGATCAGGATCGCGGGATTGCAGGCGAGCGCCATGGCGATCATCACCCGCTGGCGCATCCCGCCGGAGAGCTGGTGCGGATAGTCGCCGGCCCGGCGGCGCGGCTCGGGAATCTGCACCAGGTCGAGCATCTCGACCGCCCGGTCCGCCGCCGGGCGCCGGCCCATGCCCTGATGCAGCTGGAGCGATTCCGCGATCTGGCGCCCCACCGGCATGACCGGGTTGAGCGAGGTCATCGGCTCCTGGAAGATCATCGAGATCTGGTTGCCCCGGATCTCGCGCATCCGCGCCTCGCTCGCCTGCAGCAGGTCCTCGCCGTCGAACAGGATGCGCCCGGCCTCGATGCGCGCCGGCGGCGTCGGCAGGAGCCGCAGCACGGAGAGCGCGGTCACGCTCTTGCCGCAGCCCGACTCGCCGACGATGGAGAGCGTCTCGCCGCGCTCGACCGTAATCGACACGCCGTTCACCGCCCGCACCACGCCGTCGCGGGTGTCGAAGCGCGTCTGCAGCGCGTCGATTTCGAGGATGGCGGTCATCGGCTCACATCCGCCGGGCGATGCGCGGGTCGAGCGAGTCGCGCAGCCCGTCGCCCAGAATGTTCACCGCCAGCACGGTGACGGCCAGAAACAGGCCGGGGAAGAAGATCATCCAGGGGGCGATCTGGAAGTAGGTGCGCCCCTCGGCCATGATATTGCCCCAGCTCGGCACCTCGGGCGGCGTGCCGGCGCCGAGGAAGGAGAGGATCGCCTCGATCACCACCGCCGAGGCGCACACATAGGTCGCCTGCACGATCAGCGGCGCGAGCGTGTTGGGCAGGATGTGCTTCAGCAGAATCTTCGGCAGCCGGGTGCCGACCGAGACCGCCGCCTCGACATAGGGCTGCTCGCGCACGGTCAGCACCACGGCGCGCACCAGCCGCACGACGCGCGGAATCTCCGGGATCGTGATGGCGATGATGACATTGGTGATGCTGGCCCCGGCCAGGCTGATGAGCGCGATCGCCAGCAGCACGCCGGGAATCGCCATCAGCCCGTCCATGACGCGCATGACGATGGCGTCCGCCCAGCGCAGATAGCCGGCGACCAGGCCGATGGCGAGGCCGACGGCGGTGCTGGCCGCGGCCACGGCGAGGCCGACCATGAGCGAGATCTGGCCGCCATGGATGGTGCGCGCATAGACGTCGCGGCCGAGAAAGTCCGCGCCGAACCAGAAGGTCTCGTCGGGCGGCTTCAGCCGGTTGACCGGGTTGAGCCGCAGCGGGTCGGGCGCGATCCAGGGCGCGGCGATGGCGACGAACGCCATGACCAGCAGAAACCCGCCGCCGAGCAGCACCGTCGGATGCCGGCGCGCATAGTCCCGGAACCGGGCCCGGTAGCCGAGGCGCGGCGCGTCCTCCTCCGGCGCCTCGCCGATGGCGATGTCCGGCGCCTCGGCCATCAATAGCGGATCCGGGGGTCGAGCATGGTGTAGGAGAGGTCGATCAGCAGGTTCACCACCACATAGGCCCCGGAGAAGATCAGGATCACCCCCTGGATGATCGGATAGTCGCGCCGCAGCACGGCGTCGATGGTGAGCCGCCCGAGGCCGGGAATGTTGAAGACGCTCTCGGTCACCACCACGCCGCCGATCAAGAGCGCGATGCCGATGCCGATGATGGTGACGATGGGCACCGAGGCGTTGCGCAGCGCATGGCGCATCAGCAGCGCGCGGTTGTCGAGGCCCTTGGCGCGGGCGGTGCGCATATAGTCCTCGGCCAGCACCTCCAGCATGCTGGCGCGAGTGATGCGCGCGATCAGCGCCACATAGATGATGCCGAGCGCGAGCGTCGGCAGGGTAATCGAGCGCAGGAAGGGCCAGAAGCCCTCGGCAATCGGCTTGTAGCCCTGCACCGGGAACCAGCCGAGCGTGATCGAGAACAGCCACATCATCGCATAGCCGATGACGAACACCGGCACCGAGAAGCCGAGCACGGCGAACACCATGATGAGCCGGTCGGTGAGCGAGCCGGCCTTCCAGGCGGCGATCACGCCCATCGGCACCGCGACCAGGATGGCGAACACGATGGTGGCGAGCGCCAGCGCCAGCGTCGGCTCCAGCCGCTGGCCGATCAGCTTGGCGACCGGCAGGTTGGAGAAGATCGACACGCCCAGATCGCCCGACAGCACCGCGCCGACCCAGTTGAAGAACTGCACATAGAGCGGCTCGTTCAGCCCGAGGCGCTCGCGGATCTTCTCGATATCCTCCGGCCGGGCATAGTCGCCGGCGATCACCACGGCGGGGTCGCCGGGCGTCAGATGCAGCAGCAGAAAGACGGCGACGCCGACCACCGCCATGACGGGCAGGGTCGCCAGCAGCCGGCGGGCGATATAGGCGTACATGGCGGCGTTGCGGCGCAAGCGGCGCCGCCGGACGGACCGGAGTCCGCCCGGCGGCTGCCGGAACTCAGCCGCCCGACCGGGTAATGTTCCAGAAGAACGGCACCGGCGAGACCAGCACGCCCTCGAGCCCCTTGCGCCAGGCCACCGGCTGGAACCACTGGCCGTAGTTCACATAGGGCACCAGATGGTCGAAGAGGCGCGCCTGCAGCTTGTCGATGATCGCCTTCTTCTTGGCCGGATCGGCCTCGCGGGCGAAGGCGTCGCGAAGGTCCTCGGTCTCCTTGTCCGTCGGCCAGCCGAACCAGGCCCGCTCCTCGCCGCCGCCGGAGACGCCGATATTGGCGATCGGCGAGGTGGCGTCGGCGCCCGTGGCGTAGGTGTGGAAGATGTTCCAGCCGCCATCGGCCGGGCTCTTCTTTTCCGCGCGCCGGGAAGTGAGCGTGGACCAGTCCATCGCCTGCACCTCGACATCCATGCCGATCTCGCGCAGCACCTGGGCGGTCACCAGCGCGGCGTTGTTCAGCACCGGAATGTCGGTGGATTGCATCAGGACGATCTTCTCGCCCTTGTAGCCGGCCTCGGCGAGCAGCTTCTTCGCCATCTCCTGGTCATGCGAGAGCAGCGCGTCCACGCCCACATCCGACTCGTTCGGCGTGCCGCAGATGAAATAGGCCGCACACACCTTGTAGAGCTTGGGATCGCCGACGATCGCCTGGAGATAGACCTCCTGGTTGACCGCGTAGAGCAGCGCCCGGCGCGCCCTCGGATCGTCGAAGGGCGGATGCAGATGGTTGGGGCGCAGCCAGCCCTGGGTGCCGAGCGGGTCGATCACCGCCAGCTCCACATCCTGGCTCTTCTCCAGGAGCGGCACCATATCGACGGCGGGCGTCTCCCAGAGATCGACCTCTCCGTTGATCAGCGCGTTCATCGCCGTCGCCGGGTCCGGGATATAGAGCCATTCCACGCGGTCGAAATTCACCACCTTGCCGCCGGCCGCGCCGGAGGCCGGCTCGCTGCGCGGCACATAGGCCTCGTTCTTCGCATAGACGACCTTGGAGCCCGGCACCCACTCGTCCTTGACGAAGCGGAACGGGCCGGAGCCGACGACTTCCGGCACCTGCTCGAAGGCGTCGGTCTCGGCGTGCTCCTTCTTCATCATGAAGGGCGTGTTGGAGCTGATCTTGCCGAGCGAGTCGAGCACCAGCCCGTAAGGCTCCTTCAGGGTGAGCGTGAAGGTCATGTCATCGACGGCGGTCATTTCGGCCGTGAAGTCCATGAGCTTCTGGCCCATGCCGTCGCGCTTGCCCCAGCGCTGGATGGAGGCCACGCAGTCCTCGGCCTTCACCGGGTCGCCGTCATGCCATTTGAGGCCGTCGCGCAGGGTGAAGCTGTAGGTCAGCCCGTCGTCGCTCACCGACCATTCGCCCACCATCTGCGGGTGGATGTTCAGATTTTCGTCCTGGGCGAACAGCGTGTCATAGACCATGTAGCCGTGATTGCGGGTGATATAGGCCGTGGTCCAGATCGGATCGAGATTCTTCAGATCCGCGTGCGGCACGATGCGCAGCACCGATTCCGCCTGCGCCGCCTGGCCGAGCGCCAGCGCCGCCAGCGTCGCCAGCGCCGCGCGCTTCAAGAGTGTCCATCGTCGCAACATGCTTGCCTCCCGGTGTTTCCTTGACCCCGCCCCGGCAATCGCGCCCATGCCGGGCGCGCCTCCCCATCGTCGCGCAGGTCGATCGGGCCGGAGTTTAGCCATGCTCCGGGCGGTTTGTCACCTGCCGGCGTCGGCGTCGGCGGGAGCGCCGGCGGGAGCGGCTCGCGCCATGCGTGGCTTGCCGATCGGCCTGCGCTGAATCTGATCGTGACCATGGACGATGCGACGAGCGAGATTTGCTCGGCCTTTCTGGTTGAGGAGGAGGGCGCGATGTCGAGCTTCCGGGGTCTTTGCGAGGTGATCCGGGAGCGGGGCCTGTTCTGCTCGCTTTATACGGACCGGGGCAGTCATTACTGGCGCACGGCGGAAGCGGGCGGCAAGGTGGACAAGGAGACCCCGACGCAGGTGGGGCGCGCGCTGGACCGGCTCGGCATCGAGATGATCGCGGCCTACTCGCCGAAGGCGCGGGGTCGCTCGGAGCGTATGTTCGCGACCTTGCAGCAGCGTCTGCCGCAGGAGTTGCGGCTTGCGAGCATCACCGGGATCGATGTGGCCAACCGCTTTCTGAAGGAGGTCTGTCTGGCCCGGCACAACGCCCGCTTCGCGGTGACGGCCGAGGCCGAGGGCACGGCCTTCGTTCCCTTTGCCGGCGCGCTCGACGACCATCTGTGCGTGCAGGAGGAGCGCCTTGTCGGCAATGACAACTGCGTGCGCTACAAGCGGGTGACGCTGCAGATTCCGCCCGACCGCCACCGCCACCACTACGTCAAGGCCACGGTGCGGGCGCATGAGTATCCCGACGGCGCCCTGGCGGTCTTTCACGGCCCCCGCTGCCTGACGCGATACCGGGCCACGGGCGAGCCTCTCGAAACCCGCCGGGCCGCGTGATCCGCTTCGGCGCGCCCGGCGACCAGCTTGTGGATAAGTGGACAGACGCACATCACCAACAGAAGCGGTCAACTCATATGATACATAAACTGGTCAATTCAGTTTGTTCTCGACACTCTGTCCCTTGCATATTTGAAAGGTTCGAGACGGCCGCCCCGCCGGCGTCAGCGCGGGCGGGTGGTGAGCCAGGTCATGCGGGCGTCGTGGGCGCGCTCGAAGGCCTCGATCTCGTCGAGAAAGCGCAAGGTGAAGTCGATATCGTCCACGCCCTCCAGCACCTTCCGCTTCTGGAAGGGGTCGATCTCGAAGGCGTGGACGGACTGGTCGGGCGCCGTCACGGTCTGCTGTTCGAGATCGACCGAGACCTCCGCCCCCGGCCCCTCATGCAGCATGGCGCGCAGCCGCCGGCAGGTCTCGGCCGGCAGGCGCACCGGCAGGAAGCCGTTCTTCAGCGAGTTGTTGTAGAAGATGTCGCCGAAGGAGGGCGCGATCACCGCCCGGAAACCGGCGGCGACCAGGGCCGTCACGGCGTTCTCGCGCGAGGAGCCGCAGCCGAAATTGGTGTCCGCCACCAGCACCGCGGCCTCGCGGAAGCCCTCGCGGTTCAGCACGAAATCCGGCTTCTCGCCGCCCTCGGCGTCGAAGCGCAGATCGTGAAACAGATAGCTTCCATAGCGCTCGTCCAGCGGGCGGCTGAGAAAGCGCGCCGGGATCACCTGGTCGGTATCGACATTGCTCATGTCGAGCGGCGCGGCGACGGCGGAGAAGGTCTTGAACGGCTCCATCGGCGGGCTCCCTCCTCTCAGCCGAAATCGCGCACATCGGCGAACCGGCCGCTGACCGCGGCCGCCGCCGCCATCGCCGGGCCGACCAGATGGGTGCGCACGCCCGGCCCCTGGCGGCCGCGGAAATTGCGGTTGGAGGTCGAGGCGGTGCGCTCGCCCGGCCGGGCGATATCGCCATTCATGCCGACGCACATCGAGCAGGCGCTCTCGCGCCACTCGAAGCCGGCCTCCAGGAAGATGCGGTCGAGGCCCTCGGCCTCGGCCTGGCGCTTGATGAGGCCGGAGCCGGGCGAGACGAAGGCGTGGCCGACCGCGATCCGCCGGCCCTCCACCACCCGCGCGGCGGCGCGCAGATCCTCGATGCGGCTGTTGGTGCAGGAGCCGATGAACACCCGGTCCACGGCGATGTCGGTCACCGCCTGGCCGGGCCGCAGCCCCATATAGTCGATGGCCGCCTCCAGCGCGGCGCGGCGCTCCGCGTCCGGCTCGGCGGCGGGGTCCGGCACATGCCCGGTCACCGGCACGGCGTTCTCCGGGCTGGTGCCCCAGGTGACCATCGGCGCAAGCTCGGCGGCGTCCAGGCGCTCCTCGCGGTCGAAGCGCGCGCCGGCGTCCGACGGCAGGCTGCGCCAGAAGGCTTCCGCCTTCTCCCATTGCTCCCCGGCCGGGGCGAAGGGCCGGCCCCGGAGATAGTCGAAGGTCTTGTCGTCGGGGGCGATCATGCCGCAGCGCGCGCCCGCCTCGATCGACATGTTGCAGACCGTGAAGCGCTCCTCCATCGAGAGCGCGCGGATCAGCGAGCCGGCATATTCGACCGCATAGCCGGTGCCGCCGACCGCGCCGATGCGCGCGATGATCGCCAGGATGGCGTCCTTGCCGGTGACGCCGAAGGGCCGCTCGCCCTCCACGGCGATGCGCATGGTCTGCGGGCGCTTCTGCCAGAGCGCCTGGGTCGCCATGACATGCGAGACCTCCGAGGAGCCGATGCCGAAGGCGATCGCGCCGACCGCGCCATGGGTGGAGGTGTGGCTGTCGCCGCACACGATCACCAGGCCCGGCTGGGTGAAGCCCTGCTCCGGGCCGACGACATGGATGATGCCCTGGCGCGCGTCCTCCACCGGGAAGTGGGTGATGCCGTTCGCCCGGAAGTTCTCGTTGAAGGCGCGGAAGATGCGCTTCATGTCCTCATTGCCGAGGTCCTCGATGCGCCGGCTGGTGGTCGGCACATAATGGTCCGGCGTGCCGGCCATGCGGTCCGGGCGGCGCACGGGCAGGCCGCGCTCCTTCAGCCGGGCGAAGCCGGCCGCCGAGCCGTCATGGCAGAGATGGAAGTCGATATGCAGGAGCGTGTTGCCCTCGCGCTCCAGGATCGCATGGGCGTCCCAGATCTTGTCGAACATGGTCTTCGGCATCGGCGCGCGCCCCTCAATAGCCGACGCGCGTGGCGTCATCGACGGCGTAGCGCGCCTCCAGGGCCTGCACCTCCGCCATGCCCATCAGGTCGAAATATTCCCGGAAGGGGGTGAGCTCGTTGCGCAGCGGGCCGAGGTCGCCGGTCTCCTTCAGCATGGCGAGCGCGCGCGCCATGGCCGGGATGGCGGCCGAGATGGTCACGCCCGGGAAGATCGCGATGGCGAAGCCGAGCGCCTGCATCTCATGCGCCGGCAGGTCCGGCGTCTTGCCGCTGGAGGCCATGTTGTAGAGGCAGGGCGCGCGGAAGTGCTTCGGCGCGAAGGACAGCTGCTCCACGGTCGTCATGGCCTCGATGAACAGGATGTCGGCGCCGGCCTCCTGATAGGCCTCGGCGCGCTCGATCGCCGCCTCCCAGCCCTCGACCGCAATAGCGTCGCAGCGCGCGATGATCTGCAGGTCGGGGTCGATGCGCGCATCGCAGGCGGCGCGGATCTTGGCCGCCATCTCCGCCTTCGGAATCAGCGTCTTGCCGGCCAGATGGCCGCAGCGCTTCGGCCAGGACTGGTCCTCGATATGCAGCCCGGCGACGCCCGCGCGCTCATAGGCCTGCACCGTGCGGCGCACATTCACCGGGCCGCCATAGCCGGTGTCGGCGTCCGCCACCAGCGGCAGGCCGGCCGCATCGGCGATGCGCGCGGCGTTGTCGGCCATCTCGGTCATGGTCAACAGGCCGACATCCGGCATCCCCAGCCGGCTCGCGGTGGTGCCCGCGCCGGTCATATAGACCGCCTCGAAGCCGGCCTTCGCCGCCAGGCGCGCGCCGACGCCATCGACCACGCCGGGCGCGACCAGGATCTCCGGCGCCTGCACCAGGCGCTTCAGGCGGGCGGTGTGGCGTTCGGACATCGGTCTTGCTCCTCTCCCGTGCCCCGCCAGTCTGGCACAGACTGGCCGGAGCGCATAGGCGGGGCTATGCTGGCGCCCATGACGGACCGACCGGACGACGCCGCGCCGACATTGCACGAACAGCGGGTCGAGGCGCTGCTCTCGCTGCTGGCGGACAGCGCCGACGCCCGGCTTGTGGAGGCGCACCGCCGCGCCATGGCGGCGATGCGCGACGACCGGGCGGAGGGCGCGGCCTGGTACGACCGCCGGCTGGCCGCGCTCCGCCGGGCGCTGGAGGCCGGCGGCCTGCTGGCGCCGGGCGAGGTCGAGGCGCGGCTGGCGGAGTTCGGGGCCGAGGGCGGCAAGGAGGCGGCGGAATGATCGCGGAGGGAAGCCGGGTGCGGGTGCAGGACCGCGCCCATCCGGGCCATCATCGCGTTCCCGGCTATCTGAAGGGCCGCGAGGGGGTGGTGACGCTCTGTCTGGGGCATTTCCCCAATCCCGAGGCGCTCGCCTATTTCCGCTCCGGCGACCCGCCGCTCGCGCTCTATCAGGTGCGCTTCCGCCAGGCCGATCTCTGGCCGGGCTACGCCGGCGGGCCCGGGGACACGCTCGACGCCGACATCTACGAGCACTGGCTCGATGTGCTGGAGGAGGGACGATGAACGACGGCCATATCCACCGCCATCCGACCGCCGCGGACGATGCGCCGGCCTCATACGCGCCGCTGGAGCGCGCGATCCGCGAGCTGCTGATCGAGAAGGGCTGGCTCACCGCCGAGGGCATCCAGCGCCGCATCGACGCGCTGGACGGGCTGACGCCGGAGAACGGCGCGCGCCTCACCGCGCGGGCCTGGCTGGACCCGGACTTCCGCGCAAGGCTGCTCGACGACACCGAGGGCGTGCTGGCGGAGATGGGCATCGTGCTGGAGCACAGCCCGAAGCTCCGCGTGGTCGAGAACACGGAGGCGGTGCACAATGTCATCGTCTGCACGCTCTGCTCCTGCTATCCGCGCATGCTGCTGGGCCTGCCGCCGGCCTGGTACAAGCAGAAGGCCTATCGCGCCCGCGCGGTGCGCGAGCCGCGCGCGGTGCTGGCCGAGTTCGGCACGGAACTGCCGGAGGGGGTGGAGCTGCGGGTGCACGACAGCACGGCGGACCTGCGCTACATGGTGCTGCCGCGCCGGCCCGAGGGCAGCGAGGGGCTGGACGAGGAGGCGCTCGCGGCGCTGGTCACCCGCGACGCGCTGATCGGCGTCGCCCCGGCCCGCGATCCTTCGTGAGAAGGGCCGGCTAACGCAGCCGGTCGGGCGTGGCGAGGCGGCTCCAGGCGAAGGCGTGGACGCGCTCGCGCCCCGCCAGCAGCACGCGCGGCGGACGCGGAAAGAGGTCCCGCACCGCCGGCTCATGCACATCCAGCCCGCCGGCATAGGCGCCGAAGGCCGGCAGCAGCAGGCGCTTCCCGTCGGTGACGAAGGCGCGCCCCGAAACGCGCCGCCGCCCGGTGGCGACGATGGCGGAGGGATGCAGATGGCCCGCGACCTCCCCCGGCGCCGGCCCGGCCGCCGGCTCATGGCGGAAGCGGAGGCCGCCATGGCGCCATTCCGCCAGCGCCCGCCCGCCGAACCCCTCGGGCGGGTCCGGGTCGTGATTGCCGCGCAGCCAGAGCCAGTCCGCGCCGCCGGCGAGCCGCGCGAGGCGCGCCGCCGCCGCCGGGTCGAGACGCCGGCCCGCATCGGGATCGTGGAAGCCGTCGCCGAGCGAGACCCAGCGCGCCGGGCGGTAGCGGCGCGCCAGCGCCTCCAGCCGGTCCAGCGTCGCGTGGGCGTCATAGGGCGGCAGCAGCGCGCCGCCCGCCGCCGCGAAGCCGGAGCCCTTGCCGAAATGCAGGTCCGCGACCGCCAGCGTCGCGGCCTCCGGCCACCAGAGCGCGCCCGAGGGATCGGCCTCCAGCAGCGCGCCGTTGAGCGCGAAGCGCGCCGTCCTCACAGCGGCAGTTCCGCCATGCCGGCCTCGCCCATGGCCTCGGCGACCAGCGCGCTCTCGCTTTCGGCGGCGGTCTCGGCCAGCAGCTCCTCGATGGCCGCGCCCTCGACGAATTCCTTGCCGATCTCCAGCAGCACCGGCACGGCCAGCGGCGAGACGCGCTCCAGCCGGCGGAGCGTAATCCGCCCGCGCGCCCGCGCCAGCATGTCTGCGAGGCGGCGAATGTCGGTCAGCCCGCGCGCGGCGTCGCGGCGCGTGGCGCGCAGCAGCAGATGGCCCGGCTCGTGGCGGCGGAGCACGTCATAGATGAGGTCGGCGTTGAAGGTGACCTGGCGCCGGCTCTTCTCCTGGCCCGGATGGCGGCGCTCGATCAGCCCGGCGACCACCGCGACATTGCGGAAGGTGCGCCGGAGCAGGGTCGATTCCGCCATCCAGTCCTCCAGATCGTCGCCCAGCATGTCCTCGGAAAAGAGCTCGTCCACATCCTGGGCCTCGCGCAGGCTCCACACGGCGAGCACATAGTCCGAGGCGCAGAAGCCGAGCGGCCCCAGCCCCGCCCGCTCCATGCGCCGGGTGAGCAGCATGCCGAGCGTCTGATGGGCGTTGCGGCCCTCGAAGCAATAGGCGACCAGATACCATTTGCCGCCGCGCGGGAAAGTCTCCACCAGCAGCCCGCCGGGGCGCGGCAGTTCCGAGCGCCAGCGCTGGATGCGCAGCCACTCCAGCACATCGGCGGGAAAGCCGTCCCAGCGCCGGGGGTCGGCCAGCAGGCCGCGCACCCGCTCGGCCAGATGCGTCGTGAGCGGCAGCCGCCCGCCGCCATAGGCCGGCACGCGCGGCGCCTCGCCGCCGGCGGCCGTCACCCGGAGCGTCATGTCGCGAATGCCCTCGAAACGCAGCATCCGCCCGGCGAACATGAAGGTGTCGCCGGGTGTGAGCGTATTGGCGAAATATTCCTCCACCTCGCCCAGCACCCGCCCGCCGAGCCGCACCTTGAGCGTCACCGCCTCCACGATGGTGCCGACATTCATGCGCCAGCGGCGCACGACATCGGCGTTGGCGGCCCGCAGCCGGCCCGAGGCGTCGCGCCGGAGCCGGCGATAACGCTCATAGGCGCCGAGCGCATAGCCGCCGGTGGCGACGAAATCGACCGCATCGGCGAAGGTCTTGCGCGTGAGATCGCGGTAGGGCAGCGCGCGGCGCACCTCCTCGAACAGCGCGTCCTCCTCGAAGGGCGCCATGGCGGCCGCGCCGGCGATATGCTGGGCCAGCACGTCCAGCCCGCCCGGCTCCGGGCCGGCGCCGTCGAGCTCGCCCGCCCGGATGGCGTCGATCGCCGCCTGGCATTCCAGCAGCTCGAAGCGGTTGGCGGGCACCAGCAGCGCCTTGCTCGGCCGGTCGAGCCGGTGGTTGGAGCGCCCGAGGCGCTGCAGCAGCCGCGCCGCCCCCTTGGGCGCGCCGACCTGCACCACCAGATCGACATCGCCCCAGTCGAGGCCGAGATCGAGCGAGGAGGTCGCCACTACCGCCCTGAGCCGCCCGGCCGCCATCGCCGCCTCCACCTTGCGGCGCTGCTCCGGGGCCAGGCTGCCGTGATGCAGCGCGATGGCGAGGCCGTCGTCGTTCAGCTCCCAGAGGCCGCGAAAGATCAGTTCCGCCTGCGCGCGCGTGTTGACGAAAACGATGCCGGTGCGGTGCTCCCGGATGGCGCGGTGGATCTCCTCCAGCGCATAGAGCGCCATATGGCCGGACCAGGGCATCGGCCCCGGCGTGCTGGCGATGGCGATCTCGGGCGCGACGCCGCCCCGGCCGATGACGATCTCCACATCCCGCTCGCGCCCGGCGGTCGGCGAGAGCCAGGCGGCCAGATAGTCGGGATCGGCCACCGTGGCGGAGAGCGCGCTCCGCCGGGCGGCCGGCGCAAGCGTGGCGAGCCGCGTCAGCGAGAGCGCCAGCTGGTCGCCGCGCTTGTTGTCGGCGAGCGCATGCAGCTCATCGACGATCACCGCGCGCAACTCGGCGAACAGCGCCGGCGCGTCCGGCCAGGAGAGCATCAGCGCCAGAGACTCGGGCGTCGTCATCAGCATGTGCGGCGGCGCGCGGCGCTGGCGCTCGCGCTTGCGCTGAGGCGTGTCGCCGGTCCGCGTCTCGACGGCGATCGGCAGGCCCATCTCGGCCAGCGGCGCCTCCAGATTGCGGTGGATATCGACCGCGAGCGCCTTCAGCGGCGAGATATAGAGCGTGTGCAGGCCGGGACGGGGCGCCGTCGCCAGTTCGGCGAGGCTCGGCAGGAAGCCGGCAAGCGTCTTGCCGCCGCCGGTAGGCGCGACCAGCAGGGCCGAGCGCCCGGCCGCGGCCGCCCGCAACATCGCCCGCTGATGCTCGTGAAGCCGCCAGCCGCGCGCGCGGAACCAGCGCCGGACGACCTCCGGCGCGGCCGGCGTCACGGCCCCGGCGTCCGGGCGGTCCCGGCGTCCGGGGCGGTCCCGGCGTCCGGGCGGGCCTCGCTGCGCTCTCTGCCCATGTCGAAAGGCGATGCCTCGCGGCTCCGGTCGGGCCATAGTAGCGCCATGGCGGATGCGCTCGAAGACTGGCTGCGCCCGACCCCGGCCGGCCTCTGGTGCGAGCCGGGCGGCTTCCATGTCGATCCCGTGCGGGCGGTGGCGCGCGCGGTGGTGACGCACGGCCACGCCGACCATGCCCGGCCCGGCCACAAGGCGGTGCTGGCGACGCCGGAAACGCTCGCCATCATGGCGCTGCGCTATCCGCGCGACCGCCCGGCCCGGCAGCCGCTCCGCTATGGCGAAGCGCTCCGGGCGGGCGATGTCACGCTCCGCCTCGTTCCGGCCGGCCATGTGCTGGGCTCGGCCCAGATCGTGCTGGACTATCGCGGCCGGCGGGTCGCGGTCTCGGGAGACTACAAGCGCCTGCCGGATGCGACCTGCGCGCCCTTCGAGCCCGTTGCGGCGCACCTCTTCATCACCGAGGCGACCTTCGCGCTCCCGGTGTTCCGCCAGCCGGACGACATGGCCGAGACGGCGCGCCTGCTGCGCTCGCTCGCGACCTTCCCGGACCGGCCCCATCTGGTCGGCGCCTACAGCCTCGGCAAATGCCAGCGCGTGCTCAGCCTGCTGCGCCGGGCCGGCTACGACCGCCCGGTCTATCTGCACGATGCGCTGGAGGCGATGACCGGCCTCTACCGGCGCTTCGGCGTCGCGCTCGGCGAGACCCGGCCGCTGGCCTCGGCCCGCCGGCTCAAGGGCGAGATCGCGCTGCTGCCGCCCGGCGCCGACCCGCCGCCGGCGGCGCTGGAGGGGCCGCCGGTGCGCGCGCTCGCCTCGGGCTGGATGCAGATCCGCGCCCATGCGCGCCGGCGCGGCGTCGAACTGCCGCTCGCGATCTCCGATCACGCCGACTGGCCGGGCCTGACCCGGACCGTCCTGGAGGTCGGCGCGCCGGAGGTGCGGGTCACCCACGGGCGCGCCGAGGCGCTTCAGCGCTGGGCGCAGGGCCGGGGCTTCGCGCTCGGCCCGCTGGAGCCGGCGGGCGCGGGGAACCCGTGAAGGCCTTCGCCGCGCTGCTGGACGGGCTGCTGCTGGCGGAGGCGCCCGAGGCCCGGATCGGCCCGATGGCGCGCTATCTGGGCGAGACGCCGGACCCGGAGCGCGGCTGGGCGCTCGCCCTGCTTGCGGGCGGCGTCGATGCCGCCTGCATCCGCCCGGCGGCGGTGCGCGCGCTCGCGGCCGAGCGCATCGATGCGGTGCTGCTGCAACTCTCGCTCGATTTCGTCGGCGACCCGGTCGAGACGGCCGCGCTGCTCTGGCCCGAGAATGGCGAGGCGCCGGACCCGCCGACGCTGGCCGAGGCGGCGACCGCGCTCGCCGCCTGCCGACCGGCGGGCGCTCCGGCGCTGCTCGCCGGCTGGCTCGACCGGAGCGACGCCGAGACGCGGCTCGCCCTCTTGCGGCTCGCGGCCGGGCGGCTCAGGGGCGCGGTCCCGGCCCGGCTCGTCCGCGCCGCGCTCGCCCGCGCCTTCGCGGCCCCGCTGGCCGATATCGAGCATGTCTGGCGCGAGCAGGCCCCGCCCTATGGCGCGCTGTTCGCCTGGCTGGAGGGGCGGGGGCCGCGCCCGCCGGCCGTCGCGGGCTTCCGCCCGCTCATGCCGGTGGCCGAAGACGCGCCGCCGCCGGCGACGCCGGAAGACTGGCGGGCGGAGCGCGACTGGCCCGGCCGGCGCGTGCAGGCGGTGGCGGAGGCCGGGCGGCGGCGGCTCTACAGCAGCGCGGGCGACGACATCGCACCGCTCTTTCCCGACATCCTGGCGGCCATGGAGGGCCTGGAGGGCGTCATCGACGGCGTGCTGCTGGTGGCGCGGAGCCTGGACGGCCCGCCCTACCCCATGGCGCCGGCCGAGGCGCTGGCGCGGCGCCTTCGCCGCCGGACGCCGCCGCCCGCCCGGCTGCTGGCCGAAGCGCCGGCCTTCCTTCGCGCCTTCGACCTGCTGGCGGACGGGCGCGAGGACCTGCGCGCCGCCCCGCTCGACGCCCGTCGGGCGCGGCTGGAGGCGCGGCTCGCCAACCGGCCCCGCTTCGACCTCTCGCCCCGGCTCGGCTTTGCGAACGCGGCGGAGCTGGAGGGCCTGCTGGAGACGCATGGCGGCCTGGTGCTGAAGCCGGCCGCCGCGCCCTACCGCCCGGAGGGGCCGCCCTGGCTCAGGCTCCGGGGCGCGCCGCGCCGCCTTCCTCTGCTGCTGCTGTCCGAGCGCCGCGAGCCGGCGGGCGCGTCCGAATACAGCCTCGGCGTCTGGCGGGGGGAGAAGCCGGTGGCGGTCGGCGTCGCGCCCTGCCGCCTCGCCGGGGAGGAGAGGAAGCGGCTGGACCGCTGGGTGCGCGCGCACACGCTCGCGCGCTACGGCCCGGTGCGCGCCTGCGCGCCGCTGCTGGCGCTGGAGGTCGCCTTCCGGGCGGTGCGCCCGGCCCCGCGCCGCATCTCGGGCCTGGTTCTGGCCGAACCCGAGATCCGGCGCATCCTCTGGGACCTGCCGGCCGCGGAGGCGGCGCGGCTGGAGGCGCTGGCCGCGCTCGTCAGATCGGAATGACGATCAGGATATCGACCCGCCGCGATTCCAGCACCGCCGCGCGCTCCTCGAACAGCGGGCCGTTCTCGGTCAGGCGGATACGGTCCCGGTAGGACCCGGCGGCGAACAGGTCCATGCGCCCGTCCTGCATGGTGCGCATCACGATGAAGCTGCTTTCGGCCTCGACCAGCCCCTCGCCGCTGGCGGAGAGGCGCGGCGCGCCCGGCAGGTGGCGATAGCGGTGCGGCTCGTAGATATTGGCCGTGCGCAGCGCCAGCACCCGGTCGCGCATCATGCCCTGCCCTTCGCACAGCATGATGCCGACCGGCAGGCCGCGCGCCTCGTTGTCGCGCGTGGTGATGCGGTAGCGGCCTTCCGGGGTGAAGAAGTCCGGCCAGCTTTCCAGCCGGTCCTCGTCGATCGCCAGGGCGTAGTCGAGCAGGAAGTCCTCGATCCGCTGCCGCGTTTCGGGGTCGATCATGCCCAGCCCATCAGCTGGCGGTAGCCCGCCCAGAAGCCCCGGATGGAGACCTCGGTCGCGCGCGAGGTCTCGCTCGCCTCCAGGCCGCGCCCGCCCATTTCCAGCACGGCCGCGGCGTCGCCGCTGCCGCGCGTGCCGCGCTGCACGAACTCGTTGATGCAGCCGTCCTCCAGCGAGACCAGCCCGGCCGCGCCGGTCAGGTTGGCCTGCAGGATGCGCATCCGCGTCTCCTCCTCGCTGTCGTCGGCATAGCCGAGATAGCTCCACACCAGCTCCGTCTCCTCCAGGCCGCGCGGGACGAAGTTGCGCACGCAGAGCGAGTTGAGCGTGAAATGCACCGCCAGCGTCGGGAAGACGGACTGGATCGAGTGCGTGATGCCGTCGTCGAACTCGTCCCAGGCCTCCAGCAGCGCCGGGCCTTCGAGGCGCGAGTCGTAGCGGGCCGAGTGCACCTCCGCCTCGCGATATTCGGCGGCCTCCTCCAACGTCGCGCGCTTGGCGTAGCTGATATGGTGCCAGGGCGCGCCTTCGGCCAGCAGGATGCCGCCATCCATGTCGAGCCGGTTGACCTTGAAGGTGGTGTAGAAGGTGTGCAGCAGCGTGGCGTGATAGGAATCGCGCACATTCTCGGCGTAGAGCTTCCAGTTGTTGTGGATGATCTGGCTGTGCACGCCGAGCAGCCGCAGCGGGCGGGAACCCAGATTGCGCTTCAGGAAGCCCGACATGGTGGGGCCGAGCCAGTCCTCGACCGACGGCATGTCGGGATCGAAGCTGCCGAACACCAGGCCGCAAAAGACCTCCACACGGATCGGCTGCAGGCGGTGGCGGGCGGGGTCGAAATCCTTCGGCATCCCGCCGAGGCCCTTCAGCCCGTTGCGGAACGCCACGCCCTTCAGGCGTCCGGCCAGATCGTAGGTCCAGGAGTGGTAGATGCAGGAAAAGGACCGGCGTTTGCCGCGCTCGGCGAGGCAGACCAGCGCGCCCTTGTGCGCGCAGCGATTGACCATGCCGTGCAGCGCGCCCTTCTCGTCCCTGGCCACGACGATCGGCGTCTCGCCGATGAAGGCGGTGCGGAAGTCGCCCGGCTTCTCGACCTCCAGTTCGAGGCAGAGATAGTTCCACACCGGCCCGCGAAACAGGCGCTCCTGCTCCAGCCGGTAGAGGTCGGGGTCAGAGAACAGCCGGTAGGGCACGCGCGCGACGCCGCCCTCCGGCCAGGCGGGCAGACCGTCGGGGGCGTTCATTGCGGCAACTCCTCCAGTGCGGCGGCGATGGCGCGGCGCTGCGCCTGCGAGGCCGGCGGCATCGGCCGGCGCGGCAGCCCGCCCGGAACGCCCTGGCAATCGAGCGCCGCCTTGACGGCCGCCGGCAGATTGTCGCCGTTCATCGCGTTCCAGAGGCCGAGCAGGCCGAGATGCAGCGCGCGGGCGCGCTCATGGTCGCCGGCGGCGACGGCGTCCCAGAGCGCCACCAGCGCCGCCGGGGCCGCGGTCAGGATGGCCGCGATCGCCCCATGCGCGCCGAGCGCGAAGGAGGGATACATCAGCGCATCGACAGCGCTCATGATGCGCGCCCCGGCCGGCGCGCTCGCCAGCAGGTCGGCGAGCAGCTTGAGGTCGCCGGCGCTCTGCTTGACGCCGACCACGCCCGGAACCCCGGTCATGATCTCGATCAGCAATTGCGGCGAGAGATAGGTCCAGGGCACCACATTGTAGATGACCACCGGCCGGTCCACGGCGGCGGCCATCTCGCGGAAATGCTCCTTCATATGCGCGTCGTCGGGGCGGAAGAGATAGTGCACGGGCGTCACCTGCAGCGCCGCCGCCCCGGCGGCCGCGGCCGCCGCGCCGCGCTCGATCGCCTGGCGGGTCGAGTCCACGATGACGCCGGCGATCACCGGGACGCGGCCGCCCGCCTCCGCCACCGCGAGTTCCGTCAGCCGGCACACCTCGGCGGTGGAGAGCGCATGGCCCTCCCCCGTGCTGCCCGCGACCGCGAGGCCGTGCGCCCCGGCGTCCAGCAGAAAGCGCAGTTGCGCGCGGAACGCCTCTTCGTCGATCTCGCCGTCCGCGCCAAAGGGCGTCGTCATCGGCGGGACGATGCCCCGGATCGCCTCCGGCCCGAACTCCGTCATCGCTGCTCGCCTCCCCGCTTCGCCGGAGTGTAGCACGCCCGAAGGCGCCGGGCGGCGGCGCGTCAGGTGCGGCGGCCGGCCATGGTGTAGAAGGCGGCGCCGGCGACGATGATGACGCCCTGCAGGATGTATTGCATCTCCACCGGGAAGCCGAGCAGCAGCACGATGTTGAACAGCACGATCAGGATAAGCGCGCCCACCAGCGCGCCGCCGATGGCCCCGCGACCGCCGGTGAGCGCGATGCCGCCCATGACCGCGGCCGCGATCGACTGCAGCTCGTAGCCCTGCCCGACCCAGTTATCCACGCTGCCGACATAGCCCACCAGGAACAGCCCGCCGAGGCAGGCGCAGACGCTGGAAATCACATAGCAGAGGATGGTTACCCGGTCGCCATCGACGCCGACCAGCGCGCTGGCGCGCGGATTGCCGCCGACCATATAGACCCGCCGGCCGAAGCCGGTGCGGTGCAGCAGCAGGCCGAAGACGACCGCGAGCAGCGCCAGCGCCACCAGATTGATCGGCAGGCCGAGCACCAGGCCGGTGCCGAGCGTGCGGAAGCCCTCGGGCAGCGCCCCCGACGGCGCGCCCTTGGTCATGGCGAAGCGCAGGCCCTGCAGCACGATCATCATGGCGAGCGTCGCCAGGAAGGGCGAGACGCGCCGCTTGGTCACCAGCAGGCCGTTGGTCAGCCCCACCAGCACCGAAAAGGCCAGGCAGACGGCGAAGATGACCGGCACCATGGCGTCCGACTGGGCGTTGAACTCGGTGCCGATGACCGCGACCGTGGCCATCAGCGAGGCCACGGAGAGGTCCAGCCCGCGCACCAGAATGACGAACATCTGCCCGATGACCACCATGCCGAGCGGCGCGCCCTCGGTCAGGATGTTCTGGATGTTCTTGACCGAGAGAAAGGCCGGCGAGGCGATGCTTGCCGCCGCGACCAGCAGCGCGAAGAAGACATAGAGGCCGTAGCGGGCGAACAGCTCGCCCGAGGCCAGTCCCGCGCCGAGGCGTTGCGCCAGGCCCGTCATCGCCCGCTCCTCCGCTCCATGAACAGCGACACCGCCAGGATGATGATCACGCCCTGCACGATCCACTGATAGAAGGTCGAGACGTCGAGGAAATTCAGCAGATTGTTGAGCATCGACAGCAGCACGACGCCGAGCAGCGTGCCGACCACGCCGCCGGTCCCCCCGGTCAGCATGGTGCCGCCGACCACCACCGGGGTGATCGAGTCGAGCTCGTAGCCCTTGATGGCGAGGTCCGGCGAGCCGACCCCCTGCTGGCTGACCAGATAGATGGCGGCCAGCGCCGAGCAGAAGCCGCAAAAGCCGTAGGCCACCATCAGCGCGCCCGGCACGCTGACGCCGGAGAGGCGCGCGGCTTCCGGATCGCCGCCGACCGCATAGAGATTGCGGCCGGGCCGCGTGCGGTTCAGGAACACCCAGGCGAGCGCGAACAGCGCCACGAAGACGCAGCCGCCGAGCGAGAGGCCGGTGCGGCTCCACAATTCCAGCGTCAGCCCCTCCTCGGCCGAGAAGACGAAGCGCCCCTGGGCGAAATAGCCATAGGCCTCCGGCGTGCCGCCGGCCGTGCCCTCGGTGTAGAGCAGCATGACGCCGCGCAGCACCACCGCCATGCCGAGCGTGACGATCAGCGGATGGACGCGCAGCAGATGGGAGAGCGTGGCGTTGGCGAGCCCGATCGACACGCCGAAGACCAGTATCGCGGCCGTCACCGGCAGCATCAGGTCGGGATCGTTGTCGATCAGGCCGGAGGCGAACACGGCGCAGATGGCGATGGTCGCGCCGATGGAAAGATCGATGCCGCGCGTCAGGATGACGAAGGTCTGCCCGAGCGCGATGATCGCCAGGAAGGTCGCCTGCCCGAACAGGTTGGAGAAGTTGCGCAGCGTGCCGAAGCGGTCGGAGACGCTCGACCCGACCAGCGCCAGCAGCAGGATCAGCGCCAGCACGACCAGCAGCGCGGGCGCGGTGTCGCCATAGCGCCGGAGGCCCATGGGGTCGAAGCGCCCGGTCATGGCGCGCGCGCCTCCGTCGCCTCGCCCTCCAGCGTCGCCAGATGCATGACGGCCTCCTCGGCGATCGCCGGGCCGGCGAGCTCGCCGGTCACCCGGCCCTCGCGCATCGTCACCACCCGGTGGCAGAGGCCGGTGATCTCCGGCAGTTCGGAGCTGATCAGCAGGATGGCGACGCCTTGGGCGGCAAGGTCGCGGACGATCCGGTAGATCTCCACCTTGGCGCCGACATCCACGCCGCGCGTCGGCTCGTCCAGGATCAGCAGCCGGTCGCAGGCGCGCACCCAGCGCGCGAACAGCGCCTTCTGCTGGTTGCCGCCGGAGAGGCTGACGATGGAGGCTTCGGGCGCGCGGGCGGCGATGCGATAGCGGCGGATCTCCTCCGCGGCCTCGCGCTTCTCGCGGGCGAAATCCATGAGCGCGCCCAGGCGGTCGAGCAGCGGGGCGGAGATGTTGGCCGCGACATGCAGGTCCGGGAACAGGCCCTCCGCCTTGCGGTCCTCGGTGAGGAAGCCGAGCCCGGCGGCGATCGAGCGCGCCGGCGCGCGCCGCCCGGCCGGGCGGCCGTCCAGCAGCACCTCGCCGGCCTCGATCGGCTCGCTGCCGAAGATGGCGTGCGCCACCTCCGTGCGCCCGGCGCCGACCAGCCCGGCCAGCCCCAGAATCTCGCCCGCGCGGAGGCTGAAGCTGACATCGCGCACGCGCGGGCCGGCCGCCAGTCCGCGCACCTCCAGCACCGTCGGGGCGTCCGGCGCGGGCGGGCGGCGTTCGGGATAGATGTCGGACAGCTCGCGCCCAACCATCTGGCCGATCAGCCGCTCGCGCGTCATGCCGGCGACCGGCGCGGTCGCGACCAGGCGCCCGTCCTTCAGCACCGTCACCCGGTCGGCGATCTCGAAGATTTCCTCCAGCCGGTGCGAGATATAGACGATCGCCACCCCGGCCTCCCGGAGCGCGCGCATGCGCTCGAACAGGAGCGTCACCTCCTGCCCGGAGATGACCGCCGTCGGCTCGTCCAGGATCAGCAGCCTTGTGTCGCCGACCAAGGCCTTGGCGATCTCCACCATCTGCCGGTCGGCGACCGAGAGCTCGCGGACCTTTGCGCGCACATCGAGCGCATGGCCGAGACGGTCCAGCAGCTCCTCGGCCTCGTCATGCATCCGCCGGCGGTCGATCAGGCCGATGCGGTTGGTCGGCGGGCGACCGGCGGCGATGTTCTCCGCCACCGAGAGGTCCGGGAACAGCACCAGCTCCTGGTAGATGACATGGATGCCGGCCTGCCGGGCGGCCTCCGGCGAGCTCCAGTGGCGCTCTCGCCCGTCGAAGACCAGGCGCCCGGCGTCGGGCGTATCGGCGCCGGCGACGATGCGGATCAGCGTCGATTTGCCGGCGCCGTTCTCGCCCACCAGCGCGTGGATTTCGCCGGGGGCTACGTCGAAGGAGACGTCCCGGAGGGCCTGGACGCCCGGAAAGGACTTGGCGAGGCCGGCGACCTGCAGCATGGCCCGACCGCCGTCCTCGCCCGGAAAAGACCCGACGCCCGCCGCCTATTGCGGATAGTCCACCTCGAAGGTGTTGGGGTCGTAATCCTTGCCGAGCCCGGTGGAGAGGATGATCTCGTTCGGGCGGTCCATGGCGGCGTAGTCCTCGACCCACATGTCGGCCTTGACGCTCGCCGTCTCGTGCCCCTTCGAGACGACCACATCGGCGTTGATCTCGTAGCGCTTCGGCACGGTCTTGCCGGCCAGCGTGTCCAGCGCCACCAGCACCGAGTCGTAGCCCATGCTCGGCGGATAGTCGAAATTGATCACCGGCACCTTGTGCTGCACCGCCAGCTTGACGCAGCCGTTCAGGTCGCCGCAAGTGTGCGGCGGGATCTTGCCGTCCTCATAGCCGGCGGCGACGAAGGCCTCGATGGAGCCGGAGCCCTGCAGGCCGGAATCGTTCCAGACCCCGTCGATCCGCTCGCCGAAGCGCTGGATGAGCGCGCTCGCCACCTGCTTGCCCTTGGCGGGACTCCAGTCGGTATATTGCATGTCGAGGATGGTGATCCCCGGATACTGGTTGAAGATCTCCATCGCCGCCTGGATGCGCAGTTCCGCCGGGCTTGCGCCCGCGATGCCCGGCAGCATGACGATATTGCCCTCGCCGCCGAGCTTCTCGACCAGCCACTGGGCGTGGTGGCGCCCGAGCGCGTAGTCCGACGCGGTGACGAAGCTCACGAAATTGTCGGAGGTGACGCGCCGATCGACCATGACCACCGGAATGCCCTGCTTCATGGCGCGGGTGACGGAGCGGTCGAGCGCGTCGGCCGTGGCGGCCGAGACCAGCAGCAGATCGACATCGCGCTCGATCAGGTCCTCGATATCGCTCACCTGCTTGGCCGGGTCGTCATTGGCGTCGGTGATCAGCAGCTTGGAGATCTTGTCGCGATTGTCGGCGGCCGCCTGCTGGATGGCGTGCAGCATGCCGACCCGCCAGATATTGGAGATCGAGGCGTTGGAGAAGCCGATCACATAGGGCGGGTCCTTCTTGAACTGCGAGGCGTCGAAAAACTCCACCGGTCCCGGAGACCAGAGCAGGGTGCGCGGCAGCCCCTTGTAGCCCTCGCGCATCTCCTGGGCCGCGACCGCTCCCGCGCCGAGGCCGGCGGCGGCGACCAGCGCCAGCATCTGGGCGGTTCTCTTCATTGCGAACATCGTGAAACCCCTCCCGATTGCGGACCCTCAGGTCCGGGCGTTGCCTTCGGCCGCGCCTCCGCTCCCCGGCGAACGGCGGGCCGGTGGGCGAACGGTAGCCCCTGCGGCGGGAGCCGGCAAGCGCTCCGGCCCGAGGTTGGCAAACCGGTCGGCGGACAGGCACAATCGGCTCCGGCAGCGAGGAGGACAGGATGGAACGGGCGGGCGACGGCGCGGAGCGCTGGACGGGGCCGATCTCGGGGCTGAAGGTGATCGACTGCGCGACCATCTTCGCCGGGCCGCTGGCGGCGACGGTGCTGGGCGATTTCGGCGCGGAGGTCGTCAAGGTGGAGCATCCGCGCGGCGACCCCTTGCGCGCTTTCGGCCATGGCAAGGACGGCCACGGCCTCTGGTGGAAGGTCGGCGGGCGCAACAAGAAATGCGTCGTGCTGGACCTGAAATCCCCGGACGGCGCGGCGGCCTTCAAGGCGCTGGCGGCGGACGCCGACCTGGTGGTCGAGAATTTCCGCACCGGCACGCTGGAGTCCTGGGGGCTCGGCTGGGAGACGCTGTCGGCGCTCAATCCCCGCCTGGTGATGCTGCGCGTCACCGGCTTCGGCCAGACCGGCCCCTATCGCCGCCGGCCGGGCTTCGGCACGGTCGCCGAGGCGATGAGCGGCTTCGCCCATATCACCGGCGAGGCCGACGGGCCGCCGACCCTGCCGCCTTTCGGCCTCGCGGACGGCGTGGCCGCCTATCACGGCGCGTTCGCGGCCATGTTCGCGATCTATGAGCGCGATGTGCGCGGCAGCGGCCGGGGGCAATATATCGACCTGTCGATCTATGAGCCGCTGTTCGCGCTGCTCGGCGCGCAGGCCACGGTGTTCGACCAGCTGGGCCATGTGCAGACGCGCACCGGCAACCGGTCCGACAACACCGTGCCGCGCAACGCCTACCGGACGGCGGACGGGCGCTGGGTGGCGCTGTCCACCTCCGCGCCGAGCATCGCGATGCGCGTGCTCGGGCTGACCGGCGGGCCGGAGGCCGCGGCCGACCCGCGCTTCCAGAGCCATGACGGCCGCCGGCAACATGGGGAGGAGATCGACGCCATGGTCTCCGGCTGGATCGGCGCGCGGCCGATGGAGGAGGTGCTGGCGGCGTTCGAGGAGGTCCAGGCGGCCATCGGCCCGGTTTATGACGTAGCGCAGTTCGCCGCCGACCCGCAGGTCGAGGCGCGCGGCTCGGTGGCCACGGTGGAGGACGAGGACCTCGGGCCGCTGCGCATGGCCAACGTCTTCCCGCGGCTGTCGCGCACGCCGGGGCGCATCCGCCACGCCGGCCCGCGCCTCGGCCAGCACAGCCGGGAAGTCTTCTCCGCGCTCGCCGAGCGAGGCGCCATCCCCGCCGACACGGCCGAGCGCCTGATCGCCGCCTCCCGCGAGGCCGCGCAAGGCCGCGCCGACGGCGAGCCCTGATCTACCAATCCTGATAGCGTCGTTTCGGGCAACGCGTCGGCCGACGGAGCTGGCTGCTCAGGAGCGGGTCGGCTTCAGCAGCCAGGCGCCGAGGGCGGGGAGCAGCAGGATCGCGCCGATCATGTTGACCAGGAACATGAAGGTCAGCACCAGGCCCATATCGGCCTGGAACTTGAGCGGCGCGGCGATCCAGGTCGCGACGCCGGCGGCGAGGGTGAGCCCGGTGAGCACCACGGCCGCGCCGGTGGTGGCGAGCGTGCGCCGATAGGCGGCCTGGAAGTCGAGCCCCGACGCCAGATGGCTGCGGAGCTTGCCGTAGATATAGATGCCGTAATCCACCCCGATGCCGACCCCGAGCGCCGCCACCGGCAAGGTGGAGACCTTGAGGCCGATCTCCAGCCAGGCCATCAGCGCATAGACCAGCAGCGAGACCAGCGCCAGCGGCGCGACGATGCAGAGCGTCGCGGCGAGCGAGCGGAAGCTCAGCAGGCAGAGCAGCGCCACCGCCGCATAGACATAGGCCAGGATCGGGAACTGGGCGGCGGCGACCGCCTCGTTGGTCGCCGCCATCACCCCCACATTGCCGGCCGCCAGCCGGAAGACGATGCGCTCGTCCGCAGGCTCGAACTCCCGGACCGCGCGCACGATGCGCTCGATGGTCTCGGCCTTGTGGTCGGCGGTGTAGATCGAGACCGGCATGGTGCTGCAGTCGGTGTCGAGCAGCCCGCTGCTCGTCGGCACCGGGGAGACGGCCTGCACCAGCGAATAGCGGTTGCGGGGCAGGGTGCGCCATTTCAGGCTGCCCTCGTTCCAGCTGGCATTGATGCCGCGCGCCACGCCGGCCAGCCCGCGCACCGACCGGACCCCCTCCACATTGCGCATGCGCCACTCGAAGTCGTCGAGCGCGCGCATCACCCCATAGTCGATGCAGCCGTCCTCGACCGTCTCCGCGATCACGGTGAGCACGTCCACGCCGATCCGGAAGCGCCCGGTGATCGCGGCCGTGTCGAGATTATAGACGGCGTCCTGGCGGAGCTCCGGCGCGCCCCGATGCTCGTCGCCGATCCGGACCTGGGGGCCGAGCCAGGCGCCGATGGCCAGCAGCGCCAGCGACGCGCCGATGACCGCGCCGCCCGCCGGCCCCCGCCGGGCCACGGCCGAAACCCGGCGCCAGAGCGGGCGCAGCAGCGCGTCCCGCGCCTGCGCGCCGCGCCGCTCGCCCGGCGTCGGCTCGCGCCAGGAGAGCAGGACGGGCAGCAGCGCCAGGTTGGTGAGAATGATCGCCGCGACGCCGAGGCTCGCGGTGACGGCGATCTCCCGGATGACCGGCACCTCGATGAGCGAGATGGCGACGAAGCCCGCCGAATCGGAGGCGAGCGCCACCGTTCCCGGCAGCAGCAGGCGCCGGAAGCCGGCCCGCGCCGCCTCCAGGCCCGTCGCTCCCTCCGCGGTCTCCGCGCGCACGGCGCCCACCATCTGCACGCCGTGGCTGACCCCGATCGCCAGGATCAGAAAAGGCACCAGGATCGACATCGGATCGACGCCGAAGCCGAGCGCGGCCACGCCGCCGAGCTGCCAGATGACCGCGACCAGCGAGCAGGCGAGCGGCGCGGCGGTGAGCGCGACCGAGCGCGTATAGGCATAGACCAGCAGCGCGGTGACCAGCAGCGCCACCGCAAAGAAGACGACCACGCGGGCCGCGCCCGAGGCGATCTCCCCCACCAGCTTGGCGAAGCCGATGATATGCGCGTCGAGACCGGAGCGCGCCTCGACCTCGCTTCGGATGCGTTCCAGCTGGCGCGCGACCTCCAGATAGTCGAGCCGCTCGCCCGTTTGCGGATGGAACTCCTGCAGCTTGCCGCTGACGATGGCGCCGGAGAAGTCGTTCGCCACCAGGCGGCCCGCAAGCCCCGCCTTGACGATATTCTCGCGCACCCGCGCGAAGCCGGCCGCGGTCGGCTCGAAATCCGCCGGCAGCACATTGCCGGCCGCGATGCCGTCCTCGACGACCTCGACGAAGCGCACATTCGGCGTGAGGATGGAATAGACCTGCGTGCGGTCCATGCCCGGCAGAAAGAACATCGCGTCGGTGACCGCGCGCAGCTCGGCGAAGAACTCCGGCGTGAACATGTCGCCGTCCCGCGCCAGCAGGGCGACGACCACCCGGTCCGCCCCCCCGAACTCGTCGCGATGTTCGAGGAAGGTCTGCATATACTCGTGCTCGACGGGCACGAGCTTGGTGAACCCGGCGTCGATCCTGAGCCCGCTGGCGAGCCACGCCATGGCGAGGGTGGCCAGCAGGAATGCGGCCAGCACGACCCGCCGGCGGGCGAACAGCAGCCTCTCGATGCGCGCGGTCACTCGAACCGGTCGAGTTCCGCCCGGGGCAGGCGGCGGAGGCCGAATTCCCCGACCAGCAGCGCGTCGCCGCCGGCCAGCGGGAAGGCGCCCGCAATCCCCTGGCGGGATGGCAGCCTGGCCGACGACAGGCTCCGCCCGCCATCGGCGCTGGCGAGCAGCTGTCCCTCCAGGCCGGCGATCAGCAGCCGGTCCGGGGCGAGCAGCGCCGCCCCGGTCAGCGTCGCGGCGGTTCCGGTCTCCGTCCGCGCCCAGCTCTCGCCCCCGTCCCCGGAGCGAAAGAGGCGGCCCCTGAGGCCTACCAGCAGCACCCGGTCCCGGTCGAAGGCCAGTATGTCGAACCACGATCCGGCGTAAGGGGAGGGGAGGCGCCGCCAGGTCTCGCCGCCGTCGTCGGAGCGGTAGATGGCGCCGGCCTCCCCGGCGACGAACAGGCGGTCGGGGCCGGCCGGGGCGAGCGCGTTCAGGTGGAAATCGTCCTCGTCGATGAGGCGCGGGACCCAGCGTTCGCCGCCGTCGCGCGTCGCCAGGAAGAGGCCGTAGGCGCCGACCGCGAAGCCGCTCCGCTCGTCGCGGAACCAGACGTCGAGCAGCGGGCGCTCCTCTTCGGGCGCATGGTGCTGGATGCGCCAGCTCTCGCCGCCATCGTCGGTGCGCAGCACGGTCGCATCGTGCCCGACCGCCCAGCCGGTGCGCTCGTCGTGCAGATGCACGGCGGTGAGCAGCGCGCGCGCCGGCGCCCGGGCGCGTCGCCAGGTCCGGCCGTCATCGGCGGAGAAGAAGATATGGCCGCGCTCGCCGACCGCTACGGCGCGCCCGCCGCGCGCCGCCCCGTCGAGCAGGAGCGGCGTCGCGCTCTGCGGCGCGCCGAGAACGACCTCCTCGGTGGCGGGCCGGGCGGCTGTCGGCTGGGTCGCAGAGAGCGCGAGCATCGCCGCCAGTGCGGCGGCAAGCGCCCGGCCGCTCAATGGGTCGGCTCCGGCGCCCTTACCGCCCTTCCCGGCGCAGGGCCGCAGGCGTGAAGTCGCGCGCGGTGAACGCGGTGTCGTAGGTGCACATGTCGAACTCGTTGTCGAGGCCGAGCGCCAGATAGCGCCCGCCCTGGAGGTCGGTGTGCACCTCCAGCGTCGCCCAGATGAGCGGCTTCTCGTAATAGTTGATGACATGCGCTTCCGACACCCGCCAGAGCTGGTCGCGATTGTCGTAGATGTCCGCGACCAGGATCTGCCAGGAATCTTCGTCCAGATAGAGGGTGCGGCGCTTGTAGATGTGGCTCGCGCCCTCCTTCAGGGTCGCGTCCACCACCCACACCCGGTGCAGCTCGTAGCGCAGATGCTCGGGGTTCACGTGCAGCGGGGTAAGGATGTCGTCGAAGGCGAGCGCGTCGCTGTGCAGCCGGTAGCTGTTGTAGGGCACATACAGCTCGCGCTTGCCGACCAGCTTCCAGTCGTAGCGGTCCACCGCCCCGTTGAACATGTCGAACTGGTCGGCGGTGCGCAGCCCGTCGGTGGTGGCGCCCGGATTGTCGTAGGCGACGTCCGGGGCGCGGCGCACGCGGCGCTGGCCGGGGTTATAGACCCAGGCGTTGCGCGGCTCGCGGACCTGATTCATGGTCTCGTGCACCAGCAGCAGGTCGCCCGCGAGCCGGGGCGGCGCCAGCACGCGCTGCTTGAACAGGATCATGGTGTTGCCGAGCTCTTCCTCGGTCATGCCCGGCAGGGAGTATCGGAGCTCCACCTCGAGCCCGTATTTCACCATGGTGTAGTCGCCGCTGCGCGTGACCGCCGCCTGGCCGACGACGCACTCCACCGTCTCGCCCCGATAGCGCAAAAGGTGGTTCCAGACCGCCTCCAGCCCGTTGGACGGGATCGGGAAGGGGATGCCGATGGCGGCCCCGGCGACGCCGTTGCCGTCATCGACGAGGCGCGCGGTGGCCGCAACGCGCCGGGTGGCCTCCTCGATCCGGGGCGGGACGGAGGCGCTGCGCCGGGTCGGATAGACCTGCATCCTGAAGCTCGGATAGGTCTCCAGCATGCGCTGGTGCCCGACCGAGAGCCGGTCGCGGTGCGCGTCCAGATTGCTCGCGTCGATGGCGAACAGCGCCCGGTCCTCGCCATAGGGATCGCGGTGATGCTCGCCCGGCTCGTATCCCGCCGGGGGTTCGACGATGCCTCCGGTCCATTCCGGGATGGTTCCGTCCGCATTGCCGGCCCGCTCGCCCCCGAGCGGGGTGAGGTCCTTGCCGAGGCGGGCGACCTGGTCCGCAGAAAGCTCGGCCGCGGCCGGGGCGCCCAGCAGGGCGAGGGCGCCGGCCAGCATGACGGCCGGAACCGGTCGCGGGGAAGATGTCTTCATTCCAGTCGTGACGCGCATGGCCATCCTCCTCAGAACGAATATTTGACGGAGGCGTAGATGAAGTCCCGATCGCGCAGCTCGTTGCGCCCGCCGGCATATCGGGTGTAGCCGAGATCGGCCTGCCAACGGCTGAGATAGTCCGCGCCGATCCCGAGCGTGAGCGCGGTGCGCCCGTCCACGAAGGAGCCGCTCGGGGAGGGGCTGTTGCCGTTCACATCGTGCTGGAACTGCAGATAGGGCGCGAGCTTCATCGGCCCGATGGCGCCGATATAGTCGAGCCGGGATGCGAGCCGGTAGCCCCAGGAGGTGGCGTCGGCGATCGCGCCGTCGGCGGGACTCTCCAGCGGCGTGACCGCCCCGTCCGGCATGCCGTGCACATGCATCATCGCGACCTCCGCCACCAGGATCGAGCCGTCGGCGCCCAGAACGGGGCCGAGCGCGCCCGTAACGGTGGCCTGGATCTGGCTCACATTGCGCTCGACATAGCCCTGGACCCGGGATGGCGAGTAGCTCGCGAGATATGCCGGGACGTCCGCCGGCTGAATATAGTCCGGTCGACTGGGGTCCAGAACTCGCAGAATGGGGGCGAGACCCTCCGCGAACAGCGACGCCTCCGACCTCTGCAGCGGCGCGTCCGGGCGGAAGGAATATTCGCCCTGCAGCGCCCAGCCGGAGGCGCCGAGCAGGGTGTTGAAGCTGAGGCCGAGGACCTGCAGATCCTCGGGATATTCGATGCTGTAGCTGCCCGTCTTCGCATAGCGGTCGATGGCGAGCAATTGGGCGATGCCTTGGACTTGGGCGAGACTGATCGTCCCGTTCTGGACCAGTCCGCCGATCGTCGCACCGTTCTGGATCGCACCGGCGGCCGCAAAGCCGTCCTGCACCCCCTGGCGAGTGCCTGCGCGGGCGCTGACGAGGGGCAGGCGGCTGTGATGGTTGACGAAGAAGAAGCCGAACTCGGTGCTGTTCAGCTCTTCGGCGAGATAGCGAAGAGCAAATCCCCATTGGCCCGAATCGCCGGGCTCGCCGTCCCGGCCTCGCGAGACGTTGAGGAATCGGGGATCGAACGCCGGTTGTTCCGGCAGCGCCTGAGGCTGGGCGGCCTTCAGGTCGTCGTTGATCGCGGTGGTCAACTCCCCGAATCCGTAGCCGGTATCGGGGATCGGCGCTCCCGGCAGCGAAATTACCGCCCGCTCGGCGCCCGGCCCCACATAGTCGGTGACCGAGAAATAGCTGCCGACCGGGTCGATTTCGGTCTTCTCCCATTCGAGCTGGTAGAAGCCCTCCATGGACAGCCGGTCCGTGGGCGCGGTCGATGCGGAGACCATCGACACCGGCAGCAGCGCCTCGCGCAGCTCCGCGCCCGGGAGGCGAATCCGGCTCACATCGACGGGATTGACGACATTGACGCCGTTCTGGATGAAGGTGCTCTCGCCCCAGTTGAGCACATGCCTGCCGAGCTTGAGGTCGAGCGGCGTCTCGCCGACATCGAACGCCCCGGTCACATAGGCGTCCAGAATGTCCGCATCCTCCCCGTCCTGCGCGGTCCCCAAGTCGTCGTCATGCTCGAAATCCACGAAGCCGGAGACCCTGAGGAACGCCCCGAAAGGCCCCCGCCGGATATCGAGATCGCTGGTGACCTTGGAGGTGTTGCTGACCAGCTCGCGACCGTAATTGCGGTCGCCGTCATTGCCGTTGGGATCGGCGAGCAGATCGGGGTCTCTCTTCGCGACCCGCACCGTCACGCCATGCGAGAGGGTGGTGTCGAGAGTCACCTCCAGATCGCCGGACCGGAAAAGTTCGGCCCCTTGCGCAGACACGGCGAACAGCAAAAGGCCGGCGGCGGAGCCGAGGCAGGCCCGGCCTGCGGCGCCTCGCCATGAACGGGGACGGAGCGGAGAATGGGTGCGAATGCGTCTCATCGGGCGCCTCCCGGTTGCGTCGCGGCCGTTGCTGCTTCCTGTCGCCATGGGCATATCGGAACCCCCTCCTTCCACGCCCGCTCCGGGCGGAGCGGGGCTCGCCATCGAGGAATCGCAAGCGTCGCCGCCGGCGCGCGGGAACCGCTCGGCATGTTCCGGTGCGACATGAACGTGACGAAGATGAAGCACATCGCGCCTCCCGCTCGTCATGCGATCCCGCCTCGAACCGCCCGCGCCGATGCAGTACCGGAAGACGATGGTAGGAGTATGTTTCTGCAAGATGCAACCTATTTACTTACCCTTTACTTTCCTCATCGGAGGAATGGGCAAATATATGTCAATAATGACAAGGTATAGCGCTCGGAGACCGGCGCCTTGTTTCCGACCTCGAAGCTCGCCCGGAATCTGAAGCGTTCGCCGCTCCGGCCAGCGTTTGCCAGCATGGGGATATTGTTGCGGTCGATGTTGTTCACGAACAACATCGAAGATCCTCAACCCCGTTTCAACGGCCGCGTTTCATGTCTGGCTGAACTCGGTCAATTGGCCTTTTCGGGCGAGAAGCCGGCGATGGGCTCCAGGCAGGGCGCCGCCCGGTCCGGTTGCATCGCCCTGACTCCTTACGCCGCGTCCGGCTCGAAGCAGAGCGCGGTGTCGAGGGCGGCGAGGTCGGGGGCGCGGTCGAGCGCCATCACGGCGTCGTGGATGCGCGCCATGCGCTCCGGCCCGACGGCGCGCGCGGCGTTGTCCTCGAACTTGGCGGTAATGTCCGCCGGCGACAGCGGCCGGGCGTCCGAGCCGCGATTGACCGCCTCGCGGTGACGGAGCTCGCGCCCGTCGCGGGTGCGCACGCGAATCTCGCCGGAATAGTAGCGCGGGAATGCCGAGTCCGGGTCGATCGCGAAATCCACCCGGTCCGCCAGCGCCAGCACCGCCGGGTCGGCGATCGCCTCGGGGTCCAGCTCGGCGAGCGTGAAGCGCCCGTGCGTCAGCGTGGCCGCGATGGTGTAGTGCATCGAGAACTGCGCATCGTAGCTGTTCTGCGGGCGCTTCTTGGTCGCCTCCGGGCGGCAGACGACATTGGCCTGGGCGTCGGCCAGCCAGCCGGTGGCGCTCTCGATATCCTCCGGCCGCAGCCCATGCTCGCGCCGCAGCGCCAGCGCCGCATCGGCGAAGGCGTGGTTGAAATGGCAGGCCGGATAGGGCTTGAAGGCCACATTCTCCAGCTCCCAGACCTCGCCCAGGCCCGCAGTCGTCATGTCGAGCCGGGCGTCGTGATCCGCGCCCAGATGCAGATTGTAGAGGCCGTAGCGCCCCTCATAGGGCAGGCCCGGACCCTGGAAGCCGCCGCCGGCGAGCGCCGTGGCGGTGATGCCGGCGACCGCCGCCCAGCCGGGATGCAGGCGCTTGGTCCAGGCGCCGTCGCCCAGAAACTCCAGGCTGCCGGAGGCCATGGAAAGCGCGATGCCCTGCGCCATCGCGGTCTCGCGCTCCGACAGGCCCTTGAGCCGCGCGGCCGTGAGCGTCGCGCCGAACGCGCCCACGAGGCCGGTCGGATGGTGGCCGCGAACATGGAAGCCGCCCTGCGCCGCCTGGCCGAGCCGCGCCGTGGCCTCGACGCCGACCAGATAGGCGGCGAGCAGCTCGCGGCCGGACGCGCCCGTCGCCAGACCCTGCGCCAGCCCCGCCGCCAGCGCCGGGGCCGAGGCGTGGACCACGCCGTCGGAATGGGTGTCGTCGAAATCGAGGCCGTGGATCAGCACGCCATTGACCAGCGCCGCATCGCGGAGCGGCAGCCGGACCGGCCCGCCGATCACCGGCGACGGCCCCTCGCCGGCAAGGTCGCGAACGGAAGCCAGCGTCCGCCGGCCGAACTCGAAGCTCGTCGAGGCGAGCGCGATGCCGATGCAGTCCAGCACATGCAGCTTCGCGCGCTCCAGCACCGCCGCCGGCGCGGCGCCGGCCTCCGGGCCGCAGGCGAAAGCCGCCAGACTGGCCGCGATCGGCCGGTTGTGGCCCTCCGCCCCCGCCGCTTCGTCCTGCAGCATCGCGCCGTTGCCGTCCATCGCGCCGCCCTCCGCTTCCTGCGCCTCGTCGGGGGAAATTATAGCCCGCCCGCCCGTTTGCGGCTATTGCTGGCCGCTTGCGACCCGGAACCCCTCGCCCATGCCCCCGCGCCACCGCCCCTCCCTCGGCATCCCGCTGATGCTCGCCGCCATGGTCGGCATCACCCTGGTCGATGCGACCGCCAAACATCTCGCCGTCGGACTGAACGGGGTGCAGATCGCCTGGGGCTACTTCACCTTCATCGCCGTCACGCTGGCGCTCGGCTTCCTCGTCGCCGGCGTGCCGCCGCGCCGCTGGCTGCGGACGCGCCATCCGGGCTTGCAGGCGCTCCGCGCCGCGCTGCTGGTCGGCTCGCTGTCGCTGCTGTTCATCGGGCTGCGCTATCTCGAACTGGCGGACGCGACGGTGATCAGCTTCGCCGCACCGCTGTTCATGACCGCGCTCTCCTGGCCGGTGCTGCGGGAGCGCGTCGGGCCGCATCGCTGGGCGGCGGTGCTGGTCGGCTGGGCGGGCGTGGTCATCGTCATGCGCCCCGGCCTCGGCGTCATGCACTGGGCGGCGGCGCTGCCGCTGATTGGCTCGATGTTCTTTGCCGGCTTCCAGCTGGTGACGCGCATCATCACCGCGCGCGAGGACCATCTGGCGACGCTGTTCTACACCTCCGCCGGCGGCGCGCTGCTGCTCACCCTGGCCCTGCCCTTCGTCTGGCAGACGCCCGACTGGCCGACCTGGGGCTGGATGGCGCTTTCCGGCGCGATCGGCGCGGCGGCGCATTTCGCCATGATCAACGCCTTCGCGGTCACCGAGGCGGCGCTGCTGGGGCCGTTCAACTATTCGCGCCTGCTCTGGGCGCTGCTGCTCGGCTGGTTCGCCTTCGGCGACCTGCCGGACGGGCCGACACTGGCCGGCGGCGGGCTGATCGTGGCCTCCGGCCTCTATGTGCTCTGGCGCGAGCGCGTCAATCGCCGTCCAGCCAGGCCTTGACCAGCCGCCAGGCGATGCTGTCGCGGCGCGGCAGCTCCATGCCGAAATCCTCCAGCCGGTCCATCTGCTCGCGCGTCATCCAGCGCGCATCGTCGAGCTCCTTGGGGTCGATCTGCAGCTCCACGGTCTCCGCCTCGGCGTGGAAGCCCAGCATCAGCGAGGCCGGGAACGGCCAGGGCTGCGAGGCCATGTAGCGCACCTCGCCGACGCGCACGCCGGCCTCCTCCAGCACCTCGCGCGCCACCGCCTCCTCCAGGCTCTCGCCCGGCTCGACGAAGCCGGCGAGCGTGGAATAGCGCCGGGGCGGGAACTGGTGCGTGCGCCCGAGCAGGCAGCTGTCGCCCTTGTGCACCAGCATGATGACGGCGGGGTCGGTGCGCGGGAAATGCTGCGCCCCGCAGCCGGTGCAATTGCGCTGATAGCCGCCGTGGCTGACCTCGGTCGGCGCGCCGCAGACGCCGCAGAAGCGGTGGCGCTGATGCCAGGTCATCATGCCGCGCGCATGGGCGAGGATGGCGCCCTCCTTCGCCGGGATCACCGGCCCGATCTCGCGCAAATCCTCGAAGGCGCCCTCGGCGTCGATGCTCGGATGTCCGTAGGGGTCGTCCAGATGCGAGAGGTCGAGGCCGAGATAGAGCGTGCCGTCCTCCACCCCCAGCACCACCTCGTGCTGGGCGGCGTCGAGCAGGTCGCCGGCTTCCGCCACGGTGAGGATGAGCGCGCGGTCGTCCTCGGTGTGGACCAGGGAGCGCGAGCGCCAGACCGGCACCAGCCGGGTCTCCTTCGCCCGCCGGCGCGCGGTCAGCCAGACGGCGTCCTCGCGCAGATGCGAGATGCGGTCGAGCGGCGCGCCCGTGTACCAGAGATTCTTCAGCATGGGGCGGAAGACAAGCATGGAGACGGCGTCATCCGCAAGCGGATGGCGCGCCCTGAAGGACTCGAACCCTCGACCTGCGGATTAGAAGTCCGCTGCTCTATCCAGCTGAGCTAAGGGCGCGCATGATCCGGCTATTCCGCGACGCGGTTCCAGCGGAAATTATCCGCATAGGCCTTCTGCCGCACCTGACGGCGATGCGGGGCGCGCAGCCGGTATTCCAGGCCGCGCCGGTTGCAATAGGCGATGGCGTCCTCGCGGGAGGGAAACTCCAGGCGCAACTGCTGGCGCGTGTCGGAGGAGCCGGTCCAGCCCATCAGCGGATCGATCCGCCCGGCCGAACGCGGCTCGAACTCCACCACCCAACCGCCGGTCCGCCCCCGGCCCTGCTGCATCGCGGTGCGCGCCGGGCTGTAGATGCACACGCGCATGGCTCCGCCTTCTCCATCGCCGTCTCGACGCCGGCTTTATCGGCCGGCGCGCGGGCGGGGTCAAGCCCGCGGCCGGCCTTCGGCAGCCTCAGATGTCTGCATATTGCGAGACTTCGCCCGCGCCGCCCGGATGGGTGACGGCGCCCTTGCGCGCCGACCCGACGGTCTGGGCGTATTTCCAGATCGCGCCGGAGCCGAATTCGGGCGCCGGCGCCTGGCGCTGCCTGGCGCGCTCGGCCAGCTCGGCCTCGCCGAGGTCGATGTCGAGCGTGCCGGCGACCGCGTCGATGCGCACCATGTCGCCGTCGCGCAGCAGGCCGATCGGGCCGCCCTCGGCGGCTTCCGGCCCGACATGGCCGATGCAGAAGCCGCGCGTCGCGCCGGAGAAGCGCCCGTCGGTGACCAGCGCCACCGACTCGCCGAGCCCGCGCCCGTAGATCGCCGAGGTGGTCGCCAGCATCTCGCGCATTCCCGGTCCGCCCTTCGGCCCCTCATAGCGGATCACGATGACGTCGCCCGCCTGCACGCGCCCGTCGATCACGGCGTCGAAGGCGTCTTCCTCGCGGTCGAAGCAGCGCGCCGGGCCGTCGAATTTCAGCACCGACATGCCCGCCACCTTCACGATGGCGCCGTCCGGGGCGAGGCTGCCCTGCAGCCCGACCACGCCGCCGGTGTCGGAGAGCGGCGTCTTCACCGGATAGACGACCTTCTGGTCGGTCGGGAAGCGCACATCGGCCAGATTCTCGGCCAGCGTCTTGCCGGTGACGGTGATGCAGTCGCCGTGCAGCAGGCCGTTGTCGAGCAGCTCGCGCAGCAGCACCGGGATGCCGCCGATATCGTACATGTCCTTGGCGACATATTGCCCGCCCGGCTGCAGGTCGCAGATATAGGGCGTCTTGCGGAAGATCTCGGCGATCTCCAGCAGGTCGAAATCGATGCCGGCCTCATGCGCGATCGCCGGCAGATGCAGGCCGGCATTGGTGGACCCGCCCGAAGCCGCGACGACGCGGGCGGCGTTCTCCAGCGACTTGCGGGTGACGATGTCGCGCGGGCGCAAACCCAGCGCCACCAGCTCCATCACCTGCCTCCCGGCCTCCTCGCAGAGCGCGTCGCGCGAGAGATAGGGCGCCGGCGCGGAGCAGGAATACGGCAGCGCAAGCCCGATCGCCTCGGCGACCGTGGCCATGGTGTTGGCGGTGAACTGGCCGCCGCAGGCGCCGCCCGAGGGGCAGGCGCAGGCTTCCAGCTCCTTCAGGTCCTCGTCGGAAAACTCGCCGGCGGCGTGCTTGCCGACGCCTTCGAAGACGTTCTGCACGGTCACATTCTGGCCGCGAAAGTTGCCGGGCAGGATCGCGCCGCCATAGAGGAAGATCGAGGGCACGTTGAGGCGGACCTGCGCCATCATCATGCCCGGCAGCGACTTGTCGCAGCCGGCGAGCCCGACCATGGCGTCGTAGCAATGGCCGCGCATGGTGAGCTCGACCGAGTCCGCGATCACCTCGCGCGACACCAGCGAGGCCTTCATGCCCTGATGGCCCATGGCGATGCCGTCGGTGACGGTGATGGTGGTGAACTCGCGCGGCGTGCCTTCCGCCGCCGTGACGCCCGCCTTCACCGCCTGCGCCTGGCGCGAGAGGGTGATGTTGCAGGGCGCGGCTTCGTTCCAGCAGGTGGCGACGCCGACGAAGGGGCGGTGGATCTCCTCCTCCGTCATGTCCATGGCGTAGTAGAAGGAGCGGTGCGGCGCCTTGGCCGGCCCTTCGGTGACATGCCGGCTCGGCAGCCGGGACTTGTCGAAACGGCGCCCTTCATCGAGAGGCATGAGGCGGGGGTCTCCTGATCGTTGCGGTGCGGGTTCGCTGCCCGGCACTCTACGCAAGCCCATGAGAGGATGGAAGACGCGCGGCTTTCCCCGCCGCTCCGTTTGCGGCATTCTGCGCCGCAGAAGGTTGGAAGCCCGGGACATGATTATTCGGACCGGCAATCCCGTTCGGGAACGGAAGATGCAATCGCCTCGCGACATGCCGGCGGCGCTGCGGGCGGCGGCGGAGGGGGCGGTGCGCGATGTGCCGGGGGTGGAGGCGGCGGTGCTGTTCGGCTCGCGGGCCAGGGGCGACCACCGGCCCGACAGCGACTGGGACCTCGCGCTGGTGACGGCCGGCGAGCTCGACGGCGAGGCGCGCGCGGCGGCGCTCGCCCGCTTCCGGCTGGACGGATTGCAGGTCGAGGCGGTGGCGCTGCCGGCCGACTGGCTGCGGCTGAAGGCCGGCGCGCTCGGCACGCTCGCCTGCCCCATCGCCCGCGAGGGCCGCGTCATCGCCGGCGCCTGGGACCGACCGAAACCCGAGGGAACGCCCGCCATGGAGCCCGAGGTCTATCGCACCTTTATCGAGAATGCGCTGCGCTATCTGCGCGACGCCGCCAGCCGCATGGCGGCGCTGTCGTCCGGGCCGGGCGCGGCGATCGCCCGCGCCGACAGCCGGCAGGTCGTGGCGGAGAGCGCGGATGCGGCCGAGCATCTGGTGAAGGCGATGCGCGGGCGCGTCGCGGGCGCCGGCGGCTGGGGACACAATCTCGCCACCCTGGCGGCCCCGCTGCTCGACGCCGGGCGCGCCGACCTCTACCGGGAAGTGGAGGCGCTGAACGGCGGCAGCGACGACGACCATCAGGCCGGCTACGGCGCGGCCGCGCGCCGCCCGCCGGGGCGGAGGGAAGCCGAGCGCGCCGCGCGCCGCCTCGCCGGAACGGCGCGCCTGCTGGCGGTGGAGCTTCGCGAGGCGGCCGAAGGCGGGCCGTTCGCCGCCATCGCGATGGAAGCGGCCGGCGAGGCGGCGGCGATCTTCACGGAAGCGGCGGAAGCGTTGCGGGCGGCCGACGCGCGCGGCCCGGCCGCTTCCGGCGACCCGCTGGCCAACGCCGTGGCGGCGGGCGGCCCCGTGCTGGCCGACGCGCTGGAGGCGGCGGCCGCCGCGCTTGGAAGGGAGCGGCAATCCGATGCATGACCATGACCATATGCCGGGCGCGACCGAGCTCAGGGTGCAGGCGCTGGAGTCGCTGCTGGTCGAGCGCGGCTATGTCGATCCGGCGGCGCTCGACCGGCTGATCGAGACCTACGAGCATGAGGTCGGCCCGCATAACGGCGCGCGGGTGGTGGCGCGCGCCTGGACCGACCCCGACTATCGCCAGCGCCTGCTCGCCGACGCCACGGCGGCGATCGCCGAGCTCGGCTTCGGCGGGCGCCAGGGCGAGCATATGGTGGCGGTCGAGAACACGGCCCGGGTGCACAATCTGGTCGTCTGCACGCTCTGCTCCTGCTATCCGTGGCCGGTGCTGGGGCTGCCGCCGGTCTGGTACAAGGCGCCGCCCTACCGGGCGCGGGCGGTGATCGAGCCGCGCGCCGTGCTGGCCGAGTTCGGCGCCGAACTCAGCCCCGACATCGAGCTCCGCGTCTGGGATTCGACCGCCGAGATCCGCTATCTGGTGCTGCCCGAGCGTCCCGCCGGGACGGAGGGTTTGGACGTGGAGGCGCTCGCCCGGCTGGTCACGCGCGACCATATGATCGGCGTTGTCCGGGAGGTGCGGACATGAACGGCGCGCACGATCTGGGCGGCATGCACGGCTTCGCGCCGGTCGCCCCGGAGGCGGACGAGCCGGTGTTCCACGCCGAGTGGGAGCGGCGCGCGTTTGCGCTCACGCTCGCCATGGGCTTCACCGGGCAGTGGAACCTGGATGGCTCGCGCTTCGCCCGCGAGCGCATGGCCCCGGCGGACTATCTGGCGACCTCCTATTACGAGCACTGGCTCTTCGGGCTGGAGGCGCTGCTCGCCGAGCGGGGCCTGCTGGAGGGCGCGCCCGCCCGGCTCCGCCGCCTGGAGGCCGCCAGCGTGGACAAGGTGCTGAGCACGGGCGGCCCGACCGAACGGCGCATCGAGGCCCCGCCCGCCTTCGCGCCCGGCCAGCGCGTGCGGGCGCGCAACCTGCACCCGCAAGGCCACACGCGCCTGCCGCGCTATTGCCGGGGGCGCGCGGGCGTGGTGGAGCGCCATCGCGGCGCGCATGTCTGGCCCGACGCCCATGCCGCCGGCGATGGGCCGGACCCGCGCCATCTCTACAGCGTGCGCTTCGCGGCGCGCGAGCTCTGGGGACCGGAGGCCCCGGCGGCGGACTCGATCGCGATCGACCTCTGGGAGCCCTATCTGGAGCCGGCATGAAGCCCGACGCGCCCTTCGAGGAGCCCTGGCAGGCGCGCGCCTTCGCCATGACGGTCCGCCTGCACGAGGCCGGGCGCTTCAGCTGGCGGGCCTGGTCGGCGAGCCTCGGCCGCGCGCTCCGCGACCGGCCCGAGCGGCCCTATTGGGAGAGCTGGCTGGCGGCGCTGGAGGAGCTGGCGGCGGAAGGCGGCCTCGCCGCGCCGGCGGAGCTCGACGCCCGGCAGGAGGCCTGGCGCGAGGCCCATGCGGCGGCGGCGCACGGCCGGCCGCCGCGCCTCGCCGATCAGTAGGAGCGCGGCAGCCCCAGCACATGCTCGGCCAGATAGGCCAGCACCAGATTGGTGGAAATGGGCGCGGTGCGATAGAGGCGCGCCTCGCGGAACTTGCGCTCGATGTCGAACTCCTCCGCGAAGGCGAAGCCGCCATAGGTCTGCATGCAGATATCGCCCGCCTTCCATGAGGCTTCGGCGCAGAGATGCTTGGCCATGTTGGCCTCCGCCCCGCAAGGCTGGCCGGCCTCGAACAGCGCGGCCGCCTTGCGCATCATCAGCTCCGCCGCGGCGGTTTGCGCATAGGCTTCGGCGATCGGGAACTGAATGCCCTGGTTCTGCCCGATCGGGCGGCCGAACACCTGGCGTTCGTTGGCGTAATCGACCGCGCGCCGGATGAAGAATCTGGCGTCGCCCAGCGCGTCGGAGGCCACCAGGATGCGCTCGGCGTTCATGCCGTCCAGGATATAGCGGAAGCCCCGCCCCTCCTCGCCGATCAGCGCGTCGGCGGGAATGCGCATATTGTCGAAGAACAGCTCGTTGGTCTGATGGTTGATCATGGTGCGGATCGGGCGGATTTCCAGCCCGTTGCCGAGCGCGGCGCGCATATCGACCAGAAACACCGACAGCCCGTCGGTGCGCTTCGCCACCCGGTCCTTCGGCGTGGTGCGGGCCAGCAGCAGCATGAGGTCGGAATATTGCGCCCGGCTGGTCCAGATCTTCTGGCCGTTGACGACATAGCCGTTGCCGTCGCGCACCGCCGTGGTGCGCAGGCCGAGCGTATCGGTGCCGCTGCCGGGTTCGGTGACGCCGAAGGCCTGCAGGCGCAGCTCGCCGCTGGCGATCTTCGGCAGATAGCGCCGCTTCTGCTCCTCGCCGCCATGGCGGAGCAGCGTGCCCATGATGTACATCTGCGCGTGGCAGGCCCCGGCGTTGCAGCCCGAGGCGTTGATCTCCTCCAGCACCGCGCTGCCGGCGGAGAGCGGCAGGCCGGAGCCGCCATAGTCCTCCGGGATCAGCACCGCCAGATAGCCCGCCTCGGTCAGCGCCTTGACGAAGCGTTCGGGATATTCGCGCGCGCGGTCCAGCTCGCGCCAATACTCGCCCGGAAAGCGCGCGCAGAGCCGGCGCACCGCCTCGCGGATCTCCGGCCAGGTCTCCCCCACCTCCATCGTCACCGGGCCGCCGTCCGTCATCGCATCCATGAGCCGTTCCGCCTGCCTTTCCGTCGTCCGAGCCTACCCGCAGGCGACGGGGCGAATCCAGCCCGTCCCGACAGCGTCGGCGAGCGCGAACGCCGCGACGCCATGTCGAGAACAGATCGGAATGACCGGTTCATGCGCCATATAGGTTGAGTGTTTCTGCGTTACCGACGCGCAGCTTGACATGGCGGGGAGCATCGCCGGATAATTCCGGGCGATGGGAGGGTTGCGGGCATGAGCGCCGAGCTTCGTATCTCCGACAGGGCCGCCAGACAGGTCGCGCAGCTGCTCGACCGCCAGGCGGACGACGGCCTGATGCTGCGCGTCTCGGTTTCGGGCGGCGGCTGTTCCGGCTTCCAGTACGGCTTCGCCTTCGACGGCGACCGCCATGAGGACGACCGCGTGTTCCGCCACGCCGGCGTCGAGGTGGTCGTCGATGAGGTGTCGCTGGAGCTGCTGGACGGGGCCGAGATCGACTTCGTGGAGGATCTGGCGGGCGCCGCCTTTCGCATCGACAACCCCAACGCGACGGCGTCCTGCGGCTGCGGCTCCTCCTTCGCCGTCTGAATGAAGATCGCCAGCTGGAACGTCAACTCGATCAAGGCGCGCCTGCCGGCGGTGATCGAGTGGCTGGGCGCGGCCGAGCCGGACGTGCTGGCCCTGCAGGAAATCAAATGCGAGGCGGACGCCTTCCCGTTCCTGGAGATCGAGGCGGCGGGCTACCGGGCGACCGTGCTCGGCCAGAAGAGCTATAACGGCGTCGCCCTGCTGTCCAAGAGCGCGCCGGAGGCCGTCCGCGAGGGCCTGCCGGAGGCCGACGGCGACGAGCAGGCGCGCTATCTCGAGGCGGTGTTCGACGGCGTGCGCGTGGCGTCGATCTATCTGCCAAACGGCAATCCGGCGGCCAGCGACAAGTTTCCCTACAAGCTCGCCTGGATGGCGCGGCTGAAGCGCCATGCGGCGGAACTGCTGGCCGATGACGGGCCGACCGTGCTCGGCGGGGACTTCAACGTGATCCCCGAAGCCGAGGACTGCTACGACCCCGAGGACTGGGCGGGCGACGCGCTGTTCCGGCCCGAGACGCGGCGCGCCTTTCGCGAAATTCTGCATCAGGGCTGGACCGACGGCTTCCGCGCGCTGCACGCCGGGCGCGCCGGGGCCTTCACCTTCTGGGACTATCAGCGCGGGCGCTGGCAGCGCGGCGAGGGCATCCGCATCGACCACCTGCTGCTCTCGCCCGCCGCCGCCGACCGGCTGGAAGCCTGCGACATCGACCGGGGCCCGCGCGGGCGCCCGAAGGCCTCCGACCACACGCCGATCTGGTGCCGCCTCGGGCCGCCGCCGGCAACCGGCGACCTGTTCGCGCCCCCGGCGGGCCTGTGAGGCCCGGCATGGAGTTCGCCGACAGAACGATCATCGTCACCGGCGGGGTCTCCGGCATCGGGGCCGAGACGGCGCGGCTGCTCCGCGACGCCGGCGCGACGGTGCTGACCGTCGATCGGGACCCCGCCGCCGACCTGGTCGGGGACGTCACCGACGCGGCGCTGGTCGCGGAGGCCATGCGGCGCTGCCCCAACCTGCACGGGCTGGTGACCGCCGCCGGCATTTCCGAGAGCGGGGTCGCGCTCGACGCCATCCGGCCGGAAGACTGGGACCGGGTGTTCGCGGTCAATGTCAAGGCGAGCTGGATGTGGCTGGCGGCGGCGCTTGCGCCGATGCGCGCGGCCGGCGGCGGCTCCGTGGTGGCGCTCGCCTCGCAGCTGGCCTTCGCCGGCGGCAGCCTGAACGCCGCCTATATCGCCTCGAAGGGCGCGGTGGTGTCGCTGGTCCGCACGGCTGCGGTGGAGCTCGCCGGCGAGGGGATTCGCGTCAATGCGGTCGCGCCGGGGGCCACGGAAACGCCGATGCTGCGGCGCAGCATGTCGCGCCAGGCGGACCCCGATGCGGCCCGCGAGCGTTCCCGCACGCGCCACGCCATGGCCCGCTTCGGCCGCCCGGAGGAGATCGCCGAGGCCATCGTCTTCCTGCTCTCCGACCGCGCGAGCTTCATCACCGGCGCAACCCTTCCCGTGGACGGCGGCTGGCTCGCGGCCTGATCTGCATCCGACTGACGCCGGCTCACCCGCAGGCCAGCTGCTTCGGCAGGGTGGCGGCCTCGACATGGGGGCCGCAATGGGTGTGGATGACGCCGTCCGGCGTGAAGGCCAGGAAGGCGAAGGCGAAGGTCACGTCATGCACCGCGTCCTTCAGCCCGTCGCCGGCGCGGCGGCGCACGGTGACATTGCCGATGTCGCGCCCCTCGCGGATCACCGGCTTGTCCAGCGCCGAGTTCTGGCCGGGCGTCCATTCCAGCACGAGGTCGCCGGCCTCGATGCGGCCGCGCTTGCGCAGCAGCTCGACCGTCCAGGCGCGCTTGCCGACGCGCGCCACGCGCGCCAGCGGCGGCACCGCCGCCAGCGGATAGGCGCCCCGATAGAGGAATGGCCAGTGCGCGCCGTCATAGCCCGCATAGGGGTTGGAGCCGTAGCTGCGCAGCGCCGGATCGTTGGGCATCAGCACCTGCCCGCCGCCGCCGGCGACGAAGCGCCCGAAGCTCTCGACGCGCGAGGGCAATATCGCCAGACGCTCGCCGGTCAGCGCGCCGGCGATCGCCTCGCCCAGAAATTGCTGCCACCAGCTCTCCGTCTCCCGGTCCCACATCACCAGGTCGGAGAAGCGCAAGAGGCCGGTGGTGCCGAAATCCAGCACGCGCCCGCCGAGCCGCCGGTCGAACACCAGCGCCGCGTCGCAGAGCGGACAATAGGTCACCGCCACCGGCAGGCCGGCAATGGTGTCGTTGGCGATCTCATGCCAGATCATCACCGCCAGCGGATAGGCGCGCCGCTCGCCGCCGACTTCCAGCGCGATCACCGGCTCGGTCGGCGCGATCAGCTTCTCCGCCTCCGCCGCCGACACGAACACGGGATCGTCGATCGGCGGGATGACATCGCGCCCGACGCCGCCCGAGGCGATCTCCTCGAAGGGAACCGAATGGCGGCTGAAATCGGTCTTCGGCCAGAGCTTGCGCAGGCCCTCGACCGGGCCGGCGGCGGGCGCGCCGGCGGGCGCGAGCGCGGCCGCCAGCAGGATGAGAGCAAGCAGGACGCGCATGGGCGAGCGATCTCCTTCGAGTCCGGCCGGGTAGAGCCGGACTATGGCGGCTCGGCCGGCCCCCGCCAAGACGCCGGCGGTTTCCCGCCGGGCGGAACGGCTCTACAAACCGGCCCGGTCGGAGAAGGAAGGGACCGGCGGGCATGGCGGAACGGGTGGAGTGCGCGATCATCGGCGCGGGCGCGGTCGGGCTCGCCTGCGCGCGGCGGCTCGCCATGGCCGGGCGCGAGGTGATCCTGCTGGAGGCCGCCGAGGCGATCGGCACCGAGACCAGCTCGCGCAACAGCGAGGTGATCCACGCCGGCATCTACTATCCCGCCGGCAGCTTCAAGGCGCGCGCCTGCGTGGCCGGCAAGCATTTCCTCTACGACTATTGCGCCGAGCGCGGCGTGCCGCACAAGCGCATCGGCAAGCTGATCGTCGCCGGGGACGAGGCGCGCATCCCCGACCTGGAGGCGCTCCGGGCGCAGGCGGCCGCCAATGGCGTGCCCGACCTGGAGCTGCTGACCGGGGCGGAGGTGCGGGCGCTGGAGCCGGCCGTCCGGGCCGCCGCCGGGCTGCTCTCGCCCTCGACCGGCATCATCGACAGCCACGGCCTGATGCTGGCCTATCAGGGCGACGCGGAAGAGCTGGGGGCGATGATCGCCTTTCACGCGCCGGTGCTGCGCGGCCGCGCGGCGGATGACGGCGTCGAGCTGGAGGTCGGCGGCGCGGAGCCCATGACGCTCCGGGCCGATCTGGTCGTCAACAGCGCCGGCCTCGCCGCGCCGGCGCTCGCATCGCGCATCGCCGGGCTCGCGCCCGAGCATGTGCCCAAGGCCCGCTTCGCCAAGGGCAACTATTTCTCGGTCGCCGGGCGGCAGCCCTTCCGGCGGCTGGTCTATCCCATGCCGGAGGCCTCGGTGCTGGGCGTGCATGTCACGCTCGACCTTGCCGGGCAGTGCAAGTTCGGCCCCGATCTCGAATGGCTGGACGCGCCCGACTACGATGTCGATCCGGCCCGCGCCGAGCGCTTCTACGAGGCCGTGCGGCGCTATTTTCCCGACCTTGCCGACGGCGCGCTGCAACCCGCCTATGCCGGCATCCGGCCCAAGATCCACGGCCCCGGCGAGCCGCAACCCGATTTTCTGATCCAGGGGCCGGAGACGCACGGCGTTCCCGGCCTGATCAACCTGTTCGGCATCGAGTCGCCGGGCCTGACCGCCTCGCCGGCCATCGCCGACGAGGTGGCCCGGCTGGCCGGCGCGCCCTGATGCGCCGGCGGCCCCTCCCGGCCGGCTGGACGCCGGCCGGCGCGGCGGCCATCATCGCGGGCAGCCCCTATATCCCGCGTCGGGAGCGCATCCGGCCATGCAGTTCGGACTGACCGAGGACCAGACCGCCCTCCGGGAAGCGGCCGCCCGCTTCTCCCGCGAGGTGCTGCTGCCGGGCTATCGCCGGCGCGAGGACGAGCGCGCGATGGGGGCCGAGCTGCTCTCCGAGATGGGCCGGCTCGGCCTGATCGCGCCCTCCCTGCCGGAGCGCTTCGGCGGCGTCGGCGTGGACGGGGTGACCGCCGGCCTGCTGATGGAGGAGGTCGCCTATGGCGACATCAATGTCAGCTATGTGCCGCTGCTCTCCTCGCTGTCCGCCGACATTCTCGCCAGGCATGGCGATCGGGAACTGGCCGCGGCGCGGCTGCCGGAGATCGCCGCCGGGCGCCATCTGATCGCGCTCGGGCTGACCGAGCCGCGCGGCGGCTCCGACGCCGCCAATCTGCAATTGCGCGCCCGGCGCGACGGCGACGACTGGATCGTGGATGGCGAGAAGGCCTCCATCTCCATGGCCGCCCACGCCCACAGCGTGCTGGCCATGGCGCGCACCGACCCCGACCGGCCGGGCGCGCGCGGGGTCACCGCCTTCGTCATCGACCTCGACGCGCCCGGCGTCTCGCGCTCGGCCTATGACGATCTGGGCTCGCTCGCGGTCGGGCGCGGCTCGATCTGGTTCGACGGCGTGCGCGTGCCGGACCGCCAGCGCGTCGGGGACGAGGGCGCCGGCTTCACCCAGACCATGCAGGGCTTCGACTATTCCCGCACCCTGATCGGCCTGCAATGCATCGGGGCGGCGCGCGCCTCGCTCGACGAGACCTGGCCCTACACGCTGGAGCGCGAGGCCTTCGGCCGCCCGATCGCGGAGTTCCAGGGCGTGACCTTCCCGCTCGCCGAATACGCCACCCAGGTGGAGGGCTGCCGCCTGCTCTGCTACCGGGCGCTCTGGCTGAGGGACCAGGGCATGGCGCACACGAAGGAAGCCGCGATGTGCAAATGGTGGGCGCCCCGGCTCTCGGTGGACACCATCCACCAGTGCCTGCTGACCCACGGCCATCTCGGCTACAGCAAGGACCTGGCGCATCAGCAGCGCCTGCGCGATGTCATGGGCCTGGAGATCGGCGACGGCACCGCCCAGATCTCCAAGATGGTCGTCGCCCGCGAAACCGTCGGCCGCGCCGCCGTCCAATACGCCCGGCGTTAGCCCGCCTTGCGGCCCGATATGCGGACCAGGATGCCGGGGAGGAAGTCGGCGACGGCGATGTCGCGGAAGCCGGCGGCCTCGAAATAGGCCGCGACCTCCGTGCTCGAATGGGCGAGGCCGGTGGAGGCTTGGAGGGTTTGCGCCAGGCCCCAGAGCGCCGCGTCGGGCGGACCGGAGCGGTCGGGCGCGAGCGCCTCGCCGATCAGATGGAAGGCGCCGCCCGGCAGCAGCGCGTCATGCGTCTTGCGCACGACCGCCGCGATCTGGCGGCGCCCATACATCGGCAGGTTGGAGGCCATGACCGCCAGATCGCAATCGGCGGGGAACGGGTCGCGGTTGAAATCGCAGGCTTCCGCCAGAATCCGGTCGCCGAGGCCGGCCTCGGCGATCGTCTCGCGCGCCACCTCGCAGACCGCCGGCAGGTCCAGCACCACCGCGCGCAAGCCCGGATGGGCCTCGCATGCGGCGATGCACCAGGCCCCGGAGCCGCCGCCGATATCCATCATGCGCGTCGCGCCGGAGAGGTCGGTCGTGCGCGCGAACAGCCGCCCGGCGCCCGCGCCGACCGCCCGCGTCGCCTCATGATATCGCCGCGCCTCCTCGACCGCGATGCCGGCGACGGAGGCGTTGTCCTCCAGCGGCGGACCGGGCCGGCGAAGATGGTCCGCCAGCCGGCCCCACTCGTCCCAGTCGGGCCGGGTGAAGAACATCCAGGGCGCCGCATAGTGGCGCGAGCCGGCGACCAGATAGCGTTCCACATCCGGCGCGTTCGCGAGCCTGCCGCCCTCGCGGCGGATCAGCCCGAGGCCGAGGCAGGCGACGACGATGCGCTCTCCGTTGGGCGGGGCCAGGCCGAGCGCCGCGATCAGCGCCTCCTCCGTGTCCGCGCCGCGCGCGATCTCGGTAAAGAGGCCGAGCTCGACCGCGGCCAGCAGCGTCCCGCTTTCCCGATAGGCGCGCGCCAGACGTTGCAGCCGCACCGTATCCGGGCGGCGCTCAGCCATAGCTGGCGGCCATGCCCTCCGAGGGGTCCATATGCGCGCCATAGGGCGGGATCGGATAGCGCAGCCCGACGCGGGAGAGCTTCCCCAGGCCCTCGACGCCGCGCGCAAATTCCTCCGGCGGCATGGCGATCAGCATCTCGTCGTCGGCCACGCCTCCGTAGCGGCGCTCAGCGTAGCAGGGGATCGAGATCGAGGTGTCGCCGGTCAGCAGCGCCCGGCCCCAGCTGTCGGCGCAGGCGCTCTCGCCGGTGATCGACATGTCGTAGCGCCGGTAGCGCTTCCATTGCAGGCCGTTGACGAAGAGGATGATCTGTCCCGGCGTGCCGTAGAACAGCACGATGTCCGGCGGATCGAGGCGCCCGGCGCGCAGCGGCGAGACCACCGTGCCGACATAGCGCCCGAAGGTCTGGCGCGGCATCTGCGCCTGATGCTCGCGGGCGGCCTCGCGGTCGGCGAACCACACGCCGTCCATATGCGCGCCCGAGAGCGTGCCCTCGTCCGGCAGGTCGATGCCCATCACGCCGCCGCAATTGGATTGCGGGCGCACATTCTCGGCCGTGATGCCGAGCGTGAAGCCGGCGATGCGGCTCTGCGTCACCAGCTGGCAGGTGGTGTGGAAGCGTCCGGGCTTCGGCCGGCGGAGGCCCGGCACGGCCTCCATCTCCTCCAGACTCTCATATTGCTTCATGCCGATCGGCAGGGTGCGCAGCTTCAGCAGCTCCTGCAGCGTGCGGGCGTGCGTCTGGAGGTCGGCGGCGCCGACGGCGGTCTTTTCGTCGCTCATGGCGAGGGTCTCCCTTGCGGAGGCGGGCCGGATCATCATAGCGTTGCCGCCGGACGTCGCGAAAGGAACCCCGCGCATGATCTTCGACCATCGCACCTACACCTGCCGGCCCGGCACGATCGCGAAGCAGCTCGCGCTCTACGAGGCGGAGGGCTATGCGGTCCAGACCCGCCATCTGGGCGAGCCGGTGCTCTACGGCATCACCGAGACCGGGCCGATCAACAGCTATATCCATGTCTGGGGCTACAAGGACGCCGCCGACCGCGCGCGCCGCCGCGCGGCGATGCTGGCCGACCCCGAATGGCACGCCTTCATCGCGAAGGTCGGCGAGGCCGGCTATCTCATCAAGCAGGAAAACCGCATCCTGGAGGCCGCGCCCTTCTTCAAGCCGAAAGGCTGAAGGCGGGCGGCGACGGAGCGGAAAGGTATGGCGATCATGCGCATATTGCAGCCTGGCGGCCGGGCGGCTCTGGCAGGCGCGGCGGCGGCGCTGCTGCTCGCCCTGGCGGGGCCGGCCTGGGCCGACGATGCGAGCAAGACGCAGGCGGAGCGCATCGCCGCGGCCGAGGCCTATGTGCGCCTGGTGCCGGTCGAACGCATGGCCGAGAAAGTGACGCGCAACGTCATGCTCTCCCTGCCGGAAGAAAAGCGCGAGCTCTTCCGCAACGGCATCGCCGAGGGGCTGGCGGACGCCGGTCTCGACCGCATCATGGTGGAGCTGGTCGCCAAGCATTTCACCCGGGCGGAGATCGAGGCCATGACCGCCTTCTACGGCTCCGGCGAGGGCCAGGCCATCGAGCGCAAGCTGCCGGGCTACATGGCCGACATCAGCCTGCATGTCATCCCCATCATCCAGGAGTCCGTCCGGGCGGTGATGGAAGAGCATTTCGAGTAGCGGGATGGCGGCGGAGATTGACATAGGAGGCCGTGCTGCCAGATTGGCCGCTTCCAGTTGGGGAATGGAGGCTTGAGCGTCGCTTTCGACAGGCTCCCCGCCACCGGGCATGACGCCCTTGCCACCAAAGCGGATCTTGCGGAGCTGGAAATCCGGCTGACCAACCGACTCTATGCCGTCGCGGCCGCTCTGGCGGGGCTGATCGTCACCGTCGCCGGGGTGGCGATCGCCGTCATGCCCTCCGCGTGAACAAGGTCTGCCCGTTCTCCGGGAAGCGGCGGCTCCCCTCCCGCCGCCATCGTTGAAAGGTCCATCCATGGAGCAATACGGCATCGGCCAGCCGGTGCGGCGCAAGGAAGATGTGCGCTTCATCACCGGCGCGGGCTGCTTCACCGACGATATCGACCTGCCGGGCCAGGCCCATGGCGTCGTCCTGCGCAGCCCACACGCCCACGCCCGCATCCGCAGCCTCGAAACGGCGCGGGCGGCGGCGGCCCCGGGCGTGCTGGCGGTGCTGACCGGGCATGACGCGGCGGCCGACGGCCTGCCGCCGCTGCCCTGCCAGGTGGATGTGCCGGGGGCCGGCGGGACCGCCATGGCCAATCCCGGCCGCCCCGTCCTCCAGACCGAACGCGTGCGCTATGTCGGCGACCCGGTGGCCTTGATCGTGGCGAAGACGCCGGAGCAGGCGCGCGACGCGGCCGAACTGGTCAAGATCGACTATGCGCCGCTGCCGGCCGTCGCCGATGCGCTCTCGGCCGACGCTCCCGGCGCGCCGCTGCTGCATGAGGCCGTCGGCTCGAATCTCTGCGTGCACTGGCTCTCGCATGACGGCGCGGAGGTCGAGGCGGCCTTTGCCGGCGCGGCGAAGACGGTCCGCGTCGAGCTGGTGAACAACCGCGTCGTCGGCAACCCGATGGAGCCGCGCGTGGCGGTCGGCCGGTGGGACGCGGAGGCCGGGCATTATCTGCTCTATTCGCCGACCCAGGGCGCGGTGCGGGTGCGCAACGGGCTGGCGGACATCGCCTTCGGCGTGCCGAAGGAGCAGGTGCGCGTCGTCTCGCCGGATGTCGGCGGCGGCTTCGGCCTGCGCGGCAAGCTCTTCCCGGAGACCGTCATGGTGCTCTGGGCCGCCCGGCGGCTCGGCCGGCCGGTGAAATGGCGGGCGGACCGGCAGGAAACCATGGTGGCCGACCCGCATGGGCGCGACCATTTGACGGTCGCCGAAATGGCGTTCGACGCCGAAGCGCGCATTCTCGGCATGAAGGCCGCGACGCGCGCCAATCTCGGCGCCTATCTCTCCGACCTCGGCCCGCGCGTGCCCACCGTGGCCGGCGCGCGCATCGCGGGGTCGGTCTATCATGTGCCGGCGATGCAGCTCTCGGTGCGCTGCATGTTCACCAACACCGCGCCCACCGACGCCTATCGCGGCGCGGGGCGCCCGGAAATCTGCTACCAGATGGAGCGGCTGCTGGATGCCGGCGCGCGCGCCTTCGCCCTCGACCCGGCGGAGATTCGCCGGCGCAACTTCATCGCCCCCGAGGCCCTGCCCTACACCAACCGGGTCGGCATGGTGATCGACTCCGGCGCTTTCGCCGACACCCAGGCGCTCGGGCTGGTCCGCGCCGATGTGGCGGGCTTCGCCGCCCGGCGCGCCAACTCGGAGGCCGCCGGCAAGCGGCGCGGCCTCGGGCTCGGCTATTATGTCGAGGCCTCGGGCGGCGCGCCCGACGAGCAGGCCGAGCTGCGCTTCGAGGCCGATGGCGGCGTCTCGCTCATCATGGGCACCTTCAGCCACGGCCAGGGCCATGAGACCGCCTTCGCCCAGATCGTGCATCAGAAGCTCGGCGTCGCCTTCGAGGACATCCGCCTCTTGCAGGGCGACACCGCCTTCGTCGCCTACGGCAACGGCACCGGCGGCTCGCGCTCCTCGCAGATGGGCGGCGTCGCCGTCTCGCGCGCCTGCGAGCAGGTCATCGAGAAAGCCGCGCGCATCGCCGCGCACCGCCTGGAGGCGGCCCCGGCGGATATCGAGTTCCACGAGGGAACCTTCCGGGTCGCCGGGACCGACCTCGCCATCGCGCTTTCCGAGGTCGCGCGGCTCGCCCGCGACCCCGCCGCCCTGCCCGAGGGCGAGGCGCCGGGCCTGGACGAGACCTGCCGCTACAAGCGCCCGACGGAATGCAACTTCCCCAACGGCTGCCATATTTGCGAGGTGGAGGTCGATCCGGAAACCGGGCGGGTCGAGGTGGTGAAATACACCGCCATGGACGATTGCGGCATCGTCATCAATCCGATGCTGGCCGCCGGCCAGGTGCATGGCGGCGTCGGCCAGGGGCTGGGCCAGGCCCTGCTGGAGCACACCGCCTACGAGCCGGAGAGCGGCCAGTTCCTCGCCGCCTCCTTCATGGACTACGCCATGCCGCGCGCCGCCGATTTCCCCGAGATCGATGTGGCCTTCAATCCGGTGCCGAACCCCTCCAACGAGCTGGGCGTCAAGGGCGTGGGCGAGGGCGGGGCCTGCGGGGCGCCGGCCGCCATCACCGCCGCCGTCGCCGACGCCCTCGGCGTCTCCCATATCGACATGCCGATCACCTCCGAAAAGGTCTGGCGCGCGCTCGGCGGCGACTGAGGCGAGGACGGGTTGTTGCCGGAGGGGGCGGAAACGCGATAGACGAAGGGCGCTCCCTTCCACTCCGCGAGGCGACGCCGAGCACCATGACCGCACCCCGCTCCGCCGCCGGCGAGCCGACGCCCGATTTCGACGCGGTTATCGTCGGGGCCGGGTTCGCCGGCATGTATATGCTGCACTGCCTGCGCGGGCTCGGCTTCTCGGCGCGCGTATTCGAGGCCGGCGGCGATGTCGGCGGCACCTGGTACTGGAACCGCTATCCCGGCGCGCGCTGCGATATCGAGAGCCTGCAATATTCCTATTCCTTCTCCGAGGAGCTCGACCAGGAGTGGGAATGGACCGAGAAATACGCCCCGCAGCCGGAAATCCTGGCCTATGCGCGCCATGTGGCGGACCGCTTCGATCTGCGCCGCGACATCCGCTTCGACACCCGCGTGACCGCGCTCGCCTTCGACGAGGCGGCGAAATGCTGGCGGGTCGAGACCGACGCCGAGGGCGCCGACGGGCGCTGCTCGGCCCGCTTCTGCATCATGGCCGTCGGCTGCCTCTCGGCCGCCAACCGCCCGCAATTCGAGGGCCTCGACCGCTTCGAGGGCGAGGTGCTGCACACCGGCGAGTGGCCGCACGAGCCGGTCGATTTCTCCGGCAAGCGGGTGGCGATGATCGGCACCGGCTCCTCGGCCATCCAGTCGATCCCTGTGATCGCGGAGCGGGCGGCGGCGCTCACCGTCTTCCAGCGCACGCCCAACTACGCCGTGCCGGCCTGGAACGCGCCGCTCGACCCCGACCGGGTGCGCGCCGTCAAGGCCGACTATCCGGGCCTGCGCGCCAGGGCGCGCTCGCGCCCGACCGGCTTCTTCTTCCCCTTCAACACCCGCCCGGCGCTGGCGGCGACCGAAGAGGAGCGCCGGCGGAACTATGAGGAGTTCTGGGCGCGCGGCGGCCTGCCCTTCCTCGGCGCCTTCGGCGATCTGCTGTTCGACCGCGAGGCGAACGAGACCGCGGCCGAATTTGCGCGCGAGAAGATCCGCGCGCGCGTGCAGGACCCGGAAACCGCCGAACTGCTCTGCCCGGACAATGTGTTCGGCTGCAAGCGGCTCTGCGTCGATACCGGCTATTACGAGACCTACAATCTCGACCATGTGAGGCTGGTGGATGTCTCGCAGCGGCCGATCGAGCGCTTCACGCCCGGCGGCCCGGTGGCGAACGGCGTGGAATATCCGGCCGACATGGCGATCTTCGCCACCGGCTTCGCGGCGATGACCGGCTCCTTCGACCGCATCCGCATCGCCGGGCGGGGCGGGGTCACGCTGGCGGAGGAGTGGCGGGCGGGCCCGCGCAACTATCTCGGCCTCGCCGTCGCCGGCTTCCCCAATTTCTTCACCATCACCGGCCCCGGCAGCCCCTCGGTGCTGGCCAACATGATCCCCTCCATCGAGCAGCATGCGGACTGGATCGCGGACTGCATGGCCCATATGCGCGACATCGGGGCCAGGACCATCGAGGCCGGGGAGCGCGAGCAGGACGCCTGGGTCGCCCATGTCGGCGAGGTCGCGGCGATCTCGCTGCGCTCGACCTGCTCCAGCTGGTATGTCGGCGCCAACATTCCGGGCCGCCCGCGGGTGTTCATGCCCTATATCGGCGGCTTCCCGGTCTATGTGCAGAAATGCAACGAGGTGCTGGCGGCGGGCTTCGAGGGCTTCCGGCTGGACGCGCCGGCTGCGGCCCCGCCGAAGGCGCGCCTCACCGAACGCTGGCAGGTCGGGATCGACCCCGACGTGCTCTCCCCCGCCGACATCGCCGCCGGGCGCGTGCCCGTGGTGTAGGGCGATCGCGGAAAATCGGCGAGATCGTCAAGGCGCATTCCGCCGTCTGACGCAGCAATGCAGATCGGCAAGCTACGCCATCGACCGCCACCGCTGCGCGTTCGTCGCCGGCGAATATCGACAAGATTCCGGCTGGCGGCGCAGACCCGCCCGATCAACCCTCCAGCAGCCGGCGGTAGCGGGCGAGCCATTCGGCGGCGAGCGCGGCCTCGTCGGCACCCTCGTCATAAACCGGCGAGAGCACCATTTCCGCGCTCTCCACCGCGATCTCGAAAATGCCGGACATGCGGGGCTGCAGGTCGGACCAGGCGTGGAATTCCGACAGCAGCGACTCGAAAGCCGGCGCGCCGCGCGCATGGCGCCGACCCCGGCCACGCACTCGCACCGCCTTACGCCGGAAGACATCCACAAAGGCCAGCTCGCAGGCCGGCGAGGCGGCCAGATTGCGCGCCGTGCCGGGCGAGCGCAGGTCCGAGAAGGCGAGCCGGGCGGGGTCCAGCACCACCACCGTGGCCTTGGGCGAGACCGCCGGCAGGCCCTCCGGCGTCACCGTCGCCACCAGCGCCAGCGTGTTCTCGCGGATGAGCGCCGTCATTTCGGGCGTGAGCATGTCCGTTGTCCTCGCCTTTCCTCGCTTGGCGGAAAGGATATAGACTTGCCGGCAGGCAAGCGATGAGGAGGGGAGGCAAGCTCATGATCGCCTATCGACGCATCGAAGTGAAGCCGCTGGCCGGCGCGCTCGGCGCCGAACTGGAGGGTGTCGATCTGGCCGATGTGGATGACGAGGCCTTCGCCGAAATCCGCCGGGCGCTGCACGAGAATCTGGTGATCTTCTTCCGCAAGCAGACGCTGACGCCGGACCAACAGCTGGCCTTCGCGCGGCGCTGGGGCGACATTCACCTGCATCCCTTCATGAAGGGCATGGACGAGTGGCCGGAGATTCTGGAGATTCGCAAGACGCCCGCCGACACGCGCAATTTCGGCGGCGCCTGGCATTCCGACCAGATGTTCGCGCCCGAACCCGCCATGGGCACCATCCTCTATGCGAAGGAGGTGCCGTCGAAGGGCGGCGACACGCTGTTCACCAACCAGTATCTGGCCTATGAGACGCTCTCCGAGGGGCTGAAAGAGACGCTCGGGGGCCTGCGCGCCATCTCGGTCGGCGACCGCTTCAAGGCCTCCGGCGGCAAGACGCGGCGCGAGATGTATGCCGGGCGCACCTCCATGCAGGTCAAGGACCCCGGCAATGTGCAGACCACCTCCTCGCATCCGGTGGTGCGCACCCATCCCGAGACCGGGCGCAAGGCGCTCTATGTCGGCGGCCACTGCCAGCATTTCGACGGGCTGACCGACGCCGAGAGCGAGCCGCTGCTCGACTTCCTGCGCAGCCACTCGGTCAAGCCGGAATTCCAGTGCCGCTTCCGCTGGGAGAAAGGCTCGGTCGCCTTCTGGGACAATCGCTGCACGCAGCATTACGCGCTCGACGACTATCCGGGCGAGACCCGCATCATGCACCGCGTCACCATCTGCGGCGACCGGCCGGTGTGAGGGCGGGGCGATGAAGCTCAAGGTCGTCGCGCATGAGGCGGAGGAAGGCGGCTACTGGGCCCATGTCCCCGCCATTCCGGGCTGCGCCACCCAGGGCGACAGCTTCGAGGAGCTGCTGGCCAATCTCTACGAAGCAGTCGAGGGCTGCTGTTCAGAACTTCAGGAATCTCCTTGAAGCGCTCTTCCCACCGCGCGCGTTGCGCCTGTGGGGATAAGGTCGCCGGGACACCCTAAGCTGCAATCGCCGCGCCGCTGGCGATGGCGGCGTCTATGGCTTCCTCGTCGAGGCCGAGTTCGGACAGCACTTCGCGGGTGTCGGCGCCGAGGACCGGGGCGCCGCGTCTGATGCCGGCCGGCGAGGCCTCGAAGCGGCCGGCCGGGCGCGCCTGGCGCAGCCGGCCCGCCAGCGGATGGTCGTATTCCACCAGCGTGCCGTTGGCGGCGAGTTGCGGGTGCGCCACCATCTCCCCGCGCGTCAGCACCGGGGCCGAGGGCACATTCGCGCCGTCGAGCAACGCCGTCCATTCCGCCGTGCTGCGCTCGCGGAGCGCCTCCTGCACCAGCTCCAGGCGCACATCGATGTTCTCGTCCCGCAGCGCCGGCGTGGCGAAGCGCGGGTCCGCCGCCAGATCGGGGCGCCCGGCGACCTCGCAGAAGTTCAGCCACTGCCGGTCGGTCATCAGCGAGACGCTCATATAGCCGTCGGCGGTCTCGTAGATCAGGTCGATGAAGCTCGCGGCGCGCTGGATCGCCACCGGACGGTCCACGAAGGTCTGCGAGCCCATGTCCGAGTTCCACAGGAAGGCGACGACCGAGTCCAGCATGGAGACGCGCACATGCTGGCCCTCGCCGGTGCGGGCGCGGTGCAGCAGCGCTGCGGTGACCGCCTGGGCGGCCGTCAGCGCCGTCACCTTGTCCGGCAGGATGGTGCGCACCAGGCGCGGGCGCGCCTCGTCAGAGCCCGCCTGCACCGTGGTGAGGCCGGAGATCGCCTGCACGATCGGATCGTAGGTCGGCTTGCGGGCGAAAGGGCCGTGCTCGCCGAAACCGCTGATCGAGACATAGACGATGTCCGGCCGCAGCTCCCGGATCGCGGCCTCGCCGACGCCGAGGCGCTCCACCACGCCCGGGCGGAAATTCTGGATGAAGACATCCGCGCTCGCCGCGAGCCGCTTCAGCAGCGCGACGCCCTCCGCCGTCTTGAGGTCGAGCGCCACCGAGCGCTTGTTGCGATTGTTGTTCAGGAAGGCGGCCGAAAGCCCGCCCTGCCGGTTGCCGCCGCTGCGCACCAGATCGCCGCCCGGCGCCTCGACCTTGATCACGTCGGCCCCCTGGTCGCCCAGCATCTGCGTCGCCATCGGCCCCGAGATCACATTGGTGAGGTCGAGGACCCGAAAGCCCGACAATGGCCCGCTCATGGCTTCCGCTTTCTCCGCTTCGGGAAGCCGAGCTTACCGGCTTTGCAAACCGGCCGCACGCCGGGCGGCGGCGTGCTACAATTCCGTCCATGAGCGAAGCGCGCCATATCGCCGTCATCGGGGCCGGCATCGTCGGTTCCGCCACGGCCTGCTGGCTCTGCCGCGACGGCCATCGGGTGACCCTGATCGACCCCGAGCCGCCCGGCAGCATGACCTCCTACGGCAATGCCGGCTCCATCAATCCCAACGCCTGCCTGCCGCAGACCGGACCCGGCGTGGCCCTGCAGGCGCCCGGCTGGCTGCTCGACCCGCTCGGGCCGCTGGCGCTCAGCTGGCGGCATCTGCCGAACCTGCTGCCCTGGCTGATCCGCTTCATGCGCGCCGGACGCCCGGAGGCGATGCGCCGCCAGATGGACGCCATGGCGGCGTTGCACCGTCCGGCGCTGGAGGCGCATCGCGAACTGGCCGCCGAGGCGGGACTCCAGGGCCTGATCCAGGCCAATGGCTCGCTCGCGGTCTATGAGCGCGAGCGGAGCTTCCAGGCCGCCCAGAGAGACCTGCAAGCGATCCGCGATCGCGGCGGGCGCTTCGAGGTGCTCGGCGCCGACGAGATCCGCCAGCTGGAGCCGGGGCTGGCGCCGATCTTCCGCCATGGCGTGTTCTTCCCCGACAGCGCGCACACCGTCGATCCGGGCGCGCTCGCCGCCGGGCTCGCCGAATCCTTCGAGCGCCGGGGCGGCCGGCGGCTGGTGGCCCGCGTCTCCGGCTTCGAGTTCCGCGACGGGCGCCCGGCGGCCCTGCGCACCGACGCCGGGCGGCTGGCCGCCGACGGCTTCGTGGTCGCCGCCGGGGCCTGGTCGGGCGCGCTCTCCGAGGCGCTCGGCGAGTGGGCGTCGCTCGAATCGGAGCGCGGCTATCACCTCACCCTGCCGGACCCGGAAGTAGAGACCCGCCGCCCGATCTCCTTCGCGGAGCGCAAATTCGTCGCAACGCCGATGCAGATGGGCCTGCGGCTCGCCGGCACGGCGGAATTCGCCGGCCTCGAGGCGCCGCCCAGCTGGAAACGCACCGAACCGCTGCGCATCCATGCCGAGAAGGCCTTTCGTCATGTCAACACCGAAGGCGGCGCGCCCTGGATGGGCAATCGCCCGGCGACGCCCGACTCGCTGCCGGTGCTCGGCGCCTCGGCGCTGCACGGCAATGTCTGGTACGCCTTCGGCCACGGGCATCTGGGGCTGACGGCCGGGCCGATCAGCGGGCGCCACATCGCCGACCTGGTGGCCGGACGCCCGCCCGCCATCGACCTCGCCCCCTACGGCATCGACCGCTTCTGATGCTGACCGAGGCGCAGCTCGACCGCTACGCCCGGCATCTGATCCTGCCCGAAGTCGGCGGCGCGGGGCAGCAGAAGCTGCTGGCGGCGCGCGTGCTGGCGGTGGGCGCGGGCGGCCTCGGCGCGCCGGTGCTGCTCTATCTGGCGGCCGCCGGCGTCGGCGCGCTCGGCGTCATCGACGACGATGCGGTCGATATCTCCAACCTCCAGCGCCAGGTGATCCATGCGAGCGCACGCGTCGGCCGCCCCAAGGTGGAGAGCGCGGCGAGCGCAATCGCCGCGCTCGATCCGGCCATCCGCGTCGAGACGCATGGCGAGCGGCTGACGGCGGCCAACGCCGCCCGCCTGTTCGCCGACTACGACCTGATCCTGGACGGCAGCGACAATTTCGCCACCCGCTATCTGGTCAACGACGCCGCGATCGCCGCCGGGCGCACCCTGGTCTCCGGCGCGGTGCTGCGCTTCGACGGCCAGGTCTCGACCTTCAAGCCCCATGCCGGGCCGGACCATCCTTGCTATCGCTGCCTGTTTCCCGAGCCGCCGCCGCCCGACTCGGCGCCGGCCTGCTCCGAGGCCGGCATTCTGGGGGCGGTCGCCGGCGTGGTCGGCACGCTGATGGCGACGGAGGCGCTCAAGGAGCTGCTGGCGCTCGGCGAGGGCCTGTCGGGCCGGCTGCTGCTCTACGACGCGCTCGCGGCCTCGACCCGTACGATCCGCTTCCGGCGCCGCCCCGACTGCCCCGCCTGCGGCGCGGTTTGTCGCTGAGGCCGCGCGGCCCCATACTGCTGCAGATTTTCGAAAGGACCGCCCCGATGCTCCGCCAGACGCTGCCCGCGCTCGCCCTCGCCGTCGGCCTCGCCTCGGCTCCGGCGCTCGCCCAGACCGCCGCTCCCGACCCCGCTCTCGATCCGAAGGTCGAAGCGCTGCTGGAGCGCCTCGATGCGGAGAATCCCGAAATCGTGCTCCAGGCGGTCGAGATCTGGTGGCAGGCGCAGGAGGAATATCGCCGCCAGCAGCAATTGCAGCAGGTCGCCGCCGCATGGCCGGCCCTGGCGCGGGCCGAGGGCGACCCGGCGATCGGCCCGGCCGACGCCGACGCCACGCTGGTCGAGTTCTTCGACTATCGCTGCGGCTTCTGCAAGCGCGTGCTGGACGATGTGATGGGGCTGGCCCAAAGCGACAGCAGGCTGCGCATCGTCTTCAAGGAGTTTCCGGTGCTGGGCGAGATGTCGATGGTGGCGGCGCGCGCCGCGCTCGCCTCCGACCGCCAGGGCCTTTACGCGGAGTATCACCAGGCGCTGATGTCGGCGCCGGGCGCGCTCGACGAGGACCGGATCATGGAGATCGCCGGCGAGGTCGGCCTCGATATCGCGCAGCTGCGCCTCGACATGGAGAGCGAAGCGGTGACCGCGATCCTCGCCGCCAACCGGGCGCTGGCGGAGCGGCTCGGCATTCGCGGCACGCCGGCGTTCGTGGTGAAGAACGCCGTCGCGCCGGGCGCCGTCTCGCGAGACCGGCTGGCCGAGATGGTCGCCGGCGCGCGCGAGGAGGGTTAGGCGCGGGCGGGACGCGCCGCTTCAGGCCGCCCGGCGCGCCGGCTTCTTCTCCGGCAGGTTGAACAGGCGCGCCGCGTTCAGGCCCAGAATGTTGCGTTTCTGGCTCTCGGTCAGGAACGGGATGTCGTAGATGACGCGCGGCGCGTCGAAGTCGAAATGCGGCCAGTCCGAGGCGTAGAGCAGCTGCGTCTCGGCGCGGATCATCTCGAAGGTCGCCTTGAGGCCGGTCTCGCTGCTCTTTTCCAGCGGCTGGCAGGTATAGAAGCAGTTCTCGCGCATATAGTCGGAGGGCATCCGCTTCAGCAGCGGCGCCTCGCTCTGGCGCATCAGATACTGGTCGTCGAGGCGCTGCATCAGGAAGGGGACCCAGGCGAGCCCGCTCTCCACCCAGAGGCTGTTCAGCTTCGGGAAGCGCTCGGGAATGCCGTTCAGCACCCAGTTGGTCATGTGGACCAGATTGCACCACACGAAGCCGAGCGCGTGCATGCCGAGAAAGCTGTTGCAGGTGGCGAGCGAGGGGTCCTGCCAGTGATAGCCGGCATGGAAGGCGATCGGCTTGCCGGTCTCCTCGATCATGGCGTAGAGGCGCATATAGTCGTTGGCGTGCACCGGCTTGTAGCGCGTCGAGGTGACGGTGAAGCCGATCACATTCGGGTTGGCGCCGAAATCCTCGACCGTGCGGCAGGCCTCCTCGGGCGAGTTGAAGGGCAGGACGGCGAGCGACATGATGCCGTCCTCGGCCGAGAGCACGCGCTCCGCCAGCCAGCGATTGTAGGCGCGCGAGAGCGCCACCTCCATCTCGACCTGGGGGTGCATCCCGATGAACAGCATCGGGGTGGGAAACAGCACCATGTAATCGACCGCGAGCGCCTCCATGGCGCGGCGGGTGAGCGCCACATCGCGGTGCACGGAGGCGTCGTCGATCTTCTCGCGCTGCGCGGACTGGTGCGGGATGCGCCCGCCGACATCCTGATAGCGCAGGCCGAGATCGCCATTGAGGCCGTAGGGCGGCGCGCCGATGCGCTCCTTCTGGTAGATCGAGGCCTGATGGCGCAGCACCGGATCCTCGATATAGTCGATGATCTCGTGCCAGTGCACGGTCTCGACATGGTGGGCGTCGATATCGACGATCAGCCAGTCGGCGTAGCCTTTGGCGAGCGCATGGGCGCGGGCGTGGGCCAGATAGTCTCGCGTATCGGTCTCGACGCCCATTTCCTGCACGGGCAGCGAACGGGCGGTGCGGATGGCGGCGTCCATGGGCTCAGGCCTCCTCTCGCGCCTCCCCGGCGGCCGGCGGGGCGCTCAGATGATAGTCCTCGGGGCGCCGCCGCGCCCAGAGGCCGAACTCCATCGGCCCGAGGCGCAGCGCGCGCAACAGTTCGGTGACGGCGGTCAGCGCCTCGGTCGGCGTCACCACCTCGTCATGGCGGCCGTGCAGCGGGCGGAAGGTGCGCGCCTCGCCGTCCGCCTTGGCGGCGTAGAGCTTGACCGCGGCGGTCATCAGGTCGGCGACCGCGCGGTCCGGGATGCGCCCGGCCTCGCCGCGCTCCAGCGCCTCGGCGGCCAGCCGCCAGAGCCGGGCGGCGTCCTCTTCGAAGCCGGCCAGGGGGTCGTTGCGGCCGTGCGGCTCAGAGGCTGACATAGACCTGCCCGTCCTGCACCTGCAGGGCGACCGGCTCCAGCGCCATGCCGTCATTGCCGGGATGCCGGCCGGTGCGGATGTCGAACTCCAGCCCGTGCCAGGGGCAGACGATATTCACCCGCTCCTCGTCATAGCGCCGGCCGAGCGAGCGCAGACGCTCGTCCAGCACCTCATGCACCCGGTCGTAAAGCCGTCCCTGGCAGACCGGCCCGCCCTGATGCGGACAGACATTGCGCCAGGCGTAGAAGCCGTCCTCGAGGCGGAAGACGCCGACCTCCTCGCCGGCGACCTCGACCACCTTCTTGCTGCGCGGCGCAAACTCCGCCACCGCCCCGACCCTGACCGTCTCCACGCGCGCCCGTCCTTTCGCAGACCGGTCATTCTGGGCCGACAGGCCGCTCCGGTCAATTCCGCCCGAAGCAGAGTGTCGCGGGGGTCCATATCGCGCGCGCGGCCGACATGCCATGCTGTCCGTCCCCGCCGGTCTCCAGAAAGGAGTCGCCCCATGTCGCCCGCCGCCCGCCTTCGCGCCCTGCTGGAGCGCCCCGGCGCTCTCGTCATCCCCGGCGTGCATGACGCCATCTCCGCCCGCCGGGCGGAGGCCGCCGGATTCGAGGCCGCCTTCATGTCCGGCTATACGGTCTCCGCCGCCCGGCTCGGCTTGCCCGACGCCGGCCTCATCTCCTATGGCGAGATCGTCGATCAGGGCCGCAATATCTGCCAGGCGACGCATCTGCCGGTGCTGGGCGACGCCGACACCGGCTATGGCAATGCGGTCAATGTCCGGCGCACGCTCGCCGGCTACGCCCAGGCGGGCTTCGCCTGCGCGATGATCGAGGATCAGGTGTGGCCCAAGCGCTGCGGGCACACCGCCGGCAAGGCGGTGGTCCCCCGCGTCGAGGCGCTGGCGCGGGTGCGCGCGGCGGCGGATGCGCGCCGCGAGCTCGGCCTCGACATCTGCATCATGGCGCGCACGGATGCGCGCGCCACGCATGGGCTGGACGAGGCCATCGCGCGGGCCGCCGGCTTCGCCGAACTCGGCGTCGATATCCTGTTCGTCGAGGCGCCGGAGAACGAGGCGGAAATGGCCCGCCTCTGCCGCGAGCTGCCGGGGCCGAAGCTGGTCAATGTCGTGGAGGGCGGCAAGACGCCGCTGCTGCCGGCCGAGGCCTATGCGGCGCTCGGCTACAAGATCGCGCTCTATCCGGTGACCCTGCTCTCGGCCTCCATCGCCGCCATGGACCGCGCGCTCGCCCGGCTGCGCGACGGCGAGGCGGCCGACAATCTGCTGGCGGACTTCCCCACGCTCTGCAATGCGGTCGGCTTCGACGACTATTTCGCGCTGGAGGCGCGCTACGCGGCCGAGTGAGCGCCCGGCCGGCCGCCGGCCAACAGCAGCGCCAGCGCCGCCGCCACCGGGACCGCCGCCGAGAGCAGGAACACGCTCGAGAAGGCCTCCGGGAAGGTCCCGCCGGCGGCCTCGAAGGCGAGGGTGAGGCCGGTCGCGCCCAGCACCACGCCGAGCGTGCGCGTCACCATCACCAGGCTGCCGGCGACGCCGCGTTCGCTCTGCGGCAGGGCGGCGCTCGCCACCTCCAGATAGGCGACCTGGAAGATGCCGAGGCCCGCGCCGTGCAGCAGCAGCGCGCCGGCGACCAGCGCCCAGGACGGCGCCTCGCCCCAGAGGCCGACGCCGGCAAGGCCGCCCGCGACCGCGAGCGCGCCGGTCGCCGCCAGCCAGCGCCCGTCGCCGCGCCCCGCCCAGCGCCCGGCGAGCGGGGCCGCCAGCGCCATGCCGAGCGGCGAGAGCGCCAGCAGCAGGCCGCCGGTGGGCGCATCCAGCCCCGCCACCCGGTCCAGCCAGAACGGCACCAGCAGCATGATGGCGAAGCCGACCAGATTGACGGCGATATTGCCGAGCGCCGGCACGCTGAAGGCCGGGCGGCGGAAGGGCGCGAGGCGGAGGATGGGCGAGGGGTGCTTGCGCAGCGCGAAGCCCGCGCCGGCGGCCGCCGCCGCCAGCAACAGCAGCGGCCCGGCCCAGCCGCCGCCGGCGCTGCGGTTGACGCCCAGCAGCAGGCAGCCGATGGCGAGCGTCAGCAGCGCCGCGCCCGTGGCGTCGAAGCGGTCCGTCCTGCCGCCGGCGGGCGCGGCCGGCGGCGGGCGGAACAGCAGGAGCGCCGCCAGCGCCACCGGCGCGCGGAACCAGAACACGCCCGCCCAGCCGAGCGCCTCCACCAGCAGGCCGCCGAGCGAGGGGCCGAGCGCGCCGCCGAGCGCGAACAGCAGCGTGTAGGCGCCGAGCACGCGCGGGCGCATCGTCTCCGGGAAATAGGCCGTGGCGAGCGCCGGCCCGACGCCGATCACCAGCGCCGTGCCGACGCCCTGCGCGACCCGCGCCGCCAGCAGGAGCTCGAAGGCCGGCGCGAGCGCGCAGGCGACGAAGGCGGCGACGCTCCAGGCCAGCCCGATGCGGAACAGGCGCGCATGGCCGAACAGGTCGCCGAGCCGCCCGCAGACCAGCATCAGGCTGGCGTAGGTCAGCACATAGCAGATCACCACCCACTGGATCTGGCCGAGCTCGATGCCGAAGCTCGCCACGATATCCGGGAAGGCGATGTTGACGGCCGTGTCGAGCGAGCCGATCGCGGTGCCGAGGCCGACGATGGCGACGCCGAAGGCGCCTCTGCCCGACAGGCGGCGCGCCGGGGCGATCAATTCGGGCTAGCCACAATGCACTCCGACGATGCGCCCGGCCTCATCGACGACGATGTTGAGCCGGTCCGGCCGGTGGTCCATGGTGACCGGGCTGCCGGTGCGATAGATGCGCTTCGGGCCCGGCAGGGCGTCCCTGTCCAGCGCGTCGGCCTGCCGGCCGATCAGAGCGCGATGGTCGTCGGCGTCGCATTCCCCGACCGCGAGCGGCGGGGCGATCGCGACCGGCTTTTCCGCACAGGCCAGCAGCGGCAGGGCCGCCGCCAGCAAAGAGAGCGTCGCCCGGGAGATCGCGCCCCTTGCCATCAGAAGGCCGTCCGCCAGCCGGCGAGCAGCACCGCCTCGTCGGAGGCCGTGCGGCTGTGGCCCGGATGCCGGCTGAAGGCGGCCTCCAGGCGGAAGGCGCCGTCCCGGCCGTCCGAGCGGCTCCAGCCGACGGTCAGGTCCAGCTGGCGCGCGGAGGGTTCGAGACCGGCGGTGACGGACTCGCGCAGCACTTCGCCCTCCGGCGTGCGCCCGACCGGCAGGGTCAGCCGCGCGCGGCCCCGCTCGGCGCGGAGCGGCTGCGCGAGGCCGAGGGTCAGCCGGTCGCGCGGCCCGATGCGCCGGGTGGCCTCGATGGCGAAGGCGCTGGTGGCGATGGTCTCGACCTCCTCGATCCAGCCGCCGCCGGCTGCGGGCGCGGCCATGCCCAGTTCCGCGTCCAAGCGTAGCCGCCAGCCGGCGAGCGCGCCACCGGTCTCGACGCCGAGCGCCACGCTGTCGGCGGAGAGGCCGCCGAAGGCGCCCTCGGCCTCTGAGCCGAGCAGGCTGCCGCTCTCGCCGAGCCAGCCGGCGCTGAGCGCGAAGCCGCCGCCTTCGGGCCGCCAGGCGAGGCGCGCGCCGGTCTCCGGCGACCGGTCGCCGGCGTGTCCCATCGTGGTGAACAGCGCCGCCTCGACGCCCGACGGCGCGCCCCAGGAGACGGTGGCGGCATGGCCGGCGAGCGCCAGCAGGCCCGGCGTCGCACGTTCCGGCCCGGCGAGGCCGAAGCGCCAGCCTTCGCCGAGGGCGTGGCGCTCCGGCTCGCCGCGATGCAGCCGCTTGAGGCGCGACAGCGCCGAGGCGCGCCCGGCGGATGTCGCCAGCCCCGACAGGCCGCGCCAGAAAGGCGCGCCCAGGCTGTCGAAGGCGACGATGTCCTGCCGGGCAAAGGCAGTCGAAAACCCGTCGCCGAAGGCCCCGCCGAGTCCCAGCCGCGTCGCGTCGAGGCGAATATCCGCCGACGCCACGCTGGAGCCGGGCGTCAACGACAGCACGCCGAAGGGCGAGAGCGCCGCATCCAGGTCCATCGCCCCCTGGCCGTAGATTGCGCGTGTGGCGTAGATGCCGGTCTTGTCGGCGGTCGCGAACAGGCGCGTCACCAGCGCGGTGTTGGCGAGTTGGTCGCGAAAGGCCTGCTTCATCAGCGCCAGACCGCCCGTCACCATCGGCGCCGCAGCGGAAGTGCCGGACACTTGAAAGTAACCGCGATGTTCGGTGTCGCCGTCCCTATCCAGGTCGCGAGCGGAACCGAAATAGGCTACGTGGACATTTGTCCCTGGCGCTGCGATGCACCACTCGGCCGCGATGCCGCAGCGATTGGACAGATCGGCGATCGCGTGCCGGTTGCCGGACTTCTTTTCGCCCAGCGCCACCACGGCAACATTATGGCCCCGCCATTCATCCAGGATCGCGACGATACCCGCGTAGAGAGAAGGCGAGACGGCGTTGAAGACGCCATCGACGCAATGCTTCTCATCGGCGATGTCGCAGGGATCGCCATGGTCGTTGCCGGCCGCCCAGACGAAAACGGTCTTTTCGGTCCTGCCGATCTGCGCGATTTCCTTCGCCACGCCCGACAGCTCTTGGTTGTGATCGACAAAATCGTCCCTGGAATAGTTCTCGGGCAGCGTAAACGGGACGCCATAGCTGGCGTTCACGAAATCGAAATGTTTGCCAGCGGTGTTTACGTCGTTCAGGACTGACCGGTATGCCGCAACCCAGCCGGAACTGCCCGTCGGCCGAGTAAAGGCCTCGAACTCGGCGCCGGGCGCGACCCCCAAGAACCGCGCCCCCGACTGAGCGGCGATGACGCTGGCGACTGCGGTGCCATGCGAGAACGCGCCCGCCTCGAAGCCGGTCGCCGTCTCGTCCGGCGCGCCCTGCAGCAGCGTTTCGGAGATCTGCCCTTCCGCCGCGCCGACGAAGGCGGGGTGAGCCAGATCGATGCCGGAGTCCAGTATGGCGACGCGCGCGCCGGCGCCGGGTATCGCGACGCCGTCGCCGGGTGCGGGGTTCTGGAGCAGTTCGATGGCGGCGTGAGCCCTGTCGAGCCCGATCGTCGCCAGGTCGGGCTGCTCGACGAAGCGCTTCGACCTGGCGATCTCGGTCGCCCTCGCGCTCCTGCGCGCCTCGAACGCGGCCTCGGAGATGCACTCGCCGCCGGCAAGCGTGACTTCGCACGGACCGGGATCGGGAGGGGGAGTCGGGGACGGCTCCGACGGAGCCGACGGGCCGCCGCCCCCTCCGCCGCCTCCGCAGGAGACCAGAACCAACGTCAGCCCCAGGGCGGCGAATGTGATGCGGAGGTCGTGCGCACAAGGCATGCGTCTTGTCCTTTTCCTGCTCCGCTGCGTCAACGCAGGCGCGGTATGATTTCTTCCGCGAACTGGCGGAAATTGCGTCGATCGACCGCCTTGGGCGGCAGCAGCACGATCTCGCGGCAGCCGGCGGCCTCCATGGCGCGGAGCCGCTCGACGATCAGATCCGGCTCGCCGACCAGCCCGCCGGTCGCCTGCACCATGGCCGGCGTGACGAAGCGGTGCTCGGCCTCGGGCAGGAAGGAGCAATGGCCGAGATGCACGCGCAGATGCATCCGGTCCTCCGGGATGCCGAGTTCGGCGAGGAAGCGGTTGTAGAGCTCCCAGTCGTCGCGGGCGTAGTCGGGGATGAAATCGTCATGGCCGACCAGGCGCGCATGCTCCCACCAGTAATGCAGGGTCGCGCCCACCTGCGCGCCGACCTCCTCGACGATATGCGCATCGGAGACCTTCTCGCCCGGCTTCATCGCGCAATAGAAGGTGAGCGTCGCGGTGTGGAAATCCTCCGGCAGGCGCCGCCCGGCCTTGTCGGCCCCGGCGCGCACCCGGTCGAGATTGCGCGCGAGCACGCCCAGGGGCTCCGCGCCGGCGCAGATGCGCCCGTCGCCGAGTTCGCCCGCGATCTCCAGCGCGCGCGGCCCGTTGGCGGCCACATGGATCGGCACCGGCGGCGCGAAGCCGAGAAAGCCCATGTCGTGGTTCTGGAAGCGGATCGGGCGCGTGACGCCCTCATGGGTGAACGCGACCTCTTCCCCGTGCAGCAGGCCGCGCACGACGCGCAGGTAGTCGCGGAAGGCGCCGGGCTTCATCGGCTGCTGGCCCATGATGCGCATGGCGGTGTGGCCGGTGCCGATGCCGAGAAAGACGCGGCCGGGCGCCAGCCGGTTTATCGAGGCGATGGAATGGGCCGTCACCGGGGCGAGCCGCGTGCCGGGCACGGCCACGCCGGTGCCGAGCCGGATGCGCGAGGTGTTCGCCGCCGCCAGCGCCAGCACGGCGTAGCAGTCGGACCAGATCATCTGGCTGTCGGGCGCCCAGCCGGAATCGTAGCCGAGCTCCTCCGCCAGCTTGAGCGTTTGCCACTCGTCGATCTTGGTGTTGACCATCGCGCCGAACTGCATGGGCTCGCTCCTCCCTCTGCTTCGGAGAGCCTAGCGCGGTCGGCCCGGCGGTTCAGCCACCTTGCGTCGGAGACTTGCCGGACAAGCGCCGCGCGCCCGCCGGCCGGCGAGGAACGCGGCCTTGCGCCGGGCGGAGTCGCGCGGCGCCGGCCGGCGGGCCGGTCAGGAAGCCATGTCCAGCAACAGCTTGCCCCAGGTCCGGCGCGAGGCCAGCGCGCGGAGCGCGGCCGGCAGGTCCGCCAGCGCGAAGCGCTCGGAGATGACCGGCGCGATCTCGCCGCGCGCCAGCATGGCGTAGCAGTCCGCCACCACCTCATGCGTATAGTCGGGATCGGTGCGGAAATAGCCGCCCCAGATGGCGCCGACGGCCGAGGCGTTCTTCAGCAGCAGCCGGTTGGCGGCGATCTGCTGGATGGCGCCGCCGGCGAAGCCGATGATGAGCGCGCGCCCCTCCGGCGCGATGACCTTGAGCGTGAGATTGAACAGCTCGCCGCCGACCGGATCGAAGATGACGTCCGCGCCTCTGCCGCCGGTCGCCGCGCGCACCGCCTCGACCCAGCCGTCGTCGGTGTAGTCGAAGGCCGCCTCGGCGCCATGCTCCCGGCAGACGGCGAGCTTCTCCGCCCCGCCGGCGAGCGCGATGGGGCGCGCGCCCCAGGCCCGGCCGACCTGGATCGCCGCGAGGCCGACGCCGCCCGCTCCGGCGGTCACCAGCAGGGTCTCGCCCGCCTGGAGCCGGGCGCGGCGGCCGAGCGCGATATGCGCCGTCGGATAGACCACCGGCACGGCCGCGGCGAGGTCGAGCGCCAGCCCGTCCGGCACCGGATTGGCGTTCAGATTATCGACCAGCGCATAGTCGGCGAAGGCGCCCCAGTTGAGCTGGGCGGCGAGGCGCTGGCCGATCCGCCAGCTGGAGCCGGGGCCGGCGGCGACCACCTCGCCGGCGCATTCGCAGCCGGGCGTGAACGGGAGCTCGGGCTTCAGCTGATAGCGGCCCTGGATCATCAGGATGTCGAAGAAGTTGAGCGCCGCGCTCTCGACCCGGATCAGCGCCTCGCCCGGCCCCGGCTCCGGGCGCGGCAGGGTCGCCAAGGTCATGTCCTCGGGCTCGCAGAACGCCTCCACCCGCCAGGCCCGCATCTCGCTCATGCGCCCACGTCCCTCCCTTGCGGCGCGGCGGCGGGGGCTACAGCAGCTTGACGGCGGCGACCACCAGGCCGCCGACGCCGATCTGGGAACCGATCGTCGATTTCCGCATGTCGGTCTGCATCGTCCGTAACGTCTCGACGCCCGCTTCGAGCTTCTCAACGCGGTCATCCAGTTCCCGGATATCCGAAGTGGTGGCCAGATCGGCCGTGGCGGCGGTGCTGGCCGTGTCGAAGATCTCGACCATCGCCTCGGCGACCGGCACGCATATCCGGGCCGCCTCCAGGCGGGTCCACGCCTTGTCGGTATCGAGCGCGTGCATACCCTGCTCCATAGGCGCAAGCATACTGCCTTCCCCGATGCCGCGCCAGCATCCCGTCACCAGATCGAAGCAACCCGATGGCGGCGACAACCGGGCCGCCATTTCCATATCCTCTGCGTAAAGCGCCGATGCTATACTTCGAGGTATGATTCAAACACAAACAATCGGATTGACACCGTATATCATGCCGTATCAATGCGGACCGTGGACGTGACCATGCGAACGCCTTCGCATCGATCCAATGCTCACGATGGTCGCGCGGCTATCTCCCGCCCGGCGGGACGCCTCTCCGGGATTTTGGAGCGGGCTCTGCATGACTTGATGTGGATATTCAAATCCTTTCCCTGCAAGCATGACGGCGTGACGGGCCGGGCCGCTCCTTCATCGAGAAGCCCTCAGGCGGGGGGCAGAAGGCCGAAGCGATTTTCCGGAAGCGGCCTGGCGATGTTGTCCAGCGCGATATTCCTGCTGGCGGGAGCGCAGTCGGCCGAAACCTTCTCTCACGGATCCATCAGCTCCATTGACGATCTCACGGTAGCCCTCGGGGAGACGGAGGAAACACCGCAGGTCACAGTCACAGGCCTTGTGAACCACGGAGGAAGCGCCGATGAGGTGGAGGTGACCGCTTTGAGCAGCGATACTTCTGTCGCTGTTGCAGAAATTGTGAACAAGATCTTGGATGACTTTCTTGAAGTTAGAGTGACTTTTAATGTGGAAATTACAGGCGTTTCTTCCGGGTCCGCGACAATTACTGTCACCGCTACCGAAAACTATGGCGTCGGAGAGGCGGTCAGCGAGACCTTCACCGTCACTGTCACCCCTGCCCAGCCGGGCGCGGGGCTGACAGCGACGCCGGCGAGTCTGACGATCACGGAGGGTTCGTCGGGGAACTTCACCCTGGCGCTGGCGGCCGCCCCGACGGGAACGGTGACGGTGGCGCTGTCGTCGGACAATGACGAGGTGGCGGCCAGCCCCGCCAGCTTGACCTTCACGACCTCGGACTGGAGTCTCGCGCAAACGGTGACGGTCGATGCGGCCCACGACGACGATGCAGCGAACGACAGCGCCACGCTCGACCTCGACCCCTCGGGCGGCGGCTATGACGACGTGGCGGACGAGTCAGTGACGGTGACGGTTGACGATGACGAGACGGCGTCTCTGGCGGTTGCCGGGGGTCCGGTGGCGCTGACGGAGGGCGGCTCTGCCGGGACATTCACGGTTGCGCTTTCGCATGTGCCGACGGCGGCGGTGACGGTGGCGGTAGCCAGCGGTGACGCGGGCGCGGCGGCGGCGACGCCGACGACCCTGTCATTCACGCCGACGAACTGGAATGCGGCGCAGACGGTGACGGTGACGCCGGTCGATGACGCGGATGCGGGGAACGAGGCCCTGTCGGTGTCTCTGGCGGCGTCGGGCGTGGAATATGACGAGGTCGCGGGCAGCGTTTCGGTGACGGTTGCGGATGACGAGACGGCGTCTCTGGCGGTTGCCGGGGGTCCGGTGTCGCTGACGGAGGGCGGCTCTGCCGGGACATTCACGGTTGCGCTTTCGCATGTGCCGACGGCGGCGGTGACGGTGGCGGTGTCGAGCGGTGATACGGGCGCGGCGGCGGCGACGCCGACGACCCTGTCGTTCACGCCGACGAACTGGAATACGGCGCAGACGGTGACGGTGACGCCGGTCGATGACGCGGATGCGGGAGATGAGGCCCTGTCGGTTTCGCTCACGGCGAGCGGGGCGACGGAGTATGGATCGGTTACCGGCAGCGTTTCGGTGACGGTTGCGGATGACGAGACGGCGTCTCTGGCGGTTGCCGGGGGTCCGGTGTCGCTGACGGAGGGCGGCTCTGCCGGGAGCTTCACGGTTGCGCTTTCGCATGCGCCGACGGCGGCGGTGACGGTGGCGGTGTCGAGCGGTGATACGGGCGCGGCGGCGGCGACGCCGACGACCCTGTCATTCACGCCGACGAACTGGAATGCGGCGCAGACGGTGACGGTGACGCCGGTCGATGACGCGGATGCGGGGAACGAGTCGCTGTCGGTGTCTCTGGCGGCGTCGGGCGTGGAATATGACGAGGTCGCCGGCAGCGTGGCGGTGACGGTTGACGATGACGAGACGGCGTCTCTGGCGGTTGCCGGGGGTCCGGTGTCGCTGACGGAGGGCGGCTCTGTCGGGACATTCACGGTTGCGCTTTCGCATGTGCCGACGGCGGCGGTGACGGTGGCGGTGTCGAGCGGTGATACGGGCGCGGCGGCGGCGACGCCGACGACCCTGTCATTCACGCCGACGAACTGGAATACGGCGCAGACGGTGACGGTGACGCCGGTCGATGACGCGGATGCGGGAGATGAGGCCCTGTCGGTCTCGCTCACGGCGTCCGGGGCGACGGAGTATGGATCGGTTACCGGCAGCGTTTCGGTGACGGTTGCGGATGACGAGACGGCGTCTCTGGCGGTTGCCGGGGGTCCTGTGGCGCTGACGGAGGGCGGCTCTGCCGGGAGCTTCACGGTTGCGCTTTCGCATGTGCCGACGGCGGCGGTGACGGTGGCGGTGTCGAGCGGTGATACGGGCGCGGCGGCGGCGACGCCGGCGACCCTGTCGTTCACGCCGACGAACTGGAATGTGGCGCAAACGGTGACGGTGACGCCGGTCGATGACGCGGATGCGGGGAACGAGTCGCTGTCGGTGTCTCTGGCGGCGTCGGGCGTGGAATATGACGAGGTCGCCGGCAGCGTGGCGGTGACGGTTGCGGATGACGAGACGGCGTCTCTGGCGGTTGCCGGGGGTCCGGTGGCGCTGACGGAGGGCGGCTCTGTCGGGACATTCACGGTTGCGCTTTCGCATGTGCCGACGGCGGCGGTGACGGTGGCGGTGTCGAGCGGTGATACGGGCGCGGCGGCGGCGACGCCGACGACCCTGTCGTTCACGCCGACGAACTGGAATGTGGCGCAGACGGTGACGGTGACGCCGGTCAATGACGCGGATGCGGGGAACGAGTCGCTGTCGGTGTCTCTGGCGGCGTCGGGCGTGGAATATGACGAGGTCGCCGGCAGCGTTTCGGTGACGGTTGCGGATGACGAGACGGCGTCTCTGGCGGTTGCCGGGGGTCCGGTGTCGCTGACGGAGGGCGGTTCTGCCGGGACATTCACGGTTGCGCTTTCGCATGTGCCGACGGCGGCGGTGACGGTGGCGGTAGCCAGCGGTGATACGGGCGCGGCGGCGGCGACGCCGACGACCCTGTCGTTCACGCCGACGAACTGGAATGCGGCGCAGACGGTGACGGTGACGCCGGTCGATGACGCGGATGCGGGAGATGAGGCCCTGTCGGTCTCGCTCACGGCGAGCGGGGCTGCCGAATATGGATCGGTCACGGACGGGGTGGCGGTGACGGTTGACGATGACGAGACGGCGTCTCTGGCGGTTGCCGGGGGTCCGGTGTCGCTGACGGAGGGCGGCTCTGCCGGGAGCTTCACGGTTGCGCTTTCGCATGTGCCGACGGCGGCGGTGACGGTGGCGGTGTCGAGCGGTGATACGGGCGCGGCGGCGGCGACGCCGACGACCCTGTCATTCACGCCGACGAACTGGAATGTGGCGCAGACGGTGACGGTGACGCCGGTCGATGACGCGGATGCGGGAGATGAGGCCCTGTCGGTTTCGCTCACGGCGAGCGGGGCTGCCGAATATGGATCGGTCACGGACGGGGTGGCTGTGACGGTTGACGATGACGAGACGGCGTCTCTGGCGGTTGCCGGGGGTCCTGTGGCGCTGACGGAGGGCGGCTCTGCCGGGAGCTTCACGGTTGCGCTTTCGCATGTGCCGACGGCGGCGGTGACGGTGGCGGTAGCCAGCGGTGATACGGGCGCGGCGGCGGCGACGCCGACGACCCTGTCGTTCACGCCGACGAACTGGAATACGGCGCAAACGGTGACGGTGACGCCGGTCGATGACGCGGATGCGGGGAACGAGTCGCTGTCGGTGTCTCTGGCGGCGTCGGGCGTGGAATATGACGAGGCCGCCGGCAGCGTTTCGGTGACGGTTGCGGATGACGAGACGGCGTCTCTGGCGGTTGCCGGGGGTCCGGTGTCGCTGACGGAGGGCGGCTCCGCCGGGACATTCACGGTTGCGCTTTCGCATGTGCCGACGGCGGCGGTGACGGTGGCGGTGTCGAGCGGTGACGCGGGCGCGGCGGCGGCGACGCCGACGACCCTGTCGTTCACGCCGACGAACTGGAATACGGCGCAGACGGTGACGGTGACGCCGGTCGATGATGCGGATGCGGGGAACGAGTCGCTGTCGGTGTCTCTGGCGGCGTCGGGCGTGGAATATGACGAGGTCGCGGGCAGCGTTTCGGTGACGGTTGCGGATGACGAGACGGCGTCGCTGGCGGTTGCCGGGGGTCCTGTGTCGCTGACGGAGGGCGGCTCTGCCGGGACATTCACGGTTGCGCTTTCGCATGTGCCGACGGCGGCGGTGACGGTGGCGGTGTCGAGCGGTGATACGGGCGCGGCGGCGGCGACGCCGACGACCCTGTCATTCACGCCGACGAACTGGAATGCGGCGCAGACGGTGACGGTGACGCCGGTCGATGACGCGGATGCGGGGAACGAGGCCCTGTCGGTCTCGCTCACGGCGAGCGGGGCGGCCGAATATGGATCGGTCACGGGCGGCGTTTCGGTGACGGTTGACGATGACGAGACGGCGTCTCTGGCGGTTGCCGGGGGTCCGGTGGCGCTGACGGAGGGCGGCTCCGCCGGGACATTCACGGTTGCGCTTTCGCATGTGCCGACGGCGGCGGTGACGGTGGCGGTGTCGAGCGGTGACGCGGGCGCGGCGACGGCGACGCCGACGACCCTGTCGTTCACGCCGACGAACTGGAATACGGCGCAGACGGTGACGGTGACGCCGGTCGATGACGCGGATGCGGGGAACGAGGCCCTGTCGGTGTCTCTGGCGGCGTCGGGCGTGGAATATGACGAGGTCGCGGGCAGCGTTTCGGTGACGGTTGCGGATGACGAGACGGCGTCGCTGGCGGTTGCCGGGGGTCCGGTGGCGCTGACGGAGGGCGGCTCTGCCGGGACATTCACGGTTGCGCTTTCGCATGTGCCGACGGCGGCGGTGACGGTGGCGGTAGCCAGCGGTGATACGGGCGCGGCGGCGGCGACGCCGACGACCCTGTCATTCACGCCGACGAACTGGAATACGGCGCAGACGGTGACGGTGACGCCGGTCGATGATGCGGATGCGGGGAACGAGGCCCTGTCGGTGTCTCTGGCGGCGTCGGGCGTGGAATATGACGAGGTCGCGGGCAGCGTTTCGGTGACGGTTGCGGATGACGAGACGGCGTCTCTGGCGGTTGCCGGGGGTCCGGTGTCGCTGACGGAGGGCGGCTCTGCCGGGACATTCACGGTTGCGCTTTCGCATGTGCCGACGGCGGCGGTGACGGTGGCGGTAGCCAGCGGTGACGCGGGCGCGGCGGCGGCGACGCCGACGACCCTGTCATTCACGCCGACGAACTGGAATGCGGCGCAGACGGTGACGGTGACGCCGGTCGATGATGCGGATGCGGGGGATGAGGCCCTGTCGGTCTCGCTCACGGCGAGCGGGGCGACGGAGTATGGATCGGTTACCGGCAGCGTTTCGGTGACGGTTGCGGATGACGAGACGGCGTCTCTGGCGGTTGCCGGGGGTCCGGTGGCGCTGACGGAGGGCGGCTCCGCCGGGACATTCACGGTTGCGCTTTCGCATGTGCCGACGGCGGCGGTGACGGTGGCGGTAGCCAGCGGTGATACGGGCGCGGCGGCGGCGACGCCGGCGACCCTGTCATTCACGCCGACGAACTGGAATGCGGCGCAGACGGTGACGGTGACGCCGGTCGATGACGCGGATGCGGGGAACGAGGCCCTGTCGGTGTCTCTGGCGGCGTCGGGCGTGGAATATGACGAGGTCGCGGGCAGCGTTTCGGTGACGGTTGCGGATGACGAGACGGCGTCTCTGGCGGTTGCCGGGGGTCCGGTGTCGCTGACGGAGGGCGGCTCCGCCGGGACATTCACGGTTGCGCTTTCGCATGTGCCGACGGCGGCGGTGACGGTGGCGGTAGCCAGCGGTGACGCGGGCGCGGCGGCGGCGACGCCGACGACCCTGTCATTCACGCCGACGAACTGGAATGCGGCGCAGACGGTTACGGTGACGCCGGTCGATGACGCGGATGCGGGGAACGAGGCCCTGTCGGTGTCTCTGGCGGCGTCGGGCGTGGAATATGACGAGGTCGCGGGCAGCGTTTCGGTGACGGTTGCGGATGACGAGACGGCGTCTCTGGCGGTTGCCGGGGGTCCGGTGTCGCTGACGGAGGGCGGCTCCGCCGGGACATTCACGGTTGCGCTTTCGCATGTGCCGACGGCGGCGGTGACGGTGGCGGTAGCCAGCGGTGATACGGGCGCGGCGGCGGCGACGCCGACGACCCTGTCGTTCACGCCGACGAACTGGAATGCGGCGCAGACGGTGACGGTGACGCCGGTCGATGACGCGGATGCGGGGAACGAGGCCCTGTCGGTGTCTCTGGCGGCGTCGGGCGTGGAATATGACGAGGTCGCGGGCAGCGTTTCGGTGACGGTTGCGGATGACGAGACGGCGTCTCTGGCGGTTGCCGGGGGTCCGGTGTCGCTGACGGAGGGCGGCTCTGCCGGGACATTCACGGTTGCGCTTTCGCATGTGCCGACGGCGGCGGTGACGGTGGCGGTAGCCAGCGGTGACGCGGGCGCGGCGGCGGCGACGCCGACGACCCTGTCATTCACGCCGACGAACTGGAATGCGGCGCAGACGGTGACGGTGACGCCGGTCGATGACGCGGATGCGGGGAACGAGGCCCTGTCGGTGTCTCTGGCGGCGTCGGGCGTGGAATATGACGAGGTCGCGGGCAGCGTTTCGGTGACGGTTGACGATGACGAGACGGCGTCTCTGGCGGTTGCCGGGGGTCCGGTGGCGCTGACGGAGGGCGGCTCTGCCGGGACATTCACGGTTGCGCTTTCGCATGTGCCGACGGCGGCGGTGACGGTGGCGGTAGCCAGCGGTGACGCGGGCGCGGCGGCGGCGACGCCGACGACCCTGTCATTCACGCCGACGAACTGGAATGCGGCGCAGACGGTTACGGTGACGCCGGTCGATGACGCGGATGCGGGGAACGAGTCGCTGTCGGTGTCTCTGGCGGCGTCGGGCGTGGAATATGACGAGGTCGCGGGCAGCGTTTCGGTGACGGTTGCGGATGACGAGACGGCGTCTCTGGCGGTTGCCGGGGGTCCGGTGGCGCTGACGGAGGGCGGCTCCGCCGGGACATTCACGGTTGCGCTTTCGCATGTGCCGACGGCGGCGGTGACGGTGGCGGTAGCCAGCGGTGATACGGGCGCGGCGGCGGCGACGCCGACGACCCTGTCATTCACGCCGACGAACTGGAATGCGGCGCAGACGGTGACGGTGACGCCGGTCGATGACGCGGATGCGGGGAACGAGGCCCTGTCGGTGTCTCTGGCGGCGTCGGGCGTGGAATATGACGAGGTCGCGGGCAGCGTTTCGGTGACGGTTGCGGATGACGAGACGGCGTCTCTGGCGGTTGCCGGGGGTCCGGTGTCGCTGACGGAGGGCGGCTCTGCCGGGACATTCACGGTTGCGCTTTCGCATGTGCCGACGGCGGCGGTGACGGTGGCGGTAGCCAGCGGTGATACGGGCGCGGCGGCGGCGACGCCGGCGACCCTGTCATTCACGCCGACGAACTGGAATGCGGCACAGACGGTGACGGTGACGCCGGTCGATGACGCGGATGCGGGGAACGAGGCCCTGTCGGTGTCTCTGGCGGCGTCGGGCGTGGAATATGACGAGGTCGCGGGCAGCGTTTCGGTGACGGTTGACGATGACGAGACGGCGTCTCTGGCGGTTGCCGGGGGTCCGGTGGCGCTGACGGAGGGCGGCTCTGCCGGGACATTCACGGTTGCGCTTTCGCATGCGCCGACGGCGGCGGTGACGGTGGCGGTAGCCAGCGGTGACGCGGGCGCGGCGGCGGCGACGCCGACGACCCTGTCATTCACGCCGACGAACTGGAATACGGCGCAGACGGTGACGGTGACGCCGGTCGATGATGCGGATGCGGGGAACGAGTCGCTGTCGGTCTCGCTCACGGCGTCCGGGGCGACGGAGTATGGATCGGTTACCGGCAGCGTTTCGGTGACGGTTGCGGATGACGAGACGGCGTCTCTGGCGGTTGCCGGGGGTCCTGTGTCGCTGACGGAGGGCGGCTCCGCCGGGACATTCACGGTTGCGCTTTCGCATGTGCCGACGGCGGCGGTGACGGTGGCGGTAGCCAGCGGTGATACGGGCGCGGCGGCGGCGACGCCGGCGACCCTGTCGTTCACACCGACGAACTGGAATGCGGCGCAGACGGTGACGGTGACGCCGGTCGATGATGCGGATGCGGGGAACGAGGCCCTGTCGGTCTCGCTCACGGCGTCCGGGGCGACGGAGTATGGATCGGTTACCGGCAGCGTTTCGGTGACGGTTGCGGATGACGAGACGGCGTCTCTGGCGGTTGCCGGGGGTCCGGTGTCGCTGACGGAGGGCGGCTCTGCCGGGACATTCACGGTTGCGCTTTCGCATGTGCCGACGGCGGCGGTGACGGTGGCGGTAGCCAGCGGTGACGCGGGCGCGGCGGCGGCGGCGCCGGCGACCCTGTCATTCACGCCGACGAACTGGAATACGGCGCAGACGGTGACGGTGACGCCGGTCGATGACGCGGATGCGGGGAACGAGGCCCTGTCGGTGTCTCTGGCGGCGTCGGGCGTGGAATATGACGAGGTCGCGGGCAGCGTTTCGGTGACGGTTGCGGATGACGAGACGGCGTCGCTGGCGGTTGCCGGGGGTCCGGTGTCGCTGACGGAGGGCGGCTCTGCCGGGACATTCACGGTTGCGCTTTCGCATGTGCCGACGGCGGCGGTGACGGTGGCGGTAGCCAGCGGTGACGCGGGCGCGGCGGCGGCGACGCCGACGACCCTGTCATTCACGCCGACGAACTGGAATGTGGCGCAGACGGTGACGGTGACGCCGGTCGATGACGCGGATGCGGGGAACGAGGCCCTGTCGGTGTCTCTGGCGGCGTCGGGCGTGGAATATGACGAGGCCGCCGGCAGCGTTTCGGTGACGGTTGCGGATGACGAGATCGCGTCCTTGAGTCTGGCGGGGCTGACGAATGGCGCGCTGGCGCTGAGCGAAGGCCAGGGCGCCGGGACATTCACGGTTGCGCTTTCGCATGTGCCGACGGCGGCGGTGACGGTGGCGGTGTCGAGCGGTGACGCGGGCGCGGCGACGGTTTCGCCGGCGGAGCTGACCTTCACCGCCGACGACTGGGAGATGGCGCAGACGGTGACGGTCTCGCCGGTCGATGACGATGGCGACGATGCGGCGAACGAGACCGTGACGGTGGCGCTGGCGGCGTCGGGCGTGGAATATGACGAGGTCGCGGGCAGCGTGACGGTGACGGTCGCGGACGATGACCGGATACTGGTCCTGACGGAGCTCGACAGCGGCGAAGTGGAGGAGAACGGGACCTTCACCGACAAGGCGACGCTGGCCGGGGCCGACGCGCCGGTGAACTGGGAGCTTGGCGGAGCCGACGCCGGGAAGTTCGCGCTGTCGGGCGAGAGCGCCACCGAGGCGACCGTGACGCTGGCGGAGCAGGACTTCGAGAACCCCGCCGACAGCGACGGGGACAACCGTTACGAATACACGCTGAAGGCGACGGATCGCGACGGCGACACGGTGACCTCGGATGTCTTCACGGTGACGGTCACGGACGCGAAAGAGGTCGCTGCGCTCGCGGTGGCGGGCGTGGCCGACGCCAGTGTGGCGGAGAACGCCGTCTATAGCGGCGCGGCGGTGATGGCGGGCGAGGCGCCGATCGGCTCCGTCGCCTGGAAGCTCGACGGCGATGACGGAGAGCTGTTCGAACTCTCGGACGAGAGCAACAGCGGGGTCACGGTGACGCTGACGGTGCGCGACTTCGAAAACCCGACCGACGCCGACGCCGACAACAGCTATATCTACACGCTGACCGCCACCGACGATGACGAAAACACGGTGAGCCGGACGGTGACCGTCACGGTGACGGACGCGATCGAGACCGCGACGCTGACCTTGGCGGGGGTGGCTGACGCCAGCGTGGCGGAGGGCGCGGCCTATAGCCGAACGGCGACGCTCACGGGCGGGCCGATCGGCGCGGTCTCCTGGTCGCTTTCGGGCGCCGACGCGGACCTGTTCACGCTCTCGGGCGCGAGCAATGGCGGCGTCACGGTGTCGATGACCCCGAAGGACTTCGAGAACCCGAGCGACGCCGACGGCGGCAACAGCTACGCCTACACGCTGACTGCGACCGACGACGACAGCAACACCACGAACGCCTCGGTGACGATCGCGGTGACGGACGCGGACGAGACTGCGGCTCTGGCCATCGCGGGGGTGGGCGACGCCAGCGTGGCGGAGAACGCCGGCTACAGCGGAATGGCGACGCTCACGGGCGATGCGCCGATCGGCGCCGTCGCCTGGTCGCTCTCGGGGGCGGACGCCGGCCTGTTCGCGCTTTCGGGCGGGAGCAACAGCGGCGTTACGGTGTCGATGGCCGCGCGCAACTATGAGAACCCGGGCGACAGCGACGCGGACAATGGCTACGCCTACACGCTGACCGCGACCGACGATGACGACAACATCACGAGCCTTGCGGTGACGGTGACGGTGACGGATGTCATCGAGGCGGCGGCGCTGGCTCTCGGCGGCGTGGCCAACGCCAGCGTGGCGGAGAACGCCGACTATGCCGGCGCGGCGGTGTTGACGGGCGATGCGCCGATCGGCGCCGTCGCCTGGTCGCTCTCGGGCGCCGATGCGGACCTGTTCGCGCTCTCGGGCGCGAGCAACAGCGGCGTCACGGTGACGCTGGCCGGGCGGGACTTCGAGAAGCCGGACGACAGCGACGCGGACAATGGCTACGCCTACACGCTGACCGCGACCGACGCCGACGGCAATATGGCGGACCGGTCGGTGACGGTGACGGTGACCAACGAGATCGAGGACGCCCCGCCGGAGGTCGAGCGGCAAGTGCTGAAGGCGATGCTCGCCAGGATCGCGCGGACCGCCTTGTCGAGCGCGACGGATGCGATCCGCTTGCGGTTCGATGCGACGCCGGGCGCGCCGGCGCTGTCGCTTGCCGGGCGCCGGGTAGGCGACGCGCGCCAACTCGCCGCTTCCGAAACGGGCAACCGGATCGTGCGAACCCCGGGCGGGGCGGCCGGGCGGCATGACGCGGTGAGCGCCGAGACCCTGTTGGGCGGCAGCGCCTTCACGCTGCCGCTGGCTGCGTCGGACGAAACTGCGGACAGCGGCGCGGCCTGGACGGTCTGGGGCCGGGGCGACTGGCGGCAGTTCGAGGGCCCGGCGGAGACGGGGCGCTATGAAGGGGAGCAGCGGGCCGGCTGGCTGGGGCTGGACGCGCGGCTGGACGAACGGCTGCTGGCCGGCCTCGGACTCTCGATGAGCGACGGCGAGACCGACTACCGCATCGACGAGGACAGCGGCAGCGTCGAGACCTCGGTGACCGCGGTCTGGCCCTATCTGCAGATGACGACGGAAGGCGGCGGCCGGTTGCGCCTGGTGCTCGGAGCCGGGCAGGGCGAGATGGAGCATCGCCCGAGAGAAGGAGCGGTGGAGCGGGCCGACCTCGAATTGCTAGCCTTGTCGGCCGGCGGGCGCATGCCCGTAGCGCAGCACGACCGCTTCGCTCTCTCTGCAACCGGCGAGTTGGGCCTGGCGCAAATCGAGACCGACGGCTCCCGAGCGACCTCGATCGGCGGGCTGAAGGCGGCGAGTTGGCGCCTCGGCGTCGGCGTGGAAGCCGAACATGACGGATTTGTGTTCTCCAGCTCCGAACTGACGCTGGCGCCGCACGGCGCACTGACGCTGCGCCAGGACGGCGGCGACGGGGTGACGGGCTCCGGCGTCGAGGTTTCGGTCGGCGGGCGCCTCACGGACCCCGGCTCGCGCTTCAGCCTGGATGCGAGCGGCCGCTGGCTGGCGGCGCATTCCGGGCGTGGCGTGCGCGAATGGGGCGCGAGCCTAGAGGCGCGGCTGGCGCCGGGCGCCCGCGGGCGCGGCCTCTCCTGGTCGGTGCGCCTGACGACCGGTCCGCGCGCGGACAGGTCCGCGATGCTGGCGGACGATCTCGACTATGACGAAGCCAGCTTCGGAAGCAACGATGCAACCCTGCTGGAACTGGAGGCCCGCTACGGCTTCCAGCTGCCGGCCTCATCCGGCCTGCTGTCACCCCTGCTGCGCCTCTCGGAGGAGACGGGCGACCGGAGCAAACTGGAGGCCGGCCTCGCCTTCCAGGCCGCCGCCCGCCATATCGATCTGGAACTGATCGCCGGCCATGAGAACCGCGGCGGCTCCGCTGACAACCGCCGCCTCCACTTCAACTTTCGCTTCAACTTCTGATGCGAACGCCAATAGTCAAAACAGGCTTATTCCTGACGCAACGCCAGAATGGCGAGCGGAAGGCAGCCGAAGGAACACCTGCTTTTTCCCGGCCGGACGACACTTGCAGAAGAAGCGGCGCATCGACGGTGCGTCAGCGCTTCGGGACACGATCCGAGGACACGATCCGTGTTCGCGATTAGAGCGGCAGAATGTGGCACTATCCGAGCGGCGCCGGATCGCGCACAGGGACGATTTGCAAGGAAGCCCCAGGGGAGAACAGCCATGCGCCTGCAGAACAAGGTCGCCATCGTCACCGGAGCCGGACAGGGGATCGGCAGCGCCATCGCCGCCCGCTTCGTGCGCGAGGGAGCCAGGGTGCTGCTTTCCGACATCGACGGCGACAAGGCCGAAGCCGCCGCGCGCGCGATCGCCAATGACGACGCCTGCTCCGCCACCGCTACCGATGTCACCGAGGCGGGCGAGGTGCGCGACATGGTGGCGCTCGCCGTCGCGCGCTACGGGCGGCTGGACATCGCGGTCGCCAATGCCGGCATCGGCTTCGGCTCGGACTTCCTGGAGCTGGAGGAAGCCGATTTCGACCGGGTGATGCGCGTCAATGTGAACGGCGTCATGCTGACCTGCCAGGCGGCGGCCCGCCAGATGGCGGCCCAGGGCGAGGGCGGCGCGCTGATCACCATCGGCTCGGTCGCCGGCAAGCGGATCATCCCGACGCAGCTGCCCTATTGCACTAGCAAGGCGGCGGTGAACCACATGACCGCCGGCATGGCGCTGGCGCTGGCCGACCGGGGCATCCGGGCGAACGCCATCGGGCCGGGCTCCACCAACACCGAACTCATGCGCAACATGGTGTTCGCCTCGCCGGAGTCGCGCCGCATGGTGCTGTCGCGCACGCCGATGGGGCGCGCGGCGGAGCCGGACGAGATCGCCTCGGTGGCGGTGTTCCTCGCCAGTGACGACTCCTCCTATGTCACCGGCCAGACGATCTTCGCCGAGGGCGGGCGGCTGCCGCTGATGTACACCGTGCCCGTGAAGGAGGAGGCCTCGCGATGATCGTGCCTGAGGGACTGCTGGCGGGCCATATCGCCGTCGTCACCGGCGGCGGCTCCGGCATCGGGCGGGGCGCGGCCGAGGCCATGGCGGAGGCCGGCGCCAGGGTGGCGGTGGTCGATATAGCGGGCGACAAGGCCAAGGCCGTGGCGAGCGGCATCGGGGCGGCGGCGCTGGCCTATGCAGTGGACGTGACCGACGCCAACGCCTGCCAGGCGCTCGCCGGGCGGGTGCATCTGGAGCTCGGGCCGGCCTCCATCCTGTTCAACAATGCCGGCATCGTGCGCCGCGCGACGCTTTCCTCCAACACCGCCCGGCAGGACTGGGAAGACACGGTCGCCGTCAATATCAACAGCCTGTTCTACATGACGCACGCCTTTCTCGACCAGCTGAAGCAGACCAAGGGGCGGATCGTGAATACCGGCTCGATCCAGTCCACCGTGCACACGCCCAATTCGGTGGCCTATACGACCTCGAAGGGCGCGGTCAGGAACTTCACCACGGCGCTTGCGGCCGAGCTCGCGCCCTTCGGCGTCCGGGTGAACGCCGTGGCGCCGGGGCTGATCTTCACGCCGCTCAACGAGGACGGCATCCAGAAGAACCCGGAGATGCTGGCCCGCTTCATGCGCCATATCCCGATGGGCCGCCCCGGCGCGCCGGAAGACATTGCCGGCCCGGTGCTCTTCCTGGCCTCGGACATGGCGCAATATGTGACCGGCGTGACGATCGCCGCCGATGGCGGCTATCTGACCGTCTAGGCGGGAAGAGGAGGGAAGAGGAGGGAAGCGATGATCAAGGCCGCCATCGTCTTCCGGCGCAAGCCGGGCATGGCGCTCGACGCCTTCCGGTCCTACTGGCTGGAGGAGCACCCGAAGGCCGTGCTGCGGATGCCGGGCCTGGTCGGCTACCGCCAGAACCATCCGCTGATGGGCGGCTACGCCCGGGGCGAGCTCGCCTGCGACGGCGTGGCGGAGACCTGGTGGGAGGATATGGACACGCTTCGCCGCAACGCCGCGCTGCCGGAATTCGCCGCGCTCTGCGAGGACGAGGCGCGCTTCATCGACCGCAGCACCATGACGACGCTGCTGGTGGAGGAGCATGTGATCGTGGACGGCCCCCGCCCGGCGGACGGGGTGAAGAATATCGAGCTGGTGGCGCGCAAGCCGGGCATGGCGGTCGACGACTTCCAGCGCTACTGGCGCGAGACCCACGGGCCGCTCGCCGCGCGCATCGGGCAGATCCGCCGCTATGAGCAGAACCATCTGCGCCCCGGCGCCTATCGCGGCGGCAAGGCCCCGGCGCTCGACGGCCTGGCGATCGCCTGGTTCGACGACACCGACGCCATGCGCGCATCGGCCGCCTCCGAGGCCTACGCCCGCACCCGCGCCGACGAAGCCAACTTCATCGACGAGCCCCGCCTCGCCTTCGTGGTGACGAAGGAGCACGTCATCAAGCCCTGACGCTTGACTCCCCCGCCCCGCCGGCCGTCTGCTTCCTCTTGTCGCAGACAGCGACGGATCGACAAGGGGGAGGACAAGACGATGCGCACCGTTGCGAGTTCGCTTATGACGAAAGGATAAGCTGAAGGTGTCCGCGTGTTGGCGATAGCGAGAATATGGAGCAGATGGTGAGCGCGATATTTGTCGGGGGTTCCCGGCGGATCGCATGTCTGCCGATGGAGGCGAAGGCGCGGATCGACAATGTCGTGAATCGGGGATTCGTAATCCTCGTCGGGGATGCGAACGGAGCAGATAAGGCGGCGCAACAACACCTGGCCAAAGCAAATTACGACAAGGTGATCGTTTACTGCTCGGGTGGTGCAAGCCGCAATAATATCGGTCAATGGCCAACTCACAGCGTCGATACAGAGGAGCGTGAAAGAAATTTTCAGTTTTACGCCGCCAAGGACCGTGAAATGGCGCGGCAGGCTGATTTCGGGCTGATGATCTGGGACGGCAGGAGTCCGGGAACGGTGCTGAATATTCTGCGGCTGGTCCAAGAATCGAAGAAAGCGGTTCTGGTCAGTGTTGCAGAAAAATCGGGAATTGAGTTCAGGAACAGGGGAGATTGGGAGACATTTCTTACCCGTTGCCTGTCGAAGTTGCTTCGAGACATGGAGCGACGGGTTACTCCGGACGAGAGGGTTATGTTGAGGCTGGAGCGGGAAGAGTTGCATTTGGTCTAGGCTGGCGAGCCGTCTGGCGCCGTGATCGCGCGGGACAGGCAACCGGGCGCACTATCGGCGCGGCGGGTCCGAATCGGAGGGAGGAAGCGACATGAAGTTCGGAGTGGTGATGCCGCAGCATGGCGCTTTCGCCTCGCGGGAGAGCCTGGAGCGGATGGCGCGGATGGCGGAGGAGGCGGGTTTCGACTCCATCTGGGCGATCGACCATGTGATCGTCCCGCGCCCCTTCGTCGAGCGCTTCTCGGAGCGCGTCTATGGCCTGTTCAGCACGCTCGGCCTGCTCGCCGGCCTCACCCGCCGGGTGCGGCTCGGCACCACGGTGATCGTGCTGCCCTATCGCCACCCGGTCACGCTCGCCAAGGAGATGGCCAGCATCGACGACCTCTCCGGCGGGCGCGCCATTTTCGGCGTCGCCTTCGGCTGGATCCGCGAGGAATACGACATCCTCGACATTCCCTTCGCCCGGCGCGGCGCGCGCGCCGACGAGATGCTGCGCATTCTCGACCGGCTCTGGTCCCCCGGCCCCAACGACTTCGAGGGCGAGTTCTACCGCTTCGAGGATTTCGCCTTCGAGCCGCGCCCGGCCCGCAAGCCGCCCATCTGGATCGGCGGCAACAATGAGCGCGCGCTCGAACGCGTCGTGCGCTACGGCGACGGCTGGCATCCGATCACCTCGGCGCGCCGGCCGGGCTCGGTGCAATGGACGCTTGACGATCTGGCCCGCCGGCAGAAGACGCTCGACGCCATGGCGGCCGACGCCGGGCGCGACCCGGCCGGCATCGCGCGCTCGCTGCACACGCCGCTCGCCTTCGACCTCGACCCGACGCCCTTCCTCGGCGACGCCTTCTCCCTGATCGGCTCCCGCGACCGAATCCGCCGCAATCTCGATGCGGCGCGCGCCATCGGCCTCGGCCATATCGTGCTCAATCCCTGGTACACGATTCCGGGACTGATCCACGAGCCGGGCGTCGATCGGGCGCTCGCGACCCTGGAGCGCTTCGCGACGGAGGTCATGCCCGGCTATGGCGACTGAGTGCGAGACCGACAATCCGGCGGCGCGGCTCGCGGCCTTCGCGGCCGGCCTCGGCGCCGGGGATGCGCCGGGGCCTGTGCGCGAGCGCGCCCGCTACCTGCTGCTCGACGCCATCGGCGTCGCGGTCGCCTCCAGCCGGCAGGACTTCGCCGAGGTCATGCTGGCCGGCTTCCGGGCGGTCGGCGAGACGGGCGAGGCGGGCGTCATCGCCATGGGCGCGCGCCTGGCGCTCCGCGATGCGGCGGCGCTCAACGCCGCGCTCGTCCACGGTCTCGACTTCGACGACACCCATCCGGGCGCGGTGGTGCACGGCACGGCGGTGTCGCTGCCGGCGGCGCTGGCGATCGGCGAGGCGCGCGACCTGCCGGGCCATGAGATCCTGACCGCCTATATCGCCGCCATGGAGGCCGCCGCGCGCATCGGGCTGGCTGCGGACTACGGCTTTCACCGCCATGGCTATCACGCCACCGGCGTTGCGGGCCATTTCTCCTCCGCGCTCGCCGCCGGGCGGCTGATGGGGCTGGATGCGGAGGGCCTCCACGCCGCGCAGGGCGTGTGCGTCTCCACCGCCACGGCGAGCCGCGAGTTCTGGTCCGACGGCGCCTGGAACAAGCGCTTCCATCCGGGCTGGGCGGCGGCGGCCGGCATCACCGCCGCCGGCCTCGCGGGCGCGGGCTTCAAGGGCTGCGAGCGTCCCTATGACGGGCGCTACGGCCTCTTCCGCATGCATCTGGGGGCCGACGCCGAGGCGGTGGACTTCACCCGCCTCGCGGATGGGCTGGGCGAACGCTGGGAGCTGCTGGAAAGCGCGGTCAAGCCCTTCCCGACCTGCCACTACACCCACGCCATCATCGACAGCGCCATCCGGCTGCGCGACGAGCACGAACTCCGCCCGGAGCAAATCGCATCCGTCACCGTGCGGGTGCATGAGGATCTGATTCCGCCGCTGATGGAGCCGGAGGCGCTGAAGCGCCGGCCGCCGGACGGCTACGCCGCGCGCTTCAGCGCCCCCTGGGCGGCGGCCTGCGGGCTGGCGCTCGGGCGGCTCGGCCTGGCGGAGCTGGAGCCGGAAGCGCTCCGCGACCCGGCCGTGCTGGCGCTCGCCGCCCGCACGCATTGCCGCCCGGACCCCGACTCGCTCTTCCCGCGCTATTTCTCCGCCGGCGTCGAGGTCGAGACCCTGGACGGGCGAAGGGTCTGCGCGCACGAGCCGGTCAATCGCGGCGCCGGCGAGCGCGCGCTCTCCAACGCCGAGATCGCCGCCAAATTCGACGACAATGCCGGCCCGGTGCTGGGCGCGGCCGCCGCCCGCTCGCTCGCGGCCCATCTGCTGGACATCGAACGCCTGACCGGCAAGGCGCTGATGCTGGGCCTGGTCGAGCCCTCGCAGCGCTGACCCGGTCGGTCCGCGGACGGAGTCCGGCGGGTCGCCGCCCGCGAAGAACCGGGCGCGGCGTCAGGCGGCGTCGAGCAGCGCCTTCGCGTCGTCCTCGAGATCGAGCTGCAGCGCGTCGTTGAAGCGGTTGAAGGCCCCGCAAAGCGCGATCCGCCAGGTCAGCTCCACGATCTGCTCCTCGCTGAAATGCGCCTTCAGGCGCTCGAAGACGCCGTCGCGAATCCGCCCGGCGCGCTCGGTGACCTGCAAAGCGTAGTCGATCACCAGGCGATCCGCCTCGTCGAGCTCGGGATGGTTCTCCGGGTCGTCGAGCAGGGTGGCGACGCCGGCCGGGCTCACGCCCTCGACGGTCAGCATCGGTCCGTGATGCGCCACGCAATAGTCGCAGGCGTTCTTCTGCGAGACGGCGACCAGGGCCAGTTCGAGCGCCCGGCGCGGCACCACCGCCTCGCGCCGCAGCGCCGTCAGCAGTCCGAACATATGCTCCAGGATGACCGGGCGGCGGCCGAGCGCGCCGACCAGGCTGCCGAACGGCCCATAGGCCGCGGCGTCGTCGAACAGCTCGTGGAGGCGGGGCGGCAGGTCCGCCTTGCCGGCGTAATCGATGCGGGCCATGGGGAAGCGTGCTCCTGTCCCTGGGGTTTCTCGGATCAGGCGATCTCGATGACGATATTGCCATAATCGTCGAGCCGCATCGCGGCGCCGGGCGGGGCCAGGCAGGTCGCGTCATATTCCTCGACGATGACGGGGCCGGGGACGGGCTGCGGTCCGAGATGGCCGCGCTCCAGCACGGCCGCCTCGCGCCAGCCCTCCTCGCGCCCGAACCAGGCGCGCCGGGTGCGGGGCGCTGCGGCGGGCGGCGGCGGGCGCTGCGGCTCCGGGCGGCGCGGCGCCAGGCCGCGCCCCACCAGCTGCGCGGTCATCAGCTCCACCGGCTCCTCCGGCCCCGCGCGGTGGCCGTAGCTCAGCTCATGCTCGACGCCGAAGGCCTCTTCCAGCGCCCGGATCCAGGCGGCGTCGATCGGCCCCGGCGGCGCATCGACCTGGAGCTCGAAGATCTGGCCGTGATAGTGCAGCAGCGCGCTGCGGGAGAGCGCGCGGCTCTCCGCCGGCACGCCGCCGGCCGCGAGCTGCGCCTCGGCCTCCGCCTCGAGCCCGGCCCAGACGGCCTCCAGCTCCGCCGGGTCCGCATCGCGCAGGATGCAGCGGCAGGCGCGCGAATAATGATGCTCGACCTCGGCGTAGAGCAGGCCGAAGGAGGAGAACAGCCCCGGCGAGGGCGGCGCCAGCACGCGGGCGACGCCCAGCGCCTTCGCCATGCCGGCGGCGAACAGCGGCCCGTTGCCGCCGAAGGCGAACAGCGCATAGTCGCGCGGGTCGCGCCCGCGCTCGGAGGAGACGGCGCGGATGGCGCGGATCATGTTGGAGGCGGCGATGCGGTGCGCGCCGAGCGCCGCCTCCTCGACCGAGAGGCCCATGGGCCGGGCGATCTTCTCCGCGAAGGCCGCTTCGGCGGCGGCGTAGTCGAGCCTGAGCGCGCCGCCGACCAGATGGTCGGGGTTGAGATAGCCCAGCAGCAGATTGGCGTCGGTGAGCGTCGGCTCGACGCCGCCCGCCCCGTAGCAGATCGGGCCCGGATCGGCCCCGGCGCTTTCCGGCCCGACCTGCAGCGCGCCGGCCGGATCGAGGCGCAGGAGCGAGCCGCCGCCGGCGCCCACCTCGGCGAGGTCGATGGCCGGCGTCTTGACGATGTAGCCGGCACCGGTCATCAGCCGCGAGCCGGCGATCACGCCGCCGCCGACGCTGAACTCCAGCGCGCGCGTGACCGCGCCGCGCTCGACGATGGAGGCCTTGGCGGTGGTGCCGCCCATGTCGAAGGTCAGGATATTGTCGAGGCCGGCCAGGCGCGCGAGCGCCTGCGCGCCGATCACCCCGCCGGCGGGGCCGGACTCGACGATATGCATCGGCAGCCGCCGCGCCGCCGCCGCCGGCATCAGCCCGCCGCTGGACTGCATCAGCAGCAGCGGCGCGGAGAGTCCGGTCTCCTCGAGCCCCCGCTCCAGCGCGCCCAGATAGCGCGAGACCACCGGCTTCAGATAGGCGTTCACCACCGTGGTGGAGGTGCGCTCATATTCCTTCGCCTCGGGCAGCACGCGGTGGCTGATGCTGGTCTCGACGCCGGGGGCGAGGCGTTCGACCGTCTCGGCGATGCGCGCCTCATGCTCGGGATTGGCGTAGCTGTGCAGCAGCGCGACGGCGATCGCCTCGACGCCCTCGGCCAGCAGGAAGCGGATTGCCGCCTCCGCCTCCTGCGGGTCGAGCGGCGTCTGGACGCGCCCCTCATGCGTCATGCGCTCGGCGACGGTGCGGCGCAGATAGCGCGGGACCAGCGGCGGCGGCTTCCGCCAGGCCATGTCGTAAAGGCGCGGCATGCGCAGATTGCGGATTTCCAGGATGTCGCGGAAGCCTTCGGTCGCGATCAGCCCGGTGCGCGCGCCCTTGCCTTCGAGGATGGCGTTGGAGGCGATGGTGGTGCCGTGGCGCAGCTCGCCGACGCGCGCGGCCTCGAGCGCCGTCTCCGCGATCATCGCCGCGAGCGCGCGCGTGATCGCGCGGGCGTAATCGTCGGTCGAGGACGACACCTTGCGCGTCAACAGCGCCCCGTCGTCGCGAAGGCAGACGATATCGGTAAAGGTGCCGCCAATATCCACACCGATGCGCCAGCGGGCCCGGCTGGCCCCCGACTGCTCTTCGTCTGCATTCATGCCGCCAGTCATACCGCATGGTCCGGCCGGCCGCTACCGGCAAGCGGCCGTGCTAAGGTCGCCCCATGATCCCGATCCGCCCGTTTCGCATCGACATTCCCGAGCGGACCCTCGCCGCGATCGCCCGGCGGGTGGCCGGGTATGACTGGCATGAGATGCCGGAGGATGGCGGCTGGGCCTACGGCGCCAATCTCGACTATATGAAGGAGCTGTGCGCCTACTGGCTGGAGGGATTCGACTGGCGCCGGCAGGAAGCGGCGATCAACCGCTTCGACCAGTTCACGGCGCCGGTGGACGGCGTCGATATCCACTTCATCCACGAGAAGGGCAGCGGTCCGGCGCCGCTGCCGCTCATTATCTCTCACGGCTGGCCCGGATCGGTGGTGGAGTTTCTCGACATTATCGAGCCGCTGGCGCACCCCGAACGCTTCGGCGGCGACGCCGGGGACGCCTTCGATATCGTGGCGCCTTCGCTGCCCGGCTTCGGCTTCTCCGGCAAGCCCGGCCGGCCCATCGGTCCGCGCCGCATGGCGGCCATGTTCGCCCGGCTGATGACCGAGGCGCTCGGCTATGAGCGCTACATCGCCCAGGGCGGCGACTGGGGCGGGGCGATCTCCTCCTGGCTCGGCTATGAGCACGGGCCCGCCTGCGCCGGCATTCACCTCAACATCATGACCATGCGCGCCCCGGACGGCCCGAAGGGGCCGGAGGAGGAGGCCTGGGCCCGGCGCTTCGCCGAGGAGCAGGCGCTGGAGGAAGGCTATCGCATCCAGCAGGCGACCCGACCGCAGACGCTGAGCTACGCCATGATGGACAGCCCCGTCGGCGCGGCCGCCTGGATCGTGGAGAAGTTCAAGCAGTGGTCCGATATTGCGGGCGACGATGTGGAAAGCGCCTACAGCAAGGATCTCTTGTTGACCAACATTATGGTCTATCTGGTGACGCGCACCTTCAACACCGCCAGCTGGATCTATTACGGCAGGCGCGAGGAAGGCGGGCGCGTGCTCTCGCCCGAGGGCGGCCGGGTGGAGACGCCCACGGGCTGCGCGCTGTTCCCGAGGGAGCTGCTGGCCTGGCCGCCCCGCAGCTATGTCGAGCGCGTCTATAATGTCACGCACTGGACCGAGATGCCGCGCGGCGGCCATTTCGCCGCCCTGGAGGAACCCGAACTGCTGATCCGCGACATTCGCGCCTTCGCGCGCCCCTTGCGCGCCGCCATGGGAGCGGCCCGCCCGTGACGCACAAGCTCGCCGCCGGCCCCGAGAGCGCGCATTGGGGCTTTTTCGACGCCGGGCTGACGCCGGCGCTGACCGTGGAGAGCGGGGCTGTGGTCGAGGTCGAGACCGTCTCCGGCGGGCCCGACGCCCTGCCCGGTCCCGGTTTCGAGATTCCCGAGGCGCTCCGCCGCATCCATGCCGAAACGCCCCGCCCGCTCGGCTCCGGGCATATCCTGACCGGGCCGGTGGCGGTGGCGGGCGCGGCCCCCGGCGATGCGCTCCAGATCGAGATCCTGGATGTGCGGCTCGGCACCGACTGGGGCTGGAACGCGATCCGGCCGCTGGGCGGGGCGCTGCCGGACGACTTCCCCGAGGGGCGCATGACCGCGATCCCGCTCGACCGCGAGGCCGGCGAGGCCCTGCTGCCCTGGGGCGAGCGGCTCGCCTGCCGGCCGTTCTTCGGCGTCATGGGCACCGCGCCGCCGGCGGCCTGGGGCGTGCTCAGCAGCATCCAGCCGCGCGCCTTCGGCGGCAATATCGACTGCAAGGAGCTGACCGCCGGCAGCACCCTCTATCTGCCGGTGTTCGCGCCCGGCGCGCTGTTTTCCTGCGGCGACGGCCATGCCGCGCAAGGCGACGGCGAGGTCTGCCTGACCGCCATCGAGACCGCGCTCACCGGCCGCTTCCGGCTGACGCTGCGCCGCGACCTGCCGCCCCTGGAGGCGCCGATGGCCGAGACCGCCGACCATTGGCTGCAATTCGCCTTCGACGCCTCGCTCGACCGGGCGGCGCGCATCGCGCTGCGGCGGACGATCGATTTCATCCGCCAGCGCTCCAACCTCTCGCGCGAGGACGCCTATATGCTGTGCAGCCTCGCCTGCGACCTCCGGATCACCCAGATCGTCAACCAGCAGCAGGGCGTGCACGCCATGCTCGAGAAGCGGCTCATCCCGTGACGCGTGTCGGCGCCGCCATGTTCGTCACCGACCGTTCCATGCGCCGGGCGGCGCGGCCGTGACGGCGCTGATCGTCGGCGGCGGCCTCGGCGGCCTGGCGGCGGCGCTGGCGCTGGCGCGCCGGGGCATGGCGTCGCATGTGCTGGAGCAGGCGCCGGCCTTCGGCGAGATCGGCGCCGGCATCCAGCTCGGCCCCAATGCGTTCCGCATGTTCGACCGGCTGGGCGTGCGCGAGGCGGTGGCGCGCGAGGCCGTGTTCGTCGAGCGGCTGGTGATGATGGACGCGCTCTCGGGCGAGACCGTCGTCACCGCCGATCTGGGCGAGGCGTTCCGCGCCCGCTTCCGCGCCCCCTATGCGGTGACGCACCGGGCCGACCTGCATCGCGCGCTGCTGGAGGCGTGCCAGGCCTCGGAGCAGGTGACGCTGGAGACCGATGCGCAGGTCGTCGGCCTGGAAGACCTTGGCGGGCGGGTGCGCGCGGCGCTCGGCGATGGCGGCCGGCGCGAGGGCGCCTTCCTGATCGGCGCGGACGGCCTCTGGTCGCGGGTCCGCGCCGAGGTGGTCGGCGACGGGCCGCCCATCGTCTCCGGCCATATCGCCTACCGGGCCGTGCTGCCGATGGCGGAGGCGCCGGAGGAGATGCGCTGGAACGCCGCCGCGCTCTGGGCCGGCCCGCGCAACCATTTGGTGCATTATCCGCTGCGGCGCGGAACCCTGTTCAACCTCGTCGCCGTGTTCCATTCCGACCGCTATGTGGAAGGCTGGGACAGCGAGGGCGACCCGGAGGAGCTGATGGCGCGCTTCGCCGGCGTCTCGGACCGGCAGATGGGGCTTCTGGAGAAGATCGAGACCTGGCGCATGTGGGTGCTCTGCGACCGCGAGCCGGTTGCCCGCTGGTCGCGCGGGCGGCTCTGCCTCTTGGGCGACGCCGCGCATCCGATGCTGCAATATCTGGCCCAGGGCGCCTGCATGGCGCTGGAGGACGCAGTGACGCTGGCCGACGCGCTCGCCGCCGACAGCGATGTCGAACGCGCCTTCGAGAGCTACGCCAGGGCGCGCTATCTGCGCACGGCGCGCGTGCAGCTGACGGCCCGGATGATGGGCGAGCTCTACCATGCCGAAGGCGTGCGCCGGGAGCTGCGCAACGAACTGCTGGCCGGCGGCACGGAAATCCGCGAGGGGCTCGCCTGGCTCTATAGCGGCCCCTGAGGCGGCCTATTCGCCCTGCTTGCGCGCCAGTTCGTCGAGCCGCTCCTGCATTTTCGCGATCTCGCCGCGCATCGCCTGCAGCTCGCCGTCCTCGGCTTCTGCGGCGGAGTCGGGCTTTGCGGCGCCGAACGGGTTCCACATCTGCATGGCCTGCTGGAAGACCGCCATGTTGCGCCGGCCGATCTCGTCCAGCGAGTCGAACGCCAGGCCGGAGCCGTAGGCGCGCTCGGCCTCCCGGCGCATGGCGTCCCGGTTGGCCGTGAACCACTCCATCGACTGTTCGAGATAGGCCGGCAGCATCCAGCCCATATTGTTGTCGCGATACATGGCGATGATGCTGCGCAGCAGCGACACGGGCAGCAGATTGGCGCCGTTCTGTTCTTCCTCGACGATGATCTGCGTCAGGATCGCCCGCGTCAGGTCCTCGCCGGTCTTGGCGTCCTCGACGCTGAACTCCACCCCGTCGCGGACCAGCTGGGCGAGGTCCGCCAGCGTGACATAGCTGCTGGTCCCGGTGTTATAGAGGCGCCGGTTCGCATATTTGCGGATGCGAACCGGTCCTTCCTGCTTCTGTGCGGCCATGACGGTGGCGCCTCATCGGGGCTCGGTTGGGCCGCAGCATAGCACGGGCGGGCGTCGGGTTCCGTCAGGCTCCGACCAGCCACTCGTCCACCAGCGCCAGCTCCTCCTCGTTCAGCGGATGGCGCGCCTGCTCGCAGCGCACCACCACATAGTCGCGGAAGGCCTTGGCGACGACATCGGGGTCGGAGGCGTCCGAACCGGCGTCGAAGCCCGACTGCCAGAGGCCGGCGGTGACGAATTCCGCCGCCTCGAGCGCCAGCGACACGCCCTCCTCGCCGACGCGCTCGCGCAGCATCCTCGACATGACGACCCGGTCGGTGACGCCTTCGTCGAAGAGCTTCGCCATATGCTCGAACAGCAGGTCGAAGCCGTCCGGGCCGAGCGCCGGCACGCCCAGCAGCTGATGGATGGTCGCGATCAGGGCCGCGAGGCCGTCGCTGCCGCCGGCCCCTGCGCGCCCGGGGTCCAACGGCGCGTCCGCCGCCGACTCCAGCGGCTCTTCCCGGAGCGCCATCTGCCACTCCTCGCCCGGCTCGCCGCATTCCAGCATCGGATCGACGGTCGTCAGCGCCTCGGCGAGGCGACGGAGCGAGCGGAATCCGAACCAGTCGCTGTTGCGGAAGTTCGCGAACCGGAAGAAGAAATGCGGCAGTTCGGCGGCAGGTATCGGGCCGTCCTGCTCGATCGACTCATGCAGCACCGCCGCCACCTCGGGCAGCACCGCATAGTCGCCGGTCGGCGACGGCCTCGGCATGAAGGGGCGCGGCGCGAACGGCCGCGGCGCATAGGCCCTCGCCGTCGCATCGGACACCGCGTGGAGCGGCGGCGGCGGGGCGGGCGGCGTGTCGCCGAGCGCGGTCTCGATGAAGACCGCCTGATCGACGAGGAAGGTGCAGGCGGCGGCGAGCGCCGGGGCGGCGGCCGCGCCGGCGAGCACCGCCGTGCGCCGGTCGTGGGCGCGCAGGCGCTGCAGCAGCGGCAGCAGATCGACATCCGGGGCCAGGACGATGAATTCGTCGAAGGGCGTCGGATGGGCGAGCGCATCCATGATGTCCATGGCCATCCGGACCTGGACGTTGGTCTTGTCGGCGCCCTCCTGCGGCGGGCAATCGACCAGCGAGAAGGCGCCGCGCGCGAGGAAGTTGCGGAAGCGCGAGGCGGAGCCCGGACCGAGATAGCAATTGCGCAGCAGCACGGAGCGGCGCGTGCGGCCATCCTTGCCGGCGGCGTTGGTGTGGCAGCCGCGTTCGAGCCAGTTCATCCATCGCATCGGCTGCTCCGCGAAATATTTCGCGGCGCGCGCATCGGCGGCCTCGAGGCCGAGATACAGATTGTCGAAATCGACGAACAGGGCCGCCCGAACGCGGCCGGGACGGGAAGGCATCATGATCGAGTGGATCCTGTCAGTATGTGCTGCTCTATCGGGACGCGATTTTAGGGCGCGGGTGTTTGTGCAACCAGAGTATAATGATTCTGCAATGAGTCAAGACCCGGCGGACCGATTCCTCGACCTGTGGGAACGGAATGTGCTGTCATGGTGGCGCGACAGCGCCCGCCTGCTGTTCGAGGCCGACCCCGATGACCGCAACGGCTCCGAGAACCGGCCCGAGGCCGCTCGCGCTCCACCTGGCGACCGCAGCCGCGGTGTGGGGCGGCGGGGCGGCGATGGCGATGGCGGGCCCGGCTAGCGCGCCGGCCTGGCATCCCGACCTCAGGGGCGAACTGGAAGGCCTGGAGCCCGACCCGGCGGCCGTCGGCGCGGCCGCCATCCGCCGTCTGCAACGCTTCGAGGCCGCCGTCGCCCGCTATCGCGCCCACCCCTTCCGGCGCCCCGCCGACGGCGAGCGCACGGTGGCGCGCGCGGGCGCCGCGCGGCTGCTTTCCTGGGGCGAGGGCGGTCGCGTGGCGCTGATCGTGCCTTCGCTGGTGAACCGCTACCATGTCTGCGACCTGGCCGGGCGGCGGAGTTTCGCCGGCTGGCTCGCCGGTCGCGGCTGGCGCGTGCTGCTGGTCGATTGGGGCGCGCCCGGCGAGCGCGAGCGCGCATTCGACTGCGGCGGCTATGTATGCGCCACCCTGGAGCCGCTGGCCCGCGAGGCGGCCCGGCTGGCGGCGCGCCCGCCGATCGTCGTCGGCTATTGCATGGGCGGGCTGCTGGCGCTGGCGCTGGCGGCGCGCGGGCGGGTGGCGCTTTCCGGCCTGGCGCTGCTCGCCACGCCCTGGGACTTCCACGCCGGCGGCGGCCCGGAAGCGCGGCGGCTCGCCTTTGCCGGCGAGGCGCTGGCGCGGCTGGCGGGCGCGGGCGGGGAGCTGCCGGTCGATGCGCTGCAAACCTGCTTCTATGCGCTCGACCCGATGCTGACGCTGCGCAAGTTCCTGGCTTTCGACCGCATCGAGGCAGGCTCGGAGGCCGAGCGCGCCTTCGTCGAGCTCGAAGATTGGGTGAATGACGGCGCGCCGCTCGCCGCCCCGGTCGCGCGGGAATGCTTCGCCGGCTGGTACGGCCGCAACCAGCCGGCGCGCGGATGCTGGCGGGTCGCGGGCGAGCCGGTCCGCCCGGAGGCGGTGCGGCTGCCCGCCCGGGTGGTCGCGCCTTCCGGCGACCGGATCGTGCCGCCCGCCTCGGCGCTGGCCCTCGCCCGCGCCCTGCCGGATGCGAGCGTGAAGCGCCCGCGCCTCGGGCATATCGGCCTGATGGCCTCCGAAAGCGCGCCCCGGCGCGTCTGGCGGCCGCTGCTCGACTGGATGGACGGTCTGGCGTGACACGATGCCGCCTCGCCCGGAAATATATTGCGATGCAGCATTCAATCGCTATCTGTTGTGCGTTGCAACATGAAGGAGGGTCGGCGCCATGCCGAGAGTCGCACTTATCACCGGAGGCACGCGGGGCATCGGCGCCGAAATCTCGCGCGGGATGCAGGCCGACGGCTACACCGTGATCGCCAGCTTCCACCGCAATTTCGAGCGCGCCCAGCGCTTCCACGAGGAGACCGGCATCGACATCCAGTCCTTCGACGTCGCCGACTACGCCGCCTGCGACCGGGCGGTGCACGAGATCGAGGAGAGCTACGGCCCGGTCGATATCCTGGTCAACAATGCCGGCATCACGCACGATGTCTTCCTGCACCGGATGCCGGAGGACGCCTGGCATGAGGTGATCGAGACCAATCTCACCTCCTGCTTCAACATGTGCCGGGTGGTGATCGGCAAGATGCGCGACCGGGGCTTCGGGCGCATCGTCAACATCTCCTCGGTCAACGGCCAGGCGGGCCAGATCGGGCAGACCAACTACGCCGCCGCCAAGGCCGGCATTCTGGGCTTCACCAAGGCGCTGGCGCTGGAGAGCGCGCCCAAGGGCGTCACCGTCAACGCGATCTGCCCCGGCTATGTCGATACCGACATGGTGCGCGCGGTGCCGGAGCGCGTGCAGGACGCGATCAAGAGCAAGATTCCCGTCGGGCGCTTCGGCGACCCGAGGGAGATCTGCCATGTGGTGCGCTTCCTGGTGGCGGACGACGCCTGCTTCGTGACCGGCTCGACAGTCTCGGTCAATGGCGGCCAGTATATGGCCTGATCCGCGAGGGGAGGGTTCGATGGCCGGCTCCGGGCGGCCCGTGGTCGGGGTCGGCGTCGTCGTGCTGCGCGGGGCCGAGGTGCTGCTGGTCCGGCGCGGCAGGCCGCCGAGACAGGGCGAGTGGAGCATTCCGGGCGGCAAGCAGGAGCTGGGCGAGACGGTCCGCGAGGCCGCGCGCCGCGAGGTCCGGGAAGAGACCGGCGTCGAGATCGCCCTGCTCGGCCTGGTCGATGTGGTCGATGGCGTCCGCCGCGATGCGGCCGGGGCCGTCGTCAGCCACTACACGCTGGTCGATTTCGCCGCCGAATGGCTCTCGGGCGAGGCCGTGGCGGGCGACGACGCGGCCGAAGCGCGCTGGACGCCGCTCGCCGGCCTCGACGGCTACCGGCTCTGGTCGGAGACGCGGCGCATCATCGCCGCCGCGGTCGCGATGCGTGATGGTGCGCCGGATCGTAAAGCCGGCTCTCCTGAAATTCGCGCGCGCCCAGCGCCCGACCGACCAGGATCAGCGCCGTCCGAGTGAAGCCCGCCGCCTTCACCCGCTCGCGGATGGTGGCGAGCGTGCCGGTCACGATGCGCTGCTCCGGCTGGCTGGCGCGCCAGACCACCGCCGCCGGACAGTCCGGCCCGAGCGCCGGCAGCAGGTCGCGCACCACGCGGGCGAGATTGGCGGTCGAGAGGTGGATGGCGAGCGTGCCGCCGCTCTCCGCCTGGGCGGCCAGGTGTTCGCCTTCGGGCATGGGCGTGGCGCGCACGGCCGTGCGGGTCAGCGTCACGGTCTGGGCGACGCCGGGCAGCGTCAGTTCCAGGCCGAGCGCGGCGGCGGCGGCGGCGAAGGCCGGCACGCCCGGCGTGATCGTATAGGCGATGCCGAGCCGCTCCAGCCGCGCGATCTGCTCGGCGATGGCCCCGTAGAGAGAGGGGTCGCCGGAATGCACCCGCGCGACATCCCGCCCGGCCGCCTCGGCCTCGACGAACAGCGCCTCGATCTCGTCGAGCGTCATGGCGGCGCTGTCGCGGACCAGCGCGCCCGCCGGCGCCTCGGCCACGACCTCCGCCGGCACCAGCGAGCCGGCGTAGAGCACCACCGGCGAGCGGCGGATCAGGCGCAGCCCGCGCAGCGTGATGAGGTCCGGCGCGCCCGGCCCCGCGCCGATGAAATGCACCGTCATGCCGGATAGCCGCGCGGCGTGACCACGCGGCCGTGGCGCAGGAAACTGCGGCTGTTGCCGACGATCAGCACGGTGTTCATATCGACGCGCTCCGGGTCGAGTTCCGCCAGCGTCCCGATCGCGACCTCCTCTCCCGGCCGGCCGAGATTGCGCGCCCGGACCACGGGCGTCGTCGGCGCGCGGTGGCGGGCGAGCGTCTCCAGCGCCTCGGCCAGCGGCCGGCGCCGCGTCTTCGAGGCCGGATTGTAGAAGGCGATGACGAAGTCCGCCGCCGCCGCCGCCTCGACGCGCGCGCGAATGGTCTCCGGCGGCGTCAGCAGGTCGGAGAGCGAGATCGCCGCGAAATCGTGGCCGAGCGGCGCGCCGGCCCGCGCCGCCGCCGCCTGCATGGCCGAGACGCCGGGCAGCACGGCGATGGGCAGCGCCGCCGGGCCGCGCTCCAGCGCCAGCCCCGCCAGCGCATAGACGCCGGCGTCGCCCGAGGCCAGCAGCGCGACCTCGCGGCCTTCTCCCGCGAGCCTGAGCGCCAGATCGACGCGCGCCGCCTCGCTGCCGATCGGCATCGGGTGGCGGCGCGCGGTTCCGGTGAGGTCCGCCACCAGGTCGAGATAGGGCGCATAGCCGACGACATCGCTCGCGGCCGAGATCGCGGCCTCGACCTCCGCCGTGCGCATGGCCGGGTCGCCGGGGCCTATTCCGGCCACGGTCAGCCGGCCGGGCGGCGGCGCGATGCGGGCGACGGCAGCGGTGACGCGCCGGCCGATACGCTTGGGCGCGACCAGTTCCGCCCCGTCGCCCGCCGCCGCAAGGGCGGCCGCCTCGGCCACGCTCGGCGTGCCGACCGCCGCCGCCACGATCTGCGAGGGATTGGGCGCGGGCACGCGCCGGAGCGTGGCGGCGTCGAAGGTGCGAAGCGGCAGGTCGAGCGCCGCGACGGCCGGCTCGTCGGCCTTCAGGTCGAGCGTCGCAGCGAGCGCGACCGAGGCCCGCGCCAGCCCGGCCGCGGCCAGCGTCCTTGCCACATGATCCAGCAGCGAGGGCGCAGGCGCGTCCCGCTCCAGCCCGACGCCCAGCGCGAGGCTCGGCGGATGCAGCAGCAGTTCGTCCTCGCCCGGCGGCGCGGAGCGGTCCGAGACGCGGACCGACCGGCGCCCCTCCTCCGACCAGGGCAGCCGGGCGAGCCAGCGCGCGTCGCCGGCCTCGACCCGGAGCCGCACCGGCTCCCCACGGATCAGCGCCGCCATGACCGGCTTCGCCATCTCGGGATTGGCGAGCGTCCAGCCGGGCGGCGGGTCGTCCAGCGCCACGCCGAACAGCGCGTCGCTCGCCGTGGTCACCGCCGCCGCCACGCCGAGCCGCCGGGCGAGTTCGCGCGCCAGCCGGTTCGCGCCCCGATGCCCGCCGAGCAGGGGCGCGACCGCGCTGCCGTCCTCCGCCAGGGCGACGACCGGCGCGTCGGTCCGCTTTCCCGCCAGCAGCGGGGCCAGGCGGCGGATGACGATGCCGGCGGCCATGATGGCGACGATCGGCTCTCCGGCGGCGAAGCGCTCCTCCAGCGCCTCCAGCCCGACGCTCTCCAGCTCCAGCCGCCGGGCCAGCGCCGCGCCGCGCGCGTTCAGCACCACCGCGACCGTCATCGCCACGCCCTGCCCCGCTTGTGCAGCAGGATGGTGGAGAAATAGGGCGCATCCTCGGGGCCCACGGCGTCGAGGGCGAGCACGCGCTCGTCCGGCAGCCCGGCATGGACGACCAGGCAGGCGCGGTCCGCGAGTTGCAGCCGGGCGAGCAGGGCGCGGATGCGCCCGAAATGCCGCCCGACCTTGACCAGCGCGGCCGCGTCGCAGGCGGCGAGCCTGGCCTCCAGCGCCGCATCGTCGAGCGGCGCGGGCAGCACCGCGAGCGCATCGTTGCGCGTGGCGAGCGGTCGGCCGGCGACGGCCGCGCAGGCGGTCAGCGCCGAGACGCCGGGCACCACCTCGACCGGCCAGTCTTCCGCGAGCCGCGCGAACAGATAGAGGAAGGAGCCGTAGAAGAACGGATCGCCCTGGCAGAGCACCGCCACGCCCCGGCCGGCTTCGAGATGCGCCCCGATAGCGTCCGCCGCCCGGTCATAGACCGGCTGGGCCGGGAAGCGCGACGGAGACATCGGCATGCGGATCGGCAGTTCGATGGCGGGGCCGTCGAGATGCGGCGCGACCACCCGGCGCGCGAAGCTCTCGCCTTCGAGCGGGGCCGGATAGGCCAGCACATCCGCCTTGCGCACGATGCGCAGCGCCTTGAGCGTCAGCAGTTCCGGGTCGCCCGGACCGACCCCGACGCCCGCCACCCAGGCGCGCGGCGACCGGCCGGTCACGGCTTCCGCACCGCCCATTGCGTGACGGTCATGGCGGGGCGGAAGGCCTGGAAGCGCCCGACCGGACCGGCCGCGGCGGTCGCGATGCGCCAGAGCTCGCCGCCCAGTTCGGCGCGCGCGCGCAGCAGCCGCGCCTCGCCTTCCAGCGTGACCGCGTTGGCGACCAGCCGCCCCGACGGCCCGAGCGCCGCCCAGGCCGCCTCCAGCACGCCCTCGGCGGAGAGGCCCCCGCCGACGAACACCGCATCCGGGGCCGGCAGGCCCTCCAGCGCCTCCGGCGCGCGGCCGTCATGCAACTCCAGCCACGGTGCGCCCAGCGCCTCGGCGTTGCGCGCGATGACGGCCCGGCGCTCCGCCACCGGTTCGACGGCGCTGGCCCGGCCGCCGGCGCGCATCCACTCGATGGCGATCGCGCCCGAGCCCGCGCCGATGTCCCAGAGGCGCGCGCCCGGCGTCGGCGCCAGCAGCGAGAGCGTCGCCGCGCGGACATGCGCGCGCGTCAGCATCCCGTCATGCTCGAACAGCTCGTCCGGCAGGCCCGGCGCGCGCGACAGGATGCGGGCCTCGGGGCCGGCCACGCATTCGATCGCCAGCGTGTTGAGGTCGGGCGTCTCGCCCGACCACTCGTCGGCGCGTCCGTCGCGTCGCGCCTCCAGCGGGCCGCCCATATGGGAGAGCGCGGTCATGCGGCTCGCCCCGTAACCGTGGCGCGTGAGCCAGTCGGCCACGCCCGCCGGCGTGCCGCCGTCGTGCGAGAGCGCCAGCAGGCGCGCGCCGGGCGCGACATGCAGCGCCAGCAGGCCCAGCGGCCGACCGTGCAGCGAGAAGGCCGCCACGCCCTCCAGCGGCCAGGCCAGGCGCGCGGCCGCCAGCGAGAAGGCGCCGGCGACCGGCAGGATGCGCATCTCATCCGCCGGAACCCGCCGGGCGAGCGCCGCGCCGATGCCGAACCACATCGGGTCGCCGGTCGCCAGCACCGCGACCGGCGCCGGCCGGCGGGCGAGAATGGCGTCGATGGTGCGCGAGAGCGGGCGCTGCCAGACCAGGCGCTCGGCCGCCGACGCCGGGCCGGCGAGCGCCAGGTGACGCTCGCCGCCGACCAGCAGGGCGGCGCTCTCGACCGCCGCCCGGCCGGCCGCGTCCAGCCCGTCCTCGCCGACGCCGAGCACGGTCAGCCAGGCGGTCATGCGCCCCACTCGCCCGGATGCAAGAGGGCGTTGACCGCGGCGGCCGCCAGCGCGCTGCCGCCCGCGCGGCCGCGCAGCGCGATATGCGGCAGGCCGCTCTCCGCGAGCGCCGCCTTGGACTCGGCCGCGCCCACGAAGCCGACCGGAAAGCCCAGCACGGCGAGCGGAGCCGGCGCGCCGCCGGCCACCAGTTCCAGCAGCCGGAAGAGCGCCGTCGGCGCATTGCCGATGACCACGACCGCACCCTGGAAGCGGTCCGCCAGCGCGTCCATGGCCGCCATCGCGCGGGTGCGCCCGCCGGCGGAGGCGGCGGCCGCGACCTCCGGGTCGGCGATCAGGCAGAGCGCCCGGCGCCCGGTAATGCCTTCCGCCGTCATGCGGCTGTCGGCGATAAGCGGCGCGCCGGCGGCGAGCGCCGCCTGCAGCCGCTCGACGACGCCGGGGCTGAGCATCAGCTCCTGCGCGACCTCCGGCCGGCCGCAGGCGTGGACCAGCCGCAGCGCGAGGTCGTGCGCGCAGGGTGGCAGGCGCGAGAGGTCGGTTTCCCGGCGCGCGATCTGGAAGGAGAGGCGATAGATCGCCGCCGGATCGCGGAGATAGGCCGGCATCGGCGCTCTCAGCCCCGCTCCTGTTCGTGGCCATGCCCGCGATGATGATCGTGGTCGTGATGGTGGTGGTGATGATGATGATCGTGGTCGTGGGAGTGCCCGTGTCCGCCGCCGCGCACATGGTGGTGGTGGCCGACCTGCGGCGCTCCCTGCTCCTCCTCGCGCCCGACGATGCGTTCGCGATATTTGCACAGCCCGCAATTCATCCGGTTGTCGCCGGTCAGGATTTCCCCGACCCGCTCGGCGAAGCTGTCGAGCACCAGCGGATGGTCGTTGAGATAGGGCGCCTTGAGGAAGGCGACCTCCGGGTGCGCCCGGGCCACCTCGTCGGCCTGATCGTAAATGCGCCGCACCAGCACGCCGGTGAACAGGAAATAGGGGAAGACCACGATCCGCCGGAAGCCGAGCCGGACGGCGCGCTCCAGCCCCGCATCGACGCGCGGGTGGGCGACGCCGGAATAGCAGGTCTCGGCCCAGCCGAAGCCCATCCCCTCCCAGAGCATCCGCGCCACCTTGCTCACATTCGAGTTGGCGTCGGGATCGTTGGTGCCGCGGCCGACGACCGTCAGCAGCGTGTCGGAGAGGTCCCGGCCCGGCTCCAGCACGCTCGCGATGCGCGCCTCGGCCGCGCGCAGCAGCTTGGCGTCGATGGCGAGGTCGCGGCCGAGCTGGATGTCGATCCCGGGATGGTCACGGGCGAATTCCTGGATCTCGGAGGGCACGTCGTTCTTCACATGGCCGGCCGCGAACAGCATCCCCGGCACGGCGAGAATGCGCCGGTTGCCGCGCCGGACCAGCGCCTCCAGCCCGTCGCGGATCACCGGGCGGGCGAATTCCAGGAAGCCGATTTCCAGGTCGTATTCCTGCGGCAGCCGGGGCCGCAGCCCGTCGGCAAGGGCCAGGAACTCGCGAACCGCGCCGGCGTCGCGGCTGCCATGGCCGCACACCATGACTCCGGTTTTGGGCATTGCGTCTCTCAATTCGGCTAGGATCGCCGCCCATGATAGACGGAACCGCAAGCGCCGTCCCGATCCTGCTCGCCGCACTGCTGCTGGACGCGCTGCTGGGCGACCTGCCGCGCCTGTTCCGCCGCATCCCGCATCCGGTGGCGCTGCTCGGCCGCGCCATCGACCGGCTGGACGGCCGGCTGAACCGCCCGGAACTCGACGCCGGCGAGCGCCGGATGCGGGGCGCCTTCGCGCTCGCCCTGGTAGTGGCGGGCGCGGCCCTGCTCGGCTGGCTGCTGGAGCTGTTCGGCTGGCCGGCGGCGCTGCTGCTGGTCTTTCTGCTGGTCTCCCAGCGCGGCCTTCACGACCATGTGGCGGCCGTCGCCTCGGGGCTGGAGCGCGGGCTCGAGGAAGGGCGCGAGGCGGTCTCGCATGTCGTCGGGCGCGATCCGGAGTCGCTCGACGCGCATGGCGTGGCGCGCGCCGGCATCGAGTCGCTGGCGGAGAACTTCTCCGACAGCGTGGTCGCGCCGGTCTTCTGGTTCCTGCTGCTCGGCCTGCCGGGGCTGTGCATGTTCAAGGCGATCAACACGCTGGACAGCATGATCGGCCATCGCACGCCGCGCCATGAGGCTTTCGGGGCCTGGTCGGCCCGCGCCGACGATGTGGCCTGTTTCCTGCCGGCCCGGCTGGCGGCGCTGCTGGTGATGGCGGCGGCCTTCTGCTTTCGCCGCGCCAGCCCGCACGGCGCCTGGCGCGCGGTCATGGAGGACGCCCACCGCCATCGCTCGCCCAATGCCGGCTGGCCGGAGGCCGCCATGGCGGGCGCGCTCGGCCTCGCGCTGGCGGGACCGCGCCGCTACGCAGGCAGAACGGCGCCGGACGCCTGGATGGGCCGCGGCCGCAGCCGGGCGAGGCCGGAGGACATCCGCCGCGCGCTCCGCCTGTTCATCGCCGCGGCCGCCCTGCACGCCCTCCTGCTCGCCGCGCTCTGGGCGTTCGGGTGAGAGGCCGGCTCAGTTCAACAGCGGTTGCAGCACGGCGTCGAGCTCCTCCGCCGTCAGCGCGCCCGGATGGCGCTGCGCGTTGATGATGAAGCTCGGCGTGGAGGCGATCTGATATTGCCGGTCGCCCTCCAGCCGCTCCTGGATGACCTCCTCCAGCCTGGCCTCGTCGCTGAGACAGGCCTGGGCGCGCGCCTCGTCCAGCCCGGCCAGCTTGCCGAGGCGGACCAGCTCCCCCATCGGATCCTCCGCGCCCGCCCAGTCGGACTGGCCCTGGAACAGCATTTCGATGAAGCCGAAATAGCGCTCCGGCGGCATGCATTCCGCGAGCGCGGCCGCGCGCAGCGCCAGCTGGTCGAGCGGGAAGTCGCGGAAGACCAGCTTGACCTTGCCGGCGTCGATATAGGTCGCCTTCAGATGCTTGTAGCCCTCGGCGTGGAAATGCGCGCAATGCGGGCAGGTCATGGACGAATATTCGACGATCGCAACCGGCGCGTCGGGGTCGCCCAGCACATGGTCGCCCGGCTTGATCTCCGGATTGGCGACCGCGACGGCGGCGGTGGGCGCGCCGGAAGCCGCCTCCAGTCCCGCCTCCCCGGTTTCGCCGAAGAACCGGTCATAGGCGAAAATGGCCGCGACGGCGACCGCCGCGACCGTGACGAAAATCCACACCTTCCGCATCGGCCCGCCCTCAACGCAACATGTTGTAATCTAGCCGCGAAAGTAAGGCGTGAACAAGGCCATCGGCCTCTCAGGTCGCTTTATTTTCTGCGTCATGCCGGTGTTTTCAACAGACGCCCGGCCGCTCCGCCGCCCGGACGGCGCCGCCGAGCCGGGCCAGCGCGGCGCGCAGTTGCGGATCGCCGACGCCGGAGACCGCGACCGGTTCGCCCGGAGCCGCGAGCCGCGGCCGGGTCGGCGGCGCCGCCAGACGGCCCTGCCGGAGCGCCAGACGCGCCACCGCCCGGCGGCCGAGAAAGGCGTTGACGCGCTCGCAGATCTGCGGCGCCTGATGCTGGATATAGGGCGCCCAGCCGGAGGCGACGCGCAGATGCAGCGTGCCACGGACGAGTCGCTCGGGCTGCGTCCAGGCCGCGATCTCGCCGCCGACCACGCCCTCCCAGCGCATCAGCAGGCGCGGCGCGGGAAAGCCGCGCCCGCCGAGCCCGCTCTCGATCGCCGCGCCCACGGCCCGCAGCCCGCCGCCGCGCTTCCTCGCCCGTCTCGCCATGGTCCTCGCTCGCCCGCCCCTCACAGCCGAGCATAGGGCGCGCGCCCCGCCGGGGCGACGACGGAATGCCGCCTCGTCCGGGCGCTTTCTGACATACTGGCCCGGACCCGTTGCGGCGCGCCGGAAAGGAGCCTGCCCTGGAGCCGAAAGCGGAGGCATTGCTGGCCTGGTACGACGTCCATCGCCGCACGCTGCCCTGGCGCGCGCCGCCGGGGGAGCGCGCCCCGCCCTATCGGGTCTGGCTCAGCGAGATCATGCTGCAACAGACCGGCGCGGCGGTCGTCGGCCCCTATTTCGAGCGCTTCGTCGCGCGCTGGCCGACGGTCGAAGCGCTGGCGGCGGCCTCGCTGGACGAGGTGCTGGGCGAGTGGCAGGGGCTCGGCTACTACGCCCGCGCGCGCAATCTGCACGCCGCCGCGCGGCAGATCGCGGAGCGCCATGGCGGGCGGCTGCCCGAGGACGAGGCCGGCCTGCGGGCGCTGCCGGGCATCGGGGCCTATTCGGCTGCCGCGATCGCCGCCATCGCCCATGACCGCAAGGCCGTCGCGGTGGACGGCAATGTCGAGCGGGTGATGGCGCGCCTGTTCGCCATCGAAACGCCGCTGCCGGCCGCGAAGGCGGAGATTCGCCGCGCCGCCGCCGGCCTGACGCCCGACCGCCGGCCCGGCGACTACGCCCAGGCGGTCATGGACCTGGGCGCGACCGTCTGCCTGCCGCGCGCGCCCCGCTGCGACGCCTGCCCCTGGACGGACGCCTGCCGCGGCCGGGCGGCCGGAATCGCCGAACGCCTGCCGGCGAAGGCGGCCAAGCCGCCCCGCCCGGTGCGGCGCGGCATCGCCTGGTGGACGGAGGACGGCGCCGGCCGCGTGCTGCTGCGCCGCCGGCCGGAGCGGGGCCTGCTCGGCGGCATGATGGAGGTGCCCTCCGGCCCCTGGGTCGAGACCGGCGCGCCGCCCGAAGAGCCGCCCATGGCCGGGGCCTGGCGGCCGCTCGACGCCGTGATGCGCCACGGCTTCACCCATTTCATCCTGGAGTTGGAGCTGCGCGCCGGCGCGGCCGCCGGGCCGCCGCCCGAGCATTGCCTCTGGGCGCCGATCGACCGGCTGGACCGCTATGCGCTGCCGACGGCGATGAAGAAGGTCGTGCGGCTTGCGCTCGCCGCCCGGGAGCGGCTAATCTGAACAAATGACGAACAATGGCGCAATCCTGGCGCGCGGCGTCTGCCGCTTCCTGCGCAGCGGCGGCTATGGCGTGCTGACCGAGTTCACCTTGCGCAACCGCCGCCGGGTGGATGTGATCGCGCTCGGCGAGAACGGGCGGATCGCCGTGGTGGAGGTGAAGTCCTCCGAGGCCGACTACCGCGCCGACGCCAAGTGGACCGAATATCTGGACTATTGCGACGCGTTCTATTTCGCCGTCCCGGACGGCTTTCCGAGGCATCTGATTCCGGCAAGCTGCGGCCTGATGGTGGCCGACGGCTTCGGCGCGGCGCTATTGCGCGAGCCGGCGGGCGGGCGGCTCGACCCGGCCCGGCGCAAGTCGCTCATCACCCGCTTCGGACGCGTGGCCAGCCTGCGCCTGCAGGCGCTGACCGATCCCGACAGCGCGTTCAGCGGTCGCTGAAGGCGGCCGTGCGCTCGAAGGTCTCGGGATCGTTGTAGGAGCGCACTACCGCCTCCACCTCGCGCTCCAGCGCGTCCGCGATGTCGCCATAGGCGGCGCGGTTGAGCGTGCGCTTCATGTCGCGCACGGCGCGCGCCGGCAGGTCCGCCAGCTTCTCGGCCAGCGCCTCTGCCTCCTCCAGCAGCGCCTCGTCCGCCGCCACCCGCCAGGCGACGCCCAGTTCGCGCAGGTCGCCCGCGCTATAGCGCTCGCCCAGCAGCAGCATCTCCTTCGTTTTCTGCAGCCCGATCAGGCCCGGCAGGATGGCCGAGACGCCGCCGGTGACGAACAGCCCCCAGGAGACTTCCGGGAAGAAGCCGCGCGCGCTCTCGGCCCAGATCGGAAAGTCGCAATTGAGCGCCCATTCGAAGCCGCCGCCGACCGCCCAGCCATGGATCGCGCCGACCACCGGCGCATCGCCGAAGACGATGGCGCGCGTGACATCCTGGATCGCCTGCGCGCGCGAGCGCGCCTCGGCCTCGCTCGCCGCCAGCCGGCGCGCCTTGAGGTCGGCCCCGGCGCAAAACGCCCGCCCGGCGCCGCGAAAGACGATGGCGCGCGTTGCGCCGTCGGCGTTGGCGGCGCGGAAGGCCGCGCCGAGCTCGGCCACCATGGCGTCGCTGATCGCGTTCAGCGCCTCGGGACGGTTCAGCACGATATGGCGCACAGGGCCCTGCTGCTCGGTCAGCACGACGGATTCGGTCATGGCTTTCGACCTCCCGGAGAGAGCGACTATTCTAGCCCCTTCGCTTATGGAGTTGGGGCCTGCTGGCGATGAGCAACGCCGTTCGACTGGAAATCCTCGACCGCCGGCCGTTCGCCGACGGCGAGCCTTTCGGCGCCACCGGCGCTTATGAGCGCCTCCGGGCGCGGGCGCATTACCGGGTCGATCCGCTGGCCACGGCCCAGGCGGGCGTCACCGACATCGCGCTTGCGCCGCGCGACGGCGAGGGCCGGATCGCGTTCGGCGCCGATGTCTTCATCCTCCAGCCGGCTGACCCCGCGCTCGGCAATCGCCGCCTGCTGTTCGACTGGGGCAATCGCGGCAATATGCGCGCGCTGCAATATTTCTGCGACGCGGAGCACAGCAACGACCCCGCCTCCGGCGCCCATGCCGGCAACGGCTTCCTCTTCCGGCGCGGCTATACGATGGTATTCGGCGCCTGGCAGGGCGACCTGCTGCCGGGCGACGGGCGGCTGCTGCTCGACCTGCCGGTCGCGCGCCATGGCGAGGCGCCGGTGACCGGCCCGGTGCGCACCGAGTTCATCGCCGACGAGCCGGGCGTAACCTGCCTGCCGCTCAGCGGACGCGGCTCGACGCGCTCGCACCCGACCGTGTCGCTCGACACGAGCAAGGCCCGGCTGACCGTGCGCGCCTATGCCGACGCCGAACGCCAGCCGGTCGCGCCGGAGGCCTGGTCCTTCGCGCGCATCGAGTCCGGCGGCGGCCTGGACGGTCTCGGGCCCAACCGGGCGATCGTGCCCTCGGACAGCCACATCCACCTGCCCGAGGGCTTCCGCCCCGGCTGGATCTACGAGCTGGTCTATGAGGGCCGCGACCCGCTGGTGATGGGCCTCGGACATGTCGCGGTGCGCGATCTGGTGAGCTTCCTGCGCTATGAGGAAGGGGTTGGCAATCCGCTCGGCGGCATCGACCGCGCCTATGGCTACGGGCGCTCGCAGACCGGGCGCGCGATCCGGGATTTCGTCTGGCGGGGCTTCAACGCCGACGCCGCCGGGCGGCGCGTGTTCGACGGGCTGATGCCGCATGTCTCCGGGGCCGGCGGCAAGTGGCTCAACCAGCGCTTCGCCAACGCCGTGGTCTCCGGCGGCCAGCAACATGAGGACCATTACGCGCCCGCCGACCGCTTCCCCTTCGCCTACGCGCCGTGCCGGGACCCCTGGAGCGGGCGGAGCGACGCCATCCTGAAGCGCCCGGAGACCGACCCGCTCATCCTGCACACCCAGACCGCGACCGAATATTGGCAGCGGCGCGGCTCGCTCGTGCACACCGATTGCGAAGGCCGCGACCTGCCGGAGCCGGAAGGCGTGCGCATCTATCACTGGGCCGGCGCGCAGCACGGCTCCGACCCGAATCAGAAGCTCCCGCGCCGCGCCGTCTGCCAGCAATGGCTGAATGTCGCCCAGACCTCGATGCTGTTCCGCGCCCTGCTGGACGCGCTCGACCGCTGGGCCAGCGAGGGCGCGCCGCCGCCGGCGAGCCGCCATCCGCGCGCGGACGACGGCACGCTGGTGGAGTACGAGGCGTGGCGGCGGCAGTTTCCCGCGATCCCCGGCGTCGCGGTTCCGCAATCGCCCAACCTCATGCCGGCGCTCGATTTCGGCCCGCGCGAAGACGAGGGCATTCTCGACAAGGAGCCGCCGGACGTGCTGGCGGAGGCGGGCTATCCGGTGCTGGTGCCGGCCGTCGATGCCGACGGCAACGAGACCTCGGGCGTGCTGGCCCCGATGGTGGCGGCCCCGGTCGGCAGCTTCACCGGCTGGAACCTGCGCCGGCGCGAGTTTGCCGGCGGCGCCATGCATGAGTTCTCCGGCGGCTACATCCCCTTCCCCGACACGCCCGAGGAGCGCGCCGCCACGGGCGATCCGCGCGCTTCGCTGCTGGAGCGCTACGGCGATGCGGCGGGCTATCTCCGCGCCGTCGAGGCGGCGGCCCGCAAGCTCATCGCCGCGGGCTTCATGCTGGAGGAGGATCTGCCGCGCGTGCTGGCGCGGGCGGAGGACTGGGGCCGGCCGCTCACCGATGTGCGGCTGCCGTGAGCTTCCCGCTCGATCATACCGGGCAGATGCGCGCCGATCTCGACGCGGGCGCGGAGACCTGGGCGCGGCTCGGCTTCCGCCTCTCGCCGGAAACGCCGCAGCAGGGCGCGGTTCCGGGAGAAAGCGGAATGCGGCCCTGGGCCACCGCCAATCGCTGCGCGCTCTTCCGGCGGGGCTATCTGGAGCTGATCGGCCTCCGCGCGCCGGAGCGCTTCAACCCCTGGGCGGGCTATATGGCCCGGCATGAGGGCATGCATATCGCGGCCTTTCGCTGCGCTTCGGCGGACGGCGCCTGGCCCGGACTGGCCGCGCTCGGCTTCGCGCCGCCGGCGCAGCGCGCGCGCCTGACGCCCGCCGGGGAGATGCGCTTTCGCAACATCTTCTCGAAGGACGCCGCCTGGCCCGAGGGCCGCATCATCGTCATCGAGCACGAGACGCCGGAGCTGCTCTGGCTGCCGGAACTGCTGGACCACCCGAACGGCGCGGCGGCGCTCTCGCACTGCTTCTTCGTCTCCGACCGGGCGGAGGCGCTCGCCGACCGGCTGCGGGCGCTGGGCGCAGACGCGGAGGGTTGGCGCGCGCTCGCCCCCGAGGCGTTCGGGACGCTCTTTCCGGGCGAGCGGCCGCCCGGCCTGTCCTGCATGGCCGGCCATGCGGTCGCCTTCGCCGATCTCGGGCGGGCCGTTGGGCTGATGGAGCGAAACGGCGTGCGGGTGCGGCAGACCGCAGACGGCCGGCCCTTCGTCGGCGGAGACGACAATAACGGCGCCGTCATGCTGCTGCTGCAGGACGGCGCGGAGGCAAGGGGAGGCTGACGGCGATGGATTTCGAGATTCGCGCCCTGCCGGGCGTCATCGGCGCGGAAGTGTCGGGGCTGGACATCGCCCGCCATAGCGGCGACGCGGCGGCGCGCCGGCGCTTGCAGGAGGCCTGGACCGACCGGGTGGTGCTGGTGTTCCGCGACATGGCGCTCGACCCGGCGGGCTTCGTGGCGCTGGCCGGCCTCTTCGGCGACAATGTGGCGCAGCCGGTGCAGCGCCCGGAATATCGGGTGGAGGGCTTCCCGCAGATCCGCCTGCTCTCCAGCCGGCATCGCGACACGCTCGGCGACGGCAAGCCGCTGGATACGGGCGGCACCTGGCACACCGACCACTCCCACCTGCCGGAGCCGCCGCGCGGCACCATGCTGCGCGCCATCCGGCTGCCCGACCGGGGCGGCGACACCAGCTTCACCAATCAGCGCGCGGCCTATGAGGCGCTCGACGAGGCGACCCGCCGGGAGGTGGAGCCGCTGGTCGGCCACCACATCTACAACAGCCGCTTCGCGCCGCGCCGTATGGCGAAGATGACCGCCGAGGAGGCGCGCGAGGCGCCGAGCGCCCGCCACCCGCTGGTGCGCCCGCATCCGGTGAGCGGGCAAAAGGCGCTCTATTTCAACCCGATCCGCATCGAGCGCTTCGACGGCCTGGACGTGGAGGCCTCGCAGGCGCTCATGGCCCGCCTGACGGCGCATTGCGAGCAGGAGCGCTTCGTCTATCGCCACCGCTGGCGGCCGGGCGACGTGCTGCTCTGGGACAACGCCCAAGCCCTCCACATGGTCCGCCACGACTATGATCGCACCCAGGAGCGCATCATGCACCGCACCCTGGTCCGCTAGGCTGGGCGGGTCTATATGGAGACGGCTATGAATGAAGATAAAGAGTTGGCGGCTGCAGTAAGGGAGATGTCGCGTCCGTGGGACCCTGCGGACTATCTCGAAGACCCGGACGACGTCGTGGCTTTTCTCGAAGCGGCGCTTGAGGATGGGGATTCCGGATTGATCGCGGAAGTGCTGGACGACGTGGAGCGATCCAGAGCAATGGCCCTGGCAAAATCCGGGCCGCCAAGAGAGGACCTGCGCTTGTTGCTTGCGCGCGCCGCACGCCACAGATAGCCGGGGCGTGTCCGCTCGGAGGCGGCTACCCTCCGGCGCGCGCGCCCCGCTCCCGTCGCTGGCGTCGGGGGTGGGTTTGCGGCATGATGACGCCCTTTCCTGCCATATCGGGAGATCGTCATGGCGCGGCGCGGCATGAGTTTCGGCGTCTTCCTCGCCCCCTTCCATGCGCTCGGCGAGAACCCGACGCTGGCCATGGACCGGGACCTGGAGCTGATCGAGTGGCTCGACCATCTGGGCTATGACGAGGCCTGGATCGGCGAGCATCACTCCGCCGGCTGGGAGATCATCGCCGCGCCCGAGATCTTCATCGGCGCGGCCCTGCAGCGCACCCGCCATATCCGGCTCGGCTCCGGCGTCACCTCCCTGCCCTATCACCACCCGCTGCTGGTGGCGCAGCGCTTCGTGCAGCTGGACCATATGAGCCGGGGACGCACCATGCTGGGCTGCGGGCCGGGCGCGCTGATCACCGACGCCTACATGATGGGCATCAAGCCGACCGACCAGCGCCGGCGCATGATCGAGGCGCTGGACGCCATCGTCGCGCTGCTGGACTGCGGCGAGCCGGTGACGATGGAGACCGACTGGTTCACGCTGCGCGAGGCGCGGCTGCATCTGGCGCCCTGGACCGAGGGGCGCTTCCCGATCGCGGTCGCCTCCACCATCACCCCCTTCGGCATGATGGCGGCGGGCCGGCACGGGCTCGGCGTGCTGTCCATTGGCGCGGGCATTCCGGGCGGACCGGAAATGCTGGCGAAGCAATGGCGGATCGCCGAAGACGAGGCCGCGAAGCATGGCAAGACCATGGACCGCCAAGACTGGCGCGTGGTGGTCAACATGCATCTCGCGGAGGACGACGAGGAGGCGCTGCGGCAGGTGAAGGCCGGCGAGCGGCTGGAGACCGTGACCTATTTCGAGCAGACGCTCGGCCGCCCGCCGGGCCGGGCCGACGACCCGGTGCGCGAGGGCGTGAAGATGGGCACCACGCTGATCGGCTCGCCCGAGACCGCCATTCGCGGCATCGAATATCTGCTGGAGCTCTCCCAGGGCGGCTTCGGCGGCATCCTCTTCCGCGCGAACGAATGGGCCAATCGCGAGCAGACCATGAAGAGCTACGAGCTGTTCGCCCGCCATGTGGCGCCCCGCTTCCAGGGCTCGACCGACATGCTCCACGCGTCCAACGCCTTCGTGCGCGACAATCGCCTGCGCGTGCTGGAAGGCAATGTGGAGGCCGTGCGCCGCGCCTTCACCGACAGCGGGCGCGAGGTTCCGGCCGGCTTCGAGGACCGCACGCTGGGCGCCGGCGACCTGCCCCCCGACGAGGACGCCGCCGACTGAGAGGCGTCACCCGGACGGGCCTGCCCCGCCGCCGGCGGCCTCCGGCGCGAACAGATGGCAGGCGACCGTCGCCTGCCCGGTGTCGTGGCTGGCGGGCGCGCGCTCCCGGCAATGGGGCATGACGAACGGGCAGCGCGGGTGGAAGCTGCAGCCCGAAGGCGGATCGACGGGATTGGGAAAGCCCGCGCCCAGCTGCATGTCCGGCAGGTCGAGCGTCGGGTCCGGCGTCAGGATCGAGCCGAGCAGCGCCTTCGTGTAGGGATGCTGCGGCGCGCGGAAGATCGCCGCCGCGTCGGCAAGCTCGACGATGCGCCCGAGATACATCACCGCCACGCGCGTCGCCATATGCTCGACCACCGCCAGATCGTGCGTGATCAGCAGATAGGTCAGCTCCAGGTCGCGCCGCAGGTCCAGCAGCTGGTTGAGGATCTGGGCCTGCACCGAGACGTCGAGGGCCGAGGTCGGCTCGTCGCAGATGACGATATCGGGGCGCATGATGAGCGCGCGCGCGATCGCGACGCGCTGGCGCTGGCCGCCGGAAAGCTGGCTCGGATAGTTGCGGTAGAGCCGCCGGGGCAGCCCGACGATCTCCATCATCTCCTCGACCCGCCGCCGCCAGCCGGACGGGTCGCCGACCCGGTGGACGCGCAGCGGCAGCGAGATGATCGAGCCGACCGACTTGCGCGGGTTCAGCGATGAATAGGGGTCCTGAAACACCGGCTGCACCCGCCGCGCGACCGCGATGCGGTTCAGGCTGGAGAGCGGGGTCGAGTCCAGCAGAATCTCGCCGCTGCTGGGGCGTTCGAGGCCGAGGATCAGCCGCGCCATGGTGGTCTTGCCGCAGCCCGACTCCCCGACCAGCGCCAGCACCTCGCCCTTGCGGATTTCCAGCGAGACGCCGTTGACGGCGTGGAGCGGACGCCGGGCGCGGAACAGCCCCTGGCTGACGGTGAAGGTCTTGGCGACCTCGCGCGCCTCGATCAGCGGCGCGCTCACGCCGGCCGCTCCCCGCCGGCGGGCCAGGCGCGGGCCGCCGCTTCGGGCGCGAGGTGGCATTCATAGCGATGGCCGGGGCCGAGCGCGCGCTCCGGCGGGGAGGAGCGGCAGCCGGCGTCGGCCGCCGGGCAGCGGTCCCGGAACATGCAGCCCTCCAGCCCGCCCACCAGCGTCGGCACGATGCCCGGAATCGAGCCCAGATGCTCGCCCGGCCGGGTGCGGCCGGGTATCGGGATGCAGGCCATCAGGCCCTGCGTGTAGGGGTGGCGCGGATTGCCGAACACCTCGCGCCCGGCGCCCGACTCCACGATGCGCCCGGCATACATGACCGCCACCCGGTCCGCGACGCGCGCCACCACGCCCAGATCGTGCGTGATCAGGATCACCCCGATGTCGAACTCCTTCTGGAGTTGCGCGATCAGCAGCAGGATCTGCGCCTGGATGGTCACGTCGAGGGCCGTGGTCGGCTCGTCGGCGATCAGCACTTCCGGATCGCACATCAGCGCCATGGCGATCATCACCCGCTGGCGCAGCCCGCCGGAAAGCTGATGCGGATATTGCTTGAGCCGGCTGGAGGCCGCCGTGATGCCGACCCGCTCCAGCAGGTGTACGGCGCGGTCCAGGGCCGCGCGCCGGCCGACCTTGCGATGCCGCAGCATCACCTCCACCAGCTGGTTGCCGATGGTGTAGGTCGGGTTCAGCGAGGTCATCGGGTCCTGGAAGATCATCGACATGCGGTTGCCGCGAATGTCCGCCATCCGGGCCTCGGAGAAGGCGCGCATGTCGTCGCCCCGAAACAGCAGCCGGTCGGCGCGCCGCCGGGCGGCCTGGGGCAGGAGGCCCATCACGGCGAGCGAGGTCAGCGACTTGCCGCAGCCCGACTCGCCGACGATGGCCAGCGTCTCGCCCCGGTTGAGGCGGAAGCTCACGCCGCGCACCGGATGCAGCAGCCCGGCCGCGATGGGGATATCGACCGACAGGTTGGCGACTTCGAGAACCGGGCTCAATTGCGGCTCTCCGGCGCCGTCACGTCGCGAATGCCATCGCCCAGAAGGTTGATCGCCAGCAGCAGCATGAACAGCGCGACGCCCGGAATGCCGATCACCCAGGGCTTGAAATACATGTCGCCCTTGCCCTCGGCGATCATCAGCCCCCAGGACGGCTCCGGCGGCTGCACGCCGAGGCCGAGGAAGGACAGCGCGGCCTCCAGCAGGATGGCGTGCGCGACCTCCAGCGTCGCCACCACGATCAGATTGTTCATCACGTTCGGCATGATCTCGGTGGCGAGGATGCGCAGCGCCGAGCAGCCGGCCGCCTCCGCCGCCGCCACATAGTCGAGATTGCGCACCTGTTGCGTCGAGCTGCGCATCACCAGCGCGAACCGCTCCCAGAGCAGGAAGCCGAGCACCGCGATCACGATTTCCAGCGAACTGCCGGTGAGCGCGATCACCGCAAGCGCGATCAGCACCACCGGCATGGCGAGGCGCGTGTTGATCATGAAGGTGACGATCATGTCCAGCCGGCCGCCGAAATAGCCCGCCGCGACGCCCATCACCGTGCCGATCACGCCCGAGATCAGCATGACGGCGAAGCCGATCATGAGCGAGACGCGCGCCCCATAGACGATGCGGGCGTAATAGTCGCGTCCGAACTTGTCGGTGCCGAAGGGGTGGTTCCAGCTGCCCTCCTCATGCCAGACCGGCGGCGCGTAGCGGTTCAGCAGGTCCTGCTCCAGCGGGTCGTGCCAGGTGAGCAGCGGGGCGGCGAGCGCGACGATCAGCAGCGCCAGCATGATGCCGCCGCCCAGCATGACGCCCCAGTCGCGGCGCGCGCGCCGGAACATAATGGCTCCGGGGCTGGGCTCCAGGATCGCCGGACCCTCCGCGCCTTCCTGCGGTCTCGGTTTCTCGGCCATGGCTAGTGGACCCGGATGCGCGGATCGAGAAATGCGTTCAGCAGGTCCGCCAGCAGGTTGAAGAGGATGTAGAAGCTCGCAATGGTGAGCACGATGGCCTGCATCACCTCGAAGTCCGAGCGCTGGATGGACTGCCAGGCCAGCCGCCCGAGGCCGTTCAGGGTGAAGATAGACTCGATCACCACCGACCCGCCCAGCATGAAGCCGAGCTGCGCCGCCGAGAGCGACACCACCGGAATGATGGCGTTGCGCAGCCCGTGCTTGAACAGCACGATCGGCGTGCGCAACCCCTTGGCGCGCGCCGTGCGGATATAGTCGGAGCCCAGCACCTCGATCATGCCGGCGCGCGTCAGCCGCATGATCTGCGGCGTGGCGTAATAGCCGAGCGCGATCGAGGGCAGGATGTAGTGCGCGAGCGTGGCGTTGCCGGAACTCGGCAGGATGCGCCAGGTGACGGAGAAGATGAAGATCAGGCTCAGGCCGAAGAAGAAGCTCGGCATGGCCTGGCCGAAGACCGCGACGGTGAGCGCGATGCGGTCGATCAGCGTGTTGGGGCGCATCGCCGCCAGCACGCCGAGCGGTATGGAGAGCGCGAGCGCGAAGGCGAGCGCGAAGAAGCCGAGCTGCATGGTGACCGGCGCGCGCTCGGCGATGATCTCCGCCACCGGCTTTTCCTTGAGATAGACGGAGACGCCGAAATCGCCGCCGAGGGCGCGCGTGGCCCAGTCCCAATATTGCTCCGGCAGCGGCCGGTCGAAACCGTAGGCCTTGCGGACATATTCGATATCGACTTCGGTGGCCCCCTCGCCGGCCATGGCGGCGGCGGGGTCGCCCGAAAGCCGCAGCAGCGAGAAGGTGACGATCGACACGGTGACCGCCACCAGAATCGCGTAGCCGAGGCGGCGCAGGGTGAAGATCAGCATGGGCGCGTCCGCCCGGCGGACGGGGCGCGGCCGGCCGCGCCCCGCCTCATCCGGCTATTTCCAGCGCGCGAGATAGAAGCGCGGGATCTCGTCGTCGGTCGGCGTGAAGTCCACCTCGTTGCCGAAGGCGTAATATTTCGCGTAGGTGAACATCGGCAGCCAGCACAACTCCTCCTGGATGCGGGCCAGCGCGAGCTTGTAATGCTCGGCGCGCACTTTCGGATCGACGCTGGTGTCGGCGGTGTCCAGCCAGTCCCGGATTTGGTCGTCCAGGCAGTAGTCGTCCTTGCCGTGCTTGAAGAAGTGGCTCGTGATGGCGGAGGAGTCCGCCATGGAGTAGGAGCCCCAGGTCATGTGGTGGAAGGCCGCCGTGCCGTCCCACACCAGGCCGCGCAACGTCTTGTATTGCATGTATTTGAGGTTGGCGCGGATGCCGACCTTGGCGAGGAAGCCCATCGCCGCCTCGGTGTATTCCCGCTGGCGATAGGCGTAGAGGTCGATCTCGAAGCCGTCGGGGAAGCCCGCCTCGGCGAGCAGCGCCTTGGCCTTCTCGGGATCGTATTCATATTGCGGCACCTCCTGGGTGCAGCCGAACTGCGCCGGATGGCAGGCCGAGTGGATCATCTCCGAGGCCTCGCCCACCAGCTGCTTGGCGATGGCGTTGCGGTCGATCGCATGGGCGATGGCCTGGCGGACGCGCTTGTCGTAGAGGGGATTGGCCGCCATGTCGGTCCCCGACCGTCCGGCCCGGTCCATGGTCAGATAGCTGACCCGGAAGGTCTTGGCGTTGACCACCTGCACCTGGCCGCTCGCGGCGAGATCGGCGGCCTTGTCCTTCGAGACGTCCCAGATCCAGTCGATCTCGCCGGTCAGCAGCTGGGCCACCTGCGCTTCGGCGTCGGGCACCGTCTTGAAGATCACCGTGCCGATCTCGGGCCGGCCTTTCGGGCTGTCCGCCCAATAGTCCTCGTTGCGGACCATGGTGATCGACTCGCCGGGCACGACCTCGGCGATCTTGTAGGGACCGGCGCCGATCTCGTCGATGGTCGCCCAGTCGGGCTTGCCGGTGGCGTCGTTGCGGGCCGTCTGCCAGATCTCGCTCGGGAACACCGGCAGCGCCATGGCCAGGAACTCCAGCGCCGCCGGGAAGGTCTTGGCGAGATGGATGCGCACCTTGTAGGGGCCGAGCGCCTCGACCGTCTTGATCCAATCGACATTGCGCCGGGTCAGCACGCCGCTCTCGTCGGCCACGACATGGTTGAAGGTGGCGACGACGTCTTCGGAGCCGAAGTCCGAACCGTCATGGAAGCGCACGCCCTGGCGCAGGTCGAGGTCGATGGTCTTGTCGTCGATCCACTCCCAGCCGGTCGCCAGCAGCGGCTTGTATTCGAAGCTGTGGGGGTCGCGGAAGATCAGCGTGTCCCACACCAGCTCCGAGATGATGACCAGCTCGCGGATGTTGTTGTAATACGGCAGGGCGACATCGGCCTCCCGGTCCGTCGCCCAGACCAGCGTGTCGTTGTCCTTGCCGGCATGGGCGCCGCCGCCCGCCAGGCAGGCGACCGCGGCCAGCGCCGCGCAAGCCTTCGCCAATCGTCGCATCGCATCTCTCCCCTGTCAGCGGATAGCCTCTGCATGTCCGGGTCCGGTCTCCGACCGGAAGACGCGACAAGACCCCATGGCGCGCCGGAATGCAAGGCGGACATTTAGGAGATTTGGAGTCCCAGCACGCGTGCGGTCGAATGCGAGAGGATTTCGGCGCGCTCCGCGCTGCTGAGCCGGGCCTCCTCCACCACCTTGCGCGGGGCCGGATCGCCGATCGGGAAGGGATAGTCGGAGCCGAGCATCACCCGCTCCGCGCCCAGCAGATCGACCAGGAAGCGCAGCGCGTCCGCACGGAAGACGCAGCTATCGACATAGAGCCGCGCCAGCCCCGCCGCCGGATCGGCGTAGCGGCCCGGATGCGCCTCGACATTGCGCGCCAGCCGGCCGAGCGCGAACGGCAGCGCCGCGCCGCCATGGCTCAGGATCAGCTTCGCGCCCGGATAGTCGAGCACGTGGCCGGAGAACAGCAGCCGCGCCACGGCGATGGTGGTGTCGGTCAGCCGGCCGACGGCGTTCACCATGTCATAGTCGGCGACGCGCGGGTCGCCGACGACATACATGGGGTGGATGTAGAGCGCCGCCCCGCGCTCATGCGCCGCCGCCCAGAACGGCTCCAGGCCCGGATCGTCGAGCACGCCGGAATCGCCCCTCGGCTGCGTGCCGATCATCGCGCCCCGGAAACCGTGATCGAGCGCCTCGCACAAGGCTTCCGCCGCCGCCGCGCCGTCCTGCAACGGCACGCTGGCGAGCGGAATCAGCCGGTCCTCGCGCTCGCAGGCCCGCCAGAGCGCCTCGTTGAGAAAGCGGCTCCAGTCCGCCCCGCCCCGCGCGTCCAGCTCATAGCCGAAACTGTCGGTCCAGGGCGCGACCACCTGGCGGTCGAGGCCCTGCTCGTCCATCCAGGCGAGCCGCTCGTCGCTTTCGCGGAGCTTCGCCATCACCGGCCGCGTGGGCGCGCGCCCGGCGAAAGCGAGCCGGAAGGCGCCGTCCTGCTGCAGGCACTCGACGCCCGCGAAACGCGCCCGGCCCCCCGCCAGCGCGTCGAACATCGCCTGCGGAGCGAAATGGGCGTGAGAATCGATCGCCTGCACCGGCGCACTCCCTCTTCGGGTCCCTGTCGCGCGCATCATTGCCGCCTCGCCGCCGGAAGCTCAAGCGGCCGCGATTGAACCGCGGCCGCATCGCGGGCAAGGTCGCCGCCGGGCGTCGGGATGCGGGGAGAAGCGATGACGGGGGCAAGCGGAGCCGGCGGCGGCGAGATCGGCAAGCCGCGCCGAAGGACGGAGGACCGGCGGCTGCTGACCGGGCGCGGGCGCTATGTCGATGACGTCGCGCCCAAGCGCCTGGCCCACGCCGCCATGGTGCGCTCGCCCCACGCCCATGCCCGCATCCGCGCCATCGACGGCGCCCGCGCGGCCGCCCTGCCGGGCGTGCTGGCGGTGCTGACCGGGGCCGACGCCGCAGCGGACGGCTTGCAGCCGATCCCGCACAAGCCGGACTGGACCGGCCCGCCGGACGCGGAGCTTCGCCTGCCGCCCGGCTTCGAGGTCGCCGACACGCCCAACCTGCCGCTGCCGGCGGACCGGGCGCGCTATTGCGGCGAGGCGGTGGCGCTGGTCGTCGCGGAGACCGCCGCACTGGCCGCCGAAGCGGCGGAGCTGGTCGCGGTCGAGTATGAGCCGCTGCCGGCGGTGACGGAGGCGCGGGCGGCGCTGGCGGCCGACGCGCCCCGCCTCTGGCCGGACCGCGCCGACAATCTGGCGCTCACCGCCGAGGTCGGCGATGCGCAGGCGGTGGCGGCGGCCTTTGCGCGCGCCGCGCACACCGTCTCGTTCGAGAGCCATGTCCAGCGCGTCAACGGCGCGCCGATGGAGCCGCGCGCCGTCATCGGCGAGTATGACTCGGCGACGGAGCGCTACACGCTGCGGGCGGCCTCCGGGCGCGGCGCGGTGCAGACGCGCGAGCGGCTTGCGGCCGTGCTCGGCGCGCCTCTGGAGACGTGCCGCGCGGTCTTCGGCGACATGGGCGGCAATTTCGGCACGCGCAACGCCTTCTCGCCGGAATTCGCGCTCATGCCCTGGGCGGCCCGGCGCACGGGGCGCCCGGTGAAGTGGGTCGCCGACCGGCGCGAATGCTTCCTCTCCGACTATCAGGCCCGCGACCTGTTCTCGCAAGCGGAACTGGCGCTGGACGCAGACGGCAACTTCCTCGCGCTCCGGGGCGTCAACACGCTCAATCTCGGCGCCTATGCGGTCTATTTCTGGCCGCTGCGCAAGGGCCTTTCGATGATGCAGGGCAGCTACCGCATCCCCGCCGTCCACTTTCGCGGCCATGCGGTGCTGACCAACACCGCGCCGACGGCCGTCTATCGCAGCGCCGGGCGCCCGGAAGCGATCTACACGATCGAGCGGCTGATCGAACTCGCCGCCGGGCGGCTCGGCTGCGACCGGGCGGAGCTGCGCCGGCGCAACCTGATCCGCCCGGACGCCATGCCGTTTACCAACGCCGTCGGCGTCACCTATGACAGCGGCGACTATCCCGCCGCCATGGACCGGGCGCTCGCGGCGGCCGACTGGACCGGCTTCGAGGCGCGCCGGGCGGAGGCGGCCCGGCGCGGGCTCCGGCGGGGCATCGCGGTCGCCAACTATATCGAGGTGACCAGCGGCATCCCCCGCGAGCGGGCCGAACTCCGGGCGCTCGCCTCGGGCGAGATCGAGCTTGCGGTCGGCACGATGAGCAGCGGCCAGGGCCATGAGACCAGCTTTCCGCAGCTGGCGGGCGACTGGCTGGGCGTCGCCTTCGAGCGCATCCGTTATGTCGCCAACGACACCGATCGGATAACCGTCGGCGGCGGCTCGCATTCCGGGCGATCGATGCGCCTCGCCAGCATCGCCATCGAACAGGCGGTGGCGGCGCTGCTCGCGCGCGGCCGGGCCATGGCGGCGCATCTGCTGCAGGCCCGGCCGGAGGAGCTTCGCTGGCGCGAGGGCGCCTTCCACGCCGGCGGCGGGGCCAGCATCCGCCTGGAGCAGCTGGCCGGGGCGGCGGAGGGCGCGAGCCTGCCCGAGGCGCTGCGCGGGCCGCTGGAGGGCGTCGGCGACATCACCGACCGTTCCGGCGGCTATCCTTATGGCGCGCATGTCTGCGAGGTGGAAGTCGATCCCGAGACCGGGCGGGCGCGCATCGTCGCCTGGACCGGGATCGACGATGTGGGCCTCGCGGTCAACCCGCTCATCCTGCACGGCCAGGCGCAGGGCGCCATCGCGCAGGGGGCGGGCCAGGCGCTGCTGGAGGCGGTCTGCTACCGGCCAGAGGACGGCCAGCTGCTGACCGGCTCCTTCATGGACTACGCCATGCCGCGCGCCGACGACCTGCCGCCGCTCAGGACGCTGCTCGGAGAAACGCCGGCAAGCTCGCACCCGCACGGCGTCCGCCCCGGCGGCGAGGGCGGCACGACCCCCGCCCTCGGCCTGGTCGTGAACGCCCTATGCCACGCCCTGGCCGACCTCGGCGTCCGCCACATCGAAATGCCCGCCACCCCCGAACGCATCTGGCGCGCAATCCGGGAGGCGTAGCTCAGAAGCGCAGACGCAAGCGAACGCCGATGCCGGTTTCGTTGCCTTCCGCGCTGTCGTCGATCCATTCGGCCGCCAGTCGGGCCCGGACCCGCTGCTCGGCCAGGCCCAGTTCCGCTCCGGCGCTGTAGCGCCGACGGCCGTCCTCGCCCCCGGCCAGGTCCAGTTCCATGAAGGGCGACAGCAGTCCGCCATCGGCCACGCCCATGCCCCAGGCGACGCCGGCGGCCAGAGAAGCCCGGTCCGTCGGCGCAGCGCTCCCGGAGAAGGCGTCGTCGCTCCGCAACGCGCCCATGCTTCCGCCCGGCGCGCCCCAGCGCGGGCCGAGCGAGAGCGAGAGGCCCCGGCCGCCAACATCCGGCCTCAAGGTCGCTTGCAGACCAGCGCCCCACTCACGGCGGCTGCTTTCGGAATGCAGCGCCAGCCAATGGCCATGCACGTCCAAGCCGAGGCGCGATCCCGGACCGGCGAAGGCAAAGCGCGCCCCGGCCTCCAGGCCGGTTCCGGTCTGTCCGTCGCCGCCATCCTGCCGGAGCGCGAGCGAAAGAAGCGGCGTCAGCCGGAGGCCAGAACCGGTGTCCGCCAGCATCAGACCGTCATGCGCCGCCTCCAGACCGGCGCGCAGCCGCCAAACCTCCGCCTTGAGACCCGCGATCGGGCTGTCGTCGCCGTCGCCATCGGTCTCCATGCGCGCCAGACCCGCATCGCCGGTGACCGACAGCGCCAGACCGCCGCTCCGCGCCGCCGGCCAGCGGCCTCCCGCCAAGGCCAGCAGCATGTCCAGATCCGCCCTCGTCCGATCCTCGCCGGCGGGCGCATGCTCCATATCGCCGTAACCGACGCCGACCGCAGCGTGCAGCGCCCCGCCCGCAGCCAGCTTCTTCTGCATATAGCCATAGACGCTGTTGAGAGAGGTCTCGATTTCGCCCTTGTCCTCCGCCAGACGCCAGTCGGTCTCGCTCCAACTGCGCGAAAGGGCCGCGCCCGCCAGCAGGCCGTCGCCCAGCTGCGCGTCAAGGCCGAGCCAGCCGGAGGCGAGCGAGCTTTCATGGCTCGCCCGCTGGCGCCCGCCCTCGAAGCGGCGTAGATCGCCACGGCCCCAGAAGGTCCAGTCCGACCGCGAGCCGCCGCCCTTCGCAAGCGGCAAAAGGAAAGCGCTCCGGGCGAGCAGGGTGTCAGCGTTCAGCCACTGGCTTACAGCCCTGCGGTTCGGCCACTGGAAACTTCCCGATGCAAAAGACATCAGCTCGACTTTTTGGCCGGCCAGCTTCATGGTCGCGTCCGGCGGCGTGTCGAGGCGCTGGTGGATCGTATCCGCCGCGCTCGCCAGCGACGCCCGACCTATATCCGCCAGCACGTCCCACGCCAGCCGGCGCATCTCCTCCGTGGTTTCCTCCACGGCGATGGCGAAGGTCAGCATGGCCGTGTCGCCGTCGCGGTCGGTCGCCCGCCAAGTATAAGTCGCGGCGGCCTGCGCGCCGGTCGGCGCGCCGCTGAGCCATCGGCTGGAGAGGGCGAGGCCCGCCGGCGGCGCCGGCGTCAGCGCATAGGTAAGCGCGCCATTGCCGCCGGTCGCGGCGGGCAGTTGTAATGGCTCGATCTCTTCGCCGCGAGCATAGTTCTGGTCGGGGACGCCGACGCCGCCGAAGCTCGGGCTGCTGTCGGTCTCCACCGCAATGGTGAAGTTCAGCGCCACGCTCTCGCCGTCGCGGTCGGTCGCCATGTAGGTGTAGCCCGTCGCCGCCTGGAGACTCGACGGCGCGCCAGCGATCTGCCGGCTGGCGGCGTCGAACGACAGCCCGGTCGGCAGAGCGCCTGTCAGCGTGTAGGTCAGCGGACCGTTGCCGCCTGTTGCCGCGGGCAGTTGCACGGTCGCAATAGCCAGCCCCTGGCTGTAGGTCCGGTCGTCGATGACGGCGCCGCCGAAGCTCGGGCGGCTGTTCGCGTCAACGGCAATGGCGAAGCCGAGCGTCGCCGTGGCGCCATGGCCGTCCGTCACCGTGTAGGTGTAGGCGGTCGCGACCTGCGGCGTGGACGGCGCGCCGGACAGTCGCCGGGTGGCGGCGTCGAATACAAGCCCCGCCGGCGGCGGCGGCGTGAGCGTATAGACCAGCGGAGGATCGCCACCCGCCGCTGCGGGCAGCTGCAGCGGCGCAATTTCCAGCCCCGTGCTGTAGGTCCGATCCTCGATATTGCCGCCATCGAAGGTCAGCTCCCCGGACACCAAGATGGTGAAGGTAAGCGTCGCCACAGCGGCGGGCGTATCGCTGTCGGTGGCGGTATAGGTGTAGGTCGTCGTAGTCTGCGCGACTGTGGGCGCGCCGGAAATCCGCCGGGTCAAAGGGTCGAACGAAACGCCGTCCGGCAGCGCCGGCCTCAGCGTGTAGGTCAACGGACCGTTGCCGCCTGTTGCAACGGGCAGTTGCACGGTCGCAATAGTCAGCCCCTGGTTGTAGGTCCGGTCGTCGATGACGGCGCCGCCGAAGCTCGGGCGGCTGTTCGCGTCAACGGCAATGGCGAAGCCAAGCGTCGCCGTGTCGCCATGGCCGTCCGTCACCGTGTAGGTGTAGGCGGTCGCGACCTGCGGCGTGGACGGCGCGCCGGACAGTCGCCGGGTGGCGGCGTCGAATACAAGCCCCGCCGGCGGCGGCGGCGTGAGCGTATAGACCAGCGGAGGATCGCCACCCGCCGCTGCGGGCAGCTGCAGCGGCGCAATTTCCAGCCCCGTGCTGTAGGTCCGATCCTCGATATTGCCGCCACCGAAGGTCAGCTCCCCGGACACCGCGATGGTGAAGGTAAGCGTCGCCATATCGGCGGGCGTATCGCTGTCGGTGGCGGTATAGGTGTAGGTCGTCGCAGTCTGCGCGACCGTGGGCGCGCCGGAGATCCGCCGGGTCGAAGGGTCGAACGAAACGCCGTCCGGCAGCGCCGGCCTCAGCGTGTAGGTCAACGGCAGGAGGCCACCCGCCGCTGCGGGCAGGGTGAGCGGCTGGATGGCGCGGCCGATGGGCCAGGTCTGATCGTCGATGCTCTCGCCGCCGAAGGTCAGCGGCGGCGTCACCACCTCCAGCTGGAAGGTAAGCAATGCGGCATTGCCGTCATTGTCGGTCGCCTTGTAGGTGTAGGTCGTGGACGCCTGCGCGTCGGTCGGCGCGCCGGCGATCGTCCGGGCGTCGGCGTCGAACGAAAGTCCTGCCGGCAGCGCCGGGGTCAGCGTATAGACGAGCGCCGCTTCGCCGCCGCTGGCCACAGGCAGCGTCACCGTCTCAATCGCCGCATACTGCTCCCAGGTCCGGTCGGAGATCGTCTCTTCGAAGCGCGGCGCGGAAGCAAGACTAAGGGTCACAAAATCGGACTCGCAAGCATCGAATCTGTTTCTAAAGGTATTTGCGCTAAGGCTGCATATGGTATATATGTTGATACCTAGACTATCTTCCTCGCGCAGGCTGGCCCTGTATCGCCCTGTGCTTATATAGTCGCAACTCGGGTTACCCGAGTCGATCCGTGTGACATCGACTTGCAGACTCCCGCCTGAATTGTCTCCATCAATGGCGTGGTCGCTAACGGGGTCGATTTGGCAACTTCGTGAGCCCGCGTCTGACAGAAACGGATAATGCCAGGTCGTGCTGGAGCAGACGCTGCCGTCTTCCGTAAATCTGGCGAGCGGCCAAGCCACCTCAATCCGGTATTCGTTAGCCGCCGCCAGCTTCGTGATCGTCCCCTTCGGTTCTGCTTTAGGGTGATGAGATGAACCTTCACCGCCAGACTCGCACTGCTGGGACTGCGACCAGGCCGGGCTGGCGATCAGCGCGCAGGCCACCAGCGCTGGCCAAAGCAGGCCCCACAGCACAGGCGCTCTGTCAAGCAAAGTTGTCATTCTATGCTCCCGGAAGCATCGCCGCCGACGTCAAGTCGAAGGCATTTATCTTACTAGAAGGCGTCAGAATGTGAAGCAAATGGCAAGTATTTGTGACCGCGTCAGCTCGCCCGAGGCGCTGCACGGGCCTCTGAAGGGCGTTGGCGACCTCATCGACCGTTCCGGCGGCCGTCCCCATTCAGCGCGCAATCCGGGAGGCGTAGCTCAGAAGCGCAGACGCAAGCGAACGCCGATGCCGGTTTCGTTGCCTTCCGCGCTGTCGTCGATCCATTCGGCCGCCAGTCGGGCCCGGACCCGCTGCTCGGCCAGGCCCAGTTCCGCTCCGGCGCTGTAGCGCCGACGGCCGTCCTCGCCCCCGGCCAGGTCCAGTTCCATGAAGGGCGACAGCAGTCCGCCATCGGCCACGCCCATGCCCCAGGCGACGCCGGCGGCCAGAGAAGCCCGGTCCGTCGGCGCAGCGCTCCCGGAGAAGGCGTCGTCGCTCCGCAACGCGTCCATGCTTCCACCCGGCGCGCCCCAGCGCGGGCCGAGCGAGAGCGAGAGGCCCCGGCCGCCAACATCCGGCCTCAAGGTCGCTTGCAGACCAGCGCCCCACTCACGGCGGCTGCTTTCGGAATGCAGCGCCAGCCAATGGCCATGCACGTCCAAGCCGAGGCGCGATCCCGGACCGGCGAAGGCAAAGCGCGCCCCGGCCTCCAGGCCGGTTCCGGTCTGTCCGTCGCCGCCATCCTGCCGGAGCGCGAGCGACAGAAGCGGCGTCAGCCGGAGGCCAGAACCGGTGTCCGCCAGCATCAAACCGTCATGCGCCGCCTCCAGACCGGCGCGCAGCCGCCAAACCTCCGCCTTGAGACCCGCGATCGGGCTGTCGTCGCCGTCGCCATCGGTCTCCATGCGCGCCAGACCCGCATCGCCGGTGACCGACAGCGCCAGACCGCCGCTCCGCGCCGCCGGCCAGCGGCCTCCCGCCAAGGCCAGCAGCATGTCCAGATCCGCCCTCGTCCGATCCTCGCCGGCGGGCGCATGCTCCATATCGCCGTAACCGACGCCGACCGCAGCGTGCAGCGCCCCGCCCGCAGCCAGCTTCTTCTGCATATAGCCATAGACGCTGTTGAGAGAGGTCTCGATTTCGCCCTTGTCCTCCGCCAGACGCCAGTCGGTCTCGCTCCGGCTGCGCGAAAGGGCCGCGCCCGCCAGCAGGCCGTCGCCCAGCTGCGCGTCAAGGCCGAGCCAGCCGGAGGCGAGCGAGCTTTCATGGCTCGCCCGCTGGCGCCCGCCCTCGAAGCGGCGTAGATCGCCACGGCCCCAGAAGGTCCAGTCCGACCGCGCGCCGTCGCCCTTCGCAAGCGGCAAAAGGAAAGCGCTCCGGGCGAGCAGGGTGTCAGCGTTCAGCCACTGGCTTACAGCCCTGCGGTTCGGCCACTGGAAACTTCCCGATGCAAGAGACATCAGCTCGACTCTTTGGCCGGCCAGCTTCATGGTCGCGTCCGGCGGCGTGTCGAGGCGCTGGTGGATCGTATCCGCCGCGCTCGCCAGCGACGCCCGACCTATATCCGCCAGCACGTCCCACGCCAGCCGGCGCATCTCCTCCGTGGTTTCCTCCACGGCGATGGCGAAGGTCAGCATGGCCGTGTCGCCGTCGCGGTCGGTCGCCCGCCAAGTATAAGTCGCGGCGGCCTGCGCGCCGGTCGGCGCGCCGCTGAGCCGCCGGCTGGCGAGGGCGAGGCCCGCCGGCGGCGCCGGCGTCAGCGCATAGGTAAGCACGCCATTGCCGCCGGTCGCGGCGGGCAGTTGTAATGGCTCGATCTCTTCGCCGCGAGCATAGTTCTGGTCGGGGACGCCGACGCCGCCGAAGCTCGGGCTGCTGTCGGTCTCCACCGCAATGGTGAAGTTCAGCGCCACGCTCTCGCCGTCGCGGTCGGTCGCCATGTAGGTGTAGCCCGTCGCCGCCTGGAGACTCGACGGCGCGCCAGCGATCTGCCGGCTGGCGGCGTCGAACGACAGCCCGATCGGCAGAGCGCCTGTCAGCGTGTAGGTCAGCAGACCGTTGCCGCCTGTTGCCGCGGGCAGTTGCACGGTCGCAATAGCCAGCCCCTGGCTGTAGGTCCGGTCGTCGATGACGGCGCCGCCGAAGCTCGGGCGGCTGTTCTCGTCAACGGCAATGGCGAAGCCGAGCGTCGCCGTGGCGCCATGGCCGTCCGTCACCGTGTAGGTGTAGGCGGTCGCGACCTGCGGCGTGGACGGCGCGCCGGACAGTCGCCGGGTGGCGGCGTCGAATACAAGCCCCGCCGGCGGCGGCGGCGTGAGCGTATAGACCAGCGGAGGATCGCCGCCCGCCGCTGCGGGCAGCTGCAGCGGCGCAATTTCCAGCCCCGTGCTGTAGGTCCGATCCTCGATATTGCCGCCACCGAAGGTCAACTCCCCGGACACCGCGATGGTGAAGGTAAGCGTCGCCATATCGGCGGGCGTATCGCTGTCGGTGGCGGTATAGGTGTAGGTCGTCGTAGTCTGCGCGACCGTGGGCGCGCCGGAAATCCGCCGGGTCGTAGGGTCGAACGAAACGCCGTCCGGCAGCGCCGGCCTCAGCGTGTAGGTCAACGGAAGGAGGCCGCCCGTTGCTGCGGGCAGGGTGAGCGGCTGGATGGCGCTGTTGCTTGCCCAACTTTGATCGCCGACGCTCTCGGCGCCGAAGGTCGGCGGCGCAAGCACCTCCAATTGGAAGACCAGTTCCACGGCGTCGCCGTCGTTGTCGGTCGCCTTGTAGGTGTAGGTCGTGGACGCCTGCGCGTCGGTCGGCGCGCCGGCGATCGTCCGGGCGGCGGCGTCGAATACAAGCCCCGCCGGCGGCGTCGGTGTCAACGCATAGGTGAACGGCGCGTCGCCGCCGCTGGCCACAGGCAGCGTAACCGTCGCAATCGCCTCCTGCTGCTTCCACGTCCGGTCCGGAATCGACTCTACGAAGCGCGGCGCGGAGTCGATGCTCAAGGTTCGGACATCGGACGCGCAAGCGTCGCCGGGGTTGCTGAAGTCAGCGGCGAAGCCGCAAATGGTATATACTCTGATTTGAAGATCATCTTCCGCAAGCAGTTTAGCCTCATATCGTCCAGCGGATGAATAACTGCAATCGCGCTCGGCAGCCGAACTGATTCGCGTAACGTCAATTCGCAGGCTTCCGCCCGCATTGGTTCCTCGAATCGGTTCTTGGGTCTCCTCGGGCTGTACATAGCAAGTCTGTCCATCTCCGACCGCCAGTTCCGAAGAATGCCAGTTCGTCTCGTCACATCTTTTGGTTTCTGTAAAGTCGGCTCGCGGCCAGGTCACGTCAATCCGGTATTTATTCGATGCCGCCAGCTTCGTGACCGTCCCCTGCGGATCTGCTTTAGGGTGACCATCTCCACCTTCGCCACCGCCGGCATTGCACTCCCCGGTAGATTGAGACCAGGCCGGACTGGCGATCAGCGCGCAGGCCAGAAGCGCGGACCAAAGCAGGCCCCGCAGCACAGGCGCTCTGTGAAGTAAAGTTGTCATTTTCTGCCCCAGAAGCAGCCCTACCGGCGTCACGTCGAATATGCTCACAATACTAGCAGGCGCTGGAATATCAAGCAAACGAAAAGCATTTGTGACCGCGCCAGCAAGCCGCAGATCCGCGCCGTCAGCCGAGGGCGGCGCCGTAGCCGCCATCGACGGCGATGGTCTGGCCGGTGACGAAGCCGGCGAGGTCTGAGGCGAGGAAGAGCGCCACGCGGGCCATGTCTTCCGGCCGGCCCCAGCGGCCGAGCGGCGTGCCGGCGGCGATGGCGCGGTCTGCCTCGGCGTTCCGCTTGAAGCGGTCGGTCATCTGCGTGTGCACATAGCCGGGCGCGATGGCGTTGACGCGCACGCCCTCGCCGCCCCAGGCGACCGCCAGCGTCTTGGTCAACTGCACGATCGCCGCCTTGCTGGCGCCATAGGCGGGATTGCCCTGGCTGCCGGCGAAGGCGGTCATGGACGAGAGATTGACGACCGAGCCCGGCCGCGCCGCCAGCCGGTCGCGCAGCAGCACCGCCAGATGGAAGCCGGCGTCGAGATTGACCTCGACCACGCGGCGGAAGGTCTCGGGCGCATATTCCGCGCGCCGCCAGGCCACCATGCCGGCATTGTTGACCAGCACGTCCAGCCGGTCGAGGCCGGCCGCCAGCGCCTCGCGCTGACCGGCCTCGCCCAGATCGACCGTGCGGAAGTCGATGCCCTCCAGGTCGCTGGTATAGGCGTCGCGAGGCTTCGTGCCGGTGGCGACCACCTCGGCCCCGGCGTCGCGAAAGGCGGTCGCGATGGCATTGCCGATGCCGCTCGACCCGCCCGTCACCAGCACCCGATAGCCGTCGAAGCGCAGCATCCCTTCAACCCGTGCGTCGGGGCGCGGGGATAACCGCCGATGGCCTCCGGGCGAGCGCCAGATCGACCCGGGCTTCAAGCGCGGCGAGACCCTCTCGGAGGCCGGCAACGCCCCGGCGAATCTGGCCGAGGTCCGCCCTCAGCCAGCCAAAGAGCGCAATATTGACGGCGACGATGGCGCCGTCAACGGCGAAGACGGCAATCAGCTCAAGCGTCACGGCATGTTCCTTTCAGCCTCCGGAAAGCGCCCGTCCGGGGTCCACACCTTGTCGCCCGGCTCCAGCGGCGCGCCGCTGCTGCGCAGCAGCTGCGAATAGATGCGCCAGTGCGAGATCGCCGCCACCAGCTCCAGCCGCTCGGGCAGATCGGGGAACGCCGCCTCGCAGGCCGCCCAGGCGGCGTCGCCGATGGCGCCGGTCTCCAGCGTGTCGTCGGCGGCCCGGAGCGCCGCCAGTTCGGCCGGGCCGAAGCCGGTCTCCGCCAGCGGACCGCGCAGCGCCAGCAGGTCCGCCTCGCCGACGCCGACCCGGCGGCAGAAGGGCGCATGGCGCGCCCACTCCACCGCCGAGCCGGTGCGCCAGGCGATGCGCATGATGACCAGCTCGCGCACCCGCCCGTCCAGCACGCCCTCATAGAGCAGGCGGCGCAACAGCCCGTTCAGCGCCCGCGCCAGCGGCGGATGCAGCAGCAGCAGCCGGTAGGGCGCGCGCTGCGCCTGCCCCTCGTCGATGCCGGCCTCGCGGGCGCGGGCGACGGCCTCCTCCGGCGAGAGCAAGGGCAGCGTTGGCGCGCCCTCCACGCCTTCGCGTCCCGCCCGGCCGCCGGCGACGCCGATGGCGGGCGCGGGCGGCTCCGCGCCGTCCGGCGGCCAGGGCGCGACGCCCGCCTCCAGCGGAATATGCAGGCTGCGCAGCAATTCCGAGAACATGCGCCAGTTGCCGATCGCCGCCAGAAGCTCCAGCGCCTCGGCCGGACCGCCCAGGACCGCCAGGCAGCGCGCCATCGCCTCCGGCGAGACCGCGCCGGTGTCGAGCGTCTCGTCCACGGCGGCGAGCACGGCGCGCTCCGGCTCGCCGTAGCCGGCGTGGGCCCGCCAGTCGCGCACGCCCAGAATGTCCCCCTCCGCCATGCCGAGCTCGCGGGCGACGCGCCAGTGCTGCACCCACTCATAGAGCGCCGCCATGCGCCAGGCGATGCGCATGATGACCAATTCGCGCAGCCGCTCGTCCAGCACCCGGCCCTTGTAGAGCAGCATGATCAGCAGCGTCTGGATCGCCTTGGCGAGCGGCGGGTGATGCAGCAGCGCGCGCATCACTTCGAGCCGGGCGAGGTCGGGATGGATGCGAACCTCCGCGCCGCGCGCGACGGCTTCCTCGACCGCAAGCGGCGTTATGCGGGTCATGGCCCCCCCCCTCCCCCGTCAGCCGGCCTCGCGCTCGGCGAGCGCGTCCTTGGCGACCAAAGCGGCGGTCATCGCCGCCGGCCAGCCGGCGTAGAGCGCCAGATGGGTGATGAGCTCGGAGAGTTCCTCCGCCGTCACGCCATTGTCGAGCGCCCGCCCGACATGGCCTTTCAGCTGCCGCTCGCGCCCGAGCGCCACCAGCGTGGCCACGGTGATCAGGCTGCGGTCGCGCTTTGAGAGCGCATCCCGCTCCCAGACATCGCCATAGACGACCCGCTCGGTCATCTCGATCAGCTTCGGGGCGAAGCCGCGCACGGCCTCGCGGTCGGCGGGTTTGGGAGCGGCCATCGGGTTTTCCTTTGCAAGCGCGAACCGGGTCGTGATTGTATCCGGGCTTCGACAATGCGGAAGGGCGGCGATTCCATGACGATACCGGCAAGCCAGATTCCGGGCGTCTATCACCGGCGCATCGGCGACATCACGGTCACGGCGCTGAGCGACGGCTATCTCAACGGCGATCTCGCCATCCTGCAGGGCATCGAGCGGGCGGACGGCGAGGCGGTCATGGCGGCGGCGTTCCGGCAGGCTCCGCGCATCGCCATCAACACCTTCGTCGTCCACTCCGCCGGGCGGACGGCGCTGATCGACACCGGCTCCGGCGACTATCTCGGCCCGACGGCGGGCTGGCTCGGCCGCAATCTGGCGGCCGCCGGCGTCGCGGCGGGCGATATCGACACGGTGCTGCTGACCCACATGCATCCCGACCATTCCGCCGGCCTCTCCGACCGCGAGACCGGGGCGCGCCTCTTCCCCAACGCCGAACTCGCCATGCATGAGAACGAGCCGGGCCACTGGCATGACGACGCCGCCATGAGCCGCGCGACGGAACGCGAGAAGCTGCTCTATTTCCAGGCCGGCCGGGACCAGGTCGCGCCCTGGAAAGACGCCACGCGCCTGTTCCGCTCCGGCGAGGTGTTTCCCGGCGTGACGGCCGTGCCGGCGCACGGCCACACGCCCGGCCACACCGCCTATCTGATCGCCTCCGGCGCCGACAGCCTGTTCATCTGGGGCGACACCGTGCACATCCCGGAAGTGCAGCTGCCGCACCCGGAAGTGACGGTGGCCTTCGACACCGACCCGCAGCAGGCCGCCGCCTCGCGCGCCCGGCTGTTCGACATGGCCGCCAGCGAGAAGCTGCGGGTTGCGGGCATGCATCTGCATTTCCCCGCTTTCTCGCATCTGGTTCGCGACGGCGCCGGCTACCGCCTGCTGCCGGAGCCCTGGGAGCTGGCCTTCGACTGACGCGGCCTCAGCGCGGCCCGCGCGCCAGGAACTCCAGCCCGATTCGCAACCCCTCGGGGTCGATGCCATGGCCGAGGCCGGGCCGGTCATGCGTCGCGACCGCAAAGCCCGCCTTGCCGAGCGCGGCGGCGGCCTCCGCCATGGAGACATGGGGCACCAGCTCGTCCATCTCGCCATGCACCAGCGTGACCGGCGGGCGGCTCCGGGCCTCGGCGGCCAGCAGTTCCGGGGCCAGCAGCCGGCCGGAATAGCCCAGAATGCCGGCCAGCGGCTCCGCCCGGCGCGGGCCCACATGCAGCGCCAGCATCGTGCCCTGGCTGAAGCCCGCGAGCCAGAGCGCGCCGGGCGGAAGGCCCGTCTCTTCCAGCAATTCGTCGATGAAACCGTCCACCATGGCGGCCGCGGCGCGCAGCCCCGCCAGCCGCATCGCCGCATCGCGCCCGGCAATGCCGAACCATTGCCGCCCGAACGGCGCGCCCTCGCAGGGAAAGGGCGCGTGGGGGGAGACGAACAGCGCGTCCGGCAGGGCCGGCGCCCAGGCGGGAGCGAGGCCGATCAGGTCGTCGCCGTCGGCGCCATAGCCGTGCAGCAGCAGCACGATGCGCGCCGGAGCCGCGCCGCCGGCGGGTTCCTGTCGGGGTCCGTCGAGTTGCATGGCCTTGACGGCTAGCGCAAAGCCGGGGCCTTGTCACCTTCCCATGCAGACCGTCACCCGCTTCGCCCCGAGCCCGACCGGCAGGCTGCATCTCGGCCACGCCTATTCGGCGCTGTTCGCCGCCGACCGGGCGGCGCGGGCCGGCGGGCGCTTCCTGCTGCGCATCGAGGATATCGACCGGGGCCGCTGCCGCCCGGAATACGAGGCCGGCATCCTGGAGGACCTGGCCTGGCTCGGCCTCGAATGGGAGGAGCCGGTCCGCCGCCAGTCGGACCGTATGGCGGATTACGCCGCCGCGCTCGACCGGCTCGACCAAGCCGGGCTGCTCTATCCCTGCTTCTGCACGCGGCGGGAGATCGAGGCGGCGGCGAGCGCGCCGCACGGGCCGGAGGGGCCGGCCTATCCCGGCTTCTGCCGCGCGCTCTCCCCGGCCGAGCGCCGCCGGCGCATCGCCGGCGACGAGCCGCATGCGCTGCGCCTCATCCATGGCGACGCGGTGCTGGCGCGCAAGGATATCCGCACGAGCTACCACCTGGCCGTGGTGGTCGATGACGCGCTGCAGGGCGTGACGCTGGTCACGCGCGGGGCCGACCTTGCCTTCGCCATGCCGCTGCACAAGCATTTGCAGCAGCTGCTGGGCCTGCCGACGCCCGACTATGAGCACCATCCACTGCTGCTGGACGCCGACGGGCGGCGCTTCGCCAAGCGCGACCGGTCGCCGACCTTGCAGAGCCTGCGCGAGGCCGGCGTGACGCCCGAGGAGGTGCGCGCGCGCGTCCGCGCGCTCGGCGGCGTCTTCTGAGCGTTCAGGCCGCGCGGGCGCGCTGGCGGGCGAGGCCGCGCTCGAAATTGTCGAGCGTGATCTTGCGGTCGAGCGAGAGGTCTTCGCAGAGGATGTCATAGACATCGCCATCGACGGCCTGCATGGAGAGCAGGATGATGGCGCCCTCCGGCCCGCCGCCCTCGACATGCGTCTCGTCGCCGCGATTTTCGGAGAAGGTTCCGGCCGGGCGGATGTCGGGGGCTTCGAGGCCGCCGCCGGGCGCGGGCTTGTAGATGCGATGCTCGCCCTCCAGCACCAGCGTCTTGGTGACGCCGACATGGGTGTGCGGCGCGCAAAGCGCATTCGGATCGAATTTCATCAGCATATCGACCCGGTTCAGCTCCCGGTCCACGCTCTGGATGGCGTAGTAGAGGCCCTCGAAGCCGTTGAAGGGCGCCCAGTCGATGGCGCGGTCGTCGAACTTGTAAGCGGTCATGGCCTCCTCCCTCCCGATCTCCGCCCCCAGTAAAGCCGAGACTCGCCGCCGGGGAAAGGCCGGAGGCCGATGCCGGATCGGGTAGAAGATGCTATGGACATATCGGGCGAACGAACCGGGGAGACCCACGAATGGCAAAGGAACCGACGATGTCGCCGTGGAAGCGCGCCGTTGCGAAGGCCCTGCGGGAAGGCAGGACGCCCCCGAAGCTTGACGAGATCAAGCCGCCGCCACCGCCTCCGCCGCCGCCGGTCAAGACACAGGAAAAGTAGGCGGGATCGGCGGCCGCCTACCCCCGCAGCGCGCGCCAGAGGCGTTCGGGCGTGGCGGGCATCTGGACGGGGGCGGCGCCGGCGGAGGCGAGCGCGTCCTGCACGGCGTTCATCACCGCCGGCAGGGCGGCGGTGGTCCCGCTTTCGCCCACCCCCTTCACGCCCAGCGGATTGGTCCGGCAGGGCGTCGGGCGGGACTCATAGGCGAAGCTCGGCAGGTCCGCCGCGCGCGGCAGCGCATAGTCCATGAACGACCCCGAGAGCAGCTGGCCGCTCTCCGCCTCATAGACCACCTGCTCCATCAGCGCCTGGCCGATGCCCTGGGCGACGCCGCCATGCAGCTGCCCGGCCAGCAGCATCGGGTTGACCGCGACGCCGGCGTCGTTGACCAGGCTGTAGCGTTCGAGCGTCAGCCGGCCGGTCTCCCGGTCGATCTCCACTTCCGCCACATGCGTTCCGTTCGGGAAGCTGTAGGTCTCGGCGTTGAAATGGCCGGTGGCCTCCAGCCCCATATCCATGCCGTCCTCGAGATAGCGCGGATCGTAGCTCGCGCGCGCGACCTCGCCGAGCGCGACGCGCCGGTCGGTGCCGACCACCTGGAAGCCGCCCTCCTCGAAGGCGATATCGTCCTCGGCCGCCTCCAGCATGGCGGCCGCCAGCCGCCGGCCCTTCTCCACGATGCGCGCCGAGGCCCGCACCATCGCCGCGCCGGCCACGGTGGTGACGCGCGAGCCGCCCGCCCCGCTGCCGCGCCCGACGATATCGGTGTCCCCGGTGAGCACGCGCACCGCCTCGATCGGCAGCCCCAGCCGGTCGGCGGCGATCTGCGCGAAGGTGGTGACGAAGCCCTGGCCGTTGCTGGCGGCGGTGAGCGTCGCGGTCAGCCGGCCCTCGGTGTCGAAGCGCATGGCGACGCGGCCGTCCTTGTAGCCGTCGGGCTCGGTGTAGGAGGCGAAGCCGAAGCCGCGCACCCGGCCCGCCGCCTCGCTCGCGCGGCGGCGCGCGGCGAAGCCCGCCCGGTCCGCCAGCGCGAGCGCCGCATCGAGATTGCCGGCAAAGTCGCCGCTGTCATAGACGAGGCCGGTCGGCGTCCGCCAGGGCAGTTCGTCCGGCCGGATCATGTTGCGCCGGCGCAGCTCCGCCGGGTCGATGGCGAGCTGCCGGGCGGCCGCATCCACCAGGCGCTCGACGATATAGCCGTATTCCGGCTTGCCGGCGCCGCGATAGGCGGCAATGGGCGTGGTGTGCGTCAGCCGGCAGGCGGTCTCGGCGTGGAAGGCCGGGATGCGATAGACATTGGCCAGCATCCGAACGCCGCCATCGGTAGGGATGACGGGGCCGGAGCCGGTGGCGTAGGCGCCGAGATCGGAGCGCGTCCGGGTGCGGATCGCAAGAAAGCGCCCCTCTTCGTCGAGCGCGAGTTCGGCGTCGGTCTCGTGCGCGCGGGCGTGATGGTCGGAGAGGAAGGAGTCGCTGCGGTCGTCGATCCACTTCAGCGGCCGGCCGAGCCGCCGGGCGGCGGCGGCGAGCAGCGCCTGTTCCGGAAAGGCGCCGTTCTTCATGCCGAAACCGCCGCCGACATCGGGCGTCTGCACGCGGACATCGGCGCTGGCGACGCCGAGCGCGCGGGCGAGCGCCTCCTGCACCGGCGTGCCGCCCTGGGTCGGGACGACGACGGTGAAGCGCCGCTCGCGCGCATCCCAGGCGGCGAGCGCGCCGCGCGTTTCCAGCGGCGCGGCCATCACGCGGTTGTTGACCAGGCAAAGCCGCACCCGGTGGGCCGCGGCCGCAAAAGCGGCTTCCACCGCCGCCGCGTCGCCGGACGCCCACTCGAACAGCGGCTCGGCCTCGCCGGCGGGCAGCGGGCGGTAATCGACCGCAACCGCCTCGACCATCTCCGCAGCCGCCTCGGCGGTGCGCGCCACAGCGAGCGCCACGACCTCGCCCGCATGGCGCACGCGCTCGCTCGCCAGCGCCGGAAAGGGCGGCGGCTCCAGCGGCCGGCCGTCCCGCCGGCGCACCGGCGAGCGGTTGTCGAGCGGGCCGACCTCCAGCTCCTCGCGCAACAGCGCGATCGCGCCCGGAACCGCCATGGCGGCCTCCGCGTCGATGCCGGCGATCTCCGCATGGGGGTGCGGCGAGCGCAGGAAGCGCGCCCAGGCCTGGCCGGCGAAGTCGATATCATCGACGAACCGCCCGCGCCCGGTCAGCAGCGCGGCGTCTTCCAGGCGCGGCAGGCTCCGGCCGATCACCGCATGCGTCCGCGCAGAAACGCCCCGGCCCGCCGGATCGCCTCGCCCGCCTCGTCCAGCACGGGCTGGAACAGGTGCCAGACATGCACCATGTCATGGGCGACATCGAGGCTGACATCCACGCCGGAGGCGCGCGCGCGCTCCGCGAGCCGCAGCGCATCGTCGAGCAGCACCTCGGCCGTGCCGACCTGGATCAGCAGCGGCGGCAGACCGGCAAGATCGGCGTAGATCGGCGCGGCCAGCGGCGCGCGCGCATCCGCGCCCGCGAGATAGCGCTCCGAGAACCAGAGCAGCAGGTCCTGGTTCAGCAGCGGATCGTCGTCGAGCTTGCCGGTCATCGAGGCGCCGACGCCCTCCATATCGACCCAGGGCGAGATGCAGAGCCCGGCCGCCGGCAGCGGCTGCCCGCGCTGGCGGAGCGCCACCAGCGTGGCGGCCGTCAGCCCGCCGCCGGCCGAATCGCCGCCGATGGAAAGGCGGTCCGCCCGAAAGCCCTCATCCAGCAGCCAGCCATAGGCGGCCACGGCGTCGTCCAGCGCCGCCGGAAAGGGCGCTTCCGGGGCCAGCCGATAGTCCAGCAGCAGCACCCGCGCCCTGGCGGCCGCCGACAGGTTGTAAGCGAGGTTGCGATGCGTGTTGCAGGAGCCGATGACATAGCCGCCGCCATGCAGATAGAGCACCGCCCGGTCCGCCTCCGCGCCCGGCGCGGCGACCCACTCGGCCGGGCAGCCGGCCGCGCTCACGGCGGCGACCTCGGCGTCCGCCGGGGCCTGAAAGCGGTCTCCCATCTCCTCCATGCGCGCGCGCATCTCGGCGACGGTCGGGTTCTCCGGCTTGCCGCGCTCGCGCAGCAGCGCCTTCAGCGCCGCCAGTTGTTCCGCGCTCATCGCTCCGCTCCCTCCCCCGCCGCTCAGCGGCCCTTGAAGACCGGCTCGCGCTTCTCGATGAAGGCCGCCATGCCCTCCTTCTGGTCCTCCGTCGCGAAGGTGGAGTGGAACATGCGCCGCTCGAAGCGCACGCCCTCGGCGAGCGGCATTTCATAGGCGCGGTTGACGCACTCCTTGGCGATCATGACCGTCGGGCGCGACTTGGCGGCGATCGAGGCGGCGACCGACACCGCCTCGTCGAGCAGCCGGTCGGCCGGCACGACGCGGCTCACCAGCCCCGACCGCTCGGCTTCGGCGGCGTCCATCATCCGCCCGGTCAGGCACATGTCCATGGTCTTCGACTTGCCGATGAAGCGCGCCAGGCGCTGTGTGCCGCCGCCGCCCGGCAGCGCGCCCAGATTGATCTCCGGCTGGCCGAAGCGCGCCGTCTCGGCGGCGATGATGAAGTCGCACATCATCGCCATCTCGCAGCCACCGCCGAGCGCATAGCCGGCCACCGCCGCGATCACCGGCTTGCGGCAGCCGGTGACCCGCTCCCAGCCGACGGTGATGAAGTCCTCCAGATAGACGTCCATATAGCTCTTGGGCTGCATTTCCTTGATGTCGGCACCGGCGGCGAAGGCCTTGTCGGAGCCGGTCAGCACCACGCAGCCGACCGCCTCGTCGGCCTCGAAGGCGTCGAGCGCCTCGGCCAGTTCGGAGATCAGGCCGGCGCAGAGCGCGTTCAACGCCTTGGGGCGGTTCAGGGTGACGATGCCGACCGCTCCCCGGATCTCGACCAGGATATGTTCGTAGCTCATGCTCGCGCCTCTGTCTCGGTTGCCGCAGCTATTCCGGAGCGCGCAATCTGGCCGCCCGGCCTTTCCGGGTCAACCGGCCGGGCGCGGCCGGGCGGCTTGCGACGGGGCGGCTGCCCGGAGCGAAGAATTTTCTTGATATGTTCCGCTTCTTGCGCTACGCTCTCCCCCATGCAGGCGATTCGGAAAGGGCGCGGGGCCGCCAGCAATCGGAGTGGGCGCTACGAGCGCGAGCGCCGCCAAGCGTTCGACGATGGCTGGGACAGCGTGGAGGAGGCCCCGCCGCCGCTCGTCACCGAGGTGACCGAGGAGCGGCCGAAGACCATCATCTCGCGCAACAATTCGCCCGATCTCGGCTTCGACCGCTCGGTCAATCCCTATCGCGGCTGCGAGCACGGCTGCGTCTATTGCTATGCGCGGCCGAGCCATGCCTGGCTCGGCCTCTCGCCCGGCCTCGACTTCGAGAGCCGCCTGTTCGCCAAGCCGACCGCGCCCGCGCTGCTGGAGCGGGAGCTGGCGAAGCCCGGCTATCGCTGCCGGCTGCTGGTGATCGGCGCCAACACCGACGCCTATCAGCCGATCGAGCGGCGCTACGCCATCATGCGCGGCATTCTGGAGGTGCTGGCGCGCTGCCGCCATCCGGTGTCGATCACCACCAAGTCGGCGCTGGTGCTGCGCGACCGCGACCTGCTGGCCGAGATGGCCCGCGAGCGCCTGGCGCATGTCACCGTCTCGATCACGACGCTGGACGGGCGCCTCGCGCGCAGCATGGAGCCGCGCGCCGCCGCCCCCCGCCGCCGGCTGGAGGCGGTCTCGGGGCTGAGCGAGGCCGGCGTGCCGGTCTCGGTCAATGTCGCGCCGATCCTGCCGGCGCTGAACGACCATGAGATCGAGGACGTGCTGGCCGCCGCCGCCGAGGCCGGCGCGAGCGCGGCCGGCTACACGCTGTTGCGCCTGCCGCTGGAGATCAAGGACCTGTTCCGCGAGTGGCTGGAGGCCCATGCGCCGGACCGCGCGGCGCGGGTGCTGGCGCGGGTGCGCGACATGCGCGGCGGCCCGCTCTATCGCAGCCGCTTCCACGAGCGCATGAAGGGCGAGGGCGTCTATGCGGAGATGATCTCGCAGCGCTTCGCGCTCGCTCGCCGGCGCTTCGGGCTGGAGCGCGCCCCGCCGCCGCTCGACGAGACGCGCTTCCTGCCGCCGGGCGCGCAGCTGGGGCTTGCGCTCTGACATGCCGGATTTCAGCCTGGAGCAGGGCTGGGCGGGGCCGGTCGCCGGGCTGGACGAGGTGGGGCGCGGCGCGCTCGCCGGCCCGGTGCTGGCGGCGGCCGTCATCGTGCCGGCGGAGAACCGCGCGGCGGTGGCGGCGCTCGGCCTCGACGATTCCAAGCGCCTCGGCCCCCGGCGCTGCCGGGCGCTCTACTGCACGCTCGCCCGGCTGGTGAAGGTCGGCTTCGGCGAGGCCTCGGTGGCGGAGATCGACCGGCTGAACATCCTGCAGGCGAGCCTGCTCGCCATGCGCCGCGCCGCCGACGCCCTGCCGACGCGGCCCGAGGCCGCGCTGGTGGACGGCGTCCACGCCCCCCGACTGGATTGCCCCGTGCGCCCGGTCAAGGGCGGCGACGGCGCCTCGCTCTCGATCGCCGCCGCCTCGGTGCTCGCCAAGGCGGTGCGCGACCGGCGCATGGCGGCGCTCGACCGCGCCCATCCCGGCTACGGTTGGGCGCGCAACGCCGGCTACGGCGCGCCGGCGCATCTGGCCGCGCTTGCGCGCCTCGGTCCGACTCCGCATCACCGGCGCACATTCAAGCCCGTTTCCAACGCGCTGATTCCAAAAGATTCTTGACCTCCGCTCACGCGCGGCCCAGGATGGCGGCCACAAGATGCGCGGGGGAGATGCGGGCCGTTGAAGACCGACTATATCGAATGCGGCGACTGCCTGGCCGCCATGGCGGCGCTGCCGGAAGCGTCGATCGACCTGATCTTCGCGGACCCGCCCTACAATCTTCAGCTCCGAGGCGAGTTGCGGCGCCCGAACCACAGCCGGGTGAACGGCGTCGAGGAGGACTGGGACCGCTTCGCCAGCCTCGAGGACTATGACGCCTTCACGCGCGCCTGGCTCGCCGCCGCCCGGCGGGTGCTGAAGCCCGACGGCGCGCTCTGGACCATGGGCAGCTACCACAATATCTACCGGCTGGGCGCGGCGCTGCAGGACCTCGGCTTCTGGCTGCTGAACGAAATCGTCTGGCGCAAGACCAACCCGATGCCCAACTTTCGCGGCCGGCGCTTCACCAACGCGCATGAGACGCTGATCTGGGCGGCGCATAACGAGCGCTCGCGCTATGCGTTCAACTATGACGCGCTCAAGGCGCTGAACGACGGCCTGCAAATGCGCAGCGACTGGCATCTGCCGATCTGCACCGGCCATGAGCGGCTGAAGCGCGACGGGAGCAAGCTGCATCCGACGCAGAAGCCGGAGGCGCTGCTGCATCGCGTCGTGCTGGCGTCGAGCCGGCCGGGCGACATCGTGCTGGACCCGTTCTTCGGCACGGGCACCACCGGCGCGGTCGCCAAGCGGCTCGGGCGGCGGTGGATCGGCATCGAGCGCGACCCGGACTACGCCGCCGCGGCGGCCGAGCGCATCCGGCGGGTCGAGCCGGCGCGGGACGCCGAGACCATCCGGCTCGCCGAGCGCCGCAGCGAGCCGCGCATTCCCTTCGGCGCGCTGGTCGAGCAGGGGCTGCTCGATGTCGGCCAGGTGCTGACCGACCGGCGCGGGCGCTGGAGCGCCCGGGTGCGGGCCGACGGCACGCTGATCTCCGCCGATCATCGCGGCTCCATCCACGCCGTCGGCGCCGCCCTGCAGGGCGCGCCCGCCTGCAATGGCTGGACCTTCTGGCATGTGGCGGGCGACAAGGGGCCGGTGCCGATCGACATGCTGCGCCGGCAACTCCGCGCCCGCATCGGCTAGACTGCCGCAGGACGAGCATCGAACCCCCGGAGGAAAGGAGAGAGCGACATGGCGGCGGCGAGCGGGAATGCGGCCTGGCTGGCCCTGACGGTGGAAGAGGCGCTGGAGCCGGAGCTGCCGATCTGCGACCCGCACCACCATCTCTGGGATGCGCGCGCCGGCTATGTCCAGTCGCGCTATCTGCTGGACGAGTTCCTGGAGGACCTGAGCACCGGCCACAATGTGGTCAGCACGGTGTTCATCGAATGCGGGGCCATGTTCCGCGCCGACGGGCCGGTGGACATGCGCCCGCTCGGCGAGACCGAGTTCGTGAACGGCATTGCGGCCATGTCGGCCTCGGGCGGCTACGGCCCGGCGCGGGTGGCGGCGGGCATCGTCGGCACGGCCTGGCTGGAGCGGGGCGACAGCGCGGCGGCCGTGCTGGACGCGCAGATCGCCGCCGGCCAGGGCCGGTTTCGCGGCATCCGGCGCGGCGCCACCTGGCACAAGAGCTCGGAGGTGCCGAACCATCGCACCGAGCCGCCGGCGGGCCTCTATGACAGCAGCGCCTTCCGCGCGGGCCTCAGCCATCTGGCCCCGAGAGGCCTCACCTTCGAGCTCTGGTGCTATCACACGCAGCTGGAGGAAGCCGCCCGGCTGGCGCGCGACTTCCCGGACCAGACCTTCATCCTGGACCATTTCGGCGGGCCCATCGGCGTCGGCCCCTATGCCGGGCGCGCCGACGAGGCGTTCGCGGAGTGGCGGCGCGCCGTCGCCCCGCTCGCCGAGTGTCCCAATGTCATGGCGAAGCTCGGCGGGCTCGCCATGGAGGTCAACGGTTTCGGCTGGCATGAGCGGCCCCGGCCGCCGACCAGCGCCGAACTGATGGACGCCTCCCGGCGCTATTACGAGGCGACGCTCGACCTCTTCGGCGTCGAGCGCTGCATGTTCGAGTCGAACTTCCCGGTCGAGAAGGTGAGCTGCAGCTACACCGTGCTCTGGAACGCCTTCAAGCGCCTCGCCGCCGGCTATTCCGCCGACGAGAAGGCGGCGCTGTTCCACGACAACGCTGCGCGCATCTACCGCCTGTAGCTCCGGCCGCGTCAGGCGCGGCGGACGAGACGGGCGGCGTAGAAGCCGTCCATGCCGCCGAGATCGGCGCGAAAGCTCGGCAGGGTGCGCAGCGCGCCTTCCGGCGTCGCGGCTTCCGGCAGGGCCGGAAAGGTGACCGGCTCCAGCGCGAATTCGGGATGGGCGTCGAGGAAGGCGGCGATGCGCTCCGGCCCCTCCTCCGGCTCCAGCGAGCAGCAGGCATAGACCAGCCGCCCGCCCGGCGCGGTGGCGCGCGCGGCGGCGGCGAGCAGGCGATCCTGCAAGGCCAGAAGCGCATCCAGCCGGCGCGCCGCGCGACGATGCAGGATGTCGGGATGCCGGCGCACGGTGCCGGTGGCGCTGCAGGGCGCGTCCAGCAGCACGGCGGGGAAGGGCCGCTCCGGGCGCCACTCCGTCGCGTCGGCCTCCAGCCACTCCGCCGCCAGGCCGAGCCGGGCCAGATTGGCGCGCGCGAGGTCGAGCCGCTCCGGGGCGCGATCGACGGCCGTGACCAGCGCGCCGGCGGCCGCCAGCTGCGCCGTCTTGCCGCCGGGCGCGGCGCAGAGGTCAAGCACGCGCTCGCCGCCGACCCCGCCCAGCATGCGCGCCGGCAGGGCGGCCGCCATGTCCTGCACCCACCAGCCGCCCTCGGCGAAGCCCGGCAGCCGGGAGACCGCGCCCGGCCGCGCGAGGCGCAGCGAGCCGGTCGGCAGGCGCCGGCCTTCCGGCGCGGGCGCATCCGGGCTGCGGAGCGTCAGATCGAGCGGCGGCTCGGCCAGATGGGCGGTTGCGATCGCCCGCGCCGCGCTCTCGCCATAGGCCGCCGCCCAGCCCTGCCAGAGCCGGGGCGGGGTGTTCGACCGGGCGGCGTCATCGTCCGCCAGCAGACCCGGCCCCTCGCGCGCCATGCGGCGCAGCACGGCGTTGACGAGACCCTTCATGCCCGGCTCCGCCAGCGCGACGGCGGTATCGACGGCGGCATGGGCCGGCGCCTCCGCGAACAGCAATTGCGCCCCACCCAGCATCAGCAGCAGCCGCGTGCGCGCCGCCCGGCGCGGCAGCGGCCGCGCGAGAAAGCGGTCCAGCAGCGCCTCCAGCTGGCCCGCCCGGCGGAGCGTGACAGCCGCGAGCCGGCGGGCGAAGGCGCGCGTCTCCTCGCTGCCGCTTTCGGGCTGCGGCAGCGGCCGGCCGTTCACCAGCACATCGGCGAGCAGGTCGAGGGCGAGCGCGCGCGCCGCGCGGCCGGTCACGCCCAGGGGCCCCGCCGGCGCGGCCCCTTCATCCAGGATGCGCCGGTCGGCGCGGCGGCGGTGCTGGCCTCCGGGCGCGCCCGGCCTCCGCCGCCCTCCCCGGCCATGGCGCGGAGCGCCCGCACCCGGTTCGCCGTTGCGGGGTGGGTGGCGAACAGCCGGTCGGCGCTGTGCGCGTGCAGCGGGTTGACGATAAACAGATGCGCCGTCGCCGGATTGCACTCGGCGGCATGGTTGTCGATGCGCGCCGCGCCCCGCTCCAGGCGCTCCAGGGCCGAGGCGAGCGCCAGCGGGTCGCCGCAGATCTCCGCCCCCACCCGGTCGGCCTCATATTCGCGCGCGCGGCTGATCGCCATCTGCACCAGCATGGCGGCGATCGGAGCCAGCACCGCGACCAGGATCGCGCCGACGAAGCCGAGCGGGCTGTTGCGCCCGCCGCCGAAGAACAGCCCGAAGCTCGCCAGCATGGAGAGCGCGCCGGCGACCGTGGCGGTGATCGTCATGATGAGCGTGTCGCGATTGCGCACATGCGCCAGCTCGTGCGCCATCACACCCTCGACCTCCTTGCGGTCGAGCGCGCGCAAAAGGCCGCTGGTGGCGGCGACGGCGGCGTTCTCGGGATTGCGCCCGGTGGCGAAGGCGTTGGGCTGGTCGTTCTCCATGATATAGACGCGCGGCATCGGCAGTCCGGCCCGCTCCGCCAGGCGGCGCACCATGGCGTGCAGTTCCGGCGCGCTCCGGGCATCGACCTCGCGCGCGCCATACATGCGCAGCAGCATCCGGTCCGAGTTCCACCACGCAAAGGCGTTCATGGCGAGCGCGACGACCAGCGCGATGACGATGCCGGCCGGCCCGCCCAGCAGATAGCCGGCGGCGAGGAACAGGCCGGTCAGGCCGGCGAGCAGGACGGCGGTGCGGGCGTAACTGGCCATGGGCTGACCTTGGCGGCGGGGTCCGGGATGGGCTATGCAGGGCGCCATGTCCAGGCCAGCCCCGCCCCGCCAGCATAAACCGCGCGCCCCGGAGACGGAAGCCGAAGCCCCGCCGGCCGCCGGTGTCGAGGGCGGCGAGGAGGCGGACGCGCCCGCGCGACCCGACCCGACGCGCTATGGCGACTGGGAGATCGGCGGGCGCTGCATCGACTTTTGAGCCAGCTCTGGCGCGCCTGGCTGACGGTCCCGGAGGCGGAGACCGCCGCCGCCGAGCGCGTGCTGGAGGGCTGGGCGGAGGCGATTTCGGTGCTGGAGCTGAGCGCGGCCGCGCGCCCGCCGGCGGCCGGCTGGACCGACGAGCTCTGGCTGGCGGAGGTGTGCGTGGTGGAGGGCGTCGCGGGCGCGCCGCCGGATGCCGCCTGCCTGGCGGCGCGCGCGGCCCGCGAGGGCCTGCCCGCCCCCGAGACCGCGCCGCTGGCGGATCGCGACTGGGCCGCCGAGAGCCGGCGGGCGCTGCCGCCCCGGCGCATCGGGCGCCTCGCGGTGCACGAATCGGGGGCGGTTCCGCCGCCGGTGCGGCTGCGGCTGCGTATCGACGCCGCGACCGCCTTCGGCACCGGCGCGCACGCCACCACGGCGGCTTGCCTGGCGGCGCTCGACCGGCGCTCGCGCCGGCCGGTGCGGCCGCGCCGGGTGCTGGACCTGGGCGCGGGCACCGGCATTCTGGCTTTCGCCGCCGCCCGGCTCTGGCCGGGCGCGGAGGTGCTGGCCGCCGACATCGACCCGGCGGCGGTGGCGCTGTTTCGGCTGAATGCGCGCCGGAACGGCCTCCGGCTCCGCGCGGTGCGAAGCGACGGCCTCGCCCATCCCGCGCTCGCCGGGCGCTACGATCTGATCCTCGCCAACCTGCTGCTGCGCCCGCTGCTCCGCCTCGCCCCGGCGCTCGCCCAGAGGCTCGCTCCCGGCGGGCGGCTGGTCGTCTCCGGCATTCTGGAAGGCCAGGCCGCCCCCCTCCGCCTCGCCTTCCGCCGCCACGGGCTGCGCTGCCGCCGGACCCGCCGGCTGGAGGGCTGGGCGGCGCTGGAACTGGAGCGGCCGCACGCCGAATCCGGGGCGCGGTGGAATCGCCTTTGAAGATATGATGACATTTCTGATTCGCGCCGCCGGGCCAGATCCGAGTGTCGGAGGCGCGAGGTAGGTAAGTTTTTCAGGCTATTCGAATGGGTCGATGATCCTCGTCGAAACGATACGACGCCATTCGCTTCAAGGGGTACGACCGCAACTCCCGCACAAACGCGCCGCATGGAACGCCGACTTTACTCCCCAAGCCCGCCCGCGCCGCTGCTCGATGGGCTCGAAGACGACTGCCGTGCCGAGACACCGTCGCGCGGCGGAACCCCCACGCTCGGATTCGGGTCGGGCGAGGGCCGCCAATTCACCCAAGAAAGCAAGCTTACAAAAAGGAAAGACAACGATTTGATCCCCCGGCCGTTTCCTGCTCAAGCTGCGACGAGTTGACAGTCGAGAGAGGGCAAGCACGCCATGTTGCATTGCAAACCATATCACCTTTGCCGCTCAGGCAAGGAACGTCGTCGAGCAGGAGCCGCCACAGGCGCGGTCATGGGCGTGGGCCTGCTGGCGATCGGGCTGACGATGGCGTCGGTCCAGCCAGTCCGGGGCGCGGTCACCTGCGCCAGCTGGACGCAGGGCACACTTGTCGAGGACGGGACCTGGAGGGCCGGAACGGCGAGCACGGACACGGACGCCCGGACGGTTTGCACCAGCACCGCCGACGCCGCTACGTTAACGTTTGTCGATCTCGAAGCCGCCAGCAACTATCCGGATCCGGCCACGACTCGTCGTCTCGTCATCGACGTTTCCGATCCCCATATTGCTTACGTCAATCTGCGCCTCGACGATAACGAAGACGGTGAGATGGTCATCACCGGCGGACTATTCAAATCGGAAAAGGACGGGATCCGGTATATCCTTTCCGATCTGGAGCCCGGGCAAGAAGATGAGAATTTGAAGTTCGTTTCCTTCGCGACGATCAGCGGCGAGGGAACGGGCACCAAGGGCATATACGCCACGAGCGAAGACATCCGCCACCGGGGTCGCCTCGAATGGGAAAATAGCGGAAAGATCACCGTGGGTGGAGCTCGAGGCCACGGTCTGTTCGTTCGTTCCGACAGTCAAGCGGACGGCTCCCAAGCTGCGAACGCTGTGCCCGAAGCGCGGGCGGTCAATTCCGGGTCCATCACGGTGAGTGGCGATGCCGACAATGGCGAAAGAACCTTCGGAGTGATCGCATATTCCGGCGGTGGCTCAGCGCTGGCCACAGCCATCAACACTGGCAGGATCGTCGCAGAAGGCGAGGGCAGCTTCGGCCTGCTCGCATCCGCCCCGTTGAACTCCGAAACTGGCACGAGTGGAGATTCGGTCTCGGAAAATCGCGGCAACATAACGGTCACCGGCGATGTCACCGTTTACGACAGCGATGGGGATGGCTCGGACGACCGCTGGCGCACGAGCGCCGGTCAGGTCTCATGGTCGGAAGCCGGCTTCGCGACAGTCGTCAATGAAGGCTTCATCCGAACGGAGGGCACAGTCTCCTACGGCGCGGCCGCCTACTCGGTCTCCGGGTGGGCCTCAATCACCAACCGGGGGCGGGTCGTCACCACCGGCGGTTCGAGCGACAGCCTACCCGGAAGCAGCACTCAAGGGTCGAGAGCGCTCTACGCCGAATCTACCACCGGCAGCGCTATGGTTCTGAATGACAGGGAAGGCGTTGTCGAGACCTCTGGCGACCGCGCTTTCGGAATGCTGGCGCAAATCGAAGCCGACAACGCCGGGCCGCCGGCGACGGTGGAAGTCGGCAACCGCGGCACGGTCGTCACCACAGGGCAAAACGCCGATGCAGTGCTCGGGCTTGGCCTGCAACGCGGCCTGAACGAAAACATGAACCGGATAGAGGTCTATAATGAGGAAGGAGCCTCGATCTCGACGACGGGAGACGGCTCCGGCGGCATGAGCGGCATCATCATCCTGAATGCCGGTGGCCCGCCGCGCACGGAGCATGCTCGTGGTTCGATCGAGGTGCGAAACGACGGCGTGATCCGGACATCCGGAGGCCATGGCCCGGGCGGCCCGGAGTTGGAAAGCGCCTTCGGGATTGCCGGCGGCTTCGTCTCGACGGACGGGACAAGCATTACCAACGCCGGCGATGTCACCCTGCACAATTCGGGCTCGATCATCGTCACCGGCGCCCATGCGCGCGGCATTCAGGCCACCACCTACGGCGACGGCAAGGCCACAGTCATGATCGATGGCGGCTCTGTCACGGCGAGCTACGACTCGGAGACGGATGACCTCCAGGACGGCGTCGGCATTTTCGCCAGGAGTCTCGAAGGCGGCGTCGAGGCGACCATCCGCAACGGGGCCTCCGTCACGGCGCCGCAAGCGCTGCGCGTCGGCGGACCGACAAAGGTGAACCTGCTGAACGACAGCACGCTCACCGGGCGCGTGACCTTCAGCGACGCGGCCGATGTATTCACCATCAGCGATAGCGTCGTGCATGGCAATATCGACATGGACAGTGGCGACGACCAGTTGATCCTGGAGGGCGGCGGTCTCGTAAATGGCGACATTGACTTTGGCTCCGGTCAAGACCGGTTGGACCTCAACATAGCCGAGTCCACCGACACGTCGCCCGGGGCGGTTGTCAGCGGCGCAATCACGAGCCTCGAATCGCTCTACAAGCGCGGCCCGGGCGGAGCGCTGGTCCGGGACGTCAGCTTCTCCGGCAGCAGCGCCGTGATCGAGGAAGGCACGCTGATCGTCCAGGGCCATTTCGATCTCGGCCAGAACGGCACGATGACGGTTGACGACAGCGGCCGTCTCAGCGTCGTCGCGACCGCCGGCGGCAATGGCGCGTTGCTGCTGCCGAAGATAACGGCCGGCGGCGGCGTTACGGCCAAGGACGACCAGGGCGCCGACACTGACGTCACGGTCTGGCTGCAAAACGGCGGGGACGCCAGCGCGACAGCAGAGCAGATGACCGCCGGGCTCTGGGGATCTGGAACCACTCTGGGCGGAACGAGTATCCAATATCGGACCGAAGGCGGCTCCGGTGGCGAAACCGATCTCGGAACGGGCGCGATCAACTCCGACGGCACTCCTGGCCAGACGACCGTTTCCGGGACGCCCGGCCAGATCCAACTCACGACACCGGTCACCCCGACGCCTCCCGCCGGCAGCGGCGGCGGTTCCGGCGGTGGCGGAGGTGGCGCTGCCGGGCTGCTGGTCGGAGGTGGCGTGCTGGCCCTGCTGCTGTCTTTCCTCGACTTCGGACCGACGGATACCCAGCCAGCGCTATACGGTCGACCCCGACCCGGCTTCGTCCAGGCGTCGGTTGGCGAGTCGCAGTTCTGGAGCCGCAACCTCAGCCAATCGACCGCCATTCCGGCGAGCGGCGCCGAGCTTGGCATGGATGTAGCGGTTGGCGACGGCTTCGCGCTCGGCGTCGTCCTTGCGCCGGAATTCACGGCCCGACAGTCGCACGAGTTCGGCGCGCTCAGCCTGAGCGGGGGACGCTATGGCCTTCGAACCTCTTGGCGAGACGACGCCATGTTCGCTGGCTTCGGCGTCACGCGGGCGGACTGGCGCGCCGATACGGCCTTCGACAACAGGGCGCTGGGCGGCGCTTTGCAGGGCCAGTTCGAGGCGACGCAGACCGACCTTCGCCTAGGCGCAGGCGTCGACGTCGCGCTTGGCCGCGGCCTCACGCTGACGCCAAGCGCGGAGTTTTTCGCAGGCGAGCTCCGGCAGGACGGCTATCGCGCCGATGGCCTGGTGTTCCACGCCGCCATCCCGGGCGTCATGCAGCGCTACCACGGCTGGAAGGCCGGGCTGGCGCTGGCCTCCGGCTGGCGGGACGGACCGCAGAACCTGAAATTGCGGCCGTCACTTAAACTGACCGCGATGCGCGCCCAGACGAGCTCGGACAGCTTCACAGTGAAGCAGTCCGACCGCCTCGGCGTCGTCACCACCTCGAGCCAGGCCCATCTGGCCGATGCGCCCCAGACCGTGCTGGCGATCGGCGCCGGTCTGGAGGCGGCGGACGATGATGGGTTCAGCTTCCGGCTCGGCTATGTCGGCGTCGTCGCCGACGGCAAGCCGCAACACGCCCTGGTCGGCGGTCTGAAGCTGCGCTTCTGATCGTTTGACCGCTGCCCAGCCAGACGCTCCGGCGCCGCGCCGGAGCGTCTGGCCAAGGGGCCGGTCGTTCAGTCGGAGCGCCTTTGGTCCCCTGTGCATGGTTTCGGAGGCGCTTGCATTTGGGGGCCGGTTCGGAGTATCGTCCGCGCGCTCTTCGGATCTGCCTCAAGCGAGTGGAAATTCATGGCGCGCGTCACTGTCGAGGACTGCGTCCTCAAGGTTCCCAACCGATTCGACCTGGTCATGCTGGCGGCGCAGCGCTCGCGCGACATTTCCGGGGGCGCCGAGCTCACGCTCGACCGCGACAATGACAAGAACTCCGTGGTGGCGCTGCGCGAGATCGCGGACGAGACCGTGCCCCTGGAGGAGCTGCAGGAAGGCCAGGTGAGCCGCCTGCTGCGCCACCGCCAGGAAGAGGACGAGTCCGCCGAGGCGCTGGACCTGTTGCCGGCGCCCGACGGCGGCGAGCAGACCGACGGTCCGGTCGAGGACGATCTCGACCTCGCTTCGCTGCTGCAAGCGATGGCTCAGCAGGGCGGTGAGCTCCAGACCGGCGAACTGGACTGACCCGCGCCGCCGCCCGACCGAAGCGCCTGCTCCGGGCGGCCCGCCGGCGGTTCCGCGCGCGCACCGGCCGGGTCGCGCCATGATCCGGCAATATGAGCTGGTCGAGCGGGTCAAGGCCTACGACCCGAACGCCGACGAGCTGCTGATCAACCGCGCCTATGTCTATGCCATGATCCAGCATGGCAACCAGGTTCGCGCCTCGGGCGACCCCTATATCTCCCACCCGCTGGAGGTCGCCGGCCTGCTCGCCGGCATCAAGCTCGACAGCGCCTCGATCATCACCGCGCTGCTGCACGACACGGTGGAGGACACCGACACCACGCTCGCCGACATCCGGCGCATGTTCGGCGGCGAGGTCGCCCGCCTGGTCGATGGCGTGACCAAACTCTCCAAGCTGGAAAGCCAGTCGGCCCACACGCGCCAGGCGGAGAATCTGCGCAAGCTGGTGCTCGCCACCTCGGAGGATATCCGCGTTCTGCTGGTCAAGCTCGCCGACCGGCTGCACAATATGCGCACGCTGCATTTCGTCGCCAGCGTGGAGAAGCGCCGCCGGGTGGCGGCCGAGACGCTGGAGATCTATGTGCCGCTGGCCGAGCGCATCGGCATGCAGGACTGGAAGGAGGACCTGGAGGATCGCGCCTTCGAGGCGCTGCAGCCGGAGGCGCGCGCCTCCATCGTGCAGCGGCTCCAGTTCCTGAACGAGCAGGGCGGCGACCAGGTCGGGGAAATCATCGCCGCGCTTCGGGGCGCGCTCGCCGAGGCCGGGCTGGAGGCGGAGATCACCGGGCGGCGCAAGCGCCCGCACTCCATCTGGACCAAGATGCAGCGCAAGAATGTGGCGCTGGAGCAGATTTCCGACATCATGGCCTTCCGCGTCGTCGTCGAGACCCAGCCGCAATGCTACGAGGCGCTCGGCCATCTGCACGCCGCCTACCGGGTCGTGCCCGGGCGCTTCAAGGACTATCTCTCCAACCCGAAGGAGAACGGCTACCGCTCGCTGCACACCGAGCTGGTCGGCCCCGACCTATACCGCATCGAGGTGCAGATCCGCACCCGCGAGATGCATGAGCGCGCCGAGCATGGCGTCGCCGCCCACTGGCTCTACAAGCAGGGCCGCAGCAAGGAGCTGCAGGACGAGCACTATCAGTGGGTGCGCCCCTTCCTGGAGATTCTGGACAACGCCTCCAGCCCGGAGGAGTTCCTCTCCCACACCAAGATGCAGCTGTTCACCGACCAGGTGTTCTGCTTCACGCCCAAGGGCGATCTGAAGGCGCTGCCCAACGGGGCGACGCCGGTCGATTTCGCCTATGCGATCCACTCCGAGGTCGGCGACCGCTGCGCCGGGGCGCGGGTGAACGGGCGCCAGGTGCCGCTGCGCACGCCGCTGCGCAATGGCGACCAGGTGGAGATCGTGACCGCGAAGAGCCTGCGCGTGACGCCGGAATGGGACCGTTTCGTCAAGACCGGCAAGGCGAGGGCGCGCATTCGCCGGCACGAGCGGCTGCTGCGGCGCGAGGAATTTCTGCGGCTGGGGCGCAAGCTGGTCGATAGCGAGATGCGCGCGCGCGGCCACAGCTGGAGCGAGCGCCAGCTGGCCCCGGTCGCCGCCGCCCGGGGGCACGATTCGGTCGAGGACCTGCTGGCGATCGTCGGCGACGGGCGCATCGCGGCGCTGGAAATCGTCAAAGCGCTCCATCCCGAGGCCGTCGGAGACGCCGACAGCGACGCGGTGGTGTCGATCGAGCGCAGCCGGCGGCGGCGCCAGGCGGAGAGCCGGCCGCTGCTGGTGCGCGGCCTGATGCCGGACCTCGCCACGCATTTCGCCCGCTGCTGCCACCCGATCCCGGGGGATTCCATCGTCGGCATCATCACCACCGGCAAGGGCGTCACCGTCCACACCAGCGATTGCCTGACGCTCGAGAGCTTCTCGCACACGCCCGAACGCTGGATCGAGCTGGACTGGGAGGACGAGCCGGACCTGGAGCGGCCGGGCCATGTCGGGCGGATGCGGGTGACGATCGCCAACAAGCCGGGCGCGCTCGCCGGCCTCACCGCGCTGATCGCCAGCAACGGAGCGAATATCTCGAACCTGAAATTCGTCAGCCGCCAGACCGACTTCTTCGACATGCTGATCGACGTCGAAGTCAGCGACACCCGCCATCTCGACGCCATCATGGTCGCGCTCCGCGTCCGGCCCGAGATCGCCGCGGTCCAGCGGGCCAGGCGCTGAACGCGATGGCGATCCTCGGACGCAAGCGGCGGCGCGGACTGCCGGCGAAAGTCAGCGCCTGGCTCTGGCCGGCGGGCGGCTGGGGCCGCGCCTGGCGCTATCTGGCGATGCGCGTCAGCCGCATTCCGGGCACGCCCTATGCGCTGGCGGCGGGCTTCTCCTGGGGCGTGTTCGCCTCCTTCCTGCCCGTTCCGGGCCTGCATTTCGTGCTGGCGGCCAGCTTCGCGCTCGCCACGCGCTCCAATGTGCTGGCCTCGGCCATCGGCACGATTATCGGCAACCCCTGGACCTTCCCGTTCATCTGGCTCGGCAGCTACGAGCTCGGCTCCTGGTTCGGCCTCGAACCCGAGGGCGTTCATTTCGCCAGCCGCTGGGGCCGCGCTTTCGAGGCCGGGCTGGACCTGCGCTTCGGCGAGTTCCTGGAGGCCGCGCAGCCGTTGCTGCTGACCATGACCGTGGGCGGCGTGGTGCTGGGCGCGCTCGCCTGGGGCCTGTTCTTCGCCTTGCTGGCCCCGCTGGTGAGCGCCTATCAGCGCCGCCGGCGCGGGCGCATCGCGCGGGCCCGGAGCGCGCGCGAGCCGAAAGTGGAGGCGTGATGAGGCGGCCGAGACTGGGCGTGAATGTCGATCATGTGGCGACCGTGCGCAATGCGCGCGGCGCGGGCTATCCCGACCCGGTGCGGGCGGCGCTGCTGGCCGAGGAGGCCGGGGCGGACGGCATTACCGCGCATCTGCGCGAGGACCGCCGCCATATTCGCGACGACGACATGCGCCGGCTGAAGCGGGCGCTGACCGCGCCGCTCAATTTCGAGATGGCGGCGACCGACGCCATGGTCGCGCTCGCCTCGGAGCTTCGCCCGCACGCCGCCTGCCTGGTGCCGGAGCGGCGCGAGGAGCTGACCACCGAGGGCGGGCTGGACGCCGCCGGCCAGGCGGACCGGCTCGGCCCCCATGTGGCGGCGCTCGCTGCCGCGGGCGTGCGCGTCTCGCTGTTCATCGAGCCGGAGCCGGCGCAGTTGCGGGCCGCAATTGCGCTCGGCGCGCCGGTGGTGGAGCTGCATACCGGGCGCTATTGCGAGCTCGAGGGAAAGGCGCGCGCGGCGGAGCTGGCGCGCATCCGCCGCGCGGCCGCGCTCGCGGCCGAGCTCGGGCTGGAATGCCATGCCGGCCATGGGCTGACCTATGAGACGGTGGGTCCGATCGCCGCCATTCCGCAGGTGGCCGAGCTCAATATCGGCCATTTCCTGGTGGGCGAGGCCATCTTCGTCGGGCTGGTCGAGGCCGTGCGCCGGATGCGCGCGGCGATGGACCGCGCGCAATGATCGTCGGCATCGGCAGCGACCTGATCGACATCACCCGCATCGAGCGCACGCTGGCCCGCTTCGGAGACCGCTTCGTCCACCGCGTCTTCACCGAGACCGAGCAGCGGCGCTCGGAACGCCGCACGCAGCGCGCCGCCAGCTATGCGCGGCGCTTCGCCGCCAAGGAGGCCTGCTCCAAGGCGCTCGGCACAGGCCTGCGCCAGGGCGTCTATTGGCGCGACATGGGCGTGGTCAACCTGCCCGGCGGGCGCCCGACGCTGGCGCTGACCGGCGGGGCCGCCCGGCGCCTGGCCGCCCTGCTGCCGCCCGACAGCCACGCCCGCATCGACCTCACGATCACCGACGAACCCCCGCTCGCCCACGCCCTGGTCATCATCACCGCCCTGCCGGGGGCGGAGCCGTGACCGGCCACATAGCGACCTTGCAGGCGGCGGCGGAAGCCTATTTCGAGCATCTGCGCCGCATCCGCGCCTCCGGCGGCGCGACGGCGGAGCGCTCCGGCTACGCCGCGCTCGACCGCCTGCTGAATGCAGTCGGCGAGACGCTGAAGCCGAAGGTGCACGCCGTGCAGGAACTCGCGGACCGGGGCGCGGGCCATCCCGATTTCGGCCTCTATGCGGCGCGGCAGGTCCGCAAGGGGGGCGTGAGCGAGCGCGGGCTTCCCGATCGCGGCGTGGTCGAGGTCAAACCCGTCGAGGAGGACGCCTTCGTCACGGCCGGGAGCGCGCAGGCGAGCCGCTATTGGGGCCGCTACCGGCTGGTGCTGGCGACCAATCTGCGCGACTTCGTGCTGCTGGGCGAGGACGGGGCCGGGCGCGCGGCGAAGCTGGAGACCTTCCGGCTGGCGGAGAGCGCCGAGGCGTTCCACGCGAAGCTGGAGCGCCCGCGCGCCTTCGCGCGCGAGAAGGGCGCGGCGCTCGGCGAATATCTCACCCGCGCGCTCTCGCACCGGGCGGCGCTGGCGGAGCCGGGCGACCTGGCGCGGCTGCTGGCCTCCTATGCGCGCGACGGGCTGGCGCGGGTCGAGGCGGCGGGCGACGCGCCGGCGCTCGGCGCGCTGCGCCAGGCCCTTGAGGCGGCGCTCGGCGTGCGTTTCGAGCGCGAGGAAGGCGCGCGCTTCTTCCGCTCCACCCTGGTGCAGACGCTGTTCTACGGCGTCTTCTCCGCCTGGGTGCTGTGGGCGCGCCAGCGTCCGCCGCCCGTCGGAGCGTTCCGCTGGCGCGAGGCGGTCTGGCATCTGCGCGCGCCGGTGCTGCGGGCGCTGTTCCAGCAATTGTCGGACCCCGGCCGGCTGCAGCCGCTCGGCCTGGTGGAGCTGCTGGACTGGACGGCCGCGGCGCTCGACCGGGTGGACCGCCCGGCCTTCTTCGCCCGCTTCGCCGAGGGCGAGGCGGTGCCCTATTTCTACGAGCCTTTTCTGCAGGCTTTCGACCCGGCGCTGCGCAAGCAGCTGGGCGTCTGGTACACGCCATCGGAAGTGGTGCGCTACATGGTGGCGCGGGTCGATCGGGCGCTGAAGGACGATCTCGGCATCGCCGACGGGCTGGCGGCGGAGAATGTCTATGTGCTGGACCCCTGCTGCGGCACCGGGGCCTTCCTGGCCGAGGTGCTGCGCCGCATCGCCGCCAACCTTCGGGACCGGGGCCTGGGCGCGCTCGCCGGGGCGCGGGTGAAGCAGGCGGCGCTCCAGCGCGTGTTCGGTTTCGAGATCATGCCGGCGCCCTTCGCGGTGGCGCATTTGCAGGTGGGCCTCGCCATGCAGGCCCTCGACGCGCCGCTTGCCGAAGACGGCGGCGAGCGCGCCGGCGTGTTCCTCACCAACGCGCTCACCGGCTGGGAAGAGCGCACGACCGGAACCCTGCCCTTCCCCGAACTGGAGGAGGAGCGCGACCGGGCCGAGGAGGTGAAACAGGCCCGGCCCATCCTCGTGATCCTCGGCAACCCGCCCTATAACGGCTTTGCCGGCGTGGCGGTCGATGAGGAGCGCGAACTCTCCACCGCCTACCGCACGACCCGCCGCGTGCGCCGGCCCGAGGGCCAGGGGCTGAACGACCTCTATGTGCGCTTCTTCCGCATGGCGGAGCGGCGCATCGCGGAGATCACCGGGCGCGGCGTGGTCTGTTTCATCTCGAACTATTCCTGGCTGGACGGCCTCTCCTTTACGGGAATGCGCGAGCGCTATCTGGAGGCGTTCGACGCGGTGCGCATCGACTGCCTGAACGGCGACAAATACAAGACCGGCAAGATCGCGCCGGACGGCTCGCCGGACCCGAGCGTGTTCTCGACCGAGGAAGACCCGATCGGCATCCAGGTCGGCACGGCGATCGCAACCCTGGTGCGCAAGGGCGACCATGCGCCGGCCCGCGCCGTCGGCCTCCGCCAGCTCTGGGGACAGACGAAGCGGGCGGAACTGCTCGCGACCGCCGAGGCGGACCCGGAGGCGCTCTATGACGCGCTCGCGCCCGCCCTGCCGCTCGGCCTGCCCTTCGCGGAGGCGGCGGTCAGCCCCGGCTGGTTCGACTGGCCGTCGCTGCCGGAGCTGTTTCCGGCCTCGTTTCCGGGCGTGAAGACCAGCCGCGACGGCTTTCTGGTGGACATCGACCTCGACCGGCTGAAGGCGCGGATCGCGGATTATTTCGACCCCGCTCTAAGCCATGAGGAGATCGCCCGGCGCTATCCCTCGGCGATGAGAAGGGCGAAGCGCTTCGATGCCCGCGCGGTGCGCGACGCCCTGCTGAAGCGCGGCGGGCCGGACCCGTCCGGCTTCATCCGCTTCGCCTACCGGCCCTTCGACACGCGATGGCTCTATTGGGAGCGGGACACCAAGCTGCTCGACGAAAAGCGCGCGGAATACCGCCCGCATGTGTTCGAGGGCAATCTGTGGCTGGAGGCCCGCGAACGGGAAACGAAGGACGATTTCTCGCGCGGTTCCGTAGTCCGCCATATGGCGGACAATTTCGGCAACGGGCTGTCGAGCTATTTCCCCATCCGGCTGTGCGCTGCGGAGAACGGCGCGGTGGCGCGCCACGCCAATCTGTCGGGCAAGGCCAGGCGCTGGCTCGACTGTCTGGGCCTCGGCGTGGAGGACCTGTTCCACCATGCGCTCGCCGTGCTGCACGACCCCGCATATCGGGAGGCCAACGCCGGCGGGCTGCGCATGGGCTGGCCGCGCATTCCGCTGCCCGGCTGGCCGGAGGGACGGGCGGCGGATGCGGCGGCGGAACTCGCCCGGTCGGCCGCGCGCGGGCGCCGGCTGGCGGCGCTGCTCGACGCCGACGCGCCGGTTCCGGGCGTCACCCATCCGCCCATCGACCCCGCCAGCGCCGCTATCGCCGTGCCCGCAACGCTCAGCGGGCGCAACATGGCGGGCGACGACTTCGCCGTCACCGCCGGCTGGGGCCGGCTCGGCCCCGGCGAGGCCGTCATGCCCGGCCAGGGCCGCGCTATCGAGCGGGCCTTCACCGCAGAGGAGCGCGCCGCGCTGGGAGACGCCCTGCCCGCTCTCGGCGACACCGCCTTCGACGTCTATCTGAACGCCAACGCGCACTGGCGCAACATCCCCGCCGCCGTCTGGCGCTACAAGCTCGGCGGCTATCGCGTCCTCAAGAAATGGCTCTCCTATCGCGAGCGCCCCCTCCTCGCCCGCCCCCTCACCCCGGAGGAGGTGCAGCACTTCGCGGATGTGGCGCGGAGGGTTGCGGCAATTCTGCTTGTCGCGCCGCCGGACGAGCCTGAAGTCGAGCTGGGTTTCAGCGCATGGCGGAGTTGACGAAACCTGTCGTCTATGTCGAAACGTCGGTCGTCAGCTACCTGACGGGGCGGCCGTCGCGCGATCTGGTGGTCGCCGCATATCAGGAGATCACACGCGACTGGTGGCGCGACGCGTCCGAGAGGTTCGCGCTCGTCGTCTCGACCCTTGTCGTAACGGAAGCGGGCGCGGGCAACGCCGCGGCAGCCAAAGCCCGGCTCGAAGCGCTCGCTCCCCTCATGCTCCTGGATATCACCGACGCGGCCGAGAGGCTGACCGATCTGCTGCTCGAACGCCAAGCCGTGCCGCGCGAGGCGGCCGACGACGCCGCTCATATCGCGCTTGCGGCGGCGCATCGCGTCGATTATCTGGTAACGTGGAACTTCAAGCACATTGCCAACGCTACGATGCGGTCCAGAATCGATCGTGTCTGCAGAGAGGCGGGCTTTTCGCCTCCGGTCATCTGCACACCCAACGAGCTTGTGGAGAGCGATCATGAAGACGACAGAATCTGACCCCATCATCGCCGAGTTGCGAGCTGTCCGGGACGAGCACGCGGCGCGCTTCAATTACGATGTAGCGGCGATCTTCCGAGACCTGCGCGCCAAGCACGCAGCGATAAGCCGCGATTACGTAAGATACACCCCACGACATATCGGTCCCGGTTGGGAAAGTGAAGATACGCCCTAATGCTTGGTTGATAAGCATCGATGACATATGGTCGACGGAAAGTTGTGCTCGATACGATAAGGAAGGTTGTAGAAATGTTAACAGCCCAGAAATCTGGACAAAAAGGTGAGTGAAAACACAAGTTGCCCCATATGGGGAACGGTTGCATATGAAACTCACACAGAACGATGTGGGCGCCGGATCGATTCACCCCGCGCCGGCGGTGAATACTTTATAACTGGCTCAGCCGAATCTATGATTTCCAATCTTAACAATCTTGAGAAAGCTAAATTGACATCATGGCTAGTTGAGCAAAGAAGGTTTGGCGCTCATCTGCCTGAAATTGATGCTAAAATTGTGGATAGCGTGGCAACCCGGCATCGTTTAACTGTAAGCAAGAGGGCTGACAATCTCTTGAGATATTTTGGTGACCGCGTACGTTTTCCTGGTCACCTTATTACAAATCCGGATCAACATCACTCGATCTCAGATCGCGAGCGTCAACTGCCACTTTCTTATATTGAGTCAGACGCTAAATATATAACGCCCGATGTAATTGTAGAATTGAGATTTTATATAGATTATCTCAAAGAGAGAGGATGGATTGAAACTGTTAGAGATGCCCGCCATACGAGAATTCCGCATAGCAAATTAACCATCGAAGGACACGAAAAGTTGAATAATCTCGGGAACGTCAAAATTGACTCGTCAGACGCTTTTGTTGCAATGTGGTTCGATAAGGCAATGGATCTAGCTTGGATCGAGGGAATTGATCCAGGCATCCGTAATGCCGGCTATAGACCTGTACGAGTGGACCAACAGGAGCATGTCGGCAAGATCGATGATCAGATCATTGCGGAAATCCGGAAGGCTCGTTTCGTGGTAGCGGACTTCACGCAAGGCGATAGCGGAGCTCGCGGTGGCGTCTATTACGAGGCAGGCTTTGCGCATGGTCTTGGAATACCGGTCATCTTCACATGTCGAGCGGATGCCTTGGGGAAGGTTCACTTCGATACGCGGCAATATAACCATATCGTTTGGGAAACGCCAGAGGAGCTTCGGGAGAAGCTGACTAATCGCATCGAGGCGGCGATCGGGAAGGGGCCGCTCAAGCGCTCCGGGTGAGCCGCCCCGCCCCCATCCCCTGCCCTACCCGGCCTCCGGCGCGGCATTCGGTTGCGCTTGACAGGGGGGTGGGGCGGGGGTTGTATCGGGGCTTCCCCTGCACCGGCGGCGCGGCGCCGTCCGGCTCGGCTTCAGGTGTTCCCCCGCCCGTGAAAGAAACCGTCAAGACCATCGTCTATGCCGGTCTGATCGCCCTTGGCATTCGCAGTTTCCTCTACGAGCCGTTCACCATCCCCTCCGGCTCCATGCTGCAGACCCTGCTGATCGGCGACTTCCTGTTCGTCTCCAAATTCTCCTATGGCTACAGCCGCCACTCGCTGCCGCTCAGCCTGCCGCTCATCCCCGGCCCCGGGCGGCTGTTCGGCGAGGGGCCGGAGCGCGGCGACGTCGCCGTGTTCAAGAACCCCGTCGCCCCCAATATCGACTTCGTGAAGCGCGTCGTCGGCCTGCCGGGCGACAGCATCCAGATGCGCAGCGGGCGCCTGCACATCAACGGCGCTCTGGTGCCGCGCAGCCGCATCGGCCCCGTCGGCTACCATGACAAATACGGCTCGCAGCGCCGCGCCATGCGCTTCCGCGAGACGCTGCCCAACGGGCGCTCCTACGAGATCCTGGAAGAGAGCGATTCCGGACCCGCCGACAACACCCCCGTCTATCGCGTGCCCGAGGGCCACTATTTCGCCATGGGCGACAATCGCGACAACTCCACCGACAGCCGCTTCCCCAACCATGTCGGCTTCATCCCGGCGGAGAATTTCGTCGGCCGGGCCGAGTTCCTGTTCTTCTCGCTCCACCACGACACCAGCTTCTGGGAACTCTGGAAATATCCGACCGGCGTGCGCTGGGGGCGCATCTTCGACGCCATCGGCCCGTGAACGAGCGCTTCCGCGACGCCCTCGGCCATGAGTTCGCCGATCCTCGCCTGCTCCGCCAGGCGCTGACCCATCCGAGCGCGTCCGGCCGCGCCGGCGGCGGGCGCGACTTCGAGCGGCTGGAGTTCCTCGGCGACCGGGTGCTGGCGCTGATCGTCGCCGAGGCGCTGCTGGCGCGCTTCCCCGACATCGACGAGGGCGCGCTCTCCGAGCGCCTCGCCGCCCAGGTGCGCCGCGAGACGCTGGCCGAGGTGGCGCTTCGCATCGGCCTCGGCGAGGCGCTCGCCCGCGCGCCCGACGACGGCCCCAACCGGCGCCGCGCGGCCGCCACCTCCGCCGCCGACGCCTGCGAGGCGGTGATCGCTGCGCTCTTCCTCGATGGCGGGCTGGAGGCCGCGCGCCGCTTCGTGCTCCGCCACTGGCAGCCGCTGCTGGAGCGCGCGCCCGAGGCCCGCCCGGACGCCCGCACCCGCCTGCAGCACTGGAGCCAGGCGCGCGCGCTCGGCCTGCCGGCCTATACGGCCCTCTCGCGCTCCGGCCCCGCGCACCGCCCGGAATTCGAGGTGGAGGCCCGGCTCTCCAACGGCGAGAGCGCGCGCGGGCGCGGCGGCTCCAAGCAGGCCGCCGCCCAGGCCGCCGCCGCCGCCCTGCTGGCGCGCCTGGAATGAGCGCGCGCCGGGCCGGCTTCGTCGCGCTGCTGGGCGCGCCCAATGCGGGCAAATCGACCCTGCTCAACCGCCTGGTCGGCGCCAAGCTCTCCATCGTCACGCCCAAGGCCCAGACCACCCGCTCGCGCATGCTCGGCATCCGCATCGAGGGTCCGACGCAGATCCTGTTCGTCGATACGCCGGGCGTCTTCCGGCCGCGCCGCCGGCTGGAGCGCGCCATGGTGCGCCGCGCCTGGCGCGAGGCCGGCGACGCCGACCTGGTGGTGCTGCTGGTCGATGCCGCGCGCAAGGGCGGCGAGGAGGGCGTCGTCGCCGGCCTCCAGTCCGCCGGCCGGCAGGCGGTGCTGGCGCTCAACAAGATCGACCTGATCGCCCGCGAGCGCCTGCTGGCGCGCGCCGACCGGCTCTTTCGCACCGGCGCCTTCAGCGATGTGTTCATGGTCTCGGCGCTGACCGGCGACGGCGTGGCCGACCTCGCCCGGCATCTGGGCGCGAACCTGCCCGAAGGCCCCTGGCTCTATCCCGAAGACGACCTCTCCGACGCGCCGCTGCGCTTCCTCGCCGCGGAGGTGACGCGCGAGAAGCTCTTCCTGCGCCTGCATGACGAAATCCCCTACGATCTCGCCACCGAAACCGAAGACTGGCGGGAGTTCGACGATGGCAGCCTGCGCATCGACCAGGCGATCCATGTGCGCCGGACGAGCCAGCGGGCCGTCGTGCTGGGCAAGGCGGGCCAGCGCATCCGGGCGGTGCGCCTCGCCGCGCAGCGCGAGCTGGAGGAGACGCTCGGCCGGCCGGTGCATCTCTTCCTCACCGTGCGCGTGAGCGCGCGCTGGCCGGACGACCCGGAGCGCTTCCGCGATCTGGGCCTCGACTTCCGCGACTGAGCCGGGCGGGCTTCCCCCATGATCCGCTGGACCGACCGCGCCGTCATGCTCTCCGCCCGCCCCTTCGGCGAGGGCAAGGCGGTGGCGCAGGTGCTGACCGAGGCGCATGGCCGCCATGCCGGCCTGGTCATGGGCGCGAGCCGGCGGGCGGAGGCGCTGCAGCCCGGCACGCTCGCCGCCGTCGGCTGGCAGGCGCGGCTGCCGGAGCAGCTGGGCGTGCTGACCTGCGAGGTGGAAACGCCCCATGCGGCGCGCTGGTTCGACGACCCCGCGCGCCTCGCCGCGATTCGCAGCGCCTGCGCGGTCGCCGAGCTCGGCCTGCCGGAGCGCGAGCCGCATCCGGGCGCCTTTGCGGGACTGGCGGCCTTGCTGGAGACGCTCGCCGGCCCGGCCTGGCCGGCGGCCTATGTGCGCTACGAGCTGGGGCTGCTGGCCGAGCTCGGCTTCGGCCTCGACCTCGCCCGCTGCGCGCTCACCGGCGGCGCGGAAGACCTCGCCTGGGTGTCGCCGCGCTCGGGCCGCGCGGTCTCGCGCGAGGCGGGCCGGGAGTGGGCCGACCGCCTGCTGGCGCTGCCGGGCTTCCTCGCCGGCGGGCCGGACTTCGCCGACGAGGATATCCGCGCCGGCCTCGCGCTCACCGGCCATTTCCTCGCCCGCCATATCGCCCGCCCGGCGGACCGGCCGATGCCGGCCGCGCGGCTGCGCCTGGCCGAGTTCTGGCCCGCCGCTTGACCGGCGCGGGGCGGACGGATAGCTAACGGCAGAGGAGACGGGAGGCGGCGGCCGGCGATGGCGACATGAGGAACGGGGAGGTCGGCGCGGTCGAGCCGGTGCCCTTCAGCGAGGCCTTGGGCGAGCGCTATCTCGCCTATGCGCTCTCGACCATCACCGCGCGCTCGCTGCCGGATGTCCGCGACGGCCTGAAGCCGGTGCATCGCCGGCTGCTGCACGCCATGCGCGAGCTCGGCCTCAACCCCGCCGCCGGCTTCAAGAAATGCGCCCGCGTGGTCGGCGATGTGATGGGCAAATACCATCCCCATGGCGACGCCGCGATCTATGACGCCATGGTGCGGCTCGCCCAGGAATTCGCCGTGCGCTATCCGCTGGTCGAGGGCCAGGGCAATTTCGGCAATATCGACGGCGATAACGCCGCCGCCATGCGCTACACCGAGGCGCGCCTCACGGCCGTGGCCGAGGCGCTGCTGGACGGCATCGACGAGGATGCGGTCGATTTCCGCGAGACCTACGATGGCGAGGGCCGCGAGCCGGCGGTGCTGCCGGCGGCCTTTCCCAACCTGCTGGCCAATGGCGCGCAGGGCATCGCGGTCGGCATGGCGACCAACATCCCGCCGCACAATATCGGCGAGCTGGCGGCCGCGCTGCTGCATCTGATCCGCTATCCGAACGCCCCCGACGCGCGCATCGCGGCCCTGGTTCCGGGGCCGGACTTCCCGACCGGCGGCTGCCTGGCCGAGGACCCCGAGGCGATCGCCGAAGCCTATCGCACGGGACGCGGCAGCCTGCGGCTGCGCGCGCGCTGGTCGGTGGAGCCGCTGGAGCGCGGCCTCTGGCGCGTGGTGGTGACCGAAATCCCCTATCAGGCCGCCAAGGCGCGGCTGCTGGAGAAGCTGGACGAGGCCATCGAAGCGCGCAAGCTGCCGGCGGTGGAGCAGGCGATCGACGAGTCCGCCGAGGATGTGCGCCTGGTGCTGCTGCCGCGCTCGCGCGCCGTCGATCCGGCGGCGATGATGGAGCAGGTCTTCCGTCATTCCGAACTGGAGATCCGCTTCGGCCTCAATCTGAATGTGCTGGACGCCTCCGGGCGGCCGCGCGTCATGTCGCTCCGGGAGTGCCTGCTCGCCTTTCTGGACCACCGCATGGAGGTGCTGGAGCGGCGCACGCGCCACCGGCTGGAGCAGATCGCCCGCCGGCTGGACGTGCTGGAGGCCTATCTCGCCGCCTACGCCAATCTGGACGAGGTGATCCGCATCATCCGCGAGGAGGACGATCCGCGCGCCGAACTCGCGGCCCGGCTCGATATAAGCGCCACCCAGGCGGACGCCATCCTCGCCATGCGGCTGCGCGCGCTGCGCAAGCTGGAAGAGGTCGCGATTCGCGAGGAGCACGCCCGCCTGGTCGCCGAGCAGGCCGAGGCCCGGGCGCTGCTCGCCGACGAGGGCCTGCGGCGCAAGCATCTCTCCGGCGAGGTGCGCGCCACGCGCAAGCGCTTCGCCGAAGGCCCGCTCGGCCGCCGGCGCACGGCGCTGACCGGCGCGCCGGACGAGAACGGCGTGGCGGCCGAGACCGCCGCGCCCGGCGAGCCGGCGACCGTGCTGGTGTCGGAGATGGGCTGGGTGCGGGTGATGAAGGGCCATATCGGCCCGGAGACCGCCCCGCGCTACAAGGAGGGCGACGCCGAAGCCTGGCGGCTGGCGGTGGAGACCACCGACCGGCTGCTGCTGTTCGCCGCCTCGGGGCGCGTCTTCACCCTCAATGTGGACCGGCTGCCCGACGGCCGGGGCATGGGCCGGCCGCTGCGCCTGCATGTCGATATGGCCCAGGAGGACCGGATCGTCGCGCTGCGCGCGCTCAGGCCCGGCGGCCGGCTGCTGCTGGCGGCGGAGGACGGGCGCGGCTTCGTGGCGGAGGAGAACGCCGTGGCGGCGCAGACCCGCGCCGGGCGCCAGGTGATGACCGGCGCGCTTCGGGCGGTGGCGGAGATTCGCGACGGCGACGACCGCATCGCCGTGATCGGCGAGAATCGCCGCCTGCTGATCTTTCCGCTGGACGAGGCGCCGGAACTCGCGCGCGGGCGCGGCGTGCGCCTGCAGCGCTATGGCGGCATGGGCGGGCTTGCGGACGCGACTGCCTTCCGGTCGGAGGACGGCCTCGCCTGGCGGATCGGCGAGCGCACCCGGCGCGAGAGCGACCTGCTCACCTGGGAAGGCAGGCGCGGCGGCCTCGGCCGCCTGCCCCCGCACGGCTTCCCGCGCGACAACCGCTTCGGCCCGCGCGAATAGCGGGGCGGGCTGGCAGTTTGTCGAACTTCAGGGGTCTGCGGAACAGGTTTTGAGATTTCCCGGGTTGTATTGGGACATGTATCGGTGCCCGTGACAGCTCTGGATGCGAGACGCAGGGGTCGGTGACCTTTCAGGCCGGGTTTCGGGTCTGCAAACTGTGTATTCTTCGACAATTATAGGCCAGCGTGGCAAGCTGTCACCCAATCTGCGCTCCGGCGAAGCCGCGCAGGCGGAAATGGGTGAAACCCGTCGCCCATTTGGGCACGCCGAAGACCGGTTCCACGATTTGCTTGCGCAGCCGGCATTTGGCCTGCGGCCGAGGCTGTTCCAAGCGCGCGCGTCGCCAGCATCCAGGGGCTTCGCATCGTGGGAGGCGTGCGCGGCGCCGGCGATCCGAAGGCAGTATCGGCTCTTTGCCCTTGCGACGCCCACTGCGTGGGTCACGCGCGGCGACCTTGGTCTCGCAATCCGGGCGTTCGCGCGCGGCCCGCTCCCGGACCCTGGTCTCCAACCGCGCCCACGCCGCCTCCAGCAGCCCGACCAGAACATCGATCCGTCGCCGGTCTTGCAAGCGAGCGCCATGCCGTCGAGCATCGGTGCCTTGCAGGCAGTGGCGAGCGGTCGGCGATGGAAGACAGCCCTCGCCCCACTCCAGATCGTCGGCCTGCATCTGCTTCACGACCCTGAAGGCCATCGGTAAACACTCGATCGTCGCAGCGCGCTGCGACATGGGGGTGCTCCCTCGTGTGGCTATTTTCGAACCACAGGGAGAACCCCTTCCCAACGGTGACACGGAACCCAATACATCACCCGTGCGCGCAAGCCATGGCAAAGCGATGAGGGATGCATTATGCTTCCGGCCGTCTCTGGGGGCAATCGACAATCAGGAGCGGTTCTATGGACATCGCGGAGGGCAAGGAGGGAACGGTTTGCGTGCTGGAGCCGAAGGGCCGGCTGGACAGCGCGAGCGCTCGCGGCTTCGAGGAGCGGCTGCGCGCCGTCCTCGATCGGGGCGAGAACACGTTGCTCATCGATCTTGCCAGTCTGGACTATATCAGTTCGGCCGGCCTGCGGGTGCTGCTGGTCGGCGCCAAGCGCCTGCAGCAGAGCGGCGGCGTGATCGCGCTCTGCGATCTCAAGCCCAGTATTCGCGAGATCTTCGAGATCAGCGGCTTCCTGACGATTTTCACGGCGCATGACGACCGGGCGGCCGCGCTGGCGGCCATGGGGTAAAGCCCATGATGACATTCGCGGAAGAGATCCTGCTCCTGCTGCTCGACGACCAGGACGGGACCTTTGTGCCGGTCCCGGAATGGTCGATGCAATGCGCGCTGGCGGGCGCGGTGCTGATGGACCTCGCGCTGGCGAACCGCATCGACACCGATCTGAACTCGCTGGTGCTGGTGGACAAGCAGCCCACCGGCGACGACCTGCTGGACCCGACCCTGGAGCGCATCGCCGGCGACTCCGGCGCGCATGACGCGCGCTACTGGGTGGAGCTTGTCGCGGCCGAGGCCGACGATATCCGGGACCGGGCGCTTGCCCGACTGGTCGAGCGCGGCGTGCTGAGCCGCGAGGAGAACCGGTTTCTCTGGGTGTTCCAGTCGCGGCGCTATCCGCTGATCGACGGCAAGGCGGAGCGCGAGGTCAAGCTGCGCCTCATGGGCGTGCTGTTCTCGGACGAGATTCCCGACCCGCGCGATATCGTCATTCTGAGCCTGGTGGATTCCTGCGGCATCTTCAACGAGTTGCTGTCGGGCCGCGAGTTGGAGCGATGCCGCGAGCGGGTCGAGCAGGTGCGCCGGATGGATCTGATCGGCCAGGCGGTGGCCAAGTCCATCTGGGAGATCCAATCCTCGCTCGCCATGGCGGCCCATCCGGTCTTCTGACCGTCGCCCTTCCGGGCTACCCTTCCTCGCCGGCGATGCGCAGGCGCACGCGGGTGGCGGGGAAGCGGGTGATGGCGAAGGAGATCGGCCGGTCTTCCGGGTCGATATCGACCGAGCGGACCACCAGCACGGGTTCTCCGGCGGCCATGGCGAGCAGGCCCGCGTCGCGCCGGTCCGGCAGTTCCGCGCCGACCGCCGTCCAGTCGCGCCGATAGTCCGCGACGCCCGAGGCGGCGAAGGCGCGGGTGATCGACCCCTCTTGCTCCAGCGCCGCCGCGAAACCGGGAAAGCGCGCCCGGGCGACGAAGGTGCGCGACAGCGACACCGGCTGGCCGTCGGCCTCGCCCAGGCGCAGCGCCGCCGCGACCGGCGCGCCGGTGGCCAGCGCCAGCGCCGCGGCCGTCTCCCCGTCCGCCGTCTCCTCCCGCACTCGCAGCAGGCGCCCGCCCGGCGCCCGCCCGGCGCCCAGAATGTTCGCCGTGAAGCGGGTGCGCGCGGTGATCGGATAGTCGATCCGCCGCCCGGTGGCGAAGCTGCCGCGCCCCTGTTCGGTGCGCAGCGCGCCGCGCCCGGCAAGCTCCGCCAGCGCCCGGCGCACCGTGTGGCGGCTGACCCCGAAACGCGCCGCCAGCGCCTGCTCCGAGGGCAGCCGGCCGCCGGCCCGGCCCCGGGCGAGCTCCTCGTTCAGCAGCCCGGCGATCTGGCGCCAGAGCGCCACGCCCGTCGCTCGGGTGAGCATGGCCTTGCCTCTTTCTTTCGGCCGTCCGGCTGTTGTATAGTTGTCCGGACATGCATACAAGTGGACCGGCTCCCGTGACCGAAAGGCAATATTGGATGGGCGTGCTCGCCAAGGCCCGGTGGGCGGACCTCGACCGGCTCGCCGCCGGCCTGGAGGCGCCGGAGATGCGCGTGCTGCGCGCGCCCGAGACCGGCATGACCATGGTGCGCGGGCGCGCCGGCGGCGACGGGCGCGTCTTCAATCTGGGCGAGATGACCGTCACCCGCTGCAGCGTGCAGGACGAGGAGGGCCGCATCGGCATGGCCTATGTCGCCGGGCGGTCGCCCGCCCACGCCGAACGCGCCGCCCATCTCGACGCGCTGCTGCAGGACCCGGCGCGCCATGCGGAGGTCATGGAGGCCGTCATCCGGCCGCTGGCGGCGCTCGCCGAGGCCGGGCGCGACGCGCGCGCCCGCCGGGCGGCGGCGACGCGGGTCGAGTTCTTCACCATGGTCCGGGGCGAGGGGTGAGCGCGGTGGCGGCAGAGACGCGCCTGGCGGCCGGCTTCGCCGATCCCGTCTTCGACTCCCAGCGCTGCTTCCGCGCCCTGCTGGACGCCATGTGCCATCCGGGCCGCGTGCAGCGCCTGGCGCCCGCCGCCGGGCGGGACGCGCCCTTGCCCCCGGCCATGGCGGCGCTCGCGCTTACCTTGCTCGACGCCGACACGCCGGTCTGGCTGGCGGGCGCGCCGGTGGCGGCGTGGCTCGCCTTCCATTGCGGCGCGCCGACGGTCGAGGAGCCGGCGGCGGCCGCCTTCGCGCTGGTGGGCGGGATCGACCGGCTGCCGGCGCTGTCGGCCTTTCCCGCCGGCGACACGCGCTTCCCCGACCGCTCGGCCACGGTGGTGGTCGAGGTGGACGGGCTGGCGGAGGGCCGGGGCGTGGCGCTCACCGGCCCCGGCATCGAGACCGAGGCGCGCCTCGACGGGCCGCCGGCGCGCTTCTGGGAGGACTGGGAGCGCAATGCGGCGCGCTATCCGGCCGGCGTCGATGTCGTGCTGACCTCAGGCGAGCGCCTGGCGGCCCTGCCGCGCAGCGTCCGGGTGCACCCGTGTATGTAGCGGTCAAGGGCGGCGAACGCGCCATCGAGAATGCGCACGCGCTGCTGGCCGACCGGCGGCGCGGCGACCGCGACGCGCCCGAGCTCGACGTGGCGCAGATCGCGGAGCAGCTGGGCCTCGCCGTGGACCGGGTGATGAACGAGGGCGCGCTGCACGACCGCGAGCTGGCGGCGCTCGCCGTCAAGCAGGCCGAGGGCGATCTGGTGGAGGCCGCCTTCCTGTTGCGCGCCTGGCGCGCCACCCTGCCGCGCTTCGCGGACGCGCTGCCGCTCGACACCGCCGCCATGGCGCTCGACCGGCGCATCTCGGCCACCACCAAGGACCTGCCGGGCGGCCAGATGCTGGGCGCGACCCGCGACTATACCCACCGGCTGCTGGACTTCGCGCTGCTGGAGCCGGGCGACCCGCCCGCGCCCGCCATCGCCGATGCGCCGCCGGAGCCGGCCCCGCGCATGACCGACCTGCTGGGCCGGGAGGCGCTGATCGAGCCGCCGGATGCGCCCGATGCGCCGCCGGGAGACCTCACCCGCCAGCCGGTCGATTATCCCGCGACGCGCGACCTCCGCCTCCAGGCGCTCGCCCGCGCCGACGAGGGCTGGCTGCTCGGCCATGGCTACGCGACGCAGCGCGGCTACGGGCGCAACCATCCCTTCGTGGCGGAGATTCGCTCCGGCCTCGCCACGGTGCGCCTCGCGCCGGAGGAGCTCGGCTTCGAGATCGAGATCGGCGAGATCGAGGTCACCGAATGCCAGACGGTGAACCAGTTTCGCGGCTCGGCGAGCGAGCCGGCCCAGTTCACGCGCGGCTACGGCCTCGCCTTCGGCCGGGCCGAGCGCAAGGCGCTGGCCATGGCGCTGGTCGATCGCGCGCTGCGCTCGCCCGAACTCGGCGAGACGGTGAGCGCGCCCACCCAGGACCAGGAATTCGTGCTGGAGCACGGAGACAATGTGCAGGCCTCCGGCTTCGTCCAGCATCTCAAGCTGCCGCACCATGTCGATTTCCAGGCCGAGCTGGAGTTGGTGCGCCGGCTGCGCCGGGAGCATGGGGCATGACCGGCGGCAATTTCGCCTATCTGGATGAAGGCTCCAAGCGCGTCGTGCGCCGCACGCTGCTGAAGGCGGTGGCGACGCCCGGCTATCAGGCGCCTTTTGCCGGCCGCGAGATGCCGCTGCCCTATGGCTGGGGCACCGGCGCCTTGCAGATCACCGCGAGCCTGCTGGGGCCGGCGGATGTGCTGAAGGTGATCGACCAGGGGGCGGACGACACGGTGAACGCGGTCAGCATCCGCCATTTCTTCGCGCGGACCGCCGGCGTCGAGACCACCGACGATCCCCGCCGGGCGACGGTCATCCAGACCCGCCACCGGGTGCCCGAAACGCCGCTCCGCCAAGGCCAGATCATGGTCTATCAGGTGCCGAAGCCGGAGCCGCTGCGCTGGCTGGAGCCGCGCGAGAGCGAGACCCGCGCCATGCACGCGCACGCCGACTACGGATCGATGCATGTGCGCCTCTATGAAGACATTGCGCGCTTCGGGCGCATCGCCGTGGCCTATGACTATCCGGTGCGCGTGCATGGACGCTATCTGACCGCGCCCTCGCCGATACCCAAATTCGACAATCCGAAGCTCGACCGCAGCCCGGCGATCCAGCTGTTCGGCGCCGGGCGCGAGAAGCGCATCTACGCCATCCCGCCCTGGACGCGGGTCGAAAGCCTCGGCTTCGACGACCATCCCTTCGAGCCCGGGTCCGTGGACCGGCCCTGCGATCTCTGCGGCAGCCGGGAGAGCTATCTCGACGAGATCGTCGCCGACGACGCCGGCGGGCGGCTGTTCGTGTGCTCCGACACGCATTATTGCGCGGAACGCCGGTCGTGACCCCGGACGCGGAAGACCGGCCGCTGCTGGAGGCGAGCGGCCTGGTGGCGACCTTCGGGCGGCTCCGGGCGCTCGACGGCGTGGCGCTGGAGGTCTGGCCGGGCGAGGCGGTGGCGGTGGTGGGCGAGTCCGGCTCCGGCAAGACGACGCTGCTGCGGGTGCTGTCCGGGCGGCTCGCGCCCGCCGCCGGCCGGGTGCGCTACCGCGACCGGGAGGGCGGGGAGGCGGACATCCACGCCTTGCCGGAGAGCGCGCGCCGGCGGCTGATCCGCGCCGACTGGGGCTTCGTGCATCAGGAGCCGGAGCGCGGGCTGCGCATGGGGGTCAGCGCCGGCGGCAATATCGCCGAGCCGCTGATGACCGCCGGCGACCGCCATTACGGGCGCATCCGGGCCGAGGCGGAGGCGTGGCTGGCGCGCGTCGAGATCGACCCGGCGCGCATCGACGATCCGCCGGCGGCCTTTTCCGGCGGCATGCGCCAGCGCCTGCAGATCGCGCGCAGCCTGGTGGCCCGGCCGCGCCTGGTGTTCATGGACGAGCCGACCGGCGGGCTGGACGTCTCCGTGCAGGCCCGCCTGCTGGACCTGCTGCGCGGCCTGATCGGCGCGCTCGGCCTCTCGGCGGTGGTGGTGACGCACGATCTCGCCGTCGCCCGGATGCTGGCCGAGCGTCTGGTGGTGATGCGCGACGGCCGCATCGTCGAGACCGGGCTCGCCGACCAGGTGCTCGACGATCCCCAGCATCCCTGGACGCAGCGCCTGACCGCCTCGGTGCTGGCCCCGTGAAGGCGGCGCTCAGCCTCTCCGGCGTCGCGCGCGCCTTCGTGCTGCACGAGCAGGGCGGGCTCCGCCTGCCGGTGCTGCGGGGCATCGATCTGGAGCTTCGGCCGGGCGAGTGCCTGGCGCTCACCGGCGAGTCGGGGGCCGGCAAGAGCACGCTGCTGCGCATCGTTTACGGCCGGGTGCGCACCGACGCCGGCCGGGTGCTGGTGCGCCATGGCGCCGCCGCCATCGACGTCGCGCGCGCCCCGCCCCGCCAGGTGGTCGCGCTCCGCCGGCAAACCGTCGGCCATGTGGATCAGTTCCTTCGCGCGCTGCCGCGCCTGCCGGCGGTCGAGGTGGTGGCCGAGCCGCTGCTGGCTCGGGGGCAGGAGCGCGAGGCGGCGCTGGCGCTGGCGCGCCGCTGGCTCGCCCGGCTGAACCTGCCGGGTGCGCTCGCCGACCTGCCGCCCGCGACCTTCTCCGGCGGCGAGCGCCAGCGCGTCAATCTGGCGCGCGGCTTTGCGCCCGGCTATCCGCTGCTGCTGCTGGACGAGCCCGCCGCCGCGCTCGACCGGGCCAATCGCGACCGCGTGGCGGAGGCGATCCTGGAAGCGCGCGAGCAGGGCGCGGCGATCCTCGCCGTCTTCCACGACGACGAGATGCGCCGGCGCGTGGCGACGCGCACGCTGGAACTCGCCGGGGGTGCGCTCGCCGCGTCGGGCGCGTAAACAGGCCGCCGCCAGCCCCCGAGGAGCGCCGCCGCCCGTGAAGATCGCCGTCATCAATCTTGAGCGCGAGACCGAACGCCGCGCGCGCATGACGGCGGCGCTGGAGGAACTCGGCCTCGCCTTCACGCTCTTCCCGGCGATCGACGGGCGTCGCCTGACCGCCGACCAGCAGGCGCTGATCGACTATGCCGGCCTCCACCGCCAGGGCTGGCCGATGCGCGCCGGCGCGCTCGGCAACTGGCTGAGCCACCGCGCCATCCTGGCCGACATGATCGCCAACGGGCCGGAGGTCATGGCGGTGCTGGAGGACGACAGCGAGCTCGCCCCGGAACTGCCCGAGGCGCTGGATGCGCTGGAGCGGGCCGACGGCCTGTTCGACATCGTGTTCCTGAATCGCGGCCGCGCCACGCGCCGCTTCCTGCCGCATCGCCGGCTGGCGAGCGGCCATGAGCTCGGCTGGCTGCGCTGGTCGCATTTCGGCACCCAGGGCTATGTCATCACCCGCCCGGCGGCGCGCCGCTTCCTGGAGGCCTTTCCGCGCGTGCGGCTGAACATCGACCGCTCGCTCGCCGCCTACTGGCGCACCGGCCTCGCCACCTATTGCCTGCGCCCGGCGGTCGTGCGCCATCTGCTGGCCGACGACGGCAACGACTCCATCATCCAGGCGACGCCCGCGGTCGGCCCGACCGATGCGCTCTATCCGCTCCGGCGGCGCTGGTTCTTCCTCCGCGAGGGTGTCGCCAAGCGCGCCGCGCTCACCCGCCTGGTGCTGGAGGCGCACGGGACCGTCCGGGGGCTGCGCGAGCTGCTCCGGCCCTGAGGCGGCTTTGCTTTCACGGCTTCGGCCTGCATAGTGCCGGCTCCGCCCGCCCGAGGGAGAACCGGTCCCGATGTCCTCCGCGCCGGACCCGATCACCGTTTCCGTCATCAGCCACCGCCTGACGGCCATCGTCGAGGAGATGGGCGAGGCGATGCTGCGCACCGCCTATTCGCAGATCCTGAACTCCTCGCGCGACTTCTCCGCCGCCATCTGCGACGACCGCTGCCGGCTGGTGGCCCAGGCGGAGCATATTCCGGTGCATGTCGGCGCCATGCCCTGGGCGGCGAAGGCGGTCTCGGCGCGCTTCGGCGAGGATGTGCATGAGGGCGATCTGTTCGTCGTCAACGATCCCTATGCCGGCGGCGGCAGCCATCTGCCGGATGTGACCGTGTTCGCGCCGGTGTTCGTCGCCGGGCGGCTCGCCTTCTGGACGATCAATCGCGCCCATCACAGCGATATCGGCGGGGCGACGCACGGCGCCTACAACCCCGCCGCCACCGAAATCTTCCATGAGGGCCTGCGCATCCCGCCATTGCGCCTCCAGGAGCGCGGCCGGCCGCGCGAGGACCTGCTGGAGATGCTGGCGCTCAATGTGCGCCATCCGCGCGACTTCCGGGGCGACCTGGCGGCCCAGATCGGCTCGGTGCGCCTCGGCGAGGCGCGCTTGCAGGCGCTGGTGCAAAGCTTCGACGCGGCGACCGTCGAGGCCGCCGTCGAGGCGCTGCTGGACGGGGCCGAGCGGCGCGCGCGGGCCGAGGTCGGGAGCTGGAAGGAGGGCGTCTTTCACGGCGAGGCCTTTCTCGACGATGACGGCCACGGGCGGAGCGACATCGCGGTGCGCGCGACGGTGACGGTGCGGGACGGCCAGGTCACGGTCGATCTCGGCGCCTCGGACCCGCAGAGCACGGCCTTCGTCAATTCCAGCCACGCCAACATGGTCTCGGCGGTGGCGCAGTCCTTCGCCTATCTGATCGACCCCGACATCCCGAAGAACGAGGGCGCCTTCCGCCCGCTGACGGTGCGCGCGCGCGAGGGCACCATCGTGTGGGCGGAGGAGGGGCTGCCGGTCACCATGTGCACCTCGCATTGCTCCAACGAGATCATCGAGGCGGTGATCACGGCGCTGGCGCAGTCCTGCCCGACGCGGGCCATGGCGGGCTGGGGGCGCCGGCTGCGCATCGCCATCAAGGGCCGCGACCCGCGCAACGGGCGCGGCTTCATCTGGCACATGTTCCACGCCCGGCCGGGCGGCGGCGCCTCGCCCGGCGGCGACGGCTGGCACTCGGTCGGCGAGTGGCATTCCGCCGGCGGGCTCAAGTTCGGCAGCGTGGAGGTGGCGGAGGTGCGCTTTCCGCTGCATGTCGCGCGCCACGAATTCCGGCCGGGCTCCGGCGGGGCGGGGGAATATCGCGGCGGCTGCGGGGCGGAGCTGGAGTTGCGCGTCGAGACGGAGGAGCCGGCCGTCGCCAACACCGCGGGCGACGGCGTGCGCCACGGCGCGCGCGGCATTCTGGGCGGCGCCGACGGCCTGCCGCACCGCTATCTGCATCGCGGCTCCGGCGGCGGGCGGGTGCTGCCGAGCAAGCAGGTCGGCATCCCGGTCGCGCCGGGCGATGTGTTCGAGGTGTTCTCCGGCGGCGGCGGCGGCTGGGGCGACCCCACCCGCCGCACCGAATCCGCCACCGAAGCCGACCGCCTCGACGGCGTGGCGTAGCCGGGCGAGGCTCGGAGAGGGGATAAGGCCAAGAGAACCTGAAGCCGAACTCCATGCTCTGCGCCCTCTCGCTGTCGAGCGGACCGAGTCTCCCGGCAAGCACAGGGCGAGCGCGCCTGGACGCCTGCCCTTTCGTTATTGCCGGTCGTCGCCGAACAACTCGTCGAGGGACCGGTTTTCGAATGCGACAATCTCGTTGGAAAATTCCCTCATCGCGCGGTTGAGCTCTTCCGTCGCCTGAATCCGATATTTGCCCCGCTGCCCATCGCTTCCGCTCTTTTCCAGCGTCACCAAATGAACCAACCCATAACTCTGGAGAGTCTCCAAACGGCTCCATGTGGAATATCGACTGTTCTCATAATCCAGACGACTCTCTTTCTTCGACATGTCTCCCATTTTGGCGGCAGGGTCCCGGAACATCTCTACCAGAGCACCTAAAGTTACCGCTCTCTCCGACACCGCGACCGGTATCATGATTCTGGCGGAGTCGGTGTTACGAAGCGCTGTTCTCGCGCGTGACCGATCTTTACGCTTGGGCCATCGGCCTTGTCCGATTTTGTCGACATTTATTATATACACAATAAGTCTCCAGACACCCAAAAACGCAGCATATCGTTGGACGACGTCTATATATTCCTTGTCAGAGGTTACGATACAGGAACGAAGATACGGAACGAACTCCTCAAATACCCGTTCCAGTAATAAAGTTGCTGTCATATGACCGTTCCCATTAGTGTTGACTTCCATGTCAAACAACCCATATGGTGCGACTCTCTCCAACACTCTGACGATTGGCTGTCTCGCCCGATTAATCGCCGCCCTCCTTTGCATCCCACCGGCGGAGAAATCGATTGGATCCGCGAAGATCAGGTGGAGTCGTTTCAAGCAAAGTTGCTTCGTCTTTGAACTCGCCAGCAACGCCAATGCTTGGGGAACCCGGGAGTCCAGAAGAGCAAGATGTGCATCTCTCCTCCAAACTGGACTATCGAATATCTCGCGCTCCAGTTTTCGTATCAAAGGCAGGCAAGCAAGCTCATTCTGGAGATTTAACATGTCAAAATACCGCAACAACGGCGTCGCCACTGCTGAAGGAAATTTCGGCATGAATTCTACCCGCCTATCCACAAGTTGGATCGCCAACTGTGCTCCATGGCTTTGGGTTCCTTCACCTTTTCCTCACCAGGTTTATGTCTCGAACCTTTCCCGATAACCTCCTTGAGATATCGCCAATATTCTTCCGAGTCCAGACCAACAAGGAATTTCATAGTTTGAGCATTCTGTGGATATATTCCGCAAGTCATTGCGGTCGTCACCGAGGACAGATTATTGTCGACTTTTGTCAAATAAACATTTACATTTCGATCAAACACATCCGAATACATGATCTTTCTTGGCTGGGAAAACCAGTCCATAGAATCTCCAGTATAGTTCACTTTGAATAATCCATCTTTCGACCAATCACCATATTGTACATTATCGAAATCATATTCATGAGAGAATTTCTGCGCTGCGACAATATATGGACCACTCTTCATAAAATACTTGCAAGAAGGTAGCGCATCGGCCATGTTCATACAGATGGCATCGGTGGCGAGCGCGATCTGCAGATATTTGCACCCGAAACCAGACCGGTCCGGCAGCTTGTGCTTCAGTGTTTCGAACCGATGACAATCCCGTTGAACCGGTATGGGAAGATCGGCGTGCGTTTGCAAGGCGTCGTGCCCGGTGGCGGCCAACAACCGCGATTTGTCGGCAGTCGATGTCAGCACCTCCCGCATCCCTGTGTCGAAGGGCTGCCAAAACCCGGACTTGATGTTGCCGGCGAACCAATTGTGCGCGAAGTCCGCCCCTTCCGGGTGGTCGTCTATCGCCAGTTGCCCGCCCAGCTTTGCAGTAGCGGCGGCGCTCGGCGTATGGCAGTCGCTCACCAGAGCCTGCGCCATGGTATGCGGGTCGTTCTCATGTGCCAACGCGGCAATCGGACTGAGCGCGATCAGCCCTATGACGACGGTCGCTATTCGGCGGGTGCAGTTCATACTCGGCGCTCCAGTTGACTGCGGTTCCCCGGCGGCGGAGCGACAGGGGCGTTTGTGGCGGCGGCTCACAGCTTGCCCTGCTTGCTCAACGCCCTGCCGCGATGTGCGGCGATCTTCCAAGCCTGAGCCTCCGTCATGTTCAGAGGATAGTCAACCGTCATGACCCTGGCGTCCTTCCACCGCATCGTCATCACCTTGCGTGCGCCGCCGGCAGCCGCGACGATGAGGGCGGCGAGATAGTTCTCCGACGCCGCCAGTTCCTCCAGCGCCCGAGCGCCGCAGAATTCGGGTTCATCGATCATCATGGTCAACACATCTGCCGTCGAGACTTCGAACGGCGCGCTCGAGGAGTTGGTAAAAAACCTGGCCTCGCCCATCGCGGCAGCCATAGCGGCGGATGGGTCGAACCAGTGTTGCGTCGCAACACTTTCCGAGCCGACCTGGAAGTCCCAGGCGACTCTTCCCGCGATCATGGATCGGGCGTTGGCCCGCCGTTGGTCCGCATCGGTCGGCGAGATCGACATGTGCCCGACATAGCGCCAGCACTCGGGATGCATCGGTGCGCCCATGAGCGCCGCGCCGGTGGCGAGCGCCGCGCCGGCTGGCAGCAGCCCGATCATTCCGAGAAGAACAGTCAGGATGCGCATGGTCTCTGCTCCTTCCTTCGCGGCGGTAGCAAGAAAAGGAACAGAGCAGGGCCGATACGCGCAAGTGGAAGATTCATGACTCAGCGCCCCGCCTCTTCGACAGCGCTTACGCTCCCGCGCGGCCTTGCTTCGGAAGGGCCTCATTCGGCTCGGGTGGATGGGGCCCTCGCCCTGGAGATGCTCGACCATGCACTCCCGCGATCGCCTCGAACGGCCCGTCACGCTCCAGCCCGGTTTGCGGTGGGAGAGCGCCGCCCGGTTCCCAGGGAGCGACGGACCGAGCGTTCGATTCTACAGCGTGAAATCGTCGCGGGTGAAGAGGGGGACCAGGCGGATGCCTTCGCGGGCGAGGTTGGCTTCCGCGCCTTCCAGGCGATCGACCACGGTGTAGAGCGTGCGCACCTCGGAGCCGGCGGCGCGCACCGCCTCGACGGCCACCATGGCCGAGCCGCCGGTGGTGGTCACATCCTCGAACAGCAGCGCCTCGCCCCGCTCCGGCAGATAGCCCTCGACGCGCCGCTCCGCGCCGTGGTCCTTCGCCTCCTTGCGCACGAAGAAGGCGCGGCGCGGGCGGGCGGTCCCGCCGCTCGCCAGGCAGAGCGCCGCGACGATCGGCACCGCGCCCATGGCGACGCCGCCCACATGCTCCGCCGACTCCTCGCGGATGCGCTCCAGAAAGGCCTCGGTCATCAGCCGCAGCCCCTCGGGGTCCAGCATCACCTGCTTCATGTTGAAGAAGAAGCCGCTCGGCCTGCCGGAGGCCAGCTTGAAGCTGCCGGCGGAAAGCGCGCGCGCGGCGATCAGTTCGCGGAGTCGGTCCCGCATCCATCCCTCTCCCGTTCCAGAATGGCGACATAAAACCCGTCCGAGCCGTCGCGGGCGGGCGAAATGCGCAGATCTTCCCCGACGCGCGCAAAGCCGGGCGCGACCTCCAGCAGGCGCTCGACGCGCGCCTCGTTCTCCTCCGCCAGCAGCGAGCAGGTGGCGTAGATCAGCCGCCCGCCGGGCTTCGCCAGCCGCGCCGCGCTTTCCAGGATGCGGTCCTGCAAGCCCATGAGCTCGGCCAGCGCCGGCCCCTCGCGGGTCCAGCGCGCATCCGGATTGCGCCGCCAGGCCCCGGTGCCCGAACAGGGCGCATCGACCAGCACGCGGTCGAACTTGCCGCGCTGGCGGCGCACCCAGCGGTCGCGCTCATGCTCCAGCAGGCGGCGCTCGATATTGTGGACGCCGGCGCGGCGCATGCGCTCGCCGAGGCGCGCGAGGCGCCGGTCATGCACATCGGCGGCCACGATGCGCCCCTTGCCGGCCATGTCGGCGGCGAGCGCCAGCGCCTTGCCGCCCGCCCCGGCGCAGAAATCCACCACCTGCATTCCCGGCGCCGCGCCGACCGCCGCCGCCACGCGCTGCGAGCCGACATCCTGCACCTCGAACAGCCCCTCGCGGAAGGCGCGCGTGCGGCCCAGCGCCGGGCGGCCCTGGCAGCGCAGCGCCCAGGGCGCGGCCTCCAGCGGCTCGGCGCGCACGCCCTCCCGGAACAACAGCCGCCGGACCTCGCGCCGGTCGGCCTTCAGCGCGTTGACGCGCAGATCGACCGGGGCCGGCTCGGCCAGCGCCCGCAATTCCGCCTCGAAGCCGGCGCCCAGGCTGGCGCGCAGCCCGGCCTCCGCCCAGGCCGGGCATTCGAGGCGCACCGAAGCCGGCATCTCCGGCGGCTCCAGCGCCTCGCCGGCGAGCGCCATGAACAGGTCGAGCTCGCCCTCATCCAGCGCCGCCGGGGCGTATTTGCCCCGCCCGAACACCGTCGCCGGCTCCTGCAGCCCGTCCACCAGCAGCAGCCGGGCCAGCATCCGCGCGCGCGCCGCCGGCGCCATGCCCCGCCGCGCCAGATGCCAGTCCAGCCGGGCGCGCCGGCGCAGCACGCCGAACACGCGCTCCGCAACCGCCTTGCGGTCGCCCGAGCCGATATAGCGCCGGGCGCGGAAGAAGCCGCCCAGCACCGCGTCGGCGGGCCGGCCGGTCTCCTCGATCAGCGCCAGCGCCTCGATCGCCGCGCCGATGCGCGCCGCCGGCGTCATGCCCGCCGCCGGCGCAGATAGACATAGAGCGCGCCCGCGCCGCCATGGCGCGGCTGCGCCGGGGCGAGGTCCAGCACGCGCTCGGCGTTGGGCGGACTCCTGAGCCAGAGCGGCGTCTCGCGCCGAAGCGCGCCCGGGGCCAAGCTGCCCGGCCCGCCGCCCTTGCCGGTGACCACCAGCACCAGGCGGCGCCCGGCGGCCTGGCTTTCGGCGATGAAGCGGCAGAGCCGGCGATGGGCCTGGTCGCGCGTAAAACCGTGCAGGTCGAGGCTGGCCTCGATGGCGAGTTCGCCCCGCCGGAGCCGCCGGGCGGTGCGCCGGTCGATGCCGCCTGGCCCGCCCGCCCCGCCCGCCGGGCGCGGCGCGGCGGGGGCCGACGCAGGCTCCGGCGGCGGCCCGGCCTCTGCGGGCGGCGCGGGTTCCGGCTCCGGTGGCGCAGGCGGCGGGCGGCGGCCCGGCAGGGGCCGCACCTCGCGCGTCAGCCGGCGCCAGAGCTCCTCGCCATCGGCCTTCACCGTCCGCCTCCCGCCGGCCCGTCCTCAACCAGCAGGATATGCAGCCGGCGCGGCCCGTGCGCGCCCAAGCGCAGTTCCTGGCCGATATCGGCGCTCCGCGACGGCCCGGTGATGAGATTGACCGCGCGCGGCACGGCTCCGGCCGCGCGCACCGCCGCCCAGAGGTCCTCGTAAGCGCCCACCAGATCCGCCGCGCGCAGCAGCGCGATATGCGCCTCGGGCAGGAAGTTGAGCGCGACCGGGCGCTCCGGCGCGGAGAGCATGGCGAGCGTGCCGGTCTCCGCCACGCCGGCGAAGCAGGGCGTGAGCGAGACGCGGTCGCCCGGCAGCGCGGCGCGGCGCTCCAGCGCCAGCAAAGGCCGGCTCCCCCAGGGATAGCGGTCGAGCGCGAGGTCGGGCGCGGCCGCCAGCCGGGCCGGCAGATTCTCCGCCGCGAGCCAGGCGGCGACCGCCGCCGGCGCCTCGTCGGGCGCGACACTCGCCAGGCTGCATCCCGCCGCCTCGGCCTCGGCGATGAAGCGCGCCCGCAGATCGCCGTCGGCGCGCGCCGGGCGCGGCCCGCGCGGGCGGGTCGCCAGGTGGCGCTCGGCCGGCTCCGTCGCGCCGCCGGTGGCGAGGCGCACCCGCGCCAGGATGGCGTCGCGGGCGCTCATCGGCCGGCGGGCCGGAGATGGCGGGCGGCGAAGCCCGTCCAGTCGCCGGCGGGCGAGTCGATGCGCGTCTCGTCGCGGCGCGGCAGCCTGAGCGTCAGCGCGCCCAGGTCCCAAAGCCGCTGCCAGCGCTCGGCGTCGGCGAGCGCATAGGCGAGCGCGCGCCGGCGCAGCCGGAGCATGATCAGATAGTGCACGCCGGTGGCGACCAGGATCAGCGCGCTGGCCCCGATGGCGAGCGCCCAGAGCCAGCCGCCGAGCCAGAAGCCCGCCGCCACCGCCGCCACGGTGACGAAGAAGGGCGCGGCGTTCTCCGCCCGGCTGAAGACGGGCGAGTCCGGCTTGTTGAGCCGGCGCAGCTCGACGCCGATCTCGACCGCGCGCGTCTCCTCCGCCGCCACGATTCTGAGATGCAGGGCCGCGCGCGACGCCATCGCTTCAGCGCCTCCGCCCCGCCTGCCAGAGGTTCATGAAGCTCCGCCCCTCGCTCGCCGGCAGGTCGCGCGTCGCGGTCCAGGCGCCGGCCATGGGCAGCCGCCGCCAGGGCCGCCGGCGGCCCAGCAGCCGCGCCGCCAGCCCCGCGAGCCGGCGATAGAGCGCCGGGCGGGCCGCCATGAAGGCCCAGAGGCCGAGCCCGTAGCGAAAGCGCGCCGGGCTGAGCCGGCGGGCGAACTCGCGCTCGCGCCAGTGGCGCATCAGGCGCGGCAGCGGAATGCGCACCGGGCAGACTTCCTCGCATTTGCCGCAGAAGCTGGAGGCGTTGGGCAGATGCCCCGCCTCCTCCACGCCGCGCAGGCCGGGCGTCAGCACCGCGCCCATCGGCCCCGGATAGACCCAGCCATAGGCGTGGCCGCCGATCTGCTTATAGACGGGGCAGGCGTTCATGCAGGCGGCGCAGCGGATGCAGCGCAGCATGTCCTGAAACGGCCCGCCCAGCATGTCGGCGCGCCCATTGTCGAGCAGCACCACGTGATATTCCTCCGGCCCGTCCCGGTCGCCCGGCCGGCGCGGCCCGGTCGAGAGGGTGGTATAGACGGTCAGCTCCTGCCCGGTGGCCGAGCGCGGCAGCACGCGCATGAACACCGAGAGGTCCTCCAGCGTCGGAATGACCTTCTCGATGCCGGCGATGACGATATGGGCGCGCGGCAGGGTCTGGGAAAGATCGCCATTGCCCTCATTGGTGAAGATGACCGAGGAGCCGGTCTCGGCGATCAGGAAATTGGCCCCGGTCAACCCGACATCGGCGTCGAGGAACCGCTCGCGCAGCACGGCGCGCGCCTCCGCCATGATGTCGGCCCCGTCGGCGAGCGGGCGGTCCGCCGGCCGGTCGCCATGGGCGGCGCGGAACGCCTCGGCCCATTGCCCGGTCGCGACATGGATCGCCGGGGCCACGATATGGCTCGGCGACTCGCCGCGCAGCTGGAGGATATATTCGCCGAGATCGGTCTCGACCGCGCGCACGCCGTGCTCGGCCAGAAACTCGTTCAGGCCGATCTCCTCCGAGACCATGGACTTGCCCTTGGCCATGCTGCGCGCGCCGAGGCGCCGGCAGATGGCGAGCACCGCCTGGCGGGCCTCCTCGGCGGTCTGGCACCAGTGCACATGGCCGCCGGCGGCGCGGCAATTCCGCTCGAAGCGCTCCAGGTAGAAGTCCAGATGCGCGAGGCTGTGGTTCTTGATGTCGCGCGCCCGGTCGCGCAGCGCCTCGAATTCCGGCAGCCGGCCGGCGGCCTCGACGCGCTTCACCTGGAAGCCCCGGCTGAACTTCGCGAGTTCCTGCTGCAGCGGCGCGTCGGCGAGCGCGCGGGCCGCATTTTGCGGGAAATTGGCGGGGCCGGCGAAGCTCACAGTGGTGGCGCCTCGTCGGTCATGCCGGCCAGCACCTCCGCCACATGGCGCACCTCGATGCGCGCGCCCTCGCGCGAGAGCCGCCCGGCCATGTTCAGCAGGCAGCCGAGATCGCCGGCGAGCAGCGCGTCCGCGCCGCTCTCGCGGATCGCCCGGGTCTTGTCCTGCACCATGGCGGTCGAGATGTCGGGATATTTGACGCAGAACGTCCCCCCGAAGCCGCAACAGACCTCCGCGTCCGGCAGTTCGGCGAGCGTCAGCCCCTCGACACGGGCCAGCAGCGCGCGCGGCTGCGCCTTGACGCCCAGCTCGCGCAGGCCCGAGCAGCTGTCGTGATAGGCGGCGGTCGCCGGCCAGCGCGCCTCGACGCCCTCGAAGCCGCAGACATCGACCAGAAAGGCCGTGAGCTCCCACACACGCTCGCCGAAGCCCTCATCGTCCTCCAGCAGCTCCCCGTAGTGGCGGCGCAACATGCCGGCGCAGGAGCCAGAAGGCGCGACGATCCACTCATAGCCGCGAAAGGCGCGCACCGTCCGCCGGGCCAGCAGGGCGGCGCGGCGCCGGTCGCCGCTGTTGTAGGCCGGCTGCCCGCAGCAGGTCTGCGCCGCCGGAACCTCCACCCGGCAGCCGGCCGCCTCCAGCAGCCGCACGGCCGCAAAGGCCACCGAGGGCCGGAACAGGTCGGCCAGGCAGGTGACGAACAGCGCCACCCTGCGGGGCGGCTCTGCGGCCGCAGTCTCCATCGCCTCGCAACTCCCGGTTCGCGCCAGACCCCGCTTTTATCGCGCTTGCGGCGCGGGCGGAAGCGCGCGCGCCGGCGATTGAATCCGGGCGCGCGGTCGCGCCATAATGGCGGCGAACCGCGATGCAGGGAGTATCACGACATGCGCGAAGCCGTCATCGTCTCGACCGCCAGGACCGGACTCACCAAATCCTTCCGGGGCGAGTTCAACAACACCCATGGCGCGGCGATGGCCGGCCACACGATCAAGCACGCCATGGAGCGCGCCGGGGTCGAGCCGGGCGAGGTCGAGGACGTCTTCGTCGGCTGCGCCAATCCGGAGGGCGCCACCGGCACGAATATCGGGCGCAACGCCGCGCTCTGGGCCGGCTGCCCGGTGACCACCGCCGGGGCGACCGTCAACCGCTTCTGCTCCTCCGGCCTCCAGACCGTCGCCATGGCGGCCCAGGCCTGCATGGTGCAGGGCGTGCCGGTGGCGGTCGGCGCGGGCGTGGAGCAGATCTCGCTGGTGCAGCCCAACATGAACCGCACCCACATCACCGAGGAGAGCCTGCTGGAGCGCCACCCGCATCTGTGGATGGCGATGATCGACACCGCCGACACCGTGGCCGGGCGCTACAATGTGACGCGCGAGCAGCAGGACGAATATGCGCTGCAGAGCCAGCTGCGCTGCGCGGCCGGCCAGCAGTCGGGCGCCTTCGCGGACGAGATCGTGCCCTTCGAGACCACCATGCTGGTCACCGACCGCGAGAGTGGCGAGGTGTCGGAGAAGGAGGTCGTGGTCGATCGCGACACCTGCAACCGCCCGACCACCACGCTGGAAGGGCTGGCCGGGCTGGAGCCGGTGCGCGGCGAGGGCAAGTGGATCACCGCCGGCAACGCCAGCCAGCTCTCGGACGGCGCCTCGGCCTGCCTGGTGATGGACGCCGGCGAGGCGGAGCGGCGCAATGTCGAGCCGCTCGGCATCTTCAAGGGCTTCGCGACCGCCGGCTGCGAGCCGGACGAGATGGGCATCGGCCCGGTGTTCGCGATCCCGCGCCTGCTGGAGCGCAAGGGGCTGACCATCGACGATATCGATCTGTGGGAGCTGAACGAGGCCTTCGCCTCGCAGGTGCTCTATTGCCGCGACCGGCTCGGCATCCCGAACGACAGGCTGAACGTGAACGGCGGCTCGATCGCCATCGGCCATCCCTTCGGCATGACCGGCTCGCGCCTGGTCGGGCACGCGCTGATCGAGGGCAAGCGCCGGGGCGCGAAGAATGTCGTTGTCACCATGTGCATCGGCGGCGGCATGGGCGCGGCCGGCCTGTTCGAGGTCTGCTGAGCCGTCGGCGCGCGCCGGTGGCAAGGACCATGGACGCTGCGCGCCGCTTCGCCCGCCATGCGGCGGGCGCGGCCTTCGAGGCCCTGCCGGCGGCGGCGGTGGAGGCCGTCAAGACCTTCGCGCTCGACTCCCTCGGCGTGGCGGCGGCCGGCCGGCGGGGGCCGTTCGCGGACGAGTGGCGCCGCCTGCTGGCCGGGCCGCCGGCCGAGGCGCGGGTCTGGGCCACGACGGACCGGCTGCCCGCCCCGGCCGCGGCGGCGCTCAACGCCTATCAGCTGCACAATTCGGAATATGACTGCGTCCATGAAGGCGCGGTGGTGCACACCATGGCGGTGCTGTTTCCGGCCGCCATGGCCTTCGCGGAGCGCGAGGGCGGCGTCTCGGGCCGGCGGCTGATCGAGGCGGTCGCGGTCGGGGCGGATGTCGCGGCCGGGCTCGGCCTCGCCTCCCGGGCGGGCCTGCGCTTCTTCCGCCCGGCGACGGCGGGGACGTTCGGCGCCGCGGCCGCCTGCGCCCGGCTCGCCGGGCTGGACGAGGAGGCGGTGGCGCGCGCCTTCGGCATCGCGCTCGGCCAGGTTTCCGGCACGATGCAGGCCCACAGCGAAGGCTCGCCGCTGCTGGGGATGCAGGTCGGCTTCGGCGCCCGCAACGCGCTCGCCGCCGTCGATATGGCGCGGGCCGGCCTGCCGGGGCCGGAGGGCAGCCTGGAGGGCGAGCATGGCTATCTCGCCTTGTTCGAGCGCGACCATGACATCGCCCCGGTGCTGGCCGATCTCGGCCGGGTGTGGCGCATCGCCGAGACGGCGCACAAGCCCTGGCCCAGCGGGCGCGCGACGCATGGCGTGGTGGAGGCGCTGCTGGCGCTGCGCGCGGAGCATGGGCTGGAGGCCGGGGATGTGGCGGAAGTGACGCTCACCGTCACGCCGCTGGTGAACCATCTGGTCGGGCGGGAGGCCCATGCCGGCATGGCCGTCAACCAGGCCCGGCTGTCGGCGCGCTGGGCGGCGGCGCGGATTCTGCTGGGCGGCGGCCTGGGCCACGCCGACTTCACCCCGGAAGCGCTGGCAGATGCGGAGACGATCGCCTTCGCGCGGCGGGTGGCGGTCGAGGTCGATGACAATCCCGACCCGAATGCGCTGACCCCGGTCGCGGTCGCGCTCGCGCTTCGGGACGGCCGCCGGCTCGAACGGCGCGTCGAGGCCGTGCTGGGCGGCCCGGCCCGCCCGCTCACCCGCGCGCAGCATCTCGCCAAGTTCCGGGGCAACTGGGCCTGGGCGGGCCTCGCGCCCGAGGCGGGCGAGCGGCTGATCGCCATGGTCGATGGGCTTGAGTCGCTCGGCGATGTGGGCGAGCTTGCCGCGTTGACGCAACCGGGGGGCGATGCGCGATGAAATGGGCCGTCTTCAGCCTGAGCCAGATGCCGGACCAGACGCGGCGGGTGGCGGCGTTCGAGGAGGACCTCGCCTATTTCGAGAAGGCCGAGGCGCTCGGCTACGACACGGTCTGGCTCGCCGAGCATCTCTTCTCGACCTATGGCGTGGTGACCTCGACCCAGGTCTATGCCGCGGCGGTGGCCCAACGCACCAGCCGCATCCGGATCGGCACCGCCGTGGTGGCGATCCCCTTCAACCATCCGCTGCGCACCGCGTCCGACTTCGCGCTGATCGACATATTGAGCCATGGGCGGCTGCTGTTCGGCGTCGGGCGGGCCTATCAGCCGCATGAGTTCACGGGCCTCGGCGTGCCCATGGCGGAGGCGCGCGAGATGATGGAGGAGGGCGTCGATATCGTGCTCGACGCCTGGACCAAGGAGACCGTCTGCCGCCCGGAGGGGCGCCACTGGCGCATCCCCGACCCGGTGGAATGCCTGCCGAAGCCGATCCAGGAGCCGCATCCGCCGGTCTATCAGGCGACGATCTCGCCGGAGAGCTTCGCATCGGCGGCGGAGCGCGGCTTCCACCTGCAGCTGGCCTCGCCCTTCACCTACCGCACCTATCGCGAGGCCTGGGTCGAGAAGCTGGCGGAGAATCTCGCCGCCTATGAGGCCGCCTGCGCGGCGCGGGGCCGCGATCCAAAGGCCGCCGAGCGCATGATGCTCATGCCCTATTTCTGCCATGAGGACGGTGCGCGGGCGCGCGAGATCTTCGGCGAGCGGGTGCAGTGGTTCTACAACAAGGTCGCCAGCAACCAGCTGTCGCAGACCGGCTCCTTCCAGCCGGTCCGGGGCTATGAGCTGACCATGACCGAGGGGCTGAAGACCCGCGAGCTGGGCTATCTGAACTTCGAGAAGCTGCACGAGTTCGGCGCCTGCATCGCCGGCGACCCCGAGGAGTGCATCGCCCGCCTCCGCGAACTCCGCGACCGCCTGGGCATCACCGAGTTCGCGCTGTGGAGCACCCTGGGCGGCCTCCCCATCGACCATGTCGAAGCCTCCATGCGTCTCACCATGGAAAAAGTCATCCCCTTCGTCTGACCGAGGCCGGACGGCGGGAACCTGTCTGCTACGGACGAAGCTCGCGGGGCGGGTTGGACGGCGGGGGCGGTTCGTGCCATGAGGGGTGTCCGAACGCAGCAGGAGACGCACTCCCCATGGCTCTGATCGCCAACCGCGCCAAGGACAGGCTCGCCGCCGGCGAACTCGCGCTCGGCCTCGGCCTGCGCATCGCCCGGATGCCGGAGATCGCCAAGCTCGCCGCCGTCTGCGGCTACGATTGGCTGTTCGTCGATATGGAGCATGGCGCCTTCTCGGTCGATACCGCCGCGCAGATTTGCGCCGCCGCGCTCGACGCCGGCATCTCCCCGATCCCGCGCGCCGCCGCGCATCAGCATTTCCACGCCACCCGCCTGCTCGACTCCGGCGCCCAGGGCATCGTGGTGCCGCATGTGGACAGCGCGGTCGAGGCCGAGGCGGTGCGCGACAACTGCCTCTATCCGCCGCTCGGCAAGCGGTCGGTCGGCGGCGTGCTGGCGCAGCTCGAATATGAGGCGCTGCCGGTGGGCGAGACCACCCGGCTGATCAACGCCGCGACGCTTACCGTGGTAATGATCGAGACGCCGGAGGCCGTGGCGGCGGCCGACGCCATCGCCGCCGTCGAGGGCATCGACGCACTGCTGATCGGCACCAACGATCTTTGCGCCTCCATGGGCATTCCGGGCCGGTTCGGCGACGAGCGCGTCGTGGACGCCTATGACCGGGTGGTCTCGGCCGCGCGCAACAATGGCAAGCATGCCGGCATGGGCGGCGTCTATGACGAGGAGCTCGCCGGGCGCTACATCGCCATGGGCGCGCGCCTGGTGCTGGGCGGCAACGACCTGCCGCTGTTCATGAGCGCCGCCCGGGCGCGGGCCGACTTCCTGCGCAAGCTCGCATAGATGCCGAGAGAGCCGGACGGCGAGCACGCATGACGCTCGAACAGATCCTCGCCTTCAACCTCGCGCTGGCGGCGGCGTTCGCGAGCCCTGGGCCGGCGCTGCTGATGGCGGCGCAGACCGCGCTCGCCTCGGGGCGACGGGCGGGGATGGCGGCGGGCGCCGGCCTCGGCGCCATGGCGGCGGCCTGGACGGGCATGGCGCTGCTCGGCCTCGGGGCGGTCTTCCAGCTGTTTCCGACGATCTACTGGATGGCGAGGATCGCCGGCGCGGCCTATCTGCTCTATCTCGCCTGGCAGATGTGGCGGGACAGTTCCGCGCCGGCCGCAGGCAAGGCCGCGCCGGCGGCGCGCGCCTTTCGCCACGGCTTCCTGGTCAACCTGCTCAACCCGAAATCGGTGCTGTTCTCCGCGGCGGTCCTTGTCACGCTGTTTCCCGCCGGGCTCGACCCCCTGGCGAGCGCGGTAATCGTCGCCAACCAGTTCCTGCTGGAGTTCGCGCTCTACTCGACGCTCGCCTTCTGCCTGAACACGGAGGCGGTCGCCGAGCGCTATGTGCGGGCGAAACGCCGGATCGACCGCATCGCCGCCCTCATCCTCGCCGCTCTCGGCCTCCGGCTGCTTCTCGGCCGCGCCTGGGACCAGGGCGCGAGCTGACCTGGTTGCGCGCTATTCGCGCCCGGCGGGGAAGTCTGCGCCCGACGCGCCGCCCAGGCCCAGCTTGTAGGTGACCAGGCCGCGCGCCACCTTGCGCCCGTCCTCGTCCGAGACCAGCACATCCAGCACGGTGAGCGCGCCGCCCCGGCGCAGCACGACCGCCTCCGCCGCAAGCGCCTGCCCCTGGCGGCCCGGCGCGAGGAAATTGACGGTGAAGGCGACCGTGGCGCCCCTGGTCGTCTCGACCACGGCGGGGCTGGCCCAGGCGGCGGCGGTGGCGGCGGTGTCGATCAGCATGGCGGTCGCCCCGCCATGGACGATGCCCGCACCGTTGCCGAGCGCCGCCCGCCAGGGCAGCCGGACGACGGCGCGGTCGGGCGCAAGCTCCGCCAGTTCGACGCCGACATGGACGCCGAACGGCCCGCGCACCACCGCTTCGCGGATGCGCCGCTCCGCGACGGCGCTCAAACTCCGGGTCGCGCTCACCATGTCTCTCCGAACGGCCGAATCTCGACATTGAAGGACCAGGCCGAGCGGTCCTGATGCGCGATGCGGAACACCTCCTCGCCGATGGCGTCCGGCTGGATGAAGAAGTCGTCCGGGCGGTCCGGATGGCGCCGGCGCGTCCACCGGAGGTCGATCACCGCGTCGATGACGATATAGGCGACATGCACGCCCTGCGGCCCCAGCTCGCGCGCCATGGATTCGGCCAGGATGCGCTGCGCCGCCTTGGTGGGCGCGAAGCCCGAGAAGCGCGGAATGCCGCGCCAGGCCGAAGTGTTGCCGGTGACCAGGATCGCGCCCTCGCCGCGCCGGACCATCGCCGGGGCCGTGGCGCGCGCCAGATGCAGCAGGCTCATCGTGTTGACGCGGAAATTGGCCTCGACATCGGCCGGATCGATATCGAGAAACCCGCCCCGGACGCCGCGCGCGGCGTTGTGCACGACGACATGCGGGTCGTCGCCGAGCGTGCGGCGCGTCCGCTCCAGCGCGCCGGCGAGCGCGTCGGGGTCGGTGATATCGCATGGCAGCGCCAGGCTGCCGGGAATCTCCGCCGCAAGCTCCGCCAGCCGCGCCTCGGAGCGCGCCAGCATCGCCACCCGGTAGCCGCCGGCCGCGAAACGCCGCGCGACGGAGGCGCCCGTGCCCCGCCCGACGCCCGCCACCAGCGCGATCTTCTCCGCCATGGTCGGCCCTCCCCTCTTCCGCCCGCCCCGCCGCTTCAGGCCGGCGCGGCGCGCATCGCCGCCGCCCGACGCAGCAGGAAGGCGGCGATCGCCAGATGCGCGATGTTGAACGCGACCGCATTGGCGAAGGCAAGCCGGTAGCTGTCGGTCAGATCGTGAATCCAGCCGGCGAGCCAGGCGCCCAGCGCCATGCCGAGCATGGTGAACAGCAGCGCCAGGCCGATGCGGCCGCCGGCCTGCCGGGCCGGGAAATATTCCCGCACGATAATGGCGTAGGACGGCACGATGCCGCCCTGCGAGAGGCCGAACAGCGCCGAGACGACCAGCAGCATGACGCGCCCGTCGGCCGGCAGGAACAGCGCCAGCGCCATGGCCTGGCAGAGCGACCCCAGCGCCAGCGTGCGCAGGCCGCCGATCCGGTCCGAAATCCAGCCCGAGCCGAGCCGGCTCACAATGCCGAAACCAAACATCAGCGAGAGCATCAGCGCGCCGTCGGCGGGTCGGAGGCCGAGGTCGGTCGCCAGCGCCACGGCATGGACCTGCGGCGCGGCCATCGCCACGCAGCAGCCGATGCCGGCGCAGCAGAGCAGGCCCTGCAGGGCCGGCGGCGCCAGGCCGAGCGGCCGGGAGAAGCGCACCGCGCCCATCGGGCCGGTCAGCACATGGCGCGGCGCCGGGCGATGAAGCGCGAGCGCCAGCAGCGGCACGGTCAGAAAGACGAAGGCGCCGAGCGCCAGATACATGTCGCGCCAGCCATGCGCGTCCACCACGGCCTGCAGCGCCGGCGGCCAGACCATGCCGGCGACATAGGAGCCGCTGATCACCACGCCCACCGCCAGGCCGCGCCGACGGTCGAACCAGAGCGAGATGTCCGCCACCATCGGCGCCATGGTGGTCGAGGCGCCCATCAGCCCGATCAGCAGGCCGTGCGCCAGCGCCGCCTGCCAGAGATGTTCGGCGTGGCCCGCGATCCACAGGCCGAGCCCGAGCGTCAGCCCGCCGGCGAAGGCGACCCGCATAGCGCCCAGCCGGTCGGCGAAGCGGCCCATCCACACGCCGCCGAGGCCGAAGCCGATCATCACCGCCATATAGGGCAGCGCGGCCGAGGCGCGCGAAGCGTCGAACGCGGCCTGCATCGGCTTGAGCGCCACGATGGCGGCATACATGCCGGAGCCGCCGATGGTCATGATGCCGAGCGCGGCCGCCGCCCGCACGGCCGGATAGAGCGAACCGCCGCCAGCCATGGCGCCGCCCCTCGGCGCGTCTTTTCCGTTGCGCCCCGCCTATTCGGCCGCGGGGGCCGCGTTGCGCTCCTCGAGGCGCGCGATGCGCTCGGTCGCCTCGCCCAGACGCCGGTCGAAATCGGTCATATGGCCCTTGATCCGACCCATATCCGCCTCGATGCGGCCCATGCGGAGGTCCAGACCTCGCAGCTGCTCCTCGACCCCCGCCATGCGCACGTTAAGGTGGCCGACGTCCTTGTGCAATTCCTTGATATTATTGCGTAATTCCTTGACGTCCTCGCGCAACTCGCGGAAGTTGGCCTGTATGTCGGCGCGCATCCAGATCAGCATCGCCATGATCGGCGCGAGCAGGATGCCGGCGAAGGTCGCCAGCATGCCGACGGTCTCCCATGTCATGGCCGCATCTCCCGGTTGGCCGCGTGTCGAATCAATAGCCGGTTTCGGCCGCAAATGGAAACCGCTTCAGCTCCGGCTGCGCGCGGCCCTCGCGTCCTGGCGGCGATAGCGCAGCAGCATGGCGCGGGCGGCCGGCAGGGCGAAGCGGTGCGCCGGCACCCGGCGGGGCGCGCGCAGCGCCGCCGGCAGCGGGTCGTCCTCCGCCACGCCCCGCAGGCAGCGCCCGGCGAGCAGGCGGCCCATCGCGGTCGCCAGCGCGACGCCGCGGCCGTTATAGCCGAGCGCCGCCCAGAGGCCCGGCGCCAGCTCCAGCGCGCGCGGCAGACGGTCCATGGTCATGGCGACCTTGCCGTCCCAGACGAACTCCAGCGCCGCCTCGCCGAGCTCGGGAAAGGCCGTCTTCAGGCGCCGGCGCGCCACCGCCGCCGCCCGGTCGCGCCCGCCCCAGGGCACCAGGATGTCGCCGCCCATCACCATGCGCCCCTCCCGGTCCCAGCGGAACGCCCAGAGGATCGTGCGGCTGTCGGAGACGCTGTGCCCGCCCGGCAGGATATGGCGGCGCACATTGCCGCCCTGCGGGGCGGTCGCGGCGAGGAAGATCCGGAACGGCACCACGGTCTGTTTCAGGCCGGGCCAGAGATCGTCGGTATAGGCGTTGGTGGCGAGCGCCACCTGGCCAGCCGTCACCGCGCCCTCCGGCGTCGTGATCCGCCAGCGCCCGTCTGCCTGCCGGGAGAGCGCGACGGCCTTCGAGGCGCCATGCACCGCCGCGCCGGCGGCGATCGCGGCCGCGGCCAGCCCGCGCGCATAGGCCAGCGGCTGGATATTGCCGCCATGGCCGTGGAACAGCGCGCCCGACCAGTGGCGGCTGCCGGTCAGCGCCTCGGTCTCGGCGGCCTCCAGATAGCGCACCGGCTGGCCGCGCGCGGCCCAGGCCTCGGCGCGCGCCCGCACCATGCCCTCGCGGGCCGGGCTGTCCACCGGCAGCAGCCAGCCGACCGGCTGCGCGTCGCAGTCGATCCCGTGGCGCGCGATCAGATCGAACACGAGCTCGGCCGAGCCGGCGACGAAGTGGTTGAAGCGCTCGCCCTCCTCCGGGCCGAAGCGCGCGACGGTCTCCTCCGGCCCGTAGCGGGAGAGCACCGGCACCACCTGGCCGTGATTGCGCCCCGAAGCGCCGAAGCCGGGGTCCTCGGCCTCCAGCACCACGGCGCGCGCGCCTTGCTCGGCCAGATGCAGCGCGGTCGAGAGACCGGTGAAGCCGCCGCCGACAATGCAGACATCGGCTTCGATTTCCTCCCGGAGCGACGGTGTCGCCGGGGCCGGCGGCGCGGTCGCTCGCCAGAGGGAGGATTGGGGATCGGAGGTCTTCATGACGCCCGCAGCGTAAGCCGCCTCCGTCGCAGGCGAAACCGGCCGGAGCGAAAAAAAGGCCCGCGCCGGGGCGCGGGCCAGTTGGGAGGAGACAAGCGCATCCGCGTCGCATGTCGCAGATGGCCCGTCACCCATAGGAGCAAGCGCCGTGCCAGCCGCGACTCTCCAGCATCGCAGGCGCGCGACGCGCGGCTCTTGGCGAGAATTGCGGCATTTGCGAGCGCTCCGGGTCGCGCTGCCCAAATCAGAGGCGTTACTCCGCCGGCGCGAGCGCGCGCGGCAGCGCCTCCTCGGCGAAGAGCCGCATCGAGCGCGCCACCTGCTCCGGCGCAAGCCCGCCGAAATTGTGCAGGGTCAGCACATGGCCGAGGCCCCAGCCGGCGAGCCGGCGGAGCTTCGCCGCGACGGTCTCCACCGACCCCATCAGCGAGAGGCCGGAAGCCATGATGTCGTCCCAGCTCTGGCGGCGCGCATAGAGGCGCGTGGCGACATAGAGCTCGAACGCCTCGGCCGCCTGCCGGCGCGCCTCCTCGTCGGTCTCGGCGACGAAGGTGTGGAAGGCGAAGGCCGCCGCGTCTCCGGGCGCGCCCAGCCCCGCCGCCGCCCGGCCCTGCGCGAAGGAATCGAGCATCGCGCCGACGCCCTCCATATCCGCGACCGAGGCGTAGGGCACGCAGAAGATGCGGTTGCCCGCCCGGCCGACATGCCAGGCGGCCTCGGCGCGCAGCACCGCGACATGGATCGGCACCGGGCGCTGCACCGGCAGCACATTCAGCCGCACGCCGCGAATGTCGTGAAAGCGGCCGCGAAACTCGACCGTCTCGCCGGAAAGCGCGAGCCGCAGCACCTCCAGCGCCTCGTCGAAGCGCTCGCGCTTCTCCTCCGGCGGCACGCCGAAGCCCTCGAACTCATGCGCGAGATAGCCGGAGCCGACGCCGAGCGCGAGGCGCCCGCCCGAGAGCTGATCGACCATGGCGTAGCTCTCCGCCACGGTCAGCGGGTTGCGGAAGGGGAGCACCGAGATCGCGGTGCCGAGCCGGATGCGCCGGGTCTGCGCCGCCATGGCGGTCAGCAGCACGGCCGGGTCGGGCACCGCGCCATAGGGGTGGAAATGGTGCTCGGCCGTGAAGAAGGCCTCATAGCCGAGACGCTCGGCGAGCACGCATTGCGCGACGACCTCCTCATAAAGGCCGGCCACGCTGCGGGGGCGATCCGGATAATGGTCGCCTATGGAGAGGATCGAGAAGCGCATCGGCTCCGAGTATAGGCGGCCAGCGCCTCTGCGTCGTCGATATCGGCCAGGCGGTCGGCGAGCGCGGCGCACACCGGCAGCCCGGCCAGCACATCGGCCAGCGTTTCGGGATGCGACCAGCGGATCGGGCCGGCGAACAGCCGCCGGCGCTGTCGGACGCCGACCAGCCAGAAGCCGCCATCCTCCGCCGGGCCGAACACCACCGGCGCGCCCCGCAACAGCCGGAAGGCGCGCGCGATATGGCGCGGGCCGAGACCCGGAATGTCGCTGCCGACCAGCACCGCCGGCAGCGGCGCGCGAGCGAGCGCGCGGTCCATGCGCGCGCCGATGTCGCCCCGGCCCTGCCCGAGCCGCGCCAGCCGGCGGGGCCAGGGGCCGCGCGCGCCGTCCGGCGTCACCGCCAGCAGCACGCGCCAGCGCCGGTCGGCGGCGAGGCGGCGGATCAGCTCGGCCGTCATGCGCCGGTAGCAGGCGACGGCGCGCGCCCGCCCGATGCCGGCGGCGAGCCGCGTCTTGACCGCGCCCAGGCGCGGCTCGCGCACCATCACCACCACCGCGCCGCGCTTCATCCGTAGAGTCTGGCCACCCGCTCCGCGCTCACGCCGGCGAGGAAGAGCGAGAGGCAGGCGAGATTGCGCAGCGGCCGGCGCCAATAGCCGTCGCGGCGGTAGCGGGCGGCGGAGGTCAGCGCCTCGGCGTCGAGCGGCGCGAGCCGGCGGCGGCCGATGCGCCGGGCCAGATCGACATCCTCCATCAGCGGCAGGTCGCGATAGCCGCCCGTCGCCTCATACAGCCCGCGCGCCAGCACGAGGCCCTGATCGCCATAAGGCAGGCCGAGGCGGCGGGCGCGCCAGTTGGCGAGCCGCTCGACGCGCCGCGCCGCCGGGTCGGGGTCGTCGAGGCGGAGACGGAACCAGCCGGCGCGGCCCCCGTCCGCCGGCAGCGCCGCCGGCCAGCCGGGCGAGAGGCGGGTGTCGGCGTGGAGCATGAGCAGCCAGGGCGCGCCGGTCGCCGCCACGCCGGCGCGCAGCTGGCCGCCGCGCCCCCTCGGCGCCCGCAGCACGCGCGCGCCGCCGACTTCTGCAACGGAGACGGTGGCGTCGGTCGAGCCGCCATCCACGACCACGATCTCGTCGATCAGCGCGCGCCCCGGCGCCAGCGACGCCAGCGTCGCCGCGAGGCTGCCGGCGGCGTCGAGCGTCGGGATGACGACCGCCAGCACAGCGCGAGCTAGATTTCCACCACCACATAGTCCTCCTCGACCCGGACCGGGACGGTCTCGGCCTTGAGGTCGGCGCCGGCGGCGGTTTCGACGCGATAGGCGCGGGTACGGTGGCGGCGGGGGTCGAAGCGGCTCTCGCCGGTGGCGAGGTCGAACTCCCAGCCATGCCAGGGGCAGCGCAGGATCTCGCCCGGGCGCGAGAAGCGATAGGCGCCGGGCTCCTCGGCCTCGACCAGGCCGGTCAGCACGCCTTCCGACAGCGGGCCGCCCTGATGCGGGCAGCGGTCGAGCAGGCCGAAATAGCGCCCGGCGACATTGAACAGCGCGATCCGCCGCCCTTCCAGCGTCACGCAGCGGCGGCTTCCGGGCGGAAACTCCGCCACCGCGGCCACCACATGCCGGCTCACGGCAATTGCCGGCCATATACGGCGAGCGCGTTGTCCAGGAAGAACGCCCGGCGATGGGCCTTATCGACCGAAGGCGGCAGCACCCGGTCCGGCTGGTCGAAGTCCCAATGCGGATAGTCGGTGGCGAACAGCAGCCGGTCCCAGCCGATCCAGTCGATGCAGTCCAGCAGCTGGCGCGGGCGGCGCGGCTCTTCCATCGGCTGCGTGGTGAGATACACTTGGGAGCGCAAAATCTCGCTCGGGCGGCGCTTGCAGCGGGGCACCTCGTCGCGCATCCGCAGCCACACCCGGTCGAGCCGCCAGGCGAGCGCCGGCAGCCAGGCGAAGCCGCTCTCGATCAGCACCAGCTTCAGCTCCGGCAGCCGGTCGAACACGCCCTCGAACAGCATGGAGACGAGCAGCGCCTGGCTCGCCTGGGCGTGCCCGGTCATGTCCTCGATATAGTAGGAGGGCCAGCCGGAGCCGGAGATCGGCGCGCCGCCGAAGCCGAAAGCGTGCACCGCCAGCGGCAGGCCGGCCGCGGCGGCGGCCTCGTAGATCGGCCAGTAGCGGCGCTGGCCCATCGGCTCGGCGGTGCGGTTCAGCATGAAGACCTGGACATAGTCGTCCTCGCCGGCGCAGCGCTCGATCTCGCGCACCGAGGCGGCGGCGTCCTCGTAAGGCACGACGATGGACGCCTTGAGGCGCGGCTCCTCGCGCGTCCAGAAGGCGAGCTGCCACTCGTTGATGGCGCGGCACAAGGCGTCCGCCAGATCCGGGTTCTGCAGGCCCTGGCCGGTGCGCAGCGGGTTGAGCACGCCGAAGCCGACCCGGTTGGGGTCGAGATGCTGGCGGCGCATGAAGTCGAGGTCGCTGCCGGGCCGCCCGCCCTCCGGCGGATAGGCGTCGCGCCGGGCGGCGTCCGGCTGTCCCTTGGGATAGGCCGGGCCGTTCAGGAAAGGCTGGCGCGGGCGCGCGCCATAGCTTTCCAGATGGCGCCGCCAGCGCCGCTCCAGAAAGGGATAGATCTCGCGCTCGAGCGATTTCGGGCTGGGGTGGATGTCGCAGTCCGCGATGCGGAGCTCGGTCTCGGCCGGGGTCTCGGCCGTCGGGCGTTCCAGAACCTGCAGCGTCATGGCGTTTCCTCCCCGAGGCGCGGATAGGTGGCGAGCGGGTTATCGACAGCGATACGCCGGACCAGCTCTTCCGGCAAGCCCGGCGGCAGCGCGCCCGCCCCGTCGAACTGCCAGTGCGGATAGTCGGTTGCGAACAGCAGCATGTCGTCCGAGCCCAGATGGTCCAGCAGACGGCGGACCGCCTCCGGCTCGCTCGGCGCGTCGAAGGGCTGGACGGTGAAGCGCACGCGCTCGCGCACGATCTCTTCCGGGCTGCGGTCCACCCAGGGCGTCTCCATGCGCAAGCCGCGCCAGAACTTGGCCAGCCGCCAGAGATGCGCCGGCAGCCAGGAGACGCCGGATTCCGCGAACACGAAGGTGAGCGCCGGGAACTTCTGAAAGACCCCCTCGGTCACCAGGCTGGTGAGCGCCGACTGGAAGGCGGTCGCCTGCGCGGTGTAGTCCTCGGCCAGAAAAGAGGGCCAGCCGACCGGCGTCGGCGGATGGCGATAGGCGGAGCCGGCATGGACGGCGATCGGGAGGCCCAGGCGCTCGGCGGCGGCGAAGACGGGCCAGTTGCGCCGCCGGCCGAGCGGCCACTCGCCCATCACCGGCAGCAGCGCCTGCACGAAGCGCCGGTCGGCGCCGGCGCGCTCGATCTCCTCGGCGGCGAGCTCCGGGGCGTGCGGCGGCAGCACGATGGCGGCGCGCAGGCGCGGGTCGCGGTCGAGCCACTCGGCGCGCAGCCAGTCGTTCAGCGCCCGGCAGAGGCCGGCGGCCATGTCCTCGGAATAGACCATGGCCGCGCCATAGAGACAGTTGAGGATGGCGAAGCGCGTGCCGAAGCCGTCCAGCGCGTCGCGGATGAGGCGCGCCGGATCGCTGCCGGGGCGCGCATCCGCCGGCCGCCAGTCCGGCCGCGCGGAGAGCGGCGCGTTCGAGGGCCAGGCGATGGTCTCCAGATCGTGCAGCCCGCGATGCCGGGCCTGATCGGCCCAGTGCGGCTCCATATAGGGCAGCAGCGCCTCGATGCCCGCCGGCGCCGGATGCAGGTCGCAGTCAATGGCGCCGGAGGGCAGCGCGCTCACCCGCCAAGCCCCCGATTGTAGCCCTCGGGCGCGATCTTCACGCCGCGAAGCCAGTCGGCCATTTGCTCGAAACTCCGATCACCGGAGCAGTCGCGCAGCATGACCCGGGTGTCGCCCATGCCCGCCATCGACGATCTCAATTGTCGTTCGGTGGCTGCAGCAGAATGAAACCGCCGGCGATATTCGCCGGATCGATCGGCGACCAGCCTTCCTCCAGCAGCAATGCGATAGAGTTTCTGTCGTCGGCGTCGGGATAGAGCGTGAGTGTGCTGCCCGCATATCGCGCGGGCAACAGCCGGTTGCGAGCTTCCGGGGTCGGCAATTCTCCGGCGCGGATCGCAATGGAGGAAATCGGCAGCATGATCTTCTCGCCGGCCAGAAGCCGGACGATAGTCGTGCTTGCGGGAGAAGCCGATGCGTCGGGCGCCATCGCCAGACTGTCCAGGCGCTTCAGAACGGCTTGAATATCGCCGGCAAGCCGCTCCTCGACCTTGCGGATATCGTCGGCGACCCGCTCTTCGACCTTGCGGATATCGTCGGCGACCCGCTCCTCGACCTTGCGGATATCATCGGCGACCCGCTCCTCGACCTTGTCGATCTTCGCGTCCAGCCGCGCGATGTCATCGGCAATCCAGAGAAATCGTTCCTTCTGCCAGCCGTCGAACAGGAAAAACATGCCGACGACCGTGCCGATGACGGCAACGGTTGGCCCGATCCTCTTCACCCAGTCCCAATCCATCCGTCCACTCCCGCCAATCGTTCTCCACCATATGGCCCCGGTTCGATGCTTGTCAACACGTCCTCACTCCGCCGCCGCGCCATAGGGGATGTTGCGGCCGCCATGGCGGCGGACGCGGATATTGGCCTGCTCGGCGTGGCCGACGAAGCCTTCCATCATACAGAGCCGCGAGCACACCTCGCCGAGGCGCGCCGAGGCCTCGTCGGTCAGCACGCGCTGATAGGTGTGCGTCTTCAGGAACTTGCCGACCCAGAGGCCGCCGGTGTAGCGCGCCGCGCGGCGCGTCGGCAGGGTGTGGTTGGTGCCGATCACCTTGTCGCCATAGGCGACATTGGTGCGCGGCCCGAGGAACAGCGCCCCATAGCAGGTCATGCGCTCCAGGAACCAGTCGTCGCGGTCGGTCATCACCTGGACATGTTCGGAGCCGATGCGCTCCGCCTCGGCCAGCATCTCCTCATGGTCGGCGCAGAGGATCACCTCGCCATAGTCGGCCCAGGCGGCCCCGGCGTTGGCGGCGGTCGGCAGGATGGCGAGCAGGCGCTCCACCTCCGCGATGGTGGCGAGCGCCAGCGCGCGCGAATTGGTGATCAGCACCGCCGGGCTGTCCGGCCCGTGCTCGGCCTGGCCCAGCAGGTCGGTGGCGCAGAGTTCGGCATCGACGGTCTCGTCGGCGATCACCAGCGTCTCGGTCGGGCCGGCCAGCAGGTCGATGCCGACCTGGCCGAACAGCTGGCGCTTGGCCTCGGCGACGAAGGCGTTGCCGGGGCCGACCAGCATATCGACCGGCCGGACGGTCTCGGTGCCGAGCGCCATGGCGCCCACCGCCTGCACGCCGCCCAGCACCAGGATCTCGTCCGCGCCGCCCAGATGCATGGCGGCGACCATGGCGGGGTGCGCGCCGCCTTCATGCGGCGGGGCGGCGGCCACGATGCGCGGCGCGCCGGCGGCCTTGGCCGTCACCACGCTCATATGCACCGAGGCGACGATCGGATATTTGCCGCCCGGCGCATAGCAGCCAACCGAGTTGACCGGAATGTTGCGATGGCCGAGCACCACGCCCGGCAGCGTCTCGACCTCGATGTCCTGCAGCGCGGCGCGCTGATGTTCGGCGAAGCCGCGCACCTGCGCCTGGGCGAAGCGGATATCGTCCAGGTCGCGCTTCGGCACTTGCGAGAGCGCCCGCTCGATCTCGCGCTCTGAGAGCCGGAAGCTCTCCGGCGACCAGTTGTCGAACTTCTCCGAGAGCGCGCGCACGGCGGCGTCGCCCCGCGCGCGGATATCGTCCAGGATCGCCTCGACCGCCGCGCGCACCTCCCGGTCCCGCCCGGCGCGCTCGGCGTCGGTCCTGCCGCGCTTCAGATATTCGGCCATCCCGCCTCCCCGGCCTTGTTTGTCAGGCGCAAGGCATGACAGCTTCCCCCGCCCCGATCAAGGCGGGCCGGCCCTCGCCTTCTGCATTCATTGCGGTAAAATGCAGACTGTGAAGACAATATGGAAGATCGATTGTGGACAAGATCACCGACAGCAGTCTTTCCGACGAGGCGCATCGCGCCGCGCCTGCGCGGGCGGAGCTGGGGACGCTGCTGACCGCCATCGGCCGGCGCGCGCGTTTGACGGATGAGGAGTTCGCCGCCTTCGCAGAGCGCGACGCGACGCCGGCCCGTCCGCTCGATTTGGAATGATTCCGATTGTCGCCAATGCGATTGCGGCCGGGTTGAGGACGATCGACCCCTGGACGGTGTAGGATGGGGGCATGGCGATGCGATACGACCCTGCGAGCTTCCGGGGGCTGACCTTTCATGACGCGGTGGCGGGCTTCCGTGAGGGGAGCGACTCGCCGCGCGGCTATCTGGAGCGCTGCCTGGAGACGGTCGAGGCGCGCGAGCCCGCGGTGCAGGCCTTCGCGGCCATGGATATCGAGGGCGCGCGCGAGGCCGCCGACGCCAGCGCCGCGCGCTGGCGGGACGGGCGGCCGCTCTCGCCCATCGACGGCATGCCGGTCGGCGTCAAGGACCTGCTCGAAACCCGCACCATGCCGACCCAGATGGGCTGCGCCGCCTTTCGCGGCAATTTCCCGAAGCGCGACAACGCCGCCGTCCAGGCGCTCCGCCAGGCCGGCGCGCTGGTGCTCGCCAAGACGGTGACCGCCGAGCTGGGCGGCGCGCATCCGGGGCCGACGACCAACCCCTTCGACCCCACGCGCACCCCCGGCGGCTCGTCCTCCGGCTCGGCGGCGGCGGTGGCGGCCGGGATGCTGCCGGTCGCGATCGGCACCCAGGTGGGCGGCTCCATCGTCCGCCCGGCCGGCTATTGCGGCAATATCGCGCTCAAGCCGACGCGCGGCGCGATCAATCGCGGCGAGCGCCAGTCGAGCAGCCAGAGCTGCCACGGCGTCCACGCCAACGCCATCGAGGATATGTGGCTGACCGCGAGCGAGATCGCGAGGCGCGTCGGCGGCGATCCCGGCCATCCTGGCCTCGCCGGCCCCGAGACGCCGCCCCCGCCCGAGCGGCCCCAGCGCCTGCTGGCGCTCGAGGGCGCGGGCTGGCCGGCGCTCGACGACGCCAGCAAGGAGGCGTTCCATCGGCTGCTGGCGCGCATCGCGGATGCAGGCGTGGCGCTGCTGCGGCCGGAAGACGACCCGGCGCTCGCCGCCCTCGACGCCGCGCTCGCCCGCGCGCAGGCGGTCAGCTACGCGATCATCGGCTGGGAAGGCCGCTGGCTGCTGCGCGCGCTCGCCGACCTCGGGCCGGACGCGATCAGCTTCCGGGCGCGGGAGACGCTGGCGCGCGCCGAAGCCATGACGCCGGACGACTATCGCGCCGCGCTGGAGGAGCGCCGGGCGGCGCAGCAGGCCTGGGCGCGCGCGCTGGAGCGGGTCGATGGCGCGCTGATGCTGAGCTGCCCCGGCCCGGCGCCCGTCTGGGCGGGCGACCGTCCGGGCGAGCCGCCGCTCGCGCGCCCCACGGGCGATGCGGTGTTCAACACGCCGGCCTCGATGCTGTTCGCGCCGTCGGTTTCCATGCCGTCGATCGCGGTGAACGGCCTGCCGGTCGGCGCGCAGATCATGGGCGCGGAGGGCTCGGATGCGCGCATGACCGGCTTCGCGCGCTGGCTGCTGGCGACGGTGGAGCCGGTCGTCGTCGGGTGACGGGCGCGCCCGGCGGCGAAGCACGAAGGAGATGCGGCGATGATCCCCCTGATCGACCTTTCCCGGAGCCGCGAGGAAGTGGCGGCGGCGCTCGGCCATGCGCTGGAGCGGGTCGGCTTCTTCATCCTCGTCAATCACGGCGTGCCGGCGGTCGATATCGCGCGCGTCTTCGCGGAGGCCCGGCGCTTTCACGACCAGCCCGAAGCGGCCAAGCGCGCCGTGCTGATGAATGAGCACAATAATGGCTACATGGCCATGGCGCGCTACAATGTGCGCACCTCGCGCGTGAGCGAAGACGCCCTGCCGGACATGAACGAGGCGTTCTTCATCAAGCGCGAGCGCGGCCCGGACGACCCGCTGGCCGGCCAGCGCTTCGCGGGACCCAATCGCTGGCCGGCGGAGTTGCCGGGCTTCCGCGAGACGCTGCTCGACTATTGCGAGACGGTGGATCGCCTCGCGGTCGGCCTGCTGCCGGCGCTGGCGCTGTCGCTGGGCCTGCCAGCGGACTGGTTCCGGCCCCATTTCACCCGCAGCCAGTTCTCCTTCCGGCTCTCGCACTATCCCCCGGCGGCGCGCGAGCCCGGGCGCTACGGCATCGCGCCGCACACCGACACCAACTTCCTCACCTTCCTCGCGCAATCGGAGGTTCCGGGCCTGCAAATCCGGCCCGAGGGCGGCGACTGGCAGGATGTGCCCTTCGTCGAGAACAGCTTTGTGGTCAACAGCGGCGACATGTTGCATCGCTGGACCAACGGGCGATATCCCTCCACGCCGCACCGCGCGCTGCCGCCGGTGGGGCGCCATCGCTACGCCATTCCCTATTTCTTCGGCCCCAATCTGGATGCCGAAATCCGCTGCGCGCCGACCTGCGCCGGCCCCGACAACCCGCCGCGCTGGCCGCCGGTGCGCTACGCCGACCATCTCGCCTGGTGGTACGACGCCAACTACAACGCCGCCGACCAGCAGGACCTGGCGACGGCGTAGCGCGCCGCTATCCCCCGCCGGCCAGGGATCGGGACAGCAGCGGCGCGGTCGGCAGCGGCCGGTCGCCGAGCGCCGCAGCCGCCTCGACGAGGATGCGGCGGTCTTCGGCCCCGAGCGTTTCGAGATCGCCGTCGCCGAACCAGCAGAGCGCGCGCACCGCCTCCATCGGCGGATAGCCGGGGCCGAACAGCGTCCGGGCGCCGGCGAGACCGCGCTCCAGCTCCAGGCCCGACCGCAGCAGGGCGGCGATGTCGATATAGTCCTTCGCGGCCGCGCGCTGCAGGATCGTCTTGAGCTTGGTCGCCAGCAGGTCGAGCGCAGAGGCGACCGGCAGGCCGTTCTCCGGCGCGATGTCGGGCGCGCCCACCCGGCCGAAATCGATGCCGCCGAAGAAGGACAGCAGCACGCCGCCCGCAGTCCGCACGACCAGGCTGTCCGCGTCCTCGCGGAGCGCCGGCCGGTCGGCGACGAACAGGCAGGCACGCCGCAGCGCGTCGGCGTCGAGCGGACCGGCGGCGAACAGGTCGAAATCCTCCGATATCCGGTGTCCGAGCCGGAGCGCGATCGCGGTGCCGCCATAAAGCGCGAAGCCGAGCCCAGCCGCCGGGGCGAGCGCCGGCCAGAGCGCGGCCTGGGCCGGCGGCAGCATGTCGATGCGGGGCGCGAAGCCCGTCATTCCCCGCGCTCCCAGGGCGCGGGCGGCAGCCGGCGGCAAACGGGGCGCGGGCCGGCGTCGATCCGGAGCGCCGCCTGCCAGAAGGCCCAGCTGCGCGGGCGGAACCAGCCCGCCTCGGCATGGCGCAGCACGCGGCGGAGGCGGTCGTCGCCGAAGGCCGCCCGCATCCGCCGGCAATCCTCGAAGGTCCCGATATCCATCACCTGGGCCAGCACGCGGTCGGGATAGCGGACCGCCTCTTCCGGCGTCTTCCACCAGATATAGCGCCCGGCCAGCGCCAGCAGCGCCCGCCCGGCTTCGTCCCCGGGCGCGGCGGCGGCTTCCGGGTCGCCGGCCGTCATCGCCGCCTACTGGTTCATCGCCTGGAAGAAATCGTCATTGCTCTTGGTCTCGCGCAGCTTGCCGATCAGGAACTCCATCGCGTCCTGGGTGCCCATCGGCATCAGCACGCGGCGCAGCATCCACATCTTGGCGAGCGCGCCCCGATCCACCAGCAGCTCCTCCTTGCGGGTGCCGGACTTGCCGATGTCGATGGCCGGCCAGACGCGCCGGTCGGACAGCTTGCGGTCGAGCACGATCTCCGAATTGCCGGTGCCCTTGAACTCCTCGAAGATCACCTCGTCCATGCGCGAGCCGGTCTCCACCAGCGCGGTGGCGACGATCGACAGCGAGCCGCCCTCCTCGATATTGCGCGCCGCGCCGAAGAAGCGTTTCGGGCGCTGCAGCGCGTTGGCGTCCACGCCGCCGGTGAGCACCTTGCCGGAGGACGGCACCACGGTGTTGTAGGCGCGCGCCAGGCGGGTGATCGAGTCCAGCAGGATGACCACATCATGCTTGTATTCGACCAGGCGCTTGGCCTTTTCCAGCACCATCTCGGTGACCTGGACATGGCGCGTCGCCGGCTCGTCGAAGGTGGAGGAGATGACCTCGCCGCGCACCGAGCGCTGCATGTCGGTCACCTCCTCGGGGCGCTCGTCGATCAGCAGCACGATCAGATAGACTTCCGGGTGGTTGTGCGAGATGGCGTGCGCCACGTTCTGGAGCATCATCGTCTTGCCGGTCCGGGGCGGGGCGACGATCAGCGCGCGCTGGCCCTTGCCGAGCGGGGCCACCAGTTCGACGACGCGCGTGGTGTAGTCCTTGGTCTTCGGCTGCTCGATCTCCAGATGCAGCCGCTCCTCGGGATAGAGCGGCGTCAGATTGTCGAAATTGATGCGGTGGCGCACGGCCTCCGTATCCTCGAAATTGGCGAGATTGACCTTGGTGAGCGCGAAATAGCGCTCGCCCGCCTTGGGCGCGCGAATCTCGCCCTCCACCGTATCGCCGGTGCGCAGGCCGAAGCGGCGCAGCAATTGCGGCGACACATAGATGTCGTCCGGACCCGGCAGATAGTTGGCCTCCGGCGAGCGCAGGAAGCCGAAGCCGTCCGGCAGCACCTCCAGCACGCCGCGCCCGACGATGACCACATCGTCCTCGGCCAGGTTCTTCAGAATGGCGAACATCATGTCCTGCTTGCGCAGGGTGGAGGCGTTCTCGACCTCCAGCCGGTCGGCGAGCGCCAGCAGGTCCGCCGCCGACTTTTCCTTGATTTCCTGCAGATGCGCGACCTTTTCGGGCGCCGCAATATCGTCGAGCATGGCCTCGGACCGTCCATCGGTTGGCGTTGGAAGCCGGTTCGCCCGCTACAGCAGGACGCTCGAACACGAAAGGCGGGGGGCCGAAGCTCCCGCCGGACGGCGGGCGAAGGCTTGAGACAGGGGCAGCCTAGCGCAACGCCGCCCGGTCGGCAATGTTTTTCGTCAGCCGGCGCGCCGGGCGCTCACGGCAGGCGGCGGATCGGCCCGGTGTCGCCGAGCGCCTGCAGCAGCGCCTCGATCCCGGCGCCGGAAACCGGATGGCGCCAGCCCGGCGCCAGGTCGGCGAGCGGCAGCAGCACGAAGGCGCGCTCATGCAGGCGGGGATGCGGCAGTTCGGGCCTCGCGCCCGGCGCCGTGACGCGCCCGTCATGGTCGAGCAGGTCGAGATCGATCGCGCGCGCGGCGTTGGGCGCGCCGCGCACCCGGCCGAAACTCCGCTCCACCTCCAGCATCAGCGCCAGCAGCGCCTCGGGCGCAAGCGCCGTCTCCAGCGCCGCCACGGCATTGACGAACCAGGGCTGGCCGCTCGGCGGTTGCGGCGCGCTCTCATACCAGGGCGAGCGCCGGAGCGCCGGCGCGCCCGCCGCCGCCAGCGCCCGGAGCGCCGCTTCCAGGGTCGCTCTCGGCGGCCCATAGTCGGTCGAGGGCAGGTTGGCGCCCAACCCGATCAGAATCATTTTTCGCTGCCCCTTGTCGCAAGACCGCACGTCGCCTAATTTGCCATGTTCGGCTTCGCCGACCGTTGACCGTTAATCGGAGTGACCAATCTGTCATGCGCACCTATATGGAAGAACGGACTGCGCTGTTCATCGACGGCGCGAACCTTTACGCCGCCGCGCGCGGCCTGAACATCGACATCGATTACAAGAGGATGCTCGACTATTTCTCCAAACGAGGGCGGCTGATACGCGCCTTCTACTACACGGCCTTGCTCGAGGATCAAGAATATTCCCCGATCCGACCGCTGGTGGACTGGCTGGACTATAACGGCTTCACTCTGGTGACCAAGCCGGCGCGCGAGTTCACCGACGCCATGGGGCGGCGCAAGATCAAGGGGAATATGGATATCGAGCTCGCTGTCGATGCGATGGAGATGTCGGACCATCTGGAGCATCTCGTGCTGTTTTCCGGCGACGGGGATTTTCGCCGCCTGGTGGAAGCCTTGCAACGGCGCGGCGTCAGGGTCACCGTGGTCAGCACGATGCGCAGCCAGCCGCCCATGGTGTCGGACGATCTGCGCCGTCAGGCGGACTTCTTCATGGAGCTGATGGACCTCGCGCCGTCGATCATGCGCGACCAGGACGCGCGCGAGGCCGCCCAGGCGCGCCGCGCCCAGCGGGAGAGCCAGCGCCTGGAGGAGACGCCGGAGGGGGCCGAACCGCGCCAGGGAGGCTATGGAGCCTGAGCCGGACTGCCCGCGCTGCCCGCGCCTCGCCGCCTTCCGCCACCGGTGGCGGAACGCCGAGCCCGCCTGGTTCAACGCGCCGGTGCCGGCCTTCGGCCCGAGGGACGCGCCGCTGCTGATCGTCGGCCTGGCGCCGGGACTGCGCGGCGCGAACCGCACCGGGCGCCCCTTCACCGGCGACTATGCCGGCGACCTCCTGTTCGAGACGCTCGCCGGCTTCGGGCTGGCCCAAGGCCGCTATGGCGGCCATGCCGGCGACGGCTTCCGGCTGACCGGCTGCCGCATCGTCAATGCGGTGCGCTGCGTGCCGCCCGCCAACCGCCCGACGGCGGCGGAAGCCGCCGCCTGCCGTCCGTTCCTGGCGGCGGAACTGGAGGCGCTCTCCGCCGACGCCGGCATTCTCGCGCTCGGCCGCGTCGCCCATGACGCCGTGCTCGCCGCCTTCGGCGAGCGCCGCGCCAGCCACCCCTTCGCCCATGGCGCCCGACACCGCCTCGCCTCCGGCCGCCGGCTCACCGACAGCTATCACTGCTCGCGCTACAACACCAACACCGGCCGCCTGACGCCGGAAATGTTCCGCACGGCCGTCGCCCGCGCGCTGGAAACGCCGTAGCGCGCCGCCCGGAAGCGGCAGGCTAATGCGTGCAGCGGGCGTGCCGTTCGATGTGGTAGTCCTTGCGGGCGAGGGCGACGGCGAAGCGCCTGACAGGCTCTTCCAGACGCTCGGCCATGGCGCGCGCGTCGGCGTTGACCGCCGCAAGGCGGTCGGCGGCGGCTTGCGCATCGCGGGCCAGCCCGGCTTCGTCCACCGTCACCATGCGCCGGCCTTCCAGCACCATGCGCCCGCCGATCATCACCGACTCGACGCCCGCGCCGTCCTCGCCATGCACGATCTGGTTCACCGGGTCGTTGAGCGGCGCATAATTGATATGCCCGAGGTCGAGGAAGACGATATCCGCCTTCGCTCCGGGCGCGATGACGCCGAGCGCGTCGCCGAACCCGAGCACGCTCGCGCCGCCTTCGGTCGCCAGCGTCAGCACCTCATCCGTGGCCAGCCAGCGCTCCGGGTCCAGCTCCTGCAGGCGCGAGACCATGGAGGCGACCCGCATCGCCTCGAACATGTTCAGATTGTCGGAGCAGGTGCACCCGTCGGTGCCGATGGCGACCCGCACGCCCGCGTCGAGCAGCGCGCGGGCCGCCGCCAGGCCGCTGCCGAGGCGCGCATTGGAGCCGGGATTATGCGCGACCGCGCCGCCCGCATCGGCGATGCGGCGCATGTCGTCCCCATCGAGCCAGACCGCGTGCGCGGCCGTGAAGTCGGGACCCAGCACGCCGATGCGCTCCAGATAGGCCGTCTGCGTCATGCCGTAGAGGCTCATGCCGGCATGGGCCTGGACCTTGGACTCGGCCAGATGGGTGTGGAAGCCGACGCCATGCTCGGTCGCCGCCCGCACAGCCGCCCTGAGGAACGCCTCGCTGCAATGGTGGGGGATGGTGGGCGCGAGCGCCAGCCGCACCCGGTCGCGGGCGAAGGGCCAGGAGCGGAGCGCGCGCTGCCACGCCGCCAGGCCGGTCTCGAACGGCGCGACCGCCATCGCTTCCGCCTCGCGCCTGCGGGCTTCCGGCAGCGCGTCGAGCAGGCCGGGTATGGCCCGATAGAAGCTGCGATCCGCCATCATCGGAGCGACCACGGCCCGCATCCCGACATCGCCATAGGCGCGGCCGACGGCCTCCAGCCCTTCCGCCGTCGGGGCGGGGAACTCGAAGGTGAGATCGTAGGCGGCGGTGCAGCCCTTGCGCACCATCTCCACCGCGCCGATCGCCGTCGAGAGATATTTGTCCTCCAGCGTGCGGCCGCCTGCGATCCACGGGGCCGCATTCAACAGCAATTCGAGATTCCAGCGATCGCCCAGACTTTTGGCGAGATTGTTGTGGCCATGCGTGTGGGCGTTCACCAGACCCGGCATCAGCAGGCGGCCGGCGGCGTCGCGATGCGTGGCGCCCTCGGGCGCGGCCATGCCGGGGGGACCGATCGAGTGGATGCGGTCGCCCTCGACCAGAATGTCGGCAGGCTCCGCCGCATGGCGCCTTATGTCGAGCAGCCGTCCGCCGCGTAGGATCGTGTGCATCGCCTCTCGCTCCTCTTCGACGGTTGCGCGCCGGCGCGCCCTCGCCGCTTGTCTGCCGACGAGGCGCGAAATCGTTATATCATCCGCTCTTCCAGGCAGGATGCGCAGACGGGAGCGCGGCGATGACCTCCGACCTCATTCCCCTGATCGGCTACGCCGACCGCTGGTCGATCCGTCCCGGCGAGACCATCGCCTTCAAGGTGAGCAGCCGGTCCGCCGAACCCTACCGGGCGCGGCTGGTGCGCGTCATCTCGGCCGATCCCAACCCGGACGGCCCCGGCGTCAAGGAGGAGGCGGTCGCCTCCGACATCGAGCGCGACTGGCCCTCGCGCGCGCAGGAGGCCCCGCTCGGCTCCTATGTCCGCGTCCGGGGCGCGCGGGCGCCGGGCGAGGCGCTCACCGTCTCGGCCACGATCTGGCCGACGCTGCCCGGGCGCGCCGGACAGGGCGTCGTCTCCTGGCTCGGCGAGGAGAGCGGCCTCGCGCTGCTGCTGGACGGCGAACGGGGCATGAGCCTCCGGGTGCGGACGGCGGCCGGGACCGAGACGGTCGCCGTCGGCAAGCCGCTGCTGGCGCGCGCCTGGTATCGGGTCTGGGCCGCGATCGACCCCGAAACGGGCGCGGTCGAGGTCGGGCAGGAGGCGCATCGCTCCTTCGCCCGGACGGACGACAGCGGAACGGCGCGCCGCACGCTGGCGGGGCTGCGAACGGCGATCGGCGCCGACATGCTGATCGGCGCGGTCGGGGGCGAGCCGGTCGGCGGCCATTTCAACGGCAAGATCGAGCGCCCGCGCCTTGCGCGCGGCGCGGCGCCCGGCGGCGCGCTGCTGGCCGACTGGGACTTCTCGCAGGAAATCTCCTCGCTGAACGCGGTCGATGTCGGGCCGAACGGCTGGCATGGCGAGCTTGTGAACCTGCCGGCGCGCGCCATGAAAGGCTCGAACTGGAGCGGCCGCGAGCAGTGCTGGCGCCATGCGCCCGAGCAATATGGCGCCATCCATTTCCACGAAGACGACCTCTACGATTGCGGCTGGGAGACCGACTTCAGCTACACCGCGCCCGCCGGCCTTGCGAGTGGGGCCTATGCGGTGCGGCTCTCCTGCGGCGAGCATGAGGACGCGATCCCCTTCTTCGTGCTGCCGCGGCGCGGCTCGCAGCGGCCGCCGATCTGCGTGCTGATCCCGACCTTCACCTACACGGTCTATGGCAATTATGCGCGCGGCGTCACCACCGACGCCTATCTGGCCCGCGCCCGCGCCTGGGGCGCGCGGCCCTATACGGCCGACCATCACCGCGAATACGGCCTCTCGACCTACGACCGCCACACGGACGGCAGCGGCATCTGCTACGCCTCGCAGCGCCGCCCGGTGCTCACGCAGCGCTCGGGCTATCTGAGCTATCTGGACGAGGCGGGCTCGGGGCTGCGCCACTATCCCGCCGACACCCACCTGCTCGACTGGCTGGAGGAGAAAGGCTACGCGTTCGATGTCGTCACCGACCACGACCTGCACCGCGAAGGCCCGGAGCTGATCGCGCCCTACCGCGTGCTGCTCACCGGCTCGCATCCCGAATATCACACCGCCAACACGCTCGACGCCCTGGAGAGCCATCTGGAGCGGGGCGGCCGGCTGATCTATCTCGGCGGCAACGGCTTCTACTGGCGGGTGGCGGTCAACGAGGCCGTGCCGGACGCGGTGGAGATCCGCCGAGGCGAGGGCGGCATCCGCGCCTGGGCGGCGGAGCCGGGCGAGTATTACAACGCGCTCGACGGGGAATATGGCGGCCTCTGGCGGCGCAACGATCGCCCGCCCCAGAAGCTCGCCGGGGTCGGCTTCTCCGCGCAGGGCCAGTTCGTCGGCTCATACTATGTGCGCGGCCCCGGCGCGGACGATCCGCGCGCCGCCTGGATCTTCGAGGGCGCGCCCGACCGCATTCTCGGCGATTTCGGCCTTTCCGGCGGCGGCGCGGCCGGCTTCGAGCTCGACCGGGTGGACTACCGGCTCGGCTCGCCGCCGCACACGCTGGCGCTCGCGACCTCCGAGCGCCATGGCGACAGCTTCGTCGTGGTGCCGGAGGAGTTGCTGACCCATATCGCCACCTGGCCGGGCGAGCCGCCGGAGGCGCTGATCCGCGCCAATCTGGCCTTCTTCGAGACCGCCGCCGGCGGGGCCGTCTTTTCCGTCGGCTCCATCACCTATTGCGGCAGCCTCTCGCACAATGGCTACGACAACAATATCTCGCGCATCACGCAGAACGTGCTCGACCGCTTCGCCGACCCCGCCCCGTTCGAGACCTGAGCGGAGCGGCCCGCTCAGCCGGCGAGAATGTCGCGCGGGCGGACGCCGCGCCAGCCCGCCTCGCGCCGGCTCCAGTAGATCGACTGGATGCGGCTCGTGACGATGCCGGCATGGCCGTTGCCGACCGGCCGGCCGTCGATCGCCGTGACCGGCATGACGCCGCCGGCCGTGCTGCTGGCGAACAGCTCGCTCGCTTCGGCGAGCTCCTCCGGGCGCACCTGGCGCAGCTCGAACGGGATGCCCTCGCGCTCGCAAATGTCGCGCACCGCGCGGCGCGTCACCCCTTCCAGCACATTGGCGTCCGGGCTCGCCACCCTGCCCTCGCGCACCACGAACAGATTGTAGCCCGGCCCCTCGGTCAGGCAGCCGTCGGGGCCGGCGAGGATGGCGTCGTCGCAGCCGCGCTCGAAGGCGTCGATGCGCGCCTGCACGAGGTCGGCCCGGTTATAGTTCTTGAAGCGCTGGTCGATGGCCCTCGACGACACGCGCTCCACGCCGCTCAGATGGAGATCGGCGCCGTTGCGGCACTTCTCCTCGCCCCAGATCCACACATAAGGGACGGCATAGACCATGACGCTCGACTTCGCCCCGCGCGGGTCGCGCTGTCCGGGCGCGGGCGCACCGCGCGTGATCTGCATCTTCACATAGCTGTCGGCCAGCCCCGCGCGCTCGACGCATTCGGCAGAGATGCGGCGCATCTCCTCGAAGGAATAGGGGTTTTCGAGCCGGAAGCCCTCGCAGGAGCGCCGGAAGCGCTCCAGATGCTCGTCCAGCATGAAGAACCGGCCCTTCCAGGTGGAGGTGACGTCATAGACGCTGTCGCCCCACACGAAGCCTGCGTCGAAGATCGACATTCTGGCCTCTTCCGGGGCCATGTAGTCGCCGTCGATGAACACGATTCCCTCGGACATGGCGCTTCCCTCCCGCTGGCGGCTCCGGGCCAGTCTGGCAGAATGGCGCCCGTTCTGCGACGGTCCGCCAGGGAGGCGCCCATATGCCCGATATCGCCGGCTTCCGCGCCAAGATCGCGCTGGTCGTGCCCTCCACCAATGCGATGGTGGAGGCAGACTTCAACCGGCTGCTCGCCATTCCGGGCGTCACCTTCCAGGCCGGGCGGATGTATATCGAGAACCCGGCGCTGGACAGCGACGCGGCCTTCGCGGAGCTGCTCGACCGGGTGGACCGGGCGTTCGAGACGGCGGCGCGCGATGTGCTGACGGCCGAGCCCGACTATCTGGTGATGGGCATGTCGGCGCCGACCTTCCGGGGCGGCCTGGAGGGCAACCGGGCTTTTCTGGAGCGCGCGCGGGCGCTGTGCGGGATCGGCGTCACCACCGCCGCGGAGGCCTGCCGCGCGGCGCTGGAGGCGCTCGGCGCGCGCCGGATCGCGGTGCTGACGCCCTATCGGCCGGTCCTGCGCGCGGAGATCGTGCGCTATTTCGAGGAGTGCGGGTTCGAGGTGGCGCGCGCGCTCGATCTGGCCTGCCCGAGCGCCACGGCGATCGCGGCGGTGACGCCCGAGACGCTCGGCGATGCGCTCCGCCGCCTCGACGGCCCGGATGTGGACGCCATCCTGCAGGCGGGCACCAACCTCTCCATGGTGCGCCTCGCGGCGGAAGCCGAAGGCTGGCTCGGCAAGCCGGTCGTCGCCGTCAACACCGCGCTCGCCTGGCACGCCTACCGCAGCAACAACCTCCCCGACCGCCTCCACGGCCTCGGCTCCCTCCTGAGCGAGCATTGAGCGACGCCCCGCCGCCCTCGGGCGGCGGGGCGTCGCGGGCGGCGCGGATGCGCCGGGCGATCAGCCAGCATTTGAGCGCGGCGACCAGCGCCAGCGCGCCGAAGACGACCAGCGCCTCCAGGATCATGCGGCGCCCTGGCCGCGCGCGGTGGCGTTGACCAGCACCGCCATCTGGCCGGCGGCGTGGCGGTTCTCGTGCATCAGCTGGTGCGCCAGGCCCAGATCGTCGAAGTCAAACACCTGCGAGAGGCAGGGGTCGATCTTGCCGTCGATCACCATGCGGTTCACCGCCGCGGCCTGCTCGTCGTTGGAGAGATGGCTGCCCTGGAAGCGCTTCTGGCGCATCCAGTGATAGCGCAAATCGAGCGTGACATTGTAGCCGGTGGTGCCGGCGCAGATGACGATCATGCCGCCGGTGTCGCAAACGAACTCCGAGGTCGGCAAGGTGGCCTCGCCCGGATGCTCGAAGACGATCTTCGGGCTGGCGCGCTCGCCGAGCGCCTCCCAGATGGCCTGGCCGAAGGCGCGCGCGCCCTTGGCCCAGGCCCCGTAGGCGGCGCCGTCGGAGGTGTCCGGCATCTGCCCCCAATGGTCGAAATCGGTGCGGTTGATGACGCCGACCGCCCCCATCTGCTTGCACCAGTCGCGCTTGGAATCGTCCGAGATGACGGCGATCGGGCGCCCGCCGAGCGCGGCCGTGATCTGCAGCGCCATCGCGCCCAGGCCCCCCGAGGCGCCCCAGACCAGCACCGGGTCGCCCGGCTCCACCACATGCGGCGGCCAGCCCATCAGCATCCGGTAGGCGGTGGAGGCGCAGAGCAGATAGCAGCCCGACTGCTCCCAGCTCAGATGCTTCGGGCGCGGCTGGCACTGATGCGCCTGCGCCTTGGCGAACTGGCAATAGGAGCCGTAATTGGTCTGATAGCCCCAGATGCGAGTGGAGCCGGCCAGCATCGGGTCCTTGCCGGCCAGCACCCAGGGGTCGTCCGGCGCCCACCAGCCGGAATGGATCACCACCTCGTCGCCCGGCTTGACGTTGGAGACCTCGGCGCCGACCGCCTGCACGATGCCCGAACAGTCGCTGCCGCCGGCGTGGAAGTCCTCCGGCTCGCCCTTGCGCTGCCGGTCGGCGATCACATCGACGGGATAGCCGAGCGCGGCCCAGACATTGTTGTAGTTGATGCCGGTCGCCATGACATAGACCAGCACCTCGTCCGGTCCGAGCGCCGGCACCGGGACAACCTCGCGCCGCCAAGCGTCCTTCGGCTCCCCGAACCGGTCCTGGCGCACCAGAAAGGCGTGCATCTTCTCCGGAATTTCGCCAAGCGGCGGCTGTTCGCCAAGCGCACACAACTCCATCGCGGCCGACTCCTTATCCGATCCTTGCCGGTGCGCGGAGGATAGGCGCTCCCGGCCGCCGGTTCAAACGCCCCGTCGCCGGCGAAACGGGGCGCGTTCGCCCGGCCGCTATCGACCGCCGGGCGGGCCGGGCTCCCAGGTGTGGTGCTGGCGCTTCGCATCGCTGACGGGTTTCAGCGGGGCGCCGTCCTGCCCATACAGATAGATCAGGCCCAGCCAGAACTGGCCCCCGGCATTTTTCTGCTCCGCCGAGAGGCGGGCGAACCAGTAGGCTTGCAGGAAGTTCCGCTTAACGCCCTTCCCGAAATAATACATGGTGGACAGCATCCACTGGCCGTCCGCGTCTTCCTGGTCCGCCGCGCGGCGATACCATTTGACGGCCTCGACGAAATCCTGCGTCACGCCCAGGCCGAAATCGTACATGCTGCCCAGACGCCATTGGCCGGCGGCGTCGCCCCCGGCCGCCGCCCGGCGATACCACTTCACCGCCGCCGGCCAATCCTCGCGCGCATAGGCGGCCTTGCCCGAAGCCACGAGTTTCCCGGAGTCCAGCAGCCTCAGCGCCCCATACCGCGCCGTGGCCGGCGTGGCGTACAGGGCGGCCGACAGCAGCAACGCCGCAGCCACCGCGAGGCACTGCGCCCGAACGATCGTCATCATCATTCTCCCCGAATCCGCGCCGTCTCCCACCGTGTCAACGACAAGCTAGCAGACGCGGCGGGTCCTGTCTCGCAGCCCGGCAGGGGGAGCGCGGGCTCGACGCCCGAACGGTCTGGCGCCAGCCCAGGCTTGACGGCGGGCGGGCGGCGAGGCTCCAATGGCGCTTTCCGGGAGCGCATCGAAGGGTCGCCATGGGCTGGTTCATCCACCACGTCAATCTGCAGGCGCACGATGTGCGCGAGACCGCCGCCTTCTACCGCGACATGCTGGGGCTGGAAGAAGGCGTCTGGCGCTATCCCGAGCGGACCGGCGAGGTCCGCCACAGCCCCGACACCATCGCCTATTTCGGCGAGGGCAATCGCGGGCTGCATATCGTGCGCGCCATCGACAGCTTTCCGCGCGACAACGGCCTCGACCACAACCCCACCGTCGGCGGGCATTTCGCCATCGCGGTGCCGGACGTGCTCGCCGCCAAGGCCCGGCTGGAAGCCGCCGGCGTGCTGGTCTCCGACGCCGGCGTCTACGCCATGGCCGGCATGTATCAGATCTACTGCTACGACCCCTGGTTCAACCTGATCGAGATCAACCAGGTCGTCGGCGCGGAAGGCGGGCCGGACGCGGAGGCGGGCGAGGCGCATGGCGTGCGCGTGCAGCCGGGCGGCTGGTATCTGCACCATGTCAATCTCCAGGCGCACGATGTGCGCCGGTCGGTCGCCTTCTTCGAAATTCTGGACGGGCTGGAGGAGGGCGCCTTCGAGTTTCCGGACCGCACGGGCCGATTTGCGCGCGATCGCGAGAGCCTCGCCGTCTTCGGCGAGGAGAATCGCGGCCTCCATCTGGTGCGCCCGCAGCCGACCTTCGCGCGCGACAACGGCTTCCTGCACAATCCGACGCTCGGCGGCCATGTGGCGATCACCGTGCCGGACCTGGAGCCGGTCACCGCCCGGCTCGACGCAGCCGGCCTGCCCTGGACCGACGCCGGCCTCTACGCCATGGCGGGCGTGCGCCAGGTCTATGTCTTCGACCCCTCGATGAACCTCGTCGAGGTCAACCAGACGCTCTGAGCGCCGGGCGGAAAGGAGCAGGAGCGACATGACATCGCGCCAAGCCGCGCCCATGCCGACCGTCATCCCGACGCTGCGCTACCGGGACGCCCATGCGGCGCTCGACTGGCTCTGCCGCGCCTTCGGTTTCGAGCGCCATCTGGTCGCCGAAGCCGAGGATGGCGGCGTGCAGCACGCCCAGCTCACCTTCGGCCATGGCATGATCATGCTGGGGCAGGCGGGCGAGAGTTCTCACGACAGCATGATGGCGACGCCGGCCGAAATCGGCGGCCGGCAGACCCAGAGCGCCTATCTGATCGTCGCCGATGTGGATGCGCATCATGCGCGCGCCGCCGCCGCCGGGGCCGAGATCGTGCTCGCGCCGGAAGACCAGCCCTATGGCGGGCGGCTCTACAGCGCCCGCGACCCGGAGGGGCATCTGTGGAACTTCGGCTCCTACGACCCCTGGGCGTCGGAAGCCTGACCGCCGCCGGGAAGCCGACATGAAACTCTCCGCCGTCCTGATCGCCAATCGCGGCGAGATCGCGGTGCGCATCGCGCGCGCCGCCGCCGATCTCGGCCTTCGCTCCGGCGCCGTTTATTCCGAGGACGACGCCGACGCCCTGCATGTCCGCATCGCCGAGAGCGCCCATCCGCTCGCCGGGGCCGGCCCCGCCGCCTATCTCGATATCGAGCGCATCGTGGCGATCGCGGTGGAAGGCGGCTACGACGCCGTGCATCCGGGCTACGGCTTTCTGGCCGAGCGCGCCGAGTTCGCCGACGCCTGCGCCACTGCCGGCCTCTGCTTCATCGGCCCGGACGCGGAGCATCTCCGCCAGTTCGGCGACAAGACAGAGGCGCGCTCGCTCGCGCGGGCCGCCGGCGCGCCGGTGATGGAGGGCCTCGACCGCGCGGTGTCGCTCGAGGAGGCGCGCGCCTTCCTCGACGCGCTCGGCCCCGGCCGCGCCATGATGATCAAGGCGCTGGCCGGCGGCGGCGGGCGCGGCGCGCGGGTCGTGTCCGACGCCGGCGAGGTCGAGGCCGCCTGGCGGCGCTGCCGGTCCGAGGCGCGGGCCGCCTTCGGGCGCGAGGAGGTCTATGTCGAGGCGTTCATCGCCCGCGCCCGGCATATCGAGGTGCAGGTTCTGGGCGACCGGACCGGCGCGGTCGCCCATCTGGGCGAGCGCGAATGCAGCGTGCAGCGCCGCTTCCAGAAGATCGTCGAGACGGCGCCGGCCCCGGGGTTGGACCCGGAGCTCCGCCGCGAGATCGCGGATGCGGCCGTGGCGCTCGCGCGCTCGGTCGGCTACCTGAATCTCGGCACGTTCGAGTTTCTGGTGGACGCCGACCCCCCGGCCGACGGCCCGCGCTTCGCCTTCATCGAGGCCAATGCGCGCCTGCAGGTGGAGCACACCGTCACCGAGGCGGTCACCGGGGTCGATCTGGTCGAGACGCAGTTCCGGCTCGCCGACGGCGCGACGCTCGCCGAGCTCGGCCTCGACGACCCGGAAGCGCACCTGCCGCGCGGCCATGCGGTGCAGGCGCGCATCAATCTGGAGACGGTTTCGCCCGACGGCTCGGTGCGCCCGGAGAGCGGGCGCATCGCCGCCTATGAGCCGCCCGGCGGGCCGGGCCTGCGGGTCGATGGCTTCGGCTATGCCGGCTACCGCACCGGCAGCGCCTTCGATTCGCTGCTGGCCAAGCTGGTCGCGCACGGCCCCGATTTCGCCGTCGCGGCGGCGCGGGCCCGGCGCGCGCTCGCCGAGTTCCGCATCGAGGGCGTGGCGACCAACATTCCCTTCCTGGCGAATGTGCTGGCGCATGAGGACTTCCTCGCCGGGCGCGTCCACACCCGCTGGCTGGAGGAGGCGGCGGCGCGTCTCGCCGCCCCGCCCGAGGGCCTGAAGTCGCCGTTCGCCGACAATGGGGCCGCGGAGCCGGACGGCTTCGCCGGCGCGCGCGTCGATAGCCGCGACCCGCTGGCGCTGTTCGCGCACGACCGGGCGGTCAAGGCGGCGGCGGAAGAGGCCCGGCGGGAGGAGGAGGCTCCGCCCGAAGGCGAGGGCGGCGTGCTGGCGCCGATCCAGGGCACCATCGCCGCGCTGCCGGTCGCGGAGGGCGAGGAGGTGCTGGCCGGCCAGACGATCGCCGTCATCGAGGCCATGAAGATGGAGCATGAGCTTCGCGCCGAATGCTCCGGCGTGGTGCGCCGGGTGACCATGCGGGTGGGCGATGTGGTGCGCGAGGGCTGGCCGGTCGCCTTCATCGAGGCGGCCGAGATCGACGGCGCGCTCGCCGCCGGCGAGGCGCCGCCGGATCCGGACCATATCCGCGCGGACCTGGAGGAGGCGCGGCGGCGCCACGGCTGGACGCTCGACGAGAACCGCCCCGAGGCCGTCGCCCGCCGGCGCGCGCTCGGCTACCGCATGCCGCGCGAGAACATCGCCCGGCTGGTCGATCCCGGCTCCTTCCAGGAATATTGGCCGCTGCTGACCGCGCTGCAGCATCAGCGCTACGACATCGAGACGCTCCGCCAGAAATATCCCGCCGACGGCGTGGTGGCCGGCACGGCCTCGATTAACGGCGCGGATTTCGGCGACGAGCGCTCGCGCGCCATCGTGGTGCATTACGACTACACCGTGCTGGCCGGCACCCAGGGGCGGCGCAACCACTACAAGCAGGACCGGATGTTCGAGCTGGCGCAGCGCTTCCGGCTGCCGGTGGTGCTGTTCTCCGAGGGCGGCGGCGGGCGGCCCGGCGACGACGACACCGGCCCGCGCGTCGCCTTCGACACCGACACCTTCACCACCTTCTCGCGCCTGAGCGGGCTGGTCCCGCTGGTCGGAATCAACAATGGGCGCTGCTTCGCCGGCAACACCGCGCTGCTGGCCTGCTGCGACGTCATCGTCGCCACGCGCGCCTCCACCATCGCCATGGGCGGCCCGGCGATGATCGAGGGCGGCGGCCTCGGCGTCTATACGCCGGAGGAGGTCGGGCCGATGTCGTTCCAGGCGCCCAACGGCGTCGTCGATATTCTGGTCGAGGACGAGGACGAGGCGGTCGATGTCGCCAAGCGCTATCTCTCCTATTTCCAGGGGCCGCTCGACCGCTGGGAGGAGGGCGGCGACCAGCGCCTGCTGCGCCATGCGGTGCCCGAGAACCGGGTGCGCCTCTACGACATGCGCGCGATCATCCGCATCCTGGCCGACCGCGATTCGGTGCTGGAGCTGCGCGAGGCCTTCGGCGTCGGCATCGTCACCTGCCTGATCCGCATCGAGGGCCGGCCCCTGGGCGTCATCGCCAACAATCCGCATCATCTGGCCGGCGCGATCGATTCCGACGGCGCCGACAAGGCCGCGCGCTTCCTCCAGCTCTGCGACGCTTTCGACATTCCGGTGCTGAGCCTGATGGACTGCCCCGGCATCATGGTCGGCCCCGACCATGAGCGCACCGCGCTGGTGCGCCATTGCGCGCGGCTGTTCAACACCGGCGCCAACCTGACCGCGCCGATGTTCGGCGTCATCGTGCGCAAGGCCTATGGGCTGGGCGTGCAGGCGATGTGCGGGGCGAGCGCGCTGGTCAGCTTCTGCATGGTCGCCTGGCCGACGGCGGAGTTCGCCGGCATGAATATCGAGGGCGCGGTGAAGCTCGGCTTCCGCCCGGTGCTGGCGGCGATCGGGGACGCCGAGGAGCGCAAGGCCGAGTTCGACCGCCGGGTCGCCGAGGCCTATGAGAGCGCGCGCGCCGTGAACGCTGCGGCCGGGGGCGGGCTCGACGATGTGATCGACCCGGCCGAGACCCGGCGCTGGATCGCCAACAGCATGAAGCGCCTGCCGCCGCCGCCGGCGCGCGAGGGCAAGAAATACGCCTTCATCGACAGCTGGTGAGCCGCCGGGGCTTGCGCGCCGGCGCGCCCAGGGCGGAGACTGCGGGCCGGGAATCGGGATCGTTTTTCGGGAGGGAGACCGGGCGATGCAGACCGTCCAGCATTTCGTCGCCGGGGCCGCATGGGCCGGCGCCTCGACGCGCAGCGGCGAGATTTTCAACCCCGCGACCGGGGCCGTCGCCGCCAGGGTCGCCATGGCGAGCGCGGCCGATGTGGACCGCGCGGTCGCGGCGGCCCGCGCCGCCCAGCCCGCCTGGGGCGCGACGCCGGCGGCGAGGCGCGCGGCGGCGATGTTCGAGTTTCGCAGCCTGCTCCGCCGCCACACGGACGAGCTGGCGCACATGCTCTCCGCCGAGCATGGCAAGACGCTCGACGACGCCAGGGGCGAGCTTGCGCGCGGCATCGAGGTGGTGGAGTTCGCCTGCGGCGTCCCGCAGCTGCTGAAGGGGGACTATTCCGAGGGCGTGGCGGCCGGCATCGACAGCTATGCGGTGCGCCAGCCGCTGGGCGTGGTGGCCGGCGTCACGCCGTTCAACTTCCCGGCCATGGTGCCGCTTTGGATGTATCCGGTGTCGATCGCCTGCGGCAACGCTTTCGTGCTGAAGCCTTCGGAGCGGGACCCCTCGGTCGCGGTCCGCATCGCGGAGCTGCTCTCCGAGGCCGGGCTGCCGGACGGCGTGCTGAATGTGGTGAATGGCGACAAGGAGGCCGTCGATGCGCTGCTCGACCATCCGGGCGTCGATGCGGTGAGCTTCGTCGGCTCCACCGCCATCGGCGAAACGGTCTATCGGCGCGGCGCGGCGGCGGGCAAGCGCGTGCAGGCGCTTTGCGGGGCCAAGAACCATCTGGTGGTCATGCCCGACGCCGACATGGACCAGGTCGCCGACGCGCTGGTCGGCTCCGCCTACGGCTCCGCCGGCGAGCGCTGCATGGCGGTCTCGGTGGCGGTGCCGGTGGGCGAGGAGACCGCGGACCGGCTGGTCGGCGCGCTCAAGCCGCGCGTGGAGAGCCTGAAGGTCGCGCCCTACACCGACCCCGCCTCGGAGATGGGGCCGGTGATCACCCGCCAGAGCCTGGAGCGCATCCGGGGGCTGATCGACGAAGGCGTGCGCGACGGAGCCGAGCTGCTGGTGGACGGGCGCGGGCTGAAGCTGCAGGGCTATGAGGACGGCTTCTTCATCGGCGGCTGCCTGTTCGACCGGGTGACGACCGACATGTCGATCTATCGGGAGGAGATTTTCGGCCCGGTGCTCTCGGTGGTGCGCGCGCCGGGCTATGAGCAGGCCGTCGGCATGGTGAACGCGCATGAATACGGCAATGGCGCGGCGATCTTCACCCGCGACGGCGACGCGGCGCGCGACTTCTCCAGCCGGGTGCAGATCGGCATGGTGGGGGTGAATGTGCCGATCCCGGTGCCGGTCGCCTACCACTCCTTCGGCGGCTGGAAGCGCTCGCTGTTCGGCGACCATTATGTGCACGGCATGGAGGGCGTGCGCTTCAACACCCGCCTGAAGACCGTGACCGCGCGCTGGCCGGAGAGCATCCGCGACGGCGCCGTCTTCCACTTCCACGCCGGCAGCGAAACCCGCAACTGAGCGTCTGCGACGCCGGCGGCGGCGCGGTTGCTGTCAATAGACCTTGGAGGCCGCGCCGCTTTGCACGCGGCGGCCGGCCTGGAAGCGCTCCTGCAGGGCGGCGATGACGCGGGGCGTGGTGAAGGGGGAGGAATCGCCGCCGAGCGCGGCGATCTCCTTCACGAAACGCGAGGAGATGAACTGATGGCTCTCCGAAGCCGCCAGGAAGACCGTCTCCACCTCCGGCTCCATGGTGCGGTTGAGGCTCGCCATCTGCATCTCATATTCGAAGTCCGACACCGCGCGCAGGCCCCGAACGATGACATTGACGCCATGCGCGCGCGCATAGGCGACCAGCAGCCCGTCCATCAGCCGCACCTCGATGCGATCCGCCACGACGCGGTCCTCCAGCGCGGCGATCTCGGCCTCGACCATCGCCTTGCGCTCCTCCGGCGTGAACAGCGGCCCCTTGCCGGCATTGCCGAACACGCCGACGATCAGCCGGTCCACCAGCCGGGCGCCGCGATAGATGATGTCGATATGGCCGTTGGTGATCGGATCGAACGTGCCGGGATAGAGGCCGATCTTCTGCTGCGTCACTCTCGTTCTCCCGTATCGACCGCCGCCGCTTCGGGTTCCTCGGCCGGCTCCGCGTCCGACCGCTCCGCATCCTCGCCGTCATCCGCATCGTCGCCGTCGTCGCCATTCTCCGCATCCGCCAGATGCGACACCGACACCACCCGCGCGCCGTCGGGAATGTCGAACAGGCGCACGCCGCGCGTCAGCCGGCGCGCGATGCGAATATCCGCCACCCGACAGCGGATCAGCTGCCCGCCATCGGTCATCAGCAGCAGCTGGTCGGCCTCGCCCACCGGGAAGGCGGCCACCACCTCCACATCCTTGCCGCTGCGGACCATGAGCTCGATGCCCTGCCCGCCGCGCCGCGTCACGCGGTAGTCATAGGCCGAGCTGCGCTTGCCGTAGCCGTCGGAGGCGACCGCGAGGATCAACTGCTCATGGGCGCCGAGCTCGGCCCTGCGGGCCAGGTCGGAAATGCCCGACTGGCTGAGATAGGCGTCGCGCTCCTCGGGCGTGATCTCCGCGCCGTCCAGCACGCTCATGGAGATCACGCGGTCGTCGCCGCGCAGCGTCACGCCGCGCACGCCGGTGGAGCTGCGGCCCTGGAAGAGGCGCACATCGCTCGACGGGAAGCGCATCGCCTTGCCGCGCCGCGTCGCCAGCAGGATATGGTCGTCCGGCGCGCAGGGGGCCGCGCCGACCAGCGCGTCGCCCCGGTCGAGCTTCATCGCGATCTTGCCGCGCGTCGGGATATGCACGAAATCCGAGAGCGCATTGCGCCGGACATGGCCGCCCTCGGTGGCGAACATGATCGACAGCGCCTCCCAGCTGGCCTCGTCCTCCGGCATGGCCATGACGGCGGTGATGCTGTCGCCCACCGGCAGCGCCTCGATCAGCTGCTGCATCTTGACGCCGCGCCCCTGGGGCGCGGTCTTCGGCAGGCGCAGCACCTTGAGGCGATAGACGATGCCCGAGGCGGAGAAGAACAGCAGCGGCGTGTGGGTGTGCGCGATGATGACCTGCGAGACCGGATCGTCATGGCGGCTGGACATGCCGGCGCGACCCTTGCCGCCGCGCCGCTGCGCCCGGTAGGTCGAGAGCGGCACGCGGCGGATATTGCCGGCGCGGCTGACCGTCACCACCATGTCCTCGCGCTGGATCAGGTCCTCCTCGTCGGGGTCGATCTCGTCGTCGGCGAGCGTCGAGCGGCGCTCGTCTGCAAAGCGCTCGCGCACGCTCAGCAATTCCTCGCGCATGACCGAGAGCAGCCGGGCGCGCGAGCCCAGAATGTCCAGATAGTCGCGGATGCGCGCGACCACCTCCTCCAGCTCCTCGGCGATCTTCTGGCGTTCGAGCCCGGTGAGGCGGTGCAGGCGCAGATCGAGAATGGCGCGCGCCTGCGCCTCGCTCAGCCGGTAGGCGCCCTCCTCCAGCTCGGCGCCGCCGAGCAGCGCCAGCAGAGGCGCCACCTCGGCCGCCGGCCAGGCGCGGGACAACAGCGCGGCGCGAGCCTCGGCGGGGTCCGACGCCGCGCGGATGACGCGGATCACCTCGTCGATATTGGCGACCGCCACCGCCAGGCCCAGCAGTACATGCGCCCGCTCGCGCGCCTTGCCGAGATCGTGGCGCGTGCGCCGCTGGATGACCTCCTCGCGGAAGGCGACGAAGCCGCGAATCACCCGGTCGAGCGACAGCGTCTCCGGCCGCCCGCCCTCCAGCGCCAGCATGTTGATGCCGAAGCTGACCTGCAGCTGGGTGTGTCGATAGAGCTGGTTCAGCACCACCCCCGGCTCGACCCCGGAGCGCAGCTCGATGACGATGCGCACGCCGCGCCGGTCGCTCTCGTCGCGCAGCGCCTGGATGCCCTCGATCAGCTTCAGCGTCACCGCCTCGCTGATGCGCTCCATCATCCGCGCCTTGTTCACCTGATAGGGAATCTCGGTGACGACGATCGCCTCGCGATTGCCCGGCCGGTCCTCGATCTCGCTGCGCGCCCGCAGCACGACCGCGCCGCGCCCCGTGCGATAGGCCTCGCGGATGCCGCGGCGCCCGAGCAGGATGCCGCCGGTCGGGAAGTCCGGCCCCGGCAGATGCTCCATCAGCCCATCGACGCCGATCGCCGGATCGTCGAGAAAGGCGAGGCAGGCGTCGATCACCTCGCCCAGATTGTGCGTCGGGATGTTGGTCGCCATGCCGACCGCGATACCGCCCGCACCGTTGACCAGCAGGTTCGGAAACTGCGCCGGCAGCACCGCCGGCTCCTGTTCGCTGTCGTCGTAGTTCGGCTGGAAATCGACCGTATCCTTGTCGATATCGGTCAGCAGCGCCTCCGCCGCGCGGGCCAGCCGCGCCTCGGTGTAGCGCATCGCCGCCGGCGGGTCGTTGTCCATGGAGCCGAAATTGCCCTGCCCGGCGATCAGCGGCAGGCGCATCGAGAAGGGCTGCGCCATGCGCACCATGGCGTCGTAGATGGCGTTGTCGCCATGGGGATGGAACTTGCCCATCACATCGCCGACGATGCGCGCCGCCTTGCGGAAGGGCTGGCTCCAGCCGTAGCCGCCCTCGCGCATGGCGTAGAGGATGCGCCGGTGGACCGGCTTCAGCCCGTCGCGGGCGTCGGGGAGCGCGCGGGCCACGATCACGCTCATGGCGTAATCGAGATAGGAGCGCCGCATCTCCTCTTCGAGCGCGACCGGCTGGATGTCGTCGGGGTCGATGGGGGTGGTTTCGTTCACGGATCGCCTATCGGAGGCCGCGCGTCATCCGGCGGGGCCGGACGCGCCGCCGGCCGGCATCGTCAGAAGGGGATGTCGTCGTCGTTCAGCCCCTGGTCCATGGCCGGGGCCGGGGCCGCCGAGCGCCCGCCGGAGGGCTGGTAGTCGTCCCGGTCCTGCATCCGGTCGCCGCCGTCGCCGGCCCGGTCGAGCATCTGCAACTGGCCACGAAATCTCTGCAGGACGACCTCGGTGGTGTAGCGTTCCTGGCCGGACTGGTCCTGCCACTTGCGCGTCTGCAGCGCGCCCTCGAGATAGACCTTGGAGCCCTTGCGCAGATAGCGCTCCGCCACATCGACAAGATTGCTGTCGAAAATCACCACGCGATGCCACTCGGTGCGCTCGCGACGCTCGCCGGAAGCGCGGTCCCGCCAGGTCTCGGAGGTGGCGACCGACAACTGGACCAGCTTGTCGCCCGACTGCATGGTTCGCATTTCCGGGTCGCGGCCCAGATTGCCCACCAGGATCACCTTGTTGACGCTGCCCGCCATGGCCGCCGGCCCTCCGCCCCGAAACCGGAGTTAGCATACACGCCGCGCCGGTCAGGCGGAAGGCTCCGCCCCGAGATCGAGCACGATGCCTTCCAGATCGGCAGCGGGCGCCGGATAACGCGCCGTGACCAGCGGATCGTGCCCCGGCACCAGCCGGTCGAGCGAGCCGGCCAGCCGATGGCAGCGGCGATAGCCTTCCACCATCCGGGCGAGATCGTAGAAGATCGCGAAGGGGCGCTCCGCCGTCACTTCCTCGTAGAGATGCACCGCGTCCGAGGCGAGCAGCATCCAGCCGCGCCGGCTGTGCACCCGCAACACCGTCTGGCCGCGCGCATGGCCGCCGATCAGATGCGATTCGAGGCCGGGGGCGATCTCGACGACCTCCTCGGTGTCGAAGCGCAGCCGGTCCTCATAGACCAGCCGCACCAGCGCCTCGGTGTCGCGCAGATGGTAGGCGTGGCGAAAGGCCGGATGGCTCATGTCCGGTCCGGTGATCGAGACCATCTCCTCGGCGTGCATCCGGAAACGGGCGGCGGGATAGCGATCGAGATTGCCCACATGGTCGAAATGCGCGTGCGTCAGCAGCACATCGGGGGCCGTCGCGGCATCGACGCCGAGGCGGTCCAGCACCGCGACCGGATCGTGCAGGAACATCCGTCCGCCCTCGCCGGAAAGATCGGGGTTGAAGCCGGTATCGACGATCCAGCTTCGCCCGGCGCCCCTGATCAGATAGGTGAAGAAGTCGAGGCCGGCGATCATGAGGGACGGGTCGCCGCCCATGAATGTCGCGCCTTCCGGGCGTTCCGGCTGCTCGCCATAGCGGATCGCCAGAACCTCGTAGTGCGGCAGGTCGGTCATGCGCATTCTCTCCTATACTCCGGGCCGCGATCCCGATTATGGAGCGACCCTCGTGGCTTCCAGTCCGGCGCCGACGGTCAGCATACTCGTTCCCTGCTTCCGGGCGGCCGACACGATCCGCCGGGCGGTGGAAAGCGCGCTCGCCCAGACCTTCGGCGACATCGAGGTCATTCTGGCCTCCGATGACGGCCTGGACTACAGCGCCCTGCTGAAGATCGCCGACCCGCGCCTCCGCCAGGTCTCGACCGGGCGGACCGGCAGCGGCGACGGGCCGGCGCGCAACGCCGCGCTCGCCGCCGCGCGCGGACGCTATGCGGCCAATCTGGACGCCGACGACCGCCTCCGCCCGGACCGGCTGGCCCACATGCTGCCTTTCGCCGAGGCCCATGGCGCGGCGGTGGACAACACGGCGCTGTGGATCGACGGGCGCCGGATCAAGACCGCTTTCGCGCGGCCCGACGGGGACTTTGCCCTGACGGCGGGCGATATTCTGGCCCCTCGCCTGCCGCTCAACGCGCTGTTTCGCCGCGATCTGGCCGGGGACGGCTGGCGCGCCTTCGACTTCTGCAGCGATGTCGTCTTCAACCTGGAGCTGCTTTGCCGCTGTCCCGGCTTTCGCGGCCTCGGCCGCACCGGCTACGACTATCTGAAGCGCGACGGCTCGATCACCCAGTCGCCGGACACGGCCGACCGCGCCGCGCGCGGCTACGCCGCCATCGTCGCCGAGATCGACGCCGGCCGGCTGGAGCTCTCGCCGGCGGTCGCGGCAGCCGCAAGAGCGGAATTCGCCGCCAACGCCGAGACCAACGAAGCCTTCCGGACGGCGCTCCGGGCGGGGCGCGTCGCCAGCCTGGAAGCCTTTCTCGGCCGATGAGCACCGTGCTGGTCACCGGCGCGGCGCGGCGGATCGGGCGCCATCTGGCGGAGGGCTTCGGGCGACTCGGCCACGGTGTCGGCGTTCACTACAACAGCTCGGAGCGCGAGGCCCGGACGCTGGCGGCCAGGATCGGGCGGGCGGCGCTGCTTCCGGCCGACCTTTCCGAGTGGCGCGCGGCGGACGGGCTGGTCGCGGCCTGCGAGGCGGCGCTCGGTCCCGTCGATGTGCTGGTGAACTGCGCCTCGACCTTCGACCATGACGATCTGGCGACGCTGGAGGCGGAGACCTGGGCGCGCAACATGGCGGTCAATCTCGCGGCGCCGGTCAATCTGATCCGCGCCGTGGCGGCGGCCGGGCGGCCGGCGGTGGCGATCAACTTTCTCGACTTCAAGGTCTGGCGGCCGAGCGCCTCCTTCCTCTCCTACACGCTCGCCAAGGCCGCACTCCACCACGCCACCGCCATGCTCGCGCGCGAACTGGCGCCGACGATGCGCGTCAACGCCGTGGCGCCGGGCGTCGTGCTGCCGAGCGGCGGCCAGAGCGCCGACGAATATCGCGCCGTGGTCCGCTCGACGCCGCTGGAGCGGGAGATCGATCTCGACGACCTGCTGCGGGCGGTGCTCTATCTGGTGCGCACCGAAAGCGTGACCGGCCAGACGCTTTTCGTTGACGCCGGCTTCCGTTTCCGGGACTATGACGAGGTGGAACGAGCGATGGTGGAGGAATGAAAAAACGCTGGCAGCGCGTGTTATTGAAAGACATCGTCATCGAGGCTCATGTCGGCATCACCGACTGGGAACGGACCCCGGGCAAGCGTCAACGACTTCTGGTGGATGTGGATATGCGCCGCCCGGAATGGGGCGTGGCGAGGACGGTGGACGACTGCATTGACTACGACCGGGTGTTCGCGCATGTCACCCGGATCTGGCCCGACCGCCTGCACACCGACCTGCTCGAAACGCTGGCGGACGAGCTGCTCGAGTTCTGCTTCCAGGACCCGAAAGTGATGTGGTGCCGCATCAGGATACGCAAGCCGGACGTCTATAACGGGCGCGCGGTTCCGATGATCGAGGTCGCGCGGGGACGGTGAGCGGCGCTGCGGTTCGCTCGGCCCGCACCCTGCCGGCGCTGCTGGACGCGCTCGCCGACAGCGCCCCGGAGCGCGAGTTCCTGGTCTCGGGCGAGCGACGCTGGCGCTATGGCGCGTTTCGCGAGGAGACCGCGCGGCTGGCGGCGGGCCTGGCGGCGGCGGGCGTCGGACGGGGCGATCGTGTCGGCCTGCTGATGGGCAATTGCGCCGAGTGGCTCGCGGTCATGTTTGCGGCGCTCTCGCTCGGCGCGAGGGTGGTCGCGATCAACACCTGGTTCCGCGGCCGCGAACTGGCCCATGTGCTGGACCGGTCCGATATCCGGCTGCTGGTGTCGGCGGACCGCTATCTCGGCCAGGACTATCGGGCGCTGCTCCGCGAGGCCGGGGCCTTCGGGAAGGCGGAGACGGTCGTCATGACGGGCGAGGCGTCGCCGGACGCCCTGCCCTTCGCGGCGCTCCGCGCCGAACCCCGCTCCTTCCCCGGTCCCGACCCGGACGATGTGGCGCTGCTGCTGTTCACCTCCGGCACGACCGCCATGCCCAAGGCCGCGCAGCTCACCCATCGCGGGATCATCGAGAACATGCGGCCCATCGGCGAGCGGATGCGACTCGGGCCGGACGACCGCATCTGGCTCGCGATCAATCTCTTCTGGAGCTTCGCCTCGGCCAATGCGCTCGGCGCGGCGCTGACGCATGGCGCGACCCTCGTGCTGCAACACGCCTTCGAGCCGGGGGAGGCGCTGGCGCTGATCGAACGCGAGCGCTGCACGGTCTTTTACGGCCTGCCCAACATGGCGCAGGCGATGTGGCGCCATCCGGACCGCGCGCGCCGCGACCTCTCCTCGCTGCGCACCGGGCTCTCGATCGGCGCGCCGGGAGACATGGCGCTCATCGAGCGGCTCGGCGTCCGGCGCATCCTGCAGGTCTATGGGCTGACCGAGGCTTACGGCAATTCGACCGTCTGCGACTTCGACGATCCGGCGGAGGTGCGCCACCGCACCTGCGGACTGCCGCTGCCGGGGCAGGAGCTGCGCCTGGTCGATCCCGAGACGGGGCGCGACGGCCGCGCGGGCGAGGTCTGGCTGCGGGGCCGCACCATGCCCGGCTATTACAACGACCCCGAACAGACCGCCGCCGCCTTCTCCGCCGACGGCTGGCTGAAGACCGGCGACCTGGCGACGCTCGACGACGAGGGGCGGCTGCTCTTCCAGGGGCGCCTCAAGGAGATGCTGAAATCCGGCGGCATCAATATCGCGCCGCGCGAGATCGAGGTCTTCCTGCTGGAGCAGCCGGGCGTGGCGGAAGCCTATGCGGTCGGCCTGCCGGACCCGGCCAAGGGCGAGGTTCCGGCGGCCGTCATCGTGGCGGAGCCAGGGGCGGCGCCCGACGCCGACCGGCTCCGGCGCCTCTGCCGGGCGGAACTCGCGGCCTACAAGACCCCGCGAGAGATCCTGCTGCTGGAGCGGGCGGCGCTGCCGGTCACCGCCACCGGCAAGGTGCGCAAGCAGGAGCTCGCCCGCCTGCTGCCGGGGCTGCTCGCGGAACGGGCGGCCGAAGCCGCCCGTTGAGTCTGCTGCGACTGCGGCGGCCGGCTCAGCGGTCGTAATCGACCCGATCCACCATGCGGCCGGCTTCCTCCCGCAATTCGCCGACGCGCGCCAGCGACAGCCCATCCGGCTTGAAGCTCGAGAGCTGTTTCGGTCCGGCCACATCGGGGCTGACCGGATATTCGCCGTTCACATTGGCGTAGAGGCTCTGGCCTTCTGCGCTCGACAGGAATTCGAGCAGGGCGATGGCGTTCTCCCGATTGGGCGCGCCTTTCACCAGCGCGGCCCCCGAGATGTTGACATGCGCGCCGCGCCCGTCCTGGTTCGGGAAGACGACGCGCACCGAGTCCGCCCAGGGCTTCTGCTTCGGGTCGTCGAGCATCTTCTGATAGTAGTAGTGGTTGCCGATCGACAGATCGCACTCGCCGGCGTGGATGGCCTTGACCTGCGCGCGGTCGTTGCCTTGCGGGCGCCGCGCGAGATTGGCCTGCAGGCCCTTGAGCCACGCCTCGGCCTTGTCCGCGCCATGATGGGCGATCATCGAGGCGAAGAGCGCGATGTTGTACACATGCTTGCCGCTGCGCGAGCAGATGCGCCCCCGCCATTCCTCGTCGGCCAGCTGCTCATAGCTGGTGACGCCGCCCTCGGGCACCCGGTCCTTCGAGACGAACAGGATGCGCGCGCGCGTCGTCAGGCCATACCAGTGGCCGTCCGGGTCCCGGAGCGAGGCGGGGATATTGGCCGTGAGCGCGTCCGTGCGGACCGGCTCCACCACATCGGCCCGAACCGCGTCCAGCAGCCTGCCGATATCGACTGTGAAGATCAGGTCAGCCGGGCTGGCCGCACCCTCGCTCTTCAGCCGCTCGATCAGTCCCTTCTTGGCGAAGACGACATTGACCTTGACGCCCGTCTTCTCCGTGAACGCATTGAACAACGGCTCGACCAGGAAGGGCTGACGGTAGGAGTAGACGTTCACGTCGGCGGCCTCGGCCGTCATCGCGGTTGCGGCGACGAGACCGGCGGCGACGGCGATCTTCAGTGGCAGGTTGCGCATCCAGAGTTCCTTTCTGCGAATGCTATTGATAGTCATTTGCAATAATGAAGCGAACACAACCTGGCGCAAGGTGCGAATCGTTCTCAGAATTGCGGCAAATTAGCGCGGCAACGTGGCGAGCCAGTCCGAGAGCGCCCGACCGATCTCGTCCGGCGAATCCTCCTGGATGAAATGGCTGCCGCGGACGCGCGCCACCGTCTGGTTGGGCCAGCCGAGGCAGAACTCGCGCTGCGGGCCGGTCAGGATGGCGCCGGGCTCGGCGTCGATGAACAGCTTGGGCACGGGCGAGGCCGCCAGCCACTCGGCATAGGCGCCCGCGATCTCCACCACATCGGCCGGCTCGCCGGAAATCGGGATTTCGCGCGGCCAGGTGAGCGTCGGCCGCCGGCCCTCGCCGGGCGCGGCGAACGGCCGGCGATAGACCGCCATCTCCTCTTCCGAGAGCGTGCGCAGGATGGAGCCGGGCAGCACGCGCTCCACGAAGACGTTCTTCTCCAGCACCATCGCCTCGCCCGCCGGCGAGCGGAAGCCCTGGAAGACGGCCTTGGCCGCCTCCGGCCAGTCCTCCCAGGTCACCGGGCGCACGATGGCCTCCATGTAGCAAAGGCCGCGCACCCGCTCGCGATGCCGGTTGGCCCAGTCGAAGCCGAGCGCCGAGCCCCAGTCATGGACGACCAGCACGACATCGTCGCCAACGCCGACGGCCTCCAGGAAGCCGTCCAGATAGTCGCGATGCTCGACGAAGCGGTAGCTGCCGGGGCCGGGATCGTCGAGCTTGTCGCTGTCGCCCATGCCGATCAGATCGGGGGCGATGCAGCGCGCCTGCCCGGCGACATGGGGCATGATGTTGCGCCAGAGATAGGAGGAGGTGGGGTTGCCGTGCAGGAAGACCACGGGCGCGCCCGCGCCCATCTCCGCATAGGCCATGCGCTTGCCCTTCACCTCGACGAAGGATTTCGGCAGTTCGGCGGCGTTCATCGGGCCTCTATTCTCCGCTGAATCGGGGCTTGCGCTTCTCGGCGAAGGCGCCGACGCCCTCGCGTCCGTCCGGGCTTGCGGCGCGGGCGGCGATCCCGCGCGACTCCAGCTCCATCTGCGTCTCGAGGCCGTTCTGCAGGCTCTCGATCATCAGCCGCTTGACCGCGCCATAGGCCCCGGTCGGCCCGTCGGCGAAGGCGCGCGCCTGCTTGCCGGCCTCCTCCAGCAGCGTCTCTTCGGAGGTCACGCGATCGACGATGCCGATCTCCAGCGCTTCGCGGGCGCTCAGCATCCGGTTGGTGAGCGCCAGCTCCTTGGCGCGCCGGAAGCCCGCCAGGCGCGGCAGGAACCAGCTGGAGCTGCCGTCGGGGGAGAGGCCGGCGGCGGTGTAGGCCATGGTGAAGCGCGCGCCCTCGCCCGCGAACACGACATCGCCCGTCATGGCGAGCGACATGCCGCCGCCCGCCGCCATGCCGTTGACCGCTATAACCACGGGCGGGTCCATGCGGTTCATCACCGCGATGCCGGCATGGAGGCCGGCGGTCATCTCGGCCAGCACGGAGGCCACCCTGTCGCCGGCTTCGAGAAAGAACTTCAGGTCGCCGCCGGCGCTGAACATGCGCCCGGCGCCGGTCAGCAGCACGGCGCGCACGGCCGGGTTCTTGTCGCAGTCGATCATGATGCGGTGGAACGCCCGCACGACCTCCAGGTCGAAGGCGTTGGCGGCGTCGGGGCGGTTCAGCGTGACATGCGCCACGCCGTCCCGCACCTCATAGAGGATCGGATCGCTCGCCATCGCCGCTCACTCCACCAGCAGCACGGTGGAGCCGGTGGTCCGGCGGGATTCCAGGTCCTCATGCGCCTTGGCGGCGTCGGCGAGCGCATAGGTCTGGTTGACCTCGATGCGCACCTTGCCGCTCTCCACCATGGCGAACAGGCGCCCGGCGGAAAGCTGCACGTCGTCGCGGGTCAGCGTGTAGTGAACCAGCGAGGGCCGGGTGAGATAGAGCGAGCCCTTGGCCGCCAGAACGCCGGGCGGGAAAGGCGCGGCCGGGCCGGAGGCGTTGCCGAAGGACACCAGCAGGCCGCGCGGCGCGAGACAGTCGATCGACTCGTCCCAGGTCGATTTGCCGACGCTGTCATAGACCACCGGCACGCCGGCCCCGCCGGTGAGTTCGCGCACCTGGCGGGCGATGCCGCCCTCCCGGTAGTCGATCGTGTGGTCGTAGCCGTAGCGCTTCGCGAGCGCGCACTTCTCCGGGCCGCCGGCCGTGCCGATCACGGTCGCCCCGAGCGCGCTCGCCCACTGTCCGGCGATCAGGCCGACGCCGCCCGCTGCGGCGTGGAAGAGGATCGTCTGGCCGGCCTTCACCTCGAAGGTGCGGTGCAGCAGATATTCCACCGTCATGCCCTTCAGCATCATGGCGGCCGCCTGCCGGTCGTCGATGCCGTCCGGCAGCTTGACCAGCCGGTCGGCCGGCATGGTGCGGGCCTCGGCGTAGGACCCCGGCGCGCCGCCGGCATAGGCCACCCGGTCTCCCGGCCGCACATGGTCCACGCCCTCGCCGACCGCCTCCACCACGCCGGCCGCCTCGCTGCCGATGCCGCTCGGCAGCGGAAGCTCATAGAGGCCGGAGCGGTGATAGGTGTCGATATAGTTCAGCCCGATAGCCGTGTGGCGGACCAGCGCCTGGCCCGCGCCGGGCGCCTCGACGGACACCTCGCGGAACTGCATCGCCGACGGCGGACCGGGGGCGTCGATCTGGATGGCTTTGACCTGCATGTCGCCTCGCCTTATGAAAGCTCCAAGCGCAATTAATGCCGCAAACCCCTCCGATTCCGCAAGGAGCGCCGATGACCCGATATGCCGACATGCCGGCCGGCATGGCCAAACATCTGGCCCGGCTGCCGCTGCCGGAAATCCGCAGCGAGGCGTTCGTCACCGGTCCGCCGCTGGCCGAACGCCGCATCGCCATCGTCTCCTCTGCGGGCCTGGCGCGGCGCGGCGACCGCGCCTTCGGGCCGGGCGCGGTGGATTATCGCGTGCTGCCCCGGGACGCCGGAGCCGACGAGGTGGTGATGAGCCACATCTCGGTCAATTACGACCGCACCGGCTTCCAGCAGGACCTGAACACCGTCTATCCGCTGGAGCGCCTGCAGGAGATGGCGGCGACGGGCGAGATCGGCGGCGTGGCGGACCATCACTATTCCTTCATGGGCGCGAGCGACCCCGCGCCGATGGAGCCGTTCGCCCGCGATGTGGCGGCGGCGATGCGGGCCGAGGCGGTCGATACCGCGCTGCTGGTCCCGGTCTGACCGAACTGCACGCGCGCCGTGTGCGCGCTGGCCCACTATCTGGAGCGCGAGGGCGTTGCGACGGTCGTCCTCGCCCTGGTGCACGAGCATGCGAAGGCGATCGGCAATCCGCGCACCCTGTCCGTGCCCTTCGAGCTCGGACGCCCGCTGGGCGCGCCCGACGACCCCGCCTTCCAGCTGAAGGTGCTGCGGGCGGCCTTCGCCCTGCTCGACCGCGAGCAGGGGCCGGTGCTGGAGGAGTTCCCCGAGCGCCCGCCCGCGCCGGCGGACTATGAAGGCTGGGCCTGCCCGATCTCCCTGCCGCAGCCGGAGGCCGCCGCTTCCGACAGCCATGAAAGCGCCGTGGCGGGCGAGATCGCGCGGCTCAGGCCCTGGTGGGAGCTGGCGAAGGAGCGGCGCGGACGCACCACGGTCGGCGCCAGCGGCCGCGACATCGAGGACGCCGCCCGGCTGGCTTGCCGCTATGCGGACGGCGCGTCGCCCGACGAATCGGGCGTCGAGGAAAAATTCTCCCATGCGCTCAAGCTCGCCTGCGACGATCTGATGGCGTTCTATCTGGAGGCCGCGACCGCGCAGCCGGGCTATGCGGCCTCGGGCGAGTTGGCAGACTGGTTCTGGGGCGAAACGGCGGCGGGCAAGGCCCTGCTGGCGCTCCGCGCGCGCGCCGGCGGCGAGGACGACAAGGGCCTGCAACTGGTCGGCGGACTGCTGATCGTGCCGCGCAGCCAGGCGCATCGCGCCGAAGTCTGAGCAAGCAGGGCCTAGAAAAGTAGCCTGTAATTTGCCTATATGGCGTAGATGGTGCGAGAAGGTGGCAAGTCGGGCGCAAGTGGACGACGGCGCCGGGTGCGGCCGCGACTGCGGAAGGAGTCCTCGCCGACGACCCGATCGCCGCCGTCGCTCAAGCAGCCGGTCCCTGCAGGGGGTGCGGAAACCGTGGCGCGGAAACGCTACTCGACCAGGCGCAGGCATGGCGGCGGGAGACGCCAGACCGCGCCGCGCCGTTCGCTGCTGCGCCGCCTGCTGTCCGGAATCGTCGTAGCCGGCGTCTGGAGCGTGGTGGCGCTGATCGTCGCGCTCGCCTATTTCGCCTACACCCTGCCCGATATCGACCGCGCGGCGGAAAACGGCCGCCGCCCCGGCCTCTTTCTCAGCGATGTGGCCGGCAATCCGGTGATCGCGACGGGCGACCTCTATCGCCAGCCGGTCAACGCCGCCACCCTGCCGCGCCATGTGCCGCTCGCCGTGCTCGCCATCGAGGACCGGCGCTTTTACGAGCATGGCGGCATCGACCTCGCCGGCCTCGCGCGGGCGCTCTGGGTCAATCTCACCGAGGGCGAGCTGCGCCAGGGCGGCAGCACCATCACCCAGCAGCTGGCGAAGAACCTGTTTCTCTCGCCCGAACGGTCGGTCGAACGCAAGATTCGCGAAGCCCTGCTCGCCTTCTGGCTGGAGTGGCAATATGACAAGAACCATATCCTGTCGCTCTATCTGAACCGGGTCTATTTCGGCGCCGGCGCCTATGGCGTGGACGCCGCCGCGCATCGCTTCTTCGACAAGCCGGCGGCCGATCTCGATCTCTGGGAAGCGGCGGTGCTGGCCGGACTGCTCAAGGCGCCGAGCCGGCTCTCGCCCGTGTCCAACCCGACGGGCGCGGCCGAACGGGGCCGGCTGGTGCTGCGGGAGATGGTCGAGGCCGGCTTCATCGCCCCGGCCGAGGCCCAGGCCGCCGCCGCCTCCGAGCTCCCTATCGTCAGCCATGACGACGGTCGCGGCTATTTCGCCGACTGGGTGCTGGCCGAGGAGGTGAAGCGCCGGATGGGCCGGATCGATCGCGACCTGAAGATCGCCACGACCTTCGATGCGGGCCTGCAGCATCTCGCCGCCCGGGCGGTGGCGACGGCGCTGGCCGGCAGGGACAATCCCGCCCAGGCCGCGCTGGTGGCGATGTCGCCCGACGGCGCGGTGCGCGCGCTCGTCGGCGGGCGGGATTATGGCGAGAGCCAGTTCAATCGCGCCACGCAGGCGCTCCGCCAGCCGGGTTCGGCCTTCAAGCTGTTCGTCTATCTGGCGGCGCTGGAGCGCGGCCTGCGACCGGGCGACCGGGTGAACGACACGCGGGTGACTGTCGCCGGCTGGTCGCCGGGTAATTTCGACGGCCGCTTCCGGGGCGGCGTCACCATGCGCGAGGCCTTCTCGCACTCGCTGAACGCCGCCGCCGTGCGCCTGGCGGACCGGGTGGGCCTAGAGCGGGTGACGGAGGCGGCGCGCCGGCTCGGCATCGCGTCGGAACTGGCGCCGGACCTGACGGTGGCGCTCGGCTCCAGCGCCGTGCGGCTGATCGACCTCACCGGGGCCTACGCCGTCTTCGCCAATGGCGGCGCGGGCGTGATCCCCTATGGCGTGCGCCGTATCGAGGGCGTGTTCGAGCGTTCGGGCTCCGGCGCGGGAGAGGCCGTCGTGCCGGGCGTGGTCGCGTCGATGAACGACATGCTGGTCGAGACGATCCTGGACGGCACCGGCAAGGCGGCGTGGCTGCCAGGCCGGCCGGCGGCCGGCAAGACCGGCACCAGCCAGGAGTTCCGCGACGCCTTCTTCATCGGCTTTACCGGCAATCTGGTCGCCGGCGTGTGGGTCGGCAACGATGACGGCCTGCCCATGAACGGCGTGACCGGCGGCGGCCTGCCGGCGCGCATCTGGCACGATTTCATGGCGGCGGCGCATGAGGGCGTGGAACCGCGCCCCATTCCCGGCCTCGCCGACGCCAGCTCCGCCTTCCGCCCGACGATCCGGGCGGAAGACAGTCCCTAACCGGGAAGCGTCGCGGCGCGGAAGCGGTCCTTGGCGAGCGCTGCGTCGAGGGAGCGGCGGACCTGGGGCGGCGGGGCGTCCGGGGTGACCTTCAGCAGCACGAAGGCGCTGCCGTTCGCCTCGCGGATCATGCGTCCGGCCTCCTCGATCTCCCCTTCCGCCGCGACGCTGCGCACGGCGGAGATGCCCGCGCCCGAGGCCATGCCCGCCAGGTCCACGCCGAGCGAGGTGTGGCTCTTCTGATAGCCGGTCTCGCCGTAATGGCCGTTATCGACGCAGACGATCGCAAGATTGGCGGGGTTCAGGATCGCCACCGTGGCGAGCGAGCCCACATTCATCAGCAGCTCGCCGTCGCCCGTGAGCACCAGCACCCGCCGGTCCGGCCGGGCGAGCGCCAGCCCCAGCCCCATGGGCACCGCGCCGCCCATGACGCCGGCGCAAGCGAAATAGTTGGCCTCCGGCTCGCAGAGCGCCGCCGTGTCCCTGGCCGTGCCGGCGAGGCCGGCGACGATCAGCCAGTCCTTCGCGGCGCCAACCAGCGCCGGCACCGCCTCGCGCCGGTCGAGCGTGCCCGGAGGGCTCATGGCGGCCGCGCTTCCGGCCCCGACTGGCATGGTCATGGCTGCCTCCCCTGCCTCAAAACGCCTTGGCGCCGATCAGCTTCTGCGTCAGCAGCACGCCGACCGCCTGCCCGGACTGGAACGCCATGGTGCAGGCCGCGCGCATCGCGCCCTCGACCTCCTCGGCGCGGTCGATCCGCACCGTGACGAAGCCCATGGCCTGCATCACCGGCTCGACCGCCTGGCCCATCGGCATCTGCCAGGGATTGCCCTCGCCGAAATCGCCGCGCATCGACACCAGCACCAGCATCGGAAACAGGCCGTTCTTCACCAGCGAGAACATGTTGACGCAATTGCCGACGCCCGAAGACTGCATGGCGGCCACGCCGCGCGCGCCGCCGAGATGCGCGCCGGCCAGCATGGCGACGCCCTCCTCCTCGGTCGTCAGCGGCACCGAGTGCATCTCCGGGTCCGCCAGCGACTTGTCGATCAGCAAGCGGTGGCCGGCGTCCGGCACATAGCTCACCTGGCTCACCCCGAACTCCTTCAGGACCCGGTAGAGGTCCTCCTGCCAATCGCTCATCGCCTTCCTGCCCTCTTCCGGGAAACGGTCCTCTACAGCTGGGCGCGGACCGCCGCCGCAATATCCTCGGCCGTGACGCGCAGCATGTCCTCCAGCGGCTTGGCGTAGGGGATCGGCGCGCGCGGCGCGCCGAGGCGCTTCACCGGGGCCTTCAGCCGCCCGAACAACGCCTCCGCCACCACGGCCGCGACCTCGGCCCCGAACCCGCCGACCGCCACCGCCTCATGCGCCACCACCAGACGCCCGGTCCGGCGGACCGACGCCAGCACCGCCTCGCGGTCCCAGGGCCAGAGCGTGCGAAGGTCGATCACCTCGACCGACACCCCCTCCTCCGCGAGCGCGCGCGCGGCGGCCTCCGCGACATGAACCATGGCGGACCAGGAGACGACGGTCGCGTCGGCGCCCTCGCAGACGATGCGCGCCCGGCCGAGCTCGCCCGGCGGCTCGTCTTCGCCAAGCTCGGCCTCCAGGCCCCACAGGTCCTTGTGCTCCAGATAGACCACGGGGTCGTCGCTGCGGATCGCCGCCTTGAGCAGGCGCAGATTGTCGCCGGGCGTCGCCGGAGCCACCACGGTCAGCCCCGGCACATGCACATACCAGGCTTCCAGCGACTGCGAATGCTGGGCGGCGGAGGAGCGCCACATGCCCATCGGCTCGCGCACCACCAGCGGCACGCGGCCCTGGCCGCCGAACATGTAGCGCGCCTTGGCGGCCTGATTGACCAGCTCGTCCACGGCGCAGAGCGCGAAATCGGCGAAGCGCATCTCCACCACCGGGCGCGTGCCGGCGAGCGCCGCGCCGACGGCCGCGCCCAGAATGCCGGCCTCGGAGATCGGAGCGTCGGAAATGCGCTCGCGGCCGAACTCCTCCACCAGCCCCGCATACTGGCCGAAGACGCCGCCGCGCCCGAGGTCCTCGCCGACGGCCCAGACCGTCGGGTCGCGGCGCATCTCCTCGGCAAGCGCCCGCCTGCCGGCCGCCAGATAGCTGGCCTTCACCATCGGAAGGCCGGCTCGCGCGGGTCGCCCACGCCCTGCACATCGGCCCAGAGGGCGGCGGCGTCCGGCCAGGGCGCGGCGCGCGCTTCCTCGGAAGCGGCGCGCATCTCCGCCACCGCGTCCGCGCGAGCGGCGGCCAGCGCCTCCTCGGCCCGGCCATGCGCGCGCAGCGTTTCCGCCGCGCGGGCGATGGGATCGTCCTTCCAGCGTTCGGCGGTTTCCGAGGCGTCGCGATAGGCGTCCTTGTCCACGGCCGTGTGTCCGGTAAGACGCCAGGTCCGCGCCCAGAGAAATTGCGGTCCGCCGCCGGCGAGAATGCGCTCGCGAAGCTCGGCCGCGGCCTCCGCCACCCGGTCCACATCGTTGCCATCGACGGCGAGCGCCGGAATGCCGAGCGCCTCGGCGCGCGCGCCCGCGCCCGGTCCGGCGGTCATGGTCTCGGTGCGCGTCGTCGCGGCGTAACCGTTGTCCTCGCAGACGAACAGCACCGGCAGATCGAAGACCCGCGCCCAGTTCAGCCCTTCGAGGAACGGGCCGCGATTGATGGCGCCGTCGCCGAAGATGCAGCAGGCGATGCGCCGCTCGCCGCGCAGCCGGATGGCGTGGGCCGCCCCGGCGGCGATGGAGATATTGGCTCCGACCACGCCGTTGGCCCCCAGCATGCCGACCGAGAAGTCGGCGATATGCATCGAGCCGCCCTTGCCGCCGCAATTGCCGCCCTGGCGCCCGAAGAGCTCGCGCATCATGGCGGCCGGGCTTGCGCCCTTCTCCAGCGTGTGTCCGTGTCCGCGATGGGTGGAGAGCAGCAGGTCGTCGCGCGCCAGCGCGCCGACCACGCCCACCGCCACCGCCTCCTGGCCGATGGAGGGGTGGATGGCGCCCAGCACCAGCCCCTCCTCCAGCGCCGCCACGGCGGCCTCCTCGAAGGCGCGGATGCGGTGCATCCGGCGATGGCGGTCAGCCAGCCGCTCCAGGTCGAGATTGGTCCGGCTCAAAGCCCCAGCATCCGCTTCGCGATGATATTGCGCTGGATCTCGTTGGAGCCGGCGAAGATGGTGTGCTTGCGGTCGTTGAAATATTTGGCGGCGAGCGCATTGGCGTAGTCGGGGCCGACCGGCTCCTCGTTCCAGCCATGCTCCATCGCCTCCAGCCGGAACGGGGCGGCGTCGTAGCCGACCGCCTGCATCTTGAGCTCCGAGAGGCGCTGCTGGATTTCGGTGCGGCGGATCTTGATCATCGAGGCCTCGAAGCCGATCTCGGCGTCCGCCGAGACGGCGGCCAGCATGCGCAGCATCTGCATTTCCAGCGTCTGCAGCTCGATCTCGACCTCGGCGATGTTGCGCATGAAGGCGGCATCGTCGGTGAGCTTCCGGTCGGCGGCGATCTCCTTCAGCGTCCTGAGGCCGTTCTTCTGCGCGCCCAGCGCCCCGCCGCCCATGCGCTCATGGCCCAGCAGATATTTGGCGATGGTCCAGCCCTGGTCGATCTCGCCGACCAGATTCTCGCGCGGCACGACGACATCGGTGAAGAACACCTCATTGACCTCGTGCAGGCCCTCGATGGTGATCAGCGGCTTCACCTCGACGCCGGGCGTGGCCATGTCGATCAGCACGAAGGAGATGCCCTCCTGGCGCTTGCCCTCGCTGGAGGTGCGCACCAGGCAGAAGATCCAGTTGGCGTGATGGGCCGAGGTGGTCCAGATCTTCTGCCCGTTGATGACGAACCGGTCGTCATGCACCTCGCAGCGGGTCTTGAGCGCGGCGAGGTCGGAGCCGGCCCCCGGCTCCGAATAGCCCTGGCAGAAAATATGCTCGCCGGAGAGGATGCGCGGCAGGTGGCGCTGCTTCTGCTCATCGCTGCCGAAGGCCATCAGCACCGGGCCGCACATGGAGATGCCGAAGGGGATCGGGCGCGGCGCGTTGGCGAGCGCCTGCTCCTCGTCCCAGATATATTTCTGCGTCACCGACCAGCCGGGGCCGCCCCACTCCTCCGGCCAGTTGGGCGCGAGCCAGCCCTGCTTGTGGAGCGTCCGGTGCCAGGCCATCACCTCGTCCAGCGTCGGCTGCACGCCGAGGCCCACCTTGTTCGCCACATCGCGCGGCAGCTTCCCGGCCAGGAAGGCGCGGCATTCGGCGCGGAAGGCTTCGTCTTCGGGAGCGAAATTCAGGTCCATCGGGCAAGGCTCCGGTTGGCGTCGCGTCGCCGCAAAGCCTATGGCGGCGCGGCCGCGAATGCAACAAACCGGGCTATTCCTCGCGCCGGCGTCGGACGGCCTCGTAAAGGCCGAACATGCCGAGCGCCATGCAGAGCGGCAGCAGAAAGTAGATGGCGCGATAGGTGACGACGCCGGCCGCCACCGCATCGGTCGGCGCCGAGGCCGGCATGAGCACCAGCAGCACCGTCTCGAACACGCCGAGCCCGCCCGGCACATGGCTGATATAGCCCGCCATGTAGGCCAGCACATAGATGGCGACGAAATGCCAGTAGCCGATACCGACCTCCGCCGGCAGCACCAGATAGAGCACCGCGCTGGTGAACGACCACTCCAGCGCGCCGACGCCGAACTGAACCAGGCCGTGGCGGATCCGGGGCGGCGCCACCAGCCTGCCGCCGACGCGCATGACCGGGCCGCCGGCCAGGCACCAGAGCACATAAAGCGCGCCGGAAAGCACCCAGACCGCCGCCACGACCTCGATCGTCCAGGCGTCGAGGTCCAGCACATCGGCCAGCGCCTCGGCGTTGGGCAGCATCAGGAGGCCGCCGACCGAGAAGGCGCAGAGATAATAGACCAGGCCCGCATAGACGACGACGCGGGCGATGTCTCCCGGAGAGACGCCCCAGTCGGAATAGAAGCGATAGCGGATCGCGCCGCCGGTCAGCGCGCCGAAGCCCAGATTGTGGCTGAAGGCGTAGGAGATCGACGACACCAGCGCCACGCGGCGGAACGCCATGCGCCGGCCGATATAGCGGAAGGCCGTCACGTCATAGGCGGCCAGCACCAGATAGGCGGCGAGCGTCGCCAGCATCGCGGCCAGGATGTGCCAGGTCGGGATCGCGCTCAGCTGCCGGCCGAGATCGGCCCAGCGGAGATCGCGCAACTGCCAGGTCAGCGCCCAGACGGCGCCCGCAAACACCGCAAAGGCGGCGAGGACGCCCAGATAGTGCCAGAGACGCTTCCGCAAGGGTTCAGTCCGCCGGGCGAAACCGAGGGATCGTCAGGTCTTCCGAGACCGCGTCGAAGCACACCTTCACCCGCTGGCCGATATGCACGCTTTCGGGATCGTCGGTCGCCAGCCGGGCGACGATGCGCGCGCCCTCGTCGAGCGTCACGCAAGCCACGACATAGGGGACCTCGTCCCGGAAGGCCGGCCCCGCCGGCGCGTGGCAGATCGTGAAGGAATAGACCTCGCCGGTCCCCTTCGCCTCGATCCAGGAAACGCGGGCCTCGTCCACCCCCGGCGCGAGCCGGCGGGAATAGAGAAAGCAGCGCCCGGTCGCGCCGCAGCGCTGGATCATCAGGCGGCCCTGCCGGGCGCCGGCCCAGAACGGCTCGGACTCGGCGTCGATGGCGGGCGCGGGCTTCGGGTCGGTCATGGGGCGGGCTAATCCCTTTCGGTGGAGAGAATCAGCGTCGCGGCGGACGACAGCACGCCGCCCGTGCCGTGGCAGATCGCGGTGCGCGCGCCCTCGACCTGCCGGTCGCCGGCGACGCCCCACAGCTGGCGCGCCGCCTCGATGATGGTGAAAAGCCCATACATGCCGGGATGGCAACAGGACAAACCGCCGCCATTGGTGTTGACCGGAAAGGCCCCGCCGGGCGCGATGCGCCCGCCTTTCACGAAGTCCCGGCCCTCGCCGCGCCCGCAAAGGCCGACCGCCTCCAGGGTCAGCAGCACGGTGATGGTGAAGCTGTCATAGAGCATGGCGAGGTCCATCTCCGCCGGCCGGCGCCCGGCCATGGCGTAGGCCGCGCGCGAGGCGCGCTCGGCGACCTCCAGGCGCGCCATGTCCGGCATATGCGCGATGCTGCTGTGCGAGGCGGACGCGCCGTGCCCCAGCACATAAACCGGCCGGGCGTCGAGATCGCGGGCGCGCTCCTCGGTGGTCATCACCACCGCGCCGCCGCCATCGGTGACCAGGCAGCAGTCGAGCCGGCCCAGCGGCGAGGCGATCCGGCGCGCGCCCAGCACATCGTCGATGGTGATCGGCTCGCGGAAAGCGGCCGCCGGATTGAGCCCCGCCCAGGCGCGCGCCGCCACCGCGATCTCGGCGAGCGTCTCGGGGGTCGAGCCATGGACATGGGCGTGGCGCGCCGCCGCCATGGCGTAGGCGCCGACCGGCAGCGGCAGGCCCGCGGGAATGTCCCACTGGTTCGAGAACATCGCCGGCCGGCCGCCGAGCGCGCGCCCCGCCTGGCTCTTCTGCAGCGAACCGTAAACGATCAGCACCGTCTCGGCCTGGCCGGCGCGAATCGCCTCCGCCGCCCGCCCGGCATGGAGCACGAACGCCGCCCCGCCGATATTGGTGCCGTCCAGATAGCGCGGCCATTCGAGGCCCAGATATTCGCTCAGCAGCACGGGCTGCATCGCGCCCGGCCCCGGCATTCCCCACATGCCGGCGACGGCCAGCCCATCGACATCGCGCATCGTCAGCCCCGCCTGGGCCAGCGCCTCGCCGGCGGCGTCGCGCTGGATGGAGAGCACCGTCGCGCCGGGCAGCGCCCGGCCGCGCTCATGCGTCGGCGCATCCGCCGCGCCGACGATGACCGGCCGGCGGCTCATGCGCCGGGCGCTTCCCGGACCGCCACCAGCGCATCCACCGCCAGCGCGCCCTCGCCCTCCGGCAGCACGATGAAGGGGTTCACGTCGATGGTCTCCAGCACATCGGCGTTGGCGGCGGCGAACGCGGACAGCCGCGCCAGCGCCTCGGCCAGCGCCGCCTCGTCCGCCGGCGGCGCGCCGCGCACGCCTTGCAGCATCGGATAGCCGCGCACCTCGCGGATCATCCGCCGCGCCTCATCGACGCCGAAGGGCGCGATGCGGAAGGTCACATCCTTCAGCACCTCGACGAAAATGCCGCCCAGCCCGAACATCACCACCGGGCCGAACACCGGGTCGCGGACGACGCCGAGGATGGTCTCGACCCCGCCGGAGACCATCGGCGCGACCAGTACGCCGTCGATCCGGGCGTCCGGGGCATGCGCCCCGGCGCGCGCGATCAACTCGCCATAGGCCGCCTCTGCGGCCTCCGGCGTCGCCACATTCAGCATCACGCCGCCGATCTCGGACTTGTGGAGGATGTCCGGGGAGACGATCTTCATGACCACCGGGAAGCCGAGCTCTCCGGCGGCCGCCGCGGCCGCCTCGGCCGAATTCACCAGTCGCTCGGAGACGGCCGGCAGGCCGGCGGCCGCCAGCAGTCGCTTGCCCTCGACCTCGTTTATGGCCGCCCCGGCCGCCAGTCGCGGCGCGCCGGCGGGCAGTTCCGGCGGCGCGCCGGCGGGGCCGCGCTCCAGCGCCGCCGCATAGCGCGCCAGCACCGCCAGCGCGTGGATCGCCCGGCTCGGGTCTTCATAGACGAGATAGCCCATCGCCTGGAGGGCGTCGCGGCGCTCCGGCGTGGTCAGGATGGAGAGCACATGCAGATGCTCGGGAAAGCGCGCCGCCACCGCCTCGAGACTCGGCTCCAGCGCCTCCATCATCACCGGATTGAGCCCGACGCCGGCCAGGAAGCAGACGGCGCTCGCATAGTCGCCATCGGCCAGCAGCGCGCCATACATCGTCTCCATCAGGCTGGCGTCGTTGATGAACTGCGCGGTGACATCGAGCGGATTGCGCGTGCCGGCGAAGGGCACCAGCGCCTTCATGCGCGCCTGCGTCGCCTCCGGCAGCGCCGGCAGCTCCAGACCGGCGTCCTCGGCGGCGTCCGCCATGATGACGCCGACGCCGCCGGAGACGGTGATGACGCCCGTTCTGGCGCTCTTCGGCAGGCGGCCGCCGGCGAAGGCGTAGCCGACATCGAACATCTCGTCGATGGAGTGCGGGCGCCAGACGTCATACTGGCGCAGCAGCGCGTCGAACACGGCGTCGGAGCCGGTGAGCGAGGCGGTGTGCGAGGCCGCCGCCGCGCTGCCGACCTCCGAGCGCCCGACCTTCATCAGCACCACCGGCTTGGCCGCCTCGCGGGCGATCTCCAGCGCCTCGACCAGCTTGTCGGCGTCCTGCACGCCCTCCATGTAGCCCAGCACCACGCTGGTGCCGGGGTCGCGCGCCATATAGGCGAGGCAGTCCGAGAACTCGACATCGCACTGGTTGCCCATCGTGGCCCAGAGATTGAGGCCGAGGCCGCGCTGGCGCGCGAGCGTGAAGCAATGGCCGCCGAAGGCGCCCGACTGCGCGGCGACCGAGATCGTGCCGGTCTCCGGCCCGGTGTCGCCGATCGCGGAGATGAAGGTGGCGATCATGCCCGCGCCGGTGTTCATCACGCCCATGCAGTTCGGCCCCATGATGCGCAGGCCGCCCTCGGCGCCGAGATCGGCGAGGCGGCGCTGGGCGCGCGCGCCCTCCTCCGAGATTTCGGCGAAGCCGGACGACAGCACGATCGCCGCCTGCACGCCCTTTTCGATGCAGGCCTGGACGGCGGATTCGACATGCGGCATCGGCACCACGATTACCGCCATATCGACGGGACCCGGAATGTCGCCGACCGTCGGGAAGGCCGGCAGGCCCTGAATCTCGCCCGAGCCGGGATTGACCGGGTAGATATGGCCGCCATAGCCGGAGAGCTTCATGTTGTGGACCGGCCGGCCGCCGATCTTGGCGAAATTGGAAGACGCGCCGACGATCGCCACCGATCGCGGGTTGAAGAAGGCGTCGAGCGTCTCGATGCGGATGGTCATGCAGGCTCCCCCTGGCCGCGATGCTGCGGGCTATAATAGCCGGAGTTGCGCTTCAGGGAGGGTCCGCACCATGGCGCCGCGAACGCCCGACACCGCCGCCCATGACGGCCTTGCGCCGCTGGCCTCGCGCATCGTGGAGGTCGCCGGCCTGCCCTGGCGCGAAACGCCCTATCCGGGCGTGTCGGTCAAGGTGCTGCTGGAGGACGAGGCCACCGGGCTGATGACGGCGCTGTTCCGCTGGGAGCCGGGCGCCGTGCTGCCGCTGCACGAGCACACCGCCATCGAGCAGACCTATGTGCTGGAAGGCGCTTTCGAGGATGCGGACGGCGAGGTCCGGGCGGGCGATTTCGTCTGGCGCCCGGCCGGCAGCCGGCATGAGGCGCGCTCGCCCGGCGGCGCGCTGATGCTCGGCATCTTCCAGCGGCCGAACGACTTTTTGCAGTGCTGACGGGCCGTCAGACCCGGTAGGACTGCGCCTGGCCGCTGAAGGGCGAGATGTCGCGCTCGTCCAGTTCGAGATGGATCAGCGCGGGGCCGGGATGGGCGAGCGCGGCCGCAAAGGCCTCCGGGAACTCGTCTGTCTCCCGCACCCTGGCCGAATGCAGCCCGTAGGCGCGGCCGAGCGCCTCGAAATCGGGACTGTCCAGCCGGGTGCCGAAAATGCCGCCCTCGCCATAGCGCGTCTGCTGCGAGGTCAAAATCGAGCCCCAGGCGCCATTGTCGCAGACGACGATCTTCACCGGCAGGCGCTCCTGCGCGAGCGTCACCGCCTCCTGCCCGGTCATGAGGAAGCCGCCATCGCCGACGAAGGCGACCACCGGCGCGCCGGGTCGGGCAAGCGCCGCGCCGATACCGCCCGGCGCGGCGTAGCCCATCGCGCCCGCCATCGGCCCCGCCTGGCTCTTCGGCGCGGTGAAGGGAAAATAGCGATGCACCCAGCGCGCGAAGGTGCCGCTGTCGGTGATGACCACCGCCTCCGGCGGCAGCTGCCGGCGCGCCTCCGCCGCGACCCGCGCCGGATCGACCCGCCCCCGGACGACCGCCGACTCCGGCCGGGAGAAGCGCCGCCAGGCCTCATGCAGGCCCGCCCGCCAGTCGCGCCGGGCGGCGTCGCCGGGCGCGACCCGAGCCGTGAGCGCCGCCAGCGCCGCCCCGGCGTCGGCCCGGAGCGCGACCTGCGACGGCCAGCGCGCCAGCACCTCGGCGTCGGGGAAGATGTGGATCAGCGTCTGGTCGGCGCGGATCATGGAGAAGTCGCGCGTCGTGATGCCGTCGAGGCGCGCCCCGGCGGCGACGACCAGATCGGCCTCCGCCCAGGCCCGGTCCTGGAAATCGTCGCGATTGATCTCCAGATGGCCGATATAGGCGGGGTGGTTGTTGTCGATCGCGTCCTGACAGCGATAGGCGGCGGTGACGGCCGCCCCGCTGGCCTCGGCGAAGGCGGCGAGCGCCGCTTCCGCGCCGTCGAAGGCGACCAGCTCGCCGGCGATGACGATCGGCCGGCGCGCGGCGTCGATCCGGCGCGCCGCCTCCGCCACCGCCTCGGGGTCGGGCAGCAGGGCCGTGCGCGGCGTCGGCGGCGGGATGTCCGGCGCGCCGGCGTCGGCGTCGGAAATATCCTTCGGCATGACCAGCACCACCGGCCCCGGCCGCCCGGCGACGGCGAGCGCGAGCGCCTCCGCCGCCTTCGCCGGCGCGTCGGCCGCCGTCTCCGGCTCCAGCACCGCCTTCGCCATGCCGGCGAACATGGCGCGATAGTCGAGCTCCTGGAACGCCTCGCGGCCCCTGGAGGCGGTCGGCACATCGCCGATGACCAGCAGCATGGGCACGGAGTCCTGCCGCGCCACATGCAGGCCGATGGAGGCGTTGGTCGCGCCGGGGCCGCGACTGACCAGCCCGACCGCGGGCTTGCCGGCGAGCCGTCCGTAGGCGGCGCAGGCGAAGGTCACGCCCGACTCATGCCGGGGCGTCGCCAGCCGGATGCGATTGGCGTGGCGCTGCAGGCCGGCGAGCACCGGCAGATAGCTCTCGCCCGGAACCGCGAAGGCGACCTCGACGCCCCACGCCGCCAGCGTCTCCGCCAGCGCCTGGCCGCCGTCCATCAGTGAGCGTCCGCCGTCGGCGCGCCCGGATCGAGCAGCCGGTGCAGATGCACCACGAAATAGCGCATATGGGCATCGTCCACGGTGCTCTGCGCCTTCGCCTTCCACGCCTTGCAGGCCTCGGCGTAGTTGGGGAAGACGCCCACGATGTCGAGGGCGTCGAGATCGGCGAATTCGGTTCCGTCGGGATGCGTCAGGCGCCCGCCGAGGACGAGGTGAAGAAGTTGCTTGGCCATGACCGGTTCCTTCCGAGACAGTCGTTCCGGAACCCGCCTGCCGGCGCAGCAGCAAGCCGGCCGGCGGGAAAGCCGGGCGAATGCGGCGATGCGCCCCCTTTCGCCGCGCGCCCGATGTCGATAATCTACCATGGCAAATGCGCGATATCGCGCCGGGAGTCGATGTGTCCGAGAGCGACCGCGCCTTCGTTGAGTTCGAAGGCGTGCAGAAGAGCTATGACGGTCAGACGCTTGTCGTCAAGGATCTGAACCTGCAGATCGCGCGCGGCGAGTTCCTGACGATGCTCGGGCCCTCGGGCTCCGGCAAGACCACCTGCCTGATGATGCTGGCCGGCTTCGAGGTCGCCACGCATGGCCGGATCGGCCTCGGCGGCCGGCCGATCAACAATATCCCGCCGCACCGGCGCGGCATCGGCATGGTGTTCCAGAATTACGCTCTGTTCCCGCATATGACGGTGGCGGAGAACCTGGCCTTTCCGCTGCAGGTGCGCCGCATGGGCCGCGCCGAGGTGGAGGAGAAGGTCGAGCGCGCGCTCGACATGGTCCAGATGGCGAGCGCGGAGTTCGCCGGCCGGCGCCCCGCGCAGCTTTCCGGCGGCCAGCAGCAGCGCGTGGCGCTCGCCCGCGCGCTGGTCTTCGAGCCGGACCTGGTGCTGATGGACGAGCCGCTCGGCGCGCTCGACAAGCAGCTGCGCGAGCATATGCAGTATGAGATCAAGCATCTGCACGAGCGGCTGGGCGTCACGGTGGTCTATGTCACGCACGACCAGTCCGAGGCGCTCACCATGTCGGACCGGATCGCGGTCTTCAACGACGGCGTGATCCAGCAGCTGGCGACGCCGGAGGATCTCTACGAACGCCCGGAAAACGCTTTCGTCGCCCAGTTTATCGGCGAGAACAACAAGCTGGACGGCACGGTGACCACCCTCGACGGCCGGGAGGCCAGGGTGCGCCTCGCCGACACGACGGAGATCGGCGCGCTGGCCGTGTGCTGCGGCGAGGTCGGCTCGCGCACCATGCTGTCGATCCGCCCCGAGCGCGTGCTGATCGCGGACAACGCCGCGCCCAACCGGCTCGAGGGCAAGGTGGTGGAGCTCATCTATCTGGGCGACCATATTCGCTGCCGCATGGAAGTCGCGGATTGCGACGATTTCATCGTCAAGATCCCCAACTCCTCGCAGCATTCCGTGCTCCAGGTGGGGCAGACCACGCCGATCGGCTGGCTGACCGACGATTGCCGCGCGCTGGACGCGGCGTGAACCTCAGACGACGCCGGCCGCCTGCGAAGACGGCCGGCGCGATGACCGATGAGCGAACCAGAAGGAGAGACCCGATGAAGCTCAGAATTTTCCTGGCGGCCGGCGCGCTCGGCGCCACCGCGCTTGCCGGCGCGGCCCAGGCGCAGGACATGACCATCGTGTCCTGGGGCGGGGCCTATTCGGCGTCGCAGCAGAAGGCCTATCACGACCCCTACATGGCCAAGAATCCGGGCGTGAACATCATCAATGACGAGAGCTCGGCCGAGGCGGTCGCCAAGCTGCGCGCCATGGCGGAAGCCGGCAACACGACCTGGGATGTCGTCGATGTGGTGGCGGCGGACGCCATTCGCCTCTGCGACGAGGGCCTCGCCATGGAGATCGACCCCGACAAGATGCTGGCCGCGGCGCCGGACGGCACGCCGGCCTCGCAGGATTTCGGCGAGTTCCTGGTCTCCGACTGCTTCATCCCGCAGATCGTCTATTCGACGACCTTCGGCTATCGCACCGACATGGTGGGCGACACGCCGCCCAAGGATGTCTGCGCGGTGTTCGACCTGGACACCTATCCGGGGATGCGCAGCCTGGAGAAGCGCCCGATCAACAATATGGAATGGGCGCTGATGTGCGACGGCGTCGCCAAGGCGGACGTCTACGACATGCTGGCGACCGAAGAGGGCCAGGCGCGCGCCTTCGCCAAGCTCGACACCATCAAGGACCAGGTGGTCTGGTGGTCGGCGGGCGCCGACACGCCGCAGCTGCTCGCCGATGGCGAGGTGGTGATGGGCTCCACCTATAACGGGCGTCTGTTCGCGCTGATCGAGGAGCAGAAGCAGCCGGTCGCCATGCTCTGGGACGGCCAGGTGTTCGACCTCGACGGCTGGATCATCCCGGCCAATCTGAGCGACGAGCGCAAGAAGCAGGCGCTCGACTACATCTACTTCGCCACCGACACGCAGCGCCTCGCGGACCAGGCGAAATACATCTCCTACGGCCCGACGCGCGCGTCCTCGGCTCCGCTGGTCGGCAAGCACGCCACGCTCGGCATCGACATGGCCCCGCACATGCCGACCGACCCGGAGAACTCCCGCAACACGCTGCTCTACAACTACGAGTTCTGGGCGGACTATCGCGACGATATCGACGCGAAGTTCCAGACCTGGCTCGCGAAATAGGCGTCTTCGGGGCGGCGGGGTCTGCGGACCTCTCCGCCCCGACCTCTTTCGCCGACAAGAAGCGCCGATCGTCCGATGGCAGAGAGCGCCAGCGATTCCGGGCCGATCCTGACGGCCGACGGCCGGCCGCTCCGGCAGTCGCTCGCCCGCGCGCTCCGCCTGCAAAAGCTGCGCGCGCTGGCGCTGATCGCGCCGCTGCTGATCTTCATTCTCGTCACCTTCGTCGCGCCCATCGCCGACATGCTGTTCCGGTCGGTCGAAAACGCGATCGTGCCGGAAACCCTGCCGCTGACCGTCCGCGCGCTCGAAGATTGGGACGAAACCTCCGGCCAGCCGCCGGGCGAGGCGGTCTTCGCCGCCCTGCACAAAGACCTCAAGGCCGCGGTCGCCGCCAAGGCGCACACCCGGCTCGGCTCGCGCCTCAACTATGAGCAGACCGGCATCGCCAGCCTGCTGCGCAAGACCGGCCGGCGCGTGAAGCGCATGAAGGAGGACGGCGACCTCGCCGCCCAGTTCCTCAAGGTCAACAAGAGCTGGGGCGATCCCGAGACCTGGGCCGTCATCAAGCGGTTCGCCGGCCCCTACACCTCCGGCTATTTCCTGGGCGCCGTCGATGCGCGCCTCGGCGCCGACGGCGTCGAGATGAAGCCGGAAAACGAGCAGATCTACATCTTTCTGTTCGAGCGCACCCTGGTGCTGAGCGTCGTCATCACGCTCTCCTGCCTGCTCATCGGCTATCCGGTCGCCTTTCTGCTGGCGACGCTGCCGCTGCGCAGCTCGAACCTGCTGATGATCCTGGTGCTGCTGCCCTTCTGGACCTCGCTGCTGGTGCGCACCTCGGCCTGGAAGGTGCTGCTGCAGCAACAGGGCGTCATCAACGACACGCTGGTCTTTCTCGGCCTGGTCGGCGACGATGCGCGGCTGCTGATGATCAACAACCAGACCGGCACGATCATCGCCATGACGCATATCCTGCTGCCCTTCATGATCCTGCCGCTCTATTCGGTGATGCGGACGATCCCGCCGAGCTACATGCGCGCCGCCAAGTCGCTGGGCGCCACCGACTGGACGGCGTTCTGGCGGGTCTATTTCCCGCAGACCGTGCCGGGCATCGGCGCCGGGGCCATCCTCGTCTTCATCCTGTCGATCGGCTACTACATCACGCCGGAGCTGGTCGGCGGCACCTCGGGCACCTTCATTTCCAACCGCATCGCCTACCACATCTCGTCGAGCCTCAACTGGGGGCTGGCGGCGGCGCTCGGCGTCATCCTGCTGGTCGTGGTGCTGGTGCTCTACTGGCTCTACGACCGGATCATCGGCATCGACAATGTGAAACTCGGATAGCGCGGGGACCCCATGGCCGCCCTACCCCCTTATGCGACCACCGGACAGCGGGCCTGGTATTGGGGCTTCCGGCTGATCTGCGCGCTGGTGTTCTTCTTCCTGATCTTCCCGCTGCTGGTGGTCATTCCGCTCAGCTTCAACGCGCTGCCCTTCTTCACCTTCACGCCGGAAATGCTGCGCTTCGAGGCCGGCGCCTACAGCCTGGTGAACTACAACGACTTCTTCACCAATTCGGACTGGCAGGGCGCGCTCTACAATTCGGTGCGCATCGCGCCGGTGGCGACCCTGCTCTCGGTCAGCCTCGGCACGCTGGCGGCGATCGGCCTCTCGCAGAGCCATGTGCCCTTCCGGGGCGCGATCATGGCGGTGCTGATCTCGCCGATGATCGTGCCGCTGATCATCTCGGCGGCCGGCATGTATTTCTTCTATTCCCGCATCGGCCTCCAGGGCACCTATGCCGGGGTGGTGCTGGCCCATGCGGCGCTCGGCATTCCCTTCGTCATCATCACGGTGACGGCGACGCTGGTGGGCTTCGACCGCAGCCTGACGCGCGCCGCCGCCAATCTCGGCGCCGGGCCGGTGCGCACCTTCTTCAAGGTGCAGGCGCCGCTGATCCTGCCGGGCGTGATCTCGGGCGGGCTGTTCGCCTTCATCACCTCCTTCGACGAGGTGGTGGTGGTGCTGTTCGTCGGCTCGGCCGGCCAGAAGACGCTGCCCTGGCAGATGTTCACGGGCCTGCGCGAGCAGATCAGCCCGACCATCCTGGCGGTGGCGACGATCCTGGTGGTCATCTCCGTCTGCCTGCTGACCACCGTCGAACTGCTGCGCCGCCGCTCCGAGCGGCTGCGCGGCATGGCGCCGCAATAGCGCGGGAGCCACGAGCCAAGGGAGAGAAGCCCCATGGGCACGGCGCTCGGTCTGGTCATGTCCGTCCTGGTCACGATATTGGGCGTGCTTGCGCTCCGCCTCGGCCTTCGCGGCGAGGGCGGCGCTCAGGCCAGGGTCGGCGGCAGCGTCATCACCGTCATCGGCGTGATCGGCATTATCGTCGGCGTCATCGCCGCCCTGGACTAACCCGCCTCCCGCCGGTTCAGCAGCCAGGCGGCGGCCGCCGCCGGCGCGCCCAACACCGCCGCCGCGATCAGCAGCTCCGTGTGCGAATAGCCGGTGAGCTCGCCGCCCGGCAGCGCCAGCAGCAGGCCCGACAGCAGCAGCGCGATGCGGATCGGCCAGCCCAGCCACGCATTGCCGTCCAGCCGGCCGACGCCGATCAGATAGCCCTGCAGCGAGCCGGAGACCAGCACCACGCCGGCGAAGGCGAGCCCGCACACCGTGATGACCTCCCCGGTGGTGCCATGCCCGATCAGCGCCGGATTGAGCACGAAGAAGAACGGCACGAAATAGATGATCGCGCCGAGCCGCATGGCCTCGAAACCGGTGGTGATCGGGTTGGCGCGCGCCACCGTGGCGGCCGCGAAGGCGCCCAGCGCCACCGGCGGCGTAATGTAGGAGATCATGCCCCAATACATCATGTAGAGATGCACGGCGAGCAGGTCGAGGCGCCCGCTGGCGGTCAGCGCCGGGGCGAGCGCGATCGCCAGGAAGAGATAGGCGGCGGTCACCGTCATGCCCATGCCGAGGATGAAGCTGGTGAGCGCGCCCATGATGAGCAGCACGAAGATCGAGTCTCCGGCCAGCCCGACCAGCTCCAGCGAGAGATTGCCGACCTTGCCGGTCAGCATCAGCGCGCCGATGATGAGGCCGACGCCCGCCAGGATGCCGGCGAGCTCGGTGAACAGCTTGGCGACCCCGATCAGGAAATTCTTGACGCGCTCCAGGTCCCAGCGGTCGCGCGCCCGCACCTGGTTGATCACGATCAGCAGCGCGGCGGCGTAATAGGGCGCCTGCGCCTCCTGCTGCATCACCAGCAGCATGACCACCAGCAGCACGAGCACGAAGATGAAATGCCAGCCGTCGCGCATCACCTGGCGGGCGCGCGGCATTTCCGCTTCCGGCAGGCCGGCGAGGCCGTAGCGCGCCGAATAGGCGTCGATCTGCATGAACAGGCTGAAATAGTAGAGCAGCGAGGGGATGATCGCCGCGACCAGGATGACGGCGTAGGAGATCTCCAGGAAGGTCGCCATGATGAAGGCGGTCGCGCCCATCACCGGCGGCATCAGCACGCCGCCGGTGGAGGCGCAGGCCTCGACGCCGCCGGCGTAGGCCGGGCGGAAGCCGACGCGCTTCATCGCCGGGATCGAGAGCGCGCCCGTGGTCAGCACATTGGTGATGACCGAGCCGCTCATCGAGCCCATCAGCCCGGAGGAGAAGATCGCCACCTTGGCCGGCCCGCCGCGATAGCGCCCGAGCAGCGCGAAGGCGAGATTGAGGAAGAAGGCGCCGCCGCCGGTGAATTGCAGCGCCACGCCGAAGATCAGGAAGCCGACCACCAGCGAGGCGAAGGCGCGCATGGGAATGCCCATCACGCTCTCGGTGCCGAACATGTGGAAGCTGGCGGTCACCTCCAGCGTCTCCGCCTGGCCTTGGAGGAAGCCCGGCGCATGCTCGGCGAGCGCGGGATAGAGCGACACCACCAGGCAGATCAGGAAGATCGGCATGCCGCCGGCGCGCCGCGTCGCCTCCAGCACCATGATCCACATGAAATAGGAGGCATAGACCGCCCATTCCGGCGCGGCGTATTCCCAGCCTTCCTCCAGATTATCCTCGCCATGGGCGGCGAAGGTGAGCGAGACGACGAAAACGATCAGCGCCAGCGCGATGTCGTACCAGGGAACCCGGTCCATCGGCCCGACGCCCTTCCAGGGCGGGTAGAGCAGGAACACCAGCGGCAGCAGCATGGCGAACATGAAATAATAATATTCGGTCTCTTCCCCGAAAATCTTGACGTCGATCATCAGGTGAATGTTGAAAATGAAATAGATCGAGGCCAGCACCGACAGGCTGGACGCCACCACCAGCACCGCCATCCAGAACGGCCCGAGATCGCGGTGGCGGCTGACGGACGCCTCCGCCCGTTCGACGGCTTCCTCCGCGCGGCGATCGAACGCCGCTTCCTTTCCCGCCTCGGCCATGGGGGCCTCTCTCGCTCTTCGGGTGGCTTTCTTGGAATAAAACGGACCCGCCGCGCGAGCGCGACGGGTCAATGCGGTTTCAGGCGTCCGGTCGCAACCGTCGCCCCCGGTCGGAAGCGGCCGTCATCAGGAGAACGGCGCGTCCATGCCAGCGGCCCGCAGCGCTTCCGCGCGCGCCTTGGCCCAGCCGGCTTCGAAGGCCTCGTCGTCCATGCCTTCATTGGCCGCATACCAGGTCTTCCAGGCGCCCATCAGCACCTCCTGGCGCTGCAGCAGCGCGTTGTTGTGCTCCTCTTCGGCCGCGCCCCAGCGCCCGGCTTCCTTGTAGTAGCGGATCGAGCCGGCGGCGTAGGGGAACACCCAGGTGAGGTTCTGCTTCGAGAGCTGGTAGCCCGAGGTGCCCTTCAGGGTGCTGAAGCCGTCATAGCCTTCCATGACCGCCTTGGTCATGGCGTAGGTGAAGTCGTCCGAGAGGTCGCCGGCCAGGCCGACGATGATCGGATAGGGATAGACCTGCCCGTCGAATTCCTTCTCGCCGGTGATGTTGTTCTCGATGCCGATGCCGGACGAGACGCGGTTGGGGTTCCACCAGGGCGCGACCGCCTGCGAGCGGGCCCAGGCCGCGGTGTCGCTCGGCGGCAGCGAAATCCAGTAATTGCCGCGCGGCGAGGCCATCAGCCGGTTCACATGCGGCGAGAGCGTCGAGACCATGATGGCGTCGGCCTGACCGGCGATCACGCCGTCCACGCCCTGCTTCCAGCCGGGGAACTCGACCTTGGTCACATCGTCCCAGGTGACGCCGCCGAAGGCCATCAGCGCCTCGAGATTGGCGTTCAGCGCCGGCGCGCCCTTGATCCAGGCCATGCGCTTGCCCTTGAGGTCCTCCGCCGTCTTGATGCCGGCGTCGCCCGCCACCACGGGCATCAGGCCGTGCGGCCCCGTGGTGTTGTTGTAGAGATTGCGCAGCGCCATCGGCCCCCATTTCTTGGAGCCGAACATGAACACGCCTTCCTGGTTGAAATAGGCCGCGATGCCGCAGGCGCAGAGATGGGCGCGCTTGCGCGACACCGGAATCATCCGCGAGACGTCGTTCTTGCCCGGGATGACGCGCACTTCGGTGTCGTGCTTGGTCTTGAGCATGGCCCCGATGGCGATCGACTGGGCGTAGCCCGAGGATGTGGTGCCATAGGCGGTCATGGTGACCGTCGTCGGCAGGCCGTCCGCCAGGACCGGCGTCGCCATGGCGGCCGCGACCGCCGCGGCGGCAAGAATACGAAAACGCATCGGAGCACCTCCCTTTCTCTCTCCAGGCCCCATCCTGCCGTCCCGCGCGCGCCCGCACAAGCCCCGTTCGGCCTTGCGCCCTGACGCCGATCCGCTACGCTTCCGTCCCGGCGAGCGGCAGGAGTGCAGGACCATGAACGGACGGGGAACGATCTACAACGATCTGGTTACGCCGGAAGTGCTGGACAGGGACCTGCTCTGGACGATCTACGATGCGGCTTACATGGATTGCGAAAAGGACTCGGATGGAGATACCGTTATTACCGAACGCGGATTGAAGTATGTGGCGACTATTCATGAGTCGCAACATGCCATTTACTTGTTTCTTGCTTTCGGGTTGAAGGACGGGGTTCCCTTCGCCGAACAGCTTGAGTATGTGAATTACATCAACGACAAATATATTGTCACGAGAGCTTCCATAAACAAGGACAGGGAGGCTCTGGTCTTCGATTACTATATCTGGCTGAATGGCGGCATATCGCGGAAGGCGATCGTCCTCGCCACCAAGAAATTCATCGAGGTGACCGGGCAGGCGCTATTGGAATATATCCAGAAGGTCGAGGAGTAGGCATGGCGCCTGCGCGATCCGGCTGAGCGGCGCGGCGATGGGCGACTCCGAAAGCGGGACGATACTGGTCTGCGGCGCGCTCGGCACGGTCGGGCGGGCGGTGGTGGAGCATTTCGACGCGCTGCCGGGCTGGCGGGTTGTCGGCCTCTCGCGGCGCGCGCCCGACTTTCCGACCGGGGCGGAGTTTCGCCAGGTCGATCTGCGCGACCCGGCCGCCTGCAAGGCCGGCCTCTCCGACCTTCGCGACGTGACCCATATCGTCTATGCGGCCGTTTACGAGAAGGCGGATGTCGCGAGCGGCTGGCGCGATCCCGACCATGCCGCGACCAACCTCGCCATGCTGCAAAACGCCGTCCTGGCCGTCGAGGCGGCCGCGCCCGGCCTCCGCCATGCGACCCTGCTGCAGGGAACCAAGGCCTACGGCGCCCATCACGGCCCCTTCAAGACGCCCGCCAGGGAGCGCGAGCCGCGCTATTGGGGGCCGAACTTCTATCACGACCAGGAGGACTGGCTGGCCGCGCGGGCCGAGGGCGCCGACTGGAGCTGGACCGTCCTGCGCCCGCAGATCGTGTTCGGCGTGGCCATCGGCTCGCAAATGAACGCGCTCGCCTGCGTCGCGGCCTATGCGGCGCTCTCGAAGGAGCTCGGGATGCCGCTGCGCTTTCCGGGCGGCGAGCCGCGCCTTCAGGAGGCGACCGACGCCCGCCTGCTCGCCCGCGCCGTGCACTGGGCCGGCAGAACCCCGGCGGCCGCCGGCGAGGCGTTCAACATCGCCAATGGCGATTGCTATCTCTGGCCCGATCTCTGGCCGCTGGTGGCCGAGGTCTTCGAGATGGCGCTCGCGCCGGCCTTTCCTTGCTCGCTCCGCCGCGTCATGGCGGACAAGGGTCCGGTCTGGGACCGGATGGTCGCGCGCCACGGCCTGCTGCCCTACCGGCTGGAGCAGATCGTGCCGTCCTGGCAGTTCGCGGACTTCATCTTCGGCTACGGGCAGCGGCCCAACCCGGCGCTGGTGAGCACGATCAAGGCGCGCCGGGCGGGCTTTCACGACTGCATCGACACCGAGGACATGCTGGCGGGGCTGCTGCGGGAATTGCGCCGCCGGCGGATCGCGCCTTGAGCCGCGCGGCCCGGCCGCCTACGCTTCCCGCATCCATACCCGCAACCGACGGAACACCGCATGACCACAAGGGGCAAGGCCTTCATTGCCGGGATCCACGAGCATCCCACCCGCCGGGCGACCGACAAATCGGTCGCCCAGCTTCACGCCGAGAGCGCGCGCGGCGCGCTCGACGACGCCGGTCTCTCCATCGAGGATGTGGACGCCTATTACTGCGCCGGCGATGCGCCGGGGCTGGGGCCGCTCTCGATGATCGAATATATGGGGCTGAAGAATGTCCGGCACATGGACGCCACCGAGACCGGCGGCTCTTCCTATGTCGTGCATGTCGGCCACGCCGCGCAGGCGATCGCGGCGGGCAAGTGCAAGGTGGCGCTGATCACGCTCGCCGGACGGCCGAGAGCCGAGGGCATGGCCACCGGCACCGCGCCGCGCAACTATGGCGACGCCTCGCCCGATGTGCCGTTCGAATATATCTACGGGCCGACCGTGGTGAACATGTACGCCATGGCGGCGCGGCGCCACATGCACGAGTTCGGCACCACGAGCGAGCAGCTCGCCTGGATCAAGGTCGCCGCCTCCCACCACGCCCAGCACAATGAGCACGCCATGCTGCGCAATGTGGTGACGGTGGAGGATGTGGTGAACTCGCCGATGATCGCCGACCCGCTGCACCGGCTGGACTGCTGCGTCATCTCCGATGGCGGCGGCGCCTTCCTGGTGGTCGCGCCGGAGATCGCGAGCGCGCTCGACCGCGACTGCGTGAAGGTGCTCGGCTGCGGCGAGGCGCCGAAGAACCTGATGTCCGGCCAGGTCGATCTGACCTATACCGGCGCGCGCTGGTCCGGCCCCCAGGCCTTCGAGGAGGCCGGTGTGGCGCCCGCCGACATCGACTACGCCTCGATCTACGACAGCTTCACGATCACCGTGCTGGAGACCATCGAGGACCTCGGCTTCTGCGAGAAGGGCCGGGGCGGCGCCTTCGTTTCGGACGGCAACCTCATCTCCGGAACCGGCCGGCTGCCCTTCAACACCGATGGCGGCGGGCTGTGCAACAACCATCCCATGAATCGCGGCGGCCTCACCAAGGTGCTGGAGGCCGTGCGCCAGCTGCGCGGCGAGGCGCATCCGGCGGTGCAGGTTAAGGACTGCCGGCTGGCGCTCGCCCATGGCACCGGCGGCTCGCTCGGCACCCGCATGGGCAGCGCCACCACCATTCTCGGGAGGGCAGACGCATGAGCGCGCGCACGATTCCGACCCCGCCGACCAATGTCGAGGTCCAGGACTTCTGGGACGCCTGCAACGAGGGCCGGCTGATGCTGCCGCGCTGCGCCGACACCGGGCGGTTCTTCTGGTATCCGCGCAAGATCAGCCCCTTCACGCTCTCCGGCAATGTGGAGATGGTCGAGGCCGCCGGAACCGGCGAGATCTACAGCTACTCGATCATGCGCCGATCCGACCCCCAATACGCCATCGGCTATGTGCGGCTCGACGAGGGCGTCACCCTGATGACCAACTTCGTCGATTGCGACTTCGACAGCCTCGCCGTCGGCATGAAGGTGCGGGTGACGTTCGTCGAAACCGAAGGCGGCCAGAAGGCGCCGTGCTTCACGCCGGCGTGAGGCGGCTCAGCCTTCGTCGGGCGGCTCCGCGCCGAAGACGAACAGCCCCGCCCGGTCGGCGCTGGCGACGACCGCCTCGCGCTCCATGACCAGCACGCCGCCGGCCCCGACGGCAATGCCCGAAAGGCCGGCGGCGATGGCGGCCTCGACCGTGGCCGGGCCGATCACCGGCAGGTCCATGCGCCGGTCCTGCTGCGGCTTGGCGGTCTTGACCAGCACGCCGCCGGGGCCCGGCTGCTGAAGGCCGCCCGCGCGGGCGACCATCCGGTCGGTGCCCTCCGCCGCCTCGATCGCCAGCACGACCCCCTGCTGCACCACCGCCGCCTGGCCGGCGTCGGCGCGGCCGAGCGCCAGCGCCACCTCGAGGCCGCGACGGATGTCCTGCATCGCGGCCGCGTCCGGCGCCAGGGAGCCGAGCGGCCCCGGCGGCGCCAGCGCGTCCGTCAGCACGGCGGAGACGCCGACGACCCGAAAGCCCTCCGCCTCGAACGCCTCGACGATATGGCGCATCAGCCCGTCATCGCCGAGCGTCCGGCCGGCGATCCGGGCCATGAGGCGGGCGGTGTAGCGGTCCGGCCAGAGCGAGGCGAGCGACGGACGGCGCACATGGCCGGCGAACACCACCTCCGCCGCCTCCTCCCGCCGCGCGAGCTCCAGCACCCGGCCGATGGCGCCGAGCCGGATCGGATGCTGCGGATGGCCGGCGAGCGCCGAAAGGTCGGCAAAGCCCTTCAGCGTCAACAGCACATAGGGCCGCCCGGCGCTGCGGCAGGCTTCGGCCAGCGTTGCAGGCAGCCTGCCGCCGCCGGCGACGATGGCGAGCTTGGGAGGCGCGCCGCTCACACAGGCTGGCCGGCGGGGGCGGCGTGTTCCGGCAGACAGAGGCCGCGATCGGACTCGGCGCGCATGAAGGCGACGATGTGGCCGACGGCCGGATCGTCGCCATATTCCGCCGCCGCCAGCTCGAGGCGCTCATCCATCGGGCCGGCGCCGTCGAACAGCAGCCGGAACGCCTTGCGCAGCCGGGCGAGCGCCGGGCGCTCCGCGCCGGCGCGCTTCAGGCCGACCCAGTTCAGGCCGCGCAGGGTCGCCCGGTCGCCGATCACCATGCCGTAGGGGATGACATCCTGCACCACCGCAGACATGCCGCCGATCATCGCGTGGGCGCCGATGCGCACGAACTGATGCACCGCCGCCAGCCCGCCGATGACGGCGCCGTCCTCGACGACCACATGGCCGCCGAGCGTGGCGTTGTTGGCGAAGATGCAGCCATTGCCGATGCGGCAGTCATGCGCCACATGCGCGCCGGTCATGAACAGGTTGCCGTCCCCGATGCGGGTGCGCATGCCGCCGCCGGTGGTGCCGGTGTTCATGGTGACATGCTCGCGAATGAGATTGTCCGAGCCGATTTCCAGGGTGGAGGGCTCGCCTGCATATTTCAGGTCCTGCGGCTGGTGTCCGACCGACGCGAAGGGAAAGATCCGGGCGCGCGGGCCGATATCGGTGCGCCCGGCGACCACCGCATGGGCGTGCAGCACCGAGCCGTCGCCGATGCGCACATGCGGGCCGACATGGCAGAACGGCCCGATCGTCACATCCTCTCCGAGCGTCGCGCCCTTCTCCACCACGGCGCTCGCATGGATCGAGGCCGTCATTACAGCCCCTGGATCATGGCGCTGTATTCGGCCTCGGCCGCGAGCGCGCCATCGACGATCGCCTCGGCGCGAAACCGCCAGACCGCGCCCCGATGGCGCCGGACCGCCACCTCGATCCGCACCTGGTCGCCCGGCACCACCGGCCGGCGAAAGCGCGCATTGTCGATGGTCATGAAATAGACCAGCTTGCCGCGCACATGTTCGCCCATCGTCTTGACCACCAGAACCGCGGCCGTCTGCGCCATGGCTTCGACCAGCAGCACCCCCGGCATCACCGCCTGGGCGGGGAAATGTCCCTGAAAATGCGCCTCGTTGATGGAGACGTTCTTGATGCCGACGGCGCTCTCTCCCAGACGAATATCGATCACGCGATCGACCATCAGGAAGGGATAGCGGTGCGGAATCGTCGCCATCACCTCGCCGATTTCGGCGATATCTGCCTCGTCCGACTTCATATCACCCTGCCGCCGGTCACTCGCCCGAGAGCTTCGCTACTGGTTTGCGACTTCCACCGTGACACTGGGCAGCGCCTCATTCAACTGCTCCAGCGCATCGTCGGTGAATTCCATCGCCTCCTCATCCGCCCAGACCAGCGCGGATTTCTGGACGACCAGATTGGCGCCGAGCTTTCTCGCCAGTTCGCGAACGACCTCGAAGAGCCGGCGCTGCACGCTGCGCATCGCCTCGGCCCGCGCCCGGTCGAGCAAGGTGCTGCGACGCTGGACGCCGCGCTGAAGGCTGGCGACCTTCTCGCGCAGTTTCTGCGCCCTCTCCTGATAGGCGTCCGGGGCAAGCACGCTGCGCTGGTTCCCCAGCTCCTGGTCCTCCTCGCGCAATCGCTGCTCCTCGGCCTTCACCTCCCGGGCATATTGCGCGCGGATCGACTCCACCTGTCTGGCGATCGCCTCCACGGCCTTCGCCTCGCGCAATATGCGGTTGGTGTCGATAATCATCACGGCCGGCGGGGGGAAATCGGCCCAGGCGGGGGCCGCCCCCAACAGAATTGCCAGCGCCAGAAGGAGTCTTCGCATTACAGTCGCGTCCCGAAGCTGAACAGGATGGTGTTGTCCTTGTCGTAATCCTCCTTCGCCACCGGCCAGGCGAAGTCCAGCCGCAGCGGACCGAGCGGCGACGTCCAGGACAGGCCGAAGCCGAGAGCGGCGCGAATGGAGGACTCGTCGAGAATGTCGTCGCCCTTCAGATCGACGCCGGTGAGCGTTCCGAACTCGCTGAACAGCCGCCCCCGGAAGCCGAGCTCCTGCGGCAGACCCAGCGGAAAGACCGCCTCCACCGCGCCGGTCGCCCGGTAGTTTCCGCCGAGCGCGTCTCCCGTCTGCTGGTCTCGCGGGCCGACGCCGGCGAAGTCGAAGCCGCGCAACGTCCTGCCGCCGAGCAGATATCTGTCGGTCACGCGCACATCGTCGCCGCCGAAGCCGACCACGGCGCCGGCCGTGCCGGAGACCGACAGGACGATGTTCGGACGATCGGAGACCGGGAAATATTTCGCCGCTTCGACATCCGTGCGCAGATAGCGCACATCGCCGCCCAGACCGGAGAGATCGTTGCTGAGGCTCACGATATGGCCCGTGCTCGGGAAAAAGCGGTTGTTCCGCGTGTCGTAGATCAGCTCATGGCCGACGATCGACGAGGTCGCCGTGCCCCGCTCGTCGGCGATATATTGCGAAGCGCTGGTGTTGACCGCCACCTCTTGCCGGTTGAGCGTGTAGCGCCAGCGCTGGATCCAGTCTTCCGCAAGCTTGTAGCCGACTCTCACTCTCATACCGGTGGATTCGAGGTCGAAGGAGCTTTCATCCTCATTGTCGCGCGCGACCCGGAAGACATCGCCGCCGACCGAAATCGGCCGGCCCTGGAAATAGGGTTCGGTGAAGGACAGGTCGATCTCGTTCTGGCGCGCCGACACTTCCGTCGCGAGCTCCAGTTCCTGCCCCTTGCCGAGGAAGTTGCGCTCGCTCAACGAGACGGTCGCCAGCGCGCCATCCTCGGTCGAATATCCGGCGCCGAGCGACAACTCGCCCGTCGAGGTTTCGCTCACCTCGACCTTGACCCGCGTTCGGTCCGCGCTGCTCCCCCTCTCATTGGTGATATCGACCTTCTGGAAGTACCCCAGATTGCGAATGCGCCGGTTGGCCTGTCGGAGCTTTGCGGTATTGAAGGCGTCGCCCTCGACCAGATCGAACTCGCGCCGTATCACACGGTCGAGGGTCCGCTCATTGCCTTCGATGTCTAGGCGCTCGACATAGACGCGCGGTCCTTCATCGACCTCGAACACGACATCGATGACGCGATCCTCGCCCCGGCGCGTCCGTTCCGCACGAACATCCACGAAGGTGAAGCCGAAGGTGCCGACTTCATCCGTCAGGCTGTCGATCGTCTCCTCGACCAGATCGTTGTTGTACAGTTCGCCGCTGACGGGTTTCAGCAAGGGGGACAATCGAAAGTCCGGAATATCGACCAGCCTGTTGTCCAGCGCAAGCGCTCCGAACCGATATCGCACTCCCTCCTCCAGCGTGAAGGTGAGCACGAACCCGTCGCGGTCCGGCGTCAGTTCCGCCACTGCCGAGGCAACGCGGAAGTCGGCATAGCCCTGCGAGAGATAGAAGGTGCGCAACTGTTCCCGGTCGAAGGCGACGCGATCCGGATCATAGACGTCGTCGCTGGACAGAAAACGATACCAGGCCGCCTCCCTGCTGGTAATCTCGTCGAGCAGCACATCTTCGTCGAACGCCGCATTGCCGATGAAGACGATATTCTCGATCAGCGTCTGTTCGCCCTCGTCGATCTCGAAGGCGACATCCACCCGGTTCTGGGGCAGCTGGATGAGCTTGGGCTCGACCCGGACCGCGAAGCGCCCGGACCGGCGGTAGATCTCCAGGATGCGCCGCACATCGTCCTCGACGGCCGAGCGCGTCAGGGTCTGGCGCGGCTTCAACTGCACTTCGGCTCCGATGGCCTCGTCGTCGATGCGCCGGTTGCCTTCGAAGGCGATCCGGTTGACGATCGGGTTCTCGACCACCGTCACCACCATCACATCGCCGCGCATGTCGATGCTGGCGTCGGCGAAATAGCCGGTGTCGAAAAGGCTCTTCAGCGCGTCGCTGATGCTGCGCGGGCCGAGGGTCTCGCCCGGCTTGACGCGCAGATAGGAGCGCACCGTCTCGTCATCGACGCGCTGCGCGCCGACGACCTCGATATCGCGAACGGTGACGCCCTCCTGGGCCGCCGCACCCGCGGCCGACAGCGCCATCAGGCCCGCCAGCGCCCATGCGGCCAGTCCTCCTCGCCATTTGCCCATGCCGACCCCCATTTTTTGCCTTACCCGATAACGCCTTCCAGGAACGCGACGACCCGAAAGTACACCAGATCGTTCCAGGTCACGAACAGCATCAGCGCGACCACCAGCCCCAACCCGATCCTGAGTCCGATCTCCTGCGCCCGCCTCCCGAGCGGCCGGCCCCGTATGGCCTCAATGGCGTAGAAGAAAAGATGCCCGCCGTCCAGCAGCGGGATCGGAAAAAGGTTGATGAGGCCGAGATTGATCGAGAGCAGCGCCATGAAATACAGATAGGTCGGGAGATCGATTTTCGCGAACTCGCCCGCCAGGTGGCCGATGCGCAGCACGCCGCCAAGCTCGTCGGTGGATCGGCTGCCGGTCAGCATCTCACCGATAAAGACCAGAATCGTCGTTGACATGGTCCAGGTGAAATCGACCGCCTCGACCAGCGCCGTGCCCGGGCCGTGCCGCACGAGTTCGGTCGCTGCGGCGCGCACGCCGAGCTGCCCGAACTCATGCACATGGCCGAAATCGTCCGTGTGCCGGACGATACCCGGCGTCAGGGTGAGCGTTCTTTCGACACCGCCCCGCTCCAGCACGGCGTCCATCGGCCGGCCCGGACTGAGCCGCACGATCCGCTGCAGGTCCTCGAAGCGCCCGATGCTCTCCCCATCGAGCGAGACGAAGCGGTCCTCCACCCGAATGCCGGCCTTCTCGGCCACGCTGCCGGCGACCACCTCGGTCACCACCGGGCTGGTGCGCTGCTGGCCATGGCCCATGAACAGCAGCGCCGCGATCAGGATCGCGAACAGGAAATTGGCCGCCGGGCCGGCGAGCACGATGAAGGCCCGCTGCCAGAGCCGCTTGGTGGCGAAGGCGACCTCCTCCTCTTCCGGCGTCATGCTGACCCCGTGGCTGGCGAGCAGCATCGCCTCGTCCTCGCCGCCGAACATGCGCACATAGCCGCCGAGCGGAACGATGGCGATCTTCCAGCGCGTGCCGGCGCGGTCGGTCCAGCCGAAAATCTCCCGCCCGAAGCCGACCGAGAAGACCTCGACGCGCACGCCGCAGCGCCGCGCCGCCCAGTAATGACCGAACTCATGCACGAAGATAAGCGCGCCCAGCGTCACCAGGAACGGCAGCACATATTCCAACAGGATACTCAAACGTCGATTCCTCCACCGGGTCGAACGGTCTCGGCCGCGAGGCTCCCGGTCGCCTCGCAGGCCGGGCGCCGCCGGGCGCCGGCCATTTCCACCAGCGCGCCGGCGATCTCGCGCGCCTCGGCGTCCGCGCTGCGCACATCTTCCAGCGTCGCCATGTCGCCCGGCCGCATCCGCGCCACGGCGTCGCCGGCGATCTCGGCGATCTGGCGAAAGCCGATACGGCCGCAGAGAAAGGCCTCGACGGCGACCTCATTCGCGGCGTTGAGCGCTGTCGGCTCGCGGCCGGCCCGCTCCAGGGCGGCGCGCGCCAGCGCCAGCGCCGGAAAGCGCTCGGGGTCGGGCGGCTCGAAATCGAGGCGCCCCATAGTCGCCAGATCGAGGCGCGGACTCGAGACCGCGAGGCGCTCCGGCCAGGCGAGCGCGACGGCGATCGGCGTGCGCATGTCCGGCGTCCCGAGCTGGGCGAGCACCGAGCCGTCCACATATTCCACCAGCGAATGCACGATCGACTGCGGGTGCACCAGAATATCGATGCTGTCGGCCGGCATGGCGAACAGATGATGCGCCTCGATCAGTTCGAGGCCCTTGTTCATCATGGTGGCCGAGTCGATGCTGATCTTCGCGCCCATCTCCCAGTTGGGGTGTTTCAACGCGTCGGCGGGGCGCGCCGCGGTCATGGCGCTTGCCGGCGCATCGCGAAACGGTCCGCCGGACGCCGTCAGGATCAGGCGGCTCACGGCGTCGCGCTGGCGGGGGTCGAACACCTGGAAGATGGCGCTGTGTTCGGAATCGACCGGCAGCACCGTGCTGCCGGAGGCGCGCACCGCCGCCATCATCAGCTCGCCGGCGCAGACCAGGCTTTCCTTGTTGGCGAGCGCGATGACCGCGCCGCGTTCGATCGCCGCCAGCGTGGAGCCGAGCCCGGCCGCCCCGGCGATCGCCGCCATGACCCACTCCGCATCGCGCCGCGCGGCTTCCTCCACGGCGTCCGCCCCGGCGGCGACCTCGATCCCGGAGCCGGCCAGCGCGTCCTTCAGGCAGGCGTAGCCGTCCGCTTCCGCGATGGCGACGAATTCCGGGCGAAAGGCCAGCGCCTGCCGGGCCAGACCCGGCGCATCGCGGCCGGCGGCCAGCGCCACCACCTCGAAACGGTCGGGGTTCTCGGCCGCGAGCGAGAGCGTGTTCGCGCCGACCGAACCGGTGGAGCCCAGAACCGAAATGCGCTTCGCCGTCATGTCCAGCACCAGCCGGCATGAGCGAGCGCGAGCTTGACGACCGCGCCGGCCAGCAGCGCATCGACCCGGTCGAGCACTCCGCCATGTCCGGGGATCAGCCGCCCGCTGTCCTTGACCCCGAAGCGGCGCTTGCAAGCGCTCTCGAACAGGTCGCCGGCCGCGCCGGCCGCGCTGACCAGCACGCCGGCGGCGAAGCCGGTCAGCGGCCCGCCGGGTCCGCTGAGCGCGAAACTCGCCAGCATGCCCACCAGGCCGCCGGCCGCGAGACCGCCGGCGAGGCCGCTCCAGGTTTTGGCGGGGCTCCAGACGGGCGCGAGCCTCGGGCCGCCGAACTGCCTGCCGGTCCACCAGGCGGCGCTGTCCGACAGCCAGATCACGACGCAGAGCCAGAGCAGGGGCACGGCGCCGCCATGCTCCGGGCGGCGCAGCGCGATCAGGCAAAGCACCGGCAGCACGATGGCGAGAAGGCCGACGCCGAGCGCCGGCCGGCGCCAGAGCGCCGCAACCGCCAGCCCCGCGCCGAGGACGATGGCGCCCTGCGCCCAGATCGGCAGGCCGAGCACGCCCGGAACGGTCGCGAGCGCCGTCAACGCCGCAAAGCGCCAGCCGGCCGCCGGCGCCGCCATCTGCGCCCATTCGCGCCCCGCCAGCAGCGCGCCGACCAGCAGCAGCGCGTCCCAGAGCGGCCAGCCGACCAGGATGGCGAGCACCGCCGCCGGCGCGAGCACCAGCGCCGCCGCCATGCGCCGCCCCGTGTCGTCAGGCAGCGCGTGTGCCATAACGACGCTCGCGGCGGGCGAACTCACCGAGCGCGGCCTCGAGGTCCGCCCGGGTGAAGTCCGGCCAGAGCCGATCCGTGAACACAAGCTCGGCGTAGGCGGCCTGCCAGAGCAGGAAATTGCTGATGCGCATCTCGCCGCCGGTGCGGATCATCAGGTCCGGATCGGGGATGCCGGCGGTGTCCAGCCGGGCCGCGAGCGCGTCCTCGTCGATGTCCTCGACCGGCTCCCCGCCGGCGCGGGCCTCCCGGACCAGGCGGCGGGCCGCGCGCACGATCTCGTCGCGGCCGCCATAGCCGAAGGCGATCTGCACGCGAATGCCGTCATTCTCCTGCGTCAGCCGCTCGGCGCGCTCGATCTGCCGGCGGAGGTCGGGCGGCAGGCTCCCCCGGTCGCCGATCATGGCCAGCCGGACGCCGCTCCGGTGCAGGCTCTCCACCTCCTCGCCCAGATAGCGCCGCAGCAGGCCCAGAATGCTCTCCACCTCCTCGCGCGGCCGGCCCCAGTTCTCGGAAGAGAAGCCGTAGAGCGTCAGGAAGCGCACGCCGAGTTCGGCCGCCGCCTGCACGGTGTCGCGCGCCACCTCCGCGCCGCGCGCATGGCCGGCGGCGTGCGACAGCCCGCGCGCCGACGCCCAGCGCCCATTGCCGTCCATCGTGATCGCCACATGGCCGGGCGGCGGCGGGCGCGACCGGAACAGGGCTGTCTCGACCGCCATCGCGGTCACACCTGCATGATCTCGGTTTCCTTGGCGGCCAACGCGCGGTCCACCTCGCCGACGAACCGGTCGGTCAGCTCCTGCACCTCCTCCGACCAGAGATGCTGTTCGTCGCGGGAAAGCTCGCCGTCGCGCTCCATGCGCCGCAGCATGTCCATGCCGTCGCGCCGCACATTGCGGATCGCGACCCGCGCCTGCTCGGCGTAGCGATGCGCGACCCGGGCGAGTTCCGCCCGGCGCTCCTCGCTCAGCACCGGAATCGGCACGCGCACCAGCTGGCCGTCCGACGAGGGGTTGAGGCCGAGGGCGGAGTCGCGAATGGCCTTCTCGACCGCCTTGACGTTGCTCCGGTCCCACACCTGCACGGTCAGCATGCGCGGCTCGGGCGCGTTGATCGTGCCCACCTGGTTGATCGGCATCTCCGAGCCGTAGGCTTCCACCGTCAGCGGCTCCAGCAGCGAGACGCTGGCCCGGCCCGTGCGCAACCCGGCGAATTCGCGCTTCAGCGCGTCGATGGCGCCGGACATGCGCCGCTCGATGTCGTCGATGTCGGGATCTGGCACGGGGGACGAACTCTCGCTCTGTCAGCGAATGATGGTGGAGGGCTCGCGCCCGGTCAACGCGCGCGCAAACGAACCCGCATTATGCAGCGAAAAGACCAGGATAGGAATGTGGCTGTCCCGCGCCAGCGCCACGGCCGCGGCGTCCATGACCTTCAGGTCGCGCTCCAGCACCTCGCGATAGGCCAGGCTGTCGTAGCGGGTCGCGTCCGGCGTCTCCCTCGGGTCGGCCGAATAGACGCCGTCCACCTGCGTCGCCTTGAACAGCGCGTCGCACCCCAGCTCGCTGGCGCGCAGCGCCGCGGCGGAATCGGTGGTGAAATAGGGGTTGCCGGTGCCGCCCGCCAGCAGCAGCACCCGCCCCCGGCGCAGATGGCGCTCGGCGCGCTCGCGGATGAACTGCTCGCACACCGTGTGCATCGGAATGGCGCTCTGCACGCGGGCCGGCACATCGGCGTCCTCCAGCGCGCTGCGCAGCGCCAGCGCGTTGATGACGGTGGCGAGCATGCCCATATGGTCGCCGGTGACGCGCTCCACGCCGATGCTGGCCGAGTTCACGCCGCGAAAGATGTTGCCGCCGCCGACCACCACGGCGATCTCGACCCCGAGCGCCTGCGCCTCGGCGATGTCGGCCGCGATGCGGCGCATGGTCGAGGGCGCGATGCCGAACTCGGCGCCGCCCATCAGGGCCTCGCCGGAGACCTTCAGCAGAACGCGGCGATAGCGGGTCGCGGGCGCCATGGCCTCCCCATCGCTCACCGGGCCGGACGCCGGCTCAATCCCGGAGCGTCTCGGCGACCTCGGCGGCAAAGTCCTTCTCTTCGCGCTCGACGCCCTCGCCGAGCGCGAAGCGCGCGAAGCCGGAGCAGCGGACCGGCGCGCCGACCTCCGCCGCCGCCTCTTCCAGCACCTTGCCGACCGACTTGTCGGTATCCATGATGAAGGCCTGCTCCAGCAGCACGACCTCCTCGAAATATTTGCGCAGCCGCCCCTCGACCATCTTGCCGATGACATTCTCCGGGCGGCCCGACGCCCTGGCCTGATCGACCAGCACGGCGCGCTCGCGCTCGACCGTCGCCGCCTCGACATCCTCGCGGGCGACCCAGCGCGGCGAGGCGGACGCGACATGCATGGCGAGACGCTTGCCGAGCGCCGCCAGCTGCTCCGGGTCGCCGGCGGATTCCAGCCCCACCAGCACGCCGATCTTGCCGAGGCCCGGCGCCGCCGCGCCGTGCATGTAGCCGGCGACGACGCCCTCGCCGACCTCGAGCGTGGCGTAGCGGCGCAACTCCATATTCTCGCCGACGGTCGCGATCAGCCCCGTGACATAGGCCTCGACGCTGTCGCCGCCGATCTTCGCCGCCTTGAGGGCGTCCAGGCCGCCTTCGACCTCGAGGCCCAGCGCCGCCAGATCGGCGACGGCCGCCTGGAAGCCTTCGTTGCGGGCCACGAAGTCGGTCTCGGCGTTCAGCTCCACGAGCGCGCCCCGGCCCTCGGCCAGCGCCATGCCGACCAGACCCTCGGCGGCGGTGCGCCCGGCCTTCTTCTGCGCGGCCGCCAGCCCCTTCTTGCGCAGCCAGTCGATCGCCTGTTCGACATCGGCGCCGCTCTCGGTCAGCGCCTTCTTGCAATCCATCATGCCCGCGCCGGTCCGCTCGCGCAGATCCTTGACCAGCGCCGCCGTCACCTGAGCCATCGAGTTTCGCCTTTCCTGCGGTAAGTCTTGGTGTCGCGTCAGCCGGCCGCCGGCTCGCTCTCGGCCTTCGGCTCCTCAGCCTCGGCCTCCGGTCCGGCCTCAACCGCCGCCGGCTCTTCAACCGCCGGCTCGGCCTCGGCAGCCGGCTCGACCTCGGCCGCCGGCTCGGCCTCGGCGGCCGGCTCGGCTTCCGCCGCCGGTTCGGCCTCGGCCGCCGCCGGCTCAGCCTCGGCGGCCGCCGGCTCGGCTTCCGCCGGCGCCTCCGCCTCGACCGTCGGCTCCTGCGGCGCGGTCTCCAGCTCGCCTACATCCTGGCCGGTGGCGGTCATCTCGCGCTCGATGCCGTCCAGCACCGCGCCGGTCACCAGCTCGCAATAGAGCGAGATCGCGCGAATCGCGTCGTCATTGCCCGGCACCGGAAACTCGATCCCCTCGGGGTCGGAGTTGCTGTCCAGCACGGCGACGACGGGAATGCCGAGCTTCCGCGCCTCGGCGATGGCGATATGCTCCTTGTTGGTGTCGATTACGAACAGGATGTCCGGCAGGCCGGCCATTTCCTTGATGCCGCCGAGCGTGCGCTCCAGCTTGTCGCGCTCGCGCTGCAGCTGCAGGAACTCCTTCTTGGTGAGGCCGACATTGTCTTCCTCCAGCTGCTCCTCCAGCTTGCGCAGCCGACCGATGGAGTTCGAGATCGTCTTCCAGTTGGTCAGCATGCCGCCGAGCCAGCGATGGTTGACGAAATACTGCCCGCTCTGGCGCGCCGCCTCGGCCACGATCTCCTGGGCCTGGCGCTTGGTGCCGACGAACAGCACCCTGCCGCCCTGCCCGACGGCGGCGGAGACGGCCTCCAGCGCCCGGTAGAGCAGCGGCACGGTCTGCTGCAGGTCCATGATGTGGACGCCGTTGCGAATGCCGAAAATGTAGGGACTCATGCGCGGGTTCCAGCGCCGGGTGTGATGTCCGAAATGGACCCCGGCCTCCAGCAGCTGGCGCATGGTGAAGGTGGGCACGGCCATGGGCTTGCCTTTCTCACGTTCCGGTTTGTCCTGTCGCGGGCCGTCGCCTTCCGTGGAAGGAACCGGATCGGCGGAAGCGCCGCAGCCCGCGAGCGAAGTGGCGGCTACCTAGACGCTCGCCCCGGCAAATGCAAGCCGCCCACGCGACTAGCCCGCATTTCTCACGACAGCCATGGCCTGCGCGGCGCTGTCGGGCCGGCAGGGCAGGAGAGCGGCGCCGCGCGATGCGGGGACATCGGGCAAGCCGCTCGACGCACCCTGCCGGCCCGACAGCGCCGCCCTCCGGGTCGCGCCCAGGCGCCCGCCCGCAGCGTTACGGGCCTCGACCGTAGTTCCTGCTACGCCCTTCGGCCCGCGCCTTGCGGATCGAACGCCTGGGCGCGACGCAGGCCGTGGCTGTCGTGAGAAAGGCGGGCTAAACGACCGGGCTGCGGTTGCCATCGACATTGATCGCCGTGCCCGTGATGTAGGAGCCGGCGTCGGAAGCGAGGAAGCAGGCGATATTGGCGAACTCCTCCGCCTCGCCGAAGCGCCCGACCGGCACCGACAGACGACTCGCCATCTCGCCCAGCCATTCGTCGAAATCGCGCTCGGGCGCGGTCGCGGCGTGGCGCCGGGTCCACTGCTCGGAGCGGATATAGCCGGTCAGCAGCGCGTTGACGAGAACGCCATGCGGGGCGCCCTCGCCGGCCAGCACCTTGGTCAGCGCCATGCCGGCGGCGCGCGAGACCGCGGTCGGCGCGCTGCCGGCCTGCGGCGCTTTCGCGCCCACATTCAGCACATTGACGATCCGGCCCCAGCCGCGCGCCTTCATGTCCGGCAGCGCCAGGCGCGAGAGGCGGATGGCGGCGAACAGCTTGAGGTCGAGATCGCCCTGCCAGGTCGCGTCGTCGATCTCCTCGAACTTGCCGGTCTGCGAGGTCCCGGCATTGTTGACCAGCACATCGACCGCGCCGAAGCGCTCCGTCGCCGCGCGATAGAGCCGCTCGCAATCCTCCGCCCGGCTCACATCGGCGGAGAAGGCCGCGCCGCGGCCGGGCGCAACCGCCTCGATGGCCGCCAGCGCCTCGTCCAGCGGCCCCTGCCGGCGGGCGGCGACCGCCACCGATGCGCCGGCCTGGGCGAATTTGAGCGCCATCGCCCGACCCATTCCTTCGCTGCCGCCGGTGATCAGCGCCGTGCGCCCGGCCATGGATATCTGCATGTCTCTCGTTCCTCTCTCTTCGGAAAATCCGCCGTCACGGAATGACGGGGTGGTGTGCGGCGGCGTCCGGCCCGAGCGGCCCGCCGTCCAGGCGCGGGTCGGGCGCGATCTCGATCCGCCGGGCGACGGCCCGGAAGCCGGAGGCCAGATAGAAGCCGAGCGCGCTCGGGTGGTCGAGCGTGCAGGTGTGCAGCCAGACCTTGCCGACGCCCTCGCGCCAGGCGAGCGCCAGGGCCGCCGCCATCATCCGGCGTCCGTCGCCCCGCCCGATGCGCGACGGCACCAGGCCGAAAAAGGCGATCTCGCAGAGGCCGGCCCGGCGGAAGTCCAGCTCCACCAGCCCCTCGCCCTTCGCGCCCACATGCACTTCCACCTCAGGGTCGCGGAGGATTTCGGCCAGCGCCGCATCGGAGAGCCCGAGGCGCGAGAACCAGAGCCAGTGCTCGCCGATCTCGCGATAGAGGGCGCGATAACGGTCCAGGTCCGGGCTGCGGACATGCCGAAGCGCCAGCGCCGGCCCCGGACGGGCGGGCGGCGCGGTCATCTCCAGGTCGGTGACGATCGCCGCCACATGGCCCGGCGGAACGGGCAGCATCTTGTTTCCGCCATGCGCAGGCGTCATCGGCCGGATGCCGCCATGGATGTCTGCATGTCTCTCGCCTCTCGCTTCGAATTCCGCGCTCACCGGATCAGCGGGTGATGGGGGGCGACATCCGGCCCCATCGGCCCGTCGAGGCGCGGGTCGGGCGCGATCTCGACCCGCCGGGCGACGGCCCGGAAGCCGCAACGCAGATAGAAGCCGAGCGCTCCGGGATGGTCGAGCGTGCAGGTTTGCAGCCGGACCTTGCCGACGCCCTCGCGCCAGGCGAGCGCCAGCGCCGCCGTCATCATCCGGCGCCCGTCGCCGCGCCCGATGCGCGACGGGACCAGGCCGAAAAAGGTGATGCTGCAGACGCCGTCGCGGCGGAAGTCCAGCTCCACCAGCCCTTCCCTGTTCGCGCCCACATGCACTTCCACCTTCGGGTCGTGGAGGATTTCGGCCAGCGCCGCGTCGGAGAGCCCGAGGCGCGAATACCAGAGCCAGTCCTCGCCGATCTCGCGATAGAAGGCGAGATAGCGCGCGAGGTCCGGGCGGGGGTCGCGCCGGAGCGCCATCGCCGGGCCCGGCCGGTCGGGCGGCGCGGTCATCTCCAGCTCCGTCACGACGGCCGCCAGATGACCTGCTGGAACCGGCAGGATCATGGCTCCCCCATGGCCGCGCCCGAGGCCAGCAGCGCCTCGATCGCCGGCGCGTCATAGCCGAGTTCGGACAGGATCTCGCGCGTGTGCTCGCCCAGGCGCGGCGGCGGACGGCGAATGGCGGCGGGCGACGCCGCCAGGGCGAACGGAGGCTTCATCAACCGGATGCGGCCCTCGGTCGGGTGGTCGATCTCATGCCAGAAGCCGACGGCCTCCAGATGCGGGTCGGCCACCACCTGCTCCAGACTGGCGATCGGCATACAGGGCACGCCGGCCGCGACCAGCGGGCGCGACCACTCCTCGGTGGTCTTCTCGCGCACCCAGCTTTCGAGCTCGGCGCCGATCTCGTCCCGGTGCGCGAACCGCGCCCGGCGCGTGGCGTAGCGCGGATCGTCGATCAGCTCAGACCGCCCGGCGACCTCCAGCACCGCGCGCCAGTGCCTGTCCGACGTGGCCAGCACGCAGATATAGCCGTCGCGGGTCGCCATCGGCCGGCGCTTCGGCGTGGCGTGGCGCTCGGAGCCGACCCGGCCGAGCGCCGGCGCGAAGCTCTCGCCCCAGAGATGCTCCAGCATGGTGAAGCCGGTCATGCTCTCGAACATCGGCACCTCGACCTCCTGGCCCTCGCCCGTCGCGAGCCGGTGATAGAGCGCGCCGGAGATCGCGAGCGCCGCGAACAGCGCGGTGGTCTTGTCGGCGATCAGCATCGGGACGTATTTCGCCTCGCCGGTGGCGAAGCCTTCCAGCGCCGCGAGGCCGGAGCCGGCCTGGATCACATCGTCGAACGCCGCCCGCCCGGCATAGGGGCCGCCCCGCCCGAACCCCCAGATATTGCAGAACACGATGTCGGGACGCAGTGCGGCGACGCTCGCATAGTCGAAGCCGAGGCGCGCCAGCGGCTCCGGGCGCATATTGTGGACGAAAATGTCGGCCGTCTCGACCAGGCGGCGCATGGCTTCCTCGCCGCCCTCGGTCTTCAGGTCCAGCACCACGCCGCGCTTGTTGCGGTTCACCTGCATCCAGTGCGAGGTCATGCCGGGATTGCGATGCGGGCCGACCAGGCGCGACAAATCGCCCTCGGGCGCCTCGACCTTGATCACATCCGCCCCCAGATCGCCCAGGAACTGGCTGGTGTAGGGGCCGACGATCACGGTGGTGAGGTCGATCGCCCGCAGGCCGTGGAACGGACCCGGCATCCTCGCGGTCTCCCTTTGCGAAACCCGCCTCGACAGCGCCCGGCCGATTTGCGGGCCAAGCGTCCTTCCGGCATTCTTCCCGCGACGCGCGGCCATGGGAACCCCCCGTAAGCGCCGCGTCGCCATGTTTTGGGGAGGCTCGCGCCCATGCCGCTCGACCGAGGCGAAACCCCGGCGCTTACGTCGGAACTGGCGCGCTGGCTTGCGGGCCTGCGGGCCGACGGGCTGCCGGAGAGCGCGCGGCGCGCCGCACGGCTCGCGCTGCTGGACACGCTGGGCGCGGCCCTGCAGGGACGGAGCGAGCCCTGGGCGCAGATGACGCTGGCCTGGGCGCGCCAGGGGCCGGACGCGGAGGGAACCGGCCTCGCCACGGTCTGGGGCGAGGCGCGGCCCTCGCTGCGCGCGGCCGACGCCGCGCTCGCCAACGGCGTTGCGGCCCACGCCTTCGAGCTCGACGATTTCATCGCCAAGCTGCATCCGGGCGCGGCGGTGATCCCGGCGGCGGTCGCGCTGGCGGAGCGCATCGGAGCCGATGGCGCCCTGCTCGAAACCGCGACCGTGGCCGGCTACGAGGTCATGGTGCGCGCCTCCCGCGCGCTGGAGCCGAACACCGCCCGGCTGCGCGGCTGGCATCTCACCGGCGTCTGCGGTCCGCTCGGCGCGGCGGCGGCGGGCGCGGTGCTGCTCGGCCTCGACGAGGAGAAGACCGCCTGGGCGCTCGGGCTCGGCGCCACGCAAGGCTCCGGCCTGTTCGCCTTCAACGCCGACGGCGCGATGAGCAAGCGCCTGCATCCCGGACGGGCCGCCCAGGCCGGGGTGATGGCGGCGGAGCTCGCGGCGCTCGGCTTCACCGGGCCGGCGAGCGTGCTGGAGGTCGAGGATGGCGGTTTCCTCCGCGCCTTCTCCGATGCGCCGGAGCCGGAACGGCTGCTGGAGGGCCTGGGCGCCGAGTGGGCGGTCGAGCAGACCTATTTCAAGCCCTATTCCTGCTGCGGCTCGCTGCACGCCTATGTCGATGCCGCGCGGGAGTTGCGCCGCCGGCTGGCGCGCCCGCCGGGCGCGGAGGAAGCCGTGCGCGCCGGGCTGCCCCGGGTGGTGGATGTGCAATGCGGCTTCGACTACCGGCCCGGCACGGCGCTGAACGCGCAGATGAGCGCGCGCTACACCATCGCCGCCGCGCTGACGGACGGCGACGCGCTGCCGGCCCAATATGCGGACGCGCGCCTTTCGGACCCCGAACTGCTGGCGCTCGCGGAGCGCATCGAACTCGCGCCCGACCCCGCGCTGGATGCGCTCTATCCGGCCAGCTATCCGGGCTGGGTCGAGATTCGCGGGGCGGACGGCCGGGTCGAGCGCGCCGAGACGGGCAACCCTTCGGGCGCGCCCGGCCATCCGGGCCGCGAGGCGGCGCTGCTCGCCAAGTTCGACACGCTCGCCGGAGAGGCGATCGGGGAGGCGGCGGCGGCGCGGCTGAAGGCGCTCGCCCTCGCCCTGCCGCGCCACGATGCGGCGGCGCTGGCGGCGGCTGCGGGCCGGGCGTGACGGAGGCCCTGCCCACGAGCCCCGAGGCGCTGTTCGCGCGGCTCGACGCGCTCGGCATCCGCCATCGCACGGTCTGCCACGAGCCCGTATTCACCGTCGATGAGAACCGCGAGCTGCGCGGCGCCATCCCCGGCGGCCATTGCAAGAACCTGTTTTTGAGGAACAAGAAGGGCGCCTGCTGGCTGGTGGTCTGCCTGGAGGACGCCCGCATCGACCTGAAGGCGCTCGGCGGGCGCATCGGCGCCGGGCGGCCCTCCTTCGGCTCGGCCGGGCGGCTGATGGAGGCGCTGGGCGTGCTGCCCGGCGCCGTGACGCCCTTCGCGCTCATCAACGACACGGCGCTCCGGGTGCAGCCCGTGCTGCAGGCGCGGATGCTGGAGGTGTCGCCGCTCAACTACCACCCGCTGCAAAACGACCGCACCACCGCCATCGCGCCGGAAGACCTGCTGCGCTTCATAAAAGCCTGCGGCCACACCCCCACCATCCTCGACTTCTGAAGCCCCGTCCGGGGCGGCGCGGTCGCGCTCCGGCGGCGGCGCGGCGATTTATCGTCGCGATGGTCTCGCCAAAGGGCGGGGCTTGACGCTAGAATGACGCAGTGGCGGCGCTCGGCCGGCCGTGTGCGGTCCGGCGGAGTGTCGTTTGCGCGACCTGAGCGAGATCGAGGAGGGATGATGTACGCACCGAGTTTCGCTGCGCCCACGACGGTGGCCGAAGCGGTGCAGTTGCTGGCGAACGCGGATGGCGTCGCCCGGGTGCTGTCGGGGGGCACGGACCTGCTCGTGCAGTTGCGCTCCGGCGTGTTGAAGCCGGATCTGATCGTCGATTCCAAGCGGATTCCGGAATTGCGCACGATCTCCGCCGAGGGCGGCGGCTACCGCATCGGCGCGGCCGTCTCCGGCGCCGAGGCCGGCGAGCATCCGGGTCTCTCCAGGGACTGGCCCGGCGTGGTCGAGGCCGTGGAGCTGATCGGCTCGACGCAGATCCAGGGCCGGGCGTCCTTCGTCGGCAATCTCTGCAACGCCTCGCCGGCGGCCGATTCCGTGCCGGCGCTGGTCGCCGCGGGAGCGGTGGCGGTGATCGCCGGCCCCGACGGCGAGCGCGAGGCGCCGGTCGAGGATGTGCCGGTCTCGCCCGGTCGCACCTCGCTCGCCAAGGGCGAGATGGTGGTGGCGATCAAGCTGCCGGCAAAGCCGGCGCGCACTGGCGACGCCTATCTGCGCTTCATTCCGCGCACCGAGATGGACATCGCCGTGGTCGGCGCCGGCGTCTGCGTGACGCTGGACGCAAGCGGCGTGTGCACGGCGGCCAGGGTGTCGCTCGGCGCGGTGGCGCCGACGGTGCTGGTCGTCCCCGACGCCGCCGCCGCGCTGGTCGGCTCGAAGCTCGACGACGCGGCGCTGGCGAAGCTCGACGCCGCCGCGCGAGCCGCCTGCCAGCCGATCGACGACAAGCGCGGCACCATCGAATATCGAACGAAGGTCGCGGGCGTGCTGGCGCGCCGGGCGGCCGCCATCGCTTTCCAGCGCGCAGGAGCCTGAACCGGAACCATGGCAAAGCATCACATTTCCACCACGATCAACGGCGAGCCGGTCGAGTTTCTCTGCAATACCGAGCAGACCATGCTCGACGTGCTGCGCGACGAGCTGCATCTGACCGGCACCAAGGAAGGCTGCGGCACCGGCGATTGCGGCGCCTGCTCGATCACCGTCGATGGGCGCCTCGTCTGCTCCTGCCTGATGCTGGGCGTGGAGGCCGACGGCCATGCGGTCGAGACCATCGAAGGCATGGCGAAGGGCGACGAGCTGCACCCGCTGCAGCAGAAGTTCCTGGAATATGCCGCCCTGCAATGCGGCATCTGCACGCCGGGCTTCCTGATCGCCTCCCGCGCGCTGCTGGAGCGCAATCCGGACCCGACCGAGGAGGAGGCGCGCTACTGGCTCGCCGGCAATCTCTGCCGCTGCACCGGCTACGACAAGATCATCCGCGCCGTGCTCGACACGGCCGCCGACATGCGAGGAGCATCCTGATATGGCGCCCGATGGAACCACTGCCGACCTGAAGGTCGTCGGCACCCGCCCGATCCGTCCCGACGGCGTGGACAAGGTCACCGGCCGCGCGCAGTTCGGCGCGGACTTCCAGCTCCCCGGCCAGCTGATCGGCAAGGTGCTGCGCAGCCCGCACGCCCATGCCCGCATCCGCTCCATCGACACCTCGAAGGCGGAGGCGATCCCGGGCGTCAAGGCGGTGATGACCGCCGCCGACATGCCGGAGATCACCAGCGAGGAAGCCTTTGTCGGCGAGGGGCCGGCGGACTTCCGCGACATGTCCGACAACACCATGGCGCGCGGCAAGGCGCTCTATGACGGCCACGCCGTCGCCGCCGTGGCGGCCACCAGCAACGCCGCCGCCGACGCCGCGCTCGCGGCGATCCAGGTGGATTACGAGGTGCTGCCGCATGTCATCGAGGTCGAGGAGGCGATGGTCGAGGGCGCGCCCGTCCTTCACGACGACATGTTCACCTCCGGCGTCGATCCGAAGCCGAAAAAGCCCTCCAATGTCGCCAAGCGCATGGTGTTCCAGCTGGGCGATCCCGACGCGGCCTTCGAGAAGGCGGATGTGATCGTCGAGCGCAGCTACAAGACCGCGCCGGTGCATCAGGGCTATATCGAGCCGCATGCCTGCGTGGCGCAATACGCCGCCGACGGGCAGGTGCAGATCTACTGCTCCAGCCAGGGCCAGTTCATGGTCCGCGCCTATGTCGCCAAGCTGCTCGGCATCGATATTTCCGAGATCCGGGTGACGCCGCTGGAGATCGGCGGCGGCTTCGGCGGCAAGACGCTGGTCTATCTGGAGCCGCTGGCGGTGGTGCTGTCGCGCAAGTCCGGGCGGCCGGTGAAGATGGTGATGAGCCGCGAGGAGGTCTTCCGGGGCTCCGGGCCCACCTCGGGCGGCACGGTCTGGGTCAGGATCGGCGCCACGCGCGACGGCAAGATGGTCGCCGGCGACTCGGTGCTGAAATATCAGGCCGGCGCCTATGCGGGCTCGCCGGTCGGCCCCGGCTGCATGACCGCCTTCGCCATGTACGACCTGCAGGATGTGCGCATCACCGGCTACGATGTGGTGACCAACCGTCCCAAGGTCGCGGCCTATCGGGCGCCCGGCGCGCCGATTTCCACCTTCGGGGTGGAAAGCGCCGTCGATGAGCTCGCCCGCGAGCTCGGCATGGACCCGGTGGAACTGCGCCTCAAGAACGCCGCCAAGAAGGGCACCAAGGCCGCCTACGGGCCGACCTTCGGCGATATCGGCTATGTCGAGACGCTGGAGGCGGTGAAGAACCACCCGAACTACCAACAGCCGCTCGGCCCCAATCAGGGGCGCGGCGTGGCGTCGGGCTTCTGGTTCAATATCGGCGGCGAGTCCTCGGCGACCGTCAACATCAACGAGGACGGCACGGCGGTGGTCGCCACCGGCAATCCGGATATCGGCGGCTCGCGCGCCTCGATGGCGATGATGGCGGCCGAGGTGCTCGGCATCGAGGTCGATCGGGTGCGCCCGATCGTGGCCGACACCAGTTCGGTCGGCTATTGCTTCCTGACCGGCGGCAGCCGCGTGACCTTCGCCACCGGCATGGCGGTGGTCGAGGCGTCGCGCTCGGTGATCGCGGAGTTGAAGGCGCGCGCCGCCAAGACCTGGGACATCCCGGTCGAGGCGGTGGAGTGGCGCGACGGCGAGGCGGTTCCCGCCGGCAGCAATGCGGGCGATTTCGAGCCGCTCTCGCTGGCCGATCTGGCGGCCAAGTCCGGGCGCACCGGCGGGCCGATCACCGGCAAGTCGTCGATCAACGCCCAGGGCGCCGGCCCCGGCTTCGGCACCCATCTGGTCGATGTCGAGGTCGATCGGGAGACCGGCCATGTGAAGGTGCTGCGCTATCTGGCGACGCAGGACGCCGGGCGGGCGATCCACCCCTCCTATGTCGAGGGGCAGATCCAGGGCGGCGCGGTGCAGGGCATCGGCTGGGCGCTCAACGAGGAATATATCTACGACGAGCAGGGCCGGCTGGAGAATCCGGGCTTCCTCGACTATCGCATCCCCGTGGCGTCGGACCTGCCGATGATCGACACGGTGGTCGTGGAGGTGCCGAACCCGAGGCATCCCTTCGGCGCGCGCGGCGTCGGCGAGGTGCCGATCGTGCCGCCCATGGCCGCCATGGCGAACGCGATTCAGGACGCGATCGGCGTGCGTCTGACCGAACTGCCCATGTCGCCGCCCAAGGTCCGCAAGGCGGTGGACGACATGGCGGCGGCGGAATAAGCGCCGGCCTTGGCGCGCATCGTTCTCACCCACTCGGCCTGCCACCACTATACGGGTGGCATGGCCGAGCTCGAGTCCGACGCCGCCAGCATCCGCGCCCTGGTGCGAGACCTGGAAACCCGCTTTCCGGGTCTCGGCCGCCAGGTGGAGGAAAGCATGGCCGTCGCCATAGACGGTGTGATGCACCAGGACGACCTCACCGCCCCCATCCCCCCCGACGCCGAAGTCTATCTCCTCCCCCGCATCGGCGGCGGTTGAAAGCCGAGTTTATTTACTCGGTTCCAGCGGGCTTCGGCGCGTCCGCAAGTTTCAAATCCCGCAACAGAGCCAGCGCCTTATCCAGCCGTCCTCCTTGCGCCTTAAGAGATTTGCGTTTTCGCGTTTCCTCGACAGCGGCCTTTATGTCCTCGTCAGCGGAAACCTTCTGCTTGCCATAATAATGCCAATCGTCCCGCAAGAAGACGATGGTCGCAGCCAGTTCCAATACGATGTCGGACTCGTTTTTCATCCTTTCCATGAACCTTCGAGCATCGGCGGCGGATAGCTCACCAAGGCAGTCGGGCGCTTCATTCTCACTCGTTGTACTGAAGATTGTGTAGGGCACGCCGTGACGGAGGCTGAGCTGCTCCTCGGCCGCTATCCATCCTTCCGCCCGTGCGGCATCCAGCCCGTTGGCCAGATCGAAGCTATACGGCCCGTAATAGTGATACGTGAATCGAAGCCCGAATTTCGCGCCGCAACTGTGCAGAAGATAGGCTACCTTCTGCGTTCGGGTTCGCCCAACCAGTTTGCCATCATTCAACGCAACCAGACCGGCGGCAACATCTTCCGCGTTCATTTCCCTGCCTCCTCCAGGATACGCTTCAGCTCTCTCGCCTGATCCAAAGTGGGGACATAAGCGCGCTGAATGCGTTTTTCGCTCCAAAGCGTCTTGACGATCTCAGACACACCGAGAATGTCGGTCGGCTCGGTCATTCCATCATGCGTTTTCACCAGAACCTTGTTCAACGCAGATGTATCGTTAAAGTTATACCATTGATAGGATGTAATTGGTACAGTGTCAATGATAACCGCTTCCCGTATCTCTGGCGGTGCGTCCTGCAATCTAGCGCGGAATCGATGAAGCAAATTTCCATCAGGCACATCTCTAACACCAATGTCTACACATTTATAGAGATCTCGATTTCGCAGCCGTTCTGCTAGAATTTTAACTTGCGGATCACGTTGTTCGGAATAGGTCATCAAGGCAGACCAAACCGACGAATCATCAAGCGCAAGATAATTACCAAGTGTCGGCGTTTCGGATGCTAGATAACGTAGTACCGGCTCACGATGCGTCCACTCCATACCTGCAAAACTCAATACTGCAGCACTCATGAGAGCCTCCAGCATCCTCTCGGCTGCTCTTGTGGTTTTGTGTATATAAACCATCCGGTAAAGTCGGGAGCGCGCTTCCAGATATTCTTCGGCTGTCTGCACACCTTTAGGGCCGAGATAGAGGCATGGCGCCTCGAACGGAGCATCATTACCGACCGTGACCGTGCCGACCTCCAGACAGTCCAGCAGCCATTCAAGGTCGATATGACCGAACTCAACGCCAACCGCCGGCCGGTCGCGCTGGATGTAGTCGAGGCGATCAGCATCGAACTGGCTCGACACAATGGTGCTGTATATATCTGCTTGATTATCATCCTTTAGAATCGAGCTGATCTCTTGCGGCAAGTTCTCATCTACATCGCGGAGTATCTTGTTGACTCGAGTGTCTCCAATAATGATTTCGGCGCTCCACTCCTCATGCCGCCTCCGGTGGCCCAATGCTTCGGCTGCTGCCTCGAAGGCATGGCTGAAGGGTCCATGGCCGATGTCGTGCAACAAGGCGGCGAGTAGCGCGACCCGCTCCCGTCCGGTGTCCCGCTTGCCCTCGCGGCGCGCAATGACATCGGCCAGCCGGCGCGCCATATGATAGACGCCGACACTATGTGCGAAGCGAGTGTGCGTCGCGCCAGGAAAGACAAGGTCGGAGAAGCCGAGCTGCCGAATGCGGCGCAGACGCTGGAACTCGGGCGTGTTCAAAAGTTCCCAGGCGACCCGGTCTGTGCTGTTCCGTTCCGGGTCCATGTTGTTTCCAAACACGACCAGCCCGTGCACCGGGTCGCGGACACGCTCCGTCCAGGTCCCGTTTCTCGACGCCAACGCCTCTCCCCCCATACGCCGCCTTACCCTGACGACAATAAAGAACATTATATGAACTTGCAAGCGGCATTCTGTCACCCCCTTACTCCGGCGCCAGCGCCGCCTCCCAGAGGGCTTCCGTTACGATGTCTTGCGTCCAGGGGCGCATGACGGGGGCGGCTCGGGCGTCTCGGAGGTGGCGTTCCAGGGGGAAGCGTTTCAGGATGGCGCGGCCGCCGCAGATGCGCATCGCGTCCGAGGTCACCGCCACGGCATTGCGCTGCACCATGGCGTGGGCGGCGCGGGCGCGCTGGCGGATTTCCGGCGTCACCGGCAGCTTCGCCTCCGATATGGCGTGGTAGAAGAGCGAGCGCGTGGCCTCCACCTTGAGCAGCATCTCGGTCACCGCATGGGCCGTGGCCGGCGCGACGGCCTCGCGACCGGGCGCGCCCGCTACGCCGCCGGTCAGATAGGCAAGCGCCGTTTCGGCCGCTTCCACCATCAGGCCCATGAAGGTGGCCGAGAAGGCCATCGGCCCGTGCGCCGCCGCCACATAGAGGCCGCCGAAGACGCCGGGCGGCAGGATCTCGCCGTCGTCGGGCACGAACACATCCTCGAGGCGCATCTCGCGGCTGACCGTGCCGCGCATCCCGATCGGGTCCCACTCGCCCTCGAAGGTGACGCCCTCGGCATCGCGCGGCACCTGGAGATAGAGCGTGCGCTCCAGCCAGGCCGCGTCGGTGTTCACCAGAATGGCCGGGGTGGCGAAATAGTCCGCCGCGCCGGAAAGCGACACGAAGAATTTGCGCCCGGTCACCCGATAGCCGCCCTCGACCTTGCGCGCCTCGGTGCCGAAGCGCCGCCCGCCGACGCCGAAGGCGCTGTCGGTCTCGCCCTGCTCCACCGGCTCGCTGTGCGGCTGGCCGTAGAAGACGCCCCGCTCGACCACCTCGCGGAAGCGGTCCGCCCGGAGCCGCTCATGGCGCGCGCGCTTCTCGGCGTCCATATCGAAGCGGTCCGCCATCTCGCCCATCATCATCATGGTCAGGCAGTGCATGTTGTAGGTGAGCGCCGTCGAGGCGTTGCCGCGCGCGATCTGCTCGGCGACCAGGCAATAGGTCTCGAAATCGGCCCCGAGTCCGCCATGGGCCTCCGGCACGCAGAGCGCCAGCAGGCCGGCCTCGCGCAGATCGTCATAATCCTCGAAGGGAAAGGCGGCGCTGCGGTCGATCTCGCCCGCGCGCGGCGCAAAGCGCTCCCGCGCGAGGCGCCGGGCCCGCTCCACGAGGTCTTGCTGAAACGGCGTCAAACGCATGTCCATGAGGCCGGCGCTCCGCTATGCACAGGTCATCCACAGTCTGGCGAGCGCAGGGCCTTGATCGCAAGCCATATCGGGCGCAAAAAGCTGCCTTATGGCCGCGCCTGCTCCATATCGCTTCCCGCATCGCCACCTGCTGGGGATCGAGGGTCTGGCCCCGGAGGAAGTCTCGGCCCTGCTGGACCTCTCCGAGAGCTATGTCGAGCAAAGCCGGCGCGACGACAAGAAGGCGCCGGTGCTCAAGGGCCGCACGGTCATCAATGTGTTCTTCGAGACCTCGACGCGCACGCGCACCAGCTTCGAGCTGGCCGGCAAGCGGCTCGGCGCCGACGTCATCAACATCTCGCCCGATGTCAGCGCCATCAAGAAAGGCGAGACGCTGCTCGACACGGCGCTGACGCTGAACGCCATGCGCCCCGACCTGCTGGTGGTGCGCCACCCGGAGTCGGGCGCCGTGCAGTTGCTGGCGGAGAAGGTGGACGGCGCGGTCATCAATGCCGGCGACGGCTGGCATGAGCATCCGACGCAGGCGCTGCTGGACGCGCTGACCATCCGGCGGCGGCTCGGCCGGCTCGGCGGCCTGACGGTCGCCATCTGCGGCGATGTGATGCACAGCCGCGTCGCGCGCTCCAACATCCATCTGTTCAACATCATGGGCGCGCGGGTGCGCGTGGTCGCGCCGCCGACGCTGATGCCGGCGGAGATGGACCGCTTCGGCGTCGAGATCTTTCACGACATGCGCGCCGGCCTCGACGGCGTCGATATCGTGATGATGCTGCGCCTGCAGACGGAGCGGATGCAGGGCAGCTTCGTGCCCTCGGTGCGCGAATATTTCCACTTTTTCGGCCTCGACGCCGAGAAGCTCGCGGCCGCCCGCCCGGACGCGCTGGTGATGCATCCGGGGCCGATGAACCGGGGCGTGGAGATCGACAGCGATGTCGCCGACGACATCCACCGCTCGCTGATCCAGGAGCAGGTGGAGATGGGCGTGGCGGTGCGCATGGCCTGCCTCGACCTGCTGACCCGCAAGCTGCAGCCCAACTGGTCCAGCGAGCAGGCCGCGTGACCAAGCGCACGGCGTTCGTGAATGCCCGCCTGCTGGACCCGGCGACCGGGCTCGATGCGCCGGGCGGCCTGCTGGTCGAGCAGGGCCGGATCGCGGCGCTCGGCCCCGAGGTGCGGCCCGGCTCGCTGCCGGGGGGAACGCCGGCGATCGACTGCCGAGGCGCCTGCCTGGCGCCGGGGCTGGTGGATATGCGCGTGCAGCTGGGCGAGCCCGGCGGCGAGCACAAGGAGACCATCGACAGCGGCAGCCGGGCGGCGGCGGCCGGCGGCGTCACCGCCATGGTGGCGCTGCCCAACACCGACCCGGTGATCGACGATGTGAATGTCGTGGAATTCATCGCCCGGCGCGCGCGCGAGGTCCGCCGGGTCAAGGTGTTCGCCTATGGCGCGCTGACGCGCGGGCTGAAGGGCCAGCAGCTGACCGAGATCGGCATGTTGAAGGCCGCCGGCGCGCTCGCCTTCACCGACGGGCTGCGCGCGGTCGCGGACGCGCGCGTCATGCGCCGGGCGCTCGCCTATGCCCGCGCCTTCGACGCGCTGGTGGCGCAGCATCCCGAGAACCCGGAACTGGCGGCGGGCGGCGCGGTGACCGAGGGCGAGATCGCGACGCGGCTCGGCCTGCCGGGCGTTCCGGCCGCGGCCGAGGCGATGATGATCGAGCGCGATCTGCGCCTCGTCGAGCTGACCGATGCGCGCTACCACGCCGCGCATGTCTCGACGGCGGAGGGCGTGGCGCTCATCCGGCGCGCCAAACGCCAGGGCTGGAAGGTTTCCTGCGACACAGCGCCGCATTATTTCGCGCTGAACGAGACCGCCATCGGCGACTATCGCACCTTCGGCAAGGTCTCGCCGCCGCTGCGCTCCGAGGCGGACCGCCGCGCGGTGGTCGAGGGGCTCGCCGACGGGGCCATCGACGCCATCGCCAGCGACCACGATCCGCAGGACCAGGAGTCCAAGCGCCTGCCCTTCGCCGACGCCGAGCCGGGGATCGTCGGGCTGGAGAGCCTGCTGCCGCTGGCCCTGGAGCTCTGGCATAACGGCCATCTGCCGCTGCTGGACGTGCTGGCGAAGCTCACCTGCGGCCCGGCGAAGCTGCTGGGGCTGCCGCTTGGGCGCCTCGCGCCGGGCGCGGCCGGAGACCTGGTGCTGTTCGACCCCGACGGGCCGACCCGCATCGAGGTGGACCGCTTCCGCAGCAAGTCGAAGAACTCGCCCTTCGACCGCCGCCCGGTTCAGGGCCGCGTGCTGCGCACCGTGGTCGATGGGCGGACCGTGTTCGAGGCCGCCGACTGAGCCGCTCGCTTATTGCGCGGAGCGCAGGCGCGGGTCGAGCACGTCGCGGAGCGCATCGCCGAAGAGGTTGAAGCCGAAGACGGCGAGCGTGATCGCGAGGCCCGGGAACACCGCGACCCAGGGCGCGCTCTCGGCGAATTCCTCCGCCCCGCCCTGCAGCATCAGCCCCCAGGCCGGCGTCGGCTCCTGCACGCCGAGGCCGAGATAGGAGAGCGAGGCCTCGGTCAGGATCGCCTGGCCGACGAAGGCGGTGACCATGATGAGGAAGGGCGCCATCACATTCGGCGCCATATGGCGCAGGATGATACGCGCATGGCCGAAGCCGCAGGCCTTGGCGGCGTCGATATAGGGGATCTCGCGGATTTGCAGCGCGGAGGAGCGCACCACGCGCGCGCATCTCGGCACGAAGGGCACGATGATCGCCAGGATGACATTCTCGGTGCCGGTGCCGAGGATCGAGACCACCGCCAGCGCCATGATGACCAGCGGAAAGGCCATGAAGACATCCATGACGCGCTGGAAGATGAGGTCGAACAGGCCGCCGAAATAGGCGCTGGAGACGCCCAGCACCAGGCCGAGAACGCCGCCCACCAGCGCCGCCGTGAAGCCCACGAACAGCGCCGTGCGCGCGCCATAGACGATGCGCGAATAGACATCGCGCCCGAGCATGTCGGTGCCGAAGAGGAAGCTCCCGTCCGGCGGCGACAGCATATGGGCGTAGGAGGTCCGGAGCGGATCGAAGGGCGTCACCAGATCGGCGAAGAGCGCCATCAGCACCATCAGGATGACGAGCAGGGCCCCGGCGACGCCGATCGGCTGTTTGCGCGCCACCTCGCCCAGCCGCACATGCCAGGGCTTGCGCTCGGCCGGCTCCTCGAACATGGCCGCGACGCGGGCTTCCGAGACGGTCACCATGACGCTCGCCTCCTAGCTGTAGCGAATGCGCGGGTCGAGCACCGCATAGAGGATATCGACCACGAGATTGACGAGAACGAAGATCGTCACCACCAGCATGACCAGCGACTGGGTCATCACATAGTCCTGATTGGTGACCGACTCCACGAACAGCTTGCCGATGCCGTTCAGGTTGAAGACCTGCTCGGTGACCACCAGACCGCCCATGAGGAAGGCGAACTCGATGCCGATGATGGTCACCACCGGCAGCAGCGAATTGCGCAGCGCATGGCGGTTGATGATCATCTTCTCCAGCAGGCCCTTGGCGCGCGCGGTGCGCACATAGTCCTCGCGCAGCACCTCCAGCAGGGCCGAGCGCGTCATGCGGGTCGCGACGGCGGAATAGCGGTATCCGGTCGCCACCGCCGGCCAGATCAGCATGGAGAGATTGTAGGCCGGGTCTTCCCATAACGGTCGATAGTCGATGGGCGGCATCCAGGGCACGCCGGTCCAGGCCTGCGTGGTGATTAGGAGGCCCAGAATGATGATGATGCCGAGCCAGAAGGACGGGATCGCAATGCCGGCGATGCTGATGGTGCGGACCACATAGTCGATCCAGGTGTTCTGCTTGATCGCCGAGATCGTGCCAAGCGGAATGGCGACGATGATCGAGACCAGCGTCGCCATGATCGCGATCTGGAGCGAGAGTTCGAAGCGCAAGCCGATTTCGAGGGCGACCGGTCGCCCGGTCCACATGGACTCGCCGAAATTGAAGGTGAAGAAACTCGCAAGAAAATCGACCATCTGGACATGCAGCGGGTCGTTGAGGCCGAGCTGCTGCTTGCATTGCTCCAGCGCCGCCGGATCGATGAACTCGCCGCCGCCGCCGAGGCGCAGCTGGCACACATCGCCAGGCACGGCGCGCAGCAGCAAAAACACCAGAATCGCCGCTCCCAGCAAAGTGGGGATCAGCAGCAGCAATCGCTTGATGACGTATTTATACATGAATGAACGCCTCCGGGAGAGAAGGCGCCGCCCCGGTTACCCGGAGCGGCGCGAGAGGTCGGGCGATCAGCTGCCCAGTTCGTCCATGGTGCGCTGCTTGCGCTCTTCTTCGGGCACGTCGAGCCACACCTGATCCAGCGACTGGTTCAGATAGTGCGACGGCGCGATCTTCCAGCCCTTCACGTAGGAACGGTGCGGGTTGATCTTGTGCCACCAGAGCACCTGCCCGAAATGCGCCTCGTCATGCAGGACGCGCTTCTCGAACTTGCGATAGAGCTCCGCCTGCTTGGCCGGGTCGCCTTCGCGCTGCATCTGGTCGTACCACTCGTCGAGCTGCGCGTCCTCGTAGTGGCCGCGATTGTCCGCCGCGCGCGACTTGGAAACCCAGGCGCCGGCATCGACGATCGGGTTCACGACGCTCTGGCAGGACGGCCAGATATTCACGTCCGCGCCTTCCTGCTGCGGATCGCGGAGACCCGCCATCCACGGACCCGTCGGAACCACGATCTGCTCGACATTGAGGCCGATCTGGCGCCACTGGTCGATCATCCAGGTGCCGACGGCCTTGTAGGGCTGATCGACGGCCCGGTTCCAGATCTTGAACGCCGCGCCTTCGGCGCCCGCTTCCTTCAGCAGTTCGCGGGCCTTGGCGCGACTCTTCTCGATGTCGGGCCAGTAGCCGTAATAGCTCTTGAGCGTCTCCTCGTCCGCCGCGATCGGATGGCCCGGCAGCGCCAGACCGCCGACCGACTTCACGATGGCGATCTTGGAGAGATATTCCGACGCGCCCCACCGGTCGAGGGCGAGCGTGAGCGCCTGCCGGACGCGCTTGTCCTGGAAGAGCGGCTTGGTCTGGTTTCCGGCATAGCCGAACGTGCAGTTCCAGGCGCTTTCCTGGACCATGATGTCGTCGCCCAGCGCTTCCACCAGATCGTCGCGAGCCTTCGGCGGGAAGCCGCGGAACTCGATGTCCGCCCGTCCGCCGCGAATCGCCTGGATGCGCACCGACATTTTCGGCGCGGAGATCGCCTTGAAGCCATCGAGATAGGGCTTGCCCTCATGATGGTACTTGTCGTAGCGCTTGCCGAGCACATGCGAGCCGGGCTGATGCTCGACGAAGACGAAGGGGCCGGTGCCGTTGATGTTGCTCTGGTGCCACTTCATCCCGTATTGCGGGTCCTTGCCCTCGGGATCGGCCTGCTCCAGGTCCTTCTTCGCATAGACGAAGTTGAACGGCGTCGCGACCATCGGAATGAAGCCCGGCGAGGCGTATTTCAGGTCGAACTGCACCGTGTAGTCGTCCGGCGCCGAGATCTTCTCCACCATCGCGAACCGGCTGACGCGGTTGCTCAGGATGCCTTCCTGCGGGAAGACGATCTTGTCGAACGTCGCCACGATATCATGCGCCGTCAGCGGCGTTCCGTCATGGAACTCGACGCCCTGCCGGATCTTGAAGCTGTAGGTCTTGCCGTCGTTGGTCGGCGACGGCACATCGCCCTCGCACAGGTCGCAGATGAAGTCCGACGACTGCGGATCGTCCGGGTTGACGCGGATCAGCAGGCTGTAGAACGGCCGGATCGGATGGATCATCGCGAAGGTCGACTCGCGATGCCCGTCATAGGACGGGATTTTGCCGGCTACGACCAGTCTCAGCACGCCGCCCGTCTTCGGCTCTTCCGCCGACGCCGCAAGGACGCCGCCGGCCGCCATGGCCGCGCCGAGACCGGCCGTCAACGCCAGTCTGGTGAAAGTCGTTTTCATGGCAGACTTGCTACCTCCCTGTTTATCGGACCCCCCGGAGGAAGCCCGGCTGCGTGGCAGGCGCCGTAACGCCCTCCTCCGGCCTCACACCTCCGTGCAGGCCACCCAGTGCCCCGGCTTGACCTCCCGGAACTCCGGAAACGCCTTCGGACAGCCCTCCACCGCGATATCGCAGCGCGGATGGAAGACGCAGCCCGAGGGCGGGTTGATCGGGCTCGGAATCTCGCCCTTGATGACCTGGTGCGCGCGCGCCTGCTCGATCACCGGATCGGGGATCGGCACGGCTTCCAGCAGCGCGCGGGTATAGGGGTGGAGCGGGTTGTCGAACAGCTCGTCCGTCTCCGCCAGCTCGACCATCTTGCCGAGATACATCACCGCCACCCGGTGGCAGAGATGGCGCACCACCGAAAGATCGTGGCTGATGAACAGGTAGGTGAGGTCGAACCGGTCGCGCAGGTCTTCCAGCAGATTGATGACCTGCGCCTGGATCGAGACGTCCAGCGCCGAGACGGCCTCGTCGCAGACGATGAATTCCGGCTCCAGTCCGAGCGCGCGCGCAATCCCGACGCGCTGGCGCTGGCCGCCCGACATCTCGTGCGGATAGCGGTCGGCGAAGGCGGGGTTGAGCCCGCAGACCGCCAGCAGCTCGCGCACCCGCGCCTCGCGCTTCTCCTTGTCGGGGATCAGCCCGTGCACGCGGATCGGCTCGCCGATGATCTCGCCGATCTTCAGGCGTGGATTGAGCGAGCTGTAGGGGTCCTGGAAGATTACCTGGATGCGCCGGCGCATGGCGCGCAGCGCGTCGCCCCGCAGGCCGCCCAGCTCCTGGCCGTCGAAGGTGATGGCGCCGGCCGTCGGGCGCTCCAGCTGCAGGATGCAGCGCCCGGTGGTGGTCTTGCCGCAGCCGGACTCGCCCACCAGGCCGAGCGTCTCGCCCCGGCGAATCTCGAAATCGACCCCGTCCACCGCCTTCACATGCGCGACCACGCGCCGCATGACGATGCCCTCGGTTACCGGGAAGTGCATACGGAGGCCGCTGACCGAGACCAGCACCTCGTCCGAAACGGAGCCGCGCAGGCTTGCCTGGCTCATGCCGCGTCCTCCGCCAGCTCCTGCGAGCGGAAGCAGGCCGACCGGTGCCCCTCCCCGACCGCCTCGAGCGCGGGAAACGCCTCGCCGCAGCGGTCTTCCGCATAGCGGCAGCGCGGGCGGAAGGAGCAGGCCCCGTCGAGGCGCGTCAGGTCCGGCGGCTGGCCCTCGACCGGATCGAGCTTGGCCGTGCGCTGGTGATCGACGCGCGGCACGGAGTTCAGCAGCGCCAGCGTGTAGGGATGGCGCGGGCGGTGATAGACATCCTCCGCGCTGCCCTCCTCGATGATCTTGCCGGCGTACATCACGTTCACCCGGTCGGCGTAGCGCGCCACCACGCCCAGATTGTGCGTGATGATAATCATGGCGACGCCGAGATCGCGGGTGAGGTTCTTCATCAGCTCCAGGATCTGCGCCTGGATGGTGACGTCGAGGGCCGTGGTCGGCTCGTCGGCGATGATCAGCTTCGGCTCGCAGGCGAGCGCCATGGCGATCATCACCCGCTGGCGCATGCCGCCCGAGAGATGGTGCGGATACTGGTCCAGCCGGCGCGGCGGATCGGCGATGCCCACCATCTCCATCAGCTCGATGGCGCGCGAGGAAGCCTTGTCCTCGCTGTAGCCGAGATGGTGGATGACGGTCTCGGTCAGCTGCGTGCCGATGGACAGCACGGGGTTCAGCGAGGTCATCGGCTCCTGGAAGATCATGCCGATATGGCGCCCGCGCACCTCGCGGATTTCGCGATCCGACAGCTCCAGCAGGTTGCGGCCCATGAAGCCGATGCGACCGCCGACGATCTTGCCCGGCGGGTCCGCCACCAGGCGCAGGATGGAGAGCGCCGAGACCGACTTGCCGCAGCCGGACTCGCCGACCACCGCCACCGTCTCGCCTTCCTCCACCGTATAGGAGATGCCATCGACCGCCATGACGACGCCGGCCGACGTGAAGAACTGCGTCTTCAACTCCTCAATTTCGAGAAGAGCCACACGACCTCCTGCCTGTCCCCCCGGAGCGGCGCTCCAACGCGCATTGGTCAAAAACTAGAGCCGCTCCAGGGGCCTTGTCAATCGCGCCCGTTGCGGCCCATGGTAGCCGCCCATGCGGGTCTGTCTCTGCAACGATCTCTCGCCGCTCGCCGTGGAGGCGGCGCGCGACGCCGGCGCCCGGCGGGTGGCGGAGGTGTTCCGCCGCCACGGTCGCGCGCCGGTCTGCGGGCGCTGCGTCGAGGCGATCCGCGACATGCTGCAGAGCGCCGGAAAGCCAGGAGAGCAGGACGCATGAGCAGGGAAGCCCGGCAGGTCGCCCCGAACCGGTTTCGCGAGAGCTTCGGGCGCTATTTCGAGGATTTCGAGCCCGGCCACATCTATGAGCACCGGCCGGGGCGCACCATCACCGAGAGCGACAATACCTGGTTCACGCTGCTGACCATGAACCAGCACCCGATCCATTTCGACAAGGAATACGCCCGCCAGAGCGAGTTCGGCCGCCCGCTGGTCAACTCCACCTTCACGCTGGCGCTCGTCGCCGGCATGTCGGTCTCCGACACCAGCCAGAAGGCGATCGCCAATCTCGGCTGGACCGACATTGCGCTGCCGGCCCCGGTGTTCGTCGGCGACACGCTCTATGCGGAATCGGAGGTGCTGGAGAAGCGCGAGAGCCGCTCGCGCCCGACCCAGGGCGTGGTGCGCATCGCCACGCGCGGGCTGAAGGCGGACGGCACGGTGGTCATGCGCTTCGAGCGCGCCATGCTGATCCCCAAACGCGGCCATGCGGTCGATGACCGCGCCGGATACTGACCCCGCCGAGAAAGGCGCACGCCCGATGAACGCCACGCCCCCCGAAACCGCCGAACTCGAGGCCGCCCTGCTGGACACGGTGGACCGCTTCCTGGAGCGCGATGTGCGCCCGCATGTGCTGGCGCTCGAACATGGCGACATCTGGCCGGCGGAGATCGTGGCGCGGATGACCGAGCTCGGCCTCTTCGGCGCCATCATCCCGGAGGAATATGGGGGGCTCGGCCTCGGCGCGGCCACCTATGCGCGCATCGTGGAGCGGGTCTCGGCCGTGTGGATGTCGCTCTCCGGCATCTTCAACTCGCATCTCATCATGTCGGCGGCGGTGCTGCGCTTCGGCACGGAGGAGCAGCGGCGCGCCTGGCTGCCGCGCTTCGCGTCCGGCGAGCTGCGCGGCGGGCTGGCGCTGACCGAGCCCAATTGCGGCACCGACCTGCAGGCGATCCGGACCACCGCCCGGCGCGACGGCGACGACTATGTCGTCAATGGCGGCAAGATCTGGATTTCCAACGGCATTCACGGCTCCTGCTTCGCGCTGCTGGTGAAGACCGACCCGGCGGCCAGCCCGCGCCATCGCGGCATGAGCCTCTTTCTGGCGGAGAAGGGGCCGGGCTTCACGGTCGGGCGCAAGCTGGAGAAGCTCGGCTACAAGGGCATCGATTCCGCCGAGCTGGTGTTCGAGGACTATCGCATTCCGGCCGACCGGCTGATCGGGCTGGAGGAGGGCCGGGGGCTGGCCCATGCGCTGGGCGGGCTGGAGCTGGGGCGCATCAATGTGGCGGCGCGCGGCGTCGGCGTGGCGCGGGCCTCGCTGGAGGCGGCGCTCCGATATGCCCAGCAGCGCGAGACCTTCGGCCAGCCGATCGCCCGCCATCAGGCGATCCAGATCAAGCTCGCCGACATGGCCACGCGCGTCGAGGCCGCCCGGCTGCTGGTGGAGCAGGCGGCGCGCGCCTATGACGCCGGCGAGCGCTGCGACATGGAAGCCGGCATGGCCAAGCTGTTCGCCTCCGAGGCGGCGGTGGAGAACAGCCTGGAAGCGATGCGCATCCACGGCGCCTACGGCTATTCGAAAGAGATGCACGTAGAGCGCTACTACCGGGACGCCCCCCTCCTCGCCATCGGCGAAGGCACCAACGAACTCCAACGCATCATCATCGCCCGCCAACTGGTGGAGCGGAATCCGGTCTGACGGTGCGGAAGCACGGTAGCGTCCGGCTCACCCACCGCCGCCAGAGCGTTCATCCCCGCAGCCGTTTGAGAAGTCCCCTCATTTGGGCGCGATGTTCTCGCAGTAACGACATCTACTGGACCGTCTGGTTGGCGTAGTCCCCCTTCATTTGGGGGTGATGTTCTTCCCTTGATACCGTTTTCCCTCAAGCACTTGCGGTGCAGTCCCCCTTCATTTGGGGGTGATGTTGTTCCCTTGATACCGTTTTCCCTCAAGCACTTGCGGTGCAGTCCCCCTTCATTTGGGGGTGATGTTGTTCACATAACTTTGGTCATAACGACCGTTTCGACGGTGCAGTCCCCCTTCATTTGGGGGTGATGTTGTTCTGCTCATAGCACAAGCTGTTGCGCCCGCGCAAGGATTCGTTGGCCCGGCTGCGGAAAAATCGTACGACCGGACCGTGTGGCGGCGAGCAGCCGCCATTTTTCTCAAATGCTTATTCATCTTCCGTTCCGCTCACCGCCGCCGGGGTTTCGGCCGCTGGGGGCGGCGCGGCGGTTTTGCGAGCCGGGCTTCCACTTCCGGCGTCGGCCATTCCCAGCTTGCATTCCTCGGGTTGGCCACCCGGACGACCAATTCCTCCTCCCGGCCGGGTTCGGCCTCCGGCGGAACCGCATCGGAGTTGTGGATATTGCCGACGATCCGCTCCCCGCCATGCTCCACCGCCGCCTTCCAGCCGCCCTTCTTCGTCTTCTCGTCGATCAGCACGCCGCTCACCCGCTGGCCCGCCTGGAGCGCGGCGGCCGGTCGCGCCGGCTTCGGCGCCTCGGTCCGCCTGCCCCGATCTTCGCGGCCGGGCGGCGCCGAGCCGCCGAACAGCCTCGCCACCATGCCGGTCATGGACGACCCATGCAGGTCTTCCGCGATGTTCGACTTGCCCAGATGGACAGCCTGCCGGGACGTCACCGTCGCGCCCGCCAGCGCGTGGTCCCGCATCTCCCAGCGGAGGTCGAAACCCTCGCGGGCGAGCAATTCGATGATCGACCGGGACACCGCATTCTTCAGCTTGCGGTCGTAGGCCATCAGCCCGCGCGCCCGGTTTGCCACCTCGGTCAAGTCGAAAGGCCGGTTCTCGCTGCGCTGCAACATGTTGAAATGCATCAGATCCGGACGCACGCCACCGCCACCGCCGCTGTCCAGGAAGTCCTTGCCGAACAGTCTCCGCAGTTCCTTCCCGACAACGCCTTCGCTGCCATCGTCGCTTTTTCTCAACTCCCGAAGCGCCCCGACGATCTGGCCCTCGCGAAGCAGGCGCAGCCCCTTGCCCCGGAATACCTCCTCCGGCTTCATCCCCTCCAGCCGCGTCAGCGCCAGCGCGGCGAAGTAGAGGTCGCGCTCCCAGAGGCCGGCATAGTCGGCCAGACGGGCCAGCACCGCCATCGCCAGACGGTGCAGCCGGGCATGGTTCACCAGCCGAACATGACCCGCCAGATGCCGGTGGCGCACGACCTCGCCGAGCGCCTGGCGATAGTCTTCCCGATCTTCACGGGAGAGTCTCTTCTCCTTGACCCATTGCGCGTGCAATTCCTCCCGCCGCCCATGCGCCCTCGCGACGGGCGAGAGGCCGCCATCCGCCGGTCCAGCCTCCAGGCGCTCCAACTCGGCTATTTCGGCGCTGCGAACGGGATGCTCGTTGAACAGCGGCATCAGCTGCGGCTCGCGCGCGCCGAAGCGCAGCATTTCGCGAAGACCGCGCCATGGCACGTGACGGTCGGCCTCGCCGCCGGGACTTTCCGGGCAGACGCGGGCGAAGTCGGCAGGGTTCTCGAAAAGCGAGCGCAGGGCTTCCGCGCCGACGACGCCCTCCCCGCCCTCGAACTTCGCGTCATGCATGTCGAGATAGAGATCGAAGAGCCGCTCCACCTCCGCCACGGCCGTGTGTCCCGACGCTGCGAGTTCGAGCACCGACCATTTGCGCAGCTGATGCCGCAGCCCCGAGACCGCCTCGACCGGGACCAGATGGATCAGGAAATAGAGCGCGGCCGACCAGCCCTCGCGGCCCGCGCCCGCGCCCGGCTGCTCGGGCAGAGCGATCCTGTCGAGAGCGCCCTGCCCCGCCGCCGCAGGCGGTTCCTGCGAAGGGTCGGCGAGCATCCATCCGAAGCCGGCGTCGGCGATATACGCATCGAACGCCTGGGCGATCACGTCGCAGCGCAGGTCTTCGATATGCTTCGCCTGCTTGCGGGCGGCGTCCGGATCGCTCGCATAGCCGCGCTGGACCCGATATTCGCTGGCTGTGAGCGCAGTCAGCCGGTCGCTGAATTCGGCGATGGTCTCGCCCGGCTGCAACCGAACAAGCCCGGCCGAGCGCGCAGCCGCGTCCGGGTCCCGGTTGATGGCTTGCGCCGCCTTCGTCGCGCGCTCGGCGGCCCGCGCGATCCATGCGTTCAGCGCATCCGCATCGCGCTCCTGGAGCCAGCCGGGGAAGGCGCGCTCATAGAGCATCTTGAGTGCGACGTAACGCGCCCGAAGGCCGGGATGCTCCTGCATCGTCCGGCGGTTCTCGGGCTTCGGCAGGCCGAGGCGGAACGGTTCGCGACGCCAGGCATTCTCCGCCCGGTCCAGCACGCGGCGAAAGCGCGGCAACGGCGATTGCGCTCGCGCGCCGCCCGCCACGGCCAGCAGCAGCGCCTCCAGCCGGTCCGCCGGCCAGACGTCCTCGACGCCGGCGCCCCGCAGCGCGGCGACCAGCCGGGCCTGTCGGTCGCGCTCGTCCGCCGCCAGAAGCTCGGCGACCTCCGGCAGGGCGCTTCCCGCACTCGCCACGCTTTCGCTCAACGCCCGCGCAAAGCCGCCGCGCCCCTTGAAATGGAAGGCGTTGTTGCGAAGCCCCTCCCAGCCCCGGAGCGCAAACCGCAGGACCTCCCGCTTGTCGGCGGTGTCGAACAAGCCGGCCCGACTGCCGAACAACAGCCGCAGCCCGGCATCGCAGGCCGCTTCGTCGAAACCCTCGCCCGTGACCTTTTCGATCCGGCCCAGAACGTCCTTATCCACATCCCGCTCCGAGTTCGCCCAGCCGGTCAGCGTTCTCTGGGCCAATGCCACCGCGCCGCGCCAGATGCGCACGAAAGCCTCGTTGCGCTTGATCTCCGCCTGTCCAGCGCTGGTCCGGTAGCGGCCGCCCTCGATGCTCCGGTCGTCGGGCAAAGCGGCGACGGCCTGGGCCGGCTCGTCCCCGGCTTCGTAATGCAGCAGCTTGCCCAGACGGATGAGCGCATTCAGGTCGCGATTGCGCCCCATCGCCCCGACAAGCCGAAAGAGCGCATCCATGTCTCCGGGCAGCAGCGGGGCAACCTGCCGCTTGCCATGGTTCTTCAGGATGCGCGTATAGGTTTCGCGCACGGCCATGTGGAGGGCGAACAGGCCGGGTTCGCTCTGCCTGGCCTCGGCGATGGACAGCGCCTCGCCGTCGGCGCCCGGAAACAGGCGCGGATAATGTTCATGGAGGCATTTGGCGGCGACCGCCGGCCGGACGCGGCGCCCGTTGGCTTCCAGCGCTTCGGCGGCCTGCCGGATTTTCAGCGCGACATTGCCCTCCGCCCGGTAGCGGCCTGCATCCGCCTCGGTCCACGTCTCGCCCGCCAATTCGCGAACCGGCGCGATGACATTGCCGGCGATGCTCGCCGCGCGGGCGGCGATCCGCCCCTGCCGCCTGTTGGGCCGCGCGCCGTCGATCCGATATTCGCCCCGGTAGAGATGCTCCTCGATGCGCCCGGCGATCGCCGTCGCCTCCGCCTTCCCGATCTTGCCGGCCGCGATGTCGCCGGCGAAGCGCGGATACCAGCGGCCCTTCTCCGGGCCCGAAGGCTTGACGTCATCCCCGTCGCCATAGGGATGAAGCTTCCGCCGCCAGAGCCTGGCGAGGTCGTCGGCCCCATCCGCCGGGAGACGCTGCCGCAGAATCTCCCACGCCGCCTCGCCCAGCACGGTCCGCAGCCGGCGCTGCTCGGGCGTCGGCTTGCCGCCGAGGCGCGGCTTGGCGGCGATCCGGTCTATCGCCGAAATCCATTGCGCGACGACAAGCTCGGGATGCCGCTCGGCAAATTCCGGGACCTCCCAAGGGCCGGAATCGTCCGGGCGCCGCCGCAAGTGGCGACGCAGCTCGCGCTCGTCTCCGAAAGCCGCCTCGCTGCGTCCATATGGCTTGATAATCAACATTTTCGTTCCAACCCCTTATGCGGAATGCCGTATGGCGTTGCCATATAGTCATCGCATTCGCAGTGTGCAAGCGCCGCAGCCCCCTATATTCGCCCCTCCTCCACCGCGTGGCAGGCCACGTCGGCGGGGCCGTGGCGGTGGAGGGTTGGGGGTTCCTCCCGGCAGCGGGGGGTGGCGAAGGGGCAGCGGGGGTGGAAGTGGCAGCCTTTGGGCGGGTCTATCGGGTTCGGCACCTCGCCGGCCATCGGCTCGCGCTCGCGCCCCGTCATGGCGAGGTCCGGGATCGTGTCCAGCAGCATCTGCGTGTAGGGGTGGCGCGGGGCCGCGAACAGCGCCTCCGACGGCGCGACCTCCACCAGCCGCCCGAGATACATCACCCCCACCCGGTCCGAGATATGGCGCACCGCCGCCAGATTGTGGCTGATGAAGAGATAGGTCAGCCCCAGCTCCTCCTGCAGATCGCGCATCAGATTGAGGATTTGCGCCTGCACCGAGACATCCAGCGCCGAGGTCGGCTCGTCGCAGACCAGAAATTCGGGATTGCCGGCCAGCGCGCGGGCGATGGAGATGCGCTGGCGCTGGCCGCCGGAGAACTCATGGGGATATTTCTCGCCGTCCGCCGGCGCGAGGCCGACCTGGACCAGCAGCGCGGCGACGCGCTCTGCGGTCTCCGCGCGCGAGCGCGTCAGCCGGAAGGCGCGCAACGGCTCCGCCACGATGTCGCGCACCCGCCAGCGCGGGTTCAGGCTGGCGTAGGGGTCCTGGAAGATCATCTGCATCCGCCGCCGGCAGCGGGCGCGCTCGGCCCCCTTGAGCCGGGCGAGCTCCAGCCCGTCGAACAGCACCCGCCCGGCGGTCGGGCGGTGGAGGCCGACGGTCAGCCGCGCCACCGTGGACTTGCCGCAGCCGGACTCGCCCACCAGCGCCAGCGTCTCGCCGCGCGCCACGGCGAAGGAGACGCCGTCCACGGCCTTGAGCCAGACGCGCGGCCGGCGCTCGATGGCGCGCGTGAGCCAGGCGTCCGAGACGTCGAAATGGCGCGCGACGCGCTCGACCGCGACCAGATCAGCGGAGTTTGGGGTTGAGGGCATCGCGCAGCCAGTCGCCGAGCAGGTTGACGGAGAGCACCAGAAGGGCGAGGGCCGCCCCGGGGAAGATCGTCACCCACCACTCCCCGGAAAACAGGAAATCGTTGCCGATGCGGATCAGCGTGCCGAGCGAGGGCTCGGTCGGCGGCACGCCGATGCCGAGGAAGGAGAGCGTCGCCTCGGTGATGACGGCGACCGCGAGATGGATGGTGGCGATCACCAGCACCGGCCCCATGGCGTTGGGCAGGATATGGCGCAGCATGATCGCCGCCGGCGGGATGCCGATCAGCCGCGCGGCCTGCACATATTCCTTGTTCTTCTCCACCAGCGTCGAGCCGCGCACGGTGCGCGCATATTGCACCCAGCCGGAAATGCCGATGGAGAGCACCAGCACATAGATCGCAAGCTCGTCCTGGCGCTCCGCCGGCAAGAGGCCGCGCAGCACGCCGTTGACCAGCAGCGCGATCAGGATGGCGGGGAAGCTCAGCTGGATGTCGGCGACGCGCATGATGAAGGCGTCGATGCGCCCGCCGGCATAGCCGGAGAGCAGCCCGAGGCCGACGCCCAGCAGCAGCGAGAGCAGCACCGAGGCGATGCCGACGCCGATGGAGATGCGCGCGCCGTAGAGGATGGCGGAGAGCAGGTCGCGGCCCTGGTCGTCGGTGCCGATCGGGAAGCGGGCCTCGCCGTCCGCCAGCCACATCGGCGGAATATGCGCGTCCAGCAGGTCGAGGCTCGCCAGATCGAAGGGGTCGTGCGGCGCGATCAGCGGGGCGAGGAAGGCGGCCAGCACCATGATGGCGGCCGTCATGGCCGCCGCCACCGTCAGCCGCGAGGCGGTGAAGGAGTGCCAGAGGTCGCTGTCGCGCCAGCCCCTCACCAGGCCGCGCCCCGGTCGAGGCGAAGACGCGGATCGACGGCGTAATAGAGCAGATCGACGATCAGGTTGATGGCCACGAAGAAGAAGGCGATCAGCATGAGATAGGCCGCCATGATCGGGATATCGACGGTCTGGATCGATTGCAGGAACAAAAGCCCCATGCCCGGCCACTGGAACACCGTCTCGGTGATGATGGCGAATGCGATGATGCCGCCCAGCTGCAACCCGGTGATGGTGATGACCGGCACCAGCGTGTTCTTGAGCGCATGGCCGAAATGCACCGCCCGGTTGGAGAGGCCGCGCGCGCGGGCGAACTTGATGTAGTCGGTGCGCAGCACCTCCAGCATCTCCGAGCGCACCAGGCGCATGATGAGCGTCATCTGGAAGAGGCCGAGCGTGACCGCCGGCATGACCAGCGCCTGCAGGCCGCTCGCGGTCAGGAGGCCGGTGGTCCAGCCGCCGAGATCGACGGTCTCGCCGCGCCCGAAGCTCGGCATGAGGCCGAGCGTGACCGAGAAGATGAAGATCAGCAGGATGCCGATCAGGAAGGTCGGCAGCGAGATGCCGATCAGGGAGACCGCCATGAACAGCCGGGAAAGCCAGCTCTCCCGGTAGAGGCCGGTGAACACGCCCATGGGCACGCCGACCGCGAGCGCGAGCAGCGCCGAGACGATCGCCAGCTCGAAGGTGGCGGGAAAGCGCGCGCCGATCAGCGCCGTCACCGGCTTCTTGTGCTGGTAGGAGACGCCGAAATCGAGCCGCGCCACATCGGCGATATAGCGCGCGAACTGGATGTGGAAGGGGTCGTTCAGGCCGAGCCGCTCGCGCAGCGCCTCGCGCTCCTCCAGCGTCGTCTCTATGCCCACCATCTGATGCACCGGGTCGCCGACGAAGCGGAACATCGAGAAGGCGATCAGCGCCACGAACAGGATGACGAGGACGGATTGCGCCAGGCGCCGCAGGATGAAGGCGATCATGGAGGCAAGCTGCTAAACGCGCCCTTGGGAAGGGTCAAGCATGTTGTAAACTGCCCGGCGATCCGAGGGGAGGAGGCGCTCGCAGATGCGTATCGTCGTCAATGGCCAGCAGGCGTTCGGCAAGGCGGTCCTGGAGGCGCTGCTCGCGCGCGGCGAGGAGGTGGTGGCGGTCTATTGCGCCCCGGACGCCCGGCCCGACCGCCCGGACCCGCTCAAGGCCGCCGCCGGGGAGCATGGCCTGCCGGTGTTCCAGCCGGAGAGCTTCCGCGCCGAGGACGCGCATGAGGCCTTCGCCGCGCTCCGCCCCGATCTTTGCGTCATGGCCTATGTGACGAAGATCGTGCCCTCTTCCTTCCTGAACCTCCCGAAGCTCGGCACGATCCAGTATCACCCCTCGCTGCTGCCGCTGCATCGCGGCCCGAGCTCGATCAACTGGCCGATCATCCAGGGCCGCGAGGAGACCGGGCTCACGATCTTCTGGCCCGATGACGGCCTCGACACCGGCCCGGTGCTGCTGCAAAAGACCACCCCCATCGGCCCCGACGACACGCTCGGCAGCATCTATTTCGACCGCCTGTTCCCGATGGGCGTCGAGGCGATGCTGGAGGCGGTCGATCTGGTGCGCGAGGGCCGCGCGCCGCGCATCGCGCAGGACGAGTCGCAAGCCACCTATGAGAGCTGGTGCCGCAAGGCCGACGCGGAGATCGACTGGGCGCGCCCGGCGGGCGAGATCTACAATCTCATCCGCGGCTGCAACCCGCAGCCGGGCGCCTGGACGCTTCGCGACGGCGCCGAGCTGCAAATCTTCGACGCCCGCCCGGCGGAAGCGCCGGCGGGCGGCGCGGCGCCCGGCGCGGTGCTCTCGGTGGACGAGGGAGGCGCGGTCATCGCCGCCGGCGAGGGCGCGCTCTCCGCCATTCGGGTGCGCCCGGCCGGGGCCGCCAAGATGCCCGCCGCCGAGGCCGGCCTCAGGGCGGGCGAGCGGCTGGGCGGGTGAGCGCCGTCGGCGGAGGAAGCCCCATGAAGCGCATCTACATCACCCGGCGCCTGCCGGAGCCGGTCGAGGCCCGCTTTGCGGACGCCTTCGAGGCGCATTTCAACCGCGACGACCGGGCGCTCTCGCCCGCCGATGTGGTCGCGGCCTGCGAGGGCATGGACGCGCTGGTCATCAACGCCACCGAGCGGCTGGACGCGGACGCCGTGGCGGCGCTGCCCGATTCGCTCCGCGCGGTGGCCGCCTATTCGGTCGGCCATGAGCATATCGACACGGGCGCGCTCCAGGCGCGCGGCGTCCCGGTCGTCTATACGCCGGATGTGCTGAGCGCGTCGGTCGCCGACACCGCCATGCTGCTGATGCTGGGCGCGGCGCGGCGCGCGCGCGAGGGCCAGGCGCTGGTGGCGGGCGGCGGCTGGCGCGGCTGGGGGCCGCGGCAGCTGATCGGCTCGGAGGTGACCGGCAAGCGGCTCGGCATTTTCGGCATGGGCCGCATCGGGCGCGAGATCGCCCGCCGGGCGCGCGCCTTCGACATGGAGATCGGCTACCACAACCGCCGGCCGCTGGAGCCGGAGGCCGGCCTGTTCTTCGCCGAGGAGGACGCCTTCCTCGCCCGCAGCGACATTCTGGTCATCGCCGCGCCGGCCTCGCCCGCGACGCACCATTGGCTGAACGCCGAGCGCATCCGGCGCCTGCCGGAAGGCGCGCTCGCGATCAATATCGCGCGCGGCAGCCTGGTCGATGACGAGGCGCTGCTCGCGGCCGTGGCGAGCGGGCGGCTCGCCGGAGCGGGCCTCGATGTCTTCGAGGGCGAGCCGAACATCCATCCGGGCTATCTCGAGGCCGAGCGCATCTATGTGCAGCCGCATATCGGCAGCTCCACCCTTGAGACCCGCATGGCGATGGCGGAAATCCTGATTTCCGGCCTGGAGGCGCTGTTCGCGGGCCGCGATCCGCCCAACCGGCTGGTCTAGCACCCGGTTCGCCTGCGACATTCCGCCCGCCTGCGGGAAAGCCGGCGGGAAATCCTTGACAACTTCCAAAAACCGTATAAGCAGTCGTTCGCAAGCTTTACATTGAGAGATCGTTCGACAGAACACATGACATTCCAGACTCTGGGACTGAGCGAAGACACGCTCAAGGCGGTGGCCGACTCCGGCTATACGGAGCCGACGCCGATACAGGAACAGGCGATCCCCGTGGTGCTGACGGGCCGGGACGTGCTGGGTTGCGCCCAGACGGGCACCGGCAAGACCGCCGGCTTCACCCTGCCGATGATCGACCGGCTCGCCAGCGGACGGGCGCGGGCGCGAATGCCGCGCTCGCTGATCCTCGAACCGACGCGCGAACTCGCCGCCCAGGTGAGCGAGAGCTTCGAGCGCTACGGCAAATATCACCGGCTGACGACGGCGCTGCTGATCGGCGGAGAGAGCTTCGTCGATCAGGAGAAGGCGCTCGGGCGCGGCGTCGATGTGCTGATCGCCACGCCCGGCCGGCTGATCGACCTGTTCGAGCGCGGACGCATCCTGCTGAGCGACGTGAAGCTGCTGGTGATCGACGAGGCCGACCGGATGCTCGACATGGGCTTCATTCCGGACATCGAGCGCATCGTCGGGCTGCTGCCGCGCCAGCGCCAGACGCTGTTCTTCTCGGCCACCATGCCGCCGGAAATCCGCAAGCTCGCCGACAATTTTCTCTCCGAGCCGCAAGAGATCGCGGTCGCGCCGCCGGCCTCGCCGGCCGAGACCGTCGATCAGCAGCTGGCGCTGGTCCACGCCGCGGACAAGCGCGCCGCGCTCCGCGAGATTCTGCGCGTCGAGGACATCGAGAACGGGCTGGTGTTCTGCAACCGCAAGCGCGATGTCGATATTCTGGTCAAATCGCTGACCAAGCACGGCTTCGACGCCTCCGCGCTGCATGGCGACATGCCGCAATTCCGGCGCACGGAGACGCTGGAGCGCTTCCGGTCGGGCGAGCTCCGGCTGCTGGTGGCCTCCGATGTCGCCGCGCGCGGCCTCGACATTCCGCGCGTCAGCCATGTGTTCAACTTCGATGTGCCGATCCACGCCGAGGACTATGTCCACCGCATCGGGCGCACCGGACGGGCCGGTCGGGCCGGAACGGCGATCACCATCGCCCAGCCGGAGGACGCGCCCTACGCCGAGCGCATCGAGCAGCTGATCGGGCGCGGCGTGCCCCGGCGCGCGCTCGACACGGTGGACACCGCCAACTGGGACGACGAACCGAAGCGCCGGACGCGCCGGCGCTCTGCGGCGGCGAGCGAAGGAAGCGCCCGGGCGAAGCCGGCGACGCGCCGCGCGGCCGCCGCGCCGGCGGAGGAGAAGCGCACGCCCCGCGCACGCCCGGCGGCGGCGAAGGTGGCGGAAGCGGCGGAGGCGCCGCACCCGGACACCGCCTTCGGCGAGCATATTCCGGCCTTCCTGCTCCGCCCGGTTCCGGCGGCGCAATCTGCCTGAAGCGGCGGGCGAAGGCGGGAGGACCCACGCATGAAACCGCTCTTCGTGATGGTGAAATGCTCGCTCGGCCAGGCCTATGAGGTGGCCGACCGGCTGGTGCAGGATGTCGAGCAGGCTTCGGAGATCTACTCGATTTCCGGTCAGTACGATCTGCTGGTCAAATGCTACCTGGAAGACGACGAGGATCCCGGCCATTTCGTGACCGAGCGGCTGCAAAGGCTGCCGGGCGTGGCCGACACCTTCACCCTGATCACCTTCAAGGCCTTCCGGTGAACGCCCGGGACGAACCGCTCCCGGTCAGCGTCATCACCGGCTTCCTCGGCAGCGGCAAGACGACGCTGCTCTCCCGGCTGATCCGCCGGCCGGGGATGGAAAAGACGGCCGTCGTCATCAACGAGTTCGGCGAGATCGGCCTCGACCACGAGCTGGTCGCGGCGTCGAACGACGAGAACATCATGGTGATGGACGGCGGCTGCGTGTGCTGTTCGATCCGGGGGGAGCTGGCCGAGACCTTGCGCGACCTGTTCGCCCGGCGCGCGCGCGGCGAGATTCCGCCTTTCGACCGCGTGGCGATCGAGACCACCGGCCTCGCCGATCCCGCCCCGGTGCTGCACACGCTGATGGCCGACCCGCTGGTCGCGACCTGCTTCCGGCTCGACAGCGTGCTGGCGACGGTGGACGCCGCGCATGGCGACGGCCAGCTCGACGCCCATGAGGAGTCGCTGCGCCAGGCGGCCGTCGCCGACCGCCTGCTGCTGACCAAGACCGACCTCGCCGGCGAGGACGCGCTGGCCGGGCTGGAGCGCCGCCTCGCGCGCATCAATCCGAGCGCGCCGCGCTACCGGGTGCTGCATGGCGAGATCGACCCGGACCGCCTGTTCGGCGCCGGCCTCTACGACCCGCGCACCAAGAGCGCCGATGTTCAGAACTGGCTGCGCGAACAGGCCTTCGAGGCGCACGAGCACGATCATCATCATCACCACGATCACGATCACGATCACGACCAAGATCATCATCACCACCATCACGACGACCGCTTCACCTCCTTCTGCCTGCGCCGCGAAGGCGGCTGCTCCTGGAACGCCTGGGTCGGCTTTCTGGAGGCGCTGATCGCCTCGCATGGCGACGCGCTGCTGCGCGTCAAGGGCATCCTGAATGTGACCGGCCTGGACGCGCCGGTCGCCGTGCACGGTGTGCAGCACATGTTCCATCCGCCGGCGATCCTGGAGGCCTGGCCCTCCGACGACCGCAGCAGCCGGCTCGTGTTCATCGGCAACGACTTGTCGCGCGCCGGCTTCGAGAAGATGCTGGACGCCTGGATCGAGGCCGACAGCGGAGCCGCGCCATGAAGATCGCGAATGTCGAGACGATCGTGCTTTCCATCCCCTTCGACCATGGCGGCCCGCCGATCGGCTTCGGCGGCAGGGAATGGCGGACGCTCGAAACGCTGCTGGTCCGCGTCGAGACCGATGAGGGCCATGTCGGCTGGGGCGAGGCGTTCGGCTTCAACGCCATCGACTCCACCCGGGCGGCGCTGGAGAAGATGATCGCGCCGCTGGTCGTCGGCCGCGACGCCGGCGACATCGCCGGGCTGCACGCCGAACTCCAGCAGACGCTGCATATTTTCGGGCGCTACGGGCAGACCATCTACGCGCTCTCCGGCCTCGACATCGCGCTCTGGGACATCGCCGCCAAGGCGGCCGGCATGCCGCTGCACCGCCTGCTGGGCGGGGCGCAGCGCATGTCGCTGGAGGCCTATGCCAGCCTGCTGCGCTATATCGACCCCGATCTGGTGGGCGAGCGCTCGGCCGCCGCGTCGGCCGAGGGCTTTCGCTGGATCAAGCTGCATGAGCGCACGGAGGAAGCCGTCGCCGCCTCCCGCCGGGCGATCCCGCCCGAGGCGAAGCTGATGGTGGACACCAACTGCCCCTGGACGCTGGCGGAGGCGATCGCCAAGGCGGAGGCCTTCGAGCCGCACGATGTGCACTGGCTGGAGGAGCCGCTCTGGCCGCCGGAGAATTTCGACGGGCTGGCGGAGCTGCGCCACCGCGCCGGCATGGCGATCGCCGCCGGCGAGAACGCTTGCACCGCCTGGCAGTTCCAGGCCATGCTGCGGGCCGATGCGGTGGATATCGCCCAGCCGAGCGTCACCAAGGTCGGCGGCGTGACGGAGATGCGCAAGGTGGAGACGCTCTGCAATCTCGCCAATGTGCGCTATGTGCCCCACTCGCCCTATTTCGGGCCGGGCTTCCTCGCCACGCTGCATCTGCTGGCGGTGGCGGACGGTGAGGAGCCGGTGGAGCGCTTTTTCGGCCGCCACGAGGCGGAGATTTTCGGCGATCTCTGCAAGGTCGAGGACGGCCGCATCGCCGTCCCCGACACCCCCGGCCTCGGCGCCGACCCGAGCCCGGAGGTCATTCGGGATTATTCCTGCGGGTAGCGCCAGGGCGCTTCCGGCTGCTCGGCCTCCTCGTCGATGGTCCATTGCGGCAGCGAGAAGCCGTCGGCGACCTTCGAGAACACCATGCGCACGCGGGTGCCGACGCCGACCTTGCGGATGGTCTCCGGCGGCGCGAACTCGCCCTCGGCGGTCACCAGATTGCCGGCGACGCGGAGCGCCTCATGCTCCGAAGGCTCGCCCTTCTGCGTGTCGAGATCGACCAGCAGGATCATGTAGGGCACCTTGTCGCGAAAGGCCGGCTGGATGGGGTGGTGCACCTCCACATAGGAGTGCACCGCGCCCCTGCCCTCCACGGGCGCCCACTCATAGTCGCGGTCGGCGCTCCACGGGCAGGCGGTGGTCGGCGGATAGCGCAACAGGCCGCTCGTCGGGCTCCGCTGCAGGCGGAACTCGCCCTTGTCGCACCAGGCGAAGAACTCGCGGTTCTCGCGGTCCACATCGTCGATGGTGAGCATCATGCCCATATATTCGCCCTGAATCGGCATCGCCTCGCTCCCTCTCACCGCGCGTCGCGGGACATGATCATCGCCGAGCCGGTGGCCGGCATGGCCCAGCCGAGATTGGCCGTCAGCTCCACATCCTTCACCTGCCGGCAGCCGCCCTCGCTGTAGTCGTGGCTGTGTTGGCGCTTGCCGTCCGGCCCCACGGGGCAGCTGTCATCGACATCGCCGCGCAGCTGGCGGGTGTTCTCGATCACCATGTTCATGCCGTGGGTGTAGCCCTCGCAGAGATGGCCGCCGGAGGTGTTGTTGGGCCGCTTGCCGCCGAGTTCGATAATGCCCGACGACACATAGTCGCCGCCCTCGCCCTTCTTGCAGAAGCCGTAATCCTCCAGCTGCAGCATGGTGGTGAAGGTGAAGGCGTCGTAGGAGCCGGTGACGTCGATATCCTCCGGCCCGACGCCGGCGTTCGGGAACAGGATGTCCCTGGCGTAATGGCCGGCCACGGTCGAGATCGGCCCGTGCTGATAGTGCATGTCGATGCGCGGCTTGCAGCAGCGCCCGACCACGGAGCGGATCACCGCCGGCGGGTTGCGGCAGTCGCGCGCGCGCTCCAGCCGGGTGACGATGATGCAGGTGGCGTTGTCGGTCTCCACGCAGCAGTCCAGCAGGTGCAGCGGCTTGCAGATGATCCGGCTGCCGACGACCTCCTCTACCGTCAGGCGGTTGCGGTAATAGGCCTTGGGGTTGTTGGAGGCGTGCTTGGAGTGCGCGACCTTGACCGCCGCCACCTGCTCCGGCGTGGTGCCGTAGTCGTACATGTGGCGCAGGAAGGTCGGCGCGAACATCTGCCCGGCGCTCTGCCAGCCATAGGCGCGGTGATGGATCTGGTCGCCGGAGATCGGCACCGCCGAGCGCGCCCCGGTGCCGCCGATGCGCACCTGGCTGTAGCCGTTCATGGAGCGGAAGATCGCCACCGTGCGGCACATGCCGGCCTCGATGACGCCCATGGCGATGCCGATCAGCGCCTCGGTGGAGGAGCCGCCGCCATGCACATCCATGTAGAAGTTGAGCCGGATGCCGAGATCGCCGGCGACGAAGGGCGCGAACACGGAATCGTTGCCGGAATAGCTCAACATGCCGTCGATGTCTTCCGGGCCGAGGCCGGCGTCCGCCATGGCGTTGCCGACCGCCCAGGTGGCGAGCGAGCGGGTCGAATATTCCGAGCCGCGCATATAGGCGGTCTCGCCGACCCCGGCGATGGCGTATTTGCCGTTCAGATGCTTCGGCGACGATGCGTCGACGTCGCTGACGCTGGATAGAGTCATGGGGGTCCCTTCCTCCCTCTCGGTTCGTTTGTCGAAATCCGCCTGCCGTCAGACGCCGTGGGCGGACCAGCCGCCATCCACGGGCACGGTGACGCCGGTGACGAAGGCGGCGGCCTCGGAGGCCAGAAACAGCGCCGCGCCGGCCATCTCCTGCGGCTTGCCCCAGCGGCCCATCGGCGTGCGCTCCAGGATCTGGCGGTTGACCGTCTCGTTGGCCTGCACCGGCGCGGTCAGCTTGGTCTCGATCCAGCCGGGCGCGATGGCGTTCACGCGCACGCCGTCCGCCGCCCAGGCCGAGGCCAGCGACTGGGTGAGCTGCAGGATGCCGGCCTTGGAGGCCCCGTAGCCGGGGCCGCGCGGCGAGGAGAAATAGCTGGTCATGGAGGCGATGTTGACGATGGAGCCGCCGGACGCGCGAAGCTGCGCGCGAAAGGCGTGCGCCATGCGATAGGCGCCGTTGAGATTGACCTGCACGGTATGTTCGAAATTGTCGGGCTCGAAGGCCGCCGCGCCGCGCACCGTGGTGCCGGCGGCGTTGACCAGCACATGGAGCGCGGGCGTGTCGGCGGCGAGCGCCAGGATGCCGTCATTGTCGGTCATGTCGAGCTGGCGGTAGGCCATGTTGTCGAGCGGGTCCGGATAGTCCGCCGGCCCGGCGCGCGTGCCGAGCACGGTGACGCTCGCGCCGGCGTCGCGAAAGCCGAGGGCGATCGCGCGCCCGATGCCGCTGGAGCCGCCGGTGACCAGCACCGCCCTGCCGGAATAGTCGAAGCTGGCCGCCGTCATGCGTTCCCTCCCGAAGCCTCGCCGCCCGGCCCCATCTTAGCCCCAGCTTCTCGCCGCAGTCACGGCCCATGACTGTCCGAACCCGGTCGGCGTCGCTATATCGCGAAGGGCAATCCGACGGGCGCGTCGGGAAGGACCGGTCATGAAGCTGCATTACTATCCCGAAACCGACAGCCTCTATATCGAACTGAAGGCGGGGCCGGGGGCGGAGACGCGGGAGATTTCCGACGGGCTGAATGTCGATCTCGACAGCGACGGCGGCGTGGTCGGGTTCGACATCGACCGCGCGTCGAAGAGCCTGGACCTCTCCACGCTGGAGACGGAGGCGCTGCCCCTTCGCTCCTTCAGGGCCGGTTGAGCGCCCGCGCCCTTGCCTCTGGCGTGCGGCGGGCGCACAATCGGGCGAACGGAGGCAGGAGGCGTTCCGATGGTCCGGATTACCCCTCTCGATTGCACGCTCGGCGCGCGGGTCACGGGCGTGGCGCTGGGCGCCATGAGCGACGGCGAATGGCGCCAGGTCGAGGATGCGTTCCACGAGCATGGCGCGCTGGTGTTTCCGGCCCAGCATCTCTCCGACGAGGAGCATATCGCCTTCGGGGAGCGCTTCGGCGAGATCGAGATCTTGCGCGAGGGCCAGCGGGCGGTGCGCATCTCCAACCGCAAGGCCGACGGCGAGCTGCTGGATCCGGAGGAGAAGCGCTATCAGGTGCTGCGCGGCAATGAGGGCTGGCACACGGACAGCTCCTACATGCCGCTCGCCGCCAAGGCCTCGGCGCTCGCGGCGGAGGTGACGCCCTCCAGCGGCGGCGAGACCGAGCTCGCCGACATGCGCCACGCCTGGGACAAGCTCGACGAGGCCATGCAGGAGCGCATCGCCGGCCTCTCGGCCTATCACTCGCTCTACGCCTCGCAGGCCAAGGCGGGCTTCACCACCTTCCGCGCCGGCGACGGCTACGGTTATCACAATGCCGGCGCGCCGCTGCGCCCGCTGGTCAAGACCCATCCGGTAACCGGGCGCAAGTCGCTCTTCATCGGCCGCCACGCCTTCCGCATTCCCGGCATGGCCGACGGCGAGGCGCAGGCGCTGCTGGACGACCTGCTGGACCATGCCTGCCGGCCGCCGCGCGTCTATACGCACCATTGGCGGCCGGGCGACCTGATGATCTGGGACAATCGCTGCATCCTGCACCGCGCCTGCCCTTACGACTATGGCGAGCCGCGCGTCATGCGCCATGTGCGCGTGGCCGGCGACCCGGCGAGCGAACTCGCCGAAACCGTCCCGGACGAGCGCGCCGACGCCTTCGAGCCGGCGGCGGTGGCGAGCTGAGCCATGCGGATGTCCAAACGCGACCTGGACCTGGCCGTCGAGCGCATGAAGAACCATATGCTGCGCATCGTCATCGGCGCGATCGGGCTCAACGTCGCCATCATGTTCGGCCTGCCGAAGGCGTTGCTGCCTTCATGAGCTGAGCCGGCCGAGGGGGAGCCATGGAACTCACCGGAGAGCAGCTGACGCGCTACCGTGAAGACGGCTTCCTGATCTTTCCGGCGCTGTTCTCGCCCGCCGAGGTGGCGCGGCTGCGGGCGGAGGCCGGACGGGTGGCGCGGATCGACGCCGATTGCGTCTTTCGCGAAGGCTCCGGCGGGCAGGCCAAGACGATGTTCCGCCTCCACGCCGAGGACGGGCCGACCGCGTCCGCCGCCTTTCGTGCCGCCGCCCATGCGCCGCGCATCCTGCGCCCCGCCCAGCAGGCGCTCGGCGTGGAGGAGGTCTATATCCACCATTGCAAGGTCAACATGAAGGCCGCCATCGAGGGCACGGCCTGGCCCTGGCATCAGGATTTTGGCAGCTGGCGGCTCGACGGCATCCGCGAGCCGGCCATGGCGACCTTCATGGTGATGCTCGACGAGGCGACGGAGCTGAACGGCTGCCTCTATTTCCTGCCCGGCAGCCACCGGCAGGGGCGTCGGGACCCCTATTTCGACAGCTCCACCGCCTACAGCCTCTGGGCCGCGACGCCGGAGACGGTGAAGCAGGCGCTGCGCGACGGGCCGGCGCCGGTCGCGGTCACCGGCCCGCCGGGCACGGCGGCGCTCTTTCACTGCAACCTGCTGCACGCGTCGGGCCACAATCTCTCCGGCGAGGATCGCTGGCAGGCCTATTTCTGCTTCAACGCCTGCGCCAACCGCCCCGAGGACGTCCCCGAACCCCGCCCCGACTATGTGCGCTCGCAAGACTGGCGCCCGATGGCCGCCGGCGCAGACGCCATCGCCTGAACCCGGGAGCACCGCCCATGCCCGAAATCGCCGAGTGCATCAACGAAACCTGCCCCTGGTCCGGCAAACCGGTCCAACCCGACTCGCTCACCCGCTACAACGGCGCCACCGTAGGCTTCTGCAACCCCGGCTGCCGGGACAAGTTCGAGGCGGCTATCCAGCACTTCGCTGCGGCGGGTGCCGCTCCTACCAACAATCTCCCACAAAGTTAGCATTCTGAAAGATCTACCGACTGGGTAGTCAATTCAGGATAAGTGAAGATATATTCGGAATAAATATTGATGAACTTGATGGAATTGATTCAGATAGAAAGAATAGGCTTTCCTGTGTTCACATCGAAAGTATCGATGAATTCGGGAGGATGATTTTCGTCTATGACTTTCACCTCTCGAAGCATATCTCGAGTCAACCCTTTTACACTCTCGAAACGAGCGCCATCTATTCGCGCACCTCGGAGATTAGCTTTATCAAAATTAACCTTATAGAAACGCACAAAATACAAGTCCGCATTACTCAAATCAGTGAATGTTAAATCCACTCCATTCAAAGACGCGCGGTTTAATTTTGCTTTCTGCAGATTTGATTCCTTTAAATTGACACCTGAAAACTGCATTCCAGTAAAGTTGGGGAAATATTTTTCGGAATTACTCAAAGAGAACATTGGATGCTGGAAAAGTATGTTTCCGAAATCTGATCCAAATAAGTTTGGAACGTATTTTGCGTCTATTTCGATTTTTATGCGATTATCATCACGGCATCCAATAACATAAATTGCTTCCATAAAATCAATATTCGGGATTTTTGAATCACCTTGCCTTAACGATCTATATGTTCGGACAAAGTTACAGAGCAATTGCATAACTGGAATGTGAAACTCTTTTGGATAATCTCGGGCGAGCTTATCGAGCGCATAAATTCCAGTTATTCGAACCGACATATTGTGATTAGCTAGCATTTCAAGCGCTTTGTGATAATACTCGTTCCGCTGCCCTCGCTGCGAGATTTTCACTTGCTCTGCCGCCACGATGCTGCGCCAGAGTACCAACGGGAGGCCAATAATAGCCACAACAATCAGCACCACATTGCGTAGCGCCTCACTGCCCTTCTCCTCAGGAAATATACACAGCCACAGAAAGGCACTAGTTAAGATTACTATTATCAACAACAACCCGGCAAGGCCAAAGGTGCAAATCCGCTTGCTCATCGGTTTATCGCTGCTCTTCTCGATCCCTCTCACACCGGGCGGACCAGGGCGTGGCGTTTTCGGCCGGCGGAGAGTTTCAGGGCGCCTTCGGGGTTGAGGTCGGCGAGCGTGATGGCGTGGTCTTCGGCCTGGATGGGGGCGTCGTTCAGGCGGGCGCCGCCGCCCTTGATGAGGCGGCGGGCGGCGCCGCCCGTCTCTGCGAGGCCGGCCTGGCGGAGGAGGGCGAAGGCGGGCACGCCGGCTTCCAGTTCGGCGCGCGGCAGTTCCAGCGTCGGCAGGCCGGCGGCGGCCTCGCCTTGCTCGAAAGTCCGCCGCGCCGTGGCCGCCGCCTCCGCCGCCGCTTCGGCCCCATGGCAGAGCGCCGTCGCGGCGTCGGCGAGCGCCTTCTTGGCGTCGTTCAGCTCCTGCCCCTCCAGCGCCTCCAGCCGCTGGATTTCCGCCAACGGCAGTTCGGTGAAGAGGCGCAGGAAGCGCCCGACATCGCCGTCCTCGACATTGCGCCAGAACTGCCAGTAGTCGTAAGGCGAGACGCGGCCCGCATCCAGCCAGACGGCCCCTTGCGCGGTCTTGCCCATCTTGGCCCCGCTCGCGGTCTGGATCAGCGGCGTGGTGAGGCCGAACAGCTCCGCCCCCGCCGCCCGGCGCGCAAGGTCGATGCCGCTCACGATATTGCCCCACTGGTCCGACCCGCCCATCTGCAGCCGGCAGCCGAAGCGGCGCGACAGCTCCAGGAAGTCGTAGCTTTGCAGCACGGCGTAGTTGAACTCGAGAAAGCTCAGCGGCTGCTGGCGGTCGAGGCGGAGCCGCACGCTGTCCATCGCCAGCATCCGGTTGACCGAGAAATGCCGCCCATAGTCGCGCAGGAAGGGGATGTAGGAGAGGCCGTCCAGCCAGTCGGCGTTATTCGCCATCACCGCGTCGGTCGGCCCGTCGCCGAAGGCGAGGAAGCGCTCGAAGACGCGCCGGATGCCGGCCATGTTGGCCGCGATCCGCTCGTCGGAGAGCAGGGGCCGCGCCTCCTCCTTGCCCGAGGGGTCGCCCACGCGCGTGGTGCCGCCGCCCATCAGCACGATCGGCTTGTGGCCCGCCTGCTGATAGCGGCGCAGCAGCATGATCGAGACCAGCGAGCCGACGTGCAGGCTGTCGGCCGTGCAGTCGAAGCCGATATAGGCCGGCGTCGGCGGCCCTTGCAGCAGCGCGTCCAGCCGGTCGGCGTCGGTGCATTGATGCAGGAAGCCGCGCGCCTGCACGGTTTCCAGAAAAGCGGAGGCGGGCATGGGAGATCCCTTGTGGGCAAGAGCGCGCGCCGTCTAGCATGGCCGCCCCGGACGCGGCAAGGCGGAGGCCCCCTTGGACCTGCTGGTCGGCCTGATGAGCGGCACCTCCATGGACGGGGTGGACGCCGCGCTGCTCGAAACCGACGGCGAGGAGCGCGCGCGCCCGCTGGACTTCCTCTCCCTGCCCTATTCCGAGGCGGAGCGCGACGCCATCCGCGCGGCCCTCGGCGGGCGGGACCCGGCGCGCGCGCAGGCCGCCGGGGAGGTGGTGACGGAGGCGCATATCCGGGCGGCGCAGGCGCTGCTGGCCGGCAGCGGCGCGGCCCCCAAGGCCATCGGCTTCCACGGCCACACGCTCGACCACCGGCCGGCGGAGCGCTTCACCCTGCAGGTGGGCGACGCCGCCCGGCTCGCGCGCGCCACGGGCCTGCCGGTCGTCGCCGACTTCCGCAGCGCGGACGTGGCCGCCGGCGGCCAGGGCGCGCCGCTCGCGCCGGTCTATCACCGCGCCCGGCTGGCCGGCGAGGCGCGGCCCGTCGCGGTGCTGAATATCGGCGGCGTGGCCAATGTCACCTGGATCGGGCGCGATGGGCGGATGCTCGCCTTCGACACCGGCCCCGGCAATGCGCTCATCGACGACTGGTGCCGGCGCCATACCGGCCAGCCGATGGACCGGGACGGCAGGCTCGCGGCCTCGGGCCGGGTGGACGAGGCGGCGCTGGCGGCGCTGCTGGACCGTCCCTGGTTCGCCCTGCCGGGGCCGAAATCGCTCGACCGGCTGAGCTTCTCTTCCGCGCCGGTCGAGCGCCTCTCGCCGGCGGACGGCGCGGCGACCCTGACCGCCTTCACCGCCGCCGCCGTGGCGCTGGCCCCGCTGCCGGAAGCGCCCCGGTGCTGGATCGTCTCCGGCGGCGGGCGGCTGAACCCGGCGCTGATGGCCGCCCTGCCCGGCCCGGCGGCCCCGGCCGAGGCGCTCGGCTGGAACGGCGACGCGCTGGAGGCCGAAGCTTTCGCCTATCTGGCGGCGCGCCGGCTGAAAGGCCTGCCGGCGAGCTTCCCCGGCACCACCGGCTGCCCCCGCCCGATGCCGGCCGGGCGGCTATTCGCGCCGTGAGGCGGCGGCGGCGCTGAGCGCGCCCAGGAGCGCCACCGCGCCGATCGAGGCGAAGGCCCAGCCCCAGGCGTTGACCGACCCCGCCCCGCCCGAGGCCTCCAGCACGGTGCCGAACAGCACCGGGCCGGCAAAGCCGCCGGCGGCGTTGGCGAAGGCGTGCAGCGCCAGCGCCCGGCCGCGCTCCTCCGGCCCGCTCGCCTGGATGACGCCGCCGGTGAGCGCGCCCGCATCCATCAGCACGAAGAGATTGTGAATGAGCACCGGCCCCAGAAACAGCAGCCAGAAGGGCCAGTCGGCCGCAAAGCCGACGATGCAGGCCGTCCCGCCCGAGAGCAGCAGCGCCAGCGCCGACACCTGCGCCATGCCGATGCGCCCGCCGAGCCTGGCCCCGATCATGCCCATCGGCGCGCCGAGCAGCGTCAGCAGCGTGGCCAGGAGCGGCCAGTTCCAGTCCGGCGCGCCCGGGGCCTGCAAGGCCGCGAAGACGAAGAAGGCGACCATCCAGCCGCGCAGCGCCAGCAGTTCCATCGAATGGGCGAAATTGGCCCAGATGAGCCGCATCGCGCGGCGGTTGGCGAAGAGCGGGCGGAGGTCGAGGGAGGCCGCGCCGGCCGCCGCCGGCTGCGCCGGGCGGGGCGCGACCAGCCGCCAGACCAGCAGCGCCGCCAGCGCCGCCGCCACCCCCGGCATGGCGAACGCCACGCGCCAGCCGGCCGCCGCCGCCAGCCAGTCGATGACCAGATAGGAGCAGCTGGCCGCGACCGGAAAGGTGGAGATGTAGAAGGCCCCGGCGGCGGCCTCGCCGCCGGACGGAGTGCGGTCGGCCAGCACCTTGACGCCCGGCATGTAGATCCAGGCGAAGCCCACGCCCTGCAGCAGGCGGAAGCCCAGCCCCGACCAGAAGCCGTCGGCGAGGAGCGCGAAGCCGAGAAAGCCGGCCACATTGGCGAGCGAGCCCGCGATCACCAGCCGGCGGGCGTCGAAGCGGTCGCTGCCGAGGCTCGCAACAATGGCGAAGATCGAGGAGAAATAGGGCGCGCCGGCGAGCCAGCCGGCCTCGCTCTCCGAAAGCGACCAGAGGGCGATGAAGTCCGGCAGCAGCGCCGGCAGCCCGTGCAGGCCGATCAGGTTCAGCCCGAGATGCGCGCACATGACGACCAGCAGGCGGCGGGCGTTCATCCCGCACCCCCGCGCGCCGGGCGGCGCAGCAGGAAGACCAGCGGCGCGGCGAAGGCCGCCGTCGCCGCCAGCAGCACGAAATCGTTGATATAGGCGATGGTCTCGGCCTGGAGCTGCACCTCGCGCCTGAGCCCCGCCATGGCGGCCTGACTGGCGAGGTCCCAGGGCGAGAGTTGCAGCGCCTCGCTATGGGCGGAGACGAAATCCTTGAGCGCCATATAGTTGGCCTGGGCGTTGCGGGTCAGCACCGCCACGACCACCGAGGTGCCCATGGAGGCGCCGATGGCGCGGATGAGCGCGAACAGCGCGGCGGCCTCGGTGCGGTAGCGCTGCGCCAGCGTGGAGAAGGTGACGGTGGTGAGCGAGACCCACATCAGCCCCATGCCGGCCCCGTTCAGCACCGTCGCCCAGACGATCTCCAGCGCGCCGACCCGGTGGTTCCAGCCCGCCATCCAGACATGCGAGAGCGCGACGGCGGCCAAGCCCGCCAGCACGAGATAGCGCCCGCCGACCCGGTTCGCCAGCACGCCGGCGAGGAACATGGTCGCGCCGGTGCCGACCCCGCGCGCGGACATCACCCACCCCGCCTCCAGCACCGGATAGCCCTGAACGTTCTGCAAGAACAGCGGCAGCAGGAACATGCTGGCGAACACGGTGACGCCGAACACGAAGATGAGCGCGAGGCCGACGGTGAAATTGCGGTCGCGAAAGATGGCGAGGTCGATATAGGGCGCGCGGGCGGTGAGCGAATGGGCGATGAAGAGATAGAAGCAGAGCGCCGCCAGCCCCGCCTCGATCACGATCTCGGGCGAGGCGAACCAGTCCAGCCGCTCGCCCCGGTCCAGCATGAGTTGCAGGCAGGCGACGCCGACGCCCAAGGTCAGCAGGCCCAGCCAGTCGAGCCGCACGCCGCGCTTCTCGGTCTCCGGCGCGGTCAGCCAGATGCCGAGAAAGGCGACGCAGCCGAGCGGCACATTGACGAAGAACACCCAGCGCCATCCGTAGAGGTCGGTCAGCAGCGCGCCCGCGGTCGGCCCCGCCACCGGCCCGAGGATCATGCCCATCGACCAGATCGACATGGCGAAGCCGTGGCGGCTGCGCGGATAGGTGTCGAGCATGATCGCCTGGCTGACCGGCAGCAGCGGCGCGCTGCCGAAGCCCTGCAGGGCGCGGAACAGCACCAGTTCGCCCAGCGTGTCGGCCGAGGCGCAGAGCGCGGAGGTGACCGTGAAGGCGCCGATCGACCACAGGAACACCGTGCGCCGGCCGAACTTCACCGCCAGCCAGCCGGAGAGCGTGGTGCCGAGCGCGGACGCGACGATGAAGGCCGTCACCACCCAGCCGATCCGGTCCGGCGTCGCGGAGAGATTGCCCTGCATCGACGGCAACGCCACATAGGCGGTGCTCATATTGATCGAATGCAGCAGCGAGGCGGCGAGCACCGGGATGGTGATCGTCGCCGTCTCCGCGCGGGTGAACGGCCCCGTCGCCGGCCTGTTGCGGGTCGAGAACACCGGCGGAGCCGGCGCTCCCGGTCGTCAGGCCGAGGAGTTGGGGTCGAAGTTCGGCGCGCGCTTCTCCAGATGCGCGGCCAGGCCCTCCTCCACCTCCGGGCCGGTGAAGCCCAGCATCTCCAGGGCCGTGGAGGCATCATAGGCCGGGCCCATGGCGCGATACCAGTTGTTCAGCGCATATTTGGTCCAGCGGATGGCGGAGGGCGCGCCCCGGGCGAGCTTGCGGGCGACCTCCAGCGCCTTCTCCTGGAGCGCATCGTCATCGACGCAGAGCGAGACCAAGCCGATGCGCTCGGCCTCCTCGCCATAGACCGACTCGCAGAGCATCAGATAATATTTGGCCTTGGCCATGCCGCAGAGCAGCGGCCAGTTGATGACCGAGTGATCGCCGGCGGCGACGCCGAGGCGCGTGTGGCCATCGACGATGCGCGCCGACTTCGCGGCGATGGAGATGTCGCAGAGCAGGCCCGCGACCAGGCCCGCGCCGACCGCGACGCCGTTCAGCGCCGAGACCGTCGGCTTGCAGCAGTCGATGATGTTGTAAACGAGGTCGCGAGCCTCCTTCCAGGCGCGCACCCGGTCGTCGTAATTGTCGATGTTCTTGCGGATCATCGAGAAGTCGCCGCCGGAGGAGAACGCCTTGCCCTTGCCGGTGAGGATGACCGCCGAGACATCGCGATCCTGGTCGATCTCGCGCCAGATATAGGTCATGTCCCGATGGCCGGTGGCGTCGAGCGAGTTGTAGGTCTCCGGCTTGTTGAGCGTCAGGCGCAGGATGCGCTCGTCCGGCCAGTCGATCTCGAAGGTCCGGCGGTAGTCGTCATAGCGGTCGCCCATCGGGGCTTTCCTCCCGGTTCTCTCTTGCGGAATTGCGGCGTTCCGGTTCTGGCGCGAAGCGGGGCCGGGGTCAATCGGCCGCGCGGGCCGGATCTCAGAACGCCTCGGCCTCCAGCGCGCCGCCCTCCATGGCCGCAAGCTCGCCCAGCGTGACGGGCCGGACCGGCGGGCGGATGCGGAAGCTGCCGACATCCTCGACGGCCAGGCCGCGCTCGTCGGCGATGATCTCCGCCACCGCCAGCGCGCACATCCGTCCCTGGCAAGGCCCCATGCCGGCGCGGGCGAAGGCCTTGAGCTGGTTCGGCCCCATGGCGCCGTCGCGCACCGCGCGGCGGATGTCGCCGCCGCGCAGGCTCTCGCAGCGGCAGACCAGCGCCTCGTCCGGCGGCAGGGTCAGATGCGGGCGGAACAGCCGGTCCAGCAGCGGGCGGATGGCGCGCTCGCGCCGCATGGCCGCCAGCAGGTCGTCATTCGGCCGGCCGGCGACCGCGCGCGCCGCGATCCGCCCCGAGAGCGCCGCCGCGCGCGCCCCGGCGATGCCGCCCGCGTCTCCGGCGACCAGCAGCGTCTCCTCCGCCGTGCGGCCGAGCGCGTCGGCGGCGGGCGCCCAGTAGCGCTGCGCCTCATGCCAGCGATGGTCGAGGCCCGCCTGGCGGGTGAGATCGGTCCGGGGCGCGACCCCCTCATGCAGCAGCAGCAGGTCGGCGACGACGCTGCCGCCGTCGAAGCGCACGACCCCCTCATCCGCCGCCAGCCCGGTCACGCCCGAGCGGAAGGCGACCCCGGCGCGGCGCAGCCGGCGGCGCATCGCAACCCCCTTGGCCAGCTCGCGCCAGCCGGAGAGCGCGGCCGGCAGCGCCGGCGCGGCGTCCAGATAGTCGCTCGCGGTCACGGTCTCCAGCACCGCCGCGACGGTCGCGCCGGCGTCGAGCAGCTGGCAGGCGACCAGCAGCAGCAGCGGCCCGGAGCCGGCGAGCGCGACGCGACCGGTGGGCGCGAGGCCGGAGGCCTTCAGCAGCGTCTGCGCCGCGCCCGCGCCCATGACGCCCGGCCGCTCGGCGCCGACGATCGGCGTCGGCCGCTCCATCGCGCCGGTCGCGATCAGCGCGCGGCGGGCGGAGAGCGTGGCGGCGCGGCCCTCCCGGCTGTAGGCGATGCGCGCGCCCGGATCGAGCCGCCAGACGACGCTCCCCGGCCGGTAATCGACATCGGCGGCGCGGAAGGCGCGCGCCAGCCCGACGCCCTCGGCATAGCTCTCGCCCAGAATGGCGAGCAGGCCGGGGCCGGCGCGCTCGACGCCGCGCCAGATCTGGCCGCCCGGCTCCGGCTGGTCGTCCAGCACCGCCACCCGGAGGCCGAGCGCCGCCGCCTCGACCGCCGCCGCCATGCCGGCCGGGCCGGCGCCGATAATGGCGAGATCGACCGTCACGGGCGGCGTCTCGGCCCGCCGTCCCGGCGGGCGACGCGGAGGCCCGGGCGCACCGGCGTCATGCAGGCCTGGCGGTCCGGCTCGCCGTCGATCTCGACCAGGCACTCGAAGCACACGCCCATGGCGCACCAGGGGCCGCGCGGCGCGCCATCGACCGGCGCGCGCCGGAAAGAGGAGAGGCCGGCGGCGAACATGGCCGCCGCCACGCTGTCGCCGGGCGCGGCCATGACCGGCCGGCCGTCGATCTCGATCTCGACCGAGGCCGTGCGCTCAGGCAGCCGCCGGAACATCGAACCTCCGGGCGCTGAAGGCCTCGAAATTCTCCGGCTCACGGCCTTCGGCGATCCAGTCCGGCAGGCGGGCGGCGTGGACGGCGGCGAGCGTGACGCCGCTGTGCATGGTGGCGACGAAAGCGCCCGGATGGGTCTCCGACTCGTCGTAGATCGGGCAGCGATCCGGCGGGATGACGCGGAGCGCCCCCCAATTCCGCAGCACGCGCAGGCTGGCGAGCGCCGGCAGGGCGCGCACCGCGCGGGCGGCCAGCCCCCGCGCGGCGTCGAGCGTGGTGCCGGTGTCGAAGCCGACGCTCTCCTGGGTCGCGCCCAGCATGACCGCGCCTTCGGCCGTCTGGCGCATATTGCCCATCGGCATCGGCAGGAAGCGCTCGACGCGCTCGGTGACCAGCACCTGGCCGCGCTCCGGGACGGTCGGCACATGCAGCCCGACCTGGGCGGCCAGCGGCGGAATGCCGTTGCCGGCCGCCAGCAGCAGCTTCGGCGCGGCGAACTCGCCCGCCTCGGTCTCGACCCGAAAGCCCTTGTGGATACGGCGCACGCGCGCGCCGGGCCGATAGCGCCCGCCCCGCGCCGCGAAGCCGGCATGGAGCGCGCGCAGGAGATAAAGCGGCCCGCAATGGCCATCCTGCTCCGAGAAGGAGCCGCCGACGACCTCCTGGCCGAAGCGCACGCCGGGAACGAGGCGCTCCAGCTCGCCGCGCTCGACCATGCGCGCGTGATAGCCGCCGCCCTGCTCGGCCATCGTGTCGTTGAGGCGCTTCTGGGCCTCCCATTCGGCGTCGCCGAGGCTGAGGATGACGCCGCCGGGGCGCTCATGGTGGATGTCGATGCCGGTGAGGTCGGCAAGCTCGGCCGCGAGGCCCGCATAGCGCGCCGCCGATTCCTGCGACCATTCCTGATAGCGCTGCAGGCCGAGGCCCTTGGTCTGCACCCAGACCAGGCCGAAATTGCCGCGCGCGGCGCGGAAGGCGTCGTCGCCCTCGTCGAGCATCAGCACCTCGAGCCCCTTGCCCGCGAGCCCATAAGCCGCCGCCGCGCCCACCATGCCGCCGCCGATGACGATGACGTCTGCCGTTTCCTCCCCCATGACCGCAAACTTGCGCAAGACCCGCCCCCGACGCAAGCCGCGGCTAACGCAGGACGCCGCTTTCGCGCAGCGCGCGGATGCGGGCTTCGTCGTAGCCGAGTTCGGCGAGCACGGCGTCGCTGTCGGCGCCGAGCAGCGGCGGGGCGGCGAACTCGGGCCGGACGGGCGTGTCGCTGAAATTGAGCGGCGAGCCCAGCAGCCGCACCGCCCCGGCGAGCGGGTGGGCGACCTCTCGCACCATGCCGCGCGCCGCGACCTCCTCCGATTCCAGCGCCTCGGCCACGCTGCGCACCGCGCCGGCCGGCAGATGGCGCATCCGCGCGAGCCAATATCGGCGCGGATGCCGGCCCAGAATCTCGTTCATGAGGGCGAACAGTTCCGGGCGGTGCGCAAGCCGCGCGGCCGCGGTGGCGAAGCGCGGGTCCTCCGGCAGGTCGGGGCGGTCCAGCACATCGCGGCAGAGCTGCCCGAACAGCCGGTCGGTGCCGAGCGCCATGTAGAGCGGCCCGTCCGCCGCCCGGAAGAGGTTGGTCGGCGTCGAGGTCATATGGCTGTTGCCGGTGCGCGGCGGCTGCCCGCCGCCGGTGAGATAATAGAGGCCGGCATTGCCGAGCGCCGCCACCGCCACATCGGCGAGCGCCAGGTCGATATGCTGGCCGCGCCCGCTGTCGCGCCGGGCGAGCAGGGCGGCGTTGACCGCCGCGGCCGCATAGAGCGCCGTCATGGTGTCGATGATCGAGAGCGGATGGCGGAGCGGCTGGCCCTCGGGCTCGCCGGACAGCGACATCATGCCCGATTCGGCCTGGAGCACCGGATCGAAGCCCGGCCGGTCGGCCATCGGCCCCTGCTGGCCGTAGGCCGAGACCGAGAGATAGATCAGCCGGGGCAGGCGCGGGGCGAGCGTGGCGCGGTCGAGGCCGAGGCGCTTCATCACGCCCGGGCGGAAATTCTCGACCAGCAGATCGGCTTCGGCCAGCAGGTCGAGCGCCGCCCGGCGGCCCTCGGGGGCGCGGATATCCAGCGCGAGGCTTCGCTTGTTGCGGTTGTAGGCGAGGTAGAAATGGCTCTCGCCGGCCGCGCCCGGCTCGGCCATGCGCCTGGTGTCGTCGCCGGACGCCGGGTTCTCGATCTTGATCACCTCCGCGCCCATGTCGGCCAGGATCTGCGTGCAGAGCGGACCGGCGATGATGCGCGAGAAATCGACGACCTTGACGCCCTGAAGCGGGGGCGCGCCCGATTGCGGCATGTCTTCTGCCTTTCCGGTCGGATTGCGGGATGAGAGCGGAGCGCGACGCGGGGCCGGTCAGCCGAACTCGTTGTCGTGCCGGTCGAGATAGCCGGCGATGCGCCGGAGCGCGGTCTCCAGCCGCTCGCCCGACTGCGCGAAGCAGAGACGGAAATGGTCCTCATTGCCGGGGCCGAAGGTGAAGCCGGGCGCGGTGCCGACATTCTCCTCCGCCAGCAGGCCCTCGGAGAAGGCGAGGCTGGAGCGCAGGCCCCGCACGCGCGGAAAGGCGTAGAAAGCGCCCTCCGGCTCGTGCAGCTCCAGGCGCGGATGGTCCCCCAGCAGCGCCATCACCGCCGCGCGCCCGGCCCGGTAGCGCTCCCGGAGCGCGCGCACGAACGCCTCGCCCTCCTCCAGCGCCGCGATGCCGGCGCTCTGCACCAGCGGCGGCGCGCCGGTGTTGGCGCATTCGGAATAGGCCGCCATCTGCTCCTCATAGCCGGCCGGGACCACCATCCAGCCGAGCCGCCAGCCGGTCATGGCGAAGGCCTTGGAGAAACCGTTGACGACGATCAGCGGGTCGTCGGGGGCCGCGACCTGCAGGAAGGAGGGCGCGGCGTCGCCCTCGAACACATTGCGGTGATAGACCTCGTCGGCGAGGATGACGATGCCGCGCTCGCGGCAGAAGGCCAGCAGGCGGCGCTGCTCGTCCGCCGGCATGACCCAGCCGGTCGGATTGCAGGGGCTGTTGAGGAAGAGCGCGCGCGTATTGGGCCGCGCTGCCTCGAACACATCCTCCAGCCGAAGCGTCCAGCCCCGGTCGCCGAGGCGCTGGCGCACATGGCCGGTCTCGGCCCCGGTCATGGCGAAGGCCCGGTCGATATTGGGCCAGTTGGGGCTGACGATCAGCGCATGGTCGCCCGCGCCGACCGCCATCCGCGCCGCCATGAAGATGCCGAGCATGGTGGAGCCGGGCACGGTGATGCGCCCCGGATCGAGCTCGATGGCGTAGAGGCGGTCGAGATAGGCCGCGATCGCCGCGATCAGCGCCGCCCGGCCCTTGGGGTGGTCGTAGAAGGTCAGCCCCTCGTCGATGGCGCGCTTGGCCGCCTCGCGGATGAAGTCGGGCGTCACCAGGTCGCCCTCGCCGAACCAGAGCGGGATGACGTCGGGGTCGCCGATCCGGGGCAGCGCCACCCGGGTGATGCCGTTCTGCTCCAGCGCTTCGAATTCCTGTCGCAACAAGATCGCCTTCCTCGCGTCAACGGTCGCGGGCGCAAGGATAACCCGCATTTCCGGTCGAGGTCATGGCATAGTCGGCCGGCGAACCGACCGGGGAGGATCGGAACATGCTGCAACAGGCCGTCGATCTGCGCGAGGAAGGCCGGGCGCTCGCCGCCCTGCTGGAGGCGCTCGGCGCCGGGGACTGGGCGCGGCCCACGCCCTTCAAGGGCTGGACGGTGAACGAGGTGATGCAGCATCTGCATTTCGGCGACTGGATGGCCTCGGTCTCGCTCGCCGACCCGGAGCGCTTCGCCCGCATCGTCGAGGCGCGGCGGGAGGCCCGCAAGCGCGGCGAGGACGGCGCGGCGGCGCTCGCCGGCGTCGCGCCGGAAATGCGCTCCGGCCCGGCGCTGCTGGAGCAGTGGCGGGGGACGCTGGAGGCGCTCTGCGAGCGTCTCGGCGGCGAGGATCCGGACCGCCGCGTGCCCTGGGTCGGACCGTCCATGGGCGTGCGCAGCTTCGCCACCGCCCGCCAGATGGAGACCTGGGCGCACGGTCAGGACATTTACGACCTGCTGCGCCGCCCGCGCGACCATTTCGACCGGCTGGCCAATATCTGCGTGCTGGGCTGCCGGACCTTCGAGTGGACCTTCCGCAATCGCGGCCTGGAGCCGCCCGCGCCGATGCCTTGCGTGCGCCTCGCCCTGCCCTCGGGCGCGCCCTGGAGCCACGGGGAGGAGAGCCGGACGGACCGCATCGAGGGCAGCGCGGTCGATTTCTGCCGCGTGGTGACGCAGGGCCGCAACATCGCCGATGTGGCGCTTGCGGTCGTCGGCGAGCCGGCGCGCGCCTGGATGGCGATCGCCCAATGCTTCGCCGGCCCGCCTGTCGATCCGCCCCCACCCGGCGCCCGCGCCTGGGAGGGAGCGTCCGGCGAGGCTTGACTCCGCAGGGCAGGTTGACTATATGTGGCCGAAGGCTTCTCCGCAGGGAGCATGCGCATGAAGGTCGCGCCGTCGCCGTCGATCGAAGTGTTTCAGGACTTGTATCTGTATTGTCCCGAAGACGCGCGCCCCGCGCTGCGCTGCGCGCTGCTCAGCCATGTCGCGCCGCCCTGGCGTCATGCACAGGACAGGGAGCGGGCGTTAGTCGAAATTTCTGACGACGGGTCGGATTACATGATATTCGAGCGCTCCGAGGATGAATACCTGCCGGCCTGCACTCTGGCGCTGGTGGGGAAATCTTACGGCTATGCGGTCGGCAATGTCGTTCCGCAAGGGCGTCCGGAACTCACGCATTCGGAATATAACGATATCTTGGAGAATTTTGAACAGAGTGTCATGAAACTCCCTATTCCAGACCTTGAACTGTCTATAAGGAAGACAGATCGCTATCAGTCGATCGATGACTGGACATCCAAGGATACTGTCGCGGCGCTCCGCAGATTTTCAAATGGCGCCAACAAGGCAACAGGAAGCGCCTACCCCAACGATCAGAATAGCTGGTTCCAATTCCTTTTTGCTGCTCATAGGTGTGGCAAAAAGATCGACCTGGAGTTTCTGGAAAGATGGCTAGTCGAGGTTGAAAATTGGCCACAGGAAGTCGCTCACGACTTGGCTTGCGAGTATGATTATTCTATGGATTTGCTGGCCTTTTGTGGCGAGGCTGCATAAGTTAATCTCTCATCTATCTTGCAATGGCGAAAGTCGATTCGGATGGATAAAATGATCTTGTATCTCGATACCTGCGTGCTTCTGGACATGTTCAGGGATCCCACGCGCGAAAGGATAGGCATTCTTGAGCATGAGTCAGCCAAAAGACTTCTTGAATCTGTAAGAACGAGTGAAGTGATTGAGGTTTGTATCGCAGAGCAAGTGGAGCGGGAATTTTTCCAAAATTTAGACGCCGTCAAAACTGAAGCTAAGAATAATCTGGAAAGCCTGATTCGGAGAGTCAAGCGGTTGAATCGCTTGATCATTCTGTATGGCTCTTCAGGAGAAGTCAATCTTAATCATTGGGAGCGCCATGTTGAAAGATGTCTCGACGTTGCGAAGCAATGGATGCAAGAAGGTGACAAGGTATATGAGTCGGACAATATATATGTTCGAGCGGCAAAACGCGTTATCGACATTCGCACACCTGTGCGAAAGGGCAAAGAAGAAATGACAGACTGCATTATCCTGGAAACCTATCTTGAACATCTGAATGTTTTGCGATCATCTGGTCGGAAGGCCCGTGCAGTTTTCGTTTCTTCTAATACGAAAGATTATACAGACAAAGCAACACGACGTGTAAGAAGCGATATTGCGGAGGAATTCGAAGCTCTCGGCCTGCATTATGCGCCCAATATGGGGGCGGCGCGGGGGATGCTGGGCGTCTAGCGGCGGGGCGGGTTGGCAGGGCCTCGGGAGCGGGTCAGACTGGGCGGGTGTCGTGGCGCATGAACGGAGCCTCCGGCGTGAAATTCGGCGTGCTGCAATTTTTCTCCTGGCCCGGCCGGCGGGCGGCGCTGGCGGAGGTCTATCGGCGCGCGATGGACCGCATCCGCATCATGGACGAGACCGGCTACGATGCGGTGTGGCTCGCCGAGCACCACTTCACCGATTACAGCGTGTGCCCCTCCGTCCACATGCTGGGCGTGCAGGCGGCGGAGCGCACCCGCCGGCTGCGCATCGGCACGGCCGTCTCGCTCGCGCCCTTCTACCATCCGCTCCGGCTGGCGGAGGAGGTGGCGCTGCTCGACCAGCTGTCGGGCGGGCGCGTCAACTGGGGCGCCGGGCGCGGCTTCGACCCCGACGAGTTCCGCACCTTCGGCGTGCCGATCGAAGAGAGCCGGGCGCGCTTCCGGGAGGCGGTCGAGGTCGTGCTCGCCGCCTGGCGCGAGGAGCGGCTCGACTGGCGGGGCCGATATTGGCAATTCGAGAATGTCGAGGTGCTGCCGAAGCCGGCGCAGAGGCCGCATCCGCCGGTCTGGGTCGCCTCCGGCTCGCCCGACGCGGTGGCCTGGGCGGGCCGGGCCGGGCTGGCGCCGCTGCTGGGCCCCCACGCCACCTTCGAGGGGCTGAACGCGCTTCGCCGGACCTGGCTGGAGGCGCGCGCCGGGGCCGGCCACGGGGCGCCGGAGCAGGACATCCCGACCGCGCGCCTGCTCGCCGTCGCGCGCAGCGACGACGAGGCCGCCGACATCGTGCGGCGCGGCGCCGCCTGGATCGTCGCCGCCTACAAGAACGAGTCCAAGGGCGTCGCCAACCCGACCGAACAGCTGACGCAGGACGGCCGCGTCGAGGCGGTCGATCCGGTCGAGCGCTATCTGGACGATGTCGCCATCTGGGGCTCGCCCGCTCGCGTCGCCGGCCAGATCGAGCGGCTCCGCGAGGAGTGCGGCCTCGACTATCTGATGTGCGCCCCGCTCAGCCACGGCTCCTTCCTCGGCTTCACGGAGGAGGTGCTGCCGCGTTTCCTCTGAGACCGGCGCGCAAGACAGGCCGGCGGCTTCGCGCTAGGCTCGGAGCGAGCAGGTCCAGACCGGAGGGGAGAAGGCCGCCATGAAGCTCTATTACGATCCGATCACCGTCAATTGCCGCAAGGTGGTGGCGGGCCTCGACCTGATCGGCGCGGCCTACGAGTCCGAACTGCTCAGCTATTTCGGCGGCGAGCACAAGCAGGACGCCTTCCGCGCCATCAACCCCAATGCGGAACTGCCGGCGCTGGTCGATGGCGATTTCACGCTCTGGGAGTCGAACGCCATCCTGGTCTATGCGGCGGAGAAGACCGGCAACCGGGCCGTGTGGCCCGACGACGCCCGCAAGCGCGCCGACATCGCCCGCTGGCTGCTCTGGGAATCGAGCAAATGGTTCGCCGGCTGCTATGTCTATCTGGTGCAGAATGTGGTGCAGCCGATCCTCGACGCCGCCCCGGACGAGGCGGTGCTGGCGGCCCATGCGCCGACCTTCCACGGGCTCGCCTCCATCCTGGAGGCCGGGCTCGCCGGGCGCGAATGGATCGCGCACGACTCCGCCACCATCGCCGACATCGCGCTCGCCTCGCCGATGCATCTCCACGCCGTGCAGAAGCTGCCGCTGGAGGGCTATCCCAATATCCGCGCCTGGATGGCGCGGGTCGAGGCGCTGCCCTGCTGGCAAAAGTCCGACCCGGTGCCGCATATCCCGCCGGAACTGCTGGCGAAGCTCGGCTGAGCGGCGCGCGGGAGGAGGCTGCGATGGCGACGCAGGCGAGCGTGACCGGCATGTTCCGCTACACCCGGCCGATGGCGGGCGAGCCGGAAATCTATCTCTACGACCCTGGCGAGGGCGTGGCGAAGAACGAGCCGGCGCCCGACCCGCGCCCGATGACGGTGCGCGACGGACGCCGCAGCCAGGCCGGCTTCACGCTCGACCGGGACGGCTTCGCGCTGGTCGATTTCGACTTCCCGGTCGAACCCTTCGCCCCGGCCGAATGGGTGCGCGAACGCTACTTCCCCGCCGTCGCCCGGCGGGTGCGCGAGGCCGTCGGCGCGCGCGAGGCGCATGTCTTCGACTTCAACTTCCGCAGCCGCGCGGTCGCCGACCGCGACGGGGTGAACGAGCTGCCGGTGCCCTGGGTGCATAACGACTACACCGAGCGCTCCGGGCCGGAGCGCGTCCGCGACCTCCTGGGCGAGCGCGCCGAGGCGGTGCTGGCCGGGCGCTACATGTTCGTCAATCTCTGGCGCCCGGTGGGCGGGCCGGTGGAGGAGTCGCCGCTCGCGGTCTGCGCCGCGCCGTCGGTGCGCCCGGAGGATTTCATGGCGCTCGCGCTGCGCTACGCCGACCGCGACGGGCAGATCTATTTCGCCCGCCACAATCCGGACCACGACTGGGTCTATTTTCCCGAGATGCGGACCGACGAGGCGCTGCTGCTCAAATGCTTCGATTCGGCCCGCGACGGACAGGCGCGCTACACCATGCACGCCGCCTTCGACGACCCGACCAGCCCCGCCGACGCCCGCCCGCGCATCTCGATCGAGGCGCGCACCATCGCCATCTTCTGAGCCGGGCGGGCGGCGCTTCAGGCGGTCGCCCGGCGCCGGACCTCGTAAAGCGCGACGCCGGCCGCCACCGCGACATTCAGGCTCGCGCCGCCGGTCGGGATCGCCGCCTCCAGGTCGCAGGTCCGGCGGACCAGGCGGCGGATGCCCGCGCCCTCCGCGCCCAGCACCAGGCCGACCCGGTCGGGGAGGTCGAGCGCGCCGAGCGTCCGCCCGGCCCCGCCGTCGAGCGCCACGAACCAGAAGCCGGCCGCCTTGAGGCGCTCCATGCTGCGGGCGAGATTGACCGCCCGCGCGAGCGCCACGCGCTCCAGCGCTCCGGCCGCCGCCTTGGCGAGCGCCGCGGTCTCCGGCGGCGCGCCATCCTTCGGCATGATGACGGCGCGCGCCCCGAAGGCCGCCGCCGAGCGCAGCGCCGCGCCCACATTGCGCGGATCGCTCACCCGGTCGAGCAGCAGCAGGCAGGCCGGACCGGGACGGGCCGCAAGCGCGTCGAGATCGGGCGCCGGCAGCGGCTCGCAGTGGAGCGCCAGGCCCTGATGCGCCGCGCCCGCGCCGAAGCGCCGGTCGAGCTCGCGCCGCTCCACCTCCTCGACCGGAACGCCGCGCCGGCGGGCGGCCGCCCCCGCCTCGCCATCGGCGGCGACCAGCAGGCGGCGGACAAGCCGCGCCTCGTTGGCGAGCGCGGCCAGGACGGCATGGCGTCCGTAGAGCCAGAGCGCGTCCGGAGCGCTGCGGCGATTTTGGTTCCGATTCGCCATTGACATCCGGGCCGGAGCATATCATTTTCGCCCGCCGTTTCGGGATGTATGGAAGCGGAGGGGTGCCCGAGTGGCTAAAGGGGACGGGCTGTAAACCCGTTGGCGTAGCCTACGTTGGTTCGAATCCAACCCCCTCCACCATTCAGGCGGCGGTCTGACGGCAGGGTGCAAGCGCGGCGCGGAACAGGCGCGAAACGAGGATGAAGCGGCCCGCCGCCTGCGGGTGTAGCTCAATGGTAGAGCCCCAGCCTTCCAAGCTGGTGGTGCGGGTTCGATTCCCGTCACCCGCTCCAGCCCCCGGACGAACGGAACGCATACCGGACAGAAGAGACGAGCGCGAGCGAGACAGGGATCGATGGCGAAGGCGCGATTTGAGCGGTTGAAGCCGCATTGCAACATCGGGACGATCGGCCATGTGGACCATGGCAAGACGACGCTGACGGCGGCGATCACCAAGGTGCTCGCCGAGGCCGGCGGCGCGCAGTTCACGGCCTACGACCAGATCGACAAGGCCCCGGAGGAGAAGGCGCGCGGCATCACGATCTCGACCGCGCATGTCGAGTATGAGACGGATGCGCGCCACTATGCGCATGTGGATTGTCCGGGCCATGCCGACTATGTGAAGAACATGATCACCGGCGCGGCGCAGATGGACGGCGCCATTCTGGTGGTGAGCGCGGCGGACGGTCCGATGCCGCAGACGCGCGAGCATATTCTTCTGGCGCGCCAGGTCGGGGTTCCGGCGCTGGTGGTCTATATGAACAAGGTCGATCAGGTCGATGACGAGGAGCTGCTGGAGCTTGTCGAGCTGGAGGTTCGCGAGCTTCTGTCGAGCTACGACTTTCCGGGCGACGACATTCCGGTGATCAAGGGTTCGGCGCTGGCGGCGCTGGAGGACGGCGACGAGACGCAGGGCCGCGCCTCGGTGCTGGAGCTGATGTCGGCGGTGGACGAGTATGTGCCGCAGCCGGACCGCCCGAAGGACCGCCCGTTCCTGATGCCGATCGAGGATGTGTTCTCGATCTCGGGCCGGGGCACGGTGGTGACCGGCCGCGTGGAGCAGGGCGTGGTGAAGGTCGGCGACGATGTGGAGATCGTCGGGCTGAAGGAGACCGCCAAGACGGTCTGCACCGGGGTGGAGATGTTCCGCAAGCTGCTCGACCAGGGCGAGGCGGGGGACAATGTGGGCGTGCTGCTGCGCGGCACCAAGCGGGACGAGGTGGAGCGCGGCCAGGTTCTGGCGCGCCCGGGCTCGATCCGCCCGCATACGCGCTTTCGCTGCGAGTGCTATGTGCTGACCAAGGAGGAAGGCGGGCGCCACACGCCGTTCTTCTCCAACTACCGCCCGCAATTCTACTTCCGCACCACGGATGTGACCGGGACGGTGGAGTTGCCCGACGGGGTGGAGATGGTGCTGCCGGGGGACAATATCTCGATGGGCGTGAACCTGATCGCGCCGATCGCCATGGACGAGGGCCTGCGCTTCGCCATCCGCGAGGGCGGGCGCACCGTCGGCGCCGGCGTCGTCGCCGAAATCCAGGACTGAACGCGCGGCAGGGAGGCGCCACGGGCGGCCATGAAACTCAGTAGGAGCATAGCTCAATTGGTAGAGCACCGGTCTCCAAAACCGGGGGTTGCGGGTTCGAGTCCTGCTGCTCCTGCCATCTGAGGCGCGTCATGGCTCGCATCAATCCCGGCGCCTTCGTCCGGCAGGTCCGACAGGAGGCGGCCAAGGTCACCTGGCCGACGCGCAAGGAGACCGGCGTCTCGACCGCCATGGTGTTCGTCATGGTCACCCTGGCGGCGATTTTCTTCTTCGTCGTCGATCAGGCGCTGGCCTGGATCGTGCGCGTGGTTCTGGGGCTGGGGGCGTGAGTGCGATGAGCGCGCGCTGGTATGTCGTGCACGCCCATTCCGGCTTCGAGCAGAAGGTGGCGATGGCGATTCGCGAGCAGGCCGACCGGGTCGAAGGCATGGCCGGGCTGATCGAGGATATCAGCGTGCCGATGGAGAAGGTGGCCGAGATGCGCCGCGGCAAGCGCGTGACCGGCGAGCGCAAGTTCTTTCCGGGCTACGTGCTGGTGAAGATGCAGACCAGCTCGGGCGGCGTGCGCCCGGACGACCGCGCCTGGAACCTGATCAAGAACACGCCCAAGGTGACCGGCTTTCTCGGCGGCGGCGGCAACAAGCCGATCCCGATTTCCGACGCCGAGGCGAACCGCATCCTCTACCAGGTGAGCGAGGGGGTGGAGCGCCCGCGCCCGTCGGTGATCTACGATATCGGCGAGCAGGTGCGGGTGTCCGACGGGCCGTTCACCTCCTTCACCGGCGTGGTCGAGGAGATCGACGAGGAGCGCGCCCGGCTCAAGGTCTCGGTGTCGATCTTCGGGCGCGCGACGCCTGTCGATCTCGAATATTCGCAGGTGGAAAAAGTCTGACAGGACGCTACAAGGGGACGAAAGGCGGGAGGCCGGCCCCGGCCGCAACCGCCGCCGGCCGGTCGGCCGACGCCCCGGGGGAGCCAGCATGGCAAGGAAGATCGCCGGTTACATCAAGCTGCAGGTGCCGGCCGGCAACGCGACGCCGCAGCCGCCCATCGGCCCCGTGCTGGGCCAGCGCGGGCTGAACATCATGGAGTTCTGCAAGGCGTTCAACGCCGCCACGCAGAACCAGGAGCAGGGCACGCCGATTCCGACGGTGATCACCGTCTATGCGGACCGGTCCTTCACCTTCACCATGAAGAAGCCGCCGGCGAGCTTCCTGCTGCGCCGCGCGGCCGGCCTGGAGAAGGGCAGCCAGACGCCGGGCCGCGAGACCGCCGGACGCGTCACCCGCGCCCAGCTTTACGAGATCGCGGAGTTCAAGATGGAAGATCTGAACGCCAACGATCTCGACGCCGCGGTCGCCGTGCTGGCGGGTTCGGCCCGCTCCATGGGCCTCGAAGTGGCGGAGGGCTGAGGCGATGGCGAGCCGCAAGGGCAAGCGGATGCGCGCCGTCTGGGACGGCATCGACCGCACGGAGGAGCATGAGCTGGCCGAGGCGGTCCGCCTGGTGAAGGAGCGCGCCCGCGCGCGCTTCGACGAGACGGTGGAGATCGCGATCAATCTCGGCGTCGATCCGCGCCACGCCGACCAGCAGGTGCGCGGCGTGTGCGACCTGCCGAACGGCACCGGCAAGACGGTGCGGGTGGCGGTGTTCGCGCAGGGCGCCAAGGCCGACGAGGCGCGCGAGGCCGGCGCCGACATCGTGGGCGCGGACGATCTCGCCGAGACCGTCCGGGGCGGCGAGATCGCCTTCGACCGCGCGATCGCCACGCCCGACATGATGCGCATCGTCGGCCAGCTGGGCCGCATCCTCGGCCCGCGCGGGCTGATGCCCAATCCGCGCCTCGGCACCGTGACCATGGATGTGGCCGAGGCGGTGCGCGCCGCCAAGGGCGGCCAGGTGCAGTTCCGGGTCGAGCGCGCCGGCATCGTCCATGCCGGCATCGGCAAGACGAGCTTCGAGCCGGAAGCGCTCGAGGGCAATGCGCGCGCCTTCTTCGACGCCATCCTGCGCGCCAAGCCGAGCGGGGCCAAGGGAACCTATATCAGGCGCGTGAGCCTGAGCTCGACCATGGGGCCGGGCGTGCGCGTGGATGCGGGCGCGCTCGGCGGCGCGGGCTGACGCCGGAACGGGACTGCAGGAACACCGGCGGCCCCGCATGAGGGACCGCCGCCGGGCGGCAAACACAAACCGGGACCCCTCGAGGGGCCCAGCGAGGAGAAGACCCCTTGCTCAAGAAGCAGAAGGAAGCGCTGGTCCGGGACATGGCCGAGGGGTTCGGCGGGGCCGGGCTGCTGGTCGTCACCCGGCATTCGGGCATGACGGTCGCCGAGATGACCGATCTGCGCCGTCGGATGCGCGAGGCCGGGGCGAGCTTCCGGGTCACCAAGAACCGGCTGGCGAAGCGCGCGCTGGAAGACACGCCCTTCGGGAACATCGCGCCGCTCTTCTCCGGCCCGACCGCGGTCGCCTTTTCGACCGACCCGGTGGCTGCGGCCAAGGTGGCGGTCGATTACGCCAACGAGAACGCCAAGCTCGCGGTGCTGGGCGGCGCGCTCGGCGAGCAGACGCTGGACGAGGCGGGCGTCGAGGCGCTCTCGAAGCTGCCCTCGCTGGACGAGCTGCGCGGCGGGCTGATCGGGCTGTTGCAGGCCCCGGGCGCGAAGATCGCGCGGCTTTTGGCGGAACCCGGCGCGCAGCTGGCGCGCGCGCTCTCCGCCCAGGCCGCATCGGGCGAGCCGCCGGCCGCCGACTGACCGAACGAACCGGAATTCGAACCAGGAGTGACAGCACATGGCTGATCTGCAGAAACTCGTCGATGAGCTCTCGGAGCTGACCGTCATCCAGGCGGCCGAGCTTTCGAAGCTGCTCGAGGAAAAGTGGGGCGTGTCGGCCGCCGCCCCGGTGGCCGTCGCGGCCATGCCGAACGGCGAGGCCGCCGCCGATGCGGTCGAGGAGCAGACCGAGTTCGACGTCATGCTCGCCTCCTTCGGCGACAAGAAGATCAACGTGATCAAGGAGGTCCGCGCGATCACCGGGCTCGGCCTGAAGGAGGCCAAGGAGCTGGTCGAGTCGGCGCCGAAGCCGATCAAGGAGGCGGTCGGCAAGGAAGAGGCCGAGGAGCTCAAGACCAAGCTCGAGGCCGTGGGCGCCACGGTGGAGTTGAAGTAGGCAGATCGACCGACCGGGAGCGGCGCCGGGCGGGCGCCCGGACCGGCAAGCGGGGCGAAGGCGGCTGCGGGCCCGCGAGGGCGCGCGGCCCTTGCGCGCTTGCCGTTTTTCGGCCGCAAACCCGATGCAGAATATTCCTGCCGGCAGTCCGCTGCCGGCGTTCAACAGGGTGACACGGACATGACCACGTCGTTCACGGGCCGCAAGCGCGTCCGCAAATATTTCGGCCGCATCGCCGAGGTGACGCCCATTCCGAATCTTATCGACGTGCAGCGCAAGTCCTACGAAAGCTTCCTGCAGCGCGATGTCGCGCCCGGGGACCGGCTCCAGGCCGGCCTGCAGGAAGTGCTGAAAACCGTGTTCCCGATCAAGGACTTCGCCGAGAAGGCGGAGATCGAGTTCGTCCAGTACGAGTTCGAGGAGCCGAAATACGATGTGGAGGAATGCCAGCAGCGCGGCATGACCTACGCCGCGCCGCTCCGGGTGACGCTCAGGCTGATCGTGTGGGACCTCGACGACGACAGCGGCGCGCGCTCGATCCGCGATATCAAGGAGCAGGACGTCTATATGGGCGACATGCCGCTGATGACGTCCAACGGCACCTTCATCATCAACGGCACCGAGCGGGTGATCGTCTCGCAGATGCACCGCTCGCCGGGCGTCTTCTTCAACCATGACAATGGCAAGACGCACTCCTCCGGCAAGCTGCTGTTCTCGGCCCGGGTGATCCCCTATCGCGGCTCCTGGCTCGATTTCGAGTTCGACGCCAAGGACCTCGTCTATGTGCGCATCGACCGGCGGCGCAAGCTGCCGGTGACGACCCTGCTGCTGGCGCTCGAAAGCGCCGACTCGGAGCGCCGCCGCGCCGCCGGAGAGGCCGACCCCGAGGAGGCGATCGAGGGCATGAGCGTCGGCGAGATCCTCGACTGTTTCTACGACCGGGTGATCTATCGCCGCCATGCGGACGGCTGGGTGACCGATATCGATCTGGAGCGCCTCCAGGGCCAGCGCCTGGCCTTCGACATCCGCGACCCGGACAGCGGCGAGACGGTGGCGAAGGCGGGCACCAATATGAGCCGGCGCCAGATCAACCGCCTGCAGCGCGAGGGCGTGCGCGCGCGGCTGGTGGAGGAGTCCGACCTGGTCGGGCGCTTCTTCGCCGAGGACCAGGTCGATCCCTCGACCGGGCGGATTCTCGCCGCGGCCGGAACCGGCAATGCGCGGCTCTACGCCGAGGCCGGCGTCGAGATCGACGAGGGGATGCTGGAGGCGCTGCGCGAGAGCGGCGTGGACGAGGTGGCGGTGCTCGACATCGACAATATCCGCGTCGGCCCCTATATCCGCAACACGCTGGCGCTGGACCGCAACACCGGGCGCGAGGAGGCGCTGACCGACATCTACAAGGTGATGCGTCCCGGCGAGCCGCCGACGCCGGAGAGCGCCGAGGCGCTCTTCCAGAGCCTGTTCTTCGAGGAGGAGCGCTACGACCTGTCCGCCGTCGGGCGGGTCAAGATGAACGCCCGGCTGGGCCTGGAGACCGACGACCAGCTGCGCGTGCTGCGCAAGCAGGACATCCTGGCGATCGTCAAGACCATGGTGGAGCTGCGCGACGGGCGCGGCGAGGTGGACGATATCGACCATCTCGGCAACCGGCGGGTGCGCTCGGTCGGCGAGCTGATGGAGAACCAGTATCGCATCGGGCTCACGCGCATGGAGCGCGCGATCCGCGAGCGGATGAGCTCCATCGACGCCGACTCGGTCATGCCCCAGGACCTGATCAACGCCAAGCCGGCCGCGGCCGCGGTGCGGGAGTTCTTCGGCTCCTCGCAGCTCAGCCAGTTCATGGACCAGACCAATCCGCTGTCGGAAATCACCCACAAGCGCCGCCTCTCGGCGCTCGGCCCCGGCGGCCTGACGCGCGAGCGCGCCGGCTTCGAGGTGCGCGACGTGCACCCGACCCACTATGGGCGCATCTGCCCGATCGAGACGCCGGAGGGGCCCAATATCGGCCTCATCAACTCGCTCGCCACCTACGCCCGGGTCAATCGCTACGGCTTCATCGAGACGCCCTATCGCAAGGTCGAGAACGGCGTGGCGCTGCAGGGCGAGGAGAATGTGGTCCATCTGACCGCGATGGACGAGGGCCGCTACACCATCGCCCAGGCGGACTCGCCGCTCGACGCGGAGGGCCGCTTCACCGAGGAGGTGGTGACGGTCCGGCGCGGCAACGACTTCACCTTCGCCGCCCCCGACCAGATCGACTATATGGACGTCTCGCCCAAGCAGCTGGTCTCGGTGGCGGCGGCGCTGATCCCCTTCCTGGAGAACGACGACGCCAACCGCGCGCTGATGGGCTCCAACATGCAGCGCCAGGCGGTGCCGCTGGTGCGCGCCGAGGCGCCGCTGGTCGGCACCGGCATGGAGGCCGCGGTGGCGCGCGACAGCGGCGCCTCGGTCACCGCGCGGCGCGACGGCGCGGTCGATCAGGTCGACGCCACGCGCATCGTCGTGCGCGCCACCGAGCGCGGCGGCGGCTCGGGCGTGGACATCTACAATCTGCGCAAGTTCCAGCGCTCCAACCAATCGACCTGCATCAATCAGCGCCCGCTGGTGAAGGTCGGCGACCGGGTGGCGCGTGGCGACATCATCGCCGACGGCCCGTCCACGGAATTCGGCGAACTGGCGCTCGGGCGCAATGTGCTCTGCGCCTTCATGCCCTGGAACGGCTACAATTTCGAGGACTCGATCGTCATCTCCGAGCGCATCGCGCGCGACGACGTCTTCACCTCGATCCATATCGAGGAATATGAGGTGATGGCCCGCGACACCAAGCTCGGCCAGGAGGAGATCACCCGCGACATCCCCAATGTGGCCGAGGAGGCGCTGCGCAATCTCGACGAGGCGGGCATCGTCTATATCGGCGCGGAGGTGAACGCTGGCGACATCCTGGTCGGCAAGGTGACGCCGAAGGGCGAGTCGCCGATGACGCCGGAGGAGAAGCTGCTGCGCGCGATCTTCGGCGAGAAGGCCTCCGATGTGCGCGACACCTCGCTCAAGGTGCCGCCGGGCGATTCGGGCATCGTCGTCGACGTGCGCGTCTTCCAGCGGCGCGGCGTGGACAAGGACACGCGCGCCATGACCATCGAACAGGCGGAGATCGACCGCCTGGCGAAGGACCGCGACGACGAGCGCGGCATCCTCACGCGCGACTTCAACGCCCGCATGCACGAATTGCTGGTGAACCGCACGGCCGTCTCCGGGCCCGGGCTGCGCGAGGGCGCGCGGGTGACCGAGAACATGCTGAAGGCGCTCCGGCCCTCCGAGTGGCGCCAGATCGTGCTGCGCAAGGACGATGCGATGCGCGAGATCGAGGCGCTGATCGAGCGCCACGACGCCAATGTCGAGGCGCTCCAGCAGCGTTTCGACGACAAGCTCGAGAAGCTGGAGCGCGGCGACGAACTGCCGCCCGGCGTCATGAAGATGGTCAAGGTGTTCGTGGCCGTGAAGCGCAAGCTGCAGCCCGGCGACAAGATGGCCGGGCGCCACGGCAACAAGGGCGTCATCTCCAAGGCGGTGCCGATCGAGGACATGCCGCATATGGAGGACGGCACGCCGGTGGATCTGGTGCTGAACCCGCTGGGCGTGCCCTCGCGCATGAATGTCGGCCAGATTCTGGAAACCCATCTCGGCATCGCCTGCCGCGGCCTCGGCCGGCAGATCAACGAGCTGCTGGAGAAGGTGCGCGAGAGCGACACCGCCATGCAGCGCCTGCGCGACCGGCTGGGCGACATCTATGGCGAGCGCGCCTGGGCGGAGTCGATCTCGGAACTCGAGGACGGCGAATTGCTGGAGCTCGCCAACAATCTCTCCGACGGCGTGCCGATCGCCACCCCGGTGTTCGACGGCGCGCATGAGGCCGATATCGACCGCATGCTGCGCGAGGCCGGCATCGAGCCGACCGGCCAGGTGACGCTCATCGACGGGCGCACCGGCGAGCCGTTCGACCGCCCGGTGACCGTCGGCTACATCTACATGCTGAAGCTGCACCACCTGGTGGACGACAAGATCCACGCCCGCTCGATCGGCCCCTACAGTCTGGTGACCCAGCAGCCGCTGGGCGGCAAGGCGCAGTTCGGCGGCCAGCGCTTCGGCGAGATGGAGGTGTGGGCGCTCGAAGCCTATGGCGCCGCCTACACGCTGCAGGAAATCCTGACCGTGAAGTCCGACGATGTGACCGGGCGCACCAAGGTCTATGAAGCCGTGGTGCGCGGCGACGACACGTTCGACGCCGGCATCCCGGAATCCTTCAACGTGCTGGTCAAGGAATTGCGCTCGCTCGGCCTCAATGTCGATCTGCGCGAAGAACAGCTGTGATCCGCCTTCCCTCCGCAACCCGCTCTGGAGCGCTCGCATGAACGATCTGATGCGTCTTTTCGGCCAGACCGAACAGGAAGCCTCGTTCGACAAGATCCGGATATCGATCGCCTCGCCCGATCAGATCCGCCGCTGGAGCTATGGCGAGATCCGCAAGCCGGAGACGATCAACTACCGGACCTTCAAGCCGGAGCGCGACGGGCTGTTCTGCGCGCGCATCTTCGGGCCGGTGAAGGACTATGAGTGCCTGTGCGGCAAATACAAGCGGATGAAGCATCGCGGCATCATCTGCGAGAAATGCGGCGTCGAGGTCACGCTCTCCAAGGTGCGCCGCGACCGCATGGGCCATATCGAGCTTGCGGCCCCGGTGGCGCATATCTGGTTCCTGAAGTCGATGCCGAGCCGCATCGGCCTGGTGCTCGACATGACGCTGCGCCAGCTGGAGCGCGTGCTCTATTTCGAGAGCTTCGTCGTCACCGAGCCGGGGCTGACCCCCCTCGAGGAGCGCCAGCTGCTCGACGAGGAGGAATATCTCGCCGCGGTGGAGGAATATGGCGAGGACGCCTTCGAGGCCGGCATCGGCGCGAAGGCGATCAAGGCGCTGCTCGCCGGCGTCAACCTCACCGAAGAGCGCGACTTCATGCGCCTGGAGCTCGCCGAGGCGACCTCCGAAGCCAAGCGCAAGAAGCTGGTCAAGCGGCTCAAGGTCGTCGAGGCGTTCATCGATTCGGGCTCCAAGCCGGAATGGATGGTGCTGGACGTGGTGCCGGTGATCCCGCCGGAGCTGCGCCCGCTGGTGCCGCTCGACGGCGGGCGCTTCGCCACCTCGGACCTGAACGACCTCTATCGCCGCGTCATCAACCGCAACAACCGGCTGAAGCGGCTGATCGACCTGCGCGCGCCCGACATCATCATCCGCAACGAGCAGCGCATGCTGCAGGAGGCGGTGGACGCGCTGTTCGACAACGGCCGGCGCGGCCGGGTGATCACCGGGGCCAACAAGCGCCCGCTCAAGTCGCTCTCCGACATGCTGAAGGGCAAGCAGGGCCGCTTCCGGCAGAATCTGCTCGGCAAGCGCGTGGACTATTCCGGCCGCTCGGTGATCGTGGTCGGGCCGGAACTCAAGCTGCACCAGTGCGGCCTGCCGAAGAAGATGGCGCTCGAACTGTTCAAGCCCTTCATCTATTCCCGGCTCGAGGCCTATGGCATGGCGCCGACGATCAAGGCCGCCAAGCGCCTGGTGGAGCGCGAGCGCCCCGAGGTCTGGGACATACTGGACAGCGTGATCCGCGAGCATCCGGTGCTGCTGAACCGCGCGCCCACCCTGCACCGGCTCGGCATCCAGGCGTTCGAGCCGGTGCTGATCGAGGGCAAGGCGATCCAGCTGCACCCGCTGGTCTGCGCCGCCTTCAACGCCGATTTCGACGGCGACCAGATGGCGGTGCATGTGCCGCTGGCGCTGGAGGCGCAGCTGGAGGCGCGGGTGCTGATGATGAGCACCAACAACATTCTGAGCCCCGCCAACGGCAAGCCGATCATCGGGCCGACCCAGGACATCGTGCTCGGCCTCTACTATCTCTCGCTGGAGCGGGAGGGCGAGCCGGGCGAGGGCATGCTGTTCCGCGACCCGGGCGAGGTGGAATACGCGCTCGCCCACAAGATGGTCACGATGCACTCCCGCGTGAAGGCGCGCATCCGGCAGACCGACGAGACCGGGCGGGAGACCGTGGCGGTGTTCGACACCACGCCCGGCCGGGTGCTGCTCTCCCAGCTGCTGCCGAAGAACGCCGCCGTCGGCTTCGAGCATTTCAACCGGGTGCTCACCAAGAAGGCCGTCGGCGACATCATCGACGCGGTCTATCGCCATTGCGGGCAGAAGGACTCGGTGATGTTCTGCGACCGCATGATGGCGATGGGCTTCGGCCATGCGACGCGCGCCGGCATCTCCTTCGGCAAGGCCGATCTGGTGGTGCCCGACGCCAAGACGCGCATGATCGAGGAGGCCCGCGCGCTGGTGCAGGAATATGAGCAGCAATATCAGCAGGGCTACATCACCGAGCGCGAGCGCTACAACAAGGTGGTGGATGTGTGGACCGGCGCCACGGACGACGTGTCCCGGGCGATGATGGAGGGCATCGCGTCGTCCGATCCCGGACGGCCGGTGAACTCGGTGTGGATGATGGCGCATTCCGGCGCGCGCGGCTCGGAAGCGCAGATCAAGCAGCTGGCGGGCATGCGCGGCCTGATCGCCAAGCCCTCCGGCGAGATCATCGAGCGGCCGATCATCGCCAACTTCAAGGAAGGCCTCTCGGTGCTGGAATATTTCAACGCCACGCACGGCGCGCGCAAGGGCCTGGCCGACACCGCGCTCAAGACGGCCAATTCCGGCTATCTGACCCGCCGGCTGGTGGATGTGGCGCAGGACTGCATCATCACCGAGCGCGATTGCGGCGCGACCGCCGGTCTCAGCATCCGCGCGATCGTGGAGGGCGGCGACGTGATCGAGCCGCTGGCGGAGCGCATTCTGGGGCGCACGCTGGCGGCCGACGCCATCGACGCCGAGGGCAAGACGATTGCGCCGGCCCACAGTGCGATCGACGAGGAGCTGGCCGAGGCGATCGAGCGGGCCGGCATCGATACGGTCAAGATCCGCTCGGTGCTGACCTGCGAGACCCGGACCGGCGTCTGCGCGCTCTGCTACGGGCGCGACCTGGCGCGCGGCTCGGAGGTGAATGTCGGCGAGGCGGTCGGCGTGATCGCGGCGCAGTCGATCGGCGAGCCCGGCACGCAGCTCACCATGCGCACCTTCCATATCGGCGGCGCGGCCCAGCGCGGCGCCGAGCAGTCGTCGGTCGAGGCGACGCTGGACGGGCGCCTGCTGGTGCGCAACCGCAATGTGGTGGTGGACTCGCGCGGCCAGCCGATCGTCATGGGCCGCAACACCGAGCTGGTGCTGATGGACGCCGAGGGCCGCGAGCGCGCCCGCCACCGCCTGCCCTACGGGGCCCGGCTGCTGCGGGACGACGGGGCGGCGGTGGAAACCGGCGAGAAGCTCGCCGAGTGGGACCCGCACACCCTGCCGATCATCTCCGAGCGCGACGGCGTCGCCCACTATGTCGATCTGGTCGATGGCGTCTCGATGCGCGAGGTGGTGGACGAGGTGACCGGCATTTCGAGCCGCGTCGTGGTCGATTGGCGCCAGCAGGCGCGCGGCGCGGACCTGCGCCCGCGCATCACGCTGCGCACCGACGAGGGCGAGGTGGTCGAGCTCGGCAACGGCATGGAGGCGCGCTACTTCATGTCCGTCGATGCGGTGCTGTCGGTCGCCAACGGCCAGCAGGTGCAGCCCGGCGACGTGCTGGCGCGCATCCCGCGCGAGGTCTCCAGGACGCGCGACATCACCGGCGGCCTGCCCCGCGTGGCCGAGCTGTTCGAGGCGCGCAAGCCCAAGGAGTTCGCCGTGCTCGCCGACATGGAGGGCCGGATCGAGTTCGGGCGCGACTACAAGACCAAGCGCCGGATCGTCATCCGCTCGGTGGAGGACCCGGACAGGACCAGCGAGCATATGGTGCCCAAGGGCCGCCATCTGGCGGTGCGCGAGGGCGACCATGTGCAGGTCGGCGACATGCTGCTGGACGGCAAGCCCGCCCCGCACGACATCCTGCATGTCATGGGCGTCGAGGCGCTCGCCGCCTATCTGGTCAACGAGGTCCAGGACGTCTATCGCCTGCAGGGCGTGAAGATCAACGACAAGCATATCGAGGTGATCGTGCGCCAGATGCTGCAGAAGGTGGAGATCGTCGATCCCGGCGACACCACCTTCCTGATCGGCGAGCAGGTGGATCGCGCCGAGTTCGACGAGACCAACCGCCGGACCGAGGCGGAAGACCGGCGCCCGGCGACCGCCGACCCCGTGCTGCAGGGCATCACCAAGGCGGCGCTGCAAACCCGGTCCTGGATCTCGGCGGCCTCCTTCCAGGAGACCACGCGGGTGCTGACCGAGGCCTCGGTCGGCGGCAAGATCGACGATCTGCAGGGCCTGAAGGAGAACGTCATCGTCGGCCGCCTGATCCCGGCCGGCACCGGCAGCGTGATGAAGCGCCTGCGCCATCTGGCGGCCGAACGCGATCGCGAGCTGCTGGCCGAGCGCAATGCGCGCAGCGAGGCGCTCGACTTCGAGACGCTGCCGGCGGCGGAATAGCGCGCAAAAAAACCGGCGGGCGGCGGCGTTTCGACGCTTGACGCCCGCCGGCTCCGGGGCTACAACGCAGCCGCCTTTTCGGGGAGGCGGCGGTAAGCCCGCAGCCGTTGCGGGTTTAGACGCGTCTCCGAGCCGGTCTGGGGCCGAGCGGAAGCGACATTCCGGACACTGGAGCGGGCAGGCGGGCGCGCGCGATGGAAAGCGCGCGGCGCGCATGTCCGATTTCGGCGTCGGAAATCGTCCGGGCGGCCGGGCCGGGGCGGGACTGTCAGGGAGGCGTAATGCCGACGATCAACCAGCTGATCCGCAAGTCGCGGACCGCGCCCCGCGCGCGCAACAAGGTGCCGGCGCTGGAAGGCTGCCCGCAGAAGCGCGGCGTGTGCACCCGCGTCTATACGACGACGCCGAAGAAGCCGAACTCGGCGCTGCGCAAGGTGGCGCGCGTGCGGCTGACCAACGGCTTCGAGGTGACGACCTACATTCCGGGCGTCGGGCACAATCTGCAGGAGCATTCCGTGGTGCTGATTCGCGGCGGGCGGGTGAAGGACCTGCCGGGCGTGCGCTACCACGTCATTCGCGGAACGCTCGACACCCAGGGCGTGGCGGACCGCCGGCAGCGGCGCTCCAAATACGGCGCCAAGCGCCCGAGATAGGGGAGCCGGAGCGATGTCGCGACGCCGCGCCGCAGAGAAGCGCGATCCTGTGCCCGATCCCCGCTACGGGGATGCGGTGATCTCCAAGTTCGTCAACTGCCTGATGCTGGACGGCAAGAAATCCACGGCCGAGCGCATCGTCTATGACGCGCTGGAGAGGGCCGAGCGGCGCGCCGGCGTCGGCGCGCTCGAAGTGTTCCACGCCGCGCTCGACAATGTGCGCCCCAATCTGGAGGTGCGCTCGCGCCGGGTCGGCGGCGCGACCTACCAGGTGCCGGTGGAGGTGCGCCCCGAGCGCGCCCAGGCGCTGGCCATACGCTGGCTGATCGACGTGGCGCGCAAGCGCTCCGAGAAGACCATGACCGACCGGCTGAGCGGCGAGCTGATCGACGCCATCAACCAGCGCGGCGCGGCCGTGAAGAAGCGCGAGGACACCCACCGGATGGCCGAGGCCAACCGGGCCTTCTCGCATTATCGCTGGTAACGCCGGACAGAGCCGGAGCATTCCCCCCATGGCCCGCAGCACCGCGATCGAGCGCTACCGCAATATCGGCATCATGGCGCATATCGACGCCGGCAAGACCACGACCACCGAGCGCGTGCTCTACTATACCGGCCGGTCCTACAAGATCGGCGAGGTGCATGACGGCGCCGCCACCATGGACTGGATGGAGCAGGAGCAGGAGCGCGGCATCACCATCACGTCCGCCGCCACCACCTGCTTCTGGCGGGACCACCGCATCAACATCATCGACACGCCGGGCCATGTCGATTTCACCATCGAGGTGGAGCGCTCGCTGCGCGTGCTGGACGGCGCGGTGGCGGTGTTCGACGGCGTGGCGGGGGTGGAGCCGCAGTCGGAGACGGTCTGGCGCCAGGCGGACAAATACGGCGTGCCGCGCATGTGCTTCATCAACAAGCTCGACCGGGTGGGCGCCGACTTCGACCGCTGCGTCGGCATGATCGAGGAGCGCCTGGGCGCGACGCCGCTGGTGCTGCAGCTGCCGATCGGGACGGAGGCGAATTTCGTCGGCGTGGTCGATCTGGTGCAGAGCCGGGCCGTGGTCTGGAAGGACGAGACGCTCGGGGCCGAGTTCGAATATCGCGAGATCCCGCCCGAGCTGGCGGAGCGCGCGGCCGCCATGCGCGAGGCGCTGATCGAGCTCGCGGTCGAGCAGGACGAGGCGGCCCTGGAGGCCTATCTGGAGGGCGTCGAGCCGGAAGTCGAGACCGTCGAGCGCTGTATCCGGGCGGGAACCGTCGCCGGGGCGTTCGTGCCGGTGCTCTGCGGCTCGGCCTTCAAGAACAAGGGCGTGCAGCCGCTGCTGGACGCCGTGGTGGCCTATCTGCCGAGCCCGGTGGATGTGCCGCCGGTGCGGGGGACGGAGCCGGGCCGCGAGGCCGCGGCCGAGCGCGCCTCCAGCGACGAGGCGCCCTTCTCCGCGCTCGCCTTCAAGGTGATGACCGACCCCTTCGTCGGCTCGCTGACCTTCGCGCGCATCTATTCCGGCGTGCTGCAGAGCGGCTCGGCGGTAATGAACACCGTCAAGGGCCGGCGGGAGCGCATCGGGCGCATGCTGCTGATGCACGCCAACAGCCGCGAGGATGTGAAGGAAGCGCGCGCCGGCGACATCGTGGCGCTGGCGGGCCTCAAGACCACCACCACCGGCGACACGCTGGCCGATCAGGCCCATCCGGTGGTGCTGGAGCGCATGGAGTTCCCGGAGCCGGTGATCGAGATCGCGGTCGAGCCGCGCACCAAGGCCGACCAGGAGAAGATGGGCGTGGCGCTGGCGAGGCTCGCCTCCGAAGACCCCTCGCTCGGCCTCTCGACCGACCATGAGACCGGCCAGACCATCCTCAAGGGCATGGGCGAGCTGCATCTGGAGATCATCGTCGACCGGATGAAGCGCGAGTTCAAGGTCGAGGCCAATATCGGCGCGCCGCAGGTGGCCTATCGCGAGGCGTTCGGGCGCCGGGTCGAGGTCGATTACACGCACAAGAAGCAGACCGGCGGGGCCGGCCAGTTCGCGCGCGTGATCATGGCCTTCGAGCCGCAGGAGCCCGGCAGCGGCAACAGTTTCGAGAGCAGCGTGGTCGGCGGCTCGGTGCCGCGCGAATATATCCCGGGCGTGGAGAAGGGCTTCTTCTCGCAGCTCGACACCGGCGTGCTGGCGGGCTTCCCGGTGATCGACGTGAAGGCGGTGCTGAACGACGGCGCCTTCCACGATGTCGATTCGAGCGTGCTCGCCTTCGAGATCGCGGCCCGCGCGGCGGTGCGCGAGGCGATGGAGAAGTCGCGCCCGAAGCTGCTGGAGCCGATCATGAAAGTCGAGGTGGTGACGCCGGAGGACTATCTGGGCGACATCATCGGCGATCTGAACTCCAGGCGCGGCAGCCTGCAGGGCATGGACCAGCGCGGCAATGCGCGCGTGATCGACGCCATGGCCCCGCTCGCCAACATGTTCGGCTATGTGAACACGCTGCGCTCCATGAGCCAGGGACGCGCGCAGTTCCACATGGAGTTCGACCACTACGAGCCGGTACCGCAGGCGGTCGCGGACGAGGTCCGCGCGAAATTCGCCTGATCGCAAGGGAACAAGGGACGGAGACACTCACCGATGGCGAAGGCGCGATTTGAGCGGTTGAAGCCGCATTGCAACATCGGGACGATCGGCCATGTGGACCATGGCAAGACGACGCTGACGGCGGCGATCACCAAGGTGCTCGCCGAGGCCGGCGGCGCGCAGTTCACGGCCTACGACCAGATCGACAAGGCCCCGGAGGAGAAGGCGCGCGGCATCACGATCTCGACCGCGCATGTCGAGTATGAGACGGATGCGCGCCACTATGCGCATGTGGATTGTCCGGGCCATGCCGACTATGTGAAGAACATGATCACCGGCGCGGCGCAGATGGACGGCGCGATTCTGGTGGTGAGCGCGGCGGACGGCCCGATGCCGCAGACGCGCGAGCATATTCTTCTGGCGCGCCAGGTCGGGGTTCCGGCGCTGGTGGTCTATATGAACAAGGTCGATCAGGTCGATGACGAGGAGCTGCTGGAGCTTGTCGAGCTGGAGGTTCGCGAGCTTCTGTCGAGCTACGACTTTCCGGGCGACGACATTCCGGTGATCAAGGGTTCGGCGCTGGCGGCGCTGGAGGACGGCGACGAGACGCAGGGCCGCGCCTCGGTGCTGGAGCTGATGTCGGCGGTGGACGAATATGTGCCGCAGCCGGACCGCCCGAAGGACCGCCCGTTCCTGATGCCGATCGAGGATGTGTTCTCGATCTCGGGCCGGGGCACGGTGGTGACCGGCCGCGTCGAGCAGGGCGTGGTGAAGGTCGGCGACGATGTGGAGATCGTCGGGCTGAAGGAGACGACCAAGACGGTCTGCACCGGGGTGGAGATGTTCCGCAAGCTGCTCGACCAGGGCGAGGCGGGGGACAATGTGGGCGTGCTGCTGCGCGGCACCAAGCGCGACGAGGTGGAGCGCGGCCAGGTTCTGGCGCGCCCGGGCTCGATCCGCCCGCATACGCGCTTTCGCTGCGAGTGCTATGTGCTGACCAAGGAGGAGGGCGGGCGCCACACGCCGTTCTTCTCCAACTACCGCCCGCAATTCTACTTCCGCACCACGGATGTGACCGGGACGGTGGAGCTTCCCGACGGGGTGGAGATGGTGCTGCCGGGGGACAATATCTCGATGGGCGTGAACCTGATCGCGCCGATCGCCATGGACGAGGGCCTGCGCTTCGCCATCCGCGAGGGCGGGCGCACCGTCGGCGCCGGCGTCGTCGCCGAAATCCAGGACTGAACGCGCGACCGCCGGGCAGCGAGGGCCGAACGCCATGGAGCATCAGAATATCCGCATACGCCTCAAGGCGTTCGACCATCGCATTCTCGACCAGTCCACCGGCGAGATCGTGAGCACCGCCAAGCGCACCGGCGCGCGGGTGCGCGGGCCGATCCCGCTGCCGGTGCGCATCCAGCGCTACACCGTGCTGCGCGGCCCGCATGTGGACAAGAAGAGTCGCGAGCAGTTCGAGATGCGCACCCATCGCCGGGTGCTGGATATCGTCGATCCGACGCCGCAGACGGTGGACGCGCTGATGAAGCTCGACCTCGCCGCCGGCGTCGATGTCGAGATCAAGGTCTGAGGAGGCGAAGGGGCTCATGCGAACCGGGGTCATCGCCCGCAAGCTCGGCATGATGCGCATTTTCGCCGAATCGGGCGCGCATCTGCCGGTGACCGTGCTGTCGCTGGACGGCTGCCGCGTGGTCGCGCAGCGCCGGCTGGAGACGGACGGCTATGTGGCGCTGCAGCTGGGCGCCGGGCGGGCGCGCACCAAGCGCGTGACAAAGCCGATGCGCGGCCATTACGCCCGCGCCAGGGTGGAGCCGGCGCAGCGCCTGGCGGAGTTCCGCGTCTCGGAGGACGCGCTGGTCGAGGTCGGCGCGGAGCTTTCGGCGGACCATTTCGTCAAGGGCCAGCATGTCGATGTGGCCGGAACCAGCATCGGCAAGGGCTTCGCCGGCGCGATGAAGCGCCACAATTTCGCCGGCCTGCGCGCCTCGCACGGCGTGTCGATCTCGCACCGCTCGCACGGCTCCACCGGCAACAGCCAGAATCCCGGCAAGGTGTGGAAAGGCAAGAAGATGGCCGGCCATCTCGGCCATGCGCGGGCGACGGTGCAGAATCTGGAAGTGGTCGAGACCGACGCCGACCGGGGCCTCATCCTGGTCAAGGGCGCGGTGCCGGGCGCCAAGGGCGGCTGGGTGCTGGTGTCGGACGCCCGCAAGCGCAGCCTGCCGGAAGCCGCGCCCTACCCCGCCGGCCTCCGGGCGGCGGAAGACGCCGAGAGCGGGGAGCAGGGCTGATGCAACTCCCGGTCAGGGACTGGAACAACCGCGAGACCGGCACGATCGAGCTCGCGGACGCCGTGTTCGGCGGCGCGGTGCGCCCCGACCTGCTGGCGCGCGTGGTGAACTGGCAGCGCGCCCGGCGGCGCAGCGGCGCCCACAAGGTCAAGGAGCGCGGCGAGGTCGCCCGCGTCAAGTCGAAGATCTACCGCCAGAAAGGCACCGGCCGGGCGCGTCACGGCGCGGCCAGCGCCAACATCTTTCGCGGCGGCGGCGTGGCGCACGGGCCGCGCGTGCGCAGCCACGCCCACAAGCTGCCGAAGAAGGTGCGCGCGGCGGGCCTGCGCTCGGCGCTCGCCGCCAAGGCGCAGGCCGGCCAGCTGATCGTGGTCGAGGACCTCGCGCTGGAGAATGCGCGCACGCGCGAACTGGCGGCGCGCTTCCGCGACATGGAGCTCGCCTCGGCGCTGATCGTGGGCGGCGAGGCGATCGACGAGAATTTCCGCCGCGCCGCCGCCAATATCGTCGGCGTCGATGTGCTGCCGCGCCAAGGCGCCAATGTCTATGACATTCTGCGCCGCGAGGTGCTGGTGCTGACCCGCGACGCCGCCGCCCATCTCGAGGAGCGCCTGTCATGAGCCGCGCCCGCGCCATTCGCGGTCCCGCGCCCCGGATCGGGCGCGAGCGCATGCTCGCCGTGCTGCGCGCCCCGGTGGTGACCGAGAAATCGACGCTGATCAGCGAACACAACCAGGTGACCTTCCGAGTGGCGCTGGACTCGACCAAGGCCGAGATCCTCCAGGCGGTCGAGGGGCTGTTCTCGGTCAAGGTCAGGAAGGTCAACACGCTGCGGGTCAAGGGCAAGACCAAGCGCTTCCGGGGCGTGCCGGGCCGGCGCTCCGACTGGAAGAAGGCGGTCGTCACCCTCGAGGCGGGGCACTCGATCGACGTGAGCACGGGGATCTGAGGCGATGGCGCTCAAGCAATACAACCCCACCTCTCCCGGGCGCCGCGGCCTGGTGCTGGTGGACCGCTCCGGGCTGCACAAGGGCAAGCCGGTCAAGGGGCTGACCGAGGGGCTGACCGGCAGCGGCGGGCGCAACAATCACGGCCGCACCACCGTCTTCTGGCGCGGCGGCGGCCACAAGCGCAAATATCGCCGCATCGACTTCAAGCGGCGCAAATGGGACCAGCCGGCGACCGTCGAGCGGCTGGAATACGACCCCAACCGCACCGCCTTCATCGCGCTCATCCGCTATGAGGACGGCGAGTTGGCCTATATCCTGGCCCCGCAGCGCCTGCAGGCCGGCGACAAGGTGGTCGCCGGGCGCGAGGTGGATGTGAAGCCCGGCAACGCCATGCCGCTTCGCCGGGTGCCGATCGGCACCATCGTCCACAATGTCGAGCTCAAGCCCGGCAAGGGCGGCCAGATCGCGCGCGCGGCCGGGGCCTATGTGCAGCTGGTCGGGCGCGATGCGGGCATGGCGCGGCTGCGCTTCAACTCCGGCGAGACGCGCATGGTGCCGCATGAATGCATGGCGACCATCGGCTCGGTGTCCAATCCCGACCACGCCAATCAGCGCCTCGCCAAGGCCGGGCGCAATCGCTGGCTCGGCCGGCGCCCGCATGTGCGCGGCGTGGTGATGAACCCCGTCGATCATCCCCATGGCGGCGGCGAGGGCCGGACCTCGGGCGGACGCCACCCGGTGACGCCCTGGGGCAAGCCCACCAAGGGACGCCGGACCCGCAAGAAGAAGTCGTCCGACAAGATGATCCTGCGCAGCCGGCACCGCGCCAAGACGAGAGGCTAGCCCGATGTCGCGTTCAGTCTGGAAAGGCCCGTTCGTGGACGGCTATCTGCTGAAGAAGGCCGATGCGGTGCGCGGCTCCGGGCGCAAGGAGGTGATCCGCACCTGGTCGCGCCGGTCCACCATCCTGCCGCAATTCGTCGGGCTCACCTTCGGCGTCCATAACGGGCAGAAATTCCTGCCGGTGCTGGTGACCGAGGACATGGTGGGCCACAAGTTCGGCGAGTTCGCGCCGACCCGGACCTTCTACGGCCATGCGGCCGACAAGAAAGCGCGGCGGGGCTGAGGCGATGGGCAAACCGAAGGCGGAACCGAGGCTGGCGGAGAACGAGGCGCTGGCCTATGTCAAATATATCCGCACCAGCCCGCGCAAGCTGAACCTGGTGGCGGAGAGCATTCGCGGGCTGGGCGTCGGGGCGGCGCTCGACACGCTCGCCTTCTCGAAGAAGCGCGTGGCGGCGGATGTGCGCAAGGCGGTGCAGTCCGCCATCGCCAATGCGGAGAACAATCACGAGCTCGACATCGACCGGCTGATCGTGGCCGAGGCGACCGTCGGGCGCACGATCGTCATGAAGCGCATGCGCCCCCGGGCGCGCGGGCGGGTCGGGCGGCTGGAAAAGCCGTTCAGCAATCTGCGCATCGTGGTGCGCGAACTGCCCGACGAGGACGACCTGTTCGTCCCGGCGGCGGAGGAAGACGATCCGGTGGAGGAGCGCGTCTGATGGGCCACAAAGTCAATCCGATCGGGCTCCGGCTCGGCGTCAACCGCACCTGGAACTCGCGCTGGTACGCCAGTCGCGACTATGCCGACCTGCTGCATGAGGATTTGCGCATCCGCTCCTTCCTGGAGCGCCGGCTGCAGAATGCGGGCGTGGCGAAGATCGTCATCGAGCGCCCGGCGAAGAAGGCGCGCGTCACCATCCACACGGCGCGGCCGGGCGTGGTGATCGGCAAGAAGGGCGCGGATATCGAGCGCCTGCGCAGCGCGCTCGGGCGGATGACCGAGAGCGATGTCAATCTTAACATCGTCGAGATCCGCAAGCCCGAGGTCGATGCCCGCCTGGTGGCCGACAATATCGCCCAGCAGCTGGAGCGGCGGGTGGCGTTCCGGCGCGCGATGAAGCGCGCGGTGCAGTCCGCCATGCGCCTCGGCGCGCTCGGCATCCGCATCAATGTCGGCGGGCGGCTCGGCGGCGCGGAGATCGCCCGCACGGAGTGGTATCGGGAGGGCCGGGTGCCGCTGCACACCTTGCGCGCCGACATCGACTATGGCGAGGCGACCGCCAACACCACCTACGGCTCCTGCGGGGTGAAGGTGTGGGTGTTCAAGGGCGAGATCATGGCGCATGACCCGATGGCCCAGGACAAGCGGATCGCCGAAGAGCGCGCCGCCATGGGCCGCTGAGGAGGCGGGACGATGCTGCAACCGAGGCGCACCAAATATCGCAAGCGCCAGAAGGGCCGGATCCACGGCATGGCCAAGGGCGCGACCACGCTCAATTTCGGCAGCTACGGGCTGAAGGCGGCCGCGCCGGCGCGCATCACCGCGCGCCAGATCGAGGCTGCGCGGCGCACCATCACCCGGCGCATGCGCCGGGCGGGCAAGGTGTGGATCCGCATCTTCCCCGATGTGCCGGTCTCGACCAAGCCGGCCGAGGTGCGCATGGGCAAGGGCAAGGGCTCGCCGGAATACTGGGTGGCGAAGGTCAAGCCGGGGCGCATCATGTTCGAGCTGGAGGGCGTGCCGGAATCGGTCGCGCGCGACGCCTTCGCGCTCGCCGCCGCCAAGCTGCCGATCGCGACCCGCATGGTCGTGCGCGAGGGGATCTGAGGGCGATGAAGGCGATCGATGTGCGGGCCCGGACCGCCGACGAGCTGGGCGACATGCTGCTCGACTTGCAGAAGGAGGCGTTCAACCTGCGCTTCCGCCGCGCCTCGGGCCAGCTGGAGAACACCGCCGAGATGCGCCGCGTGCGCCGCGACATCGCGCGCGTGAAGACGGTGCTGGGCGAGAAGCGCCGCAGCGCGGCCGAAGCCTGAGGACGGAGCGGTTCCATGCCGAAACGAGTGATGCAGGGCGTCGTGGTCAGCGACAAGATGGACAAGACGATCATCGTCCGCGTCGATCGCCGCGTGCGCCATCCGCTCTACAAGAAGTTCGTGACGCGCTCGAAGAAGTTCGCCGCGCATGACGAGCAGAACCGCTACCGCGAGGGCGACGCGGTGCTGATCGAGGAGCATCGCCCGATCTCGCGGCGCAAGCGCTGGCTGGCGCTCGGGCGCCCGGGCGAGGCGCGCGCCGCCGGGGAGAGCGAGGCATGATCCAGGTCGAGACCAATCTCGATGTCGCGGACAATTCCGGCGCGCGCCGCGTGCAGTGCATCCGCGTGCTGGGCGGCACCGGACGGCGCACCGCCTCGGTCGGCGACATCATCATCGTGTCGGTGAAGGAGGCGATCCCGCGCGGGCGGGTGCGCAAGGGCGAGATCCGCCGCGCCGTGGTGGTGCGCACCCGCAAGGAGGTGACGCGCCCGGACGGCACCGCGATCCGCTTCGACCGCAATGCGGCGGTGATCCTGAGCCCGCAGAACGAGCCGGTGGGTACGCGCATCTTCGGCCCGGTGACGCGCGAACTGCGCGCCAAGCGCTTCATGAAGATCATCTCGCTCGCCCCGGAGGTGCTGTGATGGCGGCGCGCATTCGCAAGGGCGACCGGGTGGCGGTGCTGACCGGGCGCGACCGGGGCAAGCGCGGCGAGGTGCTGCGCGTGCTGCCGGACCGGGGGCGCGCGGTGGTCCAGGGCGTCAACATGGTCACGCGCCACCGCCGGGGCGGCCAGCAGGGGCCAGGCGGCGTCGAGGAAATCGAGGCGCCGGTGCATCTGTCCAACCTCGCCCATATCGACCCCGAGACCGACAAGCCGGTCCGCGTCGGGTTCCGCCGGCTCGAAGACGGCCGCAAGGTCCGCTTCGCGCGCGGCTCCGGCGCGGTGATCGACCGCTGAGTTGGGGAGTATAGACCATGAACTATATCAGTAGCAAAAAGACAGGTCCGTGTAGCTGGGATATCAGCAATAACGAAGAGAAGGTTGGAGTTACGACCATGGAGGCCGACTACGTCTATTATTTTTCCCCAGTTGATAATTCTAGTCTTCGGGAATTTTTGGCACCACGCCTTGGAGACATAAAGATAGGAGTCGGTAAGCTGCTTGACGGTGACTCTAGTGAACCAGGTTACGATAATTTGCCGCCAGAGGGCGTTAAATTATGGAATCGGAATAGAGGTCCTGTCCTGAGGAAGCTTAAGGCTGAGGGTCGATGGATGGAAACGGACAATCACGAAATCGAGCAGGTGCAGCGTGCACTGCCTCGCCTCCAGGACATCTATCGCGAGACCGTGCGCCCGGCGCTGGTCGAGCGCTTCGGCTACACCAACCCGATGCAGGTGCCCTCGCTCGACAAGATCGTGCTGAACATGGGCGTCGGCGAAGCCGTGGCCGACAGCAAGAAGATCGAGTCCGCGACCGCCGAGATGATGGCGATCGCCGGGCAGAAGCCGGTGGTGACCCGCGCGCGCCGCTCGATCGCCGGCTTCAAGCTGCGCGAGGGCATGGCGATCGGCTGCAAGGTCACCTTGCGCCGGGTGCGCATGTGGGAGTTTCTCGACCGGCTGACCACCATCGCGCTGCCGCGCGTGCGCGACTTTCGCGGCGTGTCCGGGCGGGCGTTCGACGGTCGGGGCAATTATTCGCTCGGCATTCGCGAGCAGATCATCTTCCCGGAGATTTCCTACGACCGGGTGGATGCGATCAGAGGCATGAATGTCGTCATCTGCACGACGGCGCGCACCGACGAGGAAGCGCGCGAACTGCTGGGCGGCCTGAACATGCCGTTCGAGCGCTAGGCGCGAGGGAGGGCTGGAACGCCGATGGCCAAGATCAGCATGGTGGAGCGGGACAAGAAGCGCCGGCGGCTGGTGGCGCGGGACGCGGGCAAGCGCGCCCGGCTCAAGGCCGAGGTGCGCAACGCCTCGCTCGCCCCGGACGAGCGCTTTTCGGCCTCGCTGAAGCTCGCGGCCATGCCGCGCAACGGCGCGCGCGTGCGCCTGCGCAATCGCTGCGAGCTCTCGGGGCGTCCGCGCGGCTATTACCGCAAGTTCCGCATGTCGCGGATCGCGCTGCGCGAACTGGCGTCGCAGGCGATGATCCCCGGCGTCGTCAAGGCAAGCTGGTAAGAGAGGAGGCGGACAGAACCGATGTCCATGAGCGATCCTCTGGGCGACATGCTCACCCGCATCCGCAACGGCCAGCGCGCCGGCAAGCCGCATGTGGTGTCGCCCAAGTCGAAGCTGCGCGTCAATGTGCTGCGCGTCCTGGCCGACGAGGGCTATATCCGCAGCTACGCCGAAAGCCATGAAGGGCCGGCGGGCGAGCTGCGCATCGAGCTGAAATATTACGAGGGCCAGCCGGTTATCCGGTCGATCCAGCGCGTCTCGACGCCGGGCCGGCGGGTCTATTCCCGGATCAAGGACCTGAAGCCGTTCAACAACGGCCTCGGCATCCAGATCCTCTCCACGCCGCATGGCGTCATGTCGGACCACGAGGCGCGGTCCCGCAATGTCGGCGGCGAAGTGCTCTGCAAGGTGTTCTGATGTCGCGCGTGGGAAAATTGCCGGTGACGGTGCCGGCCGGCGCGGAAGTCCGCTACGAGGGCGCGCGGCTGAGCGCGCGCGGGCCGCTCGGCGAGCTCGGTTTCCCGGTGGCGGAGGAGCTGGTCGAGGTCGCCCTGGAAGACGGCCGCATCGCGGTGCGGCCGCGCGACGACAGCAAGCCGGCCCGCGCCATGTGGGGCACCACGAGGGCGCTCGCGCAGAACATCGTCACCGGCGTGACGGAGGGTTTCAGCCGCAAGCTGGAGATCGTCGGCGTCGGCTACAGGGCCGAGGTGCGCGAGCGCACGCTGGTGCTGTCGCTCGGCTACAGCCATCCGGTGGAATATCCGATTCCGGAGGGCATCGAGATCGCCTGCCCGAGGCCGACCGAGATCGCGGTGAGCGGCGCCGACCGCCAGCGCGTCGGCCAGGTGGCGGCGGAGATCCGCGCCTGGCGCAAGCCCGAACCCTACAAGGGCAAGGGTGTGAGATATGAAGGCGAACAGATCTTCCGCAAGGAAGGCAAGAAGAAATAGGGGCCGGAAGCCATGCTGTCGTCACGGGAACTGTTCGAGCGGCGCCGGCGGCGCGTGCGCTACGGGCTGCGGCGGGCCGGAGGCGACCGGCCGCGGCTTTCGGTGTTCCGCTCCAACCGCTATATCTACGCCCAGATCGTCGACGATCGCGAAGGCCGCACGCTGGTGGCGGCGTCGTCGCTGGAGCGCGACCTGCGCGAGGCCGACACCGGAACCTGCAATCGACAGGCGGCCCAGGCGGTCGGCGCACGCCTGGCCGAGCGCGCGGTGGCCAAGGGCGTCAAGGAAGTCGTGTTCGACCGCGGCGGCTATCGCTATCACGGGCGGGTGAAGGCGCTCGCCGACGCCGCCCGCGAGGGCGGACTGTCGTTCTGAGGCGGGCCAGGAGGAAGACGGAACAGCCATGGCACGGGGACCGAGATCGGATCGCGGGCGGGACCGCGACCGCGAAGAGAGCGAGTTCATCGAGAAGCTGGTGTCGATCAACCGCGTCGCCAAGGTGGTGAAGGGCGGTCGGCGGTTCGGCTTTTCGGCTCTCGTCGTGGCGGGCGACGGCCAGGGCCGCGCCGGCGTCGGCGCGGGCAAGGCGCGCGAGGTGCCGGAGGCGATCCGCAAGGCGACGGAGCGCGCCAAGCGCGGCATGCGCCGGGTGCCGCTGAAGGACGGGCGCACGCTGCATCACGATGTGAACGGGCGCTTCGGGGCCGGCCGGGTGGTGCTGCGCGCCGCCCCGCAGGGCACCGGCGTCATCGCCGGCGGGCCGATGCGCGCCGTGTTCGAGGCGCTCGGCATCCAGGATGTGGTGGCCAAGTCGCTCGGCACCTCCAACCCGCACAATATGGTCAAGGCGACCTTCGAGGCGCTCTCGCGGACGGCCAATCCGCGCATGGTGGCCCAGCGCCGGGGCAAGCGCCCCTCGGAGCTGTTCGGCCCGCGCCCGCCGGCCAATGACGGAGCCGAGGCGGCGGAAGCCGGCGCGGCGGACGAGCCGGCGGCGAAGGCGGCCGGCCATGAGTGAGACCGCCGCCAAACGCCTCAAGGTCACCCAGACGGGCTCGCCCATCCGGCGCCCGAAGGCGCAGCGCGAGACGCTGATCGGCCTCGGCCTCAACAGGATGAACCGCTCGCGCGTGCTGGAGGACACTCCGGCGGTGCGCGGCATGATCGCCAAGGTGCGGCATATGGTCCGCGTGGAAGAGATTGAATAGGGGCCGGCCGTCACCGATTTGCAGGAGACGGGCGGGGGCGAAAACGCGATGAAGCTGAACGAACTTTCGGACAATGCAGGCGCCCGCCGGACCGCCAGGCGGGTCGGGCGCGGCATCGGCTCCGGCAAGGGCAAGACCTCCGGGCGCGGCGTCAAGGGCCAGAAGTCGCGCAGCGGCGTGGCCATCAAGGGCTTCGAGGGCGGCCAGATGCCGCTCTATCGCCGCCTGCCGAAGCGCGGCTTCAACAATGCCCGCTTCCGCGCCCGCTATCAGGCCGTGAATGTCGGCAGGCTGCAGATCGCGGTGGAGGCCGGCAAGCTCGACCCGACGCAGCCGGTCGATGCGGCCGCGCTGCTGGCCTCTGGCGTGGTGCGGCGCGTGCGCGACGGCGTGCGCCTGCTCGCCGGCGGCGAGCTGCAGGCCAAGCTGGAGTTGCACGTGACCGGCGCGTCCAAAGCGGCCGTCGCCGCGGTCGAGGCGGCCGGCGGCAGCGTCACCCTGCTGAACGCCCCGCCGGCGGAAGGCTGAAGCCCGGCCATGGCCTCCGCCGCCGAACGTCTCGCCGCCAATGTGAATCTGGGCGCCTTCGGCAAGGCGACGGAGCTCAAGAAGCGCATCTGGTTCACGCTGGGCGCGCTGATCGTCTATCGCTTCGGCACCTATATCCCGATTCCGGGCATCGACGCCTCGATCCTGGCCGAGCTGTTCGCCCAGCAGCAGGGCGGCGTGCTCGGGCTGTTCGACATGTTCGCCGGCGGCGCGCTCAGCCGCATGAGCGTCTTCGCGCTCAACATCATGCCCTACATCTCGGCGGCGATCATCATGCAGCTGATGACCGCGGTCAGCCCCAGGCTGGAGGCGCTGAAGAAAGAGGGCGAGTCGGGCCGCAAGAAGATCAACCAATATACCCGCTACGGCACGGTGATGCTGGCGGCGGTGCAGGGCTACGGGCTGGCGACCGGCCTGGAGGCGATGGCCGGCCCGTCCGGCTCGGCGGTGCTGATCCCGGGGCTGTTCTTCAAGTTCACCACCGTGGTCACCATCGTCGGCGGCACGGTCTTCCTGATGTGGCTCGGCGAGCAGATCACCCAGCGCGGCGTCGGCAACGGCATCTCGCTCATCATCTTCTCCGGCATCGTGGCCAATCTGCCGCTGGCGCTCGGCCAGATGTTCGAGCTCGGCCGCACCGGCCAGATGTCCACCGCCTTCATCCTGGGGCTGATCGTGATGGCGGTGGCGGTGGTGGCCTTCATCGTGTTCATGGAGCGCGCCCAGCGCCGGCTGATCGTGCAATATCCCAAGCGCCAGGTCGGCAACCGCATGTATGGCGGCGACAGCTCGCACCTGCCGCTGAAGCTCAACACCGCCGGCGTGATCCCGCCGATCTTCGCCAGCTCCCTGCTGCTGATGCCGCTCACCATCGCGCAGTTCAGCGCGGCCGGCGGCGCGCCGGACAGCGGCGACGGCGTGCTCGGCCTGATCGCCGCCTATCTCGGCCACGGGCAGCCGCTCTATCTGGCGCTCTACACGGCGATGATCGTCTTCTTCTGCTTCTTCTACACGGCGATCGTCTTCAATCCCGAGGAGACCGCCGACAATCTGAAGCGCTATAACGGCTTCATTCCGGGCATCCGGCCGGGCCAGAACACCGCCGCCTATCTGGACTATGTGCTCACCCGGCTGACCACGGTCGGCGCGATCTATCTGGCGCTGGTCTGCCTCTTGCCGGAGATCCTGATCTCGCAATACGCAGTGCCGTTCTATTTCGGCGGCACCAGCCTGCTGATCGTCGTCAATGTCACCATGGACACGGTGGCCCAGGTGCAGAGCCACCTGATCGCGCATCAGTATGAAGGGCTGATCCGCAAGTCGAGGCTGCGAGGCCGGCGACGATGATCCTGATCCTGCTGGGCCCTCCGGGGGCGGGCAAGGGCACGCAGGCCAGGCGGCTGACCGGGACATACGGACTGCCCCAGCTCTCCACCGGCGACATGCTGCGCGCGGCGGTGGCGGCCGGCGGGCCGCTCGGCGCCGAGGCGGATGCGGTGATGAAATCCGGCGCGCTGATGCCGGACGACATCATGACGGCGATTATCTCCGAGCGCATCGACGCCGACGACTGCCGGCCCGGCTTCATCCTGGACGGCTTTCCCCGCACCGAAGCCCAGGCGGAGGCGCTGAACGCGCTGCTGGAGGCAAAGGGGCGCACGCTCCAGGCGGCGATCCTGCTGGAGATCGACGAGGAGGTGCTGGTCGAGCGCATCTCGGGCCGCTTCACCTGCGCCGGCTGCGGCGAGGGCTATCACGACCGCTTCAAGCCGCCGGCGAAGGCGGAGCGCTGCGACCGCTGCGGCGGCACCGAGTTCCACCGCCGGGCGGACGACAACGCCGCCACGGTGCGCGACCGGCTGCGGGCCTATCGCGAGCAGACGGCGCCCATCCTGCCCTTCTACGAGGCCCGGGGCCAGCTTCGCCGGGTCGATGGCCTGGCGCCGATCGACGAGGTGGCCGGACAGATCGACGCGGCGCTCGGCGTCGATGCGGCGGGCGAGCGTGCTTGACTCTCACGGCCGCATCGGGCATGAAGCTCCGTTGCAGCCTTCAAGCCGATAAGGAGACCCTGGAGTGGCGCGAATCGCAGGCGTCAACATCCCGACGCAGAAGCATGTCGAGATCTCCCTGACCTACATCCACGGCATCGGTCGCACCAAGTCCCGCGAGATCTGCGAGAAGGCGAACGTGCCGCCGGACCAGCGCGTCAACCAGTTGACCGAGGATCAGGTGATCCGCATCCGCGAGACCATCGACCGCGACTATATGGTCGAGGGCGACCTCCGGCGCGAGGTCGCGATGAACATCAAGCGGCTGATGGATCTGGGCTGTTTCCGCGGCCAGCGCCATCGCAAGGGCCTGCCGGTGCGCGGCCAGCGCACCCACACCAATGCGCGCACCCGCAAGGGCAAGGCGCGGCCGATCGCAGGCAAGAAGAAATAGCACCAGGGGGACCGGCTGAGCATGGCGAGACCTGCCGCCACGCGCGTGCGCAGGCGCGAGCGCAAGAACATTTCGTCCGGCGTCGCGCATGTGAACGCCACATTCAACAACACCCTGATCACCATCACCGACATCCAGGGCAACGCCATCGCCTGGTCGTCGGCCGGCGGGCAGGGCTTCAAGGGCTCGCGCAAATCGACGCCCTTCGCGGCGCAGATCGCCGCCGAGGACTGCGCCCGCAAGGCGCAGGAGCACGGCGTGCGCACGCTCGACGTGAATGTGCGCGGCCCCGGCTCGGGGCGCGAGTCGGCGCTGCGCGCCCTGCAGGCCGCCGGCTTCACCATCACCTCGATCCGCGATGTGACGCCGATCCCGCATAATGGCTGCCGCCCGCCCAAACGCCGGCGGGTCTGACGCGCCTCCCCCACCCCCCGCGAAACCACCAACGGGCCGGGCTTTCCGGCCGGGATTGAGTCGAAGCGATGACCGCATCCTTCACGCAGAAGAACTGGCAAGACCTGATCAAGCCGAGCAAGGTCGAGATGCAGCCGGGCGGCGATCCGCGCCGCTCGGGCACGATCTCGGCCGAACCGCTGGAGCGGGGCTTCGGCATCACGCTCGGCAATGCGCTGCGCCGGGTGATGCTGTCCTCGCTGCAAGGCGCGGCCGTCACCAAGCTGCAGATCGACGGCCAGCTGCACGAGTTCTCCTCCATTCCGGGCGTGCGCGAGGACGTGACGGAAATCGTGCTGAACGTGAAGAGCCTGGCGCTGCGCAAGTTCTCCGAGGGCGAGCGGCGCATGACGCTGGAGGCCAGGGGGCCGGGCGCGGTGACGGCCGCGCGCATCCAGGCGAGCGCCGACATCGAGATCATGGACCCGGACCTGGTGATCTGCACGCTCGACGACGGCGCGAGCCTGCGCATGGAGATGACCGTCGACAGCGGCAAGGGCTATGTGCCGGCGGCGGAGAACCGGCCGGAAGACGCCGCGATCGGCGTCATCCCGATCGACGCGATCTACAGCCCCGTGCGCCAGGTCGCCTACCGGGTGGAGCAGACGCGGGTCGGCCAGGCCACCGACTATGACAAGCTGCTGCTCGATGTGCAGACCGACGGCTCCGTGTCGCCGGAGGACGCCGTCGCCTACGCCGCGCGCATCCTCCAGGACCAGCTGCAGCTCTTCGTCAATTTCGAGGAGCAGTTGCAGCGCCCGGCGGAGGGCCGGGTGCTCGACCTGCCCTTCAACCACTATCTGCTGCGCAAGGTGGAGGAGCTGGAACTCTCGGTGCGCTCCGCCAACTGCCTGAAGAACGACAATATCATCTATATCGGCGACCTGGTGCAGAAGACCGAGAGCGAGATGCTGCGCACGCCGAATTTCGGCAGGAAATCCCTGAACGAGATCAAGGAACTGCTGAAGGACATGGACCTGGACCTCGGCATGGAAGTGCCGAACTGGCCGCCGGAAAATATCGAGGAACTCGCCAAGACCCTGGACGGGCCATTCTGATCTGAGGAGGCAAGGGGGCGATGCGCCACCGCAAACAGGGGCGTCGGCTCAACCGGAGCTCGGCCCACCGCAAGGCGATGTTCGCCAACATGGCGAATGCGCTCATCAAGCATGAGCAGATCCGCACCACCCTGCCCAAGGCCAAGGATCTGCGCCCGGTGGTCGAGCGGCTGGTGACGCTGGCCAAGCGCGACGGGCTGCACGCCCGCCGCCGGGCCTTTGCGCGCCTGCGCGACGACGCCATGGTCGCCAAGCTGTTCTCCACGCTCCGCGAGCGCTACGCCGACCGTCCGGGCGGCTATACGCGGGTGCTGAAGGCCGGCTTCCGCAAGGGCGACATGGCGCCGATGGCGATCATCGAGCTGGTGGACCGCGACCCGGAGGCCAAGGGCCAGGACAGCGGCCCCGTCCAGGAGCGGGACGACGACGCGCAGCTCGACGCGGCCTGACCCTCCCGAGGGTCGCTGACGGGCCGGGCGACCCTCTTTGCCCATACGCTCGCGATATGCGCGCGGCCTGCTGCTGACGCTCGCCGGCGTGCTGGCGATCACGCCGGACACGCTGCTCATCCGGCTGATCGCCGCCGATCCCTGGACCATGGTGTTCTGGCGCGGCCTCGGCCTGGCGCTCGGCATCGCGGTCATCATCGCCGTCGTGGAGGGCCGCGCGGGGCTGCGCAACATCTTCCGCCTCGGCCGCCGCCGGATGCTGGCGGCGGGGCTGCTGACGGTCACCAATTTCGGCTTCATCTGGGCGCTGTCGCTGACCGCCGTCGCCAATGTGCTGGTGGTGGTCGCGGGCGCGCCGCTGGTGGCGGCCCTGCTGGGGCGGGTGATTCTGGGCGAGCCGGCGGCGCTGCGCACCCGGGTGGCGGCGCTCGCGGTGGCGGGCGGCGTCGCCATCATCTTCGCCGACGATCTGGAGGGCGGGCGCTTCGCCGGCAATCTCTGCGCGGCGGCGGCGACCGTCGGGTTCGCCACCTATCTGGTGATGCTGCGCTCGGTGCGGGGGACCAGCACCCTGCCGATCCCGATCTGGGGCAATCTCGTCGCCGCGCTGCTGGCGCTGCCGCTGGCCGCGCCCTTCTCGCTCTCGACCGAGGGCGCGCTCTGGATGCTGCTGCTGGCGGGGCTGGTGCTGCCGGTCGCGATCGGCCTGATCAGCGTCGGCCCGCGCTATCTGCCGGCCGCCGAGGTCGGGCTGCTGATCCTGCTGGAGACGGTGCTCGGCTCCTTCTGGGTCTGGCTCGGCGTGGGCGAGGCGCCGACGCCCGGCGTGCTGGCGGCCGGCGCGATCATCATCCTCGCTCTCGCCGCGAACTCCGCTCTCGGGTTACGCTCCAGCTCCCGACAGGAGAGAACGCCATGACCCGCCCCGCCATGATCGTCGCCGCCCAGCCGGAGGCCGCCGAAGCCGGCGCGCGCGTGCTGCAACGGGGCGGCAACGCCATCGACGCCGCCATCGCCGCCGCCCTGGTGCAGGGCGTGGTCGATCCGCAGATGTGCGGCATCGCCGGCTTCGGCTCCTGCCATCTCTATTTGCCGACGGCGGGCGCGCATTGCTGCATCGACTTCCATGGCAAGACGCCGCTGGCCGCCGATCCGGCCATGTGGGAGCATCTGATCGAGGGCGAGGCGCGCGACGGCTTCGGCTTCATCCTGAAGGGCCGGGTCAACGATGTCGGCTACCGCTCGATCACCACGCCGGGCGCGCTCAAGGCCTTTTACGAGGCCGTCGAGCGCTTCGGCAGCTGGGACTGGGCGGATATCTGCGCGCCGGCGATCGCCCGGGCCCGCGAGGGCTTCGTCGTGCGCCCGCATGTCGATTTCTGGTGGCGGCAGACGGAGCAGATGGGCCGCACCGCCAACCGCGAGCGCAACGCCTTCTCCGAAACCGGGCGGGCGGTCTATTTCCACGAGGACGGACGCCTGAAGGGCGTCGGCGAGCGCGTCGTCAATCCCGACATGGCGCGCACGCTGGAGCGCATCGCCCGGGGCGGGGCCGACATCTTCTACACCGGCGAGATCGCCGAGGAGATCGACGCCGACATGCGCGCCAATGGCGGGCTGATGACCGCCGCCGACCTCGCCGCCTATCGCACGGCGACGACCGAGCCGATCCGCACCGACTATCGCCGCTGGCGGGTGGCGTCCAACCGCCCGCCCGGCGGCGGCGTGCAGGTGCTGCAGATGCTGAACCAGCTGGAGCATTTCGATCTGGCGGCGATCGGCCACAACAGCACCGACTATCTGCGCATCGTCGGCGAGGCGATGAAGCGCGCGACGCGCGACAAGGACGCCCATGTCGGCGACCCGGCCTTCTACGACGTGCCGCTCGACCGGCTGATCTCCAGGGAATACGGCCGCGCGCTGGCCGCCGAGATCGAGCGCGGCGAGCGCGCCTCGGTCGAGCGCCTCGCGGCGGAGCCGGCGGACACCACCCATGTGGTGGCGATCGACCGCGAGGGCGGCATCGTCACCATGACGCATTCGCTCGGCATGCCGTCCGGCGTCATCACGCCGGGGCTGGGCTTCATGTATAACGGCTGCATGGGCGTGTTCGATCCGCGTCCCGGCCGGGCGGGGTCGATCGCGCCCGGCAAGAGCCGCTTCTCCTCGCTCTGCCCGACCATCGTCTTCGAGGGCGAGCGGCCTTGTCTGGCGCTGGGCGCGCCGGGCGGCACGCAGATCGCCATGGGCGTGACGCAGGCGATCCTGAACGTGCTGGACCATGGCATGACCATGACCGAGGCGGTGTCGGCGCCGCGCTTCTCCGCCACCTCGAACGCCATCGACATCTCGAACCGCATTCCGGGCTATGTCGTGGAGCCGCTGGCGGCGATGGGCTATGAGGTGATCCGCAGCCCGCTCACCTTCGGCTTCGCCGCCGTGCACGGCGTCCGCCTCCTGCCGGACGGCCGCCTCGACGGCGGCGCCGACCCCGGCCATGACGGCGTGGCGCTGCTGGTGTGAGCGGCGGGGCCCGCTTCTTGCGAATCGAACGACGGCCCGCCATTGCCTCGCAGGCGCGCCCGGCCTAGATAAGCGCTGGATGCGCCGGAGGCGGCGGCGGGGAGACAGATGGGCGTTCCCTTCGTCAAGATGCACGGGCTTGGCAACGATTTCGTCGTGCTGGATGCGCGCGACCGGCCGATCGGCTGGGCGGACGACGACTATCGCCGGCTGGCGGACCGGCGCACCGGCATCGGCTGCGACCAGTTCATGGTGATGCGCCCGCCGGCCGGGGGCGGCGATGTGTTCATGGAAATCCGCAACGCCGATGGCGGCGAGGTCGAGGCCTGCGGCAATGGCGCGCGCGCCGTCGCTGCGCTGCTGTTCGAGGAGTCGGGCCGGGAGCGCGTGGCCGTCGAGACCGTCGCCGGGACGCTCCGGGCCGAGCGTACCGGGGACGGTCTGGTGCGGATCGATATGGGGCGCCCGCGCTTCGCCTGGGACGAGATTCCGCTCCGCGCCCCGGCCGACACGCTCTGGCTCGATCTCGCGCACGGGCCGCTGCGCACGCCGGCGGCCGCCAATATCGGAAATCCGCACGCCACCTTCTTCCTCGCCGGGGGCGAGGAGGTGGAGATGGAGCGCTGGGGGCCGAAGGTGGAGCACGACCCGCTCTTTCCCGAACGCGCCAATGTCGGCGTCGCCCGGATGACGGGACGCGACGCCATGCGGCTCCGCGTCTGGGAGCGCGGCGTCGGGCTGACGCGCGCCTGCGGCACCGGGGCCTGCGCGGCCGTCACCGCCGCCGTGCGCCGGGGCCTCGGCGAGCGGGAGATGACCGTTCTCCTCGACGGCGGCGCGCTCACCGTCGAATGGCGGGCCGAAGACGGCCATCTGGTGATGACCGGCCCCGCCACGGTCAGCTTCCACGGCGAACTTCCCGCCGCATCATGACAACGCAGATCGTCACCTTCGGCTGCCGCCTCAACGCCTGGGAGTCGGAAGCCATGCGCCGGCTCGCGGCCGACCGCGGGGACCTGGTGGTGTTCAACACCTGCGCGGTGACGGCCGAGGCCGAGCGCCAGGCGCGCCAGGCGATCCGCAAGGCGCGGCGCGAGCGGCCCGAGGCCCGGATCGTGGTGACCGGCTGCGCGGCGCAGATCGCGCCCGAACGCTGGCTCGCCATGCCGGAGGTCGATCGCGTGGTCGGCAACCGGGAGAAGCTGGAGGCCGCCGCCTGGGCCCCCGGGGCGCCCGCCCTCATGGCGGGCGACATCATGAGCGTGCGCGAGACGGCGGGCCACCTGCTAGACGGCTTCGGCGGGCGGGCGCGCGCCTTCGTGCAGGTGCAGCAGGGCTGCGACCATCGCTGCACCTTCTGCATCATCCCCTTCGGGCGCGGCCCGAACCGCAGCGCGCCCCCGGACGAGGTGGTGGCCCAGACGCGGCGCCTGCTGGCGGCCGGCGCGGTCGAGATCGTGCTGACCGGCGTCGATATCGCCTCCTGGGGGGCGGACCTGCCGGGCGCGCCCCGACTGGGAGCGCTGGTCGGCCAGCTGCTCGCCCGGCTGCCCGAGCTCCGCCGGCTCCGGCTCTCCTCGCTCGACCCGGCTGCGATCGACGAGGAGCTCTTCCGCCTGCTGGCCGAGGAGCCCCGGCTGATGCCGCATCTGCATCTCTCGGCCCAGGCCGGCGACGATCTGATCCTGAAGCGCATGAAGCGCCGCCATCTGGCCGGCGATGTGCTGTCGCTCTGCGCCCGGCTGCGGGCGGCGCGCCCGGAGATCGTCTTCGGCGCGGACCTGATCGCCGGCTTCCCGACCGAAAGCGAGGCGATGTTCGCCAACAGCCTCGATCTGGTGGAGGCCGCGCCGCTCACCTGGCTGCATGTGTTTCCCTATTCGCCGCGCAGCGGCACGCCGGCGGCGCGCATGCCGCAGCTGCCGGTCCCGGTGCGGCGCGAGCGCGCGCGGCGGCTGCGGCAGGCCGGCGAGGCGGCGGCGCAGCGCTTCCTGGAAAGCCGGCTCGGCTGCGAGGAGCGGGTGGCGGTCGAGCGCGCGGGCTTCGGGCGCACGGAACAGTTCGCGCCGGTGCGGCTGGAGGGCATGGCCCCGCCGGAGGAGGCCTCGCCGGAAGGTCCCGCGGGCGCAGTGCGGCGCGCGCGGGTTCGCGGTGTCGAGGCCGGGCGCCTGGTGGCGGAGGCGCTGGCGGCGTGAGCTGGCTCGAACGGCTGAAACGTGGGCTGGCGCGCTCTTCCGACCGGCTCGCCCAGGGCATTGCCGGCGTCTTCGCGCGCCGGCGGCTCGACGATGAGGCGCTGGAGGAACTGGAAGATCTGCTCATCATGGCCGATCTCGGCCCCGCGACGGCGGCGCGGCTGACCGCCGGCCTCGCGCAGACGCGCTTCGGCAAGGAGGTCACGGGCGAGGAGGTGCGCGGCGCGCTGGCCGACGAGATCGCCGCCCTGCTGGAGCCGGTGGCGCGCCCGCTGGAGCCGGATGCGGCGAGGCGCCCGCATGTCGTGCTGGTGGTGGGCGTGAACGGGACCGGCAAGACCACCACCATCGGCAAGCTGGCGCATCGCTTCCGGGGCGAGGGCCGCTCGGTGATGTTGGCGGCGGGCGACACGTTCCGCGCCGCTGCGGTGGAGCAGTTGCAGCTCTGGGGAGAGCGCGTCGGCGCGCCGGTGGTGGCGCGCCAGACCGGGGCGGACGCCGCCGGGCTGGTGTTCGACGCGCACGCGGAGGCGCTTCGCGAGGGGACCGACATCCTGCTGATCGACACGGCCGGACGGCTGCACAACAAGGCCAACCTGATGGACGAGCTCGCGAAGATCCGGCGGGTGCTCGCCAGGCAGGACCGAGACGCCCCGCACGACACGCTGCTGACGCTGGACGCCACCACCGGCCAGAACGCCCTGCAGCAGGTGCGCGCCTTCCGCGACATGGCGGCGGTGACCGGCCTGGTGGTGACCAAGCTGGACGGCTCGGCGCGCGGCGGGGTGGTGGTGGCGCTGGCGGAAAGCTTCGGCCTGCCGGTCCACGCCGTCGGCGTCGGCGAAGCCCCCGAAGACCTCCACCCCTTCGCCCCCCAGGACTTCGCCCGCAGCCTGATGGGCCTGGAGTGAGCCTTGCCGGTCTCGATCGGCCCGAACCAAGGAGACGCCGCATGACCGATCTGGATGCCCCGTTCGAACCGGATTGGGTGTCCCCGCCCGGCGACACGATCCGCGACCTGATGGAAGAATATGGCTGGTCGGAGACCGAGTTGGCTGCCCGCCTTCGCTACAGTGTCCAACATGTCCGCCGGCTCCTCGATGGCGAGGCTGTGATCACCAAAAACGCCGCGGTTCGGCTGGCGCGCGTTCTGGGCTCGACTTCCAGATTTTGGCTGGCTCGAGAGGCCTTGTATCGCGAAGATCTGGTGCGCTTGGGAATGGCCTGACGGCCCGTCGCGCCGTTCAGCGGTCCCGGCGGGCGGCGGCCTCCAGATCGTAGCGGGACTGGAGGCCGGTCCAGAATTCGGACGTGGTTCCGAAATGGCGAGCGAGGCGCCGGGCCGTGTCGGTCGCGATGGCGCGTCGGCCCTGGGCGATCTCGTTCAGCTCTGCTGGCGGAACGCGCAGAGCTTGCGCCAGTTCCGATATGCCAAGGCCCATCGGCATCAGGAACTCCTGCGCCAATATCTCCCCGGGGTGAATGGGCGTCTGACGTTCGCCATGGACGATCTCCGACAGATCCACTTCGCCCCGGTCGAGTTCCTGTCGCTGGATGATCATGATCCTCCTCTTCTCCCGCCGCCGGTGAGGCGGGCGATGACGCCGCGCAGGGTGCGGACTTCCTGGGCGGTCAGGCCGGCGCGGGCGAAGAGGGCGCGCAGATTGCGCTGCACGGTCACCTTGAGCTTCGCCTCGCGATAATAGCCGGCGGCGTCGAGCGCGCCGTCGAGATGGCGCCAGAAGCCCTCGAACTCGGCCCCGGTGGCGAGCGCGCTCGGCGGAGGCGGGGCCGGCGGCGGGCCGGCCATGCGCCACTCCCAGGCCAGCAGCAGCACCGCCTGGGCCAGGTTGAGCGAGGGGAAGGCCGGGTTGAGCGGCGCTTCCACCACCGCCGCCGCCAGGCCGAGCTCGTCATTGTCGAGGCCGCTCTGCTCCGGCCCGAACAGCAACCCGGCGCGTGCGCCCTCCGCGCGCAGCCGCGCCGCCGCCGCGCGCGGGGTCAGCACCGGCTTCTCCACATCGCGCCGGCGCGCCGTCGCCGCCAGCACCAGCTGCAGGTCGGCCACGGCCTCCTCGGCGCTGTCGAAGACGCGCGCGCCCTCGATCACCGCATCGGCCCCGGCGGCCGTCGCCCGCGCCGCCGGGTTGGGCCAGCCGTCGCGCGGCGCGATCAGCCGCAGCTCGTCCAGGCCGCAATTCAGCATCGCCCGCGCCGCCATGCCGATATTCTCGCCCAGCTGCGGGCGGGCCAGCAGGATGACCGGCGGGCGGCTCACCGGCCGGCGAGCGAGAGCAGCTTCCAGGTCAGGCTGTCGTTCAGCGCCTCGTAGGACGCGTTGACGATATTGCCGGAGACGCCGACCGTGGTCCAGCGCGCGCCGGTCTCGTCGGAGCTCTCGATCAGCACGCGGGGGAAGGCGGCGGTGCCGTCGCCGGGACTCAGGATGCGCACGCGATAGTCGGTCAGCCGCACCTCCGCCAGCGCCGGATAGGAGGGCAGCAGCGCCTGGCGCAGCGCCCGGTCGAGCGCGTTGACCGGCCCGTTGCCCTCCGCCACCTCCATCGACCGGCGGCCATCGACGGAGAGCTTCACCACCGCCTCGGACATGGTGATCGTCTCGCCCCTGGCGTTGACGCGCCGCTCGTCGGTGACGCGGAAACTCTCCAGCACCCAGTAGTCCGGCACATCGCCCAGCATCCGCCGCGCCAGCAGCTCGAAGCTCGCCGCCGCGCCGTCATAGGCGTAGCCCTCGAACTCGCGCTCCTTGACCAGATCGACCAGGCGGGCGACGCGCGGGTCGTCGCGATCGACCTCGAGGCCGGTCTCGCGGATGCGCGCCAGGATATTGGCCCGCCCGGACTGGTCCGAGACCAGGATCTGGCGCGCATTGCCGACCGTCTCCGGCGGCACATGCTCGTAGAAGCTCGGATCCTTCTCCACCGCCGAGACATGCAGGCCGGCCTTGTGCGCGAAGGCCGAGGCGCCGACATAGGGCGCATGGCGGTTCGAGGGGCGGTTCAGCCGCTCGTCGAAGGCGCGCGAGAGCTGCGTCAGGCGCGCCAGCCCCTCCGGGGCCACGCCGGTCTCGTAGCCGAGCTTGAGCATGAGCGTCGGCAAGAGCGTCACCAGATCGGCGTTGCCGCAGCGCTCGCCGAGGCCGTTCAGCGTGCCCTGCGCCTGGCGCGCGCCGGCGCGCACGGCCGCCAGCGTGTTGGCGACGGCGTTGCCGGTGTCGTTATGCGCATGGATGCCGAGCTTCTCGCCCGGCGCGGCCTCGAGCGCCCGCCCGACCGCCGCCTCGACCTCATGCGGCAGCGCGCCGCCATTGGTGTCGCAGAGCACGACCCAGCGCGCCCCGGCTTCCAGCGCCGCCTCCAGCGCTTTCAGCGCATAGTCGGGGTCGGCCCGGAAGCCGTCGAAGAAATGCTCGGCGTCGAACAGCGCCTCCTTGCCGCGCCGGACGATCTCGGCGATCGAGTCCCGGATCATCGCCAGATTCTCGTCCAGCGAGACGCCGAGCGCCGCCTCGGCGTGGCGCGCATGGGCCTTGCCGACCAGGCAGACGCTGTCGGCGCGGGCGGCGAGCGTGGCGGCGAGGCCGGGATCGTTGGCGGCGGAGCGGCCCGCGCGGCGCGTCATGCCGAAGGCGGTGAGCCGCGCCCGCGAGAGCCGGGGCGGGGCCTCGAAGAAGCCGTCATCGGTCGGGTTGGCCCCCGGCCAGCCGCCTTCCACATAGTCGATGCCGAGCGCATCCAGCTCGCGCGCGATCGCCGCCTTGTCGGCGATGTTGAAATCCACGCCCTGCGTCTGGGCGCCGTCGCGCAAGGTGGTGTCGAACAGCCAGAGGCGGTTGTCGCTCATGGGGGAACATCCCGAGACCCGGAAAGGGCGCGGTATAGTCGAGAAGGCCCTTGGGGGGCAACTCGCGCCCGCTCAGGCCCCGTCCCGCCCCCGGGCGAAGCTCCGGCGATAGCGCGCCGGCGTGGCGCCCACCAGCCGCCGGAAGTGGTAGCGCAGCGTCTCGACGGCGCCGAAGCCGCAGCGGGTCGCGATGCGCTCCATCGGCAGGTCGGTGGTCTCCGCCAGATGGCGGGCGAGCGCGATGCGCTGGCGGATCAGCCAGTCGCCGGGCGTGGCGCCGACGGCCTCCCGGAAGCGGCGCTGGAAGGTGCGCGGGCTCATGCCGGCCCGGCGGGCCATGTCGGCCACCGTCAGCGGCTCGCCGAGATGCTCGGCCAGCCAGTCGAGCAACGCCGCCAGCCTGCCGCCTTCGGAGGCGACCGGCATGGGCGCGAACTGGCGCTGGCCGCCATCGCGATGCGGGGCCAGCACCAGCCGGCGGGCGACGATATTGGCGACGGCCGCGCCATGGTCGCGGCGCACGATATGCAGGCAGAGATCGAGCCCGGCGGCGCTGCCGGCGGAGGTCAGCACCGGCCCGTCCTCGACATAGAGCATGTCGGGCTCCACCCGCACTTGCGGGAAGCGCCGGGCCAGCGCCCCGGCATAGCGCCAGTGGGTGGTCGCGCGCCGCCCGTCCAGAACCCCGGCCGCCGCCAGCACGAAGGCGCCGGAGCAGATCGAGACCAGCCGCCCGCCGCGCGCCGGCACGCGCGCGAGCGCCTCCAGCAGGGCCGCCGGCGCCGGCGCATCCAGCCCCCGCCAGCCGGGCACGATCACCGTATCGGCCCGGTCGATGAGGCCGAGATCGTGCGGCGCGGCGACCGCCAGCCCGCCGGCGGCCGCAAGCGGCCCCGGCTCCGCCGCGCACACCCGGAAGCGATACCAGGGCCGGTCGAGCTCGGGCCGGGGCAGGCCGAACACCTCATAGGCGCAGCCGAACTCGAAGGTGCACAGCCCGTCATAGGCGATGGCGACGACGGTGGAATGGCGGGCCGGCCCGGACATGGCGCGATCTTACCGCTATCTGGCGATTGCGCCACTCGCCGGCGGGCCGCCATGGGCGCGATGCTCCGGACCCCTGCCCCGAGAGCCCGGAGAAACGCCGCCCCATGCTGCGCCTTTACGACAACCGCCTGTCCGGCAACGGCTACAAGCCGCGCCTGCTGCTCGCCCATCTGGGCCGGGCCTATGAGCGCGTCGAGATCGACATCATGAAGGGCGAGAGCCGCACGCCGCAATTCCTGGCCCGCAATCCCAACGGGCGCATCCCGGTGCTGGAGCTCGAGGACGGCCGGCATCTGGCCGAGTCGAACGCGATCCTCTTCTACCTCGCCGAGGGCACCCGCTTCCTGCCGTCGGACCGCCTCGCGCGGGCCGAGGCGCTGCAATGGATGTTCTTCGAGCAATACAGCCACGAGCCCTATATCGCGGTCGCGCGCCACTGGCTCCGGCATATGGAGATGACCGAGGCGCAAAGGGCCGAGCTGCCGGGGCGCCAGGCGAACGGGCGGGCCGCGCTCGCCATCATGGAGCAGCGGCTGCGGGCCTCGGACTGGTTCGTCGGCGAGAGCATGACCGTCGCCGACATCGCGCTCTACGCCTACACCCATGTGGCGGAGGAAGGCGGCTTCGCGCTCGGCGACTATCCCGCGGTCCGGGCCTGGCTCGCCCGGCTGGCGGCGGAGCCGGGGCACGCGCCGATGAACCCTGCCCCGGTGGGCCAGGTCGAACCGGCTGGCTGAACGGACGGGCGGTCCCCTCCCGCGCCCCGGAGCGCTCAGTGTCGCCAGGCGCCCGGCGCCGGGCGGGCGAGGCCCAGATGGTCGCGGAGCGTCGGGCCGGTATAGTCCTTGCGATAAAGGCCGCGCTTCTGCAGCTCCGGCACGACATGCTGCACGAAATCCTCGAACGTGCCGTGGAAGTGCGTCGCGCCGATGACGAAGCCGTCCGCGCCGCGCTCCTCGAAAAACTCCTCCATGCGGTCGGCGATCTCCTTCGGCCCGCCGACCCAGGGGTCGTTCAGCAGGCCGCGCCCGGTGGCGGTCATGAAATCGCGCACGGTCGGGTTGGGATTGCCGGTCACCTGCACGGCGCGGTCGCGCATGGACTGCATGCCCGTCAGGCCGGCCATCTCCTCGTCGCTGAACGCCTCGTCCATGCCCTTGCGCGCGAAGTCGTAGTTGAGCGCCTCGGAGAGCAGCGAGAGCTGGTCCATCTCGTTGGGCAGCGTGTCGTAAAGCGCGCGCTTGTCCTCGGCCTCCATGCGGGTCGCGCCGACCATCGGATAGAACAGCGAGGCGATCTTCATGGCGTCCGGATCGCGTCCGTGGGCGGCGCAATCCTCCTTCAGCGCCTTGTAGGCCGGCTTCGCGGCCGCGAGGCTCGGATAGGCGACGAAGATGAGCTCCCCCCAGCGCGCCGCAAAGCGCCGTCCGCGCCCCGACTGGCCGGCCTGGATGACCACCGGATGGCCCTGGTCCGAGCGCGGCACGGTGAACGGCCCGCGCGAGTTGAAGAAGCGGCCCTCATGGTCGAGCCTGTGCACCTTGTCCGCGTCCGCGAAGCGCCGGCCTTCCCGGTCGAGCAGCAGCGCATCGTCCTCCCAGGCGTCCCAGTGGCCGTGCACCACCTCCATGAACTCGTCGGCGCGGTCGTAGCGCAGATCGTGCTCGGTCACGCCGTCGCGGCCCATATTGAGCGCCTCGTTCTCGTTGACCGAGGTCACCACATTCCAGGCCGCGCGGCCGTTGGACATCAGGTCCAGCGTGGAGAAGAGGCGCGCGACATGGAAGGGATCGTAATAGGTGGTGGAGCAGGTGGCGCCGAGGCCGAGCCGCTCGGTCGCCATGCCCATCGCCATCAGCGTGACGATCGGGTCCATCTTCACGCAGCGAATGCCATGCTCGACCGTGTGCGCGTGATCCTTGCCGAACATGTCCGGCATGGCGAGGCGGTCGTCGAAGAAGCCGATGTCGAACTTGCCGTGCTCCAGCAGGCGGGCGAGGTCGCGGTAATAGTCGGGCGACATGAAGTCGAGCCGCGCCTCCGGGTGGCGCCAGGCGGCGGGCAGGGTGGAGCAGTTCTGCGCCTGGAGAAAGGCGACCAGGGCGATCTGGCGCGTCGGCGTGTCGGCGGGCATGGGCTTGCAGTTCCGTCTCGGGTTGCTGCCCCTCAGCCTGCCGCCTTTCGCAAGAGCCGTCCAGCGGCTTCGCCCGACCGCTTGGCGATGGCCGCTACGGACGGATTCCCGGCGCTCGTCCCGGCATCCGGGCGGCGATCAGCGCCTGGAGTTCCGGGCGGCGGTTATCGACGGCGAGTTCGAGCGCTTCGAGGATGAGCGCCGGGGTCGCCGCCGGCAGCACGCGGGATGACGCCAGCACAGCGGGAGCGCCCGCAGCCTGGAGTTCCAGCAAAACCGCTTCGGCCGTGTCCCCCGCTATGTCGAGCCGCCACATTTCCGGGATGCCGAGGCGCCGGTAGAAGGCGGGCTTGTCCCGGTCTCCCTTGCTGCGCTCCACCTCGATCACCAGGTCGGGCGGCGTGCTCCGTTCGAACGCCTCCAGCGCCTGTTCTCCCCGGCGGCGCGCCGCGATGCGTCGGTCCGCCTTCTCGCCCAGATAGAAGCAGACATCGGGCTCCGCCCCGCTGCCCTGCGGGTCGTCCGGGCCGCGCCAGCGCGTGGCGCCCAGGGTCACCACCTGAAGTCCGAGCCGGTCGCTCATCGCGATAACGGTCAGCCCGGCGCCCCACGCATATTGCTCATGGATCGACGAGGGCGACATCAGCGCGATGACGCCGCTCACCGGGTCGATGAACACCCGCCTCGCAATCCGGCCCCAGTCCAGTCTCGCCAGGAGAGGAACGTCCGCCGGGGGGAACTGCATGCGCGTGCAGCGCGACCCCATGCTGCCGACGCTGTGCTCTACCGCCATGCGCTCCAAAGGACCCGCTCCCCCAATGAGGTCGGTCAACATATCATAACGGATGCCCTGACGGGCCATGCGCCGGGCATAGCCCGCCCGCCGCGCTTCAGCGGAGGTGGCAGGCGACCTGGTGGCCGGGGGCGATTTCTCGCAAGGGGGGAGACTCGAGGCGGCAGCGCTCCTCGGCGTAGGGGCAGCGGGTGTGGAAGTGGCAGCCGGACGGCGGCTGGATCGGGCTCGGCACATCGCCTTGCAGCACCAGCTTCTTGCGCCGGAGGCGCGGGTCCGGGATCGGCACCGCAGACAGCAGCGCCTCGGTGTAGGGATGCTGCGGGTCGGTGAACAGGGTGCGCTTGTCGGTATATTCCACGATGCGCCCGAGATACATCACCGCAATGCGGTGGCTGATATGCTCCACCACCGCCAGATCGTGCGCCACGAACAGATAGGAAAGCTCGAACTCCTGCTGCAGGTCCATCAGCAGATTGATGACCTGGGCCTGGATCGAGACGTCGAGCGCCGAGACCGGCTCGTCGCCGACGATCATCTGCGGATTGAGCGCGAGCGCGCGCGCGATGCCGATGCGCTGGCGCTGGCCGCCGGAGAACTCGTGCGGAAAGCTGTCCATCTGCGCGCGGCTCAGCCCCACCCGCTCGAACAGCTCCGCCACCCGCTCCCGCCGCCAGGCGGCGTCGCCCAGATCGTGGACGCGCAGCAGCTCGCCGACGATATCGCCGGCCGACATGCGCGGATTGAGCGAGGAATAGGGGTCCTGGAAGATGATCTGCATCTCGCGGCGCACGCTGCGCATCTCGGCCTTGCCGAGCCGGGTCACATCGCGCCCGTTGAGGCGGATCGTGCCCTCGGTCGGGTCCAGCAGGCGGAGCACGGTGCGCCCGACGGTGGACTTGCCGCAGCCGGACTCGCCCACCAGGCCGAGCGTCTCGCCGCGCCCGATCTCGAAGGAGACGCCATCGACCGCATAGACCTTGCCGGTCTGGCGCGAGAGCAGCCCCTTCTTCACCGGAAAATGCTTCTTGAGGCCGGAGACCTCCAGCACCGGCGCTTCGGCGCGGGCTTCCGCGGGCGCGCTCACCGGCCCGCTCCGAACAGGCGCTCGGAATGCCAGCAGGCCGCCCAGTGGCCCGGCTGCTTCTCCCGGTAGGGGGGATATTCCGCCCGGCAGCGGTCGTCGGCGAAGCGGCAGCGCGGCGCAAAGGCGCAGCCCGGCGGCAGATTGTTGAGCGGCGGCACGATTCCGGGAATCTCCTCCAGGCGCTCGGCGGCGTCGGGGTCCGCCCCGCTCATGATGGCGAGGCGCGGCACCGAGGCCATCAGCCCGTGCGTATAGGGGTGCATGGGGTTGGAGAACAGCGACACGACCTCCGCCTCCTCCACCTTGCGGCCGGCATACATGACGATGATGCGCTGCGTCGTCTCGGCCACCACGCCCAGATCGTGGGTGATCAGAATGACGGCCGTGCCGAGCTCCTGCTGCAGGCGGACGATCAGATCGAGGATCTGCGCCTGGATGGTGACGTCGAGGGCGGTGGTCGGCTCGTCCGCGATCAGCACGCGCGGATTGCAGGCCAGCGCCATGGCGATCATCGCCCGCTGGCGCATGCCGCCGGAAAGCTGGTGGGGATATTCGCGCGCGCGCTGCGCGGGCTCCGGAATGCGCATCATGTCCAGCATCTCGACCGCGCGCGCCGCCGCCGCCGAGCGGCTCATGTCCTGGTGCAGGATCATCGCCTCGGCGATCTGGTAGCCGACGGTCAGCACCGGATTGAGCGAGGTCATCGGCTCCTGGAAGATCATCGAGATGTCGTTGCCGCGCACGCCGCGCATCGCCGTCTCGTCGAGATCGAGCAGGTTGCGCCCGCCGAGCGCCACGCTGCCGCCGACGATGCGCCCCGGCGGGTCGGGCACCAGGCGCATCACCGAGAGCGCGGTGATGCTCTTGCCGCAGCCGGACTCGCCGACGATGCCGAGCGTCTCGCCCTTCTTCAGGTCGAAGGAGACGCCATCCACCGCCTTGACGATGCCCTGGCGGGTGTAGAACCAGGTTTGCAGGTCCCGGACCTCGAGGGCGGCGTCTTCCGCCGCCGCCGGCCCGCCGGCCGCCATGCTAGCGCTCGTCATCCCGCCTCAACTCCGCTGCCGGGGATCGAGGATATCGCGCAGCGCGTCCCCGAACAGATTGGTGCCGAACACGGCGAGGCTGATCGCCAGGCCGGGGAAGATCACCAGCCAGGGCGCGACGCGGACATATTCCGCCGCCGATTCCGAGAGCATCCGGCCCCAGGAGGGGTGCGGCTCCGGCACGCCGAGGCCGAGGAAGGAGAGCGACGCCTCCACCAGGATGGCGGAGCCCAGCTGCGCCGTGAACAGCACGATCAGCGGCGCCAGCGTGTTCGGCAGCACATGGCGCGCCGCCACGCGCAGCTCGCTCATGCCCGCCGCGCGCGCCGCCTCGACGAAAGGCATCTCGCGCAGCGAGAGCGTGCTGGAGCGCACCACCCGCGCCACATTGGGCACCAGCGGGATCGAGATGGCGATGACGGTGTTCTCCAGCGACGGCCCGAGCGAGGCCGCCATGACCAGCGCCAGCACCAGCAGCGGCAGGGCCTGCATGATGTCGATCAGCCGTTGCATCAGCAGGTCGAACCAGCCGAGCAGATAGCCGGACATGAGGCCGATGACGACGCCGATCAGCCCGCCGAGCATGATCGACGCCACGCCGACCGCGAGCGAAATGCGCGCGCCGTGGATGATGCGGCTCAGCACGTCGCGGCCCATCATGTCGGCGCCCATCAGGAACTCCGTCCCCGGCGCGTTGAGCGAGGCGGCGGCGGAGGTTTGCAGCGGGTCGTGCGGGGCCAGCACATCGGCGAACAGCGCCGACAGCACGAACACCACCACGATGACCGCGCCGATCGCGCCCAGCGGATAGCGGCGCGCATAGAACATCAGCCGCCCCCAGCGCCCGGTGACATGGGCGCCGGCGCGCGCGAGTTCCGCGCTGTGGTCGATTTCAGCCATGGGCGGGCGTTCCGTTGCGGGCTGCGGGAAGGGCGTCAGTCGGCATATTTGATCCTCGGGTCCAGCACCGCATAGAGCATGTCCACCAGGAAGTTGACAACCACGGTCACGACCGCGATCAGCATCACCAGGTTCTGCACGATCGGATAGTCGCGCATCAGAATGGCCTCGACCAGGAAATGCGCCACGCCCGGAATGTTGAACACGGTTTCGGTGATGATCAGCCCGCCGATCAGGAAGGCCGCCTCGATGCCGATGATCGTGGTCACCGGCAGCACGGCGTTCTTGAGCGCGTGGTGATAGTTGACGGAATTGTCGCTCGCCCCCTTGGAGCGCGCGGTGCGGATATAGTCCTGGCGCATCACCTCCAGCATCGAGGAGCGGGTGAGGCGCATGATGAGCGCCGAACTTCGAAAGCCCACCGCCGCCGCCGGGATGCTGTAGAGCACCAGCTCGTCCCAGAGATTTTCCGGCGGGTCGGTGTAGATCGGGATCGAGCCCAGATATTGCACGAAGGCCATCAGGATGAGCAGCGCCAGCCAGAAGGAAGGCAGCGAAAGGCCGCTCAGCGAGATGCAGCGCAGCGTGTAGTCGAGCGCGGTGTCCTGGCGCACGGCGCTGATGACGCCGAGCGGCAGGCCGAAGATGACCGAGAAGAACAGCGCCAGGCCCGCCAGCTTGGCGGTGATCGGAATGCGCGGGCCGATCTCATCGACGACCGGCATCTCGGACACATAGGAATAGCCGAGGTCCCAGACGATCAGCCCCCGGATCCAGTCGAAATACTGGACCGGAATCGGCTGGTCCAGGCCGAGCTCGCGCTCGATATTCGCCTTTTCCTCCGGATCGACGAAGCCGGCGGAGTCGAACATGATATCCGCGATATTGCCCGGCATCAGCCGCAGCAGCACGAAGATGATGATCGACATCCCGACCAGCGTCAGGATCATCAGCAGGAAGCGTTTGACCAGATAGGCGCTCACGATCCGGGCCCTTCCCAATCTCCGACAGAGGCCGGCGGCGCGTGGGCGCCGACCGGAAAGCGGCGGACCGGGACACGCCCGGTCCGCCCGTCACGAAAGGCCGGAGACTATTTGTCGAGCCAGACGTCTTCCATGCGCCAGTTGTTGTAGAGGCTGTTCACATGGGTGACGAAGCCCTTGACATAAGGCTGCCAGCACTGCGCCGCCTTGCCATGGAAGATCATCGGCCGGGCCGCATCCTCCTGGAGCTTCTTGTCGATTTCCCAGACCAGCTTCTTGCGCTCTTCCTGGTCGGTCATCATCGACTGCTTCTCGAAGAGAGCCTCCATCTCCTCGTTGCAATAGCCGGTATAGTTGCGCTGCGAACCGCAGGAGTAGTTCTCGTAGAAGTTCGCATCGGGGTCATCGACGCCCACGCCGGTGAGATTCAGGCCGACCATATAGTCCTTGCGGGCGACCTTGGCGTGCCAGTTGCTGGTCTCGACGGTCTCCAGCTCGGCGTCGATATAGATCTCCTTCAGATGGTCGATCAGGATCACCGCCGGATCGCGATAGACGGCGATATTGCGGGTCGAAACCTTGACCTCCAGGCGGTTGTCGGGGCCGTAGCCGAGGCCTTCCATGATCTTGCGCGCCTCGGCGCGGTTGGCCTCGATGTCCGGGTTGAAGCCGGCGACCGTCTTCAGGAAGTCGGGCGGCATGCCCCACACGCCCGAAGGCGGCGGCATCATCGCCCCGCCCATCTCGTTCTGCCCCTCGCTCAGAATGTCGATGAAGGCCTGGCGGTCGATCGACAGCACCATCGCCTTGCGAATGTCGGCATTGTCGAAGGGCGGGTTGAACTGGTTGACGATGAGATTGGTGCTCACATTGGTGGTCACCAGCTCGCAAACGGTGTGCGGCGCCTGCGAGCGCACATCCTTCAGCAGCGGCACGGTCACGTCGACATTGAAGGTCATGTCGAACTCGCCGGCGATGAAGGCCAGCACGCGGGTCGAACGGCTCTTGATGATCGTCCACTCGATGGCGTCCATATGCGGCTTGCCCGGCTTCCAGTAGTTCTCGTTCTTCGTGAACTTCACATGCTCGTTCTGCTTCAGGCTCACGAACTTGAACGGACCGGTGCCGATCGGCTCGGTGCGCATCTTCTTCGGCGACACATGGCAGGGATAAACCGGGGAATATCCCGAGGCGAGCAGCGCGATGAAGGCCGGCTGCCGGCGCTTCAGGTGGAAGGTCGCCTCATGGTCGCCATTGACCGTGACTTCCTCGAGGTTCTTGTACCAGGCCTTGCGCGGGTTCTTGCGCAGCTTGGCCTTGCCCTTGCCCTGCACCAGGTCCCAGGTGCATTTGACATCCGCCGAGGTGAAGGGCTTGCCGTCATGCCAGGTGACGCCCTGGCGCAGCTTGAAGGTCAGCTCCGTGCCGTCGTCGTTCCAGCTCCAGCTCTCGGCCAGGTCCGGCACGATGGTCTCCAGGCTGTTCTTGGCGATGTCCTGGCGATAGATGATGAGATTGTTGAAGACCGGCATATAGGGCGAGAGGGTCGAGTTCGTCGCCTCCTCGTGGATCGAGCCGCTGGGCGGCGTGCCCCGATGGTAGATCTTCAGAACGCCGCCATCCTTCGCGGCGAAGGCCGTTCCGGCGGCGCCGGCCAGCATGGCGGCGCCGAGCGCGAGCGCGGCTCCTCTCATTCGATAACGCATCTGCGCGTCCTCCCCGTGTCGCTGATTGCAATCGGAGTATGTCGCCTCGATTCGGGCGTGGCAAGGCAAGCCTCGCCCGGAGCGCCCGGAACGCGGGACATTTCGTCGCCGGCGGGCTTTCATGCTATCTGAAAGGCGATCCGAAAAGGCGGCGCGCCGCTCGCGCGCTCCACCCATGGACAGACAGGGAGAGACCGACCCATGCCCCGGAAACGAAACGCATTCCTCGGTGTCGGCGCGGCGGCGCTGCTGGCGCTGCCTGCGGCGGCCGAGGTGCCGATCGGCTCGCTCGGCGCGATCACCGGCCCCATCGTCAGCCTGGTGAAGGACATCAACGCCGGCGAGCGCGCGGCGGTGGCGGAGATGAACGCCGGCGGCGGCGTGCTCGGCGAGCCGGCGCGGCTGATCGAGGCCGACACCGCCTGCAACTCGCAAACCGCCGTGGACGCGGCCACCAAGCTCGTCAATGTCGAGCAGGTGGTGGCCATCGCCGGCGCGCTCTGCTCCTCCGCCACCATCCCGGCGGCGAGCAATGTCGCGGTGCCGGCCGGCGTGCTGATGATCTCGCCCGCCTCCACCTCGCCGGCGATCACCGACCTGGAGGACAACGACTTCCTGTTCCGCACCGCGCCCTCGGACGCCTTCCAGGGCCATATCATGGCCAAGCTGGTGGCGGGCAAGGGCATCGACAAGGTGGCGCTCACCTATCTCAACAACGATTACGGCGTCGGCCTCGCCGACACCTTCCGCAAGACCTTCACCGCCGGCGGCGGCGAAATCGCCGGCGACCAGGCGCATGAGGACAAGAAGCAGTCCTACCGCTCCGAGCTCGCCTCGCTGGCGGCCGGCGGGGCCGAGGTGCTGGTGGTCATCGGCTATGCCGACGGCAGCGGGCTCGCCATCATCAAACAGGCGCTCGAAGGCGGCCTGTTCAAGCGGTTCGTCGGCGGCGACGGCATGAAGTCCGATTCCATCGTCGAGGCGGTCGGCGCGGAAAATCTGGAGGGGATGTTCTTCGGCACCGCGCCCGTCTCTGCCGAGAGCGCCTCGCTCGCCCGCTTCAACGAGCTTTACGGCGCGAGCGAGGACTTCAAGGCCGCCGGGCCGTTCGTGGCCCAGGCCTATGACGCGGTGATGCTGATCGGCCTCGCCGTCCAGAAGGCCGGCTCCAGGGACCGCACGGCCATCCGCGACGCGCTGCGCGAGGTGTCCAACGCGCCCGGCGAGGTCGTCGGCCCCGGAGACTGGGAGAAGGCCGTCGCCCTGCTCGCCGAGGGCAAGGACATCAACTATGAAGGCGCGGCCGGCAGCCACGAGTTCGACGAGCGCGGCGAGGTCGCCGGCGTGTTCGGCGAATGGTCGGTCTCGGGCGGCAAGGTCACCGACGGCATGCTGCTCAAATAGCGTTCCCGCCGGAGCGGCCGCCGCCCGGCAGCCGCTCCGGCAGAATGCCGCGCGCATAGCGCTGCAGCACGATCTGCAGCAGCAGCCCGACCAGGAACATGCGCACATAGCCGACGCGGGCCACCCAGTCGCCCTCCAGGCGGAAGGTCAGCAGTTCGGTGGCCGACCAGAGCGTCCAGACGACCGCCGCGCCGACGATCGCGCCCAGATTGTTGCCGCTGCCGCCGACGATCAGCATCACCCAGACCAGGAAGGTGGTCAGCAGCGTGTCGGTCGCCTCCGGCCCGACGAACTTGAAGTAATGCGCGGTGAGCGCGCCGCCGAGGCCCATCAGCGCGGAGCCGAGCACGAAGGCCTGCATCCGGAAGCGCTCGACATTCTTGCCGGCCGCCCGGCTCGCGGCCTCATTGTCGCGAATGGCGCGCATGGTGCGGCCCCAGGGCGAGAATTGCGCCCGCTGCAGCAGCAGGAACAGCGCCGCCAGCACCGCCAGCAGCAGCGCCAGCCAGGCCAGCGCCCCCCAGGGCGCGGCCAGGGTCTCGAACGGGCGCGCGATGTTGGAAATGCCGCGCGTGCCGTTGGTGGCCCATTGCTCGTTCTTCAGCACCAGGCGCAGAATCTCGGCGATGCCGATCGAGGCGATGGCGAGATAGTCGCTGCGCAGCCGGATGCAGATTCGCCCGACCGCCCAGGCGACCGCCGCCGCGGCTATCATGGCGGCCAGCGGCCCGACCGCGAACGGCAAGTCGAACCCACCCAGATGCTGGTCCGAGGCGGCGGCGGTCAGGATGGCCGAGACATAGGCGCCGACCGCGAAGAAGCCCGCCACGCCGACATTGAACAGCCCCGCCAGGCCCCATTGCAGGTTGAGGCCGAGCGCGAGCACGCCATAGAGCGCGATCATGGTCGCGAGCGCGATGGCGTAGTTGAGATAGCCGAGCGCCAGTTCCATCAGAACACCCGCCCGCGAAACAGGCCGGAGGGCCGGAAGATCAGCACCAGCACCATGATCGCAAAGGCGACGCCGGTCTTGTAGCCCGGCGAGAGCAGCGGCGCGTCGCCGAACCAGGGATAGGCGGCCAGCTCCTCCGCCAGCCCGACGATCAGCCCGCCGGCCATGGCCCCGTAGGGGCGCCCGATGCCGCCCAGGATGGCGGCGGCGAAGATCGGCAGCAGCAGGTTCCAGCCGAGATTGGAATGCAGGAAGCCGTCCCAGGCGGCGAAGACGCCGGCGGCGGCGGCGAGCGCCCCGCCGAGCGCCCAGACGGCCATCACCACCCGCTCGGTCGGGATGCCGGCTAGGCGCGCCAGATCGCGGGAGTCGCTCACCGCGCGCATCGCCTTGCCGATGCGCGTGCGGGTCAGCAGGAGGTGCACGGCGGCCATCGCCGCGAGGGTGAGCGCGACGATCCAAAGATGGCGCTCGCCGATGCGCACCGCGTCGAACAGCATCAGCGGGCGGTGGATGCCCTTCTCATAGACGTGCGTATCGACGCCCCAGAACACCTGCACCAGCGAGCGCAGCATGAGCGCCACGCCGAAGGAGGCGATCACGGTGACGATGGTCGAGCGCTGCCGGAAGGGCCGGTAGAAGAGGCGGTCGATGCCGATCGCCGCGAGCGCGGCGGCGGCCATGGCGAAGGGCAGCGCCGCCAGCGGTCCGAAGCCGAACGAGGTCAGCGCCAGCAGGCCGGCATAGGCGCCGAAGGTCATGAGGTCGCCATGGCCGAAATGGGCGAAACGCAGCACGCCGAAAACCAGCGAAACGCCAACCGCCCCAAGCGCATAGACCGACCCCAGCACCAGGCCCGGCGCCAGATAAAGATTGACGAACAGAAGAACGTCGCTCATCGCCCCCGCCGCGCCTGAATCCGGCTCATGGAGAGGCTCGCAGTCTGTCGGACTTGCCGGTTCTGCGGAAGGGGCTGCGGTGTTTGTCCTGGGTGTGGAGGCGTGAGCGAGGCTCCGCCCCGGCTTCAGAAGCCGAGGCGGAGATCCAGGCGGAAGCGGTTGTTGTCGGCGGCGCCGCTGCGGGTCTCGTGGCCGCCGGTTAGTTCGAGATCGACGCGGCCCCTGGCGGCCTGGAAGGCGAGGCCGGCTTCCAGTTTACGCCGCACGCCCTCTTCCTCCGAGAGACGCAGCAGGGGGGAGAGCAGGCCGTGGGCCGCCGGCAGGCGGAAGCCGTAGCGGGCCTCCAGTTCGAGCGCCATGCGGTCCTCGTCGGCGCCGAAGCCGGCCTCGTCATAGTCGAGATCGTCCGCCAGCATTGCGGCCCCGTCGGCGCGTACCCCAGTTGCGAGGCTTGCCGACCAGGAGAGGCCAGCCCCGTCCGCCGCCGGCTCCAGGCCGGCGGTCAGGCTCGCGCCGGTTCCGCCATAGCCCGCCTCCGAGGAGAGCGCCAGATGGCGGCCCTCGGCTTCGAGCGCGAAGCGCGAGCCCGGCGCGGAGAGGCGCGCGCCGAAGCCGGCCTCGACCCCGGAGCCTTCCCGCCAGTCGCCGCCGTCGCCGCGCCAGGCGAGCGAGCCGAAGGGCGCGAGCGCGCCGCCACCGAGGCCCCAGCCCTCATGTTCGGCCTCCAGCGAGGCGCGCGCCCGCCAGACCTGCACCTCATGCCCGCCGATCACCGAGCGCGCGCTGCCGCCGGTCTCCAGCGTGACGAAGCCCGCGTCCGCCTCCAGCGCCAGACCGAGCGCGCCGACATCCGCCAAGGGCTGGCGACCGCCGGCGGAGGCGAGGCGCATCTCCAGCGCCTCGGTCTCGCCCACGCCCTCCGCCGGGCGATAATCCACCGAGCCGTTGCCCGCGCCCAGCACGGTCCAGACCTCCGCCCCGCTGGCGAGCTTCAGCTGCGCATAGGGCCAGGCGGCGCTGAGCGCAGTCGTGAAGCCCGCCCCGTCGCTCGCCTCCGTTTCGCCGGCGCTTCGCGAGAGCGCGAAGCCCATCAGCAGCCCGTCGCCCACACGCGCATCCATGCCGAGCCAGCCGGTCTCCATCCGGCTTCGATGGTCGATCCCGGCCTGCTCCGCCTCAAAGCGCATCAGCCCGCCCCGGCCCCAGGCCGTCATCTCAAGCCCGCTCCCGGCTTCGCCGAAGGACATCTCGAAGGCGCTGTCGCGGCGCAATTCCTCCCAGCTCACGCGCCGGTCGTCGTCGAACGCCGCCGGCTGGCCCGCCGCGCCGAACTCGATCCGCCGCCCGGCCACCGTCAGGCTGGAGGCTCCCGGCGCGGCCGTCAGCCGCTGGCCGATGGTCGCCCGGGCCTCGCCCAGCGTCTTCGCCGCCAGACCCGCAAGGCTCTTCGCGAAGGCCTGGCGCTCGGCCGAGCCGCCGGCCGCCGCCAGAACCTCGATGCTGAAGCCGAGACTCGCCGCATCGCCGTCCGCATCGGTCGCCGTCCAGCTATAGCTCGTCGCCGCCAGCGCCGCCGTCGGCGTCCCGCTGACGGTGCGCGTCGCCATGTCGAGCGCGAGGCCGGCCGGCAAGGCGGGCGTCAGCGCATAGCTGAGCGCGCCATTGCCGCCCGTCGCCGCCGGCAGGGTCAGCGCCGCAATCGCCGTCCCTTGCGTGTAGCTCCGGTCGGCCACCGCCGCATCGCCGAAGGTGGGCGCCGTGTCGGCCTCGACCGTCATGGCGAAGCCGAGGCTCGCCGTGTCGCCATCGGCGTCGGTCACGGTCCAGCTCCAACTCGTCGCCGCCTGGACCGCCGTCGGGGTTCCGCTGACGGTGCGCGTCGCCGCGTCGAGGGCGAGGCCCGCAGGCAGGTCCGGCGTCAGCGCATAGTCGAGCGCGCCATTGCCGCCGGTCGCCTCGGGCAGCACGAAGGCGGTTATCGCCTCCCCTTGCTTGAAGGTCCGGTCCGCCACCGCCGCATCGCCGAAGGTGGGCGCCGTGTCGGACTCCACGGCGAGCGCGAAGGTGAGCGCGGCCGTGTCGCCGTCGGCGTCGGTCACGGTCCAGCTCCAGGTCGCGGACGCCTGGAGCGCCGTCGGGGTTCCGCTGACGGTCCGCGTCGCCGCGTCGAGAGCAAGGCCCGCAGGCAGGTCTGGCGTCAGGCTGTAGGTCAGCGGGCCATTGCCGCCGCCCGCCTCGGGCAGCACGAAGGCCGCGATCGCCACGTCCTTCGCATAGCTCCGGTCGGCCACCGTGACCGTGCCGAAGGAGGGCGCGGTCTCCGTCTCCACCGCAATGGTGAAGCCGAGGCTCACCGTGTCGCCGTCGGCGTCGGTGACGGTCCAGCTGTAGCTCGTCGCCGCCTGGAGCGCCGTCGGCGCGCCGCTCACGGTGCGTGTCGCCGCATCGAAGGCGAGGCCGTCGGGCAGGTCGGGCGTCAGCGCGTAGTCGAGCGTCCCGTTGCCGCCGGTCGCTTCCGGCAGCGCCAGCGCCGTAATCGCCACCCCCTGCCTGTAGCTGCGGTCCGCGATCGCGGCGCTGGCGAAGGAGGGCGCGGTGTCCGCCTCTGCGGCGAGCGTGAAGGTAAGCGCCGCCGCATCGCCGTCGGCGTCGGTCGCGGTCCAGCTGTAGCTTGTCGCCGCCTGCGCCGCCGTGGGCGTCCCGCTGACGGTGCGCGCCGCCATGTCGAGCGCGAGGCCGGCCGGCAGGGCGGGCGTCAGCGCATAGCTCGCCGCGCCGTCGCCGCCGGACGCCGCTGGCAGCGCGAGCGCCGCAATCGCCACCCCCTGCGTATAGGTCCGGTCGGCGACCGTCGCAGCCCCGAAAGAGGGCGTCAGATCGCGCAGCGCTGCGCTCGCTTCCGCCGAGGCGCCCGCGCCGCTGCCGTTCACCGCGCGCAGCTGGAAGCGCCAGACCGTGCGAATGTCGAGACCCGTCACCGTATGGCCGGCGGTGGTGGAGCCGCTGCCGGAAATCGCGCTCCACGCGTCGTTCGCGCCGAAGCTCGCCGCATCGGTGTAGCGCAACTCATAGCCGGTGACGGTCGGATCGAGAGGATCGTCCCAGGCGAGCGTCACCGCGCCGAGGCCGGCCGTCGCAACAAGGCCGGTCGGCGCGGCCGGCGCGCGGCTTGCCGGCGTCGCGGCGACGGTGGCGGCGTCGCCCGCGCCCTCGCCATTCACGGCCCGCACCGCGAAGGTATAGGCCGCGCCGTCGGTCAGGCCGGTCGCCTGGGCGCGAGTGGCGTCCGCCGCCAGGTCGCTCCAGCTGTCGCTGGCGGTGAAGGGCAGCGCCGAGCTCTGCTTCCAGCGCAGCTGCAGCTTGTCGATATCGTCGGTGTTGGTCGGCAGGCTCCAGGTCAGGCCGACCGCGCCGGCGCTTGCCGTGGCGGCAAGGCTCGTCACCGCGCCGGGCGGACCCGCCGCCGGCGTCGCCGAGACCGTGCCCGACACCACCGTGGCGGTATGGCCGCTCACCGCCCGGATCTGGAAGCCGTAGGCGGTCCCATTAGCGAGTCCGGTAACCAAATGACCGGTGCTGGCGCCGCCGCTGCCGGGGATCGCCCGCCAGGCGCCGAACGCCCCGCCGGCGGCCTGGTAGCGATAGTCCCAGCGCGAGGCCGTGGAGATCGCGTTCCAGGACAGTCGGACCCGCCCGTCCCCCGCCGTCGCCACAAACCCGCCCGGCTGCCCCGGCGCCGCGCCCGGCGTCGCGGTGACCACGTCGGAGGTCAGAGACTCGAACCCGGGCCGAAGCGACTGAAAGAGTTGAAAGGCATATATGTCGCCATTGTCGAGGCCGGTCACCGTGTGGGAAGTCTCAGGGTCGATGAATTTATACACTACCCCGCTTCCTTGTATCGTCGATCCCTTCCGATACACGACGTAATAGCTTGTGAGATTGCTGTCCGCGAGATGTTCCCAGCTGAGCGTCACCTGGCCGTCGCCCGGCGTGGCGGTGAAATTGGTGGGCGCTGGCGGGCCGTTATACGCGACCTGGATGGTGACGGTCGCCGTCGCGCTGTCGCCGTCGGCGTCGGTCGCCGCGAAGCTGTAGGCGGTCGCGGCCTGCGTCGCGGCCGGCGCGCCCACGATGCGGTGCGCGGCGCTGTCGAAGGTCAGGCCCGCCGGCAGGTCGGGCGTGAAGGAGTAGGTCAGCGCGCCGTCGCCGCCGGAGGCCTGCGGCAGACTCTCGTCCACAGAACGATATTGCTCGGCGGCAATGGACAGATCCGGATTGGCTGCGAAGGCGGGCGCGAGGTCCTGCGGCGTCGCCGCCACCTCGTCCGAGGCCGGCCCAGGGCCGACGGCGTTCACCGCTCGTATCTGGAACCGCCGGGCAACATCGTTGACCAGGCCCGCCACCTCGCGGCCGACAGTGCCCGCGCCGCTGCCGGGAATGGCGCTCCACGCGTCGTTCGGCCCGAAGCTCGCCGCCGAAGTGTGGCGCAGCTCATAGCGGGTGATCGTCGTGTCCGAGGGATTGCTCCAGGCCAGCGTCACCTGGGCGTTGCCGACCGCGGCGCTCAGCCCGGCGGGCTTGGCCGGCCGCGGGTTCGGCGCTGTCGTCACGATGTCGGAAGGCGGGCTTTCGCCGCTGCTCGCCACCGCGCGGACCTGGAACGCATATTGCGCGCCATTGTCGAGGCTCGCCACCGTGTGGCTGACGGTGGACGGGCCGCTGCCGGCGATGTCGGTCCAGGCGTCGCTCGTAGTAAAGGCCGCGCCCTTCTTGTAGCGCAATCGGTAGCCGGTGATGTTGCCGTCGCCGGGATCGTTCCAGGAAAGCACCGCCCGGCCGTCATAGGCCTCGGCGGCGAGGCCGGCGGGCGGGAGCGGACGCCCGTAGGTCGCGGCGACGGTGAAGGTGAGCGTGGCGGTGTCGCCATCGGCGTCGGTCGCGGTCCAGCTGTAGGAGGTCGCGGTTTGGGCCACCGTTGGCGTCCCCGAGATGGTCCGCGTCGCCGTGTCGAGCGCGAGGCCGGCGGGCGGCGCAGGGCTGAGCGAATAGCCAAGCGGGCCATTGCCGCCGAGCGCCGCCGGCAGGGTCACCGCCGCAATCGGGTAATGCAGCTCGAAGTCCCGGTTCGCGATCGCTGCGATCCCGAAACCGGGGGCGGGGTCGGCCGTCGGCGTGGCCGTGGCCTCGTCCGAGGCCGCGCCGGGCACGCGGGTCAGCCGCGCGCGCACCCGGAAGCCATAGGCGACGCTATTGGTCAGCCCGGTCACGACATGGCGGGTGGTGGCGTCGCTGCTGGCGTCGATGTCTTGCCAGTCGCCCCAGGCGCCCGCGCCCTCGCGCTGCTGCACCTGCCAGTCGGTGACCCCGGAGATCGCCGACCACTCCAGCAGCGCCTCGCCGTCGCCGGCCACCGCCGCGATCGCGGTCGGCTTCGCCGGCGGCGCGTTGGGCGTCGCGGTCAGCGCGGCCGATGGCGCGCTCTCGCCGCCGCTGGCCACGGCGCGGAGCTGAAAGACATATTCGGCGCCGTTCTGCAGGCCGGTCACGCTGTGGCCCGTCGTGGCGGCGCCGCTGCCGACGATGTCGGACCAGGCGTCGCTGTCTGTAAAGACGGTTCCCTGCTTGTAGCGCAGCCGGTAGCCGGCGATGTTGGCGTCGCCGGGGTCGCTCCAGGAAAGCGCCGCCCCGCCGTCATTCGGCTGGACGGTGAGGCCGACGGGCGGGGCCGGACGCCCATAGGTGGCGGCGATGGCGAAGCTTAGCGTCGCCGTGTCGCCTTCGGCGTCGGTCGCGGTCCACGTATAGGAGGTTGCGGCCTGGGCCGCCGTCGGCGCGCCGGAGACGGTGCGCGTGTCGGCGTCGAGCGCGAGGCCCGCCGGCAGGTCGGGGCTGAGGCTGTAGGCGAGCGCCCCGTTGCCGCCGCTCGCCTGCGGCAGGCTCAGCGGCGCGATGGCGTAATGCAACTCATAGTCCCGGTCTGCGACCGTTGCCGAGCCGAAGGAGGGGGTAACATTCGCCTCTACGGCGATGGCGAAGGCGAGAGTCGCGGCATCGCCGTCGGCGTCGGTCGCGGTCCAGCTGTAGCTCGTCGCCGTCTGGAGCGCCGTCGGCGTCCCGCTGACGGTCTGCGTCGCGGCGTCGAGGGCGAGGCCGCCCGGCAGGTCGGGTGTCAGCGCATGGTCGAGCGCGCCATTGCCGCCGGTCGCCTCCGGCAGGGCGAAGGCGGTGATCGCCACCCCTTGCGTGAAGGTGAGGTCCGCCACCGCCGCATCGCCGAAGGAGGGCGCCACATCCGCCTCCACCGCGATGGTGAAGCTGAGGCTCGCCGTGTCGCCATCGGCGTCGGTCACGGTCCAGCTATAGCTCGTCGCCGCCTGGAGGGTCGTGGGCGTCCCGCTGACGGCGCGCGTCGCCGCGTCGAGCGCGAGACCGTCCGGCAGATCGGGCGTCAGCGCATAGCTGAGCGCGCCATTGCCGCCGGTCGCCTCGGGCAGGATGAAGGCCGCGATGGCCGCGTCCTGCGCATAGCTTCGGTCCGCGACCGCCGCATCGCCGAAGGACGGCGCCACATCCGCCTCGACCGTCATGGCGAAGCCGAGGCTGGCCGTGTCGCCTTCGGCGTCGGTGACGGTCCAGCTCCAGCTCGTCGCGGTCTGGAGCGTTGTCGGCGTCCCGCTGACGGTGCGCGTCGCCGCGTCGAGGGCAAGGCCGTCGGGCAGGTCGGGCGTCAGCGCATAGCTGAGCGCGCCATTGCCGCCGGTCGCTTCCGGCAGCGTCAGCGCCGCAATCGCCACCCCTTGCGTGAGGGTGAGATCGGCCACCGCCGCATCGCCGAAGGAGGGCGCCGTGTCGGCTTCCACCGCGATGGCGAAGCCGAGGCTGGCCGTGTCGCCTTCGGCGTCGGTGACGGTCCAACTGTAGTTTGTCGCGGTCTGGAGCGTTGTCGGCGTCCCGCTGACGGTGCGCGTCGCCGCGTCGAAAGCGAGGCCGTCGGGCAGGTCAGGTGTCAGCGCATAGCTGAGCGCGCCATTGCCGCCCGTGGCTTCCGGCAGGGTGAGCGCGGTCATCACCGCTCCTTGCGTGACGGTCAGGTCGGCCACCGCCGCATCGCCGAAGGAAGGCGCCGCGTCCGCCTCCACCGCGATGGCGAAGCCGAGGCTGACGCTGTCGCCTTCGGCGTCGGTCACGGTCCAGGTGTAGGAGGTCGCGGTCTGGAGCGTTGTCGGCGTCCCGCTGACGGTGCGCGTCGCCGCGTCGAGGGCGAGGCCGTCGGGCAGGTCGGGCGTCAGCGCGTAGGTGAGCGCGCCATTGCCGCCGGTCGCCTCCGGCAGCGTCAGCGCAGCAATCGCCACGCCTTGCGTGAAGGTCCGGTCGGCCACCGCCGCATCGCCGAAGGAGGGCGCGGTGTCCGTCTCCACGGCGAGCGTAAAGGTGAGCGCCGCCGCATCGCCGTCGGCGTCGGTCGCGGTCCAGCTATAGCTTGTCGCCGCCTGGAGCGCCGTCGGCGTTCCGCTGACGGTGCGCGTCGCCATGTCGAGGGCGAGGCCGGTCGGCAGGGCGGGCGTCAGCGCATAGCTCGCCGCGCCGTCGCCGCCGGTCGCCGCCGGCAGCGCGAGCGCCGCAATCGCCACCCCCTGCGTATAGGTCCGGTCGGCGATCGTCGCAGCCCCGAAGGAGGGCGTCAGATCGCGCAGCGCCACGCTCGCCTCCGCCGAGGCGCCCTGGCCGCTGCCGTTCACCGCGCGCAGCTGGAAGCGCCAGACCGTGCGGATGTCGAGGCCCGTCACCCTGTGGCCGGCGGTCGTGGAGCCGCTGCCGGAGATCGCGCTCCAGGCGTCGTTCGCGCCGAAGCTCGCCGCATCGGTGTAGCGCAGCTCATAGCCGGTGACGGTCGGATCGAGAGGATCGTCCCAGGCGAGCGTCACCGCGCCGAGGCCGGCCGTCGCAACAAGGCCGGTCGGCGCGGCCGGCGCGCGGCTTGCCGGCGTCGCGGCGACGGTGGCGGCGTCGCCCGCGCCCTCGCCATTCACGGCCCGCACCGCGAAAGTATAAGCCGCGCCGTCGGTCAGCCCGGTCGCCTGGGCGCGGGTCGCGTCCGCCGCCAGGTCGGTCCAGCTGTCGCTGGCGGTGAAGGGCAGCGCCGAGCTCTGCTTCCAGCGGACCTGCAGCTTGTCGATATCGTCGGTGTTGGTCGGCAGGCTCCAGGTCAGGCCGACCGCGCCGGTGCTCGCCGTCGCGGCGAGGCTCGTCACCGCGCCGGGCGGACCCGCCGCCGGCGTCGCCGAGACCGTGCCCGAGACCGCCATGGCGGTATGGCCCGTCACAGCCCGGATCTGGAAGCCGTAAGCGGTCCCGTTGGTGAGGCCGGTGATCAGATGCCCGGTACTGGCGCCGCCGCTGCCGGGGATTGCTTGCCAAGGGCCGAACGCCCCGCCGCCGGCCTGCTGGCGATAGTCCCAGCGCGAGGCCGTGGCGATGGCGTTCCAGGACAGTGCGACCCGCCCGTCGCCCGCCGCCGCCGCAAACCCGCCCGGCTGCCCCGGCGCGACGCTCGGCGTTGCGGTGATGGTGTTGAGGCACAGGGGAGTAAAATCAAAATAAAACTGACAGACCCGAAAGATGTACTGATCGCCATTGTCGAGGCCGGTCGCCGTGTAGGAAGTTACCTTAATGCTTACATTTATTAGATTGTACGCTTTGTCCCAATCTATTATCGATCCCTTCTGATAAAGGATACTGTACCCGGAGAGAAGGTCGTCCTCGATACGATCCCAGCTGAGCGTCACCTGGCCGTCGCCCGGCGTGGCGGTGATATTGGCGGGCAGTGGCGGGCCCTTGTATTCGACCTGGATGGTGACGGTCGCCGTCACGCTGTCACCGTCGGCGTCGGTCGCCGCGAAGCTGTAGGCGGTCGCGGCCTGCGTCGCAGTCGGCGCGCCCGTGACGCGGTGCGCGGCGCTGTCGAAGGTCAAGCCCGCCGGCAGGGCGGGAGTGAAGGAATAAGTCAGCGCGCCATCGCCGCCGGTCGCCTGCGGCAGGCTTTCGGTGACGGGGCGAAGTTGCTCGGCGGAAATCGTCACATCCGGATTGGCTCCGAAGGCGGGCGCGAGGTCTTGCGGCGTGGCCTCCACCTCATCCGAGGCCGGCCCCGGACCGACCGCGTTCACCGCCCGGATCTGGAAGCGCCGGGCCACGTCATTGACCAGGCCCGCCACCTCGCGGCCAACAGTAGCCGCGCCGCTGCCGGGGATCGCGCTCCAGGCGTCGTTCGGCCCAAAGCTCGCCGTCGAGGTGTGGCGCAGCTCATAGCGCGTGATCGTCGCATCCGAGGGATCGCTCCAGGCCAGCGTCACCTGGGCGTTGCCGACACTCGCGCTCAGCCCGGCGGGCTTGGCCGGCCGCGGGTTCGGCACAGTCGTCACGATGTCGGAAGGCGGGCTTTCGTCGCTGCTCGCCACCGCGCGGATCTGGAAGACATACCGGCTGTTATTCTGCAGGCTCGTCACCGTGTGGCTGACGGTGGCGGCTCCGCTGCCGGCGATGTCCGTCCAGGCGTCGCCGTCGGTAAAGGCCGCGCCCTGCTTGTAGCGCAGCCGGTAGCCGGCGATGTTGCCGTCGCCGGGATCGCTCCAGGAAAGCGTCACCCGGCCGTCATAGGCCTCGGCGGCGAGGCCGGCGGGCTGGAGCGGACGCCCGTAGGTGGCGGCGATGGTGAAGGTGAGCGCCGCCGTGTCGCCATCGGCGTCGGTCGCGGTCCAGCTGTAGGAGGTCGCGGCCTGGGCCGCCGTCGGCGTCCCGCTCACGGTGCGCGTCGCCGCATCGAGCGCGAGGCCCGCCGGCAGGTCGGGGCTGAGGCTGTAGGCGAGCGTCCCGTTGCCGCCGCTCGCCTGCGGCAGGGTCACGGCCGCAATCGGGTAATGCAGCTCGAAGTCCCGGTTCGCGATTGCGGCGAGCCCGAAGCCGGGCGCGGAATTAGCCGTCGGGGTGGCCGTGGCTTCGTCCGAGGCCGCGCCGGGCACGCCGGTCAGCCGGGCGCGCACCCGGAAGCCGTAGGCGGCGCCGTTGGTCAAGCCGGTCACCGTATGGCGCGTGGTCGCGTCGCTGCTGGCGTCGATGTCCCGCCAGTCGCCCCAGGCGCCGGCGCCCTCGCGCTGCTGCACCTGCCAGTCTGTAACCCCGGAGATCGCCGACCATTCCAGCACCGCCTCGCCATCGCCGGCCACCGCCGCGATCGCGGCCGGCTTCGCCGGCGGCGCGTTGGGCGTCGCGGTCACGGTGTCGGTGCGGACTCCGGCGTGAGGCCCGATCGGGAAAAGCTGAAAGGCGTATTGGTCACCGTTGTCGAGGCCGGTGAATGTGTGAGAGGTCGTGTCGGGGTTAAGCTGGAGGGGAGGGGCGCCTGTCGCAACCGATCCCTTCCTCCAATAGAGCAAATTCAGTGTGATATTGGGGTCGCCGATGTCGTCCCAGACGACCGTCACCTGGCCATCGCCCGGCGTGGCGGTGAAGCCGGTTGGCTTGGCGGCGCCACGATAGTGGGAGTCCATGGTGAAGGTGAGCGTGGCGGCGTCGCCATCGGCGTCGGTCACCATCCAGTTGTAGGTCGTCTCCTCCAGCTCCTCCGCCAGCTTGCCGGAGATGGTCCGCGTGTCGAGGTCGATAGTCAGGCCGGCCGGCGGGGCGGGGGCGAACGCATAGCTCAGCGGCAGGATGCCGCCTCTGCCCTCCGGCAGCACCAGCGGCTCCATCGGCTGATATTCCCTTAATGTCCGGTTGCCGACCGAACCCGCGAAACCCACATCCTGCCGGGGTGTCGCGGTCGCCTCGTCCGACGCCGCGCCGGGCACGCGAGTCAGCACGGCGCGCAGCTGGAAGCCGTAGGCCGTGCGATCGGCGAGGCCGGTCACAACATGGCTGACCGTGCCGGCGCCGCTGCCGGCGATGTCCGTCCAGGCGCCCCAGGCGCCCTCGCCCTGCCGCTGGCGATATTGCCAGCTCGTGACCGGGGAGAGCGCCGTCCCGGCGAGCGTCGCCTGGCCCGCGCCAGGCGTCGCCGTCACCCCGGCGGGCTTCGGCGGCGGCGCATTCGGCGTCGCGGTCACGGCGGCGGACGGCCCGCTCTCGCCGTCGCTGGCCACGGCGCGAATCTGGAAGATATATTCGGCGCCGTTCTGCAGGCCGGTCACGGTGTGGCCGGTGGTGGCGGCCCCGCCGCCGGCGATGTCGGTCCAGGCGTCGCCATTGGCGAAAACCGCCCCTTGCTTGTAGCGCACCCGGTAGCCGGCGATGTTGCCGTCGCCGGGGTCGCTCCAGGAGAGCGTCGCTTGGCCGTCATTCGGCTGAACGGCGAGGCCGGTGGGTGGGGCCGGACGTCCGTAGGTGGCGGCGATGGCGAAGCTGAGCGTCGCCCTGTCGCCATCGGCGTCGGTCACGGTCCATGTATAGGAGGTTGCGGCGTGGGCCGCCGTCGGCGTTCCGGAGACGGTGCGCGTGTCGGCGTCCAACGCGAGCCCCGGCGGCAGGTCGGGGGCGAGGCTGTAGGCGAGCGCCCCGTTGCCGCCACTCGCCTGCGGCAGGCTCAGAGGGGCGATGGCGTAATGCAGCTCATAACCCCGGTCTGCGATCGTTGCCGCGCCGAAGGAGGGGCTGGCGTCCGCTTCTACGGCGATGGCGAAGGTGAGCGTCGCTGCATCGCCGTCGGCGTCGGTCGCGGTCCAGCTGTAGGTCGTCGCCGCCTGCGCCGCCGTCGGCGTCCCGGAGACGGTGCGCGTCGCCCCATCGAGCGCGAGGCCGGCCGGCAGGTCGGGCGTCAGCGTGTAGGCGAGCGGGCTGTCGCCGGCGGTCGCTTCCGGCAGCGTCAGCGCCGGGATCGCCGACCGTTGCGTATAGTTGCGGTCGGCCACGGTCGCCGCGCCGAAGAAGGGCGCCAGGTCGTTCAGCGCCACGCTCGCCTCGGCCGAAGCGGCGCTCGCGCCGCTCGTATTCACCGCCCGGACCTGAAAGCGCCAGATCCCCCGGCTTTCGAGGCCCGTCAATGTGTGGCTCGCAGTGGTGGAGCCGCTGCCGGCGATCGCGCTCCAGGCGTCGCCGTCGGCGAAGCTCGCCGCACTGGTGTAGCGCAGCTCATAGCCGGTGAGGGTCGCGTCCGGGGACTCGTCCCAGGAGAGCGTCACCTCGCCGACGCCGGCCGTCGCCGCCAGCCCGGTCGGCGCGACCGGGACGCGGCGCTGCGGCGTGGCGGTGACGGTCGCGGTGGGGCTCACGCCCCGATCGTTCACGGCGCGCAGCTCGAAGAGGTAGGCGGCGCCATTGGCGACTCTGGTCGAACGGGTGCGAGTCGCATTCGCCGCCAAGTCGGCCCAAACGTCGCCATCGGTGAAAGGCAGAAATATGACCGGCTTCCACCGGACCTGCAGCTTGTCGATATTGCCGGCATCGGTCGGCAGGTTCCAGGTTAGCCCGACCGACCCGTTGCTCACCGTGGCGGCAAGGCCGGTCGGCGCGCCGGGCGGGCCCAGGGGCGTCGCGGTCGCCTCGTCGGAGGCCGCGCCGATGCGCGAGCCGTTTACGGCGCGCACCTGGAAATCGTAGGCCACGCCATTGGTGAGGCCGGTGACGGTGTGGCCGGCAGTGGCGGCTCCGCTGCCGGAAATGTCGGTCCAGGCGCCCCAGGCGGCCCCGGCCGCCCGGTATCGGACTTGCCATCCGGTGGCGTCCGACCTGGCGGCCCAGGACAGCGCGACCTCGCGATCGCCCCCGGCGGCGGCGAAGTCGTCCGGGATGGAGGGCGTGTCCGGATGCCGGGTCGAGAGGATGACCTTCTGGCCTGCGAAGTGGAATTCCATATGAAAATCATCGTCCCCGAAACGGCTCGACAGAGTGCCGCTCAGCGTCGCGCGACCGTCGTTCAGAATATAGCGGCCCGGATGATATACCGTCGGTTCATTACCCTTTTTGGTCCATTTCCTTCCCTGGATATGGTCTCTGTCGATCCAGATGCTGTGAGAAGATACGCCAACTCCTCGATTGATAAGCGTTATGAAATTGCTGCTATATCCGGAGATCGTTGGGTTACCTCTTAAAATTCCTTGGCCCGTATAGGAGCTCGTTCCCTTCACGTCCAAGGATGGAAAACGATAATATCCAAACAATGCACTCTTCTTCGCAAGTCCATAAGATCGAAAACGTCCCATATCCACCCGGTCTATCGGCGCCGCAGTGCTGGTGTCCAGATCCAGGGGGGCCAGCTCGAGCGAGCCGGACCCGTCGATCGTGATCTGCGAACCATCGTCATGGTAGTGCAGATAGATGTCGGCGCGTGCCGGCGCGCCGCCGGCCAGCAGGAGAGCCAGAACGGCAGCCGCCAGGGCGGGAAGACCGGCGCCGCGCCGCCCGTCCACTCCGGAAGACGGCCGCCCTGAAATCCCGGACCGAATCGCGCCCGAAAGAAGGCGCGTCACAGACGCTGCGAAGCCGGCCATAAGACCTCTCCTCACCCGATCGAATGAAGACACGAACTGTGTCCCCTATTCTGCCAAGAATTTGGAGAAGCTTCCTCTCTGTCAATAAATCTCCGCGCGATTAGGAGTAGTTATTTTGACGCACAACAAACATCATATCAATATAAAGATATGATGTTTGTTGGCTGAACGCTTGCGACTAGACGCCGGCGCGCACCTGCGGGATTACCTCTTCGGCCAGCATCGCCATTTCGTCCAGCACCATGCTTTGCGGCATGCCCGGATACTGGATGCCGAACACGAAATGATTGATGCCGAAGCGGCGCACATAGTCGATGATCTGCTCCGCGACCTCATCGGGCGAGCCGAACAGGAAGCGGTCCTTCAGCAGGTCGCGATAGTCCTGGCCGAAATCGCCGTCGCCTTCCGGCATCACCTTGTCCTGGCCCCATTCCTTGTAGGCGCGATATTTGGCCATCAGATAGGGCTCGGCCGCGCGGATCGCCTCCTCGCGCGAACGCCCGACGACCACTTCGCGCATCATCGGCAGTTCCGCCGGCATCGGCTTGCCGGCCTTGTCGAGCGCGCGCCGATAGACCTCCATCTGGCGCGCGGTGGTGGCGACGGTGTTGTGCGGGTTGATGAACCAGGCGTCGGTCAGCCGGGCGGCGCGCTCGATCGCCCGGTCGGCGTTGGCGCCGACCCACACGGGCGGCGTCGGCTTCTGCAGCGGCTTGACCGTGCAGGCGGCCTCGATCAGCTCGAAATGCGAGCCCTGCATCGTCACCCGCTCCTCGGTCCACAGCCGCCGGATCGCCTCCAGATTCTCGACGAAGCGCGGCACGGCCTCGCGCTGCGTGGTGCCGAAGGCCCGGAACTCGACCTCGCGATATCCGAGCCCGACGCCGAAGATCAGCTTGCCGCCGCACATCACATCGAGATTGGCGAAGGTCTCGGCGACATCGAGCGGCTTGTGCAGCGGCAGGAGGCAGATGCCGCACAACAGGCGCAGCGAGGGGCACTCGCCGCTCATGCGCGCCAGGAACGGCACCTGCTGGAAGTCCATCAGCGGCCAGGAGCTGTAATGCGAGCCTTTCATGATGGAATCGAATTTCAGCCGCTCGGCCGCCCTGGCCTGCTCGACCAGCTCGTCCCAATGCTGCTTCGGGTCGTCGCCCAGCGGAAACTGGCCGCGATTCATGATCCCGAACTGGATGGCGGTCATGGGCTTTCCTCCCCTCCGGCGAGCCGCGCCGGAATCTCCGTGCCGTCGAGCCAGGCGCGCGCCCGCGAGGCGCCGCCGCTCGCCAGCAGGATGCGCAAATCCTCCGGCGTGTCCACATCGAGCGCGATGCCGGGCGCGTCCGCCACGATGCGCGGCGCGACGCCGAGCGCCCGCGCCTCGGCCAGGTGGGGCGCGAAGCTGTCATGGCCGAAATGCAGCCGGAGCGCGTCCGGCGGCGAGCAGAGCACGCAATTGGTGCCGCGCCCGTCCCTGGCCGGCGCCAGGGTGACCGCCGGCGGGGCCCCGTGCGCGGCCAGCACCGAGGCGATCTCCGCCGGCGCGACCAGCGGAATGTCGCCCGGCAGCGCCAGCGCGCCGCCCGCCCCGGCCCGCGCGAGCGCGCGCGCGGCGGCGGCCACCGCCTCGCTCTGGCCGCGATTGGCCGGCTCCTCCAGAATGCGCGCGCCATGGCGCCAGGCGAGCGCGGCGGCCTCCGGGTCGCGCGTGACGACCAGCACGCCCTCCAGCTCCTCGACCGCCGTCAGCGCCGCCAGCACATCCTCGGCCATGGCGCGAAACAGCCCCCGGCGCTCGGCAGGCGTCAGGGCGGGCGCGAGGCGCGTCTTGGCGTTGCAGAGGTCCTTCAGCGGCAGCACGCCCCAGACCGCGCCTGCGGTAACATCTTTTAACAAAGAGTGATTTGTCTCATTGCGACGCACAGCCTAATCATCCATGGCAGATCGGTGAACCTTGAGGAAGACATACACTATCGCAATGACGAAGCGAGAGGGGCAACCCCACAGGGTCGAGCGGCTCACGCCGCGCACGCAGGAGGTCGAACAGACCCTGCGTTCGTCGATTTCCTGTTCGGGCAAGGGCATTCACAGCGGCCGCGAAACGCATCTGACGCTCCACCCCGCCCCGCCGGGGCATGGCGTCGTATTCCGCCGGCTGGACGTGGCGGGCGATTCGGGCCTGGTGCCGGCGCGCTGGGACCTGGTGGTCGAAACCACGCTCTGCACCGTGCTGGCCAACGACAGCGGCGTGCGCGTGCAGACGCCGGAACATCTGCTGGCGGCGCTTGCGGGCGCGGGCGTGGACGATGTTCTGGTGGAGATCGACGGCCCGGAAGTGCCGATCATGGACGGCAGCGCGGACGATTTCAGCTTCATGATCAAATGCGTCGGCATCCGCCCGCAGCCCTCCCGCCGGCGGCGGCGCATTGTGGTGCTGAAGCCGGTGACGGTCTCCGAGGGCCGGGCCTGGGCCCGGCTGGAGCCGGCCGGGTGCTTCACCGCCAGCTGCACCATCCGCTACGACCATCCCCATGTCGGCGTGCAGAGCTACCGCTTCGATCCGGCCGAGCAGGACTTCTCGGAGGCCATCGGCCGGGCGCGCACCTTCGGCTTCCTGCACGAGTTCGAGGCGCTGCGCGCGCGCGGCTACGCCAAGGGGGCGTCGCTGGAAAACGCCGTGGCGATCTCCTGGGACGGCGTGGTCAATGAGGGCGGGCTGCGCTTCCCGCACGAACTGCCGGCCCACAAGGTGCTGGACGCCGTGGGCGATCTGGCGCTCGCCGGCGCGCCGATCCTGGGCGCCTTCCGGGGCGACTGCTCCGGGCACCGGCTCAACAATCTGATGCTGCGCGCGCTGTTCGCCGACGAGTCCGCCTGGCGCTGGGACGACGAGGTCCCGGCCCCGGCCAGGCGCGTGGTCGCCTGACGCCCCGACGGCGCCGCGCAGGCCATGGCCTTCGCGAGAAATGCGGGCTAGACTCCTCGGCGTTCTCCCGCTGCGAACCGGGGTCGTCACGATGCGTTTGCTTCACATCTTCGCCGCCATGCTGCTGGCCGGCTTGCTGGTCGGCTGCGGGACATCCGACGGCGACACCCAGGTCGAGCGTCCGGTCGAGGAGCTCTACAACAGCTCCATGGACGCGCTGCTCGACGGCGACTTCCAGATCGCCGCCCAGCGATTCGACGAGGTGGAGCGCCAGCACCCCTATTCGGTCTGGGCCGCCAAGGCGCAGCTGATGGCCGCCTACGCCTACTACCAGGCGGACGAATATGGCGAGGCGCTGAGCGCCATCGACCGCTATATCCAGCTGCATCCGGGCAATCCCGACATCGGCTACGCCTACTATCTGAAGGCGATCGTCTATTACGAGCAGATTTCCGACGTCGGGCGCGACCAGAGCATGACGCGCGAGGCCCAGACGGCGCTGGAGGCGGTCGTCCGGCGCTTCCCGGACAGCGACTATGCCCGCGACGCCACCGTCAAGCTGGACCTCACCCGCGACCATCTGGCGGGCAAGGAGATGAGCGTCGGGCGGTTCTATCTGCGCCAGGGCAATCTGCTGGCGGCGATCAACCGCTTCCGCACCGTCGTGGAGAACTATCAGACCACCGGCCATGCGCCGGAGGCGCTGCACCGCCTGGTCGAGGCCTATACCGCCGCCGGGCTGCTGGACGAGGCGAGACGGGTGGCCGCGGTGCTGGGCCACAACTATCCCGGCAGCGACTGGTATCGCGACAGCTATGCGCTGGTCGAGACCGGGGAGAGCCCGGCGGGCGGCGGCGAGCAAGGCTGGTTCCGGCGGAACTGGAACGCGCTGTTCGATCCGGCCGCGTCGGTCGGCGGCGGCCGCGAGCGCGCCGAGGAACTGGCCCGCGAGCTGGCCGAGCGCCGCGCGGCCGAGAACGCCGAGCTGGAGGAGCGCGCCCGGGAGCTGGAGCGCCAGCGCGCCGGCGGAACGGCCTCGGGCGGATGACCTCAATCCGCTGATGCTCTGCGGGCTCGCCATCCGCAATGTGGCGCTGATCGAACGCCTGGACCTCTCCTTCGGGCCGGGACTGTCGGTGCTGACCGGGGAGACCGGCGCCGGCAAGTCGATCCTGCTGGACGCGCTCGGACTGGCGCTCGGCGCCCGGGCCGACAGCGCGCTGGTGGGCGCCCGGGCGGAGCGGACCGATGTCGCCGCCAGCTTCGACCGCGCGCCGGCCCAGGCGGCGGCGCTGCTCGACGAACTGGAGCTCGACACGGCCGACGGCCTGGTGCTGCGCCGCACGCTCGGACGCGACGGGCGCTCGCGCGCCTTCGTCAACGACATGCCGGTCGCCGCCGGCCTGCTGCGCCGCCTCGGACAGGAGCTGGTGGAGGTGCATGGCCAGTTCGAGCAGCGGGGCCTGCTGGACGAAGCCACCCATCGCGACCTGCTCGACCGGTTCGCCGGCCATGACGACTGCCTGGCGGCGCTGGCGCTCGCCTGGCGGGAGCGGACGCGCACGGCGGAAGCCGCCGCCGAGGCAGAGGCCGAGATCCAGCGCGACCGCGCCGCCCGGACCGAACTGGAGCAGGCGCTGGAGGACCTGGAGGCGCTCGCCCCCGCCGCCGGCGAGGAGGCCGAGCTGGCGGCGCGCCGCCAGCGGATCATGGCGCGCCGGCGCATCGCCGAGGCCGCCGGCGAGGCGCGCGCGCTCTTGGGCGGCGATGCGCCGGGCGGGCTCCGGGGGGCGGCCCGCGCGCTCGCCCGCGCGCAGGAGGTCGCCGGCGGGCTGTTCGACGAGGCGCTCGCCGCGCTCGACCGCGCCGCCATCGAGGCCGAAGAGGCCGAGCGGCTGGTGGAGGGTCTGGGCGGGCGCCTGGAGGAGGACGAGGCTTCGGCCGACGCGGTCGAGGCGCGCCTGTTCGCGCTGCGCGACGCCGCGCGCAAGCATGGCGTGGAGGTCGATGCGCTGCCGGAACTGCTGGAGTCGCTCCGCCAGCGGGTCGAGGCGCTCCAGGAGAGCGGGCAGCGGGTCCGGGAGCTGGAGCGCCGGGCTGCGGAGGCGGCGGCGGCCTTCGACGAGGCGGCGGCGAAGCTCGGCGCCGCGCGCCGGCAGGCCGCAGAGGCGCTGGCGGAGGCCGTGCGGCAGGAACTGCCGCCGCTTCGGCTCGACCGCGCGGCGTTCCGCGTCGCGGTCGAGGCCGCTCCCCCGGGGCCGACGGGCGCGGACCGGGTGCGATTCGAGCTGCAAAGCGCGCTCGACGCGCCCTTCGGGCCGCTCGCCCGCATCGCGTCGGGCGGAGAATTGGCGCGCGTCTCGCTGGCGCTCAAGGCGGCGCTCGCCCAGGAGGACGGGCCGGCGATGATCTTCGACGAGGTGGACGCCGGCGTCGGCGGCGCCACCGCGGCGGCGGTCGGCCGGCGGCTGGCGGGGCTGGCGCTGAGCGGCCAGGTGCTGGTCGTCACCCACGCCCCGCAGGTGGCGGCGCGCGCCGGACATCACTTTCGCGTCTTGCGCGAGGAGGACCGGACGCGCGTCGCGACGCTCGACCGGCAGGGGCGCGAGGAGGAGATTGCGCGTATGCTGGCCGGCGCGCGCATCACCGAGGCCGCCCGCAAGGCGGCCCGGGCGCTGATCCGGGGCGAGAGCGGATGACGGCGGACGACGACGAGGACAAGCAGTCGGCGGCGGCGGAACTGGCGCGTCTCGCCGCCGAGATCGCCGGGCATGACCGGCGCTATCACGACGAGGACGCGCCCTCGATTTCGGACGCCGATTACGATGCGCTGGTCGGCCGCTATGCGGCGCTGGAGGCGCGCTTCCCGGACCTCGCCCCGGCCGACGGCCCGAGCCGGCGGGTGGGCGCGCCGCCGGCCCAGGGCTTCGAGAAGGTGGTCCACGCCCGCCCGATGCTGTCGCTGCGCAACGCCTTCGACGAGGGCGATATCGGCGAGTTCGTCGAGAGCGTGCGGCGCTTCCTCAATCTCGCGCCCGAAACGGCGCTGGCGATGCGGGCCGAGGCCAAGATCGACGGCCTCTCGATCGCGCTGCGCTACGAGGGCGGGCGGCTGGCGCAGGCGGCGACGCGCGGCGACGGGCGCACCGGCGAGAATGTGACCCGCAATCTGGAGACCGTGGCGGGCGTGCCGAAGCGGCTCGCCGGGGCCGCGCCCGAAGTGCTGGAAGTGCGCGGCGAGGTCTATATGGGGCACGCCGAGTTCCGGCGCCTCAACGCCGAGCGCGAGCGCGAGGGGCTGGCGCTCTACGCCAATCCGCGCAACTCCGCCGCCGGCTCGGTGCGCCAGCTGGACCCGGCGGTGACGGCCGCGCGCCGGCTCCGCTTCTTCGCCTATGGCTGGGGCGAGGTCGGCGAGCGCCCGGCCGAGACGCATGGCGAATGGCTGGAGCGGCTTCGCGGCTGGGGCTTCGAGGTGGAGCCCAATGGCGCGCGGAGCGAGGACGCCGCCGGCCTCCTGGCCGCCTGGCGTCGCCTCGCCGAACTCCGCCCGGAGCTCGACTACGATATCGACGGCGTGGTCTATAAGGTCGATCGCATCGACTGGCAGGAGCGGCTCGGCTCCGCCGGGCGCGCGCCGCGCTGGGCGATCGCGCACAAATTCCCCGCCGAGCGCGCGCTCACCGTGCTGGAGGACATCTCGATCCAGGTCGGCCGCACCGGCGCGCTCACGCCGGTGGCGACGCTCCGCCCGATCACGGTCGGCGGCGTCGTGGTGTCGCGCGCCACGCTGCACAATGAGGACGAGATCGCGCGCAAGGACATTCGCGTGGGCGATTCCGTGGTGGTGCAACGGGCAGGCGACGTCATCCCGCAGGTGGTGGAGGTGCGGCTCGACCGGCGGCCGGAGGGAGCGCGGCCGTTTCTGGCGCCCGAATCCTGCCCGGTCTGCGGCTCGCCGGCGCGCCGCGAGGGCGGCGACGCGGTGCGGCGCTGCACCGGCGGGCTGGTCTGCCGGGCGCAGATGGTGGAGCGGCTGCGCCATTTCGTCTCGCGCGACGCCTTCGATATCGAGGGGCTCGGCCGCAAGCATATCGAGGCCTTTCACGCCGACGGTCTGGTCGAAACCCCGGCGGACCTGTTCCGCCTGCATCGCCGGCGCGCCGAGTTGCTGGAGCGCGAGGGCTGGGGCGAGCAGTCGGTCGATAATCTGCTGGCGGCGATCGAGGCGCGCCGCAGCCTGCCGCTCGACCGGTTCCTGTTCGCGCTCGGCATCCGCCATATCGGCGAGCGCAACGCCCGCCTGCTGGCCCGCCATTATGGCGCGCTCGACCGCCTGAGCGCGGCGCTCGCCGCCGCCGCAGACCGCGAGGGCGAGGCCTGGGAGGCGCTGACCGGCATCGACGGCATGGGCGAGGGACGGGCCGAAGACCTGGTGGCCTTCTTCGCCGACGACCGGCATCGGGCCATCGTGGAGGATCTCCGCCGGGAGGTGGCGGTCGAGGCGGTGGCCGAAACGGCGGGCGGGGCGAGCGCGCTGGCGGGCAAGACGGTGGTGTTCACCGGCGCGCTCGCCACGCTCAGCCGGCGCGAGGCCAAGGCGCGGGCGGAGCGGCTCGGCATGAAGGTCGCCGGCAGCGTCTCGGCCAGGACCGACTATGTGGTCGCCGGCGAGGCGTCGGGCGCCAAGCGGCGCCGGGCGGAGGAGCTGGGCGTCGCCGTGCTGACCGAGGAAGCCTGGCTGGACCTGGCGGGGCCGGCGTGAGCGAGACGGTGACGCTGGAGAGCGTGCAGGAGGCGGCGGCGCGCATCGAGGGGCGCATCCGGCGAACGCCGATGCTGGCGGCGACCGCGCTCCGCGAGCCGCCGGCGGCCGGGGCGCTCCGGCTCAAGCTCGAAAATTTGCAGGTCACCGGCTCCTTCAAGCCGCGCGGCGCGCTCAACAAGGTGTTGCGCCAGCCCCGGCCCCGCCCGCTGGTGGCGGCCTCGGGCGGCAATCACGGCCTGGGCGTCGCCTATGCGGCCCGGGCCGTCGGCGCGCCGGCGACGGTCTTCCTGCCTTCGACCGCCCCGCCCGACAAGGCCCGCAAGCTCCGCGAGTGGGGCGCGGCGGTGGAGGTCGGCGGCTCGGTGTTCGACGAGGCCGAGCAGGCGGCGCTCGCCTTTGCCGACGCCGAAGGGGCGGTCTATGTGCATCCCTTCGCCGACCCGGATGTGATCGCCGGCCAGGGCACGCTCGGGCTGGAGCTGCTGGAGGAGGCCCCGGACGCCGACACGCTGCTGGTCGCCGTCGGCGGCGGCGGGCTGATCGCCGGCGTCGCGACCGCGGTCAAGGCGCTCGACCCCTCGGTCCGGGTGGTCGGGGTCGAGCCGGTGGGCGCGCCGACCCTGCATGAGAGCCTGAAGGCCGGGCGGCCGGTGGCGCTGGAGCGTATCCGCACCGAAGCCGGCTCGCTCGCCCCGCTCCGCTCGGCCGCGCTCAATCTGGCGCTCATCGCCGCCGGGGTCGATCGGATCGTGCTGGTGAGCGATGACGACATGCGCCGCGCGGCGCGCTGGCTCTGGTTCGAAATGGGCGTGGCGGCGGAGCTGGCGGGCGCGGCGGCGCTGGCGGCGGCGATGTCCGGGGCCTACCGGCCGGGGCCGGGAGAGCGGGTCGTGGCCGTGGTCTGCGGGGCGGGACGGGACGGCTTCGGTTGACGAGTCCGGCCGCTATCCGGGATAAAGAGCCGACAGAAGGACAGAAGGAGGGCGTTTGCCTTTGCCGAAAGAGGAAATGATGGTCTTCGGCGGGACCGTGACCGAAAAGCTGCCGAATGCGATGTTCCGGGTGAAGCTCGAAAACGAGCATGAGATCATCGCGCACACCGCCGGAAAGATGCGCAAGTTCCGCATCCGCGTCATGGTCGGCGACCGGGTGGATGTCGAGATGACGCCCTACGACCTGACCAAGGGCCGTATCACCTTCCGCCACAAGTGAGGCCGAGCGCGGCCCGCGCGGCGCGCTCCAGGGCCGGCCAGTCCTCCGGGCGGCCGTCGGCCTCGGGCGGCTTCTCCACCAGCCGGGCCAGGCGCCGGTCGGCGACGAAATGCAGGCAGGTGATGGCGGGCGCGACGGCCTTGACCGAGATGTGGTGGTTCGGCCCGTCATCGACGAACACCGCCGGCGCGCCGGCCCGTCGGGCCAGCCAGGCGGCGGCCGGTCCCTTGTCGCCGCTGTTGGCGACCACCGGATAGGGCATGCCGTGGCGGGCGAGCGAGTTCTGGCGCGCCCGGCGCCCGATGGCGGGGATGTTGGTCAGCACCACGATCTGCGCGCCCGCGCGCGCGAGCCGGCCCAGCCCCTCGGCGGCGCCCGGCACCGGCGGAATGTCGCCGGCGCGCTCGGCGAAGAACGCCTGCAGCAGCTGAAACACCTGCTCTTGGTCGAGCACCGCTCCGTCGGCGCGCCGGCGCAGATTGCCGGTCAGGCGGAAGGACGACCAGTCGAAGCTGTAGCCGCGCTCCTCGATATGGCCGACAAAGGTCTCCACGAAGCGGAACAGCACCTCGTCGGCGTCGGAGATCACCAGCGGCCGGCCGGGCTCGACGCCGGCCTCTTCCAGTTGCGCCAGCGTGTCGGAGGGCAGCGCGGTCATATCGGCCGGCCTTTCCGGCGCGCCTCGATCGCCGCCACCAGCGTTTGCACGCCCACCAGGTGGGGGTTGATCGCGAGCGCGCGGCGCAGCCAGACCAGCGCTTCGGCTTCCCGGTCGAGCGCGACCAGGATCATGCCGAGGCCCGAAAGCGCGCCGTAATGGCGCGGCTCCAGCGCCAGCACGCGCTCGACCGCGGCCACCGATTCCTCATGGCGGCCCATCAGGTAGAGCAGCGTGGCGCGCTTGTTCCAGCCCTCGGCGAACTCGGGCGCGCGCATGGTGACGGCGCCGAAGAAGGCGAGCGCGGGGCCGAGCGCGCCCCGCTGCATGGCGGCGATGCCGCGCGTCATCAGCCGGTTGACCGTGGGGTCGTCGGACCGCAGCCAGAGCAGCCAGATGCGCCGGTTGACCTGTTCGGCCTCCTCGGGCGTGAGCGGCGTCCGCAGGCGCTCGAACAAAGCGGGCAGGTCGGGATCGTTCTGGTCCGCGGCGGCGAAGACGGGGGCGAGCGCCAGCAGCAGCGCCAGCGCCAGCGCGCGCAGCCGCTCAGCCTTGCCGCGCCTTGAACCGGCGGTTGGTCTTGTTGATGACATAGACCCGGCCATGCCGCCGCACGACCTGGCAATCCTTGTGCCGCTTCTTCAGCGTCTTCAACGACCGAACGACCTTCATAGCACTCTTCCCGCCGGACAGACCGCCTTCCTACCCGCCCTCCCCGTCCGCTGTCAATACCGACTCGGGCGCTACGCGCCGATGTCCCAGAAGACGCCGGTCATCATTTCCAGGCCTTCGCGGAGGAGGGGGGCGAGGGCGTGTTCGTTGGGGGCGTGCTGTTCGCAGCCGGCGTAGGAGTGCGGCACCCAGACGGTCGGCATGCCCAGAATGTCGGTGAACACGTCGTTGGGGATCGAGCCGCCGAGGTTTGGCAGGAGCGCCGGGCGGCTCCCAAGCGTCGCCTCCAGCGAGGCCATGACGCGGCGCACCCAGGGATCGTCCACCGGCGTGCGGGTCGCGTTCATGACGGTGCGCGTCGGCGCGAGCGTCGCATCCTGGAAGCCGTGCGCGTCCAGCTGCGCGCGCATGGCGGCGGCGAAGCCCGGCTCGTCGGAGCCGGCGACGAAGCGCACCTGCAGCACGGCGCGGGCGCGGGGCGGGATGGCGTTGGCCGGGCGCGCCGCATCGCCGGCCTCGAAGGCCAGCACTTCCAGCGTGTTCCAGCCGAACACCCGCTCCCAGGGCGTCAGCCCCGGCTCGCCCCAGTCGGGATCGATCTCGGGCGCGTCCGGGCCGCCCTCGACGGCGCAATCGGCGATCGCGGCGCGCACCGCGTTCGACATGGGCGGCGGGCGCAGCCCCTCCACCTGCATCCGCCCGCGCGCATCCACCAGCGCGGCGATGGCGCTCGCCAGCCGCGTCGCCGGGTTGGAGAGCAGGCCGCCCCAATTGCCGGAATGGTGGCCGCCGGCGCGAGCGTCGATCTCCAGCGCGAAGGTCGCCACGCCCCGCGAGCCGAGAAACACGGTCGGCCGGTCGGGCGCAAGGCGCGGCCCGTCCGAGGCGATCAGCGCGTCGGCGCGGAGCCGCTCGCGATTGGCGCGGGCGAAGGCCGCCAGGCCGCGCGAGCCGGTCTCCTCGCTGGTCTCCACCAGCAGGCGCGCATTGAAGCCGAGCCGCCCGCGCTCCGCCAGCACGGCCTCCAGCGCCGCCATGTTGATGCTGTGCTGGCCCTTGTTGTCGGCCGCGCCGCGCCCGTAGAGCCGCTCGCCGTCCGCCTCCAGCGTCCAGGGGTCGCGGTTCTCGCGCCACTGGCCCTCATGGCCCAGCACCGTGTCGCCATGGCCATAGACCAGCACGGTCGGCAGGTCCGCGCCCTCGCGGCGCTCGGCCACCAGCAGCGGCCCGCCCTCGGGCTCGGGGTTGGGATCGACGGCGACCTCGAAGCCCATGGCGCGCGCCGCCGGCGCGATCTCCTCCTCCAGATAGCGCCAGAGATGCGGCGCGAAGGCCGGGTCCTGGCTGGTGGAGGGCACCGCCACGCGGCGGGCGAGCGTGTCGATGAACGCGCCGCTGTCGAACGCGGCGCGGACGCGGTCGAGCGCGCCCTCCCGGCTGCCGGTCATGTCCCCGTCTCCTCCGCCACGACCGGCTCCGCCACGCCCGCCTGGCGGCAGGCGGCGGTCACCGTGTTGGCGAGCAGGCAGGCGATGGTCATCGGCCCGACGCCGCCCGGCACCGGGGTGATGGCGCCGGCGACCTCGGCCGCCGCCGCAAAGTCCACATCGCCCACCAGACGCGACTTGCCGCCCTCGCCCGGAACGCGGTTGATGCCGACATCGATCACGGTCGCGCCGGGGCGCACCCAGTCGCCGCCGATCATGGCGGGGCGGCCGACCGCCGCCACCAGAATGTCCGCCTCGCGGCAGACCGCCGGCAGGTCGCGGGTGCACGAATGCGCGATCGTCACCGTGCAATGGGCGGCGAGCAGCAGCGCCGCCATGGGCTTGCCGACGATGTTGGAGCGCCCGACGATGACGGCGCGCAGACCCGCCAGCCCGCCCGGATGGACGTCCGCCAGCATCGCCATGCAGCCGCGCGGCGTGCAGGGCGCAAGCGCCGGCCCGCCGGTCCACAGCGCGCCCACATTGTCGGGATGGAAGCCGTCCACATCCTTGGCGGGGTCGATGGCGCGCAGCACGCGGGCGGAATCGATTCCCTCCGGCAGCGGCAGCTGCACCAGCACGCCATGCACCTCGGGATCGCGGTTGAGCGCCGCCACCAGGTCGAGCAGCGCCGCCTCGCTCGCGTCGGCGGGCAGGCGATGCTCGAAGGAGGCCATGCCGGCCGCCAGGGTCTCGCGCTGCTTGTTGCGCACATAGACGGCGCTCGCCGGGTCGTCGCCCACCAGCACCACCGCGAGGCCCGGCCGGGGCCGCCCGTCCAGCGCCGCCACCTGCGCCGCAACGCGGGCGCGCAGCCCCGCCGCCAGCGCCTTGCCGTCGATGATCTGCGCTCCGCCCATCCGTCCGCCTCCCGTCAGCCGCCGAGCGCCAGGATCATGCGCCCGACCACGCCGCGAAGGAAATAGACCCCGAGCATCAGGATCAGCGGCGACAGGTCGAAGCCCGCGACATAGGGCACGAAACGGCGAATGGGGGCCATCAGCGGATCGGTGAACCGCCACAGGATGAACATGATCTTGCGCACGATCTTGCTGTCGCGATCGACGATCTCGAACATGTAGAGCCAGTGCACGATCACCGAGGCGATGATCACCCAGAGATAGATCTCCAGCGCCATATCCGCGACGCGGAGCAGCGGGACCAGCAGGACATTCATGGCGAGAACGCGCCTCCAGCGCAAACATGCGGCCCGGAAGGGCCTTGACAGACGGGTGGCCGCAGCCCCATAACCCCGCTCACCGGCCGCCGCCCTGGCGCGGCGCCGCCCTGGAACGGGGGGCCGTAGCTCAGCCGGGAGAGCGTCGCGTTCGCAATGCGAAGGTCAGGGGTTCGAGCCCCCTCGGCTCCACCACCACAGGGTTCCGCGCCGCAAGGGGCGGTCATGACAGCCGCTCCTCGATGCGGATGGCCTCGTTCCATTTCGCCATGCGCTCCGAGCGCGCGAAAGACCCGACCTTGAGGCCGGGCGCGCCCCAGCCGACCGCGAGATGGACGATGGTGACATCCTCGCTCTCGCCCGAGCGCGCGGAGACGATACCGCCATAGCCGGCGCGCCGGGCGGCCTCCCAGGCGGCCTTCGCCTCGCTGAGCGTGCCGCGCTGGTTGGGCTTGATCAGCAGCGTGTTGGCGGCTCCCCGCCGGGCGGCCTCCTCCACGCGCCCGGCGTCGGTGACCAGCAGGTCGTCGCCCACGATCTCCACACGCTCCCCATAAGCGCGGGTGAAGGCGGCGAAGCCTTCCCAGTCGTCCTCGCCGAGCGGGTCCTCCACCGAGAGGATCGGATAGCGCGCCAGCCAGCCGCCGATCAGCGCCGCCATGCCCTCGCTGTCGAGCTCCCGGTCGTCGAGCGCCAGGCGGTAGCGCCCGTCCCGGCCGAACTCGCTCGCCGCGACATCGAGCGAGATCGCCATCTGCTCGCCCGCGCGGAAGCCGGCCCGCTCGATGGCGAGCGCCAGCATGTCGAGCACCGCCTCATTGCTGTCGAAATCGGGCCAGAAGCCGCCCTCGTCGGCGACGCCCCGGAGCCGCCCGGCTTCCGCCATGGCGAGCCCGGCGGCGCGATAGACCTCGGCCGTCCAGGCGCAGGCCTCCGCGAAGCCGGTCGCGCCCGGCGCGGTGACCATGAAGTCCTGGATATCCACCCGCCGGCCGGCATGCGCCCCGCCGCCGAAAATCTGGATCTCCGGGGCCGGCATGGACACCTCCCGCCCGTCGGCGAGCCATCGCCAGAGCGGCATTCCGGCCGCGGCGGCCGCGGCCCAGGCGGCCGCCATCGAGACCGCCACGCAGGCATTGGCGCCGAGGCGCGACTTGTTCTCGGTGCCGTCGAGCCGGATCAGCCGGCGGTCGAGCGCCTCCTGGTCGTCTGCGCTCATCCCCCGGAGCGCGGGCGCGATCTCCTCCTCGACCGCCGCCACGGCCCGCATGACGTCGAGGCCGCCGAAGGCCCGGCCGCCATCGCGCCGGTCGAGCGCCTCGCCCGAGCCGGTCGAGGCGCCGGCGGGCGCGATCGCCCGGCCGGTCGCGCCGCCCATGAGGCGCATCTCGGCCTCCACGGTCGGCCGGCCGCGCGAGTCCCAGACGCGCCGGGCGCGCACGCTCTCGATCTCGAATGCGCTCACCCGCGCTCCCTTTCCCGCCAGGCCGCCGCAAGCCCGGCCAGCCCCGCCGGCGGCTCCCGCAGCATCGCCCGCGCAAAGGCGCGCGGGCCCGCCTTCTCGCTCTCGCGCGTCAGATACTCCACCGGCGACTTGCCGTCGAGGCGCGCCAGCAAGAGGCCGGGCAGCAGCCGGGCGGTGCGCCGCTCCAGCGCCGGTTCCGGCGCGTAGCCCGCCGCCAGCGCGGCGAAGCAGTCGAGAAAGGCCGGCTCGTGGCGGGGCTTCCAGGCGCTCTTCAGCAGCAGATGGTTCAGGCAGAAGGCGAGGTCGAAGGCCGGATCGCCATACCAGGCGCATTCGGCGTCGAGGAAGACCGGCCCGTCCGGCCCGGCGAGGATGTTCTTGGGGCTGACATCGCCATGCACCAGCGTCTCGCGGCAGGCGGCGGTGCGCTCCGCCAGCGCCCGGAGCGCCGGCGCGAGGTCGGGATGCCGGGCGGCGGTGGCGAGCAGATAGGGTTCGAGGCGGATGGCGTGGAAGATTTCGTCGGTGGCGAAGGCGGCCGCCGTCGCCGCGTCGCCCTCATGGGCGCGGTGGACCGCCGCCATGCGGCGCCCGACCTCGCGCGCGAAGCCGGCGTCGGCCCGGCCCGCCGACAGCTCGGCCTTCCAGACCGGATAGCGTTCCGGCTCCAGCCAGGCCATGGCGAGCGCGCCGGTCTCGCCGTCCTGGCCGAGCAGCGCGGGGGCCGCGCCGGGGATGACGCCGTTGGCGGCGGCCAGCCAGCCGGCCTCGAAGCGGCTGCGCTCCACCGGCGCCCGCCAGTCGGCCTCGACCTTGAGCCGGGCGAGCGCGCGCTTGACGCAGATCGGCCCGGCGGCGGTCTCGACCCGGTAGATGTCGGAGGAGACGCCGCCCGCGAGCGGCTCGAAGCCGGGCCGCTCCTCGGGCCCGACCAGCCCCATGCGGCGGAGCGCCGCCGTCAGTTCCGGCGCGGCTTCGGTCTCGCTGGCGTCCACGGTCGGCCGGCGGCGTCAGGCGGCGGCCATGGCATAGACGCCTTCCACCCCGTCCGGCAGGTCGAGCTGGGTCCAGCTGCGGCCGCCATCCTCGGTGCCGAAGGTGCGCCCGCCGCGCGCCGCGCACCAGACGCGATCCGCATCGCTGGCGCTCTCCGCCACCGCCATGAGCGTGCTGTCGATCTCGACATCGCGGTCGAAGCGGCTCCAGCTCTCGCCCATGTCCGTGCTGCGATAGAGCGAGCCGGCCTCGCTGGTCGCGGCCTTGCTGAAGGCGCCGAAGAGGCGGGCCGGGTCGTGGGCCGAGACGGTCACGTCGCGGGCGTAGGTCAGCGGCGACCAGGCGCCGATGCCGAGCTCGCGCCAGCTTTCGCCCCGGTCGTCGGAGCGGAAGAGGCCGAGGCGCGTCGCCAGGAAGACCGAACCCGGCGCGGCCGGGCTGATGGCGAGCGCGTGCGTGTCCATCATACCCTCGCTGTCCATGTCGGAGCCGATGCGGCTCTTCAGGTGCGGCTCTTCGGAGAGGCGCAGCAGGTCCCGGTTGCAGCTTTCCCAGGTGTCGCCGCCGTCGAGCGAACGCAGCACGCCGCCGACCTCCAGGCCGGCATAGATCTCGTCCGGCGCACTCGGGTCGGCCGCCATGCGGATCACGCGGGTGGGGAAGCCCATGTCGCAATGCCCTTCCGGCACGGGCGGGCGCAGGCGCTCCCAGCGCGCGCCGGCGTTGGTGCTGCGATAGATGGCGGTGCCGGTGGTGCCGGCGTAGAGCGTGTCGGGGTCGCCCGGACGGGCCAGCACCGACCAGGTAAGCCGGTCGTCGGCCGGCAGGTTGAGCGAGCGCCAGCTCTCGCCGCCATCCTCGCTGACATAGGGGCCGGCCTGGGTGCCGGCATAGGCCTTCTCGCCGACGAAGGCGAGCGCCCGGATCTCCGGCTCCGGCGGCAGGCCGCGCGTGACGCGCCGCCAGGCCCGGCCCTCCCCGTTCAGGCGAAACAGCCCCTGGCGATCCTTCATGCCGGGCCATGCGGCTCCGGCGAGCACGATGCGGTCCATCCCCTTTGCCCTCCTCTTCCGGCGCGCGCCTACTCTATCACCGACATATAGGGCCGATGAAGGCGGCCGGCGCTCACAGGGTCTGCCGGACGATCCAGATGGTCAACAAGCCGAGCAGCGCCGCCATCAGCCCGCAAAGGCGAAGGCTCGCCCCCGAAAGCTCCGCCACGCGGCGCATGAAGCGGCGCATCGCCTCCGGGGCAACCAGCCAGAGCGCGCCCTCCAGCACCAGCGCCAGACCGAAGGCGGTGAGGAACTCGCGCAGCGGGAAGCCGTCCATCGGCGAAGCCGGCCCGCGCGCGCCGGCGTCACTCGCTCGCCGGGCCCTCGCCCGCCATGTTGCCGAAGAAGTTGAAGAAATCGCTGTCCGGGCTCAGCACCAGCGTGGTGTTCTCGCTGCCGAGCGCGTTGCGATAGGCCTCCATGGAGCGGTAGAAGGCGAAGAACTCCGGGTCCTGGCCGAAGCTGTCGGCATAGACCTTGATCGCCGTGGCGTCGCCCTCGCCGCGCAGGATCTGGGCCTTCTTCTTCGACTCGGCGATCAGCACGGTGCGCTCGCGCTCGGCGCGGGCGCGGATGCGCTGCGCCACCTCGGCGCCCTGGGCGCGGAACTCCTTGGCCTCGCGTTCGCGCTCGGTGCGCATCCGCTGGTAGATCGACTGCGCGTTGGCGTCCGGCAGGTCGGTGCGCCGCACCCGGAAATCGACGATCTGGATGCCGAACTCCTTGGCGGCGTTGTTCACCTCCTGCTGGATGTTGGACATGATGTCGTCGCGCTCGTCGGAGAGGATCGAGCTGAAATTGCTGTTGCCGACGACGCGCCGGAGGCTGGAGACGACGACCCCGGCAAGGCGGCGCTGCACGCCGAGCTCGGTGCTGACCGACTGGTAGAACTTGAGCGGATCGTCGATGCGGTAGCGCACGAAGCTGTCCACGACGAGGCGCTTGCGGTCCGAGGTGATGATCTCCTCCGCCTGCGGGGCGAAGTCGAGCACGCGGGCGTCGAAATAGACCACGTTCTGCCAGAAGGGCGCCTTCACATGCAGGCCCGGCTCCTTCACCACGCGCTTCGGATTGCCGAACTGCATGACGATCGCCTGCTGCGTCTGATGCACGGTGAACAGCGCGCTGGTGGCGACGATGCCGAGCACGATCAGCACGATCGCGCCGACGAAAAGCGCGGCGTATCTCATTGCAGGTCTCCCGTCTGCGACGGCGTGGCGCCTTCGGCGCGGGCGCGCTTCTGCACCTCGGGCAAGGGCAGATAGGGCACCACGCCGGAAGCGCCGCCGCTCTGGTCGATGACATATTTCTCCGCGTTGGAGAAGATCTCTTCCATCGTCTCCAGATAGATGCGCCTGGTGGTGACATCTTTGGCGACATTGTAGGCCCGATAGACCTGGGTGAAGCGGTCCGCGTCGCCCTCGGCGCGCGCCACCACCTCCTGCTTGTAGGCTTCCGCCTCCTGCACCAGCTGTTCGGCCTCGCCGCGCGCGCGCGGGATGATGTCGTTGGCGTAGGCCTCGGCCTCGTTGCGCAGCCGCTCCTCGTCGGCGCGCGCGCGCTGGACGTCGCGGAAGGCGTCCACCACCTGGTTGGGCGGGTCGGCCTTCAGCAGCTGCACCACGGTGATCTCGATGCCGGTGCGGTAATTGTCCAGGATCGCCTGCACGCCTTCCTTCACCTTGCCCTCGATCTGGCCGCGGCCTTCGGCGAGCGCGGCGGCGATCGGCGTCTGGCCGATGATCTCGCGCATCACGCTCTCGGAAGCGGCCTTCACCGAGCGCTCCGGCTCGCGCACATTGAAGAGATAGTCGCCGGCGTCCTTGATGACCCAGAACACCACGAAATTGATATCGACGATGTTCTCGTCGCCGGTGAGCATCAGCGCTTCCTCGGCGCTGCGGAAGCCGACCTCGACCCGGTTCACGCGCGTGACCTTGGGCGTCTCGACGCTCTCGATCGGATAGGGCAGATGGTAGTTGAGGCCCGGCGTGGTGGTGCCGACGCGCTCGCCGAAACGCAGCACCACGCCCTGCTCGTCGGTCTGCACGCGGTAGAAGCCGCTCAGCAGCCAGATGGCGAACAGCGCGACGATGGCCAGCATGACGCCGACCCGCCTGCCGCGACCGCCGACGCCGCCCGGCATCCGCCGGCGCAGCCACTCCTGCCCGCGCCGGACCAGATCGTCGATATTGGGCGCCTGGCCGCCGCCGCGACCGCCGCCCCAGCCGCCGCCGCCCTGGTTGCCGCCGCCTCCGCCGCCGCCGCTACCGCCGCCGCCCCAGGGACCGCCGCCTCCGCCGCCCCATGGGCCGCCGCCGCCACCGCCTTGATTCTGCCAGGGCATGGGCTTACCTCTCGCTGCCAGATTCCCGTGCGCGACCGTTTTCCGCCCGCTTGCGCGCCTTATAAAGCAGGGCGCCCCGCGTTGGAAATGGGCCGCGTATCTTCCTTGCGCAAGCGGAGGCGCCGCGCGGCCATGGCCAAGCCCACCGAAACCGACATTCGCGCGGCCGCAGCCCCGCTGGCCCGTCTCGGGCGCATCGGCGGCGTCGCGCTCAAGGACGGCGCGGTGCAGCTGACGCTGGAGGTGGAGGCGGACCGGGGGCGCGAGGCCGAGGGCGAGCGGCGCGCCATCGAGCAGCGCCTCCAGGCGCTGCCGGGCGTCACCAGCGCCACCGTGGTGCTGACCGCCGAGCGCGCCCCCGCCCCTTCCGGGGCCGCCGCCCCGGCCGCCGCGCCCGCAGCCGGAGCGCGCGCGCCGGGCCGCATCGAGCTGCCCGAGGTGCGCAGCATCGTCGCCGTGGCGTCCGGCAAGGGCGGCGTCGGCAAATCCACCGTGGCGGTCAATCTCGCCGTGGCGCTCGCCCGACAGGGCCTCGCGGTCGGGCTGATGGACAGCGACATTTTCGGCCCCTCGCTGCCGCGCATGATGGGCATTTCCGGCAAGCCCTCCTCGCCCGACGGGCGCATCCTGGAGCCGATGCGCAACTGGGGCGTGGCCTGCATGTCGATCGGCTTCCTGATCTCCGAGGACACCGCCATGATCTGGCGCGGGCCGATGGTGATGAGCGCCGTGCAGCAGCTGATCGGGGACGTGGCCTGGGGGCCGCTGGACGTGCTGCTGATCGACATGCCGCCCGGCACCGGGGATGCGCAACTGACGCTCTCGCAGCGCGCGCCGCTCACCGGCGCGGTGATCGTCTCCACGCCGCAGGACATCGCGCTGCTGGACGCGCGGCGCGGCATCTCGATGTTCCGCAAGGTGGAGGTGCCGGTTCTGGGCGTGGTGGAGAACATGTCGGTGTTCGTCTGCCCGCATTGCGGCGAGAGCACGCATATCTTCGGCTCGGGCGGCGCGCGCGCGGAGGCGGAGAAGCTGGGCGCCCCCTTCCTCGGCGAGGCGCCGCTCACGCTGGAGCTGCGCGAGCATTGCGACGCCGGCCATCCGGCGGCGGCCGACGACGACTCGCCCTCGGGCCGGGCCTTCCGGGAGATCGCCGCCCGCCTCTGGCGCGAGGTCGAGGCCCGGCTCGCCGACGCCCCGGCGGAACCGCGCATCGTCATGGAGTGAGCGGCGCGGCGCCTCAGCCCTCTTCGCGCAGCAGCGCGCCCGAGGCGAACAGCGCCTCGATCTCCGCCGGCTCCAGGCCGGCCTCGGCCAGCGCCTCCGCGCCGTGCTCGCCCAGGAGCGGCGTCGGGCGCGCGGGCGGGGCGGCGGTGGCGTGGAAGCGGATATAGTTGACCGCGATGCGCATCGCGCCCGCCTTCGGATGCACGGCCCCGGCCACCATGGCGTTGGCGGCGGCGGCGGGATCGTCGAGAAAGACCGCCGCTTCGCCGGAGCGCGCCTCCGCCGCCGGAACGCCGGCTTCGGCCAGCCCCGCCAGCACCTCCGCCAGCCGCCGCCCGGCCAGCGCCTCGGCGATGGCCAGCGCCAGCGGCGACTCGGCCGGGTGGCCCGCGCCCTCGGCGTCGAGGCCCTCCAGCCCGAGCCGGCCGACCAGCGCGGCCTGCGCGGCCGCGCTGTCGGCGGCGACATAGACCCAGCCGTCCGCCACCCGGTATAGGCGGTGGAAGGCGCTCACGCCATGCTGCCCGCCATCGGCCGGCGGACGCTCGACCTTGCCGCGCCAGCGCCCGAACCAGGGCGCGCTCAGCACCACGGCGGCGTTCAGAAGATTGCTGTCCACGCGCCGGACCCGGCCGCCCCGGCGGCGGGCGTAGAGCGCCAGGACGGTGCCGAGCGCGCCCATCGCGCCGGCGGTGAAGTCGGTCGGGGCCAGCTGGGCGGCGAAGGAGGGCGGATTGCCGCTGCCGCCCTGGGCGCGCGAGAGGCCCATCAGCGCCTGCGCCAGCGGGTCGATGCCGGGGCGCCTGGAATAGGGGCCGGTCAGCCCGTAGCCGGTGATATGCGTCTCGACCAGCTTCGGATCGACATCCGCGCCGATGCCCATGCGCGCCGTCGCGCCGGGGCGCAGATTGGCGAACAGCACATCGCTCATCGCCGCCACGCGCCGGATCGCCTCCGCGCCGCCCGGCTTGCGGGCGTCGATGCAGAGCGAGCGCTTGTTGAAGTTCAGATTGTAGAAATAGTTGCGCCCGATCGGCCGCGAGAGGTCGCCGCCCGGCGGCTCCAGCTTGACGACCTCCGCGCCCAGATCGGCGAGCAGCCGCCCGCCGGTCGGCCCGGCGATCAGATTGGTGATCTCCAGCACGCGCACCCCGGAGAGCGGCAGCGGCTCCTCCGCCGGCGCTTCGGGCGCGGGCGGCGCGTCGAGCGGGGCGAGCTTCGGCTCCGGCCCGACCGCCGCCGCGCGCGGGCGCTCCGGCAGCGCCGGGGCCTCGGCGAAGCGGATCGGCGCGCCCATCTGCACCACCTCGCCGAGCGCCGGGTCCATGAGCGTCGCCACCATGGCGTTGTGGCGGATCTGGGGGTCCTCCAGCCCCGCCGGCGCGTCGCGCACCGGCGCGAAGGGAATGTCGGCCTCCTCGAAATCGGCCATCCACTCGGCGGAGGGGCGGGTCCGCATCACCCGCGCGATGGCGTCGCGGAGCGCCTGCTCGTCCTCCGGCCCGGGGTCGAAGCGCAGTTCGGCCGCCACGTCGGAAATGCCCATCAGCTCCGCCGCGCGCGCGATGAAGCGCTCATGCACGCAGCCGAGCTGCACATACTCCCCGTCGGCGCACTCATAGAGGCTGTAGAAGGGCACGCTGCCGGCGGGGTGGGTCTGAAACTCGATGGGCGGCACGCCGTCGGCCTCCACCTTGGGGTGGAACAGGAGCGCGCCGGCGAGCAGCGAGGTCTCCATCGCGCGCCCGCGCCCGGTGGTCTCGCGGGCCAGCAGGCCGGCCGCCACGCCGATGCAGGCAAACAGCGCCGCCCCGGCGCTCGGCAGCGGATGCGGCACATGGATGGGGGCGGGGCGGAAGCCCGGCATTCCGTTCAGCACGCCGGCGCGCGCCAGCGCCAGATCGTCCACCGGCGGCTCGTCGCGCCAGGGGCCGTTCATGCCGTAGGCGGTGATCGAGCAGGCGACCAGGCGGGGGAAGCGCGCCCGCAGCCGGGCCGGCTCGACCGCGCGCTGGCGCGGCGAGGCGGGCCGGAAGTCGTGCAGCAGCACATCGACGCCGGGCAGCAGGCGCGCCAGCGCGGCCTCCGCGTCCGCCGCGTCGGGGTCCCAGGCGAAGGCCTCCTTGCCCCGGTCCCAGACGGCGAAGCCGCCCTCCCGATGCAGCGGCGCCTCGTCATGCACGGCGCGCAGCACCCGCGCGCCGCAATCGCCGAGCATCATGCCGGCGAAGGCCCCGGCCGCGCCGGCGGTGAGGTCGAGAACGGTAATGCCGTGGAGAGGAAGCGTCATGGGGTGTGCTCCGCCCTTCTGTCGGATCGGTCGGCAGGCGCGTTCAGCCGTCCGGCGTCAGCACCGCCTTGCCGATCACCTTGCGGTCGAGCACGGCCTGCAGCGCCTCGCCGGCGCGGGAGAACGGGATGCGGTGGCTTATATGCGGGCGGAGGTCGCGTTCCGCGACCCAGCGGGTGAGCGTGCGCCAGGTCTCCGCCGGCAGCGCGGGGTCGCGCCGGCCGGCCTCTCCGGCGCGCACGCCGATCACCTCGACGCCCTTGATGAGGATGTGATTGACCTTGGCGACCGGCCGGCGCCCGCTCGCAAAGCCGACCGCCAGGATGCGTCCGCCCCAGGCGGTGGCGCGCATCGCCTCGTCGAAGGCGTCGCCGCCGACGGGATCGAACACCAGATCGACGCCGCGCCCGCCGGTCGCCGCCAGCACCCGGCTGCGGAAGCCCTCGCGATAGTCGATCGCGAGGTCCGCGCCTGCGGTGCGGAGCGCGGCGAGCTTGGCCTCGCCGGCGGCGGCCGCGATCGCCCGCGCGCCGAGGCGCTGCGCGCAGTGCACCGCCGCCAGGCCGACGCCGCCGGCCGCGCCCAGCACCAGCACCGTCTCGCCGGGCGCGAGGCGCCCGCGATGCAGCAGCGCGTGCAGCGCGGTGTGATAGGCCGAGCGGAAGACGGCGGCCTCTTCCATGTCCAGTTCCGGCGGGGCCGGGCGCAGTTGCGCCACCGACACGGCCGCCAGTTCCGCGAAGCCGCCCGGGCGGTGGCTCACGATCACCCGGTCGCCCAGCTCGTAGCCGGGCGTGTCCCAGCCCTTGCCGATCACCCGCCCGGCGGCCTCCAGGCCCGGCACGAAGGGCAGGTCCGGCTTCAGCTGATAGCCGCCGGCGACCATCAGCGCATCGACATAGTTGACGCCCCAGGCCTCCTGGCGCACCAGCAGCTCGCCCGGTCCCGGCTGCGGGTCGGGGCGCTCCTCGACCGTCAGCAGGTCGGGCGCGCCGAGCGTGTGGCAGACGATGGCTCGCATCGGGGGGCGGGTCGGCTCCGGCAAGGCGTCGGGGCCAGCATGGCCCCGGCGATGCGCCGCCGCAAGGCCGCCATGTCGCGCCGGGCCGGCGGATGGTCCATAGTCGGGCCTTCGATTCGCTGCCGAGGGCGCGGGGGGGCCCCCATGACCGACACTCCCAGGCTGCCGCTCGCCGGCGTCCGCGTGCTGGAATTCTGCCAGACCATCATGGGGCCGTCCTGCGGCCTGGTGCTGGCCGATCTCGGCGCCGATGTGATCAAGATCGAGCCGGCCCCGGACGGCGACAAGACCCGCCGCCTGCCGGGCTTCGCGGCCGGCTTCTTCGGCGGCTTCAACCGCAACAAGCGCTCGCTCGCGGTCGATCTGAAGTCGGCGCGCGGGCGCGAGACGGTCCACCGGCTGGTCCGGGGGGCGGATGTGGCGATCGAGAATTATGCGCCGGGCGCGATGGAGCGGCTCGGCTGCGGCTGGGAGGAGCTTTCGGCGCTCAACCCGCGCCTGATCTACGCCTCGCTCAAGGGCTTTCTCTCCGGGCCTTACGAGGACCGCCCGGCGCTGGACGAGGTGGTGCAGTTCATGGCGGGGCTGGCCTACATGACCGGCCCGCCGGGCCGCCCGCTGCGCGCCGGCACCTCGGTGATCGACATCATGGGCGGCAGCTATGCGGTCATCGGCATTCTCTGCGCGCTCCGCGAGCGCGACGCGACCGGCAGGGGGCAGCTGGTGAAGGCGGCGCTGTTCGAGTCCACCGCCTTCCTGATGTCGCAGCATATGGCCGGCATCGCCGCGACGGGCCGCGAGCCGGAGCCGATGCCGGCCCGCGCGCGCGCCTGGGCGATCTACGAGACATTCGAGACCGCCGACGGCGCGCAGGTGTTCATCGGCATCACCAGCGACAATCACTGGCGGGCCTGGTGCGAGCATTTCGGCTGGACGGCGGAGCTCGCCGACCCGCGCTACGCCAGCAATGAGAGCCGGGTGGTGGAGGGCGACGAGATCGCGGCGCGCATCGCGGAGCTTGTCAGCGCGCGCACGCTGGCCGAGATGACGGCGATCCTGGAGGCGATCCGCGTGCCCTTCTCGCCGGTGGCGCGGCCGATGGACCTCTTCGACGACCCGCAACTCAACCATGAAGGCCGCCTGCTGGAAGTGCAGCTGCCCGACGGCCCGACCACCCGCCTGCCCCGCCTGCCCATCGAGATCGGCCCCCACGACTTCGCCCTCACCCGCCAACCCCCCGCCGTCGGCGAACACACGACAGAAATCCTCGCCGAAGCCGGCTTCGAGCAAGCCGAAATCGAGTCCCTCGCCGCCGAGGGCGCGATCCGGCGGTGAGGGCGCGTTTGCCTGTTGATTCCAGAACAAAAGGGGGTATCCTGACCCGGACGATGGGAAGGAACAACAGCGTGACCGACAGCGCGGCCCTGCCGGCCCTGGACGCCGCACCGGAGCAAAGCGTCCGAGGACTGTTTTCGCCGCGCCCGACGGCGGAGCACGATCTGCACAAGGCCATCGAAACGCGCAATGCCGCCTGGAAGGGCAACCCGCTGATCCCGTCATGGGTGCGCCCCGAAACGGTGGACCTGGATCGCTTCTTTACGCGCCCCGCCGTGGCGCGCGACTGCCATGCCGCCCTGTTGCAGGTCATGAGCGACGATTATGCCGACCTCGACCTCTACAAGTTCGTCGAGCCGGCGGCCGGCGACGGCGCGTTCTACGATCTCCTGCCGAGAGACAGGCGCATCGGCGTCGAGATCGTGCCGGGGCGACCGGAATTCGAGGTCGCCGACTTCCTGGGCTGGCGTCCGCGCCCCAATGGCTCCCGGCTGGCGGTGATCGGCAATCCGCCGTTCGGCTATCGGGCGTGGCTGGCGCTCGCCTTCGTCAACCACGCCGCGACCTTTGCGGACTATATCGGCTTCATCCTGCCGATGGCCTTCCAGTCGGACGGCAAGGGCAGCCCCAAACATCGGGTGCAGGGCGCGGAGTTGGTCGATATGCGTCCGCTGCCGGCCGACGCTTTCATAAACGCAGCCGGGCAACCGGCGCATGTCAACGCGTTGTGGCAGGTCTGGCGGCGCGGCGTGAACAACCGGCGACCGGCCCCGACATGCAACGACTGGATCGACCTGTTCACCGTCGATATGCGCAAGGAGCGCCTCTGCGGGCAGGATCGGCTGCACGAGGCGGACTTCTTCCTCCAGCGCACCTTCTTCGCCGAACCGCCCGCTTTGGTCCGCGACTTCACCGATGTGCGCTATGTCTGCGGCTACGGGATCGTCATCAAGAAGGAAGCGGAAGCCGTGACGGCTTGCCTGGACGGGATCGACTGGCGGGCATACAGCAATCTGGCGGCCCATAATTGCCGCCATATCAGCATGTATCACATCCGCCGGGCGCTCACCGACCGCGGCCTGGTGGATGCCCGACACTAACGCGACCCAGCGGAATGTCCTGTTGCGCTATGCGGACGCCATGATCGACCTTCTGGCTGCGCTCGGCGGATAGGCCGGCGTAGGGGCTTAGGCCGTGAAGGCGCGGTAGTCTTCGATGACGTCCTCGACCGCCGCCTCCAGCAGGCGGGCGCCGTCTTCGGCGCGGGCCAGCGCGGCTTCGGAGCCGATGCGGCCGTCCGGGAAGCGCGCCCGGAAGGCCGCCGGGTCGGCCTCGAAGCCGGTGGGGGCGCGCACGGGACTCATGGCGACAGTCTCCCGCCGGGTCGCCGGCGCGACATGCCAGGCGAGCGCGATCTCCGAGGGCGTGGCGTGCATCCCCTCCGCCTTGCCGTAGAGCTCCCCCGCCAGCCGGCGCACGCGCGGCCCGGCGAACCAGCTGTGCAGCTTGCAGCGCGGCGCCTCGCGGCCCTCCAGCGCCCGGCGGATGAAGGGAATGTTGCCGCCATGGCCGTTCAGCACATAGGCGTGGGCGAAGCCGTGCTGCGCCAGCGAGTCGAGCGTCTCGCCCAGCACCGCCATGAAGGTCTCCCCCGTCAGCGTGATCGTGCCCGGAAACGCCATGTGATAGGGCGCGACGCCGAGCGCCAGCGTCGGCGCCGCCAGCGCGCCGAGCCGGGCCGCCGCGCGCCGCGCCACCGCCTCCGGGCAGAGCGCGTCGGTGCCGAGCGGCCCGTTCGGCCCATGCTGTTCGGTGGAGCCGACCGGCAGCAGAATGCCGCCCGCCCGCTCCAGATAGGCCTCGACTTCCGGCCAGGTGAGATGATCCAGTCGCATGGGATGCAAGGATACAGACCTCCGCCCGGCGGGTGCGCATTTTTGCGTTGACATGCCGGGCGGGCCCCGGCAGGATGGACGGCGATCGTCTATGCGGGATTCGGATTATGACCGTTTTCGACACACTCGCCGTGACCCGGGACCTGGAAGCCGCCGGCGTCGAGCGCCGCCAGGCCGAAGCGATGGCGGACGCCTGCCGCACCGCCGCCTGTGCCGGCGACCCGGTCACCGGCCCCGAACTGGAGGTCGCGTTTTCCAGGCTGGAGGCGCGCATCGACGCGGGTTTCGACGCGCTCACCTGGCGCATGGTGGCGCTCGCCGGGGCCATCGTCGCGCTGATCAAGCTCATTCCGCCCGCCTGACCGGCGCGCTTGCGGGACAGGCCTCGCATGGCTAGCCCGCCTTTCTCACGAATGCCATGGCCTGCGCGGCGCTGTCGGGCCGGCAGGGCAGGAGAGCGGCGCCGCGCGATGCGGGGACATCGGGCAAGCCGCTCGACGCACCCTGCCGGCCCGACAGCGCCGCCCTCCGGGTCGCGCCCAGGCGCCCGCCCGCTGCGTTGCGGGCCTCGACCGTAGTTCCTGCTACGCCCTTCGGCCCGCGCCTTGCGGATCGAACGCCTGGGCGCGACGCAGGCCGTGGCATTCGTGAGAAATACGGGCTAGAGTGCGCGCCGCCTCGGGGGTCCGTAGCTCAGCTGGTTAGAGCGCCGTCTTGACATGGCGGAGGTCACAAGTTCAAGTCTTGTCGGACCCACCATTCCCCCGGCGCGGCGCGAAGCGGGGCCGATGTTCGAAGGCTTCGAGGAACGAAAGATCGAGGGCGCGGGCGCCTCGATCCATGTGCGCGTCGGCGGGTCCGGCCCGCCCGTTCTGCTGCTGCACGGCTATCCCCAGACGCACGCCATCTGGCATGGCGTGGCGCCGCGCCTGGCGGAGCGCTTCACTACGGTCTGCCCCGACCTGCGCGGCTACGGCCGGAGCGACAGGCCGGCGAGCGGCCCGGACGCCGCCGCCTACTCCAAGCGCGCCATGGCCGCCGACATGGTGGCCGTCATGGCCCGGCTCGGGCATGAGCGTTTCCATCTGGCGGGCCACGACCGGGGCGGGCGCGTCGCCTATCGCCTGGCGCTCGACCATCCGCAGGCCGTGGAGCGCCTCGCCGTGCTCGACATCGTGCCGACGCTCGAACAGTTCGAGCGCCTCGGGCGCGCGGGCGGCCTCGACGCCTTCCACTGGTATTTCCTGGCCCAGCCCTCGCCTTTGCCGGAGACCATGATCGGGCGCGACCCGGACTGGTTCCTGCGAACCCTGCTGCAGCGCTGGGCCGGGCGCGCGGACCGCTTTGCGGAGCCCGCGATGCAGGACTATCTGGCCGCCTTCCGCGACCCGGAGGTCATCCGCGCGACCTGCGACGACTATCGCGCCGGCGCCACGATCGACTGCGAGCTGGACGCGGCGGACCGCGAGGCCGGGCGGCGGATCGCCGCGCCGCTGCTGGCGCTCTGGGGCGCGGCCGGGCGGCCGCACAAGCGCGATTCCGTGCTCGAAATCTGGCGGCGCTGGGCCGACCGGGTGGAGGGCGCGGGCCTGGATTGCGGCCATTTCCTGCCCGAGGAGCTGCCGGAGGAGACCGCCGAGCGGCTGGAAGCCTTCTTCTCGCTGGCGTGAGGCCAGCGCGGCTGCTATAGAGCGCAGCCAGGAGGCTGGCGGCGGGCGGACCCCTCGCCAACCCGGTCAGGTCCGGAAGGAAGCAGCCGTAACGAGTTCCGGTCCGGGTCGCCGGCCAGCCTCCGTTTCCCCGTGACCGGCTCCGGCCGCCCGAGGCGGCGGCGGATGCTACACTGCCGGCGATGAGCGACACCTCCCCCGCCTATCGGGTGCTGGCCCGGAAATACCGGCCCGCCGCGTTCCGCGAGCTGGTGGGCCAGGACGCGCTGGTGCGCATCCTCGCCAACGCCATCGAGGCCGGGCGCATCGCGCACGCCTTCATGCTCACCGGCGTGCGTGGGGTCGGCAAGACGACCACGGCGCGCATTCTCGCCCGCGCGCTCAACTGTCTCGGCCCCGACGGGACGCGCACCGCCCCGGCGGCGGAGCCTTGCGGCGTCTGCGAGGCCTGCACCGCCATCGCCCAGGACCGCCATGTCGATGTGATCGAGATGGACGCCGCCTCGCATACCGGCGTGGACGATGTGCGCGAGATCATCGAGGCGGCGCGCTACCGCCCGGCCTCGGCGCGCTTCAAGGTCTATATCATCGACGAGGTGCACATGCTCTCGCGCCAGGCCTTCAACGCGCTGTTGAAGACCCTGGAGGAGCCGCCGGGCCATGTGAAGTTCGTGTTCGCCACCACCGAGATCCGCAAGGTGCCGGTGACCGTGCTGTCGCGCTGCCAGCGCTTCGACCTGCGCCGCGTCGCGGTGGAGGCGCTGGAGGCGCATTTCGCCGCCGTCGCCCGGAAGGAGGGCGCGTCGGTGGAGCCGGAGGCGCTGGCCCGCATCGCGCGCGCCGCCGACGGCTCGGTGCGCGACGGCCTCTCCATGCTGGACCAGGCGATCGCGCAGGCCGCCGGCGAGCCGGTCACCGGAACGGCGGTGCGCGACATGCTGGGGCTGGCCGACCGGCTGGAGACCTACGACCTGTTCGAGGCGCTGATGCGCGGCCGGCCGGCGGAGGCGCTGGAGCGCTTCGACGCCATGTATCGCGCCGGGGCGGATCCGGGCCTCGCGCTGCAGGACATGGCGGAGCTGGTGCACTGGCTGGCGCGCGCCTCGGTGGTGCCGGCCGGCGCGGAGGACGCCGCCCTGCCGGAAGCCGAGCGGGTGCGCGGCCGGGCGCTGGCCGAGGCGCTTTCCATGCCGGCGCTCACCCGCGCCTGGCAATTGCTGCTGAAGGGCATCCAGGAGGTCAACGCCGCGCCGGCGGCCAAACCGGCCTTCGAGATGGTGCTGCTGCGCATCGCCTATGCGGCCCAGCTGCCGACCCCGGAGGCCGCCATCGCGGCGCTCACCGGCGGCGCGCCCGCCGCGCCGCCTGCCCCCGCCGCCGCTCCTGTCGCTGCTCCGGCCGAATCGCCCCCTGCGCCGCCGGAACCTCCAGAAGCGGCGGCGGAGCCGGTTGCGGAGCCGGAGCCGGCCGAGCTTTCGGACTTCAAGGCGGTGGTGGAGCTGTTCCGGCGCAACCGGGAGGCGCGGCTGGTCTCGCATCTGACCAACGATGCGCATCTCGTGTCCTTCGAGCCGGGCGCGATCCTGCTCCGCCCCGGCGAGGCCGCCCCGCCCTCGCTGGCGAGCGACGTGGCGGCCAGGCTCTGCCGCTGGACCGGCCGGTCCTGGAGCGTGCAGGCCGTCGAGGAAGGCGGCGAGGCCACGCTCGCCCAGCAGGACGCGGAGGCGCGGCGCGAGCTGTTCGAGAAGGCGCGCCAGCACCCGCTGGCGCAGCGCACGCTGGAGATGTTCCCCGACGCGCGGATTGCCGATATACGCCCCATCCAGCCGGGCGAAGCGCTGCCCGACGCCCCGGAGGACCAGGAGCCATGAAGAACCTCGCCAGCATGATGCAGCAGGCCCAGGCGATGCAGCAGAAGATGGAGGAGCTGCAGGAGAGCCTGGCGGCGCACGAAGTGGTCGGCCGGGCGGCGGCCGGCATGGTCGAGGTGCGCATGAACGGCAAGGGCGAGCTGCTCGGCCTGCGCATCGATCCGAGCCTTATCGACCCCGCCGAAGCCGGGATGCTGGAAGACCTGGTGACCGCCGGCTTCAACGACGCCCGCGCCAGGGTGGAGGCCCACAGCCGCGAGGAGATGCGCCGCCTCTCCGGCGGGCTGGAGCTGCCGCCCGGCTTCAAGCTGCCCTTCTGACATGCAGCCGGGCGACCTGGAGGCGCTGATCCGGCTGCTCGCCCGCCTGCCCGGCCTCGGGCCGCGCTCGGCGCGCCGCGCGGCGCTGCATCTGGTCAAGCGGCGCGAGGCGCTGATGCTGCCGCTCGCCCGGGCGCTGGAGACGGCCGCCGAAGCGATCTCGCCCTGCTCGATCTGCCGCAATCTCGACACGGCCGACCCCTGCCATATCTGCGCCGACCCGAAGCGCGACGCCTCGGCGCTCTGCGTGGTCGAGGACGTCTCCGACCTCTGGGCGCTGGAGCGCACCGGCGTCTTCCGGGGGCGCTACCATGTGCTGGGCGGCGTGCTGTCGGCCCTGGACGGCGTCGGGCCGGAGGAGCTCGGCGTCGCGGCGCTGGCGGCCCGCGCCGGCGAGCCGGAAATCGCCGAGGTGGTGCTGGCGACCGGGGCCACGGTCGATGGCCAGACGACCGCCCATTACATCGCCGAGCGGCTGGCGGGCGCGGGCGTGCGGGTCACGCGGCTGGCGCATGGCGTGCCGGTGGGCGGCGCGCTCGACTATCTGGACGACGGCACGCTGACCACGGCGCTCCGCGCGCGCCGTCCGCTCTGACATGCCGGGCCGGACCGGCCTGCGGGCTTCCGGCGGGGCCGGCTTCGTGGCATAAGGCGGCGCTGCTTCAAGACGCAACCCCCATGGCCAAGCTCGACATACTGATTGCGCCCGACCGGCGGCTGCGAACCCGATGCGCGCCTCTGGCGGAGGTCGATGAGGGCGCGCGACGGCTGCTCGACGACATGCTGGAGACCATGTACGCCGCGCCCGGCATCGGCCTGGCCGCGCCGCAGGTGGGCGTGCTGAAGCGCCTGGTGGTGATGGACTGCGCCCGCGACGATGAGCCGCCGGCCCCGCTCAAGCTGGTCAATCCCGAGATCGTCTGGCGCTCGGAGGCCTCCGAGGTCGGCAATGAGGGCTGTCTCTCGCTGCCGGAGATCTTCGTGGATGTGGAGCGGGCGGAGGCCGTGCGCGTCGCCTTTCTCGACGAGGCCGGCGGCGCCTGCGAGCTGGAGGCCCGGGGCCTCGCCGCCCGCTGCCTCCAGCATGAGATCGATCATCTGAACGGCGTGCTGCATGTCGATTATCTGTCCAGCGTCAGGCGGGGCCTGATCCTGCGCCGGCTGGAGAAGTCGAAGCGCCGCCAGCGGGACTGAGCGGCGATGCGGCTCGCTTTCTTCGGCACGCCGGACTTCGCGCTGCCGGCCTTCGAGGCGCTGCTGGCCGCCGGCCACGAGATCGTCTGCGCATACACGCAGCCGCCGCGCCCCGCCGGGCGCGGCCGGCGGATGCGGCCCTCGCCGGTGCAGGCCCTGGCCGAGGCGCAGGGCGTTCCGGTGGCGACGCCGGCGAGCCTGCGGTCGGGCGAAGTGCAGCAGGCCTTCCGGGCGCTCGAAGTGGATGCGGCCGTCACCGCCGCCTACGGCCTGCTGCTGCCGGCTGCGATGCTGGCCGCGCCCCGCCTCGGCTGCCTGAACGTCCACGCCTCGCTGCTGCCGCGCTGGCGCGGGGCCGCGCCCATCCAGCACGCCATCCTGGCCGGCGACCGCGAAACCGGCGTCACCGTCATGCTCATGGAGGAGGGCCTCGACAGCGGTCCGATGCTGCTGGCGCGCCGCCTGCCGATCGGGACCGGGACCGACGCCGGCGAACTGCACGACCGGCTGGCGGCGCTCGGCGGCGAGGCCGTCGCGGCGGCGCTGGACGGGCTGGCGGCGGGCCGGCTCGCGCCCGCGCCGCAGCCCGAAGCCGGCGTGACCTGGGCGCCCCGGCTCACCCCGGCCGACGCCCGGCTGGACTGGAGCCGCCCGGCGGCGGAGCTGGAGCGCCGGGTGCGGGCCTTCGGCCCCCGGCCGGGGGCGTGGTTTTCCCTCCGGGGCGAGGCGATCAAGGTGCTAGCGGCGGCGGCGCTGAAGGGCTCGGGGCCGCCCGGCCGCGTGCTGGACGGGGCCGCGACGGTCGCCTGCGGCGAAGGCGCGCTCCGCCTGCTCCGCCTGCAGCGGCCGGGCCGGGCGGCGCTGGCGGCGGACGCCTTCCTGCGGGGCTTCCCGCTCGATCCCGGCGCAGAGCTCTCCGATGCCGCGCTACCGGCTGCTGATCGAGTATGACGGCGGCCCGTTCGTCGGCTGGCAGGCCCAGGCGAACGGTCCGTCGGTGCAGGCGGCGCTGGAGGAAGCCGTGTTCCGCTTCTCGGGCGAGCGGGTGCGTGTGCAGGGCGCCGGGCGCACCGACGCGGGCGTCCACGCCGAGGGGCAATGCGCGCATCTCGACCTCGACCGCGACTGGCCGGCCGCCACGCTGCGCGACGCCGCGAACCATCATCTCGGCCGCCAGCCGGTGGCGGTGCTGGCGGCCGAGATAGCGCCGGCGGACTTCCACGCCCGCTTCTCGGCCCGCGGCCGCGCCTATCGCTACCGCATTCTGAACCGGCGCGCCCCGCCGGCGCTGGAGCGCGGGCGGGTCTGGCATGTGGGCGCGCCGCTCGATGCGGACGCCATGGGCCGGGCCGCCGCGCGCCTGCTCGGCCGCCACGATTTCAGCAGCTTCCGCGCCGCCGAGTGCCAGGCGAACTCGCCGCTGCGCACGCTCGACCGCCTCGATGTCCGCCGCGAGGGCGACGAAATCCTGCTGCTGGCCGAGGCGCGCTCCTTCCTGCACCACCAGATGCGCATTATCGCCGGCACGCTGCGCGAGGTCGGCGTCGGCCGGATGACGCCGGACGATGTCGCCGCCGCGCTGGCGGCGCGCCGGCGGAGCGCCGCCGGCCCGACCGCCCCGCCGCAGGCGCTCTGCCTGACGCGCGTGTGGTATTGAGCCGCGTTCAGACGCCCATCTTCGCCGCAAAGGCCTCGAAAGCGCCGCCGCCGGCTGTCACGGCGTCGAACAGCATGGAGAAGTGGCTGCCTTCGGGCACGGTGACGCGCTCGACCGCGCAACCGGCGCTTTCCGCGAGATCGGCGTAGCGCGCGCTCTGGTCGCGCCAGCCTTCCGATTCCGCCCCGCCGACCGAGACCGCCATGGGCAGGGACCTTGCCGGCGGGCGGGCGAGCGCGTCGTTGCGCGCCGCCATGGCCGCATCCAGGCGCACATCCTCATTGACCGAGATGCGCCGCACCGCCGGCGTTTCATAGATGCCGCTCATGCAATGCGCGCCGGCGATGCGGGCGGCCGAGTCCGGGTCGGCCAGCAGCATGGCGGTCAGATGCGCCCCGGCCGAATGGCCGCCGACGAAGAGCCGCGCCGGGTCGCAGCCCCAGTCCGCCGCCCGACCGTGGACGAAGGCGAGGCAGGCCCGCATCTCGGCCACGATGTCGTCCAGCGTCACCTCCGGGCAGAGCGTGTAATCGACATTGGCGACGGTCACGCCGCGCTCGACGAAGCCGGAGACGGCGAAGCTGTGGTCCGCCTTGGTGAAGCGGCGCCAATAGCCGCCATGGATGAAGAGAAAGAGCGCGCCGTTGCCGCCGGAGGCCGGCCGGTGCAGGTCGAGCGCCTCGCGCGCCCCCGGCCCGTAGGCGATATCGTATTCGCCCGGATGGGCCGCGCGCGCGGCTTCCGCAGCCTCCAGATAGCGGGCGACCCAGGCCTCCGCCTCCGCGTCGCCGACCGCGACCCTCGGGTTGAAATGCGCTTCGAGCGTCTCGGCGTCCATCGACCGCCAGTCGAATGTCATGGGTCTCCCCTCCCCTCTCATGGCGCCGGCAACGCTTCCCCGACCGGGCCGCGCCGTCAAGGGCGTCCGCCGCCGGCGTCGCGCTCCGCCAGGCTTTCGCCGAGCCGGCGGACCTCGCGGCGGAGCGCCTCCAGCTCCTTCGCGAGGAAGGCGGCTTCGGTCTCCGAGACCTCGCGGATGGTCGCGCGGGTCTCCTCCCGCTCCGCGCTTTGCAGGGTCTGCAAGGCATCGACGATGACGGCGATAAACAGGTTCAGCACCGCAAAGCTGGTCAGCAGGATGAACGGCACGAAGAACGCCCACGCCCAGTCATGCACCGCCATCACCGGGCGCACGATGCCCATCGACCAGCTCTCCAGCGTCATGATCTGGAAGAGCGAATACATCGACGCGCCGACGCTGCCGAACCATTCGGGGAAGCTCGCGCCGAACATCTGGGTCGCCATCACCGCGCCGACATAGAACACCAGCAGCAGCAGGCTGGAGATGGCGCCGAGGCCCGGAATGGCATGCAGCAGCGCCTCCACCACCCGGCGCATCTGCGGCGCCACCGACACCAGGCGCAGCACCCGCAGGACGCGCAGCGCCCGGAGCACCGAGAGATTGCCGGTCGCGGTCGCGAGCGTGATCGCGATGACCGAGAAGTCGAACAGGTTCCAGCCGCGCCGGAAGAAGGCCGGCCCCTCGGCCAGCAGGCGAAGCGCGATCTCCACGACGAAGATCGCCACGATGGCCATGTCCAGCAGGCGGAGCCAGGGGTCGAGCGCCTGCGAGATCGTCGCGGAGGTCTCCAGGCCGAGCGTCACGGCGTTGACGACGATCAACGCCGTCACCAGACGCTCCGTTCGCGGCGAGCGCACCAGGTCGTTCAGACGTTTGCGCCAAGCGGTCATGCTGTCCTCCATGATGAGCGGCGGCTTCCGATAGTCCGCCCGCCACCGCCGCCGCAAGCGGTTGCGGCAGCGGCTGCTTGCCGCTATGCGAGCCGGCTTATGGCCGCCCTGCTGCCCGCGCTGCTGCTGACGCTCGCCATGCAGGCGATCGTCGTCATCGCCTCGCTGATCGTGCCGATCATGGCGCGCGAGAGCGCGGGCGCGCTCGACGTCGATCCGGCCCTGGTCGGCTATTACGCCTCGGCGACCTGGGCGGGCGGCATGGCCTCGGCGCTGGTGGCGGGCGGGCTGATCCGCCGCTTCGGCGCGCTCCGGGTCTGCCAGGCGACGCTGGCGCTGGCGGCGGCGGGCAGCCTGCTCACCGCCTGGGCCAGCCTCGCCGCCTTCGCCGCCAGCGCGCTGCTGATCGGCATGGCCTACGGGCCGGCCAACCCCGCCGGCTCGCATCTGCTGGCCCGCCTCGCGCCGGAGCGGCTGCACGGGCGGGTGTTCTCCATCAAGCAGACCAGCGTGCCGGTCGGCGGGGCGGTGGCGGGAGTGCTGATCCCGGCGCTGGCGCTCGCCTGGGACTGGCGCGCCGCCGGGCCGGCCGTGGCGCTGCTCTGCCTCGCCGCCATGGCCGCCGCGGAACCCTGGCGCGCCCGCCTCGACCGCGACCGCGAGGCCGCCCCGCCGGCGGTGTCGCCCCTGGCCGCGCTCGGGGCGATCTGGCGGCTGCCGGCGCTCCGGCGAACGGTGCTCGCCTCGGCCGCCTTCTCGATGGGGCAGTTCTGCTTCACTGCCTTTTTCGTCGTCTTCGTGGCGGAGCGAACGGGCGTCGGGCTGGCCGCCGCCGGCTCGGCCTTCTCGGTCGGCTTTCTCGCCTGCGTCGGGGCGCGCGTCGCCTGGGGCTGGCTGGCCGATATCTGGTCGAGCCGGGCCGCGCTCGCCGCGCTCGGCCTCGCCATGGCGCTCATTGCGCTCGCGGCGACAGAGCTCGGCCCCGGCTGGCCCTGGGCGGCGGTGGCGGCGCTCGCGGTCGGCTTCGGGGCCACCGCCGCCGGGTGGAACGGCGTCTATCTGGCGGAGGTCGCGCGGCTGGCGCCCGGCGGCGATGTCGGCGCGGCCACCGGCGGGGCGATGGTGTTCACGCTCTCCGGCGCGGCGCTGGGTCCGGCGCTGTTCGGCGCGGTGGCGACGGCGCTCGGCTATGGCGCGGCCTTCCTGCTGATGGCGGCCGCCACCGGCCTCGCCGGCCTCGCCCTGCTCGCGCCCGACCGGCTTCGCTCAGATAGGGGCCATCGCCCCTGAAACGGGCCGGGGGCCGGCCGGTCATGGCCGCCGGCTCAATCGAAGGTCGGCGGCTCGCGGGCCGGCCCGCGCGGCGGCAACTCCAGGTCCACGCCGCCAAGCGGCGCGATCCGGGCGCGTATCGACTCGGCAAGGTTCTTGGGGCGCGGTTTGCGTCCGACAGCCTCGCGCAGGATGACCCGCGCCTCCTCTTCCATCGACCGACGATGCTGGGCGGCGCGAATGCGAAGGCGCGTCTTCACATCGTCGTCGAGATTGCGGATCGTGATGCTCGCCATTGTCTCAATCCTTCCATGTCCACGCTTCAAGCCACCATAGCATTCCGGGCGCGTCAAGCCGAGAGCGGGTCTTGCGCGCCGAGGGTCGGAGGCGTTATTCTGGCGCTCTTGTGCTCGCGGCCCGCCGCAGTCCGGATATCGGGAGGACACCCTTGCCCCAGCCCTATCCTGCGGCGCCCGACGGCGCGCCGCCGCTTCGCCTGTTGCCGCGCGAACAGCCCCTCGCGAAGGACTATTTCGTCGAGCGCGACGGGGTGCGCTACGCCGGCACGCATCTCCTAGTCGACCTCTGGGGCGCGAGCGGCCTCGACGACCGGGAGGGCATCGACCGGGCGCTGCGCGCCTGCGCGGAAGCCTCCGGCGCCACCATCCTCGGCGGCGACTTCCACCGCTTCGAGCCGAACGGCGTCTCCGGCGTGCTGCTGCTGGCGGAATCGCACATCTCCATCCACACCTGGCCGGAGCGCGCCTTCGCCGCCCTCGACATCTTCATGTGCGGCGAGTGCGACCCCTATGCCGGCATCGAGGCGTTGAAGCAGGCCTTCGCGCCCGAGCATGTGACGCTCGCCGAGCACAAGCGGGGCCTCATGCCGTGAGCGGGGCCGGCTGGTTCGAGGAGGCCATCTACGCCCACGCGACGCAGAAGCTCGAAATCTCCCGCGTGCTCTTTCGCTCGGAGAGCGAGCATCAGAACATCCTGGTGTTCGAGAACCCCACATTCGGGCGCGTGCTCGCGCTCGACGATGTGGTGCAGGTGACCGAGGGCGACGAGTTCATCTATCACGAGATGATGGCCCATGTGCCGCTGCTGGCCCACGGCGCGGCGGAGGATGTGCTGATCGTCGGCGGCGGCGATGGCGGCCTGCTGGAGGAGGTGCTGAAACATCCCGTCAAGCGCGTCACCATGGTGGAGATCGACCGCACCGTGGTCGATCTGGCGCAGCGCTGGCTGCCCTCGATCTGCCGGGGCGCCTTCGACGACCCGCGCGCCGAGCTGGTGATCGCCGACGGGGCGCGCTTCGCGGCCGAGACCGAGGCGCGCTTCGACCTGGTGCTGGTGGACTCCACCGACCCCATCGGACCGGGCGAGGCGCTCTTCCGGCGCGAGTTCTACGCCGCCTGCAAGCGCTGCCTGAAGCCGGGCGGCATTCTGGTGACGCAGAACGGCGTCGCCTTCGTGCAGGGCGAGGAGCTGACCTCCTCCTGGCGCCATTTCGACGCGCTGTTCCGCGACGCCGCCGCCTATGCGGTCGCGGTGCCGACCTATATCTGGGGCTTCATGGCGCTCGGCTGGGCCAGCGACGAGCCGGACCATCGCCGCCGCCCGCTGGAGGCGCTGGAAGAACGCTACGCCGCCGCCGGGCTGGAGACGCGCTATTATAATCCCGCGCTGCATCGGGGCGCCTTCGCGCTGCCCAACTATATTCGGGAGCTGATGCGCTGAGGCCGGGGAGGAAGCGATGGCGATAGAGGTCGCGCCGACGGGATATGCGCTCGGGGCCGAGGTCCGGGGGGTCGATGCCGGCCGGCCCATCGACGCCGCCACCGGCGCGGCGCTGCGCGAGGCCTGGAAGCAGCATCTGGTGCTGCTGTTCCGGGACCAGCAGGGCCTGAGCGACGCGGAGCTGCTGGCCTTCACGGAGACCTTCGGCCCCCTGCAGCAGGCGCCCAACAGCGATGTGACCGCCGGCTTCGGCGCCTTCGCCGATGTGCCGGCGGAGGTGACCGTCATCTCCAACATCCTTGTGGACGGCCGGCCGATCGGCGCGCTCGGGGCCGGCGAAGCGGACTGGCACACCGACATGTCCTTCATCGAGGAGCCGCCGGCCGGCTCCTGCCTCTACGCCATCGAGACCCCGCCCTCGGGCGGCAACACCTCCTTCTCCAACATGCACCGCGCGCTCGACACGCTCGACGAAGAGACCCGGCGCGCCGTCGAGGGCGCGCATTGCGTGCATGACGAGTCGCTCACCTCCACCGGGGCGCGCCGCCAGGGCATTCCCGAAGTCGTGGATGTGCGCCAGACGCCCGGCGCGCGCCATCCGGTGCTGCGCACCCATCCCGATACGGGCCGCCAGGCGCTGTTTCTCGGCCGGCGGCGCAACGCCTGGCTGGTCGGCTTCGAGGTGGAAGAGAGCGAGCGGCTGCTGGACCGGCTCTGGGGCCATGCGGCGGACGCGGCGCATGTCTGGGAGCATCGCTGGCGGCCGGGCGATATCGTGCTCTGGGACAATCGCGCCGTCATGCACCGCCGCGAGTCCTTCGACCCCGCCGCCCGCCGCCTGATGCACCGCGCCCAGGTCAAGGGCGACCGGCCCTGCTGAGGGGCAAAACCGATGCGCTTCACCACCCTCCACATAAAAGACTTCCGCGCCATCCGCGAGCTGGAGATCACGTTCGAGGAGGACGTGACCGTCATCGTGGGCCGGAACGGGGCCGGGAAGACATCCATGCTGGATGCACTTTGTTTGATAATACAGTCTTTATTTCGTGGATCGAGGTGGGACATTTCATCATCCGAACTTATTGACTTGAAGGGAAATATTCGCAGAGATGCTACTCTGTTTGGGTTAAATTCCAGCATAAAATTAAGGAATCCATTATTAGAAGTTATAGACCCGCACACAATAAATATTCCGCTGCATGTTGATTCCAAGGCAGTAGAGCCTGAAGGTCTTCCAAGATTCTTCACGCCGGAATTTAGCTCTGTTTATATTCGACAAGAAAGAGATTTTGGTGCCAAATCAAATTCACGATACTCCTATGATCCCTCGACAGCATTCGATCCGACAACCATTCAAGACTTATCCCTGAAAAAAGATGTCGATATAATCGGCGGTTTGCAGATTTGGTGGGATCGGCTTGATGCGCAGGAGGCTCGCACTATCCGAGACAACAAAGACCTGCAATATCGGGACTCACGCCTTGAAGATATACGCAAGGTGGTTGCGGAAGTTGGCGAGTCCTTTGACACCAACAAATTCTCTGGCATCAAATTCAATTCGACAATAACACCTCAAGGATTGTATTTCATAAAGAAGGATAAAACGGAAGTACATGTAACCGCACTATCTGGCGGTGAACGCTCGTATCTCACATTATTGGTTTATCTTGGATGGCAACTTCAGGTGCGCGAACCAGGCAAGCGTCTGCAAGACATTTCCGCTATCGTGCTAATCGATGAAATTGAACTTAATCTGCACCCCGCTTGGCAAAGTGAGATTGTGCGGAAGCTCGCGAAGTTTTTCCCCTCCTGCCAGTTCATTGTTACGACGCACTCTCCGCAAGTGCTGTTCGGCGTGGAAAGCCGGCAGGTACGGATTCTGGAGGCCGATGAGTTAGGAGATGTGGAGGTTCGCACACCACTCAACACCTACGGTCGCACCAGCAATTATCTTCTCAAGGGTGTATTCGGCGCTACTGAGCGGTTCCCCGAGGTTGATACGCTTATCGATGGATTCAACTCCGCCATTGCTGACGGTGACGTTAAGGTCGCGTCGGAGAAGTTCAAAAGCCTGGAGGAGAAAATCAGAGATGATGTGCCAACACTCCTGGTGTTGCGCAAGCGATTGAAGGCGTTACGCGGGGACGCATGAGAGGTTGTCACGAGAAGGATATACCCGAGCCGCTGAAAGATTGGCTCGCGAACACCCGTTTGCCCTATCCAAGGCCTGCTGTTCGGGATGCAATATACAAGGCGCAACGCGGTCTTTGCGTCTATTGCGGGCGTCGGTTGGACATGAGTGAGGCTGGGAAGTCGTACCATATAGAGCATTTTCGACCGCGGAGACCTTACAGCCATCTCCTGAGAGAGTTCAGCAATCTCTTTCTCAGCTGTGGCGCAGAAGAAGCAGGGGACCCTTGCGCCAACACCTGTGGCGCAGAAGAATCACAGAGCTCTGGCGCTAACACCTGTGGCGCGAAGAAGCGCAACTGCTTCAAAGAAGACTGCCATGTCGCACCGAATTATCCCGATTGCGTAAACCGCTTCCGCTTCCTGCTAAACGGCGACGTGGTCCCGACGGCGGATGGCGACTTGGCGGCGCAGGAGATGATTGATATACTCAATCTTAATCATCCAGAGTTGCGGGAAGATCGGAGGAATCTGCTCGCCCTGATCGACGCAGGGAAGCTGGGCTTCAACGACTTCATCGACCCCGCCGGCGGGCCGGCGCAGGGGTATGCGCATGTGGCCTGTCGGCATCTGGGGGCGCGCATTCCGTGAGGGAGGCCGGCGGAGCGCTTGCGCGCGGCCCGAAGCGGGCCTAAGAGGGCGGCCATGCAGATCTATCTGCCGGTCGCCGAACTCTCGGTCGATGTGTTCCTGTTGCTGGGGATGGGCGCCGGGGTGGGCGTGCTGTCCGGCCTGTTCGGAGTGGGCGGCGGCTTTCTGATGACGCCGCTCCTGATCTTCATCGGCATTCCGCCCGCAGTCGCGGTCGCCAGCGAGGCCAACCAGCTGGTCGCCACCTCCGTCTCCGGCGTGCTGGCGCACTGGCGGCGCGGCGGCGTCGATTTCAAGATGGGGCTGGTGCTGCTGGCCGGCGGCGTGCTCGGCTCGGGGCTGGGCGTGTGGCTGTTCAAGCTCCTGCGCGGCCTCGGCCAGATCGATCTGGCGATCTCGCTCTGCTATGTGGTGTTCCTGGGCGCGGTCGGCGCGCTGATGATGGCGGAGAGCCTCCGCGCGCTCTTGCGCCAGCGCAAGGGCGTCGCCCGGCGCGGCAAGCTGCACCGTCACACCTGGCTGCACGGCCTGCCCTTCAAGATGCGCTTCCAGAAGTCGCGCCTCTATATCAGCGCGGTGATGCCCTTCCTGATCGGCCTGCTGGTCGGCCTGCTGGCGGCGATCATGGGCGTCGGCGGCGGCTTCATCATGGTGCCGGCGATGATCTATCTCCTGGGCATGCCGACCTCCATGGTCGCCGGCACCTCGCTCTTTCAGATCCTGTTCGTGGTCTCGACCGTGACCCTGCTGCAATCGGCCGCCAACCAGACCGTCGATGTCATCCTGGCGCTCCTGCTGCTGGCCGGCTCGGTGGTCGGCGTGCAGATCGGCTCGCGCCTCGGCGCCCGCCTGCCGAGCGAGCAGTTCCGGGTGCTGCTGGCCGCGCTCGTGCTCGCGGTCGGCCTCAAGCTGCTGTTCGACCTGGTGACCGTGCCGGCCGACCTCTTCTCCCTCCAGGCGAGCGCGCACTGATGCGCCGGCCCGTGCAGCGCCTCGCGGCGGGCGGGCTGGCGGCGCTCACGCTGCTGGCGGGGCCGGCCTCGGCGGACCAGTTCCTGGTCGATGCCTCGGAGCGCAAGGTGGCGATCACCGCCGGCTTCACCGGCGCCGATCTGGTGGTCTTCGGCACCACGGCCGAGGCGCATGAAGGGACGGGCGATCCCCATGGCGTGATCGTGCTGGTGCGCGGGCCGCGAGAGCCGGCGGTGGTGCGGCAGAAGCAGCGCAGCTTCGGCGTCTGGGCCAATCGCGGCGGCGTGACCTTCCCCGAGGCGCCGGCGTTCGTGTGGCTCGCCGCCAGCGAAGGCCTGGCCGAGCGCCCGATTCGCGAGGTGCTGGACGCCCACCGAATCGGGCGGGACTTCCTCGAACCCGCGCCCGCCGCGCCCGAGGCGGCGGACGCGGGCGCGCTCGCCGAATTCCAGGCCGCGCTGGTGCGGCGCAAGCAGGCGGCGGGCCTCTACGCCACCGAGTTCGGGCGGGTGGAGTTTCTCGGCCAGCACCTGTTCCGCACGCATGTCGCCTTTCCCGCCAATGTGCCCGTCGGCGGCTATCGCATCGAGGTGTTCGAGGTGCGCGACGGCGCGGTGGTGAACGCCACGGCGAGCGCGCTGCATGTGCAGAAGGCCGGGCTGGAGGCGGCGGTGTTCCGCTTCGCGCACGATTTCCCGATCCTGCACGGCTTCGTTGCCATCGCCGTCGCCATGATGGCAGGATGGCTGGCTGGCGCCGCCGCGCGGAGAGTCTGACCCCTTGAACGAATTTCCTTCCCCCTCGACGCGCACCCTGCTCTGCGTGGTCGATGAGAGCGACGAGCTGCCGGTCGCGCTGACCTTCGCCGCGCTGCGCTCGCGGCGCACCGGCAGCCATGTCGCCCTGCTCTATGTCATCGACACGCCGGCGGACTTCCAGCACTGGGCGTCCGTCGGCGACCTGATGCGCGAGGAGGCGCGCGAGCAGGGCGAGACCGTCATCCTCCAGGCGGCGGCGCGCGTGCAGCGCCTCTCGGGCGCGGTGCCCTCGCTGGCGATCCGCGAGGGCGACCGGGTGGAGGAGACCATCCGCGCCTGCGAGGCCGACCCCTCGGTCGCCTTCCTGATCCTGGCCTCCGACACCGGCCCCAAGGGACCGGGCCCGCTGATCTCGTCGCTGACCGGAAAATCCGTCGGCCGCCTGCAAGTGCCGGTGGTCATCCTGCCGGGCAATCTCTCCGAGGAAGAGATCGCCCGCTTCGCCTGAGAGAGAGCCCGAGGAGAGCGCCGCAAATGTGGCTCGAAGGACTGTCCGGCCCGCCCGAGCGGGTGCGCCTGTCGCCCGCGATCGCGGACGAGACCCTGACCACCACCTGCTACATGTGCGCCTGCCGCTGCGGGATCAAGGTGCATCTGAAGGACGGCAAGGTCCGCTATATCGAGGGCAATCGCGACCATCCGGTCAATCGCGGCGTGCTCTGCGCCAAGGGCTCGGCCGGCATCATGCAGCACTACTCCCCGGCCCGGCTGACCCGCCCGCTGAAGCGCGTCGGGCGGCGCGGCGACGGCGAGTTCGAGGAGATCGAGTGGGAAGACGCGCTCGCCATGCTCGCCGAAAGGCTGGCGGCGATCCGGGCCGAGGACCCGCGCAAGCTCGCCTTCTTCACCGGGCGCGACCAGTCGCAGGGCCTGACCGGCTTCTGGGCGACGCAGTTCGGCACCCCCAACTACGCCGCGCATGGCGGCTTCTGCTCCGTCAACATGGCGGCCGGCGGCATCTACACCGTCGGCGGCTCCTTCTGGGAGTTCGGCGAGCCGGACTGGGACCACGCCCGCTACTTCCTGATGTTCGGCGTGGCGGAGGACCACGATTCCAACCCGATCAAGATCGGACTGTCCAAGCTCCGCGCGCGCGGCGCGAAGTTCGTCTCGGTCAACCCGGTGCGCACCGGCTATTCGGCGATCGCCGACGAGTGGGTCGGCATCCGCCCCGGCACGGACGGGCTGCTGATCCTCGCGCTCTGCCACGAATTGCTGCGCACCGATCGCATCGATCTGCAGTTCCTGGTCCGCTACACCAACGCCAGCTGGCTGGTGCGGGCGGATACCGGCCTGTTCGCGCGCGGAGCCGACGGTGAGCCGCTCGCCTGGGACAAGCAGGCCGGCCGCGCCGTCGATGCCGGCGGGGTCGGCTTCAGCCCCGCGCTCGCCGAGCGCGTGACGCTCCCCGACGGCGTGGAGGCCGCGCCCGCCTTCCTGCTGATGGCCGAGCGCTATCTCGACAAGGACTATGCCCCGGAGGCGGTCGCGGAGCGCTGCGGCGTGGCGGCTGCGGATATTCGCCGCCTCGCCGCCGAGATCGCCCACGCCGCCTTCGAGCAGGAGGTCGTGCTGGACCAGCCCTGGACCGACTGGGCCGGGCGGCGCCATGAGCGGACGGTCGGCCGGCCGGTGTCGATCCACGCCATGCGCGGTATCTCGGCCCACTCCAACGGCTTCCACACCTGCCGGGCGCTGCATCTGCTGCAAATGCTGATCGGCGCCATCGACCGGCCGGGAGCCTTTCGCTACAAGCCGCCCTTCCCGCGCCCGGCCCCGCCGGGGCCGAAGCCGGCCGGCAAGCCCGACCAGGTGGCGCCCGGCAAGCCGATGGGCGGCCCGCCGCTCGGCTTCGTCGCCGGACCCGAGGACCTGCTGCTGGAGGCCGACGGCGCCACGCCGCGCCGCATCGACAAGGCCTATAGCTGGGAAGCGCCGCTGGCCGCCCATGGCGCGATGCACATGGTGGTGCGCAACGCCTGGGAGGGCGATCCCTATCCCATCGACACGCTGTTCGTCTATATGGCCAATATCGGCTGGAACTCGTCGATGAACACGCTCGGCACGCTCGACATGCTGGTCGATAGCGACCCCGCGACCGGCGAATATCGCATCCCCTTCATCGTCTGCTCGGACGCCTTCTTCTCCGAAACCGTGCCCTATTGCGACCTGATCCTGCCGGACACGACCTATCTGGAGCGCTGGGACTGCATCTCGCTGCTCGACCGGCCGATCTCGGACGCCGACGGGCCGGCGGACTCGATCCGCCAGCCGGTGCTGGCCCCGGACCGCGATGTGCGCCCCTTCCAGGATGTGCTGATCGAGCTCGGCGCGCGGCTCGGCCTGCCGGCCTTCACCGCCGAGGACGGGGGCCCGCGCTTTCCGGGCGGCTACGCCGACTATCTGGTCAATCATGAGCGCACGCCCGGCGTCGGCCCGCTGGCCGGCTGGCGCGGCCCCGACGGCGAGAGCCACGGCAAGGGCGCGCCCAACCCCGACCAGCTCCGGCGCTATATCGAGAACGGCTGCTACTGGAAGCAGGAGCTCGCGCCCGAGCAGCGCTATTTCCGCTTCGCCAACCGGGACTATCTGGAATGGGCGGCCGGCATGGGCTTCATTCCCGAGGCAGAGCCGATCGCGCTGCAGCTCTATTCCGAGACGCTGCAGAAGTTCCGCATCGCCGATGTTCCCGAGCCGCACCGGGCGCGCATCCAACGCTTTTTCGACCCGCTGCCGATCTGGTATCGCCCGCTGGAGGAGGCCGGGGTCGATAACGACCTCTACCCCTATCACGCCGTGACCCAGCGCCCGATGGCGATGTATCACTCCTGGGGCTCGCAGAATGCCTGGCTGCGCCAGATTCACGGGCGCAACCCGCTCTTCATCTCCCGCCGGATCGCCGCCGCGCACGATCTGGAGGACGGCGACTGGGCGATCCTCTATTCCGACCGCGGCGCCGTCAGCGCGCCGGTGAAGGTGATGGACGGCGTGAACGCCGACACGGTCTGGACCTGGAACGCCATCGGCAAGCGGCGCGGCGCCTGGAACCTGGACGAGGACGCGCCGGAGGGCCGCTCAGCCTTCCTGCTGAACCACATGATCTCCGAACTGCTGCCCAAGGCCGGCGCCGCCTGGCGCTACGCCAACGCCGACCCGGTGACCGGCCAGGCGGCCTGGTACGATCTGCGCGTCGGCATCCAGAAGTTTCACGGCCAGATCGGCGACATCTCGCGCCCCACCGTGGAGCCGCTCACCCCGCCCGGCGCCATCGCCGCGCGCCCGCAAACCTTGCGCTATGGCGAGGAATTCCGCAGGAAACGCCCATGACCGCCCTCCCCGAAACGACGGCGAAACAGCTCGGCCTGGTGATCGACCTCGATATCTGCGTCGGCTGCCACGCCTGCGCGGTGAACTGCAAGGAATGGAACACGGGCGGCCATATGGCGCCGCTCACCGATCTCGACGCCTATGGCGCGGCGCCGGACGGCGTGTGGTTCAACCGCGTCCACAGCTTCGAGGCGGATGACGGCGAGTGCGCCCGCACGGTGCATTTCCCGCGCTCCTGCCTGCATTGCGAGCAGCCCGCCTGCGTCACCGTCTGCCCGACCGGCGCCTCCTACAAGCGCGCCGAGGACGGCATCGTGCTGGTCAACGAGGATATCTGCATCGGCTGCAAGCTCTGCTCCTGGGCCTGCCCCTACGGCGCGCGCGAGTTCGACGCCGACGCCGGCGTGATGAAGAAATGCACGCTGTGCATCGACCGCATCTACAATACCAATCTGGAGGAGGTGGACCGCGTGCCGGCCTGTGTGTCCACCTGCCCGGCCTCGGCGCGCCATTTCGGCGATCTGGGCGACCCCGACTCGGAGGTCTCGCGCCTGGTGGCCGAGCGCGGCGGCGTCGATCTGATGCCGGAATTGGGCTATCGTCCGGTCAACAAATATCTCCCGCCCCGCGCCCGGCCGCCGGCGCCGGTCGCCGCTCCGCCAGACCCGGACCGGCCGACCGGCCTTGCGGCCTGGGTCGATCGCCTGTTGAGCCGCTGATGCATCCCGCCTTCTCCATCGTCTTCTTCACCGTCGCCTCCGGGGCCGGGTTCGGCCTGCTGGCCACGCTCGGCCTGTTCGCCGCGCTCGGCCTGTTCGCGCCGACCTTCTGGTTCGGGCTGGTCGCCTTCGGTCTCGCCTTCGCGCTCGCCGGCGGCGGGCTGGTGAGTTCCGTCTTCCATCTCGGCCGCCCGGAGCGCGCCTGGCGGGCGTTCTCGCAATGGCGGACCTCCTGGCTCTCGCGCGAGGGCGTGCTGGCGGTGCTGACCTTCGTCCCGGCCGGCCTCTTCGCCATCGGCTGGGTGTTCTTCGGCGAGGTCTGGGTCCCGGCCGGCCTCGCCGCGCTGCTGCTCGCCCTGCTGACCGTTCACGCCACGGCCATGATCTATGCGTCGCTGAAGCCGATCCGCCAGTGGGCCGGCCCCTGGACCGCGCCCGGCTATCTGGCCATGAGCGCGGCGAGCGGGCTGGTGCTGGCCAATGCGCTCGCCCATCCGTTCGGCCAGGCCAGCGCGCCGCTCGGCGCGTCCGCCGCCGCCGCGCTGCTGTTCGCCTGGCTGGTCAAGACCGGCTACTGGGAAGAGGTCGGCCGCGCCGCGCCGACGACCGTGGCGAGCGCCACCGGCCTCAAGGGCCGCGTGCGGCTGCTGGAGGCGCCCAACACCGAGGCCAACTTCATCATGAAGGAGATGGGCTTCCGGACCGGGCGCAAGCACGCCGCGCGGCTGCGCCGGCTGGCGCATCTCTGGGCCTTCTTCACGCCCATGCTGGCCGTGCTGTCCTCGATCCAGTTCCCGCCGGGGGCGGTCGCCACCGCCCTCGCGCTGCTGGCCGTGCCGGTGATCGCCATCGGCCTCATTGCCGAGCGCTGGCTGTTCTTCGCCGAGGCCCGGCACACCGTCATGCTCTATTACGGCGCCGACGCGGCTTGAAATCGCGGCCGATCCGGTCCATCTAGGGGCGGATCGCGGATCACCCGGAGGTAAAGCGTCCCCATGTTCATCCAGACCGAGCAGACCCCCAATCCGGCGACGCTGAAATTCATCCCCGGACTGACCGTGATGGGGCGCGGCACCGCCGACTTCCCCTCGCGCGAGGGCGCGGAACGCTCGCCGCTGGCCGAGACGCTGTTCGAGGTCGCGGGCGTGCGCGCGGTGTTTCTCGGCGGCGATTTCATCACCGTCAGCAAGGACGATGCGCGCGACTGGCAGACGCTGAAGCCGATGATTCTCGGCGCGATCATGGACCACTTCATGGCCGGGCGCCCGGTCATGCTCGCCGACGAGAGCGAGGCGGAGGACGACGGCGCGGAGGACAGCGAGGTCGTCTCCCAGATCAAGGAGCTGCTGGAGACGCGGGTGCGCCCGGCGGTGGCCCAGGACGGCGGCGATATCGTCTTCCGGGCCTTCGAGGACGGGGTGGTCTATCTCAGCATGCAGGGCGCCTGCGCCGGCTGCCCGAGCTCCACCGCGACGCTCAAGATGGGCGTCGAGAACATGCTGCGCCACTATATCCCGGAAGTCGAGGCGGTCTATCCGGTCCCCTGATCCGGGTTCCTCTCCGCCTGCGGCCGGCGACCGGCCGCTCATGATCGAACTCGCGCTCGACTGCGCGGCCGGCGCCTGCTCGGTGGCCGTCGCCCGCGAGGGCCGGCTGCTGGCAAGCCACTGGCGGGCCATGGCGCGCGGCCATGCGGAGGCCGTCATGGGCATGGCGGCGCGCGCCATGGCGGACGCCGGGCAGGAGTTCGGGGCGCTCTCGCGGATCCTGGTCACGCGCGGCCCCGGCTCCTTCACCGGCATCCGCATCGCGCTCGCCGCCGCGCAGGGCCTGGCGCTGGCGACCGGCGCGGAGCTTGCGGCGGTCTCCACCTTCGAGGCGCTCCGCCCCGCGACGGCCCCGGCCGGGCGGCTCTTCGCCGTGCTCGACACGAAGCGCGGCGCGCTCTACGCGGCGGAGCTTTCCGCCGGCGCGGCCCCCTTCCTCACCGCGCCGGAAGCGCTCGCCGCCGAAGCGCCGTTCGCGGTCGTGGGCGATGCGGCGGCCGCGCTCGCCGCGCTTGCGCCCGGCGCCATCCGCGCGCTCAGGCCGGCCCTGCCGGACGCCGCGCGGCTCCTCGGCCGGCGCTTCCCGGCCGCGCCGGCTACACCGCTCTATCTCTCCCGCCCCGCAATCGGGGCAGCCCCGTGCTGATCGCGGCCGGGCCGGCCCACGCCGACACGATCGCCGCCCTGCATGAGGCCGCCATGCCGGGCGAGGGCTGGTCGGCCGGGGCCTGGCGGAGCCTGCTGGCGCTGCCGGGGGGGCGCGCGCGCATCGCCGCTTCCGACGGCGCGCCGGGCGGCTTCCTGCATCTTCGCGCCGTCGGCGAAGAGGCGGAGATCGTCATGCTCGCCGTCCGCCCCGAGTCGCGCCGCCGGGGCCTCGCCGCCGCCCTGCTCCGGGACGCGCTCGCCCGGCCCGGCGGCGGCGCGCTCTTTCTCGAGGTCGCCGAGGACAATGAAGCCGCCCGCGCGCTCTACGAGCGCTTCGGCTTCCGGCAGGTCGGCCGGCGGCCCGGCTATTACCGGACGGCCGCGGGACGGCGGGACGCGCTGGTGCTCCGCCGCGACGGCGCGTAAGGGCGCGCTATCGGTGGAGGCGGCGGCCGAGCGGGCTGTCGCGCCAGGCGACCAGCCCGCCTTCCGCGACGCCGCCCTTGCCGAAGACGATCCAGGGATCGTCGATGGTACCGAGCGCAAGCTCGACGGCGAAGCGGCCGGGATGCTCCTCGGCCAGGCTCGCCGCCGTCAGCCCGCTGTCATAGCGCCCCTCCAGCAGCCCCTCGGCGACGGCCTGGATGGTCGGCGCGGCGACGACCCGCCGCCAGGGGCTCGTGTCGATATAGCTCCGGGTCGCCGGCTGCAGCCCCAGCACGCCCCGCCCGTCGGCGTCGCGGCGGGTCAGCAGCGCCAGCGGCCGGCTGGGCGAGATGAACGTGTCCACGACGCCGACGCCATGGCGGAAATGCGCCTCGCCGATCAGCCCGCTGGCGTCGGGATGGGCGGCCGCCTGGATCAGATAGTCGGCGCTCCCCTCCGCCAGCGCCGCCAGCCCGGCCCGGAAGTCCTCCACCAGAAGCAGCCGCGCCGCCGCCAGGCCGTGAAACTCCATATAGCGGCGCGCCACCAGCGCATGGTTGGTGCCCTCCGGCCCGAGCGTGACGAACACCGGCGAAGCGGGCATGGCTCAGCGGCGCCAGTCGTCCATGCCGGCGCGCTCCAGCTGGCGCAGCAGGGCCGGCCATTCCAGGCCCACCTCGACGAAGCCGCCTGGGCCGTACATCTTCCGGCCCGCCGCGACGGTCTTCTCCCGGGTCTCCGGCGAGATCGCCCGGAGCGGCGCGCCGCCCGACTGCGCGTCGATCTGATGGCGGCAGGCGGTCTCGATCCGATACATCCACACGAAGGCCTCGCCCATGGTCTCGCCGACGGTCAGCAGGCCGTGATTGCGCAGGATCAGGATGCGCTTGTCGGCCAGGTCGCGCACGATGCGCGGGCGCTCGTCCTCGTCCACCGCCGTGCCCTCGAACTCGTGATAGCCGAGCCAGCCCATGACGGTCAGCGCCTTCTGGCTGGCCGGCAGCAGGCCCCGGTCCTGCATCGCGACCGCGACGCCGTAGCGGGAATGGGTGTGCATCACGAAATGCAGATGCGGGGCCGCCATATGGATGGCGCCATGGATGACGAAACCGGCGAGATTGACGCCGCGCCCGCCGCCGCTCAGGCAGTTGCCGTCGCGGTCCACCTCGATCAGCGAGGAGGCGGTGATCTCCTCGAAGAACATGCCGAAGGGGTTGAGCAGGAACGAGTCGGCGGAGCCGGGCAGCCGCGCGGAGATATGCGTGTTGTTGAGGTCCGTCCAGCCGTAGAGCGCGCAGAGGCGATAGGCGGCGGCGAGATCGCAACGCACCCGCCACTCCTCCGCACTCATGCCCTCCGGCCCGCCAGCCGCATCCGCCATCGTCGCCTCCCCCGTCCGGTCCGCGGCGGCAAGCATAGCCGGCGCGCCCGGCTCACTCCAAGGGCGCGCGCGCGAGCGCCCGGATGCGGCTGTCGAGGTCGGTGTGGTCGATATAGAAGCCGCGCAGCCAGCGCTCGCCGGTGGAGGGGTCGAAGGCGTCGCGGCCGTGCAGCACGCGGTGATTGTCGAAGACCGCCATGGAGCCCGGCTCCAGCTGCATCTTCAGCATCAGTTCCGGCCGGCGCAGGATCGCCATGAAGCGGCGATAGGCGGCGTAGAAGCGCCGCGTCTGGGCCGGGTCCGCCTCCAGGCGGAGCTCGTCGGCGAGCGCGGCGCTGAAGGCGATCGCGGCGACCTCGCCATCCGCCCCCCGGCCGAGGATCGGCCGGCGGAAGCGCATGTCGGCCGCATCGTCCACGAAGCGGAACGGCATCGGCTGGCGGCAGAGCAGCTCATGGTCCTCCGGCGCCTCCTCGCGGAGCCGGGCGGCGGCGCGGAAGCCATCGACGAACAGGCTGGCCCCGCCGGTCGCGGCGTTGCGGATGCAATGCAGGAACTGGAAGCCGGGCGGCGTCTCCAGATAGGGCAGGTCGGTGTGCGGCGTCAGCGGCTGGGCGGTGTAGGCCAGGCTGTTGGGCTTCGGCTCCGTGCGGACCTCGAAGATCGCGCCGAAATAGGTCTCGCGGATGAAGGCGATGCGCCGGGCGTAGGCGACGCCCGCCTCGGGATCGTCGCCCAGCCCCTCGACCAGCGCGAGGCCGAAGCGTTTCAGATCCAGCAGCGCGGCCAGCAGGTCGCCATCGGCCCGGTGGCGCGGCAGGCGTCCGGCCAGCGAGGCGTCCCAGAGTTCGGGCGCGAGGGCGGCGGGGTCCGGCGCGCCATGGCCGCCCGGCCGCCGATCCGCCAGCCAGGCGAGCGGCACCACGCTCTCGTCCTTGCAGTCCGCCCAGCGGACGACCAGCGAATCGTCCTCGAGCCCGACATGTTCCGGGCGCATGTCCGGCGCCAGTCGGGCCAGGTCCAGCTGGCGCTCGCGAGTGACGGGATCGAAGGCTCCGGGTTCGTTGTAGCGCAGCCAGATCCAGGGAAAGCGGCTCGAATCGCCTCCCGGCCAACGGATGCGGAGATCGAGTTCGTCATGCTGAATGGCGTGGGCGGACATGGGCGCGACCTCCCTTTTCGCGGGGTTTTTGTCGGGGGCGACATCGCGACGCAGGCGGGGCCGGGCCGGCGGCAAAGGCGTCGATTAGGCGACGAACGATCCGCATCGGCGGCCCCATCCGCTCGGGCAAAACCGGGGCTCCGCCCCGTTTGCCGGTCGTCGATGGCGTCAATTTTTCTCCGCCCGCGCGCCCGGTATCTGTCGCGATACGACACCGAACGATCCGAATGCGACAAAATGGCCAAGTGTTTGCGCAATTAGCGCTTGATCCACACCGTGAGTTGACATTATACACTTGCCTTGCAGTTCCCGCACACCAACTATCGGTGCGGAAGTGTTGTTGATTGACCGAACAGGGGCAGGAGCGCCCGTTATGACCGACGAAATCCAGCAGCGGTATCGCCTTCTTCACCAGACGGCCAGCATCGTCTCGGCGCATGTGTCGAACAACAGCGTCGCGATGGAGGAGATCCCGGACCTCATCAGGCAAGTGTATGGAGCGCTGGCCGGTATTTGCGGGCACAGCCCGCTGCAGACGAATCGTCCGCAGCCCGCCGTGCCCGTCGCCAACTCCGTGATGCCGGATCACATCGTGTGCCTTGAGGACGGCAAGAAGCTCAAGATGCTTCGCCGCCATCTCAAGACCGCCTATGGCATGACTCCAGAGGAGTATCGGGCGCGGTGGGACCTGCCGCCCGACTATCCCATGGTGGCGCCGAACTACGCCGCGCAGCGCAGCGCGCTGGCGAAGAAGATCGGCCTCGGGCGGCGCCCGTCTCGCAACTGACGGACCGTCGGGCCGGCGCCTCCGCTCTGGCGGGGCCGGACCGAAGCGCGTAATATCGCCGCCGGTCAACGAGAGGCGAGGCGGTGGCGCTCAAGGTGCGCAAGGCCGTGGGACGCGTGGTGCGCCGGCGGAGAGTGTCTCCGCCGGGCAGTCGAGGTCTGCTTACGCCGTTCTTCAGCCCGGCGCTCCGGCGCTATCGGGCCATGCCGATCGACCGCCGCAGTCCGGTGGCGGTCGAATCGGGCGACCTCGCCGTCCGGCTCGCCCAGTCCGACGCCGAGGTCGAGGCCTCGCAGGCGCTGCGCTACCGGGTGTTCTACGAGGAGATGACGGCGCGCCCGAGCCCGGCGGTCGCCGCGGCCGGGCGCGACTTCGACCGCTTCGACCCCTATTGCGACCATCTGGTGGTGCTCGACCGGCGCCTCGGCAGCGGCCCCTCGGCCGTGGTCGGCACCTATCGGCTGATGCGCCGCGATGCGGCCGCGCGCATCGGGCGCTTCTACACCCAGGACGAATACAATATCCGCAAGCTGCTGCGCGGCGGGCGGCAGATCCTGGAGCTCGGGCGCTCCTGCGTCGAAAAGGACTATCGCCGCCACCAGACCATGCAGATGCTCTGGCGCGGCATCGCGCGCTATGTGCAGCACCACGACATCAAGCTGCTGTTCGGCTGCGGCAGCTTTCCGGGCTCCGACCCCGAAGAGCACGCCCTGCCGCTCTCCTATCTGCATTACGAGCATCTGGCGCCGCTGGCGCTGCGGCCGCGCGCCGTGCGCTCGCGGCGCGTGGACATGCGCCGGCTGGCCCGCGAGGAGGTGGATCGCAAGCGCGCGCTCGCCGCCCTGCCGCCGCTCATCAAGGGCTATCTGCGCCTCGGCGGATGGGTCGGCGACGGCGCGGTGATCGATGCGGAGTTCGACACCGTCGATGTCTGCGTGGTGGTCCAGCCGGCCGGCGTGACCGACCGCTATCTGCGCCGCTACAGACGCGACGGCGAGTTCAGTCGGGAGACGCTCGCCCCGTGATCCGGCATTCGCCGTCATCGGCGCTCGGGCGCGCATTCGTCTATCTGTTCTTCACGCTTGCGCTGATCCCGGTCCAGGCGCTGGCGGTCGCGCTTCGGCGCCCGCTCGCCGTCAGCCTGCCGCTCGCCTATCACCGGCGCTGCGCGCGCCTGCTCGGCTTCGACATCCGCGTCCACGGGCGGCTGAGCGAGGAGAGGCCGACGCTGTTCGTGTGCAACCATGTCACATATCTCGACATCGTGACGCTCGGCGCGACCCTGCCGGCCTCCTTCGTCGCCAAGTCGGAAGTGGCGAACTGGCCGTTCTTCGGGCTGCTGGCGAAGCTGCAGCGCAGCGTGTTCGTCGATCGCCGCCCGCGCTCGACCGCCGGGCAGCGCGACGCCATGCAGGCGCGGCTGGAAGACGGCGACAATCTCATCCTGTTCGCGGAAGGCACCTCGCATGACGGCGTCCGGGTGCTGCCCTTCAAGAGCGCGCTGTTCAGCGCCGCCCAGCGGGAAATCCGGGGCGGGCCGCTCACGGTGCAGCCGGTGTCGCTCGCCTATTCCGCCATAGACGGCCTGCCGACCGGGCGCGCGCACATGCCCTGGATCGCCTGGTATGGCGATATGGGCCTGGCCCCGCATATCTGGCGCGTGCTCGGGCTCGGGCGCATTGCGGTCGATATCGTGCTGCATCCGACCATCGACTTCGCCGGGTTCGCCAATCGGCGCGAGATGGCCGAGAGCTGCCACCGGACGGTCGCCGACGGGGTGGAGCGCGCGCATGCCGGCCGTCTCCGGGCGGCTTGACGACGGTCCGCGCGGTGCTAACTTCAGCCTCGCCAATGCAGGAAGCTCCCACCAGGCGGCGTCGCAAGCTGTTCATCCGCACCTATGGCTGCCAGATGAACATGTACGACTCCGAGCGCATGTCGGCGCTGCTGGCGGGCGTCGGCTACGAGGCCGCCGAGGCCGTCGAGGACGCCGACCTGGTGGTGCTCAACACCTGCCATATCCGCGAAAAGGCCGCCGAGAAGGTCTATTCCGAGATCGGCCGGCTGCGCGCGCTCAAGGCCCGGCGCCCGGGCATGACGATCGCCGTCGCCGGCTGCGTCGCCCAGGCGGAGGGCGGCGAGGTGATGCGCCGCGCGCCGGAGGTCGATATCGTCGTCGGCCCGCAATCCTATCACCGCCTGCCGGAGATGCTGGCGCGGGCCGACCGCGCGTCCGACCGCCGGCTGATCGATGTCGAGTTCCGCCCGGAGGCGAAATTCGACGACCTGCCGGCCCCGGACCGCCCGTCGGGGCCGAGCGCCTTCCTGACGATCCAGGAAGGCTGCGACAAGTTCTGCACCTTCTGCGTCGTGCCCTATACGCGCGGGGCGGAATATTCGCGCCCGGCGGCGGCCCTGCTCGACGAGGCGCGCGCGCTCGCCCGGCTCGGCGCGCGCGAGATCGTGCTGCTCGGCCAGAACGTCAACGCCTGGCGCGGCGAGGGGCCGGACGGGCGCGCCTGGACGCTCGCCCGCCTGATCCGCGCGCTGGCGGAAATAGAGGGCGTGGCGCGCCTGCGCTACACCACCTCGCATCCCCTCGACATGTCGGACGACCTGATCGCCGCCCATGGCGAGGTTCCCGCGCTCATGCCCTTCCTGCATCTGCCGGTGCAGTCCGGCTCCGACCGGGTGCTGGAGCGCATGAACCGCAAGCATGGCGCGGACGCCTATCGGCGGATCGCGGAGCGCCTCCGCGCCGCGCGGCCGGACCTCGCGCTCGCATCCGACTTCATCGTCGGCTTTCCGGGCGAGAGCGAGCGCGACTTCCGGGCGACGCTCGACCTGGTGCGCGACATCGGCTTCGCGCAGGCCTACTCCTTCCGCTACAGCCCCCGGCCGGGCACGCCGGCCGCCGCCGACCCGCTGCAGGTTCCCGAAGCCGAGAAGCAGGAGCGGCTGGAGCGCCTCCAGGCGCTGCTCGGCCGCCAGCAGCGGGCGTTCAACGACCGCGCCGTCGGCCGGCGCCTCTCTGTGCTGCTGGAGCGCCCCGGCCGGCATCCCGGCCAGCTGGTCGGCCGCTCGCCCTACATGCAGGCCGTGCATCTGCCGGCGGACGGGGCCGGGATCGGCGATCTGGTCGCGGTCGAGATCGTCTCGGCCGGGCCGAACAGCCTTGCCGGCGGGAGCCTCCGGGTTTGACCGAGTCGCGTCTCCAGTTCGAAGACAACAGCCTCCTGCCGGTGCTCTACGGCGCTCACGACCGCAATCTCGCGCGCCTGGAGCAGAAGCTAGGCGTGTCGATGCGCGCGCGCGGCAACGAGCTCGCCATCGCCGGGCCGGAAAGCGCGGTCGCCGCCGCGCGCTCGGCCATGGACCTGCTCTACGACCGCGCCAGGCGGGGCCTGGAGATCGATCCGGGCGAGGTCGATGGCGCGGCCCGGCTGGCGTCCGTCGCCGGCTTCGCGCGGCCGGTCGAGGACGGCCGCGAGCGGCCGGGCGGCGAGGAGGTGGCGCTCAAGCGGCGGAGCATCGCGCCGCGCTCGCCCAACCAGGCGCTCTATCTGCGCACCATTCGCGAGCGCGAGGTCGTCTTCGGCGTCGGCCCCGCCGGCACCGGCAAGACCTATCTGGCGGTAGCCGTCGCGGTGTCGATGCTGGCCGCCGGCGAGGTCGAGCGCATCGTGCTGTCGCGCCCGGCGGTCGAGGCCGGGGAGCGGCTCGGCTTCCTGCCGGGCGATCTGCGGGACAAGGTCGATCCCTATCTGCGCCCGCTCTACGATGCGCTGCACGACATGATTCCGGGCGACCGGGTGATGCGGCAGATCGGCAATGGCGAGATCGAGATCGCCCCGCTGGCCTTCATGCGCGGGCGCACGCTGGCGCGCTCCTTCGTCATCCTGGACGAGGCGCAGAACACCACGCCGACGCAGATGAAGATGTTCCTCACCCGCCTCGGCGAAGGCTCCCACATGGTGGTGACCGGCGATCTCTCGCAGATCGACCTGCCTGGCGGCGCGCGCTCCGGGCTGGCCGAGGCGCTCGACGCGCTGGGCGCGGTGGAGGGCGTCGGCGTGGTGCGCTTCGCCTCCGGCGACATCGTGCGCCCGCCAGTGGTCACCCGCATCGTCGAGGCCTATGACGCCGCCGGAGCGACCCGTGGATAGCTGGGTCGTCGAGGTGGCGCTCGGCGAGGGCGAGTGGCCGGACGGCGAGGAGGCCGCCGACTGGTGCAGACGCGCCGCGCGCGCGGCGCTTGCCGGCGCCGGGCGCGAGGAGCCGGCGGAAATCTCCGTGCTGCTCGGCAGCGACGCCGAGATACGGGCGCTGAACCGGCGCTTTCGCGGCCTCGACCGGGCGACCAACGTGCTGGCCTTCCCCGCCGACGGCGCGCCCGCTGCACCCGGCGAGCCGTCGCCGCTCGGCGACATTGCGCTCGCCGAAGGCACGCTGCGCCGCGAGGCCGCCGCCGGGGGCAAGCCGCTGCGCGACCATCTCTCGCATCTCGTCGTGCATGGCGCGCTGCACCTCCTGGGCTTCGACCATGGCTCGGAGGAGGAGGCGGCCGTCATGGAGCGGCTGGAGGCGCGCTGCCTCGCCCGCCTCGCGATCGCCGACCCCTACCGCGAACCGGGCTGAACGGACATGGACACGCCGGCTCCCCAATCCAGCGGCGGCCGCCCGGAAGGCCTGTTGCGCAGGGCCTGGCGGCGGCTCGCCGGCAGGCGCAACGGCGACCACTCGATCAGCAGCGCGCTCACCGACCTCGCCGCCCGGCACAATGCGGACGCAACCCCCATCGACCCGCTTGAGCGGCTGCTGCTCGAAAACACGCTGAAGCTGCGCCGCCTCACCATCGAGGACGTCATGGTGCCGCGCGCCGATATCGTCGCCGCGCCGGCGGACGCCTCGCTGGAGGAGTTCGTCGCCGTCATCGAGCAGTCGCGCCATTCGCGCCTGCCGGTGTTCGAGGAGGATCTCGACCGGACGATCGGCATGGTCCATGTCAAGGATGTGCTCGCCCATATCGGGCAGCCCGACCCGCCGCCGCTCGCCAGCCTGACGCGCGAGCTGCTGTTCGTCTCCCCGGCCATGCTGGTGCTCGACCTGCTGCTGGAGATGCGCCTGAAGCGCACCCATATGGCGCTGGTGGTGGACGAGTTCGGCGGCATCGACGGGCTGGCCACCATCGAGGACCTGGTGGAGGTGATCGTCGGCGATATCGAGGATGAGCACGATATCGTCGAGACGCCGCTGCTGGAGGATCGCCAGGACGGCACGCTGATCGCGGACGCCCGCGCCACGCTGGAGGATTTCGAGGCGTCGGTCGGCGAGGTGCTGAGCGACGAGGAGCGCGAGGATATCGAGACGCTGGGCGGGCTGGTGTTCCACCTGGTCGGGCGCGTGCCGAGCCGGGGCGAGCTGGTCTCGCATCCCTCCGGCCTCGAATTCGAGGTGCTGGACGGCGATCCGCGCCGCCTGAAACGCCTCCGGGTGCGCAACCTGCCCGCCGCCGCCGGATGAGGGCGCGGCTCGCCGCCCTCCATGGCTGGAAACGGGGGCTGGCCGCCCTGCTGGCCGGCGCGGCGGCCACGCTCGCGCTCCCGCCCGCCGGCCTGACGCCGGCGCTCGTCGCCGGGCTGGTGGCTTTCGCCTGGCTGCTCGACGGCGCGGCGCGAATGCGGGAGGCGTTTGCGGCCGCCTTCTGCTTCGCCTTCGGCTATTTCGCCGCCGGGCTCTACTGGGTCGCCGGCTCCTTCTTCGTGGTGGGCGGGGCGACGGCCGTCGCCGGGCCGTTCGCGGCGCTCGGCCTGGCGGCCGTGCTGGCGCTCTTCCTGGCGGGGCCGGCCGCGCTCGCCTGGCGCATGGCGCCGCCCGGACTCGCGCGGGCGCTGGCGCTCGCGGCCGCGCTCGGCCTCGGCGACTGGCTGCGCGGCCACCTGTTCACCGGCTTTCCCTGGAACCTGTTCGGCTACGCCTGGCTGCATCTGCCGGCGGTCGAGCAAACCGCCGCATTCTGGGGCGTCTATGGCCTCGGGCTGGCGACGCTGGTCGCGAGCCTGCTGCTGGCGACGCCCGGCCGGCGCGCCCGCGCAGGCGCGCTGCTGCTGCTGGCGCTCATGGCCGGGGCCGGCTGGTGGCGCCTGGAGGGCGCGCCGCCGGTCGAGGCGGCCGCCGGGCCGCTGCTGCGCCTGGTGCAGCCCAACATCCCGCAATCCGAGAAATGGCGCCGCCGGAAGGCCCGGGCCCATCTCGACCGGCTGCTGGCGCTCGGCGAGCGCGCGCCCCTGCCCGACGCGGTGATCTGGCCCGAGACCGCCATCGCCCGGGTGCTGCGCGCCGACTCGCCCCTGATCGAGGCGCTCGGCCGGCGCGTGCAGAGCCGCTCCGGCCTGATCTCCGGCGCGCCCTGGCTGGCGGGGGAGCGCATCCACAACAGCGTGCTGGCGATCGGGCCCGACGGCCGGCTGGAGGGCCGCCACGACAAGGCCCATCTGGTGCCCTTCGGCGAATATGTGCCGCTGCGCGGCCTGCTGGGCGCGATCAAGCTCACCGTCGGGCGCAAGGACTTCACCCCCGGCCCCGGCCTCTCGACGCTCGCGCTCCCCGGCCTGCCGCCCTTCGGCGCGCTGATCTGCTTCGAGGCCATCTTTCCGGGCGCGGTCGTCCCCGGCGACCGGCCCGCGCAATGGCTGGCGAACCTCACCAACGACGCCTGGTTCGGCGAGACCGCCGGCCCGCACCAGCATTTCGAGGCCGTGCGGATGCGCGCCATCGAGACCGGCCTACCGCTCGTGCGCGTGGCGAACACAGGCGTCAGCGGCGCGGTGGACGGCCATGGACGCCGCCTCGGCCGGCTGGCGCTGGGCGAGGCCGGCAGCCTCGACATCCGCCTGCCCGCGCCGCTGGCCGCCACGCCCTACGCGCGCTTCGGCGACTGGCCCTTCCTCGTGCTGGCGGCGCTGCTGCTGCTGCCCGCCGCCCGGCGGCGCTACGCCGCCGGCCGCTCGCCCTGAATCTGGGTGCGGTGCAGCCGCCGGCGCATCGCGGCGTCGAACGGGTCGCGCCGGTGCATGGTGCAGCGATTGTCCCAGAGCACCACATCGCCGACGGTCCAGCGATGGCGGTAGGTGAAGCGCTCCTGCTCCACATGCGCCCAGAGCTCGTCCAGCAGCGCCTCCGACTCCGGCACTTCCAGCCCCTCGACATAGGAGTTGAGCCGCCGGCCGAGATAGAGCACCGGCCGCCCGCTCTCGGGATGGGTCGGCACCGCCGGGTGCGAGGCGCCCGGCGCTTCGCTGACATCCGCCACCCGGTCGAAGCCGGCGCGCAGATAGCCCCCGGAATTGACGCTCGAATCGTGCCGCACCCGCAGCGTCTCCAGCCGCCCGCGCAGCGCCGGCGGCAGCGCCTCCAGCGCCGCATACATGTTCAGGAACCAGGTGTCGCCGCCTTCGGGCGGAATCTCCAGCGCGTAGAGGGCGCTCGCCTTGGGCGGGCGCTCCTCATAGGACATGTCGGTGTGCCAGGCCGCCTCGCCCGCGCCGAGCGAGCCGATCGCCTTGCCGTCCTTGACGATGTTGGAGATCACATAGAGTTCCGGCACGCCCTCCACCATGGTGCGCCCGCCCTCCATGATCGGCGCATGGTCGAGCCGGCCGAAGCGCGCCGAGAAGGCCACGAAGTCCGCGTCGGTCAGCCGCTGGTCCCGGAAGACCAGCACGCCATGGTCGATCCAGGCGGCGTGAATCGCCCGGAAGGTCTCGTCGTCGAGCGGCCGGGAGAGATCGACGCCCCCGATTTCCGCCCCGAGCGCCGCGCCCGTCGGCGCGACGGTCAGCGTCCGTTCCACACTGTCCGGCATCGGCCCGCCTCCCCGCGTGATGTGAGCGGCGCAACGTCGCCGAAACCGCCCCGCCGGTCAATGCCCGCATGTCGATGGAACAGGCTTGCGCCCGCGGAGAAAGGAGGCGACAGTTTATCGCCGACGCCGGCGAAGGCGAACGCGGAACGGGAAGCGGGAGAAAAACATGTCAACATCGATGCGAATCGGCGTCGTGGCGCTGCTCGCCGCCTTCGCCGCCATCGTCCTGCCGGCGGAGCCTCGGGCCTCCTGCACCGGCGGCGACAGGATCTGGCATGGCGACGCCGACTGTCTGAAGGCCTCGTGGAGAAACAAGAAATGGCCGAAAAAGAACAGATATGACGCGCAGAGTCTCTGCTCGGAACACGGAACGGTGGTCGCCAAGGTGGATATCGAGCATCACAAAGATGAGACATGGACGCTCATTACCAGCATCAAAGAGACTGGCGGCGTGCACAACGATTACGATGTAAAGGGAATTTACTGCTGTGCCGATCTGAGCGACCTCTGCAACAAGTCGGATATCACCGAAAGCGTTTGTAGGACCAGATTTGCCGAAAGCCCTGCGGACGAAAACTGCAAGGACGAGGACATAAGCGTTACCGACGACCATAGGTGCAACATTTCCGCACAATGCGAATACCATGAGCCATTCGGCGATCCCGACACCCCCAATCGAGGCTGGATCGTACGGTGGAACGACGCGTCGATCACGACGACGATCAAACATGTCGATGAGTTGCGCAATTGCGACGGCACTCTGAAGGCGAGCGACTGCTGATCGGGAGGCCCCGGTCCGCCGGACGGGCGCGCGGCGGCGCGGCGCTTGCATTTACGGGGAAAAGATGCGACAGCTTACCATAGGCGCGCATCCCGGCGTCGGGAAGGACGGACGCGGAACCGAAAAGCAGGAGGAGAACATGTCAACATCGATGCGAATCGGCGTCGCGGCGCTGCTCGCCGCCTTCGCCGCCATCGTCCTGCCGGCGGAGCCTCGGGCCTCCTGCACCGGCGGCGACAGGATCTGGCATGGCGACGCCGATTGTCTGAAGGCCTCGTGGAGAAACAAGAAATGGCCGAAAAAGAACAGATATGACGCGCAAAACCTCTGCTCGGAACACGGAACGGTGGTCGCCAAGGTGGATATCGAGCATCACAGCGATGAGACATGGACGCTCGCTGACGGCAACAAGAAAAGCGGCGGCGTGCACAATGATTACGATGTCCGGGGAATCTACTGTTGCAGCGACAGCAGCGACCTCTGCAACAAGTCGGATATCACCATAAACCTTTGCTGGGTGAAATTTGTCCACAGCGGAGTGAACGCCACTTGCAAGAACGCGAGCATGGACCTTACCGACGACTACAAGTGCGTCGTTTCCGCACAATGCAAATATCGTGAGAGACTGACCGATCCAGACGATCCTCATCAAGCCTGGGCAGTACGGTGGGAGGACACGTCGATCACGACAACGATCAAATATCTCGAAGAGTTGCGCAATTGCAGCGGCACTCTGAAGACGAGCGCCTGCTGACCGGGAGGCCCCGGGCCGCATTGCGCCCGGCGCGCGCCGGGGCTACATCCACCGGCGCCATGCTGCGCCGCCTCTATGACGAGACCCTGCGCCTCGCCGGACATCCGCGCGCCGTCTGGGCGCTCGCCGGAATCGCCTTTGCGGAGAGCCTGTTCTTCCCGATCCCGGTGGATGTGCTGCTGGCCGCCATGGTGCTGGCGGCGCGCGCCCGCGCCTGGCGCTACGCCGCCGTCGCCACCCTGGCCTCGGTGGCGGGCGGCCTCGCCGGCTACGCCGTCGGCGCGCTGCTGTTCGAGGCGGCGGCGGAGCCGCTGCTGGCCTTCTACGGCTATGGCGCGGCCTTCGCCGAGGCGCAGGCGCTCTACAACGCCCATGGCGGCTGGATCGTGTTCACCGCCGCCTTCTCGCCGATCCCCTACAAGGTGTTCACCATCGCAAGCGGCGTCGCCGGCACCGATATCGAGGTCTTCCTGCTGGCCTCGGCGCTCGGCCGGGGCCTGCGCTTCTTCATCGTCGCCGCCCTGCTCTGGCGCTTCGGCCGGCCGATCCGCGCCTTCGTCGAGCGCCATCTCGCCCGGGTGACGCTCGCCGCCGCGGCCCTGCTGGTCGCCGGCTTCTTCCTGCTGAGGGCGTCGTGACGCAGCGCCCGGCGGCGGCGGGCGCGATCGCGCTCGGCAGCCTCGCCGCGCTGGCGGCGGCCTTCGGCTTCCAGCATCTGGGCGGGCTGGAGCCGTGCCCGCTCTGCATCTGGCAGCGCTGGCCGCATGTCGCGATCCTGCTGCTGGCGGGCGCGGCGCTCGTCCTGCGTGGACGGGGCGCGGCGACGGCGCTCGGTCTGGCGGCCGCGGCCGCGCTCGCCGGCGCGGGCCTAGCCGGCTACCATGCCGGGGTGGAGCAGCACTGGTGGGCCGGCCTCGCCGCCTGCGCCGGCGGCGGGCCGGCGGAGTCGGTCGCGGAGTTGCGCGCCCGCCTGCTGGAAACGGAGCCGGCGCGCTGCGACGATATTCCCTGGTCGTTCCTCGGCCTCTCCATGGCGGCCTGGAACGGCCTCCTGTCGCTGGCGCTGGCGGGTGTGGCGGCCGCCTCGGCGCTGCGGATGCTGCACGCCGCCCGAGGAGGGGCGCGATGACACGCCTGCCCGGAGACCCCGAACCCGAAGCGCGCGTCGCGGCGATGGTCCGCGTCAACCATGCCGGCGAATACGGGGCCGGGCGCATCTATGCCGGCCAGCTGGCGGTGCTCGGGCGCGGCCCGACCGGCCCGGCGCTGCGGCATATGGCGGCGCAGGAGGCGCGCCATCTGGAGTTCTTCGAGCGCGAGATGGCGGCCCGGCGCGTGCGCCCGACGGCGCTGCAGCCGCTCTGGCATCTGGCCGGCTTCGCGCTCGGCGCGGCGACGGCCGCGCTCGGCCCGCGCGCCGCCATGGCCTGCACCGTCGCCGTCGAGGAGGCCATCGACGCGCATTACACCGACCAGCTGGCGGAGCTGGGCGAGGACGAGCCGGAACTCTCGGAAGCCATCGAACGCTTCCGCGCCGAGGAGCTGGAGCATCGCGACACGGCGCTCGCGGCCGAGGCCGAACTGGCCCCCGGCTACGGCCTGCTCTACCGGGCGGTGCATGGCGCCTCGCGCCTCGCCATCGCGCTCTCGACCCGCATCTGAGGCCCGCACGGGAGCCGGCATGTCGCGTTTACACCGCCCCGGCGCCTTGTTAGGTTCCGCGCCTTCCGGCGAAGAGGGGCGGCGGGGCGCATGAAGGTCATTGCGGGCAACAGCAATCGGCCGTTGGCCGAGGCGATCTGCGCCTATCTCGAAGTGCCGCTGACGGCCGCCAGCATCCGGCGCTTCTCCGACATGGAGGTGTTCGTCGAGATCGAGGAGAATGTGCGCGGCGAGGATGTGTTCGTCATCCAGTCCACCTCCTTTCCGGCCAACGACACGCTGATGGAGCTGCTGGTCGCCATCGACGCGCTGAAGCGCGGCTCGGCGCGGCGGATCACCGCCGTCATCCCCTATTTCGGCTATGCGCGCCAGGACCGGAAGACCGGGCCGCGCACGCCGATCTCGGCCAAGCTGGTCGCCAATCTGATCACCGTCGCCGGGGCGCACCGCGTGCTGACCATCGATCTGCACGCCGGCCAGATCCAGGGCTTCTTCGACATCCCGACCGACAACATGTTCGCCGCCCCGGTGTTCGCCGCCGACATGAAGCAGAGCTTCGCCGGCGAGCCGGCGGCCATCGTCTCGCCCGATGTCGGCGGCGTGGTGCGCGCCCGCGACATCGCGCGGCGGCTTGACAGCGAGCTTGCGATCATCGACAAGCGCCGCCCGCGCGCCGGCGTGTCGGAGGTGATGAACATCATCGGCGATGTCGGCGGGCGGCGCTGCGTGCTGGTCGATGACATCGTGGACAGCGCCGGCACGCTGTGCAACGCGGCGGTGGCGCTGATGGAGGCGGGCGCGAGCGCGGTTTCGGCCTATGTGTCGCATGGCGTGCTGTCGGGCGCGGCGGTGGACCGGATCGCCGCCTCGCCGATCGACATGCTGGTGACCACGGACAGCATCGCGGCCACCGATGCGGTGCGCGAGGCGGACAATATCCGCCAGATCAGCGTGGCGCCGCTTCTGGGCGAGGCGGTGCTGAGAATTACCCAGAGCCGGTCGGTCTCGAGCCTGTTCAACTAGGGGCCGTCCGGGAAGCGAGAGAAGCGCGAGGAGCGATGACCGAGAACACGACACTTGCCGCCCTGCCGCGCGAGGCCGCCGGCACCGGCCCGGCGCGGGCGCTCCGGCGCGAGGGCCGGGTGCCGGCGATCCTCTATGGCGGCGACCGGGAGCCGGCCATGCTGTCGGTGGAAGACCGGCGGCTGCGCTGGCTGATCGGGCGCGGCGGCTTCTCCAACACGCTCTTCGACCTGCAGATCGAGGGCGGCGGCAGCGAGCGCGTGATCCCGAAGGAGGTGCAGCTGCATCCGGTGACCGACCGGCCGCTGCATGTCGATTTCATGCGCGTTTCCGCCACCTCCGAGGTGCAGCTGCGGGTGCCGGTGGCGCTGCTGAACCAGGAGGACTGCGCCGGGCTGAAGGCCGGCGGCGTGCTGGCGATCGCCAGCTACGATGTCGAGCTGGTCTGCCGGGCCGACAGCATTCCCGAGGCGCTGGAGGCCGACCTCGGCCCGCTGGAGATCGGCGACGCCATCCGGCTCTCCGACCTGGCGCTGCCCGAGGGCGTGCGCGCGGTCGCCGAGGGCGAGGATCCGCTGATCGCCTCCATCGGCGCGCCGCAGGGCGGCATGGACGAGGACGAGGCCGAGGAAGAAGGCGGCGAGGACGGCGAGGAGCCGGCGGCGGAAGAGGAAGCCGGCGAGGGCTGATCCGGCCGGACGGAGAGGCCGATGCAGATTTTCGTCGGGCTCGGCAATCCCGGAGCCAGATATGCCCGCCACCGCCACAATATCGGCTTCATGGCGCTCGACGCGATCGCCGACCGGCACGGCTTTCCGTCCTTCCGCACGCGCGGCCGGGCGCTGGTCAGCGAGGGGCGCCTGGCCGAGCGGCGCGTGGCGCTGCTCAAGCCGCAGACCTTCATGAACGAGTCCGGCCGGGCGGTCGCGGCGGCGATGCAACACTGGAAGGCGGGCCTGGCGGACGTGGCGGTGTTCCATGACGAGCTCGACCTCGCCGGCGGCAAGCTCCGGGTCAAGCGGGGCGGCGGGGCGGCCGGCCATAACGGGCTGCGCAGCATCGACCGCATCGTCGGGCAGGGCTATCGCCGGGTGCGCATCGGCATCGGCCATCCGGGCGAGCGCCGGCGCGTGACCGGCCATGTGCTGCACGCCTTCGACAGCGCCGACGCCGACTGGCTGCTCCGCATGCTGGACGCGATCGCCCGCGCCGCCCCGCTGCTGGCCGAGGGCGACGACGCGAATTTCATGAACCGGGTGGCGATCCTGACCCGCCCGCCGGCGGCGGAGCCGGCGCCCGAGAGCCGATGACGCCATGGGCTTCAATTGCGGTATCGTCGGCCTGCCGAATGTCGGCAAATCCACCCTGTTCAACGCGCTGACCGCCACGGCCGAGGCCGAGGCGGCCAACTATCCCTTCTGCACGGTCGCGCCGAATGTCGGGCGGGTGGCGGTGCCGGACGACCGGCTGGAGCGGATCGCCGGCCTGGCGGGCGCGGCGCGCATCCTGCCGACGGCGCTGGAGTTCGTCGATATTGCCGGCCTGGTGCGCGGCGCCTCGAAGGGCGAGGGGCTCGGCAACCGCTTCCTCGCCAACATTCGCGAGGTGGACGCCATTGCGCATGTGCTGCGCTGCTTCGCCGGCGAGCAGGTCTCGCATGTGGAAGGCGCGGTCGATCCGATCCGCGACGCCGAGACGGTCGAGACGGAGCTGATGCTCGCCGACCTGGAGAGCCTGGAGCGGCGCGTCGATCAGGCGAGGAAGCGCGCCGCCGCCGGCGACCGCGAGCAGGCGCTGCTGCTGCGGGCGATGCGCCCGGCGCTGGCCGCGCTGGAGACCGGGCGTCCGGCGCGCGCCCTCGCCTTCGCGAGCGCGGAAGAGCGCGCCGCCTTCGAGGGCCTGCAGCTGCTGACCGCCAAGCCGGTGCTCTATGTCTGCAATGTCGATGAGGCGGACGCCGCAGGGGGCAATGCGGCGGCGGAGCGCGTGGCGGCGCGCGCGGCGGCCGAGGGCGCGGTCTCGGTGACCGTTTCGGCGGCGGTCGAGGCGGAGATCGCGCAGATCGCCGAGGCGGAGGAGCGCCGGGCCTTTCTGGACTCGCTCGGCCTCGCCCGATCCGGCCTCGACCGGGTGATCCGCGCCGGCTACCGCCTGCTCGATCTGGTGACCTTCTTCACCGCCGGGCCGAAGGAGGCGCGCGCCTGGACCGTGCCCGCCGGCAGCACCGCCCCGGAGGCCGCCGGACGGGTGCACAGCGACTTCGAACGCGGCTTCATCCGCGCCGAGACCGTCGCCTATGAGGACTATATCGCCGCCGGCGGCGAACGCGGCGCGCGCGAGGCCGGCAAGATGCGCGCCGAGGGCCGCGACTACAGGGTGCAGGACGGCGACATCATCCTCTTTCGCTTCAACGTCTGACGGGCGGGGCGGGCGTCTGCCGTGCGCGAAACGCCGCCTGCGAGTTCAGCGACTATCTGACACGCCACCAAAGCGAGCGGGCGCGGGCGGCCCTGCGAATCGGGGTCGAGTGGGCAGGATCGACCGAAAACAGTTCTACAGTAAGAGTTTGAAGACTGATCGGCCAGACCGCGATTCCACAGCCGGCCGCTCGCCCCGGCGCCTCGCATCGTCAGGCGGCTTGATAGCGCGTTACCGCCATATATACTGCCCGCCGAAATCGAATTCGGTTTCAGGCAATCTGCGCGTTGGGGGTCGAATTCCAGTGAACCTAAGAAAGATTTACGAGCATCTGGACCAGGATGCGCGCCGGGTGCTGCATTCGACTGCGGACACCGCTGCACGCGACGGACGCAGCAGCATCAGCGTGGAGATGTTCCTGCTGGCGCTGCTTCGCGACCGCGGCGTCGGGCCGACCGTGATTCAGGCGCTGGACCGCGCCGGTTGCGATGCGCCGGCGATGGAGACTTGGCTTGCCAGCGAAATCGCCCGGGAACCTCGAAGCCCCGGCGGCGCTCTGCCGACCTTCAGCGAGTCTCTGGCCCATCTGCTGCGCGAAGCGTGGTCGCTGTCCTTCGACGAGTATGGCGATCCCTCCGTGTCGCCGGTGCGATTCTTCGAGACGCTTGCGCGCCGCGGCGAATCCTGGCCAAAGCTGGTGGCGTCCCTGCCGGGCTTCGGGCGGGTGGACCTCGCCGCCCTGGCCGCCTCCGCCGGAGCGGCCGCATCGCCCGGCGCGCCGGCGGCGGCGGGCGCTTCGAGCGACCCGGAATATCCGGAATTATCGCGCTATGGCCGCGATCTGATCGCGGCGGCGCGCGACGAGGGTTTCGATCCCGTGGTCGGCTTTCAGACGCCGATGCGCGCGATTGCGTCCATTCTGCTGCGCCGACGACAGAATTCCGCTGTCGTGGTCGGCGAATCGGGAGTCGGAAAGACCGCCTGCGCCCTGGGTTTCATCGACGCTCTGGCGCATGGTTCCGACAGCGTGCCCGCAGCCCTGCACGACACCCCGGTCTGGTCGCTGGACGTGTCCGCGCTCCGCGCCGGCGCGTCCGTTCGCGGGGCGCTGGAAGAACGCCTTCAGGCGATTACGCGGGAGGTGGACGGCACCGGCATGATCCTATACGTGGACGATATCCACCTGCTGTTCGGAGACCAGAGCCAAGGCGCGGATGCGCTCCGCAGCGTGCTGAGCGCCGGATCGGTGCGAATCCTGGGCACATGCGGATGGCGCGAGTGGCGCCGCTATATCGAGCCCGATCCGGGTCTGGCGCGGCGGGTTGCGCCCGTGCGCATCCAGGAACCCGACCATGAGGAGGCGCTGCGGATCATCACGGGCATGTCGCCCGCCATCGCGGAGCATCACCGGGTCGAATTCGGCGAGAACGTTCTGGACGCGGCTGTCGCCCTCTCGCGGCGATACATCGTCGGACGCCAACTTCCTGACAAGGCGGTCGTCGCCCTCGATTCGGCCTGCGCCAGAGCGCGGATGCGCCCACCGGCGGCCGACGCCGCCGCAAACGGGGAAGCCGCCGCCACTGTCGTGGTCGAGGAGGATGTTGCGGCCGTCGTTTCGGACCTCACCGGGGTTCCGATCGGCGGCATGTTGTCGGATGTAAGCCGGACGGCGGCTCAGTTGGAGCAGACGCTCGCGGGTCGGGTCGTCGGGCAGGACGACGCCCTGGCGCGCTGCGCTGCTCAGGCGAGAGCGTATCTGGCCGGCCTTTCGGACCGGCGCAAACCGGTGGGGGCGCTGCTGTTCTGCGGCCCGTCGGGCGTCGGTAAGACCGAGACCGCCCACGCCATCGCCGATGTGCTGTTCGGCGGCCGGATCCTCACGATCAACATGTCCGAATATCAGGAGGCGCACACCGTATCGGGCCTCAAGGGCGCGCCGGCCGGCTATGTCGGATATGGCGAGGGTGGGGTGTTGACCGAAGGTATTCGGCGCACACCCTACTCCGTGGTGTTGCTGGACGAGATCGAAAAGGCTCATGGCGACGTCATCGAGATGCTCTATCAGGTTCTCGACCGGGGCTGGATGGAAGACGCCGAGGGAATCGAGGCCGACTTCTCCAATGCGCTCATCATCCTGACGACCAACGCCGGAGATACGGTCATCGAGCGGGCCGCCATGGCCGATCCGCCGCCTTATGAGGACGAGTTCCACGAGTCCATCAGAAAGGCGCTGGCGCAGCACTTTCCCGCCGCCTTTATCGGCCGGTTGCAGGTCGTACCCTATTGGCCGCTGGGCGAGGACTCGCTGGCGACCATCGCCGGAATGCGTCTCGACAGACTCGCCGAGTCCTACCGGGCCTCACATCGCGCTGAACTCGCCTTCGACGAGAATGTGCTGGGCTGGCTCACCGAACGGGTCAAGACTACACCCCAGGGCGCGCGTTTTCTGGACGGCATTATCGCCGGCTCGATCCGCCCGACGATCGCGGAATATGTGCTCGACCGGCTCGGGGCCGGCGAGGCGCCGGGCGCCGCCCGCGTCGAGCGCAGCGACGACGGCTTCCACGTCAGCGGAGCGCCGGCCGAACCCGACAAGGAGGCGGAGGCCACCCCTGTCGGCGCCGAAACCAAAATTGACACACTCGAAGCCGAAGCATGATATGATCCCGAAAGCTGGCCCAGAGGCCGCGCCGCCGGGCTATCGCCAACAGAAGGAGACTCCGCAATGTCCGATTCCAGCCAGCAACGGGTAGGCCGGGTCCGGCCGCCGCGCGTCCAGATCACCTACGACGTCGAGGATGGCGGAGCCACCGCTTCTCGCGACCTGCCCATGGTGGCGGGGGTTGTTTCGGACCTGTCCGGCGACGCCGACGATCCGACCACCTACAACGACAGGCAGTTCGTCGAGGTGGAGCAAGGCGGTGTTGATCGCTTCATGAAGCGAATCGGCCCGCGCCTGCAGCTAACCGTTCCGAACGAGATCACCGGCGGTGAGGACGAGGAAATCGCGGCCTCGCTGGAGTTCAACTCGCTCGACGACTTCTCGCCGATGGGTGTCGCATCGCAGCTTCCGGAAACCGCAAAGCTTCTCGAAGCCCGGCGGCAGTTGACCGACCTGTTCGGCAAGGTCGAAGCCAATGACAAGCTCGACGGCATTCTGGGCGACATTCTGGCGGATGCCGACAAGCAAGAGATGCTTCGCGCCGAACTGGGCTTGACGGATGACGATGACAAGGAGGGCTCGTGATGGCCGACGCCACGCAGTCAGCGGCCAGTCAGACGGCTGCGGAGCGAACGATACTGGATCAGATTCTCGACGAAGGCCGGCTGGCGCGCGATGCGCATCAGATCGAAGGCGCGCGCGGCATGCTCGCCGGCTTCATCGAGGAGGCGACCAAGGCCGGCAGCAAGGTCGACGGCAGCGCCAAACGCGCGATCGCAGAGCGCATCGCAGCGCTGGATCGTCTGATTTCGGCGCAGGTCAATCGCGTTCTCCACGACCAGAAATTTCAGAAGCTCGAGGCAAGTTGGCGCAATCTGAATCGTCTGGTTTCGGAGAACGAACTGAGCTCGTCGCTCAAGGTTCGGGTGTTCAATTGCCGTCGCAGCGAAATCGCGCGCGATTTTTCCCGGGCCCCCGGCTTCGATCAGTCGCACTTCTTCAAGAGCGTGTATGAGAATGAATATGGCACCCTTGGAGGCACGCCATATACGTTCCTGATCGGCGATATGGAGTTCGGCCGCTCGCCGCCCGATATCCAGTTCCTTCGCAACATGTCGGCGGTTGCGGCCATGGCTCATGCGCCGTTCATCGCGAGCGCGACGCCGGGCCTGCTGGACCTCGACAGCTTTACCGAACTGGATCGCCCGATCGACATCGGCAAGATTTTCGAGTCGAGCGAGATGGCGGCCTGGAATTCGCTCCGCGACAGCGCGGACTCCCGCTATCTGGTGCTCACCGCGCCACGCACGCTGGTGCGGCTGCCTTGGGGACCGGACTCGGAGCCCGTGGAGGACATGGACTTCGTGGAGGATGTGGACGGCAGCGAACACAGCCGGTATCTCTGGGGTCCGTCCTGCTGGGCAGTCGGCGATCTCATCATGAAGTCCTTCGCCGAATATGGCTGGCCGTCCGCGATTCGCGGCACCGAGGGAGGCGGCAAGGTGGCCAATCTGCCGCTGCATTCCTTCGCGTCGCTCTCGGGGTCCCGGATATCCAAATGTCCAACGGAGATCACGATCACCGACCGGCGGGAGAAGGAGCTTTCGGATCAGGGTATCGTCAGCCTCTGCCACGCGAGAAACACCGACTTCGCGGTGGTGTTCTCAGGTTCGACGGTCAATCGTCCGGCCAAATATGTCGAAGCGGAAGCGAACGCCAATGCGCGCCTGTCGGCGAGCCTGCCCTATATTCTCGCCTGCTCCAGGTTTGCCCACTATCTGAAAGCGATCATTCGCGACAAGATCGGCGGGTTCTCGTCGCGCGTCGAGATCGAGCGCTTTCTGAATAACTGGATCGCGCAATATGTGACCTCCGATGATTCGGCTTCGCACGCAACCAAGGCGCGTTATCCGCTCAGGGAAGCGCGCGTCCAGGTCCGCGAGGTGGCCGGCAAGCCCGGAAGTTACACGGCCGTCGCGCACTTGCGCCCGCACTTCCAGCTTGAGGAGCTGACGGCGTCATTGCGGTTGGTTGCGGATCTGCCCGCGCCTTCGGGTTAGGCAGCGACGCTCGCGGCCGGCAAGGTGGGCGTCGATCGGGCGCTCGCGACAGCCGTCCGGCTTCGCAGCGCACAACCTCTCGCCGCGCAGCTGCTGTTCGATGCGTGGGGGGGCGCCTCGATGGAGCGCAGGGCGGCGCTGGCGCTGGCCTGCGGTGATCCGGTTCGCGCGGCGGCGCTTGGCGGCGACGGGTGGCGTCAGCTTGCCGACGGGCAGGTGCTGGAGGCGCTTCGACTGGCGCGGGCGGACGGCGAAAAGCGTAGCGCCGCCATGCGTCTGCTCGAAGCCGAAACCTTGGTCGCATCAGGCGCCATGGTTGCCGGGCTGCGCCGCCTGGAGCAATTGTCGGCGACAGGCGATGCGGCGGGGACCGTAGCGCTTGCCCGCCGACGCCATGCGCTGGCCGACCATGCGGGAGCCGAACGCGCCGCGCAGGCCCTTCCACTGCATGCGGCGTCGGCTCTGGTCGGCGCCCGCGCCGCGCTGGCGCTGAATCGCATCGACGCCGCGTTCCGGTTCGTGGAGCCCTATCTGCTAGGCGCCGCGCCGATCCCGGACGCCATGGCGGCCGGCGGGATCTCGCTTCTGGTGGCGTCGATCCTGGCGCGGAGCCGGCGGTTCGAACAGCTCGAACGATTCGCCAGGGCGCTGCTCGAAGCCCCCGATCTTCCGGAGGATATGGCGCCATCGATCGCTAGACTGGCTTGGACGGCGGGCCTGGGCGCCGAGGCTTGGGAGCGTTTCTCGGGCGAGTCGCAGTGGACGGCGGCGGCCCGAGTCGAGCTCGCCGTGCTGAGTGGCAACGCCGCGCTGGCTCGCAGATGGTCGCAACCGGCCGGAGCCCTTGCGGCGCCGGCCGAGCCGGCGGTCCGGCTGCTTTCGGGTAATGTCGCGCCGGACCCGGCGGCTACCGGGATTTTTCGCAAAGGCGCAATAGTTCATGTCTGGCGCACGCATCCGCACCGCTGGCAGCCATGGATCGAGGCCGCCATGGCTACACCTGCCGATATTTCGGTATTCGATCTCGGCAAGGGCGTTGTTCCGGATCGGGAGACGGTCCCGCATCTGGTGGTGGACGACGGCTCGCTCATCGATCTGCTGCCGCCGCAACCGGCCCCGGCGCAACCCTCGAAGGGCGCGGGTATATGGATCGAGGCGCCACTCGCGGAGCCGACCGGCGTCGGGCATGCATGGCCGAAATCGGAAATGGAGCGACTTGGCGAACTCGGGCGCCGCGCTCGCAGCCCGATCTCCGCCGCAGTGCGCATCTGCGGCGCGGAAGCGGCGCTTCGCGAAGCATCGGCGGGCAGGCCAACGATCGTGGCGGCGCCGCCAGGAGATCCGTTCTGGGCGGGGCCATTGCCGGAACGGGTCTGGCCGGCGATACGCGTCATTCGCATGGATTCGCGCCATGGCTGGCGCGGCGCCGCCGACCGGGCGGCAAAAGCCATGCGCGAACTGACAGGCGAGGGCTGATGCAATATCGAGACCCGGTAGGAGCGCATCGCCGCGCCGGCGTGCCGGTCGTCGGCGCCACCTGGAGCGACGAATGGATACAGGGCGAGGATGTCACCGAGGTCGTGTTTCAGGACTGCGCCTTCGAACGCGTGCGGTTCGAAGGGGTGATATTCGAACAGGCCATGTTCGTCCGCTGCCGTTTCGACGACTGCATCTTCGAAGGCTGCCAGATCTCGGACACGCGATGGATCGATTGCAAGGGAACCGGTTTTTCCGTTGCCGGCGGCGTGCTTTCAGGGGCCCTTCTGTCGCAGTGTGCTCTTTCCTGTATCGACCTTCAACAGGCCGGGCGCCGGCTCATTCTGTCCGAGAGCAGACTGGACCGCCTGACGCTCCAGGGAGCGGCGCGCGAGCAACAGGATCTGACCATATCGGGCTGTGTTTTCGGCGTGGTGGAAGCGGAGCACGCCAGCTGGAACGGCGCCAGTGCTGTGGAAGTCGATCTGACGGTATGGAAGCTCGACCACGCGCAATTCGAGCGTTGCAGCTTTATCCGCGCGAGCGGCAATGACGTCGACTTCTCCACAGCGCGTTTCGACACATGCAATCTGTATCAAAGCGCCCTTGCAAGGGCGCGCTTTCGCCGGGCGGAACGAACGATCTTTGCGGAATGCGACTTGGCCGAGGCCGATCTGGTCGAGGGTCAGTTTGCCGGCGCGCTGTTCGCCAAATCGAGCGCGCCCGGCGCCCGTTTCGAGAGAGCGGTTCTCGATGGCGCCCTGTTTCCCAACGCGATCCTGACGGGCGCGTCCTTCGCAGGCGCGGCGGCGGCGCAGAGCGTGTGGACGGAGGCGGACCTGACCGGCGCCGATCTCCAAGGAATACAAGCCTTTCGGTCCACATTCCGCAACGCGGTGCTGGATGACGCGCGGGTCACCAACGCGTATCTAGTCGAAGCCGACCTGCATGGCGTCAAAGCGTCGCTGGACGGCGCCAATCTTGACGATTCGCGAGGCACAATCTCCTGGCGAGCCGAACGGGAAACCGAGCTCAACTCCCGATAGACGGTGAGGCTGAAAGGATCGCCCGCCCCTGCGGATGCAGCGCAGAAACCAGCAAACGATAATGCGATACACCGATGATCTCGGGATGGGCGATGACGATCCAGGTGATCTCCCGGTCGCTGAGCAGGCGCTCCAGCCCGGGTCGCTCGCCGGCTTCCTGATGCAGGATTTCCCGCACGACGGTGAAGGCGCTCATGCGCCGTTCTGACATCCACTCTGACAGCGCCGCGATCTGATTGTTGATGTCCGCCACCTGCATCGGGCCGGCGGCGGCGCAGGCGTAGATCGCCGCCTTTCCGACACTGGCCGTGTTCACCAACACATACCATCTGCCCGTGGGCGAACGCTCGGTGGGCACCGGAAGCAGCCCCCGCTTGAGCATCCTGTAGGCGGTGATGCGCGCGATCCCCTCGCGGCGCGCCCATTCCGACAGCCGGATGCGCTCGCGCCCCTTGAGAGTCGCAGCGGCGTATGGAGCATGTTCAGCCAAGGAACCGACAAACCTTTCGCTTCTGCATCCGACAGCGCCAACGCTTCACCACCATAGTAGCGGCCGTCCGGCTTGTCACGCATTGCCCTCGTTCATTACCTGTGAGACCGAGAGGCGTCTTTGGCCGTCAGAAGAAGGCCGAGGCGGGTGTCGGCCTCGCGATGTTCTTCGGCGGGCCCAACGCTCCGAGGCGGGCTTCGACCGCCCAGTCGGGCGGCGGGCCGTTCGGGAACACGGCGATCTCGCGGAGAGGTGCGCCGGGCCGGTCATTGTCGTAGAGCCGGGTCTCGTCGGCGAGCGTCATCGCGCGGGGCAGATTGGCCATCGAGCGGGCGAAGCGCCGGCGCAGATCCGCCTCCGGCACATCGTGTCCGCCGGCCGCGACCCGGCACTCGACGCGGCGCAGATGCATCTCTTCCGATTCCAGCCGGACATAATGCAGTTCGACCCGGTAGCCCGCCCGGCGCGCGTCCTGCATCAACCGCAGGATGTCCCGGCCGGCCAGGGTCGTCTCCACCGCCAAGCTTTCGCCCGCCGCCAGCGCCAGCCGCCGCGCTCGCGCCATGCGGCGGCCGGCGAGCACGGCGGCGCGGGCCGGATCGTCCGGGGCCAGATCGCGGGCGGCGGCGTCGGGATCGAAGACGCGCGCGCCCGGAAAGCGCGCCGCACGGGTCAGGGTCGATTTGCCGGCGCCGTTCGGCCCCGCAATGACGATGAGCGTCGGCGGGCTCACACGCCCGCAGGCCGGCGATTGCGGGGCGGCGGCGGGGGAACCGGCTCGCCCTTCCGCGCCAGCACGACATCGCCGTGCTTGCTGCGGGCCACGAAGGCGCCGTCCTCGCGGCGACCGTAAAGCGTCGCGCCGGCCTCCAGCTGCGCGGCCAGATCCGCCTTGACGCGCTCGCGCCAGCCGGGCGGGCCGAGCGGGTCGTCGTAAAACGACATGGGCGTAGCGTTCCCTGCGGCAAAACCCTCAGGCCCACGATAACAGCAACGGCGGCGAATGTCGCCGCCGGCGGTCAGCCGCCGAGGCGGGCGGGGGAGCGCGCGGTCAGGCGGTCGCGAAGGCTCTCCGGCAGTTCCGCCTCCCTGAGCTCGCCGTCGGCGCTCCTGTCATGGGCCGAGAGCGCCTCCAGCAGCGCCGCCGCGTCCGGGGCCTCCAGGCGCGAGAAGCGGAGCCGCGCCTTGCCCGGCGCATCGAGCGTCGCATTGCAGGGATTGCGGCAGCCGGCCAGACAGACCACCGCGCGCACCTCCACGCCGGCGAAGCGCGGGTCGGCCCGGAGCGTCCGGCCGAGCGCCGTCCCGCGCGTCGGCGCGCCGGGCGGCGGGGCGCGCTCGTAGCGCGGGCAGGTGCGGCAGACCAGCAGCCTCGTCGTCGCCATGGCGCCTCCCGGACCGGCTCAGGGCGCGGTCTGTTCGAGCGCGGAGATCGGCTCGTCGAAGGCGAAGGCCTCATCGTCGATCGGCCGGTTCTCCGCCATGTCGAAGAGGGTGACGCGCGTCGGCTGGCCGAGGCCGTCGGTCGCCACCCAGCCGGAAAGCGCCAGCGTGTCCGGCCGGTCGGCGAAGGTCACCGCCACCCGGCCTTCCTCCGGCGCGTCCGCCTTCACGGCGGTGACGGTGATCCGGCCCGGCTCGCGCGCGACATCGACCACCCGGTAGGGGCCGTCCAGCGTCACCTTCTCGGCCAGCAGGAACCAGGCGGGCGTGTCCTCCCAGTCGATCCAGGTGGCGGTCTTCAGGTCGCGGTCGTAATGGATCAGCTTCGAGCCGGGCGAGACCAGCAAGATCGGGTTCGGCGGGTCGTAGTCGAAGCGCAGCCGCCCCGGACGGCGCACCAGCAGCTTGCCGGTCGCCGCCTCGCCGCTGGCGTCCAGCTGCGCGAAGCGCGCCTCCAGCGAGGTCAGCCCGTTGAGATAGGCCTCGACGCGGGCGATGTCCTCCCGGTCCTGCGCGCTGAGCGCGGCGGCGGCGGGCGCGGCCCAGAGCGCCGGCAGCAGCGCGAGCAGAACGGCGGCGAGGCGAAGCGCCTCACTCGTCATGAGCGCCGACCAGCACCTCGCGCTTGTTCTGGTGATTGGGCTTGCTGACAACGCCCTGCCCCTCCATCTCCTCGACGATCCTGGCGGCGCGATTATAGCCGATGCGGAGATGGCGCTGGATCAGGCTGACCGAAACCTTGCGCTCGCGCGCCACGAACGCGACGGCGCGGTCGTAGATGTCGTCCTCGCCGCCGCCGCCCGCCTCGACGGCGTCGAAGCCCGGAATGCCGGCGGCGACATCCTCGTCCTCGGTGATCGCCTCCAGATAGTCGGGCTCGCCCTGGGCCTTGAGATGGGCGACGACCTCCTCCACCTCCTCGTCCGAGACGAAGGGGCCGTGGACGCGCTGGATGCGCCCGCCCCCGGCCATGAACAGCATGTCGCCCTGACCGAGCAGCTGCTCCGCGCCGCCCTCGCCCAGAATGGTGCGGCTGTCGATCCGGGAGGTGACCTGGAAGCTGATGCGGGTCGGGAAATTGGCCTTGATGGTGCCGGTGATGACATCCACCGAGGGGCGCTGGGTGGCGAGCAGCAGATGGATGCCGGCGGCCCTCGCCATCTGCGCCAGACGCTGGATCGCGGTCTCGATATCGTTGCGGGCGACCAGCATCAGGTCCGCCAGCTCGTCGATCACCACCACGATGAAGGGCAGCGGGCGCATGTCGAGCGGCTGCTCGTCGAATTCCGGCCGGCCGGTGTCGGGGTCGTAGCCGGTCTGCACCTGGCGGGTGAGCGTCTCGCCCTGCTTCAGCGCCTCGGCGATGCGCTGATTGTAGCCGGCGATATTGCGCACACCGAGCGCGGACATGGCGCGGTAGCGGTTCTCCATCTCGCGCACGGTCCATTTCAGCGCGACGACGGCCTTCTTCGGGTCGGTGACCACCGGGGCCAGCAGATGCGGAATGCCCTCATAGACCGACAGTTCCAGCATCTTGGGATCGACCATGATCATCCGGCAGCGCTCCGGGGCCAGCCGGTAGAGCAGCGACAGGATCATGGTGTTGATGGCGACCGACTTGCCGGAGCCGGTGGTGCCGGCGATCAGCAGATGCGGCATGCGCTCCAGCTCGGCGATCCGGGGCAGGCCGCCGATGGTCTTGCCGAGGATCAGCGGCAGGTCGGCCGGGCTGTTCTCATAGGCTTCCGTCTCGATCAGCTCGCGCAGGAAGACCGTCTGGCGGGTGCGGTTCGGAAGCTCGATGCCGATCACCGTGCGGCCCGGCACCACCGCGACGCGCACCGAGACGGCCGACATGTAGCGCGCGATGTCGTCGGCCAGCCCGATGATGCGCGAGGACTTGATGCCGGCCTCGGGCTCGAACTCGTAGAGCGTGACCACGGGGCCGGGGCGCGTCGCCACCACCTCGCCGCCGATGCCGAAATCCTCCAGCACGGACATCAGCAGCCCGGCGTTGCGCTCCAGGCTCGCCGGGTCCGGCGCGCCGCGTTCGGCTCCGGCGGGCGGCAGTTGCAGCAGCCCGACCGAGGGCGGCGCATAGCCGTCGTCGAGCTGCAGGCTGCGCTGCTGCGGGGCCGGCGCGCGCCGGCGCCGGGCGGGCGGCGGCTGCGGCACCGATTCGGGCAGCGTCTCCGGCTCGGCCTCGTCGAAGGCGTCCATGCCGCCTTCCACAGCCGGCAGCATGCCGAGCGCCGGCGCCGCCCGGCGTCGGCGGCGCTCCGGGGCGCGGCGCTCCGGCGCGCGGTGGCGCAGCAGGCCGCCGGGGCCGGGCAGCGCGCGCGAGGCGCGACCGAGCCCCCGCCCGGCGGCGAGCACGCCCGCGCCGAGCCAGGCCCAGTCCTCCAGGTCGAGGCCGAGCGCCCAGGCCGCGAACGCGACTCCGGCGGCGAGCGCCAGCGCGAACGCGATCCAGGCCTCACCCCCCAGCAGCAGCCCGGCATGGGCGCCGAGCACCGAACCCGCCACTCCGCCCGGCCCCTCATGCAACGGCCAGCCGCTCTCGCCGGCGAGCGCCGCCAGGCCGAGCGCCAGGCAGGGCAGGCCCAGAAGGAGCGCCGCCAGGCGCAGCGGCACATGGCGAACGCGCTTCAGCCGGAGCGCCCGGCAGCCCCAGGCGACCGGGCCGAGGGCCACGACCGCCGCCGCCAGGCCGAAGATTCGCAGCAGCCAGTCCGCGACCCAGGCCCCGGCCCCGCCCAGCACGTTGGAGGTTTCCCCGCCGGCGGCCACATTGGCCGAGGGGTCGGAGGTGTCGTAGGTCAACAGCGCCAGCGCCAGCGCCAGGCCGATAGCGAGCTGGGCGCTGCCGAGCGCCCTCTGGCCCAGCCGGCGCAATCTGACGCGCAGCCGGGCGGGCAGCGCCGGGAAACGGCCGGAACGGACGGCGACACCGGTCATGAAAGCGCCTCCGGAATCGATAAATCCGCGCGATTCTATATGGATCGGCAGGATAGTTCAAGTGCGGTTGCAGGCAGTCGCTAGCGCTTCCTCCCCGAGCGGGCGAGCGCCGCCTCGCGGAAGGCGATATAGGTGGCCGAGGCGAAGATCACCGCGCCGCCGAGCCAGGATCGGGCGTCCGGCACTTCGGCGAACAGCAGGAAGCCGACCAGGCTCGCCCAGATCAGGCGCAGAAAGTCGAGCGGCAGCACCGCGGTCGAGTCGGCAAGCTTCACCGCCTGGGCGAAGGCGATATGGCCGAGCGAGCCGAGCGCGCCGATGCCGGCGAACCAGAGATAATGCTCCGGCTCCGGCCACTCCCAGACGAACAGCGCCGGGACGAAGGTGATCGGCGTGAGGAAGAGGCTCATATAGACGGTCTGCGTCACGCTCGATTCGGTTCGCGACAGGAGCTTGATGAGCGTGATCGCCATGCCCCAGGTGAGCGAGGAGACGACGATCAGCAGCGCGCCCGCGCTCATCTCCTCGAAGCCGGGCCGGAGCACCAGCAGCACGCCGGCGAAGCCGAGCGCGAGCGCGCTGATGCGCCGGACGCGAATCACCTCGCCCAGCAGCAGCACCGCCAGCAGGCTGCCGAACAGCGGGGCCGAGAAGGACAGCGCCGTCACCTCGGCGAGCGGGATCATGGTCACACCGGTGAAGAAGGCCAGCATGCCGCCCGCCTGGACCGCGCCCCGGAGCGCGTGCAGCGGCAGCCGGCGGGTGCGCAGCGGGGCCAGCCCGTAGCGCAGGAAGATCGGCGCCAGCGCCAGCAGGCCGAACAGGTTGCGGAAGAAGGCGACCTCGAAGGGCGGCAGCACCTCGCCCATCACCCGCACCAGGGTCTGCATGGCGGTGAAGCAGAGCGTGGTCAGCACCATCAGCGCCATGCCCTGGGCGGTGGGCGGAAGGGCCTGGAAGCGGGAGAGCATGGGCAAGGGGGCCAGGGCGCGGCGGAACGAGTCTGTGATAGGCTCCGCGCCCATGTTGGTCGAGATCGCGCCCGAAAGCCATGGGGTTCGCCTCGATATCGCCTATGCCCGCGCCGACAATCTGACCGGGCGGGCGATCTATGCGCGCTCCGCCGCGTGGCTCACGCCGGAAGCGGAGCGGAAGCTGCTCCGCGCCGTCGCGCTCGCGCGCGCGCAGGGCCTCGGCCTGATCCTGTTCGACGCCTTTCGCCCGCTGGAGGCGCAATGGGCGCTCTGGCGCCATGCGCCCGATCCCGCCTGGGTCAGCGATCCGCGCCGGGGCGGCATCCACACGCGCGGCGTCGCGGTCGATCTGACGCTCTCGGATGGGGACGGCGCGCCGCTCGACATGGGCGCGGGATTCGACGACTTCTCGCCGCTCGCCCATCACGGCTCGACCGCGATCCCGGCCGCCGCGCAGCGCAACCGCGCCCTGCTGCTCGGCCTCATGACCGCCGCCGGCTGGGACTGCTATCTGAACGAATGGTGGCACTATCAGCTGTTCCGCCCACGCCGCTATCCGGCGCTGACCGACCGCGAGTCGGGCGCGGCCATGATGACGCCGCCGCCCGCCCGCCAGCAGGGAGACCCCGACCCATGACCGCCTATGTCGTCGCCCGGGTGAAGATCACCGACCCGGAGCAATATTCCCGCTACACCGCCCGCACGCCGGAGTGCATCGCCGCCTTCGGCGGGCGCTTCATCGCGCGCGGCGGCGAGCCGGTGACGCTCGAAGGCCCGGAATTTCGCGATCGCATGGTGATCATCGAGTTCCCCTCGCTGGAGCGCGCCAAGGCCTTCTACGCCTCGCCCGAATATACCGAGATCAAGGCGCTCCGCGCCGGCGCCGCCACGGGCGAGTTCGTCGCCATAGACGGCGTGGACTAGCCCCGGCCGGAAGGAGACGAGGGCGGCGCGGTTCCGGCTTCGCGTTCGAGTCGGTATAAGATGGGCCTCCCCGGACGGAACGGAGGAGCAGGCGCCGATGACCGATTTCCCGACCCCGTCGCTGGAAGACTGGCGCGCGCTGGCGGAGAAGGACCTGCGCGGGCGCTCTCCGGACGAGCTGGTGCGCGAGACGCCCGAGGGCATCGACGTCAAGCCGCTCTACACCGCCGCCGACCTGGAGGAGATGGAGCATCTGGGCTCGCTGCCGGGCATCGCCCCCTTCCTGCGCGGCCCGCGCGCCACCATGTACGCGAACCGGCCCTGGACCATCCGTCAATATGCGGGCTTCTCCACGGCCGAGGAGTCCAACGCCTTCTACCGCGCCAATCTCGCCGCCGGCCAGAAGGGGCTTTCGGTCGCCTTCGACCTCGCCACCCACCGGGGCTATGACAGCGACCATCCGCGCGTCGCCGGCGATGTCGGCAAGGCGGGCGTGGCGATCGACTCGGTCGAGGACATGAAGCTGCTCTTCGACGGCATCCCGCTCGACCGGATGAGCGTCTCGATGACCATGAACGGCGCCGTCCTGCCGGTGCTGGCGGGCTATGTGGTCGCCGCCGAGGAGCAGGGCGTCGGCCAGGACGCGCTCTCCGGGACCATCCAGAACGACATCCTCAAGGAGTTCATGGTCCGCAACACCTATATCTACCCGCCCGAGCCCTCGATGCGCATCGTCGCCGACATCATCGCGCACACCGCCGGGCATATGCCGCGCTTCAACTCGATCTCGATCAGCGGCTATCACATGCAGGAGGCCGGCGCGACATGCGTGCAGGAGCTGGCCTTCACCCTGGCGGACGGGCTGGACTATGTGCGCGCCGCGCTCTCGCGCGGCCTCGACATCGACGCGTTTGCGCCGCGCCTCTCCTTCTTCTTCTGCATCGGCATGGACTTCTTCATGGAGGTGGCCAAGCTGCGCGCCGCGCGGCTGCTCTGGGCGGAGCTGATCGCGCCCTTCCGCCCGAAGAACCCGATGTCGATGGCGCTGCGCACCCATTGCCAGACCTCGGGCGTGAGCCTCGCGGAGAAGGACCCCTACAACAATGTGGTGCGGACCACGATCGAGGCGCTGGCGGCGACGCTCGGCGGCACGCAGTCGCTGCACACCAATGCGCTCGACGAGGCGATCGCGCTGCCCACCCCCTTCTCCGCGCGCATCGCGCGCAATACGCAGCTGATCCTGGCCGAGGAGGCCGGCATCGCGCGCACCGTCGATCCCCTGGGCGGCAGCTATTATGTCGAGAGCCTGACGCGCGCGCTGGCGGAAGAGGCGCGCAAGCTGATCCGCGAGGTCGAGGCCATGGGCGGCATGACGCGCGCCGTCGAGGCCGGCATGCCGAAGCTGCGCATCGAGGAGGCCGCCGCGCGCCGCCAGGCGCGCATCGATCGCGGCGAGGATGTGGTGGTCGGCGTCAACAAATACCAGCCGGCGGAGGACAGCGAGGTCGAGATTCTCGACATCGACAATGCGAAGGTGCGCGAGGCGCAGGTGGCGCGGCTGGCGGAGGTGCGCGCCTCCCGCGACGAGGCCGCCTGCCGCGCCGCGCTCGACGCCATCGGCGCCGCCGCCGGCTCGGGCGAGGGCAATCTGCTGGCGCTCTCCATCGAGGCGATGCGGGCGCGCGCCACGGTCGGCGAGATTTCGGATGCGATGGAGGCCGTCTGGGGCCGCCACCGGGCGGCGATCCGCTCGGTCTCCGGCGTCTATGCCCAGGCCTGGGAGGGCGACGCCGGCTTCGAGAACATCCGCGCCGAGGTGGCGGAGTTCGCCGAGGCCGAGGGCCGCCGGCCCCGGATGCTGGTCTGCAAGATGGGACAGGACGGGCACGACCGGGGCGCCAAGGTCATCGCCACCGCCTTTGCCGATATCGGCTTCGATGTCGATGTGGGCGCGCTGTTCCAGACGCCGGCGGAGGCCGCGCGCCAGGCGGTGGAGAACGATGTGCATGTGGTCGGCGTCTCGACGCAGGCCGCCGGCCACCGCACGCTGGTGCCGGAGCTGGTGCAGGCGCTCGCGGCCGAGGGCGGCGGCGACATACTGGTTGTGTGCGGCGGCGTCATCCCGAAGCGCGACCACGCCTTCCTGAAGGCCGCCGGCGTGGCGGCCGTCTATGGCCCCGGCGCCAACATCCCGGCTGCGGCGGCGGAAATCCTGGCGCTGCTGCGCGGCTCCGCGCTGGCCGCCTGAGCGGCGGCGCGGGCCGGGCATGGAGGACGCCCGCCGGCTGGCGGCGGCCGTGATCGCGGGCGAGCGCCGGGCGCTGGCGCGCGCGATCACGCTCATCGAGTCCACCCGCCCCGACCACCGGGACCGGGCCGAGGCGGTGCTGGAGGCGCTCTTGCCGGAGACCGGCCGGTCGCTGCGGCTTGGCGTTTCCGGCGCGCCGGGGGTCGGCAAATCCACCTTCATCGAGGCGTTCGGCCGGCATCTGCTGGCCGAGGGGCGCCGGGTGGCGGTGCTGGCCGTCGATCCGAGCTCCAAGCTCGGCGGCGGCTCCATTCTGGGCGACAAGACACGCATGGAAGCGCTGGCGCGCGAGCCGGGCGCCTTCATCCGCCCCTCGCCCACCGGCGGAGCGCTCGGCGGCGTCGCCCGGCGCACGCGCGAGGCGATGCTGGTCTGCGAGGCGGCCGGCTTCGACACCGTTCTGGTGGAAACGGTCGGCGTCGGCCAGTCGGAGACCGCGGTCGCCGACATGGTCGATATGTTCCTCCTCCTGCTGCTGCCGGCCGGCGGCGACGAGCTGCAGGGCATCAAGCGCGGCATCGTCGAACTGGCCGATCTGGTGCTGGTCAACAAGGCCGACGGCGCGCTGCTCGAACCGGCGGAGCGCACCGCGGCGGACTATGAGGCGGCGCTGCACCTGCTGCGCCCCGCGCTCGCCGGCTGGACGCCGCGCGCGCAGACCTGCTCGGCGCTCACCGGGGCCGGCGTCGCCGAGGTCTGGCGGACGGTGGGCGCTTTCCGCGAGGCGCTGGGGCAGCGCCTCGCCGAACGCCGCGCCGCCCAGGCCCGCGCCTGGATGTGGAGCGAGATCTCCGAGGGGGCGCTGGCCGCGCTGCGGCGCGATGCGGGCCTCGGCGCGCTCGCCCGAGGGCTGGAGCGCGAGGTCGCCGCCGGGCGCATCGCCCCGGCGGCGGCGGCCCGCCAGGTTCTCGGCCGCTTCCTTGCAGGCTTGTAAGGCGCCGGGGCTGCACTCGCGCAAAGAAGTTCCTATCTCCTCCATCAAGCGGCTTCGGCCGCAACCGATCGGAGACAAGGAGCAGCAGAGATGCGCAACCGAGCAATCCAACCGGCGTCCGTCCGGCTCGCGCTCGCCGCGATGCTTCTGGGCGGCGCGCTCGCGACCGGCGGCGTCCATCGGGCCGCAGAGGCGCAAGCCGCCCCGCCGCCCGCCGCCGTCGCCACGCCGCTGCCGAGCCTCGCCGGCGTGATCGAGCGGGTCACCCCCGCAGTCGTCAATATCCGCGTGGAGAAGCGCCGCGAGGGCGGTCCGGTCATGCCGGGCGACCGCCGGGAATTCATGCGCCGCTTCTTCGGCGAGCGCGCGCCCCTGCCCAACCCGGACAGGCGGCCGGTCACCGGTCAGGGGTCCGGCTTCGTGATCGCGCCCGACGGCCATATCGTCACCAACCATCATGTGGTGGACGGCGCGGAGGAGGTCGCCGTCACCTTCCACGACCGGCGCCGTCTGGCGGCGCGCGTGGTCGGCGTCGATCCGAAGACCGATCTGGCGCTGCTCAAGGTGGACGCGCCGGAGCCGCTCGCCCATGTCGCCTTCGGCGATTCCGACGCGGTGCGCGTCGGCGACTGGGTGGTGGCGCTCGGCAATCCCTTCGGCCTCGGCCATTCCGCCACCACCGGCATCGTCTCGGCGCGCGGGCGCAATATCGGCGCCGGCCCCTATGACGACTTCCTGCAGATCTCGGCGCCGATCAACCGGGGCAATTCCGGCGGCCCGACCTTCAACCTCGAAGGCGAGGTGGTGGGCGTCAACACCGCGATCCTCTCGCCCTCCGGCGGCAGCGTCGGCATCGGCTTCGCCATTCCGGCCGCGCTCGCCGGGGAGGTGGTGGCCGAGCTGCAGGAGAGCGGCTCGGTCGAGCGCGGGCGCCTCGGCGTGCAGGTGCAGCGGCTCGACGATGACCTCGCCGCGAGCCTGGGCATGGAGAAGGCGCAGGGCGCGCTGGTGGCCTCGGTCGAGCCCTCCGGCCCGGCGGCCGCGGCCGGCCTGGAGGCCGGCGATGTGATCCTGGAGGTCGCGGGCGAGCCGGTCGCGGAGATGCGCCAGCTGCCGCGCATGGTGGCCGCGCACGACCCCGGCGAGACGGTGGCGCTGGCGCTCTGGCGCAACGGGGCGCGGCAGGAGGTCCGGGTGACGCTCGGCGCCATGCCGGCGAGCGAGCGGCCGATGCGCCTTGCCGAAGCCGGCGGCGATCTCGACGGGCTGAAGCTCGGCGAGCGCCAGGGCCGGGTCGTGGTCGAGGGCGTGGCGCCGGAGAGCCTGGCGGCCGACAAGGGGGTCCGCCCCGGCGACATTCTGGTCTCGGTCGATCGCCAGGCGGTCGCCTCCGCCGGGGATGTCGGGCGGATCGTCGCGGGCCTGCGCGCCGCCGGCAAGAGCGCGGCGCTGCTGCTGTTCCGCCGGGACGGGCAGGACAGGTTCGTGGCCCTCCCCTTCGCCATGGCCTGATCCCGCCGGACGCCGGCCGGCCCCTCCTCCCGCCGGCCGGCGTCTGCTATAATTGACTCCCAACCGCTGCAGAAAGGATGCATGCCATGGCGAATATTCTGGTGATCGAGGATATCGCGGAGGAGGCGGACTTCATCTCCGACGGCTTCCGCGCGGACGGTCACTCGGTCGAGATCGCCAGGGACGGGCTGGAGGGCTTGGCTATGGCCCGCGCCGGAGATTTCGATTTGTTGATCGTGGACCGGATGCTGCCGCAACCGGGGCCGGATGGCCTGTCCCTGGTTCACACGTTGCGCAAGGAAGGCGACGAAAGGAGGATGATCTTCGTAACCGCAATCACGCCTCCCCCCGACCGTATCGACGGACTTGAAGTCGGCGACGATTACCTGTGCAAGCCTTTCGCCTTCGGGGAGTTGCGCGCTCGCGTTAAAGTGTTGCTAGGCCGCACCAGGATGTCGAGGGACGATGGGGACTGGTCGCCGCGCATCATTCGGGTTGCCGACCTCCGGATCGACCGGTTGGAGCGGACAGTGCATCGAGGCAACGACCTGCTTGCACTCCAGCCGAAACAGTTCGATCTGCTTTGGGCTCTGGCGGAAGGCGAAGGCGAGGTCGTGACGAGCAGGCAGCTGCACGAACGCGTCTGGAATCGCGTTGTCGAACCGGAAAGCAATCGCCTCCATACGCACATCTCCCGCCTTCGCGACAAGATCGACAAACATTACGAGCCGAAGCTGCTGCACACAGTCCGTGGCGGAGGGTACCGTCTCGGTGCGCCCGATTGATCTGCTGCGAACATCGGCCTTCCGGCCGACTGCGATTGTCATCGCCGTTCTGGCCCTGCTCGCCGGGGCCGGGTTCGGCGGCGGGTACCACTGGACCATCGAAGCCGTGCGCCAGTACAGCCAGCAGATCATCGCCGTGGAAGCGCAAGGGCTCGGGGAGCATTACAGACTTCATGGCCTGCCGGATCTCGTCACGGTCGTCTCAACGCGCAGCAAGGCGGAGGATCGCTCGCTCTATCTGTTGACCGACCGTGCGGATCGGAAACTTGCCGGCAATCTGGCCCGCTGGCCGCAACAAGTCGACGAGTTGGGAGTTTGGCGCGAATTTCGCTACCCAAACAGCCATGATGGCGAGACGGAGCACGAGCATGGCGCGCGCGCCCTCGCCTTCCAGCTTCCCGATGGGGTCCGGCTGCTGGTCGGCTACGACATCGAGGACGAAATTGCGCTCGGGAGCAACATGCTCATCCTTGGCGCGGCGATCTCGGCGCTGATCCTGCTGGCGGGCCTGACGAGCGGGTTGGTTTACACCCGCAGCCTCAGACGTCGGGTCGCAACCATCGACCGCGCCGGACGCGGCGTCATGGAAGACCTGCTCAGGGACCGCGAAGGCGAAGAGCAGCGCCTCCTGCCGGTCTCAAATCCGGGCAACGAGTTCGACGATCTGTCCCGCAGCCTGAACGAGATGCTGGCCCGCATCGCAGATCTGATGCGGCAACAGCGCCGGCTGACCGCCAATATCGACCATGAGCTGGGTCGGCCGCTGCGGTTTCTGCACCGGCAGCTGGACTCGGCGCGGCGCGCGCCGACGGTGGGCGAAGCGGAGAAGAAAACCCTCGATGCGGTAGTGGACAAAGTCGAGGCGATGATCCGGACCTTCGCGGTGCTGGTGCGAATCGCCAAGGCCGAGCTGGATCCGAGCACGCTGAAGCCGGTCGATCTCGCCGGGATCGCGCGCGACGCCGCCGAATATCATGAGTTCGCAGCCGAGGATGCCGGCCTCACTCTGGAGTTCCGGGCCGAGGGCGAACCGCCCGCACCGAGGGGCGAGCGGGAGCTGATGTCGCTGGTGCTCGATAACCTGATCGATAATGCGATCAAATATACGCCGAGCGACGGCGCGGTCGTCGTGACCGTGGACGCCGGCGGCGTCGCAGTTTCGGACACCGGCCCCGGCATCCCGGCCGAGAAGCGCGAGCGCGCGCAGGACCGTTTCACGCGCCTCGACGAGAGCGGCGGCCTGCCCGGCAGCGGGCTCGGCCTGGCGCTGGTCGCCGGCGTGGCGCGGCTGCACAAGGCGCGCCTGGTGCTGGAGGATGCGCGGCCCGGGGAGGTTCCGCCGGGGCTGCGGGCCAGCCTGCGCTGGTCCGGCTAGCCCGCCTTCCGGCCAGGCGGCGGCGGCGCTATGGTGGGGCGGACAGTCCGAGGAGGAGGGGAGGCGCGTCCGTGCCCGCCAACAAGAAGCTGCTGATCCTGGCCGGCGACGGCATCGGCCCCGAGGTGGTGGGCGAGGTGCGCCGGGTGGTCGAGTGGATGGACCGCCGCCGCCATGTCTCCTTCGATATCGGCGAAGGCCCGGTCGGCGGGGCGGCGATCGACGCGCACGGGCTGCCGCTCACCGACGAGACGCTGGCCGACGCCATGGCGGCCGACGCCGTGCTGTTCGGCTCGGTCGGCGGCCCCAAATGGGAGGACCTGCCCTTCGAAATCCAGCCCGAGCGCGGCCTGCTCCGGCTGCGCAAGGAGATGGACCTGTTCGCCAATCTCCGCCCGGCGCTGGTGTTCGACGCGCTCGCCGACGCCTCCTCGCTGAAGCGCGAGGTGGTCTCCGGCCTCGATCTGATGATCCTCAGGGAGCTGACCGGCGGCATCTATTTCGGCGAGCCGCGCGGCATCGAGGACCTCGGCGGCGGCGTGCGGCGCGGCGTCAACACGCAGGTCTACACCACCCCGGAGGTGGAGCGCATCGCGCGGGTCGGCTTCGAGCTGGCGCGCCGGCGGTCGAACCGCGTGACCTCGGTCGAGAAGGCCAATGTCATGGAGAGCGGCAAGATGTGGCGCGAGGACGTCCAGCGCATCCGCGACGCCGAGTTCCCCGATGTCGCGCTCGCCCACATGTATGCCGACAATTGCGCCATGCAGCTGGTGCGCGACCCCAAGCAGTTCGACGTCATCGTCACCGACAATCTGTTCGGCGACCTCTTGTCCGACTGCGCGGCGATGCTGACCGGCTCGCTCGGCATGCTGCCCTCGGCCTCGCTCGGCGCGGAGCGGGACGGGCGCCGCCTCGCGCTTTACGAGCCGGTGCATGGCAGCGCGCCGGACATCGCCGGCCAGGACCGGGCGAACCCGCTGGCGGAGCTGCTCTCCTTCTCCATGATGCTGCGCTACAGCTTCGACATGGGCGAGGACGCCGACCTGATCGACCGCGCGGTGGAGAATGTGCTGGCGGCGGGCGTGCGCACGGCCGACATCGCCGAAGCGGGCCGCGAGCCGGTCTCCTGCTCGGCCATGGGCGGCGCCGTGCTGGCGGAGCTGGACCGGCTGGCGGCATAAGCCAGCCCGGCGCTCAGACGCCGTTATAGCGGCGATACCAGGCGGCGAAGCGCGGCAGGCCCTCGTCGATGGCGATCCGGGGCGCATAGCCGAAATCGCGCGTCGAGGCGGCGATGTCGGCGCAGGTCTCCAGCACATCGCCCGGCTGCATCGCCTTGAGGTCGAGCCGGGCGGTGACGCCGAGCGCCCCCTCCAGCACGCGGATGAAGCGCATCAGCGGCTCGGGCCGCCGGTTGCCGAGATTGTAGATGCGGTGGCCGTCGCCGTCCCGGTCGAGCGCGCCCAGCGTGCCCGCGACGATATCGTCCACATAGGTGAAGTCGCGCGCCATGCGCCCCTCGTTGAACACCGGGATCGGCTCTCCGGCCAGCATGGCGCGCGCGAACAGCATCGGCGCCATGTCCGGCCGGCCCCAGGGGCCATAGACGGTGAAATAGCGCAGCCCCGTAGCCTTGAGGCCGTAGAGATGGGCGTAGCTTTCGGTCATCAGCTCGTCGGCGCGCTTGCTGGCGGCGTAGAGCGAGCGCGGCCGGTCGGCCGGCGCCTCCGGGGAGAGCGGCCCGCCGCCGGCGTCGCCATAGACCGACGAGGAGCTCGCATAGACGAAATGGCGCGCCTCCAGCCGCCGGGCGAGCTCCAGCAGGTTGAGATGGCCGGCGAGATTGGCGCGCACATAGGCGCGCGGATTGCGGAGCGAATAGCGCACGCCCGCCTGCGCGGCGAGATGCAGGATGCGGTCCGCGCCCGCCGGGCGGAGCGCGTCCATGGCGTCGTCGTCGGCGATGTCGAGGCGGTGGAAGCTGAAGCCATGAAGGCCGTTCAGCCGCGCCAGACGGGCGCGTTTCAGCACGGGGTCGTAATAGCCGTCCAGGCTGTCGATGCCGATGACGGTCTCGCCGCGCGCCAGCAGGGCGGCGGCGGCGTGCATGCCGATAAAGCCGGCGACGCCGGTGACGAGGATGCTCATGGGAGTCCGACGGGGCTGCGGAGGCTGCGAGGGCGAACCCGCAGCATGGACCGCGCGGCCCCGCCGTTCAATCGCGCCGGTCCGCTACAGCAATTCGTTGCCGACCGGCCCGGAATCGAGCCAGGCGCGATCTTCTTCATCGGGCGGCGCGGTCCCGTCGCACTGCGCCAGCAGTTCTTCGAGGCTGTAGCTGGGCCGCGTTCTCGACGTCGCGGCAAGCATCGCGGAACCGCCGACCCGGCGCAGGCCGGCGCTATGCATGGACTTCTCCGTTGCCATACCGAACCATAACGCGACGGGCGCGAAACCGGAAGCCGCATCGCCGGTCGCCGGTCCGCCCGGCTGGCGTCGGGCGGCGTTGGCGGGCTAGGCTGGGCGGCCTCGCAGCACATGGAGACAAGGGCGTGAGCGACAAATTGCTCTTCGACACAAGCGACCGGATCGCGACCATCACCTTCAACAACCCGGACCGGCTGAACGCCTTCACGCACGAAATGCTGACCGGATATCTGGACCGGCTGGAGGAATGCCGGACGCGCGACGACATTTGGGCGGTAATCGTGACCGCCACCGGCCGCGCCTTCTGCGCCGGCGGCGACACCCGCCAGATGGGCACCGACGCGCCGCCGACGCCGCTGGAGATCAAGTCCGGCCTCTGGGACCTGATCCAGAAGATCTCGCTCAAGATCCGGGAGATCGACAAGCCGGTGGTGGCGGCGGTCAACGGCGTGGCGGTCGGCGCCGGCATGGACATGTGCCTCCACGCCGACTTGCGCTTCGCCGCCGAAAGCGCGCGCTTCGCCGAGACCTATGTGCGCGTCGGCCTGGTGCCGGGCAATGGCGGCGCCTGGTTCCTGCCGCGCATCGTCGGCGCGCCCAAGGCGCTGGAGCTGCTGTGGAGCGCGGACTTCCTCTCCGCCGCCGAGGCGCTGGAGATCGGCCTGGTCAACAAGGTGTTCCCCGACGACGCGCTGCAGGCCGAGACCCGCGCCTATGTGGAGAAGCTGGTCGCCTCCTCGCCGATCTCGATCCGGCTGATCAAGCGCGCCATGTATGCCGGCCTCGACATGGACCTGCGCAGCGCGCTGGACATGGTCTCCTCCCACATGGTGCTGGCGCGCTCCAGCGAGGACCACAAGGAGGCGATCGCCGCCTGGCGCGAGAAGCGGCCGGGCAAGTACAACAACCGCTGACGCGCCCTCACATCGCCGCGTCCTCGCCGGACTGGGCGGCGAAGATCGAGCTGTAGCCGCCGGACCAGTCGGGCGGCAGCGGGCAGGGCCGGGGGTCGTGCCGCGCCATGCGGGGCGGGCGGCCGCGCACCGTCTCGCCGGCGTGGCGCGAGGGATCGGGATGCGCCGTATAGGGCCGGGCGTCGGCGGCGGCGAAGGCGTTCAGCAGCAGCGGGCGCCCGGCGTCGGCGCGGCTCGGCCGGGAATAATGGAGCGTGCGGCAATTGTGGATCGAGACCGCCCCCCGGCGGCAGGTGAGCGTCTCGGCCCGCTCCACCGGCAGGCCGGCCGCGTCCTCGGCGCGCAAATGCCCGGCCCACTGCCCATCCGCCCCGTAGAGGTCGAACAGCGGCCCCTCATGGCTGCCCGGCAGCATCGACATCGGGCCGTGGTCGGGGCCGGTGTCGGAAAGATAGGCGCCGATGGTCAGATGGCTGTAATTGGTGTGGGGGTAGAACTGGATGTCCTGATGCCACTGCACCTCGTCGCCGCCGTCGAACCATTTGAAGTTGAGCTTGGAATGGTGGAACACGACATCCGGCCCCAGCAGGTCGGCCGCCATGTCGGCCAGCAGTTCGGAGGCGAAGGCCCAATAGGCCTCATGCTGCTCGTCCGGGCGCTTGATGCGCCGCACCCGGGGCCGGTCGGCGGAATGTCCGGGCGCGAGGTCGAACACCCGGCCGGAGCGGCTTTCGGCGCGGCTCGCCTCCACCAGGCCTTCGGTCACCGCCTGCAGCCGGTCGATCCAGGCCTCCGGGATGGCGTCCTCGACCAGCGCGAAGCCCTTGTCGAAATAGTCGATGCGCGCCTGTTGCGGCAGGATGCGGGCCGGCTCGGCCAGAATGCGCTCCGGAGTCATGACGCGCGCCTCCCCTGTTGCGGCGGGGCCAGTCTTGCCCGAGCCGGGCGCGGCTCGCAAGCGGAGGCCCGGCGGTGAAGGATTTCTGGTTCCGCGCGCTGCTGTTCGCCTTCTCGCCCCGCTGCTATGTGCTACTGATCGCGCTCGGGCTCGGATTCCTGTTCGGCCTCGTGCTGCTGGCCCTGCCGGGCGCGCTCGTCCTCGACGCCGTAACCCGGCTCGTCTTCGGCGAGGCGGCCCCCGATTCGGCGCGCTGGCCGGCGGCCATGGCGGTCAGCTGGGCCGCGCCCTGGTGCGTTCCGCTGCTCTACTGGCTCCGCCGGCCGCTTCGCCGCTTGCCAGCATGGTGCCGAATGCCGTTCTATATCGTCATGGGCGCAGCATGGGTCGCCGCCGTCGCGCTGGCGGTGGAGGCGTGGCGCCGGTTCTGACGCAGAGGGAGGGTTCCGCCATGGAACAGCAAGTCAATTCGGCCGCCGCGCGCGACAAGCTCTACGCCGTCCACCCGATGACCGACCTGGCCCGCCACCGCGAGGTCGGGCCCATGATCATGTCGTCCGGCGAGGGCGTCTATGTGCGCGACGACGCCGGCAAGTCCTATCTGGAGGGCATGGCCGGGCTCTGGTGCGTCTCGCTCGGCTTCGGCGAGCAGAGGCTGATCGACGCCGCCATCCGCCAGATGCGCGAACTGCCCTACTATCAGCAGTTCCGCCACGCCAACTCCAATGTCGCCATCGACTTGGCGGAGAAGCTGGTCGCCATGGCGCCGGGGCGCATCGCGCGCGCCTTCTTCGTCAATTCCGGCTCCGAGGCCAACGACACCATCGTCAAGCTGATCTGGTATTACAACAACGCCCGCGGCCGGCCGGAAAAGAAGAAGATCATCTCGCGCGACAAGGCCTATCACGGCACCACCGCCGTGGCGGCCTCGCTCTGCGGCCTGCCGCACATGCACAAGGCCTTCGACCTGCCGGTCGGCCAGATCCGCCACACCATGTGCCCGAACTTCTACCGCTTCGGCAATCCCGGCGAGACCGAGGAGGCCTTCGCGACGCGCTGCGCCGAGGCGCTCGACGCCATGATCGTCGAGGAGGGGCCGGAGACCGTCGCGGCCTTCATCGCCGAGCCGGTGATGGGCGGCGGCGGCGTCGTGGTCCCGCCCCGGACCTATTTCGACAAGGTCCAGGCGGTGCTGAAGAAGCACGATGTGCTGCTGATCGCCGACGAGGTGATCTGCGGCTTCGGGCGCACCGGCAACATGTTCGGCTCCGAGACCTTCAAGCTCGACCCCGACTTCATGACCGTCGCCAAGGCGCTCTCCTCGGCCTATCTGCCGATCGCCGGCGTGCTGATGACCAACGAGATCTACGACACCATCGCCCGCCAGTCGGGCGAGATCGGCGTGCTCGGCCATGGCTACACCTATGGCGGCCATCCGGTTTCGGCGGCGGTCGCCCTGGAGACGCTCACCATCTATGAGGAGCGCAACACGCTCGGCCATATCCGCCGCGTGGCGCCGCGCTTCCAGGCCGGGCTGCGGGCGCTGGAGAGCCATCCGCTGGTGGGCGAGGTGCGCGGCGTCGGGCTGATCGCCGGCCTGGAGATCGTCAAGGACAAGGAGACGCGCGAGAACTTCGCCGCCAATGAGGGCGTGGCCGTGCACGCCATGGAGCGCGCCGAGCATCACGGCCTGATCACCCGCGCGATCGGCGAGTCGCTCGCCTTCTCGCCGCCGCTCATCATCTCCGAAAGCGAGGTCGATGAACTCTGCGCGCGCCTGAAGGCCGCGCTCGACGACACGCTCGCCTGGGTGGAGGGGAAGAAGGAGGAGGCCGCCTGAGCGGGCGGACCTAACCGACGGCCTTGGCGCCCGTCATCACGGTGGCGGGCGTCAGCCGCCAGAGGCATTCGGCGGCGAGGCCCGCATCGGCGAGCGCCGCCAGCTCCTCCTCGAGCGGCATATAGACATCCTCGTCCGCCCATTCCTCGAAATGGCGCCAGGCGCGCTCTTCGGGAATGCCGCAGGCCACCAGATGGTCGGCCCAGACCCGGTAGTCGGCGTCGCGGGCCGCGCTGTCGGCCGGCATGGTGACATCGGCGTTGGCGAACAGGCCGCCCGGCCGGAGCGCCGCCTCGACCGCGCCGTAAAGCGCGCGCTTGCGGGCCATGTCCGGCACATGATGCAAAGCGAGCGAGGCGATGACCGCGTCGCATTCCGGCAGGGGGTCGTAGAAGGAGGCCTCCAGAAAGCGGGCGCGCGCAGCATAAGGCGCGAGGCGCTCGCGCGCCTGCTCCAGCATTTCGGGGTCGGCGTCGATCAGCGTCACGCGGGCGTCCGGGCAGCGTTCCAGCACGGCCTCGCTCAGCGCGCCGGTGCCCGCGCCCAGGTCGATCACATGGCCCGGCCCGATGCTCCCGACCGCGCCGGCGACGCGCGCCAGCATCTCCTCATAGCCGGGGATGAACTGGCGGATCACCGCGTCATAGGCGCCGATCTCGATGCGCAGATGGCTTCTGACGGAATGGCTCATGGGCGTCCTCCTGCTCCGGGTTTCAGCGGATCGGCGAGAAGCTCGTCGGCTCCAGCAGCTGGTTGGTCTGCTGCTTCAGGCTCTGGAAGGGCTGGTGGCGCAGGCGGAAGGCGGTCCAGCCGGGGTCCTGCTCCATGCCGGCGCGGCGGCGCTCGCGGTCGCCGATGCTCTCATAGGCCCACATGAAGACCGCCTGGTTGATCGGCCCGACCTCGGTGGTGGCGAACAGCAGCAGCTGGCCGAGATGGCGGCGCTGCACGGGAAGCCCGACATCCCGGTAGGCCTCCAGCCAGGCGCTGCCCTTGCCGGGATGCATGTCGTAGGTGCGATGATCGACGATCATGGCGGAGCCGGGCAGGCTGCGCGTGAGCGGCAGGTCGGCCTCGCTCTGCACCGGCGAGAAGCCGGTCGGGCGCAGCAGCTTGCTTTCCTGGCGCTTGAGCGCCTCCAGCGCGCGGCCTTCGGCCAGGAAGGCCTGCCATTCCGGGTCGGCGGCGCGCGCGGCCTGGCCGGCCTCGCGCGCGTCTATGTCGTCATAGCCGCGCAGGAAGACGAAGCGGTTGACCGGGCCGATGACGGTGGTGAAGCAGCCGAGGCTCGGCCCCATATGGCGGTCGGAGGCCGGCCGGCCGAGCCGGTCGTAAAGCTCCAGCCAGGCGTTCATGCGGCCGGGGTGGAAATCGTAGCTGCGCTGTTCGATCAGCATGGGGGTCCGGTTCCTTCTCGGGATGTCAGGGGTCGAGGCGCACCCGGTCGCCATGGCGGGCGCCGTGATAGAGCGGCACCGGGCGGTCGCCGCCGTCGCCGCCGGCCCGGCTGCGCACCTCCGCCAGCGCCCTGGCGGTCACGCCCGGCGTCTCCGGCATGGCGACGGCGCGGTCGATGGCGATCCATTGCAGGTCCTGCAGCTCGCCGCTGCCGCCGAGCGCGCCGGCGGCGTGGCGCTCGTCGGCGAGGAAGAAGCGGGCGTGGAAGCGGCGCACATCGCCGCGCGGCGTGATCGCCCGGAACACATAGTCGAGCTGGTCGAGGCTGGGCGCGAGGCCGGTCAGGTAGAAGGGCCGCCAGGAGGCCGGCAGGCGCTCGATATCCACCCGCCCGCCATGCGGGACGCCGAGCGCGAGGCCGGTTTCCTCGAAGGCCTCGCGGATGGCGGCGAGCGCGAGCGCGCGCGAGCGCCGGGCGCTGGCGTTGCGCTTCAGGCGTTCGAGCACCGGCGGGCGCAGGTCGCTGAGCGGCGCGATCGCGGCGTCCTCGGGATCGACGCGCCCGCCCGGAAAGACGAACGTGTTGGGCATGAAGGCGTGCCGGGGCGAGCGGCGGCCCATCAGCACTTCGATCTCGCCGTCCCGGCGGCGCATCAGGATGAGGGTGGCGGCGTCGCGCGGCCGCATCGGCTTCTCGCGGGTCATGGGCCGGCAGTCTGCCGGATTCGCAGCCCCGCCGCGAGGGGCGAATTCGCCGCGCGGCCCCCATGACCTTTGCCGGAATTGCGGGCTACCATGGGCCGGCCGAGACGAGAGGGGAGAGGCAGCTCATGGCGAAGGCCTTCGACGGGGTGCGCGTCATCGACTTCACGCAGGTGATCGCCGGGCCGTTCTGCACGCAGCATCTGGCGATGCTGGGCGCGGATGTGATCAAGCTGGAGCAGCGCGAGGGCGGCGACCAGGGCCGGCGGCTGATGGGCGACAACGATCTGGGCGCGCTCGGCATGTCGCCCATGTTTCTCGCGATCAATTCCGGCAAGCGGGCGCTCACGCTCGATCTGAAGCATCCGCGCGCCCAGGAGGTCGTCCACCGCCTGGTCTCCGGGGCCAACGCCGTGGTGGAGAATTTCAAGGCCGGCACCATGGAGCGTCTCGGCTTCGGCTATGAGGCGCTCCGGGCCGTGCGACCGGGCCTGGTCTATTGCTCGATCTCCGGCTACGGCCAGACCGGCTCCCACGCCGGCGCGCCCGCCTATGACGGCGCCATCCAGGCGGCGTCGGGCATGATGTCGGTCAGCGGCCATCCGGAGACCGGGCCGGTTCGGGCCGGCTTCACCGCCGTCGATCTCTCGACCGGCATCACCGCCGCCTTCGCCTGCGCAACGGCGCTCTATCGCCAGCTGGCGACCGGCGAGGGCCAGCATCTGGACGTGACCATGTTCGAATCGTCGCTCTCGCTGCTGGCCCCGCTGCTGATCGACTATCTGACCACCGGAACCCTGGCGCGTCCGGTGGGCAATTCCTCCCCGGCGCGCATTCCGACCGCCGACTCCTTCCCCGTCGCCGGCGGCTCGCTGCTGATGACGTGTCTGACGGAGCGCCAGTGGCAGGGCCTCTGCCAGGCGCTCGACCGGCCGGGCCTCGCCGCCGACCCGCGCTTCGCCACGCTGGCCGCGCGCCAGGCCAATGCGGGCGCGCTCAGGGCGGCGCTGGAGGAGGCGCTGGCGGCGGATACGGCCGAGGGCTGGGAGCGCCGGCTCGCCGAGGTCGGCGTGCCGGCCGCGCCCGTCAACACCATCGCCGAGGCGCTCGACCATCCCGCGCTCGCCAGCCGGCGCTTCCTGGAGCGCCGTCCGGGGCCGCCCGGCGTCGAGCGCGACATCCACACCGTCAACCCCGCCTTCCTCGCCGACACCGACAGCCCCGGCAGCCACCGCCCCCCACCCCGCCACGGCGAGCAAACCGACGAAATCCTCGCCGAACTCGGCTACGCGCCAGCCGAAATCGCCGAACTCCGCGCCACAGGCGCAGTCTGACCCGGGCCTCGCGGGGTCAGAAGGCGAGGTGGAGGTTGAGGTGGAGGCGGGTTTCCGGGGTTTGGGTTCGGGTGGCGCTGAGGTCGAGGGTCAGCGGGCCGGTGAAGCGGGCGCCTGCTTCCAGTTCCCGGCGGTCTTGGCCGTCCTCCGCCAGTTCCAGGCGGAGGAAGGGGGTGAGCACGCCGTGCAGGGCCGGGGCGCGCAGGCCGTAGCCGGCTTCGAGCGCGAGGTCGGCCGCCGCGTCGCCGCCGGGCGCGCCCCGAACCGGGTCGTCCGGCAGCAGCGCCGGGGCGCCGTCCGTCGGCGCGCCGTGGGCCAGCGTCGCCAGCAGCGAGAGGCCGGCGCCGTCCGCCTCGGGCCGCAGCCGCGCCGTCAGCTCCGCGCCCGAGGCGTCGGCCTGCGCCTGCCGCATCCGGCCCCGCGCCTCCAGTTCGAGGCGCGCGCCCGGCGCGCCGAGCCGCGCCCCGGCCTCGGCCTCGACGCCGGAGCCCTCGCGCCAGTCGCCGCCCTCCGCGGCGAAGGCGAGCGCGCCGAAGGGCGCCAGCACCGCGCCCGAGCCGAGGCCCCAGCCGCGATGGGTCGCCTCCAGCGAGGCTTGCGAGCGCCAGACCTGCACCTGCTGCCCGCCCAGCGCCGTGAGCGCGTCGCCCGCCGTTTCCAGCCGCGCAAAGCCCGCGTCGGCCGCGAACGCCAGATCGACCGCACCCAGCGTCGCCAGCGGCTGGCGACCGCCCGCGGACGCCGCCTGCATGGCGAACGACCCGGTCTCGGCCGCGCCGTCCTCCGGGCGCCAGCGGAGCGTGCCCCGGCCCGCGCCGAGCAGCGTCCACAGCTCCGCCCCGTTCGCCAGCCGCAGCTGCGCATAGGGCCAGCCGGCCGTCAGCGCGCCGGTCAGCGCCGCGCCGTCCGCCAGCTCGGCCTCGCTCGCGCTCCGCGAGAGGCCGAAGCCGACCAGCAGCCCGTCGCCGATCCGCGCGTCCATGCCGAGCCAGCCGGTCTCCAGCCGGCCCTGCTCCGCCGCGCCGGAGGGCTCCGCCCGGAAGCCGCGCAGATCGCCCCGGCCCCAGGCGGTCATCTCCATCCCGGCCTGGCCGAAGCCGAGCTCGAAGGCGCTGTCGCGCCGCAACTGCTCCCGGCCGACGCGCTGCGCGCCGGACCGTTGCGCTTCCGCGAGACGCTGCCGGGGGCTGTCCCCGATGTCCGTCGCGGTCTCTGCGAACGCAACCGGCTGCCCGGCCACGGTCAGGCTCGCCGCGCCCGGCCCCGCCGCCAGCCGCCGGGCGATGGTCTGCCGCGCGCCCGCGAGCGTTCCGGCCGCCAGCCCCGCAAGGCTCTGCCGCACGGACTCGCGCGCGGCCGCGCTTGCGGTCGGGGTCGCCACCTCGATCGTGAAGGTGAGCGCCGCCGCATCGCCATCGGCGTCGGTCGCGGTCCAGCTGTAGGTCGCCGCCGCCTGCGCCTCATGCGGCGCGCCGGCGATCCGCCGCGTCGCAACGTCGAGCGCGAGGCCCGCCGGCAGGGCCGGCGTCAGCGCATAGGCGAGCGCGCCGTCGCCGCCGGTCGCCTCGGGCAGCACCAGCGCCTCGATCGGCGCGTCCAGCGTGAAGCGCCGGTCCGCCACCGTCGCCCCGGCGAAGGACGGCGCCCGGTCGAGCCTCGGCGCGGCGCTCACCGCCGCCGAGGCCGGCCCCGCGCCCGCCCCGTTCACCGCGCGGATCTGGAAGCTGTAGGCGAGGCCGTTCACCAGCCCGCCCGAGGCCCCCAATGCGGTCACGCTGTGGGCCACGGTCGCCGCGCCGCTCTCCGGGATATTTCCCCAGTCGGCGTCGGCCAGCGCGTCGCCGTCCGCAGCCGCGCGCAGCTGATAGGCGGTGATGTTGCCGTCCAGCGGATCGGCCCAGGAGAGCAGCACCTGGCGGTCGCCGGGCGCGGCCGCCAGGTCCGCCGGCCTCGCGGGCAGACCCTCCGGCGTCGCGCTCGCCGCCGCCGAAGCCGGGCCGGGGCCGCCGGCATTGACCGCGCGGACCTGGAAGCGATAGGCGGAGCCGTTGACCAGCCGGGTCCCGTCCTTGAGCGCGCTCACGCTGTGCGAGGTCGTGGCGGCGTCGCTGCCGGGAATGTCTTGCCAGTCCCCCTCGGCGAAGTCGTCGCCGGCCGGCGCGACGCGCAGCCGATAGGAGGTAATGCTGCTGTCGAACGGATCGGTCCAGGCGAGATCGACCGTTCCGCTCCGCCCGGTCGCCACCAGCTCGTCGGTCTTGCCCGGCAGGCCGATAGCGGTAATCGCGAGCTCGACCGTGGCGGGCGCCGCGAAATCGTCCTCGACATAGAGGCGGACTCTGCCGTCCTCCTCCGCCAGCAGTTCGAAGCGGCCCGGCGCGCCTTCGAACAGGCTCGGCTCTCCGGAAAGCACGCTCCAGCGGGTGAGCCGCAAGCCGTCGCCATCGGCGTCCCGGAAGAAGTCGCCGAGGCTGAACGGCGTTCTGACGCCTGCGCCGACGGTCCGCTCCGGTGCCGGATCGATCGCCGCCGGCGCGCTGTTCTCCGTCGCGAGCATTCCCGTCAGCGACGCCGACAGCCCATCCGGGTCCGTCGCGACGACCGTAACCGCCACCCGGCCGGGAAACCTTTCCACCGCCTGCGTTTCGAAAAAGACCATGCCCTGGTCCGCGTCCGAATCGTCGAAGCTCAATCTCAGCCCGGCGGGGTGCGGGCTCGGGTCGGTCACGAAGGAGAAGGTCAGCGGATCGCCGTCCGGATCGGTGAACACCCAATTGAGATTGGGGGTTCGGTCATAGCGGCCGATCTCCATCACGAAATTGCCGCCTCTTACGGTCGGCGCGATGACCGGCGCCCTGTTCGACGGCTCGGGCGTCGCCGTCTGCGGGGCCGAGGCCAGGCCGGGGCCGATGCGGTTGACCGCGCGCATCTGGAAGACATGGGCCTCGTCATTGGCGAGGCCGGTCACGGTGTAGCCGGCCGTGTCGCCGTCGCTGCCGGGAATGTCGGCCCAGAGGTCCTCATCGGCCGCATCGAAGGCGGTCCCGGCCTTGTAGCGCAGCTGATAGCGGACGATATGGCCATTGCCCGGATAGTCCCAGACCGAGCTGCCTCCGAGCGGCGCACGCCAGGAGAGTTCCGCCTCGCCGTCGCCCGGCGCGATCGTCACGCTGCGCGGCGCGGCCAGCGGCCCCGGCCTCGCCAACATCGCCCACATGCCGCCCTCGCCGCGGGCGTTCACCGCGCGCACCGAGAGGTTATACTCCTGGCCGTTCTTCAGGCCCGTAAACAGATAGGACATCGGCAAGTCCGGGCCGGCCGGGACGTCGGTGAAGAACTTCGAGCCGGAAACGCTGAGGCTCTTGGCGTGATAGATTCGGAAATGGGTCACATCCCACTTCAGCGGATGCTCCCATGCCAGCAATATCCGGCCGTCGCCGGAGGTGCGCTTGAACGAACTCACCACCGCCGGATAGGGCAGCCGGGGCGTCGCCTTGAGGATGCCGGTCGAGGGGCCGGTTCCGGCAGAGTTCACCGCCGCCCATTCGAAAGCATATTCGTGGCCCGGCTTCAGCCCCTCGAACGTGAACTCGCGCAATTCGCCGTCGAGCTCGATGTCCTCCAGCCAGATATCGTCGCCCGCGCTCATGCGCAGCGTCCAGCGATCGATATTCGTCGTGTTGGCAGGCGCCTTCCAGCGCAGCCGGATGGCCGCGTCCCGGGCCTCGGCCACCGCATCGACCGGCGCGTCGGGCTGGCGGAGCTCGGGCGTCGCCGTCTGCGGGGCCGAGGCCAGGCCGGGGCCGATGCGGTTGACCGCGCGCATCTGGAAGACATAAGCCTCGTCATTGGCGAGGCCGGTCACGGTGTAGCGGGCCGTGTCGCCGTTGCTGCCGGGAATGTCGGCCCAGAGGTCCTCATCGGCCGCATCGAAGGCGGTCCCGGCCTTGTAGCGCAGCTGATAGCGGACGATATGGCCATTGCCCGGATAGTCCCACGCGGGCACGTGCGTTCCCGGCGGCGCGGTCCAGGAGAGTTCCGCCTCGCCGTCGCCCGGCGCGACCGTCACGTCGCCCGGCGCCGCCAGCGGCTTCGGGATCGCCCCCAGCGCCCAGAACGGGCCCTCGCCCCGGGCGTTCACCGGGATGACGATGAAGTTATAACTCTCGCCATTATTCAGGCCCGTAAACAGATGGGACATCGGCAAGCCCGGGCCGGCCGGGATATCGACCCACCGCCACGGGCCGAAGCTGTGCTCCTCCCCGCCGAAACGGATTCGGAAATGGGTCACATCCCATCTCAGCGGATGCGTCCACTCCACCAATATCCGACCGTCGGCAGTGGTGCGCCTGACCGAGGAGGGCGCCTCCGGATAGGGCAGCCGGGGCGTCGCCTTGAGAATGCCGGTCGAGGGGCCGGTTCCGGCGGAGTTCACCGCCGCCCATTCGACAGCATATTCGCGCCCCGGCTTCAGCCCGGTCAGCGTGAAGTCGCGCCATTCGCCGGGGATGATGTAGTTCTCGTTCCAGTTTTGGCCATCGATGCCGTAGCGCAGGTTCCAGTTGTCGATATGCGTCGTGTTGGCAGGCGCCTTCCAGCGCAGCCGGATAGCCGCGTCCCGGGCCTCGAGCACGGCATCGACCGGCGCGTCGGGCAGACGGATGTCGGGCGTCGCCGTCTGCGGGGCCGAGGCCAGGCCGGGGCCGATACGGTTGACTGCGCGCAGCTGGAAGACATGGGACTCGCCATCGGCGAGGCCGGTCACGGTGTAGCGGTCCGTGTCGCCGTCGCTGCCGGGGATGTCGGCCCAGAGATCCTCATCGGCCGCGTCGAAGGCGGTCCCGACCTTGTGGCGCAGCTGATAGCGGACGATATGGCTATTGCCCAGATAGTCCCAGTAGGTATGGCTGCCTCCGGGCGGCGCAGTCCAGGAGAGTTTCACCCCGCCATCGCCTAGCGCGACCGTCACGTCGCCCGGCGCCGCCAGCGGCTTCGGTCTCGCGTATATCGCCCACAGGCCGCCCCTGCCGCGAGCGTTCACCGCGCCGACGGAGAAATTATATCGCCGGCCGTTCTCCAGACCCGTGAACAGATGAGACATCGCCAAGCCCGGGCCGGCCGGGACATCGGTGAAGTAGTCCTGGCCGGAAGCGCTGAGGTTCTTGGCGTGAAAGATACGGAAATGGGTCACATCCCGTGTCAGCGGATGCTCCCATTCCAGCAATATCCGGCCATCGCCGGCGGTGCGCCTGATCGAGGAGATCATCTCCGGATAGGGCAGCAGGGTCGTGGCCTTGACGAAGCCGGAAGACGCGCCCCGGCCGGCGCTGTTCTCCGCCGCCCACTCGAAATAATATTGCTCGCCCGAGTCCAGCCCGGTCAGCGTGAATTCGCGCGCATCGCCGGGAATGATGTTGTTCTCGTTCCAGTTGCCGCCGTCGATGCCGTAGCGCATGTTCCAGCGGTCGATATGGGCGGTGTTGGCCGGCGCTTCCCAGCGCAGCGTTACCGAGGTCTCGCCCGCCTCGGCCGTGGGGTTGGCCGGCGGGCCCGGCAGGCGGATCTCGGGCGTCGCCTTGACGAAGCCGGAGGACGACCCCCGGCCGGCGTCGTTCTCCGCCGCCCACTCGAAATAATAGCGCTTGCCGGCTTCGAGCCCTTGCACCGTGAATTCGCGCGCGTCGCCGGGAATATAGTTGCGCTCGTTCCAGTTGCGGCCGTTTATGCCGTAGCGCATGTTCCAGCGGTCGATATGGGCGGTGTTGGTCGGCGCTTCCCAGCGCAGCGTCACCGAGGTCTCGTCCGCTTCCGCCGTCGGGTTCACCGGCGGTCCGGGCCGCTGGATGGCGGTCGGCGTCGCCTTGACGAAGCCGGTCGAGGGTCCGACGCCGCCCGGATTCTCCGCCGCCCACTCGAAGTAATATTGCTCGCCGGCCTCGAGGCCGGTCACTGTATAGCTGCGCGCGTCGCCCGGAATGTAGTTGCGCTCCCTCCAGTTGCCGCCATCGATGCCGTAGCGCATCGTCCACCGGGTGATCATCGCGCCGCCGGCCGGCGCGTCCCAGTTGAGTGTCACCGAGCGCTCATGCGCCGTCGCCGTCGGGCTGTCGGGGCGTTCGGGCGGCGGAACATCGAGGTGGACCCGGTTCGACGACGTCCACGCCCCCCTTCCCGCGGGAGTGACGAGTCGTATCCTCACCTGCGTCTCATAGCCGTTATTGTTGGCATACCAGGTGAAGAACCGTTGATTGCCATCGCCGCCGACGCGAAACGGACCGGCGATCCAGCGCCATGGGCCGCCGGGATTGTTGCGAAGCCGCAACTCGATCTCATAGTGAGACTCGCCCGGATTTGCGATATTCGGGGCCGGAGTCCAGTGCGCCTGTAAGGCCAGAGGATGGGGCAGTGTGCGATTCTCCGGAATGACGTTCAATATCTCGACCTTGACATTCGAAGGGGCGCCCAGTGGCTCGCTCTGTACATTCTCTGACGCCCGGACCGTCATCGGTCCGACAATCAAGGCGATGGAGGCCAATGACAGGCAAAGCCGGAACATGCGGTGTTGAAAGTTTCTGCCGAGAGTCATGGCGACCTCCGGGGACGAGATTCGGATTGGCCGTCAGGTTCCTGCACGGTCGGACCCGGAGTCAAGCGCCGATTTACATTGCTTTGCGGCAAACTGACGCGGAAATTCGGAGAATTCGGAGTCATAAACTTTTTGAAACATCACATGATTAATTTCATGCGATGTTTCGAGTCATAACACGTCCCGGCCGCGTCAACTTCTCCCCGGCCGCGTGGTCAGCAGGGCGGCGGCGATCACCAGAACGCCGCCGGAAGCCATCCAGAGATCCGGCAGATCGCCCCAGAGCCACCAGCCGAAACCGACCGCCCAGACGATGGAGAGATAGCGCAGCGGCGAAATCAGCGAGGCCGGCGCGAGCTTGAAGGACGCGATGATCAGATAATGCGCGATGCCGGCCAGCACGCCGGCGGCGGCGAACAGCAGCCAGTCGAACCAGCCGGGCCAGTGCGCCTCCCAGAAGAGCGTCAGCCCCGCGCCGACCAGCGACAGCCCCTGGCTATAGACCAGCACCGTGGTCGGCGATTCCAGCGGCCCCAGCTGGCGCGTCACCACGTCGCGGCTGGCGGCGAGGAAGGCCGCCGCGATCGGCACGGCGACCGCCCACTGAAAGGCGGTCGAGCCCGGCCGCATCATCACCAGCACGCCCAGAAAGCCGATCAGCACCGCCGCCCAGCCGCGCACCCCCACCCGCTCGCGCAGCACCAGCGCCGAGAGCGCGGTCAGGATGACGGGGCTGACGAACACCACCGCCATGGCGTCGGCCAGCGGCAGCAGCGCCCAGGACATGACGATCGCCAGGCTGCAGGCCAGCGCCAGCACGCCGCGCGTGAGCGTGAGGCGCGGCGCGCGCGGGCGCAACAGCCCCCAGCCGCCGCCCTGCCGGACCAGCCAGGCCACCACGGCCATGCCGAAGATGGTGCGGTAGAACAGCACCTCGCCGGAATGGTAGTCGGCCGTCAGCCATTTGGTGATGGCGTCCTGTGTCGTGAGCACAATGGTGCTGAGCACCATATAGAGCGCGCCGCGCCGCGCGTCGCTGTCCACTTGCCGCTTGTTCCCGCCGCCGGAGGCCATAGACTAGCCTCCATGGAAGCGTTCGTCTCGACAGAATGGCTGGCGGAGCGCCTGGAGGATCCGGCGCTCCGCATCCTCGACGCCACCGTCCATTTGCACCCGCTCGCCGGCGGCGGCATGCGCGCCGAAAGCGGGCGCGCGGACTATCTGGAAGGGCACGCGCCGGGCGCGGTCTTCGCCGATCTCATTACCGATCTCTCCGACCCGGAGAGCCGGCTGCGCTTTACCCTGCCGGACGCGGCGCGCTTCGGCGCGGCCATGGGCCGGCTCGGCGTCTCCAATGCCAGCGCGGTGGTGATCTACAGCGCCGGCTCGCCGCACTGGGCGCCCCGCCTCTGGTGGATGCTCAAGGCGTTCGGCCACGACCGGGCGGCGGTGCTGGACGGGGGCTGGGCCAAATGGCTGGCCGAGGGCCGCCCGGTGGCGACGGGCGCGGAAGAACCGGTCCCGGCGGTGTTCGAGGCCAGGCGGCGGCCCGGCTTTTTCGTCGGCCGGGCGGAGGTCGAGGCGGCGCTCGCCGATCCGGGCGCGGTGGTGCTGAACTCGCTCTCCGCCGAGCAGCATGCCGGCGGCGGCCAGCATTACGGCCGGCCCGGCCGCATCGCCGGCAGCGTCAATGTGCCGAGCCAGGCGCTGGTCGATCCGGCGACCGGGACCCTGCTGCCCATGGCGGCGATCCGCGAGAAGTTCGCGCAGGCGGGCGCGCTCGAGGCCGACCGCGTGGTGACCTATTGCGGCGGCGGCATCGCCGCCAGCCTGGGCGCGATGGCGCTCCATCTGCTGGGCCAGCGGGATGTGGCCGTCTATGACGACTCGCTCCAGGCCTGGGCGCGCGACCCCGACCTGCCGATGGAGACCGGGTGAGCGCCAACCGCCACGCTGCGGGCGTCGCCACCACGGCGGCGGCCGACATGGCGGCCTATGACGCGCTTGCGCCGGCGCTCCGCGCGCGGCTTGCCGACATGGCGGACAACTACTCCGCCGAGGCGGTGCTGGTGGCGGCGATGGAGGACGGACTGGCCGAGGCGGACCTGCTGGCGCTGCTGGCCGCGCGCGAGGCCGCAGACGGCCCCGGCTGACGCCCGGCGCTCAGGGCAGCGTCACCAGCCCGCCCGAGGCCACGCAGGTCTGGCCGGTGATGAAGCTCGCGGCGTCGCTCAGCAGGAAGCAGGTGAGTTCCGCCACATCCTCCGGCGCGCCGGTGCGCCCGGCCGGCGTCTCGGCGACGATCCGCCGGCGCATTTCGTCCGGCATGTCGGCGGTCATTTCGGTGTCGATCAGGCCCGGCGCGACGCAGTTCACCCGGATCGCCGGCCCGAAGGCGGCGGCGCAATTGCGGGTGAAGCCGATCACCGCCGACTTGGACGTCCCGTAGGCGATCAGCCGGTCGCGGCGCATGCGGCTCGCGGCGATCCCGTTGACCGAGGAAATGCACACGATGCGCCCGTCGCCGCGCGCCAGCATGGCCTCCTTCGCCCGCCAGACGCAGTGGAAGCTGCCGTCGAGATTGACCGCGAGGATGCGCCGCCAGAGCTCCGGCGGCATCTCGACATCGTCCCGGAAGGAGGCCGTGCCGGCATTGGTCACCAGCAGATCGACCGGCCCGCGCGCGGCCTCGATGGCGTCGAACATCGCCCCGACCGCCTCCCAGGAGGAGACATCGGCCCGGAAGACGCCGCCCGCGCCGCCTGCCGCTTCGATCTGCCGCAGCGTCTCTTCAGCGGCCTCCGCGCTCGACGAGTGATTGACCGCGACCCACGCGCCGAGCCGCGCCAGCTGCAGGCAGATCGCCCGCCCGATGCCGCGCGAGCCGCCGGTCACCAGCGCGGTGCGGCCCTCGAACTCCCTCGGCTTCACGGCCGCCGCGCCTGGCCGTTGGCGCGCCGGCGGGCGAGCGCGCCGGCGAACAGGCAGAGCATCTCGAAGAGAATATTAGCCCCGGCCAGGGCCGTGACGCCGGCGGAGTCGAAGGGCGGCGCCACCTCGACCAGGTCGCCCGCGACGAAATCGACGCCGGCGAGGCCGCGCAGGAGGGCGAGCGCCTCGGCCGTGCTGAAGCCGCCGACCTCGGGCGTGCCGGTGCCGGGCGCGAAGGCGGGGTCGAGGCTGTCGATATCGAAGGAGAGATAGGCCGGCCCTCCGCCGACGGTCTCGCGGGCGATGCGCGCGACCTCCTTCGGCCCGATCTCGTGGACCTCCTCCATCGGCAGGACGCGCATGCCCGACTCGTAGCTGAAGCGCCACATGTCGGGGTCGAACAGCGAGCCGCGAATGCCGATCTGCACCGTGCGGCCGGGGTCCAGCAGGCCCTCCTCGACCGCCCGGCGGAAGGGCGCGCCATGGTGGAAGCGCGAGCCCAGATAGTCGTCGCCGGTGTCGCAATGCGCGTCGATATGCACCATGCCGACCGGGGGGCCGCCGCCGAAGAGCGCGCGGAAGGCCGGCAGGCTGATCGAATGGTCGCCGCCGACGGCGAGCGGGACCGCCCCGGACTCGCGCAGCCGCCGGAAGCCGGCCTCGATCTCGACATGGGCGTCTTCCAGGCGGAAGGGCCGCTCGGCCCAGATATCGCCGCCATCGACGACCGTCGCCTCGTCGAAGGGCGCCGCGCCGGTCGCCTGGTTCACCTTGCGGATCATGCTGGAGAGGTCGCGCACCGCGCGCGGCCCGTGGCGCGCGCCCGGTCGGTTGGTCACCCCGCCATCGTAGGGCACGCCGACGATGACGATATCGGCGCCCCGCCAGTCCTCGGCGTAGGGCAGGCGCATGAAGGTCGGCAGGCCGACATAGCGCGGGCGGGTCTGGGGATCGCTGCTCACCTCGGGACACTCTCCGCAGTCTGGGCCGGAAGGGCTATATCTATCCGATTATCCGTCCGATTGCGTATCGGATTTGCGGCAGACGGGGAGGGACGGCATGGCCGAGAGGGAAGAGGCGGGGCGCGCCGCCGGCGCGCGGCCGCTGGAAGGCATCCGGATCGTCGATTTCACCCAGGTGCTGGCCGGCCCCTATTGCACGCAGCAGCTGGCGCAGCTCGGGGCGGATGTGATCAAGGTCGAGCATCCGGTGGCGGGCGACCAGGGCCGCGAGCTCGGCCCGGCCACCGACCCCGAGCTGCTGGCGCACCGCCTCTCGACGCTCTTTCTCTCGGTCAATACCGGCAAGCGCTCGCTCGGTCTGGACCTGAAGCATCCGCGCGCCGGCGAGATCGTGCGCCGCCTGGCGGCCTCGGCGGATGTGCTGGTGCAGAACTTCAAGGCGGGCGGCATGGAGCGCATGGGCTTCGGGCCCGAGGCGCTCCGCCGGGCGAACCCGCGCCTGATCTACTGCTCCATCTCCGGCTACGGCCAGACCGGCCCGCGCGCGCCCGCCGCCGCCTACGATCCGGCGATCCAGGCGGCCTCCGGCATGATGGCGGTCACCGGCCTGCCGGAGACCGGGCCGCTCAAGACCGGCTACTGGCTGACCGACATGGCCACCGCGACCCAGGCCTGCTTCGCCGTCATGACTGCGCTCTATCGCCGCGAACGCACCGGCGAGGGCGACCATCTCGACCTCTCCATGCTGGACACGGCGGTCGGCATCATGGCGCCGACGCTCGCCTTCTGGCAGGTGAACGGCCAGGAACCGACGCTCGCCGGCAACCGCACGCAGACCGGCAACCCGACCTCCGACTGCTTCCCGACCGCCGACGGCTTCGTGATGATCGCCGCGCCGACCGAGGGGCAGTTCCGCCCCCTGGCGACGGCGCTCGGACGGGCCGAGCTCTGCGACGATCCGCGCTTCGCCACTGTCGCCGACCGGATCGCCCACGCGGATGCGCTGCGCGCGGAACTCCGCGCCGCGCTGGCCACGGCCGACGCCGGCGTCTGGGAGGCGCGCCTGGCGGCCGCCGGGGTTCCGGCGGCGCGCGTGGCGAGCGTGCCGCAGGTGCTGGCCGACGAGCAGCTGGCGCATCGCGGCGCCTTCCGCCCGCTCGCCCGCCAGGCGGTCCTCGGCGGCGAGGGCGTCCATGTCGATCTGGCCTTCCACAGCACGGAGAGCGCGCGCGGCGCAGACCGCCCGCCGCCCCTGCTGGGCGAGCACACCGACGAGGTGCTGGCCGAAATCGGCTACGCGCCCGACGACATCGCCGGGCTCAGGCGAGACGGCGTCGTCTAGCCCGCCGCGCTCGCCTGCGCCGCATCTTCCGGCGTCGGGCGCACCAGAAGCCCCGCCTTCGCCCGGCCGCCCTCAGGGTGGCGAGGCACGATGCTTCCATCGACCAGGGTGTAGTCGAAGTCCGGATACTCGGAGAGCACCTCGAACACCTCCTCGAACACCCCCTTGCGTCCCCAGCGCCGGCAGCGCTGATAGACCGAGTTCCACTTGCCGAATCGCGTATCCAGGTTCCGCCATGGCGCGCCGGTGCGCGCCATCCAGAACACGGCCTCGAGGAACAGTCGGTTATCCGCCGCCGTTCGTCCGCGATCGCCTTCCTTGCCCGGCAGAAGCGGTTTCACCCGCTGCCACTGCTCGTCGGTCAACGCCCCGCTATGCATCGTCCCTTCACCTCCGCGACAAGGGGTCGAATCGCGACTCAGACCCCCGATGACTTCTCCATATTCGCAACATCCCCCAAAAAAGGTCAAACGAATACATGGTCCTGCTATATAATGTCCACATCTATGCCTCGAATTCTTCCCCCGTTTCAAATTGACTATACCATATTTTGTTGCAAATACATCAGCTGTTCTATCGCCCGGCTCGATCCTCACGTTCCCCCATGTTGCGCAATGTGGGGCGGCGGCGCGCAAAGGCGATATGCGAGCCGCCGCAACGGCAAAAAACCCGACCCGACCGCACCCGCCCCGCCTTGCGGCCCGCCGCTCCGGGAGCGCGGGCAAAGGCGCGGCGGGTGGAGGGAGCACCCGATATGACATAAATGCCAGTCTAAAGGAACGTTCAGTCTTCCGCGAGGTTATGTCCTCGTCCCTCGATGGCGGTCGCGTCTCGTATCTCTCCGAATCCGCTCACCGCCGGAACGATTCCCATGCGCGCGGGCCGGCCTCTATACTTGCCGCTCCGCCATCCGCCCTCCGCCGCCGGAGTTTTCATGCCTGACGCCTCGCTCGACGTGCTCGCCGTCGGCAACGCCCTGGTCGATATGCTGGCGCGGGTGGATGACGCCTGGCTGGCCGAGCGGGGCGTTGCGAAGGGGGCGACCACGCTGATCGACGAGGGCTTCGCCGCCTGGCTCGGCGAGCAGGTGGAGCCTGAGGTCGAGCTTTCCGGCGGGTCGGCCGCCAACACCGCCGTCGGTCTCGCCGCGCTCGGCGCGCGCGCGGGCTTCGTCGGGCGGGTGCGCGACGACCGGGCCGGCCGCGTTTTCCGCCACGACATCCGCGCTGCGGGTGTGGCCTTCGATACGCCGCCGGCGGGCCGGGGCGCGCCCACCGGCCACTGCTTCGTGTTCGTGACCCCCGACGCCGAGCGCAGCATGCTGACCATGCTGGGCGCGGCGGCCGAGATCGAGCCGGACGACATCGACGGGCAGACGGCCGCCGACGCCGCCATCCTCTATCTCGAAGGCTATCTCTGGGACGCGCCGGCGGCCCAGGCGGCCATGGTCAAGCTCGCCGACGCCGCCCGCGCCGCCGGGCGCAAGGTGGCGCTCAGCCTCTCCGACCCGTTCTGCGCGCTCCGCCATCGCGACACCTTCCGCGAGCTGATCTCGGCGCGGGTCGATATCCTGTTCGCCAATGAGGAGGAAGCGCTGGCGCTCACCGGGGCCGGCAGCCTGGCGGCGGCCGCTGACATGCTCGCCGGCGAGGTCGAGATCGCGGCGCTGACCCGTGGCGCGCAAGGCTCGCTCGCGGTCGCGGGCGCGGAGCGCCTCGAGGCCCCGGCCGCGCCGGTCGCCCGGCTCACCGACACCACCGGGGCCGGCGACCTCTATGCGGCGGGCTTCCTCTCCGGCCTGGCCCGCGCGCGCCCGCTCGCGGAATGCGCCCGGCTCGGCGGCCTCGCCGCCGGGCGCATCATCGAGCAGATGGGCGCGCGCCCGGCCGCCCCGCTCGCCGATCTGCCGGACGCCGCCCGCGACCGGCGCGCGCCCTGGCCGACGGCCGCCGGAAACTGAACCGTTGGCCGGGCGGGTCGCGCAGCAGCTGCGCCTGTGGAGCGGCGTCGTCCTGTTCGTCTATGTCGCCGGCCACCTGCTGAACCACACGCTCGGCCTCGCCTCGGTGGAGGCGATGGAGGCCGGGCGGCGCGTCTTCGCCGCCATCTGGCGCAGCCCTCCGGGCCTGGCCCTGCTGGGCTTCGGCTTCGCCGCGCATGGCGCGCTCTCGGTGGCGCGGCTCTTTCGCAAGCACGGGCTGCGGATGCCGCTCTGGGAGGCCGCGCAGCAGCTGCTGGGCCTCGCCATCCCGTTCCTGCTCTGCCTGCACGCCGCCAGCACGGTCGGGCTCGCGACCCGCTTCGGCCTCGACCCGAGCTATCCCTTCGTGCTCTGGGCCACCTGGAGCGATCCCTGGGAGCAGATCGCGCTGCTGGCCGTCGCCTGGTCGCACGGTTGCATCGGCATGCATTTCTGGCTGCGGCTGCAACCCTGGTACCGGCGGGCGCTGCCCTGGTGCTTCGCGGCGGCGCTGCTGCTGCCGGCGCTGGCGCTGGCGGGTTTCGCGGTCGGCGGGCGCGATGTGCTGGCGCTGGCGGCGGCCGACGCCGGCTGGGCGCGCGCCATGCTGACGGAGATCGGCTTTCCCGGACGCGAGGCGGTCCTCTGGGTGGAGGGCATGGAGGCGCGCGTCTCCGCCGGGGCCGGCATGGCGGTGGCGGCGCTGGTCGGCTGGCGTCTGCTGCGCGCGCTCCGGGCGCGGCGGCGCCGGCCGGTGCGCATCCGCTATCCGGACGGCCGCGAGGCGCGCGTCGAACCCGGCGCCACGCTGCTGGAGGCGAGCCGCAGCGCCGGCGTGCCCCACGCCTCGGTCTGCGGCGGCCGGGGGCGCTGCTCCACCTGCCGCGTGCATGTCTCGCGAGGCTTCGAGAGCCTGCCGCCGCCGGGCGAGGGCGAGCGCGCGCTGCTCGCGCGCATCGGCGCGCCGGAGCGCGTGCGGCTCGCCTGCCAGATCGCGCCGACCGCCGACCTCGCGGTGACGCCGCTCCTGCCCGCGACCGCCGGGCCGGGCGAAGCGCGCGCCCGCAGCGCCGCCCATCAGGGCGCCGAGCGCGAGATCGCCATCCTGTTCGCCGACCTGCGCGCCTTCACGCAGATCTCGGAGAACAAGCTGCCCTATGACGTCGTCTTCCTGCTCAACCGCTATTTCGTCGCCATGGGCCGGGCGATCGAGGCCGAGGGCGGCCTGGTGGACAAGTTCATCGGTGACGGGGTGATGGCGCTGTTCGGGGTCGAGACCGACCCGCGCGAGGGCTGCCGGAGCGCGCTCCGCGCGGCGCGCGCCATGGCGGCGGCGCTCCGCGAGCTCAACGAGGCGCTGGCGGCGGAATTGCCGGCGCCGCTGCGCATCGGCGTCGGCATCCACGCCGGACCGGTGATCGTCGGCGAGATGGGCTATGGGCGCGCCGTCTCGGTGACCGCCATCGGCGATGCGGTCAATGTCGCCAGCCGGCTGGAGCCGATGACCAAGACGCATGCCTGCCAGGCGCTGGTCTCGCAGCGGGTGGTCCGGCTGGCGGGGGCCGATCTCGCCGGCTTCGAATCGCATCTGGTCGAGATTCGCGGGCGCGAGCGGCCGCTGCGCGTCTATCGGGTGGCCGATGGCGCCGACATTCCGGCCGCGGTCTGAGCCGGAGGCCGGACCGTGAGCGCGCCGCCCGAGGCCTCCCGCCGGGACCGCTTCATCCAGGCGGCCAAGGTCTATTGGCACTGGCGCATCGCCATGATGCTGGCGCTTGGCTTCTCCAGCGGCCTGCCGCTGATGCTCTCCTTCAGCGTGCTGAGCGTGCGCCTCGCGGAGACCGGGGTGGACCGCACCAGCATCGGCCTGTTCGCGCTCACCGGCGTGGCCTACAGCCTGAAATTTCTCTGGGCGCCGCTGATCGACCAGCTGCCGCTGCCCTTCCTGACGCGGCGCTTCGGCCGGCGTCGCGCCTGGATGCTGGCCACGCACGGCGCCTGCATCGCGGCGATCGTCGGCCTCGGCTTCTCGGACCCGGCGGTCGATCTGTGGAACGTGGCGCTGCTCGCCTGCCTGGTGGCCTTCACCTCCGCCAGCCAGGACATCGTGCTGGACGCCTATCGGATCGAGATTCTCGAAGAGGGCCAATATGGCGCCGGCGCGGCGGTGTTCGTCTATGGCTTCCGCATCGGCATGGCGGTCTCGGTCTCGGGCGGGCTTGTGCTGGCGGAAGTCGTGGGCTGGGCCGCCTCGCATGTCGTCATGGCGGCGCTGCTGCTGGTCGGCGTCGCGGTGACGCTCGCCGCCCCCGAGCCGGACCCGCCTCCCGACCCGGAGACCGCCCGGCGCGAGCGGCGGCTTGCGCATTGGGCGGGCGCGGGCGCGGCCTGGTTCGCGCGCGCCTTCGTCGGGCCGCTGGCCGAGTTCTTCTCCCGGCCCGGCTGGCTGGCCGTGCTGGCCTTCATCCTGTTCTACAAGCTCGGCGACGCCGCGCTCTCCACCATGTCCAACCCGTTCTATGTCGAGCTCGGCTTCAGCAAGTCCGAGATCGGGGTCGCGGTGAAGGCGGTCGGGCTCGCCACCTCGCTGATCGGCGTCTTCTTCGGCGGCATGATGGTCCACGCCTTCGGCCCGATGCGCAGCCTGCTGGCGGCCGGGATTGCGCAGGCGCTCTCCAACCTGGTCTTCATCGCCCTGAACGAAGCCGGCCGCGATTTCGTCTGGCTGGTCGGCGCGGTGGGGGTCGAGGGCTTCACCGGCGGGATCGGCACCACCGCTTTCCTCGCCTATCTGATGAGCCTCTGCAACATCTCCTATACGGCGACGCAGTTTGCGCTGCTGACCTCGCTGATGGCCGTCGCCCGCACCATGCTCTCGGCGCCCTCGGGCTGGATCGTCGATCGGCTGGACGGCGACTGGAACGTCTTTTTCCTGCTCACCGCGCTCGCCTGCCTGCCGGGGCTGCTGCTGCTCTGGCCGCTCTGGCGGCGCGACGGCGCGCGGCGGCAGGCCGAGGGAGGCAGCGACCCGCCATGATCGAGATCCTGCGATGCGACATCGCCACGCTGGAGGTGGACGCCATCGTCAACGCCGCCAACGAGACGCTGCTGGGCGGCGGCGGGGTCGATGGCGCCATCCATCGCGCCGCCGGGCCGGGCCTGCTGGCCGAATGCCGGCGGCTCGGCGGCTGCCCGACCGGCGAGGCGCGCATCACCGGCGGCCACCGCCTGCCGGCCCGCCATGTCATCCACACGGTCGGGCCGATCTGGCGCGGTGCGGGCGACGAGGATGCGCTGCTGGTTTCCTGCTACCGCAACGCCTTCGCACTGGCGCGCGCTCACGGCCTCGCCTCGATCGCCTTCCCGGCGATCTCCACCGGGGCCTACGGCTTTCCGCCGGAGAGGGCGGCGCGCATTGCGGCCGCCCAGACCCGCCGCCATGGCGCCGGTTTCGCCCGCATCCTGTTCGCCTGTTTCGACGCCTCGAGCGAAGCCCATTGCCGCGCCGCCTTCGCTGCTTCCGACCGCCTCCTGTGAGACATGAAGGCGCAGGCGGAAGCCCTTGCCGGATAAAGAGGTTGCGTTGCAGATTGGCGTTGCAGCCGACAGCGCTACGGGATCGCCAGCCGCGCCGGGTCGGGGCGTAACGCGGCGATCCGGCCACCTCGGACAGGGGGCGCGGGACGCCGCACCTGAAAACGAGGGGGACACCCAATAGTGAAACGCATATCGATTGCCGCCGCGATACTGGCGGGCCTGCCGGCCTGGGCCGGGGCAGGCGAGTTCAGCTACAGCTATCTGGAGCTGACGGCGGACGTGTCGAGGACCCGGAACACCGCCGACAATCCGGTGGAAAGGGGCGCCGACGGGCGGCTGTTCGGGATCGCGGTCTCCTGGGAGGCGCATGACTCGATCTACCTCAAGGCCGCCTGGTCGAGGGAAAGCAAGGATTTCAGCAACGTCGTGCTGGGAACCGCGCTCAACCTGGACAGCACGCAGACCGTGACCATGCTCGGCGCGGGCTATCGCTTCGATGCGGGCGCGCGGACCGACCTCTACGCCGAGGCGCTCGCGATCCCTGACTTCGAGGTCGATCATTCGATCCCGCTTGTTGTCGTGACGCCCTCTCCGGGCGGGCCGCCGGTCACCAGCGTGGGCACGCAGGATTCGTCCATCGAGGGCAAGGGATATGGCGTCGCGCTCGGCGTGCGCCACTGGATCGACGAGAATGTGGAGCTGGAGGGCCAGATCTCGCGCATTCACACCTCGGCCGAAGTTCCCCGCACCGGTCGCAAGATTTCGGACTCCGAGACCATGCTGCGGCTCGGCGGCCACTGGCATGTGGGCGAGGGGTTCTCGACCGGCGCCTTCCTCTCCTTCAGCCGGCACACCGACGACAATTTCGACAACATCCGCAAGTTCGGCCTGACGCTGCGCTACCATCTCTGAACCCTCTCCCGTCAGCGCCTTGACAGCGCGCGGGCGCTGCCTGCACGCTGTCCGGCGGCAGGGCAGGGCGGCGCGCCTCGCGGCCCGGCGCCGGCGGACAGGAGCGGATGTACAGCTATATCGTGCGGCGGCTGGCCTTCGGGGGCATCACGGTGCTGGGCGTGTCCGTCATCGTGTTCCTCATCATGCGCGTCATGCCGGGCGATCCGCTGACCGCCATCTTCGGTCCCGAAGGCATGACCAAGCTGACCGAGGAGCAGCGCCAGAGCTACATGGACGAGCTGGGGCTGACCGCGCCCTTGCCGGTCCAGTATCTCAGCTGGCTGGCGGACATTGCGCGCGGCGAGCTCGGCCGCTCCTTCTTCCGCGCCGAGAGCGTCGGCGAGATGGTGTTGCGGCGCGGGCCGCTGACGGCCCAGATCGCCATCCTCTCGGTCGTCCTTTCATGGATTCTCGGCATTCCGGTGGCCATCGTGAGCGCGCTGCGCCCCAACACCTTCGCCGACAATGCGGTGCGCGTGGTCTCGATCACCTGCCTGGCGGTGCCGGGCTTCTGGCTCGGCATGCTGATCGTGCTGGGCCTGCTGTTCGGCTTCGGCTACCGCGCGCCGCAGACCGCCGCCGGCGCCTCGCTGTTCGAGGACCCCTGGACCGTCTTCCAGATGGTCATCGGCCCGGCGGTGGTGCTGGCGCTCGGCCAGGCGGCCTATATCGCGCGCATGGCGCGCTCCAGCCTGCTGGAGGTGATCCGCGAGGACTATGTGCGCACCGCGCGCGCCAAGGGGCTGAACGGGCGCCTGGTGGTGAGCCTTCATGCGCTGCCCAACGCGCTGCTGCCGGTCATCACGCTTTCCGGCATCCTGCTCGGCTTCGTGCTGGCGGGGTCGATCCCGGTCGAGCGCGCCTTCGGCACGCCCGGCCTCGGCTACGCCATGTATAACGCGGTCAACGAGCGCGACATCTTCGTGATGCAGAACCTCGTCTTCCTCTATGCGGTGGTGTTCGTGATGCTGAACATCATCGTGGATATCATCATCGCCTGGCTGGATCCGAGGATCAGATACCAATGAGCGAGTCTCCCGAAACCGCGATTGCGGGCGAGGCCGGGCAGCCGCCGCGCGCGCTCCCGCTGCGCATCTGGGGCGGGCTGCGGGGCTTTGCGCGCCGCTCGCCGCTCTCCGCCTTCTGGGGCTGCATCGCGCTCGCCATCGTCGGCATGGCGGTGCTGGCTCCGGCGATCGCGCCCTACGACCCGCTCCAGTCGGATTTCCGGCGGATGCAGAAGCCGCCGGACGCGACCAACCTGTTCGGCTCCGACCAGATCGGCCGCGACACGCTGAGCCGCGTCATCCATGGCAGCCGCGCCTCGCTCACCGTCGCCATGGCGGCGGTGCTGCTCGGCACCACGCTCGGCTGTTTCTGGGGCCTGGCGAGCGGCTTTCTGGGCGGGCGCTTCGACATTATCAGCCAGCGCATCATCGAGTTCCTGCAAGCCTTCCCGGACCTGATACTCGCCATGGCGATCGCCATGGCGCTCGGCTCCGGCACGGTGACGGTCATCATCGCGATCGCCATCACGCGCATTCCCTTCGGCGGGCGGGTGATCCGCGCGGTGGTGCTTTCGGTCAAGGAGATGTCCTTCGTGGAGGCGGCGCGCAGCGTCGGCGCCTCCAACATGCGCATCATGCTGCGCCATGTGCTGCCGCAATGCGTGGCGCCCTATCTGATCCTGGCGACGACGCATCTGGGCGTGGCGATCATCATCGAGGCTTCGCTCGGCTTTCTGGGCGTCGGCATTCCGCCGCCCGCGCCGACCTGGGGCAACATGCTGGCCGACGCGCTGAACGCCGGCATCGTGCCGCCCTGGTGGCTGGTGCTGTTCCCCGGCGTGGCGATCACCATCACCGTGCTGGCCTTCAACCTGCTTGGCGACGGCATCCGCGACATGCTCGACCCGCGCCTGCGCGGCTCGGTGTGAAGCCTGTCGAGAACGGGTCCGACCGACCGCTTCTTTTGCCGATGCGCGTCTCCGCACGACCTCGGGCAAGAACGATTTGGTTTGACTTTCGGAACAGAAGCATCCGTCATGTCGCAGAGCGCAGGTCGGAATGCCTGCGCCGCCGAGACTTTTACGAGGGGGTAGTCATGTGCGACAAGTATTTCCACCGGTTCCGGCCCATCCTTCCCGCGCTGGCCGTTTGTCTGGCGGCGGCGGCGCCGCTTATGGCGCCTTCGCCGGTGGCGGCTGGCGAGGCGGGCTGGTATGTGGGCGGCGGGATGCCGCTCATGTTCAACGACGACACCGAATCGACCACGTCGGGAACGATGAACCTGGGCCAGACGGCGCTCGGCTACACGGCCGACGCCAGGACCGAATATGACACCGGCTTCAAGTTCAGCGGCATGGCCGGCTACGACATGGGCAATGGCGTGCGCGTCGAGGCGGAGCTGTTCTACGCCACGGCGAAGGTCAGCAAGCTCTCCTACAGCAATGTCACCTACGATGCGTCGCTGCTCGGAGCGGGCCGGGTTCCGGGCGCGGCCGATGTTCCGGTGTCGGGTTCGGCGAAGCAGTTGGGCGGCATGATTAGCCTCTGGTACGACATCGATATGGGATCGACCTGGATCCCCTATGTCGGGGGCGGCCTCGGTTTCGTGCGCATCGACCAGGGGGATGTCAAGTTCGACGCCAATGGCGCGGCCAATCACGTCGCCGCCGCACTCCGCGCCGGAGGCGCGCCGATCCCGCCGCAACTGCCCGGTCTGCCCGACGTCTCGGCGACGGACACGGCCATGGCATGGCAGATCGGGCTCGGCGTCGGCTACCGGCTCAACGAGCGCGCCGTCCTCAATCTCGGCTACCGGCTGCAGGAGACGGGCGATCTCGAGTTCGACGGCAAGAACGCCGTCGGCGCGGTGGCCGCCGACACCGACCAGCGCACCCACTTCTTCGAGGTCGGCGTCCGCTACGGTTTCTGAGGCCCGGCGCGCCGGCCTTGACCCGGCGGCGCCGCTTGCGGATAACCCGCCCGTCCACGGGCGGGCGGGGAGTCCCATGAAGCGCATCTTTTCCGGCATCCAGCCGACCGGAAACCTGCATCTCGGCAACTATCTGGGCGCGATCCGCAACTGGGTCGCCATGCAGCGGGACTTCGACTTCAACTGCATCTTCTGCATCGTCGATCTGCACGCCATCACCGTGCCGCAGGACCCGGCCGAGCTCGCCGCCAACACCCGCGAGGTGACCGCCGCCTATATCGCCGCCGGCATCGACCCCACGCGGTGCATCGTCTTCAACCAGAGCATGGTGTCGGGCCACGCCGAACTCGCCTGGGTGCTCAACTGCCACGCGCCCATGGGCTGGCTCAACCGCATGACGCAGTTCAAGGAGAAGGCCGGCAAGCGCCGCGACGCCGCCCCGGTCGGCCTGTTCGCCTATCCGGTGCTGATGGCCGCCGACATCCTGCTCTACCAGGCGAGCGACGTGCCGGTCGGCGAGGACCAGAAGCAGCATCTGGAGCTTGCGCGCGACATCGCCGGCGCCTTCAACCGCCATTACGGGCGCGAGGCCTTCGTGCTGCCGGAGCCGCGCATCTTCGGCGCGGCCACGCGGGTGATGAGCCTGCGCGACGGAACCGCCAAGATGAGCAAGTCCGACGCCTCGGCCCTGTCGCGCATCAACCTTTCCGACGACGCCGACGCCATCGCGCAGAAGATCCGCCGCGCGAAGACCGACCCCGAGCCGCTGCCGGGCGAGCCGGCCGGACTGGAAGAGCGCCCCGAGGCGGCCAATCTGGTCGGCATATACGCCGCGCTCGCCGGGCGCGACGAGGCGGCGGTCTGCCGGGAATTCGGCGGGCGCGGTTTCGCGGATTTCAAGACCGCGCTCGCCGGCCTTGCCGTGGAGACGCTCTCGCCGGTGACGGCGGAGATGCGCCGGCTGACCGCCGATCCCGGCTATATCGACGGCGTGCTGGCCGAGGGCGCGGCGCGCGCCGGCGCCATCGCCGACGCCACCATGCGCGAGGTCCGCGAGGTCGTCGGCTTCCTCACCCCCCGGAAGCCCGCGTGAAGAAGGCGGAGATCGCGGCCTTCTTCGACCGGCTGGCGGAAGCCTTGCCGGAGCCGAAGGGCGAGCTCGACTATGTGAACGCCTATACGCTGCTGGTCGCGGTGGTGCTGTCGGCCCAGGCGACCGACGCCGGCGTCAACCGGGCGACGCGCGGCCTGTTCGCCGCCGCCGACACGCCCGAGGCCATGCTGGCGCTGGGCGAGGAAGGCGTGCGCCGCCATATCCGCACCATCGGGCTGTTCAACGCCAAGGCGCGCAATGTCATCGCGCTGTCCCGCATTCTGATCGAGGAGCATGGCGGCCGGGTGCCGGACGACCGCGAGGCGCTGGAGCGCCTGCCCGGCGTCGGCCGCAAGACGGCCAATGTGGTGCTGAACACCGCCTTCGGCCGGCCCACCATGGCCGTCGATACCCATCTCTTCCGGCTCGGCAACCGCACCGGCCTCGCGCCCGGCAAGACGCCGCTGGAGGTCGAGAAGGCGCTGGAGCGCCGCGTGCCGGCGCATCGCAAACAGCGCGCCCATCACTGGCTGATCCTGCACGGACGCCATGTCTGCAAGGCGCGCAAGCCCGACTGCCCCGCCTGCATCGTCAACGATCTCTGCCGCTACAAGGCCAAGACCACCGCCTGAGCCGGGGCGGAGAGTCATGCTGTTGTCATTGCGGCCGAAAGCGGATAGGGTGGCGGCGATCGAAGATGGATGTTCATGATGGAAGCCGCCCTTGCCGCCCAGCTCGCCCCCTGGATCACGCCGGCCGTGGTCATCGCCCTGTTCGTCTGGCTGAGAGCCGACATCAAGGGTCTGGAGACCCGCTTGGGAGGCCTCGAACGGGACGTGGCCGAGATGAAGGGCAAGCTCGGCGTCATCGAGACCTCTATTCTGGGCTGCAATGATCGGGGTGCGGGCTGAGCGGCGGCGCTACTCCAGTTCGACCGCATAGGTCTCCACGGGCGGCAGGCTTTCCACCAGGCCGCGCGCCAGCACGAAATCGGCGAAGCGCCGATAGCGGCGCCGGTCGAGCGCCCCCGGTCGCAGCGCGAAGCGCGGCAGCGTGTCCCGCCAGGCGCGCCGGTTGAGCTCGTCGTCCAGCGCCTTGCGGTCGCCGGCGATGAACAGCTCCCAGGCTTGCTGCGGATGGTTAATCGTATATTGCACGCCGCGCTCCAGCGCATCGATGAAGCCGCGCCAGGCCGGCCGGTCCAGCCGGTCGCGATGCGCGACCACGATCAGCTCGTCATAGGGCGGCACGCCTTCCTCCTCCAGATAGAAGGCCCGGCCCGGATGGCCGGCAATATCCATCTGGTTCAGCTCGAAATTGCGGAACGCGCCGATGACCGCATCGACCTTGCCGGCGATCAGCGACGGCGAGAGCGACCAGTTCACATTCACCCGCTCGACATCCTCCATGGTCAGCCCGTGCGGCTCCAGCACGCCGGCCAGCAGCGCATCCTCCAGCCCCGCGACCGAGAAGCCGACGCGCTTGCCCTTCAGGTCGGCGAGCGTGCGGATCGGGCTGTTCTTCAGCACCACGATGGTGTTGAGCGGGGTTGCGACCAGGGTTGCGATGCGCGCCAGCGGCAGGCCCGCAGCCGCCTGCATGTGCAGTTGCGGCTGATAGGAGACGGCGAGATCGGCCTTGCCGGCGGCGACGAATTTGGGCGGGTCGTTGGGGTCCGCCGGCGGCGTGAACTCCACCGCCAGCCCGGCGTCGGCGAAATAGCCGCGCTCGAGCGCCACATAGAGCGGCCCGTGGTCGGGATTGACGAACCAGTCGAGCAGCACGGTGAGCTTCTCCTGGGCCGCCGCCGGCGAGGCGAGCAGCATCGAAGCGGCGACAAGCGCCGGAATTCGGAAGGTCATGGGTCCCTCGGGTCCTTTTCCCGGTCGTGGAGCAGCGTGTCGATCTGCCAGGGCACGGCGAGCCGCAGCAGCCGATCGACGGTGAAGTAGAGCGCGAGCGCGATCGCCGCGAGCACGAGGAGCGCGGCGAACATCAGATCGACCTGCATCCGCGCATTGGCGTGCAGCATCAGATAGCCGAGCCCGGCCGAGGCCCCGACCCACTCGCCGACCACCGCGCCGATGGGCGCGACCGCCGTGGCGACGCGCAGCCCCGAGGCGCAGGCGGGCAGCGCCGCCGGAATGCGCAAGCGCAGCAGCACCCGCCAGCGCGAGGCCCCCATGCTGCGCGCAAGATCGAGCCAGCCCGGATCGGTGCGCGCCAGACCGTCATAGAAGGCGGCGGTCACCGGAAAGAAGATGATCAGAACCGCCATCGCCACCTTGGAGGCCATGCCGAAGCCGAGCCAGAGCACCAGCACCGGCGCGAGCGCGAACACCGGAACCGCCTGGCTCGCCACCAGCAGCGGCAGCAGCCAGAGCCGCGCCGGCCGGACATGGGCGACCGTCAGCGCCGCGAAAGCCCCGAGCGCCGCCCCGATGGCGAGTCCGAGCAGGATCTCGGCCAGCGTCAGCCCGGCATGGGGCAGCAGCTGGCCGGCATGGCGCGCGAGCGCCAGCGCGACCGCCTCCGGCCCCGGCAGGATGAAGGGCGGCGCGCCGGTCGCCCACACCAGCGCCCGCCAGAGCAGCAGCAGGCCGGCGGCGACCGCGCCCATGCGCAGCGCCGCCCTCACGCCGCGAGCCTCGCCAGCAGCGCGCCCTGCGCCGCCAGCACCGCCGCGTCGCGCACATCGCGCGGCGGCGCGGGCGCCGGCGGCGGCAGCGCCTCCAGCGTCGCCGGGCGGCCGGTCATCACGAAAATGCGGTCGCCCAGGCGCAGCGCCTCCAGCGGATCGTGCGTGACCAGCAGCACGGTGCGCCCCGCCAGCAGCCGCGCCGCCATGTCTTGCGCCGCATGGCGCGAGATCGCGTCGAGACTGCCGAACGGCTCGTCCATCAGCACCACCGGGCGGTCCTCCATCAGCGTGCGCACCAGCGCAACGCGCTGGCGCTCGCCGCCGGAAAGCGCCGCCGGACGCGCGCCCGCGAGCGGCGCCAGGCCGACCTCGGCCAGCAGGCGCCGGGCGCGGTCGAAGTCCGGCCGCTCGCCCCGGAGCCTTGCGCCCAGCACCGCATTCTCAAGCGCGCTCGCCCAGGGCAGCAGCAGGTCGCTCTGGCTCATATAGGCGACCGGCGGGCTGCGCACCCGGCCGGCCGCGCCGCCGCCGAGCCCCGCGATCAGGCGCAACAGGCTCGACTTGCCGACCCCGCTCGGCCCCAGCAGGCAGGTCCAGAGGCCGGCCTCCAGTCGGACGTTCAGCCCGTCGAACAGCGGCGCGCCGCCATAGGAGAGCGAGGCCCCGCGTATATCGACGGCAAGTCCCGCCTCTGGCGCTGTGTCTTCCACACACTCCCTCCGCCGGTGCTAACCGGATCAGGTTCCTGGGGTCGTTCCGTTTCCGGAACCTCTCAGCCGCGCCCGAACAGCTCCCCCGAGTGGCGGAGCCAGAATGCGCCGGCCGGAGCGCGATGGCAAGCGGCCCAATCTGCCGGTGATGTATGGGGTTATGTGTCAGGGCTGGGAGGGGGTACTCCCTGTGGTTCGAAAACAGCCACACGAAGGAGCACCCCCATGCCACAGCGCGCTGCGACGATCGAGAGTTTACCGATGGCCTTCGAGGTCGTGAAGCAGATGCAGGCCGATGGTCTGGAGTGGGGCGAGGGCTACCGCCCGCTTGGCCGTCAGGCTCTGGCCGAGATCATCGAGGGCCGGATGTCCGAAGCGGTCGATGGCTGGCTCGGCAGTCTTGACGGGAGCGCGGTGCGCGACCGGCGCAACGGCAGCTATTCGCGCCATCTGCTGACCGAGCTTGGCGATATCGAGTTGCGCGTGCCGCGCACCCGACGCTTCTGCCCGACCGGGGTGCTGCGCCGCTACGCCCGGCGCGCGCCCGAGATCGACCGCGCCATCCTGACCGGCTTCGCGCTGGGGCTGTCGACCCGCAAGGTCGGCGAGGTGCTGCTGGCCCAGCTCGGGCGCCCGGTCTCGCCCGCCACCGTCAGCCGGGTCGCCGGGACCCTGGACAGGGCGGTCGCCGCCTTCCATCGCCGACCGCTCGCCAATGCCTGCAAGGCGCTGATGCTCGACGGCGTGGTGCTCGCCCGCAAGACCGGCGCCGGCGCGCTCAGAAGGCCGGTCCTAGTCGCCCTCGGCATCCGACCGGATGGCAAGAAGGAGATCATCGACTTCCGCCTCGCGGCCAGCGAGAGCGCCGCCGAGTGGGAACGCTTCCTGACCGACCTCTATCGTCGCGGCCTCACCGGAGAGGGCATCGAGGTGATCTGCGCCGACGGCGGACAGGGCCTGATCGCCGCCCTGCCCACCGTCTATCCCGGCATCCCTCTACAGCGCTGCTGGGCGCACAAGATCAGGAATGTCCTCAACAAGGTCCGCAAGGCCGACCAGGACGCCGTCAAGGCCGCCCTCCACCGCATCATGAACGCCACAAGCCGCCCGAAGGCCCTCAGCGCCGCACGCCGCTTCGCAAACGCCTGGGAGCCAGCCTACCCCAAGGCCGTCGCCTGCCTGCGCAACGACCTCGACGAACTCCTCACCTGCTTCCAATACAACACCCTCGCCGAGCGCAAGCAGGTCAGAACCACAAACGCCATCGAACGGCGCTTCAGAGAGGTCCGAAGACGAACACGACCCATGGGAACCTTCCAGGACCGAACCTCCATGGACCGCATCCTCTTCGCCATCTTCACTCATGAAAACAAACAACAGGGAATCGCTACCCCCGTCCCACTGACACATAACACTTGACGTTACCAATCTGCCGCAGAGCGCCGCCATTGAACGCCGGCCCGGCTGCTCTATGGTGCCTGGCTCATGGCAGCAGGCCATCGCCTGCCGTCCCGCCCGAGCGAAGGGACGCTTCCCGATCCCATGACGGCCGTCGATTTTCTGCCGCTGCTGATGTTCGCGGCGCTCGCCGCCTTCCTGTTCACCGGCTTCCCGGTGGCCTTCGGGCTCGCCGGCTTGACGATCATGTTCGGCATTCTCGGCAATCTGCTGGGCGTGTTCGAATATGTCGAATTCACCAACATGGTCTATCGCATCTGGGGCGGGGTGGCGGAGAACCTGGTGCTGACCGCCGTGCCGACCTTCGTCTTCATGGGCGTGATGATGGAGCGCAGCGGCATCGCCCAGGACCTGCTCTACTGCCTGCAGGTGATCCTGAAGCGCGTGCCGGGCGGCCTTGCGCTCTCGGTCACCGTCATGGGCACCATCATGGCGGCGATGACCGGCATCATCGGCGCGTCGGTCACGCTGATGAGCGTGCTCGCCCTGCCCCACATGCTGAAGGCGAAATACGACCATGCGCTCGCCTGCGGCACCATCTGCGCCGCCGGCACGCTCGGCATCCTGATCCCGCCCTCGATCCTGCTGGTCATCATGGGCGACCTGATGGCGGTCTCGGTCGGCAATCTGTTCCTGGCGGCGCTGTTTCCGGGGCTGCTGCTCTCCGGCCTCTACTTCCTTTACATCTCGTCGATCTCGGCGATCCGGCCGGCCATGGCGCCGCCGCTGGACGATCTGGACGCGCCGCAGACGGTCACGGCCTACACGCTGATGCTGCTGCGCGGCTTCATCCCGCCGGCGGCGCTGATCCTGATGATCAAGGTCGCGATCTTCGGCGGCTGGGCGACGCCGACCGAAGGCGGGGCGGTCGGCGCGGCCGGCGCCACCCTGCTGGCGCTGGTCAACGGCCGCTTCACCATCAAGCTGATGAAGGAGTGCTGCGACCGCACGGCGCTCACCGTGGCGATGATCTTCTTCGTCTTCGTCGGCGCCACCGGCTTCTCCTATGTGTTCCGCTCGCTCGGCGGCGACGAGGTGGTGGACCATCTCATCCTGTCGGTCGGGCTCGGCAGCTGGGGGCTGCTGCTGGTGCTGATGGCGATCGTCTTCCTGCTCGGCTTCTTCCTCGACTGGGTGGAGATCACGCTGATCGTGCTGCCGGTCTTCCTGCCGATCGTCGATACGCTGGTGTTCGGCGCGCATGTGCCCAAGCATGAGGTCGTCTATTGGTTCGCGATCCTGATCGCGGTCAACCTGCAGACCTCCTTCCTCACACCCCCCTTCGGCTTCGCGCTCTTTTACATGAAGGGCGTGGCGCCGCCGGAGGTGAAGCTCACCTCGATCTATCGCGGAATCGTGCCCTTCGTGGCGCTGCAGGTGATCGGCCTTGCCACCGTCATCGCCTGGCCGGATATTGCCCTCTGGCTGCCGCGCCAGCTTCTCGACTGAAGCGAACCGATCCCCGCCGGAGCGAACCGATGAGCGACGCCTTGCCCGACGACGCTTCCCCGGACGGGCTGGCGGCGCCCCCGGAGCAGCCCTCGGCGACGCGGCGCCACACCGCGCCGGCGCTCGAAAGCATCCTGCTGGAGCCGTTCCGCGTGCTCGACCACGGGTTCGTGCGCGTGGTCGATTACATGGGCAATGACGACGCCATCGTGCAGGCCGCGCGGGTCTCCTACGGCAAGGGCACCAAGCGCCGCTCGCAGGACGCGGCGCTGATCCGCTATCTGCTGCGCCACCGGCACACGACGCCCTTCGAGATGTGCGAAATAAAACTCCACATCAAACTGCCGATATTTGTGGCGAGACAATGGATCCGCCATAGAACTGCAAATGTGAACGAGTATTCGGCAAGATACTCCATGATGGACAGGGAGTATTACATCCCGGAACCCGTGACGCTCGCTGCGCAGTCGGACGCCAACCGCCAGGGCCGCGAGGGCGGGCTGGAGGACGCCGAGGTCCGGGATGCGCTCTCGCGGCTGGACTGGGTTTCCAGGCAGGCCTACGGCGTCTATCGCAACCTGCTCAACGAGTCCGAGACCGGCGAGAAGATCGACGAGCGGCGCTCCGGCGTCGCGCGCGAGCTGGCCCGCGCCGCCCTGCCGGTCAACTATTACACGCAGTTCTACTGGAAGATCGACCTGCACAACCTGCTGCACTTCCTCTCGCTGCGCGCCGACCCCCATGCGCAATATGAAATCCGCGCCTATGCCGAGCTGATCCTCGACGAGATCGTGCGGCGCTGGGTCCCGGTCACCTGGCAGGCCTTTCAGGACTATGTGCATAACGCGGCCTCGCTTTCCGCCGGCGCGCTCGACGTCGTGCGGCGGATGCTCGCCGGGGAGCCGGTGACGGAAGCGGATTCCGGCCTCGGCGCGCGCGAATGGCGCGAGCTGATGGCGCTGTTGCATCGGGAGCCCTGACGGCCCGCCGGACAGGCGGCGGCGCGCGGTCTATAGTGGCCGCAACTCGATACGGGATGAGCCTCACATGCAGTTTCGCACTCTCGGCCGCTCCGGCCTCCAGGTCTCGCTTGTCGGCATCGGCTGCAACAATTTCGGCCAGCGGCTGGACCGGGCCGGCACCGACGCCGTGGTCCACGCCGCGCTCGACGCCGGCATTTCGCTGTTCGACACGGCCGACATCTATGGCGGCCGCGGCCGGTCGGAGGAATTGCTCGGCAAGGCGCTCGGCAAGCGGCGCCAGGAGGTCGTGCTCGCCAGCAAGTTCGGGATGCGGATGGCGGACGGCCCCTATGGCGTCGGCGCCGCGCGGCATTACATCATGGCCGCGGTCGAGGCGAGCCTCCGGCGGCTCGGCACCGACTGGATCGACCTCTACCAGCTGCATCAGCCGGACCCCGCGACGCCGATCGAGGAGACGCTGCGCGCGCTCGACGATCTCATCCGCCAGGGCAAGGTGCGCTATATCGGCTCGTCCAACTTCACCGCCTGGCAGACGGTCGAGGCGGAACTGACGGCCCGGCTGCACGGGCTGAACGCGTTCGTCTCGGCGCAGGACGAATACAGCCTCGCGGTGCGCGCGCTGGAGGACGACGACCGGCTGGCGATGATGGAGAAATACGATCTGGGCCTCCTGCCCTTCTTCCCGCTGGCGAGCGGCCTGCTGACCGGCAAGCATGGCGCCAGGCCGAAGGCCGGCACCCGCATGGCGGACACCGGGCGCTTCACCGAGCGCTACTGGACGGAGGCCAATCTCGCCATGATCCGCGAGCTGACCGCCTTTGCCGCCGAGCGCGGGCGCAGCATGCTGGAGGTCGCCATGTCCTGGCTCGCCGCCCGCCCGCAGGTCTCCAGCGTGATCGCCGGAGCGATGACGCCGGAGCAGGTGCAGGCCAACGCCAAAGCGGCCGACTGGGCGCTCGACGCCGGCGAGCTCGCCGCCATCGACGAGATCCGGAGCCGCACGCACTCATGAACCTGCCGCGCACCGCCGGCCGCGCCTTCATGGCGCTGCCCGGACCGACCAACATCCCGGAGGCGATCCTGCGGGCCATGGACCGGCCCACCGAGGACTTCAACGGCCCGGAATTCGAAGCGCTGATGCAGGGTTGCTACCGGGACCTGAAGCGCGTCTTCAAGACGAGCGGCACGCTCTTGTGCTGGGCCTCCTCCGGCCATGGCGCCTGGGAAAGCTCCATCGTCAACCTGTTTCGCGCCGGCGACGCCATCGTCATTCCGGAGACCGGCGCCTTCTCCACCTGGTGGGCCGAGATGGCGGGCCTGTTCGGCGTCGAGGTGCTGTCGCCGCCGGGAGACTGGCGCAGCGCCGCCGACCCCGATGCGGTCGAGGACCTGCTGCGCAAGGACACCGGGCGGCGGATCAAGGCGGTCGGCGTGGTGCACAGCGAGACCTCGACCGGCGTGCTGAGCGATGTCGCCGCCATCCGCCAGGCGATCGACGCGGCCGGCCATGACGCGCTGCTGATGGTGGATGTGATCTCCTCGCTCGCCTCCATGGACTATCGCATGGACGAGTGGCGCGTGGATGTGACCGTCGGCGGCTCGCAGAAGGGGCTGATGCTGCCGACCGGGCTCGGCATTGTCGGGCTGAGCGAGCGGGCGCTCGCCGCCTCGCGCGACGGCGGCTCGCCGCGCCGCTACTGGAGCTGGCAGCGGGCGATCGATCTCGGCGGCGTGACGCCGCGCTTCCCCGGCACCACGCCGACGCAGATCTTCTCCGGGATGCGGGTTGCGCTCGACATGCTGTTCGACGAGGGCCTCGACAATGTCTTCGCCCGCCACCGGCGGCTGGCCGACCTGGTGCGTCTGGCCGCCGAGGGCTGGGGGTTCGAGCTGAATGCGCGCCGGCCGGACGAGCGCTCCGACACGGTGACCGCGATCCGCTGGCCGGAGGGGCACAGCCCCGACGCCTTTCGCGACAGCCTGCGCGACCGCTTCAAGGTCTCGATCAGCCACGGCATGCTCGACCTCGCCGGCAAGATTATCCGCATCGGCCATCTGGGCGATCTGAACGCGACCATGATTCTCGGCATGCTCGGCGCCATCGAGGCCAATCTGGCCCTCGACGGCGTGCCCCACACGCCCGGCGGGGCCAGGCGGGCGATCGAACGGACGGCGGCCGACCTCGCCTGACGGGCGCCCGGCGCGCTCAGTCGAGGCCGAGGCGCTCGCTGGCGATGCGCGCGCCCTCGACCATGCTGGCGAGCTTGGCCCAGACGACATCCTCCGGCACCCGGCCCATGCCGGCGGAGGTGTCGAAGCCGCAATCCGTGCCGGCCTGAATGCGGGCCGGGTCGCCCATGACGCGGGCGGCGCGCTCCAGCCGCTCGGCGACGGTCTTCGGGTGCTCGACATAGTTGGTGGTGGTGTCGATCACGCCGGCGACCAGATATTGGTCGTCGGCGAGCGGGCAGCGCGCCAGCTCCTCGATCTCATGCTGGTGGCGCGGATTGGCGAAGGGCAGCACCAGCCCGCCGACGTCCGCCTTCAGCAGCAAGGGCAGCACATCGCCCAGCTCGACATCCAGGTCGTGCGGCCCCTCATAATTGCCCCAGCAGACATGGAGGCGCACCTGTTCGCGGGGCACATTGACGAGCGCGGCGTTGAGCACCGCCACGACCGTCTCGACCCATTGCTGGAAGTCGCGGAGCGGCGCGTCGGCGAACAGGAAATGGCGCTCCATGGCGAGGTCGGGCGCATCGATCTGCAACAGCCAGCCGCGCGCCGCAATGGCCTCATATTCGACCCGGAGCGCCGCCGCGACATCGGCCAGATAGGCCTCGCGCGTCGGGTAATGCGCGCTCCTCATCGCCGAGACCACGATGCCGGGCGACGGCGCGGTCATGAAGGGGCGCCGGAAGCCCTCTCCCGCGCCATCGAGCGCGCGCTGGAACGTGTCGCATTCGTCTTCGAGCGCCGCCCGGTCGAGATAGCGCACGGCGCCCCGGTTCATCGGCGGCTCCATGTTGGAGACCGACTCGGCGCGCACCCGCAGGAAGGTCTCATATTCGCGCACCAGCCCCGGATAGCGGAACACGTCGCGCCGTCCGGGACGCTTCCAGCTGCCGCCGAAGCCGCTCATGCGGTGCTGGACATAGAGGAAGAAGCCCTCGCGCTGCTGCTCGCCATTATTGCCGATGGCGATGCCGGCCTCTACCTGCCGGGCCACCGCGAGGTCGGTCGCCGCGCGCCCGGCCCGCTCCAGCTCCCCGGAATCGACCTGGCCGCCCTGCGCGCGCCGCGCATAGAGGCCCGTCAACTCCAGCGGTCGCGGCAGGCTGCCGGCATGGGTTGTCGGTATGGGCATGGCTGGCTCCCGAGACGCCGGTCGAACGCCGCATCCTGCCGCATGGACGGCCCCGCCGCCAAGCCGCGCAGCGCGTCAGCCCAGCAGCTTCATCGCCGCAATGGCGAGGCCGGCAAGCGCGACCATGGCGCCGAACAGCCGCCAGAGCTGCGTCCCCATGCGCCGCTCGGTCTCGGCGATCCGGTCGTTCAGGCGGCGCTCCAGCTTGCCGAGCTCCCCGGTCAGCATGGCGGGCGTGACGGTGTCGGCGGCGAGCGCATCGCGGACGCCGGCGGCTATGGCCCGAGCCAGCCCGTCGCCGGCCCCGGCAGCCTTGAGCTTCTCTGCCAATATGTTAACAATAACCTGATCGCTCGCGCCGCCGCAACCCCCGCACATTCTCGACATCGGCGCCGCGCGGGCTTATATGGACGGCATGGTCGAGGTCGAGATCTATTCCAGCATGTGGTGCCCCTTCTGCCATCGGGCCAAGCGGCTGCTGGCGGGCAAGGGCGCGGTCTTCACCGAGCGCGATGTCGATGCCGAGCCTGCGCTGCGCGGCGAGATGCAGCGGCGCTCGGGCGGGCGGCGCACCGTGCCGCAGATCTTCATCGGCGGCGCGCATGTCGGCGGCTCGGACGAGCTGGCGGCGCTGGAGCGCGCCGGGCGGCTGGACGCCATGCTGCAGGGCGCCGCGCCGTGAGCGCCTTCACCGTCGCCTGCGTGCAGAACACCGCCGGGCGCGACACCCTGCCGACGCTGGAGGCGCTGGGCGAGCTGGTGCGCCGCGCGCGCGACGCCGGCGCGGCGCTGATCTGCGCGCCGGAGGTCTGCTCCTATCTGGAGCCGCGCCGCCGGCTGGTGCTGGAGAAGGCCGAGCCGGAGGAGAGCCATCGGGGCCTCGCCGCCTTCCGCGAGTGGGCGCGCGAGACCGGGGCCTGGCTGCTGGCCGGCTCCATGGTGACGCGCACCGAGGAAGAGCGCCTCGCCAACCGCTCCTATCTGCTCGACCCCGCCGGCGAGGTCGTCGCCCGCTACGACAAGATTCACATGTTCGACGTCGATATCGGCGAGGGCGACCGCTATCGCGAGAGCCGCACCTATCGGCCGGGCCGGGAGGCCGCGATCGCGGAGACGCCGCTCGCCACGCTCGGCCTCACGATCTGCTACGACATGCGCTTCCCGGCGCTCTACCGCGCGCTGGCGCAGGCCGGGGCGGAGGTGATTACCGTGCCGTCGGCCTTCACCGTGCCGACCGGGCGGGCGCACTGGCATGTGCTGCTGCGCGCCCGCGCCATCGAGACCGGCTGCTTCATCGTCGCCCCGGCGCAGACGGGCGAGCATGCCGAGGGCCGGCGCACCTTCGGCCATTCGCTGATCGTCGCGCCCTGGGGCGAGGTGCTGGCCGATGGCGGCGAGGCGCCGGGCGTCGTGACGGCCCGGATCGACACCGCCCTCGTGGCCGAGGCGCGCGCCCGCGTGCCCTCGCTCTCCGGCGACCGCCCCTTCCATGCGCCGCCGGCGCTGCGGGCGGCGGCGGAGTAAACGACAAGAAATTGTGGGTTTCCGATTCTCACACCGACACACGAAAACGACAGGAGCGTAGGCATGGTGGTTCACAATTTGTTCATTAGCCATTCGTGGACTTATGGAGATGCTTACTGCAAGCTCTTGAATTTATTGGAATCTAGAGATAGATTCTACTTCAAGAATTACTCTGTTCCCAAAGATAATCCAGTTCATAATGCAAATTCAGCGTCCGAACTTCGCGCAGCAATTAGGCAAAGGATGCAACCCGCTAGCGTGGTGCTAATTTTGGCGGGAGTGTATGCAACGTACAGCAAATGGATAAATGAAGAAATACGACTAGCAAAACAGGGATTTTCTCACCCTAAGTCGATCATCGCTATTGAGCCTTGGGCTAGTGAAAAGACGTCTGTTATAGTGAAACAAAATGCGGATGAAATAGTCAGATGGAACACTAACAGCATCGTTAACGCGATCAGGAGGTTAGTATGACCGATCATAAAGATCACACACTCATAGAGATATACAAAATCCACGTCGAATTGGCTGATCGCGTTAGTCAAAGACGCGAAGGAGCGAATAGGCTATATGTGACTTTATTGTCAGCGCTCGCGGTTCTGATTGGTATCATCGCAAGATTTGGTTTTGGAGCTTTGAATCAGGAAATATTATTGCCTTTTATTGGGATTATGGGGTCGATTATTTCTGTTTCTTGGTGGATCGTGATACGTTCGTATCGTCAGCTCAACACGGGGAAGTTCAATATGTTACATGAGTTGGAAGAAAAGCTTCCTTATAATCCATTCATGAGGGAATGGCAGTTGTTAGATGAAGGGAAAAATATCAGAATATATGCTAAATTGACCACAGTAGAGAGTGTCTTACCGATATTTTTTGCTGTTGGATTTCTGTTTTTGACATTCTACTTTGCATTTCCCCACACTCTCAGTATCTGCAATGGCACAACTCCATAGCACCTAACTAACCACACGGTTACAACGAGCTGGAGATCGCCCGCCCATGAAACTCGGTCTTTCCCTCGGCTATTCGGGCGCGAAGCTCGACCTGCCGGTCGAACTGGTGCAGCTGGCCGACCGGCTCGGCTACGATGCGGTGTGGACGGCGGAGGCCTATGGCACCGACGCCATGACGCCGCTGGCCTATCTGGCCGCCGTGACGGAGCGCATCAAGCTCGGCACCGGCATCGTCCAGCTGGCGGCGCGCACCGCCGCCAACGCCGCCATGCAGGCCCAGACCATCGACGCGCTCGCCGGCGGCGGGCGCATGATCCTCGGCATCGGCGTCTCCGGCCCGCAGATCGTCGAGGGCTGGTATGGCGAGCCCTGGGGGCGGCCCTATTGGCGCATCCGGGATTATGTCTCGATCATCCGCAAGATCTTCGCGCGCGAGGAGCCGGTCGCGCATGAAGGGCGGGAGATCTCGCTGCCCTATCGGGGCGAGGGCGCGGCCGGCATCGGCAAGGCGCTCCGCCTCATCCTGCACCCCAACCCCGACATCCCGATCTATCTCGGCACCGGCGGCGAGGCGACCGTGCGCCTCACCGGCGAGATCGCCGACGGCTGGCTGCCGCTCGGCTTCATGCCCGGCACGCTGGACGAATACCGGCCCTGGCTGGAGCAGGGCTTCGCGCGGGCCGGCAATGGCAAGGGCTTCCACAATTTCGAGATCGTCGCCTCGCCGCATGTCGTGCTGGGCGACGATGTGAAGGCGGCGCTCGCGCAACTGAAGCCGCGCGAGGCGCTCTATGTCGGCGGCATGGGCCACCGCGACAAGAACTTCCACAATGCGATGATGCGTCGGCGCGGCTTCGCCGAGGCGGCCGAGCGCATCCAGGAGCTCTATCTCGCCGGCCGCAAGGAGGAGGCGGCCGCGGCGGTGCCCGACGAATGGGTCGATATGAAGGCGCTGATCGGCCCGCCGGCGCGCATCAAGCAGCGCTTCCGCGCCTGGGCCGACAGCGGCGCGACGGCGGTCACCGTGCGCACCCGCAATGAGGAGGTGGTGCGCGTCATCGCCGAGGCGGCGCGGCTCAACCGCTGAAGCCGCCCGTCAGCCGCCCGCCTTCATCAGCCGCTGCTTGTCGCGCTTCCAGTCGCGCTCCTTGATGGCGTGGCGCTTGTCCACCTTGCGCTTGCCGCGCGCCAGGCCCAGCTCCAGCTTGGCGCGCCCGCGCTCGTTGAAATAGAGCCGCAGCGGCACCAGCGTCACCCCGTCGCGCCGCACCGCGCCGCCGAGCCGGTCGATCTCGCGCCGGTGCAGCAGCAGCTTGCGCGGGCGTTTGGCGGCATGGCCGAAATGGCGCGCGGGCTTGTATTCCGGGATATGGGCGTTGATCAGGAACAGCTCGCCGGCGCGCTCCACCGCATAGGCCTCGACGATCGAGCCCTGGCCGGCGCGCAGCGACTTCACTTCGCTGCCGGTGAGCTGCAGCCCGGCCTCGACCGCATCCTCGATGAAATAGTCATGCCGCGCCCGGCGGTTCTGCGCGACCGGCCGGACGGGCATCGGCGGCCTATCCGATCAGTTCGAGGCCGGTCATGGCGTCGCGCACCTGGGCCTGGGTCGCCGGCGCGGCCGGCGTCAGCGGCAGGCGCGTGTCCGGCGTGCAGTGGCCCAGCAGATGCGCCCCGTATTTGGCCCCGGCCGGGCTCGGCTGGAAGAACATCGCCTTGTGCAGCGGCATCAGCCGCTCGTTGATCTGCATGGCGGTGTCCAGCGCGCCCTGCTGCCAGGCGTTGTGCATCATGGCGCAGAGCTTGGGCGCGACATTGGCGCTGACCGAGATGCAGCCGACGCCGCCCTGGATGAGGAAGGGCAGCGCGGTGCCGTCCTCGCCGGAAAGCTGGCAGAAGTCCGGCCCGGCGGCGATGCGCGTCTCCAGCGGGCGCTGCAGGTCGGTGGTCGCGTCCTTGACGCCGACGACATTCGGCAGCTTCGCCAGTTCCGCCATGGTCTCGACGGTCATATCGACCACCGAGCGCGGCGGGATGTTGTAGATGATGATCGGAATTTCGACCGCATCGTTGATGGCCTTGAAATGCGCGTAGAGGCCGTCCTGGTTCGGCTTGTTGTAATAGGGCGTGACGACCAGCACGCCGTCCGCGCCCGCCTCCTTGGCGTGCCGGGCGAGGTCGATGGCCTCGGCGGTCGAGTTGGAGCCGGCCCCGGCGACCACCGGCACGCGCCCGGCGGCGGCCTCGATGCAGAGCTCCGTCACGCGCTTGTGCTCGTCATGGCTGAGCGTCGGGGACTCGCCGGTCGTGCCGCAGGGCACCAGCCCGTGCGTGCCTTCGGCGATCTGCCACTCGACGAAGTCCTGAAACGCCTTCTCATCGACGGCGCCATCCCGGAACGGCGTCACCAACGCCACCATCGACCCCTTGAACATGGCCCGACCCTCCTCTGCCCATCTTTCGCGCAAACATAGTTTCACCGCACCACGCTCGCAAGCCAACCCGCCCTTCTCCCCCGACATGGCAATCGACATCACCCCTCGTCGAACAGGGCGCGGCGCCAGCGGAGCGCGATCAGCGCCGCGCCGGCGAGGCCGGCGAGCGCATAGCCGAGCACGGTCACCCGGTAGCCGACGGCCTCGATCAGCGCGCCGCCCGCCGGCAGGCCGATGGCCATGCCATAGACCGCCAGCATGCGCACGCCCATCACCAGGCCCCGGAGGCGGGCGTTGCTGCGCCGCAGCAGCAGCACGGCCAGGCCGATCATCGCCACGGCCTGCGCCATGCCGACGCCGACCATGATCGCCATGCCGGCCCACTTCACGGTGACATGCGCGAGCGCCGCCAGCAGCAGATACCAGAGCGCCACGCCTGCGAACACGACCCCGACCGGCGACCGGCGCGCGCCGCCGCCGACCGCCATGGCGAGCGAGCCCGCAAAGGCGCCCGTGGCGTAGCTCGCCAGCAGATGGGAGAGGCCGACCGCGTCCAGCCCATAGACCTCGCGCGCGGCGTAGGGCATCAGCCCGCTGGTGACCGGAAAGCCCGTGAGATTGACCAGAAAGGCGAGCCACATCGCCGCCATGAGAATGGGCGTGCGCCGGATGTGGCGGAAGCCGGCGCGGAGTTCCGCCGGCACGGAGAGGCCCTTGCCGCGCACACGCGCGAGCCGCCCGCCGACGCCGAAGCTCAGCCCGAAGGCGGCCAGATAGAAGGCGCTCACGACCAGATAGGCGGGGCCGACGCCGAGCGACTGGAACAGCGTCGCGCCGAGCAGCGCGCCGGCGATGCGCGCCAGATCCTGCGTGGTGCGCGAGAAGCCCATGGCGTTCACCAGCACGCGGTCGGCCATGGTGTCGCCCACCAGCGCGTTGCGCATCACCAGGTCGGAGGGGCGCACGAGGCCGGCGAGCGCGGCGATCGCAAACACGGCGGCGGGGTCGAGCCGGTCCGCGAAGCCGAGCGCGGCGAGGCAGCCGGCCAGCAGCAGATAGAAGCCGCGCATCGCCGCGATCATGGCGCGCCGGCCGAGCCGGTCGGCGAGCGAGCCCAGCGCCGGGGCGAGCAGCGTGCCGAGAAACTGGAGCGCGGCGAAGGCGGTCTGCAACATCACCGAACCGGTCGCGACCAGCACGAACCAGTTGAGGATCAGCGTCTCCATCTCGAAGGCGAGCGAGGTCAACAGATCGCCCGGCCACTGAAAGCGGAAGCTGCGCACCGCAAAGGGCGCAAACACGCCGCGCGGCGAGGAGGCGCTATCGGCGGGCATCATGGAGCCGCGACCGGCTTCCGGCCGTCCCCCGGGGCATTCAGCGCCGGATCGCGCGTATTGGAGGAATTCTCATATCGGGACTATAGCTGAAATCCGGGCAGACCGGACCAGAACGAAAAAGTGAGCCAAGCCCCCGTCAGCGTGGCAATCGCAAGCGGGACTACGATATCCGGAACGATTTCATTTTCCAAGGTGAATATATTCCGGTTGTCCCTTCTGATAGCAGCTTTCCTCTCAATCGATCGGATTGAGATATCTTTCTCAATCTCGCCCAGTAATTCTCCTTCCTCTCGGAACAGTTGCCGAAACCATAATATCTTCCAGAACCAGACGATTGACACCACGAACACACCAGTTGCAATAAGTGGCTCTGAAATGCCCAACTTTAACTCAATAGCCGTCAACATAGCAACGATCAAAGCAGATGTCATCGCAAAGTATGTTGCAGTAATCTTTTGCTTCCATCCTTCAATAGCAATCATTCTGTCGATCGTCGCCCTGTGCTGCGCCAGCAACACTGCAGAAATCTCGGCATCCATTGTGCAACTTTCTCCAATAGCGATAAAGATATGAATCGAAGTGCATCTTACCCGGATTGTCTCGAAACACGACTTCTGATGATACGGTGACCGCAGTAGATATAAAACCCGACCAGATATAATCCAGCGGCATAATATCCTGCATTGTAAATCTCCCAAGCGAGTTCGGGCAATCCAATCTCCCTGACAACGGTGGCAATGACGTAAAACATCACAGCGACCAGCGGGGTCGCAATGGTTCCGACGAACAGGGCTTCCCAAGCTCGCATCGCACTCTCCCGATCCATCGACCCGGATGACGGTCCCGCCGGCTTCCGCCGACGTTCCAAGAATTGCAATTCATATAAACGGACTCCAGCGTCGGAGTCAAGCAGCAGCCCTATCGGGCTCCGCCGCCGCTTCCATGCTACCCTTCCGCCCCATGACAGACGAGAACGACCGGCTTGTCGATGCCGTCTCGCGCCTGCTGCCGGCGCTGCTGAATGCGCTGGACGGGCTGGAGCTGGCGGCGCGCCATCTGCATCCGGGCGGGCTGGGGCGGCTCTGGGAGCTGCTGGCGCCGCTGCAGGGCGCGTTGCGCGCCGCGCGGCCGGGGCTGGATGCGGCGCGCTGGCCCGAGCCGGCCGCCATGGCGCGAACCGCGCTCGCCGGCAGCGCCGACGCCGCGCTCGAGGCGCTGGACGGCCTGGAGGCCGCGGCCGCCAGCGGCGAGCTGCGCGAGGCGCTGCGCGCAAGCCGCGCCCGCGCCGGCGCGCTCGAACGGCTCTATCCGCTGGTCGGGACGCTGCCGCCGGTCAACCGCTTCTTCCTGGAAGGCCCGGCGCGCGAGGACGAGGCGCGGCTCGCGCAACTGGCGGCGATGCCGGAAGGCCTGGCGCATTTCGACAACGACCCGCAGCAACGCGGCGGCTGGTCGCTCCATGCGCCGGAGGACCTCGACCCCGAACGGCCGGCCCCGCTGGTCATGGCGCTGCATGGCGGCGGCGGGCACGGTCGGCAGTTTCTCTGGTCCTGGCTCCGGGCCGCGCGCACGGCCGGCGTCATCCTGGTCGCGCCGACCTCCGCCGGGCGGACCTGGGCGCTGATGGGCGACGACCCGGACACGCCCCGCCTGCTGGAGATTCTGGCGGCCGTCCGCGCCCGCTATCCCGTCGATGACACGCGCCTGCTGCTGACCGGCATGAGCGACGGCGCCACCTTCAGCTATGTCTCCGCCCTGCCCGCTCCCGGCCCCTGGACGCATCTCGCGCCCGTCGCCGGGACCTTCCATCCGATGCTGTTGCAGTTCATCGAGCCGGCGCGGCTCCGGGGCCTGCCGATCTGTCTCGTCCATGGCGCGCTCGACTGGATGTTCCCGGTCGGTATCGCGCGCGCCGCCCGCGACGCCTTCGCGGGCGCGAGCGCGGCCGTCACCTACCGCGAACTGCCCGACCTGCCGCACGCCTTCCCGACCGAGGAATGCGCCGCCATCCTCGCCTGGCTGAAGGAGACGCCAGCGGCTGGCGGCTGAGGCGCGCCGCCGCCTGCGCCGCGCAGGCCATGGCCCTCGCAAGAAAGCCGGGTTAGGCTCGGGGGCGCAAGGGGAGGTGTGGGGATGCCGTTCGATCTCGTCGAAGAACATGCGATGCTGCGCGAGCTGGTGGCGAAGTTCGTGGATAACGAGCTGATGCCGCTGGAGAAGGCGGTGATGGCGCGCGAGGCCGCCGGCGACGAGTTCGGCCTGACCGAGGAGGAGCTCGCGCCGCTCTTGGCCAAATGCCGCGAGCTCGGCCTCTGGGCGCTCGACGCGCCGGAGGAGGTGGGCGGCATGAACCTGCCGGCCGTGGCGCTGGTCGGCGTCAACGAGGAGCTCGGACGCACGATCGCGCCCTTCGTCTTCCCGCCCGACTCGCCCAATCTGCACATGCTGCTGGCCGTCGCCGACGACCGCCAGAAGCGGCTCTATATGGAGCCTTACGCCAGGGGCGAGGCGCAATCCGCGATCGCCATCTCCGAACCCGGCGCCGGCGGCGATCCGGCCGGCATGACCACCCGCGCGGTCAAGGACGGCGACCATTGGGTGCTCGACGGGCGCAAGATCTGGATCAGCCGCGTGGCCCAGGCCGACTTCACCATCGTCATGGCGCTGACCGACCCGGAGAAGCGCGCGCGCGGCGGCATCACCGCCTTCATCGTCGAGAAGGACACGCCCGGCTTCATTGTCGAACGCCAGATTCCGATGCTGGGCGGGCACCGCACCTATGAGGTGGCGTTCGACAACTGCCGCCTGCATGAGCGCCAGGTGCTGGGCCGGGTGGGCGACGGCTTCGGCCCGATGCAGCTCCGGCTGACCGTGCGCCGGCTGCAGATGGGCGCCTGGTGCGTCGGCATGGCGCGCCGCGCGCTCGCCATGCTCTGCGAGCACGCCAACCAGCGCGTCACCTTCGGAGAGCGACTGGCGGACCGCCAGGCGATCCAGTGGTGGATCGCCGACGGCGCGACCAAGGTCCATGCCTGCTCGCTGATGGTGCTCGACGCCGCGATGAAGCAGGACCGGGGCGAGGATGTGCGCACCGAGGCCTCGATGATCAAGGTGTTCGCCACCGAGATGGCGACCGAGATCGTGGATAACGCCCAGCAGGCCTTCGGGGCCATGGGCGTCACCCGCGAACTGCCGCTGCAGCTGATGGCGCAGAAGGTGCGGCTGATGCGCCTTTACGAAGGCCCGAGCGAGGTCCACCGCATGGTGATCGCCCGGCGCATGCTGCGCGCGCTTGGCTGAGGAGGAGGCCCATGCCCGATGACCGCGCCCCGACGATCGCCGAGCTCGGCCGCCGCCTGCCGGAGAACCCGGCCAGCCCGGCGGCGGCGCGCGCCCGCTATTTCAACACCGCCAACGCCTTCGACATGCAGCTGCCGCCGGTGCCGGACGCGACCTTCACGGAGGAACCAGCCCGCGCGCTCGACCCGGCGACGCCGACCGGCTTCATCGCCTGCGACATCCGCGACGCGCTCGCCTGCCCCTTCCCGGCGACGACGCCGCTGGTGCTGACCCGCTACGCCCGCATCCGCGCCGGCGAGACGCTCGCCGCCGACTTCAACGCCACCGGCGTGCTCGCCTATGTCATCGCCGGCCGGGGCCGGGTGGCGTCCGCCGGCGAGGAATTGCGCTGGGGGCCGGGCGACCTGCTGCTGCTGCCGGGCGGCGAGACGCATCCCTGGACGGCCGGGGAGGAGGACGCGGTGCTCTGGCTCGCCACCAACGAGCCGCAGTTGGCTTTCGACCATGCCCGCGCGCCCGCGCCCGGCATGGCGCCGACCGATCCCGTGCACTATCCCGCCGCCGAGATCGCCGCCCAGGTCGATCTGCTGATGCGCACCGGGCGGGGCGAGGAGATCCCCGGCTCGGCGCTGATCTTCTCCGCCGCCCGCCAGGAGGCGACGCGCAACGCGCTGCCGACGCTCACCTGCGCCATGAATGCGCTGGAGCCGGGCCAGAGCCAGCGCGCGCACCGGCACAATTCCGTCGCCGTCAGCCTGATCGTGCAGGGCGCCGGCTGCCATTCGGTGGTGGACGGCCGGCGGAAGGGCTGGGCGCCCTGGGCGACGACGATCACGCCGCCCGTGGCGTCGCACTCGCACCACAACCGGGGCCCGGAGCGGGCGCTCTTCCTGATCGTGCAGGATGGCGGCCTGTTCTATCACGCCCGCGCCATGGGGTTCGCGTTCACCGATGCTTGAGACAAGACCGCTCGCGCCGGAGATCGGCGCCGAGATCCGGGGCGTGGACCTTGCGGGTCCCGTCTCCGACGCGCTGTTCGCGGAGATTCACGCCGCCTGGATGCGCCACAAGGTGCTGCTGTTCCGCGACCAGCCGCTCGCCGACGAGGCGCTGCTGGCCTTTGCGCGGCGGTTCGGCGCGCTGGAGGTGTTCCACCAGAACATCATCCGCTCCGAACGCCTGCCGGAGCTGTTCCGGGTCTCGAATGTCGATGAGGAGGGCCGGATCACGCCGCCCGACCACCCGACGCAGCACCAGATCTCGCTCGCCCGGCGCTGGCACACCGACAGCAGCTATCGCAAGCGCCCGTCGATCGGCTCGCTGCTGCACGGGGTGGAGGTGACCGACGAGGGCGGCGAGACGCTGTTCGCGAACATGGCGGCCGTGCTGCGCGCGCTGCCCGAGGCGCTGCGCCGCCAGGTCGAGGGCCGCCGGGCGCGCCACGATTTCGAGAATCTGCACCGGCTGAAGCCGCTCCGGCCGTTGACCGAGGAGGAGCGCGCGCGCATGCCGCCGGTCTGGCAGCCGATGGTCCGCCGCCACCCGGAGACCGGCGAGGCCTCGCTCTATATCAGCCCGATCTACAACGATGCGGTGGAGGGGCTCGAGGCGCCGGAGGCGGCGGCGCTGATCGCGCGGCTGGAGGCGTTCCTGGACGATGAGCGCTTCGTCTATCGCCACCGCTGGCGCGCGCATGACGCACTGCTCTGGGACAATCGCTGCACCGTCCACCGCGTCACGCCCTACGACCCGGCAAAGCGCCGCATCATGCACCGCGCCACCATCGCGGGCCGGGAGCCGGTCGAGGCCGCCTGAGGCGCGCGCTCAGCCCATCGCAGCGGACTCCCTGCCGTCAGCTTGCCCCCGGCGCCGTGACCGCCCGGACCTGTTCGTTCCATGCGACCTTCAGCGCGGCCGGAATGTCGGCGCCCTCCAGAAGCTCGATCATGTTCTCGGTGAACCCGGCGCGGCCTGCCGGGCCGAGAACCGTCAGGATGCTGCTCGCCCATTCCACGATAGGGGCGAAGCCGATCTCATGCCCCTGACCGAAATAGGATTCCGCCAACCGCTTCGCCTCCTCCGTCGGCGGTCTGTTGGTCACCAGAAACAGGTAATCCTCTATATTTTGCGGCAATATCTTGGTCGAGAATGTCGATCTGACGCGAGCATCGTCCACCTCGCGCTCCGTCACCTCGATGGTCAGGACCGGCTCGCCCGCCCGCAGGATCGAAATGTCTCCTCCCGCGCCCCCCGTTGCGTCGGCAACATTGATACCTTGCCACTTTACCTCCCAGCCCAAGTCATGAGACCGCGAGATAGATCGAAACATGGCCACCGACATGATCAGAGGGAAAAGACCGCCGCTCGGAATTGCCAGCAGATTGCGGAGCAATATTTCATATTGATTCAAACTTAGCCGACGAACATGAAGCAGGATAATTCGTGACTCCTCCCGATGCTCGATAAATTTGCAAAGCAGATATTGCAACGATTGCTCCGCTTCCAGCTCGCCCTGCCCTCGCAGCACTTCTAGGAATCGCAACATTGCCCGAAACGCATTCTTGTCCCGCACGCCATCGCCGGTCTCCGGCGCGAACCGGACATTGCGACGAAAGACCGACAAGAACGGTCCCTTCGAGCATGGTATCTCCTTTTCCCGAAAAAACGGATTCACCACTCTCTCGTCCAGGGTTCGACCATTATAAGCCAACTCGCCCTGATTCATATATGGTAACGCAACATCGATCTCACGATCATGGAGACGCGCCAGACAGCATCCGACAAGCGCTTCGCGAAATGCCTGGGTGTTCGACTGAAACAAAATCTGGCAACAGGCCGCGACCTCATCATTCACGCGAGGGAAATCGTTATTCAAAAAATTGTGCTCGGCGACTTTGAACGCCGCTGCCAGCATTTCCGCCACCTCCGCGTAATTGATGCTCCGGCCCATGGATCTCTCAATAATTCATCCACAGGCATTCCTGGCGTATCTTCTTGATCGAATGTGCATATTTCTTGGGCGCATCGAAACGCCGCCAGCCTTCGTAAAGACTGTCCATCAGGTCGCACCGATATCCGGAAACGGCCGCTTTCCCCTTGATGGAGTTCAGGACGTCGGCCAGTTGTCGATGCTCGCTGTCGATCATCTCGAATCCGTAAGCTTTCGTATCTCCTCGTGTTTCGTGAAGATAGGGAGGATCGCAATAGAATAGCGTGCTGCTGTCGTCATACAATTTGATGACATCTTCCGCCGGACGATTCTCGATTTGCACGCGAGACAGACGTTCCGCCACGTCCGGTAGCGCAGAGATGCCTCCCAGCCAGCGGGACACGACCCCGGACATGCCGGCGCGGCTGGTATTCTTGCAGTTGGCCCACCTGCCGAGCGTCGCCGTTTGCGCAAGACCGGTGCGGGTTTGTCGGGCCCGGATATAGAAGCGGCGGGCGCGCTCCAGGGCCGGAATATCTTCCGTCGTTTCATAAATTGCACTATAATATTCCTCTCTCGAAAAAGGAGTCAGCGATATCGCGTCGATCAGATCGTTAGGCCGATCTCTCAGAATCTTGAAGAAATTGACTACGTCACCATCGATATCGTTGTAGGTTTCGACCGCCGCCGGTTCGCGATTGAGCAGGACTGCGGCAGAGCCGGAGAACGGCTCGCAATAATGATGCGCCTCCGGCAGCAAGGGGAGCAGCCAGTCGAGATGGGTGAATTTACCGCCATACCAGCCGAAGACGATCCTTTTCTTCCGCGGCGGCCGTTGCCGCACGAATTTCAGGGAGAGGCCATGGTCGTCGTTCTCGACGTAAATCAGCGACGGCGTCTTCATAATCGTCTCACAGGTCGGAGCCCGCGCCATGGTGGCCGCCCGTCCCACCCCTGTCAATCGACCCCATGCCCTAGCGCAGCGGGCTGGCGAAGAGGTCGCGGGCGACGATGTGGCGTTGCACCTCGTTCGGGCCCTCGCCGATGCGCCGGATGCGCATCTCGCGATACCAGCGCTCGAAGGGCAGGTCCTTGGTGACGCCGTAGCCGCCATGGATCTGCATCGCCCGGTCCACCACCCGGCCCGACGCCTCGGTGGCGACGATCTTGGCGATGGCGGACTCGGTGCGGAACGGCTCGCCGCGCCGGGCCTTGTCGGCGGCCGCGAGCGTCAGCCAGAGCGCCTGGCGGATATCGATCTCGTTCTCGACCACCATCCACTGGATGCCCTGGCGGTGGGCCAGCTTGTCGCCGAAGGTCTCGCGCAGCCCGGCATAGGCGATCGCCAGCTCCTGGGCCTTGATCGCCACCCCGATGCAGGTCGCCGCATAGGGGATGCGCTGGCGCGAGACGCGGTCGTTGGCGATCGCGAAGCCGCCATTCACCTCGCCCAGCACATTGGCGTGCGGCACGCGCATGTCCTCGAACTGCAGCTCGGTGGCGTAGCGCGCCGCGCGCAGCGTGTGCACGATGCGCCGCACATGAAAGCCGGGGGTCGCGGTCTCGACGATGAAGCAGGTCACGCCGCCGCGGCCGCGCGTCGGGTCGGTGCGGGCGAAGACCAGGCCGAAATCCGCCCGGTCGGCCCCGGAGATGAACATCTTGGCGCCGTTGATGACCCACTCGTCGCCGTCGCGCACCGCGCGCGTCTGGATGGCGCGCGCCGGGTCGGAGCCGCCGGAAGGCTCCGTCAGGCCGAAAAAGGTCTTCTTCTCGCCGCGCAGCATGGGCAGCAGGAAGCGCTGCTTCTGGTCCTCATTGGCCTCGAACAGCTGCGCCAGACCCGCGCCGCCGAACACGTTGTAGCAGGGCGCATAGAGGCCGGCGCGATGCTGCGACATCTCCACGGCGAGCAGCGTGCGCGTCACGATATCGACATCCGGGCCGCCGAATTCGGGCGGGATATCGAGCCCGAGAAGGCCCATCTCGCGGGCCTTGCCGGCCAGGCGCGCATGGTCTTCCGGCTCCAGGATGTCGGCGTCGGGGTCGAGCCCGTCTTCCAGCGGCAGGATTTCCTCGCGCACGAAACGGCGCATCTGGTCCTGGAGCAGCTTCTGCTCGTCGCTGAGCGCAAGGTCCATGAGGCGGGGCGTCCTTCCCTTCGGTCGTCAGGCGAGGCTCAGCCGTCCGAGGCCGTATGCGTCCTCGGGCGGGTTCCAGTCCGGCAGCCGGCCATGGTCGGCCCGGTGGACCATCAGCAGCTCCAGCCAGCGGGTGCGCGGCTGGTGGGTGACCTCCAGGCGGAAGAAGAGGCCGGGCCCGCGCCGCTCCAGCTCGCCGGCAAGCTCGCCGCGCAAGCCGAAGCGCGAGCGCGCATCGACCCGGCAGATCGCCCGCACCGTCCGGCCATCGTCCGAGAGCTGATAGACGCCGAGCTGGCCGGTGAGCGCGGCGAGCGCCCCGGCGTCGAGTCGCCGCCAGGGCTTGGCGAGCCGCACCGCCATGGCTATTCGCCGGTGAAGCGCGCCGGGCGCTTCTCCAGCCGGGCGGCGATGCCCTCCTGCGCATCGCGCGAGAGCCGGGCGGCGCGCAGCAGCGGCAGCAGATCGTCATGCGGTATTGTGTCGCGGAACGCCATCTGGCGCAGCATCACCGCCTTCATCGCCTTCATGGAGAGCGGCGCATTGGCGGCCAGACGCGCGATGACCGTCGCCGCTTCGTCCTCGAGCGCCTCGTCGGGGACCGCCCGATAGATCATGCCGAGCGCCTGCATCCGCGCCGCCGGCAGCGGGTCGCCCAGGAGCAGCATTTCGCGCGCCGCCGCCGGGCCGCCGGTCTCGACGATCTTCTTAGCGAGGAACCAGGTCGGGACCAGCCCGATCTGCGCCAGCGACATGCCGAAGCGCGCGCTCTCGGCGGCGATGACAAGGTCGGCGTGCAGCGCCAGCTCGTTGCCGCCGGCGATCGCGTCCCCCTGCACCACCGCCACCACCGGCAGCGGATAATGCTGCACGGCGTCCAGCACCGCCTCGATCGGGCTGTCCGTGTCGAGCGTTCCGGCGCGCTCGCGGAGGTCCATGCCGGCGCAGAAGGCCGGCCCCTCGGCGCGGATGACCGTCACCCGCTCCGCCGGATCGGGCGCCTGCCGGAAGGCCGCGAGCAGCCCGTCCAGCATCTCGCGGTTGAGCGCGTTGCGCTTCTCCGGGCGGTTCAGGCGCACCTCGCGCACCGGGCCCTTCAGGTCGATCAGGACCGTCGCCATCGCTTCCCCGATTCGGTTTCGGCGGCCGAAAGTCTTGCATGGACGCGCCGCCTGTCCAACCATGGCGCTTCCGCTTGCAGCAGCAGAACCGGGACATATCCATGAAACCCACTCTGGCGCCGGGCCTGAAAAGCAGCTGCCGCACCGATGTGGCGGCGGACCAGACCATCGACTTCATGGGCGAGGAGCTGCGGGTGCTCGCCACGCCCTGGATGCTGGCCTGGATCGAGCGCGCCTGCCGCGACCTGCTGCTGGCGCATCTCGACGAGGGCGAGGACACGGTCGGCGCGCGGGTCGAGCTCGACCATCTGGGGCCGACGCTCGCCGGCATGTGGATCGAGGTCTGCGCGCATGTCGCCGAGGTCGATGGCCGGCGGATCACGCTCGAGGCCGATGTCTGCGATGCGCTCGGCCAGGTCGGGCGCGCCCGGCATGTGCGCTTCGTCATCGACAAGAACCGCCAGCGCGAGCGCCTCGCGGCCCGGCGCGCCAAGGCCGAAGCCGCCGGCGCTCTCTGACGCCCAGCGCGCCCGCGCCGCTTGCAATGGCCGGCGATTGGCGGAAGATGGCGGCGTTCCCGCCGCGAGGGGCCTGCAAGCCATGACCGACATTCTCGACCGACCGCGGACCGTGCTGAGCGACGCCGAATGGCGCGCCCGCCTCACCCCGGAGCAATATCGGGTGACGCGCCGCCACGGCACCGAACGCCCGTTCGCCAACGCCTATCACGCCACCAAGACGCCGGGCGTCTATCGTTGCGTGTGCTGCGACATCCCGCTGTTCGAGAGCGGGACCAAGTTCGACAGCGGCACCGGCTGGCCCTCCTTCTGGCAGCCGGTCGCGCCCGAGGCGGTGGCGGAGAAGACCGACCGCAGCTGGTTCATGACCCGCACGGAGGTGCTCTGCGCCGGGTGCGACGCGCATCTCGGCCATGTGTTCCCCGACGGGCCGCCGCCGACAGGCCTGCGCTACTGCATGAACTCCGCCGCGCTCCGCCTCGAACCGGAGGCGTAGCCGCGCGGAGATTCCCGCCGGCCCGGCGCCGCCCGACCGCTTCCGGCGCCCATTGCAGGCGACCGGACCGGCGGGCGCGCCGCCACTCTCAATCGCCGTCGAAAGGCTCTCTCCGCCATGCTCTACGAACTGCGCACCTACAATGCCGCGCCCGGCAAGATCGACGCGCTCAATGCGCGCTTTCGCGACCACACGCTGCGGCTGTTCGCCCGCCATGGCGTCGGCGTCGCCGGGTTCTGGATCGACCGGGCGGATGCGAACAAGCTGATCTATCTCTGCACATTCGACGACGCCGCCCAGATGCAGCGCGCCTGGGCGGCCTTCCGCGACGACCCGGAATGGCAGGCGGCGCGAGCCGAGAGCGAGCGCGACGGCTCGCTGGTCGCCTCCATCGAGAGCATCGTCATGGACCCCACCGACTATTCCGCCATGGCCTGAGGGCGCCCGCGATGAAATTCAGCTTCTCCGAGGAGCAGACCGAATTCCGCTCCATGCTGCGCCGCTTCCTGGAGGCGCGCTCGCCCGCGAGCGAAGTGCGCCGGGCGGTGGAGACCGAGACGGGCTACGACGCCGAGGTCTGGCGCGAGATGGCCGAAGAGCTGGGCGTGGCGGCGATCCACATCCCGGAAGCCTATGGCGGGGCCGGCTTCGGCGTCTCCGAGCTTGCCATCGCTGCCGAGGAGACCGGACGCGCGCTGCTGCCCTCGCCCTTTTTCGGCTCCAGCGTGCTGGCCGCCACCGCCATCGCCGAGGCCGGCGACGAGGGCCAGAAGCAGGCCCTGCTGCCGGGCCTGGCCGGCGGCGGGACCGTCGCCGCGCTCGCCGCGGCGGAACCCGGCGCCGGCTGGCGCGCGGACGCCTTCGCCATGGCCGCGACGCCGGACAATGGCGCCTGGCGGCTGACCGGGCGGAAGAGCCATGTGCTGGACGGCATGGCGGCGGACCTGGCGATCGCAGCGGCGCGGCTGCCGGACGGGCGGCTCGGCCTGTTCAGCCTGCCCGCCGACGCGCCGGGGCTCGCGCGCCGCGCGCTGCAGGTCATGGACCCCACGCGCCGGATGGCGGCCTTCGAGTTCGAGAATGCGCCGGCGGAGCTGCTCGGCGGGCCGGACGCCGGCGGCCCGGCCTGGGAGCGCACGCTCGACATCGCGGCCATCTGCCTCGCCGGCGAGATGGTCGGCGGGGCCGAGCGGCTGCGCGAGGACGCGCTCGAATATGTCTCCATGCGGATGCAGTTCGGCCGCCCGATCGCCTCCTTCCAGGTCACCAAGCACAAGGCGGCCGACATGCTGCTGGAGGTCGAGCTCGCCAGGGCGGCGGCCTGCTACGCCGCAGCGGCGGCCGACGGGGGGGACGGGGAGGAGGCGGGTGGCGAGAGCCTCTCCGCGCTCGCCTCGCTCGCCAAGGCGGCGGCCTCCGAGGCCTATATGCAGACCGCCATCCACGCCGTGCAGATGCATGGCGGCATCGGCTTCACCCATGACAACGACACGCAGCTCTGGTTCAAGCGCGCCAAGTCGAGCGAGGTCTTTCTCGGCGGCGCGGACGAGCATCGCGAGCGCATGTTGCAACACTGGAGCGCCTGACATGACGACCGAAGCGGAGGTGCGCGCGGAAGTCCGCGCCTGGCTGGAAGAGCATTGGGACACCGGCCGCGGGCTGATGGAGTGGCGCAACATGCTGGTCGATTCCGGCTGGGGCATGCCGCACTGGCCGAAAGAGTGGCACGGGCGCGGCCTGCCGGTCGGCATGACGCCTGTCGTGGAGGAGGAGTTCGACCGGCTGGGCGCGGTCGGCGTGGCCAAGACGGGCATTCGCGTGCTCGCCGCCGCCACCATCCTCGAACATGGCTCGGAGCTGCACAAGCGCCGCTTCCTGCGCGGCATCCTGACCGGCGAGGAGACCTGGTGCCAGCTGTTCAGCGAGCCCGGCAGCGGGTCCGACCTGGCCGGCGCGGCGACGCGCGCCGACCTCCGCGACGGCAAATGGATCGTCAACGGCCAGAAGGTCTGGACCACCAGCGCCCATCACGCCGATTTCGGCCTGCTGCTGGCGCGCACCGACTGGGACGCGGTGAAGCACAAGGGGCTCACCTACTTCCTGCTCGACATGAAGCAGCCGGGGGTGGAGGTGAACCGCCTGCGCCAGATGAACGGCCACGCCTCCTTCAACCAGGTCTTCATGACCGACGCCGTGGTGGAGCCGGAATACCGGATCGGCGAGCTCGGCGAAGGGTGGAAGGTGGCGACCACCACGCTGATGCATGAGCGGCGCGGCGCGGACGGGGTGCGCCGCTGGGGCGAGGCCACGGACCGCCCGGAGCGCATCTATGTCGAGGAGCGCGCCGAGATCGCGAGCGCCATGGCGCCCTATGTCTGGTATCCGCAGCGCGCCGGGCGCGCCGATCTGCTGGTGGAGCGCGCCCGCGCCGCCGGGCGCTGGGAGGACGCCGCCGTGCGCCAGGAGGTGGCGAAGGCGCTGATCCTGGCGCGCTCGGCGGAGTGGGCCGCCCGGCGCGCCCGCGCCGCGCAGGAGCTGGGCCGCCCGCAAGGGCCGGAAGGCTCGATCGGCAAGCTCGCGGCCAGCATCGTCGCGCGGGCCTGCGCGCGCGCCCACACCGCGATCGCCGGCCCGGACGCCATGCTCTCCGGCGAGGACGAGGGCAGCGGCGGCGTGGTGGCCGAGATTCTGGTCTCGACGCCCGCGATCTCGATCGCCGGCGGCACGGACGAAATCCAGCGCAACATCATCTCCGAGCGCATCCTGCGCATGCCCAAGGAGCCGCGCCACGACACCGACCGCCCGTTCCGCGACGTGCCGCGCAACCAGGTGGGCTGACGCGGCCGGCGGCGTCAGGCGCCCATTGACGGCCAGTCGATGGGCGCATGGCGGTCGAGCCGGCGCTCCATCTCCGGCATGGGATATTTCAGCCCGGTGGCGCAGTTGAACAGCACGGCGCGCGCGCCCGGCGCGAGCCGCCCGTCGGCCCGGGCGCGCCGCCAGGCGGCGTAGGTGGCCGCGCCCTCGGGACAGAGCAGCAGCCCTTCCTCGCGCGCCATGTCGGCCTGGGCGGCCAGGGTCTCCTCGTCCGGCACGGCCATGGCCCAGCCGCCGCTCTCGCGCACTGCGTCGAGAATCAGGAAGTCGCCGAGCGCCGCCGGCACGCGGATGCCCATGGCGATGGTGTCCGCATCCTCCCAGCGTTCGGCGTGGCGCTCCCCCCGCTCGAAGGCGCGCACGATCGGCTGGCAGCCCTCGGCCTGCACCGCGATCATGCGCGGGCGTTCGGGGCCGATCAGGCCGATGGCCTCCAGTTCGGCGAACGCCTTCCACATGCCGATCAGGCCGGTGCCGCCGCCGGTGGGGTAGAAGATCGCGTCCGGCAAGGTCCAGCCGAACTGCTCGGCCAGCTCCAGCCCCATGGTCTTCTTGCCCTCGATGCGATAGGGCTCCTTCAGGGTCGAGCAGTCGAACCAGCCCATCGCGTCGCGGCCCTCGCCGACCAGCCGGCCGCAATCGTCGATATAGCCGTTCACCCGCCAGACTTCCGCGCCCTGCAGCGCGATCTCGCGCACATTGACCTCCGGCGTGTCCGCCGGGCAGAACACGAAGGCCTCGATGCCGGCGCGCCGGCAATAGGCGGCGAGCGCCGCGCCGGCATTGCCGTTGGTGGGCATGGCGATGCGCTCGACGCCCAACTCCTTCGCCATGGAGACCGCCATCACCAGGCCGCGCGCCTTGAAGGAGCCGGTCGGCAGCCGGCCCTCATCCTTGACGAACAGGCCCTCGCCGGCGCGGGGCAGAGGCACCAGCGGCGTCATCTGCTCGCCCAGCGACACGATATTCTCGCGCCGGCGCACCGGCAGCAGCTCGCGGTAGCGCCACATGGTGGGCGCGCGGGCGGCGAGCGCCTCGCGGGTCATGTCGGCCGCCGCGCCCTCCAGATCGTAGCGCACCAGCAGCGGCTTGCCGGCGGCGGAGAGATTGTGCAGCCGGTCGGCCTCCAGCCGCTCGCCGGTATAGCCGCATTCCAGATGGGTAACGAAGGTCCGGGTCTCGGGCGCGTCGGACAGCATGGCTTCTCTCATTGTTGCGCGATCGGGCCAAGCATGATGCCATTCCCGCGCCGACGCCAGCATCACGGAGACGGAACCATGCGCCTCGGGCTTGCCGGCTCCCAAACACGTCCGGGCCTCTTGTCCACACTTGCCAATCTGCGACAAGATGACCATATCTGGCTTGTCACCAAGCTGCGATATGGTGCAAGCTGCGAGGAACCGGAAAACGGGAAGGCTGAGCTTCGGCAAGACCCGCGCGTCGATTGCCGGGTAGTTGCAGAAGCTCTATAGAGGCAGAACCGATGGACGATACACAGTCACCGGCCATTGAACCAGCGTCCGATAGCGATGCGGAAACTGATACGCGATCCATATATTTCAATGGATTTTCGATTACTTTGTCGTTATCCGATATGCATATGACAATCATGGTGGATGAGAAGCCTTTGGGAAAGCTTCACATGTCTTACATTACCGCCAAAACGCTTGCTGCGAATTTAAGCGTTGGCATTAAAGAATTTGAGGAGCAAACGGGACAGTCTATTATGATAATGGGTGATATTAGAGATCGATTGTATGAAGGAAATACCGATGAGTGATATAAGTTATGAGAACTCGAACGTAATTTCGAATGTCGGCTATCATTCTACTTTCGATAGTGGCCGCACAGCCGCTGTCATGCGGGTTGATTATTTGCTCCACTACAAGCGAGATATCTACCGCAACGCTCGCAGACAAATACTTTCTTTCGCGCAACTGCCTAAGGGTTGGCATTATGGTGGAGGGAATCCTGCTGGCGCGGATACTGTCAAGTTAGCGCTGAAAGTCAGTTTGCTATTTGTGGAACATGGCGCAGGCGAAATAGAGGCATTCCCGGATGTGGAGGGCGGTATCCTGGTTTCAGGCTATCGCGGCGAGGATCTTGTGGATGTCTTTTGCGGCACAAACGGCAGACTCGATCTGCTGCACGAGAGGAATGGGGAAAGCCTCTATGAAAAGGAAAATGTTGACTTGGATGAAGCGGGAGCATTCATAGAATGTCTGGAATGGAAGTTATCCGACTTCTTCATCCGAAGCATTTCAGACGAAAGCTCGGAAGATTCACGAGCCTTGCTTTCAAGAATTCATCGGGAAACGGGGGAGTTTCCGTCGTTGACGTGCGGTGTGCCAAGCAATGCTCTGGAACAGAATGCGAGCATATATACAGATTCTACTCCAACGTATCAGGGGACCCTGTAATTTTTTGGAGATTGACAGATAACGAATGGGAACTAATAGATCGTGAAATTTCGACACGGGTCAGGTTGGAGTATGAACCGTCAGCCAGTGGCGACCGCTGCCATGCCAATCTTCACGGTTTGACCAACAAGCAATGCGGAAATATCCTGAAAGCCAAAGATCTGAACGATTTTGAAATATGCCATGGCGATAGCCACCGGCACTGCACGCAGGACGATTTCGACAGGCTTCCGGGCGAATAGCCGATCCTTGCTTCGCGTGAGCACGGCTTGGGGAGTGTGACCTTCCCGGCGCCCGCTCTTGCATGGGGCCGCTGACGTCATCAGAGTCGGGCCTTGAAGCCGGGAAGAGGATAGAGCCATGCGCCTCGGGCTTGCCGAGTTCAGCCTCGAATCGGTGACCTTCCTGCCGGAGACGACCGGCGTCGAGGTTTTCGAGGAAGGCGCGCTGCGCGGGGCGGCGGTCATCGACGGAAATCGCGGCGCCAATACCGCGCTCGGCGGCTTCATCGACATTTGCGAGGCCGAGGGCGCGGCGATGCAGGGCATCGTGGCGGTCGGCGCGGGCGCGGCCGCCTCGGCCAGCGAAGAGGCGCTCGCACGCTATACGGCGGAGATCGTCGCGGGCCTCGACGGTCTCGACGGGCTGCTGCTCCACCTGCATGGCGCGCTCGCCACGCCCGCCAATCGCAAGGCCGACGCCCATGTGCTGGCCGCGATCCGCGCCGCCGCCGGCCCAGGCTTCCCGGTCGCCTGCGCCATGGACCTGCATGGCAATCTCGGGCCGGAGGTCATCGAAGCGGCGGATGTCGTCACCGGCTACCGTTCCAGCCCGCATGTCGATATGGCCGAGACCGGGCGGCGCGCCGCGCGCATCCTGCTGGCGGCGATGCGCGGGCGGGCGCGCCCGGCGATGGCGCTGGCGAAGCCCGGCGTCATGCTGCCCAGCATCTTCACCGCCACGAGCCTCCGCCCGCTGGCCGACATCAAGCGCCAGGCGGCGGCCTGGCAGGCGCGCGAGCCGGCGCTGCTCGATGTCTCGGTGTTCTGCGGCTTCGCCTATGCCGACACGCCGGACACCGGCATGAGCGTCGTCGCGGTGGCCGACGGCGATGAGGCGCTCGCCCGCCGGGCCGCCGACGATCTGGCCGAGCAATGCCGGCTCAACCGCTTCCGCCTCTTTCGCCGCGAGCTGGTGCACTCGCTCGCGGACGGGCTGGACCGGGCCGAGGCGACGGAGGGCGCGCCGGTCTGCCTGCTGGAGCATGCCGACCGCATGAACGACAGCAGCTGGGTGCTGCGCGAGATGCTGGCGCGCGGCATGGGGCCGGCCTATGCGCCCTTCCTCTGCGATCCCGACGCGGCGGCGGCCTGCGTGGCGGCCGGACCGGGCGCGCGGCTTCGCCTCCGCTTCGCCGGCCGGTCGTCGGAGAAGGCCGGCGGGCCGATCGAGGCCGAGGTCGAGGTGCTGCAGGCGGGCGAGAAGCGCTTTCGCATCGGCGGGCCGCTGAAGACCGGCAGGGAGCTGTCGCTCGGCCCCTCGGCGCTGGTGCGCGCCGGCGACATGTGGATTTCGCTCATCTCCGCCAACTACTCCGCCATCGACCTCGACTGCTTCACGCAGTTCGACCTCTCTCCCGACGATTTCCGCTACATCCTGCTGCGCTCCAAGACGCATTTTCGCGAGGTCTATGAGCCGCTGGCGGCCGCCATCGTCATCATCGACACGCCGGACTGGGGGCCGGCCGACCTGACTGCCCTGCCCTACGAACATGCCCCGCCCGACACCTTCCCGCTCGGCGCGGACGGTTGACGCAAGGCGCCGGCGCGCCTATTCGGAACCCCATGGCCGAGATCGCCCGCACGCTGTTGCACGACGCCGCCCTGGAAATCATGACCCGGGCGGCGATCGACATTCCGCGCGACTATCGCGACGGCATCCGCGCCATGCTGGCCGAGGAGCGCCACGAGCTGTCGCGCTTCGTGCTGGAGGCGATGCTGCAGAACTGGGAGGCGGCGGAGGCCGACCGCCGCGCCATGTGCGCCGACACGGGCGTGCCGCGCTTCTATGTGAAGGCCGGCAACGAGGCGCGGCCCCAGGGCGGCTTCGTCGCGCTGGAAGAGGCGATCCGCGCGGCCACGGCCGACGCGACGCACGCCGTGCCGCTCCGCCCCAACCGCGTGCATCCGCTCTGGCGCACCGACCATGACAACAATGTCGGCGTCAATGCGCCCGAGATCGAATACAGCTTCGAGCCGGACGCGGACTGGATCGAGCTCACCACGGTGCACAAGGGCGGCCTGTTCGGCACCGACTACCGGATGCTCTTCCCGGCCGACGGCGTGGACGGGATCAAGCGCTTCTTCCTGGATACGCTGGTGCAGTTCGGGCGGCGCGGGCTCGCCTGCCAGCCGGCGATCGTCGGCGTCGGGCTCGGCGGCTCCAAGGACACCGCCATGGTCCTCGGCAAGCAGGCCGCGTGCCTCCGCCCCGTGGGCGAGCCCAATCCCGACCCCGGCATCGCCCGGCTGGAGGAGGAGCTGAAGGCGCTCGGCAACAATATCGGCATGGGGCCGATGGGCTTTGTCGGAACCTCCATGGTGGTCGATTGCCATATCGAGGTCGGCTACACCCACACCGGCGGGATGCCGATGAGCGTGCATTGCTTCTGCCTGTCCTCGCGCCGGGCGACGGCGCGCGTTCATGCCGACGGGCGGATCGACTATCGCAGCGATCCGCGCTGGTTCACCCCCTATATGCGCCGGGAGACGATCGCATGGCAGGCGCCGCTCGCACGCACCGCCTGAGCGCGCCGGCGACGGCGGAAGCGCTGACCGATCTGGCGATCGGCGATGTCGTCTATCTGGACGGCGTCATCTATACCGGCCGGGAGGGGCTCTACCGGCGGATGGTGGACGAGGGCATGGACCCGCCGGTGGACTTGCGCGCGCTCAGCAATGTCAATTTCCATTGCTCCCCGGCGGCGAGCGTCGGGGCCGACGGCTCCTTCCGGCTCGGCGCCGTGACGGCGACGGCGAGCTTCCGCTTCTCGCGCTACATGGCGCGCTTCTTCGAGCTTTCCGGCGCGAAGGTGATCGTCGGCAAGGGCGGCATGTCGGAGGCCGACTATCGCGAGCATTTCGCGCCCCATGGCGCCGTCTATCTCACCACCGTCGGCTACGGCACCGGCGCGCTGCTCGGGCGCGGCGTGCGGCGCGTGCGGGCGGCGCACTGGCTGGAGGAGCTGGGCGTCGCCCAGGCCGTCTGGGTGCTGGAGGTGGAGGCGTTCGGCCCGCTGCTGGTGGAGAGCGACCTCGCCGGCAACAGCCTCTTCGAACGCGAAAACCGCGCGACGGCCGCCGCCATCGAACGCGCCTACGCCGGCCTGAAGCCCCCCTCCCTCGCCCGCTACGGCGAAACCGTCTCGCGGGGGGACGAGGTGGTGTAAGGGCAGGCCGGGCTCCGCGCCTGACGCCTTTGAGATACACGCCCGCTATGCCAAAACCCATCGCCCTTCCCCGCCTCGACGGCCGTACCGTGCTGCAGGTGCTGCCCGCGCTGGAGTCGGGCGGGGTGGAGCGCGGCGCGCTGGAGATCGCCGCCGCGCTCCGCGAAGCCGGCGCGCGGGCGCTGGTCGTCTCCGCCGGCGGGCGGATGGCGGCCGGGCTCGGCGAGGATCACATCCGGCTTCCGGTCCACAGCAAGAACCCGCTGGTCATGGTTCGCAATGCGGGCCGGCTGCGCCGGCTGATCGCCCGCGAGGGGGTGGACCTGGTGCATGCGCGCTCGCGCGCGCCGGCCTGGAGCGCGCGGGCGGCGGCGCGCCGCGCGGGCGTGCCCTTCGTCACCACCGTTCACGGCGCCTATGGCGCCCGGAGCGCCGCCAAGCGCCGCTGGAACGCCGTCATGGCCGGGGGCGACCGGGTGATCGCGGTCTCGGATTTCATCGCCGACTATGTCCGCAGCCTGTATGGATGCCCGGACGCGCGGCTGCGCATCGTGCATCGCGGCATCGACCCGGAGGTCTTCGATCCCGCCGCCGTGGCGGGGCGCGCGCGCGCCGCCATGCGCGCCGCCTGGGGCGCGCCGGAAGGCATGTCGGTGCTGCTGCTGCCGGGACGGCTCACCCGGCTGAAGGGCCATGCGGTGCTGATCGAGGCGCTGCGCCGGCTCGCCGACGCCCGGCTGCTCGCCGTGTTCGTCGGCTCCGACCGGGGGCGGGAGGCCTGGCGGCGCGAGCTGGAAGGTCTGGCGCGCGGCCTGCCGGTGCGCTTCGCCGGCCCGACGGACGACATGGCGGCGGCCTATGCGGCCAGCGATGTCATGGTCTGCCCCTCGACGGCGCCCGAGGCCTTCGGGCGGGTGCTGGCGGAAGCCGGCGCCATGGGGCTGCCGGCGGTGGCGAGCGACCATGGCGGCGCCCGCGAAATCCTCAGCCATGGCGAAACCGGCTGGCTGGTGAAGCCCGGCGACCCGGCGGCGCTCGCGGACGGCATCCGCCGGGCACTCGCCGCCGCCGGCCCGGAACTCGCCGCCCGCGCGCGCGCCCATGTGCTCGCCCGCTTCACCCTGGCGCGAATGCGCGCCGGCACGCTCGCCGTCTATCGGGAACTGCTCTGAGGTGGGGCGTCGAGTCGGGGGCGTAACCCTGGCTTGATCTCGATCCAAGATTGAGTTCAGAACCGGAGTTGCAGTCTTGCGGCGATGCGGGTTTCGGTTGGACCGGCGTCGGGGAGGCGGCGTTCGGCAAGGAGTTCGAGGTACGCCGGGACCTCGACGCCGAGCGCGAAGCGCCGGCCCGCGCCGTCGTCGGTCGCCGCCGCGAAGGGCGTGAGGGCGGACCGCCGCAAGCGCCAGCCGAGCCGTCCGGCGAGGCTGGCCGGGCGCGGGGCGGCCTGTTCCGCCGGCTCGCCCCAGAGCGGCTCGGAGCCGCGCGCCGGCGCGCCATGGCTGGCGGCGAGCGCCAGCCGGAGGCCGGACCGGGCGGGCGCGAGCGCCGCCGTCGCCGAGAGGCCGTATTCGCGATAGGCCCTGCCCGAGCGCTCTTCCAGCCAGTGGCCGCGAAGGTCGAGACTCTCGCCGGCGGCGGGCCGGGCGAGCCGGACGCCGCCCGCCAGCCGCAGGCCGAAAGCGCCGCTATTGCGCCGCAGGCGGGCCGAGGCGAAGCCGGACAGGGTGTCGCCTTCGAGCCGCGCTTCCAGGCCGAGGCTCTGGCGGTCCGCGAAGGCCGAGGCGCCGCCGGCGGCGGTCCGCGCGGGGCCGTCGGCCTCCAGCTGCAGCAGCCCGCCCTCGGCGGTGGCGTCGAGTTTCAGCCGGCCCGCCTCGCGCCATGGCCGGCTGAGCCCGGCCGAGGCCATGGTCAGGCTGAGGCGCGCACTTTCCGGCTCTCGCCCCGACAGCGCGGCGTCCAGCGCGCCCCGCCCCCTGCCGAGAGCGAGCCAGGCCTGCCCGCCATCGGGGAGCTGGCGGCGCAGATAGGGATGCCAGCTGCGCAGCCGGACCGCCATGCGCCCGGCGGCGTCGCCGGCGGCGTATTCCAGCTCGCTCTCGGTCTCGGCCACCGCGAGGCCGGCCAGCCAGCCGTCGGCGAAGCGCAGATCGACCCCGACATGGCTCGCCTGCACCGCGCCGCCATAGGGCGCGCCCGCCGCGTCCCGGCCCTCGAAATCGGACAGGCTGCTTTGGCCCCAGACCGACCAGCGCCCGCCGTCGATCTCAGTCGTGCGCAGCAGTTCGGCGAGGTCGATCCGGCGCGCCCCGGAGGCCACCGGCGCGGGCCCTCTCCCGAGGTCCGAGGGAGGCGGCCGGACCTCCTGCCCCGCCAGCCTGAGGCGGCGCTCGGCCGGCGCGGCCGGGAAGCGCGCGCCGATCGCCGCCGCTGCGCCGGCGGCCACGCGGCCCGCCAGCCCGGTGAGCGCCAGCTCCACCAGCCGCTTCTCTGCGGGCCGGGCGGCCGCGCGCGGCCGGGCTTCCACCACTGCCGATCCCGGACCGGCAAGTCCGCCGCGCATAGCGCGCAGTTGGAAGCCATAGAGGGCGCCGTTCACCAGCGCCTCCACCGCATGACGCGCCGTCGCCGCATCGCTGCCGGCAATGTCCCGCCAAGCGTCGGTGTCCGGTGTCCGGCCCGCCCCGTCCGTCGTCCAGGCGGCATATTGCCAGCTGGTAATCGCCGGGTTGCCGGGGTCGCGCCAGGTCAGCAGCACCCGGCCATCGCCGGGCTCGGCCGCAAGGCCGGTGGGCCTCTCCGGTGCCGCCGCCTCGGGCGTGGCCGCAACCTCCACTGAAGGCGGCCCCGGACCGCCGGCCGCCAGCGCGCGGATGCGGAAATGGTAGCGAGTCTCGTTGACCAGGCCGGTGACAGTGTGGCGCGTGGCGGTCGATGGCGGCATGTCGGTCCAGGGGCCATGGGGGCCGACCGTTCGGGCGCTGTATTGCCAGGCGATCACGGACGCATTGCGCAGATCCAGCCATTCGAGCGTGACCCGGCCGTCGCCGGGTGCGGCGGTCAGGCCCTGGGGCGCGTCCGGCAGAAAGGCCTGCGGCGTCGCGCTCCGCTCCTCCGACGGCGGGCCGGCGCTCGTCCCGGTCACCGCCCGAATGCGGAAACCGTGAGTCGCGCCGTTTTCGAGGCCGGTGACGGTGTGGCGGGTCGTGTCGGCGGCGCTGCCCAGAATGTGAATCCAGTCCTGGCCCCAGGCCGCGCCCGCCCGGCGATATTGATATTGCCAGCCGGTGACGCCGGGATTGCCGGGATCGGCCCATTGCAGCAGGACCCGGCCGTCGCTGGCGGCGGCGGTGAGGCCGGTCGGCCTTGCGGGCGCCGCCAGCGGCGTCGCTATCGCCTCCGTCGAGGCCGGCCCCGGGCCGCTGGCGTTCTCCGCCCGGAGGCGAAAACCGTAGGTCACGCCGTTCTCGAGGCCGGTGACGGTGTGCGCGGCGGTGGCGGCGGCGCTTCCGGGAATGACGATCCAGTCCTCGCGCCAGTCCGCGCCCAACAGCCGCTGCTGATACTGCCATGCGGTGACACCACGCTCGTCCGGACCGTCCCACCGCAGCAACACCTCGCCGTCGCCGGCGGTGGCGGCGACTCCGATAGGCGCATCCGGCGTAGCGAGCGGCGCCGCCATCACTTCCGCCGAGGCCGGACCGACACTCGTCTGGGTGACCGCCCGCAAGCGGAAGCCATAGGTTACGCCTCTTCGGAGGCCGGCGACCGAATGACGTGTGGTGGCGCTGTCACTGTCTGCAATATGAGTCCAGTCCGCGCTCCAGCCCGCGCCCGCCCGGCGATATTGATATTGCCAGCCGGAGATGCCGGGATTGCCCGGATCGCTCCATTGCAGCAGCACCTGGCCGCGTCCGGCGCTGGCGACGAGGCCGGTCGGCCTTGCCAGCGCCGCCAGCGGAGTCGCCACCGCCTCTGCGGAGGCCGGACCGGGACCGCTGGCGTTCGCCGCCCGGAGGCGGAAGCCGTAGGTCACGCTGTTGGCGAGGCCGACGACCGTATGGCGTGTAGTGGCGGCCGCGCTGCCTGCCATGGGAATCCAGTCTTCGCCCCAGGCCGCATCCGGCAAGCGCCGCTGATATTGCCACTCGACGATGCCGGGATCGTCCGGATCGTCCCAGCGCAGCAGGGCCTGGCCGTCGCCGGCGGTGGCAGTGAGGCCGGTGGGCGCATCCGGCGTGGCAAGCGGCGCCGCCATGACTTCCGCCGAAGCCGGGCCGGCGCTCGTGTGGGTAACCGCCCGCAGGCGGAAGCCGTAAGTCACGCCTTTTCGCAGGCCGGCGACCGCGTGGCTCACAGTAGCGGCGTCGCTGCCGGCGATATGAGTCCAGTCCTCGCCCCACGCTGCGCCCGCCCGGCGAAATTGATATTGCCAGCCGACGATGTCCGGATTGCCCGGATCGCTCCAGCGCAGCAGAACCTGACCGCGGTCGGGGGTAGCGGAAAGTCCGGCCGGCCTTGCGAGTGCGGCCCGCAAAGTCGCCAACGCTTCTGCTGAAGCGCCGCCCAGACCGCTGGCGTTCGCGGCGCGAATGCGGAAGCCGTAGGTCGCGCCGTTCTCGAGGCCGTTGACGGTGTGGCTGGTCGTGCTGGCGCCGCTATCGGGGATGGCGGTCCACTCCTCGCTCCAGGCGGCGTCCGGCAGGCGCTGCTGGTATTGCCACGCGGTGATGCTGGCATTGTCGGGGTCGGTCCATTGCAGGAGGACTTGGCCGTCGCCGGGGGTGGCGGAGAGGCCGTTCGGCCTTGCCGGGATGGGGAGCGGGGTTGCGGTTGCTTCGTCCGAGGCGGGGCCGAGGCCGCCGGCGTTTACGGCGCGGATGCGGAAGCTGTAGCTCTTGCCGTTGGCGAGACCGCTGACGGTGTGGCTGGTCGTGCTGGCGGGGCTGCCGGGGATAGCGTTCCAGTCCTCGCTCCAGTCCTCGCCCGACAGCCGGTGTTGGTACTGCCATCCGGTAATGCTGGCGTTGTCGGGCGCGGTCCATTGCAGCGTCACTTGCCCATCGCCGGCAGCGGCGGTAAGGCCGGTGGGCTTTGTGGGAACCGCGAGCGGAGTTGCGGCCACTTCCTCCGACACTGGCCCTGCGTCGCTCGCGTTTACAGCGCGGATGCGGAACACATGGGCGACGCCATTGGTGAGGTCACTGACGGTGTGGCTGGTCGTGCCGGCGCCGCTGTCCGGGATGGGGTTCCAGTCTTGGCCCCAAGTCGCGTCCGGCAGGCGCTGTTGGTATTGCCAGCCGGTAATGCTGGTGTCGTTCGGATCGCTCCATTGCAGCAAGACCCGTCCATCGCCGGCGGTGGCGGAGAGGCCCTTCGGCTTTGCCGGGGCGGCGAGCGGTGTGGCGGTTGTCTCATCTGAGGCGGGGCCCGGACCGCTGGCGTTTACGGCGCGGATGCGAAAACTGTAGCTCTCACCATTGGTGAGGCCGGTGATGGTGTGGCTGGTCGTGCGGGCGGCGCTGCCGGGGATCGTGCTCCAGCCATTGCCCCAGGCTGCATCCGACAGGCGATGCTGATATTGCCAGCCGGTGATGCTGGCGTTGCCGGGGTCGGGCCAGCGGAGCGTCGCCTGCTCGTCGCCTGCCGTGGCGGTGAGGCCGGTGGGCCTGGCGGGAACGGCGAGCATCGGCGTCGCGGCGGCTTCCGCCGAGGCGGGGCCGGGGCCGCCGCCATTCAGGGCGCGGATGCGGAAGCGGTAGGTCTCGCCGTTCTTGAGGCCGGTGACGGTGTGGCGCGCGGTGGTCGCGTCGCTGGGCGCGATCGCGCGCCAGGGGCCGGGCGCGGCCTCTTCCGTCCGCCAGGCATATTGCCAGGCGGTAATCGTGGCGTCGCCCGGATCGTCCCAGGAAAGCGCGACTTGGCCGTCGCCGGCCAGCGCCTCGAGGCCGGTCGGTTCCGCCGGGGGCGGAGGTTGCGGTGTGGCGACGACCTCCTCCGACTCCGGCCCGTTGCCGACCCGGTTCACCGCGCGGATGCGGAAGCGGTAGGCGACGCCGTTCTCGAGCCCCGCGATGTCATGGCGGCGGGTTGTCCAGTCGCTGCCCGCCATGGTGGTCCAGCGGGCGTCCCAGGGAGCCTCGGCGCGCTTCCGGCGCAGCTGCCAGGCGGCGATGCTGGGGTCGTCGGGATCGTCCCATTCCAGCACCGCCCGGCCGTCGCCGGCGGTGGCGGAGAGGCCGGTCGGCTTCGGCGGAACCGCCGCGAGCGGCGTGGCCGTCAGCTCGTCCGAGGCCGGGCCGGGGCCGCTCGCATTCACCGCGCGGATGCGGACATGATGCGCGAGGCCGTTGAGCAGCCCGCGCAGGATGTGGCCCGCAGTGGCCGGGCCGCTCTCCGGGATGTCCCGCCAGCCGCTCTCCTCTGCGACAGACCGGAAGGCGTATTGCCAGCCGGCAATGCCGGCGTCCTGCGGGTCGGACCAGGAGAGGCGGAGCAGGCCGCTGCCCGCCCGGACGGCGAAGCCGGCGGGCTTTCCGGGAACCGCGAGCGGCGTGGCGGAGGCTTCCTCCGAGGCCGGCCCCGGCCCGCTGGCGTTGACTGCGCGGATGCGGAAGACATGGGCGACGCCATTCGCCAGCCCGGCGACGGTGTGGCGCGCGGTGGCGGCGTCGCTCCCGGATATCGCGGTCCAGGCCCCATAGCCGGCGTCGGTCCGCCAGGCATACTGCCAGCCGGTAATGCTGGCGTCGCCGGGATCGTCCCAGCGGAGCGTCGCCCGCCCGTCGCCGGCCTCGGCCGTCAGCCCGGTCGGTCCGGCGGGAACCGCAAGCGGCGTGGCGGAGACTTCCGCCGAAGCCGGCCCGGCCCCGGCGGCGTTGACCGCGCGCAGCTGGAAGGCGTGGGCGACGCCGTTGGCCAGCCCGGCGACGGTGTGGCGCGCGGTGGCGGGGCCGCTCTCCGGAATGGCGGTCCAGGCCCCCCAGCCGCCCGTGCTGCGATAGCGATAGCGCCAGCCGGTAATGCCGGCGTTGCCCGGATCGTCCCAGCGGAGCGTCACCTGTCCGTCGCCGGCGGTGGCGGAGAGGCCGGTCGGCTCGGCGGGAACGGCGAGCATCGGCGTGGCGGAGACTTCCGCCGAGGCGGGGCCGGGGCCGCTGGCGTTCACGGCGCGGATGCGGAAGATGTAGCGCACGCCGTTGGCGAGCCCGGTGACGCGGTAGTGCGTAGTGCCGGCGCCGCTTCCGGGAATCGGGGTCCACTCCTCGCCCCAGGCCGCGTCGGAGAGGCGCTGTTGATAGCGCCAGCCCGTAATCCCGGCGTCGCCGGGATCGTCCCAACGCAGCGTCGCCTCCCCGTCGCCGGCGGTGGCGGAGAAGCCGGTCGGGGCCGCCGGGCGCGCGGCGGCCGGCGTCGCCGAGGCTTCGTCCGATTCATAGCCGTTGCCGGCATTGTTGGTCGCGCGGATGCGGAAGACCCAGGTCTCGCCATTGGCGAGCCCGGTCACGACATGCTGCACGGTCCCGGCCCCGGAGCCGGGCATGTTCCGCCAGTAGCCCCAGGCGCCGTCGGCGCGGCGCTGGCGATATTGCCAGGCCCGGATGCTGGCGTCGTCGGGATCGTCCCAGCGGAGCGTGACCTCCCCGTCGCCGGCAATGGCGCGAAACCCGGTCGGCCTGGCGGCCGGCGCGGGCCAGGGCTCGCCGCTTCGCTCCTCCGAGGCCGCGCCCGCCCCATGCGCATTGACCGCCCGAATCCTGAAATAATAGGTGAAATAGTTGGTGAGTCCGGTGACCGTGTGGGTCGTCGTCGCGGCCGTTCCGCCGGGGATCGTCCGCCAGGCTCCGAAGCTCCCCCAGCTCAGCCGCCGGGCATATTGCCAGCCGGCGATGCTGGCGTCTCCGGGATCGCTCCAGCGGAGCCGCACCTGGGTGTTGCCGTCTTCGGTGCGGAAGCCCTCCGGGGCCGCCGGCGGCGAGGCGGCGCGCGCCATCCCGACCGGCGCGCATGAGAGGATGAGGAGGGCCGCCAGCACCGCCCGCAGACCGATGTTCGACATTCCCATCTGCGGCCGCCCGCCACCCCCGTCGCCGCTCCGCATGGCTCTATGCAAAGCGTCCGATTTTTTACAACCTAGAATGTCAGCATAGTCTGCGTTGACAAGTTGAGTGTTGGCATTTTGCCGCACCCCGGCGGCGGCGGCGAAAATGCGCCTTGACCGGGGCGCGTTTCGGCGACGACGATGCGCGGCGGGACCATGGACAAGGGAGGCGGCGCGATGGCGAGGGGATATTGGCGCTGGGCGGTCGGTATCGGGCTGGCGGCCTGCATCTCGCTGGGCGCGAGCGGCCATGACCGCCATGCGCATATGGAGGAGGGCGTGAGAAAGGTGGCCGAGAAGCGCCACGACACCATGAACGCCTTCGGCCGAGCGATGCGCGAGCTGAAGAATTTCGTCGAGCGGGGCCGCGGATCGCCGGAGGCGGCCTCCGGGGCGGCGGACGTCATCGCCGCCGGCGCTCCCACGATCCCGTCCCTGTTCCCGGAGGGGACCGGGCCGGATGCGATCCCGAAATCCGAGTCGAAGCCGTCGATCTGGGAGGAGTGGGACGCCTTCGTGGCCGCCGCCGGGCTGCTCGGCGACAAGGCCGCGGCGATGAAGGCGGCGGTCGCCTCAGGCGATGCGGGCCGGATGTCGGCCGCCTTCGGCGACCTCGGCAAGGAAGGCTGCGGCAGCTGTCACCGCAAGTTCCGCGAGAAGAAGGACTGACGGCTGCGCGACGCCGGCGCGGCGGTCGTCAGATCCAGATCCGCAGGCCGGCGACGAGGTAGCCGCTCTCCCTGCCGGCGCCGCTCTCTTTCGCCAGGTTTGCCGTGCCGCCGAGCGCGCGGCGCCACTCCACGCCGACATAGGGCGCAAACTCGCGCACGATCTCGTAGCGAAGCCGGACGCCGGGTTTGACGCCGGTGAAGCCGCTCTCCAGCTCCCGCTCCGGAATATCCTGGAACGAGAAGGAAATCGAAACCGACGGCTGCAGGATGAGCCGCTGCGTGAGCAGCAGTTCGTGTTCGATCTCCGCCTTGACCGTCCCGTCTCCCCGGTCGCTCAGATAAGCCGCCGCATCCACTTCCAGTAGATAGGGCGCGAGCCCTTCGAAGCCGACCGCCAGATGGGTGAGATCGTCGGGCTCGAAATCGTGGCGCAGGCCGGCCCGGAAATCCCAGTAGGGAGAGATGGCGCGAGACCAGAGCAATTCCGCATGGAATTCCTCGAACTCGTCATGGTCCAGCGAATATTCGCTGTCGAACTCGAGCACGGCCTTGTTCAGATCGCCGCCGAACCACGCGCCGCCCTCCGCGACGACCGCTTCCTCGTCATCGTCGAAGCGGGTTTCCAGCTTGTCCAGCATGAAGAACCAGGTCGGCATGCCGCCATGCTCCATGCGCACATGGTCGCGCGCTTGCTGCATGTCTTCGGGGTCGTGATAGCGGTCCGCCTGCGAGCCGGCGACGGGACCCGCCTGCTGGCCGAGCGCCGGCGCGGCCGGGGCCAGGAAGGCGGCGGCGAGCGCCGTCGCCAGAACGAACCGGAACCTCATGACCGTCGCTCCGAACCGATCGCGGGTCATGCCGGACGGCGCTCGCCGCGCGGCAATATCGAGACCACCTGCATCATGCCGGCGTGCATGTGAAACAGCAGGTGGCAGTGGAAGGCCCAGTCGCCCACATGATCGGCGGAGATGTCGATCGACAATTTCTCCCCCGGTTTGACGATGACGGTGTGCTTTCTCGGGCGATGATCGCCGCCGCCATTGTCCAGCTCGAAGAACATGCCGTGCAGGTGGACGGGGTGGTTCATCATCGTGTTGTTGATCATGGTCATGCGAACCCGCTCGCCCTCATGGAGGATGAAAGGCTCGGTCACTTCCGAGAATTTCTTCCCGTTGAACGACCACATATAGCGTTCCATGTTGCCGGTCAGGTGGACGGCGATCTCGCGCTCCGGCGGGCGGGTGTCGGGGTTCGGCTCCAGGCTGCGCAGCTGGCTGTAGCGCATGGCGCGGTGGGGGACGTTCTCCAGCCCGGTCCCGGGTTCGTCGAGGCGGTTCGAGGGCGTCTCGGCGACATTGGCCACGCCCGGCGCCCGCTCGACCGCCGGCTCCGCGGAGTCTGGCGTGGCGCGATGGGCGCTGTGATCCATGGCGGCGTGCTTGCCGTGCGCGCTATGGTCCATGGCGGCGGGTTTGCCGTGCTTGCTGTGATCCATGGCGGCGTGCTTGCCATGCGCGCTATGGTCCATGGCGGCGGGTTTGCCGTGCTTGCTGTGATCCATGGCGGCATGCTTGCCATGCTTGCTGCGGTCCATGCCGTGCGCGCCATGCGCGCCATGGTCCATGCCCATATCCTTCATGGTGAGGTCGGGAACCTCGCGCATGGTGGGCGGCGCGGCGCGCATTCCCGGTCGCGGCCCGAGCGTCGCGACGGCCTGTCCCGACCGGTCGATCGCCTCGGCGGTGAAGGCGTAGGCCCTCGCCTCCTCCGGGCGCACCACCACATCGTAGGTTTCCGCCACGCCGATCTGGAACTCGTCGATTTCCAGCGGCTGGACATGCAGGCCGTCCGACTGGACCACCGTCATCGGCAGCCCCGGAATGCGCACATTGAAGATCGTCATGGCCGAGGCGTTGATGATCCTGAGGCGCACCCGCTCGCCGACCTCGAAGACGCCGTTCCAGTTGTCGAGCGTCGAATGGCCGTTGATCAGATAGACATAGGTCGCTCCCGTCAGATCCGAGATGTCGCGCGGCGACATGCGCATCTCGGTCCACATCATGTGGTCCTCGAGCGCCGCTCCCAGCCCGTCCTTCCCGGCCCGCTCGAACACGGTGCCGAGCGTCCGCTGGCTGAAATTGAAGGACTCGCTCATCGCCTTGAGCTTGCGGAACACGGTGTGCGGGTTCGCGAACATCCAGTCCGACAGCACGAGCGCATATTCCCGGTCATAGGCGACCGGATCGGCCCCAATGGGGTCGATCACCAGCGGGCCGAACATGCCGACCTGCTCCTGGAGGCCGGAATGCGAGTGGTACCAGTAGGTGCCGTTCTGCGGCAGGGTGAATTCGTAGCGGAAGGTTTCGCCCGGCGGAATGCCGGGAAACGACACGCCGGGCACGCCGTCCATATAGAAGGGCACCAGCAGGCCGTGCCAATGGATCGAGGTGTCCTCATCCAGGCGGTTGGTGACATCGATGACGATATCGTCGCCTTCGCGAAAGCGCACCAGCGGCGCGGGCACGCTGCGATTGACCCCGACCGCGTGTCCGGGGCGCCCGTCGATGCGGATCGGAAACCGGTCGATCGTAAGGTCGAAGCGCGAGCCCGTGAGCGTCGTCAGGCCGAGATTGCCCTCCGAGGCGCTTCTCGCCCAGGACGGCAGCAGCCCGGCCGCCGCCAGCGCCGATCCCCCATAGAGCGACGACCGCAGGAAATCCCTTCGTTTCGGCATGGCCGCAGCCTCCCCCCGTTCCGGCCGCGCAGCGCGCCCGTCGCCGGCGCGGCCCGACTGCGACATTATCGCAAACCGCCCGGATGCGCCAACGCCGCTGCGACAGCGCCCTCGGCGCTCAATCGGCCGATTGCGGCAGGTCGGGCCTCCACAGGCGCAGCAGCAGCGAGTTCGAGACGACGCACACGCTCGACAGCGCCATCGCGGCCCCGGCGATGGAGGGGCTGAGAAGCCCGAACGCCGCCAGCGGCAGGCCGATGACGTTATAGACGAACGCCCAGAACAGGTTCTGTCCGATCTTGCGGAAGGTGCGGCGGCTGACATCGATCGCGGCCGCGACCAGCCTCGGGTCCGGCCGCATCAGCGTGACCGACGCGGTCTCCATCGCCACATCCGCGCCGGAGCCCATCGCAATGCCGACGGTCGCCCGCGCCAGCGCCGGCGCGTCGTTCACGCCGTCGCCCACCATGGCGACTTTCGCGCCGCCGGCCTCGAGCCGGGCGACGAGCGCCGCCTTGTCTTCCGGGCGCGTCTCGCCATGGACCTCTTCGATGCCGAGTTCCGCCGCGATGCGCTCCGCCACCGCCACGCTGTCGCCGGAGACCAGCAGCGGGACGACATGCAGCCGCCTGAGTTGCTCGATGGCCGCTTTCGATGTCGGCCGCACCTCATCGACAAGCGCGAAGCGCGCCAGCAGCGCGCCCCCGGCCGCCTCGCCCAGCCAGACTTCCGCGCCGCCGCGACGCCATTCCCGGTCGGGCGGCGCGAGGCCCCTGTCGCGGAACAGGCGGTCGTTGCCGACCAGATAGCGCACGCCGCCGAGCTCGCCCTCGACGCCCCGCGACACGAAGCTGCGGAAATTCTCGACCGGCTGCATCGGCAGTCCGCGCCGCTCCATCTCGTCGCGAAAGGCGCGCGCGACCGGATGTTCGCTGCCCTGCTGCAGCGAGGCGGCGGCGACCAGAACCCGCTCCTCGTCCAGCCCGGCGAGCAACTCGATCTCGGCGAGCCTCGGCTTGCCTTCCGTCAGCGTGCCGGTCTTGTCGAACACCGCATGCGTCGCCTCATGGGCCTTCTCCAGGGAGGCGACGTCCTTGATCAGGATGCCCGCCCGCGCGGCCGCGCCGGAGCCGGTCATGATGGCGGTGGGGGTGGCGAGTCCGAGCGCGCAGGGACAGGCGATCACCAGCGTGGCGGCGGCGGCGAGGAGGGCGGTCTCCAGCCCGCCGCCGGCGAGCAGCCAGCCGGCGAAGGTGAGCGCCGCGATGGCGATCACGGCCGGAACGAAGACGGCGCTCACCCGATCGACCAGCCGCTGCGCCGCCGGCTTGCCCGCCTGGGCGTTCTCGACCAGCCGGATCATCCGCGACAGGGTCGAGTCCTCGCCCGCCGCGCGGGCCTCGATGTCGAGGAAGCCGTCGATGTCGATCGACCCGGCCGTGACCGAATCGCCCGGCCCCTTGGGCAGCGGGGTGCTCTCGCCGGTGATCGCCGACTCATCGACATCCGCCGCGCCCTGCAGCACGACGCCGTCCACGGCGATCCGCTCGCCCGGCCTGCAGACGATGACATCGCCGACCTGGAGGTTCTGCGCGGGACGCTCCGCCAGCGAGCCGTCGGCGAGGCGCACCGTGGCGGTGTCCGGGCGGAGCGCCATGAGTTCCCGGATGGCGGCCGCCGCGCCGCGCTTCGCGCGCGCCTCCATATGCTTGCCGACCATGACGAGCGCGATGACGATCGCCGAAGCCTCGAAATAGAGCTGCCCCCGGGCCGCGTCGCCGAGCGCGATCAGGTGCCCGAGGCTGTAGGCGAAGGCGGCCGAGGTGCCGAGCGCGACCAGCACATCCATGTTGGCGCCGCCGCCGCGCAGCGCGTTGACGGCCCCGCGATAGAAGCGCATCCCCAGCACGAACTGGATCGGCGCCGCCAGGGCCAGCTCCAGCCAGGGCGGCATGTGCAGATGGACGGCGCGCTCGCCGAACGCGAACATGACGATCATCTGGACGAGGAACGGCGCGCTGAGGACGAGCGCGGCGAGGATGGCGCGGCGCTCGCGGACATCCTGCCTCCGTTCGCGCGAGGCCGCGCCCGCCGCGCCGCCCGCATCGGGCAGCAGTTCGTGGCCGGTCTCCGCCACCGCGCTCGCGAGCGCCTTGTCCGGGACCATCAGCGAGACGCAGCTGACCTCGATGCGTTCGAGCGCCGGATCGATCCTGACATCGAGCACGCCCGGAACGGCGCGGAGCGCCCGCTCCACCCGGCCGGCGATGGTGGCGTCGCCCAGATTATCGACATGATAGACGCCGGTCTCGGCGCCGACATCGAAGCCCGAGCGCCGTACCAGGGCGATGACCGAGTCGAGATCGGTCCGGCCCGGATCGACCTGCACCGTGGCGCGTTCGAGCGCCAGATTGACCGCCGCGCCGGTGACGCCCGGCCCGGCGGTCAACGCCCGCTCCAGCCGCGCCGAACAGGCGCCGCAGGTCATCCCCTCGACGGCGAAGTCGTATCTGCGGACAGACTCGGTCACCGCGACTCCTGACTGCGCGCGAGACGGCGGGGCGTCGCCGGCTGTCGGAGCGGCAAGCTGTTCTACGGGAGCCTGTCCGTCAAGGCTGCGGCGCGGAAGTTCTGGCCGCCACGGAACTCAGGTCGTCATATGCCGTTGCTGCGTTCGAGCTGTCCCTTGCATTCCAGGGCATGAAAGCAAGTCTCCTGTCAACAACAGGAAACCCGCCCTGGAAACGCCCTTGCGAAAATCGCAGGCTAGCGGAGTACGATCTTGATCGTCTGGCCGGGCACGCTGGTCACTCCCGGCGCATTGGAAAGATTGTGGATGGTCGGCGCCGTCAACCGCCATGAAGGCATTCCGCCGACGAAATAGCAGGTCGATCCAAGCACCGAACGGCCCGGCCCCATCACCACCTGGCTGGCGACGCCGCCCATCGCTCCGGCTTCGTCGCCATTGGTGATCGCATAGGTCGCGCCGATATTCAGTTCGGGCTGCGACATGATCATGACGGTGTAATAGGTCGGGATGATGACGCCATTGTTCGCCGTATTCGGAAATGGCGCCGGGATGGCGAAGGGGGGCGTCTTGCAGACGTCCGGCACCGCCATGGACATCCCGCTCCCAAAGGTCATCGGCATCATGTCGGGTTCCTCCCGTCGGAGCTCATGTTTCCGTCACGCTCGCCGCCGCTTCCTTGCGAACGCCATAGCTGCGGAAGCGCAGTCTGGGCGGCCCGGAAGGCGGTGGCCCCGGCTTCTTCTTGTAAAACTGGTAACCCGTCTGGATCAGTCCCCAGATTCCCTTTGGCATCATCACCATTCCAACTCCGATATCGAGGAACGGGCAAAGCGCCATGGCGAGCCTGCCGGCCTTTCTCATCAGCCCTGTCTTCGGGGGCTCCTTCGACGGCGAATTAATCGCGGGTTCGATCGTGAACCTGGTCCGGCGCACATAACAATAGGTGGCCCAGGCGGCCATATCGGTGGACCGGTAATTAATGGCGGCGATGTAGGATCGAAGCACTGACGTCCGCGCCGCGCCGCCATAAACATCACCTGTGCTCAGCATCGACAGCGTCACGGACGGACCGATATGGGTGCGGATGAACGCGCCGCCGCAGATAATGCCCTCCATACCCGCCATTCGAACGATGCCGCCATACCACTCCCGCTGATAGACGCCCTTCATCCGGATCGTCTTTTCCTTGGCCTTGAAACTCGCATTACCCCTGACCGTAAGCTTGTCGTGCCCCCACAGCGTGCCCGCCAGCGGATCGGCCTCCGCCTCTGCGCTATCCCCTCCGTTCGCCAACGAGCCGTTGGACGACGAAGCACCGGAGGACGATGTGTCCGAAGACGTCCCGTCCGACGAGGACCCGTCGGAGGACGAGCCGTCGGATGAGGACTGGTCCGACGATGTATCCGCCGCGCTCGAATCATTGTCGTCGCCATTACTTGAAGGTGGCCTGTAGTCACCGATCATTACCGAGGAGTCACCATCGACCTTAAGGTCATAATCTCCAGTGACATTGAGCGTGAAATTCCGGTTTGCCTGCCTGAAGTAATCGCCCTGGACCACCGACATCCTGCGGCGCTCCAAATCCTGAAATCCGCCCAGTCCGATAATACTGACAGCGTGGCCGGGTCGCCAGGGCGACGTCTCAGAATCCGCCGCTCCATCCGCAACTCTTAGCAGAGAATCCAGCATGCTGGACTCCGACGGCGTCCACTTCTCCGCATTCTTTTCGAGATATTGCAGAGTGGTCTTCGACTCAGTGCTGCTGCTTGACATCGTCTAGGCCTCCAGCGTTGTGCCGGATCCGGGGGATCCGATGTTCGTTTCCGTGGTCTTGCTGTCGTCGAAAACGCCGAAGCTCTCATGGCGCACTTGAAAATCATCGATCAGCGTGCTGGCCTTGGTGATGCGTACCGCCGCAGCGTGCGCATAAGCCATATGGGCGCGGATCATCAGTTCGGTTATCTCCACCCGGGCCAGGTCTGCTTCGACCCAGCCGCCCCAAGCGAGAAAATCAGACCATACGCACAGCCGCAGATAAGGACCAATAATCGCGTTGCTATAAGAGCCGCCCATGATCGTTTCGGATTCGACCGCGGCGCGCAACTCCACGCCGCCCCTGGCAACCTCCCTGATTGCCTGCTGGACCATGCGTGTATCGGCATGATCGACCTTGTCCTCATAGTTACCCGTTACCTCGCGATTGCGGCTGCCGCGTCTCGTCGTCATATCTCCACGAACATGCGTTTCTGTCGAGTTGAGTGTAACGTCTTCGTCCCCCAGAATAATCTTGGAGATTTGATCCGCCACATCGACGCGAAGATCGATGTCGGTAACGATACTCTCCCGCCGAAACAGCTTGTCGGTGGCGTTATCGGAGCTGCTGCCGTTGCCATTACCCTCGGCCATGAAGAACTCCTCTCGCTACGCAGTTTCGAGTATAGTGCCGCGAAAGTCGGCGCCAATGGTGCGGTCTGGATCGAATTTCACGCCCTCCAAATCCGCATCGGCAAACACTGCGCGCGCCAATTCGGTGTTCCCGAAATTCACGCCACGCAGTACCGACCCGAAGAACCAGGCCTCCGGCGCCTGCGAATCCTGCCAGATGCTGGTTGCCATGCTGCAACGGGTAAAGCGAGTTCTTGGCAAGTCGGTTTTGGCGAATATCGCTCCACTCAAGTCGCAACTCTCGAACTCGCATCCATCTTCCATCTTGACCTCTGCGAAACTGGCGCCGGAGAATCCTGTTTCGACGAAGCGTGAGCCGATCAATCGGCTTTCGTTGAAGTAGCATTCCGAAAGGAAGCCACAAGTCTTCCCTTCGACATGCTCGAAGGTGCTGCCTGGAAAACCTCTCGAGAGCGCCCAGAATTTGAACATCGAAGTGCGGTCGAAATGGGCGTGTGGCGCGTGGACACTGGAGAAGGTCACTTCACGCATATTCGTGCCGCGCAGCGTCATCTCGACCGCCAGTCCTTCAGTCAGCTGCACCTCGCTCCACTGCCCTTGTTCGAATCGCAGCGCCCGCAGTGCAACATCCATCAGCGTCACCCGCTCGAGCTCGCAATGGAGAAATTCGCTTTCCATCCAAACCGGCTCGGTCGACTGCAAGTCACGGAAGGTGCAGCGCGCAAACCTGTTTCCCTGGAAGGTCGTTCGCGACAAGTTGACATGCTCGAACGTGCAGTCGTCGAAGGTGCAGTTCTCGAAGGATGACCCGGCGAAGCTGGTTTCGCTGAAGTGACAATTGGTGAAGGTGCTGTCTCGCCATAGCGTCTCTTCGGCGAGCAGTCCGTGAAAGCGCCGGCCGGTGAAGGACGCCCGCTCCGTTACCGCCGCCCCCGAAATATCGATGTGGCGCTCCGGATCCGCTGTCGCCAAGCGGCTGGCCGCAGCGGAGCCGAACTCGGCGGCTTCCGGCTCGGTCATCGCCGGCCACAGCAGCGGCGGGTTCGGGCTCTGCCGCCGGGCCTCGGCGAGGCGGTTCAGGATCTCGCCCGGATCGGGCGCCAGTTCGTGCTCGGCGGCGGAGATCTGGCGCACGATCTCCAACTCCTGGCGGGCCTGATAGGGCGCCCGCAAGCGCTTGGCGATCTCCTGCTCGAGCTCGGGCCCGCGCGGCGACGGCTCACGCGCCTTGTCGAGATCGGGTTCGGGAAAACCCGCCTCCTCATGCCGGCGCTTGGCCCGCGCCAGAGCGGCCGTCGCCATGTCGCCGATGTCATTGACATCCGGCAGTTCTTCCTCGCCGCCGAGCGCAGCTTCCCGCATCTCGTCGCCGACACCGCCCTCCTTCGACATCGCTTCAGCGAACGGATTATCGTCAGGCAGGCCGGTCTCGCCCTGCATCCATTCCCGCGCCGCGTCGATACGGCCCTCGATCGGATCTCCTCCGGGCGGTGGCGCGAAGGGCAGAGTGACCGCGGCGGCGAGCGCGGCCGGCAGCAGTGGCCGGTCGTCGAGAGCGCGGGCCGGGTCGCCCCAGCGCTCGATGGCGATAGCGGCCCAGTGCATCTCGTCCTTCGGCGCCGTCTGCGCATCCTCCAGCGCGGCGATCAGGGCTATCACCGATTCGCCCAGTACATCGTCGCCGAGGTCGATGGCCGTGCGCCAGATCATGGCGGCGAGATCGGCCTCGGGAATCAGCATCACGCTGTGCAATCGCGCCGACTCCGTGACCCACCGCTCGTCCATGCGCCCGGAGGTTATCGAAATGCGGTAGGGCGGCAGCCGGTCGATGCAGGGGCCGGCCAGCACGCCTTCGCTCGCAAGCGGTTCGCCCGCATAGAGCGCCTCGCCTCGGAAGGCCTCATGCGCATCGTGAAAAACCTTAGGATCGGCCTCCGACGGCCAGCCGGCGCCGGATTTCTCGTCGGGAATCCCGACCAGCCGGAGGCGCGCCGGATGATCGAAAGGCGTCGGACCGAGCCAGAGCGGGCTTTGCGCATCCTGGCGGTCCAGGATCAATGGCGGACGGTTGTCATCCGGACCTCCGCGCCCGATCGGATTCGCCTCGCGGTGCCAAATCGCCGCAGTCGCATCCGCAACCACCGGCGCCCCCGGAGCATCCGGGTCGGGATAGAGCGTGAAATGCTTCAGGATCGACCCGCAACTGACGAAGGCTTCGCGCTCCCGGCCCTCGACCGGCGGCGTCGCGCCCAGCACCAGAAGTTCCGCCCCCGGCAATGGCGCCATGGTGTCCGGGATGGCGTTGGCGCCGCCATGGAGGGACACCGCCTGATACCATTCGGCCGGGCGCACCGGCTGGCCATCGGAAAGCCGGAAAGCGAAGAAGGCCGACGCGCACAGCACCGCGCCCCGTCCGGGCATATCGACCGGCCGGGCCCCGAAGCCGATCGCCTGCGGATAGACGAATGTGCGCCCTTCGGCCATCGCTTACGCGGCTCCGTTCTCTGTGTTGGGGCGAAACACCACGCCCTTCCAGCCCTCGCTGTCCCGGCGCACGACAATGCCGGCGGTGGCGTCAACCAGGCTCTCGGCCACCCGCTGATCGTCGCGATAGCCGAAGCCGATGATCTCGGCGTAGAACGGGCTGCGCACGGCGACCCGGCAGGGGTCGCCCTGTCGATGGGCCGGCAGAAAGCCGTGCGTGCCGCCGCCCATCGGTTCGGAAACCGGAAGCGAGACCACCGGCCCGGCCCAGGTCGCCTCGGTCGACTCGTCGGTGGATTCTGTCGTCTCGGTGGAGTCCGTCGTTTCGCTCGGCGCTGGCGGCGTCAAGAACGGAAACCGGACCGGAATGCGGCCTTCGCGGTCGCGCGGCACCGGCTTGCCCACTTCCGTCGAGACGCCATCGTCCACGATCGCCGGAACATAGATATCGCCTGTGTCCTCCGGACCGACGGGGTGCCAGCTCTGCGCGGTCTTGTACATGGTGGCCAGATTATAATAGGCGCTGCTCTTGAAGTAATGGGAGACACTGCCGGCTTGCCAGTTCTGGGTTCCGAGGACGGTCTTGTTCGTGAACGACACTTTCGACCAGGGATGCAGCACCGGACGCGAGCTGACGAAATGCACCGCTCCGGCCTCCGCGTTTTCCCTTTTCCGGAAGAAGTCGGCCCGCACCGCCGCTTCGTCCAGATTGATGTGCGCCGCCTCGATGATCTGGTCCACCGTCGCGCCGAAGCCGATCCGGAGCGCATCTCCCGTCGTCACATTGTCCAGCATCGAGGCCCGATCCAGCGCGCCGCTGCTATTGTCCATCTTGACGAGCCGCATGCTGGTCCAGCCGGGGTCGCCACTGTCTGTGAGCGTCATCGCTGCGGCCTCTTCGGTGGACACGCTGTCGGTGATGGTCAACGTCACGCTGCCGTCCTTGTCCGCTCTATATTCCAGGCGCGCGCCCAGCCGCGCCAGAAAGTCGGCAAGCCAGTATGCAAACGGCGCGCCGGCGGCGATCGAGAATGGAATTTCGTCGATGGCCTCGCGAAGTCTCTCCGTGATGGTGACCGTCGGCATCCCCGGCAGGGTCGGGGTCAGCGTGGCGGCCCCGTCCCCGCCAAGGGCGAGCGTAATCGCGCCGCCGACCATCGCGCCTGCGGACGCCGTCTTGAAGACGCCCCAGATCGGCAGCTGCGCAACGATCCGCAACGGATCGCAGAGCCGCACCGAATAAGCCATCACGCCCGGAGTTTTCGTTTTGACTGTGATCACCCGCATGACCATGGAAGGCCAGGTTTGCACGGTGATCGCGGAGTTGGTCTCGGAATCCGAAGAAATGAGCCGCAACACCACCGGAGCGCCCGGCGCAAAGCCCGAAGACATGGCCATGCCGTAGGTCTGTTCCACCGACCTGGAGATTGCGCTGGGCGGATCGACCGCCACATCGGCCACCCAGCCGCCATGCTGGGGCTCCACGAGCGTGAACTGCCGGACCACCACCATGTCGGCCGGCTTCCCGAGCGGATGCAGGCGCGCCTCATAGGTCGTGCTCATCTCTTCCTCTCCCGCCGCCGGTTCGGCGACCTTCGCTGCATCCGTGTCATCGCAAGCCCCAGCCCGCTATGGGCGCCTGAATTTCGTGGCAATGTCCTCCAGAACCCACGTCGTCATCGTCAGAAATTGCGACATCTTGTCCCTGAAGGTCATGGCATCCCGGCTCTCCCGCGTTTCCGAGATCGCCCGATTGAGCCCTTCCATATCGCCGATCGTCCCGTCGCTCGCCATCGGCGGAGCCAATGACGACAGATCGTTGCCGCTCGCAAGCCGGCTCCTTCCGCCGCCGCCCGGGCCGGCGTCGAAGCTGTATTCCGCCCTGACTTCGAGTTCCAGTTCATCCGGCTTCGGAACCGGGACAACGGCATTAGCCCAATTCCCATCCACATAGGGCGAACCGACATTTGAGTCCAGGTGCTGAGGGTTCTGGTTCGCTTGGTACACAATGACATCCGCCATTCGTTCGAAGGTGATCCTCTTCTTCCGCTTCTGCGCCGGCCGCGTCTGCGCCGGCGCTACGGGCTCGGCCGGCGGATCGCCCTCGATCCCCCTCACGATCTCCGCGCCCTCCATATTCTCGATATCCTCCACAGAATCGAAATTGCCGCCCCCTCGCGTCACCGTCGCATCGCTCAGCAGCCCGGCCGGCTCCTCCGGAACACGGCAAATGTCCGACGGGTCGATATTCTCGTTGATCGTCGATCTGATCTGGGCGTAATCCCCCATATCGTCCGCGCTCGCCGGCGCCGGAGAGCCGAACCGGTTCGTCGCCGTGGACTGGTTCAGCTGGCTATACACGCCCGGATCCGCATCCGTCGGCGCACCGCCGCCACCCCCACCCAGCCGCCGATAGGTGTCCACATCGACATCCAAAGACTGGGAGCCGCCCGGCGTTTCGGCCTTGCCGGCCAGCCAGTAATTGTAAGGGGAGGCCGATTCCCAATAATTCTTCTCCTGGTCCGTAACGGACAGGCTGCTGCTCCCGGGGCCGTCCCAGTCGATGCGCGCGGGGTCGTTCGCGCCATCGAGGTCCAATATCCATCGATGTTCGAAATCCGCCTTCATCCCCATCTTCTTCCACTGTTCCTGGTAGCGCTGCAGGTCCGATTGCGAAAGATTTCCATATCTCTCGCCCGGAACATATTCCGAGGGATCGCGGATATTCCTGAGGCTAAAATCTTCCGTGGAACGATAAATACGGTCCCCGTTCTCGTCCACCATATACTTCCCCGTAACGGGGTCAAAAACCGGATATCTCAAAACACTTTCCCGCTCGCCAACGACCCCATACTCGTCATCCGCCAGCTCCGCCGACCCGCCGATATCGGCCCCGCGGTTTCCCCCCGCCTCACCCGTATCTCCGGGCGAGGGCAGACGATTCTCGATATCGAGCACGCCGCCGCCGGTCGTCCCGTAGGTCCCGCCCTCCGCCTCCTCCAGGCTCTCCATCGACAGCGCGCGCTGGTCGATGCTCAGCTGCTGGCGAATCTCGTCGTCCGGCAAGTTGCTGGCATGCAGCGTGTCCTCCGCCGACGGATCGAGGCCGGCATTGCCCGACCTCACCACATCGTCCAGCACATCCTCATTCCCCCGCCCGGCGTCCGACGGCAGGGGCGCAGCCGGCCGGTTGTCGACGTCGAGGAACGGGTCTTCCAGCCCTCCCCCGCCCGGCAATCCCGGAAGCGGATCGACATCCTCACCCACCGACGGCGCGAATCTGATCGGCACAAATGGCGCATCCGGGTCGAAAGCCGCCACCGGAATATCCATTCGCGCCATGACGTCAACATAAATTTCCCAAATTTCTTTCAATTCATCCATATCATCGACGCCCCGCTGCGCCAGGCGCACACATTCCTCCACCCATGCTCTCGGATCGACGCCGTCCGCAATCCGGTCCGCCGCTACCCGGTTCACCTCTATTTCAAGATCGATCATTTTCAGCTGATGCGCATCGCCCACAAACTCGCCATATTCATCGAACATCGCCGCCCTCACCTTCTCTCGCATGTCCGCATGGAACCGCAAGTCCGTGGCAAGGCGCGTCTGAAGATCCGTCAAATTTTCTGGGCTCGCCCCAAACGGCGTCGCCAGCGCCCGCGTATAAATCTGATCGACGACGCTGGTTGCCGCTTCCCAGCGACTCTTGATTTGGGCGTCTATATTCATCAAAATGCCGCCCACCATATCGGCGGTCCTGTGATCTCCGGCAGCACGCGCCTGTTTTTCCATATCCTGCAAAATGATAACTTTATTGAGAGGGTTGGCGTCGGCGGCCTCCTGATACCCCGGCTTCAAATTCCCCGCATCGTCCAAATATCCATACCGATCCAGAAGGTTGGAATCCAAAGCATCCCATTGCGTGTCCACGATCGACTCAAAGTCGGCTCTCGCGTCCATAAGGATCGACGCACCCGGCTGACTGTCATTCATCGCCTGCATCATCTCGTCATGGCTCGTCGCCACATATTCTGCAAATTCAAAATCTTCCAACCCTCTGCCGCGCCGAGCTTCTTCAAAATTGATGCGTCGAGCATCGTTCAGATTGATTGTGGCGTCGCCGAATATGAGCGTGACGTTATCCTGCGCATCCAAAATTGCTTCGAATTTATGTAACTCATCTGTCCCGGCATAATTACTGCCAGACAGGGCCACATACTCGGAGAGACTGAAAGTCGGATTATATCCCTCCTCAATACGCCATTTCGAAATATTATATACGGCTGTCTGCGCGGTAACTTCCTCAAATCTCCTTTGGAGCTCCGGATCGGTCGCGTAATTTGGGTTGGCAAGTATGTCTGCTTGCTCATCTCCCAATTGCTGCAGCCGCAGATCCAAATTTTCCATCATCTGCTGCGTATTGGTATTTTCCGGAAAGGGGACTTGGCCCAGCGGCCTCATTTCGTCGGCTGCTGCACGCGCGTCAGCGTAGATCTGCATCTGCTGCGCGTCGATGTTGGCCAATACACCCGCAAGATAATCGGCCTTCACCGTGTCGCCGGACTGGCGCGCCAGCGCCTCCATCTCTACAATCTTGTTGTAATAGTCCGTGCCGGTCGGGGTGTCGGTGGCGAAGGTGATATCATCGGTCCAACTTGCGGGAAGATTTTCAAACTGTGTGACAGGGATATCCGCCGCCGAATTGTGGGCATCGCGCAATATGGACGAACCGGGAGTGAGGTCTTTGAGAAAGTCTTGATAATCGTTATAAAAGGCCTGCCGTTGATCTCCAAAGTTCCAACCTTCGGGAATGTTGAGCCTTTGACGATATTCGTCGATCGTCAGCGTCTGAACCCACTCGGGGTTCTGCTCGATGACAACCGGGTTCTGATTCGCAGCCCCCACAGGGGCATCCACAGAGGTCGAATTCTCAAAATCCTCCGCCCGCATCATCGTCTCGCCAAATATGTCCTCCATCCAGTTCGCGTCGTCATTCAACTCCTGCCAACGCGCAAGATCGTCACCCTGAAGCTCGCGAGGCTCCCCGACAATCTCCGGACTCGCATCGAAATGACGCGTCGCGTTCGTGTCGTCGCCCGTCGTCGCCGCGTCGTCAATCCCGCGCACATCCTCAAGGTCCCCGACATCCTCAAGGTCCGCAAGACGCAAGCTGTCCTGTAGCTGCTCCGAACGCTCCACCGCAACCCGAGCCTCCTCAAGCTCCAGAATCGCGTCCTGATCGTCAAAGGTGTGCCGAATATCCTCCAGCGCCCCGATATCCTCGAAATCGCCCATGTCCGACGCCCCGCGCGCCGTAACCAACGCGCCGGAACCCGCCGTCGTCGCCCCGCTCGCCGCTGCCGCGCCCGTGTTCGCCGCCGCATTCGAAGGCGGCGTCGCCCCTCCGCCCGGCTGGCCGCCCTCACCCGCCGCTGCCGTCTGAGACAGATCCCGAACCCCCATCGAAACCCGCGTCAGCTGCATGAAGCCCGCCGCCGTCGTCACATTGATCTGACCCGTGAAACTCGCCGCAGCAGCGGCATGCAGACCCGTCTTGTACTCGCGCTCAAACGCCAGATAATACAACTCAAGAAGCGCAACATCCGCCGCAGCCGTACCGACCTTCTCCTCCATCCCGATCAGACGCGTGTGCCAGAAATCCACCGGCAAGGTCACGCGCATCCCCGCGCCAACGATCAGATCGTCGCTCATCCCGGCGCCCACAAACACCGCCCCGGCCTGCAAGTCCGTCATCACACCGCCAAGCAGCGTCGTGTCAGCCGACAGATCCAGCGTCAGCTTGCCTTCCACCTCCGTCTCCAGACGATCCAGAGAAATCGTCCGGTCACCCTCCACCTTCTCTCTCAGATTGCCGCCGACGCGCGTCGTCTCCGACCCCGAAACCGCATCCGTCGCAGAGCCGCTGCCGATCTCCAGGAGGTCCGTCTCCCCGCGACGCAAAGCATCCGCGCCGGACAGAAAATTCAACTGTTCCGCCCGCGTCTCAAGCGCAAATGTCTCCGTGGATGAACCGCTCGTCATCGACTGTCCTCCTCCACCGGGAGCGACGCGGGCCAGCTACAGCCTCCTCGCAAAACGCGCCACGCAACAGGCGCCGCGTCCTCCAGTTGCCGCCTCGGCCGAAACGCAACGCCCGACCGCGCGTTCTGCATGCCATGCACGAAGACCGGGCTGGCGGCCGCACTGGACGGATGCAGGCGCGCCTCACGGGTCGTGCTCATCTCTTCCTCTCCCGCCGCCGGTCCGGCGACCTTCGCTGCATCCGTGTCATCGCAAGCCCCAGCCCGCTATGGACGCCTGAATTTCGCGGCAATGTCCCCCAGAACCCACGTCGTCATCGTCAGAAATTGCGACATCTTGTCCCTGAAGGTCATGGCATCCCGGCTCTCCCGCGTTTCCGAGATCGCCCGATTGAGCCCTTCCATATCGCCGATCGTCCCGTCGCTCACCATCGGCGGAGCCAATGACGACAGATCGTTGCCGCTCGCAAGCCGGCTCCTTCCGCCGCCGCCCGGGCCGGCGTCGAAGCTGTATTGCGCCCTGACTTCGAGTTCGAGGTCATCCGGCTTCGGGACCGCGACAATGTCATCGGCCCAATTCCCATCCACATAGGAAACATAGGAATAGGACGAACCGACATTCGACCCGGTGACATCCGCCATCCGGTCGAAGGTGACCCTCTGCGTCTGCGCCGGCGCTACGGGCTCGGCCGGCGGATCGCCCTCGATCCCCCTCACGATCTCCGCGCCCTCCATATTCTCGATATCCTCCACAGAATCGAAATTGCCACCCCCTCGCGTCACCGTCGCATCGCTCAGCAGCCCGGCCGGCTCCTCCGGAACACGGCAAATGTCCGACGGGTCGATATTCTCGTTGATCGTCGATCTGATCTGGGCGTAATCCCCCATATCGTCCGCGCTCGCCGGCGCCGGAGAGCCGAACCGGTTCGTCGCCGTGGACTGGTTCAGCTGGCTATACACGCCCGGATCCGCATCCGTCGGCGCGCCGCCGCCACCCCCACCCAGCCGCCGATAGGTGTCCACATCGACATCCAAAGACTGGGAGCCGCCCGGCGTTTCGGCCTTGCCGGCCAGCCAGTAATTGTAAGGAGTGCCGGACTCCCAGTAATTATTCTCCTGGTCCGTAACGGACAGGCTGCTGCTCCCGGGGCCATCCCAGTCGATGCGCGCGGGGTCGTTCGCGCCATCGAGGTCCAATATCCATCGATGTTCGAAATCCGCCTTCATCCCCATCTTCTTCCACTGTTCCTGGTAGCGCTGCAGGTCCGATTGCGGAAGATGCCCATATCTCTCTCCCGGAACATATTCCGAGGGATCGCGAATATTCCTGAGGCTGAAATCCTCTGTGGAACGATAAATACGGTCCCCGTTCTCGTCCACCATATACTTCCCCGTAACGGGGTCAAAAACCGGATACCTTAAAACACTTTCCCGCTCGCCAACGACCCCATACTCGTCATCCGCCAGCTCCGCCGACCCGCCGATATCGGCCCCGCGGTTTCCCCCCGCCTCACCCGTATCTCCGGGCGAGGGCAGACGATTCTCGATATCGAGCACGCCGCCGCCGGTCGTCCCGTAGGTCCCGCCCTCCGCCTCCTCCAGGCTCTCCATCGACAGCGCGCGCTGGTCGATGCTCAGCTGCTGGCGAATCTCGTCGTCCGGCAAGTTGCTGGCATGCAGCGTGTCCTCCGCCGACGGATCGAGGCCGGCATTGCCCGACCTCACCACACCGTCCAGGACATCCTCATTCCCCCGCCCGGCGTCCGTCGGCAGCGGCATCGGCGGCCGGTTGTCGATATCGAGGAACGGGTCTTCCAGCCCTCCCCTGCCCGGCAATCCCGGAAGCGGATCGACATCGCCACCCGCCGACGGCGCGAATGTGATCGGCACAAATGGCGCATCCGGATCCGGCGACGCCACGGTCACATTCAATCGCGACATCGTGGAGGCATAGACATTCCAGATATCCCTGACCTCATCCTGATCCTCGGCCATGAACTGCGCCGCGCGCAGATATTCTTCCACCCATGGCTGCGGATCGAGCCCTTCATCGACGCGGCTGAGCGCCAGTTCGGCCGCGCCGATTTCAAGGTCCAGCATTTTCAGCCTGTCCGCATCGCCGACCAGATTACCGGCCTCGTCGAACATCGCCGCTCGCTGCGCCCTCAGACTGTCCAGCTGGGTGTCCAGCGCATCGTGGAGGCGCCTCTGGGCGTCCGCCAGATCTTCGGGATTGGCGGTCAGCGGCATGGCCAGCGCGCGTGCGCGCATATCCTCGGCGACCTTCAACGCCGCCGCCCATTCCGCCTTAGCCTGCGAATCGATTTTGAGCAGGATGCTCCCCATCAAATTCACCGTATCGGTGTCTCCCGCGGTGCGCGCCTGCGCCTCGATATCCGCGATATAAATTCGATATAGCGTGGCGTCTTGCTGCGCAATATCTGCATATTCAGGTTTGACTTGTCCTGCTTCATCCAGATACCCGTATTTGTCCAAAATCCGGTCCGGTATATTCTCCCACTGTTCCGCCATATCCTGCACTTGCTTCTGATACACCTCCGACAACATTATCGTTCCCGGAGCGCTTTCCGATAAACCTTCCTGGATCGCACCCTCGGCAACTCTCATATGCTCGCCGAAGTCGAAATCCTGCAGTCCCTTCGCTTTTCTGATGTCATCGAAACTCGGCGTCGTTAAGGGAGGGTTACCGAGAAACTCCATGATTCCTTTCTGCGCTGACGATGATCCGACCAAATTGTACAGCTGGCCTGACTTGGCCGCGTCATCGCTCGTCATTGCGACAGTTTCTGCGAGTCTGAAGGTTGGGTCTATTCCCTGTTCGACCAAATTTCTCATATCACGATATGTCGATAATTCTACGACAATTTCGTGCATCCTCCCCTGAACAGCAGGGTCGTCTATCCGAGCCGGATCGGCCAGAGCTTCCAACACCTCCGTTTGTTCTTGCTCCAACTCCAATATCCGTTGATCCATATTTTCAAGCAATTTCTGCTGATCGACAGTTTCGGGAAGAGGCATATCTCCAAGCGGTCTCATCATCTCGGCCGCCGCCCGTCCGTCGGCGTAAATCTGCATCTGCTGCGCATCGATATTGGCCAATACACCCGCAAGATAATCGGCCTTCACCGTGTCGCCGGACTGGCGCGCCAGCGCCTCCAGCTCTACAATCTTGTTATAATAATCCGTGCTGGTCGGGAGGTCGCTGGCGAAAGTGATATCTTCAGTCCAGCTCGCCGGAAGTTTGTTGAATTGCGTAATCGGCAGGTCGCCGGCGGAGTGTTGCGCCTGCTGCAATAAGGAGGTGCCGGGAATGCAATCTTTGCGGAAACCATCCCGATAATACTCAAAAAATGCCGAGCGCTGCTCTTCGAAATCCCAACCTTCGGGAACGTTGAGCCTTTGACGATATTCGTCGATCGTCAGCGTCTGAACCCACTCGGGGTTCTGCTCGATGACAACCGGGTTCTGATTCGCAGCCCCCACAGGGGCATCCACAGAGGTCGAATTCTCAAAATCCTCCGCGCGCATCATCGTCTCGCCAAATATGTCCTCCATCCAGTTCGCGTCGTCGTTCAACTCCTGCCAACGCGCAAGATCGTCACCCTGAAGCTCGCGAGGCTCCCCGACAATCTCCGGGCTCGCATCGAAGTGGCGCGTCGCGTTCGTGTCGTCGCCCGTCGTCGCCGCGTCGTCAATCCCGCGCACATCCTCAAGGTCCCCGACATCCTCAAGGTCCGCAAGACGCAAGCTGTCCTGTAGCTGCTCCGAACGCTCCACCGCAACCCGAGCCTCATCAAGCTCCAGAATTGCGTCCTGATCGCCAAAGGTGTGGCGAATATCCTCCAGCGCCCCGACATCCTCGAAATCGCCCATGTCCGATGCCCCGCGCGCCGTAACCAACGCGCCGGAACCCGCCGTCGTCGCCCCGCTCGCCGCTGCCGCGCCCGTGTTCGCCGCCGCATTCGAAGGCGGCGTCGCCCCTCCGCCCGGCTGGCCGCCCTCACCCGCCGCTGCCGTCTGAGACAGATCCCGAACCCCCATCGAAACCCGCGTCAGCTGCATGAAGCCCGTCGCCGTCGTCACATTGATCTGGCCCGTGAAACTCGCCGCAGCAGCAGCGTGCAAACCCGTCTTGTACTCGCGCTCAAACGCCAGATAATACAACTCAAGAAGCGCAACATCCGCCGCAGCCGTACCGACCTTCTCCTCCATCCCGATCAGACGCGTGTGCCAGAAATCCACCGGCAAGGTCACGCGCATCCCCGCGCCAACGATCAGATCGTCGCTCATCCCGGCGCCCACAAACACCGCCCCGGCCTGCAAGTCCGTCATCGCGCCGCCGAGCAGCGTCGTGTCAGCCGACAGATCCAGCGTCAGCTTGCCTTCCACCTCCGTCTCCAGACGATCCAGAGAAATCGTCCGGTCACCCTCCACCTTCTCCCTCAGATTGCCGCCGACGCGCGTCGTCTCCGACCCCGAAACCGCATCCGTCGCAGAACCGCTACCGATCTCCAGGAGGTCCGTCTCCCCGCGGCGCAGAGCATCCGCGCCGGACAGAAAATTCAACTGCTCCGCACGCGTCTCAAGCGCAAATGTCTCCGTGGATGAACCGCTCGTCATCGACCGTCCTCCTCCACCGGGAGCGACGCGGGCCAGCCACAGCCTACTCGCAAAGCGCGCCACGCATGGGGAGCAGCCCTGAAGGCGGCAAGACGATCACGATGACCCACCGCTGCTTCCTCCGCTATTGCCGCTGTTGCTGCTACTGTCGCTCGCCCCGGTGCCCGCGTCCTCCAACTGCTGCGTCGGGCGAAACACGATGCCGGACCATGCGTTCTGCATGTCGTGTTCGACGACAAAACCCGCCGTAGCGTCCACAATATCGGCATTGATGCGACGATCTGAGCGATATTGGAAGCCGACGATCTCGGCCGACAGTGGACTATACACGGCGACCCGGCAGACATCGCCATGGCGATGCGCGGGCAGAAAACCGTGCAAGCCGCCAGCCATCGGTTCGATAATCGGCAGCGGAATTCGCGGCGGCCAACGTTCCGACGCCACTGCAGCGTCGCGCTGGCTGAATTCATATTGCTCCGCCGTGGTGTCTCCCGGCGTGGTCTCGTCACCATCCGGTTCACCAAAGAGAAAGCCATACTCCTTGATCAGGTCCATCCGGTCGGAGTCGCTGGCTATAGTAGGATAATCTGTGGACAGAGTTCCAGCGTTGTAGGATTCCCACTGTTTGCGCAATTCCTCCCGCTTGGTTTCGTCTGCCAGAATCGGCGCCATGTCGTCGGAAACCAACTGGTCGCGCTCCGACACCCAGCCGTCGCGATCCTTGTCCGCAGTATCCCGCGCCTGGGCGCGTTTGAAAGCGATATATTTGAGGACTTCCGTACGACTGGCCGACTTGCTTTTCCGATCGGCCAGCTCCGTTTCCGTCAGCTCACTGTCCTTCTTGCCCGAATAGGGGTCGTCATAGTCTCCGGCAAAATATTTTTTCTCCTGCTCATCCATGGTGGTCGTTTCGGTCGTAAATTTGGTGGTTTCGTCACTGGTGAAGTCGTCCAGCGTCAACCGCTCGTTGCGGTCGGCGTCGGCAACGCTCAACAAGATGGCGTCGGCGCCGACCGGGGTGGGGACAAATGGAAATGAGACCGGGACCCTGCCGAGCCGGTCACGGGACAGCGGCTCCAGATACAGCCGGTCGCTGCCGCCGTCCACTTTCGCCGACACATATCGGGGAGGCTTCGGTCCGGGCCGCGGCGGATGCCATGAATCTTTGTCCCGGGAGGGGTAGATCGTCATCGTGTTGTCATAGACGCCCCCCTTGCATATATGCAGGACCCGCGCCACCTGCCAGTTGGCGATCTGGTACAACGCCGGCGTAAGCTCGATGCGCCGGCCCGGACGCAAACCCGGCTGCCGCGACGCCGCAGTGATCGAGAGCTCCTCGCTTCTGGCGCCGCTGCGCCAGAGATACGCCCGCATGTACGCCTCCTCGATGCCGACATCCGAGCCATATTCCAGAGACCCGATCGCGCCGTTCGCGCCGAATTGTCGGAAAGATCCCAGGGCCGGATCGTCAAGCACCGCGCCACGTATCGGCGCCACAGGAGAGCCGCTGATCCCCGACACATAGATCGGCGAGGAGCCTTCGGTCGGCGTCGTCCCCGTATCCAGCAGCGCCATTTCCAGCGGCTCACCCCGCGGCGGCCGATCGGTCAACGTGACCGAGACGCCGCCGGCCGACGTGCTCTGCATTTCGACCCGCAAGCCCACCAGCCCCAGAAACTCCTCAAGCCACTCCCCCAGCGCCTGACCGGCCGCCACGGTGTAGGGAATCAGTTTCAGACCGTCGCGATAGTTCTCGACGATCTCCACCTGGTGCATATAGGGCAGATGGGGCCTGAGGCCCGGCTTGCCGTTGCCGCCGGCCGCCAGCGACAACACGCCGCCAATCACCTCTCCGGCCGATTCGCCTCGATAGGCGCCCCAGATCGGCCGCTGCGCCATATAGCTCACCGGATCGCTCAAATGGATCACGCAGTGGGCGCGGGTAAGGTCGGTCGCCTTCTGGGTCGGCGTCACCGCGCCGACGATGCAGGGCCAGGTGCGCACTACCGCGCCGTCGAGTCCTGTCTTGCTGCCATCGATATAGAGCGCCTGGCGCAACAGCACGGCGCGCCCCGGCAGCACATCGGCGGCAAAGACCGCGCCCAGCATTTCACCGATGGAAATAGTCTCGCCGGTCTTGGCCGCCGCCGACATCACGGCATATCCCCGCCAGCCCGAATTATATTGCTCAGTGAGCGATATTCCCGTTACGTTCACCTGCGTCGGGGTCTCGGGCTTTGGAATCTCCAGATACAGTCGATACTGCGTGCTGGTGCTGCTGCTGGTGTTGGAATTGTCGTCTGCCATGACCACTCCTGAAGCAACCTGACCGCCATACCGCGGCTATGGATACTAACAGAGAAGCCGGAGCGGAGGAAGGCGGCGGTCGCAACGACCGCCACCCGCCCGCGCCCGGCTCGCTGCGCGCTCCCCCGGGACCTGGTCAGACGGTATCCTGCATCGCAGTGGAATAGCCGCCCGCCACCGTGCCCGTATTGGTGCCAGCCTCGTATTTCACGACTTCCCAGTTGATCTGGTCGTAGGAGAACGAGAGCACCTCATAGGGCTGGTCCCCCGGCAGATTCTCCGCCGGATCGATGGGCGTATAGGTATCGACCCGCATGAGATAGGCGTTTTGCAATGTGACGGTCTCCGCCTTCTGCAATGAACCGTCGATCATCCGCATCCGGGTGATGACGACCTCGCCGAGATTGGCTCCGGACAAGGCCTTGTGGCGCAGCACCGGCGACGCCTTGTCGATATTGTGGGCGAGCATGATCGGACCATGCTCCGACGACGCCTCCGTGCGCGAAGACCCGGTCGGAATGATCGGGAGCTCAATCGCATGATGCATGCTGAAGCACTCGATCTGATCGACGTAGTTGCTCTGGACGGCTTCGCCATCGACGTCAGGGACCTTGACAAAGATTGCGGACATTTCCTGTCCTCCTTTCCTGCTTGTATTGGGGGGTCAGTCTTCCGTTTCGCTGGTGGACAGAAGGTTCCATTCCCTCTGAACCACGCCTTGCGCCGCGCCACTCACATAAGGCGTATAGGTCCAGCTTACCTTGGAGGGATTGAACCATACCCGCTCCACTTCGCGAGTGGTCGGCTGGCCGCGCGGCACGCCGGCGAGCAGCAACGGCGCGGGCGCCAGGTTCAGAGCAGACCTCCTGGCGATCGGCCCCATAAGGCCTGCGACGCCCCAGAGCGGCGAAGCCCCCTCGGACGCCGCCAGACTCGGTCCGAACACCGCGCCTTCCTGGTCGGCCGTGTCATTTTCATATCGGGAAACGAACGTCTCCGACAAGACGTATCGCATATACTCCTTGACGCCGGTCTCGAGCGTGCGGAACAGGTAAACCTCCACAGTCTTGAGGTTCGTACCCGCAGAACAGGCCTGGGCCAGCTTTGGACTTGCGATGTCCTTGAAGCGTGTTACGCAAATGTCCGAATGGCGCGATGTGCCGACCGTTCTGGCCGACGCCGAACCACCCGAACTCTGCGACGCGCTCACAGAAATCGATTCCCGAATCGAGATCGCATCGACCTGACCGGTGTGGCCGGAAAGGGTGCTCTCTCCGTTGATGTCCTCGAATTTCAAGACGATGGCTGCCATGTCTCATGCTCCTTCTGTAAAGGTTGCTGCCTTGACGGAAGTCAGCTTATCGCCGCCTCCAGCCGCCCGTCCAGCATTCTTGCGGACCCTTGAGTGATCTAATAGCATCAAAGTGTATCAAATGAATCATGATTGGGGGCGATAGGCGCTTTCTCACTTGCCGCTTGACCGCGCCGATCGGTCCGACAGGATTGTGGGCATATTATTTGTGTGCGAATCGACCCCGAAAGGACCTGTTAGCACCAATTTGGCGGCCGGCCGCTTTCATAAACGCCATGCTCCCGCCCGTGAGGTCCCGAGGACCGGCCGGCAAGGCGGTAAACCGGATGATCGGCGCCAAATGCAGCCGCGCCAATATCCCAGAAAGCGCGTGAACGCTATCGGACCGAGACGCTTTCCGATCAATATCGCGAAGGCTTGGACAGAGAAAACGCGCTGCAACCGGGGCGGCGCGCCGACCGGTTAACCGCCGCTCATCCAACCGCGCGCTCCTGGAAGGGGCGTCAGATCAGTGCCTTGCCGTTCGCTTGTCTTTGCGGCGGCAGCCTGGAATTGCCGGCCTAGTTCACCTCGCCCGAGGCGGTGATCTCGGCGGCGTTGTTGGGGGACTGCTCGATCTTGCGGACCACGTCCATGCCCTCGGTCACATGGCCGAAAACGACATGTTTGCCGTCGAGCCAGGCGGTGGGCACGGTGGTGATGAAGAATTGCGAGCCGTTGGTGTGCGGCCCGGCATTGGCCATGGAGAGCAGGCCCGGCCGGTCGTGCGGCAGGGTGAAATTCTCGTCCTCGAAGCGCGCCCCGTAGATCGACTTGCCGCCGCGCCCGTCGCCTCGGGTGAAGTCGCCGCCCTGGATCATGAAATCGGGGATGACGCGGTGGAAGCGCGAGCCGGCATAGCCGAAGCCGGGCTCCCCGGTCGCCAGCTGGCGGAAATTCTCGGCCGTCTTCGGCGCGATATCGGCGCGCAGCTCCATCACGATGCGCCCGGCCGGGCGGCCGTCTATGGCGATGTCGAACCACACTTTCGGGTTTTCGGCGGCGGCGGGCTGGGCCATGGAGAGCGCTCCGAGCAGGCAGAGAAGGGAGAAGAGGCGATGCAGCATGGGAGATTTCCTTATCCGACCCGGGCGCCGTAGGTGCCGCGTCCGACAGCCACCAGCCTGTCTTGTTCGTCATAGACGTCGATATCGACCACCGCGACGGTCCGTCCCGCCCGGCGCACCTTCGCCTTGCCGATCAGCGCCGTATCGGACGCCGGGCGCAGGAAGTCGGTGCGATAGTTGATGGTCGGCACGCCGCCGCCGCGATTGACGACCAGCGCATAGTCGCCAACCGTGTCGATGAAGGCCGAGATGACGCCGCCATGATATTGGCGGCTGCCCTCCGCGCGTTCGAACTCCGGGCGCATCTCCAGTCGCATGGCGACTTCCTCGGCCTCGGCGTCGGCATGGGTCACCACAATGCCCATGCCCCGGTTGAAGGGCGAGGCGTCGATCCGGGCCTGAAGCCCGGCGACGGAAAGCGGCAGCGTCTCGGTCATGGCCGCGCGGACATAGCACGCCCGGCCCTGTCGCGCCAAGGCGACAGGGCGCGCCGGGTCGGGTTATTCTGTGCGGACCGGCGGCGGGGAGGGGTTTGGGCCATGCGGGGCCTTGGGAATCTGGGCGATCTGGTGGATCGCAACGGCGATCCGGACCGCATCGCGCTGATCGACGCGGCGGACTGGGAGGCGGCCCCGGCGCGCTCGCATCGCTGGCTGGATGCGCGCATCGCCGCCGTCGCGCGCGCGCTCTCCGCCAGGGGTCTGGCGCGCGGCGCGCGCATCGCCATCTTCGCCGCCAATTCCGCCGACTGGCTCGCGGTCTATTTCGGCGCCATGCGCGCGGGCCTGGTCGCGGTGCCGGTCAACTGGCGCTTCCCGGACGAGACCGTCCGCCATGTGCTGCGCGACAGCGAGGCCCGGCTGCTGTTCGTCGATGAGGAGCGCCGCGCGCGCGCGCCGGAGGGCCTGCCGACGGTCGCCTTCGGCCCCGACTTCGAGTCCTTCCTCGACCCCGGCCCCTTCGAGACCCTGCGCCCCGAGGCGGGCGAGGTGGCGCAGATCCTCTACACCTCCGGCTCGACCGGCCTGCCCAAGGGCGTACCGCTGACCCATGACGGGCACGTCTGGGTGGTCGAGACGCGGCTTGCCCAGAACCCTGACGCCGGGCGCCACCGCTTCCTGATCGCCGCGCCCTTCTATCACATGAACGCGCTCGCCAGCGCCAAGTTCCTGCTCGCCTCCCATGCCGGCGCGGCGCTGCTGGGGCAGTTCCACCCCCGGCGCTATCTGGAGGCCGTGCCGCGCTTCGCCTGCACCTGGCTCACCTCCGTGCCGACCATGATCGCGCTCGCCATGCAGGAGCGCGACCTGATCGAGCGGCTGGACCTCGGCTCGGTCGAGGTGGTGACCATGGGCTCGGCCCCGGCGACGGCCGGGCTGTTCGCCGCCACCCGCGAAGCGTTCCCCAATGCGCGCATCGCCTATGGCTACGGCACCACCGAGGCGGGGCCTTGCGTGTTCGGCCCGCATCCGGACGGCCTGCCGACGCCGGACCTCTCGCTCGGCGCGCCGCTGGCGGGGGTGGCGCTCCGCCTGGTCGGCGCGGACGGGCGCGCGGGCGCGGAGGAGGGCGAGCTGGAAATGCGTTGCCCCGCCAACACGCCGGGCTATCTCAACCTGCCCGGAAAGACCGCCGAAGCGATCACCGCCGACGGCTTCTACCGCACCGGCGACGTCATGCGCCGCGACGCGGACGGCTTCCACTATTTCGTCGGCAGGGTCGATGACATGTTCACCGTCAATGGCGAGAATGTCTGGCCCTCGGAAGTCGAGAAGGTGCTGGAGACCCACCCGGACATCGCCCAGGCCTGCCTGGTGCCGGTGCCGGACCTGGTGCGCGGAAATATGCCGGTCGCCTTCATCGCGGCCCGGCCGGGCGCGCACCTCGACGCCGAGGCGGTCAAGGCCCATGCGCTGGCGCTGGCGCCGGCCTATATGCACCCCCGCCGGGTGCATTTCCTGCCCGCCCTGCCGCTCGCCAGCACCAACAAGGTGGATCGCGCCCAACTCGCCGCCCGCGCCGCCGAGCTGTAGTTCGGGACGGGGCGCGGGGCCTCAGAAGCGGCGGGCGGCGATCCTGCCGGAAGAGCCGCCGGTCTCGCCCGATCCGCAGACCGAGGCCGTCGAGGCGCTCAGCACGTCCCGATCGGCAGGTCGCAATTCCGCGGTCCGCACATGGTCGGATAGAGCTTGCCCTCCTTGCAGCTCTGCACCTGAGCGCAGACCAGCATGCGGTCGCATTTCCAACTGCCGGCTTCGCCGGTCGAAGGAGGCGTTCTGGCCGGAGTGCCTGTGGCGTTGCCGAGCGTCGGGCGCGTTTGCTGGGCGGACGCGATATCCGGCGCGCCGGCGAACATGACGACCGCCAGGGCGATGACGAGCATTCGGAGCATGGCTTTTCCCTCCACCAAGTCAATCGCAAGCAATCGACACAATGCCGCAAATCAAGTCAAGTCGATTCCCGCAGTAGCGCCGGGCTGCTGGCGAGGCGCCCGTGAAAGGCCGCAAGCGCCGCCAGCACGGCGTCGGCTTCCTCGCGCCAGGGGGTGTGGCCGCAGTCGGGCAGCAGCACGACCTCCGCCGGACCGGAGACGGCGGCGGCGATGCGGTCGGTCTGGGCGCGGGTGCCGTAGGGGTCGGCCAGGCCCTGGATGGCGAGCAGCGGCGCGCGGATGGCGGGCAGCCGGTCCTCGATGTTCCAGGACCGGAAGCGCGGATCGCGCCAGGCCTCGTTCCAGGCGCGAAAGGTGCGCGCGGCGTCCCGATGCCAGCGGGCGAGGCGCGCCTCCAGGCCGCCGGTCGCGAAGGCGAGGCGCGCCGCCTCGACCGCGTCGGCCGTGCAGTCCTCCACGAAGACATGCGGGGCCATGACCGCAAGGCCGGCCACGCGCCCGGGAAAGGCGCCGGCGTGGATGAGCGCGATCGAGGCGCCGTCGCTGTGGCCGACCAGAAGCGGGCGCTCGATGTCGAGGGCCGCCAGCAGCGCGGGCAGGCGGCGCTCGGCCTCGGCATGCATGTAGTCGAGCGCGAAGGCCCCGCCCTCATGCGGGGTCGAGCGCCCATAGCCGAGGCGCGACCAGACCAGCGCGCCCGCGCCGGTGGCCGCCGCCAGCCGGTCCGGGAAATCGCGCCAGAGCGCGGCCGAGCCGAGGCCCTCATGCAGGAACACCAGTTCCGGCAGGGCGCGACCGCCGGCGATGCGCCGATATTCGATCTCGCCGCCGTCGAGCGCGAGGCGCTCGCTTTCATCGCTCATGCGCGCAGCTTGAAGCGCTGGATCTTGCCGGTGGCGGTCTTGGGCAGCTCGTCCAGAAACTCGACCCAGCGCGGATATTTGAACGGCGCCAGGCGGTCGCGCACGAAGTCCTGCAATTCCGCCGCGCCGGCCCGCCCGCCCTCGCGCAGCACCACGAAGGCCTTGGGCTTGATCAGCCCATCGGCGTCCGGCGCGCCGACCACCGCCGCCTCCAGCACCGCCTCATGCTGCAGCAGCGCGCCCTCGACCTCGAAGGGCGAGACATAGATGCCGCCGACCTTCAGCATGTCGTCGGCGCGCCCGGCGAAGGCATAGACGCCGTTCTCGTCGCGGGTGTAGCGGTCTCCGGTGCGCGTCCAGGCGCCCCGGAAGGTCTCGACGGACTGCCGGCGGCGGTTCCAGTAGCAGATCGCGCTGGTCGGCCCCTTGACCTCCAGCGCGCCGAGCGCGCCGGCCTCCTCGACGATGCGCCCGTCGTCATCGACCAGCCGCGCCTCGTAGCCCTCGACCGGCCGGCCCGAGGCGCCGGGGGTGATATCGCCCTCGCGGTTGGTGATGAAGATATGCAGCATCTCGGTCGAGCCGAGCCCGTCCAGGATGTCCACGCCCGTCGCCTCGCGCCAGCGGCGCAGGATCTCCGGCGGCAGCGCCTCGCCGGCGGAGACCGCGAGGCGGAGCGCATGGCCGTCCGGCCCCGGCAGTTCGCCGCTGGCGAGCAGCATGGCGAACAGCGTCGGCACGCCGAAGAAGATCGTCGGCCGGGCCTCGCCCAGCAGGCGGCAGATGGCGGCGGGCTCGGGCGGCCCCTCCAGCAGCAGCGCCGTCGCGCCGGCCGCCATCGGGAAGGTCAGGCCGTTGCCGAGGCCGTAGGCGAAGAACAGCTTGGCGGCCGAGAACAGCACGTCGCCCTCGCCCACGCCCAGCGTCGGCCCGGCATAGAGTTCGGCCGTGTGCATCAAGTCGCCATGCAGATGCACCGCCGCCTTGGGCGCGCCGGTGGTGCCGGAGGTGTAGAGCCAGAAGCACATCTCGTCCGCGACCGTGTCGGCCGGCCGGAAGGCGGCGCTCTCACCGGCGAGCAGCCCCGCCAGCGCCGCGCCGTCGGCGATGACGCGCTCATGCAGGCCCTCGAAGGCCGGCAGCAGGTCGGCCGAGACGAAGGCCGCCTGCGCGCGGCTGTCGCGCAGCATGAAGGCGTAGTCGTCGCGCGTCAGCCGGGTGTTGACCGGCACCGGCGCGACGCCGGCCCGGATCGCGCCGAGGAAGCAGGCATGGAAGTCCGCCGTGTCGTTCAGGCAGAGCAGGATGCGCTCCTCGCGCCGCACGCCCAGCCGGGCGAGCAGGTTGGCGAAGCGCGCGGTCGCCGCGTCGATATCGCCGTAGCTGTGCGCGCCCCGGCTGTCGATCACGGCGGTCTTCGCGGCGCGCCCGGCCGCCAGATTGCGCCCGATCAGGTCCGCCGCCGCATTGTAGTGCGTCATGTCGCCTCCTCCGCCAGCGCGCTCCGATACCACTCCCGCGCCCAGTCGGCCGCATCGTCCTCGGGCAGCTGGCCGGAGGAGGCGTTGTGGCGCATCGGCTCGCCGATTCGCCGCGCGCCGAGTTCGCCCAGAATGCGGTCGAAGGTCATGCCGCCGCCGCAAAAGGTGCGCGCATAGGTCATGTCGCCGAGCGCGAACAGGCCGTAGCGGACATGGCCGAGGCCCGGCCGGTCGCGCTCCAGCGCCTCGGCCAGCCCCTGGCCGTTGTCCGGCACATCGCCCTGGCCATAGGTGGAGCTGACCACGACATAAAGGCCGGGCGCGGCGAAGGCGTCGGCATCCAGATCGTCCATCGGCGCAAGCGCAACCGACGCGCCCTCTTCCTCGAGCGCCGCCTGTATTTCCTCCGCGACCAGTTCGGCCGTGCCGGTCATCGTGGCGACATAGATTGTGATAGCGTTGCTCATGGCAGCGATTATAGAATCTGCTTGCCGGTCGCCGGCAAGCGCCGGAACCGCTCCGCCAAACCATCCGGGAGATCGCCGTAAATGACCCGTTCGACAATCGCCCTCGCCCTCCTGGCCGCGTCCTTGTGGAGCGCCGCCCCGGCCGCCGCCAGCGACGGCGAACGGGGCGCCATGGGCGCGCTGGCGTTGCGCCCGCTGGCGGTGATCGACCGCGAGGACATGCGACTCTCGGGCAAACAGACGGTGCTGGAGCTGCTGGAACTGCGCGCCGGCGTGAACTTTCTCGGCGCCGGCCGGGCGTTCGTTGGCGACGTCCGGCGTCTCGCGCTGCTCGTCAACGGGCGAAATATGGGCCCGCTGCCCGATCTCGACACGATCCCGCTCTCGGCGGTCGAGCGCATCGAAATCCTGGACGACAACGCCATCGGCGCGCTGGCCGGCCACGCCGCCGCCGGGGCGGTCAATATCGTGCTGCGCGAGGATCTGGAGGGCTTCGAGGCCGCGATCGCGCCCGTGCGGCCGGCGAGTCCCGGCGCCGAGAGCCTCTCCGGCAGCGCGCTCTGGGGCGGCGCGGTCGGCGAGGGGCGCCTCACGCTCGGCGCTGACAGTTTCGAACGCAAGGAGATCGAGGCGAACGACCGCAAGGTCACCCGCGCCTCCTGGCGGGAAGGCGGCAGCTTCGAGGGCGCGATCGGCGTCAGCGCGGCGGGCAATACGGTGATCGTCAACCGGGACAAGCTGCGCCCCACCGCGGACGACAAGACGCAGAGCTACCGGGCGCTGGGAGACTGCCGGGTCGCGGACGGCTATACCGGCCCGCTCGGCAACCCGTTCGGCTCCGAGGAAGACGACGACCGGGGCTGCGGATTCGTCACCGCCCCCCACAATCAGATCACCACCCGATACGGACAGGAGGGCGTCATCGCCCTGCTGGAGCAGCCGGTCGCGGGCGGAGCCGAATTGTTCGCCGAGGCGCGGCTGCTGCAATACGATTATCGCTTCCGCATCCCTCCCGCCGCCGCGCAGCTGGAGTTCACGCCGGACGACCCCGCCGAGTTCGGCGGCGACGCCGACGACCTGTTCCGCGTCGCGCACCGGTTCGCGGCCCACGGCAATCGCCGGGTTGAGGGCGACGGCGCGGAATACTGGCTCTCGACCGGACTGCGCGGCCGGATGGATGCGGGTGTGGGCTTCGAGGCGCATCTTGGCGCCTATCGCTACGATGTGGAGCGACGCGGCGTCGGCTTCGTGAGCGAGAAGGCCATCGGCGAGGCCATCGACGACGACAGCTATGCGCTCGCCGACCCGCTCTCCGCTTCGGCGGCGACCGTTCGGGAAACCGGCCTCAAGCTCGACCGCGACTATGTCTTGGAGCGGCGCGAGGCGCGCGCCCGGCTGAACGGCGCCGGCTTCGCCCTGCCCGGCGGCGAGAGCGAATGGAGCGCCGGCGTCGAGGTGGCGACCGAGGATGCGCGCCGGCGCATCCGCTATCTCGACGCGACCGGCGCGGCGCAGCCGGTCAGCGATGTCCTAGGCCTCTTCTCCGCCTCGGACCGGATCGCGTTCGACGGCGACCGGCGGCGGGTTTCGGCCTTCGCGGAACTGGCGCTGCCGGTCAGCCCCGAATGGGACTTCGTGCTCGCCGGGCGCGGCGACGACTATGACGATGTCGGCGGCGAGCCGGCCTGGCGCGTCGCGACCCGCTACCGGCTGAACGAGGCCATCGCGCTGCGCGGCTCCTTCGGCGGCGGCGCCCGTGCGCCCGGCCTGCCGGCGCTCACCCACGACCCCTTCCAGAGCCGCCCATGGGTCTGCGACACCCGCGACCATGTCGTCGTCAAGGGTCTCGACCTGAGGGAGGACCCCTGCACCCTCCGGCAGGTCACGCATGAAACCCGGTCGAACCCGGACCTCGATGCGGAGCGCTCGCGCAGCGTCAGCTTCGGCGTCGGCCTGGAGATGGGGCCGGTCTCCTTCGGCGTGGACTGGTTCCGCCTCACGCTCACCGACATGCCGGTGGCCAATGGCGCCTCGGCGCAGGCGATCATGAATCTCGACGCCAGGGACGCGCTGCCGGACGGGGTGAGCGTCACGCGGGACGGCAACGACATCCTGCTGCGCAGCTCCTACGACAATATCGGGCGCGAGGAGATCGCGGGCTTCGACGTGACGCTCGAAGGCGGCTGGGAGACTGGCTGGGCGGACCTCGGGCTGGAGCTGCACTGGCTGCATCGCTCCGACTACAAGGCCTGGATCGCCGGCGCGCCGCAGCCCGGACATCTGGCCCGCGACCGCCTGCACGGGCAGCTCCGCGCCGGGCGGGGTAATGTCACCGCCAACTGGAGCGTGCTGGCCCGCTCCGGCTACAGCAACATATTCGGCACCGGACGCTACGGGTCCTGGATCGGCCACGATCTGACCGTCGATGTCGATGCGCCCGCCGGTCTGACAGGCCTGCGACTGACCGCCGGCATTCTCAATCTCACCGACGAGGAGCCTTCGACCGACTCGGCCGACCCGGCCGCGTTCCACTTCGACCTCGACGGGCTGCGCGGACGCGTCTGGGTCGTCGGCCTCGAAGCCGCCTTCTGAGCGGGGCCGAATGCAGCAGCAAGAGACACCCCGCAACGCGCTCATCGCCTACGACCGCGAGCCGGAGCGCTACCGCCACTGGTCGCTCGCGGTGGAGGGGGCGGTCGCGACGCTGACGCTCGCCGTCGATGAGGAGGGCGGGCTTCGGCCGGGCTACCAGCTCAAGCGCAACTCCTACGACCTCGGCGTCGATATCGAACTCAACGACGCGCTCAACCGGCTGCGTTTCGAGCACCCCCAGGTGCGCGCCGTCATCGTCGAAAGCGCGCTGGAGCGCATGTTCTCCGCCGGGGCCAATATCTACATGCTGGGCCAGGCGAGCCATGCCGAGAAGGTGAATTTCTGCCGCTTCACCAACGAGACCCGCCATTTCATCGAGGATATGAGCCAGCGTTCCGGCGTCGCCTTCATCGCCGCCTGCAACGGCGTGGCGGCCGGCGGCGGCTATGAGCTGGCGCTCGCCTGCGACGAGATCTGGCTGGTCGATGACCGGTCGAGCGCGGTCAGCCTGCCGGAGGTGCCGCTGCTGGGGGTGCTGCCGGGCACGGGCGGCCTCACGCGGCTGACCGACAAGCGCCGGGTGCGCCGCGACCTGGCGGATGTGTTCTGCACCGACCCCGACGGCGCGCGCGGGCGGCGCGCGCTCGACTGGGGCCTGGTGGATCGCCTCGCCCCGCCGCAGCGCTTCGAGGCGGCGGTGCGGGCGCGCGCGGCCGAACTCGCCGCCGGCCCGGCGCCCGAGGGCGCGCCGGTGACGCTCACGCCGCTTGCGCGCCGCATCGAGGCCGACGGCTACCGCTACGCCCATGTCCGCGTGCGCATCGACGAGGCGCGCCGGCTGGCCGAGATCGCCGTGGAGGGCCCCTCTGGGCCGGTCGCGGTCGAGCGTTCGGCCGACTGGTGGCCGCTTGCGGCCGCGCGCGAGCTCGAGGACGCCGTGCTGATGCTGCGCAGCAACCATGAGCAAATCGGCTGCTGGGTGCTGAAGACCGAGGGCGACCCGGAGGCGCTGCTGGCGGTGGACGCGCTGCTGCATGAAGGCGCGGGGGCGGACTGGTTCCTCCGCGAGACCGTCGCCTGGTGGCGGCGCGCGCTCCAGCGGCTCGATGTCACCTCGCGCTCGCTGATCGCGCTGATCGAACCCGGCTCCTGTTTCGCCGGCCCGCTGCTGGAGCTGGCGCTCGCCGCCGACCGCAGTTTCATGCTCCGTCCGCTGGACGAGCCGGAGACCGCGCCCCGGATCGCGCTCGGCGCGCTCAACCGGGCCGGGCTGGAAATGGCGAACGGGCGCACGCGGCTCGACTGCCGCTTCGCCGGCGCGCCGCCGGAACTCGCCGCCGGCGCTTACGGGCCGGAGGAGGCGCTCGACGCCGGGCTGGTGACCTTCGCGCCCGACGAGCTCGACTGGGAGGACGAGGTGCGCCTGGCGCTGGAGGAGCGCGCCGCCTTCTCGCCGGACGCGCTGACCGGCATGGAGGCGAGCCTGCGCTTCGGCGGGGAGGAGACGCTCGCCACCAAGGTTTTCGGCCGCCTCTCGGCGTGGCAGAACTGGATCTTCAGCCGCCCCAACGCCACCGGCGAGGAGGGCGCGCTCAAACGCTTCGGCTCCGGCCACCGGCCGGGCTTCGACTGGAGACGGGTGTGATGGCGGTGGATTATCGGGCGCGCATTCCCAACAATGTCGATCTCGACGGCGACCGGCGCCTGCAGCGCGCGCTGGAGCACTGGCAGCCGCGCTTCCTCGCCTGGTGGCGGGAGCTGGGGCCGGAGGGCTTCGACGCCACCGAGGTCTATCTGCGCACCGCCACCTCGGTGGATGCGCGCGGCTGGGCCAGTTTCGGCCATGTGCGGATGCCGGACTATCGCTGGGGCATCTTCCTGGCGGAGCCGGAGGCCGACCGGCGGATCGGCTTCGGCGACGAGCTGGGCAAGCCGGTCTGGCCGGACGTGCCGGGCGAGCATCGCGCCGTGCTGCGCCGGCTGATCGTGACCCAGGGGGACACCGAGCCGGCCTCGGTCGAGCAGCAGCGCCGGCTCGGCCTCACCTGCCCCTCGCTCTACGACCTGCGCAACCTCTTCCAGGTCAATGTCGAGGAGGGCCGCCATCTCTGGGCGATGGTCTATCTGCTGCACGCCCATTTCGGGCGCGACGGGCGCGAGGAGGCCGAGGAGCTGCTCTACCGCCATTCCGGCGACCCCGACAATCCGCGCATCCTGACCACCTTCAACGAGCCGATCGACGACTGGCTCTCCTTCTTCATGTTCACCTATTTCACCGACCGCGACGGCAAATATCAGCTGAAGTCGCTGGCCGAGTCCGCCTTCGATCCGCTGGCGCGCACCTGCAGCTTCATGCTGACCGAGGAAGCCCACCACATGTTCGTCGGCGAGACCGGCATCGCGCGCATTATCAAGCGCACGCTGGAGGTGATGCAGGCGCTCGGCTCCGACGATCCCGACGCGGTGCGCGGCCAGGGCGCGATCGACCTGCCGACCCTGCAGCGCTACATCAATTTCTGGTTCTCCTCCTCCCTCGACCTGTTCGGCTCGGAGACCTCCTCCAACGCCGCCGCCTATTTCGGCGCCGGGCTGAAGGGCCGGCCGGACGAGGCGAGCTTCGAGGACCATCTCTGCCTCGACAGCGTCGAGCGCATCGCGGTGCCGGACGGGGCCGGCGGCGTGGCCGAGGAAGAGGCGCCGACGCGCAACGCCATGAACGAGATCACGCGCCGGCTCTATGTCCAGGACTGCGCCATCGGCGTGACCCGCTGGAACCGCGCCATCCGCCGCGCCGGCTTCGACGCCGAACTGGCGCTGCCCGCGACGCGCTTCCGGCGCAGCATCGGGCGCTGGGCGGGCGCTCCGGTGGCGCCCGACGGCGCGGTCATCGATGAGGCGCTCTGGCGCCGCCAGCTGCCGGGCTGGCTGCCGAGCGATGAGGATCGCGCCTATATCCACTCGCTGATGCACGCGGTGACCGAGCCCGGCAAGATGGCGGGCTGGATCGCGCCGCCGGCGCGCGGCATCGACTCCAAGCCGGTCGATTACGAATATGTGAAGCTGCATTGACGCCGCGCTTCGCCATCGTCGGGGCGGGGCCGGCGGGCTGCTATCTGGCGGATGCGCTGGCGCGCGGCGCGCGCGGAGCCGAGGTGGATGTCTTCGAGCGGCTGGCGGAGCCGTTCGGCCTGGTGCGCTTCGGCGTCGCCCCCGACCATGAGGCCACCCGGTCGATTACGCGCGTGCTGGGCCGCCCGTTCGACCGCGGCCAGGCCCGGCTGCATCTCGGGGTGGAGATCGGGCGCGACATCGCGCTGGAGACACTCCGGCGCGACTACGATGCCGTGGCGCTCGCCACCGGCGCGCCCGAGGACCGCCGCCTCGGCGCGCCCGGCGAGGCGCTGGCGGAGCCTTCGGGGCGCTTCATCCGCTGGATCAACGGCCACCCGGAGATGCCGCCGCCGGCCCATCTGGCGGGCGTCCGGCGCGCGGTGGTCGTCGGCGCGGGCAATGTGGCGCTCGACGCCGCGCGCCTGCTCGCCAAACATCGCGAGATCGCCCACCTCGCCCCGCTGGCGCTGGAGCGCATCGATGTGCTGGTGCGCGGCGGGCCGGAGGAGGTGCGCTTCAGCCCGGCAGAACTGGCGGAGATCGGCGACCTCGATTGCGCCTGGCCCTCGGTCCAACCCTTCGACGCGGCCGAGGGCGAGGCGGCGCGGCTGTTGCAGGCGTTCGCCCGCCGCCCGCCGGGCCGGGGCGCGCCCATCCGCTTCCACTTCCGCACGCGCGCAACCGCCTTCGTCGGCGGGACGCGACTGGAGGCGGTCGAGACCGACCGCGGCCGGCTGCCGGCGGAGCTCGCCGTCACCTGCATCGGCTATGAGCGCGCGGCGGTGGACGGGGTTCTGCCGGAAGGGTCGGACCTCGCCCCCGGCCTCCACGCCGTCGGCTGGGCGGCGCGCGGCCCGAGCGGGACGATCCCGACCAACCGCGCCGAGGCCCAGGCGCTCGCCCGGCGCATGATCGCGGCGCTCAGGCGGTGAGCCGGCTCACGATCTCCTCCACCGCCGCATCGGCCAGCGACCGGATCTCCTCGTCGGTGCGGTCCTGGATCGGATGCGGCACGAACACCATCGGCGGCTCGTAGCCGAGCGCGGCCGACTGCGCCCGCCAAGCCTCGCGGAATTCGGTGGTGGCGACGCCCACGCCGGGGACGCCGCGCGCTTCGAGGTCTGCGATGTCATGCGTACAGCACGAGGTGCAGGAGCCTCAGTCGGCCAGCCCTTCCACGACCAGCGCCGCCTCGGCGGCGATCTGCTGCTTGATGGCGGCCGGCGCGGTGCGCGCGAAGGTCGGCTTCATGTAGCGCCGGACCCGGATGCCGCGCTCGCCCAGCCGGAGGTCGAGCCGGTCGAGAAAGACATCGCCGCGCGCCTTGGAAATGTCGAGCAGGGCGACGGTCCGGCCTTCCAGCGAGTCCGGCCTCGGCGGCGACTCGCGCCGCGCCGGCTCCAGCTCGCCGGTCGGATCGACCAGCACCGGTGCGTTTCTCATGGCTCCCGCCTCCTCGATGATCGCTGGCGCGATTATACTCCCGACCCGGATGCGGGAAAGGAGAGGGGCGATGCAGGCTCCCTTGACCGGCGGCTGCGCCTGCGGGGCCATCCGCTACGAAGCGACGGGCGCGCCGCGCTATATGGGCAATTGCCATTGCCGCGACTGCCAGCAGGCCACCGGCAGCGCCTATTTCCCGGCGGTGCTGGTGCTGGAGCGGGACTTCCGCCTGCTCTCGGGCGAGCCGGCCTTCTTCGAGCGCCCGGCGGACCGGGGGCACCCGATGCGCCGGGCCTTCTGCCGGGATTGCGGCTCGCCGCTCTTTCTGATCAACGGCGCCAATGAGGCGGTGCGGGTGCTCTATGCCGGCAGCCTGGACGATCCGGGCCGCTATCGCCCGAGCCGCAACATCTTCATGGCGAGCGCCCAGCCCTGGAACCCCGTCGATCCCGACCTGCCGCAGCATGAGGGCATGCCCGGATAGCGGCGCTGCGCCCGCCCGGTTCAGGCGTGGACCTCGCGGGTGACGGGGATGCTGCCGATGGGGCCGGTGGCGGCCCAGCCGGGGAGGATGGCGGAGAACATGCCGGCCCCGCCGCCGGCGCGCACGATCAAAAGCCCGCCCTCGCGCAGCTTGGGGACGCTCTCCCCCGGCTCATGCAGCGCGGCGCGGAGCGCGGCCTCGAAATCCTCGCGCGACCAGCCGGCGGCGCGGAACAGCCGGTCATGCTCCGGGCAGACCACGACCACCGCGTCGATATTGCGCCGCTTGCGGTTCTCCAGGCCCCGGAACACATCCGCAAAGGTCTCCACCAGCGCCTCCGGGCGCCGGGCATCCTGATCCACCACCCCCATCAAACCGTAGCCGGCGAAGAGCGTCACCGCCGAGCGCCCGGCCGCCACGCCCCGGCTCTCGGACAGCGGCGGCCAGCAGGAGCCTTCCTCATCCTCCGCGAAGCAGAAGCCGAGCTTGCCCGGATTGCCGAGCGCGGCGCGATCCACGCCGCCCGGCCGGCCGCCGCCGACATTGCGCACCACCAGCTGCAAGGCGCGCCCGATGGTGGCGTTGGCGCGGTTGCCCTGCCCCAGCGCATTGCCGCCGGAATTCATGCCGAGCGCGCGGCGCACCGGCCCGTTCACGATGACGATCGGGCCGATATAGTAGGTCGTCGCCAGCACGCCATGCAGGCAGAAGGCGTCGTCCAGCGCGGCCTCGACCGCCGCCAGCACCACCGGCAGATAGTCCGGCCGGCAGCCGGCCATGACGGCGTTGACCGCCACCTTCTCCACCGTGCAGGGCGCGAGGTCGGGCGGCATCGGCCCCAGCAGTTCGCCGGGGTCGCGCTCCGTCCCCTCCAGCATGGCGAGCACCCGCGCCTCGGTGGGCGGCGCGAGCGGCAGCCCGTCCGACCAGCCGCGCTCGAAGCCGGCCTCGATCTCGTCCTCCAGCGCCGCCAGCGCCACCCGGCGCGAGCGAAGGCGCGCCGAGCCGAACCGGGCCGCCAGCGCCTCCGGCATTCCGGGCTCGACATTCTTCGCCCCGCAGCCGGGCCGGAAGGCCGGCAGCCCCGCGCCCAGCCCCTCCAGGCCGGTCAGCCGCTCCCATTCGGCGCGGTCCCAGCCATGGGTGCGCCCGACCTCCTCGCCATGCTCGCGGCGAATGAGCGTCGGCACGATCTCGACGCCGAGGCGGAAGGAGCGCTCCAGCCCCTCGTCGAGCCGTCCGGGCAGGCTTTCCGGAAAGGCCGGATCGTCCTGGCTCCACACATCGAGCGCGGTCCCGGACGCGCCGAGCGCGGCATAGACCGGCTCCAGCAGCGCGCAGGTCGGGCAGTCGCGCTTCACGATCAAGGTGAGTTGCGCCGTCATGGGCTGCGATGCTGGCGCATCCGCCCCGCCCCGTCCAGCCCGGCTCAGTCCGGCGCGCGGACGCCGGCGGCGCGCACCTCATCCGGCGCGTCGTGGAAGCGCCGGAAATTGGTCTCGAAGTCCCGCGCCAGCTGGCCGGCGCGCTCGCGATAGGCGGACGGTTGCCAGCTGGAGCAGGGGTCCAGCACCTCCGCCGGCACGCCCGGACAGGCGCGCGGCGAATGCAGGCCGAAAATGGCGTGCTCGGCGGTCTCCACCCCCTCCAGCCGCCCGTCGAGCGCGGCATGGACCATGGCGCGGGTATGCGCGATGGAGATGCGCCGCCCGGCCCCGTTCCAGCCGGTGTTGACCAGCCAGCAGGCGACCTGGCGCTCGGCGATGCGCCGGCCGAGCAATTCGGCATAGACGGTCGGGCGCCGGGCCATAAAGGGCGCGCCGAAGCAGGTGGAGAAGGTGGCCTCCGGCTGCGAGCCGAGGCCGCGCTCGGTGCCCGCCACCTTGGCGGTGTAGCCGGTCAGGAAGTGATACATCGCCTGCGCGGGCGTCAGCCGCGAGATCGGCGGCAGCACGCCGAAGGCGTCGGCGGTCAGCATCACGATGGTGCGGGGCGCGGGCCCGAGGCCGGTGGCGCTCGCATTCGGGATGAAGTCGAGCGGGTAGCAGGCGCGGGTGTTCTCCGTCAGCCGGCGGTTGGCGAGGTCGAGCGCGCGCGTGTCGGGATCGACCACGACATTCTCCAGCACCGCGCCGAAGCGATGGCAGGCGGCGTAAATCTCCGGCTCGGCCTCGGGGTCGAGGTCGATGGCCTTGGCGTAGCAGCCGCCCTCGAAATTGAACACGCCCCGGTCCGACCAGCCATGCTCGTCGTCGCCGATCAGGATGCGGTCGGGATCGGCCGAGAGCGTCGTCTTGCCGGTGCCGGAGAGGCCGAAGAAGATCGCCGACCCCTCGGGGCCGATATTGGCCGAGCAGTGCATCGGCATCACGCCCTCGGCCGGCAGCAGATAGTTCAGCAGGGTGAAGACGGATTTCTTGATCTCGCCGGCATAGGAGGTGCCGCCGATCAGGATCAGCCGCTCGGAGAAGCTCATCGCGATGACGGTGGAGCTGTTGCAGCCGTCGATCCCGGGATCGGCCTCGAAGCCGGGCGCGTGCAGCAGCGTCCAGTCCGGCGCGAAGGCCGCCGGGTCCGCCGGCCGGCGGAACATGGTGCGGGCGAAGAGCGCGTGCCAGGCGCGCTCCGTCACCACCCGCACCGAGAGCCGATAGTCGGGGTCGGCCCCGACATCGCAGTCCTGCACATGGAGCGCGCGGCCCTCCAGATGGGCCAGGATGCGCCGGCGCAGGGTCTCGAAGCGGTCCGGGTCCATCGGCTGGTTGACCGGCCCCCAGTCGATGCTCTTTTCGGTCAGCGCGTCGCGGACGAAAAACTTGTCGCCGGGGGACCGCCCGGTGAAGGCGCCGGTCTCGCAGACCAGCGCGCCGCCCCGCCCCAGCTGGCCTTCCCCGCCGCGAAGCGCCGCCTCGACCAGCGCCTCCGGGCAGAGGTTCCAGCAGAGGCTGCCCGGATTGTGAATGCCATGCGCGGCCAATCGTTTGTCGCCGGACAACACGGACCTCGATTCGCCAAGCGGGGGGTTGCGGACGCGCCCAGGATAGTAGGCAAGGCGCCGGGCGGCCGCAATGCGCCGTCATGCCGCGCAAGGCCGGGCCGGCGGGCGCAGATTCCGGCCGCCCGCCGGCCCGATTTCGGCCATAATGCGGGGCGAGAATCCGGCTCGAACGGGCCGAGAGGGACGGGATTTCCGGTGAGGCGCTCCATCGCCCTGGTCGATGACGACCGCAATATCCGCACCTCCGTCGCCATGGCGCTGGAGGCCGAGGGCTTCGACGTGCGCACCTATGTGGACGGCGAGCAGGCCTGGCGGGCGCTCAGCGCCCGGCCGGTCGATCTTGCGGTGCTGGACATCAAGATGCCGCGGCTGAACGGCATCGAGCTGCTGGAGAAGCTGCGCGGCGTCAGCACCCTGCCGGTCATCTTCCTGACCACCAAGAACGAGGATGCGGACGAGGAGCTGGGCCTCAGCCTCGGCGCCGACGACTATATCCGCAAGCCCTTCTCCCAGCGCCTGCTGGTCGCCCGCATCCGGGCGCTGCTGCGCCGCAAGGAGATGGAGAGCGGCGAGGTCGCGTCGAAGGAGGCGCTGCAGCGCGGCGACCTGATCGTCGATCCCGCGCGCCACCGGTGCAGCTGGAAGGGCCGGCCGGTGCCGCTCACGGTCACCGAACTGCTGATCGTGAAGTCGCTCGCCCAGCGGCCGGGGCTGGTGAAGAGTCGCAACCGGCTGATGGACGACGCCTATGGCGACGACGTCTATGTGGACGACCGCACCATCGACAGCCATATCAAGCGCATGCGCCGGAAATTCCGGAATGTGGATGCGGATTTTTCAGCGATCGAAACGCTCTACGGCCTCGGATACCGCTATCGGCTCTAGCCGGTCCGCCGCCGACCGGGCGCCGGGCGGGCCGGGCGGACGGCGCTGGTATCGCTCGCCGCTGATGCGCCGGCTGCTGGCGGTCAACCTGCTGGCGCTGATCGTGCTGGCCGCGAGCCTGCTCTATCTCGGCGGCTACAAGCGCGAACTGATCGAGACCGAACTGCGCCTCGCGACCTCCAAGGCCGAGGCGATCGCCACCGCGCTCGGCCACGATTCGGTCCGCATCCTCGCCGACGGCGAGCCGGCGCTCAACCTGCGCAACGCCGAACCGCTGCTGCGCCGGCTGATCGACGACCCGCAACAGCGCGTCGCGATCCGGGTGCGCATCTTCGGCCCGGACGGCGCGCTGCGCCTCGACAGCCGGCGCTTCGCCGACTTCGACAGCGCGGTCGAGAGCCGGCCCCTGCCGGAAACCGGCGCGCCGGGCCTGCTGGCCGATGCGCTCGACCTGGCGCTCGGCCTGCTCGACCGCGCCTTCCGGCAGCCGGAAACCGCCGGGCGCTACCGCGAGCAGGCGGAGCAGACGGCCGCCGACTATCCCGAGGTCGAGGCGGCGCTGGAGGGCCGGACCGGACAGGTGGTGCGCAGCCTGGGGCGAGGCGGGCTGATGCTGAGCGTGGCGGCCCCGGTGCGCAACTTCAAGCGCGTGGTCGGCGCGGCGCTCGTCTCCGCCGAGGGCCACGCCATCGACCGGGCGGTGCGCGACATCCGCCTCGACATCCTGGCGACCGCGGCCGCGGCCCTGCTGGTGACCGCGCTGCTCTCGGCCTATCTGGCGCGCGGCATCGCCCGGCCGCTGCGGATGCTGGCGGCGGCGGCCGAGCGCGTGCGCCCCGATGGCGGCCGCGCCGACATTCCCGACCTCAGCCGGCGGCGGGACGAAATCGGCGATCTCTCGGCCGCGCTCCGGCGCATGACCGAGGCGCTCTGGGCGCGCATGGACGCGACCGAAAAGTTCGCCGCCGACGTAAGCCACGAAATCAAGAACCCGCTGGCCTCCGTCCACAGCGCCATCGAGACCGCGATGGGCCAGGACGATCCGGCGGTCCAGCGCGCGCTGATGCAGATGGTGCTGGACGATGTGCGCCGCCTCGACCGGCTGATCGACGATATCGCCGACGCCTCCGGCCTCGACGCCCAGTTCGCCCGCGCGGAAAGCGGCCCGGTCGATCTCGCCCGGATGCTGCAAACCCTGGTCGAGATCGAGCCGGCGCCGCGACCTGAACTCCTGCTTGAAGAGGCCGGGCCGATCCCGGTGCACGGCGTGGCGGACCAGCTGGCGCGGGTGGTGCGCAACCTTGTGGATAACGCGCGCTCCTTCTCGCCGGAGGGCGTGCGCCTCTCGCTTTGCCGGCGCGGGGACGAGGCGGTGCTGCGGGTCGAGGATGACGGGCCGGGCATCCCGGCCGGCTCGGAGGAGCGCATCTTCGAGCGCTTCTACACCGACCGCGAGGAGGGTTGCGGGCGGGCAGAGCGCCATTCCGGCCTCGGCCTCTCGATCTCGCGCGAGATCGCGCGCCTGCATGGCGGCGCGATCTCCGCCTGCAACCGACGCACCCCCGACGGCGCCGTCCTGGGCGCGCGCTTCGAGCTGCGCCTGCCGGTCGCGCGGCCGTGATGCGCGTCCATGCAAGCTGCGTCGCCTTCGACGGCCGGGGCGTGCTGCTCTGCGGCCCCTCGGGAGCGGGCAAGTCCGACCTCGCGCTCCGGGCGATCGAGGCCGGCGCCCGGCTGGTGGCCGACGATGTGACGGTGCTGAGCCTCCGCGACGGGCGCCTCTGGGCCGCGCCGCTGCCTCAGGCCGGCGGACGGCTGGAGGTGCGGGGCCTCGGCATCCTGCGGTTCGAGGCGCTGGAGGGCGCGCCGCTGGTGCTGGCGGTCGATCTCCAGCCCCCCGAACGGCTGCCGGAGGAGGCGTGGCGGGCGGTGCTCGGCCGGCCGTTGCGGCATATCCGCCTCCAGCCCTTCGAGATTTCGGCCGCGATCAAACTGCGGCTTGCGGCGCGCATGGCGTCGGAGGATAAGGGCGGGGTCGATGATGCCGGGCGGCGATGACCGACGATAACCGATCCAGTCCGAGACGGCTCGTCCTGGTGACCGGCATGTCCGGGGCCGGGCGCTCCACCGCGCTCAAGGCGCTGGAGGACCTCGGCTTCGAGGCGATCGACAATATCCCGCTCGCCATGCTGGACGGGCTGGCGGGGGAAGCTTCCGGGCGGCCGCTCGCGGTCGGCATCGACGCCCGCGCGCGCGACTTCGCCGTCGAGTCGCTGCTGGCGCGCATGGCCGATGACGGGCTGGCGCCGGTGTTCCTGCACGCCGACGACGAGACGCTCGCCCGGCGCTTCACCGAGACCCGCCGGCGCCACCCCATGGCGGCCCCCGGCGACAGTCCGGTGGCGGCCATCGAGCGCGAGCGCCGCGTGCTGGAGCCGCTGCGCCGCACGGCGGAGATCGTGATCGACACCTCGCTGCTCTCCGCGCACGATCTGCGCCGCCTGCTGCGGGCGCATTTCACCACCGATCCGCAGCAGGGCATGGCGATCTTCGTAACCTCCTTCTCCTTCCGACTCGGCCTGCCGCGCGAGGCGGACCTGGTGTTCGACATGCGCTTTCTGGCCAATCCCCACTATGTCGAGTCGCTGCGCCCGCTCACCGGCCTGGAGCCGGCGGTGGCGGCGCATGTCGCCGCCGACCCGGAATATGCGCCCTTCCTGGACAATCTGCGGGCGCTGCTCGGGCGGCTGCTGCCGCGCTATGCGCGCGAGGGGCGCGCCTATCTCACCATCGCCGTCGGCTGCACCGGCGGGCGGCACCGCTCGGTGGTCACCGCAGAGGCGCTCGGCCGGCTCTTGCGCGACGGCGGCTGGCGGGCGACGCTCGCCCATCGCGACATCGACGGAACGCGCGCGGCGACGCCCGCAACGGAGGACAGCCCATGATCGCCCTGGCGCTGGTCACGCATGGCCGGCTCGCAGCCGAACTGCTCGCCGCCCTCGAACATGTGGTGGGGGCGCAGCAGCAGGTGGCCGCCATCTGCATCGGCCCGGACGACGACATGGAGGACCGGCGCGCCGAGATCGGGCGCATCTGCCGCGAGCTCGACAGCGGCGAGGGCGTGGTGCTGCTGACCGACATGTTCGGCGGCACGCCCTCCAATCTCGCCATCTCCGTGCTGGGCGCGGCCAATCGGGGCGAGGTGGAGGTGGTGGCCGGGGTCAATCTGCCGATGCTGGTGAAGCTCGCGACCTGCCGCCAAAACAAGACGCTGGCCGAGGCGGTGGCGGACGCCGAGGAAGCGGGGCGCAAATATATCCAGATCGCCTCCCGGCTCCTGGCCGAGCCCTCCGGCTGATGCAGCGGGGGCTGCTGCGGATCGTCAATGAGCGGGGGCTGCATGCGCGGGCCGCAGCGCGCTTCGTCGCGCTCGCCGAGCGCTTCGAGGCGGAGATCGAGGTCGCGCATCACGACATGACCGTGCCCGGCCGGTCGATCATGGGCCTGTTGCTGCTCGGCGCGGGACCCGGCTGCGAGATCGAGCTGGTCTGCCGGGGCGTGGACGCGGCGGCGGCGTTCGAGGCGCTCCGGGCGCTGGTCGCCGACGGCTTCAGCGAGGTGTGACGGCGGGTCCGGTTGAAGCCGGCGGGGCCGGTTGCTATAGGCGCGGGTGCTCCCGCCGGAGCATCCGCCACCGGAGGACCGCCCGCTCATGCCCGATTACGAGGTTGCCGATATCGCGCTCGCCGACTGGGGCCGCAAGGAAATCGCCATCGCCGAGACCGAGATGCCGGGTCTGATGGCGATCCGCGAGGAATTCGGCCCGGCCCGCCCGCTGGCGGGCGCGCGCATCGCCGGCTGCCTGCACATGACCATCCAGACCGCCGTGCTGATCGAAACGCTGATGGCGCTCGGCGCGGAGGTGCGCTGGTCGTCCTGCAACATCTTCTCCACCCAGGACCAGGCCGCCGCCGCCATGGCCGAGGCCGGCGTGCCGGTGTTCGCCTGGAAGGGGGAGACGGAGGAGGACTACTGGCGCTGCGTGCGCCGCACGATCGAGGGGCCGGACGGCTGGCGGCCCAACCTGCTGCTGGACGATGGCGGCGATCTCACGCAGATCATGCATGAGGACTATTCGGCGCTCATGGCCGATGTGCGCGGCGTCTCGGAGGAGACCACCACCGGCGTGCTCCGCCTCTACGAGATGGCCCGGGACGGCACGCTTGCCTGCCCGGCCTTCAATGTCAACGATTCGGTCACCAAGTCCAAGTTCGACAATCTCTACGGGTGTCGCGAGAGCCTGGTGGACGGCGTGAAGCGCGCCACCGACGTCATGATCGCCGGCAAGACGGCGCTGGTCTGCGGCTTCGGCGATGTCGGCAAAGGTTCGGCCGAGAGCCTGCGCAGCCAGGGCGCTCGGGTGATGGTGACCGAGATCGACCCGATCTGCGCGCTGCAGGCCTGCATGGCCGGCTATGAGGTGGTGCGGCTGGAGGATGTCGCCGACCGGGTGGATATCGTGGTGACCGCCACCGGCAACACCGATGTGGTGACGCTCGACCATATGCGCGCGATGAAGGATCGGGCGATCCTTTGCAATATCGGCCATTTCGACCGCGAGATCGCGGTCGATGCGCTGCGCAATCTGGTCTGGCACAATGTCAAGCCGCAGGTCGATGAGGTCGAGTTCCCCGACGGCAAGCGGCTGATCCTGCTGGCGGAGGGCCGGCTGGTGAATCTCGGCTGCGCCACCGGCCATCCGAGCTTCGTGATGTCGGCCAGCTTCTCCAACCAGGTGCTGGCGCAGATCGAACTGTGGACCAACGGCGCGCGCTACGATCGCCAGGTGCATGTGCTGCCCAAGCATCTCGACGAGAAGGTCGCCAGGCTGCATCTCGACCGGCTCGGCGCCCGGCTGACCGAGCTCAGCCCCGCCCAGGCGGACTATATCGGCGTCGCGGCGGAAGGGCCGTTCAAGCCGGACTATTACCGCTACTGAGCCGCCGGGGGGTCCGTCGGGAGCGCCTCCAGCGTCCGGGTCAGCAGGGCGAGGTCCGCCGGGCGGCTCAGCCGGTGGTCGCCGTCCTTGACGAAGGTCGCGCGCACATCCTCGCCTTCCAGCCGCTCGACCAGCTGCAGCGTCTGGCGCCAGGGCACGGCGTCGTCGCGCATGCCGTGCAGGAAGCGCACCGGGCGGCGGATCGGGATCGGGCCGTCCAGCAGGCAGTGGCGCTCGCCGTCCTCCAGCAGCGCCCGGGTGATGGTGTAGGGGCCGTCGCCATAGTCGCTCGGGCGGAGGAAGAAGCCCTGCCGGTCGAGCGCCCGGCGCTCCTCGGGCGCGAGCGCGGCCGCCATGCGGCGCACGAAGTCCGGCGCGGGCGCAATGCCGACCAGCCCATGGACGCGCTCCGGGCGGGCGAGCGCGGCCAGCAGCATCAGCCAGCCGCCCATGCTGGAGCCGACCAGGATCTGCGGCCCCTCGGTCATGCCGTCGAGCATGGCGAGGCTGTCGGCGAGCCAGTCCGAGAGCACGGCCTCCTCGAAGCGCCCGCCCGAGGCGCCATGGCCGCGATAGTCGAAGCGCAGGAAGGCGCGTCCGCGCGCGCGGCAGAAGTCCGAGAGCGCGCCCGCCTTGTCGCCGGTCATGTCGGACATGAAGCCGCCGAGGAACACCACCCCCGGCCCGGCGCCCGCCAGCCGCCGAAAGGCGAGCGGCGGCCCGTCCTCACGGTCCAGCATCTCCGGCGCACCCCCGTCCCCACCCATCATCGCCCCCACATCTCCACCCCGTCGCTTCCCAAATCCGCACCGTCTCCCGCCATTTCAGCGACGGCTTAGCAGACGCGGCGGGTCCTGTCTCGCAGCCCGGCAGGGGGAATGCGGGCTCGCCGCCCGCCGGCCCGCTCGACGGACCGCTTGACACTCTCCCTCCGTTTGCGATTCGATATGGCTGCGCACTGCAAGGAAGGAGTTCAGCCATGCGTTCGATTTCACGCCCGATCCTGTCGGCCGCGCTCGCCATGCTGCTGGTGACCGGGGTGGCGAGCCAGGCCAGGGCCGTCTGCGAGGGCGAGAACACCGAGACGATCGACGCCGATGACGCCGAGTGCCTCGAGGCGTCGAAGGAGAACACGATCCACCGCCCGATCATCACGACCTACACGGTCAAGAATCTGTGCTCCAGCCTGGGCACGGTCGTCGCGGGCATCGATCGCGAAAAACGGACCGACAAGACCGTCACGCTGAGCGACGATCAGTCTGTGACCGAGAGCATTTCGGGTTATCTGTCTATAAAATGCTGCAAGAACGACACCAATATGTGCAACCGGTCCGACAAGATCACGACACAAAAATGCAAGACCGCATGGGGGAATAGTCCAGCGGCTGCAACCTGTCAGACGAGGAACGCTTATGTGAGGATGACGGACGACTACAAATGTTATATCAGCACTCTTTGCGATCAGCCGCGCGGAACCAATGTTCAATTTCTTCCGGAGATCCGCAACAAGGTGACCGTGAGCATCCACGATGCGGACGATCTGAACAATTGCAGCGGCTATCTGCGCAAGACGTGCTGATCGGGCAGGTCGCGCCATCCTGCAAAGAAAAAGGCCGCCCCCGAGGGGGCGGCCTGGCGCGATGGGGAGGGACAACGCGCCTATGTGTTGGCGGGAGCCGCCGGCTTGTCCTCGGGCTTGCCGGCCGGGACCAGCATGGCGGCGGTCTCGTCCATGGCCTCGCGGACCCGCTTGTCGATCATGGCGAACACCTCGCGGCCGGTCCGGGCCGACAGTTCCGCGAGCTCGCCCGCGCCGGCGACGGTCGATTCCCAGGCGCCCTTGGCCAGCGCCGCGCCGCGCCCGGCCTTGTCCTCGAGGCTCGTCTCGGCGAACAGCAGGTTCATGTTGGCCGTCGAGGCTTCCACCGCCTCGCGCGCCAGCTCGCCCTGGCGGCGCATCAGCGCGCCCGCGCCCTCGAAGGCGGTCTGGCCGGCGGCGGTCATGGCCTCGACATTCTTGCGGTGCAGCGCCACGGCGCCCTCGGCGTCGAAGCTCGGCATGGTGAAGCCGGCCTTGGCCGGGTCGAAATCGACGAATGGCATCTTGTACATCGGTCCTGTGCTCTCCGTTGCTGGGTGGAGGGCGGGCCTCGCCCGCTCCGCGCTTGCCGTCTCGCAACGCAATATGGATATGCTGCAATGCAGCGTCAAGAAATTTTTTTGTGCGCTGCACAAATTTTTCAGCGCGCGCCCCCCTGCAGCACTGGCGCCCAGCGCCTGAGCGCCTTGTCGAGCCGCGCCATGGTGCGCGCCTGGTCCTCGCTGTCATCCTCCAGCCAGATGCGCATCGCGGACAGATGGATGCCGGCGAGCAGCTTGACCCGCAAGGGGCCGCAGGGCGGGCGCGGCGGCGCGCCGGCGGCTTCCAGAAGCCAGGCCATGGAGCGCGCCAGCGCCGGCAGCAGACAGGCGGCGGCCGGCGGATGGCGGAGCGCGTCGCGCCAGAGCGCCGCCACCGCATCGCGATGCGGCCGGAGCGCGTCAAATCGGCGCATCAGCAGGTCGAACAGCCGGTCATGCGCCGACTCCTCCGCCTCGCCCTCCTCCGGCTCGTCCGCCGCCAGCATGGCGGCGTCGGCGCGCGCGATCAGCGCCTCCGCGAACGCCGTCCGCGAGGGAAAGCGGCGATAGACCTCGGCCAGGCCGCAGCCGGCTTCGGCCGCGATCTCGCGCAGGCTCGCCTGCCGCCAGCCGTGCGCGCCCGCCAGCGCCAGCGCGGCGTCCAGAATCCGGTCGTCATCCATGACTTGCCCTCCCCAACGGGCCAATATGGGGCCGGATCGCGCGAAAGGGGAGGGTTCCCATGACATTCCGGATTCGCGGACTGGACCATGTGGTGCTGAACGTTCGCGACATGGAGGCGGCGCTCGCCTTCTATGTGGGCGTGCTCGGCTGCCGCGAGGAGCGCCGGGTGGAGGCCATCGGCCTGGTGCAGCTGCGCGCCGGGGCGAGCCTGATCGACCTGCTGCCGGGCGCGCCCGAGCCGGCCGGCGCCAATATGGACCATCTGGCGCTGCGCATCGCGCCCTTCGAGGAAGACGCGATTCGCGCGCATCTGGCGGCGCATGGCGTCGAGGCGGGCGAGACCATGCTGCGCTACGGCGCCGAGGGCGACGGCCCCTCGATCTATATCCACGACCCCGAGGGCAACATGGTGGAGCTGAAAGGGCCGCCCGCCGGCCGGCGCTAGTCGGCCTTCAGTCTTCCCTGGCGGGCCGGAGCTCGAACTCGGCCGTGCAGAAGGGCGGCTCCAGGCCGAGGGCGGGCGCCCGGGCGGAGTCGCCTTGCTCGTGGAACTTGACCAGCAGCGTCTCCGTCACGAAGACGCGCAGATGACTGATCGCCGCCTCCATGAGCGCATGAAAGCGTGAATCGCCGCAGGCGGCCAGCCGGTCGAACACGATGTTGGCGGAGTCGGCTTCGTTGAACAGTTGGTGAATGTCGTTATCCCAAGCGGCGTGACGCCATGGCAGCGGCCGGGAGGGGCGCGGGGCATGGTCGGAGTGGCAAGATTCGAACTTGCGGCCCCTGCCTCCCGAAGACAGTGCTCTACCAGGCTGAGCTACACTCCGGCCGTCGCACCCCTGATATAGCGAGGCCACCCGGCGGACGCAACGGGGGCGTGGCATACAGTGTCGCGAAACCGGACATATGTCCGGCGCATGTATCGGATGATCTGTCCGGTTTTGGAAGGCTGCCGGGCCATAGGGTGTTTGGATGCATGGGACGCGGGAGACGCAGAGACTGAGGCCGATGACGTTCGAGCAGCTTTACGGGCGCCGCCGTCGCGCGCGCCGGCCAGTTGGCGGCGGCAGAGATATTGGGGGTGTCGGAGCAGATCTTCTGGACCTGGCGGGATCGCTTCGAGGCGGAGGGGGCGGACGGCTTGTATGACCGCCGCCTGGGGCGAACGTCGGCGCGGCGCGCGCCGTTGGACGAGGCGGTAGCGGTGCTGGGGTTGTTCGAGACGAGCAGCTGAGACTTCACCGCGAAGCACTGCCACGAGAATCTGGTGTGCGAGCATGGCTGTCGGCGGAGCTACAAGTGGGTCCGTTCGACCTTGCAGGCGCATGGTCTGCTGCGCGCGATCTCCTCATGCTTCGGGACCGGCCTCGCCGCGACGCGCCAGCCGCGCGGCGACCAGCGGCCAGCAGAGGCTCAGCAGCGCCAGCAGGAAGAAGCCGCAGACGATCGGGCTTTCCAGCAGCCGCAGCCAGTCATTGTCATACATGATCATCGACTGGCTGAGCGTCTCCTCCAGCATGCTGCCCAGAATCAGCCCCATGACCAGCGGCGCGGCGCCGAAACCGTGCCGGCGCATGAGGAAGCCGACCGCGCCGGCGATCAGCATCACCCAGACGTCGAAGAAGGAGCCGGAAAGGCTGTAGGCGCCGATCAGCGAGAAGCCGAACACCATGGGCCAAAGGAAGGTGCGCGGGATGAGCGTGATGCGCGCGAACAGCTTGGCGCCGACGAGGCCGATGACCAGAAAGGCCACATTGCCGACCGCCATGGCGCCGAAGATCGCATAGACGAACTCGGGCGTCTCCTGGATCAGATAGGGGCCGGGGCGGAAACCGTGCGCGATGAGCGCGGCCAGGATGAGCGCCGTCGTGCCGCTGCCGGGAATGCCGAGCGCGAGCGTCGGCACCATCGCCCCGCCGGTGGCGGCGTTGTTGGCGGCCTCGGGGCCGGCGATGCCTTCCGGCACGCCGGTGCCGAACTCGCGCTTGCGCGGCGACCAGCGCCGCGCCTCGTTGTAGCCCATGATGGCGGCGACCGTGCTGCCCTCGGCCGGCAGGATGCCGATGAAGGTGCCGATGCCGCTGGAGCGCAGCACCGTGCCGGCGATGCGCCGCAGGTCCTCGCGGCCGGGCAGCTTGACCACCACGGACTTGATGCGCTCCAGCGCCATGTCCGCCGACTGGCTCTGCATCAGCATCTCGGAGACCGCGAACAGGCCGATCAGCACCGGCACGAACTCGACCCCCTCGGTCAGCTGCGGCATCCCGAAGGTGAAGCGCTCGATGCCGGTGGCGAGGTGGGTCCCGATAGTGGCGATCAGCACGCCGACGGCGCCGGCGATGAGGTTGCGCAGCGACGACCGCCCGCTGATCGAGGCCAGCATGGAGAGCGCGAAGACGGTGAGCGCGAAATATTCCGGCGGCCGGAAGGAGACCGCCACCTTGGCCAGCAATGGCGTCGCGACGATGAACACCACCAGCGATAGCAGGCCGCCGGTGACGCTGGAGACCGCCGCCAGGCCGAGCGCGCGGCCGGCCTCGCCGCGCCGGGCCATGGGATAGCCGTCGAAAGCGGTGGCGACCGCCGGCGGCGCGCCGGGGGCGTTGATCAGGATGGCGGTGATCGAGCCGCCGAACGTGCCCGCGCAATAGAGCGCCGCCATCATGCAGATGGCGGAGACCGGCTCCAGCATGATGGTGAAAGGCAGCAGCAGCGCGATGGCGAGCGGCGAGGAGAGGCCGGGCAGCGCGCCGAACAGCACGCCGATCAGCACCCCCGCCATCACCAGCGCGATGTTGTAGAGGCTGAAGGCGAGGCCGAGCCCCTCCAGGATCGGTTCCATATGGCGGGGGTCCGTTCAGTGGAAGGCGAGGCCGAAGACGCCCGGCTGGAAGTAGATCTTGAACGCCTGCGTGAACAGCAGCATGACCGCCGTCGGAAAGCCGAGCGCAAAGGCGATCAGCGGCAGCCAGCGCCGCTCGCCCCAGAGCAGCGGCAGGGCGAGGCAGACGGCGATCAGGGTGAGATAGGTGCCGAGCCAGGTGGCGGCGGTGACGATCGCCAGCGCTGCGGCATAGGTGGCGTAGGCGATCGGCTGCACGGCCTGGCTGCGGTCCTCGTCGAGCTCGCTGCCGCCGCGCGCCTGCCGCAGCGCATGTTCGAAGGGCAGCAGCAGCGCCAGCGCGCCGATCACCCACAGCATCAGCCGGGGGAAGAACTCCGGCGGGATGCTGTCGGCGAAGAGCGGCGAGACCTCCTCGAAGGTCGTGCTCAGATAAAAGCCCGCGCCCACCAGCGCGAGGATCGCGATGGCGAGCGCGAGGTCGGTCCGGTGGATCCGGAAGCCCCGGAGCATGGGGCGCGGCCCTAGAGGCCGAGCTCTTCCATGGCCGTCTTGGCCGCGGCGTAGTTCTCCTTCAGCTGCGCGTCCCAGACTTTCCAGCCGGCCACGCTCTCCTCGGGATCGAGGCCGGAGGAGCGCAGATAATTGCCGAACGTGTCGTGCTTCATCGCCTTGGTGAGCGCCTCCGAGAGAATCTCGATGACCGGCTCCGGCGTGCCCGCCCGCACCGCATAGCCGCGCGTGGTCGAGGTCTTGACCGGGAAGCCGAGCTCGAAGGTGGTGGGCACGTCCGGATAGCCGCCGAGGCGCTTGTCGTTCATCACCGCGAGCGGGCGGAAGGTGCCGTCCTGCACCTGCGCCAGGGCTTCGGAGACATTGGGCAGGGTGGCGTCGATCGCGCCCGACATCAGCGCCTGCACCATCTGCGCGCCGCTGCCGAAGGGCACCGCCTTCTGCTCGATCCCGGCGGCCTTGGCGAATTGCAGCAGGCCGATATGTTCGGTCGAGCCGATCTCGCTCACGCCCCAGTTGAGCGCGCGCTCCTTCGAGGCCGCGATCAGCTCCTCCAGCGTCTGGAAGGGGCTGTCCTTGTGGACCAGGATGAAGGTCGGGTCGTCCATCGCCCGCGCGACGCCGACCATGTCGCCGATCTCCATGCCGCCCTTGCCGCGGGCGATGGTGTAGAGATGGGTCTGCGTCAGCGCCATCAGCGTGTAGCCGTCGGCGGGCTTCGACTTGACATAGGCCTGGGCGGCCGCGCCGCCGCCGCCGCGCTTGGCGACCACCACCATGTCGGTGCCGAGATGGCGGCGCGAGCGGATCATCATCATGCGCGCCGTGGTGTCGGTGCCGCCGCCGTATTTGGCGTGGATGACCACCTCGATGGTCTTGTCGCCGGGGAACTCCTCGGCCGCGAGCGGGAGGGCGGCGGCCATGCCGGCGAGCGCCAGGCCGGTAAGGGCGAATTTCAGCATTGCGATATCCTTGCGGACGGTTTTCGACGGAGGGGTTTTACTCGGCGGCCCGGGCGGCGCGCGGCGGCCAATCGACCTGGCGGCGCATTTCCAGCCGCGCGATCTGCTGGCGGTGCACCTCGTCCGGGCCGTCGGCGAAGCGCAGCGCGCGCATTCGCGACCACATGAAGGACAGCTTGAAGGCCTGGCTCATGGCGCCGCCGCCATGGGCCTGCATGGCGTCGTCGATCACCTGCAGGGCCATGTTTGGCGCGGCCACCTTGATCATGGCGATCTCCTGGCGCGCGGCCTTGTTGCCGACCGTGTCCATCATGTAGGCCGCCTTGAGCGTCAGCAGGCGGCACATCTCGATATTGATGCGCGCATCGGCCACGCGCTCGCGGAAATTGTCGCGGTCGCCGACCGCCATGCCCCAGGTCACCCGCTCGGTGCCGCGCCGGCACATCATTTCCAGCGCGCGCTCGGCCACGCCGATGATGCGCATGCAGTGGTGGATGCGCCCCGGCCCGAGCCGGCCCTGGGCGATCTCGAAGCCGCGCCCCTCGCCCAGCAGCATGTTGGAGGCCGGAACGCGCACATTGTCGAACTCCACCTCGCCATGGCCGTGCGGCGCGTCGTCGAAGCCCATGACGTGCAGCATGCGCACGATCTCGATGCCGGGCGCGTCGGTCGGCACCAGGATCATCGACTGCTGGTTGTAGCGCGGGCCGTCGGGATCGGTCTTGCCCATGAAGATCAGCACCTTGCAGCGCGGATCGCCGATGCCCGAGGTCCACCATTTGCGCCCGTTGATGACATACTCGTCGCCGTCGCGCTCGATCCGGCTCTCGATGTTGGTGGCGTCCGAGGAGGCGACGCGCGGCTCGGTCATGGCGAAGGCGGAGCGGATCTCGCCGGCGAGCAGCGGGTCCAGCCACTGCTTCTTCTGCTCCGGCGTGCCGTAGCGCTCCAGCACCTCCATATTGCCGGTGTCGGGGGCGGAGCAGTTGAACACTTCCGGGGCCCAGCCGATGCGGCCCATCACCTCGCAGACCGGCGCATATTCGAGATTGGTGAGGCCGCCGCCGAGCTCGCTCTCCGGCAGGAACAGGTTCCAGAGCCCCTCCTCGCGCGCCTTGACCTTCAGCTCCTCGAGGATCGGGATCACCTTCCAGCGCGTGTCCCCCTCCTCCAGCTGCTCGTAATAGACCGCCTCGTTCGGATAGACATGGCGGTCCATGAAGTCCTGCACGCGGGCGACCAACTCCTTGGTCCGGTCGTTGAATTCGAAGTCCATCGGGCCGATTCCCCTTCCCGGCGTTTCACGCTTGTCCCGCCAGAGACTAGCCCGCCATTCTCGCGAAGGCTATGGCCCCGGCGAGCAATGCGGCTCAGAGCAGGCCCTTTGCGCGGAAGCTGAAATGGTCTTCCGGCGTCACGATCAGATGGTCGTGGACGTGGATGCCCATGGTCCTGGCCGCCGCCACGATGCGCCGCGTCACGCGCAGGTCGGCGTCGGAGGGCGTCGGGTCGCCGCTCGGGTGGTTGTGGACCAGCACCACTGCGGTCGCCTTCACCTCCAGCGCGCGCCGGCAGACCTCGCGCGGATAGGCGGGCGCCTCGTTGACGGTGCCGACATGCTGGCGCTCGTCATGCAGGAGCCGGTTGCCGGAATCGAGAAACAGCACATGGAACTCCTCCACCGACCGGCGGCCGAGGCGCGTGCGGCAATAGGCGATCACCCGCTCGTAGCTGGAGAAGTTGGCCCGCACCTCTTCGCGGATCTCCGTTGCGGCGAGCTTGATCGCGAGCGCCTCGGCCACCTTGATCGCCACCACCGCCGCCTCGCCGACGCCCTTGACCCGGGCGAGCGCGGCCGGCTCCGCCGCCAGCACATTGGCGGCCGAGCCGAACTCCGCCACCAGCTCGCGCGCGAGCTCCCGCACATCGCCCTGGCGGAAGACGCCGAACAGCAGCAGCTCGATCAGTTGATAGTCGGGCAAGGCGGCTCCGCCGGGCAGGCCCTCCAGAAACTGCCGGCGCAACCGCTCGCGATGGCCGTGCAGGCGCTTGCGCCGCTCGCGCTCCGGGTCCGCGCCGTCGGCCCCGCCCAGCATAAGCCCGTCGCGCATAAGCCTGTCACGCATAAGGCGGCCGGTCCCAGCCCTTCGGCGAGAAGGTCAGCACCTCCACCCCGTCCGCCACCACGGCCACGGTGTGCTCGAACTGCGCCGAGAGCGAGCGGTCGCGGGTGACCGCAGTCCAGTTGTCGGCCAGGATTTTCACCTGCGCCCGCCCGGCGTTGATCATCGGCTCGATGGTGAAGAACATGCCCTCGCGCAGCATCGGCCCGTCGCCCGGCCGGCCGAAATGCATGACGCTCGGCGGCTGGTGGAACTCCCGCCCGAGGCCGTGGCCGCAGAAATCGCGCACCACCGAGAAGCCCATCGGCTCTACATGCGACTGGATGGCGTGGCCGATATCGCCCAGGAAGGAGCCGGGGCGCACGGTCTCGATGCCGCGCATCATCGCCTCATGGGTCGCGGCCACCAGCCGGCGGGCCTTGACGCCGACGCGCTCGCCGACCAGGAACATGCGGCTCGTGTCGCCATGCCAGCCGTCCAGGATCACGGTCACGTCGATATTCAGGATATCGCCGTCGCGCAGCCGGCGCGGGCCCGGAATGCCGTGGCAGACGACATGGTTCGGCGAGGTGCAGATCGACTTCGGAAAGCCCTTGTAGCCGAGCGGCGCGGGCGTCGCGCCGCGCGCGGCGATGAAGTCGTGGCAGAGCGCGTCGAGCGCTTCGGTGGCGGCGCCCGGCAGCACATGGGGGGTGATGAAGTCCAGCACCTCGGCCGCCAGCCGGCCGGCCTTGCGCATTCCTTCGAGGTCCCGGTCGGTGTGGATGACGATCGAATTGTCCATCTGGCGGTCCTGCTGGCGCTTCAGCTGCATCGAGCCTCCGGGAGCGGCGGCGAAGACATGAGCTTCGCCAACATAGCATCTTTCCACCCCCGTCCCGCATCGCCGCCGCGCCGCGCCGGTGGAGGAATCCACCGACGGGCGATGGGCAGGGACCAAGAGTCTGCTGCAGAGGACAAGCGGTTGAACGGCGGATGCCGCATGGGGAATAATCGACCCGCATTGCCGCGAGGGAGGCCCGGATCACGATGCAGACACTCACCCCCGAACAACGCCGCGACTGGGATATAGACGGCTATCTGCTGGTGGAGGGCGCGCTGTCGCCGGCCCAGGTCGGCTTCTTCTCAGGCAAGATCGACGAGATCCGCCAGCGCCCGGGCTATGAGCCGCAGCCGGGCGTGCTGCCGCGCGGCCATTACGGCTGGGTCGAGCGCTGCCCCGATCCCGACCCCGAGGCCTTCATGGACCGTCGCGACCTGCTGGCCTACGACCAGAGCTTCATCGACCTCATCGACCATGCGCCGGTCTTCGACCTCATCGTCGATATCATGGGGCCGAACCTGGCCTTCAGCATGTCGCAGGCCATCGTGCGCGCCTCGGGCGACGGCTTCGAGGGTTTCACCCACACCGATGGCGGCGAGGGCCAGCGCGAGGTGCGGGTGACCGAGACCAGCCGCCCGATCGCCGTCAAGGCGCTCTATCTGCTGACCGATGTGGAAGGCCGCGACGCCGGCAATTTCACCGTCTTTCCCGGCAGCCACCGCCGGCCCTTCCCCTGGGACCGGCAGCCGGCGCTGTCGCCCGAGACGCCGGGCGCGGTGCATCTGGAGGGCAAGGCGGGCGACTGCTTCATCTTCTCGCACGCGCTCTGGCACGGGCCTGCGCCGAATCGCTCCGGGCGCGCGCGCAAGACCCTGCTCTACAACTATTCCCAGCTGTTCATGCGCGCCTATGACTATAACGGCGCGCACGATCTCATCCAGCGCGCCAGCCCGCGCCAGCGCCGGCTGATGGGCGATCTCGGCTACGACTTCCGCCCCGGCTCCTACTTCTATGTGCCGCCGGACCAGAACGAAATCATCATGGGCCAGCCGCGCGCCGCCGCCGAATAGCGGCGCGGATCGCGGACAACCGGCCGGAATGCCGATCAGCGGCTTGACCGGCGGCCGACGGGCGCTCATCTGGGCCGCGATGCAGGACTTCTCCCGTCCTTCCCGGAGGCGGCTGGCGCACATGGCCGCGGCCGAGGTGGCGCGCGCGCCGGGACGGGCGACAATTCGGTGCGCGAACTACTCCGCCAGGCGGAGGATTTCACCGTTTGGGACCACTATCCCAGAGGCGACGTCTACGACCGCGCGACGCACAGCCAATATTACTGTCACGCCCATCCGCCGGCGGAGAACCGCTTCGCCGAGTGCGGGCGTTTCCACACCTTCCTGCGCCCGAAAGGCATGCCGGTGGCGTGCGCCCGGCGCCAGTCGAGAGCTTCGCCATGCCGGAGCACCCCGACGACGCGCTCTGCCATCCGGTGGCGATCTCCATGGACGAGGAAGGCCGGGCGCGCCGCCTGCTCACCACCAATCGCTGGGTGACCGGCGAGTTGTGGGGTGCGGCCCGGGACGCGGTGCGCATGATCGACCTGTTCCGGATCGAACGCGCCCGGCCCTCCCGGCCCGCCGATCGCTGGGTGACGGCCATGCTGGCGCTCTTCCGCCCGCAGATCGAGGCGCTGCTGAAGAAGCGCGACATCTGCGTCGCGCTCTATCGCCGCCACCATCCGGGCGCGGGCGTCCATGAGGCCCGCGCGCTGGAGGTCACTTCGGCGGTCGATATCTCCGTCGAGGCGCAAATCGCGGCGGTGGAGACGGCGCGTCGCCTTGGGCAGGCGCTCCATCGCAGCCTGCCGATCCGCAAAGGAGGTGTCGCCGACGCCATTAGAGCGTGATCTGAACTGAGTGAATCGGAGGGGGACGCACAGGGGCTGAGATTCGTGATTCAAGCTTCCGGCCGGGAGGCAGGAGGCCGGCGATGATGTCGAAAGCCCTCGCCCTCGAACTTCGCATTCGGGTTCGGTCGGCGGTGTTGGAGGGCCTGAGCCACCGGGCGGCTGCGGCGCGGTTTGGCGTGAGCGCGGCGAGCGTCAGCCGATGGCGCGCGCGGATGCGCGAACAGGGCGACGCCCGCCCGAAGGCGCTTGGCGGGGACCGCCGCTCGGGTCGGATCGAGGCAGAGCGCGGTGCGATCCTGAGCCTTCTTGAGGAGAACCGGGACCTGACCATCGAGGAGTTGCGCGCCGCTATGGGCGGGCGCGGTCTGGTCTTCAGTTACGGAGCGATCCAACGCTTTCCCGCTATTCATTATTCATAGGGTACATAAGGCGGTCAGTTCAGTGTGTTATCGACAACCGAACTGGCCGCGCTAGATCGACGCCCCCTCCTCCTCGCCGGGCGCCATGCCGCCGGCGCTGGCGGTGATGACGCCGTAATGCTCCGGGCGGCGGTGGGCGGCGAAGTTGAAGATCGTCTCGCGGTTGAAGCGCCCCTCGTCCAGGTCGCAATCGTAGAGGATGGTCTCGTCGCCGAGCGTGTGCGCCTGGGCCACGATCTCGCCCGAGGGCGCGACGATGCAGCTGCCGCCCATCAGGTCGCAGCCTTCCTCGCGCCCCGCCTTGGCCACGCCCACCACCCAGCAGCCGTTCTGATAGGCCCCGGCCTGCATGGAGAGATGGTTGTGCAGCATGCGCACATGGTGCGGCTCGGGGCCGAGCGCGTTGGCGGCCGGGGTGTTGTAGCCGAGCATGACCAGCTCCGCGCCCTTCAGCCCCATGACGCGGAAGGTCTCCGGCCAGCGCCGGTCGTTGCAGAGCGCCATGCCCATCACGCCGCCCATGGTGCGCCAGACCGGAAAGCCCAGATCGCCGACCTCGAAATAGCGCTTCTCCAGATGCTGCCAGGGGCGCTCCGGCTCGAGCTCCTCATGGCCGGGCAGATGCACCTTGCGATATTTGCCGACGATGCGGCCCGCGCGGTCCACCAGAATGGCGGTGTTGAAGCGCCGGACCCGCCCGGCCTCGCGGATGAGCTCGGCATAGCCGAGATAGAAGCCGACGCCGAGCGCCGCCGCCGCGTCGAACAGCGGGCGCGTCTCCGGCCCCGGCATCTCGGCCTCATAGAAGGCGTCGAGCTCGGCCTCGTCCTCCATGAACCAGCGCGGGAAGAAGGTGGTGAGCGCGAGTTCGGGAAACACCACCAGCCCCGCGCCGCGCCCATGCGCCTCGCGGAGCAGCGCCACCAGCCGCGCCACGACCTCCCGCCGGGCCTCGCCCCGCCCCACCGGGCCCATCTGCGCCCCGGCGATCGTAATCCTGCGTGACATGGCGGCTCTCCGTCGATCTTTGGCTGCTTCGGCAGACGATCACGCTACTGCCGGTGTGGCCCGAGCTGCAAGGCCGGCCGGGATCGCAGCTCTCAGAAGCGCAGCCGCAATCGTGAGACGATGCGCCGTTCCCCCCGCCTCGCGCCGTCCCTGCGGACACCAGCCGCCAGTGTCGCCCGAACACTCAGGACGGCGTTGTCGTGCAGAGCCAACATAACCCCTGCCTCATAATCCCGCCGGTCTTCCGTCATGGCCAGTTCGGCGAAGGGCGAAATCAGCCCGGATGGCGACGCGAACCCGTAAGCCGAGCGAAACGACAGCGCCGCTTCGGCGGGTGTCGCGCCGGCGTCCCGAATGGAGTCGGGCGCATCGTTGCTCCAGAGGTCGCCGCCCACAGTCGCCCCCCGCTCCAGGCCGACCGACAGCGACCAACCCCGTCCGCCGGAAGCCGGCGCCAACTCGGCCCGCATGCCGGCACCCCACTCCCGATACCGTTCTTCACCCCCGAACTCCAGCCATCTGCCTTCAACATCGAGGCCGAATCGCGAGGCGGGATCGGCAAATGTCAGCCCGACCGACATCTCAAAGCCGTTGCCGGTTGGACCGTGGCCGCTGTCGCGCCGCATCAGAAGCGCGCCCACCGGATACACCGCTTGCCCGGACTCGCCAACCGACCAACCCCCGGCGCGCGCCTCCAGGCCGGCTCGCCCCCTCCAGGTGCGGGCTTCGAGACTACCGATTCCCGTCTCGCCGGCGCGTCCATTCGCCTGCAGTTCGAGAAACCCGGCGTCGGTGTGAAACTGAAGCGCAATGTCGGCATCCTGAATGATCGACAGACGCAGGCCGGCAGCGGCGAGCCCCATGACGAGGGACGCCTGCTCCGATACGTCTCTCACCGGATCTTGCCGCAGGGTTCCGCGTCCGGCGCCGAACATCATCCAGACGTCGCCGGCCCGGCCGAATCGCGCCCGCGCATGGGGATAGGCGGCCGTAAGCCGAGCGCGCAACTTCCCGGCGTTTTCGCGGAAGGCATAATCCAGTCGGCCCTGGTGATGCGCCAACGCAATCCCAGCCGACATGCGATCATCGATCCGCAGGTCGGCGCCGAACCATCCCGATCTCACGGCGCCATCATGGCGATTGTCGGCGCCGTCATGCTCGACTGCGGCGATGTCGGTCGCGCCCCAGAATGTCCAACCCGCGTCGGCCTCCTGGGCGGCCTTCGCCAGCGGCGCCCGAAACGCCGCGCCGCGCAGCAGGTCGTCACTGTCCAGACGGGCGGCGCCATGATGCGCATCCGTCCGGTTCACCCGCCAGGGATGAGGGAGCGCCGCAGGCTCGTCGGGGGACGCCTTCAGGTCGATGCCGGCGAGGGACAAACGCATTCCGGCGGCCGGCGAAGCGTCCAAACCCGCCGCATCGACGGTGTTCATCGCGCCGGTCAGCATCGCAGACGCCAGCGTTCCAAGCGTGCGCCGCAGCGGCTTCCGGTCCGCAGTCGGCTTCGCGCCGGTCGCCAGCGCTATCTGTGCGCTCGCCAGATTGCCGTTGCCGGCCAGGTCCACTGCGACTCCCGCGGGCACCTGAACGGTCGCATCGCCACCCGCAGACAGGAGTCGGGCGGTATAGCGCGCTCCCGAACCCGAGAATCCGGACAGCCTGCCGCGTTCGACCGCTATGTCGTCGACTTCCAAGCCGGTGACTGCTTCGGAGAACACCAATGTCACCACATGGCCGACATCGACGGGCGCGACGGCGATGGTGGCCGCCGGACTGCTGTTGTCGAGGAGATAGCGTCTCCCGTCTTCGCCCTCCATATCGGCACAATCGTCGCTCCGCTGTCCAAGGAAGTCGAGCACCACTTCACCGTCAAGATCGACCAGGTCGTCGCCGGTCGCCGTCACATCCCAGGACTGTGCGTCGCTGTCCGGGATCCGGCGGGCGGCAATCGCCGCCTCGGCGCCGCTGACCGCGAATTCGCCGCCGGCAATCCCTTGCGCCGGTCGGTTGAACGTGACCCGCCAGGTCAGGCTGTCGGCATTGGTCGGCGACTGCGCTGGCTTGTGCCGGGACATGGAGGTCACGCAGAGCGGCGACGCCACCGGGCGCGCGCCGCCGCTATCCCGGACCGACACCGCAATGCCTGCGGTTGCGCTGCTATATTCTGCTGCCCCGGACGCCCAGAGCGCGATTCTGGCTGACCTTTCCGTGTCGTCCCCGTCCTCGACGCCGGAGACGATCGCAGTCTGAGGCATGGACCAGTTAGTGGGCGTGAAGCTGAGGCTGGCCGGACTGACGGTCGCAACAGTCAAATCGCTGCTGGCGAGCGCGACGACGACGCTCGCGCTCGGCCGGGAGCGAAGCGACACGCCGAACGTCGCCGTCGCGCCTTCATCGACCGCCAGGCCAGCCGCCGAGAGCGCCAGCTCCGCCGCATCGTTATCCGTCACCGCCACCGAAATGCTCGCCGTCTTGCCCGCATAGTCCGCGGCGCCAGACGCTCTGAACGCCATCGTCGTCGTCCCGTCGATCGAGTCGTCGTCCTCGACGCCAGCGACGGTAACGGTCCGCGCGACCGACCAGTCGGTCGGCGTGAAGGTGAAGCTTGCCGGGCTGACGGATGCAGCGGAGCCGCTGCCGGTGAACGTCACGGCCACGTCCGCGCTCGGCTTTGCCGAAAGTCGAAGCGTCACGGTGGCGCTCGCGCCCTCCGCCACCGTCAGCGTCTCTTGAGACGGGACCAGCGCCGCCGTCTCGTCATCCTCTACCGCAACCGAAATGCTCGCCGTCTTGCCCGCATAGTCCGCGGCGCCCGACGCGCTGAACGCCACCGTCGCCGTCCCGTCGATCGCGTCATCGTCCTCGACGCCAGCGACGGTAACGGTCTGTGGCAAGGCCCAGTTGGACTGCGTGAACGAGAGGCTTGACGGGCTGACGGACGCAGCGAAGCCGCTGCTGGTGAGCGTCACGGCGACGTCCGCGCTCGGCTCTGCCGAAAGCCGCAGCGTCATGGTGGCGCGCGCACCCTCGGCTACCGTCAGCGTCTGCCGCGACGGGACCAGCGCCGACGTTTCGTCGTCCGCCACGGCGACCGAAAGGCTTGCGGTCTTGCCGGCATATTCTGTCGCGCCCGACGCGCTGAAGGTGACGGTCGCCGTCCCGTCGGTCGCATCGTCGTCTTCCGCGCCAGCGACGGTCACCGTCTGCGCTACCGACCAGTTGGCCGCTGTGAAGGTGAGGCTTGACGGGCTGACGGATGCAGCGGAGCCGCTGCTGGCAAGCATCACGGTTACGTCCGCGCTTGGCTCTGCCGAAAGCCGCAGCGTCATGGTGGCGCTCGCGCCCTCCACCACCGTCAGCGTCTTCTGCGACGGAACCAGCTTCGCTGCATCCTTATCCGTAACCGCCACCGAAACGCTCGCCGTCCTGCCGGCGTATTCCGATGTGCCGGAAGCGCTCAACGTCACCTTCGCCACGCCATCCAAGGCGTCGTCGTCCTCCGCCGCCGTGACTGTGACCGTTTGCGCCTTGTAGTAATCGAAAATCGTGAATGTCAGCACAGAAGGGCTGACTGACAGTGCGTCCGGAGTGTCGCTGGCGACAGCGACCGAAACGTCATCGAGTGTGAATGTCGCCAGATTCACCATGAAGGTTCCGGTCGAACCCTCGACGACGACCACCTCCGGCGCGGAGACCGCCAGACCGGGTGTATCGAGATCGCGCACCGTGACACGAATGCTCGCGGTCTTGCCGATATAGCCCACCGCTCCCGAGGCTGTCGCTGTCAGCATGACCTGCGCCGTATGGGCGTCGTCGTCCCGGTTGGTCACGATCGCGATATCTTGCGCAATGTTCCAGTTTTCCGTCGTGAATGTCAGTTCGGAAGGGTCCGCCGACGCCGTGTAGGGATGGTCTCCCACTATCGAAACCGTAACCGCCGCCGACGGTCGGTGGGACAGGCGAAGCGCCGCCTTGCCGCGGGCCCCCTCATCGACGGTCGCCACCGACGCGGTGAAATCGAGGCTGGCGACATCTGTATCTCCCAGCAAGACAAGAGTCCCGACCGTTGCGCCGTCATAGGCGGCAGGGCCCGAGGCGGTATGCGTGACGCGAACCACCCGGTCCGAAAGATCGTCATCCGGCGCCCCGGTGACTGTGACCGTCTGCCCGGCGCTCCAGTTTTCCGTCGTGAAGGTCAGTCTGGAGGGACTTGGCGTCAACAGTCCGGCGTCCTCCTCCGCAACCTCGACGGCGACAGTGACGTCGGCTGTAGGTTGTCCTTCGAGCCGAACGGTCCAACTGTCGGTCCCGCCATCCTCGAAGACATGCGCGACTGCTCTGGAAAGCAGAATGCGCGGCGTGCGCACTTCGGCGCGAAACGTCAGCGTGTCGGAGTCGCCGTCCTCATCCTGAACGGCGTAGGCCAGGGTCATCGGCTCGCCGGGTTTGTCCGGACGCCCCGAGAGCTTTCGAGAGTCGGCATTGAACTCGAGCGACGCCGGAAGTTCGCCGCCGTCTGCAAGAGCGAGAGAATAACGCAACTCACCATTGCCGCCCGACGCCTCCGGCAGCGTCAGGCTGTCGATTGCCTGGCCGGCTACCCAGGTCCGGTCCTCCAGCCGGGTGTCGCCGAATCTCGGCGATGTATCCCGGTTGACATGCGCACGGACCCGGCTGGTTACATTCTCCCACGGCCCGCTGCCAGAAATCCGGTTGGTAATCGTGGCCACGCCATATCCGGTAGCGGTGACGGTGACCTTATGGGGTACATTCCAATTTTTTGGTGTGAAATATATCCCTTGTTTTCCATGGATTTCTGGATAATTTATATCATCAATTATCTCTGTAGCTTGGACAGTCGCAACACCAGGATCGCTGCTGACAACATAAACCAGAACGGTCCCTGTCGGTTTCGAACGCAACTGCACGGTATAATCTGTCTCTCCACTTCGAGATAAAGCCACCTTTGATTCGCTTGTCACGATCTCGAATGGATTTCCAGCACCTCTGAACTGGGGTGTAATACCGCTATAAGCATGAGTAATGTTCACAGCCTCCCCATCACAGTCGGTGATTATCATTCCTTCCGGAATTATCAATGGGTTTTCGGGTACGGTCACCCCATCGAGGTCGAGATCGTCAGATTTCACCCGGTAGGAGAACCGGATCTGGGTCGATGTCTCAGATCCCCAGAATCCTGGCTCTCCAGGACAATGGGATGTCAGTATACCTGCGTACATCAATCGGCGGTGCGCCCCGACCTGAAGTGCGAATTGGGGTGGATCTCCACTGATTCTGACCCGACGCGGCAACCGGACACGTACATAAATGTAACTTCCAGCTCGGTAATAACGATACCAATATCCATTATGCTCATGCAAACTAGCCTCAAGAAGTTGCCAAGAATATGCCAAGTTTACCTGGGAAAGGCTTTTACTCGGCGCCAATATCGAGGCGGCCAACATAAAGGCGGCCAAAAAGCGGCTCGCTCTGATTCGAGATATTATCAACATATTCGAGGGCAGAAGAAGAGACTGCATGATTTGGTGCTTTCGCCAGGCGCCGCATACTGCCAGAGGGCGTATCGGACTTGTTGTCGGAGATAGGGAGAGCTGCGCAGCGCAGCCCGGCCTTGACATCAATGTTTACAGAACGGGAATGGGCTGCCGGCGGCATATTGGCAGATCGACGGTCCCGTCTGCAGGATTCGGGGTTCACAAGCCCGTGATCATTTGTTCAACTTGTCGTGAAGGCAGGCGGCGGGAGCTATACTGGCCGCCGGGCCTCGGGAGGGATTCATGTCAGCTTCGATCATCGCGCCCAGGATGCGTCGCTTCAAGGCGTCGGCCAGCCAGAACGCCGCCATGCGCGCCCGCGCCATGGCGGCGAAGGGCGTCGATGTCATCAATCTCACCATCGGCCAGCCCGACTTCCCGGCGCCCGACCATGTGCAGGCCGCCGCGGCCGAGGCCATGGCGGCCAACGCCGTGCGCTACACCAATCGCGACGGCGTGCCGGAGCTGAAGGAGGCCGTGCGCCGCAAGTTCAGCGCCGACAACGGCCTCGACTACGCCGCCGACGAGGTGCTGGTGACCACCGGCGGCAAGGCGGCCATCGCCTGCGCCTTCCTGGCGACGCTCGCGCCGGGCGACGAGGTGATCCTGCCCGCGCCCTATTGGGGGGCCTATGAGGACCTGGTGCGCCTCGCCGCCGGCGAGCCGGTGCCGGTCTCCTGCCCGCAGCAGAACGGCTTTCGCCTGCTGCCCGAGGACCTGGAGGCCGCGATTACGCCGCGCACCCGCTGGCTGTCGCTGAACGCGCCCTCCAACCCCTCCGGCGCGGCCTATTCGGCCGACGATCTGCGCGCGCTGGCGGCGGTGCTGGCGCGCCACCCGCATGTGCATGTGCTGGCCGACGAGATCTACGAGCACCTGCTCTATACCGGCGAGCCGCTCGCCTCCATCGCGCGCGAGGCCCCGGAACTCTTCGGGCGCACGCTCACCATCAACGGCGTCTCCAAGGCCTATTCCATGACCGGCTTCCGCATCGGCTTCGCCGGCGGCCCGCGCGAGCTGGTGCAGGAGATGGCCAAGCTCCAGGGCCAGCTGGTCTCCTGCCCCAACGCCGTCGGCCAGTATGCCGCGCTCGCGGCGCTGGAGGGGCCGCAGGACGTGGTGCATGAGCGCCGCGAGATCATGCGGGCGCGGCGCGACGCCATGGTGGCGGCGCTCAACGAGGCGGGCCTGCCCTGCCACGCGCCGGAAGGGGCGATGTATGTCTATCCCTCGGTCGCGCCGGCGATCGGCCGCCGCGCGCCCGACGGGCGGCTGCTGGAGGACGACACCGCGGTCACCGACTATCTGGTCGAGGAGGCGCATGTCGCGGTCACCCAGGGCGCGTCCTACGGCCTCTCGCCGCATGTCCGGGTGAGCTACGCCGCGCCGGTCGAGCGGCTGGAGGAAGCGGGCCGGCGCATCGCCCGCGCCCTGGCCCGGCTCGGCTGACCCCCCGTGGCGGCGGCCGGAGCGGCCGATGCCGATCGAAGGGGCGGCGCTCGCCTTTCTGCTGCTGGGCGCGGCGGCCGGCGGGTTCGTGACCGGGCTCGCCGGCTTCGGCACCGGGCTGGCGGCGGCGGGCGTCTGGTTCCATGCGCTGGAGCCGGGCATGGTGCCGCCGCTGGTGGCGCTGGTGTCGGTCGGCGGGCAGCTGGTGGCGACGCTGGCGGTGCGCCGCGCCTTCGACCGCCGCCGCGCCGGGCCTTATTTGCTGGGCGGCGTCATGGGCGTCCCGCTCGGCGCGGCGGCGCTGGCGGTGGCCTCGCCCGAGGCGCTCAAGCTCGCGGTCGGGCTGTTTCTGATCGGCTATGTGGCGCTCTCGACCGCCCGGCGGCTGCCTTCGCCGCCGCCCTCGCGTGCGGCGGATGCGTCCGTCGGCTTCGCCGGCGGCGCGCTCGGCGGCTTCGCCGGGCTTTCGGGGCCGCTGCCGGTCATCTGGCTGCGGCTCCGGGGCGGGACGGCAGACGCCCAGCGCGCCGTCTATCAGCCTTTCAATCTGGTCGTATTGACGCTCGCCTCGCTCGCCATGGCGGCGACCGGCGCGCTCGATCTGGCGGCGCTGATGGCGGCGGCGCTCTGCCTGCCGGTCGCCATCGCCGCCGCCTGGGTCGGCGCGCGCCTTTATCGCACCATCGACGCCGCGCTCTTCCACCGCATCGTCACCGCCCTGCTCTGCCTCTCCGGCGCGGTGCTGGTGTTCGAGGCGCTGTAGCCGGGCGAGGGATGCTATCTTCTGCGGCCGCACCGGGGCCGGACAGGGGAGGCGCAGATGGGCAAACGCATGGAAGACGCGCTCGGCGACCTCGCCGGGCTGAAGCGGCTGATCGCGGCGAGCGACTTCGACCTCGTCGTCGCCGCCTCGCCGGAGAATGTGACCTATGCAAGCGATGTCTTCATCTCCACCCTGGTCGATATTCGCGACCGGCTGGCGCTGGTGGTGTGGGACGGGGCCCGCGATCCGGTGTTCGTGCTCTGCAAGGTCGAGGAGGGCTATGCGCGCCAGGAGTCCTGGATCTCCGACATTCGCAGCTACACCGAATTCGTGACCTCGCCGGTCGATCTGCTGGCCGATGTCGTCGAGGAGCTGGGCGCGGCCGGCGGCCATATCGCCCTGGAGTTCGACTATCTGGCGGCCGGCTATTACGAGCGCCTCCGCCAGCGCCTGCCGAACGCGCGCTTCGGGCGCGCCGAGCCGATCTTCGACCGCGCCCGGATGCTGAAGACGCCCGGCGAGCGCGCGCTGCTGGCGCGAGGCTTCCGCGCCACCGAACGCGCGCTGAAGGAGACCTTCGAGGCCACCCGGCCGGGCGACAGCGAGCGCGACATGTGCTTCCGGCTGGCGGACCGCATCCTGCGCTACGGGGCGGAAACGGTCGCCTTCACGCATATCAATGGCGGCCCCAACACCGGCTTTCCGCATATGGACCCCTCGGACTACCGGGTGCAGCCGGGCGACATCCTCAAGGCCGACGCCGGCGGGCGCTATCGGCGCTACTATTCCAATGTCGGGCGCACCGCCAAGCTCGGACCCGTGAACGCCGAGGACCGGTCCTGGTGGTCGCGGCTCCGCGACATCCACCGCGAGATCATCGACATGGCGCGGCCGGGCAATAGCGGGCGCCAGCTGTTCGAGCGCGCCGCGCGCCTGCATGAGCGCCATGGCATCCCCTTCCCCTACGCCCATAACGGCCATGGGCTTGGCCTGCTGGTGCATGAGCGCCCGCTGATCAGCCCGCATGACGACACGGTCTATGAGCCCGGCATGATCACCACGGTGGAGACCCGCGTGCGCTGGGTCGGCGAGCGCGGCTATCACATGGAGGACCTGATCGAGGTGACCGACGGCGCCCCGATCCTGCTTTCCGACTATTTCGACAATGAGGAAATCCTGTCGGTCGCGACGTGACATCGCCGCCGGCGCGCGCGCGTCATTGCCGCTTGCGCCCGGAGGCGATAGGGTTCGCGCCGCTGGAATCGAGGAGGACCCGATGCTCAAATGGACCCTTACCCTCGCGGCGGCGCTCTGCCTCGCCGCGCTCGGCGCCCGGGCCGACTGGCCGGAGAAGCCGATCACCCTGGTCGTGCCCTACAAGGCCGGCGGCACCACGCACACCAAGTCCATGGTGCTGTCGAAGGCGCTCGGGCGCGAGCTCGGCGGCAAGGTGGTGGTGAAGACCCGGCCGGGCGCGGGCAGCGCCGTCGGCGCCACCTTCGTCTCCAAGGCGAAGCCGGACGGCTACACGCTGATGTATTCCGACCTCGGCAATCTGATCTGGAACCCGCTCACCAAGGACGATGTCGAATACGATCCGGGCGATTTCCGCATCATCGCCGGCATCAGCGAATATCAGGTGGCGCTGGTCGCCCTGCCGGACAAGCCCTTCAAGACGCTGCCCGAACTGCTGGAATACACCCGCACCAACCCGCTCAACGTGGCCGACATGGGCGGCATGTCCAAGACCTTCCTGAACTATATCGCGCGCAAGGAAGGCGTGCAGTGGACCACGGTGCCGACGCGCGGCGGCGGCGAGATGGTGCCCTTCCTGCTCGGCGGCAAGATCGACTTCGCCTATAGCGGCGGCATCCACCAGAAGCATGGCGACAAGATGATCGTGCTCGCCTCCTTCCTGCGCGACCGCCTGCCGCTCGCGCCCGATGCGCCCTCGACGCAGGAGCTCTACGGCATCTCCATGCCGGGCAACTCCATCCTGGCGGCCCCGGCCGGCCTGCCGGACGACATCGCGGCCAGGATCGAGGCCGCGGCCAAGGCGTCGATGGACGATCCGGACTTCACCAAGGTGCTGGAGAACATCCAGTTCCCGAAGCGCTTCATCCCGTCCGCCGAGATGGCGTCGTTCGTGGTGGAGACCACCGCCGGCCTGGAGAAGGTCCTCGCCGCCACCCGCTGACACGGGCGGCGCAGGGCCGGACAACCCCGCTGCCCCCGCCGGGGGCGGCGGAGGCGCGATGCGGCGCACGCATCTCTGGGCGGGGGCGCTGCTCGCGCTCGCCTCCGCCTTCTGCGTCTTCTGGCTGATCCCGGAGAACACCGCGCCGGCCGAGAGCGAAATCGACCTCTCGCCGGCGCTGGTGCCCTCCATCGCCATGGGCGCCTGCCTGCTGCTGTCGCTGGCGCTGCTGGCGCGCGCGGCCCGCGCCGGGCGCGAGGACGCGGCGCGCATGGATGAGGAGTTCGGCGCCGAGGCGAGCGGCGTCGATGGGCAGGTGCTCGCCAATCTCGCCCTCTGGGGTCTCGTTTCGGCCGCCTGCTGGTTCGGCGTCGAACATGTCGGCTTCGAGCCCGCCATGGCGGCGTTTCTCGTCGCCACCATGCTGTTCGTCGGCGCGCGCCATCTCTTGACCATCGCGGCCATGGCCGTCGCCGCGCCCATCGCGCTCTCGCAGCTCGCCTACTATCTCTTCTCCACCGAACTGCCGGCCTTCTGGCGCTGAGGGGCTGGCGGGACGGCGCGCATGGACATTCTCGCCAACATGGCCGCCGGCTTCGAGGCGGCCTTCACCTTCACCAATCTCGCCTATATCTCGGTCGGCATCGTGCTCGGCATCATCTTCGGCGTGCTGCCGGGCCTCGGCAGCGTCACCGCGCTCGCCATGCTGGTGCCGATCACCTTCTATTTCTCGCCGCTCGCCGCCATCGCCTTCCTGGTCGGCATCAACAAGGGCGGCACCTCGGGAGGGGCTATTCCGGCCATCCTGATCAACGCGCCCGGCACGCCCGAGGCGGCGGCGACCGCGCTCGACGGCTATCCGCTCGCCAAGCGCGGCCAGCCGGAGAAGGCGATGAAGACCGCGCTCTATTCCTCGGTCTTCGGCGACACCTTCTCCGACATCGTGCTGATCCTGATGGCCGCGCCCTTCGCGGCGATCGCGCTCCGCTTCGGCCCCAACGAGTTCACCGCGATCATCCTCTTCTCCTTCACCATGATCGCGGCGCTGGCCGGGCGCTCGCTGGTCAAGGGGCTGATGGCCGCCGCGCTCGGCGTGTTTCTCAGCAGCTGGGGCCTCGATCCGGTCGATAGCACCGCGCGCATGACCTTCGGCACCATCCATCTTTATGACGGCATTCCGCTCCTGCCCTTCGCCATCGGCACGCTGGCGCTGAGTTCGGTGCTCTCGCAGCTCTACGACCTGCGCCGCGACCGCCGCCGCCCGCCCGAGCCGCCGGCCGAAGCGGGCGCCTTCCGGGCCGAGAACCGCCTCTCGCCGGCCGAGTTCTGGGGCAACTGGAAGACGCTGCTGCGCTCGGCCTGCATCGGCACCGGGGTCGGCATCCTGCCGGGGCTGGGCGTCACGCTCGCGGCCTTTCTCGGCTATGGCGCGGCCAGGCGGGCCTCGCCGCGCGGCGAGCGCTTCGGCACGGGCGAGCTGGAGGGCATCCAGGCCACCGAGGCCGCCAACAGCGCGGTGGTCGGCTCCAACCTCATCCCCACCATCGCGCTCGGCATTCCGGGCAATGTGGCGGCGGCGCTGCTCATCGGCGCCTTCATGATCCATGGCGTGGTGCCGGGGCCGCTGATGATGGTGACGCACGCCGAGCTGATCTACTCGATCTTCGCCTCCATGCTGCTCGCCAATCTGGCGCATCTCATCATCGGGCGCATCGGCATCCGCCTCTGGGTGCAGTTCGTGCGCATCCCCAAGCATGTCGTGCTGCCGGCGGTGGTGCTGCTTTGCGTGGTCGGGGTCTATATCCCCACCAACTCCATGTTCGATGTGGCGATGCTGTTCGTCTTCGCCGGCGTCGGCTATCTGATGCGCAAGTCCGGCTTCTCGATCGTCTGCCTGGTGATCGGCTTCCTGCTCGGCGGCAATTTCGAGATCTATCTGCGCCAGGCGGTGCTCATCAACAAGGCGGACCTGACCGTGCTGCTGACCAGCCCGATCTCGCTCGCCTTCCTCATCCTCACCGTCATCTTCATCTGGCATTTCGGCTTCCGCCGGCCGCGCGGCGGGCGCGGCGACGCGCCGCCGGAATGACCGACCCGCCATCGCGAGGCCCCATGCCCAAGAAGCCCAACATCCTCTTCATCACCTCCGACCAGCAGCGCGCCGATTGCTACGGCTTCGCCGGCCGGCCGGTGCACACGCCCCATCTCGACCGGCTGGCGGCCGAGGGCGCGCATTTCGACCGCTGCATCACGCCCAACCTGGTCTGCCAGCCCTCGCGCGCCTCCATCCTGACCGGCCTGCTGCCGCTCTCGCACGGCGTGGTCGATAACGGCATCGACCTCCGCCCGGAGGTCGGGGAGCGCGGCTTCGCGTCGGCGCTCGCCGCCGCCGGCTACGACACCGCCTTTCTCGGCAAGGCGCATTTCGCCACCTGCCACACCTTCGCGCGCACCGGCACGCCGGAATGCGTGCACACATCGGCGGAGTTCGACGCCTCCTGGTTCGGCCCCTATATGGGCTTTCGCCATGTCGAGCTGATGGTGCTGGGGCACTGGTTCCGCGAGCGGCGGGAAAACATCAGCCCCCCGCGCGGCCAGCATTTCGAGCGCTGGGCCTTCGCCGAGTCGGGCTTTTCGGACGTCTTCGAACTCTGGGCCGGCGAGACCCGCCCCGGCGTCGGCGCGGCGCAGACCTGGAGCTCGGCCCTGCCGGCGGCGCTGCACAGCAGCAGCTGGTGCGCCGACCGGACCATCGACTGGCTGAACCGCCGCCGGCGCGAGGCGCCCTTCTGCATGTGGGTCTCCTTCCCGGACCCGCACCATCCCTTCGACTGCCCGGAGCCCTGGGCCTCGCTGCACCACCCGGACGCGGTCGATCTGCCGGTCGAGGGCGCCAAGGACCTCGACCGCCGCCCCTGGTGGCATCGCGCCTCGCTGGAGAGCACGCCCGACCTCGCCGATCCCGCGCTGCTCAACTTCCGCGCCAATTTGTCGCGCACACCGGACCAGTCCGAGGCCCAGCTGCGCGAGATGACCGCCAACTATTTCGGCATGGTCTCGCTGATCGACCATTCCGTCGGGCGCATCCTGGTGGAGCTCGACCGGCTCGGCCTGCGCGACGACACCATCGTCGTCTATTCCACCGACCATGGCGACCTCCTGGGCGATCACGGCCTCTATCTGAAGGGGCCGACGCCCTATGAGGCGCTCCTGCGCGTCGGGATGATCGCGCGCGGCCCCGGCATTCCCGCCGGGCGGCGGGTGAGCCAGCCGGTCTCCACGCTCGATCTGGCCGCGACCTTCTGCGACTATGCCGGCGTGGGGCTGGAAGACGGCGCCCAGTCCGAGAGCCTGCGCCCGCTGCTGGAGGCCCGGCCCGGCGCGACCCGCGACGCCGCCTGGAGCGAGTGGAACGTCCACGCCAGCCGCTGCGGCGTGCCGCTGGAGTTGCGCACGGTGCGCACGGCCGAGGCCAAGCTGACGCTGGAGCTCGGCTCCGGGGCGGGCGAGCTTTACGATCTCGCCAACGACCCGCATGAGATGGACAATCGCTTCGACGATCCGGGCGCGGCCCGGCTCCGGCGCGAGCTGGAAGACATGATTCGCGCCCGGCCGGGCCGGGCGCTGGAGCGGTTCGACACGCCGGTCGGCATGGCGTGAGAGGGAGAGGCGACATGGTGACGCAGTTGGCGAACGATCCGGTCCGGGTCGATCCGGACATGATTGCGGAGGTGTGGAGCGACGCCCGGCCCTCCGGCGACCCGGTGCTCTGGGGCCATGTCTCGATGGAGCCGAGCGGCCCGGTGCCGGCGCGCAGCACGCAGACGCTCCGCATCACCTACACGGTCGGCCGCCACGGCATGGACGACACCGGCAGCCTGCGCGTGGTGCTGCGCTCCGTCGGCGACAGCGGCCGCCTGCAGACGCTTGACCCCGCCGCGCCCAACTACGCCACCGCCAAAGCCAGCAACGGGGCCGGGCTGGCGGTCGCCTATCTGCCGACCGGCGGCTGGCGGCCGCGCAACAAATGCCTGCAGGTGACGGTGGTGAAGGGCTGCCTGCGCGAGGGCGACACCATCACCGTCACCATCGGCGACACCGAGGGCGGTTCCCCCGGCGCCTTCATGCAGACCCATTGCGAAAGCCATTTCGAATACAAGGTGGTGGTGGATGTCTGCGCCACCGGCCATTACCTGCCGCTGGCCGAGACGCCGAGCGTCACCATCGCGCCCGGCCCGCCGGCGCGCTGGCGCGCGGTGCTGCCGACGCTCCGCCGGCCGGGGGAGCGCTTCCAGCTGGGCGTCAAGGCGGAGGACCTCTGGGGCAACCCCACCGACCGGGCCGAGGCGGAGTTGCGCATCGTCTCCAACGCGCCCATCGCCAATCTGCCGGAGCGCTTCTCCTATCCGCTCGGCCGGCGCGCGGTCTGCTTCGAGGGCCTTTCGGTCGCGGAGCCTTGCGTGGTTGAAGTTCGCGTCGAGACCGAGGAAGGCGACGTCGTGGCCAAGGCCAATCCGCTGGTGATCGCCGACGGCCCGCATTCCGGCTACTGGGCCGACCTGCACGGCCAGAGCGGCGAGTCGGTCGGCATCAACACCAGCCTGCAATATTTCGAGTTTGCGCGCGATTGCGCCTTCCTCGACGCCACCAGCCATCAGGCCAACGACTTCCAGGTCAACAACACCTTCTGGGCCTATATCAACGAGCTGACGGCGCGCTTCCATGAGGACCACCGCTTCGTCACCTTTCCGGGCTATGAGTGGTCCGGCAACACGGCCGTCGGCGGGGACCGCAATGTGTTCTTCCGCGAGGAGGGCCGCCAGATCCGCCGCTCCTCGCACGCCTTGCTGCCGGACCGCTCCGACATCGACACCGACGCCAACGACGCGCGCGCGCTGTTCGAGGCGCTGGCGGAGGAGGACTGCTGCATATTCGCGCATGTCGGCGGGCGCTACGCCGATATCGACTTCGCCCATGACGGCCGGCTGGAGCGCGCCATGGAGCTGCACTCCGCCTGGGGCACCTTCGAGTGGCTGATCGAGGACTGCTTCCGCCTCGGCCATCGGGTGGGCGTGGTGGCCAATTCGGACGGCCACAAGGGGCGCCCCGGCGCCAGCTATCCGGGCGCCTCCACCTTCGGGGCCTATGGGGGGCTGACCTGCTATCTGGCCGACGAACTCACCCGCGACGGCATCTTCACCGCGCTCCGCCGGCGGCGGCACTACGCCACCACCGGCAACCGGCTGCATCTGGAGGTCGCGGTCGAACTGCCCGAGCCGGCGACGCGCTTTCTCAACGATCCCAAGGACTTCCCGGATGCGCCGAGCGAGCCGGCGGCCACGCTGCTGATGGGCGACATCGCGCGCCCGGCGGGGACCGAGGCGGTGCTGCAGGTGCGCGCGCTCTCGGCCACGCCCATCGAGCGCATCGAGCTGCGCAACGGCCCGCGCGTGCTGCAGACCGCGCGCGGCTACGGCGAGGGCGATCTCGGCGAGCGCATCCGCGTGCTGTGGAGCGGGGCGGAATATCGCGGCCGCGGCCGCGAGACGCACTGGCAAGGCCGGGCGCGCTTCCACGGGCGGACCATCCGCCGGCTGGAGAAGATCAACGCCTGGAACCATGAGCGCCCGATCGCCTGCGAGGACGAGGCGACGGTCGGCTTCGATTCCATCACCACGGGCAATTTCGCCGGCTTCGATGTCTGGCTGGACGGGGACGGCGGCGGCGAGCTGGAGATCGCCTCCAACCTGGTCGAGGCGCGTGTGGCGCTCGACGAGATCGGGCTGGAGGACCGGGCGTTCGAAGCCGGCGGCCTCCGCCGCCGCATCCGCGTCTTCCGCCTGCCGGAGGAAAACCCCCACCGCGAACTCCGCGCCAGCCTGCCGGTCGCGCTCGCCCCGGACCGCGACGACGCCCTCTGGGTCAGCGTCTTCACCGAAGACGGCTTCCAGGCCTGGTCCAGCCCCATCTGGCTGATCCCTTGACAGGGGGCGAAAAAAATTCGAGTCTCCCCAGTTGCGGGCCTCGAATGGGGCTTGCAGGGTTGCGAATCGGGTGTAAACTGCCCGCCGGAGTGTTCGCAAACGGTTGCGAATACTGTTCTTGCGAGGTAGGATGTCTAACAGGCCTCTGATCGGGGCCTTTCCTGAAGAAGAGGAGAGCCTCAAGCCCATGTCCAGATACAAGAGCCTGATGACGGCCTGCTGCGCCACTGCGCTGGCGTTCGGGCTTGCCGCCTGCAGCAGCGGGTCGGACAAGACGCTGGTCAAGACTGTCCCCGGCCCGACGCCGATGGTCGTGGACCTTGCCGGGTTGAACACGACGGATGGCAGCTACACCAAGCCGACGGCCGGACCGCTGATGATCGATGCTGGCGGATCGGCGGACAGTGGCGATCTCGCCTATTCCTGCGCGGCCGGCGGGGAGGCCTGCGAGGTGACGGTGGACGCCAATGGCAACGCCCTCGCGACCGGCGGCATGGTCACCGCGGCGCACAACGCGGCCTACCAGACGAGGCTTGACACTGCGGAAACGGCGGCGACGTCGGCCAACAATGCGGCCACCGCCGCCGATGAAGAGGCCGACAAGGCGGAAGCCGCCGCCGAGGCGGCCAGGACGGCTGCGAGCGCGGCGAATGCGGAGGGCGCGACCGCCGAGGCCACGGCGGCGACCAATGCGGCCACCGAAGCCGACAGCAAGGCCATGGCGGCCCGGAGTGCGGCCACGGCGGCCCGGAACGCGGCTGCTGCGGCGGCGATGGACGCCTCGAAGGCGGCCGACGCCGACACCGCCGCCACCGCCGCGAACACGGCGGCCGGCGAGGCCACCACGGCGACCACTGCCGCGAACACGGCGGCCACCACCGCAAGCACGGCGGCCAATGATGCGAAGGAAGCCGAGCAGCAGAGACTGGCGGACCTGAAGGCGGGCACGCCAGAGGCGCAGAGCATGGCGGCCGCCATCACTGCGGAAGCTGGGCAGGGGACCGATGACGGTCCCGGCGGCACAGACGTCAGAACCGATCATACCATCGCCATTGCGCGGACGACCGCCGATCCGGCGACGGTGACCATCACCCGGACCGGTGCCGTCGCCAACGATCCCGAGTTCGAGAAGCAGGACGACGGGTCGTATGTTCGCACGATGCCGGCGGACAATGACGGCAATGTGGTCAGCGAGGTGATGGGCGTCTATTCCGACATCGCCGCGCCGACGGCGACGGCTTTCGGCGAGGAAGAGACACTGGATGCGAGAGCGGATGGCGTCACTCCGGACACCGAAAATCCTGCCGATTCTCTGACGGTCGCTACAGCTAACATCGCGAACATCGTGTCGAGCGGGATCAGCTCGCGCATCACCCCCGATCCCACTGACACAGGGGCCGACAGGACGTTCTCCTTCAATCGTGCTCAGGAAGATGGCGATCCCGACACCGACGGCGATCAGCCGGTAGAGGCGTTCGCGACCTCTGGCACCTATCGGGGCGCGCAGGGCACATACACATGCGCCAGCACGACGGATGACTGCACGGTCACCTTCAAGAGGTCGGACGGTGCCATCACCGCCTTGTCCGCAGGCTGGATCTTCACGCCGGATACCGGGGCCACGATTGATGTGGTGGACACCACCTACCTCTATTGGGGCTACTGGCTGAAGCAGACGGCCAAGGACGGCGCGGTGACGATCAACGAGGTCGAGACCTTCGCCGGCGCGACGAACCACGCCTCTACCAACGCCTATGGCGACATCGCCAGCGTCACAGGCAAGGCGACCTATGATGGCGCCGCTGCGGGCGTGTATGAGAGGAAGACCGGCGACATGGATGGGGACACGGCGCTCGCCGTCTCCGGCGCCTTCACGGCGGACGCCTCCTTGTCGGTGGTCTTCGCAGACGCAACCCTGCCGGTAAACCAACAGGGCAAGCTGACCGGAACCATCGACAACTTCATGCTGGACGGCGAAGCGCATGCTTCCTGGTCGGTCGCATTGGAGGATGGTGACATTACTAAGGCGGCAGATGGCGCCACCGACGTTACAGACGGCACGGTGTCAGGCACGGCCAGCGAAGACGGTCCGAATGGGAGCTTCACCGCCATCTTCCGCGGCCCGAGCGCGGACGATCAGCCGGCGAGCATCACCGGCGAGTTCAACGCCACCTTCGACGACGGCTCGGTTGCCGGCGCCTTCGGCGCAAGCAAGACGGACGACTAGTCCGAGAGCCGGTCTGCGGGTTCGGGGTCTGCGCAAGCGCCCCGGACCCGCCGCCGGGCAGGCTGTCTCCGGGAGGGCGGCGTGGTGACGCGCCGCCCTCTTCTTCTGTCCGCTCAACCGCCAACCGGAGCAAGCGGCCGCATGACCATCCGCCTCTCCCGCCTCCGGCGGTCTCTCCCGCGCCTGCTCGCGCTCGCCGCCTGCCTGCTGCTCGCCGCCCCGGCCGCGGCCGCAACCCCCAAATCCCCGCCCGCCAACGGCGTCGCCAAGGCGCAGGCGCTCGTCGGGGCCGGGCGTTTCGCCGAGGCGCTCGCCCTGCTCCGCCCGCTGGCCGCCGGCGGCGAAGCCCCGGCCGAGGCGCTGTTCCAGATCGGCCTCGCCGCCATCGGCGCCGCGCAGCGCCCCGGCCTCGCCGAAACGGCCCGCGACGCGCTGCTGGACGAGGCCATCGCCGCGCTCCGCCCCATGCTGGTCGCCCGGCCGGAGCTGCTCCGCGTGCGCCTGGAGCTTGCCCGCGCCTTCTTCCTCAAACAGGAGGACAGCCTGGCGCGGCGTCATTTCGAGCAAGTGCTGGCCGGCCATCCGCCGCCTGCGGTGGCGCAGAATGTCCGCCGCTTCCTCGCCGTCATGCGCGCCCGCAAGCGCTGGACCGTCCGCGTCGGCGCGGCGCTCGCGCCCGACAGCAACCTCTCCTCGCAGACCGAACAGGGCACCATCCTGATCGACACCCCCTTCGGCCGCCTGCCCTTCGCCTACCGGGCCGACAAACCGAAATCCGGGGTCGGGGTCGCGCTTTGGGCCGGCGGCGAATATCAGCAGCCGCTGGCCCCGCGCTGGCGGCTGCGCGCCGGCGGCGACATGCTGCGCCGCGAATATCGCGCCGGCGAGTTCGACCGCATGCAGCTCTCCGGCTATCTCGGCCCGCGCTGGCTGATCGACGCCGCCTCCGAGGCCAGCCTGCTGGCCAGCGCCCGCCAGGGCTGGATGGCGGACGAGCGCGACTCCCGCGATCTCGGTCTCCGCCTCGAAGGGCGCCACCGCTTCAACCGGCGCACCACCTCGCGCCTCAGCCTCTCGCAGCATGAGCGGCGCTACGCCGACAGCTCCCGTCTCGACGGGCCGGTCACCGACCTTTCGGTCAGCCTCGCCTGGCGCGTGGCGCCCACCGTCCGCCTCGATTCGGGCCTCGGCTGGGCGCGCCAGCGCACCGAGCGCGAGCGCGAGCGCAATATCGGCCGCCGCGCGGAGCTGGGCCTCACCATGCAACTGCCCTGGGGCTTCACCCTGGGCGCATCCGGCGCGCTCAATCGCACCGACTATCGCGGCGACTGGTCGCCCTTCGTGCTCGACGGCGGCGCGCGCAGCGACCTGACCCGCTCGCTCCGCCTCGACATCCACAATCGCGGCTTCACGCTCGGCCCCTTCAGCCCGCGAGTCTCCATGGTGCAAGAGCGCCGAACCTCCAACGCCCAGCTCCACGACTACAAACGCCTCTCCGGCGAACTCCGCTTCGTCCGCCAGTTCTGAACCGGGCCGGCGCGCTCAGCGCTTGCGGGCGACGATGTGGAAGATGTGCCAGTGTTTCCATTCGCCGCGCGGGGTTTCGGACTCGTCTTCCTCCTCGTCGAAGCGCTCGATCTCGAAGGGCGCGAGCAGCGCGCGGACTTCCGATTCGGAGAGGTGCGTCAGGCCCGGTCGCCCGGCCCAGCCGTCGCGCGGGCCGAACAGCTGGCCGGCGAAGCGCCCGCCCGGCGCGAGCGCGCCCTCGATGCGCCGCCAGAGCGCCGGAAAGGCCTCCGGGCGGCAGAATGGCAGGCTGAAGCTGGCGTTGACCAGCAGCGCCGCCGGCAGCGCCGCCGTCTCGAACGCCTCTCGCCTGAGCGCGAGGCGCGGATGGCGCGGCAGCGCCAGCACCGCCGGCTCGCGGTCGATGCCGACCACCCGCCAGCCGCGCGCCAGCAGCACGCCCGCATCGCGCCCGCCGCCGATGCCCAGATCCACCGCCAGCCCCGTCCGCCCGCCGAAGCGCGCCAGCGCCTCCAGCAGGGTCGGGCGCGGCGGCCGCCCCGCCGTCTTCGCGTAATAGCCCGCCCAGTTCATCCGGCCCTCGTTCATGGCGTCCCGCCTTCCGCTCGCCGCGCCGTCCCCATATACTCCGGCTCATGCTCTATATGGTGGAATGCGGCTTCCGGGACGCCGCGCGCGAGGCGGCCTGGTCCGAGTGGTATAGCGGGCCGAAGCTCGCCGCGCTGCTGGCGCTGCCGGGCTTCGAGGCCTCGCAGCGCTTCCGCGCGCTGGACGACGGCCCCGCGCCCTGGCTCGCGATCCACACCGTGCCGGGGCCGGAATTTTTCGACCGGGCGAGCTATCGGGGCGCGGGCGGCGGCGGCTTCGGCCCCTGGCAGGCGGACATCATCGACTGGACGCGCAACCTGTTCGACGGGCCGGCGAGCCTGCCGGAGGTCCCGGCCGACGCTTTCCTGCTGCTGCTCGATTCCGACACCGGACCGGTCGAGACGCCCGGCTTCGCCTTCGAGTGGCTCACGGCCGCCGGCCTCGACCGCAGCGCGCCCTGGCGCGGCTGGGCGATCGCCGAAACGCCCGACGCGCCCCCCGGCGCGCGCGCCTGGCGGCCGGTGACGCCGCGCCTGACCGGCGGCTAGAGCCGGCGCACGCAAGAGGAGTTCCGCATGGGCAAGATGCTGAGCCAGGCCGAGATCGCCGCCTATGAGCGCGACGGCTATCTGTTTCCGCTGCGCGCCTGCTCCGAGGGCGAGGCGCGCGCCTGGCGCGACGCGCTGGAGGCCTATGAGGCCGGCAGCGGCGACGCCATCCACTCCAACATGCGCCACAAGGTGCATCTGCTGTTCCGCTGGGCGGACGAGATCGTGCACCATCCGCGCATCCTGGACGCGGTGGAGGACCTGCTCGGCCCCGACCTGCTCTGCTGGACCACCAATTTCTTCATCAAGGAGGCCAACGACCCGGCCTTCGTCTCCTGGCATCAGGACTCGACCTATTGGGGGCTGGAGCCGGCCGATGTGGTCACCGCCTGGGTCGCGCTCTCCGACGCGCCGGTCGAAAGCGGGGCGATGCGCTTCCTGCCGGGCTCCCACCATCTCGACCAGCAACCCCATCTCGACAGCTTCGCCGAAGACAATCTGCTGACGCGCGGCCAGGAGATCCAGATGGAGGTGGACGAAGCGCTCGCCGTCGATGCGCCGCTCGCCGCCGGCGAGTTCTCGCTGCACCATATCCGCCTGGTGCACGGCTCCAAGCCCAACAGCACGCCCGACCGGCGCATCGGCCTCGCCGTGCGCTACATCCCGACCTATGTGCGCCAGGTGAAGCTCGACGATTCCGCCGTGCTGGTGCGCGGGCAGGATCGCTTCGGCCATTTCAAGCATGAGCCGCGCCCGGCGGCGGACCTCGACGACGCAGCCCGCGCCGCGCACGCCGAAGCCATGCAGCGCATGCTGGGCGCGGTCTATTCCGGCACGGATGTGACCGAGGCGCGGCGGTGAGCGCGGCGGAGATCGCGGTTTCGCATCCGAGGCCGACCGAAGGCGCGGTCACCGTCCGCCTGCATCTCTGGCGCCCGGCCGCCTGGCGCCCGGAAGACCCCGTGCTGCTGGTGCTGCACGGCTATCGGCGCAACGCCGCCGACTATCGCGATGTCTGGGCCGAGCATGCCGACCGCCGCCGGCTGCTGATCGCCGCGCCGGAATTCGACCGCGAGCAGTTTCCGGGCCCGCGCGAATATGAGGTCGGCAACATGCGCACGCCCGACCGGCGCGCCTTCCTGCCGCGCGGCGACTGGAGCTTCGGCGTGGTCGAGAGCGCCTTCGACGCCGCCCGCGCCTGGTCCGGCGCAAAAGCCGAGCGCTACGCGCTTTACGGCCACTCCGCCGGCGGGCAGTTCGTCCATCGCATGGCGCTGTTTGCGCCCGAGGCGCGCATCGAGGCTGCGGTCGCCGCCAATGCCGGAGCCTACACCGCGCCGCGCGAGGAAGAGCGCTATCCCTACGGCCTCACCGGCTGCCGCATGGACGACGCGGCGCTCGCCGCCGCCTTCGCCCGGCGGCTGATCGTGCTGGTGGGCGAGAACGACACCGACCCCGACGCGCGCATGCTGCTGAAATCGCCCGAGGCCATGGCCCAGGGGCCGCACCGCTTCGCGCGCGGGCGCTATTTCTTCGAGGCCGGGCGCGATATGGCGAGCCGGCTGCCGGCGCCCTTCCATTGGCAGCTGCACACCGCGCCCGGCGTCGGCCACGACAATGCCGGCATGGCCGCCCGCGCGGCCGAGCTGCTGTTCGGGCCGGCGCCGTGAGCGGGCGCGAAGACTGCCTTGCGCTCGACGCAGCCGACCCGCTCGCCGGGCTGCGCGAGGCCTTCCTGCTGCCGCCGGCCCCGGTGCGGCTCGACGCCGACCGCCTCGGGCCGCTCACGCGCGGCGTGCAGCGCCGGCTGGACGCCTTCCTCCGCGTGGAGTGGGGCGCGGGCTTCTCGGAAGGCGCGAACCTCGCCGGGGCGGCGGCGGAGCGGCTGGCCCCGCTGCTGGGCGCGCCCGCCGACGGGATTTGCTTCGCCGCCTCGCCCGCCGAGGCGCTCGACGCGCTGCTGGACGCCGCCCACGCCGCCGGCTGCACGGCGCTGCTGGCCGCGCCCGGCGAGTTCCCGGACCTGCCGGCGCGCGCCGCCGCGCGCGGCATGGAGGCGGCCCTTGGCCCCGCGCCGGAGACGCGGCTCGCCGCCGGCGCGCTGCTGCTGCTCCGCCAGCCGGACCCGGCCACCGGGGCCTTGCGCGACATGGGCGCGATCGCGGCCGCGGCCCGCCGGGCGGGCGCGCGCGCGCTTTTCGATCTCTCCGGCATGGTGGGCGCGCTGCCGGTCGCGCTGGAGCGCGAGGGCGTGGAGGCGGCCTTCGGAGACGCCCGGGGCTTTCTCTCCGCCGGCCCCGGCGCGCCGGCCTGGCTTCATGCGGCGGGAGAGCTCGGCCAGGCGCTCGACGCCCTGCCGGAAGGCCGGCCGGCCCCGCCTTCGGCGCTGGCGCTCGCGGCGCTCGACGGCGCGCTCGGCGTCTTCGAGCGCGTGGATGTCGCCGCGCTCGGCTGGAAGGCGCGCATGCTCGCCGGCCTCTTCCTGGCCGCGCTCGGCGAGCCCGACCCCCTGCCCGCGACGGCGCGCGGCGCGCATGTCATGCTGCCCTGCCCGGACGCCGCCGGCCTGGCGGCCGCGCTCGCCGAGCGGGGCTTCGCCGCGCGCGCCGATGCGCCGGACCGGCTGCGGCTCGCCTTCTCGCCGCTCTTCCTTGGCCACACGGACGCCTGGGACGCCGGCCGCACAGTCCGGGACGCGCTCGCCGGCGACTAGCCCGCATTTCTCACCAAGGCCATGGCCTGCGCGGCGCTGTCGGGCCGGCAGGGCAGGAGAGCGGCGCCGCGCGATGCGGGGACATCGGGCAAGCCGCTCGACGCACCCTGCCGGCCCGACAGCGCCGCCCTCCGGGTCGCGCCCAGGCGCCCGCCCGCCCGGCGGCGCCAACGCCGCCAATCATACATTGCCGCGTTGTGCGCGGCGTTACGGGCCTCGACCGTAGTTCCTGCTACGCCCTTCGGCCCGCGCCTTGCGGATCGAACGCCTGGGCGCGACGCAGGCCGTGGCCTTGGTGAGAAAGGCGGGTTAGCCGCGCATGGCGTCGAGGCCGGTTTTCGCGGCCTGGAGCAGCAGGCTCGCATCGGTGCCGTAGCAGATGAACTCGACGCCCTCGTCGATCAGCCGCCGGCCTTCCTCTGGCGAGCCGACCAGCCGGCCGACGCTCTTGCCCGCCGCCCGCGCCGCCGCCACGATCCGGGCGTGGGCGGCCAGAAAGTCCGGATGATCGAAGGCGCCCGGGACGCCCAGGCTGCAGCTGAGATCGAAATGGCCGATCCACAGGAGATCGACCTCGGGCAGCGCCGCGATCGCCTCGACATCGGCCACGCCCTCGACGGTCTCGATCAGCGGGATGCAGACCGTGCGCGCATTCGCGGCCGCCAGCGCCTCGGCCGGCGGGCCGGCGGCGTAGCGGTCATGCGCGATGCCGAGCGCCACGCCGCGCACCCCCGCCGGGGGATATTTCATGTAGCTCGCGACCTCGCGCATCTCCGCCGCGCTCGCCGCCATGGGCAGCAGCAGCCCCTCCGCCCCGGCGTCGAGCGCGTTCGCCACATGCGGATAGGTCTTGCCGGGCGGGCGCACGAAATGCGGCATGTCGGCGGCTTCCAGATAGCGCAGGATGCGCTTCAGCCCCTCGATGCCGATGCCGCTGTGCTCGCAATCGACGAACACGAACTCCGCCCCGGCGGCCCGGTAGATATGGCCGATGCCGGGGCTGTCGAACTCCATGATGCAGGCCCCGAGCGCAACGCCCCGTCGCCCGGCCATCTCCTTCAGGCTCGCCATGCCCGCTCCAATTGTCTCCGGCTCCCCCACAGGCTATAGCCTTTCCCGCGCAAGCGGAACCGCCGCCTGCGACGAAGAGGCGACACGGGCATGAAAGCAGGTTGACACCGAGCCAACTCCCGCCTATATCTCGGTCCATGCGGCCGATCTGGGAGACAGATGGGACCAAGCGGCGCGCGTCGGCGAGACCGGCGATGGCGTCACCTCATCCACGCGGTCCGGGCGCTGGAATAGTCCAATGCCGGAGAATATTCGGCGAGAAGATTCGATGATGGAGGCAATCGTATGTCGGCAAGTGAAGTACCGGAGTATTACAGAGCTCAATTCAATAATTTCTTCAGACAACATCCAGGATTCGGTATTCGGCTGACACGTCATGCACGGGAGAGGATGCGGGAGAGAGACATCGGGTCGGCGCAGATACGATCGGTCCTGCGTTCCGGTCAGCTACGCCATGTCGAAATCGACATCCGAAGCAGACAGGAAAAATACCGTGTCGTCGGCGCCGACGTCGACGGGAGAAGTCTGGAAGTCGTCGCCAACCTGAAAGACACCGGCGCCGGGCGCGTCATCGTCATCACGGTTATCGACTCCAGTTGATCGCGGAGTGAAGACAGATAAGACAACAGAAGCTGGCGGTGAAGCCGTCTTATGCAGAAAAAACAGGAGGCTTGAACAGAATGGCACAGAACTCGGGGCGCTTCGCTCCGATTGCGGAAGAGAGCAGAGAGGCATCGACAATGAAGGCCTATGACGCGACCGTCGAACTCGGCGTTCCGGTCACGCTGATCGACGCTGTGGTGGAAGACGAGGATGGCGGCGTCGAGATACCGCAACTCGACGCGCTGCTGGCGACCGTCGCGGTGGCCCGCGCGCTCGCGCCGGTGCAGCTGGTGGGCCGGGAAATCCGGTTCCTGCGCCATGTGCTGGACGCCACGGGCGCGGCGTTTGCCGGCATGATCGGTCTTGACGACAAGACCGTCGTGTCGCGCTGGGAAAATGACCGGGTGCGGCCGGGCGGCTTCACCGAAAAGGTCATCCGGCAGCTCGTGCTGAACGAGCTCGGCGACCGGGCGCCTGGCGTCGAGATCGACAGAAACGCGATCCCGGGGATGCGGATTCGCCGGCGGGACGTCTCGGAAGGGCCGCTGCCGATGGTGCTGACCTTCGGACGATCTGCGGGCTCGGCGGACGGGCCCATGGTCTATGGCGCGCGGGCGGCGTAGAACCGTCCGACGGGCGCGACAGGAGGGATGCGATGACGGTCCGATACGATTTCGCCGGGCAGACGGCCGCAATCACCGGCGGGGCGCGCGGCATCGGGCTGGCGATCGCCCGGCGGCTGCATCGCGACGGCGCGACGGTGGCGCTCTGGGACCTGGACGGCGACGCCGCCCGCGCCGCCGCCGAGAGCCTCGGCGAGCGCGCCCGGGCCTGGGCGGTGGATGTGACCGACTACGACCGGGTCGAGGCGGCGCTCGCCGAAACCGAGGCGGCGCTCGGGCCGCTCGCCATCCTGTGCAACAATGCCGGCATCACCGGGCCGAACCGAACCCTCTGGGACTATTCGCTCGAAGACTGGCGCCGGGTGATCGAGCTGGACCTGAACGCGGTGTTCCACGGTTGCCGGGCGGCGGTTCCGGGCATGATCGCGCGCGGCTACGGGCGCATCGTCAACACAGCCTCGATCGCCGGCAAGGAAGGCAACCCCAACGCGGCCGCCTACAGCGCCGCCAAGGCGGCCGTCATCGGCCTCACCAAGTCGCTCGCCAAGGAGACCATCGCGACCGGCGTGCTGGTCAATTGCGTCGCCCCGGCGGCGGTCGAGACCGACATTTTCAAGCAGATGACCCGCGAGCATATCGAGCTCATGCGCTCCAAGATCCCGATGGGGCGCTTCGGCACGGTGGAGGAGGTGGCCAACACGGTCGCCTGGCTCTGCTCGTCGGAATGCAGCTTCCAGACCGGCGTCGCCTTCGACGTCTCCGGCGGCCGCGCAACCTATTGACGAGACGCCGGGGGGGCGCTAGGAAACCCGCCGTTTCGTCGCAATGAAGCACGCCTTGCCTCCGAGGAGGCTCGCCGGTCCGCGAAGAGTCGCGCATCGGCGCGTTCCGGGCTGCGCCGGGGAGCGGCCGCCATGTTCGAGGGACTGACGAACCGCCTGGGCGCGGTTTTCGAGCGGCTCACGCGGCGCGGCTCGCTCTCGGCCGGCGATGTGCAGGCGGCGCTGCGCGAGGTTCGGGTGGCGCTGCTGGAAGCCGATGCGGCGCTGCCGGCGGTGCGCGCGCTGCTGGACGCGGTGCAGGAACGGGCCGTCGGCAGCGAGGTGCTGCGCTCGGTCACGCCCGGCCAGCAGGTGGTCAAGATCGTCCATGACCGGCTGGTCGAGATGCTGGGCGGCGAGGCCGAGGAGCTCCGCCTCGCCGGCAATCCGCCGCTGGCGCTGCTGATGCTGGGCCTGCAGGGCTCCGGCAAGACCACCACCACCGCCAAGCTGGCGCTGCGCCTGCGCGACCGCGAGGGCAAGAAGGTGCTGATGGCCTCGGTCGACGTCTATCGCCCGGCGGCGCAGCAGCAGCTGGAGCTGCTCGGCCGGCAGGCGGGCATCGACACGCTGCCCGTCGTCCTGGGCGAACGGCCGGCGGCGATCGCCCGGCGCGCGATGCGCACCGCCGCGCGCGAAGGCTATGACATCGTGTTCATCGACACCGCCGGTCGGCTCGCCATCGACCGCGAGATGATGGACGAGGCGGCGGAGTTGCGCGACCTGGTGAAGCCGGTGGAGAGCCTGCTGGTCGCCGACGCGATGACCGGCCAGGACGCCGTCAACACCGCCGCCGCCTTCGACGAGCATGTGGGCGTGAGCGGCATCGTGCTCACCCGCATCGACGGCGATGCGCGCGGCGGCGCGGCGCTCTCCATGCGCCATGTCACCGGGCGGCCGATCAAGTTCGTCGGCACGGGCGAGCAGCTGGACCGCATCGAGGTGTTCCACCCCGAGCGCGTCGCCTCGCGCATTCTGGGCATGGGCGATGTCGTCGGCCTGGTGGAGCGCGCGGCCGAGACCATCGAGCAAGAAGAGGCCGAGAAGCTCGCCGAGAAGCTGAAGCGCGGCCGCATGGACCTGAACGACCTGCTGACGCAGCTGCGCCAGATGCGCAAGATGGGCGGCCTCGGTGGGCTGATGGGCATGCTGCCCCAGGTCGGGCGGCTCAAGGCGGAGATGGCCAAGGCCAAAGTGGATGAAGGCTGGATCACGCGCCAGGAGGCGATCATCCTGTCGATGACGCCGCGCGAGCGTTCCCGGCCGGAGATCGTGAAGGCGTCGCGCAAGCGGCGCATCGCCGCCGGGGCCGGCGCCTCGGTGCAGGAAGTCAACCGGATGCTGAAACAGTTCCAGCAGATGCAGACGATGATGAAGCGCGTCGGCAAGCTGGAAAAGCGCGGCATGGCGGGCCGGGGCCTCGAGGCCCTGCTGGCCCGGCGCTGACGCCCGCGCGCTCCCTCGCCCCCAACAAGGAAAGCTCATGGCGCTCAGAATTCGCCTCACCCGCGGCGGGGCCAAACGCCGGCCCTTCTACCGCATCGTCGTCGCGGAAGGCTCCGCGCCCCGCGACGGCCGGTTCATCGAGATTCTCGGCTTCTACAATCCGATGATGCCGAAGGACCATGACGACCGGCTGCGCCTCAAGGAAGAGCGCATCCGCCACTGGCTCTCGGTCGGCGCCACGCCCTCGGAGCGCGTCGCGCGCTTCCTCGGCCAGGCCGGCATCGCGGAGGCGCCCGCCATCCCGCAGCAGACGAAGCAGCATCTGCCCAAGGCCAAGGCGCAGGAGCGGCTGAAGGCCAGGGCCGAGGCCGCCGCCGGCGCCGCCGGCGAAGCGTAGGCGCCGGGGAGGGCCTGAGATGGGCGCATCCCGCCTCTGTCTCGGCGTGATTACCGGCGCGCACGGCCTGCACGGCGCGGTGCGGGTGCGCACCTTCACGGCCACGCCCAGGGCGATCGCCGATTACGGGACGCTGGAGGACCGCGACCACCGCCGGCGCTTCAAGCTCCGGCTGCTGCGGGCCGACAAGAACGGCGCGGTGGTGCGGCTCGACGGCGTCTTGAACCGGGATCAGGCCGAGGCGCTCAAGGGCGTGAAGCTGTTCTGCCGGCGCAACGCGCTGCCGAAAGCCGCTGACGAGGACGAGTTCTACCATGCCGACCTGATCGGCCTGGCGGCGCTGGATATGAGCGGCGCACGGGTGGGGACGGTGCGCGCGCTGCACGATTTCGGCGCCGGCGACGTGATCGAGATCCTCCCCGACGATGGCGGCCCGCCGCAGGTGCTGCCCTTCACGCGCAAGGCGGTGCCGGTGATCGACCTCGCCGCCGGGACGGTCAGCATCGACCCGCCGGAGGGGCTGTGAGCTGGACCGCGACCGTGCTGACGCTCTTCCCGGAGATGTTTCCGGGGCCGCTCGGCCATTCGCTCGCCGGCAAGGCGCTGGCGGCCGGGCTCTGGCGGCTGGAAGTGGTGGACATCCGCGCCTTTGCGCGCGATAAGCACCGCTCCGTGGACGACACGCCGTTCGGCGGCGGCGCGGGCATGGTGATGCGGGCCGATGTGGCGTCCGAGGCGGTCGATGCCGCCTGGGACCGGCGCGGGCCGCTGATCCAGCTTTCGCCGCGCGGGCGCCCGTTCTCGCAGGCGCGGGCGGCGGCGCTGGCCGCCGGCGCGGGGCCGACGCTCTTCTGCGGGCGGTATGAGGGGGTGGACGAGCGCTTTCTCGACGCCTGGGAGCCGGAGGAGGTGAGTCTCGGGGACTTCGTGCTGTCCGGCGGAGAGCCGGCGGCGCTGGCGGTGCTCGACGCCTCGGTGCGCCTGTTGCCGGGGGTGATGGGCAGCGCGGAGTCGGTCGAGGAAGAGAGTTTCGAGGGCGGATTGCTGGAATATCCGCACTATACGCGCCCGGCTTGCTGGGCCGGGCGCACGGTTCCGGAAGTGCTGCTTTCGGGCCATCACGGCAGGATCCGCGCCTGGCGGCAGGCGCGGGCGGAGGCGATGACGAAGGCGCGGCGGCCGGATCTCTGGGCCGGCCGGGCGGAGCATGAGGACCGGAACCGATGAACATGATCGAAACGCTGGAGCGCGAGCAGATCGCCCGGCTGACGGACGAGCGCGCGATCCCGGACTTTCGCCCGGGCGACACGGTGCGCGTCAACTACAAGGTGATCGAGGGCGCGCGCGAGCGCATCCAGGCCTATGAGGGCGTGGTGATCGCCAGGCGGGGCGGCAGCAATCTCAACGCCTCCTTCGTGGTGCGCAAGATTTCCTCCGGCGAGGGCGTGGAGCGCATCTTCCCGCTCTACTCGCCCAATATCGCCGGCATCGAGGTGGTGCGGCGCGGGCGCGTGCGGCGCGCCAAGCTCTACTATCTGCGCGAGCGGCGCGGGCGCGCGGCGCGCATCCCCGAGCGCACTCGCGGCGTCGTCCGGCGCACGAAGCGCCAGAACAGGACCGACGGCGATGACTGAGCCCCGCACGCTGTTCGACAAGATCTGGGCAAGCCACCTGGTCGATACCCAGGAAGACGGCACCTGCCTGATCTATATCGACCGCCATCTGGTGCATGAGGTGACCAGCCCGCAGGCTTTCGCCGGGCTGCGCGCCGCCGGTCGCGGCGTGCGCCGGCCGGACGCCACCATCGCGGTCGCCGACCACAATATCCCGACCGAGCCGGCCGCGCGCGCCGGCGTCATCGAGAACGAGGAATCGCGCCTCCAGGTCGAGACGCTGGAGCGCAATGTGGCCGAGTTCGGCGTGCCCTACTTCCCGGTCAACGATGTGCGCCAGGGCATCGTGCATATCATCGGCCCGGAGCAGGGCATGACGCAGCCGGGCACGACGGTGGTCTGCGGCGACAGCCACACCTCCACGCATGGCGCCTTCGGGGCGCTCGCCTTCGGCATCGGCACCTCCGAGGTCGAGCATGTGCTGGCGACGCAGACGCTGATCCAGCGCCCGGCGCGCAACATGCGCGTCGAGATCGACGGCGCGCTGCCGCCCGGCTGCACCGCCAAGGACCTGATCCTGGCGATCATCGGGCGCATCGGCACCGCCGGCGGCACCGGCCATGTGATCGAATATACCGGCCGGGCGATCCGCGACCTCTCCATGGAAGGGCGGATGACGGTCTGCAACATGTCGATCGAGGCCGGCGCGCGCGCCGGGCTGATCGCCCCCGACGACACCACCTTCGGCTATCTGAAGGGCCGCCCGCACGCGCCCAAGGGCGCGGCCTGGGACGCCGCGGTCGCGGTCTGGAAGCGCCTGCCGTCGGATCCGGGCGCGGTCTATGACACCGAGGTGCGCATCGCGGCGGCGGACATCGCGCCCCATGTCACCTGGGGCACCAGCCCGCAGGACGCGCTGCCGATCACCGCGCGCGTGCCGGACCCGGCCGAGATCGAGGATGAGGGCCGGCGCAACGCGGTGCAGCGCTCGATCGACTATATGGGGCTTCGCGCCGGCCAGCCGCTGCAGGAGATCGCCATCGACACGGTGTTCATCGGCTCCTGCACCAACGGGCGCATCGAGGATATTCGCGCGGCCGCGGCCGTCGCCGCCGGGCGCCGGGTGGCGGATGGCGTGCGCGCGCTGGTGGTGCCCGGCTCCGGCCTGGTCAAGGCGCAGGCGGAGGAGGAGGGGCTGGACCGCATCCTGGCCGAGGCCGGCTTCGAGTGGCGCGAGCCCGGCTGCTCCATGTGTCTGGCGATGAACGACGACAAGCTCGCGCCCGGCGAGCGCAGCGCCTCCACCTCGAACCGCAATTTCGAGGGCCGGCAGGGGCCGGGCGGGCGCACCCATCTGGTGAGCCCGGCTATGGCGGCCGCCGCCGCGCTGGCGGGCCGCCTGGCCGATGTGCGCGAGCTCGGTTGAGAGAGAGGAGACAGGCGATGCGCAAGTTCGAGACCGTGACCGGCGTCGGCGCGCCGCTGCCGCAGATCAATATCGACACCGACAAGATCATCCCGGCGCGCTTCCTGAAGACCATCGAGCGCGCCGGCCTCGGCCGCCATCTGTTCAACGACATGCGCTATGACGCCGAGGGGCGGGAAAATCCGGATTTCGTGCTCAACCAGCCGGCCTGGCGCGGCGCCAGCATCCTGGTGGTGGGCGACAATTTCGGCTGCGGCTCGTCGCGCGAGCACGCCCCCTGGGCGCTGGCGGATTATGGCGTGCAGGCCATTCTCGGCACGGATTTCGCCGACATCTTCTACAATAACAGCTTCAAGAACGGCCTGTTGCCGATCAAGCTCTCGCGCGAGGATCGCGACCGGCTGATGGAAGACGCCGAGCGCGGCGAGAATGCGCGCATCACGGTCGATCTGGAGAACCAGGTGATCACCCGCCCGGACGGCGAGCAGATCGCCTTCGAGGTCGATCCGCACCGCAAGCACTGCCTGCTGAACGGCCTGGACGATATCGGCCTGACCATGGAGCGCGCCGGGAGCATCGACAGCTTCGAAACCGCCGACCGCCTCGCCCGCCCCTGGCTCTACACGGAGTAGGCGGGTCGGGAGATTGCCTTTCGACCTCGCGGACTTCCAACGCCGACGGCCCTTCCTCTACCACCTGACCGCGCGCGAGAATCTCGATTCCATCCAACGCCGTGGCGCGCTGGAATGCGCCGCCCGGTTCTTCGACGCCGCCGGACGCCCGGACCTCAAGCGGCAAAAACGCCGGGAGAGCTGCCGCCTGAATGTGGACGGCGTAGTGGTGCATATCCGCGACCAGAATCTGCTACGCTCCGGGAATATGCGTCTCGATCCTCCGGACATGTCGTTTGAGGATTTTGTCGAATTTATCAACAGGTATGTGTTCTTTTGGCCTCGCGTTAATCTGAAAGACCCCGGTCGGAAACATTTCGAATCATATCAAAACGAAAGACCTGTGATGATTCGGGTCCGTACCGAAGCGCTCATCGCAGCAAATCGCGAAAATATACTGTTATTCTCCCGCTACAATTCCGGAGCTCCTCGACGCTGGAAAAGAAAACCCAGTCCGCGAGGTCGGAACACTTTCTTGAAAGCTACGTCGGCGCCATTTACCGCTGGAAAGGTTATCGAAGCGGTTTATGCCGGGTACGTCAAACTACCCGAAGACGCAGAATGGGGCGATTCCCCCGCCGGGCCATGGCAGCCACTCTTCCACTGACACGGAAAGGGAGAGGACTTGCTTCAAGCGGTTCTACCGGCGCTTCAATTCCAGCAGCAATGCCCTCATCTCTCTTTGCCCCGCCTGGAGTTCCGCAATGGCGGCCTTCATCTCCTCCTGCCCGGCTTTCAGGTCCTTCACGTCGGTCTGGAGCCTGGTGACGTCGTTCTGCAGCACGGCGATGGCGGCGCTGTTGGCATGCGTCTGGAACGCCATCCACCCGAACAGGGCCAGAAAGCCTGCGGCGAACACGCCGGGGAGGGCCGCCGTCAGCGGATGGGCGCCATGGGCCGAGCGCTGCCCGGCAGCTATCAGCCGGCGAAACTCCCGAATCTCGGCGGCGCTGAGCGGCGCATCCGTATTGTCGGCGGCCATGGGCTGCCCCTCGGTCGAACTCAAACGATTATGGCGCGCCCGCCCCGTCCCGGCAACCTGCGGCGACGGATAGGCGCTATCTGCGCTTCAATTCCAGCAGCAAGGCCCTCATCTCACTCTGCCCTGCCCGGATTTCCGCAATGGCGACTTTCATCTCCTCCTGTCCGGCTCGCAGCTGCTCCTGCCCGGCTTGCAGCTTCTTCACGTCGGCCTGCAGCCTGGCGACGTCGGTCTGCATCACGTCGACGGCGGCGCTGTTGGAGTGAGTCTCGAAAGCCAGCCATCCGAACAGGGCGAGAAAGCCTGCGGCGAAGACGCCGCAGAGGGTGACCGCCAGCGGATGGGCGGCGGGGCCGGGACGCTGCCCGGCGGCGATCAGCCGGCGAAGCTCCCGAATCTCGGCGGCGCTGAGCGGCGCGTCCGTGCCGTCGACGGTCATGGGCTGCCCCTCGGTCGAACTCAAACGATTATGGCGCGCACGCCCCGTCCCGACAAGCGCTCGCAGGCGCCGGGTAACACGGGATATGTCCGGCGGATGTACCAGATGATCTGTCCGGTTTTAGAAACCTTCCAGGCCATAGGGGGTTTGGATGCGTCGGACGGAACGGGCACAGGGACTGAGGCTGATGAAGTTCGAGGAGGTTTACGGTCGCAGCCAGCGTGGTTTGCTGAGCCAGCTGGAGGCATCGGAGATACTGGGTGTGTCGGAGCGGACCTTCCGGCGCTGGCGGGATCGCTTCGAGGCGGAGGGTGGGCCTTCGTTTCCTTCGCTGGCGCGCCTGACGACCATCTGTGCGTGCAGGAAGAGCGCCTTGTCGGCAATGACAACTGCGTGCGCTACAAGCGGGTGACGCTGCAGATTCCGCCCGACCGCCACCACCACGTCAAGGCCGCGGTGCGGGCGCATGAGTATCCCGACGGCGCCCTGGCGGTCTTCCACGGCCCCCGTTGCCTGGCGCGATACCGGGCCACGGGCGAGCCTCTCGAAACCCATCGAGCCGCGTGATCCTTTTGGGCGCGTCCGGCGACCGGCCTGTGGGTAAGTGGGCGGTTCAGTTTGTTCTCGACACACCGCTCAGGCCATCGTCTCCGCGCAGCCGCTCCCCGGCCTATTTTCGTGCGACGATGAACAGGCGGGGGAAGGGGAAGAGGGTCTCGCCGCCGAGCTCGCGGGGGTAGAGCTCGCGGAGCCGGGCGCCGTAGCGCGCGAGGAAGTCCGCCTGCTCCGCCTCTCCGAGTTCCGCCAGCACCGGGCGCAGCGCGCTGCCCTTGACCCACTCCAGCACCGGGTCCTCGCCCCGGAGCACCTGGAGATAGCGCGTCTCCCAGATGTCGAGATCGGCGACCAGCGGGCGCAGCAGGCGGTAATACCGGTCCGCCTCCGCCACCCATTTGCGCGCGAGGCGGGCGCGCAGCTCCGGCGAGCCGAACTCCTCCAGGATCGCGCGCAGCGCCCGGTGGCTCGGCTCCGGCCAGCTCATCGGCATTTGCGCCGCGAAGACGCCGCCCGGCGCCACGCAATCCAGCAGGCGCGGAAACAGCGTCTCGTGATCGTCCGCCCACTGATAGACCGCATTGGCGTAGAGCAGATCGACCGGGCGGGCCGGCCGCCAGTCGCGGAGGTCGGCGCGCCCCCAGACCACCCGGGCGGCGGGATCGGCGGCGCGCGCCTGCTCCAGCATCGCCTCCGAAAGGTCGAGGCCCTGCACCTCGGCCTCCGGCCAGCGCGCCGCCATGGCGCGGGCGATGTCGCCCGTCCCGCAGCCCATATCGACCGCGAGCCCGACGCTGTCATGCTCGACCCGCCGGAACAGCTCGATGGCCGGGCGGAGCCGCGGGCCGCCGAAGCGCAGATATTGCTCCGGGTCCCAGTTGCCGTCCGACCGCTTGCTCATTCCCGACCCCCTCCCGGTGCGAAGTCGAGCCGGAAGGCCGTCCCCGTCGCGTCGGAGGAGAGCAACCGGATCGATCCACCGTGGGCCTGCATGATTTCGTCCGCGATCGCAAGCCCGAGCCCGGAGCCGTTGGGCTTGGTGGAGCCGTGAAAGGCCCGGAAGAGGCTCTCTCGCGCGCGCTCGGAGAGGCCCGGCCCGTCATCGGCGATCGTCACCTGCAGCCGGCCGTCCTCCAGCGTCGCGCTCGCCTCGATGGCGCGCCCGCCGGCCTCCTCGGCGTTGCAGAGGAGATTGGCGAAGACGCGCAGCAGCTGGCCGCGGTCTCCCGCGACGCGAAGTCCGGGCGCGACCCTGTTGACCCAGCGCGCGCTCCGCAGATGGCCGCGCGCCGCCTCGTCGAGCAGCCCGGCGAGCGGCACGTCCTGCGGCTCGCGCCGGGAGGAGGCCCCGGCGCGCGCGAACTCGGACACCCGGCGGCAAAAGTCCGCCGCCCGGTCGAGCGCGCCGGCGAGCGTCGGCGCCGCCTTCTGCACCCTCGGGTCGCTGCTCTCGACCAGGCTCTGGGAGATCAGCTGGGCGGAGGCCAGCATGTTGCGCAGATCGTGGCTGATCTTGGTCACGCCCTCGCCGACCGCCGCCAGGCGCGCCCGCTGGCCGAAGGCGTAGTGGATCAGGCGCTGCATCTCGGCGAAGGCGCGCTCGGCCCCGCCGATCTCGTCCTGCCGGCCGGACGGCTCCAGGATGCGCCGGGAGTCGCCCGGCTCCTCGGCGAAATGGCGCCATTTGCGCACCAGCCCGGTCATCGGGCGGATCATCATCCGGCGGAGCGAGAGGAAGAGCGCGGCCGCGGTCAGCGCCGAAATCGCCAGCGACAGGAGCGCCATGCGCCACGAATAGGCGATCATCGCCTCGCGCAGCGGCTTCTCGTCCAGGATCAGCTCGACCACCGCGCCCTCCTGGCAGGGCGAGGCGCCCCGGATGTGCAGCACCCGGTTGTCGCGCCGGAAGAGGGTCGCCAGCGCATCCCCGACCAGGTCGAACGGCGACGCCTCGTCCAGCATGACATAAGCATCGACCATGGGCGGTATCCGTCCGCCCAGCAGCCAGATCGTGCGCCCCTCGATCTCCAGCTTGGCGCCATGGGCCTCGACATGGCCCAGCAGGCGGCGCTCCTGCGCCTCGCTCGGAGCCGGATCGGCCGCGACGGCCGCAATATGGGCGCGCGCCATCAGGTCGGTCAGATAGGTCACCCGATGGCGGGCGAGCAGCGGCAGATAGATCGCCAGTTCCGCCACCGTGGCGACGACCATGGTGAGAACCAGCAACCGGGCGGAAAGCGAACGAAAGGGGCGCAGCAGAACCATGACCACGGCCGGATTTCCGAGACTTCCCCCGACAGACGACACCGATTGTTCTTCGAAAGACGCCGCAGTTCCGCCAACGGCTGACGGTCCGTTAGTTGCGGAACGTCTTATATCCAACGTTCATCATATTATCACGATCCGCCTATGGGCGCGGACACCGACTTATCACGTTTTGGTGACCCGACGAGGTTTCGACCGCTGCACCGCTCAGGGCAGGCGCGCCAGCAGCCGCAGCAGGCGCCGCGCGCCCGGCGTCGCCAGACGGGGCGCGAGCGCGCCCGCCGCCAGTTCGCGCCCGGCCTCGGCGAGCGTGGCGCGCCCCGCCGGCAGGCCGGCGAGCGAGGCCAGCCGCGCCCGGCGCGCGACGGCGTGGCCCCAGAAGGCGGTGGCCTCGCCCGCGCCCGCGCCCACCATCGCCGCGCCCAGCACCCGGCCCTGCCCGTCGGTCACCACCTTCAGCAGCCCTTCCGCGCGCCCGGCCGCGAGCGCGGCGTCGGTCTCAGCCAGATTGTGGCGCCAGACCCGCACATGGGCGAAGCGCCGCCGGGCGCCGGCCTCGTCGAGGCCGACCGTCGCGACTTCCGGCCAGGTCGGCAGCCGGCGCGCCGGAACGCTGCGGGGCGCGGGCAGGCGGAACAGCCAGCGGCGCAGGGCGGCGGCGGCGTCCGGCCGGTCCTGCTCGGGGTCGCGCCCGGCGCTCGGGCCGATGGCCAGCAGGCGCGCGCCGGGGTTGCGAAAGGCCGGGTCGCGGACCGCCGGCGACGCCTCGCCGACCGCGCCCCGCACCGGCCGCACGCCGTCGGCCCGCAAGGCCGGCAGCAGTAGGCGGCCGAGTTCCTCCTCCACCGCGCCCGGCCGCCCGCCGGGCAGCAGCAGTTCCGCCGCGAGGCCGAGGCGCGCGGCGATCTGCGCCAGCGGCGCGCCGAACGGCCCGGCGCCGTCGAAGCTGCCGCGCGTCAGCAGCGCCGGCAGGTCCGGCTGCCAGCGCCGGGCGAGCAGGAAGCGCCGCGCCCGGAGCGCCTCGCCGCCGCCCCGCCAGCGCCCGTCCTCGATGCGCCCCGGCCCCTGCAGCAGGCGGACGCCGAGCCCGGCGAGGCGCGCCGGATCGCCGTCGCCGGCCGCGCTCTCGGCGACCCCGGCGGCGTGGCGGCGCGCGCCCGCAAGGTCGAGGCCGGCCTCGACCGCGGCCCGCAGCGCGGCCAGCATGAGGAAGGGGTCCGGCGGGCGCGGACCGGGCTCCGTCGCCAGCGCCACCCGGAGGCCCAGCCGCGCGGCCGTCTCCGCGAAGGCGAGGCCGCCCGGACTGTCTCCGACGACGCAGAAATCGACGTCGAAGCCGTCGGTCATGCGCCCGGCTGGCTGCGCTTCACGCGCCGATAGACCACCGGAACCAGCGCCAGCAGCGAGAGGCCGAGGATCGGCAGCAGGATCTCCGGCTTGAAGATGACGCCGAGATCCGGCTCGCCGCCGCCGTCGAACACCGCGCCCAGCCCGTTGCCGACGCTGACATAGACGAACGTGCCGGGCGCGATGCCGAGAAAGGTGGCGGCGGCGAAGGTGCGCAGGCGCACATCCGCGAAGGCCGGCGCGATATTGACCAGAAAGAAGGGAAACAGCGGCACCAGGCGCAGCACCAGCAGATAGTTGAAGGCGTTTTGCCGGAAGCCGCCGTCCATGCGCTCCAGCGCCGCCCCGACCCGCGCCCGGAGCCGCGCGCCCAGCACGGTGCGCGCGGCGACGAAGAGCGCGATCGCGCCCAAGGTCGCGCCGATCACGGTCGCGGCGGTGCCGAACCAGAGGCCGAACAGGAAGCCGCCGGAAATGGTGGCGAGGCTCGCCACCGGCAGCGAGAAGGCGACGGTGAGCGTGTAGAGGGCGATATAGGCCAGCAGCGCCGCCGCGCGATTTTCCGCGACCCAGGCGGCCAGCAGCTCGCGATTGTCGCGCAGCGTCTCGAAACCGAGCCGTTCATGCAGCCCGGCGGCGAAGAACGCCGCCAGGCCCGCCAGCAGCAGGGCGGGAATCGCGAGGCGCTGCGCCCATGCCCGCCAGGCGCCTGTGCCGCTTGCCGTCATCGCCGTTTCCCTCGCTCCCGGGTCGATTCGGGGCGCATCGCCGCCCCGGCGGGCGCCCATGGATGTTGACGCGCCGGCCGTCATGTTTCATAAGGCGCGCTGCCGTCGGCGGCGCTCCCGGCGACGCTCTCACCTGTCCGCGATGGAGCCTTCGTCCAGTGAAACGCACATACCAGCCGAGCCGCCTCGTGCGCAAACGGCGCCACGGATTTCGCGCCCGGAAGGCGACGGTGGGCGGCCGTCGCGTCTTGAAGCGCCGCCGCGCCAAGGGACGGAAGACCCTCTCGGCCTGAGAATCGGCTCCCCGCATGGACCCGCCCGACACGATTAAGAAACGCCGCGACTTCCTCCGCGTGCAGGCTTCGCGCCGCCGCCAGGCCGCGCCGGGGCTGGTGTTGCAGCGGCTCGGGCGCGGCGACGGCGGGCCGATGCGGGTCGGCTACACGGTCACCCGCAAGGTCGGCAACGCGGTGGAGCGCAACCGCGTGCGCCGGCGGCTCAAGGCGGCCGTCCGCGAGGCTCTGGAGCGGCGTCCCGGAATGGACTATGTGGTGATCGGTCGCCGGGCCGCGCTGACCCGGCCCTGGCGGGCGCTGCTCGGCGACCTGCGGACCGCAGCCCGGCGCCTCGAACGCTCATGACCTTCCTGCTGAAGCTGCCCATCCACGCCTATCGCTGGCTGCTCTCGCCCTGGCTGCCGGCGCAGTGCCGCTACCGGCCGACCTGCTCCGCCTACGCGCTGGAGGCGCTGGAACGCCATGGCGCGCCGCTGGGCCTCTGGCTTGCGGCGAAACGTCTCTGCCGCTGCCATCCCTGGGGCGGTTCGGGCTATGACCCCGTGCCGCCCGCCCGCGGCGCCGACAGCCGCTGAACGGACGCTCCCTTGCCCGACCATCGCAATCTCATCCTGGCCATTGCGATCTCGATCGGCATCCTGCTGATCTTCAACATGGTCCAGCCGCCGCCCGAGCCGCCGCCGCAGACGGCCGAGACCGGCGGCGAGGCGGGCGCGCCGCCGGCCCCCGGCCGGACGGCCGACGCCATCCCGACGCCCGGCGGGCTGCCCGGTCCGGCGGTTCGCGTGCGGCCCGTGGACGAGGCCGAGGCCGCCGGGGCCGCGCCGCGCATCCCGATCGACGATGACCGCGTCGAGGGCTCGATCTCGCTCGCCGGGGCTCGCATCGACGATCTGACGCTCACCGACTATGGCGAGACGCCCGAGCCCGACAGCGAACGCATCGTGCTGCTGGCCCCGCCCGACCGGCCGGGCGCCTTCTACGCCGAGCTCGGCTGGGTGGCGGCCGACGGAGCCGCGCCGGTGCCGGACGGCAAGACGGTCTGGACGACCACCGACCGGGCGCTCAGCCGCGAGCGGCCGCTGACGCTGACCTGGGACAATGGCGCGGGCCTGCGCTTCACCCGCACGCTCCGGCTGGAAGGCGACTATCTGCTGACCGTGGAGCAGTCGGTCGCCAATGACGGCGCGGCCCCGGTCACGCTCTATCCCTACGGCCTGGTGTCGCGCTCCGGCACGCCGGAGACCTCGGGCTTCTTCATCCTGCATGAAGGCCCGCTCGGCGTGCTGGACGAGGTGCTCCAGGAGCATGACTATGACGATCTGGTCGATGAGGGCGAGATCAAGGCCGAGGGGGCGACCGGCTGGCTCGGCATCACCGACAAATACTGGCTGACGGCGCTGATCCCGGAGCCGGGCGAAACCTTCACGGCGCGCTTCCTGCACCGGCTCGACGCCGGCCTCGACAAATATCAGACCGACTATCTGCGCCAGCCCGTCACCGTGCCGGCCGGCGGGCGCGCGGCGGTGGAGAACCATGTGTTCGCCGGGGCCAAGCGCGCCCATTTGCTGGACCGCTACCGGGACGACCGGGGTTTCGCCAAGTTCGACCTCGCCATCGATTTCGGCTGGTTCTACTTCCTCACCAAGCCGTTCTTCTATGCGCTCAGCTGGCTGCAGGGCGTGCTCGGCAATTTCGGCCTGGCGATCCTGGCGCTCACCGTCGGCGTCAAGCTGGTGTTCTTCCCGCTGGCCAACAAGTCCTACCGCTCGATGAGCCAGATGAAGGCCTTGCAGCCGGAAATGCTGAAGCTCCGCGAGCGGCTCGGCGACGACAAGCAGAAGCTGAACCAGGAGATCATGGCGCTCTACAAGCGCGAGAAGGTCAATCCGGCGGCCGGCTGCCTGCCGATCCTGATCCAGATTCCGGTGTTCTTCGCGCTCTACAAGGTGCTGTTCGTGGCCATCGAGATGCGCCATGCGCCCTTCTACGGCTGGATCGAGGACCTGTCGTCCATCGATCCGACCAATCTGTTCACCCTGTTCGGCCTGGTGGACTGGGGGCCGCCCTCCTTCCTGCATCTCGGCATCTGGCCGATCCTGATGGGGCTGTCGATGTGGGCGCAGATGAGGCTCAACCCCACGCCCGCCGACCCCATCCAGGCGAAGATCTTCCAGTTCATGCCGCTGGTGTTCACCTTCCTGCTGGCGACCTTCCCGGCCGGGCTGGTGATCTACTGGACCTGGAACAATCTGCTCTCCATGGCGCAGCAATGGGTCATCATGCGCCGGGCGGGCGTCACCCGCCAGACGGCGGCCGGCGCCGGCAAGAGCAGCTGAGGGACCGCTGCCTCGTGCAGGCCCCCGGACCCTCCGAAGAGGCCGTGGAGCGGGGGCGGCGCCTGTTCGCCGGGGAATGCCGCTTCGTCGCCGCCGCCGCCGAGGCGGCCGCGCTGCCGCCCGCGGGGCTGCCGGAGGTCGCCTTTGCGGGCCGGTCGAATGTCGGCAAGTCGAGCCTCGTCAACGCGCTCACCGGGCGGCGCAGCCTGGCGCGCACCTCCAGCACGCCCGGGCGCACCCAGGCGCTGATCTTCTTCGAGCTCGCCGGCCGGCTCTCGCTGGTCGATCTGCCGGGCTACGGTTATGCGAAGGTCTCGAAGACGAAGTCGGCCGCCTGGACGGCGCTCGCGCGCGACTATCTGGCCGGCCGCGCGCCGCTCCGCCGGCTCTGCCTGCTGGTCGATGCGCGCCACGGGCTGAAGCCGGGCGATCTGGCGCTGATGACGCTGCTGGATCGCGCGGCCGTGGTCTATCAGCTGGTGGCGACCAAGATCGACAAGCTGGCGTCCGCCGCCCGGCCGCGGGCGGTGGCCGCGCTCGAAGCCGCCATCGGTTCGCGCCCCGCCGCCCATCCGGTCGTCATCGCCACCAGCGCGCGGAGCGGCGAGGGCGTCGCCCGGCTGCGCGCCGAACTCGCCGCCCTGGCCGAGGAGCACCCCTCATGAACGATTCCGCCGCCCCCTCCCCGGAACTCGCCGAGAGCGTCGCCAAGGCGGCAGTGCTGTCGGAGGCCGTGCCGCATGTCGCGCGCTACGCCGGCGCGACCGTGGTGGTGAAATACGGCGGGCACGCCATGGGCGACGCCGACGCGCTGGCCAAGTTCGCCCGCGACATCGTGCTCCTGAAGCAGCTCGGCATTCACCCGATCGTCGTGCATGGCGGCGGCCCGCAGATCGCCCGGATGCTGGAGCGGCTCGGCATCGGCAGCGATTTCGTCGATGGCCTGCGGGTGACCAGCGCCGATACGGTCGAGATCGTCGAGATGGTGCTGGCCGGGCGGATCAACAAGGCGCTGGCGGCGGCGATCGGCGCGGCCGGGGGGCGCGCCGTCGGCCTCTCGGGCAAGGACGCCGGGCTGATCGCCGCGCGGCGCCTGGAGCGCACCCGCCGCGACCCGGAATCGAACATCGAGAAGGTGCTCGACCTCGGCTTCGTCGGCGAGCCGGTGGCGGTGGACGCCAGCGTGCTGGAGGCGCTCGCCGGGGCCGGATTCATCCCCGTGGTGGCGCCGATCGGCCTCGGGGCGGACGGGGCGACCTACAATATCAACGCCGACACCGCCGCCGGCGCGGTCGCCGCCGCCGCCGGGGCGCGCCGCCTGCTGCTGCTGACCGATGTCGCCGGCGTGCTGGACGAGGCGGGCGAGCTGGTCGCCGAGATGGGGCATCGCCGCGCCCGGCGGATGATCGCCGACGGCGCCATCAAGGGCGGCATGATCCCCAAGGTGGAAACCTGTCTGGAGGCCGTCGAGGGCGGCGTCGAGGCGGCGGTGATCCTGGACGGGCGGCTGGACCACGCCGTGCTGCTGGAGATCCTGACGCAAAGCGGCGCCGGCACGATGATCCGGCGGCGGTGAGCGGGGCGCTGCCGGACCCGGAGCGGGTCGGCTGCTGGGTCTTCGACCTCGACAATACGCTCTACAGCCCGCGCGAGTGCGATCTCGCGGAGCAGATGGAGGCCGCGATCTCGGCCTTCATCCGCCGCCATCTCGGCCTCGGGGCGGCGGAGGCCGACCGGCTGCGCGCCTCCTATCTCGGGCGCTACGGCATGACCCTGGGCGGCCTCATGGCGGAGCGGGGGGTGGAGGCGCGCGTCTTCCTGGAGGAGACGCATCGCCTGGACCTGTCGGCGCTGCGGCCCGCGCCGCGCCTCGCCGGGCTGCTGGCGCGCCTGCCGGGGCGGCGCATCGTGCACACCAACGCGCCGGCGGTTCATGCCGAGCGGGTGCTGGCGCGGCTCGGGCTGGAGGCGCATTTCGAGGCGGTGTTCGACCTGGAGGCGGCGGGCTACCGCCCGAAGCCGGACCCCGAGGGCTATCGCCGCCTGCTCGCCCGCCACGCGGTCGATCCCGGGACGGCGGTGATGGTGGAGGACCGGGCGCGCAACCTGGCCCCGGCGGCGGCGGCGGGCATGACCACCGTGTGGGTGCGCACCCACCTCCCCGGCGCCGCCATCGGCCTCGACCCCGCCCTGGTGCACCACGTGGCGGAGAGCCTCGAAGACTGGCTCGAAACCGTCACCCGCCCCTCACCCCCCTGACGCAAGCCGCCGCAACCCCTCGCAAAACACCCGAAAGCTGGGCGAGCGATTGCGATCCACCTCCATATGCGGCGCGATGCGCGTTGCCCATTCCGCCTTCGCTGCGCCGGGGTTGCCGGACTTCTTCAGCCGCTTCGCTCCTCCGGGATGCACGGCATCCGCCAACATTTCCCAGGTGCCGCAGATACTGTCCTGCCGGTAGCGTTCGAGTACGGCGCGCCTCGCGCGCGGATAGGCCGCCATGACGGCCTCACGGTCGCCCAGCAGCCATGCCTCGCTCTCCTCGATGGCGATCCGGAAGAGCGCCCGCGGTCGCGGGTTGCAGGCCCCCCATACCGCCAGCAGCTCCTGCTTGAAGGCTATACAATCGCGATCATCCAGATCGACGACCACGACGACGGAAGTGGTCCCTTGATCCAAATTGCGACCATATCCCCGCAAGTAGGTTGGCAGCCGGTGCAAGAGCTGGCGCCTGTTTCGATCCGGCCGATGTTGCAGGTCATCCGGGATAGAACCAAGTCCCTTGAAGTGATGAAACCTCCAACTGTGCCTCGATTTCTCACTGCCAAGAATCTTGGGAAGAATGATTTTGAGTGCGACGTCTGTCGATCTATCCTCGATCAGAAATTCAAAATGCATGATCTATTGCATATCCAGATAGTTGCCGCACCAGAGATCGCCAAGCGGCAATCCCTCAGCCACCATTGCTTGCACGATCTTGTCGTCGCTGGCCCGTCGAATAGTAGAAAATCCGTTTACACCCTTCTCCAGAATCCAGATTTCCTCGGGTCTCAGGGCATCGACGAATTGGGGTTGATGGGTGGTGACGAAAATTTGTGGCGCGCCTTTTCTGTCCGTAGCGTGCTCACGAAACTCCGTCGCTAGAAGCTCCAATATCTTGTGATACAGGCCGTTTTCAGGCTCTTCGATGCAGATGAAGGGTGGCGGATCGGGATCTTCGAGCATCAACAGATAGGCAAACAGCTTCAACGTTCCGTCCGACATTTGCTGCGCATAGAACGGGTCTTCAAACCCTCGATCATTGAAGCGCAACAATAGACGTCCGTCGAGGCTACGTTCAGTGTCGATCTTCTCGATCCCGGGAATTTTCTTCGCTATATTTGTCAAGACAGATCGGAATCGAACCGGATGATCTCGTTCCATGAATTGCACAACATTACCGAGATTATCTCCGTGAACATTCAAATGTTGTTGCGGCCCGGCGAAGGGAAGGCTGCGTGCCGCATCTGGCATGAAATAGCTCAGATACCAACCTTCTATGAATTGTCTAAATGCCGAGATTCTGGGATGTTGCTTCAGTATTCCAAGCGTGGCGACGCCAAGTCGCCGATGGTCTTCCAGTTCGATATCTTCCTTTTCGGGATTCTCTCCCTCTTCTTCGATCAACGATTCCAGATCCAGTTCGTCCGGATTGCTATCCGTAATCCGCCGGCCTCGCTCCTCTCCCTTCCATACCAGACCCCGGCCGTTCTGGAGGATCAGAAAGGAAAACGGCCAACCGGTGGACTGGCCCTGGCGGCGCTGGCGCAGACGCTCCGATATGACATAGGGGCGCCCCGACGCTTCCTGGCCGATCGCTACCTCATAGGCGATAGGCCGCGCATGGCTGCTCTCGCGATAATAGACGTCGAAAGCCATCGGCCCGCGGCTGCCGAGGGAGCGCAGGCGCTCGAAGCCGCCGCGCCCTCTGGCGTCGCACGCCTCCTCGACGCCGAGCTTCAGGCAATCGGCCAGGAAGCCGAAGGCGTCGAAAAGCGCGCTCTTGCCGACGCCGTTCTTGCCGATGACCGCCGTCATCGGCGTCAGCCGATCGACCTTTGGAGTATTCCACAGCTTCCCCAGCGTGATGTCGCGCAGCGCGCGGTAGTTGCGGACGCGGAATCCCTCGATTCTGGCCACGGCGGGCGGTCTCTGCTGTTGTGTCGTCAACAGGCGGGAACCTAGGCGCGGCCCGCGCCCGGCGCAAGCCGCCGCGATGCGTTGACAGGGCGGGGCGGTTCGGGGATGGTCCGGGGGCTTGCTCGCGGGAGGGAAGAGGGATGCCGGACCTGGCCATGGAGGCCGCCATCGACCGCGCATGGGAGGACCGCGCCGCCATCGGGCCGGCGACGCGGGGCGAGGCGCGCGAGGCGGTCGAGGCGGCGCTCGACGCGCTCGACCGGGGCGAGGCGCGCGTCGCGGAGAAGCGCGACGGCGCCTGGCATGTCCATCAATGGTGCAAGAAGGCCGTGCTGCTCTCCTTCCGCCTGGCCGATTCCGCCCCGGTCGCCGGCGGCCCGGACGGCGCGCCCTGGTATGACAAGGTGCCGTCCAAGTTCGAGGGCTGGGACGCCGCCGGCTTCGCCGCCGCCGGCTTCCGCGCCGTGCCCAACTGCGTCGTGCGCCGCTCGGCCTATATCGCTCCGGGCGCGGTGCTCATGCCCTGCTTCGTCAATGTCGGCGCGCGCGTCGGCGAGAACAGCATGATCGACACCTGGTCCACGGTCGGCTCCTGCGCCCAGGTGGGCGCCAACTGCCACATCTCCGGCGGCGTCGGCCTCGGCGGCGTGCTGGAGCCGCTCCAGGCCGAGCCGGTGATCGTCGAGGACAATTGCTTCATCGGCGCGCGCAGCGAGGTCGTCGAGGGCGTGATCGTCGGCGAGGGGGCGGTGCTCGCCATGGGCACCTTCATCTCCGCCACCACCCGCATCGTCAACCGCGACACGGGCGAGGTGCATATGGGCCGCGTGCCGCCTTTTTCGGTCGTCGTGCCGGGCAGCATGCCGGGCCGCCCGCTGCCGGACGGCAGCCCCGGCCCCAACCTCGCCTGCGCGGTGATCGTCAAGACCGTCGATGCGGGCACGCGCGCCAAGACGGCGATCAACGAGTTGCTGCGCGACTGATGGAGCCGGACGCGCTCGAACTCGCCCGCGCGCTCATCCGCTGTCCGAGCGTGACGCCGGCCGACGCCGGCGCGCTCGACGTGCTGGAGGGCGCGCTCCGCCCGCTCGGCTTCGCCTGCGAGCGCATGCCCTTCAGCGCGCCCGACACGCCGGATGTCGATAATCTCTACGCTCGGCGCGGCGGCGAGGGGCCGGTGTTCTGCTTCGCCGGCCACACGGACGTCGTGCCGGCGGGCGATCCGGCGGACTGGAGCGCGCCGCCCTTCGCCGCCACCCTTTCCGGCGGGCGGCTGATCGGGCGCGGCGCGACCGACATGAAGGGCGCGATCGCCGCCTTCGTGGCCGCGGTCGCCCGCCTCGGCGAGACGCCCGGCTCCATCGCCCTGCTGATCACCGGCGACGAGGAAGGCCCGGCCATCAACGGCACCCGGCGGATGCTGGAGCGCCTGGCGGCGCGCGGCGAGCGGCTCGACGCCTGCATCGTCGGCGAGCCGACCAGCCCCGCGCGCTTCGGCGAGACGATCAAGATCGGCCGGCGCGGCTCGCTCAACGGCCATCTGACGGTGGAGGGCGTGCAAGGCCACGCCGCCTATCCCGACCGCGCCCGCAACCCGGTGCACCCCCTGCTCGCCATGGCGTACGATCTGGCGAGCGCGCGGCTCGACGAGGGCTCGGAGCATTTCCAGCCCTCCTCGCTCCAGGTCACCAGCGTCGATGTCGGCAATCCGGCCACCAATGTCATCCCGGCCCGCGCCGAGGCGCGCTTCAACATCCGCTTCAACGACCGCCACAGCGGCGCCGGGCTGGAGGCCTGGCTGCGCGAGCGGCTGGACCGGGCCGGCCACCCCTATCGCCTGGAGGTCTCGGTCAGCGGCGAAGCCTTCCTGACGCCGCCGGGCCAGCTCGCCGCGCTCGCCGGCGACGCCATCGAGGCGGTCACCGGCGGGCGGCCCGAGCTCTCCACCTCCGGCGGCACCTCGGACGCGCGCTTCATCAAGGATTACTGCCCCGTGGTAGAACTGGGTCTGGTGAGCGAGACCGCGCACAAGGTCGATGAATATCTGGAGCTCGACGAACTCGACCGGCTGACGCGCGTTTACGAGACGATACTCAAGGGCTATTTCCTTTCCTGAGACGGCCGGCGGGGAGCGCTGCGGGATGCTCCAGGAGATTCACACAGGCTGCGCCGCCGCGCTGGCGCTGGCGGGCGGCAATACCGGGCCGGTCTCCCGGCTGACGGATTTCTGGCGCTCCTTCCGGGCGGCCATCGTCGCCTATCCGCTGGCGCTGCTGGCGCTCGCCACCGCGCCGCTGGAGTTCGAGGTGACGACGAAGCTGGTGGTGGCGGAGACCATCGGCTATGTCGCCGCCTGGGTCGCCTTTCCGCTGGTCATGGTCTATCTCGCCGACCGGATGGGCGCCTTCACCAACTACTGGCGCTACATTATCGCCACCAACTGGGCCAATCTGCTGCAGGGCGCGGCGGTGGCGGTCGTCATCCTGCTGGACGCGCCGGGCTTCCTGCCGCAGCCGGTGACGGCGATGCTGTTCATGGGCGTGTGGTTCTGGATTCTGCTGTTCAAATGGCGCCTCGCCCGGCACGGGCTCGGCATCGAGGGCTTCCCGGCCGCCGGCATCGTGCTGCTCGACCTGGCGCTGCGCCTGTTCCTCGCCCGCTTCACGCTGTGGATCGGAAGCTGAGCGCTCCGAACCGCCCATGACCTGCGGGGCGAATGCGGGCTAGAATGGCGGGCGATGCAGCGCTATTCGATCTTCTCGCTGGCGCGGGGCGCGCTTCGCCGGCACCGGGACTGGCGGCCGGCCTGGCGCGCGGCGGAGCCGAAGCCCTCCTACGATGTCGTCATCGTCGGCGGCGGCGGCCACGGCCTCGCCGCCGCCTACTATCTCGCCCGCAACCACGACATCGCCAATGTCGCGGTGCTGGAGCGCGGCTGGATCGGCGGCGGCAACACCGGGCGCAACACCACCATCGTGCGCTCCAACTATCTGCTGCCGGAGAACCGGCGCTTCTACGAGCACTCGCTCCAGCTCTGGGAGGGCCTCGCGCAGGATCTCAATTTCAACATCATGTTCTCGCAGCGCGGCGTCATCAACGTCTTCCACACCGACGCCCAGCGCGACCACTGGGTGCGCCGGCACAACGCCATGCGCCTGGCCGGCATCGACGCCGAACTGCTCGGCCTCGACGACCTCGCCCGGCTGGTCCCGGCGCTCGACCTCTCGCCCGCCATCCGCCACCCCATCGTCGGCGGCGTGTTGCAGCCGCGCGGCGGCGTCGCCCGCCATGACGCGGTCGCCTGGGGCTATGCGCGCGCCGCCGACGCGCTCGGCGTGGACATCGTCCAGGACTGCGAGGTGACCGGCATCGAGACCGCCGGCGGGCGCGTCACCGGCGTGGAGACGACGCGCGGGCGCATCGGCGCGGGCCGCGTCGGCCTCGCCGTCGCCGGGCACTCGTCGCGCCTCGCCGCCATGGCCGGGCTGCGCCTGCCGATCGAGACGCATCTGCTGACCGCCACCGTCTCCGAGCCGGTCAAGCCCTTCCTCGACACGGTGGTCTCGGTCGCCGCCGCGCATGTCTATGTCAGCCAGACCGACAAGGGCGAGGTGCTGATCGGCGGCGATCTGGACGGCTACAATTCCTGGTCGGCGCGCGGCAGCCCGGCCCGGCTGGAGGACATCCTGGCGGCCGCCTCGGAATATTTCCCGCCCGTCTCGCGCCTCCGCCAGCTGCGCCACTGGGCCGGCGTCATGGATATGAGCATGGATGGGAGCCCGATCGTCGGGCGCCTGCCGGTGGAGGGCCTCGCCATGACCGGCGGCTGGTGCTATGGCGGCTTCAAGGCGACGCCCGCTTCCGGCTGGTGCCTTGCCTGGACGCTCGCCAACGACGCGCCGCACGAGCTGAACCGGCCCTTCTCGCTGGAGCGCTTCCGCACCGGCGCGATGCTGGACGAGCGCGGCGCCGGCCCGACGCCGGCGGCGCATTGAGGCCCGGCCGGTGCTTCTGATCCCCTGCCCCTTCTGCGGTCCGCGCGACGAGACCGAGTTCGTCTATGGCGGCGACGCCACCGTCGCGCGCCCGGCCGACCCTGCCGCCGCCAGCGATCGCGAGTGGACCGACTATCTCTATTTCCGCGACAATCCGCGCGGCGCGCATGCCGAGCTCTGGCTCCATCGCGCGGGCTGCGGGCGCTGGCTCAGGGTCGAGCGCGACACGGCCAGCCACGAGATCGCCAGCGTGCGGCTCGCCCGGCCATGAGGCGCCAGCCCTTCCGCGCCGCCGAGGGCGGCCATCTGATCGACCGGTCGCAGCCGCTCCGCTTCGACTTCGACGGCCATCGCCTCGAGGGCTTCGCCGGCGACAGCCTGGCCTCGGCGCTGCTCGCCGCCGGCGTGCGCATCGTCGCGCGCAGCTCCAAATATCACCGCCCGCGCGGCGTCTGGGGCTTCGGCGCGGAGGAGCCGAACGCGCTGGTGACGGTGGGCGCGCGCGCCGAGGCCCGCGCCAATCTCCGCGCGACCGAGGTCCCGCTCCGCGACGGGCTCGAAGCCTTCGGCCAGAACGCCTGGCCGTCGGTCGAGCGCGATCTCGGCAGCCTGGTCGGCCTCGCCTCCGGCCTGCTGCCGCCGGGCTTCTACTACAAGACCTTCATGCGCCCGGCCCGCTGGTGGCGGCGCCTCTACGAGCCGGCGATCCGGCGCATGGCGGGCTTCGGGCCGGCCCCCGAGGCGGCCGACGACGCGCACTACGCCAAGCGGCGCATCCATGTCGATGTGCTGGTGGCGGGCGGCGGCCCGGCCGGGGTGGCGGCGGCGCTGGCGGCCGCGCGCGCCGGGGCGCGCGTGCTGCTGGCCGACGAGAACCGGCAATTCGGCGGCGATCTGGTCCGCGCGCCCGGCGAGATCGAGGAGGGCGACGGGCTGGCCTGGATCGCCGGCGCGCTGGCGGAGCTCGAGGCCATGCCCGGCGTGCGCCTGCTGCCGGGCGCGACCGTCGCCGGCTATTACGACCACAATCTGCTCACCGTCGCGGAGCGCGCCGGCGAGGACGCCCCGCCCGGCGCGCCCGAGATGCGGCTGTGGTTCGTGCGCGCCCGCGAGGTCGTGCTGGCGACCGGCGCGCATGAGCGCCCGCTGCTGTTCGCCGGCAACGACCGGCCGGGCGTCATGTCGGCTTCGGCCGCCGCCGCCTACGCCCACGCCCATGGCGTGCTGGCCGGCCGGCGCGTCGCGCTCGCCGGCAATAACGATGCGATCTGGCAAAGCGCCCGGCTGCTGCGCGCGGCCGGGGCCGCCATCGCCGTCGTCGCCGACGCGCGCGGCGGCCGGGAGGCCCCGGACCTGCCTTGCCGGCCGGGCGCGACGGTGCGGCGCGCGCTTGGCGGGCGGCGGGTGCGCGCGGTGGAGCTCGCCGGCGGCGAGCGCGTCGCCTGCGATCTGCTGGCGGTTTCCGGCGGCTGGAGTCCGGCGGTGCATCTGCACGCCCAGGCGCGCGGCGAGCTGCGCTTCGACGAGGCGCGCGGCCTGATGCTGCCGGACCGGCCGGGCGGCGCCAATCGCAGCGCCGGAGCGGCCGCCGGGCGCTTCGACCTCGACGGCTGCCTGGCGGAGGGCTGGGCGGCGGGCCTGGCCGCGGCGGCGGGCGCGGGCCGGGACCGGCCGGCGGGGCCGGCGCCGCGCTCGCCCGACCGCAACCGGGCCGACGCGCCGGCCGTCTGGGACATGACCGCCGGCAAATGCTTCGTCGATCTGCAATATGACGTAACGGCCGAGGATGTGGCGCTGGCGGCGCGCGAGGGCTATCGCTCGGTGGAGCATCTGAAGCGCTACACCGCGCTCGGCATGGGCACCGACCAGGGCAGGACCTCCAACCTGGCGGGCCTCGCGCTGCTCGCCGGAGAGCTCGGCCGGTCCATCGCCGAGACGGGGACCACCACCTTCCGCCCGCCCTACACCCCGGTGCCGATCGCCGCCATGGGCGCGGGCCTGATCGGCGAGGGGCGGGACGCGCTTCGCCGCACCGCCGCCGACGACTGGCACGAAGCCCATGGCGCGCCCTTCACCGCCGCCGGCCACTGGCGTCGGCCGCGCTACTATCCGCGCGAGGGCCTGGACGAGGCGGAGACGATCGCGGCGGAGGTCTCCGAGACCCGCGCCGGGGTCGGCATGGTCGATGTCGGCACGCTCGGCAAGATCGACCTGCAGGGGCCGGACGCCGCCGCCTTTCTCGACCTGCTCTACGCCAGGCCGATGTCGGGCCTCAAGGTCGGGCGCGGGCGCTACGGGCTGATGCTGCGCGAGGACGGGCGCGTCTTCGACGATGGCGTCGTCATGCGCCTCGGCGAGCGGCATTTCTATCTGACGACGACCACCGCCGGGCAGGGCGCGGTGCTGGCGCATATGGAGTTTCTGCTGCAGACCGTCTGGCCGGAACTCAGGGTCTATGCGAGCGATGTGACCGAGCAGTGGTTCGCGCTCGCGCTCTCCGGGCCGGAGGCGCGCGGGCTGCTCGCCCGCGCCGCGCCCGACCTCGACCTTTCCGACGCCGCCTTCCCGATGATGTCGGTGCGCGAGGCGGAAGTGGCGGAGCTGCCGGCGCGCGTCTTCCGCATGAGCTATTCGGGCGAACTCTCCTACGAGGTGGCCGCGCCGGCCGATCTCGGCCTCGCGCTCTGGACCCGTCTGCTGGAGCTCGGGCGCGAAAGCAGCCTCACGCCCTATGGCACGGAGGCCATGGGCGCGATGCGCATCGAGAAGGGGCATGTCACCCATGCCGAGGCGGACGGCGTGACGGCGCCGGACGATCTGGGCCTCGGCGGCCTGGTCGGCGGCGAGCCGCGCGGCGTCGGCAAGCGTTCGCTCGCGCTGCCCGCGCTCCGCGAGCCGGGGCGCCAGCAGCTGGTCGGCCTCGCGGTCCGCGACCCCGAAGGGCGCATCCCGCCCGGCGCGCAGGTGATGGCGGAGGCGGGCATGGGCGTCGCCCCGCCGCTCGGGCATGTCACCTCCTTCTGCTACAGCCCGACGCTCGGGCGCGCCATCGCGCTCGCCCTGGTGGCGGACGGACGCGCGCGGCTCGGCCAGACGGCGCATATCGTCTCGCCGCTCGCGGGCCTCTCGCTGGAGGCGGAGATCGTCCAGCCGGTCTTCTACGATCCCGAGGGGAGGCGCCTTCGTGGCTGACGCCGTTCAGGATGCGTATCGTAGTCCGCTCGCGGGCCTGGACCTCGGCGCGCGCGCCGGCGGGGCGGGCGGCGTGCTGCTGGGCGAGGGGCCGGCGCGGGCGAGCTTCGCGCTGCGCGGCCCGGCGGAGGATGCGGCCTTTTCCGAGGCCGTCGCGGCCGCATTCGGCGCGGCGCTTCCGCTCGAACCCGGCGAGGTCGCGACCGGTCCGGACGGCGCGCTGCTGATGCGCCTCGGCCCCGACGAATGGCGCGCGCTCGCCGGGCCGGAGGACGAGGGCGGCCTCGGCCGCCGCCTCTGGCAGGCGTTGGCCGAGGGACCGGGCGCGCTGGTCGAGCTTTCCTCGGCGAGCGTCGCCGTCACCGTCGCCGGCGAGCGCGCGGCGGACCTGCTGGCGGTCGGCGCCGGGCTCGATCTCGACGAGGCCGCCTTCCCGGTGGGCCGCGCGGCGCGAACTCGCCTCGGCAATGCGGTCGTGCTGGTCCGGCGCACCGCGCCGGACGCCTTCGAGCTGCATGCGCCGCGCAGCTACGCCCGCTCCTTCTGGGAGTGGCTGGAGGCCGCCGGGCGCGAATTCGACGCCGCGATCGCGCTCTGAAGGCGAAGGGGAGGGAAGTCGTGGACGGATTGCAGCTGACGGTCGAGGCGCTCAGCCGCGACGCCTTCGCGCCCTTCGGCGATGTGATCGAGACCGGGGGCGCGGAGCATTTCGCCATCAATGACGGCAACGCCACCCGCTTCCACGATCTCGCCCGGGTGGATGTGGCGGCGGGCGGCGGCCATGCGCTCATCAACATCTTTCGCGCCCGGCCGCTGGCCCTGCCGCTCGCGCTCGCCCTGATGGAGAAGCATCCGCTCGGCTCGCAGGCCTTCATGCCGCTCGTCCCGGCGCCCTTCCTGGTCGCGGTCGCGCCGCCGGGCGAGGCGCCGGCGCCGGAGGAGGTGCGGGTCTTCCTCACCGACGGCCGCCAGGGCGTCAACTATGCGCCGGGCGTGTGGCATCATCCGCTGATCGCGCTCGGGCGGGAGAGCGATTTTCTGGTGGTGGACCGGGGCGGGCCGGGCGACAATCTGGTCGAGTATTTCTTCGACCGCCGCCCCGTCATAGCGGGCCTGCCTGCGGGCGCGGGCCGAGAGCTGAAGGGGGGATCGGGCCGATGAGGCGAGACAGGCGCGGGCTGGAGGTGACCGCCGCGAGCGATGCGGCGGCGGCGGCGCTCGACGCCGCGCTCGACGACTTTCTCGCCTTCGGGCGCGAGGCGGGGCGGCTGCTGAAGGAGGCCTTCGAGGCCGACCGGGACATGCCGCTCGCCCAGGCGCTCCGGGGCTATTTCTTCCTGCTGATGGGGGTGGGGGCGCTGGTTCCGCGCGCGGCGGCCTCGGCCGAGTCCGCGCTCGGGCTGCCGGCCACGGCCCGCGAGCGCGCCCATGGCGAGGCGCTCCGCCACTGGGCGGCCGGCGATACGCGCGCCGCCGTCGCCCGGCTGGAGGACATTCTGCTCGACCATCCGCGCGATATTCTGGCGCTCCGCCTGGCGCATTATCTGCATTTTTACCATGGCGCGCTCGCCCAGCATCGCGACAGCGTGGCCCGCGTGCTGCCGGCCTGGGACGAGACCGTGCCCGGCTACGGTTATGTGCTCGGCATGCGCGCCTTCGGGCTGGAGGAGGTCGGCGACTATGCCCGCGCGGAGGAGTTCGGGCGGCGCGCGGTGGCGATCGACCCCTCCGACGCCTGGTCGGTGCACGCGGTCGCGCATGTCATGGAGATGCAGGGCCGGGCCGAGGAGGGTATTGCCTGGATCCGCGAGAACGAGCCGCACTGGGAGCATCGCATCCACAATTTCGCCGGCCATCTCTGGTGGCATCAGGCGCTGTTCCATCTGGCGCTCGACGAGGAGGACGCCGCGCTCGCGCTCTATGACGGGCGCTTCCGGGCCGACACCGGCAGCGACGATGTGCTGGACATCGCCAATGCGGCCTCCATGCTGCTCCGCCTGCATTTCCGGGGCGTCGATGCGGGCGGGCGCTGGCGGGAGCTGGCCGACCATTCCGCCGGCAGGCTCGCGGACGGCGTCTTCCCCTTCTTCGACGCCCATTACATGACGGCGCTCGCCATGGCGGGCGAGGGGGAGCGGGTCGAGGCGCATCTGGCGGCCCTGGCCGGGCGGGCCGGGGGCGCGACGGCCGACCGGGTCTATGACGAGGTGGGCCGCCCGCTCTGCGAGGCGATCGCGGCCTTCGGCGCGGGCCGCCCGGAGCGCTGCTTCGCGCTGCTGGAGCCGGTCCGCTACGAGCTTTACCGCCTCGGCGGCAGCCACGCCCAGCGCGACGTCTTCCACCAGCTGCTGATCGCCGCCGCCCGCGACGCCGGCCGCACCCGCGAACTCCAGGCCCTCCTAGCCGAACGCCAAGCCCTCAAACCCGGCCCCCTCCCCGCCTGGATGCGCCGGGGCGCGCTGCCCGGATCGGAACGGTAAGGAGCGAACGGATGGCCGAAACACGGACCGATCTCTCTCAGTGGCGCGAGCCCGGGGCGCTGATCGAGACCGGCGCGCTCGAGGCAGCGCTCGGCGCGCCGGAGTTGCGCATCCTGGACTGCACTACCTGGCTGAAGCCGGCCGAACCCGGCGACGACGCCCCCTATCGGGTCGTGCCGGGCCGGGCGGAGTATGACGCGGCGCATATTCCGGGCGCGGCCTTTCTCGACATCCAGGGGGAAATCTCCGACCCCGACACGCGGCTGCGCTTCATGGCGCCCTCGCCGGAGCGGTTTGCGGACGCGATGGGCCGGCTCGGCGTCGGCGACGGGCATCGCGTGGTGCTCTACTCCGCCGGCAGCATCATGTGGGCGACCCGCGTCTGGTGGATGCTGCGCGCCTTCGGCTTCGAGGGCGCGGCCGTGCTCGACGGCGGCTGGGAGAAATGGCGTGCGGAGGGGCGCCCGGTGACGTCGGAGCCGGCGCGCTGGCCGCCGGCGCGCTTCACCGCCCGCCCGGCGCCCGGCCGCTTCGTGGACCGGCGCCATGTGCTCGACCGGCTGGAAGACGAGGGCGCGGTGATGGTGAACGCGCTCGCGCCCGCCTTCCATCTGGGCGAGGGTCCGAGCCGCTATGGGCGGCCGGGACGCATTCCGGGCAGCGTCAATGTGCCGGCGGCCCGCCTGCTCGACCCGGAGACCGGCGCTTTCGTCGCGCTGGAGAAGGCGCGCCGGCTGCATGAGGAAGCCGGCGTCGGCCCGGACCGCCATGTGGTCGCCTATTGCGGCGGCGGCATCTCCGCCACGGTCGGCCTCTTCCTGCTGCACCAGCTCGGCCATGACGACCTGACGCTCTATGACGGCTCCATGGGCGAATGGGCCCCGGACCCCGACCTGCCGATCGAAACCGGACCCTGACCCGCGTCGGGCCGGAAGACGCAGCCATGTCGCTCCTGGCGAACCTTGCGTTCCGCGCCAGAACCTCCCCGCGCTCCCGGCGCGGCGCCAGCGCCTCGCGAGTAAAGCCGAAGTCGGCTCGACGGCGCTGATGCAGGACCTGCTCGACCGGACGATCCGGGACGCCATCGTCTATCGCCACCGCTGGCGGCCGGGGGACATGGTGGTGTGCGACAATCGCGCCACGATGCACCGCGCCCATGGCGACTACGATCGCCGCCATCCGCGCATGTTGTGGCGAATCATTCTGGAGGGGGACCGTCCGGCGTAGCGGCGTCGGCGCGCGCTTCCTCGATCAGCGCCAGCACGCGCTCCGCGTCGCCCAGCTCATGGGCCAGCAGCAGCACCAGCCGGGCGTCGAGCCGCCGGCTCTCGCCCTCCTCCAGCCCGCGATGCGCCTCCATCAGCGCCGCGAAAATGTCGTCGGCGCGCTTCACGGCCAACCCTGCGCGCGCCGGAGCGCGGCGTCGATCTGCGCCGGGTCGAAGCCCCGCCAGCGCGCCGCCGCATGCTGGTCGGGGCGGAACAGCCAGCTGTCGCCGGGCCGGGCATCGTAGCGCTCCGCCAGCAGCCCCTCCGCCGGCGCGCCATGCACCGGCAGGTCGCCATGGCGCGCCCCGGCCCCGAAATGCAGCAGCGCGAAGCCGCCGGTCAGCTTCTCCAGCCACCAGCCCTCCCCCATCGGCGCATCCGCAGCCGCCGCGCCCGGCCGCATCGGTCCCCGGAAAGGCTCGCCGCCCGGCTCGTCCGGCGTCGAGAGCGGCGATGCGTCCAGCAGCGCCGGGGTCGAGAGCCGGCCGCTGTTCACGAACTGCCGGGCGAAGCCATGCCGGCCCGCCAGCGCCAGCACGGCGTCGCGATAGGCGGCGGCCGCGCCCGGCGCCGGCGTCATGAAGTCGGTCGAGCGCGCGGAGTTGAGGATGTTCTCGTCCGCCGCCGGAATGCGCTCCGCCTCGTAGCTGTCCAGCAGCGCCGGGCCGGCCGCGCCTTGAATGGCGGCCGCCAGCTTCCAGGCCAGATTGTCGGCGTCCTGGACGCCGCCATTGCCGCCGCGCGCGCCGAAAGGCGAGACCTGATGCGCGGCGTCGCCCAGAAAGAAGATGCGCCCGGCGCGGAAGCGCTCCAGACGCCGGCAGCGAAAGCTGTAGATCGAGACCCATTCGAGCCGGAAGGGCTTGTCCGGCCCCACCATGGCGCGCACGCGCGGAATGACGCGCTCCGGGCGCGTCTCCTCCTCCGGGTCGGCGTCGGGGCCGAGCTGCAGGTCGATGCGCCAGATATTGTCCGGCTGCTTGTGCAGCAGCGCGGAGCGCCCCTCATGGAAGGGCGGGTCGAACCAGAAGCGGCGCTCGGCCGGGAAGTCGGCCTGCATCTCGACATCGGCGATCAGGAACCGGTCGGGGAAAGAGCGTCCGACAAAGGGCAGGTCCAGCCGGCGGCGCACGGTCGAGCGCACGCCGTCGGCGGCCAGCAGCCAGTCGCAGGTGAAGCCGTAGCCGCCGGCGGGCGTCTCCACCCGCACATGCACGCCGCCCTCGCGCTCCTCCGCGTCCGCCAGGCGGGTGGCGCCGCGCAGATCGACGCCGAGCGCCAGCGCCCGATCGACCAGAATGCGCTCGACATGATATTGCTGAATGTTGATGAAAGCCGGCCAGCGATGGCCGGCCTCCGGCAGGAGGTCGAAGGCATAGACCAGCCGGTCGCCGTGGAACACCTTGCCCCGGTTCCAGACCACGCCCTTGGCCGCCAGCGGCTCGCCGACGCCGAGCCGGTCGAGGATCTCCAGGCTGCGCTTGGCGACGCAGATGAGGCGCGAGCCGACGCTGACCCGCTCGTCCTCGTCGATCAGCAGCACCTCCACGCCCCGCAGCCGGAGGTCGATGGCGGCCGCCAGCCCGACCGGTCCCGCGCCGACCACGCAGACCGGATAATGCCGCTCGCGCCCGTCCAGGTCCGCCGGCCGGCGGAACGGATAGGCGAGCCGCGCGTCGCCGCCGTCCTCGGGGTCCGGCCCCTGCGTCTGTCCGCTCGCGCCCATGCCGGCCCTCCTGCTATCAGCGCGCCACCGGGCGCGCAAGCGGTGGCGCGCGGCCCCCGGCAATGCCACCATGGGCCGTCATCCGCCCGGAGAGCCCGCCCATGGCAGACGCGCGCAACATCCTGTTCATCATGGCCGACCAGCTCCGGGCCGACTATCTCTCCTGCTACGGACACAAGGACCTGGAGACGCCGCATCTGGACGCGCTGGCGGCCAGGGGCGCGCGCTTCACCCGCGCCTATTGCCAGTCGCCGATCTGCGGGCCGTCGCGCATGTCGTTCTATACCGGGCGCTACATGTCCAGCCACGGCGCGAGCTGGAACAATGTGCCGCTCGCCGTGGACGAGCTCACGCTCGGCGACTATCTCCGCCCGCTGGGCTTGCGCACCGCGCTGGTCGGCAAGACGCACATGACCGCCGACCTGGAGGGGATGCGCCGGCTCGGAATCGACCCGGCGAGCGACCTCGGCGTCCACCTCGCCGAATGCGGCTTCGAGCCGGTCGAGCGCGACGACGGGCTGCATCCCGACATCTCCGCCGACCCCGACCTCGCCTATAATCGCTGGCTGCGCGCCCATGGCTATGCGGGCGCCAATCCCTGGCACGATTTCGCCAATTCCGCCGAGGGGCCGGACGGCGCGCCGCTCTCCGGCTGGCGTCTGCGCCACGCCCCGCTGCCGGCGCGCGTGAGGCCCGAGCATTCCGAGACCGCCTACATGACCGGGCGGGCGATGGACTTCATCCGCGAGCAGGGCGAGCGGCCCTGGTGCCTGCATCTCTCCTACATCAAGCCGCACTGGCCCTATATCGCGCCCGCGCCCTATCACGCCCTCTACGGCCCCGACGCCGTGCCCGCCGCCAACCGGCATGAGCGCGAGCGCCGCAACCCGCATCCCGTCCACGGCGCCTTCATGGCGCATGAGGACAGCCGGAGCTTCGCGCGCGAGGAGGTGCGCCGGGCGGTGATCCCCACCTATATGGGCCTGGTGCGGGAGATCGACGACCATATGGGCCGCCTGTTCGCCTTCCTGGAGGCGGAGGGGCGCATGGCCGACACGCTGATCGTCTTCACCAGCGACCATGGCGACTATCTGGGCGACCACTGGCTCGGCGAGAAGGAGCTGTTTCACGAGGAGAGCGTGCGCATTCCGCTGATCGTCTGCGATCCGGCGGGGCGCGGCGGGCTGGTCATCGACGATCCGGTCGAGTCGATCGACCTCGCGCCCACTTTCGTCGAGGCCGCGGGCGGCGAGGCGCCGCCGCATCGCCTGGAGGGCCGCTCGCTGCTGCCCCTGCTGCGCGGCGGCGATGCGCCCGCGCGCGAGGCCGCCTTCTCCGAGACCGACTATGCGCTCCGGGGGGCGCGGCTCGCGCTCGGGCGGGGCGTGCATGAGGCGCGCGGCTATATGGTCCGCGCCGGGCGCTGGAAATATATCTTCTGGGAGGGCTTCCGCCCGCAACTGTTCGACCTCGACGAGGACCCGGGCGAGCTCGCCGATCTCGGCCGGGATGCGGCCCGCGCGGGCGTGCGCGCCGAGCTGCATGAGCGCCTGTTCGCCTGGCTGCGCGCGCGCCGGACCCGCACCACGCTCTCCGACGCCGAGATGGCCGCGCGCACCGACACCAGCCGCAAGCGCGGCTTCCTGATCGGCGTCTGGTAGAGTGCCCTTCGCCGCCGAAACGCTCTATGGTGCGTGAGGGCTCCCACGATGGAAACGCGCACCCTCATTCTCACCGGCGCCAGCCGGGGCATCGGCCATGCGACGGCGATCAAGTTCAAGGACGCCGGCTGGCGCGTGATCACCTGCTCGCGGCAATCCTTTCCGGGCGGCGTCTGCCCCTGGGGGGCGGGGCCGGAGGACCATATCGAGGTCGATCTGTCCGACCCCGAGGGCCTCGCCGTCACCATCGAGGAGATGCGCAAGCGGCTGAGCGACGGGCGGGTCCATGCGCTGGTCAACAATGCCGCGATCTCGCCCAAGGCCGAGGACGGCGCGCGCATGGGCGTGCGCGACACCCGCCTGGCCGCCTGGCACCATGTCATGCAGGTCAATTTCTACGCGCCGCTGATGCTGGCGCGCGGCCTGGTGCGCGAGCTCGCCGCCGGCGCCGGCTCGGTGGTCAACGTCACCTCGATCGCCGGCAGCCGCGTGCACCGCTTCGCCGGCCCCGCCTACGCCACCTCGAAGGCGGCGCTGGCGGCGCTGACGCGCGAGATGGCGGCGGAGTTCGGCCCGGAGGGCATTCGCGTCAACGCCATCGCGCCCGGCGAGATCGACACGCCCATGCTCTCGCCCGGCACGGACGAGATCGTGCGCGCCATCCCGGTCGGCCGCATGGGCGAGCCGGGCGAGGTCGCCGACACCATCTTCTTCCTGTGCACCGACGCCTCGCGCTACATCAACGGCGCGGAAATCCACGTGAATGGCGGCCAGCATGTGTAGGCGACGGCGCGGTCAGGAGGCGTCCTCGGCCAGTTCCCGTTTCTCATAAACGGTGACGATCCGCTGGCCGTCCCAGACGTAGCAAAGGTGTCGCTCCTGGCGGGCGTTGGAGAGAAGGCGCGGCCGGAACAGGGCCGCACATTGGCCCCCTCTGCGGCGAACGCTGTCATAGGCGATTCCGTTCGAACCGGCCTCGCGCAGCCTTCGCGCCAGATGCTGGCCGGCCGCACAATCGTCCTCGCGATAGATCGGCGGCCAAGCAGCCTGACCGCCGCGCAGATCGTGCAGTTCCCCGTCCAGGTCGATCGCATAGACCCGCATGTCCAGTTCCGTGCGCGCCTCGGCGGTGGCGCGCATGAGGCGCTCGCGATGATGCCGGGTTTCGGCGATAGCGGTGTCGAGGTCGCGCGCGGCGTAGAACACGCCATGGCCGCCATCCGAGAACCGGCTGCCGGCCGGGTTCAAATGTGTGAACGCCGCCATGATCACGGCGGTCCCGGGTCCGCTCAGCCGGTCTTCGGGCGCGACGAGCCCGATATCGCCGACTTCCTCGCGAAGCCGGGGATTGGTGCGAGCCTCCAGTTCGAAGACCGCGTCGAGGTCAGCCGGATCGGCGACCCGCTCGAACAGCTGAACGGGCGGGAAACGGCTGGGGATAATCCGCCAGCAGGGCTTCCATTCGATAGGGGCGACCGGCGGTGTCAAGCCCAGCCGCCCCGCTCCGCATCCAGATATTGACGCACGACATAGAGGTCGGCCACCTGGCCGGAGAGCATCCGGTCGAGCGCCGGGCGGCCGCCGAATGGCGCCGCCGCGTTCGGCCGGCGCACCCACCGGTCGGCCGCCTGCTCGTCGGGGAACAGGATTTGCAAGGCCTTGTAGATGCCCAGGATGTAGGAAATACGCTCCAGCGTATCCTTGGGCAGAACGGGGGGCGGATTCTTCTTCCATTTGAAGAAGGTTGAGCGGGCCGTCAGCCCGAGCAGAGTCATCTGCTCCTCGACCGAGAGATCCCAAAGCCCCGCGATCCGAAAGAATGTGCGCAACGCCGGTCCGGAGAGGCTCTTGCGGTCGAACGCCGTTGCAGTACGGGACTGTGCACTCATGGATTATATATCCATATGTGTCTCTATAGGGAGATATAATCCATTATTGGACCGATTGCAATCAACCCGCTTCCGGGTCGAGCGCGATGTCCAGCCAGCCGAGCGGGGTGGTGCGGGCGCGGTCGCCGGGGCGGAGCACGACGGTGGTGAGTTCGCTCTCGACGATCGCCGGGCCGGCGATCTCCTGTCCCGCCACCAGCGCGGCGAAGTCGAACACCGGCGCCTCCAGCCAGCCGCCCATATGCGCCGGGCGGCGGGCGCGCGGCTCCGCGTCGGGGCCGGCGGCGGGCCGGCGCTCCTCCGGCAGGCCGGCAAGGCGCCCGATGGTGGCTGCGCGGGCGTTCACCAGCACCACATCGTCCTCGCGCAGCGCATAGGTGAAGAGCGCCTCATGGCGGTCGTGGAAGCGCCCGGCCAACTGCTCCAGCAGGTCCGGAGCCTGCCAGTCGAGACCGTCGAGGGCCACATCCACCTCGAAAATCTGCTCGCCATAGCGCATGTCGGCAGAGCGGCGCACCGCCACCTCGCCCTCATGGCAGGCCGCGAGCCGGGCGCGCGCCTCCTCCTCCAGCGCGTCATAGAGGGCGCGGAGGCCGTCCGCGTCGAGCGCCGCGGCGTCGCCGATATGGGTGCGCGCGGCCTCGAAGCGCAGGTCGGTCGCCAGCATCCCCCAGGCCGACAGCACCGGGGCCACGCGCGGCGCGATCACGCGGCGAATGCCGAGCTGGCGGGCCACATCGGTGATATGCAGCCCGGCCGCGCCGCCGAAGGCGAGCAGCGCGAAGCGGCGCGGATCGACGCCGCGCCGGACCGAGACCAGCCGGATGCCCTCGGCCATGTTGGTGTGGACCACGCGGTGCACGCCCTCGGCCGCCGCCATGCGCGTCACGCCCAGCGCGTCGGCCAGGCGGTCGAGCGCGGCTTCGGCGGCCTCGACATCGAGGCGCTGGCGTCCGCCGAGAAAGTTGGCGGGGTCGAGAAAGCCGAGCGCCAGGCTGGCGTCGGTGACCGTCGGCAGCGCGCCGCCGCGGCCGTAGCAGGCCGGGCCTGGGTCGGCCCCGGCGCTCTCGGGGCCGACATGCAGCACGCCGCCGGCATCGACATGCGCGATCGAGCCGCCGCCGGCCCCGATGCTGGCGATGTCGAGCGAGGAGAGCGCGATGCGCTCGCCGGCGATGCCCCGGTCGGCGGTCAGCGCCGCCTCGCCGCCGGCGATCAGCGAGATATCGGTGCTGGTGCCGCCCATGTCGAAGGGGATCAGGTCCCCCGCGCCCAGCAGCCGGGCGGCGTAGCGCGCGCCGGCGACGCCGCCGGCGGGGCCGGAGAGCACCGTGCCCGCCGCCAGCCGCACGGCCTCCTCCAGCGGCGCGACGCCGCCGTGGCTCAGGATGATGAGCAGCGGTCCGGCATAGCCCGCTTCCGCCAGCCGGGCGGCCAGGCGCCCGAGATAGCCTTCGAGCGCCGGCCCCACATAGGCGTTCGCCACCGTGGTCGAGACGCGCTCGAACTCCTTGATCTGCGGGAAGACGTCCGAGGAGAGCGAGAGATAGGCCTCGGGCAGCGCCCGGCGGACGGCCTCGGCCGCCAGGCGCTCATGCGTCCCGTCGCGCCAGGCGTGGAGGAAGCAGATCGCCACCGAGTCCGCCCCCTGCTGGCGGAGCGCCTCGACGGCGCGTTCGAGCGAGGCGGGGTCGAGCGGGCGCTCCACGCGCCCGCTGGCGCGCAGGCGCTCGGCGACGCCGAGGCGGCGCCGGCGCGGGACCAGCGGCTCGGGCGGGGCCAGGCGCAGATTGTAGCGGTCGGGCTTCAGCCCCTCGCGCATCTCCAGCACATCGCGGTGGCCTTCGGTGGTCAGCAGGCCGACCGTGGCGCCCTTGCGCTCCAGAATGGCGTTGGTGGCCACCGTGGTGCCATGCACGATGCGCTCGGTGCGGGCCAGCAGGCCGGCGAGATCGAGGTCGAGCGCCTCCGCCAGCCGCTCCAGCCCGTCCAGCACGCCGAGCGACTGGTCCTGCGGCGTCGAGGGCGCCTTGGCCAGCCGCGTCTCCCCCCGACGATCCACCGCCACCAGATCCGTAAACGTCCCCCCGACATCGATCCCGATGCGGTAAGAGGCTGTTGGGCCTTGAGAGTCAGTCATAATTGGTTCTTTTCACTCAGAATTGCCGCAAGCACAGCGCAAGCGAATTCGGGTGAATCCGGGCGCACCCGCGCGCGACCGGCGGTGAGAAATGCGGCGCGGACCGCCATCGGGCGCCGCCATCGTTCCACAATCGGGCAAGGCTCTCTCGCAGTGCGCAGGCTGTTCGACCCGGATGACTGTAGCCGCCCGCCGGGCCGGCGTCATCCCGGATCCTGTCCCGATGAAGTGCGCGTCCACCCGCAACCGGATCGGGAGCCGGGCGAGCGGCTCCGCCCCGGCTTCAGAAGCCGAGGCGGAGGTCGAGGCGGAGGCGGTAGTCGTTGTCGGCGCCGTTGCGGGCCTCGTGGCCGCCGGTGAGTTCGAGATCGACGCGGCCCTTCGCGGCCTGGAAGGCGAGGCCGGCTTCGAGCTTGCGCCGCACACCCCCTTCCTCCGAGAGGCGGAGCAGGGGCGAGAGCAGGCCGTGGGCCGCCGGCAGGCGGAAGCCGTAGCGGGCCTCCAGTTCGAGCGCCATGCGGTCCTCGTCGGCCCCGAAGCCGGCCTCGTCATAGTCGAGATCGTCGGCCAGCATCGCCGCGCCGTCGGCGCGTACCCCAGTTGCGAGGCTTGCCGACCAAGAGAGGCCAGCCCCGTCCGCCGCCGGCTCCAGGCCGGCGGTCAGGCTCGCGCCGGTTCCGCCATAGCCCGCCTCCGAGGAGAGCGCCAAATGGCGGCCTTCCGCCTCCAGCGTGAAGCGCGATCCGGGCGCGGAGAGGCGCGCGCCGAGGCCGGCTTCCACGCCGGAGCCTTCCCGCCAGTCGCCGCCGTCGCCGCGCCAGGCGAGCGAGCCGAAGGGCGCCAGAGAACCGCCGCCGAGGCCCCAGCCCTCATGCTCGGCCTCCAGCGAGGCCCTTGCCCGCCAGACCTGCACCTCATGCCCGCCGATCACCGAACGCGCGCTGCCGCCCGTCTCCAGCGTGACGAAGCCGGCGTCCGCCTCCAGCGCCAGACCGAGCGCGCCGACATCCGCCAAGGGCTGGCGACCGCCGGCAGACGCCAGACGCATCTCCAGCGCCTCGCGCTCCCCGGAACCCTCCGTCGGGCGATAATCCACCGAGCCGTTGCCCGCGCCCAGCATGGTCCAGACCTCGGCCCCGCTGGCGAGCTTCAGCTGCGCATAGGGCCAGGCGGCGCTGAGCGCCGTGGCGAAGCCCGCCCCGTCACTGGCCTCCGTCTCGCCCGCGCTTCGCGACAAGGCGAAGCCCATCAGCAGCCCGTCGCCCATGCGCGCATCCATGCCGAGCCAGCCGGTCTCCATCCGGCTCTCATGGGCGATCTTCGCCCCCTCGGCGCGGAAGCTCGTCAATCCGCCCCGGCCCCAGGCCGTCATCTCCAGCCCGCTCCCGGCTTCGCCGAAGGACATCTCGAAGGCGCTGTCGCGACGCAACTCCTCCCAGCTCACGCGCCGGTCATCGTCGAACGCCGCCGGCTGGCCCGCCGCGCCGAACTCGATCCGCCGCCCGGCCACCGTCAGGCTGGAGGCCCCCGGCGCGGCCGTCAGCCGCTGGCCGATGGTCGCCCGGGCCTCGCCCAGCGTCTTCGCCGCCAGCCTCGCAAGGCTCTTCGCGAAGGCCTGGCGCTCGGCCGAGCCGCCGGCCCCCGCCACGACCTCGATCGTGAAGCCGAGGCTCACCGCATCGCCGTCGGCGTCGGTCGCCGTCCAGCTGTAGCTCGTCGCCGCCTGCGCCGCCGTGGGCGTGCCGCTCACGGTGCGCGTCGCCATGTCGAGGGCGAGGCCGGTCGGCAGGGCGGGCGTCAGCGCATAGACCGCCGCGCCGTCGCCGCCGGACGCCGCTGGCAGCGCGAGCGCCGCAATCGCCACCCCCTGCGTATAGGTCCGGTCGGCGACCGTCGCAGCCCCGAAGGAGGGCGTCAGATCGCGCAACGCCACGCTCGCCTCCGCCGAGGCGCCCTGGCCGCTGCCGTTCACCGCGCGCAGCTGGAAGCGCCAGACCGTGCGGATGTCGAGGCCCGTCACCCTGTGGCCGGCGGTCGTGGAGCCGCTGCCGGAGATCGCGCTCCAGGCGTCGTTCGCGCCGAAGCTCGCCGCGTCGGTGTAGCGCAACTCATAGCCGGTGACGGTCGGATCGAGAGGATCGTCCCAGGCGAGCGTCACCGCGCCGAGGCCGGCGGTCGCCGTGAGGCCGGTCGGCGCGGCCGGCGCGCGGCTTGCCGGCGTCGCGGCGACGGTGGCGGCGTCGCCCGCGCCCTCGCCATTCACGGCCCGCACCGCGAAAGTATAGGCCGCGCCGTCGGTCAGCCCGGTCGCCTGGGCGCGGGTCGCGTCCGCCGCCAGGTCGGTCCAGCTGTCGCTGACGGTGAAGGGCAGCGCCGAGCTCTGCTTCCAGCGGACCTGCAGCTTGTCGATATCGTCGGTGTTGGTCGGCAGGCTCCAGGTCAGGCCGACCGCGCCGGTGCTCGCCGTGGCGGCGAGGCTCGTTACCGCGCCGGGCGGACCCGCCGCCGGCGTCGCCGTGACCGTGCCCGACAACGCCGTGACGGTGTCGTCGGTCACCGCCCGGATCTGGAAGCCGTAGGCGGTTCCGTTGGCGAGTCCGGTAACGAGATGGCCCGTGCTGGCGCCGCCGCTGCCGGGGATCGGCCGCCAGGCGCCGAACGCCCCGCCGCCGGCCTGCTGGCGATAGTCCCAGCGCGAGGCCGTGGCGATGGCGTTCCAGGACAGTCGGACCCGCCCGTCGCCCGCCGCCGCCGCAAACCCGCCCGGCTGCCCCGGCGCCGCGCCCGGCGTCGCGGCGATTCTCCTGGACCAGGTCTGAGAGAATTCGCTCAGACTCTGTTGTATCTGAAAGACATATTGCTCGCCATTGTCGAGGCCGGTCACCGTATGGGAAGTCACAACCCCCACCAAGGCTATTGAGTCTCCAAGTCGCTCTTTACCATGGAAGACGAAATATCCCTTCAGATTGTCGTCCACGACATGGCGCCAACTCAGCGTGATCCGACCGTCGCCCGGCGTGGCGGTGAAATCGGTGGGCGGCGGCGGGCCCTGATAGCTCTGGACCCTGATGTTGAGGATGCCGGTCGCACTATCGCCGTCGGCGTCGGTCGCCTTGACGGTGTGAGCGGTCCAGTCCTGCGTCACGGTCGGCGCGCCGCTCACCTCCCGCGTCGCCGCGTCGAAGATCAGGCCCGCCGGCAGTTCGGGAGTGAAGGAATAGGTCAATGCGCCGTCACCACCCGACGCACGCGGCAGCGGAATCGACAAGGGCTCACCCCGAGTCGATAAGAGGGGGCGATTCAGGCTGTATTCCAGCCGAGGAAAGGTCCGTGAGCCGAAGGAGGGCGCGAGGTCGCGCGGCGTCGCCTCTACCTCGTCCGAGGCCGGCCCCGGACCGACCGCGTTCACCGCTCGTATCTGGAACCGCCGGGCAACATCGTTGACCAGGCCCGCCACCTCGCGGCCGACAGTAGCCGCGCCGCTTCCGGGAATCGCGCTCCAGGCGTCACCCGGCCCGAAGCTCGCCGCCGAGGTGTGGCGCAGCTCATAGCGGGTGATGGTCGCATCCGAAGGATCGCTCCAGGCCAGCGTCACCTGGGCGTTGCCGACACTCGCTCTCAGCCCGGCGGGCTTGGCCGGCCGCGGGTTCGGCACGGTCGTCACCGTGTCGGAAGGCGGGCTTTCGCCGCTGCTCGCCACGGCGCGGATCTGGAAGGCGTATTGCGCGCCATTGTTCAGGCCGGTCACGTCATGGCTGACGGTGGCGGCTCCGCTGCCGGCGATGTCGGACCAGGCGTCGCTGTCCGCGAAGGTCGTCCCCTGCTTGTAGCGCAGCCGATAGCCGGCGATGTTGCCGTCGCCGGGATCGTTCCAGGACAGCGTCACCCGGCCGTCATAGGCCTCGGCGGCGAGGCCGGCGGGCTGGAGCGGACGCCCGTAGGTGGCGGCGATGGTGAAGGTGAGCGCCGCCGTGTCGCCATCGGCGTCGGTCGCGGTCCAGCTGTAGGAGGTCGCGGCCTGAGCCGCCGTCGGCGTCCCGCTCACGGTCTGCGTCGCCGCATCGAGCGCGAGGCCCGCCGGCAGGTCGGGGCTGAGGCTGTAGGCGAGCGTCCCGTTGCCGCCGCTCGCCTGCGGCAGGCTCAGCGGCGCGATGGCGTAAAGCAGCTCATAGTCCCGGTTTGCGATCGTGGCCGCGCCGAAGGAGGGGCTGACGTTCGCCTCCACGGCGATGGCGAAGGCAAGCGTCGCTGCGTCGCCGTCGGCGTCGGTGACGGTCCAACTGTAGTTTGTCGCCGTCAGGAGCGCCGTCGGCGTCCCGCTGACCGTGCGCGTCGCGGCGTCGAGAGCGAGGCCGTCGGGCAGGTCGGGCGTCAGCGCATAGCTGAGCGCGCCATTGCCGCCCGTCGCTTCCGGCAGGGTGAGGGCGGTCATCGCCACCCCTTGCGTGACGGTGAGATCGGCCACCGCCGCGCTCCCGAAGGAGGGCGCCGCGTCCGGCTCTACGGCGAGCATGAAGCCGAGGCTGGCGCTGTCGCCGTCGCTGTCGGTCACGGTCCAGCTGTAGCTCGTCGCCGCCTGGAGCGCCGTCGGCGTTCCGCTGACGGTGCGCGTCGCCATGTCGAGGGCGAGGCCCGCAGGCAGGGTGGGCGTCAGCGCATAGCTGCGCAGCCCGTCGCCGCCGGTCGCTTCCGGCAGGGTGAAGGCCGTAATCGCCTCGTCGAACGCGAAGCTCCGGTCCGCCACCGTCGCCTGGCCGAAGGAGGGCGCGAGGTCCTGCGGCGTGCCCGAGACCGTGGCGGCCGGCCCCGCGCCCAGCCCGTTCGCCGCGCGCAGCTCGACGCTGTAGGCGACCTCGTTGGTCAGCCCCGTCAGCCGATAGCCGGTGGCGTCGCCGGCAAGGTCGGTCCAGGCGTCGCTCGCGGTGAAGGGCAGCGCCGAACTGGCCTTCCAGCGCAGTTGCAGCTTTCCGATGTCGGCCGTGTTGGTCGGCAGCGCCCAGGAGAGCGCCAGCCCGCCATTGCCCCCGACCGCCGCCAGCCCCGTCGGCGCCCCCGGAACCGCATTCGGCGTCGCCATGATCCTGTCCGATGGCAGGCTGGGCCGCTCCGGAATGGCGGCTTGAGCGATCGCGACCGCGCGCAGCTGGAAGACATGGCCGACGCCATTGTCGAGGCCGGTCACCGCATGGCTGGTGGTGGCGCCGGTGCTGTTCGCGATACGGCTCCAGGCGTCGTCCTCGCCCAGGCTTGCGCCCTGCGCCCAGCGGATCTCGTAATAGCTGAGATGCCGGTCGGAGGGGTCGGACCAGCTGAGCGTCACCTGCCCGTCGCCGGCCTCGGCGACTATATCCCGCACCGTGTCGGGACGGGTGTAGCCGATATCCAGATCGAAGGTCAGCACCGCTTCGTCGCCGTCCTCGTCCACCGCCTTGTAGGTGTAGGTGTCGAAGAAATCGGGAGACCGGGCCGTGCCCGAGATCTGCCGCGTCGTCGCGTCGAAGGTCACACGCGCCGGCAGGTCGGGCGTCAGCGAATAGGTGATCGTTCCCGTCCCTCCGATCGCCTCCGGCAAGGTCCGCTCGCAGAAATACGAAACCAGACAGCGCAACTCCGGCAGCGTCGCCGTGCTGAAACTCGGAATATCGCCCGGCGCCGCCACCCGGATGGTGAAGGTCAGACTCGCCGCGTCGCCGTCCGCGTCGGTCACGGTCCAGCTGTAGCTCGTCGCCGCCTGGACCGCCGTCGGCGTTCCGCTGACGGTGCGCGTCGCCATGTCGAGGGCGAGGCCGGCCGGCAGGGTGGGCGTCAGCGCATAGCTGCGCAGTCCGTCGCCGCCGGTCGCTTCCGGCAGGGTCAACGCCTCGATCGCCACGCCTTGCGTGAAGATGACGTCCGCCACCGTGGCCTGGCCGAAGGAGGGCGCGAGGTCCTGCGGCGTTCCCGAGACCGTGGCGGCCGGCCCCGCGCCCAGCCCGTTCGCCGCGCGCAGCTCGACGCTGTAGGCGACCTCGTTGGTCAGCCCCGTCAGCCGATAGCCGGTGGCGTCGCCGGCAAGGTCGGTCCAGGCGTCGCTCGCGGTGAAGGGTAGCGCCGAACTGGCCTTCCAGCGCAGTTGCAGCTTCTCGATGTCGGAGGTGTTGGTCGGCAGCGCCCAGGAGAGCGCCAGCCCGCCATTGCCCCCGACCGCCGCCAGCCCCGTCGGCGCCCCCGGAACCGCATTCGGCGTCGCCGTCGCCGTCTCGGAGGCGCTGCTGTTCGTAAAGCCGCCCGCGTTACGGCGTATTGCGCGGATCTGGAACGCATAGCCCGCGCCATTGTCCAGCCCGGTCACGATATGGCTCGTCGTGGCGCCGCTGCTGCCGGCGATCGTGGCCCAGCCGCCTCGGTCGCCCAGACTCGTCCCCTTCCTGTAACGGAGCTGGTAATCGGTCATCCAGGGATCGTCGGGATCGTCCCAGCTGAGCGTCACCTGGCCGTCGCCCGCCTGGGCGGCGAGATTTGTCGGTATGGCCGGCGCGATATACTGAAATCTCAGCTTGAACGTGAGCGACGCCTGCTGGCCGGCCTCATCCGTCGCCGTCAGGGTGTAGGTCTTGAAGGGCCGAATCGATCCTCCGTCGGCCGATCTGGCTGTCCCCCACCCCTTGATCCGCCGATCCGAAGCCGTGAAAGCGAAGCCGTCGGGCAACGCTGGCGTCAGCGCATAGGTCACCGCGCCCGCGCCGCCCGTCGCCGCCGGGAGCTGCTCGTCCCACTCCGGCAAAAACGAAGAATACCGACGGAAATGCCAATCCAAATCCGCAACGCTGGCGTTGCCGAATGTCAGCGGCTGGGCCAGCACCTCTATGGTGAAGCTGAGGCTGGCGGTGTCGCCGCCGGCGTCGGTGACGGTCCAGCTGTAGCTCGTCGCCGCCTGGGTCGCCGTCGGCGTCCCGCTGACGGTGCGCGTCGCCATGTCGAGGCTGAGGCCCGCCGGCAGGGCCGGCGTCAGCGCGTAGCTCAGCGTTCCCGCGCCGCCGGTCGCTTCCGGCAGCACCAGCGCCTCGATCGCGACGCCTTGCGTGTAGCTCCGGTCGGCGATCGCAGCGCCCGCGTCGAAGGCGAGCGCGGGACCGCCCGGCGTCGCTGTCGCGAGGCCGGATGACGGGCCGTACTGCCTGGTGTATGACCACCCCCAGCTCAGATAGACATCGTAGGCTCTGCGGATCTGGAAGACATAGTCCGCGCCGTTCTCCAGCCCCGTCACCGTGTGGGCGGTCGTCCGGAAGGTGCTGCCGGCGATGTTTTGCCAGCCGCCGCCGTCCGGGAAGCTCGCGCCCTTGCGGTAGCGGACCTGGTATCTGTCCAGCCACCAATTGTTCGCGGCGTCCCGGTTCGCGCCATTGCGAATCCAGCTCTTGCTCCAGCTGAGCGTCACCTCGCCATCGCTCACCGTGGCGGTGAGATTTTGCGGAGCGGCCGGAGTGTAGGCCTCCGCCGCCGGCGCGAATGTCAGCAGCGCCAATGCGGCGAATGCGGCCATGCCGGCGCGCAAACATGTGATGTTTCGAAACATAATATGTTTCGCTTCGCACGATCTGCCGGACGGATCGGGCCGCGCCGCAAGAGCCTCCCCGCTCGGATTCAAACCCGACGGAGGCGAGCATCGCATGGCGCGGATCGTGCGCAAAGCGCTGAACGGATTCATCGCTTCCGACTCCATATCAGAGTGCTTCTCCGAAGATTAGAGCCTGGAACGCGATAGCAGAGTCAAGGCGTTTTCACAGAATAGCATAAATTTTTCTCGAAACTCACATCAACTCCAAGCAACACAAGGAACTTTTACTCGCCCGACCCCATGCCCGCTCCTCGCGGCCGCCTTCATCGGCAGACCGGGAAGCGCGCGACTGACGGTACAGCCTGTCCACCGCCCCGGCCGCCGTCGTCTGGACGCCTTCGAGGAAGAAGGCGAGCCACATCTCCCAGTCGCCGCTGCGGCGCACATGGGTGAGCAGGCGATAATATTCGCTGCGGTGCTGCTTCAGATAGAGGCTGAGATAAAGCAACGGCTTGCTGAGCACCCTCCGCTCGCAGAGCAGCAGGGTCACCAGCAGCCGCCCGACCCGACCGTTGCCATCCAGGAAGGGATGGATGGTCTCGAACTGCAGATGCGCAAGCCCCGCCCGGACCAGAGCGGGAAGCCCGTCATCGCCATGGAGAAAGCGCTCGAGCGCCGCCATGCAGTCGGGCACGAATGTGTGCGGCGGCGGCGCGAACTCGGCATTGCCCGGCCTGGCGCCGCCGATCCAGTTCTGCGAGCGGCGGAATTCGCCCGGCGCCTTGCCGGCGCCTCGTCCGTGAGAGATTGGAAACCTCGACCGTATCGTCGAGTGGCGCGCCCGGCGCTTCCTCCAATTCCAGCAGCAACAGGTCGGAAAGCGACGACCGGGTCCCTTCGATGCGCGAGGACAGCACGGCTTCCTTGCGCACATAGCTGTAGAGGAAGAGGCCCGCATCCGGCAGCAGCGCCGAGACGCTGTCCAGGCGGCCGACCGCCAGCGTCGCGGCTTCCAGCAAAGGCTGCAGAGGACCGTCCAGCTGAAGCGGAGGCTCGGGCGGCAACGGCGCCGGCAGGAAGGCCCGAACCGCCTCCCGACCGGAACCGATGCTCACCAGGCTGCCGGTGCTGCCCCGCTCCATGGCCACCGCTCCCTGCGCAGGAAATTTGAATAGCGCGGGCGCATATTAAAGATTCGGGCCGAAAGGTTTAATAGCCTTTCGGCTTATTCAAGGTTCCGCAACCGGGGCTAGTTTTCGAGGAAGCTGCGGAGCTTGCGGGAGCGGGTGGGGTGCTTGAGCTTGCGCAGCGCCTTGGCCTCGATCTGGCGGATGCGCTCGCGCGTCACCGAGAACTGCTGACCGACCTCCTCCAGCGTGTGGTCGGTGTTCATGCCGATGCCGAAGCGCATGCGCAGCACCCGCTCCTCGCGCGCCGTCAGCGAGGCCAGCACGCTGGTGGTGCTGGCGCGCAGATTGGAGTGGATCGCCGCCTCGATCGGCTGCACGGCGTTCTTGTCCTCGATGAAATCGCCCAGATGGCTGTCCTCATCGTCGCCGATCGGCGTGTCGAGGCTGATCGGCTCCTTGGCGATCTTCAGCACCTTGCGCACCTTCTCCAGCGGCATGTGCAGCTTGGCCGCCAGCTCCTCCGGCGTCGGCTCGCGGCCGATCTCGTGCAGGATCTGGCGCGAGGTGCGCACCAGCTTGTTGATCGTCTCGATCATGTGCACCGGAATGCGGATGGTGCGCGCCTGGTCGGCGATCGAGCGCGTGATCGCCTGGCGGATCCACCAGGTGGCGTAGGTCGAGAACTTGTAGCCGCGCCGATACTCGAACTTGTCCACGGCCTTCATCAGGCCGATATTGCCCTCCTGGATCAGGTCCAGGAACTGCAGGCCGCGATTGGTGTATTTCTTGGCGATCGAGATCACCAGGCGCAGATTGGCCTCGACCATCTCCTTCTTGGCGCGGGCCGCCTCGCGCTCGCCCTCCTGGACGCGCGCGACGATGGCGCGGAAGTCCGCCAGCGGCAGTTCCGATTCCGCCGCGATCTCCATGATGCGCCCGCGCAGCTGCCGGATGTCGTCGCGATGCCGGCGGGAGAAGGTCTTCCAGTCGCGCTTCTGGCAGATGCGGCGCACCCAGCGCTGGTCGAGCTCGCGCCCGCGCCACTCCTCCAGGAAGGCGCCGCGCGCGATGCCGGACCGGGTGGCGAGCCGCAGCAGCCGGCCCTCCAGGCCGATCAGCTCGCGGTTCATGCCATAGAGCCGGTCCATCAGCTCCTCGATGCGCGCATTGTGGAGCTTCAGCCCGCGCATCAGCAGGGCCATCTCCTCCACCAGCTTCTCATAGCTCCGGTTCTGGCGCGCCGTCGGCCCGCCATCGCCGCGCATCTCGGCGAAGCGCAGCTCGCGCAGCCGCGCGAGGCGCTTGTCGAGCCGCGCGATCCGGTCCATCACCTCCAGCACATGCGGCAGCAGCGCGCGCTCGGTCGCCGCCAGCGAGAGGCTCGGCTCGTCGTCGTCGCTCTCCTTCGCCGCGCCGCTCTCATTGTCGTTGCTGCTGGCGGCGCCATTCGCGCCGTTCGCGCCATTTGCGGTTCCCGGGCCGCCATGCAGCGCCGCCCAGGTGGCGTCGAGATCGACCACATCGCGCAGCAGGCGGCTCTCGGCGAGCAGTTCCTCGCGCCAGTCGAGAATGCGCCCGATCGCGGTCGGCGCGCGGCAGGTGGCGCGGATCATCTTCTCGCGCCCGGCCTCGATGCGCTTGGCGATGGCGATCTCGCCCTCGCGCGACAGCAGCTCGACCGTGCCCATCTCGCGCAGATACATGCGCACCGGATCGTCGGTGCGCCCGATATCGTCATCGATATTGCCGCGCTTCTCGGCTTCCGCCTGCGGGCCGGGGGCCGGGGCGTCCTCGTCCGTCTCCTCCGCCTCGACGACATTGATGCCGCGCTCGGAGAGGAGCGCCATGGTGTCCTCGATCTGCTCGGCCGACACCCGGTCGGACGGCAGCGCGGCGTTCAGCTCCTCATAGGAGACATAGCCGCGCTCCGCGCCCTGCTCGATCAGCTGCTTGATGGCGGCCTCCGGATCGACCGGGGCCTCCTGTGCGTCTTCCCGGGGTTCCGGCTCCCGAACCTGCGCCGCCGTCTCCGTCGTCATGCCTCAACCCGTCCCCGCATCCATGTTTATATTTTTAGGCCGCGCCGCCCGGGCGCGACCGGCGGGCCTCCAGCACCAGCGCCGGCAGCCGTTCCAGCGTCGCTTCGCTCGCCGCTTCCGCCGCCGCCGCCACGTCGCGCTCCACCGCCGCCGAGCGGCGGGCGGAAAAGGCGCGCTCCATGCCCTCGCGCGCCTCCGCCTCCGTGGCGACGGGACGCGCGAACGGCGCCAGGCCATAGACGCTCTCGCTCAGCACGGCCTGGAGCGCGCCCGTCAAACCGGCAGATTCCAGATGGGTTCGCCATACAGCCGCGTCAAGGTCCGCCCCCTCGGCCGCCAGCCTTAGAACCTCATGGCGCAGGCTGTCAAGCCAGGGAGCCGGGCAGTCCAGCTCGGCGAGCTCCTGCGCGAACTCTTCCGCCAGCGCCGGATGGTTGAGCGCGGCCGCTAGCACGCGCTGCGCCAGGCGCTCGCGCAACAGCGCGACGCGGGCCTCGCCGCGCTCGCGCCCGCCGCCCGGCGCCGCCTGGGGGCGCTGTCCGCGCGGCCCGCGCACGGGCCTGAGATTGACGCCGAACCGCTCCCGCAGGCGCGAGACGATCTCGGCCTCGTAATAGCGCCGTACGGTCTCGTCGCCGATGCCGGCCGCGAGCGCCAGCAGATTCTGGCTCAGCCGGGCGCGGCGGTCGGGCGAGTCCGGGCGCACCGCCTCCACCTCGCTCGACCAGAGCAGCTCCACCGGCGTCTCCGCCCGGTCGAGCACAGCGCGCATCGCCGCCGGCCCTTCCTCGCCGACCAGGCTGTCGGGGTCGCGCCCGTCCGGCAGGCGCGCGAAGCGCAGCGACTTGCCGGGCGCCAGCAGCGGCAGGGCGCGCTCCAGCGCGCGCCGCGCGGCGCGGCGGCCCGCCTCGTCGCCGTCGAAACAGAGCAGCGGCTCGTCGCTCAGCTGCCAGAGCGCGCGCAACTGCTCCTCGCCGAGCGCCGTGCCGAGGGTAGCGACCGTCTGCTCGAGGCCCGCGCGGGAGAGCGCGATCGCGTCCATATAGCCCTCGGTCACGATCAGCTCCCGCGCCCGCCAGGCGGCGTCGCGCGCCTGGGCGAGGCCGTAGAGCATGGCGCCCTTGCGGAAGACGGGGCTCTCCGGGGTGTTCAGATATTTCGGCTGCCCGTCGCCGAGCGTGCGCCCGCCGAAGGCGACCGGCCGCCCGCGCCGGTCGGTGATCGGAAACACCACCCGGTCGCGCAGCAGCGCCCCCGGCCGGCCCTCATAGCGGCGCAGCAGGCCGGCCTCGATCAGCAACTCGATTTCGAAGCCCTCGCGCCGCAGCGCCTCCGGCAGCGCCGCGCCGTGCTGCGGCGCATGGCCGAGCCGGAAGCGGCGCATGGTGGCGTCGTCGAGCCCGCGCGCGCGGAGATAATCCATCGCCCGGCGCCCGTCCGGCAGGCGCAGCTGGCGCTCGTAAAAGGCCGCCGCCGCCTCCAGCGCCTCCAGCAGCCCGCGATGGCGTTTGGCGCGCGCGGCCTCCTCCGGGCTGGCGCGCGGCGCCTCCAGCCCGGCCATCCCGGCGAGCTTCTCGACCGCATCGGGGAAGCCCAGCCCCTCGACCCGCATCAGAAAGCCGATGACATCGCCATGCTCGCCGCTGGAGAAGCAGTGGAAGAAGCCCTTGTCCGGCACCACGGTGAAGGAGGGCGTGCGCTCCTGCTTGAAGGGCGAGAGGCCGACATATTCGCGCCCGCGCCGTTGCAGCTTCACGTGCGGCGACACCACATCGACCAGCGAGACCCGCTCGCGCAGCTGCTCCAGAAATTCGGGCGGAAAGGCCATGGCGGCGCCGCGCCCGCCGTCAGGCCGCGAGCGCGGCCTTGACCGTGCGGCTGACCTCGCCGAAATCCATCTGCCCCGCATAGCGGCGCTTCAGCTCGGCCATCACCCGGCCCATGTCGCGCATGCCCGAGGCGCCGAGATCGCCGACCACCGCCTGCACGGCGGCCAGCTGCGCGTCCGCATCGAGCGGGGCCGGCAGGAAGCTCCGGATCACCGCGATCTCGCGCAGCTCCTCCTCGACCGATTCGACCCGCCCGGCCTCCTCGTAGAAGCGCGAGGATTCCTCCCGCTGGCGGATCATCTTGTCGAGCAGGTCGCGGATCTCGGCGTCGCCGATGCCGTCGGCGTTGCCCTGGCCGCGCGCGGCGATATCGCGGTCCTTGATGGCCGCCAGAATCAGCCGGATGGTGCGCAAGGTGACCGTGTCCCTGGCGCGCATGGCGTCCTTCATGGCCCGATTGAGTTGCGCCCGCATGGATGACTCCCGCTCTGACAGGCCGCCGCCGAAACCGGCCGCGCGGTATGGCAAATTCACGACAAAACGCCGCATAACCGGCGCAACGCCTTGATTTCCCCGCCTAATCCTCCGGATTTGCGCCTTGACAGCGGCGGCTCGAACGCCTATCTAGGCGTCCGGCTGGACCGTGCCCCGGACCGGAAGGATTATGCACTCTCCCATGCGCCCGTCAAGCCTCTCCGGTCGCCCCCGGGCAGAAGCCGGCCGATAATCCGGCGATGAGCGAGGCTTCGAGACCGGCGGCCGCCACGGCCGCCCTGGTGCTGGCCGACGGCGCGGTGTTCTGGGGGCGCGGCGTCGGCGCGCGTGGCGAGGCCGTGGGCGAAGTCTGCTTCAACACCTCGCCCACCGGCTATCAGGAAATCGTCACCGACCCCTCCTATGCCGGCCAGATCATTACCTTCGCCTTCCCGCATGTCGGCAATGTCGGCGCCAATGACGAGGACATGGAGGCGCTGGCCCCGGCCGCGCGCGGCGTGGTGCTGCGCATGGACCCGACCTCGCCCTCCAACTATCGCGCGCTCTCGCGGCTCGACGACTGGCTCGCGGCCAAGGGGCTGGTCGGCGTGGCCGGGGTCGATACGCGCGCGCTCACCCGGCGCATCCGCGACGGCGGCGCGCCGAGCGGCGTCGTGGTGAACGCCGGCCGGCGCGCGATCGACATCGCCGCCGCGCGCGCCCGCGCCGCCGCCTGGCCGGGCCTGGAGGGCATGGACCTCGCCGGCGAGGTCTCCTGCCGGCAGATCTATCGCTGGGACCGGACGCGCTGGACGCCGGAGGGCGGCTATGGGCGGCTCGCGCGGCCGCGCCGCCATGTGGTCGCCATCGACTATGGCGTGAAGCACAACATCCTGCGCTGCCTGGCCGATCTCGGCTCCGCGGTGACCGTGGCGCCCGCGACGGCCGACGCCGAGACGGTGCTGGCGCTCGAGCCCGACGGCGTCTTCCTCGCCAACGGGCCGGGCGATCCGGCCGCCACCGGGGCCTACGCCACGCCGACCGTGCGCGCGCTGGTCGAGAGCGGCAAGCCCATTTTCGGCATCTGCCTCGGGCACCAGATCCTGGCGCTCGCGCTCGGCGCGCGGACCGCCAAGATGGCGATCGGCCATCGCGGCGCCAACCATCCCGTCAAGGACCTGGAAACCGGCAAGGTGGAGATCACCAGCCAGAATCACGGCTTCGCCGTGCTGCGCGAGAGCCTGCCGCCGGGCGTGGTGGAGACGCACCGCTCGCTGTTCGACGGCTCGGTCGAGGGGCTGCGCGTCGAGGGCCGGCCGATCTTCTCGGTGCAATATCACCCCGAGGCCTCGCCCGGCCCGCAGGACGCGCACTATCTCTTTCGCCGTTTCACCGACCTGATCGACGCCCATGCCGCGGCGTGACGACATCGCCTCCATCCTGATCGTCGGCGCCGGCCCGATCGTCATCGGCCAGGCCTGCGAGTTCGACTATTCGGGCGCGCAGGCCTGCAAGGCGCTCAGGGCGGAGGGCTACCGGATCGTGCTGGTCAACTCCAATCCGGCGACCATCATGACCGACCCCGATCTGGCGGACGCCACCTATGTCGAGCCGATCACGCCGGAGCTGGTGGAGCGGGTGATCGAGCGCGAGCGGCCCGACGCGCTGCTCGCCACCATGGGCGGGCAGACCGCGCTCAACACCGCCATGGCGCTCGCCGACAATGGCGCGCTCGAACGCTGGGGCGTCGAGCTGATCGGCGCCGAGCGGGACGCCATCGCCACCGCCGAGGACCGGGAGAAGTTCCGCGCCGCCATGCAGGAGATCGGCCTCGCCACGCCCAAAGGCGCGCTGGTGGCGGACATGGAGGGCGCGCGCCGCGCCATGCGCGAGATCGGCCTGCCGCTCATCATCCGCCCCTCCTACACGCTCGGCGGCACCGGTGGCGGCGTCGCCTACAATCCCGAGGAGTTCGAGCGCATCGTCCGGGGCGGCCTCGACGCCTCGCCGGTCGGCGAGGTGCTGGTCGAGGAATCGGTGCTCGGCTGGAAGGAATATGAGATGGAGGTGGTCCGCGACCGCGCGGACAACTGCATCATCGTGTGCTCCATCGAGAATGTCGATCCGATGGGCGTGCATACCGGCGACTCGATCACCGTCGCCCCGGCGCTCACGCTGACCGACAAGGAATATCAGCGCCTGCGCGACGCCTCCATCGCGTGCCTGCGGCGCATCGGCGTCGATACCGGCGGCTCGAACGTGCAGTTCGCCGTCAATCCCGAGGACGGGCGGCTGGTGGTGATCGAGATGAACCCCCGCGTCTCGCGCTCCTCCGCGCTCGCCTCCAAGGCGACCGGCTTCCCGATCGCCAAGGTCGCGGCCCGGCTCGCGGTCGGCTACACGCTGGACGAGCTGCAGAACGACATCACCGAGACCACGCCGGCCTCCTTCGAGCCGGCGATCGACTATGTCGTCACCAAGATCCCGCGCTTCACCTTCGAGAAGTTTCCGGGCGCGGAGCCGCTGCTGACCACCTCGATGAAGTCGGTCGGCGAGGCGATGGCGGTCGGGCGCTGCTTCCAGGAGTCGCTGCAGAAGGCGCTGCGCTCCATGGAGACGGGGCTGACCGGGCTGAACGAGGTCGAGATTCCGGGCGCGCCGGCGACCGACGCGCTGGTGCAGCGGCTCTCCGAACCCCGGCCCGACCGGCTGCTGGCGATCGCGGAGGCCTTCCGCCAGGGCCTCGACCGCGAGCGCATCCGCCGGGCCTGCCAGTTCGACCCCTGGTTCCTGGAGCAGATCGAGGAGCTGGTGCGGATCGAGGGCGGCGTCCGCGCCTCCGGCCTGCCGGAAAGCCGGGAGGAAGTGCAGGGGCTGAAGCGCCTCGGCTTCTCCGATGCGCGCCTCGCCGAGCTTGCCGGCCTCGCCGAGGCGGAGGTCGCGGCCCGGCGGCGCGCGCTCGGCCTCGCGCCCGTTTACAAGCGCATCGACACCTGCGCGGCCGAGTTCCCCTCCGCCACCCCCTACATGTATTCCACCTGGGAAGGCTCCGGCCTCGCGCCGGCGGAATGCGAGGCGGAGCCGAGCGCGCGGCGCAAGATCATGATCCTCGGCGGCGGGCCGAACCGCATCGGCCAGGGCATCGAGTTCGACTATTGCTGCGTCCACGCCGTGCTGGCGCTGCGCGAGGCCGGCTTCGAGACCATCATGGTCAACTGCAATCCCGAAACCGTCTCGACCGACTACGACACCGCCGACCGGCTCTATTTCGAGCCGCTGACGGCCGAGGACGCCATCGAGATCGCGCGGGTCGAGCGCCGCTCGGGCGAGCTGCTGGGCGCGGTGGTGCAGTTCGGCGGCCAGACGCCGCTCAAGCTCGCCGCGGCCTTGGCCGAGGCCGGCATCCCGATCCTCGGCACCTCGCCCGACGCCATCGACCTAGCCGAAGACCGCGAGCGCTTCCAGAAGCTGCTCTCGGAACTCGGCCTCCGCCAGCCGGACAACGGGGTCGCCGCCTCCGCCGGCGAGGCGGCGGCGATCGCGGAGCGCATCGGCTATCCGGTGCTGCTGCGCCCCTCCTATGTGCTGGGCGGGCGCGCGATGGAGATCGTCCACGACCGCGCCGCGCTCGACCGCTATATCCGCGCCGCTGTCGAGGTCTCGGGCGCGAGCCCCGTGCTGGTGGACCGCTATCTCGCCCATGCGACCGAGGTCGATGTCGATGCGCTCTCCGACGGCGAGGAGGTCGTCGTCGCCGGGATCATGCAGCATATCGAGGAGGCCGGCGTGCATTCGGGCGATTCCGCCTGTTCGCTGCCGCCGCATTCGCTCGGGCCGGACACGCTCGCCGAGATCGAGCGCCAGACCGGGGCGCTCGCCCGCGCGCTCGGCGTGGTCGGGCTGATGAACGCGCAATTCGCCATCACCCATGGCGCGGAAGGCGACCGCATCTACATTCTGGAGGTCAATCCGCGCGCCAGCCGCACCGTGCCCTTCGTCGCCAAGGCGACCGGCGCGCCGGTGGCCAAGATCGCCGCCCGGCTGATGGCCGGAGAGAAGCTGGCCGCCTTTCCGCGCCCGCGCCAGGGCGATCATATCGCGGTCAAGGAGGCCGTCTTCCCCTTCGCGCGCTTCTCCGGCGTCGATACCGTGCTCGGCCCGGAGATGAAATCCACCGGGGAGGTGATGGGCATCGACACGGATTTCGCCCGCGCCTTCGCCAAGGCCCAGCTGGGGGCCGGAGTCGCGCTGCCCGCCGGCGGCACCGCCTTCGTCTCGGTGCGCGACGGCGATAAGGCGGGCGCGGTGGAAGTGGCGCGGATGCTGGCCGACTCGGGCTTCCGGCTGATCGCCACCGGCGGCACGGCGCGCGCGCTGCAGGCGAGCGGGCTGGACGCGCGCCCGGTCAAGAAGGTGCTGGAGGGCCGGCCCCATATCGTGGATGCGATCAAGAGCGGCGAGGTCGATCTGGTCGTCAACACCACCGACGGCGCGGCGGCGCTGCACGACAGCTACAGCCTGCGCCGCGAGGCGCTGAACCGCCGCGTGCCCTACTACACCACGCTCGCCGGCGCGCATGCGGCGGCGCGCGCCATCCGCGCGCTTCAGGCGGCCCGGCTTGAAGTCAGCCCCCTGCAATCCTATTTTGACGCCTCGTTCCAGCTTTGAGCGATGCGCGCGCAGGGGGTTGGCCCGGATGGAAAAGGTGCCGATGACGCCGGACGGCTTTCGCCGCATGGAGGAAGAGCTGCGCCGCCTGCGCACCGAGGAGCGCCCGGCCGTGGTGCGCGCCATCGCCCAGGCGCGCGAGCATGGCGACCTCTCCGAGAACGCCGAATATCACGCCGCGCGCGAGCGCCAGTCCTTCATCGAGGGCCGCATGGCGGAGCTGGAGGACAAGATCGCGCGCGCCGAGGTGATCGACCCGGCCCAGGTCTCGGGCGACAAGGTGATGTTCAGCGCCCGGGTGACGGTGGTCGATGAGGACAGCGAGGAGGAGGCCAGCTACCGCATCGTCGGCCAGGACGAGAGCGATGTGGCCCAGGGCCGCCTCTCGGTCGCCTCGCCGCTGGCGCGCGCCATGATCGGCAAGTCGGTCGGCGACCAGGTGGAAGTCATGGCCCCCGGCGGCGCCCGCTATTACGAAATCCTGAAGATCGACTACGCGTGAGCGGGCGGCCCGCCCGCGCTCACCAGGGCAGCGGGCGGCCTTGCCAGTCGAGGAAGGCGCCGGACTGCTCGTCGGGCAGGCGGTCGGCGACGCGGCGCATGCCGGCGGCGCTTTCCTCCGGCGTCACCGGCGCGGCCCGGCCGCCCATGTCCGACGACACATGGCCCGGATGCAGGATCGCGACCCGGATGCGGCCCCGGAAGTCGAGCGCCATCGACCGCGCCGCCATGTTGAGCGCCGCTTTCGACGTGTTGTAGCCGTAGCGCCCGCCCGAGGCGCGGGCGATGGAGCCGAGCTGGCTGGAGACGAAGGCGACCGTCTGCCGCTCGCTCGCCGCCACATGCGGCGCGAAGGCGGCCGCCACCACCATCGGCGCGACCGTGTTGATGCGCAGGCACCGCGCCCAGTCCTCCGTGTCGAGCGGCTCGGCGAGGCTGCCAGTTCCGTGCGAGGCGACGCCGGCATTGTTCCATAGCAGGTCGATGCGCTCCTCCCGCCAGCGCCGGGCGAGCGCGGCGACGCCGGCGTCGTCGGTGACATCGAGCGGCGCGGCCTCCGCAATGCCGTCCAGGCCGGCGAGCGCCGCCGGGTCGCGGCAGACCGCCAGCACCCGCCAGCCATCGGCCAGATAGCTCGCGGCGAGCGCCCGGCCGATGCCGCGCGCCGCGCCGGTGATCAGCGCGGTTGGCATTGCGCCGTCACCTCGATCTCGATCTTCATCGCCGGATCGACCAGCCCGGCCACGACCACGGCGGTCGATGCCGGGCGGATCTCGCCGAACGCCTCGCCGAAGACCGGGATGAGCGCCGGGAAGTCGGCCGCGTCGGTCAGATAGTAGGTGGCGCGCACCACATCGGCGAGGCTGGCGCCGGCTTCCGCCAGCGCCGTCTCGATGATGCCGAACGCAACCCGCGCCTGCTCGGCGGCCGACTCCGGGAGCGTCCCGGTCGCCGGATCGACGCCCGTCGTGCCCGCCACATGCACCCAGCCGTCCTGGGCCACGGCGCGGGAATAGCCGGCGGCGGCTTCGTAGCGGCCGCCGGAGGAGATCAGCCGGCGGGTCACGCCGCGCGCTCGATCGCCATCGCGGTCGCCTCGCCGCCGCCGATGCAGATCGCCGCCACGCCCTTCCGCGCGCCCTGCTTCTCCATGGCGTTGATGAGCGTCGCCACGATGCGCGCCCCGGAGGCGCCCACCGGGTGGCCGAGCGCGCAGGCCCCGCCATGCACATTCACCTTGTCCGCCGGCAGGCCGAACTCGCGCATCGCCGCCATCGGGACCACCGCGAAGGCCTCGTTGATCTCGTAGAGCTCGACCTCGTCGGCGCTCCAGCCGGTCTTCTCATAGAGCTTGCGCATCGCGCCGACCGGCGCGGTGGTGAACCAGCGCGGCTCCTGGCTGTGCGTCGTGTGCGCCAGGATGGTGGCGAGCGGGGTCAGCCCCCGGCGCTCGGCCTCGGAGCGGCGCATCAGCACCAGCGCGGCCGCGCCGTCGGAGATCGAGCTGGAATTGGCCGGCGTCACCGAGCCGTCCTTGCGGAAGGCCGGGCGCAGGCCCGGGATCTTGGCGATATCGGCGGTGAAGGGCTGCTCGTCGCGCTCGACCACGGTCTCGCCGCGCCGGTTCGTCACCGTCATCGGCACCATCTCGCCCGCGAAGGTCCCGTCCTCGTTGGCGGTGCGCGCGCGCCCCAGCGAGCGGATCGCGAACTCGTCCTGCTCCTCGCGGGTGAACTGGAAGTGGCGCGCCGTGTTCTCGGCGAAATGGCCCATCAGCGAGCCCGGCTCATATGCGTCCTCCAGCCCGTCGAGGAACATGGAGTCCTTGACCGCGCCATGGCCCATGCGCATCCCGCCGCGCGCCTTCTCCAGCAGATAGGGCGCGTTGGTCATGCTCTCGAAGCCGCCCGCGACCATCACATCGTTGGTTCCGGCGAGCAGCAGGTCGTGGCTCAGCATGGTGGCTTTCATGCCCGAGCCGCAGAGCTTGTTGATGGTGGTGGCGCCGGCGGAGTCGGGGATACCGGCATGGATGGCGGCCTGGCGGGCCGGTCCCTGGCCCTGGCCGTGCGGCAGCACGCAGCCGAGGATCACCTCGTCCACATCCTCCGCCGCGACGCCCGCGCGCTCCAGCGCGCCGGCAATCGCCCGAGTGCCGAGCTCCGGCCCCGAGGCGTCCTTCAGCACACCCTGAAAACTCCCCATCGGCGTGCGCGCCATGCCGACGATGACAACCGGATCCGCACTCATGGCTCTCTCCTCATGTTGCAGTGCAGCATTCATCATAGGCGGGTTTTCGCGCCTGTCCAGCCCGTTTTCGCGAAGGGGTCAGCCGCCGCCGAACAGGTCGTAGAGCATGGCCGCCACCTCGCCTTCCAGCGGGAAGGACAGCATTCCGAGCACGGAATAGCCGAGCAGCCAGGGCATGACATAGAAGCGGAACAGGAAGAAGAACCAGGCGACGAACAGCGGCACCATCGGGTCGATCAGAAAGCCCGGGGTCACCGGGCGGAAGACGCGCAGGATGGGGTCGGTCAGCCGCACGAAAGCCTTCATGAAGAAGAAGTCCGAGGTGACCGGCAGAAAGAGGTTCATGGCGGCGCGGCCGATCAGCGTCCACATCGCCACGCCCAGCACATAGTCCAGAAGCACCACCCACCAGGGCAGCACATGCGCAAGGCTGTCCATGAAACCCGGGTCCCGTTACGCGCCGACGTCAGGAGGCGGGGCCGAAGCCCCGCCTCCATGTTCGCCGACGGACCGGTCTGCGGTCAATGCGTCTCGGCCAGGATCGTCTTGCCCGTGGGAATACGGGTCTCATCGACCATGGCCTGCGTTTCCGCATCCGGCTCCGGCGTCATCAGCGACACCACCACCATGACCACCAGCGAGACCGGCATGCCGATCATGCCGAAGCGAAGATGGTCGATCGACCACAGCGCCTCGCCGCCGTTATAGACATAGTAGAGGTAGATCGAGCCGGCGAGGAAGCCGGCGATCATGCCGGTGATCGCCCCCTCGCGATTGGCCCGTTTCCACCAGATGCCGAGCACCAGCGGGAAGAACAGCCCCGAACAGGCGAAGCAGAACGCCCAGGCGACCGCGCCCAGAATGCCGGTGAGCTCGAGCGACGCCACAAGGGCCGCCAGCGCGCCGATGCCGACCAGCAGCACCCGCGCGACGATCAGCCGGCGTCTGGTGTCCGCCTGCGGGTCGATGATCTTGTAGTAAAGATCGTGGCTCAGCGCATTGGCGATCGCCAGCAGCAGGCCGTCGGCGGTGGACATGGCGGCCGCCATGCCGCCCGCGGCGACCAGGCCGGAGATCACATAGGGCAGGCCGGCGATTTCCGGCGTCGCCAGCACGACGATATCGGGCCGCATGAAGAACTCGTTCAGCTGCACGATTCCGTCGCCGTTCTGATCGACCACCGAGAGCATGCCGACATGCGCCCAGTTCTTCACCCATTCGAGGCTGGTCACCTCCTCGACCGCCTTGCCGACCACCGCGGTGGCCAGGTTGGGGTCCAGCAACTGCAGCTTCGTCAGCGTGGCGAGCGCCGGCGCCGAGAAATACAGCAGGAAGATGAAGAACAGCGACCAGCCGACCGACTTGCGCGCCTGGCGCACCGACGGCGTGGTGAAGTACCGCATCAGGATATGCGGCAGCGAGGCCGTGCCCGCCATCATGCAGAGCGCCAGCGTCACGAACTTCCAGCTGTCGAGCGTGGTCTGCGGGTTGAAATGCTCCATGGTCAGCACCTTGAGCCCCGCCACGGCCTCGGCCGCCGGCTGCAGCCCGTATTGGGCCTCCAGCTCCTGGATGCGCTGCGCCGCCTCGCCATAGCCGAAATGCGGGATGATGCCGAAGCCCTGGCTGTTGGACATCCAGATCAGCGGCACCAGATAGGCGATGATCAGCACGATGTACTGCGCCACCTGCGTCCAGGTCACGCCACGCATGCCGCCCAGCATGGAGCAGAGCAGGATGCCGAGCAGACCGAACCACACGCCGACCTCGAACGGGATGTCGAGCGCGCGGGCGGCGATCGTGCCGGTGGCGTTGATCTGCGCCGTCACATAGGTGAAGGACGCCACCACCAGGACGACCACGGCGCAGAACCGCGCCATATTGCCGCCATAGCGGGTGCCGATGAAGTCCGGCACCGTGTAGCAGCCGAATTTGCGCAGATAGGGCGCCATGAGCGCGTTGACGAGCACATAGCCGCCTGTCCAGCCGATGACGAAGCCCAGATAGGGATAGCCGCCGAAATAGATGCCGCCGGCGAGCGCCACGAAGGACGCGCCCGACATCCAGTCCGCCGCCGTCGCCATGCCGTTATACAGCGCGGGCACCTCGCGCCCGGCCACATAATAGGCGTCGACATGCATGGTGCGCGACAGCCAGCCGATGGTGGCGTAGATCGCCAGCGTGAAGAGCAGGAACAGGACGCCGATCGTCCTGGCGCCGACGCCGAACTGCTCGATGATGGCCATCAGGCCGAAGAAGACCAGGAAGCCCAGCGTGTAGAGGGCGTAGACTCTGCCCAGCCGATCGACGAAACGCGGGCCTTGCGTGGATGTGTTCATGGCCGCCTCCTCACTCGTCGCTCACGCCATACTCTTCGTCGATGCTGTCCTGGAAGAGGTTGTGGACAACGATCAGCACGACGAAGGCGAACAGCGAGCCTTGCACGATGAAGTAGTAGCCGAGCGGGAAGCCGAGGAAGGACGCAGCGTCCAGTTCCTTGGCGAACCACGGCACCACGAAGCCGAACAGGAACCAGAGGGCGAGGATGATGTAGGTCAACCTCGCCGTCTTGCTCCAGTGGGCTTGCCGGGATTCGGAATTTGCTTCCGGCATACTTCTCTCCCCTCTGTTTTTTTTGGCTGGGCCGCCGCGGATCCCTTTCCTGCTGGTCGACGCCCCGCCAGCGAGGCGCCGGTTCGGGGCTGCCATACGACGGCAGGCTGGCTTATAATCGCGTTTCTTTTGCGATTGAACCCGGAAATTCACATGAATGCTTCATAAACGCGCTTTTCGCCTCCAGGCGCTGCTTGGCCGCTTCGGCCTGCGCTTCGACCGCAGCCCGCTGGACACGCCGGACGCGCTCGCGGAATTCGTGCAGACGCGAGCCTCCTATGTGGCCCAGACGGCCCTCTACGGCTATCTGAAGGCGCGCATGGGCACCAGCTATCGTCGCTATTTCGAGGACGACCTGTTCTCGCAGTCGATCCGGCTGGCGGCGGCGCGACTCTTTGTCTCCTGCATCGCCGATCTGGCCGTGTTCGCCGCAGCGCTGGCGGAGCGCGACGGCGCCCTGCCGCCGGGCGGCGCGGCGGCGCTGGCGCGGCGCTGCTTCCGCCGGGCGCTGGAGCGGGGCCTCGCCGGGGTCGAGGCCGACGCGCCCGACGCGGAGGAGGCGGTCGCGCGCTTCGACCGGCGCATCGCGGCGATGGACTGGGCCTGGGCGGCGGAGGGCCGGCGCGCCTTCGCCGGCAGCGAGGCCGACCTGATCCGCTTCGCCCCGGTGATCGACGAATACAAGGCGCTCGACCGCGAGATCGTGACCAACTCGATCCGCTTCCGCTGGCGCGATGTGCGCGACCAGCTGCGCCGCCGGCTGGACGCGCCGGCGCTCGCGCGCGCGCTCAGCGGCGACGGGCCGGACCTATGAGGGATGGAGCCGCCTGCCGGCGACCCAGGTGGCGCGCACGATGCGGTCGTCGCCCAGCATCATCAGCGCCAGCAGCGTGTCGGCCAGCGTCTCGCTGAGCGCGGCGCGCTCGGCCAGGAGCGGCGTGGCGCGGGCGTCGAGCGCGACGATATCGGCGTAATGGCCGGGCGCGAGCCGCCCGATCTCTCCCTCCAGCCCGAGCGCGCGGGCGTTGCCGAGCGTCGCCAGATAGAAGGCGCGCTCCGGCTGGAGCCGGCGGCCGCGAAGCTGCGCCGCGCAATAGGCCGCGCCAAGCGTCGCCGGCAAGGAGTAGCTGGAGCCGCCGCCGATGTCGGTCGCCACCGCCAGGCGCGGCCCGGCCCCGCCGTCATAGGGACCGATGTCGAAGACGCCGGAGCCGAGAAAGGCGTTGGAGGTCGGGCAATGCACCACGGTCGAGCCGGCCTCGGCGAGCCGCGCGCGCTCGCGCTCCGAGAGATGCACGCCATGCGCGAACAGGCTCGTGGCCCCGAGCAGGCCGAAGCGGTCATAGACATCCGTATAGTCGCGGCAGTCGGGGAAGAGCCGGCGGACTTCCGCGATCTCGGCCGGCGTCTCGGAGAGATGGGTCTGCATCAGCGCGTCCGGCCGGCGCTTGAGGAAGTCGCCGGCGGCGGCCAGCTGCTCCGGGCTGGAGGTGATGGCGAAGCGCGGCGAGAGCGCATAGCGCAGCCGGCCCCGGCCGTGCCAGCGGGCGGCGAGCCGCTCGCTCGCCTCCAGCCCGGCGCGGGCGTCGTCGCGGAGCGCGGCCGGCGCGTTGCGGTCCATCAGCGTCTTGCCGGCGGCGAGCGCCATGCCGCGCGCCTCGGCGGCGGCGAACAGCCGCTCGGCCGCCTCCTCATGCACGGTCGAGAACACCAGCGCGGAGGTGGCGCCATGCGCGAGCAGGAGGTCGAGAAAGCGCTCAGCCGCCCGCCCGGCATGGTCGGGGTCGGCGTAGCGCCGCTCTTCGGGAAAGGCGAAGCGGTCGAGCCAGTCGAGCAGCCCGGCCCCGCCGGCCGCCACCATGCGATATTGCGGGAAATGGATATGCGGATCGACGAAGCCCGGCAGCAGCAGGCAGTCGCCATAGTCCGCGCCCGGCAGGCTGGCCCAGGCCGGCGGCAGGCGGTCGGCGGGGCCGGCCCAGGCGATGCGCCCGCCGGCGAGCGCCAGCGCGCCCTGCGGAATGTCGCGGACGGCGGCGGCGCCCGCCACCGCCGGATCGTCGCTGAAGTCGATCAGGCGGCCGCGGAGGACGAGCTCCGCGCCGCCCGCCGCCCCGCTATTGGGGCAGCCGGTCGTCAATGCCCTTCACATACCAGTCCATGCCGAGCAGCGCGCCGTCGTCGGCGCGCTCGCCCTCGGCGATGCGCAAGGCGCCGCTCTGGTCGTAGATCGGTCCGGTGAAGGGGTGGAAGGCGCCGGAGCGGATCCGCTCCACCAGCTCCTCGGCCTCGGCGACGACCTCCGGCGGCATGTCGGTGAAGGGCGCCATCATGACCATGTCGGCGCCGAAGCCGCCCCAGACATCTCCGGATTCCCACTTGCCGTCCAGCAGCGCCTGCATCCGGGCGATGTAGTAGGCGCTCCAGTTGTTGACGATCGCGGTGTAGTGGGCGGCGGGCGCGAAGGCCTCCATGTTCGAGGCCTGGCCGAAGCCGTGCACGCCGCGCTCGCCGGCGATCTGGATCGGGGCCGGGCTGTCGGTGTGCTGGGCCAGGATGTCGGCGCCCTGGTCGATCAGCGCCTTGGCCGCGTCGGCCTCCTTGCCGGGATCGAACCAGGAGCTGACCCAGACGATCTTGACCTTGAAGTCGGGATCGACCGATTGCGCGCCCAGCAGGAAGGCGTTGATGCCGCGCACCACTTCCGGGATCGGGAAGGATGCGACATAGCCGGCCACGCCCGATTTCGACATGCGGGCGGCGATCCGCCCGATGACATAGCGGCCCTCATAGAAGCGCGCCGAATATGTCGCCACATTGTCGGCCCGCTTGTAGCCGGTGGCGTGCTCGAACTTCACATCCGGAAAGCGCTCGGCGACCTTCAATGTCGGGTTCATGAAGCCGAAGGAGGTGGTGAAGACGATGTCCGCCCCGGCGCGCGCCAGGCGCTCGATCGCCCGTTCGGCGTCCGGCCCCTCCTCCACATTCTCGACATAGAGCGTCTCCACCCGGTCGCCGAAGGCCTCTTCCAGCGCGAGGCGGCCGCGGTCGTGCTGATAGGTCCAGCCATGATCGCCGATCGGGCCGACATAGACGAAGGCGGCCTTGACGGGATCGGCGGCGCGGGCGGGGCCGAGCGCCGCCGCGATGGCGAAAGCGGCGAGGATGGCGGCTCTGAACATTGCTTGAGTTCTCCAGTGAGAGGCCCCTTGCGGACGGGCCGTTTCCGCATTCCCGTCCGGGGGCGGGCGCCTACCGGTCGGGGACGAACACCTTTCCGAGACTTGCCGGCGAGTCGCTCCTCGCCGTCCACCGGTCGCCCGAGAGTAGCACCAGCGCGGCGACGGTCGCAAGATAAGGCAGCGCGGAGAGCAGTTGCGGCGGCAGCGCCAGGCCCTCCGCCTGGGCGTGAAACTGGAGGATGAGCGCGCCGCCGAACAGATAGGCCCCGGCGAGCGCGCGCGAGGGCATCCAGCTGGCGAACACCACCAGCGCGAGCGCGATCCAGCCGCGCCCGGCGGTCATGCCCTCCACCCATTGCGGCGTATAGGCGAGCGACAGATAGCCGCCCGCCAGGCCCGAGCACGCGCCGCCGAACAGCACCGCCAGCGCGCGGATGCGAATCACCGGCGCGCCCAGCATGTGCGCCGAGACGGGATTGTTGCCGACGGCGCGGAGCGCAAGCCCGGCGCGGCTGTGGAACAGGAAGCGCGACACGCCCCAGGCCAATGCGATCGACAGATAGACCAGCGGATCCTGCCCGAACAGCACCGGGCCGACCAGCGGCAGGTCGCTCAACACCGGAATGTCGATGCGCTCCAGCTTCAGCCCCGGCTGGCCGACGAAGGATTCGCCGATCGCACCCGACAGGCCGAGGCCGAGCAGGGTGAGCGCCAGGCCGGAGGCGACCTGGTTGGCCGCGAGCCGGAGCGTCAGAAAGGCGAACAGCAGCGCCAGCGCCATGCCGCCCAGCATGGCGGCCAGCGCGCCCAGCAGCGGCGAGCCGGTGAGCTGCGCGCCGGCGAAGCCGGTGACCGCGCCCAGGATCATCATGCCCTCGACGCCCAGATTGAGCACGCCGGCGCGCTCGGTCACCAGTTCGCCCAGCGCCGCGATCAGCAGCGGCGTCGCGGCCATGACGATGGTCAGCAGCACCGCCTCCAGCCCGGTCATGACGCGGCCTCCGGGCCGGCCGTCCGGCTCCGGACGAGATGGAGGCGGTAGCGCACCAGCACATCCGCGCCGAGCAGGAAGATCAGGATCGCGCCCTGGAAGACGCGGGCGATGCGGTCCGAGACGCCGAGCGCGACCTGGGCCGCCTCGCCGCCGATATAGGTGAGCGCCAGCAGCAGCGCCGCGAACAGCACCCCGACCGGATTGAGCCGGCCCAGAAAGGCCGCGATGATCGCGGTGAAGCCGTAGCCCGGCGAAATCGAGGGATGCAGCTGGCCGATGGTGCCGGAGACTTCCGCGATTCCGGCGAGCCCCGCCAGCCCCCCGGAAATCAGCAGCGCGAGGACCACCGAGCGCGGCCCGGAGAAGCCGGCGAAGGCGGCCGCGCGCGGGGCCGCCCCCACCACCCGGAACTCGAAGCCCTTGAGGGTGCGCCCGAGAAGCAGCGCCAGCGCCGCCACCGCCAGCAGGGCCAGCAGCGCGCCGCCATGCACCCGGCCGGCCAGCGCCGGCAGCGTCGCCACCGCCTCGAACAGCCGCGATTCCGGGAAATTGTAGCCGCCGGGGTCGCGCCAGGGGCCGCGCACCAGCCAGTCCAGCAGCAATTGCGCGACATAGACCAGCATCAGCGAGGTCAAAATCTCGCTGGCCCCGAACCGGACCCGGAAGAAGGCCGGCAGCGCCGCCCAGGCCATGCCGCCGACCACCCCCAGCAGCAGCATCGCCGGCAGCAGCAGCGGCCCCTGCAGGTCGGGGGCCATGACCGGCAGCATCGAGCCGGCGATCGCGCCCAGCGTATATTGCCCCTCCGCGCCGATATTCCAGACATTGGCGCGGAAGGCGAGCGCCAGTCCGACGCCGATCAGCGCCAGCGGCGTCGCCTTGACCACGATCTCCTCCAGCGACCAGGGGTCGGTCAGCGGCTCCAGGAAATAGACTGTAAGCCCGCGCAGGGGATCGTGGCCGAGCGCGGCGAACATGGCGGCGCCGAACAGGAGCGTGAGGCCGAGCGCCAGCAGTGGCGCAAGCCACACCATGAGGCGCGAGTCCTCCGGCCGGCGGCGCAGTTCGAGGCGCATCAACCGCCCGCCCCACCCATCAGCAGGCCGACGGCCTCCCGGGAGGTCTCGGCCGCCGGCAGCGCCGGCGAGAGCCGGCCCCGCGAGATCACCGCGATCCGGTCCGACAGCTCCAGGATTTCGTCGAGGTCCTGGCTGATCGCCAGCACGGCGGCGCCGCGCCCGGCCAGCGCCCGGAGTTCGCCCCGGATCGACGCCGCCGCGCCGACATCGACGCCCCAGGTCGGCTGGCTGACCACCAGCACGCCCGGCTCCCGGTCGAGCTCCCGCCCGACCGCGAACTTTTGCAGATTGCCGCCGGAGAGCGCCCCGGCCTGGGGATCGGCGCCGGACGCGCGCACATCGAAGCGCGCCGCGACATGCCGGGCCAGACGCCGCGCGCCGCCCGGCCGCAGCAGGCCGCGCCGCGTCAGATCGCGGTCGGTGGCGTGGCGCGTCAGCAGCGCGTTCTCGGAAAGCCGCATTTCGGGGATCGCGGCGTGGCCGAGCCGCTCCTCGGGAATGAAGGCCGCGCCCAGCCGGCGGCGCGCCGTCGGCCCGGCCCGGCCGCAGGGCCTGCCGTCCAGCTCGATCGCGGCGTCCTCCGAGGCCGGCCGCTCGCCGGAAAGCGCCGCGAACAGCTCGTCCTGGCCGTTGCCCGCCACGCCGGCGACGCCGACGATCTCGCCGCCGCGCACCTCCAGCGAGAGGTCGTCGAGCGCGACGCCGAACGGCCCCTCGCCCGGCTGCGAGAGGCTGCGAAGCGCGAGGCGCACCGGGCCGGCCGCCGCCGCGGCCGGGCGCGCCGCCGCGCCCTCCACCCCCTCGCCCACCATCAGGCGCGCGAGCTCCGCCACTCCGGCGGTTCCGGGGTCGGCGCGCGCCGCCACCCGGCCCCGGCGCAGGATGGTGGCGCGATGGCAGAGCTGGCGCACCTCCTCCAGCCGGTGGGTGATGTAGAGCACCGCGCAGCCCTCGTCGGCCAGGCGGCGCAGCGTGTCGAACAGTCGCCCGGACTCCTGCGGCGTCAGCACCGAGGTCGGCTCGTCCATGATCAGCAGGCGCGGGCGTTGCAGCAGGCAGCGCAGGATTTCGATGCGCTGGCGCAGGCCCACGGGCAGCGCGGCGACGCGCGCCTCGGGGTCGAGCGGCAGGCCGTAAGCCTCCGACACCGCCCGGATGTCGGCGGCGAGCCCGGCCCCGGCCGCGTCCGGCGGCAGCGCCAGCGCGATGTTCTCGGCCACGGTCAGCCCCTCGAACAGCGAGAAATGCTGGAACACCATGCCGATGCCGAGCGCGCGCGCCTCGGCCGGGTTGCCGGGGGCGTGCGGGCGGCCCCGCCAGCGGATCGCGCCGGCGTCCGCCTGCAAGGAGCCGTAAAGGATCTTGACCAGGGTCGATTTGCCGGCGCCGTTCTCGCCGAGCAAGGCGTGGATTTCGCCGGCGCGGACCTCGAGGTCGATGGCGTCGTTCGCCACCAGCGCGCCGAAGCGCTTGACGACGCCGCGCGCCTCCAGAAGAGCGTCTCCGTCCGACATCCGAGGCAGCTTCCTGCAGCGAATGCCCCGGACGGTAGCCCGCATTTCCCTTCGACGCCATGGGCGCGCAGCGCATTTGCGCCGCGCGCCCGCCGGCGCGAAGGGAGAGGCCGCCTAGAAGTGCGGCGCGGAGCCCCGGCCGAACTCCGGATAGGCCTCCATGCCGAGCTCGGACTTGTCGAGCCCGTCATCCTCGGCCTCGTCGGCGATCCTGAGGCCGACGACCGCCTTCAGCCCATGCCAGACCAGGAAGGACAGGGTGAAGACGAAGGCGCCGATCGCCAAGACGCCCAGCAGCTGGACCTTGAAATCGCCGCCGCCGACAATGCCGACCGCGAGCGTGCCCCAGACGCCGGCGACCAGATGGGCCGGAATGGCGCCGACCACATCGTCGATCTTCAGCCGGTCGAGCACCGGCACCGCGAGCACGACCAGCAGGCCGCCGACGCCGCCCACGACAAGCGCCAGAACATGGTTCTGCAGGTCGGGTCCGGCGGTGATCGACACCAGGCCCGCGATCGCGCCATTGAGCGCGAGCGTGAGGTCGATCTTGCGATAGATGGCGTAGCTCGCCGCCATCGCGACCAGCACGCCGGCGGCGGCGGCCAGATTGGTGTTCACATAGACGATGGAGATCGCCACCGCGTCCAGGGCAGAACCCAGCGCCAGCTGCGAGCCGCCATTGAAGCCGAACCAACCGAACCACAGGATGAAGGTTCCGAGCGTCGCCAGCGGCAGATTGGCGCCGGGCATCGGCGTCACCTTGCCGTCGGGGCCGTATTTGCCCTTGCGCGCGCCGAGCACGATGGCGCCTGCGAGCGCCGCCCAGCCGCCGGCGGAATGCACCAGGGTGGAGCCGGCGAAATCGCTGAAGCCCATCTCGGCGAGCCAGCCGCCGCCCCAGACCCAGGACGCCTGGATCGGATAGATCAGCGCCGCCAGCAGCAGGGTGAACAGCAGGAACGGGAACACCCGGATGCGCTCCGCCAGCGTGCCCGACACGATCGAGGCGGCGGTCGCGACGAACACCATCTGGAAGAACCAGTCCGACATGACCGAATAGCCGCCCTCGACGACCGCCGCCACCTGTTCGGGGGTCGCCTCTTCGGCGTTGAGCAGCGCGAGCTCGGCCTCGGAGGGGTTGTAGAAGAAGCTGAACGAGCCGATCCAGCCGCCATCGACATCCGTGTACATCACGGCGTAGCCGAGGATGTAGAACGCAATGCCGGCGAGCGAGTAGAGCGCGATGTTCTTCAGGCAGATCGCGGCGGTGTTCCGCGCGCGCACCAGGCCCGATTCCAGCATCGCGAAGCCGGCGGCCATCAGCATGACCAGGAAGCCGTGCACGAGGAACGAGAAGGTGTTGAAAACGAAGGCGATCTCGCCTTCGACGGCCGCCTGGGCGGGCGAGGCCGCCAGCGCGACAAGGGCCGCAAGGCCCGCAAATACCGAACGCATGATGCTGTCTCCTCCTTACAGGGCTTCGACGCCGGCCTCGCCGGTGCGGATGCGCACCGCCTGGCCGATGTCGCTGACGAAAATCTTGCCGTCGCCGATGCGCCCGGTATGGGCCGCCTGCCGGATCGCCTCGACGGCCGCCTCGCAGCTTGCGTCCTCGACCGCCACCTCGATCTTCACCTTCGGCAGGAAGCTCACCGTATATTCGGCGCCGCGATAGATTTCGGTCTGGCCCTTCTGGCGCCCGAAACCCTTGACCTCGCTGGCCGTCAGCCCCTGCAGGCCGAGCCCGGTCAGCGCCTCGCGGACCTCGTCGAGCTTGAACGGCTTGATGATTGCCGCAATCAGTTTCATGTCTGTCACCCCTCGGTTGGGCGGCCCGCCGCTCGGGCCGGGATTCTGCGCAACAAGAACCGGGCCAATTCTGCAAGATGTTCTATTCGCTGGATAAAATATCGGAGCGGACGGATCGGAGGCCGAAAATGCCTAAAAAATCGCCTTGTTCGATCCGCCGGCTCGCGAAAGGCTGAAATATGGGCAGATTCGACGCCATCATCGTCGGCGGCGGGCTGATCGGGGCGGTGGCGGCGCGCTGCTTCGCCTCGGCCGGGCTGAAGGCGGCGCTGGTCGATCCCGCGCCGCCGGAGCGCCCCGACGACGGGCGCACCACCGCGATCTCGCAGGCGTCGGCGCGGATGCTGGAGGCCCTCGGCCTCTGGCCCATGGTCGCGGGCGACGCCCAGGCGATGACCGACATCCGCATCACCGACGGCGCGGCCCCGGTCTTCCTGCATTACGACCATCGCGAGGTGGGCTCGGACCCCTTCGGCTATATCGTCGAGAACCGGCTGCTCCGGGCGGCGGCCGCCGCCCTGCTGGACCGCACGCCCGAGGCCGTCCGGCGCTTCGCGGACCGCGCGTCGGGCGCCGAGCGGAGCGGCGGCCTCGCCCGGCTCGATCTGGCCGGCGGCGGGCGGCTGGAAGCGCCGCTGATCGTCGCCGCCGACGGGCGCAACTCGCCGCTCCGCCGCGCCGCCGGTATCGCCGCGCTCGCCTGGAGCTACCGGCAGACGGCGCTGGTGGCCACCGTCGGCCACGCCCTGCCGCATGGGCAGGTGGCGCATGAGCGCTTTCTGCCCGGCGGCCCGTTCGCCATCCTGCCGATGATCGACACGCCCGAGGGCGGCCACCGCTCCTCGATCGTGTGGACCGAGCGCCGCGATCTGGCGGCGGCGCTGTTGCGGCTGGACGATGCGCGCTTCGGGCAGGAGCTCGCCTGGCGCTTCGGCGACTTCCTGGGCGCGCTCGGGCCGGTCGGTCCGCGCGAGGCCTGGCCGCTCGGGCTGGTGCTGGCCGAGCGGCTCACGGCCGAGCGGCTGGCGCTGATCGGCGACGCCGCCGCCGCGCTCCATCCGATCGCCGGGCAGGGCTTCAATCTGGGCCTGCGCGGCGTGGCGGCGCTGGCCGAATGCGCGGTGGACGCCTGGCGGCTCGGCCTCGACATCGGCGGCGCGCCGGTGCTGGAGGCCTATCGGCGCCGGCAGCAGGCCGAGAGCGCGCTGCTGGCCGGGGTCACCGACGGGCTGAACCGCCTGTTCTCGACCGATGCGCCGCCGGCGCAGGCCGCCCGGCAGCTCGGCCTGGCGGCGGTGGCGCGGTTGCCGCGCCTCAAGCGCGTCTTCATGCGCCACGCCATGGGCGTCGCCGGCGATCCGCCCCGGCTGCTGCGCGGCGAGCCGCTGTAAGGAAGGGCCTACGGCTCGGCGGCGAGATAGCGGCGGATCGTGCGGGCCATCCTCTCCGCCGGCGTGTCGTGGGGAAACAGCGTGCGGAAGCGCCCGTCCGGCCCCATCAGGAAGGTCAGCGTGGCGTGATCGACCAGATAGTCGTCCGCCGCCCCGCCTTGCGCCGTCACCTTGCGGCGGTGGACGCGCCAGGCCTCGAGCGCCGCCCGGGTCTCGTCCGGCCCGCCGCGCAAGGCCAGGAAGCGCTCGCCGAAATGCGCCATATAGTCGCGAAGCGCCGGCAGGCCGTCGCGCTCCGGATCGACGGTGACGAACAGCGGCTGCACCCGCTCGCCCTCCGCGCCCAGCGCCGCCAGCGCGTCGGCCATGGTCAGCAGGTTGGTCGGGCAGAGGTCGGGGCAGAAGGTGTAGCCGAAATAGATCAGCGCGAAGCGGCCCCGGAAGGTCGCCTCGGTGACCTGGCGCCCGTTATGGTCGGTCAGCGCGAACGGCCCGCCGAACAGCGCCTCCAGCGGAGGCGGGGGCGGGGCGCCCTGCCGGGGCGACGCGCCCTCCGCAGGCGGAGCGGCGGCCGCCGGCGGCGCGGCCAGCAGCAGCGCCAGCGCGAAGGCCGCCCACGCGGGGCGCGGCGCCCGCGCCATCAGGTGGAATATTGTGCGAAAGCGACCGTGCCGGCGCGGGCCCGATAGTCGGTGACGACATTGATGACCGCGACCCGGCCCTTGTCCACCTCCGCCTGCCCGCGCTCCAGCGCGGCGCGGATCTCGCCCGGCTCCTCCACCTGCTCGCCATAGCAGCCGAGCGCTTCGGCGATGCGGTCGAAGCGCACATAGCCGAGGTCGCGCCCGATCTTCTCGCGGCCCGGATCGGCCGTCCAGCCGCCATTGCAGCTGATCACCACCAGCACCGGAATGCCCTGGCGCTGGGCGGCTTCCAGCTCCATGGCGTTCAGCCCCATGGAGCCGTCGCCATGCACGCAGATGACCTGCTTGTCGGGCTTGGCGACCTTGGCGCCGATGGCGTAGGGCAGGCCGACGCCCATGGTGCCGAACGGCCCGGAGTTCAGCCGGTGGCCCGGCGCGTAGGTCGGCATGGACTGGCGCCCGTAATTCAGGATCTCCTGGCCGTCCACCACCAGCACCGCGTCGCGGTTCATGAAGTCCTTGACCTCCTCGCAGAGCCGCAGCGGATGGATCGGCGTCTCGTCCGACTGCGCATTGCCGCCGGGCCGGGCGCGCTTCTCCGCCTCGCCCTCCGCCAGCCGGTCGCGCCAGGGGCGGAAGCGGTCGGCGTCGAAGCGCCCGTCGATGGCGGCGATCAGCTGGTCGAGCGCGGTGCGCACATCCGCCACGATGCCGATATCGATCGGGCGCGGGCTCTGGGCGATCTCGGTCTGGTCGATATCGATGCGCACGATGCGCGCGTCCGCATTGAAGCGCGGCGGCGCGGCGTGGCCGACGATATAGTTCAGCCGCGTGCCGAGGATCAGGATGCAGTCCGCCTCGCGAAAGGCGGTCGAGCGCATGGTGGCGTAATGCCAGGGATGGTCCTCCGGCACCACGCCGCGCCCCTGGGGCGTGGTGTAGAAGGGAATGCCGGAGGCCTCGACGAAGCGCTCCATCGCCTCGGAGGCTTCCGACCAGAGAATGCCGGAGCCGGAGACCATCACCGGGCGTTCGGATTCCGCCAGCAGCCGCGCGGTCTCGTCGATCAGCTCCTGCTGACCGGCCGGGCGGCTCTTCAGCAGCGGGCGCCCGGAGGTGGTCCAGTCGATCTCCTCCTCCGGGACCTTCCGGTAGAGCACATCGCCCGGCAGATCGAGATAGACCGGGCCGGGCTTGCCGGCCATGGACTGCTGGAAGGCGATATCGACGATCTCGGGGATGCGGCGCGGATCGTAGATGCGGGCCGACCACTTCACGCAGCCCTCCATGATGCGCATCTGGTCGATTTCCTGGAACACATCCTTGCCGAACTGGCCGACCGGCGAGCAGCCGCCCACCGCCACCACCGGCGTGCAATCGACCAGCGCGTTGCACAGCCCCGTGACCAGATTGGTGACCCCCGGCCCGGAGGCCGCCATGCAGGCGGCCGGCCGGGTGCGCAGCCGCGCATACGCATGCGCCATCATCGCCGCCGCCTGCTCGTGGCGCACATCGATCATGCGGATGCCCTCATTGGCGCATTCCGTCTCGGCCAGCAGCATCGGGCCGCCCATCAGGAAGAACAGTTCCTCGCAGCCCTGGCGGCGCAGCGCCTTCGCCAGGATCGCCGAACCCGTCAATTCGCCCATGGCCTGTCTCGCTCCCGTCTTCGGTCTCGTTCCGCGATTTCGACGGCCAGCATAGGCGCGCCCGGAAGCTCAGGCGAGCCGGAAGCCGGCATAGCCGTTCGCCGCCGACGCCTCGCATCGCTCCCGATAGGCGGGCTGGCCCGCGCCATAGAGCAGGAAGATGCGCCGGCTCTTGTCCGCCCGGTTGGGATTCACGCCCATGAACCAGCTGTCCACCTTGGTGTAGAGCATGCGCGAGGCGCTCTCATGCACATGCTCGGTCCATTCGCGCTCCGCCTCTTCGGTGGCCTCGATGCGCGCGAGGCCACGGGCGGTGAGCCAGCCGATGCAGTCCGTCACCCAATCGACATTCTGCTCGCTGCAGCGCGGAATGTTGCAGAAGGAGGCGGCATTGTGGGGGCCGACCAGGGTGAACATGTTGGGGAAGCCCGCCACCTGCAGGCCGAGCAGGGTCTGCGGCCCCTCGGCCCACTTGTCCCGCAGCGCGAGGCCGTCCCGGCCGCGAATGTCGATCCGCTCGAAGCCGCCGGTCACCGCGTCGAAGCCGGTCGCATAGACCAGAATGTCGAGCGGATGCTCCTCGCCGCCCGCGACGACGCCGGCGCGCGTAATGCGTTCGATGGGCGCCTCTTCGATATCCACCAGACGCACATTGGAACGGTTATAGACCTCGTAATAGCCGCTCTCCATCGGCACGCGGCGGGTGCCGAAACCGTGGTCCTTCGGGATCAGCTTCTCGGCCGTGGCGGGGTCGCGGACGCGCTCGCGGATCTTGCGGGCCATGAAGTCCGAGAGCGCGCGATTGGCGGCCTCATCGACGAAGGTGTCGCGGAAATTGCCCATCCAGATGCCGAAGCCCGGCTCGCCATAGAGCTTCTCCCAGAAGGCCTCGCGCTCCTCGGGCGAGACCGCCATGGCCTTGCGGCGGTCGGCGTCGTGGATGAAGCCGCCATGGGTGGTGCGGCAATGGGCGAAGAGGGCGTCGTAGCCGGCCTTGATGCGCGCCTGGGCCTCCGCGTCGATCGGGCTGTTGTGCAGGGGGGCGCACCAGTTGGGGCTGCGCTGGAAGACGGTGAGATGGCCGGCCTCGCGGGCGACTTCCTGGATCAGCTGCACGGCCGTGGCGCCCGTGCCGATGACGCCGACGCGCTTGCCGGCGAGCGAGAGCGGCTCGCGCGGCCAGTCGGCGGTGTGGAAGGCGCGGCCCTCGAAGACGTCCATGTCCTCGATCTCGGGCATTTGCGGCACGGAGAGGGGGCCGACGGCGGTGATCAGCCAGGTGGCCGACGCCCGGTGACCGTCCTCGGCCTCGACCCGCCAGCGCCCCTCCCCTTCATCCCAGGCGGCGCTGGCGATGCGGGTGCGGAAGCGGATGTCGCGGCGCAGGTCGAACTTGTCGGCGACGAAGTTGACATAGCGCAGCGTCTCCGGCTGGGCGGCGAAATGCTCGCTCCACTCCCATTCCTCCAGCAGCTCCTTCGAGAAGGAGAAGCCGTAGCTGTAGCTCTCGGAATCGAAGCGCGCGCCGGGATAGCGGTTCCAGTACCAGGTGCCGCCCACATCGCCCCCGGCCTCGAACACCCGCACGCGGAGCCCGAGCTCTCTCAGCCGGTAAAGCTGATAGAGGCCCGAAATCCCGGCCCCGATGACGATCGCGTCATACCGCTCGCCCTGCCCCATCCCGGGATCGCTCCTGCCTGCCCGCGCGCTCATCCGGCGAACTCGCCGCCGAGCTCGTCCTCGATGAAGATGCGCACGATTTCCTCGAAGTCGCGGTCGGTCTCGAAGCCGAGCGCCTGCCCGCGCGCCGGGTCGAAATGCGTCGCCCAGCCGTTTACGATCTCCTGGATGAAGGGGTCCGGCTCGAAGCGCACCCGCGCCGCGACGCGCGCGCCGGCGACCCGGCGGAGCGCGTCCAGCATCTCGGCGACCGTCACCGTCAGCCCCGGCAGGGCCAGCATCCGCGCCGGCCCCCAGGCCTCGGCCGGCAGCGCGGCCGCCTTCAGCACCGCCGCCACCACCTTGCGCGGCGAGAGCACATACATCGCCTGCTCCGGCGCGACCGGGCAGACCGCCTCCTCGCCCTGCAGCGGCTCGCGGATGATGGAGCTGGCCCAGGTGGAGGCCGCCTTGTTGGGCTTGCCGGGGCGCACCACGATCGTCGGGAAGCGCAGCGCCCGGCCATCGACATAGCCCTTGCGCGCATAATCCTGCACCAGCAGCTCGCCGATCGCCTTCTGCGCGCCGTAGGAGGTCTGCGGGTTCAGCATCAGCCCGTCGGGAATGCGCTCCGGCATGGCCCCGCCATAGACCGCGACCGAACTGGAAAAGACGAGACGCGCCGGGGCCGGCAGCCGCCGGGCGGCGGCCAGCACATTCATGGTTCCGGCCAGATTGACCGTCATGCCGAGGTCGAAATCCTCCTCCGCGCCCGCGCTCACCACCGCCGCCAGATGGAACACCGCGCCGGTGTCGGGCGCGATCGCCGCCGCCACCTGCTCCGCATCGCCGATATCGCCGATCATGGCCTCGACGCGGGGGTCGTGCAGCAGGCTCGGGTCGGGCGCGGCGCGGTCGAACAGCAGGATGCGCTCGATCGGGCGCTCGACGCCGGCGGCGTCGGTCAGCGCGTTCAGCTCCAGCAGCCGGAGCGCGAGGCGCCGGCCGATAAAGCCGGCCCCGCCCGTGATCACCACCCGCATGGGACCCTCCCTGTCTCAGCCCGGTTCCGCCGGACCGCCGAGCGCCGCGCAGGCCGCCCCGGCTTCGTCCAGCAGCGCCGGCAGCGCGCGCCGGCATGTCAGCGCCTCCGCGACAAGGTCGGAGAGGCGCACCCCCTCGCCCGGCTCCGGCGCGGCGCGCAACTCTGCGGCCAGGAGCGCCAGACGCCTCGCGAGCGCGGCCGCGCACACGCGCGCCACCGCGGCCAACTCCGGGTCGTCGTCCCCGAGCGCATCCGCCAGTTCCTCCGGCCAGAGCCGCAGCGCCAACCCGAGCCGGCGGGTCGCCGCCCCGACATCCGGCAAACCGTCCTCCCACCAGGGCGCGTTGCGAGGCCGTTTGGGGCCGCCATTCATCGCCTTCAGCGTCTCTCCCAGCGCGACCTGGCCGGCCTCCGCCGCCGCCTGGCCGAGCACCGAGAGGTCGGGCGTCGGTTGGAAATCCACGCCCCGACGGTGCAACACCGCCCTGGCCAGCAGCCTCGCCATGTCCGACGTTCCGCGCTCAAAGCGCTCGCAAGCGCACTCGTCGGCCATGAGGCTGCGCCCGTCGATCCTGGCAAGAGCGGTCAGACCGGTGTCCAGTTCTCCGGCCGCCTGCACAGTCCCGCGACCATAATGATGGGCGCTCATGCGGGGGGCGTCCTCCAGGGGCGGCGGGGTCCATTCGCCGGCCAGCAGCACGCCGTGGCGGGCGATGTCGCAGGCGAGCGCGCCGCGCGTGTTGGCCTCGGCCCGCAGCCACGCCTCCGGCAGCGCCGCCGGGGCGATCCGGCCCGGCAGGTCGCAGATCGGCAGCCGCTCGGCGGGCAGGTCGCGCGCCGTGCGGGTGACCAGCGCGATGTCCCAGTCGCTTTCCGGGCGCGGCTCGCCGGCGGCGCGGCTGCCATAGAGCAGCACCGCGCGCGCTTCCGGCCAGGCGCGCAAGGTCGCCTCCGCCGCCGCCCGCAGCCCCGCCGCCGTCGCCGCCTCCTCGCCCGTCAAACTGCGCATCGCCGCCGCTCCGGGGCTAGTCCAGCTTGGCGTTATAGCCTTCGGGAACCCGCTTCAGCGAGCGCATCCAGCCGGCCCACGCGCCGAGGCGGCCGGTCGCGCCGGAGCCGCAATCCACCAGGATGGCGCGCAGCTTCCCGCCTTCCTCGCCATCGTGATAGAAGAGATCGTTGTCGAGCGTCGCGCCGACGACGCAGTCGCCGACGCCCCCGGTGGCCAGGGCGACATAGCCCCACTGGCTGCCGAAAGCCGCCGTGCTCTCGAAATTGCGGAAGTTCGTGAAGCCATGCCGCTCGAACAGATTTTCGAGGCTGCGCTCCGACGAATGGAACGCCGACGGCCAGTAGGTCTTGGCCGCCAGCTCCTCGATGAACAGCACGCCGCCCGGCATCTTGGCCTCCCAGACGAAGATGCTGGCCCGGTCGGCCCGCTCCACGCCGAGCCAGCGGACCGCCGGGGCGTCGGCGATATTGACCGGCACCGTGTCGAAACTGGTGGATTTGGCCTCCGCCGGCCCGGCGAGCAACGCCGCTCCCGTCAGCAGGGCGGCGATCGCCAGCATGGTCGCGAGGCGGGGCCGGCGGCGATCAAGATGCATCATCCTCACGTCCCTCCCAAGTCCGCAAGCATTAGTCCCCAAAGCCCGGACCGTCAACAGGCTGGGCGGTGGCGGAGGTTGAGTTGCATCCACAGGATGCCGCCCACCACCATGGCGGCGCCGCACCATTGCCAGGGGCCGAGGCGCTCGGCGTAGAGCGCCCAGGCGGCGAAGATGCTGGTCAAGGGCTGGAGATTGTTCAGCATCGAGGTGTTCTCCGCCCCGATCAGGCGCACGGCGCCGAAATAGAGCGGGATCGACGACACCTGCAACACCACCACGGCGACGCCGCCGGCCCAGCCGGCGAGCGTGACCGGCGCGCGCACATCGCCCGAGACCAGCGCCGCGAGCCCGAGCAGCGCCGCCGCCACCAGCGAGAACCAGAACATCACGACCAGCGGGTCGGCATGGGCGTAGCCGCGCCCGAGCCAGACCACGGTGAGCGCGCAGGCGAGCCCCGCCGTCACGCCCAGCAGCACGCCCTCCGGGTCGAGCCCCTCGAAGCCGACGCCGAGCGCCAGCCCGACGCCGGCGAAGGCCAGCGCGAGCGCGCCCATGACCGCGCCGGACGGGCGCCGGCGCTCCAGCGCCGCCCCGAGCACGCCCACCACCGGGGGATAGATGAAGAAGCAGAGCGCCGCCAGCCCGACCGGGATGGTCTCCACCGCGCCGATATTGCCGTAGAACATCTGCGCCGCGAGCACGCCCAGGCCGAGACAGCCGAGCAGGTCGCGCCTCGGCAGCCGCAGGCTCCGCCCGCTGGCGCGGCAGAGCGCCCAGAGCAGCAGCACCAGCGCCACCGCGCGCACCGACGCCACGGAGAGCGGCGTCGTACCGCCCTCCCAGGCCGCGCGCGAGGCGGCCACCGCCAGGCCGAGGCCGATCGAGGAGGCGACCGCGAACAGATATCCCCGGCCCGTCACCCGCCGGACTTGTAGAGCGCCGCCAGCGCCTCCCCGTGGCGTTCGAGAATCGCGTGACGGCGGATCTTGAGCGAAGGCGTCAGCATCGCATTGTCGGTGGTGAAGGCCTCCGGCGCGACCGCGAAGCGGCGCACGCGCTCGGGCGGGGCCAGCTCGCCGTTGGCGCGCTCCACCGCCGCGTCGAGCCAGGCGCGGAAGTCCGCGTCGCCCGCCAGGCCGGCGAGGTCGCCCGGCCGGCCGCGCTCGCCCGCCCAGGCGGCCGCGGCCTCCTCGTCCGGCACGATCAGCGCCGCCAGCCAGGGCTGCCGGTCGCCGATCACCATGGCCTGCGCGATCTCCGGCTGCAGCGCGAGGAAGCCCTCGATGCGCTGCGGCGAGAGCGTGTCGCCGCCGGAATTGACGATGATGTCCTTCTTGCGGTCGGTGATGCGGATATGGCCGTCGGCGTCGATATCGCCGATATCGCCGGTATGCACCCAGCCATCGACCAGCGCGGCGGCGGTCGCTTCCGGCTGGCGCCAGTAGCCGAGCATGTTGAGCTCGCCGCGCACCAGGATTTCGTCGTCCTCGGCGAGCTTGACCTCGACGCCGACCAGCGGCGGCCCGACGCTGTCGATCTTCATGTCGCCCGGACGGTTGCAGCTCACCACCGGGGCGGTCTCGGTCTGCCCGTAGCCCTGCAACAGGCGCAGGCCGAGCGCGGTGAAGAACAGGCCGATCTCCCGGTTGAGCGGCGCGCCGCCCGAGACCAGCGCCTTGATGCGCCCGCCGAAGCGCTCGCGCACCTTGCGGCGCACCAGCCGGTCCAGCAGCCGGTTCGCCAGCCGCTCGCCGAAGCCGAGGCTCGCCGGGTCCTCATGCGCCTTGCGGCCGAGCGCGACCGTGCGCTCGAACAGCCGCCGGCGGAGCGCCGGCTGGGTCTTCAGCCCGGCGGCGATGCGCCCGTGCATGGTCTCGTAGAGGCGCGGCACCGCGGTCATGATCGTCGGGCGCGCCTCGGTCATGTTGCGGGCCAGCGCCTCGATGCTCTCGGCATAGTAGATCTGCGCGCCGATCGACATCGGGAAGAACAGCCCGGCCGTGTGCTCATAGGCGTGCGAGAGCGGCAGGAAGGAGAGGAACACCTCATCCTCCAGGCCGAGCTCGGTCAACAGGTCGAAGGCCCCCATGCAGTTGCAGAGGATCGCGCCATGCGAAAGCATGACGCCCTTGGGCGCGCCGCCGGTGCCGGAGGTGTAGATCAGGCAGGCGAGATCGCCGCGCGCGGCCTCATGCGGCCCGGCGCCGTCGTCTTCGGCGAGCGCCTCCTCCCACCCGGCGACCGGCGGCGCGCCCTCCGGGGCCTCCGCCGGCTCCATGGCGATGACCGCCTTCACGCTCTCGCATCCGGCGGCCGCCGCCAGCAGCGGGCCGGCGAGCCGGGCGGTGGAGACGATGACCGCGCTCGCTCCGCTGTCGGTCAGGATATGGCGGTGGTCGGCCTCGGTGTTGGTGACATAGGCCGGCACGGTGACGCCGCCGGCGGTCATGATGGCGAGATCGGCGATCAGCCATTCCGGGCGGTTCTCCGACACCAGCGCCACCCGGTCTCCGGGCGCGACTCCGAGCCGGCGGAGGCCCGAGGCCAGCCGGCTGACGGCCTCGGCGGTTTCGTCGAAACTCCGGCAGGTCCAGTCGTCGCCGGCCTTCGCCCAGAGGAAGGGCTTGCTCCCCTCGCGCGCCGCGACCTCGAAGAACATGGCCGGCAGGCTGCTCCAGGCGCGATAGCTTTCCAGATTCATGGCGACCCCCTGTATGATGCTCGACGATCCGGGGAGAGTATGCAATGCCCGACGGCGCCAGCGAAACCGGCTCCCTGCCGGCCTGGGACCTGACCGACCTCTACAGCGCGCCGGAAGGCGAGGATGTCGCGCGCGACCTCGACCGCGCCGACGAGGAAGCGCACGCCTTCGCCGGGCGCTGGAAGGGGCGGCTGGCGGGCCTCGACGGCGACGAACTGGCCGAGGCGGTGGAAGCCTGGGAGCGGCTCGACGAGCGGCTGTCGCGCCTGATGAGCTATGCCGGCCTGCTGCATGCCGGCGACATGGAGTCCGCCGAGACCGGGCGCTTCCAGCAGACCGTGCAGGAGCGGGTGACGGCGATCGCCGCCCATGCGGTGTTCTTCGAGCTCGAACTGGCCGCCATCGACGACGACGCCTTTGCCGCCAGGCTGGCGGAAAGCCCGCGCCTGGCCCGCTACGAGAACTGGCTGGCGGATTGCCGCGCGTGGCGCCCCTATCGCCTCGCGGAAGACATGGAGCGCCTGCTGCTGGACCGCGAGAGCGCCGGGCGCGCCGCCTGGGTCAGGCTCTTCGACGAGACCTTCGCCGCGCTCCGCTTCCCCTTGCGCGACCGCCGGCTGACCGGGGCGGAGGCGCTCGACCGGCTCTCCGATCCCGACGCCGGCATGCGCGCCGCCGCCGCGGCCTCGCTCGCCTCGGTGCTGGGCGAGAATGCGCGCCTCTTTGCGCATATCTTCAACACGCTCGCCAAGGACCGCGAGATCGACGACCGCTGGCGCGGCTTCGCCCGGCCGGTCTCGCGCCGCAATCTCGCCAACCGGGTCGAGGACGAGGTGGTGGACGCCCTGGTGGCGGCGGTCAAGCGGGCCTATCCGCGCCTCTCGCACCGCTATTACCGGCTGAAGGCCCGCTGGTTCGGGCGCGACCGGCTGCCCTGGTGGGACCGCAATGCGCCGCTGCCGGACGCCGACGAGCGCCGCTTCTCCTGGGCGGAGGCGCGCGACGCGGTGCTCGGGGCCTATGACGGCTTCTCGCCGCGCATGGGCGCGCTCGGGCGGCGCTTCTTCGACCATGCCTGGATCGACGCCGCGCCGCGTCCCGGCAAGGCGCCCGGCGCCTTCTCGCACCCCACCGTGCCGGGGGCGCATCCCTATCTCCTGCTCAACTTCCAGGGGCGCGCGCGCGACGTCATGGTGCTCGCGCACGAGCTCGGCCATGGCGTGCACCAGCTGCTGGCGGGCGAGCGCGGCCATCTGCTCGCCGGAACGCCGCTGACGCTCGCCGAGACGGCTTCGGTGTTCGGCGAGATGCTGACCTTCCAGGCCATGCTGAAGACGGCCCCGCCCGAGGCCCGGCGCGCGCTGCTGGCCGCCAAGGTGGAGGACATGCTGAACACCGTGGTGCGCCAGATCGCCTTCTTCGAGTTCGAGCGCCGGCTGCACGACGCGCGCGCAGAGGCCGAGCTTTCGGTCGAGGAGATCGGCGATATCTGGATGGAAACGCAGCGCGAGAGCCTGGGCGACGCCTTCGTCTTCGACGACGCCTATCGCGTCTTCTGGACCTATATCGGCCATTTCATACACGCGCCGTTCTATGTCTATGCCTACGCCTTCGGCGACTGCCTGGTGAACGCGCTCTACGCCGTCCATGAGGAGGGCCTCGAGGATTTCGAGCGCCATTATCTCGACCTGCTGGCGGCCGGCGGCTCGAAACCCTATGGCGCGCTGCTGGAGCCCTTCGGCCTCGACGCCCGCGACCCGGCCTTCTGGGACCGGGGGCTGGAACGGCTCGCCGGCTTCGTCGATGAGCTGGAGGCGCTGTGAGCGCCGGCGAGGAGGCTCGCCTCGGCGGGCAGATACGCCGCGTTGCGCGCATCGGCGGGGCGGTCGGCGGCCTCGCGGCCGGCTATGCCGGCCGGCGGCTGCTCGGGCGCGATTTCGACCGCGACGCCCATGCGCGCGAACTGACGCGCGCCGTCGGCGGCCTCAAGGGGCCGCTGATGAAGGTGGCGCAAATCCTGGCCACCATCCCGGACGCGCTGCCGTCGGCCTATGCCGAGGAGTTGCGCCAGCTGCAGGCCGACGCCCCCTCCATGGGCTGGCCGTTCGTGCGCCGTCGCATGGCGGGCGAGCTCGGCCCCGACTGGCGCGGGCGCTTCGGCGCGTTCGAGCGCACCGCCGCCCACGCAGCCTCGCTCGGCCAGGTGCACCGCGCGACGGCCGAGGACGGAACCCCGCTTGCCTGCAAGCTGCAATATCCCGACATGGCCTCGGTGGTGGAGGCCGACCTGAAGCAGCTGCGCCTGGTGCTGGCGATCTGGGAGCGGCGCGACCGGGCGGTGCGCACCGACGGCGTGTTCGAGGAGCTCTCCGCCAGGTTGCGCGAGGAGCTCGACTATCGCCGCGAGGCGAGGCAGATGCGGCTCTACCGCGCCATGCTGGCGGACGAGCCGGGCGTCACCGTGCCGGAGCCGCTGGAAGCGCTTTCGACCGACCGGCTGCTGACCATGACCTGGGTCGAGGGTCGGCCGCTGCTGGAGGCGGTCGATCTGCCGGTCGAGGCGCGCAACCGCATCGCCCACAACATGTTCCGGGCCTGGTATGCGCCCTTCTACGAGTGCGGCGTCATCCATGGCGACCCGCATCTCGGCAACTATTCGATCCGGCCCGACCGGGGCGTCAACCTGCTCGATTTCGGCTGCATCCGGGTCTTCCCGCCGGCCTTCGTCAAGGGCGCCATCGACCTCTATCGCGCGCTCCGCGACGGCGACGAGGCGCTCGCGGTCGAGGCTTACGAGAACTGGGGCTTCGAGAACCCCTCGCGCGAGCTGATCGAGGTGCTGAACATCTGGGCCGAGTTCGTCTATGCGCCGCTGATGCAGGATCGCGTCCGGCCGATCCAGGAGAGCGAGAGCGGCCTTTACGGGGCCTCGGTCGCCGCGCGCGTGCACCGCGAATTGCGGCGCGTCGGCGGCGTGCGCCCGCCGCGCGAATTCGTGCTGATGGACCGCGCCGCCATCGGCCTCGGCTCGGTCTTCATGCGGCTGCGGGCCGAGGTCAACTGGTATCGCCTGTTCCACGATCTGATCGGGGATTTCGATGCGGACGCGCTCGCCGCGCGCCAGCGCGCGGCCCTGGAGGCGGTCGGGCTGTAGCGCGTAGCGGGCGGACATCGAGCGGGAGGGACGGCCCCATGCTCCAGGAATGCTTCATCACCTGCGCGGTCACCGGCTCCGGCCAGAGCCATCTCAAGTCCGACCTGGTGCCGACCTCGCCGGCGCGCATCGCGGCCGCCTGCGTGGAGGCGGCCGAGGCCGGCGCGGCGGTGGCGCATTGCCATGTGCGCGACCCCGAGAGCGGCGCGCCGGCGCGCGATCCCGCGCTCTACCGCGAACTGGTGGCGCGGCTGCGCGACAGCGGCGTCGATATCGTGCTCAACCTGACCACCGGCATGGGCGGCGACCTGGTGCTGGGGCCGCCCGAGGCGCCGCTGCCGCCCGACCCCGCCGGCACCGACATGGCGAGCGCCGCCGAGCGCATGGCGCATGTCGAGGAGCTGCTGCCGGAAATCTGCTCGCTCGATTGCGGCACGATGAATTTCGCCGAGGCCGACTATGTGATGACCAACACGCCGGGCATGCTGCGCGCCATGGCCCGGCGCATCCAGGCGCTCGGCGTGCGCCCGGAGCTGGAAGTGTTCGATCTCGGCCATCTCTGGCTGGCGAAGCAGCTGCGCGCCGAGGGGCTGATCGACGATCCGGTGCTGGTCCAGCTCTGCATGGGCGTGCCCTATGGCGCGCCGGCCGATCCGGCCTCGCTGCTCGCCATGACGAGCGCGGTGCCCGAGGGCTGGACCTGGTCGGCCTTCTCGCTCGGGCGGATGCAGCTGCCCTATGTGGCGCAGGCGGTGCTGGCCGGGGGCAATGTGCGCGTCGGGCTGGAGGACAATATCTGGCTGGAGCGCGGGCGGCTGGCCAGCAACGGCGCGCTGGTCGAGCGGGCGGCGACCATCCTTGCGGCCATGAATGTGCGCCTGCTGGGCCCGGCGGAAGTCCGCGACCGGCTGCAGCTTCGCAAGCGATGGTAGCGCGCGCGGCGGTCGTCGGCGCGGGCGTGATCGGCGCCGGCTGGACCGCGCGGCTGGTGCTGAACGGCGTCGATGTCGCGGTCTGGGACCCCGCGCCCGAAGCCGCCCACGGCGTGCGCCGCACGCTCGCCAACGCCCGGCGCGCGCTCGCCGCGCTGCTGGACGCGCCGCTGCCGGCGGAGGGGACGCTCAGCTTTGCGCCGTCGCTCGCCGACGCCGTGGCGGGGGCGGATTATATCCAGGAGAGCGCGCCCGAGCGCCTCGACGCCAAGCGCGCCGCGCTCGCCGCCATCGAGGCGGCCGCGCCGTCGGAGGCGCCGGTCGCCTCCTCGACCTCGGGCTTCCGGCCCTCGGAGTTGCAGACCGGGCTTGCCCGCCCGGAGCGCGTGCTGGTCGCGCATCCCTTCGCGCCGGTCTATCTGCTGCCGCTGGTGGAGCTGGTGGCGAGCCCGGCGAACGACCCGGAAATAGTGGCGCGAGCGGAGGCCTTCCTCGCCGGCCTCGGGATGCAGGTGCTGCGGGTCCGCCGGGAGATCGACGCCCATATCGCCGACCGGCTGCTGGAGGCGGTCTGGCGCGAGGCGCTCTGGCTGGTGAAGGACGGCGTGGCGACCACCGGCGAGATCGACGATGCGATCCGCTTCGGATTCGGCTTGCGCTGGGCGCAGATGGGCCTGTTCGAGACCTACCGCATCGCCGGCGGCGAGGCCGGAATGCGCCATTTCCTGTTGCAGTTCGGCCCCTGCCTGTTGCAGCCTTGGTCGCGGCTGACGGATGTGCCGGAGTTGACCGCCGAACTGGCGGAACGGATCGTGGCGCAAACGGAAGCCCAGTCGGGCGGGCGCTCCGTCGCCGAACTGGAGCGGATCCGCGACGACAATCTGGTGGCGCTCATGCGCGCGCTCAAGGCGCGGCATTGGGGCGCCGGGGCCGCGGTGGCGGCCATGGAGGACCGGCTGCGCCAGCAGGCGCAGCCGCAATAAGCGCAAAAAGAAAGAGAGGGGAATATCATGGCGACGAACAGGCAGGAGGGGCTGGTTGCGGATGCGGGGCTGATGAAGGGCCTCCATTCCGGCATGGGCTTCGCGGCGAAAGGCATGGTGGCCGCCTTCGTGGTGTTCACGGTGCTGAATGTCGAATTTGCGAGCGACATCTACAAGGCGGTGCGCGGCTGGGTCGAGGCGTCGCTCGCCTGGTACTACATCCTGGTCGCCATCGTGCTGGTGTTCGTCTGCCTCTATCTGATGTGCTCGCGGCACGGCTCGATCCGCCTCGGCGATGACGATTCGAGACCGGAATTCAGCAATTTCTCCTGGTTCGCGATGCTGTTCTCCGCCGGCGTCGGCATCGGCATCCTGTTCTTCGGCGTGGCGGAGCCGGTGTTCTATTTCGACAATTCCGGCGCCTTCGGCTACCCCAACAATCCCCATGCGGACGCCGCCGGCGTGACCGACATGGACATGAACCGCGCCGTGCACGCCATGCGCGTGACCTACTTCCACTGGGGATTCCACGGCTGGGCGATCTATGTGATGATCGGCCTGTGCCTCGCCTATTTCGGCTTCCGCAAGAAGCTGCCGCTGACCCTGCGCTCGGCGCTCTATCCGATCATCGGCGACCGCATCTACGGCCCGGTGGGGCATGGCGTCGATCTGCTGGCGGTGTTCGGCACGGTGTTCGGCGTCGCCACCTCGCTCGGCCTCGGCGTCAACCAGATGGCGACCGGGCTGAATGTGCTGTTCGGCGTCGATCCCGGCGTGACGACGCAGATTCTGCTGATCGTGCTGATCTCCATCGTGGCCACGCTCTCGGCCGTCTCCGGCGTCGGCAACGGCATCCGCATCATCTCGGAGTGGAACATCTGGCTGTCGGTGGTGCTGCTGGCCTTCTTCCTGTTCTTCGGGCCGTTCAAGTGGCTGATGGGCTTCTTCGTCACCTCCATCGGCGACTATCTGTGGAACGTGATCCCGATGGGCTTCTGGACCGCCGGCACCGAGAAGGAAATCGCCTGGCAGGGCGGCTGGACCATCTTCTACTGGGGCTGGTGGATTTCCTGGGCGCCCTTCGTCGGCATGTTCATCGCCCGCATCAGCCGCGGCCGGACGATCCGCGAGTTCATGGTGGGCGTGCTGTTCGTGCCGACCACCATCGCCTTCTTCTGGCTGTGCATGTTCGGCGGCAACGCCATCTACATGGAGCTCATGGCGGAGGGCGGCGTCGGCGCGGCCGGCATCGTCGATCTGGTGCGGGCCTGGAACCTGCCGTCGGCGCTTTACGGCACCATCGAGCGGCTGACCGAGTTCTCCACCCTGCAATGGGCGATGTCGGCGCTGGCGACGCTGCTGCTGGCGACCTGGTTCATCACCTCGTCGGACTCCGGCACGCTGGTCATCACCACCATGCTCTCCATGGGCAACGACAACCCGCCGCAGCGCTTCCGCATCGTCTGGGGCCTGGGCGAGGGCTTCGTCGCGGCGGTGCTGCTGCTGGCCGGCGGCCTGCAGGCGCTGCAAACCGCCTCGATCGCCGCCGCGCTGCCCATCTCGGTCATCCTGCTGTTCATGACCTGGGGGCTGGTCAAGTCGCTGTCCGAGGACAGCGCCGCCGTGCCCGCGGCCGAAGAGGCCGAAACGGCGCGCGCATAGCGCCGGCGGAGCGGGTCCGGCGGCAGGCCGGGCCCGCTCTCCGGGCCGCTTTCCGGAGCGTTCAGGCGCCCAGCGTGCGTTTCAGGTTACGGTCCACGGCGTCGAGGAAGCCGGTGGTGGTGAGCCAGGTCTGGTCCGGGCCGACCAGCAGGGCGAGGTCCTTGGTCATCTCGCCGCCTTCCACCGTCTCGATGCAGACCCGCTCCAGCGTGCGGGCGAACTCCGAGACCTCGGGCGTGTTGTCGAAGCGCCCGCGATAGTCGAGGCCGCGCGTCCAGGCGAAGATCGACGCGATGGAGTTGGTCGAGGTCTCCTGGCCCTGCTGATGCTGGCGATAGTGGCGCGTGACCGTTCCGTGCGCCGCCTCGGCCTCGATGGTCTTGCCGTCGGGCGTCATCAGCACCGAGGTCATCAGGCCGAGCGAGCCGAAGCCCTGCGCCACCGTGTCGGACTGCACATCGCCGTCATAGTTCTTGCAAGCCCAGAGATAGCCGCCCTCCAGCTTCATCGCCTGGGCCACCATGTCGTCGATCAGCCGGTGCTCGTACCAGAGGTCCGCTTTCTCGAAGCGGTCCTTGAACTCGGCCTCGAACACCTCCGCGAACAGGTCCCGGAAGCGCCCGTCATAGGCCTTCAGGATGGTGTTCTTGGTGGACATGAAGCAGGGATAGCTGCGCATCAGCGCATAGTTGAAGCAGGAGCGCGCGAAGCCCCGGATCGACTCGTCGAGATTGTACATCGACATGGCGACGCCGCCTTCCGGGAAGTCGAACACCTCGCGCTCGATCGCCGGGCCGCCGCCCTCCGGCTCGAAGCGAATGGTGAGCTTGCCCTTGCCCGGAACGACGAAATCGGTCGCCCGATACTGGTCGCCATAGGCGTGGCGGCCGATGACGATCGGCTTGGTCCAGCCCGGCACCAGGCGCGGGACATTGGCGCAGATGATCGGCTCGCGGAACACCGTGCCGTTGATGATGTTGCGGATGGTGCCGTTCGGCGACCGCCACATCTGCTTCAGGCCGAACTCCTCCACCCGGTCCTCGTCGGGCGTGATCGTCGCGCATTTGACGCCGACGCCGTAATGCTTGATGGCGTTGGCGGCGTCGATGGTGATTTGGTCGTCCGTCTCGTCGCGCTTCTGCACCGAGAGGTCGTAATATTTCAGGTCGATATCGAGATAGGGCAGGATCAGCTTTTCCTTGATGAACGCCCAGATAATCCGCGTCATCTCGTCGCCGTCCAGTTCGACGACAGGCGTCACCACCTTGATCTTGCTCATATGCGCGCCACTCCCGGGGTGCGCGTCGGCCTTCGGGAGCCTGACCGCGCCAGTTCGAGGAAAGGCGGCACCATAGGCCCGCCCCCCGAGTCGCGCAAGAGCGCCGCCGGGGCCGAGCCGGGGCTCAGCCGGGCGGCGCCAGGGCCCGCAGGCGGCTCGCCACCACGGCCATCATGGCGGGATCGAGCGTCTCCTGCTGGCGGAGCTCGTCCAGCATTCGCCGGAAGCGCGCGACCGCCGGGCCGTTCCGCCCCTCCCAGCCCGGCTCGAACAGCGCCGCGGCGGCGAGCCGCGCGTGGCTGTCCTGGAGCTCGTCCAGCAGGGTCTCGACCGCAAGCCGCTGCCAGGCGGTCTCGGCCGGAAAGGCGCTCGCGCGCCGGGCGAGCCAGCCGAAGCCGAAGCGCTCGCCGATGGCGAAATAGGCCGCGGCCGCCGCCTCCGCATCGCCGCCTTCCGCCAGGCGCGCAATGTCGAGGCCCGCCGCCAGCAGGTCGAGCGCCGCGACGCGCCGGGCGAGCGCCTCGGGCGCGCCGGCATGGGCCAGCGCTTCCGCGCGCTCCGCCAGCAGCCGCGCCTCGGTCTCGGGCGTCACCCGCTCCAGGCAGGCGGCGAGCTGCTCCACCGGGCCGGCGAAGGCGGCCAGATTGGGCGCAAGGTCGAGCGCCTGCACATGGCGCAAGAGCCAGAGGCCGGTCCGCTCCAGCAGCCGCAGCACATCGCCCAGCATGGCGGTCTGCGTCTCCGCCGCCACTTGGCCGTCCAGCGCCTCGATCTCGTCCCAGAGCTTCGGCAGGCCGAACACCGCGCGCGCCACCGTGAAGGCGCGGGCCACATCGCTCGCCTCGCGGCCGCTGCGCTCCTTCAGCGACTCGACGAAGCACACGCCCGCCCGGTTGACGATGCGATTGACGATCAGCGTCGCCAGAATCTCGCGCCGGAGACCGTGGCGCGCGGCCGCCTCCCGGCACGGCTCGCGCAGCGCCTTCGGGAAGTAGAGCAGCAGGTCCTCTTCGAGGCGCGGATCGTCCGGCAGGTCGGAGGCCAGCAGCTCCTCGTAAAGCGCCGTCTTGGCGTAGCTCAGCAGCACCGCGATCTCGGGGCGGGTAAGGCCCCGGCCCTCTGCCTCGCGTTCGGCGGCGGCCTCGTCGTCCGGCAGGAATTCGAGCGCCCGGTCGAGCCGCCCGGCCCGCTCCAGCCCGCGCATCAGCGCCAGATGCGCGCCGAGCCGCGCCGGCGCATCGGCCTCCTCGATGCTAATCGCCTGGGACTGGAGATAGTTGTTGCGCAGCACCTGGCGGGCCACCTCGTCGGTCAGGCTCTCCAGCAGGCGGTTGCGCCGCTCGCCCCGGACGCCGGCCGCGGCCAGCAGCACCTTGATGTTGACCTCGCGGTCGGAGGTATCGACGCCGCCCGAATTGTCGATGAAATCCGTGTTGATGCGCCCGCCGGCGCGCGCATAGGCGATGCGGGCGCGCTGCGTCCAGCCGAGATTGGCGCCCTCGCCGACCGCGCGGGCGCGCACCTCGCCCGCGTCGATGCGCACCGCGTCGTTGGCCCGGTCGCCGACCTCCAGATGGCTCTCGTCCTCCGCCTTCACATAAGCGCCGATGCCGCCGAACCAGAGCAGATCGACCGGCGCGCGCAGGATCGCGCGGACGGTCTCGTTCGGCGTCGCCGCGCCCTCCGGCAGCCCGAGCAGCGCCGCCGCTTCGGGCGCAAGCTCGATCCGCCGCCCGGCGCGCGCGAACACGCCGCCGCCCCGCGAGAGCAGCGCGGGGTCGTAATCCGCCCAGCTGCTGCGCGGCAGTTCGAACAGCCGCCGGCGCTCGGCCAGTGCGGCCTTCGGGTCCGGGTCGGGATCGATGAAGATGTGCAAATGGTTGAAGGCCGCCACCAGCTTCATGCCGGGCGCGAGCAGCATGGCGTTGCCGAACACATCGCCCGACATGTCGCCGACGCCGGCGCAGGTGAAGGGCTGGCTGGCGATGTCGCGCCCGAGCTCGCGGAAATGGCGCTTGACCGACTCCCAGCCCCCGCGCGCGGTGATGCCCATGCCCTTGTGGTCGTAGCCGCGCCGGCCGCCGGAGGCGAAGGCGTCGCCGAGCCAGAAGCCGTAGTCGGCCGCCACCCGGTTGGCGTGGTCGGAGAAGGTGGCGGTGCCCTTGTCGGCCGCCACCACCAGATAGGGGTCGTCATCGTCGTGGCGGAGCACGCCTTCCGGGGGCCGAACCGCGCCGCCCTCGAGATTGTCGGTCAGGTCCAGCATGCCCCGCAGCAGGATGCGGTAGCAGGCGACGCCCTCGGCCTGCAGCGCCTCGCGGTCGCCGGCCGGCGGCGGGCGCTTCAGCACGAAGCCGCCCTTGGAGCCGACCGGCACGATGACGGCGTTCTTCACCATCTGCGCCTTCATCAGGCCCAGGATTTCGGTGCGGAAATCCTCCGGGCGGTCCGACCATCGGATGCCGCCGCGCGCCACCTTGCCGCCGCGCAGATGCGCGCCCTCCATGCGCGGCGAATAGACGAAAATCTCGAAGAGCGGGCGCGGCTCGGGCAGTTCCGGGATGTCGGCGCTGCGAAACTTGAAGGAGAGCCAGGGCCGGGGCTCGCCATCGGCGTCCATGCGGTAATGGCTGGTGCGCACCGCCGCGAAAACAAGGTTCAGGAAGGCGCGCAGGATGCGGTCCTCGTCCAGGCTCTCGACCGCCGGCAGGTCCTCGTCCTCCACCCGGCGGCGGAGCCGCTCGGCCAGGCCGGCGTCGGCGCGCGCGGGGTCGAAGCGGGCCTCGAAGGCGGCCAGGATGCGCCGGGCGATCGCGCCGTAGCGGCCCAGCGTGCGCTCCATATAGGCCAGGCTGAACGGCGCGCCGGCCTGGCGCAGGAAGCGCGAGAAGGCGCGCAGCACCTGGATGCGCCGCCAGTCCAGCCCGGCCTCCAGCACCAGCGCATTCAGCCCGTCATCCTCGATATCGCCCCGCCAGAGGCGCTCGAAAGACTCCTCGAACGGCTGGCGCACGACCTCCGGGTCGGTCTCCCGGCCGGACGCCCGGCGCATGGAGAAGTCGTGAACCCAGACCGCGCCGCCATGCGCCGGGCGCACCTCGAAGGGTTCCTCGCCGATGACCCTGAGGCCCATATTCTCCAGGCTCGGCAGCACATCGCTGAGCGGTATCGGCCGGTCGCGCCGGCAGAGCTTGAGCCGGAGCGCCTCGCTTTCCTCCGGCCGGTAGAGCGCGATGGCGAGCCCGCCCTCGACCGCCGCGCGCTCCAGGCGCTCGATGTCGTCGGGGGCCTCTTCCGGGCCGAAGCGCTCGCGCCAGGCGGTCGGGAAGGCGCGGGCGTAGCGGCGCGCCAGTTCGAGGCCGCGCTCCTCGCCATGGCGGGCGATCAGCGCCGCCTGGAGGCGGTCTCCCCAGCTGCTGACGGCCTGGGCCAGCCGGCGCTCGATCTCCGCCAGCGCGACCTCGCCCGGCGCGTCGGCGGCGAGCGCGAGGCGCAGTTGCAGGCGCGCCATCGGGTCGTCGCCGATCTGGATGGCGAAGCTGTCCATCGCGCCGCCGAGCCCGTCTTCCAGGATGGCGACGAAGCGCTCGCGCAATTCGGTCGAGTAGCGCTCGCGCGGGCAGAACACCAGGCAGGTGGCGAAGGGCATGAAGCGGTGGCGGCGCACGAACAGCGCCACCCGCTGGCGGTCCTGCAGGCCGAGAATGCCGCGCGCCGTCGCCGCGAGCGCGTCCGTCTCGATGGCGAACAGCTCGTCGCGCGGATAGGTCTCCAGGATGTGCAGCAGCGCCTTCTCATTGTGGCTGCCGGGGGGATAGCCGGCGCGCGCGATCACCGCCCGGATCTTGCGCCCGACGATCGGCGCCTCGCGGGGGCTGGAGTGATGCACCGTGGAGGTGAACAGGCCAACGAAGCGGTCGAGGCCGACGACCCGCCCGCTCGCGTCGAGGCGCGAGAGCATGAAGGCGTCCATGCGGCTCGGCCGGTGCACGCGCGCGCGCCTCGCCGACTTGCCGATGCGCAGCAGTTCCGGCTCCGCCAGCGCCGGAAAGGTCTCCGGGGCGAGGCTGTCGAAGCCGACCAGCTCGCCGGCGGCGGCGATGCGGTCCTCGCGCAGCACGCCGAGGCCGCTGCCCGGTTCGGCCTCGACGCGGACCGTCGCGCCGTCCGTCAGCGTGAAGCCGCGATACCCCAGAAAGGTGAAACGGTTGTCGTCCGCCCATTCCAGGAAGGCGCGCGCCTCGTCGCGCTCCTCTTCCGGCGCGCCCGCCGCCAGGCCGTCGGCCAGCTCGCGGAGCCGGGCGCGCATCTTCGGCCAGTCCTCGACCGCCGCCCGCACCTCGGCCAGCACATCGGCGATCGCGGCCGCCAGCCGGTCCAGCAGCTCGGCGTCGCCGAGCGCCTCCACCTGCACATGCATGAAGGATTCGCGCGGGCCCTCCCCCTCTTGCCGCACTCCCGCGCCGTCGCGCGCCACCGGCAGGACGGGATGGGCCACCAGATGCAGCCCGAGGCCGAGGCGGTTGATCTCCGCGCGCACCGAATCGACCAGGAAGGGCATGTCGTCCTGGACGATCTCAAGGGTGGTGCGCCGCCCGCCGGGCGCGTCTTCCGGCGCGTTGAAGGCCCGCACCAGCGCCTCGCCGGGTGCGCGCCTTGCGCCGAAGGCCCAGAGCGAGCGGGCGGCGGCGAGCAGCCCCTCGGCCGTCGCCTCCTCCGGCAGCGCGTCGGCCCAGAGCGCCGCCAGGAAGGCCGCGAGGCCCGGCTCGCCGGCCCCGCGCCGCCGGGCGAGCCGGACGGCCGCCTCGACGACCGCCGGGCGCTCCGCCGCCGTCATGACGCCGCCGCGCCCGGCGGGCGGAAGCGGATCGGCATCGAGACCAGGCCGCGCAGGCTCACCCCGTCGCGCCATGTCAGGTCATTTGCGGCGAGCTCGATCTCCTCCATGCCGGCCATCAGGCGCGGCAGGGCGAGCGCCGCCTCCAGCCGCGCCAGCGGCGCGCCGACGCAGAAATGAATGCCGAAGCCGAAGGCGATCTGGCGTCCGTTCTGCCGCGCGATGTCGAAGCGATCCGGGTCCGGGAAGGCCTCGGGGTCGCGATTGGCGGCGTTCAGCATCAGGAAGAGCCGCTCGCCGGGGCGGATGCGCGCGCCGCGCAGCGCCACCTCCTCGCGGGCGATGCGCGAGACGGCCGGGGCGGGCGAGTCGAAGCGCAGCATCTCCTCCACCGCCGCCGGGGCGCGCTCCGGCTCACGGCGCAGCAGGCGCTGCTGGTCGGGATGGCGGATGAGCCGCATCAGGCCGTTGGCGAGCAGGCCGGTGGTGGTCTCGTGGCCGGCGAACAGCAGCAGCATGCAGTTGGCGGCGAGCGCCTCGTCCGCGAGGTCGTCGCGGGCTGCGAGCGCGGAGATCAGGTCCTCTCCCGGCTCCCGGCGGCGCGCGCGGATCAGGCTGCGGAAGAGGTCGGCGAGGCCGGCGGCGGCGGCTTCGGCGCGGTCGTGCTTGTCCGGCGCGACCTGCGAGGAGCCGACGAACAGCGCCAGATCGTGGCTCCAGCCCTGCACCGCGTCCAGATGCGCCTCCGGCACGCCCAGCATTTCCATGATGACGCCGGCCGGCAGCGGATAGGCGAAGTCGGCGACGAAATCCATGGCTCCCGCCGGCAGCGCCGGGGCCAGCAGGGCGTCGATGCGCCGGGCGATGCGCGGCCCCATGGCGGCGAGCGCGGCGGTGGTGAAGCGTCCGTTGAGATGGGAGCGGATGCGGGTGTGCTCCGGCGGGTCGAGAAAGACGGCCCAGCGCCGGAGCGCATCCTCGGCGTGGCGGAGCCGCTCGCGGCGGTCCGGCTGGAGCGTGTCGAAATAGTCCGCCATGCGCTCGGCGGAGAAGCGCCGGTCGCGCTGCGCCGCCAGACAGTCGTCATAGCGGGTGAGCAGCCAGGCCTTGAGCCGCTCGCTCCACGCGACCGGGCGTTCGGCGCGGAGCCGCGCCAGCGCCGGATAGGGATCGGCGATGGTCGCCGGATCGGTCGGATCGTAGATATCGTCAGCCGCCCGCATCGACCGCCGCTCCCTCACACGCCCCCGCCAACATGGAACGCCCCGCCCGGCAGGGCAAGCCGGGCGGGGCGCCGGGGCGTCGGGCCGCTCCGGAGGCGCTTTTGGACGCCTTCCTTCCGGAGCGCCCGGTCGGGCGGCGGTCAGAAGCGCAGCTTCAGCCCGGCGACCAGCGCGTGGTTCTGCTCGCCGTCGATGATGGCGCCGGCATAGCCGAATCGGACGCTGAAGCCCTCGCCATCCGTCGCCTCCAGTCCCGCGCCGAGGCCGATCGCGGTGCGGGGCGCGCCCGCCAGCCGGGCCCGGTTGGAGGTGGTGACCAGGCCGAGACTGTCGGACTGCTCCAGCATGAAGCTTCCCGAGCTTGCGCGCGCGCGCATCGCGGTCAGCTTCAGCGCCGGGCGTAGCTTCAGGCCTTGCGGCCCCTCCCGCCAGTCGGAGGCGAGCGCCAGGCCCGCCTTCCAGCCGCGATAGCGCTGCGTGACCTCCGGCATGGCGGCCCGGAACACCGGCCCGGCGGCGCGGTAGCCCGCCTGCTCGATCTCGCCGGCGAACAGCTCCGCGCTCGGCGTGAGCGTGACGCCGCCGCCGAGCGCAACCCGGAAGCCCGCGCCGAGGCGAAGGTCGGTCTGCTCCGCGTCGAACCGGCCGCGCAGCATCCCGCCGAGCGCCCGGTTCTCGAACGCCGCATCGGCGCGCCAGTCCGCCCGCGTCAGGCCGAAGCCGGCGAACAGGCCCTCGTCCCGCCAGGAAGCCTGCAGTCCATAGCGTCCGCCGCTCAGGCCGGTCGCGCCGGACCCGTCCTCCCGCCGGGCCGAGACCTCCGGCGCCATGGCGACGCCGAGCGCAAAGCCACCGCCCAGCGCCACATCCATGCCGAGCTCGACGCCGCTCGCCGGAACGACGGCCGACTGGCCGAGATCGCGCGTCCAGAACTGCGACTCGCCGAGCTGCGCCCGGGCGAAGCCGGGCCGGGGCTCGACGCCCGGAGCCGGCAGGGTCGCCGCCGGACCGAAGTCCAGGAAGGACAGCAAAAGCGCCAACACGCCTCCGCCGACCAGCACGCCTGCGGCTCCGCCGCCGCCCGAGCCGCCACCGGTAGAACCGCCGCCGGTAGAGCCGCCGCCGCCCGAACCGCCGTTGGACGGAGGCGTGACCAGCGGTTCCACCTGGATCTGGGCCGGCGTCCCGGAGACGCTGGCCTCCCCGGGCGCGCCATCGGCCCCGATCTCGGCGCCCCCGAGATCGCTCTCTCCATTGGAGCCGGCGTCGGTCCGGTAGCGGATGCGATCTCCGCTGAATGTCGTGCCGGCGCCCCAGAGCCCGTCAGTCATCTGCTCCGCCGTGGCCAGGGTCTCCCCGTCGTTCTGGAGATACACGGTCACATCGGTCTGGCTTCCGCTTCCGTTCTCCGCCGAGACGCCGCCGCCGGCCGTGATCGTCGGCAGCACCACCTCGTCATCGTCGCCGGTCGTCGCCAACACGCTGAGGCGGCCCTGCTCATGGACCGTCAGCGTGCCGTGCTGGCCGAGGTCGAAGTTGCCCTGGATGAGCAATGTGCCGTCCTCGATGGTCGCGCTGCTGCCCGAGAAGCTGGCGTCCCGGATCAGCGCGCCGCCCTTGCCACGCTTGTAGAACTCCTCCAATCTGGAGATATTGCCGCTGATGACCACGGCGGCCGACGTGTTGAAGCTCTGGAACACGTCGAGGTCGAGCCGGTCCACGCCGGCGCCGAAGTCGATGTCGCCGGCGACATAGCCATTGTCCTCGAAGACCACCCGGTCGTCGCCGCCGCCCATCGCGATCTTGCCGCGCACGATCCCGTCATTGATGGTGAAGCGGTCGGCCGCATCGCCGAAGGTCACCAGCCCGTCGAGCGTGCTGTCCAGCAGGCGCACCGTCGCCGGTCCGTCCAGCTCCAGGGCTTTCGGCGCGGTGATCGTCGCGCCGTTGCGGATGGTGGCCTCGACGCCGCCGCTGCCGCTGCTCGCAAAGATGCCGATTCCGTCAAGGCTGTCGTCGGTCGTCGAGTTGTGGCTCGCCGTGACGGAGCCGCCATCGACAATGACGGTCGCCTTGCCGGAGCCGAAGGCGACGGCCTGCATCCCCCGCGCGCGCGGCCCGGTGACGGTGACGGAACCGGTGTTGTGCAGCGTCACATCGCCCGAATTATTGATGGCGGTTCCATCGGTCGAATAGAAGGTCCCACCCAGTCCGGCGGCGTTGTCGACGTCGAAGCCAGCCGAACCATGGCCGCCCGAAGTCGAAACCGTTCCGTCATTGCGGACCAGGATCGAGCCGTAGGCGTCGGCCCCGCCCGAAGGATTGCCGGCGTTGACCTGGATGCTTCCGTTCATGGCCCCCGAGCCGTCGCCTGCGGTCGAGACCGAGGCGCCGGCCTCGTTGAAGACGCGCACCTGGTTCGGGTTGTCCGCCGTGCCGCCGGGTCGCGCCTGGGCGACCATCGCGTCGGCGTTCGACCCGGTGGTGACGACCCGGCCGCGATTGCGAATCTCGACCGAGGCGGAGCGCGCGCCGCCATCGTTCTCGATCTCCGCGATCATCGCGAACGCCCGCTGGCCGGAGGTCTCGACATGGCCCGAGACATCGTTCAGCAGCACCGCGTCGCCGCTGCCGGAAGAGGCGTTGATACCCCGCGAGCCTTGCGCGTTGCCGCCCTGGCCGGGCAGGGTGCTGCTCGACCCGCCGGTGGTCACGATGCGCCCCCGATTGATGACCGAAACCCGCCCGGTCCGCGAATAGGCGGCGGCGCCGTAGGAGACTTGGCCTTCCGTCCGGATCGAGCCTTCATTGACCGTCGTCGCGGCGCCATCCATCGCATAGGCGACCTGCCCGGTGCTGGTCCTCCAGCGGTCGTTGGCGCCATCGCCGGTGCTGTCATAGAGCGCCACATCTCCGGTGACGGTAATCGCGCCGCGATTCACCGCCGTCGAATCGCCGCTCGCCCCACCCCCGGCGTTCGACCGGGCGGAGGCCAGCATGGCGTAGCCGCCATCGCCCTCCGAGACGATGCGGCCCGACGGGGTGTTGACGGCCCTGGTGTGCGCTCCTCCGCGCGACGCGGCGAGGACGCCGAACGCGCCATCGCCGTGAAAATCGCCCTTCACGGTCACGGTCCCGGAGTTCACCGCCACGGCCGACTCGTCCTGGCCGCCGCCTTCCGAGCTGGCGTTCACCCCATGGGCGCGCCGGCCCCAGGTGGCGATCTCGCCGCTGTTCTCCGCATAGGCGGAGTTGTGCTGGGACCAGGCCTCAAGCGCCTTGGAACCCTCGGAAGGGCCCTGGCTCAGCACATCGCCATAGGTGGTGATCGTGCCCCGGTTCACCGCTTCGGCGCGCCCGGTATGTTCCCGATTGCCGGCGAAGACGCCGTAAGCGCGCTCGCCGCCGGTAATCGTCCCGGTGGCGGCGTCTCGCTTGCCTGTGGTGACCGTGGCGCCGCGCTCGTTCACCGCGCGCGCCAGCCCGCCGACCGACAGGGCATAGACCCCGGCCGAACTGCGATAGACATCTTCCTCGACCCCGGTTTCGCCCTCGGCCGTGACCGCGCCCCGGTTCGTCGCCAAGGCCGTGCCGCCCCGTTCCGTCTGTGCAGTCAGCCCCCGCGCCGCACTGCCCCGGACCGTAATGCTGGCGCCGCTTTCATTGGTGGCGACGGCGTCTCCGTCGCCGGGGTTCCACGCGCGAACGCCGTCGGACCCGACGAAGTAGGGGTTGTCGGGATTAGTGAAATCGTCATCGACATAGAGGTGATCGCCGCTGGTCGCGACCGTCGCCTCATTGATGGCGGTCGCCGTTCCCGACCCCGCCTCGATCTTGGCGTAAACGCCGCGCGCCCCGGACCCCGAGGTCGTGATGGCGCCCTTGTTGACCGCGCGCGCCTCCGCTTTGGCGCTTTCGGCGTCGGAGCGAACATCGAGGCCGTGGCCAAGATTGCCGGTTGTGGTGATGGCTCCGCCGTTGGTCCATTCGAGGCGGCCGCGATGGCCCGTGTCCATGTTCCGGGCGTAGATGCCCCGATTTTCTGTTCCGGAAGCCGAGATCGTGGCAAGGGAGGTGAACTTGAAATACTCGTCTTCCTGCCCGGGCTCCAGATCGGACAGAATATAGCGAATTGCGTTCTTCCCGGAGCCGCCGAGCGCGCCTGTGACGATCATCTCGCCATCTTCGTTATCGTCGAGGCGCAGATCGACATAGCCGATGCCGGAGTCGGACACGTCGATGACGAGACGATCGGTCGTGGCCGGGTCCGGATAGTTGCTGGCTGCCTCGAGATCGGTGAATCGCAACGTGTCGTTGACGGTGTTGCTGGTGCAGACCGTGCGGGCGTCCGTGTCCGAGCTCGCCGCTCCGGCGGTCCAGGTTCCGTCATCGGCCAGCGTGCCCTGCGCCCAGCTGGCGCAGGTGACCGCGCCCCGGACCAGCTGGACCGGCGCCACCGCAAGCCCGATCGCCAGCAGCCCGGCGCTCATGACCGCGCCGACGGCGGCTCCCGATCGACGATATTCCCTGTTTGTGCAGCAAAGACGATATGATTCCCGGTTCCGCATGACGCGCTTACGCTCCCTCTACTGTCAACTTATCGCAGACTGGCACGGGACGGCCGCGGGATCAAATCGTTTGCTTACCTCTCTGTAAGACTGGCCGCCCCGGTCCGGGAGGGGCGCGCCCGGCGCGGCGTTTCCCTTTCGGGGGAAAGGCTTTAGAAGGGCGGCGTTATCCGGCGCGAGGAAGCGATGCGAATCCAGGCCAACACCATCCGTCCCGGCAATGTCATCGAGCATGACGGCCGCCAATGCGCGGTGCTCAAGATCGACCTGATCCTGCCGGGCAAGGGCAACGCCTTCATCGCCGTCGAGATGCGCGACCTGAAGACCGGCGTGAAGACCCAGGAGCGCTGGCGCACCGCCGACAGCGTGGAGCGGCTGACCACCGACGAGCGCCGCTGCCAGTTCCTCTACGCCGAGGGCGAGAGCTACATCTTCATGGACGGCGAGACCTATGAGCAGTTCGCGCTCGACGGGGCCGTCATCGGCGAGGGCGCGGCCTTCCTGCGCGACGATGTCGAGGTCAAGGTGCTGACCGTGGAGGGCGCGCCGGTCGGCGTCGAGCTGCCGACCCGGATCGCGCTGGAAGTGGTCGAGGCGGAGCCGGTGGTGAAGGGGCAGACGGCCTCCTCCTCCTACAAGCCGGCGCTGCTGGAAAACGGCGTGCGGGTCATGGTGCCGCCGCATATCCGCATCGGCGCGCGGATCGTCGTCAACCCCAACGACCTCAGCTATGTGGAGCGGGCGAAGGACTGACGCCCATGCGCCGCCCGGCGGAAATCAACGTCATGCTGCGCGCCGCCCACGCCGCCGCGCGCGGGCTGGCGCGCGACTTCGGCGAGGTCGAGCATCTGCAGGTCTCGGAGAAGGGGCCGGGCGAGTTCGTCTCGATCGCCGACCGCGAGGCCGGGCGGCGCATCGTCGCCGAGCTGGAGCGCGCCCGTCCGCGCTACGGCTTCCTGCTGGAGGAGGGCGGCGCGGTCGCCGGCTCCGACACCAGCAACCGCTGGGTCGTCGATCCGCTCGACGGCGCCGGCAACTTCCTGCACGGCATCCCCCATTTCTCCATCTCCATCGCGCTGGAGCGCGACAACGAGCCGATCGCGGCGGTGGTCCACAATCCGGTGACCGGCGACAGCTACTGGGCGGCGCGCGGCGCCGGCGCCTATCTCGACAATCGCCGGCTGCGGGTCTCGCCGCGCTGGCAGCTGCCGCTTTGCGTGCTGGCCTCGGGCGAGGCGGCCCGGCCGGACGCCGAAGCGCAACTCGCCTATCTGCGTCAGGCCGGGGCGCTCAAGCGGGCCGGGGCGAGCCTCCGCCGTTTCGGGGCGGCCGCGCTCGACCTCGCCTGGGTGGCGGAAGGCCGCCTCGACGGCTTCTGGCACGCCGGCCTGCAACGCCAGGACATCGCCGCCGGCCTGCTGCTGGTGCGCGAGGCCGGAGGCGTGGCGACCGATATCGGCGGCGGCGAGAGCGGGCTGGACAGCGGCGAAGTGCTGGCCGCCAACGAGCGCCTGCACGAAGCGCTCCGCCGCATCCTGGCGGCCGCGTCGCTTGCGCGGCCGGAACGGGTGGCCTAGGATATTGGCAGTTCCGCTCACGCCGCGATGAAGGGGTCGATGGCGAAGGGTCGCTCCATTCTGGCGGCGGTCACCGTGCTGCTGCTGTTGCCTGCGCTCGATGGCGCCGATGCGGGGGAGACTCTGGTCATCGACAGCGGCGGCGCGCGCTGGCGCGCGCAAGGCGAGCGGTCGGTGACGATCGACCTGGGCGCGATCGACCGGCTGGAGACTCGCCGCCAGGCGCGGACGCGGCTGCCGCCACCACCGCCGGTAAAGCCCGCAGAAGAGACGCCGCGCGAGCCGGCCATGGCCGAACGCCCGCCAGCGGCAAGCGATCCGGTCCGGACTCAGGGCGCGCTGCCGCTGCGGCCGATCCAGGCCTCGCCTATGCCGAAGGCCGTCCTGCCGCGCGCGGAGACCGCGCCGATTACGCCGCCGCTCAGAGCCTATACCGGTCGCCGCGCAGCGACCCTGGAGACGAAGACAGAGGCAGACGCATCGGGCTATGTCCCGCTTCGGAAGCGCGAGATCCATGCGCCCCGGCTCGCGCCGCCCCAAGGCCGCAACATCGCGCTCGCGCCCGACAGCGGACCGGCCCCGGCGCGGCTCGCCTCAAATCCGCGCGCCGGCGCCCCGCCGGCACCGGTGGAACTGCCCAAGGCGCCCGCCCTCCAGCCTGCCCCGCCGCCGCCGACCGCCGCCCTGGCGGCAAAGCCACCGCCGCTGAAACCCGTCGAGGCCCGACCGATCGCGGCCCCGCCGCCGGCGCAGGGGGCCGCCGCGCCAGCCACCGCCGAAGCGCCGGCAAACGCCGCGCCGGCCTTCCGCCTGCCGCCGCCGCCGCCGGAGACGAGCGCGCCCCGAAGCGCCGGCGGGACGGCCTTGCCGGCGCCGGCCGGAATGGCGACGACCGCCCTCCGCCCGACCGCCCCCCCGCGCCGGCGGCTCACCGTCGATGCGGCCGCCCGCCCGCCCGTAGCCCATGCGTCGGACGCTCTCTCCGAACGCCTGCTCTACGCGCCGGGCGACACCACACTCGGCGAGACGGAACGAGACCGGCTGCTCGGCTTCGCCGCGAAGGCGACCGACAGCCACCGGGTAGAGGTGCGCGCCTTTGCCCGCCCCGGCGACGACGACATCCTGGCCCGGCGTACGGCGCTTTCGCGCGCCATGGAGGTGCGCAGCTTCCTGATCGCCGCCGGCGTGCCGCCGTCGCGTATCGCGGCCTGGGCCCTGTCGGCGGAGGAGGAGCCGCTGGACCGCGTGGATGTGGTCCTGGTCGCGCGGAGTTGAGCGCGCCGGCCCGGCGCGGCGCGGTTGGCGGCCCGACGTGATCCGCACCGACCCCTATCTGGTCCGCATGGCCGTGTTCGTCGCCGTCGTCGCGGCGGTGGCGGCGCTGCTGATCGGCCCGCTGGCCGGGGCCTTCATGGCGAACCCGGCGCTGAACGGCCTGATCCTGGGCGTGCTGCTGATCGGCATCGCCTATAATTTCCGCCATGTGCTGCGCTTCTCGCGCGAGATCGCCTGGATGGACGCGATCCGCAATCCGGCCCCCGGCAGGCCGGAGCCGCCGAAGCCGCGCCTGCTGGCCACGCTGGCCACCGCATTTGCCGAGGAGGCGCCGGTGCGCTTCTCCGCCGTCTCGATGCGCTCGATCCTGGACGGGGTGGCGTCGCGGGTGGAGGAAGCCGGCGAGACGGCGCGCTATCTGGCCGGCCTGCTGATCTTTCTCGGCCTGATCGGCACCTTCTGGGGCCTGATCCAGACCGTCTCGGCCATCGGCGATGTGATCGCCGGGCTGGAGATCGCCGCCGGCAATCTCACCGGCGTGTTCGAGGAGTTGAAGAGGGGCCTGGACGCGCCGCTGGCCGGCATGGGCACCGCGTTCAGCTCCTCGCTGTTCGGCCTGTCGGGCGCGCTGGTGGTCGGCTTTCTCGACCTGCAGGCCTCCCAGGCCTCCAGCCGCTTCCTGAACGAGCTGGAGGAGTGGCTGTCCTCGCGCACCCGCCTCGGCGCCAGCGGCGTCGGCCTCCCCGACGGCGACCAGTCGGTGCCGGCCTATATCCAGGCCCTGCTGGAGACGACGGCGGAAAATCTGGAGGATTTGCGCCGGATCGTCGGACGGGCGGAAGAGGGGCGCCATTCGGTCAATCGCAGCCTGGAGGGCATGGCCGAGTCGCTGGGCGGGCTGGTCGAGCAGCTGCGCAGCGAGCAGCAGGCGCTCACGCAACTGGCCGAGGACCAGATCGAGACCCAGGCGCTGCTGCGCCGCCTGGTCGAGACGGCCCCGCGCGGCAGCCTGGACGACGCCATGCGCCGGCATGTCGCCAATATCGACCTGGCGCTGACCCAGCTTCGCGACGAGCTCCAGGCCGGGCGCACCGAGCTGGTCCAGGACCTGCGCGGCGAGATCAAGCTGCTGGCGCGCACCATCGCCGCCCGGCTGGACGATCGGCGGTGAGCGGCGGCGGCGAGAACGCCCGGGTTCTGATCGTCGATTTCGGCAGCCAGGTGACGCAGTTGATCGCCCGCCGGGTGCGGGAGGCCGGCGTCTATTGCGAGGTGCATCCCTGCAACCGGGTCGATGGCGCGTTCATCCGGGCGTTCGCGCCGGTCGCGCTCCTGCTTTCGGGCGGGCCGGCTTCGGTCGCGTCCGGCGACGGGCCGCCGGCCTCGCCGGCGCTCTTCGAGGCGGGCCTGCCGGTGCTCGCCATCTGCTACGGCCAGCAGGCGATGGCGGCGCATTTCGGCGCGCGCGTGAGCGCAGCCGAGCGGCGCGAGTTCGGCCGGGCGAGCGTCGAGGTCGCGGCGGATTGCGCGCTGTTCGACGGCGTCTGGCGCGCCGGAGAGCGCTATCCGGTCTGGATGAGCCATGGCGACCGGGTGGAGACCCTGCCCGAAGGCTTCCGGCCGGTGGCGCGGAGCGAGTCCGCGCCCTTCGCCGCCATCGCCGACGAGCGCCGCGCGCTCTATGGCGTCCAGTTCCATCCCGAAGTCGCCCACACGCCGGACGGGGCGCGGCTGATCCGCAATTTCGTGCGCGCCATCGCCGGCGCGCCGGGCGACTGGTCGATGGCCGCCTTCCGCGAGACGGCGATCGCGCGGCTGCGGGAGCAGATCGGCGCCGGGCGCGTGGTGTGCGGGCTTTCCGGCGGCGTGGACAGCGCCGTCACCGCGCTGCTGCTGCATGAGGCCGTCGGCGACCGGCTCACCTGCATCTTCGTCGATACCGGCCTGATGCGCGCCGGCGAGGCCGAGGAGGTGGTCGGCCTCTTCCGGGGGCATTTCAACATTCCGCTCGTGCATGTCGATGCGGGGTCGCTGTTTCTCGAACGGCTCGCCGGGCTGGAGGACCCCGAGGCGAAGCGCAAGGCCATCGGCCGCGCCTTCGTCGAGCTGTTCGAGGCCGAGGCCGCGCGCCTCGGCGGCGCGGAGTTCCTCGCCCAGGGCACGCTCTACCCGGATGTGATCGAGTCGGTGGCTTTCGACGGCGGCCCCTCGGTCACCATCAAGTCGCATCACAATGTGGGCGGGCTGCCCGAGCGCATGAACATGGAGCTGGTGGAGCCGCTTCGGATGCTCTTCAAGGACGAGGCGCGCGCGCTCGGCCGCGAGCTCGGCCTGCCGGAGGCCTTTGTCGGGCGCCACCCCTTTCCGGGGCCGGGGCTGGCGATCCGGATGCCGGGAGCGGTCGCGCCGGAGAAGCTGGAGACGCTGCGCCGGGCGGATGCGATCTTCCGCGAGGAGATCCGCGCGGCCGGCCTGCATGACGCCATCTGGCAGGCCTTCGCGGTGCTGCTGCCGGTGCGCACGGTGGGCGTGATGGGCGACGACCGCAGCTATGAGAATGTGTGCGCGCTGCGCGCCGTCACCTCCACCGACGGCATGACGGCGGACTTCTACCCCTTCGACGCGGGCTTTCTCGGCGCCGTTGCGGCGCGTATCGTCAACGAGGTCCCGGGCGTCAACCGCGTCGTCTATGACATAACCTCCAAGCCGCCCGGCACCATCGAGTGGGAATAGCCTGTCGGTCCCGGACGGACAGGCTCCAGGCCGCGACGGCGGCCCGCCGCTTATGCGGCGCGCCCGCGCAGGCGCCGGCCGAAGGCCGGCTTGCCGCGAGCGACAAATAACCCCTATTTAGTCAACGACTACAGAGTATTTCTCCCCGAGCGCCCGGAACTGCGCCCAGGTGGCGTCCTCGATGTCGATGCCGGCCGCCCGGCGCGCCTCGGCCGTGCGCCGCTCGATCTCGCCCGGCGCCAGCACCTCCTCGAAGCCGGCGGCGGCGCGGGTGTCCTTCAGATAATCGACGAACTCATCCACCTCGCGCCCGAACTCGTCCGGCTCGCGGAAGGCCGCGACCTTGAAGAGCGCGAGGAAGCAGCCGTCATTGTGGCGCCCGGTCGGCTCGATGCCGAAGCCGAGGCCGGTCAGCAGGCCGGAGAGGATTTCCACCATGGCGGAGAGGCCGTAGCCCTTGTGGCCCTCGCTGCCGCCGAGCGGCAGCAGCACAGCGCCCTTGCCGAAATCGTCGGGGTCGGTGGTGGGCCGGCCGTCGGCGCGCAGGATCCAGCCTTCGGGGATCGCCTTGCCGCGCGCCTGGGCGAGCTTGATCTTGCCAGCCGCCACCGAGGAGGTCGCCATATCGATCAGCACCGGCTCGCCGCGCGCCGAGGGCACCGCCATGGCGATGGGGTTGGTGCCGAGCCGGGCCTCGGCCCCGCCGAAGGGCGCGACCACCTTGGGCGAGCGGCCGGAATCGGCTGTCATCATGGCGATGAAGCCGGCCTTGGCGGCCATGGTCGGATAGGCTCCGAGGCGTCCGACATGGCTCTGGCGGAAGATCGTGCAGGCGGCGACGTTCTGCGCCTCCGCCTTCTCCATGGCGAGCTTCAGCGCCCGCTCGGCGACCGCGTAGCCGAAGCCCCAATGGCCGTCCACCACCAGGGTGGTCGGGCTCTCGCGCAGGATCTCGAAAGGCGCGCCCGGCACGATATGGCCCTTCTCGACCCGCTCGATATAGATCGGGATCTGGATGGCGCCATGGCTGTCATGGCCGGCGAGATTGGCGTCCACCGAGTGCCGGGCGACGATCCCGGCCTCGTCCTCCGGCGCGCCGCACGCCATCAGCAGGCGGCGAATGACCTCTTCCAGCCTCGAGGCGGCAATCCTCGGCATAAACGCATCTCCTCGCATCGCGGGGTGGGAAAGGGGAAATTGTCGCTCACGGGAGCGATGAATTCCAGCATCACGGCCGGCGGCGAAACCCGCAACCGGTCAGCGCGGCTCCACTCAGCGCGCCTTGAGCGGCGCGCCGCCCAGATGCATGCCGGCGTCCGAGATCAGGATTTCGCCGGTGATGTTGACATCGCCCGTGAGCAGCCAGACGGCGGCCGACGCCATATCCTCCGGCGTGCCGGCGCGCTTCAGCGGCGTCGCCGCCTCGGTGCCGGCTACCATGCGGTCGTAGCCCTCGCCCATCTTCTCCCGCCACCAGCGCCCGGTGATGAAGCCGGGCGCGACCGTATTCACGCGAATCTCGGGCGCGAGCGTGCGGGCGAGCGAGAGCGTGAGCGTGTTGAGCGCCCCCTTGGAGGCCGCATAGGCGATGGAGCTACCGACGCCCATCACGCCGGCGATCGAGGAGATGTTGACGACGCTGCCGCGCCCCTGGGCCTTCATCGCCGCGGTCACCGCGCGGGTCATCAGGAAGGCGCCGACCACATTGACGCTGTAGATGCGCTGGAAGTCTTCCGGGGAGAGCGTGTCGAAATCGTCGCCCGGCCGGAAGACGGTGGTGCCGGCGCTGTTGATCAGCCCGTCGATCCGCCCCCAGCGCGAGAGCGCCTCCTCCGCCAGGCGCCGGCAATCCGCCTCGCTCGCCACATCGCCCTGCGCCGCGGCCGCCTCGCCGCCGGCTTCCCGGCAGGCGGCCGCCACCGATTCGGCCTCGTCGCGGCTGCGCGAATAATTCACGATCACCCGCGCCCCGCCGCCGGCGAGCTGCAGCGCCGCCGCCGCGCCGACGCCTGTGCCCGCACCCGTCACGATGACGGTCCGGCCTTCGTAAGACATGCCTCCCCCCAGTTTCGCGACCGGACCGCCGCTTGCCGCAGCCCTCACCGCGCCTTCCGCTTCGACAACGCCATTCTGCATCCTTTCACCGCCCGCCGTCACCCTCCCGTCCTCGTCCATGAGTTATGGGACGGTTGGAAGTCTCTTGGGCTGTCCGGGAGGCAAGCTATTCGAGCGAGGTCTTTCCTCCAGGGTTTTGACGGAGTCTCCAAGTGTTCAACTCATCGGCGAAGGTGTCGATCCAGCGGTTGAGGTCGCCAAGGTCGTCGGGGGGCGGAACTGTTTGCCGAGGCGGAGGCCCTGGGCCTGGTAGGTGGAGCCGATGCCGGCGCCGTAGAGCTTGTCGGGGGCGGCCAGCAGCGGCTCATAGACCAGCCGCCCGACCGCCTGGCCGTGCTCCACCGCAAACGGCACATCGTGGGCGCGCACCTCTAGCACCGCCCGGCTGCCGGCGCCATAGCCGAAGCCCGGATCGAAAAAGCCGGCGTAATGCACCCGGAACTCGCCGACGCGGGTGTCGTAGGGTCGCATCTCCGCCGCATGGTCCGGCGGCACGGCGACGGTCTCGCGCGAGGCCAGGATGTAGAAATCGTCCGGGTTGAGCACGATGCCGCGGCCGGGACGGGCGGCCACCGGCTCCCAGAACTCCTCCGGGTCGTAATGGCCGATGCGCTCCACATCGACCAGGCCGGCGTGGGGGCGCGCCTTCCAGGCGATCACGCCGCCCTGGCCTTGCGTGTCCACGGTGAGCACCAGCCCGTCGTCGATCACCGCCTCGCGATCGACCAGCGCGTCGCGGGCGTGCAGGTCGCGCAGCGCCGGGTCGTCGCCCGCCTGCGCGCCCTGCCGCAGGCGCAACTGCGCCAGGCGCGCCCCCTGCCGCACCCGGATCGAGAAGGTGCGCGGCGCCAGTTCGACATAGAGCCCTCCGGCGTAGCCCGCCGGCAGCCGGTCGAACTCCGGCACGCCGTCCGCGATCAGGCGCGCGAACACGTCGAGCCGCCCGGTCGAACTCTTGGGATTGGCGATGGCGGCCGTCTGCGCGTCGAGCGCAACCCGCTCCATCAGTTCGGCCACATAGACGCAGCCGCGCTCCAGCACCGCGCCGCCGGCAAGGTCGATCTCGTGCATGGCGTGGCGGTCGATGCGCGCCGCGACCGGCGCGCCCGGCCCCGGCAGGAAGCTCGCCCGCACCCGCCAGGCCCGCCGCCCGAGGCGCAGATCGAGGCTCGCCGGCTGATACTGGTCCTCCGCGATGTCCCGGCAGGCGGAGATCGCGCCTTCCCTGGCGGCCTTGCGCAGCAGTTGCGAGGGCAGGATGCCGGCGGCGGCCGCCACTCGATGGCCGGTAACGGCCGCCGCTCGATGGCCGGTAACGGCCGCCGCTCGATGGCCGGTGACGGCCGTCACTCGATGAAGCCGAGTGCGCGCGTGAAGCCCTTGAGCGAGATCGGCAGCCCCACCTGATGGCCGTTGACCATGCGGAAGGAGAGCACGCCGGAGAGATGCTTCTTGAACGCGGCCAGCATCACCCTGTCCATGCGCATGTCCGCCTCGCAGCCATTGCGCAGGCAGAACAGCAGCGCCACGCGCCGGGTCGCCTCCTTATCGCCCTCGACCCAGACCGTCAGCCCCGCCGGCAGATGAACGCCGAGCGGCACCGTCAGCGCCGCCACCAGCGGCCGGTCGGCCTCGGGTCGGCCGACGGCGATCGTGGCGGCGGGCTCCTTGGCGCCCTCCAGATAGAGGCGCTGGAAGATGAAGCAGCGCTTCTTCTCCGGATCCTTGCCCTGGGAGCGATCGACGCAGCCTTCTGTCCAGTCGCCCGACTGCCGGCCCTCGTCGATCTGAGCCGCGGCCAGTTGCGGCGCAAGGGCGAGGATGAGCGCAAAGATGAGCCGCAGCAGCATGGGCAGAAGGCCTCCGGGACGATCAACGACGCCGCCGCGCTCTCTAGCATCAAGGCGCCCCGCTGTCGAACCGGCGAGAGGCCGGCTATGCTGCGGGCATGGCGGAGGATGTTCTCGACTTTCTGGGCGATCTGGTGCGCGCAGCGCGCGCCGCCGGCGCCGACGCGGCCGATGCGGTCGATATCGACAGCCGCTCGCTGGAGGCCTCGGTGCGGCTCGGCGCTATCGAGCATCTCGAGCGCTCGGAGACGCGCAAGACCGGCCTGCGCGTGCTGGTCGGGCGCCGCCAGGCGGTGGTCGCCACCGCCGACCGGCAGGCGGAGACCGCGGCGGCGCTGATCGAGCGCGCGCTCGCCATGGCGCGCGCCCAGCCGGAAGACCCTCATGCCGGGCTGGCGGAGCCGGAGCAGCTGGCCGGCGGCGCGCCCGAGCTCGACCTGCTGGACGCCGCCCCGCCCGCATCGGAAGAGCTGGTCCGCCAGGCCTCGGAGGCCGAAGCCGCCGCACTGGCCGTTGCGGGCGTCACCAATTCCGGCGGCGCGGGCGCGGGCTGGAGCGAGACGCGCCTCGCGCTCGCCTCCAGCAACGGCTTCGCCAGCGGCTATCGCCGTTCCGGCCGCGGCCTCTCGGCCTCGGTGCTGGCCGGCGAGGGCACCGCCATGGAGACCGGCGCCGACTGGACGCAGGCGGTCCATGCCGAGGACCTGGAGGCGCCGGCCGAGATCGGCAGGCGGGCGGGCGAGCGCGCGGTCGCGCGCCTCGGCGCGGTCAAGCCCGCCACCGCCGCCATGCCGGTGGTCTTCGAGCGCCGCCTGGCCGGACGGCTGATCGGCGCGCTCGCCGGCGCGCTCAACGGCGCGGCGGTGGCGCGCGGCACCAGCTTCCTGAAGGACGCCATGGGCGAGGCGGTGCTGAAGGCCGGCATGACGCTCGTCGATGACCCCCACCTCCGGCGCGGCCTCGCCTCCAGGCCCTTCGACGCCGAGGGCCTGGCCGGCGGCCGCCGGTTGCTGGTCGAGGACGGGATGCTCAGCTCCTGGCTGCTGGACCTGCGCAGCGCGCGCCAGCTGGGCCTGGCGTCCACCGGCAGCGCCGGGCGGAGCGCCGGCGGCGCGCCCTCCCCCTCGGCCTCCAATCTCCATCTGCTGCCGGGGACCCGTTCGCCCGAGGCGCTGATCGGCGAGATCGAGACCGGCCTGCTGGTCACCACGCTTATGGGCCACGGCGTCGATCTGGTCGCCGGGCGCTACAGCCAGGGGGCGGCCGGCTTCGCCATCCGGGGCGGCGAGATCGCCGAGCCGGTGAGCGAGATCACCATCGCCGGCGAGCTGCGCGCCATGCTGCTGGGCCTCGACGCCGCCGACGATCTCGCCTTCCTCGCCAGCGTCAACGCCCCGACGCTGCGCATCGACGCCATGACGGTCGCCGGCCGGTAGCGGGGATCAGCCGTCGAAGCGCGGCGCCCAGGGGATGCGCCCGAACTCGACCCCCTCGTCGGCGAGCGCCTCGGCCTCGTCCGGCGTGGTCTCGCCATAGATGCCGTGCGGGTCGGTCTCGCCATAATGGATGCGCCGCGCCTCCTCGGCGAAGCGCGGGCCCACATAGTCGCAATTCTCTTCGACATGCCGGCGGAGCGCCTGCAGCATGGCCCGGTGTCGCCGGGCCGGGCCGTCCTCGGCGGGCTTCGGCGCGACATTGGGGGCCATCAGGCTCTTCTGCACGCGCGCGTCGCCGCAATGCGGACAGACGACCTGGCCTTCCGCGATCTGCGCGTCGCAGGCCGCGCTGTCGCGAAACCAGGCCTCGAACTCGTGCTCGCGCTTGCAGGTCAGCCGATAGACGATCATGCTGGCGATATAGTGCAACGGGCGGGCCGATGCCAGTCTCTCCCTGGATCGAACGCTTCGCCGATCTGGCGCCGCCGGCCTCGCCGGTGCTGGACCTGGCCGCCGGGGGCGGGCGCCATGCGCGCTATTTCGCCCGGCGCGGCCATCCGGTGCTGGCCGTGGACCGGGACGTCTCCCGCCTCGAGGGCGGCCTCGCCTGGGACCTGGAGGATGGCGGCCCCTGGCCGTTCGCCGACCGGCGCTTCGGCGTCGTGGTGGTGGTCAACTATCTGCACCGCCCGCGCCTGCCCGAGATCGTCTCGTTGGTCGGGGCGGGCGGCCTGCTGCTCTACGAGACCTTCGCCGAGGGCCAGCAGGCCTTCGGGTGTCCGCGCAATCCCGACTTCCTGCTCCGCCCGGGCGAGCTGCTGCGCGCGGTCGAGGGGCGCCTGGTCGTGCTGGGCTACGAGCATGGGCGCGTCGAGGGGCCGAAGATGGTTCAGCGCCTGGCCGCGATCCATCCGGGCGCCCGTTCCCGGCCGTTGGCTTCCGGCTCGAGCTCCCGGTCGCGGTAGACCCGCGCCGACAGCATCAGGCCGAAGCCGATCTGCAAGGTCAGCATCGCCGAGCCGCCATAGGAGATGAAGGGCAGCGGCACGCCCACCACCGGCACCATGCCGGCCACCATGGCGATATTGACGAATACAGAGAGGAAAAAGGTGAAGGCGACGCCGAGCGCCAGCAGGCGCGCGAAGACGCTTCTGGCCGAAAGCCCGATGGCGAAACCGTAGCCCAGAATGACGAGATAGAGCGCGAGCACGAACAGGCCGCCGGCCAGCCCGAACTCCTCCGAGATGACGGCGAAGATGAAATCGGTGTGGCTTTCGGGCAGGAAGCCCAGATGGCTCTGCGTGCCCTCCAGATAGCCCTTGCCGAACTCGCGCCCGGAGCCGATGCCGATCCTGGACTGAAAGCCGTGATAGCCCGCGCCCATCAGGTCGCGGCCGGGATCGAGGAAGGTGAGCACCCGGTCGCGCTGATAGTCCGCCAGCCGAAGCCAGACCGCCGGGGCCAGCGCGCCTACCGCCAGGCCGGCCAGCAGGAACACCCGGAGCGCCACGCCGCCGAGAAACATCAGCACCACGCCGGCGGCGGCGATCATCAGCGCCGTGCCGAGGTCCGGCTGGCGCGCGACCAACAGCATGGGGGCGGCGATCAGCCCGACCGCCAGCAAGAGCGACGTCCAGCGATTGGCCTCGGTCTCGTCCCGCATCTGAAAGTGGCGCGCCAGCGCCAGCACCAGCGCGATCTTCATGACCTCGGAGGGCTGGATGGAGAGCGGCCCGAGCTGGAGCCAGCGCCGGGCGCCCATGCCGACATGGCCCATCAGCTCCACGCCCAGGACCAGCAGCAGCGCGAGCGCGTAGAATATATAGGCGAAGCGCAGCCAAAGCCGGATGTCGATCAGCGCCAGCGCCAGCATGACCGGCAGCCCGGCGGCGAAACGCAGCGCATGCGGGGCCGCCCAGGGGTGGAAACTGCCCCCGGCGGCGGAATAGAGCATGGCGCAGCCGATCGCGGTCGCGAGCGTCAGCAGCACCACCAGCACCCAATCGACGCGCAGCAGCAGGCGGCCGACGCCGAGTCCGGGGCTGCGGGTCTCCCAGATCTTCACGAGGCGCGGGCCTCCGCCTTCTGGGCGGCGAGCAGCAGGTCGCGGGCGCGCGGCGCGGCCGCCGTCGAACCGCTGCCGCCATGCTCGACGATCACCGCCACGGCGAAGCGCGGGCGCTTCACCGGCGCATAGCCGACGAACAGCGCATGGTCGCGCTCCTCGCGCGGCAGGTCTTCGTTCTTGATCACCCCGCTGCGGCGCTCGGCGGCGGAAATGCGCCGCACCTGGGAGGTGCCGGTCTTGCCGGCCATCTCGAAGCCGGCTTCCTCGATGCGCGCCGCCCAGGCCGTGCCGCGCTCAGAGCCGGTCACCGCCGCCATGCCGTCGCAGACCAGGTCCAGATGCCGTCGCGCGAGGCCGAGCGACTCGCCGCCGCCGTCCCGGAGCAGCCTCGGGCTGACCGCGCGCCCGCCATTCACCACGCGGGCGGTCATGGTGGCGAGCTGCAGGGGCGTCGCCAGCACATAGCCCTGGCCGATGCCGGCGATCAGCGTCTCGCCGGCCTGCCAGGGCCGGTCCAGCCGCTGGCGTTTCCAGGCCCGGGTCGGGATCAGGCCGCCCCGCTCGTCCGGCAGTTCGATGCCGGTCTGCCGGCCGAAGCCCAGCCGCTCGGCCATGGCGGCGATCCGGTCGATGCCGAGGCGCTGCGCCAGCTCGTAGAAATAGACGTCGCAGGAGCGCTCCAGCGCCCGGCGCAGATCGACATGGCCATGGCCGCCGCGCCGCCAGCAATGGAACAGCCCGGTGCCGAGCTCATGCTTGCCATTGCAGAAGAAGCGCTGGTCGGCCGAGACCAGCCCGGCGTCGAGCGCCGCCAACGCCACCACCATCTTGAAGGTGGAGCCCGGCGCATACTGGCCGGAGATCGCGCGATTGTGCAGCGGATGCAGCGCATGGTCGGCGAGCGCGCGCCAGTCCCGCCGGCGGGCGATGCCGTCATGGAAGAGGCCCGGATCGAAGCTCGGCGCCGACGCGATCGCGAGCACGCCGCCGGTATCGACATCCATCAGCACCGCCGCGCCGGTTTCCTCGCCGAACAGCCCGGCTGCGAGGCGCTGCAGGTCGGCGTCGAGCGTGAGGCCGACCGTCCTGCCGGCGGCGCCCTCCTCGCGACCGAGCTCGCGGCGCTGGCGGCCGGCGGAGGTGATCTCGATCAGGCGCGCGCCGGCGGCGCCGCGCAGCAAGGCGTCCTGGGTGCGCTCGATGCCGGTCTTGCCGATCCGCACATCGGGCAGGCGCAGCATGGGAACGGCGCTGGCGCGCTGGAGATCGCGCTCCGAGACCCGCCCGACATAGCCGATGGTATGGGCGGCGGCGGCGCCCAGCGGATAGACCCGCCGCCGCGCGGCGCGGATGAACAGGCCCTTGCGGTCGGCGATCGCCACCGAGAGCCGGGCCATCTCCCGCCAGGAGACGCCGTCCAGCACCACCACCGGCTCGAAGGCCGGCTGCTTGCCGGCCTGCTTCAGCACTCGCTCGCGCGCCAGCGGATCGAGCGGCGCCAGCCGGGCGATGTCGTCCAGCGCCTCGTCCAGCGGCCCGACCTCCTCGGGCACCAGCAGCAGGCGGTAGATTTCGCGATTATGCGCCAGCGGCCGGCCGCGCCGGTCGAGGATCTCGCCGCGTTCGGGCGCCAGCAGGCGCTCCGCGGTGCGGTTGTCCTCGGCGCGGCGCGTATAGCGCTCGCCCTCCAGCACCTGCAGCTGAGTCAGGCGCCCCGCCAGCACGCCGAACAGGCCGAGCTTCGCCGCGCCCAGCAGCAACGCCCGGCGCCGGAAGGTATCGCGCCTGCCGCGCCCGCCCGTCATCCGTCGGCCCGCCGCAGGGTCAGGAAGTCCAGCAGCGCCAGCAGGCCGGCCACCGCCGGCCAGGCCAGCACCGTCAGCAGCAGCACGACGCCCGGCGGGCCGACCGCCATGGCCGCGCCGTAATAGAGCGACACGCCCGCCCAGGCGAGCGCCGTCGCGGCGGCGGCCACCGCCGCGAACGCGGCCCAGCCGGACAGCGAGGGTTGGCGCACGACCAGGAAGCGCTGGTTGCGGCCCGCCCAGAGCACGAACAGATAGACCAGCGCCATCAGGCCGAAGGGCAGGTCGGCGATGCTGTCATGGGTGAGCCCCGCCAGGAAGACGAACGGCGCCGGCGCGAGGTCCGGCCGCCGCCCGGCCCAGTAATAGACCGCCGCCAGCCCGAGCATCGGCGCCGCGCGGTCGCCGATCCAGGGGGCCAGCGAGACCAGCAGCAGCGCCGCGATGCTGGCTGCCGGCGCCGCCGCCCGCACGCTCCGGTCGAGGCGCGCCCACATCTATTCCTCCACGAGCGCATGGATCGCCGCGCTCCGCTCGACGACCCGGACGAATTGCAGGCGCGTCCAGTCCACATGCGGCAGCACCGCCAGCCCGCCATCGGGACGCCGCGTCGCGCCGGCGTCGCCCACCGGCAGGCCGGGCGGGAACAGGCCGCCATGGCCCGAGGTGACGATGACGTCGCCCGGCGCGATGGCGGCGTTGCGGGGCAGGAAGCGCAGATAGGGGCGCGCATCGTTGTCGCCGACCAGGATCGCATGGACGCGGTTCGGGCCGGCCAGCACCGGGACTTGCGAGCGCCGGTCGGTAATCAGCAGGATGCGCGCGCTGCGCATTCCGGCCCAGATCACCCGGCCGACCAGACCCTCGCCGGAGATCACGGCGCCGTCGGGCCGCACGCCCTGGCGCCGCCCGGCGTCGATCAGCAGGCTGCGGGCGTAGGGGCCGCCGGTGTCGGCGATGACGCGCGCAGTCACCATGCGCACCTCGCCGCCCGGCTCCAGGCTGAGCAGCCGTTGCAGCTCGCGGTTCTGCCCGTCCAGCCGCCGGGCGAGCGCCCGCCATTGGCGCAGCCGGGCGTTTTCGGCGCGCAGGCGCCCGTTCTCCTCGGTGAGCGCGGCGATGCGGCCCAGATTGCCGCCGACGGCGCGCGCCGCCCGCACCGGCGCGGTCACCGCGTCCAGCACCGGGGCCAGCAGGTCGCCGACCGCGCCCTTCAGCCCGTCGAAGACATAGACCTCGGCCTTGCCGATGATCAGCGCGCCCATGGAGGCGGCCACCAGAAGAGCGAACAGCGCACGCCGCAATGTCGCCCGCACCGGCGTTTCGGCCTTGACCTCCGGTCCGGCGCGGCGCTCCCACACGGCGGGGGGCTCCCTCCTATCTGATCAGGACGCGCTCCAGCGCTCCCATATGTTCGAGGCAGCGACCGGTGCCGAGCGCGACGCAGTAGAGGGCCTCCTCCGCCACGGCGACCGGCAGGTCGGTCGCGTCTCGGAGTTCCTTGTCGATATTGGCCAGCAGCCCGCCGCCGCCGGTCAGCACGATGCCGCGATCGACGATGTCGGCGGCGAGTTCCGGCGCGGTGTTCTCCAGCGCGGTCTTCACCGCCTCGACGATCTGGCCGATGGGGTCGGACAGCGCCTCGGCGATCTGGCTCTCGGTAATCAGGATCTCCTTGGGCGCGCCGTTCAGCAGGTCGCGGCCCTTGATCGGCATCTGGCGCTCCTCGCGCCCGATCGGGACGGTGGCGGTCCCCAGCTCCTTCTTGATGACCTCCGCCGAAGCCTCGCCGATCAGCAGGTTATGGTGGCGGCGGATATAGCCGATGATCGCCTCGTCCATCTTGTCGCCGCCGATGCGCACCGAATTGGCGTAGGCGATGTCGCCGAGCGAGAGCACCGCCACCTCCGTGGTGCCGCCGCCGATATCCACCACCATCGATCCCGTCGGCTCGGTGACCGGCAGGCCGGCGCCGATCGCGGCCGCCATCGGCTCCTCGATCAGGAACACGCGGCGCGCGCCGGCGCTCTCCGCCGATTCCTGGATCGCCCGGCGCTCCACGGCGGTGGAGCCGAACGGCACGCAGATGACGATCTGCGGACTGGCGAAGCCGCGCCGATTGTGCACCTGGCGGATGAAATGCTTGATCATCTCCTCCGCCACCTCGAAATCGGCGATCACGCCGTCGCGCAAAGGCCGGATGGTTTCGATCGAGCCGGGCGTGCGGCCGAGCATCTGCTTCGCCTCGTCGCCGACGGCGATCACTTTCTTGCGGCCCTTGTAGTCGCTGATCGACACGACGGAGGGCTGGTCGAGCACGATGCCGCGCCCCTCGACATAGACGAGCGTGTTCGCGGTGCCGAGATCGATCGCCATATTGGCGGAGAACAGGCCGAGCAGACGGGATAGCATGAGCCGGGGCGCCAGTTCCGTATGGTGTCTTTGCGAGCGTGCAGTATAAGGAACCGCGCCGCCGGATGCGAGAGGAAACCGGCGGCGCGATTTCCGAATGCGAGGACCTTCGCCCGATGCCATCGGACGGCCTGTTGGACTTTCGCCCGCTGACCCCGGCGTCGATCGACGCGCTCGGCGGCGTGCTGCGCGGCAGCTGGGGCAGCAGTTGCTGGTGCATGTTCCCGCGCCTTACCGCCGCCGAATATCGCGCCACGGGCGGCAAGGGCGGCCCGGCCCGCCGGCGGGCGGCGATGACGGAACTGGCCCGGACCGGGCCGGCGCCCGGCCTGCTCGCCTTCGAGGGCGAGGAGGCGGTCGGCTGGGCGGCGGTGGCCCCGAGGAACGCCTTCGGGCGGCTCTGCGCCTCGCGCGCGACGCCGCCCGTCGACGATGTGCCGGTCTGGGCGCTCGCCTGCATCACGGTCACGCCGGCGGCGCGCGGCCGGGGCGTGGCCGTCGGGCTGGTGCGGGCGGCGGCGGCCTGGGCGTTCGGGCAGGGCGCGCCGGCGGTCGAGGCCTATCCCCGCGCCGGCGAGGCGCGCGCCGGGGCGGACAGCGCCTGGTTCGGGACCGAGTCGCTCTTCCGCCGCGCCGGCTTCCGGGTGGTGCGGGAGCCGCTGGCGGGGCTGCCGCGCAACTGGCTGCCGCGCGTCGCCATGCGCCTCGACGCGCCGGGAGCGCACGCCCATGCCTGATATCGTCGTGATCGGGGCCGGCATGGCCGGCGCTTCGGCGGCCTGGCGGCTGGCGCAGCGCTTCGACGTGCTGCTGCTGGAGCGCGAGGACCAGCCGGGCTACCACACCACCGGCCGGTCGGCCGCGCTCTATACGCAGGCTTACGGCAACGCCGCGATCCGCGCGCTCACCGTGGCCTCGGAGCCGTTCTTCCGCAGCCCGCCCTCGGGCTTCGCCGCGACGCCGCTGCTCACGCCGCGCGGGGCCATGCTGTTCGGCCGCGCCGACCAGACGGAGGCGCTGGAGGCCGCGCTCCGCGTCGGCCGGCGCTTCGTGCCGGACATGAAGGCGCTGGACGGGGCCGAGGCCCACCGGCTGATTCCCGCGCTCCGGCCGGACTATGTGGCGGGCGCGGTCTATGAGGCCGGCGCGGCGGATATCGACGTGCACGCGCTGCATCGCGGCTTCCTGCGGGGGCTGGCGCTCCGGCGCAATGCCGAGGTCACCGGGCTCGACCGCGCGGGCGACGGCTGGCGCGTCCGCCTCGCCGACGAGACGCTGGAGGCGCGCATCGTGGTCAACGCCGCCGGGGCCTGGGCCGACGAGATCGCGGCCATGGCCGGCGTCGAGCCGATCGGCCTGGTGCCGAAGCGGCGCACCGCCTTCACCTTCGCCGCCGAGGCCGGCGACTGGCCGATGGCGATCGATGTCGATGAGCAGTTCTATTTCAAGCCGGAATCCGGGCGCGTGCTGGGTTCGCCCGCCGACGAGACGCCCTCGCCGCCCTGCGACGCGCAGCCGGAGGAGCTGGACGTGGCCATCGCCGTGGACCGCATCGAGCGCGCGACGCATTTCACCATCCGCCGGCTGGAGCAGCGCTGGGCCGGGCTGCGCAGCTTCGTCGCCGACCGCACGCCCGTTGCCGGCTTCGACACCGACGCCGAGGGCTTCTTCTGGTGCGCCGGGCAGGGCGGCTACGGCATCCAGACCGCGCCCGCCATGGGCGAGGCGGTGGCGGCGCTGGTGGCGGGCGAGGGCCTGCCGGCGCGGGTGCGGGAGCTCGGCCTGGACGAGGCCGGGCTCGGCCCCGCCCGGCTGCGGGGCGCGCCTGCATGAGCGTCGAGGCGGTGCTCTGGGACTTCGGCGGCGTGCTGACCGAAAGCCCCTTCGACGCCTTCGCCGACTATGAGCGCGCCAACGGCCTGCCGGAGGGCGCGATCCGGCGGATCAACAGCCGCAATCCGGACGCCAACGCCTGGGCGCTGTTCGAGCGCAGCCGCATCGACCGCGACGAGTTCCGCCGCCAGTTCGAGGCCGAGGCGGCCGCGCTCGGCATGGCGCTCGACGCGGGCGCGGTGCTGGCGCTGATCCAGCGCCCGCTCCGGCCCCGCATGGTGGCGGCGCTCAGGGCGGTGGGGGCGCGCTACCGCACCGCCTGCCTCACCAACAATATGCGCGCGCCGGCCGCCGGCGACGGGCGCGCGGGCGAGATGGCGGCGGTGCTGGCGTTGTTCGACGCGGTGATCGAGTCGCGCGAGACCGGGCTGCGCAAGCCGGACCCGGAATTCTACCGCATCGCCTGCGACCGCCTGGGCGCGGCGCCCGAGGCCTGCGTCTTCCTCGACGATCTGGGCGTCAATCTGAAGCCCGCCCGGGCGATGGGCATGACGACCATCAAGGTCGAGACCGAGGCCCAGGCGCTGGCCGATCTCGAAGCCGCGCTCGGCCACCCGGTGCTCTGAGCCGGCTCAGACCTCCGTCGGGAAGCGGCGGCGGATCTCCGCCACCTGGCCGGCCGTCAGCGGCCGGGTCTTCATGCCCTGCAGGGCGAGGAACAGCTTGGCGGTTTCCTCCAGCTCCTCGGTCGCCTGCACGGCGTCGTCGAGCGACTTGCCGGCCACCACGGGGCCGTGATTGGCCAGCAGCACGGCGTGGTGGCGCGAGGCCATTTCGCCGACCGCCTTCGCCAGGTCGAGGTCTCCCGGCGGGAAATAGGGAATGAGCGGCAGCACGCCGACGCGCATGACGTAATAGGCCGTCAGCGGCGGCAGCACATCCTCGGGGTCGATATCGCGCAGGCAGCTGACGGCGACCGACCAGGTGGAGTGCAGATGCACGATCGCCCCCGCGCGGGGCCGCCTGGCGTACATGGCGGTGTGCAGGAAGGCCTCCTTGGTGGGCGGGTCGCCGGAGATCGGCCGGCCTTGCTCGTCCAGCCGGGAGAGCCGGGCCGGGTCCAGCTCGCCCAGGCTGGAGCCGGTCGGCGTCATCAGCCAGCCGTCGTCCAGGCGCACGCTCAGATTGCCGGAGGACCCGAAGGTCAGCCCGCGCTCGAACAGCGAGGCGGCGAGGCGCACCATCCGCTCGCGGAGCCGGGTCTCGCTCATGGCAGCATGGCGAAGGCGTCGGCGAAGAAGCTCGGCGGGCCGAAATTGCCGGATTTGAGCGCCAGCGCCAGCGGCCGCGGGCCGAGCGATCGGGTCCAGGGCACGCCGGGCGCGATCTCGGGGCCGATGCCGAGCGCGCGCACGCCGAGCCCGGCCAGCACCGCCCCGGAGGTCTCGCCGCCGGCCACCGCGATGCGGGTGAAGCCGTCCTGGGCCAGCCCGGCGGCGAGCATGGCGAAGGCGCGTTCGATCGTCTCGCCGGCGCGCGCCGCGCCGTGGCGGGCCTGCACGCGGGCGACCTCCTCGGGCGCGGCGGAGGAGCAGATCGCCACGGGCAAGCCGGCGGGCTGTTCCCGCGCCCAGATGAGCGCGCTGGCGACCTCCCCGGGCGCGTCCTCCGCCAGCGCATCCGGGTCGAGCCGGCGGAGCGGCCAGCGCCCGGCGATGGCGTCGATCTGCGCGCGGGTCGCGGTCGAGCAGCTGCCGGCGAGCACCAGCTCGCGCCCCGGAGGGGCGGGCGGCAAGGGCGCGGACGCGGCCCCGAGCGCGCCCGTCCGGCGCAGATTGTCGGGCAGGCCGATGGCGACGCCCGAGCCGCCGGTGACCAGCGGATGGTCGAAGGCGGCCGCGCCGATGGAGCGCAGATCGGCGTCGGTGAGCGCGTCGATCGCCGCATAGCGCCGGCCTTCGGCTCGGAGCGCCTCGATCCGGGCGCGGATCGCCGCCGGCCCGGCGCGGACATGCTCCAGCGCCACCAGGCCCGTCCGGTGGCGGCTCTGCGCGTCCATCAGCCGGATCAGGCTGGCGTCGCGCATCGGGGTCAGCGGATGGTCCTTCATCGAGGAGTCGGAGAGCAGCAGGTCGCCGACGAACAGATGGCCCCGGTAGATCGTGCGCCCGTTTTCCGGGAAGGCCGGGCAGAGCAGCGCGAAATCGGCCCCGAGCGCCTCCAGCAGGGCGTCGGCGACCGGGCCGATATTGCCATGCGGGGTGGAATCGAAGGTCGAGCAATATTTGAAGACGATCTGCTGCGCCCCGGCGGCGCGGAGCCAGTCGAGCGCCGCCAGGGATTGGGAGATCGCCGCGTCCACCGGCGCGGTGCGCGATTTGAGCGCCACCACCACGGCGTCGGCCTCGCCGACCTCGGTCGCCGCGTCGGGCGGGCCGATGACCTGGACGACCCGCAGGCCCTCCTTCACCCAGCTGTTGGCGAGATCGGTCGCGCCGGTGGAGTCGTCCGCGATCGCGCCGAGCGCCACGCTCGCCATGCCCACCTCCCCGGAACCGTCATCGGTCCCCTTGCGCGGTCGATCCTCTGCCGCCCCGCCCGGCCGGTCAAGCCGCGCAGGCCGCCCGGCGCTTCAGGATGCGGCGGCGGTCTCGCGGGCCTTGATGCGGGCCCAGTCGTCGCGGAGGCCGACAGTGCGGTTGAAGCCGCCATCGGGGTCGGCGGCGAAATAGCCGAGGCGCTCGAACTGCACCGTTTCGCCCGGCGCCGCCTCTGCGAGGCCCGGCTCCAGGCGGCAATCGGCCAGCGTTTCGAGCGAGGCGGGGTTCAGCTCTTCCAGCCCGCGCGGCTCGTCGCTCGCGAAGAGCGGGCCGTAAAGGCGCACCGGCGCGCGCGCGGCGTGCGCGGCGGAGACCCAGTGGATGGTCGCCCGCACCTTGCGCCCGTCCGGCGCGCTGCCGCCGCGCGTCTCGGGATCGTAGCGGCAGCGCAACTCCGCGATCTCGCCGCCGGCGTCGCGGACGACCTCCCGGCAGGTGAGGAAATAGGCGTAGCGCAGCCGCACCTCGCGGCCGGGCGCCAGGCGGAAGAACTTGCGCGGCGGGTCCTCCATGAAGTCGTCGCGCTCGATCCACAGCTCGCGCGAGAAGGGCAGCTGGCGCGTCCCGGCCTCGGGATCGCCCGGATTGTTGGCGGCCTCCAGCCACTCGGTCCGGCCCTCGGGAAAGTTCTCGATCACCACCTTGAGCGGGCGCAGCACGGCCATGCGGCGCGGCGCGGTCCGGTTCAGCCGCTCGCGGATGCAATGGTCGAGCAGCGCCGCCTCCACCCGGCCGGCGCTCTTCGAGATCGCGAGGCGCCCGATGAAGTCGCGGATCGCCGCCGCCGGCGCGCCCCGCCGCCGCAGGCCCCGGAGCGTGGGCATGCGCGGATCGTCCCAGCCCGCGACATGGCCTTCGGCGACCAGGCGGGTCAGCAGGCGCTTGGAGAGGATGGTCCCGGTCATGTCCAGGCGCGAGAACTCATACTGGCGCGGCCGGCAAGCCGCCGGCAGGCGCTCCAGCAGCCAGTCGTAGAGCGCGCGGTGGTCGGCGAATTCCAGCGTGCAGAGCGAGTGCGTCACCCCCTCGATGGCGTCCGACTGTCCGTGCGCGAAATCGTAGGTCGGATAGATGCGCCAGGCCGCCCCGGTGCGCGGATGGTCGGCGTCGAGGATGCGGTAGAGCACGGGATCGCGCAGATTGATATTGCCCGACGCCATGTCGATGCGCGCCCGCAACACGCAGGCCCCCGGCGGGAAGGCGCCGGCGCGCATCCGCCGGAAGAGGTCGAGATTCTCCGCCGGAGAGCGGTCGCGCCAGGGGCTGGGCCGGCCGGGCTCGGTGAGCGTGCCGCGAGACGCGCGTATCTCCTCCGCCGAGAGGTCGTCCACATAGGCGTCGCCGTTGCGGATCAGATGTTCGGCCCACTCGAAGAGCGTCTCGAAATAGTCCGAGGCGTGGCGCGGCTCGTCCGCCCAGCGGAAGCCGAGCCAGCGCACATCCTCGCGGATGGCGTCGAGATAGGCCTGTTCTTCCTTCGTCGGGTTGGTGTCGTCGAAGCGCAGATTGCAGCGCCCGCCGAATTCCTCCGCGACGCCGAAATTCAGGCAGATCGACTTGGCGTGCCCGATATGCAGATAGCCGTTCGGCTCCGGCGGAAAGCGGGTGACGACGCCGGCGACCCGGCCTTCGGCCAGATCGGCGCGGATGCGGCTGCGGATGAAGTCGCCGCCGGTCGGCGCGTCCGTAGGCATGGCCGCGCGCGCTCAGAAGGGCGCGGTGCCGCGCGTCACGGTGCGATGCAGCACGCGCGGCTCCTCGCCCGGCGGCTCGGCGCGGTGCAGCAGGCAGCGATTGTCCCACATCAGCAGGTCGCCCTCGCGCCAGCTGTGGCGCCAGACGAAGCGCTCTTCGGTGCTGTGCGCCTCGATTTCCTCCAGCAGCGCCTCGCCCCGGCTGCGCTCCATGCCGAGGATGTGCGAGGCATGGTTGCCGATGAAGAAGGCCTCGCGCCCGGTCTCCGGGTGGCGGCGCGCCAGCGGATGGGCGACCGGCGGATAGACCGCCTTCTCCTCCGCGCTCGCCTCGCGCTCGCCGGACTTCTGGCAGGAGCGCGCCCAGTCGTGCACCACCTTGAGCTTGCGGTAGGCGGCCTGCCGTTCCGGCGGGCAGGCTTCGAAGGCGCGGGCCATATTGGCGAATTCGGTCCGCCCGCCCCGGCTCGGCGCGCGGACGGCGTAGAGGAAGGTCGCCGAGGAGGGGACGGTGCGATAGGACTTGTCGGAGTGCCAGCGCAGATTGCCCTTCGCCGCCGCCTCGGGCCGCGGCCGCCCCTCGGCGTCGAGATTGGAGACGGTGTGCACCTGCGCGATGTCCCCGCCCTTGTTGCGCTGGATATGCGCATCGAGCGCCCCGAACTGCCGCGTCGCCGCCAGCTGGGCCGGCTTGTCGAGCCTCTGGTCGCGGAAGCAGAGAATGCCATGCGCGAGAAAGGCCTCATGCAGCCGCGCCCGATCGTCCGCCGCCAGCGGCCGGCGAAGATCGACGCCCCGCACCTCTGCGGCCAGCACGTCGGAGAGCGGGCGGATCGAAACAGCCATAGCACCGCACTCTACCGCCTCCCCTCCGCCAGGAAAACGCCTCTGTCCCAGGTTCAGGGCCTCTGAGACGGCGAGGATGCCTTCAGCTGTCAGAATCGGAAGCGGAGGCCGATGCCGAGGCGGGTGTCGGGGTCGTGGTGTTCGGCGGTGAGGAAGGCGGTGAGGCCGCCGGGGGTGGCGAAGCCGTAGCCGACGCGCGCCGTCAGGGAGAGGCGTTGCGGCGTGTCGTCGTCGCGCGCCTCGTCGAACAGGCGCTCGCGCGTGAGTGCGCCGCGCTGCTGCCCGCCCCATTGCGGGCCGAAGGCCAGCGAGAGGCCGCGCCCGCCCGCGCCCGGCGCCAGCCGCGCCTCCAGGCTCGCGCCCCATTCGCGCGCCTCGTCCTCGGAGTGCAGCGCCAGCCAGTGGCCGCTCGCGTCGAGGCCGAAGCGCCCGCCCGGCAGCGACAGGCGCGCGCCGGCGGAAAGCTCCGCGCCGGTTCCCGCCAGCCCGTCGCCGCCATCCTGGCGAACCGCCAGCGCCCCGCGCGGCTGAAGCCGCCAGCCCGATGCGCCGAGCGCGAGGCCGTCATGCGCCGCCTCCAGGCCGGCGCTGAGCCGCCAGCCGGTCGCCTTCAGCCCGCCGAGCGACGGGGCCGACGGCGCATCGTCGGTCTCCAGCTGCGTCAGGCTCGCCTGGCCGGTCGCCGCAAGCGCGAAGGCGCCCCGGCGCGCCACCGGCAGCCGACCGCCCACCGAGGCCGCCAGCATGGCGAGGTCGGCCCGCTCCACGGCTCCGGCCGCCGGGCGGTGCTCCGCCTCGCCCCGGCCCGCGCCCGCCACCAGACGCAGTTGGCCGCCGCCCTTCATCCCCAGTTGCAGATAGGGCCAGAGCGCGGTCAGCGCCGTCTCGACGCGCCCCTCCTCGCTGTCGAGGCGATAGTCGCTCTCGCCGTCGCTCTGCGAGAGCGCAAGCCCGGCGGCGAACCGCCCGCCGAGGCAGCCATCCAGCCCGAGCCAACCGGCGCGTTGCGAACCGTCATAGCGGCCCGCCCCGGTTGCGCCCTCGAAGCTCCGCCAGTCGCCCCGGCCCCAGACCGACCAGGCCGGGCCGGACGACGCCGCGCCCGAGGCCGCCAGCGGCAGCGAGAAGGCGCTGCCCCGCAGCAGCGCCGACCCCTTCAGCGTCCGGGCGACAAAGGCCGGGCGGCGGCTCCGCCGGTCGAGCCGCTCCCGCAGCGAGCGATCGGCAAGCCGCAACCCGCCGCCGACCCGCGACCCGGCGAGCGCCAGCGCCGGCCTCGCCGCCGCAGCGCAAGGCGCGGCGTCGAAGCGCTGGCCCAGCACCTCCACCGCCCCGGCCAAGGCCGCCCGCCCGACCTCCGCCAACACCCGCGTCGCAACCTGCTTGCGCGCCTCGGAACTCACCCCGTCGTCATCGGTGATGGTCAGCATCACCGCTTCCGGGTCGGTGACCCCCAGGTCGTTCGCCGCCGTCGCCTGGATAGAGATCGCCTTGTCCGGGGCCTCGACGGCGTTATCGACCGCCGCGATCGCCACCGCGCCGCTGCTGACGGTCTGTCCGGCCGGGACGGTCAGCAACCTGTCCGCGCCCAGCGTGACATAACCCGCCGCCGCCGGCGCGACCGAGACGGTCACCGCAGTGTCGGCGCCCGACGGGCGGTCGAGGCGCGCCGTCACCGCCGCCACGCCGCCATCCTCCGGGATCGACGCCGGCTCCAGCAGCAGCGTCACCACCGGCTGCGCGTCGTCGTCCCGGATGGTGAGGGTCACATCGGCTGGCCCCGTCACCCCGCCGGTCGCCGACCCCGACACCGTCACCTGCTTGTCTGCGGCATCGACATCATCGTCGATCGCCGTGACCGTCACGGCGCCGGCGCTTACAGTCGCTCCGGCCGGGATGGCCAGGCTGTCGCCGCTCAGCGTGACGTCGGCCGCGACCGAGAGCGCGATGACCGTCGCGGTGTTCGACGCCCGGTCGAGGCGCGCCGTCACCATCGCCACGCCGCCATTCTCCATGATCCAATCCTTGTCCAGCACCAACGTCACTGTTGGCGGCCGGACCTCGATGGTGAAGGTCAGCGTTGCCGCGTCCGATTCGGCCTCATTATCGTCCGCATCGACCGCCTTCCAGACATAGGTCGTCGCCGGCCGCGCCGCCTTCGGCGTTCCGGTGATTTGCCGCGTCGAGGCGTCGAGGCTCAGCCCCGGCGGAAGGACCGGTCTCAGGCTGTAGCTGAGCGACCCGTTGCCGCCCGTCGCCTGCGGCAGTTGCAGCGGCGCAATCGCCATATTCGGCGCATAGACCCGATCGGCAATCGTCCGGGCGCCGAACTCCGGCGCCTCGTCGGGTTCTCTCGGCCTCGCGAGCGCCTCCTCGGATGCGGCGCCGCTTCCGCCCGCGTTCACCGCCCGGACCCTGAAGCCGTAGAGAGCGCCGTTGGCGAGCCCGGTGACGGTGTGGCTGTCGGTGTCCGCGCCGCTGCCCACGATATCCGTCCAGCTGCCCAAGCTCCCGTCGGGCTCCCTCTGAAGCAGCTGATACGTCTCGATGCTACTGTCGTTCGGGTCGGTCCAGCTCAGCGTGACCCGCCTGTCGCCAGCGGTCGCCTTGAGGCCGTCCGGCCTGCCCGGCGGCTCCACCGGGGCCGACAATATCCCCAATGTTAACGTATAGACCCCGGACTCTTCCTCTTCCGTGTCCACGACTCGAAACTGGAACGTGGTCCCGGTGAAATTGCTGTCGTCGTTTGGTGGCGAATAGGCCAGGGAGTAGCGCCGCCGCCGGCTCAGAAGATCTTGCGCCACAACGATATTGCCCGCCATCGCCGAAGCAGACGACAAGAACGAGCCTGTGGTCGGAACCAGTTGCAGGACGCCTTCGGACGGCAGCGTCACGATCTTTACGCCGCGTAGCTGTGCATCACTTCCCGACGGCGCCTTGAAAGGGAACACGTTACCCGGCAGCATCGATGACACCGTGAGGGGCGTTTGCGGTCGCTGCAGTTCGACAGTGAAGTCCGCGCTCGATGGCGCCGAGATTCCATCAGACGTGGCAACAAAAAATGAACAGATGGCGGCGAGCAACGCCAACACCCAACTGCGGCAAATCGACGCTTGGAGAAAATCAATGAAAATCACACAACACCATGCTTATCATCGAGATACATCAAATATCGGCTAGAATACTGCCAGACCTTTCAGAATACAGTGAGATGTGAAGCTGTTGGCGAGAAGCGGAAGGGGAGCAGTTGGATGGTTCACTTTCGCTCGGCCTTATATTTGAAAGTCGATATATCCGCAAGTCTCCGCACGCCGAACCGCATGCGGCGTTGTAGCGCGCTTGGAATTGCGGTCTTCGCTGGCTGCACTGGGGCCACCGGCGCATTTCGTTTGCAACATTCATGGTCATTGCCTCTCAATTGATTGCAAACAACATTACATCAATGCATGACATGTATTGAAAATGGAAAGTAAAGCGTAATCAGTACCACAATATAGTGAAAGTCTATATTGTAGCGTGGGAAATTCGACGGAGACGCTCCGGGCGCGCCTCAGAATTTGCCTTCGGTCGAGGGATAGGCGTCGATGCCGAGCGCGCCCCGGAAATCGGCGGATATGGCGGCCTTGTAGTCTTCCAGCGGGATGCCGGTTGCGTCCGCGATACGGACCACGGCGTCGAAGATGGCCAGCACCGCCGCCGCATCGACCAGCGCCGCCGCGCCGATCTCGGCCAAGAGCGCCTCGCGGGCGCGGGCGAAACCGTCGCCGTCTGCGAAAAAGGCGTCGGCGTAGCGGGCCAGCGCGTCCGCCGCCCGGACGCCGCTGGCCGCCCCGTCCGCCGAGGCGATGGCGCGCAGGTCGTAATCGTCGCCGCTATGTTCGCCGCTCCCACGGAGCAGCACCGCGTGGCTGGTGGTTCAATAGACGCAGCGGTTGAGCGCCGAGACCCGCCCGGCCAGAAACTCGATCTGGGCGTGGCTGAGCGCGCGATATTCCACGCCGAAGTCGCGGAGCGCGGCATCGGGCAGATAATGGACCGCATCGAGGTCGAAGAAGCCGACGGTCTCCGAGGGCACGAGCGACAGCGCGCGGTGGATGTTCGCGCCGGCGAGGCCGTCATAGAGGCCGGCCTCGGCTGCCGTCACATCCTCCGGCGCGACCGTCGCGACCCAGGCGAGGCCGCCTCTGGCCCCGGCGGGCCGCCGCCGGCGCGGCTCGCCGGCGACCGGGGCCGGCAGGTCGTGGCGCGCGAGCCCGATGGCGTCCGTGAAGCTGTCGATCGCCGTCACGGTGGCGATGACGCCGACGGTCTCGACATATTCGCCCTCGCCGAGGCCGTCGGCCAGCGCGCGCTCGCAGAAGCGCCGCGTCAGCCGGTCGGCGTCGGTGCGGATGCGGTGGACGGTCTCGACCAGACGGTCGGGCAGGTCGGTCGCGGCGTCATGCGCGCCGGACACAGCCTCCGGCGAGAGCGCGGCCCGGCGCTCCCGGCAGAGCGCGCAGTCGGGCGCGGCGCGGGCTTCGCGGGCGATCGCGAGGCGGACCGCGCCGGGCCACCACTCGCCGGGCGCCGCCAGCCGGGCCCAGGCGCGCTTGTGCGCCCGGACCAGATCGTCGCGCACCGGCAGCGGGCTGTGGCGATAGTCGAGCGTCACGACCGGGGCTTCGGGTTCTGCGTCGGTGGACATGGGGGCGCCCCTCCAGGCTCCGGCGCCCGCCGAGGCCGAAACCGCGCGGGCGCAACGGGGCAAGCAATAGCGCCGGACGCCGCTCGCGGGAAGGGGCCGGCGAAGCAGTCTATGACCGCCTTGCCGCCGGGAAGGCAGGGGCTACAATCGCCCTCGACGGCAGCGGCGGACTTTCCGGGATGGATATGCAGGGCAAGCGGGTGGCGGTGTTCGGGGGGGCGGGGTTCCTCGGGCGCTATATCGTGAAGCGTCTGGCGGCCGCCGGCGCCGGGGTGCGGGTCGCGGGGCGCGATCCCGAGCGGGCCGGGTTCCTGAAGCCCGCCGGCGCGGTCGGCCAGATCGTGCCGGTGCAGGCCAATCTGCGCTATCCGGCGAGCGTCGCCGCCGCGCTGGAGGGCGTGGACGCCGCGATCAACTGCGTCGGCCTCCTGGCCGAGCGCGGGGCGCAATCCTTCGCGGCCGTGCATGTCCGGGGCGCGCGCGCCATCGCCGAAGCCGCCGCCGAGGCCGGAGTGGCGCGCCTCGTCCATGTCTCGGCCATCGGCGCCGACCCTGCGGCGAAGGCGGCTTACGCGCGCAGCAAGGCCGAGGGCGAGGCGGCGGTGCGGGCCGCCTTCCCGGAAGCCGCGATCCTCCGCCCGAGCCTGATCGTCGGGCCGGAAGACGATTTCTTCAACCGCTTCGCCGCCATGGCGCGGCTCCTTCCCGCCCTGCCGCTGATCGGCGGCGGCGAGACGCGCTTCCAGCCGGCCTGGGTCGGCGATGTCGCCGAGGCGGCGATCCGGGCGCTCGACCGGCCGGGCGAGACCTTCGAGCTCGGCGGCCCGCGCATCTACAGCTTCCGCCAGCTGATGGAGCTGATGCTGGCCGAGATCGGCCGCCGGCGCCTGCTGGTCCCGGTTCCCTTCGAGGTCATGAAGGCCAAGGCGACGGTGCTGCAATTGCTGCCCGGCGCGCCGATCACGCCGGACCAGGTGGAGCTGCTGAAGCGCGACACTATCGTGCCCGAAGGCGCGGCCGGCTTCGCCGAACTCGGCCTCGACCCGACCGCCATCGAGGCCCTGCTGCCGGGCTATCTCGGCCGGTTCCGCAGCCGCGCCGCCCGGCGCGCGCCCGGCTGACGCGCCGGAGGCGAATATCGCCGCCGCGCGGGCGGGAGGCGCGCGCGGTCTGGGCGGCGCTCTTCGCCATGGCGATCTGGGGCGCCTGGTTCCCGCTCTCGCGCCTCTCGGTCACGGAATCGATCACCCCCGCCGATCTCGCTTTGCTGCGCGTCGGCCTGCCGGGGCTGGTGCTGCTGCCGGTGGCGCTGCGGCTCGGCTTCCGGGCCGGGCGGGCCGGCTGGTGGGGCACGCTCGCCATGGCCGGCACTATCGGCGTCCCCTTTCCGCTGGTGCTGGGGGCGGGCCTGCTGCACGCCCCGGCCGCCCACGCCGCGATCTTCATCCCCGGAACCTTCCCGGCGCTCACGGCGCTGCTCGGCTGGCTGCTGCTGGGCGAGGCGGTCGGCCGGCGGCGCCTCGCGGGCGTGGCGCTGATCGCTATCGGCGTCGGCCTGACCGCCCTTTCGGCGCTCGGCGCGGCGCCGCCGGGCGGCCTCGCGGGCTATGCGCTCTTCCATCTGGGCGCCTGGATGTGGGCGGTCTACACCGTCGCCGCGCGCCGCTCGGGCCTCGCCCCGCTGCACGCCGCGGCGATCACCGCCAGCGTCTCGACCCTGGCCTTCCTGCCCTTCTGGCTCATCTTCGCCGAAAGCCGGCTGCTGGCGATCCCGCTCCCGGCGCTGGCCTGGCAGGTCTTCGCGCATGGCGTGCTGGGCGGCCTGCTGTCGCTCTGGCTCTACACCCACGCCGTCGGCGTGCTGGGCGCGGGCCGCGCCGGGGCCTTTGCGGGGCTGGTGCCGGGGCTGGGCGCGCTCGCCTCGGCCGCGCTGCTGGGCGAGCGCCTCGCCTGGCCCGAGATCGCCGGCCTCGCCGTGGTCTCCTTCGGCATCCTGCTGGCGCAGCTCGCCCGGCCCGGCTCAGAGCCGGCCGCGGGCGACGCGGTTCTCGGCCGCGATGTTCCACCAGGCGCCGGCGACGATCAGCCCGGCCCCGGCGAGCACCATCGGCTCCGGGACCTCCAGAAAGAAGACGAAGCCGATGACGGCCAAGAGCGGTAGCTGGATATAGGTCACCGGCACCACGACCGAGATGTCGCCGAGCCGTATCGCCTGGTTCATGGTCAGATGCGCCGCGACCCCGGCCGCGCCCACAATGGCGATCCACCCCGCGTCGGCCCAGGCGAGCGGCGTCCAGCCGCCCCAGTTGGCCAGCGCCGCGATCGGCAGCTGGAACAGCATCATGTAGAACACGATCTGCAACGGCGTGTCGGCGCGCATCAGCTCCTTGGAGAGCACATTGGCGCCGGCGTAGCCGGCCGCGCCCGCCAGGCAGATCAGCGACGGCAGGCCCACCGGCAGCGCATGAGGGCGCAGGATGACCAGCACGCCCGCGAAACCGAGCGCGATCACCGCCCAGCGCCTGAGGCCGGCGCGCTCGCCCAGAAAGGCGATCGCCAGCAGCGTCGCCCAGACCGGCGTGGTCGCCATCAGCGCGCTCACATTGACGAAGCTGAGCGCCGCGATGCCGTAGAACCAGGCGTATTGGCCGACGAAATGCACCCCGTTGCGGGCCAGATGCAGCAGCGGCCGGCGCGTGGCGACGCGCCCGGCGGCAAAGGCGAGCGGGGCCGCCAGCAGCAGGCCGACCAGGCTGCGCAGCACCATGATCTGCGCCGTGGACATGGTGTCGGAGAGCTCGCGCCCGGCGATCGCCATGGCGATGAAGCAGAGCACCGTGGCGCACATCCACAGCGCGCCGACGATATTGTTGCGGGCGGCGAGGCGGCGGTCCGGCGAGGTCATGCTCCGGGCGCGCGTCCGGCCAGCAGGCGATCCACCATGGCGGGCGCCTCGCCGACATGGGCGCCGGCCTCGCAGAGCCGCGCCAGCGCTTGCGCGTCGAGCCGCGCCGTCACCTCCGGCGTCTCCAGCAGCACGTCGAGCAGGCTGCGGCGCTCGTCGGCGGCGATGCGGCAGGCGTCATAGACCAGATCGTGCGCCACCTGCCGGCCGAGCGCCGGGGCGAGGCCCATCATCACCGCCTCGGAGACGATCAGCCCGCGCGTGAGGTCCAGATTGGCGCGCATCGCGCCCACATCGACCCGCAGCCCCGCCACCAGGAAGCGCGCCTGGGCGAGCGCGCCCGAGGCGAGCACGAAGGCCTCCGGCAAGGCCGCCCATTCCACATGCCAGGGGCCGCTCGCGCGCTCCAGATCGTGCGTCATGGCGTCCAGGATGAGCGCGGCGCGGCTCTGCGTCTGCTTGTTGCAGGCGAGGATCAGCTCGCTGGAGACGGGGTTGCGCTTCTGCGGCATGGTGGAGGAGCCGCCCCGGCCGGGCGCGAAGGGCTCGAAGAGCTCGCCCGTCTCGGTCGCGGTCAGCAGGATGACGTCGGTCGCGATCTTGGCGAGCGAGCCGGTCGCCAGGGCGAGAAAGGCCGCCGTCTCGGCGATGGCGTCGCGCGCCACATGCCAGGCGATGGCGGGCCGGCCGAGGCCGAGCTCGTCCATCAGCGCGTCGGAGACCTCCAGCCCGCGCCCGTCCAGCGAGGCGAGCGTGCCGGCCGCGCCGGCGAACTGGCCGACCAGAACGCGCGGGCGCAATTGCGCGAGGCGCTCCAGATGGCGCTCCACCGGGGCCAGCCAGACCGCCGCCTTGTAGCCGAAGGTGACCGGCAGCGCGTGCTGGAGATGGGAGCGCCCGGCCATGGGCGTGTCGCGATGCTCGCGCGCCAAGCGCGCGAGGCCGTCGCGGATCGCCAGCAGGTCCGCCTCGACCAGCTCCAGCGCGTCGCGGATCTGCAGCACGACGCCGGTGTCCTGGATGTCCTGCGTCGTGGCGCCCCAATGCACATATTCCCCCGCATCGCCCTCGCAGAGCGCCGCCAGCTGGCGCACCATGGGCAGGATCGCATAGCCGATGCGGTCGGTTTCCCGGCGCATCGCCTCCATGTCGATGAGCGCGGCGTCGGCTCTGGCGGAGATCTCGGCGGCCGCCTCGGCCGGGACGATCCCGAGCCGGGCCTCGACGCGCGCGAGCGCCGCCTCGACGTCCAGCCATTTCTGCAGCTGGCCGCGCTCGGAGAACAGTTCGCGCATCGGCTCGGCGCCGAACAGGGAGCCGAAGATGGCGCTGTCGATGATGGAAACGGCCATGGGTCGGTGTTCCCTCCGGGGGCGGGCGGCCCGCGCGCGTCAGTCGGTCAGATCGTCCCAGAGTTCGCGCACGCGGGCGAAGAAGCCTTCCGACTCGGGCGTGCGGTTGCGGCCTTCCCCCTCCTCGGCGAACTCGCGCAGCAGCTCCGCCTGGCGGCGGGTCAGATTGACCGGCGTCTCGACGCGCACCGTCACCAGCATGTCGCCGCGCTGGCGCGTGTTCAGCACGGTCATGCCCTTGCCGCGCAGGCGGAAGCGGGCGCCGGACTGGGTGCCGGGCGGCAGGTCGATGCGCGCGCGCTTGCCCTCGACCGTCGGCGCCTCGATGTCGCCGCCGAGCGCGGCGGCGGTCATCGCCACCGGCACCTCGCAATGGATGTGCGCCCCCTCGCGGTCGAACACCGGATGGTCCTCGATGTCGAGGAAGATGTAGAGGTCGCCCGGCGGGCCGCCGCGCTCGCCGGCGTCGCCCTCGCCGGTCAGCCGGATGCGGTTGCCGGCCTCCACGCCGGCCGGAATGGTGACCGTAAGCCGGCGCGAGCGCCGCACGCGGCCCTGGCCGCCGCAGCTCTTGCAGGGGTCGCGCAGCACCTGGCCCGCGCCCCGGCAGGCCGCGCAGGTGCGCTCGACGGTGAAGAAGCCCTGGCTGGCCCTGATCCGCCCGGCGCCGTTGCAGGCCGAACAGGTAACCGGCGGCGCGCCGCCCTCGGAGCCGGTGCCGGAACAGGGCTCGCAGGCGGCGCTCCCCGGCGCGTCGATGGTCGCCTCCTTGCCGTGGAACGCCTCTTCCAGCGTGATGCGCATGTTGTAGCGCATGTCGGCGCCCTGGCGGCGTCCGCCGCGCCCGCGCCGCCGGCCGGCAAGGTCGCCGAACATCTCGTCGAAAATGTCGCCGAAGCTGGAGCCGAAGCCAAAATCGAACCCGCCCGGCCCCGCGCCGCCGTTCTGCGTGCGCGCCCGAAAGGCCTCATGGCCCATGCGGTCGTAGGCCTGGCGCTTCTCCGGGTCCTTCAGGACGTCATAGGCGTCGTTGATCTCCTTGAAGCGCGCCTCGGCCGCCTCGTCGCCCGGATTGCGATCCGGGTGATATTCCTTTGCGAGGCGGCGATAGGCGCGCTTCAGCGCCTCCGCGTCGGCCGTGCGGGGCTGGCCCAGGATCTCGTAAAAGTCGCGCTCGGCCATCGGTCAGGCCCGCCCCGGTCGGCGCGGCGGCCCCGGATCAGGCGGAGCGCTTCTGCGCGTCGTCGGAGTCGTCCACTTCCTCGAAGTCGGCATCGACCACATCGTCGTCCTTGCCGCCCGGCCCGGAACCGTCCGCGCCGGCGTCCGGCCCGTCGGCCCCGTCCCGGCCGGAGGCATAGACGGCCTCGCCGAGCTTCATGGCGGCGGCGGCCAGCGCGGCGGTCTTCTCCTGGATGGCGGCGGCGTCCTCGCCGTCCTTCACATCCTTCAGCTCCTGCAGCGCCCCGTCGATCGCGGTCCGGTCTTCGGCGGCCAGCTTGTCGCCATGTTCGGCCAGCTGGCTCTCCGTGGTGTGGATCAGGCTTTCGGCCTGGTTGCGCGCCTCGGCCAGTTCGCGCCGCTTGCGATCCTCCTCGGCGTTGGCCTCGGCGTCCTGCACCATGCGCTCGATATCGGCGTCGGAGAGGCCGCCAGAGGCCTCGATGCGGATCGCCTGCTCCTTGCCGGTCGCCTTGTCGCGCGCCGACACATTGACGATGCCGTTGGCGTCGATGTCGAAGGCGACCTCGATCTGCGGCACGCCGCGCGGGGCGGAGGGAATGCCCACCAGGTCGAACTGGCCGAGCAGCTTGTTGTCGGCCGCCATCTCGCGCTCGCCCTGGGAGACGCGGATGGTCACCGCGCTCTGATTGTCCTCGGCCGTGGAGAAGGTCTGGCTCTTCTTGGTCGGGATGGTGGTGTTGCGGTCGATCAGCCGGGTGAACACGCCGCCGAGCGTCTCGATGCCGAGCGACAAGGGCGTCACATCCAGCAGCAGCACATCCTTCACATCGCCCTTGAGCACGCCCGCCTGGATGGCCGCGCCGAGCGCCACCACCTCGTCGGGATTGACGCCGCGATGCGGCTCGCGCCCGAAGATGGTCTTCACCGTCTCGATCACCTTCGGCATCCGGGTCATGCCGCCGACCAGCACCACCTCGGCAATGTCGGAGGCGCGCAGGCCCGCATCCTGGAGCGCCTGGCGGCAGGGCCCCACCGTGCGCTGGATCAGATCCTCGACCAGCGCCTCCAGCTTGGCTCGCGAGAGCTTGATGTTGAGATGCTTCGGCCCCGACTGGTCGGCGGTGATGAAAGGCAGGTTGACCTCGGTCTGGGCGGTGGAGCTCAGCTCGATCTTGGCCTTCTCGGCGGCTTCCTTCAGCCGCTGCAGCGCCAGCTTGTCGCCGCGCAGGTCGATGCCCTGCTCCTTGCGGAACTCCTCCGCCAGATAGGCGATGATGCGCCCGTCGAAATCCTCGCCACCCAGATGCGTGTCGCCATTGGTCGATTTGACCTCGAACACGCCGTCGCCGATTTCCAGCACCGAGATGTCGAAGGTGCCGCCGCCCAGGTCATAGACGGCGATCACGCCGCCTTCCTTCTTGTCGAGGCCGTAGGCGAGCGCGGCGGCGGTCGGCTCGTTGACGATGCGCAGCACTTCGAGGCCGGCGATGCGCCCGGCGTCCTTGGTGGCCTGGCGCTGCGAATCGTTGAAATAGGCCGGCACGGTGATGACCGCATCGGTCACGCTCTCGCCGAGAAACGCCTCGGCGGTCTCCTTCATCTTCTGCAGGATGAAGGCGCTGATCTGGCTGGGCGCGTAATTGTCGTCGCCGGCCTTGACCCAGGCGTCGCCATTGTCGGCCTGCACCAGCGCGAAGGGCAGCACGTCCTTTTCCTCCTGGATCACCCCGTCCTGGAACGGCCGGCCGATCAGGCGCTTGATGCCGAACAGCGTGTTGGCCGGGTTGGTGACCGCCTGGCGCTTGGCCGGCTGGCCGACCAGACGCTCGCCGTCGCCGGTCACCGCCACCATGGACGGCGTGGTGCGCGCGCCCTCGGCGTTCTCGATCACCCGGGGTTCGCTGCCGTCCATGACGGCGACGCAGGAATTGGTCGTGCCGAGGTCGATGCCGATAACCTTGCCCATGCTGTCCATCCCCGGCCGGTGCGGCGCGCCCGCAAATGTCGCCAATGCCGCGCCGGCCCCTGTTTGCGTTGTCCGAAAAACCGGGCTGCCCGCCCGAATGCCTTGTTGCAGCAACCGGTATATATGAAGGCGCTCCGCGCCCTACAAGGCCCGTCGCCCACCCCGGCTGCGGCAAAATGGACCAAATCGGGCAGAAAAATGACCGCGACGATCGTTTCCGCCAGCTATCGCACCGACATTCCGGCCTTCTACGCCGAGTGGTTCGAGCGCCGCCTCGCCGCCGGCTATGCGCTCGCGCGCAATCCGTGGTCCGGCAAGCCCTACCGGATCGATCTCGGCCCCGAGGCGGTCGCCGGCTATGTCTTCTGGACCCGCAACCCGACGCCCTTCCTGCCCGTACTGGCGCGCCTGGAGCGCCCCTTCGCGGTGCAGCTGACGATCACCGGCTACGGGCGGCGGCTGGAGCCTTCGGTTCCCGCACCCGCGCGCGCGGTGGCGGCGGCCCATGAGATCGCCGCCCTCGCCGGCCCGCGCTCCGTCGTCTGGCGCTACGACCCGATCCTCTCTCCGACGCAGGACCATGTGGAGGCCGCCGGCCGGCTGGCCGAGGCGCTCCGGGGCGCGGCGGACGAATGCGTGATCTCCTTCGCCGCCTTCTATCGCAAGACGCGGCGCAATCTGGACGCCGCCGGCGTCGCCTGGCGGGAGCCGGAACTGGACGAGCGCCGTCGGCTGACGGAAGCGCTGGCGGCGGCGGTCGCGCCGCTCCGCCTCACGGTCTGCGCCCAGCCGGAACTCACCGGCGGGGCCGCGCGGCCGGCGCGCTGCATCGACCCCGGACGGCTCGGCCTCGGCGACCGGCCGGCGCGGGGCAACCGTCCGGGCTGCGCCTGCGCCGCCAGCCGCGACATCGGCGGCTATGACAGCTGCCCGCATGGCTGCCTCTATTGCTACGCCAACGCCTCGCCGGCGCTGGCCCGGCGGCGCTTCAAGGCGCACGATCCGGCGGCGGAGATGCTGGGGTAGCGGGCGAACGGCGCGGCTCAGGCGATCCACCAGCCGGGGCGCCGGGCGCGCAATCGCCGCCGGGCGCGGTCGCGGGCGGGCGCGTCGGCGAAGGCGGCGAAGCAGCTGGCCCCGCTGCCGGACATGCGGGCGAACAGCGCGCCCTCCAGCCCCTCCAGCTCCCGGAGCGTCTCGGCCACCGCCGGCGCGAGCGAAATCGCCGCCTCCGTCAGGTCGTTCCGCCGGTCCAGCACGTCCGCCACCGAGCCGGGCCAGGGCCGGCTCTCGCGAAAGGCGCCCCGGCGGGCGCGGAACACCGCCGCCGTCGGCAGCGCCACCCCGGCATTGGCCAGCAGCAGCGGCGGCGCCGGCCAGTCCGGCAGCGGCGTCAGGCGCTCGCCGACGCCGGCCATGCCGGCGGTCGTTCCGGCGAGGCAGACCGGCAGGTCGGCGCCGAGGCGGGCTGCGAGCGCGGGCAGGTCCGCCTCCACCCCCCAGAGCCGCGAGAGCAGGCGGAGCGCGGCGGCCGCGTCTGCGGAGCCGCCGCCGAGCCCGGCCGCCACCGGCAGGTTCTTCTCCAGCACCAGCCGCGCGCCCCGGCCGGGCCCGAGCAGCCGGGCGGCCCGCAGCACCAGATTGTCGCCCTCGCCGGCGAGCGCGGGCGCGAACGGGCCGACGACCTCCAGCGTGAGCCGGCGCGCCGGCTCGGCGTGGAGCCGGTCGCCCGCCTCGGCGAAGACCGCCAGGCTCTCCAGCAGATGCAGGCCGTCCGCGCGCCGGCCGACCAGATGCAGATAGAGATTGACCTTGGCGGGCGCGGCTTCGCTCCACACCGGGTCAGAATTTCCCGGTCTCGACCGCCGGGCCGCAATCGAGGCCGCAGTCGAGGCGCCGGGCGAGCGCCTCGACGCGGTCCGGCTCGGGGTCGAACTCCAGCGCCCGGCGCCACTGATAGCCGGCCTCCAGCTCGCGCCCGACCTTCCAGTAGGCGTCGCCCAGATGCTCGTTGATGATCGGATCGAGCGGCTCCAGCGCGACGGCGCGCTCCAGCTCGGTCACCGCCCGGTCGTAGCGTCCGGTGCGGAAATAGACCCAGCCGAGGCTGTCCACGATATGGCCGCTCTGCGGGGCGAGGGTCGCCGCTTTCGACACCATCTCCTCGGCGCGCTCGTAATTCTCGCCGCGGTCGATCCAGGAATAGCCGAGATAGTTCAGCAGGTCGGGATGGTCGGGCGCGAATTCCAGCGCCTGCAGCAGGTCGCGTTCGGCCGCCTCCCAGCGCTTGGCCCGTTCGGCGGCGACGCCGCGCCCGTAAAACAGGGTCCAGTGCTCGGGCGCGGGCTCTCCGGGAATCCGGGCGATGGCGCGATCGTAGGCCTCGAACGCCTCTTCATAGCGCTCATGGCGCTGGAGCAGGCTGCCGAGCTGATAGAGCGGGCGCACGTCTTCCGGCCGGCTCTTCGCCGCGTCTTCCAGCAGGGCGGCGGCCTCGTCGGTCAGGTCGAGCCCGTCGAGCGCGTTGGAGCGGTAGATCTCCGCCGCCGGGCGCCAGACCGACTCCGCATCCAGCCCGTCATAGACGGCGAGCGCGTCCCGATATTGGCCGCGCGCGGCATGGACCCTGCCGACCAGCAGCAGCGCCGCTTCATGGTCCGGGTCGAGCATCCGGGCGAGCCGGGCGTGGATGAGCGTCGCCGGCGGGTTGCGGCGCTCCAGCCCCAGCGCCAGCTGATAAAACGCCTCGGCGAGGCCCCGGACCGGCGAGGCCGGCGGCTCGCGCAGATCCTCCAGCGCCGTCACCAGCAGCGGCCAGCGCCCCCCGCGATGGCGGCGCGCCAGGCTCCGGGCGCGTTCGGGCGCGTCCGAGCGCACATGAAGCGCGATCAGCGCCAGCACGCTGTTGGCGTCCCGGATGACGGGCTCGAGCGCCGCCATGGCGTCGCGCGCGGCGTCCCGGCGTCCGGCGGCGTGGTGCAGCCAGGCGCGATGCAGCGCCGCCCAGTTCGCCGCGCCCCGGATGTTGCCCGCCAGGTCGAGCGCCGGGGCGACATCGCCGGTCGCGCCGGTTTCGTTATGGATCCAGGCGAGGCCGAGATGGCGGATGACGCCCTGGCTGCCGGCGGCGCCCAGCCCCTCCAGCCGCCGGCGCGCCTCGGGCCAGTCGGCGCGCTTCACGGCGTCCACCGCCAGGCGGAGCATGGGGAGCGCCATGTCGGTCGGTTCGAGCGACCGGGCGAGCTCCAGGCTCCGGGCCTCGTCGCCCTCCGCGATGCGCAGCCGCAACAGCCGCGAGCGGACCTCGCGATTGTCGGGACCGGCCTCCAGCGCGCGCTGGAAGAACCCGGCGGCGGTCGAGAGGTCGAAGCGCCGTTCGGCAAGGTCGGCGGCCAGCCAGCTGGTCACCACCGGCTCCGCCTGGGGGCGGCAGGCGACGGTCGCGAGCGCGAATGCCAGCAGCAGGATGCGCACGGCGCCTCACATGTTCGGATAGTTGGGCCCGCCGCCGCCTTCCGGCGTCGTCCAGACGATGTTCTGGGTCGGGTCCTTGATGTCGCAGGTCTTGCAGTGCACGCAGTTCTGGGCGTTGATCTGCAGGCGCGGGCCGTCGCCGTCCTCGACGATCTCATAGACGCCGGCCGGGCAGTAGCGCTCCTCCGGCGCGCCGAACTCGGGCAGATTGACGCGAATCGGCACATCGGCGTCCCGGAGCGTCAGATGGACCGGCTGGTCCTCCTCATGGGCGACGCCCGAGAGATAGACCGAGGAGGGCTTGTCGAAGGACACCTCGCCATCGGGCCTCGGATAGTCGATCCGGGGCCAGTCCTCGCGCCGGCCGGTGGCGGCATGGTCGGGACCGTGATGGCGGAGCGTCCAGGGCGCCTTGCCGCGCAGCAGGATCTGATCGATGCCCGCATAGGCCATGCCGGCCGCCAGCCCCCAGCGGAAGGCCGGGCGCACATTGCGCGCCCGGCGCAGCTCGTCATGCAGCCAGGAGGCGCGGAAGGCTTCCGGATAGGCGGCGAGCTCGTCGCCGCCTTCGGAGCCGGCCGCGAGCCGCGCGAAGGCCGCCTCGGCGGCCAGCATCCCGGTCTTCATGGCGCCGTGGCTGCCCTTGATGCGCGGCACGTTCAGGAAGCCCGCCTCGCAGCCGATCAGCGCGCCGCCGGGAAACACCAGCTTCGGCAGCGCCTGCAGGCCGCCCTCATTGACCGCGCGGGCGCCGTAAGCCACCCGCCGGCCGCCCTCGAAGGTCGGGCGCAGCGCGGGATGGGTCTTCAGGCGCTGGAACTCGTCGAAGGGGCTGAGCCAGGGATTGCGATAGTCGAGCGCCATGACGAAGCCGACCGCCACCTGCCCGCCGGCCAGATGGTAGAGGAAGGAGCCGCCATAGACGCGCCGGTCCATCGGCCAGCCGGCGGTGTGCACCACCAGGCCCGGCCGGTGGACCGCCGGATCGACGTCCCAGAGCTCCTTGAGGCCGATGCCGTAGGTCTGCGGCTCGCAGTCGCGCCGGAGGTCGAAGCGGTCCATCAGCTGGCGCCCGAGCGAGCCGCGGCAGCCCTCCGCGAACAGGGTGTATTTCGCCCGGAGCTCGATGCCCGGCTCGTGCGTCGCCTTCGGCTCGCCGTCGCGCCCGAGGCCCATGTCGCCGGTCGCCACGCCCGCCACCGCGCCATCGTCGCGCAGCAGCAGTTCGGAGGCGGCGAAACCCGGATAGATCTCCACCTCCAGCGCCTCGGCCTGCTCGCCGAGCCAGCGGCAGACATTGCCGAGGCTCACGATATAGTTGCCGCGATTGTGCAGCGAGGGCGGCAGCAGCGCATGCGGCACGCGGAAGGAGCGCTTCTCGCCCAGCAGCAGGAAGCGGTCTTCGGTCGCAGGCGTGTCGAGCGGCGCGCCCAGCTCGCGCCAGTCCGGCAGCAGTTCCTCGAGCGCGCGCGGGTCGAGCACGGCGCCGGAGAGGATATGCGCGCCGATCTCGGAACCCTTCTCCAGCACGCAGACCGAGAGCTCGCCGCCGGCAGCGGCCGCCAGCTGCTTCAGCCGGATCGCGGCGGAGAGGCCGGCCGGGCCGCCGCCGACGATGACGACGTCGAACTCCATGCTCTCGCGGTCCATGCCTTCCCGGTCCCTCTCGCTTCGGCCCAGATTCGGGTAGAATAGGCCAGCATTGCAGGCTTCGCCATGATTGAACGCGACTCCTCCATCGCCGCGCTGGAGTGGCAGTTGGCGGCCGGCGTGGACGAAACGATCGCCGCCCTGCCGGTCGATCGTTTCGCTCCGCCGCCTGCCGCGCCCCCCGCGCGCCCGGCGCCCGAGGCGCGGCAAGCGAGGCCGGCGAGACCGGAAGCGCCGGTCCAGCCGGCGCGGCCGGCGGCGCAGGCGGCGGCGGCGTTCGCCGGCGACGCGCTCGCCGGGGTCGGCGACCTGGAGGAGCTCCGCGAGCGGCTGCTGGCCTTCGACGGCTGCGCGCTCCGCCGCACGGCGACCAACACCGTGTTCGGCGAGGGGCCGGCCGGGGCGCCGGTGATGATCGTCGGCGAGGCTCCCGGCGCAGACGAGGATCGCCAGGGCCGCCCCTTCGTCGGCCCGAGCGGGCGGCTGCTGGAGCGGATGCTGGCGGCGATCGGCCTCGGGCGCGACCGGGTCTATATCGCCAACACCGTCTATTGGCGCCCGCCCGGCAACCGCACGCCCTCGGCGGAGGAGGTGGAGGCCTGCCGCCCTTTCATCGACCGGCAGATCGCGCTGGTGGCCCCGGAGGTGCTGCTGCTCGCCGGCGGGGCGGCGGCCAAGACCCTGCTCGACGCGACCGAGGGCATCATGCGCCTGCGCGGGCGCTGGCATTCCTTCAGCCCGCCGGGCGGCGCGGGACCCATCGACACCATGCCGACCTTCCATCCCGCCTTCCTGCTGCGCTCGCCGGCGCGCAAGCGCGAGGCCTGGCGCGACCTGCTGGCCGTCCGGCGCCGGCTGGGGAGCGCGGCGGCATGAGGGCGCTGCTGCTTGCGGCGCTGCTGGCCTGCGGCGGGGCGGCGGAGGGCGCCCGGATCGACATCCTTTCGCAGGACGATGTCGAGCGCTACCGGCAGCTCTTCCAGCTGGAGGAGGAAGACCGCTGGGAGGAGTCGGACGCGCTGCAGCGCGAGCTGGAGAACCCGATCCTGCTCGGCCATGTCCGGTATCGACGCTATGTCGGCTCGCGCGACTACGTCACCCCCTATGAGGAGCTGCAGGCGTGGCTGGAGGCTTACGGCGACCATCCGGGCGCCTGGCGGGTGTCGCGGCTGGCGCACAAGCGCCGCCCGCCGGGCGTGCTGCCGCCGGCCCCGGAGCGCCATCCGCGCGTGCGCAAGCCGACGCCGGTCTTCGTCGCCGCGCCGGCCCCGAAGCCCGCGACCGGCGCGGGCGTCCGGCGCGCCCGGACCATCCGCGGCTATCTGAAGCGCGGCCGGCCGGACCTCGCCCACAACCTGCTGCGCTCCGGCTCTGTCCTTCGCGAGCTCGGCCAGGACGCGATGGACAAGCTGCGCGGCGATATCGCCTTCGCCTACTATCTGGTCGGCAAGGATCCCGCCGCCTACATGCTGGCCTCGCAGCGGGCCGACGCGGCCCGGGACCGCATCTCGCTGCCGCACTGGGTCGCCGGGCTGGCCGCGTATCGACTCGGCTGGAGGACTGTCGCCGCACGGCACTTCGCCGCTCACGCCGAGTCTCCCGCCGCTTCCCCCTGGAACATCTCGGCCGGCGCCTTCTGGGCCGGGCGGATCTATCGCAATCTCGGCCGCCCGGCCCTGGCGCGGCGCTGGTTCCACAAGGCCGCCGAGCACAAGCGCACCTTCTACGGCATGATCGCGCGCGAGGTGCTGCAACTGCCGCACGGGCTCAATCTGGCAATGCCGGCGCTGGACGCCTCGGACGGAGAACTGATCCGGGCGCGGCCGGCGGCGGTGCGCGCGCTGGCGCTCGCCCAGATCGGGCACCCGGTGACCGCCGAGGCCGAGATGCGCCGCGCGATGGCGGACGCCGACCCCCCGACCACCCGCGCGCTGCTGGCGGCGGCCGCGGCCGCCCGGCTGCCGCGCGCGGCGCTGCTGGCCGGGCGGCGCCTCCGGGGCGCGGGCGAACCGCCGCTCGATGTGGCGCTCTATCCGCTGGTGCCCTGGGAGCCGGAGGGCGGATTCGAACTCGACCGGGCGCTGGTGCTGGCCTTCATGCGCCAGGAGAGCGCATTCGATTCGCGCGCGCGAAGCCCGGCCGGCGCGCGCGGCCTGATGCAGCTCATGCCGGCGGCGGCGAACACAGTCTCGAGCGGGCCACGCTTTCGCGGCGCGACGCTGGAGCGCCTGCTGGAGCCGGAGCTGAACCTGACGCTCGGACACGACTATCTGCGCCGGCTGCTGGACAGGGAGATCGTCGCGGACAATCTCTTCCATCTCGCCATCGCCTATAACGCCGGCGCGGGCCGGCTGCGCGAGTGGCGGGCGGAGGTGCAACACAGGAACGATCCGCTGCTGTTCATCGAGAGCCTGCCGGCCAAGGAGACGCGCCTGTTCGTGGAGCGCGTGCTGGCCAATGTGTGGGCCTATCGCGCGCGGCTGAACCAGCCGCGGCCGAGCCTGGCGGCGCTCGCCGCCGGCCGGGAGCCGCTCTATCTGCCGCTCGACTCGCGCCAGGCCACCCGGAGCGGCGACCGGCCGCCTTCCTGACCCCCACGTCCGCGACAACCGGAGTCGTCCGCCCATGCCCGGCATCGACGAGAACCGCCCCTTCCTGCCCGTGCGCATCGCCGTGCTGACCGTCTCCGACACGCGCGGGCCCGCCGACGACCGCTCCGGCGACGCGCTGGTCGAGCGGCTGGAGGGCGACGGCCACATCCTCGCCGCGCGCGCCATCGTGCGCGACGAGGTGGCGGCGATCCAGGCGACGCTTCGCGGCTGGATCGCGGACGCCGGTATCGACTGCGCGATCGCAACAGGCGGCACCGGCGTCACCGGGCGGGACGTGACGCCGGAGGCTTTCGAGGGCCTCTACGAGAAGCGCATCGACGGCTTCGGCGAGCTGTTCCGCTGGCAGAGCTTCCAGAAGATCGGAACCTCCACCATCCAGTCGCGCGCCACGGCCGGGGTCGCCGGCGGCACCTATCTGTTCGCGGTGCCCGGCTCCACCGGCGCCTGCTGCGACGCCTGGGACGGCATCCTGCGCTGGCAGCTGGACTATCGCTTCCGCCCCTGCAATTTCGTCGAGATCATGCCGCGCCTGCTGGAGCACGCCCCCGGCCGCGGCGCAGCGAACGCTTGAGCGAGGGGGCGTGACGCCGCGCGCCCCGGCCTGACCCGCCCTCAGCCGCCGGGCGGCGGCGCCTCCGGGCCGGAGACGCCGGCCTCCTCGAAGCTCGCCATGCCGGTGTGGCAGGCGACGGCGGCGCGCAAAAGGCCCACCGCCAGCGCCGCGCCGGAACCCTCGCCGAGGCGCATGTCGAGCTCCAGCAGCGGGCGCTTGCCCCAGAGCGCCAGCAGCCGGGCATGAGGCGGCTCGGCGGAGAGATGGCCGGCCTGGCAATGGTCGAGGCCGGCCGGGTCGAGCGCCTGCAGCACGGCCGCGGCCGGCGCGGCCGCGTAGCCGTCCAGCAGCACCGGAACCCGCCCCATCCGCGCCGCCAGCAGCGCCCCGAACATGGCCGCCGTCTCATAGCCGCCGAGCCGGCGAAGCAGGTCGAGCGGCGGGCGGCCGCCATGCAGCGCCACGCCGAGGCGCACCGTTTCCAGCTTGGCGGCGAGCCGCTCGCCCGAGACGCCGGCGCCGGGGCCGGTCCAGTCCGCCGGGCTGCCGCCATGGAGCGCATGGAGGAGGGCTGCGGCGGAGGTCGTGTTGGCGATGCCCATCTCGCCCACCGCCAGCAGGTCGATGCCCGGCTCGACCGCCATCATGCCGTAGGCGATGGCGCGGGCGCATTCCTCGTCGCTCATCGCCGGGCCTTCGGTGAAGTCGGCGGTGGGCGTTTCCAGCGAGAGTTCATAGACGCGCAACTCGGCGTCCATCGCCCGGCAGATGGCGTTCACCGCCGCGCCGCCGGCGATGAAGTTGCGCACCATCTCGGCGGTGACCGAGGCCGGCCAGGCCGAGACGCCGCGCCGGGCGACGCCGTGATTGCCGGCGAACACCGCCACGCGCGGGCGCTCCAGCCGGGGCGGGTGGCGGCCCTGCCAGGCGGCGAGCCAGGCGGCGAGCGCCTCCAGCCGCCCGAGCGCGCCCGGCGGCTTGGTCAGCCGCGCATCCTGCGCGCGCGCCTTCGCCTCCGCCTCCGGGTCCGGGCCGGGCAGATGCGGCAGCAATCCGGCGATCTCCGCGAGCGAGACAATCGGGGCGGTTTCGGCCATGCTCGCGGTCTATCGCCCTGCCGGAGGGAAGTCCATTCGCGCCCTCGACGACCTGCGCGCGGCCGCGCAATTCCTCACCCTGCTGCCGGTGGGCCGCGCGGAGCCGACGCCGCTCGGGCGCGCGGCCTGGTGCTTTCCGCTGGTGGGCCTCGCCGTGGGCGCGGTCGTGGGCGGCGTCTTCCTGGCCGCGACGGCGCTCGGCCTGCCGGATGCGCTGGCGGGCTTTCTCGGCGTCGCGGCCGGGGTCGCGCTCACCGGCGCGCTGCATGAGGATGGCCTCGCCGACATGGCCGACGGGCTGGGCGCGGCGGAGCGCGAGCGCGCGCTGGAGATCATGCGCGACGGGCGCATCGGCGCCTTCGGCGCGCTGGCGCTGGGGCTCACCCTGCCGATGCGCGCGCTGGCGCTGGCCGCGGCCGGGCCGGCGGCGGCGCTCGCCGCCCATGCGCTCTCGCGCGGCGCGATGGCGGCGGCGATGGCCTGGACGCCGCCGGCCCGCAAGGACGGCCTGGCGGCAAGCGCCGGCGAGGCGCGCGCCGGCTGGGCGCTGCTGCTGGCGGCCGGCGTTGCGGTCGCGCTCGGCTGGCAGGCGCTGCCGGCGGCGGCGCTGGCGGCCCTCGGCGTGGCGTGGCTCGCCTGGCGGCGCTTCGGCGGCCATACCGGCGATGCGCTGGGCGCGGTGCAGCAGCTCGCGGAGCTGGCCGCGCTGCTGGCGCTGGCGGCGGCGCGATGAAGGAGACGCAGTTCTGGTGGGTGCGCCATGCGCCCGTCACGGCCCATGGCGGGCTGGTCTATGGCGCCTCCGATGTGCCGGCGGACGTCTCCGACGCGGGCGTCTTTCGCGCCCTGGCGGCGCTGTTGCCGCGCCGGGCGCGCTGGATCGCGAGCGGGCTCGCCCGCACGGAGCAGACCGCCGCCGCGACCGCGCGGGCCGCCGGCCACCCGCGGCCGCCGCTCCAGCGCCTGCCGGCGCTGAACGAACAGCATTTCGGCGAGTGGCAGGGCCGGCCGGTGGCGGAGGTCTATGGCCGCCACGGCCATGCCGACGGCTTCTGGCTGGCCCCGGCGACGACCCGCCCGCCCGGCGGCGAGAGTTTCGAGGAGGTAGTCGCGCGCGTCGCCCGCGCGGTCGAGGCGCTGGCGCGCGAATATGAGGGCGAGCGGCTCTGCCTCTTCGCCCATGGTGGGCCGATCCGCGCCGCGCTGGCGCTCGCCCTCGGCCTGGACCCGGCCGCGGCGCTCGCCTTCCGCATCGACAACTGCTCCATCACCCGCCTCGACCGCATCGGCCCCGCCTGGCGCGTGGAATGCGTCAACCGCCCGCCCGGCCCGCTGTTGAGAACAAGCTGACTGCCCGGCCTATACGCCGAACACCGTAGCGATGGACGCGCGCTCTACCCCAACGGACGAACCGTATCGCTGCGAAAGAGCCCGGGTCGTGCGGCAGCTCCGGTATCTTTCCTGGCGACTCGTGCAGGGTCGGATCGCAAGAATCGAATAGGTCTTTCCATTCGGTGGGAAATGGAAACCTGGCCTGCGGGTCTCCGACGCCCCCTTGCCAGACCGCCGGCGCGCAATATGCTCCCGCGCCTCGCCGCCTGCCCCTTCGCGCCGGAGGCTGCCGATGCGTCTGCGATCCCTGCTCATTCTTCTCGCCGCCTGCCTGCCCGGCCTGGCGGCGGCGGAGGCGCGGCTGCTGATGCTGGGGGACTCGATCACGGCCGGCTACGGGCTGGCGGCCGAAGACAGCCTGCCGGCGGCGCTGGAGCGCCAGTTGCGCGCCGACGGGCTCGAGGTGACGGTGCTGAATGGCGGCGTCTCCGGCGACACGGCCGTCGGCGGGCGGGCGCGACTCGACTGGGCGCTGGCCGACCGGCCGACCCACGCCATCGTCGCGCTCGGCGGCAACGATGCGCTGCGCGGCCTCGACCCCGGGCAGACCGAGGCGGCGCTGGCGGCGATCCTGGAGCGGCTGGCGGCGGAGGGCGTGCCCGTGCTGCTGGCCGGGATGAAGGCGCCGCGCAATCTGGGCGCGGAATATGTCGCCGCCTTCGACAGCCTCTATCCCCGCCTCGCCGGGCGCTTTTCGGTGATGTTCTATCCCTTCCTGCTGGAGGGCGTGGCGGCCGACCCGCTGCTGAACCAGGCGGACGGCATCCACCCCAACCGCGAGGGCGCCCTGCGCATCGCGGCCCGTCTCAAGGCGGCCGTCGGCCGCCTGCTCGCCCTGCCCTCCGGAAAGACGGGCAGCGGCTAGCCAGCGGCCCTCCGGCTGGTATAGTCGCAGCCGGAGGACTGAATCGGATGGGTGGCGCAAGCGCGGCGAGCGCAGCCGGCCGCATGGCGGCCGGTTTCGGAGAAGGCGAAGACTGGCGGACGGCGTTGAGCCGGGTCCGCGCATCTCTGGCTCAGGGCGTCGGCGACGGGCAGGCCGGCATCGTCTATGTCAGCGACAGCATCGCCGGCCGCCTGCCACAGATCGTCGCAGCGCTCCGCGCCGACACCGGGGTCGAGAACTGGGCCGGCACGGTGGGAACCGGCGTTTGCGGCACCGGTCGCGCCGCCTTCGGGCGCCCGGCGATCGCCGCCGCGGTGCTCGAATTTCCGGGCGACACGCTGCGGCTCGTCCCCGGCGTGCGCGAAGACGCGGCCGAAGCCGGCGGCGCGCTCGCCGCCTGGGCGGCGCGGCAGGCGGGGCTGACCGCCCTGCTGCACGCCGACCCGCTGAACCGGCGCCTCGGCGAGATCGTCGCGGACCTGTCGGAGACGCTCGACGCCTTCACGGTCGGCGGCATCACCGCGTCCGACGCGCCCGCCGGACAGGTGGCGGGAAAGGTGGAGAACGGCGTGGTGTCCGGCCTGCTGATCGGCGGCGGCGTCGGCGCGCTGTCCGGCGTGAGCCAGGGCTGCGTGCCCATCGGGCCGCCGCGCACGGTCACCCGCGCGCATGAAAATCTGGTGCTGGAGCTCGACGGCCGGCCGGCGTTCGACATGCTCTGCCAGGATCTCGGCCTCGACAGCGTGGCGCGCATCCGCGCGACGGCGCCCTGGCTGCACGCGGCCCGCCCGGTGCCGGGTTCCTCGGAGGAGGACTATCTGGTCCGCGACATTGTGGGCCTCGACGCGCAGAACGGCGGCATCGGCCTGCTCGCGCTGATCGATCCCGGCGAGCAGCTGTTCTTCGTTCGCCGCGACGCCGCGGCCGCCGAGGCCGATCTGCGCCGGATGCTGCGCGACATGTCCGCGCAGCTGACCGGCCCGGCCAGCGGCGGCGTCTATGTGTCCTGCGTCGATCGCGGCCCCTACATGTTCGGCGGCGACGATCGCGAGCTCGAAATCCTGCGCGAGGAGCTCGGCGACCTGCCGCTGGTCGGCTTCTTCGCCGATGGCGAGTTCTCGGACGGGCGCATTTACGGCTACACCGGCGTGCTGACGCTGTTCGAATAGCGCCCGGCCGCCAGCCTCCCATGCGCCTCTTCGCCGCGATCGTGCCGCCGGAGCCGACCCGTCGGGCGCTGGCCGGGCTGGCGGGCGGGCTGCCGGGCGCGCGCTGGACGCCGGAGGAGAATTTCCACCTGACGCTGCGCTTCATCGGCGAGGTCGATACCGAAAGCGCGGAGGCCTTCGCCGAGGCGCTGGCCGGCGTCTCGGGCGCGCGCTTCCAGCTTTCGCTCGCCACGCTCGGCGCCTTCGGCGGCGCGCGCCCGCGCCTGGTCTGGGCGGGGCCGGAGGACGGCGCGGCGGTCGCCGCGCTTCGCGGCCGCGTGAACGCGGCTCTGGCCCGCGCCGGCCTCGCGCCGGAGAGCCGCAAATTCGCCCCGCATGTCACGCTGGCGCGCATGAAGGCGGCGCGCCCGAACGCCGTCGCCGACTGGCTGCAGAGCCGGGCCGGCTTCCGCGCGCCGGACTTCGCGGTCGAGGGCTTCTCGCTGATGTCGAGCCGCCTCGGCGGCGCGCAGCCGGTCTATCGCGAGGAGGTGCGCTATCCCTTCGGCGGCGAGGCCTTCCAGCCGTGAGCGAGCGGCTGGCGGCGCTGCTGGAGGAGGCGCGCGCCTGCACGCATTGCGCCGCCCATCTGCCGCTCGGCCCCCGGCCGGTGCTCCGCGCGGAAGCCGGCGCCAGGCTGCTGATCGTCGGCCAGGCGCCGGGCATCAAGGTCCATGAGAGCGGCATTCCGTGGAACGATGCGAGCGGCAAGCGGCTGCGCGCCTGGCTCGGCCTCGCGCCGGAGGATTTCTACGACGCAAGCCGGGTGGCGATCCTGCCGGTCGGCTTCTGCTATCCGGGCCGGCTGGCGCGCGGCGGCGACGCCCCGCCCCGGCCGGAATGCGCGCCGCTCTGGCACGACCGGCTGCGGGCCGAACTGCCGGCGGTGGCGCTGACCGTGCTCGCCGGCAGCTACGCCCAGGCCCGCTATCTCGGCCGGCGGCGCAAGCGCACGCTGGGCGAGACGGTCGCCGCCTGGCAAAGCTATCTGCCGGAATTCCTGCCGATCCCGCATCCGAGCTGGCGGGTGAACGCCTGGCTACGCCGCCATCCCCGGTTCGAGGCCGAAATCGTCCCGGCGCTCCGGGCGCGCGTGGCGGCGCTTGTCGGCCCGCTCAGCGCGCCGTCCAGCCCCCATCCACCAGAAGCGCCGCGCCGGTAATCAGCGAGGCGGCCGGCGAGGCCAGAAAGGCCACCGCCGCCGCCACCTCGCCGACCTCGCCCAGGCGTCCGAGCGGGATGCAGTCCAGCACCCAGTCGCGAAAGGCGGGGTTCTCCAGAAAAGGCCCCGCCAGCGGCGTCTCGACGAAGGTCGGGCCGACGCTGTTGACCCGGATGCGGTGCGGGGCCAGCTCGATCGCCATCGCCTTGGTCATGCCTTCCAGCGCATGCTTGGTCGCGCAATAAACGGTGCGCTCCGGCCCGCCGACATGGCCCATCTGGGACGACATGTTGACGATCGCGCCGCCCTCGCCGGCGGCGACCATGCGCCGCGCCGCCGCCTGGGCGGCGATGAAGGCGCCCTTCACATTGAGCGCCAGCATGGCGTCGAGCGCCTCTTCCTCGACCTCCAGGAAGGTCTGCGGGCGGTTCCAGCCGGCATTGTTGACCAGCACATCCACCCGCTCCAGGCCGGCGAAGGCGCGGCGCACGGCGGCGCTGTCGGTCATGTCGAGCAGAAGCGCCTCGGCGCTGCCGCCGGCGCGGGCGATCTCGTCGGCCAGCGCCTCCAGCTCGTCGGCCGAGCGCGCCGCCGCCACCACATGCGCGCCGAGCTCGGCCAGAACCAGCGCGCAGCCGCGCCCGAGCCCCCGCCCGGCGCCGGTGACGACGGCCGTCTTGCCGTCGAGGCGCAGCAGATCCGCAAAGCCCATCTCAGTCTCCGTCCAGAATGGCGACCGCCCGCGTCCAGCCGGCGGAGCCGCGATGCACCTTGACCGGGAAACAGGCGACCTGGAAGCCGGTCGCCGGCAGGGCTTCCAGATTGCCGAGCTTCTCCAGATGGCAATAGCCGATCTCGCGCCCGGCGCGGTGGCCCTCCCAGATGAGGCTCGCATCGCCGGTCGCCCGCACGCGCTCGCGCGTGGCCGAGAAGGGCGCATCCCAGCTCCAGGCGTCGGTGCCGGTCACCCGCACGCCCTGCTCCAGCATCCAGAGCGTGGCGGCCTTGCCCATGCCGCAGCCGGCGTCGATATAGTCTGCCTCTCCGTAGCGCGAGCCGGCGCGGGTGTTGACCAGCACGATTTCCAGCGGCTGCAGCCGGTGGCCGATGCGGTCGAGCTCGGCCTCGACATCCTCCGGGCGCACCACGCGGCCATCCTCGAAATGGCGGAAATCGAGCTTCACGCCCGGCTGGAAGCACCAGTCGAGCGGCACCTCGTCGATCCGCCAGGACGGCTCGCCGCCGGGCTTGAGCGCGTGGTTCATGGTGGAGAAGAAATGCCAGGGCGCGTCCAGGTGCGTGCCGTTATGGGTGGAGATGCGCACATTCTCGACCGCGGCATATTCGCCGTCCGGCAGTGCATCCACGCCGACGCCGAAATAGCCGGCGATCGCCGGCGCGGTGTCATGATGGTCGAGATAATCGATCTCGGGCAGCATGTGGGGCGGGTCGCTGGCGATGCCGGCCCTGAGCGGCACCGAGATATCGACGATCCTGCGGGTCATGTCTCCCTCCTCCCCGGCCGGGCGAGCTCGGCCAGTTCGTCGGCGAAGGCGGCCAGCGCGCGCTCATAGACCGCCCGCTTGAAGGGGACGATGGCGCCCGGCAGCCTGGCCGGCGCGATCCAGCGCCAGGCGGCGAATTCCGGCTCGTCATGGCGCCGGATGTCGATATCGCCGTCCGCGCCGGTGAAGCGCATCAACACCCATTTCTGCGCCTGGCCGCGATAGCGCCCGCCCCAGAGCCGGCCGGCCAGATCGTCCGGCAGGTCGTAGGTCAGCCACTCTTCGGTCTCAGCGACCGGCTCGGCCAGGGCGGTGCCGACCTCCTCCTCCAGTTCGCGCCGGGCGGCCTCCAGCACGGTCTCGCCGGGGTCGATGCCGCCTTGCGGCATCTGCCAGGCGTCGGCCGTGTCCCGTCGGCGGCCGACAAAGACCTCGCCGGCGTCGTTGACCAGCATGATGCCCACATTGGCCCGATAGCCGGCGGGCGGGGAGGCGCTCACCGCAGCGTGCGTCCCCGTCAGCCCCGCCCGGAAGCGGAGCTGTAGACGTCGAGCGCGCGGATCAGGTCGAGGGCGCGCATCAGCTGATAGTCGAACGGCCGCTCGGGGGCCTCCGCCTCGGCCTCGTGCGGATTGTCGGGATTGTCGAGCGCCTCCGGCAGATCCGCCTCCCGCGCCCTGCCGCTCGGCTCCACCGGCGTCAGCTCCGCCTGCTTCACCTCGATGTCGGGCGCGATGCCCTTGGCCTGGATCGAGACGCCGGACGGGGTGTAGTAGCGCGCCGTGGTCAGCCGGAGCGCGCCATGGCCGGAGATCGGCACCACGGTCTGCACCGATCCCTTGCCGAAGGACTGCGTGCCGAGCAGGATCGCGCGCCGGTGGTCGCGAAGCGCGCCGGCGACGATCTCCGAGGCCGAGGCCGAGCCTTCGTTGATGAGCACCGCCAGCGGCCGCCCTTCCGCCAGGTCGCCCGCCCTGGCGTTGAAGCGCGCCGCCGACTTCTTGTCGCGCCCGCGCGTGGAGACGATCTCGCCGCGCTCCAGAAAGGCGTCCGACACCGCGACCGCCTGGTTCAGCAGCCCGCCCGGATTGTTGCGCAGGTCCAGCACATAGCCCTTCAGATCGGCGCCGATCTCCTCCTTCAGGCGTTGCACGGCGTTCTCGACGCCCGGCATGGTCTTCTCGGTGAAGGAGGTGATGCGGATATAGCCGACATCCCCCTCGGACCGCCAGCGGACCGAGCGGATCTCGATGATCGCCCGGATGATGGTCACATCGAAGGGCGCTTCCGCCCGGCGGCGCACCGTGACCGTGATCGGCGTATCGACCTGGCCGCGCATCTTGTCCACCGCCTGGCCGAGCGTCAGGCCGCGCACCGGATTGCCGTCGATATGGGTGATCAGGTCGCCGGGCTTGAGGCCGGCGCGGAAGGCGGGCGTGTCGTCGATCGGAGACACCACCTTGACGACGCCGTTCTCCATCGTGACCTCGATGCCGAGGCCGCCGAACTCGCCCTTGGTCTGGACCTGCATGTTCTCGTACCGGCGGCGGTCGAGATAGCTGGAATGGGGGTCGAGCGCCGACAGCATGCCGTTGATCGCGGCCTCGATCAGCTCGTCCAGCTCGGGCTCTTCCACATGCTCGGCGCGCACCCGCTCCAGCACGGTGCCGAACAGCGAGATCTGGGAGAAGCTGTCGTCGTCCTCATTCTTGGCCGCCGCCGCGCCGGCGAGCGCCACCATCAGCAAGGCGGACAGAAAACGCATCGCCATGTCGCTCAACAGTCCTCCCGCAAGCCGCCGGATCGCCCGCCCGGCCGTTCCCGAACGCCGCCCAAGATACCCCCATCCCCGCCCGGCAATCAATCGCCTGCCTCCCAAGCCGGTCCGACAATCGACCGTTCGCCCCGGTCCGCCGCCATCACCCAGCGCTCGCACCGGCTGACTATGCGCCGCGATGGTAGGGGTGGCCGGCGCGGATGGTTTCCGCGCGGTAGAGCTGTTCGACCAGCATGGCGCGGGCCAGCAGATGCGGCCAGGTCATCGGGCCGAGCGAGAGGCGAAAGTCCGCCCGCTCCAGCACGGCCGGCGCGTGGCCGTCCGCGCCGCCGATGAGAAAGGCGCAGTCCCGCCGGCCGGCGTCGCGCCAGGCGGCCAGCCGACGCGAGAGGCCGGCGCTGGAGAGCGCCTCGCCGCGCCCGTCGAGGACGACCGCCACCGCGCCCGCCGGCAGGGCGTCCAGCAGGCGCCGCCCCTCCTCCCGCAGACGCGCCGGCCCGTTGCCCGCAACCTCGACCTCGCGGAGCGCAAGCCCGGCGCCCAGCCGACGGCGATAATGCTCGAACAGCGCCCCGGCGGGATCGCGGCGCGCCCGACCGACCGCGATCACCAGCAGGCGCATCTCAGGGCGGGGAGCCGGCCGGCGCGTCCCACATCTTTTCCAGGCTGTAGAAGGCGCGCACTTCCGGGCGGAACAGGTGGACGATCACATCGCCGCCATCGATCAGCACCCAGTCGCCCTGCGCCGCGCCCTCGACCGGCGGCGCGGCCGGCAGCGCGGGCTTCAGCGCCGAGACCAGCTTCTCGGCCATCGCCTGCACATGGCGCTGAGAGCCGCCCGAGGCGATCACCATGGAGTCGCAGACGGCGGTCTTGTCGCGCATGTCGATTTCCACGGCGTCGACCGCCTTCATCTCGTCCAGCACGGCGCGCACGATGCCCAGCAGGTCGGGCTCTTCGGCGGCGTGCGTCGCGGTCGCAAGGGATGGCTGCATTGCCGGGCGGCGGCTCCTGATTGCCGTGGCGGAGGCGGGGTGGCGCCGAATGGGCAGATAGCACCAGCGGGGCGTCTCGGCGCCGGCCAGCAGCGCGGCCCGCTCCGGCCCGAGCCTGGCGTGCGCAAACCGCATCGCCGCCATCCCGAAAACCGCATTGAGATGATAGGGCGCGCGGGCCAGCGCGGCAATCGGCAGCTCCCGGAAAAGTTGCCCCCAGCCCCGCCAGCGCGGCAGCTGCAGGAGATTGTCGGCGCCGATGAGCCAGACGAAATCGACCGCCGGGAAGCGCCGCTTCAGCGCCCGCACGCTGTCGAGCGTGTAGCGCGTGCCGAGCTCCGCCTCGAGCGCGGTGACGGCGATGCGCGGATGGCGGGCGATCTCGCCGGCGGCGGCGAGCCGGTCCGCCAGCGGGGCCATGCCGGCCGCGTCCTTCAGCGGGTTCTGCGGCGACACCAGCCACCAGACGCGGTCGAGGCGGAGGCGCTTCAACGCCTCCAGCGACACATGGCGATGCCCGTCATGGGCGGGGTTGAAGGAGCCGCCCAGCAGGCCGATACGCCCGGCCGCCGGGGCCAGGCGAACCCGGGCCAGCCGGGCCACTCAGGGCCTCACCGTCCCGTCGCCGCGCACGACATATTTGTAGCTCGTCAGCTGCTCCGCCCCGACCGGCCCGCGCGCATGGAACTTGTCGGTCGAGATGCCGATCTCCGCCCCGAAGCCGAACTCGCCGCCATCGGCGAACTGGGTGGAGGCGTTGTGCAGCACGATGGCGCTGTCCACATGGGCGAGGAAATGCTCCGCCGCCCGTCCGTCCTCGGTCAGGATGGTGTCGGTGTGCTGCGAGCCGTAGCGGCGGATATGGCGGACCGCGTCCTCGACGCCATCGACCATGCGCGCCGAGATCACCGCATCCAGATATTCCGTGCCCCAGTCTTCCTCGCTGGCGGGCCGGGCGCGGGCCTCGGCGGCGCAGACCTCGGCGTCGCCGCGCACCTCGCAGCCGGCGGCGATCAGGTCGTCGAGGATCGCCGGCATGATCGTCCCGGCGACGGCGCGGTCGAACAGGATGGTCTCGGCCGCGCCGCACACGCCCGTGCGGCGCATCTTGGCGTTGACGGCGACGCGGCGCGCCTTCTCCAGGTCGGCGGCCGCATCCACATAGACATGGCAGAGCCCCTCCAGATGGCCGATGACCGGCACGCGCGCCTCTTCCAGCACGCGCTGCACCAGCCCCTTGCCGCCGCGCGGCACCACCACGTCGATCGCGCCGCGCATGGTGAGCATGGCCCCGACGAGCGCGCGGTCGCGGGTGGGGGCCAGCTGGATGCAGGCCGCCGGCAGGCCGGCCTCCGCCAGGCCCTCCTGCAGGGCCTCGACGATGGCGGCGCTGGAATGGAAGCTCTCCGAGCCGCCGCGCAGGATGGCGGCGTTGCCGGACTTGAGGCAGAGGCCGCCGGCGTCGGCGGTCACATTGGGGCGCGATTCGTAGATGACGCCGACCACGCCGAGCGGCGTGCGCACCCGCTCGAAACGCAGCCCGTTGGGCCGCGTCCAGCTGGCGGCGACCTCGCCGACCGGATCGGGCAGCCGCGCCACCTCCTCCAGCCCGCGCGCGATCGCCTCCACCCGCGCCTCGTCGAGCGCGAGGCGGTCGCGCAGCGACGCCCGCAGATGGACGGCCTGCTCCAGGTCCCGCCGGTTGGCTTCCAGCAAGGCCGGGCCATGGCGGCGCACCGCCTCGGCCGCGGCCTCGAGCGCGCGATCCTTCACCGCGCCCGGCGCGACCGCCAGCCGCCCGGCCGCCGCCCGCGCCTCGCGCCCGAGCCGCTCCATGATTCTCGTCGCATTCTCGCTCATGTCACCACCAGATCGTCGCGATGGATCATTTCCGTGCGGCCGCGATAGCCGAGCGCAGCTTCGATTTCGGCGCTGCGGAGGCCCAGTATGCGCTCGGCCTCGCCGGAATCATAGGCGACCAGCCCGCGCGCCAGCTCCCTGCCGCCGCCGTCCTGCACCGCGACCGCATCGCCGCGCCGGAAGGGGCCGGCGACGGCCGTGACGCCCGACGGCAGCAGGCTGGCGCCGCGCCGGAGCGCCGCCGCCGCGCCGTCATCGACCGTGAGCCGCCCGGCGATCGCCAGCGTCGCGCGGATCCACTCCTTGTAGGCGTTCTGCGGCGCGGCGCGGGGCGCGAACCAGGTGGCGCGCGCGCCGCCGGCCAGGCGCGCCAGCGGATGGGGGGCGCGCCCGTCGCAGATCGCCATCGCCGCGCCGGCCCCGAGCGCGATGCGCGCCGCGGCGAGCTTGGTCTTCATGCCGCCCTTGCCGTAATCCGACTGAGTCAGCCCGGCCATGGCCTCGATCTCGTCGGTCACCTCATCGACCCGCGCGATATGCGCCGCCGCCGGGTCCAGCGCCGGATCGGCGCTGTAGAGCCCGTCCACATCCGACAGCAGCACCAGCAGGTCGGCCCCGGCCATCTGCGCCATGCGGGCCGCCAGGCGGTCATTGTCGCCGAAGCGGATCTCCTCGGTGGTCACCGTGTCGTTCTCGTTGATGACCGGCACGACATCGTGGCGCAGCAGCGTCGCCAGCGTGTTGCGGGCGTTCAGATAGGAGCGCCGGTCCTCGGTGTCGGCCGGCGTCAGCAGCAATTGCGCCGTCGGCGCGCCGTGCCGCGCCAGCGCCTGCCGCCAGGCCTGGGCCAGCACGATCTGCCCCATGGCCGCCGCCGCCTGGCTCTCGTCGAGGCGGAGGCGCCCGCGCTTCAGGCCGAGCGCGCCGCGCCCGAGCGCGATCGCGCCCGACGACACCACCAGCAGCTGCCGCCCTTCCCCGCGCCAGGCGCCGATGTCGGCGGCGAGCGCGTCGAGCCAGGCCCGACGCAGCCGCCGCCGCTCGTCCACCAGCAGCGCCGAGCCGACCTTGACCATGATGCGCCGGGCGTTCTTCAGGGCGTCCATGCGGCGGCCTCCGCCGGTTCCGCCGCCGCGCGCCCGGCCTTCGCCGCCGTCAGCAGCCGGCGCAACAGCGCCTCCAGACCGGTGCGCGCCGCGCCGGAGACCCGCAGCACCGGCCGGCCCGCCTCCCGCTCCAGCGCCGCCGCCAGCCCGGCCGCAAGCTCGGGCGCAACGGCGTCGCACTTGTTGAGCGCCGCAATCTCCGGCTTGTCGGCGAGGCCGTGGCCGTAGGCGGCGAGTTCGGCGCGAATGGCGCGCCAGGCGGCCAGCGGGTCCGGGCCGGCGGCGTCCACCAGATGCAGCAGCGCGCCGCAGCGCTCCACATGTCCGAGAAAGCGGTGGCCGAGGCCGACGCCCTTGTGCGCGCCCTCGATCAGCCCCGGCGTGTCGGCCATGACGAAGCTCTCGCCGTCGATCGCCACCACGCCCAGCTGCGGGGCCAGCGTGGTGAAGGGATAGTCGGCAATCCGGGGCCGGGCGCGCGAGACGGCCGCCAGCAGGGTCGATTTGCCGGCGTTGGGCAGACCGACCAGGCCGATCTCCGCGATCAGCTTGAGGCGCAGCCACACCCAGCGCTCCTCGCCCGGATAGCCCGGCTCCGCCCGGCGTGGCGCGCGATTGGTGGAGGAGGTGAAGCGCGCATTGCCGCGCCCGCCATCGCCGCCCCGGCAGAGCACGATGCGCGCGCCCGGCCGGGTGAGGTCGGCGAGCCGCAGCCGGCGGTCCTCGTCGAGAATCTCGGTGCCCGGCGGCACGGCCAGGACGGCGTCCGCGCCCCGGCGTCCTGTGCGCCGGGCCCCGGCCCCGGGCGCGCCCCTGGCGGCCTTGAAATGCTGGCGGTAGCGAAAGTCGATCAGCGTGTTCAGGTCCGGCGCGCATTCGGCCACGACATCGCCGCCGCGCCCGCCATCGCCGCCGTCCGGGCCGCCGAAGGGCACGTATTTCTCGCGGCGGAAGCCGATCGCGCCCGGCCCGCCGTCGCCGCTCTTCAGAAAGACCTTCGCTTCATCCAGGAAGCGCATGGGCGCTCTCGCCCCTGCGAGGCGAGCCCCAATTTCTCACGACAGCCACGGCCTGCGTCGCGCCCAGGCGTTCGATCCGCAAGGCGCGGGCCGAAGGGCGTAGCAGGAACTACGGTCGAGGCCCGCAACGCTGCGGGCGGGCGCCTGGGCGCGACCCGAAGGGCGGCGCTGTCGGGCCGGCAGGGTGCGTCGAGCGGCTTGCCCGATGTCCCCGCATCGCGCGGCGCCGCTCTCCTGCCCTGCCGGCCCGACAGCGCCGCGCAGGCCATGGCTCTCGTGAGAAATGGGGGCTAAGCCTCCGGCTGCACCGAGACGAACTGGCGCCCGCCGGCTCGGCGGCGAAAGGCCACCCGCCCCTCGGCCTTGGCAAACAGGGTGTGGTCGCGCCCGAGGCCGACATTCTCGCCCGGATGGAAGCGCGTGCCGCGCTGCCGGACGATGATGTTGCCCGGGATCACATGCTCGCCGCCATATTTCTTGACGCCCAGGCGCTGGCCGGGGCTGTCGCGGCCGTTGCGGGAACTGCCGCCTGCCTTCTTATGCGCCATCGGCGTCTCCTCCGGAGGGTTGCGTGTCGCCGGTCGCGCCGTCCGCCGCCCCGGCGATGCTGTCGATGCGGACCAGGGAGTAATGCTGGCGGTGGCCGTTCTTGCGGCGCGAATTCTGCCGCCGGCGCTTCTTGAACACGATGATCTTCTCGCCGCGCGTCTGCTCCACCAGCGTGCCGGCGACCCGCGCGCCCGCCAGCAGCGGCGCGCCCACCTGGGGCGCGTCCCCGGCGTCGAGCATCAGCACGTCCTCGAAGACGAGCGCGTCGCCGGCCTCGCCCGCGAGCCGCTCCACCCGAATGACGTCCCCCTCGGCAACGCGATATTGCTTGCCGCCCGTGCGAATGACCGCGAACATCCGACCCTCTGGACCAAAACCGAACGCGGCGCCGGCCGCGCGTGACGGGCGGTTATAGCGCCGGCGGCCCGGCTGTCAAGCGAAGAAAGCGCTTGGCGGCCGCCCGCCCGTTCGCTAAGAAGCCGCCTCTGCGGTGGGGTGCCGGAGCGGTCGAACGGGGCGGTCTCGAAAACCGTTGTGCGCGCAAGCGCACCGTGGGTTCGAATCCCACCCCCACCGCCACCGGCGGGCGCGGAGCCGGACCGATGCTCGCGCCCTCTTCCGAAAACGCGGGATGCAAGGGCGTGGCGGAGAGCGACAACCGGCTGGAATGGCATGAGACGCAAGCGCGCGACGGCGCGCGCCTGCGGGAGTTCACCCTGATGCGGGGCGCGCGCGCCGTCACCGGCGTGCTCTGGTCGGGCGCGAACGCCGCCCCCGGCGCGCCGCTGGTCTGCTTCGGCCACGGCGCCTCGGGCGACCGGCATCAGCGCCCGATCCCCCATATCGCCGGGGCGCTCGCGCGCGACCATGGCTATTTCGGCCTCGCCATCGACGGCCCCGTGCACGGACGCCGCCAGGTCGGCCCCGGCGGGCGCGAGGCCTTCTGGCCGGAATGGCGACGCGAGGGCACGGCCGACGACATGGTGGCCGACTGGCGGGCGGCGCTCGAGGCCATCTCGGCGCTGGCGGAGGTCGGCCGCGGGCCGGTCGGCTATTGGGGCCTTTCCATGGGCACGGTCTATGGCGCGCCCTTCGTCGCGGCCGAGCCGCGCATCCGGGCGGCGGTGCTGGGCCTGATGGGCCTGGTCTCCGAGCCCGCCCACTATCGCCCGGTGATCGAACGGGCGGCGCGGGCCATCTCCTGCCCGGTCTTCTTCCTCTGGCAGCTGGAGGACGAGCTGTTCGAGCGCGACGCGTGCCTGGCGCTCTTCGACGCGCTCGGCTCCGAGGACAAGCGCCTGCACGCCAATCCGGGCCTGCATCCGAATGTGCCGCTGGACGAGCTGGACTTCTCCATCGCCTTCCTCACCCGCTATCTGGAGGGCCGCGCGCCGAAGCGCGACGTCATGTTCCGCATCAGCGAGTGAGCGGTTGCGGGGCCGCCCGCCCCTGTCCCAGCCCGCCTTTCTCCCGAATGCCATGGCCTGCGCGGCGCTGTCGGGCCGGCAGGGCAGGAGAGCGGCGCCGCGCGATGCGGGGACATCGGGCAAGCCGCTCGACGCACCCTGCCGGCCCGACAGCGCCGCCCTTCGGGTCGCGCCCAGGCGCCCGCCCGCCCGGCGGCGCCAACGCCGCCAATCATACATTGCCGCGTTGTGCGCGGCGTTACGGGCCTCGACCGTAGTGCCTGCTACGCCCTTCGGCCCGCGCCTCGCGGATCGAACGCCTGGGCGCGACGCAGGCCGTGGCATTCGGGAGAAATGCGGGCTAGCATCGCGGCGGCTTCGGGAGTGTTGCCCCATGAACCATCCCGCCCCGCTTTCCACCGATCCCGGAAGGGCGGAACACGCCGCCTCGATGGCCGCCTATCTTTGCGCCGGAGAGGCGCGGGCGCGCGCCGCCGGCAATCGCGGCCCGGTGCGCTTCGGCCCGGACGGCAAGCTCCACCCCGACATTCTGGAGGCCTATTGGGAGCGGGGCTTCTATGTGTTCGAGGGCGCGGTCGGCGCGGAGGAGCTGGCCGAGCTGCGGGCCGACGCGGCCATGATGATCGAGCGCGCCCCGGTCCGGCCGGGCGGGGCGCTGGATGCGCGCGGCCGCCCGGCGCTCGGGCGCGACTGGGCGCGCGAGCCCTACACGCTGGTCCGCCCGCTCTCCGATCCCTGGGGCGGCACGGACAAGCTGAACGGCCGCCACCCGCACCGCATGGTCCAGCCGCGCCCGGACGGCGACGCGCCGGATTATGTCGTCTTTCTGATGTATGGCATGTGCCAGGCGATGCCGGCCGGCCTCCGGGTCTATGGCCATCCGCAGCTGCTGGCGGTGGCGGAGGCCATCAACGGGCCGGATTTCACGCCCTATAACGACGCCATCTTCGTCAAGCAGCCGGGCGTCGGCGGTTCGGTCGCCTGGCATCAGGACGGCGTGACCCATTGGGAAAGCCCGGACTGGGACGCCGGCATCCATGGCTTCAACTTCCAGGTGCAGCTCTATCCCACCACCGCCGCCAACTGCCTCTGGGTGGTCCCGGGCACCCATCGCGAGGGGCGCATCGACATCCGCCGGCGCGTGGCGGAGAACGGCGGCGACGAGAAGCTGCCCGACGCCGTGCCGCTGCTCTGCCGGCCCGGCGATGTGACGGCTGTCAATCGCCAGCTGCTGCACGGCTCCTTCGCCAACAGCTCGCCCGATTTGCGCATCTCGCTCACCTTCGGCTTCCATCGCCGGCGTTCGGTGCTGGGCCAGCGCGGCGCGCTCAGCATGGGCGCCGAGCAGATCTATGACGAGCGGCGCATCTTCGAGCGCTCGGCCGTGATCGCGGTCGCCATCGACGCCCGCCGGCGGCGCTTCCCCGACGAGACGCCCTATCGCTACCGGCCCTTCGTCGGGCTGGAGGACGCGTTCCGCTTCGATGACGAGACGTTCGAGCGCGTGATCCGCGACTACAACATGAAGGACCTGGCCATCTGAACCGGCCGGCGGCGGCGCGGATCGGGCAAGGAGGACCGCAGACCATGACCGAGATGCCGGACTTTCTCGACTCGACCGAGCTCATGGAGGACGGCCGGGCGCTGGCCGAACGGCTGGCGCGCGACGGCTATCTGTTTCTGCGCGGCCTGCTGCCGCGCGCCGAGGTGATGGAGGTGCGCCGGCGGCTGCTGGAGACGGCGGCGGCCGGCGGCTGGCTGGACCCGGCGCACGCGATCGAGGAGGGAGTCGCCGATCCCGGCGCCGCCTGCAAGGACCCCGAGGAGCGCTATATGCGCGTCTTCCGGCGGCTGTGGACCGACGAGGCGCTGCACCGGCTGCGCACGCACGGCCGGGTGCTGGCGCTGTTCGAGCGCATGTTCGGCGAGCCGGCGCTGGCGCATCCGATGTTCGTGCAGCGCAACATCTTTCCGCAGACGGAAGACTTCGACTTCACCACCGGGGCGCATCAGGACAAGGTGCATATCGGCGGCGCGACCAACCACGCCATGTGGGTCCCGCTCGGCGACTGTCCGAGGGAGAAGGGGGCGCTCGCGGTCGCGGCCGGCTCGCAACGGGCCGGCGTGCTGGACACGCGGGTCGGCGGCGGGGCCGGCGGCATGGACATCGCCGTGCCGATTCCGGGCGAGTGGGTCACGGGCGATTTCGAGGCCGGCGACGCGCTGATCTTCACCGATGTGACGGTGCATCGCGCGCTGCCCAACCGCACGAACCGGCTCCGCCAGTCCTTCGACGCCCGCTACCAGCCGGCGAGCCAGCCGATCGCCGAGCCCAGCATGCAGCCCTATTCCGGCTGCGGCAGCTGGGAGGAGGTCTATGCGGGCTGGGAGTCGGACGAGGACCGGTATTACTGGGAGGCGCTCCGGCCCAAGGTCGTGCCGCTCGACCGGCGCTATTACGAGCGCCGCGACCGCATGGCCTTCGAGATGGCCGAGCGCGGCGATCTGGCGGCGTGCGACGCGCTGCTGCGCATCGTCCAGCGCGACCCGGACGACGCCAAGCGCCGGCGCGCCCGGCAATTGCTGGAGGGCCTCGGCCAGGCCGCCGCCAATGAGGCGCGCGCCGCCGCCGGATAGCTCGGGCGCGTCTCACATGCGGCTGTTGCGCCTCTCGGCGTCCGGCTCCCGGTAGAGGAACTCCGGGCCGAGCGCGTCGATGGACGGGCAGCCGATCTGCGCCATCACCCGTTCGATCTCGTCCTGCAGCATGGCGACCGCCCGCGCCGCCCCGGCCGCGCCGCCGGCGATCGCGCCATAGAGCGTCGGCCGGCCGAGAAAGACGAACTTCGCCCCGCTGGCGAGCGCGATCACGATATCGGCCCCGCGGCGCACGCCGCCGTCCAGCATCAGCACAAGGCGTTCGCCGACCGCGGCGTCGAGCGCCGGCAGCATGTCGAGCGGCGCCGGGGCGCGGTCCAGCTGGCGGGCGCCGTGATTGGAGACGATCAGTCCGTCCACGCCGATCTCCGCCGCCCGCAGCGCATCGTCGGGGCGCATCACGCCCTTCAGCACCAGCGGGCGCGGCCAGAGCTCCCGGAAGCGCTCGATATCGGCCCAGCCGAGGCTGGTCGGGATCTGCTCCGCCACGAAGGCGGCGACCTCGGTGGCGCTGGCGCCCGCCGGCGCATAGGGCCGCCAGTTCTCCAGCATGGCGAAACCGTGGCGCAGATAGTCCTTGAGCCAGAGCGGACGGCGCAGCGCATCCAGCTTCGTGCCGAGGGAGAGCTGCAGCGGCCGGCCGAAGCCGTTGCGGCGATTGCGCTCCCGGTTGGCGCCGACCGGCACGTCGACCGTGACCACGAGCGCCGGAATGCCGAGATCCGCCGCGCGGGCGATCATGTCCTCGGAGATCGACCGGTCCTTCGCCGTGTAGAGCTGATACCAGCCATGCTCCGGGGCCTCGCGCGCCATGTCCGCCATGGAGGCGGTCGCCGCGCCGGACATGATGAAGGGGATGTCGGCGTCGCGCGCCGCGCGCGCCAGCATCAGGTCGCCGCCATGGCGGTAATTGCCGACGCCGCCGGTGGGCGCGATGCCCCAGGGGGCGGACCAGCGCCGCCCGAAAAGCTCGACCGACCGGTCGATCGCCGAGATATCGACCATGTAGCGCGGCAGCAGCGAGCGGGCGGCGAAGGCGTCCTCATTGCGCGCCAGCCCGAGTTCGTCATCGACGCCGCCTTCGATGAAGTCATAGACGAGCTTCGGCACGCGCCGTTTGGCGATGGTGCGCAAATCGTCCAGATTGATGCATCTCTCCAGTCTCATCCCGTCCGCTCCCCGGCTCCGGCGCGCGGGCCTCAGTATTCCCGACCGCCGCGAAGAGCGATAGTCTGGCGTTCTTGCAGATGCAAAACGAACGGGCGGAGGCGATGAACCCCAGGATCGTATTTGTCACCAACTTTCCCGATGCGGCGGACGTCGCGCGCGAAATGGCGCCGTCCGGCTTCGAGCTGGCCATCGTGGCGGCGGGCGGCGCGGACTATCGCGCGGCGCTCGCGGAAGCGGAATATCTGGTCGGCTTCGTCGATTGGCTGGTCGATGACGCGTTGTTCGAGGCCGGGCCGAAGCTGAAGCTGGTGCAGCTGCTGAGCGCGGGCTACGACCAGGCCGACCTGGCGGCGGCCCGGCGGTCGGGCGTGCCCTTGTGCAACAATGGCGGGGCCAACTCCACCGCGGTCTCCGAACACGCCATCCTGCTGATGCTGGCGGTCTCGCGCCAGCTGGTGCGCCAGCATCGGAGCGTCGCCGCCGGCAACTGGCGCGGCAACGCCACGCCGCGCCTGCACGAACTGCGCGGGCGCACGCTCGGCATTGTCGGCCTCGGCACCATCGGCAAGAAGACGGCGCGGCTGGCGGCCGCCTTCGGCATGAACCTGGTCTATTACGACATCGAGCGGCTGACCGAAGACCGCGAGGATGCGCTCGGCGTGCGCTTCCGGCTGCTGGGCGAGCTGCTGCGCGAGGCCGATATCGTCTCGCTGCACGTGCCGCTCAACGCCTCGACCCGCCATCTGATCGGGGCGGAGGAACTGGCGCTGATGAAGCCTTCCGCCATTCTGGTCAACACCTCGCGCGGGCCGGTGGTCGATGAGGCGGCGCTGGTGGAGGCGCTGACCGGCGGCGGCATCGCGGCGGCGGGCCTGGACGTATTCGACCGGGAGCCGCCGCCGGCGGATAACCCGCTGTTCGGGCTGGAGAACGCGACGCTCACGGCCCATCTCGCCGGCCCGACCTTCGAGAGCAACCGCGCGCGGGTGCGCAACGCCTTCGACAATGTGGAGCGCGTGGCGCGCGGCGCCGCCCCCTTCTGGATCGCCCCCGAACTGCTGGAGTAGCGCGCCGGCCGAGGAGAGGCGGGCGCGGTCCGGGCGTGCGTCGGGGTGGGGGCCGGCTAGCCGGCCTCCCCGGCCTGGGCGGGCGGGCGCCCGCTACCCGTCAGCAGGCGCCGACCTGCACGTGGCCATCGCAGTTATGGACATTGTCGAAGTCGCCGAACCTGGTGGTGATGCTGACGTCATGTCTGACGCCTGGATCGGGGTCGGCGTCTGTGGGAGTTCTCGAGCATCGCATATTCACGATCTTGCATTTCTTGTCGTCTGTCAACGACACGTTGTCGGCGACCCTTTGCATCGTGCACGTCCAGAATGCCGGACTCTTGTTCCATTGCTTGATGCATGCCCGCTTCGTTATGTCGGATTCGTTGCAGAGGTCGCTCGTCTCCGGGCAGCAGGAAACTTCCCTGACCTTGTAGCCGGACCGGTTGGTTCTCCTGACCTTGTTCGGGCCTGTGAGCGTGTGCCAGTGGTGGTTGTGGTCGCTGCGGCGAAGCCACACGTGCACCTTCCCATGCTCGGAGCAATCGTTCCTGACCTCATACCAGCTCTTGTTCGGCGCGCCCTTGTTCAGCCACCTTGCCCAGAGACAGTCCGACTCCGTGTGGTCGATCTTGCCCTCGCAGGCGGCCAGCGCATCGCCGGCATGCAGTCCGATCGTCAGGAACGCCAGCAGCGCCAGCGCGAGCGCCGCCGCGGCGCGGGCCGGTCGGCGACCGGGATTCGTCGGGGTCCTGTCGCGAGCGGTCATGGCTGCAGCCCTCCTCCGATTGCCGCCGGCAGCATCGCCCTCCCGGCTGCGACAGTCAAGCGCAGCCGCGCGGCGCGTCACACGTCCAGGTTGGCGACCTTGAGGGCGTTTTGCTGGATGAAGGCGCGGCGGGGTTCCACGCGGTCGCCCATCAGGGTGGAGAACAGCTCGCCCGCCTCCTCGGCGTGATTGACGCGCACCTGCAGCAGGGTGCGCGCCTCGGGGTCGAGCGTCGTCTCCCAGAGCTGGTCGGGGTTCATCTCGCCGAGCCCCTTGTAGCGCTGCAGGGCCAGCCCGCGCCGCCCATGCTCCAGCACCCGCTCCAGCAGGTCCGAGGGGCCGGCGACGCGATCCTCGCGCTCGCGCACCCCGTCAGGCGGCTATTCGTCGATGTCTGCGGAAGATTGCGTGGGCAGAAGGTTTTCGTTGATTGCCGCAATTTCATTACGTATATGTTCAACCGTTCCCAATCCGACTCGAGGGTACATTTTATTTCCGTCATATTCATATACTTCACCAGTATCCTTGTTAATACGACCTCTCTTCTCGAAGATGGAAAGGAATTTGCGGGGCGCTATGCCGGTGAATGCTGTAAACTGCACCAAGCCGCCATCGCTCTGATCTGGGGCCAACGCGTAGCGATATAATTGCAAGGCCCGACTCTTTGGATATGGCTCAATAAAGACCACTCGCGAAATACCGCTGGCGATAATATGCTTCATACAATTATGACACGGAAAGGTTGTCACATACGTGGTGCAATGTCGAACAGACCTGCCCAATCGCGCGGCGTCTGCGATTGCATTCATCTCCGCATGCACCATGCGTCCATATTCTGTGATTTCACCGATACGCGATTTAAGCACGGCGTCCTTTTTCTTCGGGTCAGCCATTATATCATCCGGGGTTTCTCCCGAAGCGAGCAAATTTTCGGACTCTAGAGTATCTAGAATACTTCGAATTATGCGCTCCTTTTCATCCAAATTAGCCTCATTGCCGTGATCTATATCCCGCCACTTTCTCTCATCCTCGTCCCAGTAGTTACCACCACCAGGTTTGGGAACCTCGTTACACCCTATGGCAACCATGTCGCCTTCTTCCGACATTATGGCCGCTCCAACCTGCCGAGACAGATCAACGGATCTCAAAGATGTGGAGCGAGCGATATAGCTGCCGAATTCGTCTCTGGTGGGAGCGACATTTGTTTCCCCAAATAATGCTTGTATGAATCTGGTTATGGATCGTTCAATCGCTCGATCATCTCTTGCATCAATAAACACGTCGGCGAGATGAAATATTTCCATCAGTCTTTGACCATGGAGATGTTCTACTTCATCCTCATCTATACGAATTAATCTCTGCGCTTCATTTTGCGCTTGATGATCAGACATGGCAAGATTTTGTTGAAGGAGATAGCGTTTCAAATTTTCCTCTCTTCGATGCGAATCATCGACGATTGAAAGAATAATAAATTTCTCTTCATAAACTTTTCGCAGTAATTCTATTTCTTCATATCGTTTTAACTGTCTGATGATATATGCGGTTTGGGGAGATGCAACATTCTTGAAATCAACATCTTTATCTTTAGGAAGACGCCTTTGATTATGTTCTTGTCGTTTCTCCCGAATTTCTGTAATTGACCAAGCGGCAAGAATGCCATTATTGTCATAAAGCTCCCGGACTGCATTGCCGGCCTTTATTTTGTCTTCAATAGTTGCCAATTCAGATTGAGTCGAGGGATCAAAATTTCTTTCCTCCAAAAGGTCGGACATGCCTTGAGTGATTCGAATAATTGAGCTATCGTAGTTGAACATGCGAAGAATGTGAGCCAATGTCGATTGCACTCGATCAATATTACATCCAATCGGACCGATGAGTCCAAAAACCAATTCTGGAGAATTCTGAACGTCCATTGTCATCGGTTAGATTCAATCAGCTATAGGGTAGTAAAGGGAAGTGCGCAGCCTAATCGCTGCGGAACCAGCCGGTCAGCCTGGGTCGCTCCCATTCCGGCAGCTTCTCATAGGCGCGTTGCGCATCGGCCACCGCTGCCTGAAGTCTTCCGGGGCGTGGGCGCACGGGTTCGATAGGGGATGGCTCGGGGGCGGAGGTGGGCTTTACGGCGGTAGTGGCGTCGGAGGATTGCTTGGTCATTGTCGAGGATTCCGTTCACCGTGTCAGCATGGCAGGATAGCTAAGCACATATCCCGATCTCGGCCTAGCGCCGTCTGCGGTGAAGCGGCAATCTGACTCACGATCCGGAGAAAGGGGGCAAGCGCAGCCGCGCGGCGCGTCACACGTCCAGGTTGGCGACCTTGAGGGCGTTTTGCTGGATGAAGGCGCGGCGAGGTTCCACGCGGTCGCCCATCAGGGTGGAGAACAGCTCGCCCGCCTCCTCGGCGTGATTGACGCGCACCTGCAGCAGGGTGCGCGCCTCGGGGTCGAGCGTCGTTTCCCAGAGCTGGTCGGGGTTCATCTCGCCGAGCCCCTTGTAGCGCTGCAGGGCCAGCCCGCGCCGCCCATGCTCCAGCACCCGCTCCAGCAGGTCCGAGGGCCCGGCGACGCGATCCTCGCGCTCGCGCACCCGCAGCAGCGCCGGGCGGTCATAGGCGGCGCGCAACTGCGCCGCCCGCCGGTCGAGCCGCACCGCATCGACATGGTGCAGCAGCCGGCGCCCGATGCGCCAGCCGCGCACCGCGCCCTGGTTCTCATAGGCGAAAGCGAGGCTCAGATCGTCTTCCGCCCGGCCCGACCAGCCGCGCGCCGCCGGCTCTTCCAGCGCGTCCATGCGCGCGGCGACCGCTCCGGCGACGGCCTCCGCCTCTTCGCGCGTCGCGACCCGGCTCTCGTCGAGCGCGCCCGCGAGCGCCGCCTGCTCCACCAGCCCGGCATGGCCGACGATGCGCGCCAGCTCGCCGATCCGCCGGCGCACCCGCTGCGCCAGCTCCACCTGGGCGCGCAAATCCTGCCCGGCCAGCTGGCTGCCGTCGGCCAGCTCCAGCACGGCCTGCTGCAGGCCGCTGTCGATCAGGAAGGCGTCGAGCTCCGCCTCGTCCTTCAGATAGCGCACCGACTGGCCGCCGCGCCGCACCTGGAAGAGCGGCGGCTGGGCGATATAGAGATAGCCGCGCTCCAGCAGCGCCGGCATCTGGCGATAGAAGAAGGTGAGCAGCAGGGTGCGGATATGGCTGCCGTCCACATCCGCATCCGTCATGATGACGATCTTGTGATAGCGCGCCTTGTCGGCGTCGAAGGTCTCGGCGATGCCGGCCCCGAGCGCGGTGATCAGCGCGCCGATGCTGTCGCTGGCCAGCATCTTGTCGAGCCGGGCGCGCTCGATGTTCAAAATCTTGCCGCGCAAGGGCAGGATGGCCTGGAAGGCGCGGTCGCGGCCCTGCTTGGCGGAGCCGCCGGCGCTGTCGCCCTCGACGATGAACAGCTCGGCCCGCTCCGGGTCGCGCGCCTGGCAGTCCGCCAGCTTGCCGGGCAGCGAGGCGATGGAATTTTTCGGCTCGCGGATCAGCGTGCGCGCGCGCCGCGCCGCCTCGCGGGCCTGGGCGGCGCGCTGCACCTTCTCGACGATCGCCCGCGCCTCCCTCGGATGCTCTTCCAGCCAGGCCTCCAGCGCCTCGTTGACGGCGTTCTCGACCGCCGGGCGCACCTCGGAGGACACCAGCTTGTCCTTGGTCTGGGAGGAGAATTTGGGGTCCGGCGCCTTGATCGAGAGCACCGAGGTCAGCCCCTCGCGCACATCCTCGCCGGTGAGCGCCAGCTTGTCGCGGCGCGTGGCGCCGATGCGCTCGCCATAGCCGGTGACCTGGCGGGTGAGCGCGGCGCGGAAGCCGGCGAGATGGGTGCCGCCGTCGCGCTGCGGGATATTGTTGGTGAAGCAGAGCGCGGTCTCGTGGAAGCTGTCGTTCCATTGCAGCGCCGCCTCGACGACGATGCCGTTGCGCTCGGCGCTGAGCGCGATGCACTCATGCTGGGCGGTGCGGTTGCGGTCCAGCCAGGTGACGAAGGCCACCAGCCCGCCCTCATAGCAGAGATCGACCCGGCGCTCCTCGATGCGCCGCGCATCCGTCAGCACCAGGCGCACGCCGGAATTGAGAAAGGCGAGCTCGCGCAGCCGGCGCTCCAGGATGGCGAAGTCGAACTCGACATTGGAGAAGGTGTCGGTGGAGGGCAGGAAGCGCACGCGCGTGCCCGTCAGCCCCTCGGGCGCGGGGCCGGCGTCGGCGAGCGGCGCCTCCGCCTCGCCATGGCGAAAGCGCATGGCGTATTGCCGCCCGCCGCGCCAGATGGTGAGGTCGAGCACCTCCGAGAGCGCGTTCACCACCGAGACGCCGACGCCGTGCAGGCCGCCCGACACCTTGTAGGAATTGCTGTCGAACTTGCCGCCCGCGTGCAGCTGGGTCATGATGACCTCGGCGGCCGACACGCCCTCCTCGTCATGAATTTCGGTCGGGATGCCGCGCCCATTGTCGGAGACGGTGACCGCGCCGTCCACATCCAGCGTCACCTCGACCGTGTCGCAATGGCCGGCCAGCGCCTCGTCGATGGCGTTATCGACCACCTCATAGACCATGTGGTGCAGGCCGGTGCCGTCGTCGGTGTCGCCGATATACATGCCGGGGCGCTTGCGCACCGCCTCCAGCCCGCGCAGCACCTTGATGGCGTCGGCGCCATACTCGCCGGAGCCGTCGTCCTCCACCATCGGGATCGGATCGCTCATGGCGCCGCCGCCGGCTCGGGGGTGAGGGTCGCGTCGGCGACCCGGACATGACAGGCGCGCCCGGCGAGCGGGCGGAAGAGCGGCGCCTCGGCCCCGGTGAACCAGGTCTGGCAGCCGAGCCGCTCCACCTCGTCGAACAGCGCCTCGCGCCGGGAGCCGTCGAGATAGGCGGCCACATCGTCCAGCAGCAGCAAGGGCGGCCGGGCGGCGAGCCGCGCGGACGCCAGCACCAGCGCGATCAGCAGCGCCTTCTGCTCGCCGGTGGAGCAGGCGGCGGCCGGCATGCCGCGCGCCATGTCGGCGACCGCCAGATCGCTGCGATGCGGACCGGCGCCGGTGCGGCCCGATTCGGCGTCGCGCCGGCGGCCCTCGGCCAGCGCCGCCGCCAGGCGGTCCTCGGCGTCGAGCGCCGGGCCTTCCTCCAGCCAGCCATCGACATCGCCCGCAAGCGCGAGCCGCGCCTGCGGAAACGGCCCGCGCGCGGCGGCGAGCGCGGCGCGCAGCCGCTCCACCAGCTCGCGCCGGCTGGCGGCCACCGCCACGCCGCGCTCGGCCATGCTGCGCTCCAGCGCGGCGAGCCAGTCGCCGTCGGCGCGCCCGGCGCGCAGCAGCGCGAGGCGCTGGCGCATGGCGGCTTCATAGTCCGCCACCCGGCCGGCATGGGCGGTATCGACCGCGAGCGCCAGCCGGTCGAGGAAGCGCCGGCGGGGGCCCGCGCCCTCCATGAAGAGGCGGTCCATCTGCGGCGTGAGCCAGACGGAGGAAACCGGGCTGGCGCTTGCCCGCCCGCGCCGGGTCTCGCCGTCGATGCCGAGCCACCGCCGGTCGTCCTCGCCGAGGCCCGCGCCGACGGAGATCAGGCCGCAGTCGCTCTCGACCTCCGCCGCCACCGCCCAGCGCTCCGCGCCGAGGCGGGTGAGTTCGCGCGGCCGCGCGCCGCGCAGCCCGCGCCCCGGCCCCAGCAGCGAGAGCGCCTCCAGCAGGTTGGTCTTGCCGGCGCCGTTCGGGCCGGTCAGCACGATCAGCCGCGCGTCGGGGCTGAGCGTCGCGCTCCTGTAGTTGCGGAAATCCGCCAGCGAGAGGCGCCGGATGGCCGGCGCCGCCGGGGGCGTCTGGAGTGCGGCCTCGGCCACGGATCACACGCGCATCGGCATCAGCACATAGAGCGTGCTCGGATCCGCCATGTCGCGCACCAGGGTGGGCGCGGCCGGGTCGGCCATGTCGAGCGCCGCCGTGCCGCCGTCGATGCGGCGCAGGATCTCGAGCAGATAGCGGGCGTTGAAGCCGACCTCCATCGGCGGGCCGTTGAAGCGCACGTCGATCTCCTCCTGCGCCGCGCCATTGGTGGCGTCGGTGGCGGAGAGCTGCATGAGCTCGCCATTGATGGCGAGCTTCACCGCCCGGGTGCGCTCGGAGGAGATGGTCGTCACCCGGTCCACCGCCTCGGCCAGCAGTTCGGTCTCGACTTCCAGCCGCTTGTCGTTGCCGGTCGGGATCACCCGCTCATAGTCGGGATAGGTGCCGTCGATGAGCTTGGAGGTCAGCTCGATGCCGGCGACAACGAAGCGGATGCCGGTCTCGGACAGCGAGATCGAGACCTCGCCCTCCTCGCCCTCCAGCAGCTTGCGCAGCTCGCCGACCGCCTTGCGCGGCACGATCACGCCGCCCGGCATGTCCTCCGCGCCGGGCGGGCGCGGCATCTCCACCCGCGCCAGGCGGTGGCCGTCGGTCGCCACCGCGCGCAGCACCGGCACGCCCTCATGCTCGGTGGCGTGCAGATAGATGCCGTTCAGATAGTAGCGCGTCTCCTCGGTGGAGGCGGCGAAGCCGGAGCGGTCGATCAGCTGGCGCAGCTCCGCCGCGGCGAGCGCGAAGCGGCAGCTGAGCTCGCCCTTGAACAGTTCCGGGAATTCCTCAGTCGGCAGCGCCGAGAGCGTGAATACGGAGCGCCCGGAGCGCAGCTTGATGCGGTCGGTGCCGGGTTCCTCCTCCAGCTCCACCTGCGCGCCGTCGGGCAGCTTGCGGGCGATGTCGTAGAGCACCTGCGCCGGCAGGGTGGTGCCGCCGCCGGAGATCGCCTCGGCCTCCACGGTCTCGACCGCGCCGAGCTCCAGGTCGGTCGCCGAGAGGCGCAGCCTGCCGTCCGCGGCCTCCAGCATCACATTGCCCAGAATGGGGATGGTGTTGGCGCGCTCGACCACGCTTTGCGCATGGGAGAGCGACTTCAGAAACTGGCTGCGTTCGATGGTAAGCTTCATCGTCGCTCCCGGACAGGCTATGCTGCGCCGCTGGCGGCCTCGATCGATCAAGGAGTATAGCAGGCCGGAATCGCAAGGGGAATCCTGTACATGCTGAGCGCCGCCGAAGTCGAGACCTACCATCGCGACGGCTATGTGACGCCCGCCTTCCGGCTGCCGGAGCGCGATCTGGAGGACATCCGCGCCCATCACGACCGGCTGGTGGCGCGCCATCCGGAATATCGCGACTATTGCCCCAATCTGCTGGCGCACGACCTCGCCTTCCTCAACTGGGCGCGCGTGCCGGAAATCCTCGACATGGTGGCGCAGCTGATCGGGCCGGACATTGCGCTGTGGAACTCCAGCTTCTTCGCCAAGCCGGCCTTCAACGGGCGCAAGACGCCCTGGCACCAGGACGGCGAATACTGGCCGGTGCGCCCGCTGGCCACCTGCACGGTGTGGATCGCGGTCGACGCCTCCACGCGCGAGAACGGCTGCCTGAACGTGCTGCGCGGCTCGCACAAGGAGAGGCGGCTGCGCGCCCACGACACCAACGATGCGCCGGACCTCACGCTGAACCAGGAATTGCGCCCGGAGGAGTTCGACGAGTCGGCGGCGGTCCCGATCGAGCTGGAGGCGGGGCAGGTGTCGCTGCACGACGTCTATCTGGTGCACGGCTCGGAGGCCAACCGCTCGGCGCGGCCGCGGCGCGGCATGACCCTGCGCTACATGCCGACCGCGTCGGTCTTCGACCGCGAGGCCGCCATCCGCCTCGCGGAGGAGAAGGGCCTGGTCGATCACGCCGAGCGCACGCTCTTCCTGATGCGCGGCGAAGACCGCTCCGGCCAGAACGACTTCCGCATCCGCCTCTGATGGCGCGGTCCGGGCCGGATCTGGAAGGGCTGCGGCGGTTCATCCGGCTGTCGGACCGGGAGCCGACGCCGTTCTTCGTCGGCCGGACGGCGCAGATCGAGGATATCGAGCAACAGGCGGCGCATATGCTGCGCCAGGCGCAGGCCGGCCTGCGGCCCGCCGGCGCGACGCGCCTGGCGCAGGGTGCGCCGGGAGCCGGCAAGTCCGCCCTGCTCGCCCATCTGGAGCGGAAGTGGGCGGCGGACGCCGGCGCGCCGCTCGTGCTGACGGCCTGGCTCGGCCAGCTCGCCGATCCGGACGGAATGGCGATTGCGATCGCCGAATGTCTCGATCCGCAGAAGGCGGCGGCGCTCCGCCGGACCGAGACCCGAAGCGGCGGCATCGCCGTGGCCGGACTCAGCGGCAGCTGGACGCGCGAAACCGCGCCCGCTGCGGGGATGGAGGCGCTCCGCAAGCTCTTCCCGCCCGAGGGCTGGACGCGCCCGCTTTGCCTCTTGGTCGATGAAGTCCAGAATCTCGAAGCGGAGCAAGCGGGGCTGCTGCGCCGCCTGCATGAGGGCGTCGATGGCCTGCCGGTGCTGCCGGTGCTGGCGGGACTCGCCAATGCGCAGGACGTGCTGGCGCGGCACGGCGTCTCCCGCCTGTCGCACGGCGCGGCGCACACGCTCGGGCGGCTCGCGCCCGGCGAGCCGGCGGAGTCGGCGCGCCTGATGCTGGAGCGCTTCCGCGTCGATATGGGCGAGGTCGCCGCCGCCGGCTGGGCGGCCCGGCTGGAGCGGGTCTCGGACGGCTGGCCGCAGCATCTTCACAACGCGATGCGGGCGCTGGCGGAGGGCCTGCTGGCGGTCGGCGGCGCGCTCGGGGCCGTCGATGCCGACGCCGTGCTGGGCCGCGCCCGGCAGTGGCGGCTGGAGGCGTATCGGGCGCGGCGGAGCGGCTCGATGCGCCGCTCCGCCTTGCTGCTCGGCGCCCTGATGGAGGCGGTGGCGGAGGAGGGGCTCGGCTGGCCGGCCGCGCTTGCGGCGATCGAGGAGCGGGCGGACGCCCGGCCCGGCTGGCGGCTGCCCGACGGCATGGACCCGGAGGCCTATCTGGACCATCTGGTCCAGCGGGGCGCGCTCCAGGACGACGGCGCCGGGCGGCTGGTCTGTCCGATCCCGAGCTTCCGCCGCTTCCTGATCGAGGAGGCGAAAGGCTGAGCCGTCAGCCCGCCGCGCGCTCTCCGCCCGCGCAGCAGGCGTCGGTCTCGTCGCTGGCGGTTCCGGCCTGCCGGGCCGGGTCGGCCGGGGGCGCGCCGGTTGCCGGGAACAGCGCGTCGGTGTCCTCGGTGATGCGATACCACTCCCAGCGCAGCCCTTGCGGCTCCGTGGCCCAGACCTTGTTCTGCGTGGCGTGGCAGCAGCGCGTTTCCTGCTCGATCAGCGTCTCGACCCCGGCGGCTTCCAGGCGTCGGGCGGCCTCGGTCACCTGCTCCTCGTGAAAGACTTCGACGCCCAGATGGTTGATGCGCTCCGCCGCGTCCGGGCGCTCGAACAGCACCAGCTTCAGCGGCGGCTCGTCGATGGCGAAATTGGCGTAGCCCGGCTTGCGCTTGTGCACCGGCGCGCCGAACAGCCGCGAATAGAAGTCGATCGCCTGCTCCAGGTTCTCGACATTCAGGGCAAGTTGCAATCGCATGGGCCTTCTCCTCCCGATATTTCGAATATAATCGAAATAGGCGCCGATGTCAAGGCAAGGGTGTCTGTCCGGTGATGCGGGTTATCGTCCGCGTCGCATCCGACAGGCGTCCGCCCCACTCGCCAAGCCACGACGGCGCCGCTCCCGGACGGACCGTCAACCATGCGGTATCGCCACCGCCCTGTCCGCCATGCTGGGACCGGATATCGCCCAAAGCCCATCGTTGCATGATGACGTCCTTCGGGAGCGCCCAGCAATGCGCATCGAATGGGGAGATACCGAGACAAATAGCAAAAGAGTAATTCTGATCGCGGAATTGCTGGAATTTGTAGAAGCCACGCTGCCATAAAGTGCTCGATTTGATCTCAGCACGCTGTGTTGCAATGATCCTGTCCGCCTCGCCATCCGGAGATCGAACGACATCGAAGCCTTTGGTCGCCAGATATCGGGCTATCAATTTCTCGCCTATCGTTCCCTTTTGTCTGGACGATCTCGTTCTGATCCATGCGAATGGGCTGCCATCCCAGGAAGCTTCGTCGGGTCTCGGAAAATCACTTTGGAGGGTTCGGGAACAGGAAGCCAGGATTTCCACTTCCGGATCGTGGACTCGGGGCATGTCGATCGGTCTCCACATTCGAGGCGGGAAGGGCGGGGTCCGCCGCGAAGACGGCCGGATCGGCGAAGGCGAGGCGGCGCGCCATGACGCGCATGGCTTCGGGGTTGCTGTCCACCAGCACGGCCCGGCGGCCGTTGCGGACCGCCGCCTCGCCGGTGGTGCCGCTGCCGGCGAAGAAATCGAGCACGCGCTCGCCCGGATTGGAGTGCACGCGCACAATCCGGTTCAGGATCGTGACGGGCTTCTGCGTCGGGTAGCCGGTCTTCTCCCGGCCGTTGGGGCTGACGATCGTCTGCCACCACACATCGGTCGGCGTCTTGCCGCGCGCCGCCTTCTCCGGGCCGACCAGGCCGGGCGCCATATAGGGAATGCGGTCGATGTCGTCATAGCGGTAGGTGTAGTCGGTCGGGTCCTTCGCATACCAGAGGATATTGTCATGCTTGGCCGACCAGCGCCGCTTCGACCGCGCGCCATAGTCGTAAGCCCAGACGATCTCGTTGATGAAACTCTCGCGCCCGAAAATGTCGTCCAGCAGCAGCTTGCAATAATGCGATTCCCGATAGTCGATATGCAGGAAGAAGGACCCCTTGGGCGCAAGCAGCCTGTGCGCCTCCCGCAGCCGGGGTTCGATGAAGGCCAGATAGTCGTCGAAGGCGTCGCGCCAGGAGGAGACCCCGAGGCGGACCGTGCGGTAGCGCCGGCCCTGGAAGCCCGTCCGGTCGCCGTCCTCATCGCGGATCGTGCGCAGGCGCGTCCGCGTCTGCGCGCGCCCGGTGTTGAAGGGCGGGTCGATATAGATGAGGTCGAAGCTGGCGTCGCCGAAGCGCGAGAGCACTTCCAGATTGTCGCCCAGATGGATTTCGAGGTCCGGCATGAAGCTTACCCGGCCCGCGCCAGCCGGCCGGGGAGCGCGCCGGTGGGGTGGCCGTGTTCGAAGGTGGTCTCGCCGGCGCAGAGCGTGGCGACATAGCCCTCGGCGCGCTGCAGCAGACGGCGGCCGCCGGCGGGCAGATCGTGGGCCATTTCCGGCGGGCGGAGGCGGAGGCGGTCGAAATCGATGATGTTGATGTCGGCCCGCAGCCCCGGCGCGAGGCTGCCGCGGTCGGCGAAGCCGTAGAGGGCGGCCGTCTCCGCCGTCTGCGCGCGCACCAGCCAGGGCAGCGGGAAGCCCGGCCCCCGCTCGCGGTCGCGGCCCCAATGGGTCAGCACATAGGTCGGGATGCTCGCATCCGAGATCAGCCCGCAATGCGCCCCGCCGTCGCCGAGGCCGAGCACGGTTCGCGGATGCGCCATCATCTCGCGGATCGCGCCATGGTCGAGGCCGGTGTAGTTCACGAAGGGGAAGAAGATCAGCTCCCGCCCGTCGCGCTCCAGCATCCGGTCGAGCAGCAGCGCGCGCGGGTCCAGGCCCCGCCGCTCCGCCTCGGCCTCCACCGAGCTCTCGGGCCGGGGCTCGTAGTCCGGCGGGTCGCCCAGGCGGAACATCTTGTGGAAGCCGCCGGTCACATCCTGCATCAGCCGGCTGCGATGCTCGCGGCGCTCGCCCAGCAGCCGGGCGCGGAAAGCCGGCTCCCGCAGCCGCGCCACCCGGTCCGCCAGCCCCAGCCCGGCGATCTCCCGGTAGGCGGGCATGGTGGAGAAGGGATGCAGCGAGGCGCCGAGGCCGAGCATCAGCCCGACGGGCCGCGCCGCCACCTGGGCGTGGAGCGCGACGCCGTCCGCCGCCGCGCCCTCCAGGAAGTCCAGCACCCGGCGCCACTGGTCCGGGCGCTCGTCGCGCTGCACGACGGTGAGCCAGGCGCGCCCGCGCGCGCGCTCCGTCATGGCGCGCAGCAGGCCGAGCTCATGCGCCTCCTCGTCCAGGTCCGAAATCCAGCCGATGGTGCGCCCGCCGACCCGCCCGACCGCCTCCGCCAGCCCCAGCAGTTCGCGCGCCTCGGCGAAGGCCCCCGGCACGCGCTCGCCGTCGGCGGTCGTATGCGCGATGGTGCGCGTGGTGGTGAAGCCGCGCGCCCCGGCCCGGAGCGCCTCCTCGGCGAGCGCCGCCATCAGGCGCACATCCTCCTCGTTCGCCGGCTCGTTGGCGATGCCGCGCTCGCCCATGGCGTAGGCGCGGAGCGCGCAATGCGGCAGCTGGGCCGCGACATCCACCGTGCGCGGGCGCCGGTCGAGCGCGTCCAGATATTCGGGAAAGGTCTCCCACTCCCAGGTCAGCCCCTCGGCCAGCGCCGCGCCCGGAATGTCCTCCACGCCCTCCATCATGCGGATCAGCCGGTCATGCGCGTCCGGGCGCGCCGGGGCGAAGCCGACGCCGCAATTGCCCATCGCCACCGTGGTGACGCCATGCCAGCTGGAGGGCGCGAGCTCGCCGTCCCAGACCGCCTGGCCGTCATAATGGGTGTGGACGTCGACGAAGCCGGGCGTCACCAGCGCGCCGGCGGCGTCGATCTCGCGCCGGGCGGGGCCGGCCTTGCCGCCGACCGCCAGAATGCGGCCGTCCCGGACCGCGATGTCGCCGGTGAAAGCGGGGCCGCCCGAGCCGTCGAGCACCCGCCCGCCGCGAATGGCGAGGTCAAGCATGGGCCGCTCCCGCCTGCTCGTAGAAGCTCTCGAACGCGCGGCCGACGCGCTCGATGTCGGCCGGCTCGATGTCGAGATGCAGCACCATGCGGGTCTCGGGGCCGGGCGCGGCGATGACGATATTGCGCGCCGCCAGATGGTCGCGGAGCGCCTGGCCGCCCGGCAGCCGGGCATGGACCATGTTGGTCGAGACGCGCAGCACCTCCACCACCCCGGCCAGCCGGCGGCCGAGCGCTTCGGCCAACGCATGGTCGTCGGCGAGGCGCGCCACATGGGCGTCGAGCGCATGGAGGCCGGCGGCGGCCAGCACGCCCGACTGGCGCATCGCCCCGCCCAGCATCTTGCGCGCCCGGCGCGCGCGGCGGATGAAGTCGCGCGGCCCGGCGAGCACCGTGCCGGCCGGCGCGCCGAGGCCCTTGGAGAGGCAGAGCGAGACCGAGTCGGCCCCGGCGGCGAGCGCGTCCGGCGCGCTCCCCGTCGCCACGGCGGCGTTCAGCAGCCGCGCGCCGTCGAGATGCAGCTTCAGGTCGTGCTCGCGCGCGAGCGCCGCCACCTCCTGCACATAGCCCGCCGGCATGATGCGCCCCGACATGGTGTTCTCCAGCGCGATCAGCCGGGGGATCGGGCGGTGGAAGTCCTCCGGGCGGATCGCGGCGCGGAAGCGTGCCGGGTCCACCGTCCCGTCGGCCCCCACGGGCAGCAGGATCGGCACGATGGAGCCGAGCACGGCCGCGCCGCCCGCCTCGGAGGCGACGGTGTGGTAGCTCTCGCCGGTCAGATAGCCCTCGCCGCGCCCGCAATGCGCCATCAGCGCCGCCAGGTTGGACTGCGTGCCGGAGGAGAGGAACAGCCCGGCCTCCAGCCCCAGCAGTTCCGCCACCCGCGCCTCCAGCCGGTTGACGGTCGGGTCCTCGCCATGCACATCGTCGCCGACCTCGGCCTCGGCCATCGCCCGGCGCATGGCCGGCGTCGGCCGCGTCACCGTATCGCTGCGCAGATCGATGCGCCGGTTGGCGCTGTTCGCTCCGTCCATGTCAGGCCGCCTCCCGGCGTTCGCGGCCGAGCCAGCGGTCGAGGGCGGCGCGCGCGCGGGCCGTGTGGGCGCGCTTGCGCTCGCGTCCGCGAAAGCGGCCCTCGAGCGGCGGGAACAGGCCGAAATTGATGTTCATCGGCTGATAGTCCGCCCCTTCCGGGCGCGGACCGGTGATGTGGGCCAGCAGCGCGCCGAGCGCCGTCTCGGGCGGCGGCGCCTCCGCCTCGCCGGCGGCGAAGCGCCCGGCCAGCAGGCCGATGGCGGCGCTCTCCACATAGCCCTCGACGCCGGTAATCTGGCCGGCGAAGCGCAGATGCGGGGCCTGCTTCAGGCGCAATTGCGCATCGAGCAGGGCCGGCGCGTCGATGAAGCTGTTGCGGTGGATGCCGCCGAGCCGCGCGAAGCGCGCGCCCTCCAGCCCCGGAACCATGCGGAAGACGCGCGCCTGCTCGCCGTGGCGCAGCTTGGTCTGGAAGCCGACCAGGTTGTAGAGCGTGCCGAGCGCATTGTCCTGGCGCAGCTGCACCACGGCGTGCGGGCGCCGGCCGGTGCGCGGGTCGGTCAGCCCGACCGGCTTCATCGGCCCGAAGCGCAGCGTCTCCGGCCCGCGCGCCGCCATCACCTCCACCGGCAGGCAGCCCTCGAACCAGGGGGTCAGCGCCTCCCACTCGCGATATTCGATGCGCTCGGCCTCCAGCAGCGCGGCGACGAAGGCCCGGTAGCCGTCCTCGTCCAGCGGGCAGTTGATATAGTCCGCCCCGCTGCCGCCCGGCCCCGGCTTGTCGTAGCGCGACTGGCGCCAGGCGCGGTCCATATCGATCGAGTCGGCGTGCACGATGGGCGCGATGGCGTCGAAGAAGGCGAGCGCCTCGCGCCCGGTCAGCGCTCTTATGGCCTCCGCCAGCGCGCCGTCGGTGAGCGGCCCGGTGGCGACGATGGCCTCTCCCGCCTCCGGCAGCCGGTCGAGCCGCCGGCGCTCGATCGCCACCAGCGGCTCGGCCTCGAGCGCGGCCGTCACCGCCCCGGCGAAGCCCTCGCGATCCACGGCGAGCGCGCCGCCGGCCGGCAGCCGCGCCCCGTCCGCCGCCGCCATGATCAGCGAGCCGGCGCGGCGCAACTCCTCATGCAGCAGGCCGACGGCGTTGTGCTCGGCGTCGTCCGAGCGGAAGGAGTTGGAGCAGACCAGCTCCGCCAGCCGGTCGGTCCTGTGCGCCGGCGTCTCCGTCTCCGGGCGCATCTCGAACAGCATGGAAGGCCGCCCGCGCCGCGCCAGCTGCCAGCAGGCCTCCGCGCCGGCGAGCCCGCCGCCGATGACCGCAACCGGCCCTGTCCCGCCCTCCGACATGCCCGCCTTATACCCCCGGCCCCGCGCCGCCCGCCAGCCTCTCGGCCCTCACCGCAGCGGGCGCGCCCCGGCGTTGCGCGCCACCGTGCGCAGCAATTCGGTCATGTCGGCTTCCGGGCCGAGATGGACGAGCGCCGCCTGGTGCAGTTCGCGCACCGCGGCCGCGACGAACATCGGCGCGCCGCTCTCCGCGCCCAGCCGGGTCGCGAGGCGCACATCCTTCAGCATCAGCGAGAGCGCGAAGCCGAAGGACTGCGGGCCGTCGGCGAGCGCCGAGAGCACGCGCTCCGACATGAAGCTCCGCCCGGAGGACTTGTTCAGCACATCGATGGCGCGCCCGAATTCGAGGCCGTTCTTGACGCCCATCACCAGCGCCTCGCAGGAGGCGGCCAGCGCCGAGGCGGCGATGACATTGTTGACCAGCTTCATCGCATGGCCGGCCCCGACCCCGCCGCAATGGAAGATGTTGGGGCCGATGGCCTGCAGCAGCGCCAGCGCCTCGGCATAGTCGGCGTCGCTGGCGCCGACCATGACCGCGATGGTTCCGGCCTCGGCCCCGGCCCGCCCGCCGGAGACCGGCGCGTCGATCAGCCGGAGGCCGCGTTCGGCCAGTTCCGCCGCCATGGCGCGGGTGGCGTTGGGGTCGCCGGTGGTCTGGTCGATGATGAGGCCGCCCCGCCCCATGCCTTCCGCCAGCCCGCCCGGCCCCAGCACGGCCTGGCGGACATCCTCGGAGGTCGGCAGGCAGGTGAGCACGGTGGCGCATTCCGCGCCCAGCGCCGCCGCCGACTGCGAGGGCGCGCAGCCCGCATCCGCCAGCGCCTCCATCGCCTCGGGGCGGAGGTCGAACACGCGCAGCCGGCGGCTGAGCGCCAGCCGCCGGGCGAGCGCGCCGCCCATATTGCCGAGGCCCACATATCCGATATTTGCGGCGGTGCTCATGGCGGCGGTTCCTTCGCTGGCGCATTTCGCGCTATTCTCGGACGACAGGACAGCCAGCATAGCAGGGAGCCAGGCCGATGCCCGACGCTCATGTCGCCCATGTCTCGATGCAGGAGCGGGTCAGCCCGGAGGAGTGGGCGGTGCGCACCGATCTGGCCGCCTGCTACCGCCTCGCCGCCCGGCACGGCATGACGGACCTGACCTACACCCACATCTCGGCGCGCGTTCCGGGTCCCGACCACGCCTTCCTGCTCAACCCCTTCGGCCTCCTGTTCGACCAGGTGACGGCCTCCAACCTCGTCAAGGTCGATCTCGACGGCAACCTTTTGGAGGAGAACGGGCATGGCGTGAACGCCGCCGGCTTCACCATCCATTCCGCCGTCCACATGGCGCGCCCCGACGCCGCCTGCGTCGCCCACACGCACACCCGCGCCGGCATCGCGCTCTCCGCCCTGCCGGAGGGCCTGCTGCCGCTCAACCAGAAGGCGATGCAGTTTCACGGCCGCGTCGCGACGCACGATTATGAGGGCCTCGCCTTCGACCTGGACGAGCGCGACCGGCTGATCGCCGATCTCGGCGACGCCGATGTCATGCTGCTCCGCAATCACGGCTTCCTGGTCTGCGGGCGGAGCGTGCGCGAGGCCTGGGCGAGGCTCTACGACCTGGAGAAGGCGGCCCGCACCCAGCTGCTGGCGGAAGCCAGCGGCGCGCCGCTCGCCGCGCTCTCGGAGCCGTTCCTGGAGGCGCAGCGCAGCCGGCCGCGGGCCAACCGCACCCACAACCCCCATGACGGCTGGGAATCGCAGCTCCGCCTGCTGGACCGCGCCGATCCCGGCTGGCGGCAGTGAGGGGGGCGGCGGCGATGTCCGACATCCGCTCCCGCGTTTCCGAGGCCGAGTGGCAAACGCGCACCGATCTGGCGGCGGTCTTCCGGCTCGCCGCCCGGCACGATCTGGCCGATCTGGCGCTCACCCACTTCGCCGCCCGCGTGCCGGACGAGCCGGACCGCTTCCTGCTCAATCCCTACGGGCTGATGTTCGAGGAGATCACCGCCTCCAGCCTTGTGAAGACCGACCGCGAGGGCGGCGATCCGCTGGAGACCGGCCGGCCGCTGAACGCCGTCGGCGTGCTGCTGCACTCGGCCATTCTGGATGCGCGCCCCGATGTCGCCTGCACCGCGCACACCCACACCGTGGCCGGCATGGCGCTCGCCTCGCTGGATGCCGAACTGCTGCCCATGTCGCAGACCGCGATGCTGTTTCACGGCCCCCGCACCGGCTATCACGACTGGGAGAGCGATGAGGAGGCGCTCGACGAGCGCGCCCGCCTTGCGCGCGATCTCGGGCCGGAGGGCCGGGCGCTGGTGCTGAAGAATCACGGCCTGCTGGCCGCCGGGCCGAGCGTGCCGTGCGCGTGGGTGCTGCTCTACGAGCTGGAGCGCGCCTGCGCCTCGCAGCTGGACGCCATGGCGGCGGCCCGGGCGCGCGGCGTGGCGCTGGAATTGCCGCCGCCGGAGGTGGCGGAGCGCACGGCGCGGCAGTTCGACGAGTTTCTGGCCTCGCCCTCGCGCGCCGACGACTGGCCGGCCTTTCTCGCCATGCTGGACCGCGAGGATCCGAGCTACAGGGAGTAGCAACCGCATGACCATGCTCGAATCGAAGATAGCGCTCGATTACGGGCGCGACGGCTTCGTCTTTCCGCTCGACATTCTGACGGCGGCGGAAGCGGCGGAGCTTCGGGCCGATCTGGAGCGGGGCGAGGCCGAACTGGCCGACGACCCGAAGCGCCTCGGGCTGCTGCGCGGCTTTCCGGCCCGGCTGCTGCCCTCCTTCGACCGGCTGGTGCGCCATCCGCGCATGATTGCGGCGGCGCAGGCGGCGCTCGGGCCGGACCTGCTGGTCTGGGGGTCGGGGCTGTTCATCAAGGAGGCGAACACGCCCAGTTTCGTCTCCTGGCATCAGGATCTGACCTATTGGGGCCTCGACAAGGCGGAGGAGACGACGCTCTGGGTCGCGCTCTCGCCGGCGACGGTTGAGAGCGGCTGCATGCGCTTCGTGCCCGGCAGCCACCGCGAGCGCATCCTGCCGCACGCCGACAGCTTCGCCGCCGACAATCTGCTGACGCGCGGCCAGGAGCTGGCCGTCGAGGTGGATGAGACCGACGCGGTGGATGTCGTCCTGCAGCCGGGCCAGGCCTCGCTGCATCACGGCCACCTGTTCCACGCCTCCGGCCCCAACCGCACGGGCGACCGGCGCATCGGCGCCGCCATCCGCTACATCGCCCCCACCATGCGCCCGCGCTCCGGCCCGGAGACGGAGGTGACGCTGGTCGCCGGCGAGGATCGCCACGGCCACTTCGCCCTCGTCCCGCCCCCGACCGCCCGCCTCGCCGAAGCCGACTTCCAGTCGGTCGCCGCCGACGCCGCGCGCCGCGACCGGGTGCTGTTCGACGGAACCGAAGGCCGGCAGAAGCGGCGATAGCCGGACGCCGCCCCCTCAACCCTCCCGCAGCAGGGCTTCCAGCGCGTCCGGGTCGGTGACGGGCGGGGAGCAGACGGGGCCTCGGCAGACATAGGCTGTGGGGCGGCCTTCCAGGGCCTTCTTGCCGGCGGCGGGGTGGCCGGGCGGGGGCGCTTCGTCGGCGGCGAGGCGGGTCAGCACGCGGTTCGGCAGCGAGACGCGCTCGACGGCGCGGGCGAGCCGCCCGTCATCGCCCGCCAGCACCACCTGCACCCCCTCCTGCAACAGCGCATTGGCGTTCAGCAGCGTCGAGAGCGGGAAGATGTTGCGCCCCGTCTCGCCGGCAAAGGCCGCGACGGCCGCCTCCGCGCGCCGGCGAAAGCCGGCCTCGCCGGTCAGCCACCAGAGCCGCGCCAGCGCCTCCACCATCATGCCGTTGCCCGACGGTGTGGGATTGTCGGCGGCGGTCCGCGCGCGCACGAGCAGCCGCTCGGTGTCGTCGGCGGCGAAGAACCAGCCGCCTTCCGGGGCCGCATGGTGGCGCTCCACCAGCTCCAGCCAGCCGAGCGCGCGGCGGCGATAGTCCCCATCCCCGGTCGCCTCCTCCAGCAGCAGCGCGGCGCGCATCATGGCGGCGTAATCGTCGAGGCTCGCCGGATGGCGCGCCCGGCCGAGCCGCCAGCTGTGTCGGAGCCGCCCGTCCTCGCCCGCCAGATGCCTCGCCACGAAGGAGAAGGCGCGCGCCGCCATGGCGATCCAGTCCGGCTCGTCGAAGGCCATGCCGGCCCGCGCCAGCGCCGCGATCGTCAGCCCGTTCCAGTCCGCCAGCACCTTGTCGTCGCGCATCGGGCGCGGCCGCCCGGCGCGCGCCGCCAGCAGCCGGGCGCGGGAGCGCGCCAGCCCCGGCTCGTCGGGCGCATCCAGGCAATGCAGCCGGTTCAGGATCGACCGGCCCTCCCAATTGCCGCCGGAAGTGACGTCATAGACCTCCGCGAAGCGCGCCGCCGCGCGGCCGAGCACGCTCTCCACCTCGTCCAGCGTCCAGACATAGAAGCGCCCTTCCTCGCCCTCGCTGTCGGCGTCGAGCGCGGCCGCGAAGCCGGCGAGGCCGTCTTCGGCCGCGGGCGCGACCATCTCCGTCGCCAGCCACTCGACCGTCTCGCGCACCCGGCGCTCGAACAGGCCGGAGCGCGTCTCCTGCCAGACCAGGGTCAGCAGCTCCAGCAGCATGGCGTTGTCGTAGAGCATCTTCTCGAAATGCGGCGCCAGCCAGCGCTCGTCGGTGCTGTAGCGCGCGAAGCCGCCGGCCAGATGGTCGTAGATGCCGCCCTCGCAGAGATGGGTGAGCGTGTTGAGCGCCAGCCGGCGATGCACCGCCCCGCCCGGCCCGTTGCGCGCGCGCCAGAGCTGGGAGAAGACGCCGGTCTGGGGGAATTTGGGCGCGCCGTCGATGCCGCCATAGAAGGGATCGACCGCGCGGGCGAGCCGCATGGCGATCCGCCGGTCGGTCTCCATGTCGATGCCGGCCCCGGCGGCCGGGCGCGCCAGGCGGGCGGCGGCCTCCTTCAGCCGCGCGGCGTTCTCGCGCACCGCCTCGGGCTTCTCCCGCCAGGCCTCGGCCAGGCTGCGCAGCACCTGCGGAAAGCCGGCCCGGCCCCAGCGCGGCTCGGGCGGGAAGTAGGTGCCGCCCCAGAACGGCTCCCCCTCCGCGTCGAGAAACATGGTGAGCGGCCAGCCGCCCTGCTCGTTCATGCCCTGGAGCGCGTGCTGATAGACCGCGTCCACATCCGGGCGCTCCTCGCGATCCACCTTCACATTGACGAACAGCCGGTTCATCAGCTCCGCGACCGCCTCGTCCTCGAAGCTCTCATGCGCCATCACATGGCACCAGTGGCAGGCGGCGTAGCCGACCGAGAGCAGCACCGGGCGGCCGGTGCGGCGCGCCTCCTCGAACGCCTCCGGCCCCCAGGGGCGCCAGTGCACGGGGTTGTCGGCGTGCTGGAGCAGATAGGGGCTGGTCTCGCGGTGAAGCAGGTTTTCGCTCATGGGGGCAGAGGGTAGTATGGCTCGCGCCCGGATGCGAGGAGAAGCGCCATGGCCGGCGACCCGCCGCCCTTCTACGCAGCGCATGTGTTCTGCTGCACCAACACCCGCCCGTCGGGCCATCCGCGCGGCTGCTGCAGCGAGAAGGGGTCGGAGAAGCTGCGCGCCTACATGAAGGCGCGCGCGCGCTCGCTGCCGGGCGCGCGCATCAACATCGCCGGCTGTCTCGACCGCTGCGAGCTCGGCCCCACCATGGTCGTCTATCCCGAGGGCGTCTGGTATCGCTACGAGAACGAGGCGGATATCGACGAGATCGTGGAGACGCATCTGAAAGGCGGCGGCCGGGTCGCCCGGCTGATGCTCCAGCCCGGCGACTGAACGCGGCGGCCGGCGGGGGTGCGCGACACCGTCTTCGCCGAGGCGACGGCGCCCGGCCGCGCCGGGCTGGCGGTGCTGCGGCTCTCCGGGCCGCGCGCCGGGCCGGCGCTGGACGCGCTCGCCGCCCCGCGCCCGCCGCCCCGCGAGGCGCGGCTGCGGGCGATCCGCGATCCCGAAAGCGGCGAGCTGCTCGACCGGGGCCTGGCGCTCTGGTTTCCGGGGCCGGCGAGCTTCACCGGCGAGGATGCGGCCGAACTGCATCTGCATGGCGCGCCGGCGGTCGTCGATGCGGTCCAGGCGGCGCTGATGCGGCTGGAGGGCCTGCGTCCGGCGGAGCCGGGCGAGTTCACCCGCCGGGCCTTCGAGAGCGGGCGCATGGACCTGACGGCGGTCGAGGGCCTCGCCGACCTGATCGCCGCCGAGACCGAGGGGCAGCGCCGCGAGGCGCTGTTCGCGCTCGGCGGCGGGCTGGCGCGGCGGTTCGAGGACTGGCGCGCCCGGCTCGTGCAGGCGCTGGCGCATGTCGAGGCGGCGATCGACTTCGCCGACGAGGAGCTGCCCGACGGGCTGGAGGCGGGCGCGGCCGAGACCGTCGCGCTCGCCCGGGCCGAGATGGGGCAGGCGCTCGCGGCCGGCCCTCGCGGCGAGATCGTGCGCGACGGCTTCCGGGTGGCGCTGGTCGGCGCGCCCAACGCCGGCAAGTCCAGCCTGCTGAACGCGCTGGCGGAGCGCGAGGTGGCCATCACCTCGCCCCGCGCCGGCACCACGCGCGACGTGCTGGAGGCGCGCCTTGCGATGGAAGGCCATCTGGTGCGCCTGCTGGACATGGCGGGCCTGCATGAGAGCGCCGATCCGGTGGAGCGCGAGGGGATGCGCCGGGCGCGCGCCGAGGCGGCCGAGGCCGATCTCTGCCTGCTGCTGCGCGCCCCGGACGCGCCGCCGCCGCCCGACATGCCGGGCCTCTTGCTGCGCGCCAAATGCGATCTCGGCGGTTCGGGCGAGGGCCTTGCGGTCTCGGCGCGCACCGGCGAGGGGCTGGAGGCGCTCCGCCAGGCGATCCTGGTTCGCTTGAGAGAGCGGGTCGCCGGGCCGCCGGGCGCGCTCCGCGCCCGCCATGTGCACGCGCTCCGCGAGGCGGTGGCGGCGCTGGAGCGCTTCGCCGACGCCCCGCAGACCGACCTCGCCGCCGAGGACCTCCGCCTCGCGCTTCGCGCGCTCGGCCGCGTCACCGGCCGCGTCGATGTGGAAGAACTGCTGGACGCGATCTTCCGCGAGTTCTGTATCGGGAAGTAGAGGGGCAGTTCCCCTCAAATATCCGCGAAGAAGTCGTTGCCCTTGTCGTCGATGACGATGAAGGCGGGGAAGTCCTCGACCTCGATGCGCCAGATGGCCTCCATGCCGAGCTCGGGATATTCCAGCAGGTCCACCTTGCGGATATGGTCCTGGGCGAGGCGCGCGGCCGAGCCGCCGACCGAGCCCAGATAGAAGCCGCCATGCGCCTTGCAGGCGGCCCGCACTTGCGGCGAGCGGTTGCCCTTGGCCAGCATCACATGGCTGCCGCCGGCGGCCTGGAAGGCATCGACGAAGGCGTCCATGCGCCCGGCCGTGGTCGGCCCGAAGGAGCCGGACGCCATGCCCTCCGGCGTCTTGGCGGGGCCGGCATAGTAGATCGGGTGGTTGCGGAAATAGTCCGGCATCGACTCGCCGGCGGCGAGCCGGGCCTCGATCTTCTGATGCGCGAGGTCGCGCGCCACGGTGATCGGGCCGGTGAGCGCCAGCCGGGTGCGGATCGGGTGGCGCGAGAGCGCGGCGCGAATCTCGTCCATCGGCTGCGCGAGGTCGATGCGCACCACCTCGCCCTCGAGCGCGCGCTCGTCGATCGCCGGCAGGAAGCGCGCCGGATCGCGCTCCAGCGCCTCCAGGAAGACGCCCTCGCGGGTGATCTTCGCCAGCGCCTGGCGGTCGGCCGCGCAGGAGACGCCGATGCCGATCGGCAGCGAGGCGCCATGGCGCGGCAGGCGCACCACGCGCACATCGTGGCAGAAATATTTGCCGCCGAACTGCGCCCCGATGCCCATCCGGCGCGTGGCGTCCAGGATGCGCGCCTCCAGCTCGCGGTCGCGGAAGGCCTGTCCGTGCGGGCCGCCCTCGGTCGGCAGCCCGTCCAGATAGCCGGTGCTGGCGAGCTTCACGGTCTTGAGGTTCAGCTCCGCCGAGGTGCCGCCGACCGCGACCGCCAGATGGTAGGGCGGGCAGGCGGCGGTGCCGAGCGTGCGGATCTTCTCGTCGATGAAGGCCAGCAGCCGGTCGGGATGCAGCGTGGCGGGCGTGGCCTGGTAGAGGAAGGACTTGTTGGCCGAGCCGCCGCCCTTGGCGATGAACAGCAGCTCGTATTCCTCCCCCGGCGCGGCGTAGAGGTCGAACTGCGCCGGCAGGTTGGAGCCGGTGTTGCGCTCCTCGAACATGGAGAGCGGCGAGAGCTGCGAATAGCGCAGATTGTCCTCGGCGTAGGCGCGGAAGATGCCGCGCGCGAGCGCCTCCTCGTCGCCGCCGCCGGTCAGCACGCGCTCGCCCTTCTTGCCCATGACGATCGCGGTGCCGGTGTCCTGGCACATGGGCAGCACGCCGCCGGCGGCGATATTGGCGTTCTTCAGCAGGTCGAGCGCCACGAAGCGGTCGTTGGGCGAGGCCTCGGGATCGTCCAGGATCGAGGCGAGCTGCGCCAGATGCACCGGGCGCAACAGATGCTGGATGTCGTGGAAGGCCTCGCGGGCGAGCCGGGTCAGCGCCTCGGGATCGACGGCGAGGAAGTCCCGGTCGCGAAAGCGCTCGACCCGGACATAATCCCCCTCCAGCGCGCGCCAGGGCGTCGCGCCCTTGGCGAGCGGAAACATCTCGTGAAACGCGAATTCCGCCATGGGCGCGCCCTTTCTATTTCTTGCGGAACCGGTCGAGCGAAACGACCTTGTCGCCGCCGTCCCCGCCGCCGTCCTCGCCGTCCGACTCGCGCGCGCCCGGCGCCTCGTCCCCGTCCTCGCCCGCCGGCAGGAGCGGCTCGGCGCCATGAGCGGAGAAGCGCAGGCCGAACTCCGCCGCCGGATCGTGGAACACGGTCACCGCCTCGAAGGGCACATGCAGGCGCTCCTGCAGGCGGCTGAAGGAGAGCGTCACCTCGAAATGCCCGGAATGCACCTCCAGCCCGTAATACTGGTGCTGGAGCACGATCGTCATGGTGTCGGGATATTGCGACATCAGCCGGGCCGGCAGCACCACCGCCGGGTGGCGGGTGGCGAAGGTGATGTAGAAATGATGGTTGCCGGGCAGGCCCTTTTCCGCCACCTCGCCGAGCGCCCGGCGGACGATGCCGCGCATCGCCTCCTCCACCAGGCGGTCATATTGCAGGAAATCCTCGGCCATGGCCCCCTCGGCCCCTCTGGCGGTGCGGGTGGAGGGCTTCTGTTGCCCGGCGCCCTCCGAAACCGCGCTTGCCGGATCAGCGATCAGGCAGCGAGTGCGACCTCATTGTCGTTCGCACTTGAGTTGCGGCCCGATAACGGTGGTGCCATGCCGAGCGAAGACCATGCCTTTACCACGCACGTCGATCCTGGTTCGCCCCCGTGAGAGTGGTGGAGGCGCCGGGTACTGCCCCCGGGTCCGCAACGCTTATTCCGCAGAGCGTTTATCGCCATAGCCGGTTTGCGCCGGCAAGGGAGAAGATAGGACGCCCGGGCGGACTGTGCAACCCGCGCTTTCCCCCGCGAACGGCCTTTCTTCCGGCCGCGTTCCGGGGTAGGCATTCCGGGCCGGAGCGACCGGCGGGAGGACTGCATGGGCGAGGCAAAAGCGGCGAGGCGCCTCCACCGCCGGGCGATATGCGTCCTGACCGGCGCCCTTGCGGTGCTGGCGGGCGCGGCGGGCGCGCTCGACATCCGCCCGCATGTCGGCGTCTCCGGGATGGACGCGATCTGGGGGATGAAGGCGCTGGCCGGCGCGCCGGGGGCCGTGGAGATTCGCGCGTATGGCGCCTTTTCCGGGACGCCGGCGGGGACGGGCGGGCCGCGCTTCGTCGGGATGAACGCGGTGGCGAGCGAGGCGGTCATCCATCCGCACCGCGCCTTCTACGAGATGCGGCTGGTCGATAGCGGCCCGCTCTCCGGGATGCGCGGGCTGACCGGCGCGGCGGTGATGGAATGGTCGGTCGGCTGCGACGTCGAGGCCTTTCGGCGCGAGACCCGGATGCTGATCAGCCGGGCGGACGGGCGGGACAGCCGCGTCCAGGTCGATTTCTCCGCCTGGGAGCGCCTCGACGGCACGGAATACGGCTTCACCGGCAGCGTCGCGCGCCCCGGCGCGGAGATCGAGCGCCGGTCGGGCAAGGCGCGCCTGGAGGGCTATGGCGGCGGCGGCGAGGCGCGCTACGAGCAGCCGGTGGAGCGCCGCCTGGCGCTGCCCGAAGGCACGCTGTTTCCGGGCGCCTGGATGCGCCAGTCCATCGACCATGCCCGCACCGGCGAGGGCGTGCTCGCCCGCCGGGTGTTCTTCGGCGAGGACGACAACGACCCGATGACCGTCAGCATGGTGCTGCTGCCCGAAACCGGGGTCGAGATGGCCGAAGTTCCCGAGGCGCTCGCCGGCGAGCGGCGCTGGCGGGCGCAGCTGGCCTTCTTCGACCGGGAAAGCGGTTCGGTGCCGGCCTTCGAGTCGGCGGAGTGGTTCTTCGAGAACGGCGTCGGCGGCGACGCGCTGATCGCCTTTCCCGAGTTCACCGTCGGCTACCGGCTGAAGGGAGTGGAGCTGCTGGACCGGCCGGACTGCTGAGCGGCCCGCCGGGCGTCCCCGAGTCGCGCCGCGCCCGGCTTGGCCGGGAGGCGGCGCTGGGGCATAGTGCGCGCCCGGCCGGAGCCGCCGGCCGGGCTTCCGGGGAAGAGAGGGGACCCCCCATGGGCGCGCTTGCCGCATCCGTCATCACCATCCTGCTGCTCGGCGCGGGCGAGGCCGGGGCCGCCGGGGCCGGCGCGCCGCATCTCGACGGCGCCGCGCTCGGGCTCGTCTGGGTCGCGCCCTTCGTCGGCATCCTGCTCTCGATCGCGCTCTTCCCGCTGCTGGCGCCCGCCTTCTGGCATCACCATTTCGGCAAGGTCTCGGCCTTCTGGGCGGCGGCCTTCATGCTGCCCTTCCTGGTCGTGTTCGGCTGGGAGCTGGCGCTGTACGAGCTGCTGCATGTGGGGCTGCTGGAATATCTGCCTTTCATCATCCTGCTTTTGTCGCTGTTCACCGTGGCGGGCGGCATCCGGCTCACCGGGCGCCTGGTCGGCACGCCGCTGGTCAACACCGCCATCCTGCTGCTCGGCACCGCGCTCGCCAGCTGGATGGGCACCACCGGGGCCGCCATGCTGCTCATCCGCCCGATCATCCGGGCCAATGAGTGGCGCCGCCACAAGGTCCACACCATGGTGTTCTTCATCTTCCTGGTGGCGAATATCGGCGGCTCGCTGACGCCGCTCGGCGACCCGCCTTTGTTTCTGGGCTTCCTGAAGGGCGTCTCTTTCTTCTGGCCGACCGAGGCCATGCTGCTGCCCATGCTGCTGGTCTCGGGCATCCTGCTGCCGCTCTACTATGTCGTGGACAGCTTCCTCTACCGGCGCGAGACCGGCCGCCCGCCGGAGGAGGTCGCCGGCGCGGCCGAGCCGCTCGGCATTTCCGGCAAGGTGAATTTCCTGCTGCTGGCGGTCGTCGTCGGCGCGGTGCTGATGTCCGGCGTCTGGCGTCCGGGGGTCTCGGTCGAGATTTTCCATGTGACGGTGGAGCTGCAGAATGTCTGCCGCGACCTGATCCTGCTGGCGGTCGCGTATGCGTCCTGGCGGGTCACCGACCGGGCCAACCGCGAGGCCAACGGCTTCTCCTGGTTCCCGATCCTGGAGGTGGCCAAGCTGTTCGCCGGCATCTTCCTCACCATCGTGCCGGCGATCGCCATCCTGCGCGCCGGGACCTCGGGCGCGCTGGAGCCGGTGGTCTCGCTGGTCACCGGGGCCGACGGCCAGCCGGTGGAGGCGATGTATTTCTGGCTGACCGGCATCCTGTCGAGCTTCCTCGACAATGCGCCGACATATCTGGTGTTCTTCAACACCGCCGGCGGCGACGCGGAGCAGCTGATGGGGCCGCTCTACGGCACCCTGCTCGCGATCTCGGCCGGCGCGGTGTTCATGGGCGCGGTCACCTATATCGGCAACGCGCCGAACTTCATGGTGCGGGCGATCTGCGAGGAGCGCGGCATCGCCATGCCGAGCTTCTTCGGCTTCATGTTCTGGTCGGTCGGCATCCTGATGCCGATCTTCCTGCTGGTGACGCTGGTGTTCTTCGTCTGAGCTCAGCGCCAGGCGAGCCGGTCGCCGGCCTCGATGCCGAGCCGGCGCGCCGCCCCGCCCTTCAGCTCCAGCACCATGCGCGCCGGGCGCCGGGAGGAGATCGGGCGGCGCGAATGCGGCACCGTGTTGCGCACGATCTCGACGATGCGCCCGTCGGCGGCGACGAACAGCATGTCGAGCGGCAGCAGCGTGTTCGCCATCCACATGGAGGGCCGATCGCCTTCGGGGAAGAGGAACAGCATGGCGGCGTCCGGGGCCATGCGGCGGCGATACATCAGCCCGCGCCGGCGCTGCTCCGCCGTCTCGGCCAGCTCCGCGTCGAAGACATGAACGGCCCCCGCCGCCGTCTCGATCCGCACCTCCGCGCGCCCGAAGGCGACCTCCGGCGCGGCGGAAGCCTGCAGCGCGACCAGCAGCGCGGTCGCGAGGCCCCAGGGCAGCAGGCGTGGCATCGGCGCGGCTCCCGGTTTCGTGGACGGCGGCCGGCGCGGGCGCTATCGTCCGGCCGCAACGCGGAGAGGCCATGATAGCGCAGGATCCGCCTTGCGGCAGAGCCATGACGGCGGAGACGATACCGCTCTCGCCGATCCCCGCCGCCAATGTGGCCACCGTGCCGCAGTTGAGCCCGCTGCGCTATCCGGGCGGCAAGACCTGGCTCATTCCCCATATCCGGGCCTGGCTCGGGGCGTTCGACGCGCCGCCGCCGCTGCTGCTGGAGCCGTTCGCCGGCGGCGGAATCGTGTCGCTGACGGCGGCGAGGGAAGGGCTGGCCGGGCGCTGCCTGATGGTGGAGCGCGACCCCGACGTGGCGGCGTTCTGGCGGGCCGCGCTTCAGCGCAACGCCGAACTGCGGGAGCGGGTGCGCGCATTCGCGCCGACGCGCGAGGCGGTGGAGGCGCTCGCGGCCTCCAGCCCGCAGGATGTGCTGGAGCGCGGCTTCCGCACGCTGGTGGTGAACCGCGCCCGGCGCGGCGGCATTCTCGCCCCCGGCGCGGCGCTCCACCGGTCGGGCGAGAACGGCAAGGGCGTGGCGTCGCGCTGGTATCCGGAGACCATCCGGCGCCGGCTGGCCGACATCGCGGCGCTGGGCGAGCGCATCGCCTTCGTCGAGGACGACGGCATGAAGCGGCTGGAGGCCCGGCTCGCCGGCGGCGAGGCCGGCGCGGTCTTCATCGACCCGCCCTATACGGCGTCGGGCAAGCGCGCCGGCCGGCGCCTTTACGCCCATAACGAGATCGATCACGCCCGGCTGTTCGCGCTGATGGCGGAAAGCCGGGCCGACTTCCTGATGACCTACGATCTCTCCCCGGAAATCCTGGCGCTCGCCGCGAAGCACCGCTTCCACGCCGTCCGCGTGTTGATGAAGACCACCCACCACGCCCGCATCGCCGAACTCCTCATCACCCGCCGCCCGGTCTTCGACCGGACCGAGCAGGTCAGTCCTCCAGCTTCCTGACGGTATGGTCTCCGCGGGCAGCCCTGAACCAGGCGGCGCCCTGGCGAACGCCCAGCTTGTAGCGCGCAACCAGCAGCTTCCGCCTGCTCTCCGCAAACCGGACCTGCGCCTCCAGCGGTATCGCCATGTGCGCGGGCGGACGATCAGTGTCCCGATCCAGCAACTTGTTTCTCACCATCCCCGTCAGCTCCTGTTGAACGGAAGTTCTGAGATCGATTCGTTGAATTCATCGACTCTTGGAGACATAAAACGACTCAGAATATTGTCCAAATTCTGCATTTCATCGTCTGAGATCGATCTTATGCCTTGATCGGTGATCACGCGCATTTCAATCGCGCGGCCGACACCGGGAGCCGATTCAGCCTGCCGTTTTGCGCGAAACACATTAAAACGGTTTCATTCACACCCTTCGCCCAATGCTGACCGGCGCTGACCAGCGCCAATATCGCATGGCTCATCCCGCTGCCGATTGCATGATAACCAAGCCGATCGTATGAATCCGCTCGCCCGGGATCCGAGATACCTACGATATGCGAGCCGGTCCCATCTACACCGGCAATAATCAATTCTACTCGAAAATCCGTTCTTTGAACCATGTCATCCAGCTGCATGGCTACTTCCGGCGGGAACTGGCGAATCAACCCCTGTTGATAGAAAGCATCGAGAGTGATGCCGCGAGGCTTGAAGAATTGCTCTTCGATTCGTTTGGCGCGCAACGCCGAATAGGTATCCTTGATGCTTTCGGCGATATGAATGACTTGCGGATTTTGCAACTGAGCCGCGACGGAATATGCCGATGCAAACAATTCCCCTGTCGGCAATGCGTCGCCGGAACTTAGTCCCACGCAAGAATCGCCCAGCCGTTCGATCTTCGAATCGGGATGATCGAATTCCAGGCTCAGGAAGTGGGCGCTCAGCATTCTGTCGGAGGCGACGACCACCGCCGATTTATCGGCGGCTGTGGCGGCTATACAAATTGTCATGGCGATCCGGACGTCCTTCATCGTCGAGCCGTTGCAGCCTTGTCGGCGGTAACCTCGAGGCGCGCAGGCGAAAGCTGCGATCATGATGATTCCTGTGACAATTGTGCCTCCCCATGTTTGCATGTCAAGGGCCGGCGATGCGGCCGTGCCGGGTTGCCGCCCGGTCTTCGATTGACCGGGACATCTTGCCGCGCCGGGCCGGGGGCGGTAGCGTTGGCTGCGACGCGAAAGGGGGAGGGCGACCGATGAGCTTCGATCTGCTGATCCGGAACGCCATGGTGGTGGACGGCTCCGGCATGCCGCGCTACCGGGCGGATGTGGGCGTCCGCGACGGGCGGATCGCGGAGATCGGGCGGCTTCCGGCCCCGGCCCGCCGGACGCTCGACGCCGACGGGCTGATCGTCTCGCCCGGCTTCATCGACGGCCACACCCATATGGACGCCCAGGTGGCCTGGGACCCGCTCGGCAGCTGCTCCTGCTGGCATGGCGTCACCACGGCGGTGATGGGCAATTGCGGTTTCGCGCTCGCGCCCTGCAAGCCGGAGGCGCGGGAGTGGTTCGCGGAGTGCCTGGAGGCGGTCGAGGACATCCCCAAGGCTGCCATGATGGCCGGCATCGACTGGAGCTGGGAGACCTTCCCGGAATATCTGGACGCCGTCGAGGCCTTCCCCAAGGCGATCAACTATGGCGTCTATCTCGGCCATTCGGCGCTGCGCATGTACGCCATGGGCGCCCGCGCGCTCGACGAGGAGGCAAGCGAGGACGACCTCGCGCTGATGGCGGACCTGGTGCGCGAGGCGCTCCGGGCCGGCGCCGTCGGCTTCTCCTCCTCGCGCGCCAGCACCCATATCCGCCCGGACGGCGGGCCGGTGGCGAGCCGTATCGGCAACTGGGCCGAGCTTGCGCATCTGGTCGATGCGATGGCCGGCCTCAATGCCGGCATCTTCCAGATCGGCCCGGACGTCTCCGGCGGCCGGGCGCAGCGCGCCTTCCTGGAGGAGCTCGGCCGCATCGCCGTCGCCAGCGGGCGTCCGGTCATGTTCGGCGCGGCCGCGACTCGCCAGGGCGACGCGCCCAACCCCGTGGGCTATCAGCTGGACTGGATGGACCGGATGGCGGGCGAGGGCGCGCGCGTCTGGGGGCAGGCGACCACGCGGTCGATCAATGCGATCTTCTCGCTCGACTCCTATCTGCCCTTCGACGCGCTGCCCGCCTGGCGGGAAGTGCGCGGGCTGCCGGCGGAAGAGCAGCAGCGCCGCTTCCGCGATCCCGAGACCCGCGCCCGCCTGGTCGCCGACGAGGCCCGGATGCGCCCCAGGGGCACCGAGTTCCAGGGCGGCGGCGCGGCCACCACCGACCCCCGCAAGCCCGACTACGCCAATCTCTTCCCGATGTTCGACGTGCATTGGGACGACCCCAGCGTCGCCGATCTGGCCGGCCCCGAGGGGCGCAATCCGGTCGAGGTGATGCTGGACCTGATGGCGGAGCGGCGCGAGCTGGTGTTCGTGCAGCCGCTGGTCAACGAGGACCCGGAGGAGGTGCGCCAGATGCTGGAGCATCCCCGCACGCTCGCCACCTTCTCGGACTCGGGCGCGCATGTCTGCCAGGAGATGGGCTCCTCGCTGCAGACCCATCTGCTGAGCTACTGGGTGCGCCGCCGCCAGGCCTTCACCCTGGAGCAGGCGGTCCGAATGCTGACCTTCGAGAACGCCAGCGCCTGGGAGCTGCACGATCGCGGCCTGCTGCGGCCGGGCATGAAGGCCGACATGCTGCTGTTCGACGCCGACAGGATCCAGCCCCGCCTGCCGGGCGTGGAGCGCGACCTGCCGGGCGGCGCCCGGCGCCTGGTGCAGAAGGCCGACGGCATCGCCGCCACCATCGTCAATGGCAGGGTGACCCTGGAGCATGGCGAGCCGACCGGCGCGCAGCCCGGCGAACTGCTTCGCGGCCCGGCCTGGCGGGGCGCCGCCTGAGCCATGGCGCTCGATGAGCAAGCGGCGCGCGACGCGCTGCTGGTCGAGGGCGCGCTGGCGCTTTGGGGGGTGGAGGCCGGCGGCGCGACCGCCGGGCGCGAGGAGACGCCGCTCGGGCCGGCCTGGCGGGTGACCGGGCCGGACGGGCGGAGCCGGCTGCATCCCTCGGTCTCGGGCGCGCTCCGCCATCTGCGCCAGCTGCTGGCCCCGGAGCGCGCCGCCAGCCGGGTGCTGTTCGCGCGCCGCCCGCCCGCCGGAGAGGCCGCGCCATGAGCCGCGTCATCGCCATCACCGGCTTTCTCGGCAGCGGCAAGACCACGCTGCTCAAGGGGCTGCTGGCCCACCGGGCGCTCGCCGGCGACGGCGTGATCGTCAACGAGTTCGGCGATATCGGCATCGACCACGACCTGCTGGAGGCGGGCGAGGAGGAGCTGGTCGAGCTCGGCGCGGGCTGCCTCTGCTGCGCGGCGCGCGGCGACATCATGGCGGCCGCGGCGCGCCTGCAGGCCCGGCGGCCCACTGGGCGCATCTGGCTGGAAACGAGCGGCCTCGCCGATCCCGCCCCCATCCTGCAAACCCTGATCGCCTCGCCCGGCCTGGATGCGGGCGGGCTGGCGACGGTGGTGGACGCGGTCAACGGGCTGGAGGCGCTCGAACGCTATCCCGAAGCCGCCAAGCAGGCCGCGCTCGCCGACCTGCTGATCGTCACCAAGACCGACCTTGCGCCCGCCGGCCCGGTCGAGGCCCGGCTGCGCCGCCTGAACCCCGGCGCGGAGATCCGCGAGGCGCGCTTCGGGGCCGTCCCGCCCGACGCGCTGCTCGCCATGGCGCCCCGGCTGGAGGCGCCGTCGAGCCACGACCACAGCGCCGGCATCTCGACCTTCACGCTCCGGCGGACGGCGCCCGTGCCGGCCGTCGCGCTCACCCTCTTTCTGGAGACGCTGGCCGACGCCGCCGGGCCGGACCTGTTGCGCCTCAAGGGCCTGGTGCGGCTGGCCGAGGACCCCGACCGCCCGGCGGTCGTGCATGGCGTGCAGCATCTCTTCCATCCGCTGGAAACGCTCGCGCGCTGGCCGGGGCCGGACCGCAGCTCGCGCCTGGTCGTCATCGGGCGCGGCATCCGGCAGGATTGGGCGGCGGCGCTGCTGGAGGCGCTGATCGAGGAGGTGGAGCGATGTTCGACCTGATCGTCCGCAGCGACCGCGTGGTGACGCCGCAGGGCGCGGGCGCGCACGATGTCGCCATCGCCGGCGAGCGCATCGCGGCCGTCGCTGAGCTGGGCGCGATTCCGGACGACATGGCCCGGCGGGTCATCGACGCCACCGGGCGCATCGTCATGCCGGGCGGCATCGACCCCCATGTGCACTGCCTCTGGCATCTGCCGCTGCCGGACGGCAGCGCCATGAAGACCGACCCGCCGGCGGTGGTCAGCCGCGCCGCGCTGCATGGCGGCACCACGACGCTGATCGACTTCGCCGCCCGCAGCGAGCCGCTGCCGCTCCGCGAGGTGATCGCCCGGCGCGACGCCGAATGGGCCGGGGCCTGCTACACCGACTACGCCTATCATGTGATGCTGCTGGGCGACATTCCGCCCGAGACGGTGGCCGAGCTCGAGGATGTCATCGCCGACGGCTATCCGACGGTCAAGATCTTCACCACCGACATCACCCCCTCCCGGCGGGGGCGCATGGTGCATTTCGGCGATATCTGGGAGGTGTTCAAGGCCATTTCCCGCGCCGGCGGCCTCGGCGTCATCCACGCCGAGGACAACGATATCGTCATGCACATGTATGAGACGCTGATCCGCGAGGGCCGGGTCGGCTTCGAGAACATGGCGGAGGTGCACAATGCGCTCTCCGAGGACCTCTCCTTCCGCCGGGTGCTGCGCCTGGCGGAGGCCGAGCGCACGCCGCTCTACATGATGCATGTGAGCGCGGCGACCGGCGTGCAGGCGATCCGCGAGGCGCGCGCCCGCGGCCTGCCGGTCTATGGCGAGACGCTGCACCAGTACATGCTCTACACGTCGGAGGACTACAAGCGCCCCAACGGCCAGATCTACCACACCTACCCCTCGCTCAAATCCGCCGAGGACCAGGCGGCGCTCTGGACCGGAACGCTCGACGGCTCGATCAATTGCGTGGCGACGGACGAGATCTGCTGCACGCTCAAGGTCAAGACCGTCGGGCGGCGCATCGACGACACCACCGGCGGCAACGCCGGCGTCGAGCCGCGCCTCGGCGTCATGTATGACGAGATGGTCACCCGGCGCGGCTACAGTCTGGAGCGCTATGTCGATCTGGTGTCGAGCAACGCCGCCCGGATCATGGGCCTCTGGCCGCAAAAGGGCGCGCTCGCCCCCGGCTCCGACGCGGATATCTGCATCCTCGACCCCGAGGTGCGCGGCCGGGTGCGCGCGGCAGACCTTCATGAGGCCGACTACAGCCCCTGGGAGGGCCACGCCATCACCGGCTGGCCGGCGACGACCCTGCTGCGCGGCAAGGTGATGGTGGAGGACGGCGTCTTCCTGGGCGCGCCCGACGACGGGCGCTATCTGAAACGCAGCATCCCCGAGGCGATCCGCGAACTGCCGGCGCTCTGAAAGAGCGGGATACGGGCAAGCGCCGGAGAGATGGCCGGCCTTCGCCGCCCTGGTGCTCATCTACGCCCCGATGGTGTGGAAGCCGGCCCTCCGGTAGGGGTCAGGAGCCGCCGGGGGCCGCCTGCCGGCGTTGCAGCAGCGTATCGAGGAGGTCGGCGAAGCCCGGGCGCGGGCTGCCGGCGGCGGCGGCCTTGTCGCGCGAGCGCTCATGCACCGCGACGCCGAGCACGGCCAGCGCCACGCCCCACATGGCGCTGAGCGAGGCCGCGGCCGCCAGGATCGCCGGCGCGTCGGCCGGCGTGGCCAGCACCGACCAGGCGACCGCGCCCATCTGCAGGCCCCAGGTGAGCGCCACCATATAGCCGAAGGTCGGCCGCCAGCGGCGCACATAGGCGTCCTCGGCCCCCGCCTCGGCGCGCATCGAGGCGTTGACCTCGCGCCAGGCGGTGCGCGCCTCCGCCGAGCGCGCCGCCGCCAGCGCCTCGATATGCCGGTTGGCTTCGGCCAGCGCCTCGGGCGCGACCTCGCCCCGGTCCAGCGCGCGCTCGACCTCGCCGAGCGCCTCGGCGGCCGCCTTCGCCGCCGGCGTGTCGATGGCCTTGAGGCCGGCCCCGGCGAGGCGGGCGAGCAGCGGCAGCCCGATCTGGGCCAGAAGGGCGGGGAGCATGGCGTCTCCTTGTCGGGATTTCGGGGGAAGAGGGGATTGCGGCGGCGCGGTTCAGACGCGGAAGCCGGTCCGCGCGCGATGCGCGCCTGAGCCGGGGCGCCAGTCGCGCCGCGCCGCCGGCGCGCGCGCGCCGAGGCGCACCGGCTCCGCCAGCAGCGCGCCGGCGGCCGCGTCCAGCCCGTCATCCGGGCCGCCGCCGCCCGGCCGCCATTCGCGCAGCTCGCGCAGGAAGGGCGTCTCGAACACGCTCTCATGCGCGCTCAGCAGCCCGGCGGCGAGCGGCGCGTCGAAGGCTTCCAGGATGCGCTCGTCCTTGGGCCGCCGGCTGGCGCGCTCCACCACCGCCGCGCCGTGGCCGGCCCGGTCGAGCGCCCGGCGCAGCAGGCCCGGCAGGAAGCGCCCGACGCCATTGGTCTCGACGGCGATCGAGGGCAGGCAGAGCCGGGCCGCCTCGCGCGCCACCGCCTCGCAGAGCTGCGTCGCGGGGTCGGCTGCGGCCTCCGGGTCGTGCAGCAGATAGGCGACGCGGTGCAGCCGGCGTCGCCCGCCCGCGTCGGTGAACACGGCCGCCAGCACGCTGGCGTCGCCCCGTCCGGCCGCGCCATAGGCGGGGTCCCACCAGGCGGAGGCCGAGACCAGCGGCTGGCCTTCGAGCCGGAGCGCCGGCCGGCCGCCCACCTCGCGATAGTCGAGCTCGCCGCCATAACGGGCGAGCCTGGCCGCATCCAGCCGGCCCTCGGCCGGGCTGGTCGGGCGGAGCAGCATCTGGCTGGCGAAGCGGGCCGGGCCGGAGCGCCGGCGGATGAGCGCGATCTCTTCCTCCGTGAAGCGCTCCGGCCAGACGCCGGGCGCGAGCGGCAGCGCCAGGCGCGCAAAGCCTTCCAGGAAGGGCGCGGTCTCGCCCGCCTCCGGCCGCGCCTCCCCGGCATAGATCGAATAGTAGCTGTGCGGCGTGCCGCAATAGATCTGCAGGCCGCCCGGCGAGAGCACATAGTCGATCTCGGCGAGCCTGGCCCGCAGCTCGGCGCGCCGGGCGGGCGTGGCGGCGGTGTTCGGCACCTCCACATCGTCGCAGATCACCACATCGGCATGCGCGCCGGTGACATTGGCGGCCACCCCCCGCGCCAGCAGCGAGGGATCGCGCGAGACGATGCGGCGCGGCACCGTCAGCCGGTCGGCGGCCCACTCCTCGGCGCGCGCGGGGCGGAGCCGCCCCGTGGCCGGATGGCGCTCCAGCACCCGGCGCACGGTGCGCACCGTCTTGGCCGCGAGCGCGCCCTCCGCCGCCAGCACCAGGATGCGCAGATCGGGCGCGCGCCAGAGCATCCAGGCCGCCAGCAGCCCCAGCAGGGTGGATTTGCCCGCGCCCCGGAAGGCCATCAGCAGCAGCCGGCGCTCGCGCTCGGCGAGCCGGGTGTCGAACCAGCGCGCGATGCGCTCGTGAAGCGCCGGCGTGGCGAGGCGGCGGGAGCGGTTCCAGGCGTCCAGAAAGGCCGCGAAGCCCGTGCTCATGCGTGCGCCAGCGCCTCCAGGCCGCGCGGTTCGCCGGACGCAGGCTCGTCCGGCTCGACATCCTGGCCGGCGGCCCAGTCGAGAATGGCGAGCAGCTGGCGCAGATGCGCGAGCGCGGCGCGCCCGGCGCCATGAAAGGCGGTGCGGTCGCGGTCGTTGTCCGGCGGGGCCTGCTCGCCCTCGGCATGGTCCTCCCGGTAGCGCCGCGCGATGCGGGCGGCCACCGGGGCCAGGCGTTCGGTCAGCTCTGCCGCCAGTTCGGGGCGGGGGTCGTCCATGGGGGGAAACTCCAGGAGGGATTGGGGTCAGCGCCGCAGCGCATCGATCTTCTCGGCCAGCACGGCGAGCGCGCGCGTGTTGGCGACGATCACGTCCAGCACCTGCTGGCGGCCGCGCGCATCGCGCTGCAACAGCCAGACCGCGAGCGCCCAGCCGAGGGCGAGCGGGCCGAAATCGGCGAAGGCGCGGAGCGCGATGCCGTCCACCGGCGAGGGCTCAGCGCCGCGCGCCGCCGGCCGCCAGCAGCCGCCGCGCGCCCTGCAGCAGGGCGAGGCGGTCGGCGTGGCGGCCGTCGCGGCGGAGCGCCTTGAGCCGGCTGCGGACCGCCGCCAGCGCATGGGCGCCGGCGCGCTCGCTCTCGGCCGCCAGCCCGCCCAGATGCGCGGCGGCCGAGCCGTCGGTCGCCCGCAGGCCGGCCGCGCCGAAGCGCGCCCGGGCGCGGGCCACCGCCTCGCGGAGACGCTGGCGGCGCAGCCGGTCCTGCTCGGCCGCCTGCGCGCTCAGCCTGGCCGCCTCGGCCCTGGAGGCGCTCCGGCGGCGGGAGGCGGCGCGGGCGGTGGAAAGCTGGGTCAGGGCGGCGTTGCCGGCCGCCATCGCCACGGGAAGCAGGGCGCTCATATGTCGGTCACCTTGAGTTCGGTTGCAGCGGAAAGCAGATGGAAGGGCAGCGGGCGGGCGTCCTCGATGCGCCAGAGCGGCCGCGCGCCGTCGCGCCGCCAGCCGCCGGCCCCGAGCGAGACGTCGCCGGTGAAGGGCGCCGGGCCGAGCGGCACGCGGCGCAGCCCGAAGCCCGTGTCGCAGCGGAGCGTCTCCGCGCGGTCGAGCCTGAGCGTCACCCGGACCGCGCGATGCGCCACGCCCTGGAGCGCGCCCTCTGGCAGCGGCGCGTCCGGGGCCGGCGGCTCGACGATATGGGCGAAGGCGAGGCCGACGGCGACCTGGCGCGCCGGAGCCGGCAGGGCGATGCGCCCGCCCGAGACGGCGAGGTCCTCCAGGATGGCGCCATCGGCGATCGCCACGACCCGCCGGCCCTCCAGATGGCCGAGGCCGCCCCAGGAGCGCGTCGGCAGCGGCGCGGCGGCGGCGACCGCGCCGTCCATGGCCAGCGTCTCGTCGAACACCTCCAGCAGGAAGCGCCCGTCGCGCTCCACCAGCACATGCACGGCGTCGCCGACCGCCGCGACCGAGCGGAAGGCCCCGGCGGTCTCGAAGCGCGTCCAGGCGTGGATCTGCTCGGCGCGCTCCACCGTCAGCGCAGCCATCGACCCGTCGCCCATCGCGACCAGCAGGCGCCGTCCCGCGCCGTCCCAGGCCATTTCCACGGGCGCGACGAACAGATGCCGGGAGAGCAAGGCCAGATCGGCCGCCCGCCAGGCCAGTTCGGCGTCCGCGAACGGGAACTCGCGCAGCTCCCGCCCGCTCCGCGCCAGAAAGAGCGTCGCGCCTTCGACATCCAGCGGCGCCACGGCGCGGTCGCCGGGCGAGCCGATGCGCGTCTGCCGGCCGAGCTGGATCGAGGCCGGCGTCAGCGGGTCGCCGGAGACGGTCCATTCCGACCCGGAGGCGAACACCTGCAGCCGGCGTCCCGACACCAGCGCGCGCACGGCGTTCGCCCGGTCGGAGAGCAGCGGGAACTCGATGCCCTCATCGTCCAGCCCGGAGCCGGGGTCGAAGTCGAAATGGTCGCCCGAGCGCGAGAGCCAGAGCCGGTCCGGCAGGCTGCGCGCCCCGCCGATCGCCAGGCGGTTCTGATGGAAGGTGAGCGAGACCGGCCAGCCGCGCAGCGCCGAGAAGGCCGGCTCGCGCCAGTCGGCGGTGGCCTGGGCCGCATCGAGCGCGGCCGTCACTTCCGCCGTCGCGGCCCTGGCCGAGGCGACGGCGAGGATCGAGACCTCGCCCTTGCCGATGCGAAAGCGCAGCCCCTTGTGGGCGGCCTCGAAGACATCCGCCGAGGCGGTGAGCGTAATCCGGCCCGAGACGCCCGACGGGGTAAGCGTGACCGAGGCGGGCGCGTAGCGGTAATAGGGCTGGCCGAGCCGGCCCGCCTTCTCGCTCCAGCTCCACTCGCCGAGCGACCACGCGCCCTCCGCGAGGCGGGCGAGGCGGCGGGGCGCATGGTCGGGATGGGCGATCAGCATGGCCTCGGCGCTCTGCGTCCAGGAGAGCTGCGCGAGCTCGTCCGCGCGCCAGGGCGCGGCCAGCAGCGCCACTTGCGTGCCGTCGCGATAGACCCGTAGCGCCCGGTCGGCGAACAGCAGCAGGCAGGCCTCGCCGCCGCCCAGCTCGAAAGCCGCCAGCCGGCCGGGGCCGGGCGCGGTCGCGACCAGCCGCAGCCCCGGCCGGCGCGAGACACCGCCGGTCGCCTGCACGATGACATTGCGCAGCCGGCGCGCGCCCTGGCGATGGGCGGCGAGGTCGGTCCGCCCGGCGAGGCCGGGGTCGAGCTCGCCGGCGGAGAAATCGGTGCGCAGCATGTTGAGGCGCGTCATCGGCGCGCCTCCACCAGCGGGAAGCCTTCGAGCGCCGGGGCCGGTCCCTGCAGCGCGTCGGCCCGCCGGGCGCGCCGCAGCGCCGCCTCGGCCAGGCGCGCCAGCGTCTCGGCGCGCGCGCCGTTCTCGGTCACCGGCAGGCAGAAGGCGGCGGCGAGCGCGGCCGCCAGCGCATCGTCGAACCAGGGCGGAAAGGCCGCCTCGGCGGGGCGGAAGAGATAGCTGAGGCGCGCTTCGCCGGCCTCGGCGTGGAGGCGGTCGCCGGCGATTCGCCAGTCGCCGCCGCGCCCGTCGTTGAGCGCGAGCGCGTTCAGGAAGTCCGCCGGCAGGGCGAAGGTCCGCGCGAAGCCGTCGGGCGGGGTCTCGCCGGTCGCCCGCAGGCTGGCGGTGGCCGTCGCGAAGCGCCAGGCGTGGCCGGCGAGCAGCGCGTCGCGGAGCGTGGGATAGAGCGCGGCGGCGGTCCGGGCCTCGAGCGTCGCCTCGTCGAAGGCGGCGATCGGCGAGGCCCCGAGCCGCACCAGCGCCTGGCTGGCGAGCTGAAGGGCGGTCAACGCCATGGAACAAGCGACTCCGGCAAGCGGGAACGGGGAGAGGCGGGGGTCGCCCGGCCGCCGGGGAGGCGGCGGCCGGGCGGCGGCGTCAGGCGGCGGCGAGGATGCCGACCTGCTCCAGCGCCGCGATCACCGCGCCGAGCGCCTTGCGCGCCTCGGCATCGACGGTGGTTCCGCCGGTGGCGTCGGCCACCGCCGCCTGGGTTTCCCAGTCGGTGGTGAAGCCGATCGCCACCGCGCCCCGGCGGTTGGCGGCGACGCGGACCAGCGCGGCGCTGCCGCCGGCGCCGTTCAGCGCCAGCATGTCGCCGGGGCGGAGCAGGTCCGAGGCGTCGTTGAAATAGCCGGCCCCGGCCATGGCGGCGTCGGTGTCGGTCGCCGACCGGTAGTGCCAGAGGGTGAAGCCGTTGGCGTAGGCCAGCACGGAGAGATTGCCGGTGTTGAAGGCCATCGGTGGCTCCTTTCGCTCAGGATTCGAGGCAGCGCATGGTGACGACGCCCTCGGGGTCGATCAGCGCGGCGCCCTGGCTCATCCAGTTGGCGACGAACCAGGCGGCGCGGTCGCCATGCCAGGTGATGTCGGTGGTGACCTCCGCGCCGGCCGCGTGGCCGACGGCGCTCCGGTGATACCAGTGGCAGAGCCGCACGGCGCCATCGAGCGTGAGGCCCGAATGCGGCAGCCAGAGCGTGCCGAGCCAGCGCTTGGCCTGGGTGCCGCGCCAGGGCAGGTCGTCCGCGCCGACATAGTCCGCGTTGGCGAATTCCTCGATGGTCATCAGGTCCGACCACTGCTTCCAGCCGATGACGGCGGTGCGCTCGCCATCGTCCGGCACATCGGCCTGGCCCAGCATCTCGAAGGCGGCGAGCACCTTGGCCTTGGTGAGGCCGTCGGTCTTGCCGCCGGCATGGTTGGTGGAGCCGTCGAGCGCGGCGGCGATCAGCGCGTCGGTCTTGCGCCCGAGCGCATAGGCGCCGGCCTTGGCCAGCGTGTCGCGCTCGCCGCCGCCGATCTTCAGGTCGTCGAGCTTGTCCACCCATTCGCCGGCGTAATAGTCCTGGAGCGCGCATTCGACGGCGGCATGATCGACATTCATCACCGGAATCTGGCCGTGTCGGGCCTTGGTGGCGGCCGCGCCGCGCCCGACCCGGCGGAAGGTGACGGTGGAGCCGGCCACGCCGCGCCGGGTGCGCACGGTGTCGCGGAGCTTGGAGCCCTGGCGCTGATAGGCGTTGTGAATCTCGCCTTCGAACGCCTTGATGAAGGCTGGGGAAAGGTCTATCGCCATGAGAAGGTCCTTGGCCCTCCTTTCGGGGGTCTGTCGGTGTCGGGTCGGGGGTCAGATGTCGAAGTCGGGGCGCGCGCCCGGATAGAGGCGCGCATAGCCGTCGAGCACCTCGGCGACGGCCTCCGGCTCGCGGTCGCGCCAGTAGCGCGGATCGGCCTGGAGCCGGCGGAGCCCGTCCAGCGTCGGCGCGGCGTTCGGGGGCCGGCCGGGGCCGCCCAGGCCCGGTTCGCCGGCGTCCATCAGCCGCTCCAGCGCGGCGACGCCCTCGACCGAGCCGAGCAGCGCCTCGCCGACGCCGGGCGGCAGATTGCCGCCGGCCCAGCCTTCCAGCTGCCGGCGGGCGCGCCGCCAGCCGTCCTCGCCGCCGAAGCGCTCGGCCAGGCGCGCGTCGCGGTCGGCCCGGCCCAGATCGTCCGCCACCTGTTCGGCGAGCGGCAGCAGCAGTTCCGCCGCCATGTCATAGACCAGCTGGGCCTGGGCGTTGGTGAAGCCGGCGGCGTGCAGCCGGCGGTTGACCTCGCCGTCCGGCGCGCCCAGCAGCTCGTCGGGGCTGAGCTCGTAGCCCTCGGGGCTTTCCGGCGGGCGGTCGGCCGAGGCGAGCGCGCCATAGGCGCCGATCAGCTCTTCGAGGCGGACCCGGCCGGCCTCCTCGTCCCAGAAATCGTCGGGCAGGCCCTCCGGGCGGGCCGCGGGTTCGGGTTCCACGGGAAGCGGGTCTCCTTCTCGGTCGGGGAAAAGAAAACGGGCGGCTCCCCTGGAGGAGCCGCCCGTCGGCAGGCGTGGAATGCGGGGGGCCGCCCGAGAGGCGGCCCGAGAGGTCAGAGGTTGTTCTTCGCCGGGCGGGAGAAGCGGTAGCCGGCGGCCGGATCGGCGGGATCGACCGGCCGCCAGCCCTTCTCGACCAGCAGCTTGCGCACCTGCTCGTCGTCGGCGAACAGGGTCAGTTCGTCCCCCTCGACCCGGCTCGGCACGACCTTGCCCATCAGGAAGACTCGCTCGCCCGTCAGCAGTCCGGGGAACAGGCTGACCAGGGGGATCGGCGTCCGGGCGGGCGCGCTCTCGCCTCGCGGCGCCGGTTCCCGGCCCAGCACCAGCAGCACATCGTCGATGCGCTTGTTGACCGTGGCCTGGGTCTCGTCGAGCTTCCGCTCCAGGCGGACCATCCGGCGGTCGAGGGAGTCCATCCGCGCGTCGAGCGCGTCCATCCTGCCGCCCAGCCGCTCGTCCATGGCGGCCATCCGGTCGGTAAAGCGCGCATCCAGGACCTCGACCTTCGTCTTCACCTCCTCGAGCGAGGCCGCCACACTGTCGACCTTCTCCGCCACCGCGTCGATCTTGCCATCGAGCGTCGTCGCCACCGCGTCGATCTTGCCGTCCAGCTTGCCCGCCGCCGCGTCGAGCTTGCCGCCGAACTCGGTCCGCAGGCCGTCGATCCGGTCCACCATGGTGAACAGGAGGGCCACGAAGGTGGCTATGACGCTCAGGAAGACGCCATAGTCCCGGAGCCACCGGGCAAAGGGCGACCGCACTGGCGCGTCCGTCTGCCGTTCGCCGGCCATGACCGCGCTTCCTTCTTCCGCCATGTTCCTAAATAGCGCCGGCCGGGGCCGTCGGCAAGTCCGGCGCCAGCAGGGCCGGCGGCACGCCGAGGCGGGCGCCGAGCCAGCGCGCGGCGCGCCGGGCGTCGATGGCGGCGAGCGCGTCCTGGCCGAGGCCCGAGGCGGCCGAGAGCCAGGCGAGCACGGCGTTCGCCTCGCGCTGCCCGGCGGCCGCGGCGAGCGGCGAGCGCAGCCGGAGCTCCGCCTCGCGCCCGTCGAGGGCGAAGGCCGGCGCCTCGCCGCGCCGGGCCAGGATGGCGAGCGCGCGCTCCACCAGCGGGGCCAGCAGTTCGGCCTCGAGCCGCCCGTAGGTCGCGCCCAGCAGCCGCGCCATCTCCGCCGAGCGCTCCAGCACTTCGGTCGCGGTCATGGCGGGGCTGGCCGGCTGGGCCAGCCGGTCGGCGAGCAGCGCGTGGCGGATGCGCTTGCGCAAATCCTCCAGCACCAGTTGCGAGACGTCGAAGCGTCCCGGCGCGGCGAGCGGCGTCAGGCCCGCCGAGCCGACCGCCTTGGGCAGGATCGCCCCCGGCGCGAGGCGCACCGAGGCCGGGTTCAGCACGCCGTCGTCGTCCGCCTGCCAGATGCCGGTCACGGCGATGGAGGCGTTTTTGAGCGTGAGTTCGACCACCTTGTCGGCGGTCTTGATGTCCGGCAGCGCCTTCATCACCGGCGAGCGGCCATAGGCTTCGCCCGGCGCCTTCAGCCAGCGGAAGCAGATGAAGGGCGAGCGCGCGAAGCCGCCCTCGGCCAGCAGCGCGGACGGACCGCCCGCCCCGCCCTCCAGCGCGGCCAGATAGCGCCAGGCGCCGTCTTCGGGGCCGACCTGCTCGACCACCGCATGGCCGCCCTTGTCGAGGCGCAGGCTCCGGGCGCGCGGGAAGCGCCGGCGCAGCTCGTCCGCCTCCAGCAGGCGGCGGCGCCAGACCCGGTCGAGGCGCCCCTCCGGCCCCTCCTCCAGCACGATCTCGGCGAGCGGCACGGCCGTGAAGCGAAAGGCCGAGACGGCGCCGAGATCGCTCTCCTCGAACAGGAGGCAGCCGGTGCCGACGGTCACCAGGTCGAGCAGCGCCTGATGCATCTCGGTCGCGAAGGTGGAGCGGTCGAGATGGCCCTGCACCGCCTCGGCCGCCGCTTCCAGCATCGGCAGGGCGGCCTCGGCGTCGGCGTCCGCCCCCGGCGCGAAGCCGACCCAGCGGGCGAAGGGCGGCGTCAGCTCGGCCAGCAGGCTCGCGGCCAGCTGATCCACGGCGTCGGCGGCGGTGGCGTCGAAGATGCGCTCGGCGTCCGCGCCGAAGGGCAGCGCATGGGCGGCGCAATCGCGCCAGAGCGCCTCCCAGGGCCGCCGGCGCGCCTCGGCGCGGCGATAGCCCGCCAGCACCGTCTCGGCGGTCTCGGCGGTGGATTGGATCGGCATCGATATTCCTCTTTCGTTCACTGCGGATGCTACACCCGGTTCGCCGCCTGTCAAGCGGTGCATGAGAATTATTTCCTGTCGCGCAGCAGATAGTCGTGCAGCTGGCGCGGGGTGAGCACGCGCCAGGAGGCGACGCCGAGCACCCGCTTGGCGAGCTCGACGCAGGTCGCCGGCAGCAGCGGGGCGGGCTTGTGACGCCGCCGTCGGCGGGTCTCGACGACGGTGAAGCCGCGCTCGCGATAGAAGCCGGCGAGGTCGAAACCGGCCGGCACCGGCTGCAGCGCGATGTCGGTATAGCCGGCGAGCGGGTCGATGGTGACCCAGCGCCCGTCCTCCTCCAGCGCGACGAAGCAATGCCGGAAGCCGGGGCGGAGCAGGCGGAGCCACACAAGGTCGGCCTCGCCGGAGAACACGGCCAGCGCGCGCCCGCTCATGCCACGATTCCCTTGGCGCGGAACAGTTCCTCGAGGCGAGAAAGCCCCTCGTCCCACAGTCGGGAGGCCGGGTCCCGCTCCGGGCGGGGATGTTCGAAGCGTCGGCCGAAGCGCGTCAGCGCCTGGAGGTGGCGCCGGGTGAGCCGCCCGAGCGCGACCAGTCGCCGCAGGCAGGCGATCATGTCGAGCGGCGAGCAGGGCCGGCCGCGGCCCTCGTAGGAGGGCGTGGCGCCGTCCTCGACCGCCGTCCGCCAGGCCATGAACCAGAACCAGGCCTGGGCGGCGTTGTCGAAGGGCGCATCGTCGGGCGCGGGGGACGGGAAACATGGAGACATGGAGGATCCTTTCCGGTCGGGGTCATCCCGAACGCCCATATATGGATATATTCCTAATGAAGGTCAACGAAAAATATGAGATAAGGTTCCTATGTTGAGACATGCCGACATCTGGGCCGCGATCGACGCGCTGGCGGCGCGCCGGGGCCTTTCCGCCTCGGGCCTGGCGCGGCGCGCGGGCCTCGACCCGACGACCTTCAACCCCAGCAAGCGGGTGACGCGGGGCGGAAGGGCGCGCTGGCCCGGCACGGAGAGCCTCTCCAGGGCCATGGCGGCGACCGGGGCGGGCGTGGCGGAGCTGTTCGCCGAGCAGTTGCGGCGCGAGGGCGCGCCGGCGCAGACCGTTCCGGTGATCGGCTATGCGCAGGCCGGCGACCGGGGCTTTTTCGACGACGCCGGCTATCCGGTCGGCTCCGGCTGGGACGAGGTGGCCTTTCCCGACCTCGGCGACCCCAACGCCTATGCGCTGGAGATTGCCGGCGACAGCATGGAGCCGGTCTATCGCGACGGCGACATCGTGGTGGTGTCGCCGGCCGCCAGCCTGCGCCGGGGCGACCGGGTGGTCGCGCGCACCCGCGACGGCGAGGTGATGGCCAAGCTGCTGGCGCGCCGCAGCGCGCGGCGGGTGGAGCTGCGCTCCTTCAACCCCGCCCATGAGGACCGGGTGTTCGACGCGGACGAGCTGGACTGGATCGCCCGCATCGTCTGGGCGAGCCAGTAGCCCGGCCCAGCGGCTGCTACCAGGCGAGGCGCATCTGCAGGCCGATGCGGGCCTCGGCGTCGCGGTGTTCTGTGGCGAGCCTGGCGTCCACGCCGCCGGGGGCGGCGAAGGCGAGGCCGGCGGCGCTGCGGGTCTCGCCGCCGTCTTCCGCAACGGCCAGTTCCGCAAACGGCGTCAGCAGGCCGCCGGCCGCCGCAAAGCCGTAGCCGGCGCGCGCTGTCATGGAGAGGCGTTGCGGCGCGTCATCGCGCGCCTCGTCGAAGAGGCGCTCGCGCTCCAGAACGCCGCCCTGCTGCGGCCCCCAGGCCGGGCCGAGCGCGAGCGACAGGCCGCGCCCGTCGGCGGCCGGCGCGAACCGCGCCTCCAGGCTCGCGCCCCATTCCCGCATCCCGTCGGCGGAGTGCAGCGCCAGCCAGTGGCTGGAGGCGTCGAGACCGAAGCGTCCGCCCGCAGACGCCAGACGCGCGCCGCCGCTCAACTCCACCCCGATCCCGGTCACACCGTCGCCGCTGTCCTTGCGAACCGCCAGCGCGCCGCGCGGCTGAAGCAGCCAGCCAGACCCGGACGAAAGCGCAATGCCGTCATGCGACGCTTCCGCGCCGCCTCGAAGACGCCAGTTCGTCGCCTTCAGATCGCCGATCGATGTCGCCGACGAACCCTCCGTCTCGATCCGCGCCAGGCTCACACCGCCAAACGCCGACCAGGAGAAGCCGCCCCGCCGGGCCACCGGCAGACGGCCGCTCACCGAACCCGCCAGCAGCGACAGGTCCGCCTGCTCCCCATCGCCCTCCGACGCCCGATGCTCCGCCTCGCCCGCGCCCCGGCCCAGCACCGCGCGCAGCGCGCCGCCATTGCCGGTCGTCACCTGCACATAGGGCCACACCGTCGTCAGAGAGGTCTCCAGACGGCCCCCGGACTCGTCAAGCCGGTAATCCGCTTCGCTCTTGCCCTGCGAGAGCGCCAGACCGGCCGTCAGCCCCCCGTCCAGGCGCGCATCCACGCCCAGCCAGCCCGTCCGTTGCTCGCCGTCCCAGCTGCCGCCATCCTTGCGGCCCTCGAAGCCCCGCCAGTCGCCCCGGCCCCACACCGTCCAGCCGGGACCGCCCGGAGCCGCGCCCGACGCCGCCAGCGGCAGGGTGAAGGCGCTGTCGCGCAACAGGGACGACCCGTCCATGGAATAGCCCATCGGCGTCGCCCGGTCGTCCCGGCGGTCCGGCCGGTCCCAACGGTCCCGGCGATAGCGATCGACGACCGGCGGCGCGCCGCCGATCCGACGACCAGCCAATGACAGGCCCGGCCCGCCCGGCGCCGCATCGAAACGCCGCCCGATAACATCGACCGCGCCGGCGAGCGTCGCCCGCGCCGTCGCCGCCAGCATGTGCTTCAGCGTCCGCCGCTCCATTTCCGCCGTCGTCACTTCAATGGTGAAGGACAGCGTGGCCGCATCCGACCCCGACCTGTTGAAGTCCGCGTCCACCGCCCGCCAACTGTAGGTCAGGGCCTCCTGCAGCGCCGTCGGCGCGCCGGTGATTTGCCGTGTCGAGGCATCGAGGCTCAGCCCGTCCGGCAGTTCGGGCGTGAGCGTGTAGGTCAGCGCGCCATTGCCCCCGCTCGCCGCCGGCAATTGCAGCACGCCGATCGTCCGATCCAGCGCGTAACTCTGGTCGGCAATGGCCGCGTCGCCGAAACTTGGCGCCGTATCCGCCACCACCGCGATGGTGAAGGTCAGCGTCGCTTCGTCATTGTCCTGGTCCGCCACCCGGTATGTATAGGACGCCGCCGACTGTAGCGTCGTCGGCGCGCCGACGATCTGCCGCATGGACGCATCGAAGCTCAGCCCGGCCGGAAGATCGGGTGAAATCGAGTAGCTCAGCGCCCCGTTGCCGCCCGTGGCCCGGGGAAGTTGCAGCGCGTCGATCGCCGCGTTTTGCGCGTAAACCCGGTCGGCGATCGCCGCATCGCCGAAACCCGGCGCCGCGTCCGCCTCCACCGCGATGGTGAAGGTCAGCGTCGCTTCGTCATTGTCCTGGTCCGCCACCCTGTATGTATAGGACGCCGCCGACTGTAGTGTCGGTGGCGCGCCGGCGATCTGCCGTGTCGAGGCGTCGAAGCTCAGCCCGGCGGGAAGATCGGGCGTGAGCGTATAGCTCAGCGCGCCATTGCCGCCGCTCGCCGCCGGCAGCTGCAGCGCGCGGATGGCCCGGCCCTGCGACCAGCTTCGGTCGGCAATGGCCGCATCGCCGAAGCCCGGCGCCGCGTCCGCCTCCACCGCGATGGTGAAGGTCAGCGTCGCTTCGTCACCGTCCTCATCCGCCGCCTTGTATGTATAGGACGCCGCCGACTGCAGCGTCGTCGGCGTGCCGACGATCTGCCGCGTGGAGGCGTCGAAGCTCAGCCCGGCGGGAAGATCGGGCGTGAGCGTATAGCTCAGCGCGCCATTGCCGCTGCTCGCCGCCGGCAGTTGCAGCGCGCGGATGGCCCTGTCCAGCGACCAGCTTCGGTCCGCAATGGCCGCGTCGCCGAAGCTTGGAACCTTGTCCGCCTCCAGCACCGCGATGGTGAAGGTCAGCGTGACTTCGTCACCGTCCGCGTCCTCCGCCTCGTAGGTGTAGGATGCCGCCGGCTGCATCGCCCTCGGCGCGCCGGTAATTTGCCGCGTCGAGGCGTCGAAGCTGAGTCCGTCGGGAAGATCGGGTGAGATCGAGTAGCGGATCTCCCCATTGCCGCTCGTGGCGTTCGGCAACTGCAGCGCGCCGACTGCCGAGCCTCTGCGCACAACCAGGTCGTCAATGGTCGCGTCGCCGAATTTTGGCGCCGAGTCCGTGACGTTCACATGAATACGGAAGGTCAGCGTGGCTTCGTCACCGTCCTCGTCCGCCGCCTTGTAGGTATAGGAGGTCGGCACCTGCGCCGCATTCGGCGTGCCGGAAATCTGCCGCGTGTCGGCGTCAAAACTCAGCCCGCCGGGAAAACTCTGCCCGTAGGAAAAAGTAGGCGTGATCGAATAGGCCAGGGGGCCATTGCCGCCGCTCGCCGCCGGCAGTTGCAGCGCGCGGATCGCCTGGTTGAGCGCCCAGTTTTGGTCGGTAATGGTCGTGTCGCCGAAGCTTGGCTGCGTATCCCCTTCCACCTTGAGCTCGAAGGTCAGCGTGGCTTCGTCACCGTCCTCGTCCTTCGCCTTGTAAGTATAGGAGGTCGCCGGCCGTATCTCCGTCGGCGTGCCGGAAATCTGCCGCGTGGAAGCGTCGAAGCTCAGCCCGGCGGGAAGATCGGGTGTGAGCGTATAGCTCAGCGTCCCGCTGCTGTTGCTTTTGGGCGTGGCTTCGGGAAGTTCCAGCGCGGTAATTGCCGTATTAACCCGATAGCGTTGGTCGGCAATGGTCGGTTCGGTGAAATGCATTGTCGTTATGATTGTTCTGGTGGAATTGATCCAAACAACATCACCACCGCAGCCGAAGATAGTTTTATCTTGTGTTGTTTCTATACTTATCCTTACATCTACGCTATCTGTATCTGGCACAATTTCATCTGAGATGGTGTGATTCAACCACCCAGAATACGTAGTAAGACTTTCCTCAACCAGCACATGTTTCTGTTCGAACTGATCTTCCGATGTATTCTTCATGTACACCTTCCAGCCCGAGGCAAAACAAAGGTACTCTGCGCGCACACGAATGCTTCCGTCGTCCTGGAGCCAAATGCTTACGTTTCTGACACTCTGCGCCTCGGCGCTTATGGGGAAGATGCAGATGGCCGACAATGCCAAAATGCTTGCAAGCAGCCCCCGGAACCGGAACCGAGCCGCCGATGCGCCGGTCGGACCCTTCGAGAAGTGCCGGGGGATACGTCTTGAGCGACAGACCGGCGCTGCCCCGAGCAACCGCCCGGTAGCGGCGCGGAGAGAGCGGACGCCCGAAGCGAGGGCAAGGAGGCTGGCCAGTCCGGGGCCGCCGGTGCGGCCGGTGGAGCGAGAAGATGTCATGGTCATGACGCGAAGACCCCCTCCTGATCGCTTCAGCGCGCGAACCGTAGCAACGGGTGGAACCGGATACAAGGCGTTGCATGAGAGATACTCAGGCCGATGCCCCCAATAGTTTATAATACTGGAAGAGACTCCGAATCGGGTCGGCGCATCGTCACGCCGAATCCCAGGCCGGAACCGCGATGGCCTCCGCTGCGGACAAGCAGCCCGCCAACCGAGGCCCGGCTGCTCCGCCGCCACCGGGCGCAACCGCTGCTATCATGCAGCGTCGCCGCTCCCCGCAACCCGCTGGAGGCCCCGCATGACCGTTCGAGCACCGGACGACGCAGACCGCGCCGCGCTTGTCGGGCGCATCTGGCGCGAGGAGGTCGGGGGGCCGGCGGTGGTGGCGCTGCGCCGGGGGCGGCTGGTGGATGTGACCCGCCGCTTCCCGACCGTGGCCGACCTGCTGGCGGCCGACGACCCCGCGAGCGCGCTCCGGGCGGCCGAGGGCGAGGATCTGGGGCCGCTCGCGGATCGCGACAGCCTGCTCGCGCCGGTCGATCTGCAGGCGATCAAGGCCTGCGGCGTCACCTTCGCGTCCAGCATGGCGGAGCGCGTGATCGAGGAGCAGGCGCGCGGCGACCCCGCCGCGGCCGAAGAGGCCCGCGCGGCGCTCGGCCGCGAGATCGGGACCGATCTGGCGGCCGTCCGGCCCGGCTCCCCGGAGGCGGCCCGGCTCAAGGAGGCGCTCACCGCGCGCGGCCTCTGGTCGGCCTATCTGGAGGTCGGGATCGGCCCCGACGCGGAGGTGTTCACCAAGGCGCAGCCCATGTCGGCGGTCGGCCCCGGCATGGCGGTCGGCGTGCATCCCGATTCCGTGTGGAGCAATCCCGAACCGGAGCTCGTGCTGGCGATCGCGCCCACCGGCCGCATCGTCGGCGCGACGCTCGGCAATGACGTGAATCTCCGCGACGTGGAGGGGCGGAGCGCGCTCCTGCTCGGCCGCGCCAAGGACAACAACGCCTCCACCGCGCTCGGCCCCTTCATCCGCTTCGTGGACCGGCATTTCACCCTGGACGACATGCGCCAGGCGTCGATCGCGCTTCGCGTCGCCGGCGAGGACGGCTTCCTGCTGGAGGGCTCCAACTCCATGGCCGCCATCAGCCGCGACATCGAGGACCTCGCCGCCCAGACCATCGGCGCCGCGCATGACTATCCCGACGGGCTGGTGCTGTTCACCGGCACCATGTTCGCCCCGATCCAGGACCGCGACGCGCCGGGGGCCGGCTTCACCCACCATGTGGGCGACGAGGTGACCATTTCCTCGCCGCTCTTGGGCGCGCTGGTCAACCGGGTCACCACCTGCGACCGCGCCCCACGCTGGACCTTCGGGACGCGCGCGCTGATGGCCAATCTCGCCCGGCGCGGCCTACTCGGGTAAGGGCGGCGGCGGCGCGCCCGTCTCGACCGTGCGCCGCTCGATCTCCAGGAGCGTCTCCAGGCCGATATCGTCATGCAGCTCGTCCTGCAGCGCCTTCCAGGCCTCGGGCGTGCGGCGGGGCGCGGAGAAGGCCGCCGCCATCTCGGCGTAGAGGCGCTTGGCGGTGTCGTAGAGGGCGAGGAACTGCGTCTGCGGATCGGCGATCAGCTTCCAGCCCATATCCGCCATCTCCTGTGCCGAGAGGCCGATATCGGCAAGCCCGCCGGGGCTGGCGAGATACATCAGCGGGCCGCCGAGCCGCTCGGCGATGAAGCGCGCCTCCTCCGCATCGCGCGGCGAGAGCAGCAGCAGGTCGGCCCCGGCCTCGCGATAGGTTTCCGCGCGGCGGAGCCCGTCCTCCAGGGTGGAGGCGCGCACGGCGTTGGTGCGCGCCACGATCAGGAAGTCCGGATTGCGGCGCGCGCGCACCGCCTCCGCCACCTTGGCCGCCATGCGCTCCTTCTCCACCATATGCTCCAGGCCGATATGGTGGTGGGCGCGCTTGGGCAGCCACTGGTCCTCGATCTCGATCGCCTGGAAGCCGGCCGCCTCGCTCATCGCGATGGTGTGGCGCACATGCATCGGGTCTCCGAAGCCGGCGGCGGCGTCGAAGATCAGCGGCAGCGGCGAGGCGGCGCCGATCTCGACCGCCGCCTGGCACATCTCCGTCAGCGTGAGATTGGCCTCCAGATGCACCTTCAGATAGCCGGTCGCGCCGCCGCCGAGATAGAGCGCGCGGAAGCCCGCATTCTCCGCCAGCTTCGCCATCAGCGGATTCAGCACCAGCGGCGCCAGCACCGGCTCCGGCCCCGCGATCATCTCCCGCAAGCTCGCCATGGCGCTCTCCTCTTCACCCGCAGCCTCGACTCATGCGAGTCTGCCGGCTCCGCCGCCGCCGGACAAGCATGACCGCAACCGACGTCGCCATTGTGGGCCTCGGGCCCGTGGGCGCCACGCTCGCCAATCTGCTCGGGCGGCTGGGGCTTTCCGTCGCCGTCTTCGAGCGCGACCGCGCCCCTTACGCGCTGCCGCGCGCGGTGCATTTCGACGATGAGGCGATGCGCGTCTTCCAGGCGGCGGGCCTGGCCGAGGAGATCGCGGCCGGAACCCATGTCTCGCCCGGCACGCTGTTCGTCGATGGCTCGGGCCGCACGATGCTGGACTGGTCGCGCCCGATGGCGGTCGGCCCGCAGGGCTGGCATGTCAGCTACCGCTTTCACCAGCCGACGCTGGAGGGCGTGTTGCGCGCGGGCCTCGCGCGCTTCCCCCATGTCCGCCTGCGTCTCGGCTGCGAGGTGGCCGATCCGGAGGCGCTCGACGCGCGCTATGTCGTCGGCTGCGACGGCGCCCGCTCCACCGTGCGCGCGGCCATCGGCGGCGCCAGCGAGGATTTGGGCTTCGACGAGCGCTGGCTGGTCATCGACCTGCTGCTGAAGCGCCCGCGCCCGGACCTCGGCGACTATACGCGCCAGTTCTGCGATCCCGTGCGCCCGGCCACCTATGTGCGCGCCACCGGACGCCGCCGGCGCTGGGAGATCCGCGTCGAGGACGGCGAGGACGACCGCCCGGAGACCGTCTGGCGCCTGCTCGCGCCCTGGATCGGCCCGGAGGACGCCGACATCGAGCGCGCCGTCGTCTATCGCTTTCACGCCGTGGTCGCGCGGCGCTGGCGGCGCGGGCGGCTGTTCATCGCCGGCGACGCGGCCCACCAGACGCCGCCCTTTCTGGGCCAGGGCCTCTGCGCGGGCGTTCGCGACGCCCACAATCTGGCCTGGAAGCTGGCGGCGGCGCTGGAACGCGGCGCGCCGGACGCGCTGCTCGCCAGCTACGCCAGCGAGCGCATCCCGCATGTGCGCGCCTATGTCGAGCTGGCGGTGCGCATGGGCCGGCTGCTGAACGCCACCGGCACCCGCGAGGCGGTGAGCGCCAGGGCCGCGCGCGGCGAGGCCGCCGACCGCATGGAATCGATCCGCCCGCGCCTCGGCCCCGGCCTGCATCGGGGCGCGAGCCCGCTCGTCGGCCGCCCCGGCCCGCAGCCGCGCCTCGCCGACGGCCGGCGCCTCGACGATGCGCTCGGGCCCCGCCCGGCGCTGCTGCTGCGCGAGCCGGCGGCGCTCGCCACCGCGGGCGTGGCGGCCGTCGCGGCCGGCGAGGACTGGCTCGCCGCCCACGGCCTCGCGGCGGCGCTGCTCCGCCCGGACCGCTATGTTTACGGCGTCGCGGCGACACTCGACGAAGCGGCGGCTCTCTGCGAAACCTACAGGGCCGAGACCGGAGGACGCATCCCGTGAAGATCACCGCCGTCACCGCAGACTGGCTGCATGCGCCGATCCCGGAGGAGCGCCAGCATGTCAGCGATTTCGGGCCGACGCGCGCCTTCGACTCCACCCTGGTGCGGGTCGAGACCGACGCCGGCGTCACCGGCTTCGGCGAGGCCAAGGCGGCGGTCGGCTCCGCCGGAAACAACCGGGCGCTGACCGCCTGCGTCACGGAGGATCTGGGGCCGCTCCTGATCGGCGAGGACCCGCGCGACATCTCGCGGCTCTGGGATGTCATGTATAACGGCTCCCGCGCCCATTTCGCCGTCGCGCGCGGCCACGCCTTCCCGGCGCTCGGCCGGCGCGGCCTCACCGTCTCGGCATTGTCGGGCATCGACATGGCGCTCTGGGACATTCTCGGCAAGGAGCTCGGGCAGCCGGTCTGGCGGCTGATCGGCGGGCGTCGCCGGGCCGCCATGCCGGCCTACGCCTCGGGCGGCTGGGCGCCCGTGGACGCCATCGTGGCGGAGCTGCAAGGCTTTCTCGACCGGGGCGGGTTCAAGGCGGTCAAGATGCGGGTCGGCGCCGGCGACGGGACGCTCCGCCATTCCATCGAGCGCGTGCGCGCCGCCCGCGAGGGCCTCGGGCCGGACATAGACATTCTCTGCGACGCGCACGGCACCTTCGCCGTGGCGGAGGCCAAACGCTTCTGCCGGGCGGTGGCGGAGTGCGACATCGGCTGGCTGGAGGAGCCGGTGATCGCCGACGACAAGGCGGGGCAGGCGGAGGTGCGCGCCGCGACCGACATCCCGATCGCCAGCGGCGAGAGCGAGTTCACCCGCTTCGCCTTTCGCGATCTGGCGCTGCTTCGCGCCGCCGACATCTTCCAGCCGGACCTCTCGATCGCCGGCGGCGTCACCGAGGGCATCCGCATCGAGGCGCTGGCGGCGGCGCATCAGATCCGCTTCGCCCCGCATCTCTGGGGCGGGGCCTGCACCTTCGCCGCCGGCCTGCAGGTGCTGGCGGCGGCCACCAGCGGCTTCATCGTCGAATATTCGCTGGGCGCCAATCCTATGCTGCACGAGCTGGCGGTGGAGGACTTCACCGTCGCCGACGGCATGCTGGAGATTCCGGACCGGCCGGGCCTCGGCGTCACCATCGACGAGGCGTTCGTGGCGCGCTGCCGGGCGGCATGACCGCGGTCGCGGTCATCGGGGCGGGCGTCGCCGGGCTGACCTCGGCCCTGGTGCTGGCGGAGCGCGGCGCGTCGGTGCGGGTGGTGGACCGCAGCCCCGGCCTCGGGCCGGCCCAGTGCTCCTGGTATGCCGGCGGCATGCTGGCGCCCTGGTGCGAGCGCGAGAGCGCCGAGCCGGAGGTGGTGACGCTCGGGCGCGACGCGGCGGATTTCTGGGCCGCGCGGGTTCCGGGCGTGGTGCGGCGCGGCAGCCTGGTGGTGGCCCCGGCGCGCGACAGCGGCGAATTGCGCCGCTTCGCCCGGCGGACCGAGAATCACGAGTGGCTCGACAAGGCGGCGCTCGACCGCCTGGAGCCGGGCCTGGAAGGCCGCTTCGCGCGGGCGCTGTTCTTCCCCGAGGAGGCGCATCTCGATCCGCGCCGGGCGCTCGCCGCGCTGCTGGCCCGCCTGGAGGAGCTGGGCGTGGAGGTGCGCTTCGGCGCGGAAGAAGAGGAGGCGGACGAGGCGGAGTGGCTGCTGGACTGCCGGGGGCTGGCGGCGGCCGACCGCCTGCCGGAATTGCGCGGCGTCAAGGGCGAGATGCTCTATATTCGCAGCCCGGAAGTGGCGCTGACGCGCACGTTGCGCCTCATCCATCCGCGCATCCCGATCTATCTGGTGCCGCGCGGCGACGGGTTCTACATGCTGGGCGCGACCATGATCGAGAACGCCGACCGGGAGCGCATCACGGCGCGCTCCATGGTGGAGCTGCTGAGCGCCGCCTATGCGCTGCATCCGGCCTTCGGCGAGGCGGAGGTGGTGGAGATCGGCGCCGATGCGCGCCCGGCCTTCCCCGACAATCTGCCGAGGGTTGTCAGGGAGGGTCGGCGGCTCCATGTCAACGGTCTGTTCCGGCACGGCTTCCTGCTGGCCCCGGCGATGGCGGAGCGGGCGGCGCGGATCGTGTTCGGCGAGGAGGCGGGGTGATGGCGCTTAGGATTCGGTTGAACGGCGAGCCGGTCGCCACCGAGGCGGCGACGCTCGCCGACCTGCTGGCCGAAAAGGGTTATAACGGGGCCGTGGTGGCGACGGCGCTGAACGGCGAGTTTCTGCCGAAGGCGCGGCGGGCCGGGACGCCGCTCGCCGAGGGCGATGCGGTCGAGGTGGTGGCGCCGATGCAGGGAGGCTGAGGGAAGAGTCTTGGACTTTTACGGGTTCGAGCCGGCGTCGCGGCTGTTTCTCGGCACGGCGCAATATCCCTCGCCGGCGGTGCTGGAGCGGGCGATCCGGGCGGCCGGGGCGGAGGTGGTGACGGTCTCGCTCCGGCGCGAGTCGGGCGCGGCGCGGGCCGGGCAGGGCTTCTGGGAGCTCATCCGCTCGCTCGGCCTGCGCGTGCTGCCCAACACCGCCGGCTGCCACAGCGTGCGCGAGGCGGTGGCCACCGCCGAAATGGCGCGCGAGGTGTTCGAGACCGACTGGATCAAGCTGGAGGTGATCGGCGAGGACGACACCTTGCAGCCGGATGTGTTCGGCCTGGTGGAGGCGGCGCGCATCCTGACCGATTCCGGCTTCAAGGTGTTTCCCTACACCACCGAGGACCTGGTGGCGGCCGAGCGGCTGCTGCAGGCCGGCTGCGAGGTGCTGATGCCCTGGGGCGCGCCGATCGGCAGCGGGCGGGGGCTGAACAACCCCTTCGCGCTGCGCGCCCTGCGCGCGCACTTCCCCGGCGTGCCGCTGGTGGTGGACGCCGGCATCGGCCTGCCGAGCCATGCGGCGGCGGCGATGGAGCTCGGCTACGACGCCGTGCTGCTGAACACGGCCGTGGCGCGCGCCGGCGATCCGGTGGGCATGGCGGCGGCCATGGCCAAGGCCGTCGAGGCCGGGCGGGCCGCCTTCGAGGCCGACCCGATGGAGCCGCGCGACATGGCGGCGCCCTCCACGCCGGTGATCGGGCGGGCGCTGCTGGGCGATGCTTGATCCCTTCTATCCGATCTTCGAGAGCGCCGCCTGGCTGGAGCGGCTGCTGCCGCTCGGCGTGCGCCTGGTCCAGCTGCGCGTCAAGGACCGCCCGGAGGCGGAACTCCGCCGGGAGATCCGGGCGGCGAAGGCGCTCTCGGAAGCGCATGGCTGCCAGCTGATCGTCAACGACTATTGGCGCCTCGCCATCGAGGAGGGCTGCGACTATGTCCATCTCGGCCAGGAGGACCTGGACGGGGCGGACCGGGGCGCCATCCGCCGCGCCGGGCTGAAGCTCGGTATCAGCACGCATGACGAGGCGGAACTCGCCCGCGCGCTGGCGCTCGAGCCGGACTATGTGGCGCTCGGCCCGGTCTATCCGACGATCCTGAAGCAGATGCGCTTCGCCCCGCAGGGGCTGGAGCGGCTGGCGGACTGGAAGCGGCGCGTCGGCCCCCTGCCGCTGGTGGCCATCGGCGGGCTGACGGTGGAGCGCGCCCCGGGCGTGCTCGCCGCCGGCGCGGACGCCCTCTCCGTCGTCACCGACATCACGCTCAACGCCGACCCCGAAGCGCGCGTGCGCGAGTGGCTGGCGGTCACGCGCAGCTGAATCAGGCGGGCGCGCTTGACCATGGCTCGTCGAGAACCCGGTTGACAGCGTGGACATTCCCCCGCACGCTCGGCGTGCGCGTATGTCACCTGACCTGGCGCATGGTCGCCGTCATGGGCGGATTTGCCGGCCCGTTCGTCGCCGCTCTCAAGCTCATTCCGTAAGGCCCGGCGCTTCCGGCCTCGCCCGGCCCCGGCTATGCTGGCGGCGGTGGCGCGGAGGCGTTGGAGGCGGGCATGACGGAGCGGGCGGCGTTCTATGATGAAATCGGGCGGCAGAATCTGGCCCCGCTCTGGGAGGTCATGCACGGGCTGATCACGCCCGAGCCGACCAGCGGCTGCCGGCCGGCGCACTGGCGCTGGGACGAGGTGCGCGGCCATGTGCTCGCCTCCGGCGACATCATCAGCGCGAAGGAGGCCGAGCGCCGCGTGCTGGTGCTGGAAAATCCGGGCCTCCGGGGCAGTTCGCGCATCACCACCTCGCTCTATGCCGGCCTGCAGCTGGTGCTGCCCGGCGAGGTCGCGCCGGCGCATCGCCACAGCCAGTCGGCGCTGCGCTTCGTGATGGAGGGCCGGGGCGCCTACACCGCCGTCGATGGCGAGCGCACCTCCATGGCGGAGGGCGATTTCGTCATCACCCCGCCCTGGGCCTGGCACGACCATGGCAACGATTCCGACCGGCCGATGATCTGGCTCGACGGGCTGGACCTGCCCATCGTGCAGATGCTCGACGCCTCCTTCGTCGAGGGTCTGGGGCAGGATCGCCAGCCGCTCTCGCGGCCGGAGGGCGACAGCCTCGCCCGCTTCGGCCAGGGGCTGCTGCCGGTCGATCACGAGCCGGGAACGCTCGCCTCGCCGGTGTTCAACTACCCTTACGCGCGCTCGCGCGAGGCGCTGGAGGTCATGCGCCGGCGCGAGGCCTGGGACCCCTGCCACGGCCTGAAGCTGCGCTATGTCAACCCGGTGGATGGCGGCCACGCCATGCCCACCATCGCCGCCTTCCTGCAATTGCTGCCGGCCGGCTTCGAGACCGCCGCCTGCCGCGCCACCGACGCCCGCATCTTCGCCGTGGTCGAGGGCGGGGGCGAAACCCGCATCGGCGACGGCGACGCCTTCTCCTGGGGGCCGCGCGACATCTTCGTCGCGCCCAGCTGGCAGCCGGTCCGCCACCGGGCCGACAGCGACGCGGTGCTGTTCAGCTTCTCCGACCGCGCGACGCAGGAGAAGCTCGGCCTCTGGCGCGAGGATCGCGGCAACGCCTGAGCCGCCGCCCTCAGTAAGGCGGCGCGCCCAGCAGGTCGAGCAGGCGGCGCACCTCGTTGCGGGCCGCCACATGGCTCATGGAGAGCGGCCGGTCGATGCCCGGCCGGCGCAGATCCATCAGCCCCAGCCCGTCCGCGAACATCTCGCGGAAGATCGTGCGCTCGCCGAATCCGGGCTGGAGTTCGAAGGCGAAACGCCGGGCGAGCTGCTGCAAGAGCGCGCGGACCTCCCGGACATTGCGCGACTCCACCTGGCGCACGCGGTTCAGCATCACGATCCAGGTAAGCGGCGGACGCCCGGCCTGCGCGCGCGCCTTGCGCTGCTCCCAGACCAGCTCGGCATAGACGCCGGGACGCGACGCCGTGCGCGCGCCCGGATCGAGCCGGCCGATCAGGTCGAGATCGACATGCGAGTCGTTCACCGGCGTGATCAGCACATCGGCATGCGCGTGGGCGAGCGCCGCCGCCGGGTCCGGCCGCCCGGGCGTGTCCACCACCAGCGCGGCGCAATTCGGGGCCAACGCGCCCAACGCCCGCTCGAACGCCTCCGGGCCGTCCGCGACGTCTATCTCAGGCAGCGGCAACGGCTCGCTCATGCCCCCGGCGAAGGCCCGGCGGTTCTCCACCAGCCGGGCGAGCGTGCGCTGCCGGGCGTCGAGATCGATGCAGCCGATCGGCAGGCCGGCGCGCAACAGGCCGACGGCAAGGTTGAACGCCACCGTGGACTTCCCGGTGCCGCCCTTCTCATTGCCGACGACATAGACATGGGGTTCGGTCATGGCGAGGTGTTTCATGCTACATCCTGCCATGCTGTCGCAAGAGCCGGAGGCGGGAAAATGCGGGTTGGGATCATCGGCGCCGGCGGGCGCATGGGCGGGCTGCTGGTGGAGTTGGTGCAGGCCGCCGACGATCTGGAGCTGGCGGCCGCCTCGGAAGCGCCGGGCCATCCGGCCATCGGGCGCGCGCTCGGCGGCGGCGTGGCGATCGGCGACGACGCGGCGGCGCTGTTCGAGGCGGTCGATGTGGCGGTGGAGTTCACCCTGCCGGGGCCGACGGTGGAGCACGCGGCCATGGCGGCCGCCGCCGGGACGCGCCATGTGATCGGCACCACCGGCCTCGACGCCGGCCAGGAGGCCCGGCTGCGCGAGGCGGCGGCGGCGCTGCCGATCGTCTATGCGCCCAATATGAGCGTCACCGTCACCGCGCTCATGGCCGCGGTCGAGCGCATGGCCTCCATCCTGGGCGAGGAATACGACATCGAGATCGCGGAGATCCACCACAAGCACAAGGTGGATGCGCCTTCGGGCACCGCCGTCGGCCTCGGCCGGGCGGCGGCGGCCGGGCGCGGCGTCGATCTGGCCGAGGTGGCGCAATGGAGCCGCGAGGGCCACACCGGCGCGCGGCGCGCCGGCGACATAGGCTTCGCCACGCTGCGCGGCGGCAACAATGTCGGCGAGCATGTGGTCATGTTCGTCGGCGAGGGCGAGCGGCTGGAGCTCGCCCATCGCTGCACGGACCGCTCGCTATTCGCGCGCGGCGCGCTCCGGGCGGTCCGCTGGTCGGCCGGCAAGCCGCCCGGCCTCTACTCGATGCGGGACATTCTGGGCCTCTGAGGACGCCGGGCGAGCGGGATCGACATGGCGGGCCGGGCGAGAAGACGCAGACGCGAGGCCAACACCTGGCCGGGCTTCGTGGATGCGCTCGCGAGCCTGCTCATGGTGGTGGTCTTTCTGGTGCTGGTGTTCGTGCTGGCCCAGTTCTTCCTGAACGAGGCGCTTTCGGGGCGGGACGCGGCGCTGGCGCGGCTCAATCGCGATCTTGCGGAACTCGCCGAGATGCTGGCGCTGGAGCAGTCCACCAACGCCGAGCTGCGCAACGACCTGGACACGCTGACCTCGGAGCTGCGCCTCGCCGCCGCCGCCCGCGACGACTATGCCGACCGCCTGGAGGCGATGACCGCCGAGGCCACGCGCGCCTCCGGGGCGGTCGAGACGGTGCGCGGCGAATTCGTGCGCCTGCTCGACAGCGCGGCCGCCGACCAGGACCGGGTGGAGCTGCAGAAGAGCGAGATCGAGCGCCTGGAGCGCGAACTGGCGGCGTTGCAGCAGAGCCGCGATGCGCTGGAGGCCGCGCTCTCCGACTCGCGCCGGTCGGGCGGCGAGCTGGACCGGGCGCTGGCGGAGGCGCGCCGCCTGATCGAGGCCAATCGCGAGCGGCTCGCGGAGCGCAACCAGCGGGCGGCGGCGCTGGAGGACGAGATCGAGGCCGTGCGCGCCGACGCCGCCCGCCATGCCGAGGAAGCCGAACGACTCGGAACGGAGCTCGCGGCCGGGCAGCGGGACCTGGCGGCCCAGGCCGAACGGCTCGAGGAACTGAACCGGAGCGTCGCCGGCCTCATGGCCGCGCGCGCGGCGCTCGAGGACGAGCTGGCGGGCCTCCGCGTCGATCGCGACGAGACCCGGACGCTGCTGGAGGAGAGCGAGCGCGATGCGGCGGCCGTGGCCGCCGAAGCGGCCAGGCTCAAGGCCGCGCTGGGAGAAGCGCAGCGCGCGCTGGCCGAGGCCAACGCCGAGACGGCGCGGCTCCGCGCGGCGCTCTCGCAAGACGCGGAGACCGCCAGCGCCGACATTGCCGCGCTCCGCAAGGCGTTCGCCCAGGCCGAGCTCGAAATCGGCCGGCTCTCGCTCCGGCTCGCCGAGGTGGAGGGCGAGCGCGCCGAGGGAGCGCTCCGGGCTGACGCCGAGCAGGAGGCGCTGGAGCGCTCGCTGGCGGCGGCGGAACTGGAGATCGAGCGCCTGTCCGCCCTGCTGGACGAGGCGCGGGCCGAGCGCGACTCCCGGCAGGACGCGCTCGCCCGCGCCGAATCGGCCTTGCGCCAGGAGACCGAAACCGGCCGCGCCGAGATCGCCCGACTGGAGGCGGCGCTCTCGGCGTCCGGGAACGAGACGGCCGAACTCACCGCCCGCCTCAACGCCGCCGAGAGCACCGGCGCCCGGCTGCAGGACGAGCTTGCGCGACTGCAAGCGGCGCTTGAACAGGCGCTTGCCGAAGCCGAGATCGAGCGCGTGCGGCTTGCCGCCCGCCTCGCCGAAACAGAGGCCCAGCGGGACGCCCGCGAGATGGACGCGGCGCGGCTGGCCGCGACCCGCGACGCCGAAGCCGCCACCGCCCGCAGCGAGATCGCCTCCCTGGAGGCGGCGCTCGCTTCGGCGGAGATTGAGGCGGTGCGCCTCAAGGCGCGGCTGAGCGACGCCGAGGACGCGCGCGACGCACAGGCGGGCGAGATCGCACAGATTCGCACGGCCCTCGAAGAAGGCGCGGATAGGGCGCGCGCCGACATCGCCGACCTTCAGGCCGAACTTGTCGCAGCCGAGGTCGAGGCGGCGCGCCTCAAGGCCCTGCTGGGCGACGCCGCGGGCGAGCGCGACGCGCAGCGGGACGAGATCGCGCGCCTCAGAGCGGCGCTGGAAGACCGGGCGGCCGCGGCGCGCGCGGACATCGCGGGCCTGGAGGAAACGCTTGCCGAATCGCGCCTGGAGGCGATGCGGCTCTCGGTCCGGCTGGAACAGGCTCTGGAGCAGGCCCGGACCGAACGCGACCTCAGGAAGAGCGAGACCGAGCGGCTCGAAGCGGCGCTGGCGGAAAGCTCCGCTGCGGCCGAGGCGGCGCGGGCCGAGCTGCAACGCTCGCTGACCGACGCCCGGAGCGAGATCGCGCGTCTCGCCGTGCTGCTGCGCGAGGCGGAGGCGCTCCGCGACGCAAGACAGGCGGAGCTTCGGGCGGTCCGGGAGGCGCTGGCCGAGGCGGCGGTCTCCCGAAGCGCCGCCGCGCAGACCGGCGCCCGCGAGCGGGAGGCGGCGGAACAGGAGGCCGCCCGGCTCGCGGCCCAATTGGCCGAGATGCAGCGCCGGCTCGACCGGGCGCGGCGCGAACTCTCCCGCCAGCGCCAGGAGTTGCAATTGCTACGCGCGGTGAGCGCGCCCGGCGGCGAGGCCGCGGCCGAAACGGTGCCGAAGAGCAGCTATGACGAGCTCGAGGCGCGCGTCGTGGCGCTGGCGATCGAGAACGCCCGGCTGCGCGACGAGCGGGCCGATCTGGACGCCATCGACCGCGACAGTCGCGAGCGGCTGGAGGCTTTGCGCCGGCAGGTGGACGAGCGGGTTGCCGAAATCGCGCGGCTGGACGCGCTCCGCCGCGCGCTGGAGGCCGCCGAAAAGAAGCTGCAGGACGAGAAGAGCTCCTATGTCGCGCGGCTGGCGGAGCTCAACGCCCGCGCCCAGCGCGCGGAGTCCGAGACGCTGGCGGCGCGGGCCGAGATCGCCCGCCTGGCGGCCAATATCAAGGCGCTGAAGGAGCAGGTGCGCATCCTGAACGCGGCGCTGGAGGCTTCGGAGGCGCTGCCGGACACGGCGGCGACACTGGTGCTCGACGAGCGGCTGAACAGCGCGCTGGTGCGCAAGATCGACGAGTTGCGCCGCTTCCGCTCCGATTTCGTCGGCCAGCTGCGCGAGGCGCTTTCCGGCCAGCAACTGGTCGAGACCGAGGACGACCGCTTCTATCTGCCGGCGGAGGTGCTGTTCCCGACCGCGTCGGCCGATCTGGACACCGACGGACGGCAGAGCGTGCGCGAGATCGGCCGGGCGCTCACCGAGGTGGCGGCGCGCATTCCGGAGGATCTGGACTGGGTGCTGCGCGTGGACGGCCACACCGACCGCCGGCCGATCCGGGGCAGCGCGGTCTATGAGACCAATTGGGAGCTGTCGGCCGCGCGGGCCATTGCGGTGGTCAAGCTGCTGGTGGAGGTGGGCGTGCCGGCCGAGCGCCTGGCGGCCACCGGCTTCGGCGAGTTCCACCCCCTCGACCCGGCGGAGACCGAAGAGGCCCATCGCCGCAATCGCCGCATCGAGTTCTCGCTGACCCGGAAGTGACCCGGCTCAGGCCGCCGAGCGTTCGGGGCGCGCGCGCACGCCCAGCATGTGGCAGACGCCGCGCGTCAGCTCGGGGCGGTTGAGCGTGTAGAAGTGGAAGCTGTCCACGCCCTCGGCCATGAGGCGCCGGCATTGCTCGACGGCCACATTGGCGGCCACCATGCGGCGCGTCTCGGGGTCGTCGTCGAGGCCGTCGAACTGGGCGCCGAGCCAGGACGGGACGCTCGCGCCGCAGAGCGCGGCGAACCGGACCGCCTGGCGGAAATTGGCGATCGGCAGGATGCCGGGCGCGATCTCGCATGCGATGCCGGCCCGGCGGCAGCGGTCCCGGAAGCGCAGATAATGCTCGGTCTCGAAGAAGAACTGCGTGATCGCCCGCACCGCGCCGGCGTCCAGCTTGCGTTTCAGATAGTCGATCTCGAAGGCGGGGTCCGGCGCGTCGGGATGGCCCTCGGGATAGGCCGACACGCTGATCTCGAAGGCGTGGCGGCGGCGGAGGCCCGCCACCAGATCGAGGGCGTAGGCGTAGCCTTGCGGGTGCGGCGCGTAGCGCTCGCCGATGCCGGCGGGCGGGTCGCCGCGCAGCGCGACGATATGGCGGACGCCGGCCCGCCAGCAGGCGTCCGCCGCCCGATCGACGACCTCGCGGCTGGCCCCGGCGCAGGTGAGATGCGCGGCGACCGGGAGCGCCGTCTCGCGCGCGATTCGCTCCGCGGCGGCGATGGTGCGCCCATGCGCGTCCTGCTGGCCGCCGCCGGCCCCGCAGGTCACCGAAACGAAACGGGGGCCGAGCGGCGCGAGCGCCTCGAGCGTGCGCCCGAGGCCGGCCTCCCCGGCCGCCGTCTTCGGCGGAAAGAACTCGAAGGAGACGGCCGGCGTCACGGAAGGCTCCGCCGGCCGCCGAACAAAGGCGCCGACGCCACGATGACGACGGGATAGCGCATGACTGGGCAATCGATATAGCGCCCTTCGGCGCGGCTGTCATCCGCGTGGGCCGACTGAGGCCGGCGGGCGCAACGCTTTCATTGGCGGAGCCGTGGGCGGCGTGCTAACCATCGGACGGGAGTTACCGGAGAGGGGGACGCCCGTGCAGAGGCGAGGCGAGAAGCGGCGGGCGACGGCCCGGCCGCGGCTGGGAGCGGCGCTGCTGCTGTTGCTTCTGTCCGCCTGCGCCGCGCGACCGCCGGATGCGGGCGGCGCGCAGGCGCCGGAAGGCGACCCTCTGGAGCCGCTCAACCGCCAGGTCTTCGCGGTCAACGAGGCGTTCGACACCTTCCTGCTGCGCCCGGCGACCACGGTCTATGGCGATTTCACGCCCGGCCCCGTCAAGCAGGCGGTGCATAATCTGGTGCGTCACCTGTCGCTGCCGGTCACCGCCCTCAACGATCTGGCGCAAGGCGAGTGGCGGCTGGCCGGCGACATGTTCTGGCGCTTCTTCCTCAACAGCACACTGGGCATGGCCGGCCTGCACGATGCGGCCGAAGACTATGGCCTCGCTCATCGCAGCGCGGATTTCGGCGACACGCTTGCGGCCTGGGGCCTTCCGGAAGGGCCTTATCTGGTGCTGCCGATCGCCGGCCCGTCCAGCCTGCGCGCTGGCGCCGGCCTGCTGGTCGAGGGCGCTGCCGATCCCGTCAATATCGGGGCGCTCGCCCATTCCATGGACGATCTGCCCGGCTGGCGCGCGGTCGCTGCGGCTGTCGATTTCCGTCATCGCAACCGGTCGGCGATCGACGATTTCAAGGTTGGCGCACTTGACTATTACAGCTTTATTCGCACCTTGTATCGCCAGCGTCGGGCGTTCGAAGCCGATGAGGATCGCGAGGCCGGCGCTGACGACGACCCGGACGGGTTGCGGGAGGATTACGCCTATCCGCCGCCGCGTCCGAACTTTCGCCGCGAGTCGGGGGACGGCGCGCCGCCGGCCCTCACGACTGGCAAGCGCTGAAACCGGAGCCCGGCCCCTTCCCATGCAACGCCTCTGCGCCCTCGCCTTGCTGTTGCTCGTCTCCTGCGCCAGCGTCCCGGCCGCCATGGCGGACGAGAGCGCCGCCGATTTTGTCCGCCGGCTCGCCGCCGAGGTGCTTCCCGGCGTGACCGATGCGTCGATTTCACCGGAGGAGCGCAGGCGGCGCTTCCGCACCGCGCTGCGCCGGGATTTCGACCTGGCGAAGATCGGCAAGCTGGTGCTGGGGCGCCATTGGCGCCGCGCCGGGGCGGGCCAGCGCAAGGAGTTCGCGGCGCTGCTGGAGAACTATCTGGCCGTACTTTACGCCCGCCGTTTCGAGAATCTCGGCGGGGTCAAGATTGCCGTGGACGGCGTGCGCGATTTCGACGGCTGGTCGATGGTCTATACCACCGCCACCCGCCCCGAGAAGACGCAGGTGCTGCTGGACTGGCGGGTGGACCGCAAGGACGGGGGCCATGCCATCACCGACCTGGTGATCGAGGGGGTGAGCATGGTGATCGCCCAGCGCGACGAATTCTCCGCCATCGTGCGCCAGACCGGCAGCGTGGATGGCCTCCTCCTCCGCCTCCGCGCCCGCATCGCCGGCTGACAGTCTGTCGGACGTTTCGGAAGATTTTGTGATGATGGGTGTTGCTTCAGGGAGGTGGCTGTATATCCCGGTTTGTTCCTGTGGACGGCGCGCAGGTCGATGCGATTGCGAGCCGGCATCGCATTGTGCGCTGCGACCGGGCCGGCGAACCGGTTGAGGAATTACGCGCGGAGGTGTCGCAACCGCTTGACCGGGCCGAGGCGGCGGACCGGGAGGCGGCAGGCGCGGAGGAGAGCTTGCCGGCGGAACTCCGGCGGCGCGACGTTCCGGTCGGGCGTCTGGGGGCGGCGCGGGCGCGGTTGGAGGCCAGGGTCCGGGAACGGGCCGAGCGCGAACGTCCGGCCTATGAGGCCAAGGTCGCCGCGCGTGACGCACGCAAGGGCAAAGCGCCCAGGCCGCCTTCGGATCGCCCTCGCGATGAGGAGCAGAGCAACCTGACCGATCCCGACAGCGGGTTGATGCGCAAGCAAACCGTGGAACCGGTCTTCGGCGTGCTCCAACGGACGATGGCTTCGCCCATTTCCGCTTGTGCGGCTTCGCCGGAGCGCAGAGATCGAGTGGCGGCGCGATTTTATCGTCGCGTGGAAACAGGCCGGGGAGCGGCCGCCCGCAGGCGCCGCTCCCCGTCGGTATCAGAATTCGGCGGAGATCAGCGCCGTCACCGTGCTGCCATCCTTGCCAGTGCCGCCATCGGCTTCGTCATAATCGCTATGTCGGGCATATTCGACCGCGACGCCGATCCCATCGACCAGTTCGGTTTCCACGCCGAACAGCATGCGTCGCTCGGGCATTTCGAGTTCGACCGCTTCGCGGGTCACCTGATAGGCGACGGCGAACGCCATCTCGCGCCCGCCCATGTCGAGCGCATAACCCGCCTCCAAGCCGTAGGCCGATGGCTTGGCCGGCGTGTCGAGCCCGTCGAAATCGTCCCGCGCCGACATATAATGGCCGAGCAGCGAGGCTGGACCGAAGGCGACGCTCGCGGACGCGGCCATGCCCGCAACCCGTCCGTCGCCGGCCGCCTGGGCGTCCTCGAACAGATCCGCCTCGTTCAGATCGTTGATCCAGCCGGCGTCCAGGCTTGCCTCGACATCTCCCGCCTCGATCGCATAGGCGGCATAGGCGCCGAAATTGTCGATGCGCTCGCGCCCGTCATGGTCCACGCCGCCCCGGAAGGCGTAGAGGGCCGCGCTCAGGCCTCCGCCGGCCTCGATATCGAGCTGCAGAGCGGTCTCGGCCGCCTCGCCCATTTCGAGCGCCATGGGGTCCGAGACAAGCCCGGTTTCGAAATCGGCGAAGGGCATCGTCAGAAAGCCCGCAGTCAGCGAGACCGGCGACTCTTCATGGCCGATGGTGAAGGCCGCGGTATCGACCTCGATCTTGTTGTCGTCGTCGGCCGTCAGCGCGAGCTCGGCGCTCACCATGTCGCTGAGCTCGGCCTCGAAGACGATATCGACCGCATCGAGGGCGAGGTCCGAGGTGGAATCGCCGTCATAAGGGCTGTCGCGCTCGATGGCGACCTCGATGGCGCCGCCGATCGCAAGCCCCCCGGTCCGGCTCTCGCCGGCCTCCGCCACGGCGGCTTGCACGCCCGCAGTCGCTTCCGCCTGGGCCGCGACCTGCTCCTTCAGGCTCTCGATCGCCCGGTCCTTCTCGGCCATCGCCGCATCGCGGTCCATCAGCCGCTCCTCGAGCTGCTGGATTCGCTGCTCCAGCGCTTCGAGCCGGGCGTCGGTCGCGCTCTGGCCCAGAGCGTCGCCGGACAGCAGACAGGCAGCCAGGGCCGCCGTCGCCAAAAACTTGTGCACTCTCATGTCTTGCATTCCTTTCAGGCATACTTCGGTTCGGTTCCATCGGGAGCGGTTGCAAGGTCCGTGCCGCCGCCCGTTTGAACGGCACGTTATATCATAACATTTGAATTTACCCGCAAAGGGCGCATGGGCGGCGCTGCGCGACGGCCGCCTTGTCAGGCGGCGAGCGCGCGATAGGCTGGCGCGGGATGCAACCCGGAGCGGAACACATGTCCAGTCTGGCCGAGCGCCTGTGGGAGGCCCGCATCGGCGGCGAGCTGGTGGAGGCGGCCGCGCGCCGCGAGCTCGGCGGCCTGGAGGCGGCCTATGCGGTGCAGGCCCGGGCGGTCGGCGTTTCCGGCGCGGCGCGGGTCGGCTGGAAGATCGGCTCCACCAGCGCCGAGGCCCGCCGCGCGCTCGGCACCGACCGGCCGGGCGCGGGCGCCCTGCTGGCGCCCTTCTGCTTCGAGAGCGGGGCCGAGGTTCCGCTGTTCGCCGCGCACGACCCGGCCGTGGAAGGCGAGTTCGTCTTCGTGATGGGCGAAGGGCTGGCGCCGCGCACAGCGCCCTTCGAGCGGGAGGAGGTGCTGCGGGCGGTCATGGGCGTGGCGGGCGGCGTCGAGCTCGTCGGCTCGCGCTTCGAGGGCGGGCTCGCCGGCCTCGGCCGCGAGGCGGTGACCGCCGATTTCGGCGCCAATATCGCCTTCGTCGCCGGCCCGGTGGAGCATGACTGGCGGGCGCTCGACCTGCCAGAGGCCGAGGTGGCGCTCTCCGTGGATGGCGAGCGGCGGGCCCAGGGCCGGGGCCGGGAGGCGCTCGGCGACCCGGCGCTGGCGCTGCTCTGGCTCGCCAACCATCTGCGCGAGCGGGGCGACGGGCTCCGCGCCGGCGACCGGGTGACCACCGGCACCTGCACCGGCCTGGCGCGGATCGCGCCCGGCGCGCGCGTCATGGCCGATTTCGGCCCGCTCGGCCGGGTCGCCTTCGCCGCCGCGCCGGCCCGGCCTCAGGGCTAGCCCTGTTCCAGTTCGGAGTCCCAATAGAGGAAGTCGGACCAGCTCTCATGCAGATAGTTGGGCGGGAAGCGCCTGCCGTTCTCCTGCAGGCGGTGGACGGAGGGGCAGACCGGCTCGGTCAGCAGCCGCATGCCGGAATCGCGCAGCAGCCGGTCGCCCTTGGCGCGGTTGCAGCGCCCGCAGGCGGCCACCACATTGGTCCAGCCGGTGCGCCCGCCGCGCGAGCGCGGCAGCACATGGTCGAAGGTCAGATCCTCCGGCGGCAGCTGGGCGCCGCAATACTGGCAGGCGAAGCGGTCGCGGAGGAAGACATTGAAGCGCGTGAAGGCCGGATGGCGGGCCGGCGCGACATACTGCTTGAGCGCGATGACGCTCGGCAGGCGCAGCGCCACGGTCGGCGAGCGCACCTCGCGGTCGTATTCCGCCAGCACCTGCACCCGGCCGAGAAACACCGCCTTGACGCTGTCCTGCCACGACCAGAGCGACAACGGGAAATAGCTCAGCGGCCGGAAATCGGCGTTGAGCACAAGCGTTGGCGCGCTGTCTGCGGGCGGCGTCACGACCGTCTCCCCGGAACTCGGCCCGAATCGGACCGCAGGCCAGCATAGGCCCGCCTCGCGTTCCGGCGCAAGGCGCTGCCCGGACGCGAGAACAGCCGCTTGACCGGCCGCCTGCGAGTCGATAAAAGCTGGCTCGCGCACCACGCATGACCCACGTGCCAAGAAATCACCCGGGCGCCAGCGCCGGGGGCCGGTAACGAGGTAACGGTGCGACAGGCGGAGACGGACGGCCCCGCCGTTCGCCGGTCCGCCGCCCGAGACGTGGTTAGAAGCCCCTTGGGAGGGTTGTGCGATGACGGCGCGGATCCGCCGATTCCTCGACGAGTCCCGGCCGGCGACGCCGTGCCTGGTGATCGATCTCGACGTGGTGCGCGAGAACTATCTCGCCTTCGCGCGCCTGTTGCCGCAGGCGACGGTCTATTACGCCGTCAAGGCCAATCCCGCCCCGCAGATCCTGTCGCTGCTGGCCCGCCTCGGCTCCTCCTTCGACTGCGCCAGCATCTACGAGATCCGCGACTGCCTGGCCGCCGGGGCCGACGCCGGGCGGCTCTCCTTCGGCAACACCATCAAGAAGGCCCGCGATATCGAGGCGGCGGCGGGGCTGGGCGTGGACCTGTTCGCCTTCGACAGCGAGGCCGAATTGCGCAAGCTGGCCGCGGCCGCGCCCGGCGCGCGCGTCTATTGCCGCATCGCGATGACCGGCGAGGGCGCCGACTGGCCGCTCGGGCGCAAGTTTGGCTGCGAGGTCGATATGGCCCGCGACCTGATGCTGGAGGCCGGGCGGCTCGGCCTCGAACCGCATGGCCTCTCCTTCCATATCGGCTCGCAGCAGCGCGATGTGCGCCAGTGGGATGTCGCTTTCGGGCAGACCGCGATGCTGTTCACCGCGCTCGACGAGGCCGGCGTGAAGCTCGGCATGGTCAATGTCGGCGGCGGCTTCCCGGCCCGCTACCGCAAGGATGCGCCGAGCCCCGAGGCGCATCTGCGCGCGCTGGCGGCCGCCGCGCAGCGGCATTTCGGCAATCGCGCGCCCAATCTGATCGTCGAACCCGGCCGCGCCCTGGTCGGCGACGCCGGCCTGGTGCAGAGCGAGGTGGTGCTGATCTCGCGCAAGGGCTATGGCGACTGCGAGCGCTGGGTCTATCTCGACATCGGCAAATTCGGCGGGCTGATCGAGACCATGGACGAGGCGATCCAGTATCGCATCACCACCAGGCGCGACGGCGCGGAATGCGGGCCGGTGGTGCTGGCGGGGCCGACCTGCGACGAGGCCGATGTGCTCTACCAGGAGAGCGGCTACCGGCTGCCGCTGTCGCTGCAGGTGGGCGACAAGGTGGAGATCGACTCCGCCGGGGCCTATACGGCCTCCTATTGCTCGGTCAACTTCAACGGCCTGCCGCCGCTGGCGACCTACTGCATCTGAGCGGCGTTTCGGCCGTCGCGGTTCGCGGATTTGGATGGCATGGAACAATTGGAGCGCACCGTGACGCAGGACGCGCGGCCGCCGATCTCCTGCTATATCCGCACCCTCGACGAGGAGCCCCGGATCGCGCGGTGCGTGGGCGCGGCGCTGGCGGTGGCGCGCGAGGCGGTGGTGGTCGATTCCGGCTCCACCGACGGCACCGTGGCCGCAGCCGAGGCGGCCGGGGCGCGCGTCATCCGCCAGGCCTGGCTCGGCGGCGGCCATCAGAAGCGCGTCGGCGAGGAAGCCTGCCGGCATGACTGGCTGCTCGACCTCGACGCCGACGAGGTGGTGAGCGAGGCGCTGGCGGGGGAAATCCGCGCCCTGTTCGACGGCGGCGAGCCGCCGGCGGCGGTCTGGCGCCTGCCGCTCATGACCGTCGATCCCTCGGGGCGGGTCTGGCGCCGGGCGCGCACGCCGCGCCGCGCCAAGCTCTACGACCGGCGCCGCATCCGCATGCCGGCGCATGGCGCCTGGGACCAGCTGCAGGTTCCGCCGGGCCTCGCCGTCGGGCGGCTCTCCGGCCCGCTGTTTCACCGCGCCTTCGACGACATCGCCCATCTCCAGGCCAAGCAGGCCGGCGCGATGGCGCGGCGGGTGCGCTTCCTCGACCCGCCGCCGCGCCGCTCGACGGCGCTCAAGGTCCGGTTCGGCTTCCCGCTGTTCTTCCTGCGCAACTATCTGCTGCGCCGCCAGTGGCGCGAGGGCGCCTGGGGTTTCCTGTTCGCCTTCGTCACCGCCTATAATCACTGGCTGCGCTACGCGATGCTGCATGAGCGCGAGAGGCTCGCCCGGCGCGCCGGGCGGACGGACGACGAGGCCGGCTGACTCCGGGCAAAAGAAAATTTGCGACTTCTTGACGCTGGCGCGCCGGCCGGGCAGGCTCCCGTCCGGGCGGCGGTTCCGACCCGTCGGAGCCGCCGACAGGGAACCAGGGGAGAGGAGTGCTTTCGATGATCGGATCCAAACGACTCGCGGCCGCGGGCCTTGCCGTTCTGGCGGGCGCGCTGGCGGCCATATTGCCGGTGCGGGACGCGGCGGCCGAGGCCGAGTTCAAGCTGAAGATACAGACCGCGTTCCCGGCGTCCTTCTACACGCATGACAGCTTTCTGCATTTCGGCGAGCGCGTGAAGGCGATGTCGAACGGGCGCCTGGAAGTGGAAGTGCTGCCCGGCGGCGCGATCGTGCCCTCCTTCGAGGTTCTCGACGCCACCGCGCGCGGCGTGCTGGACGCCGGCTTCTCGGCCGCGGCCTACTATGTCGGCAAGAACCGCGCCGCGGCGCTGTTCGGCCCCGCGCCGGGCGGGCCCTGGGGGTTCGACTGGGTCGATTATTTCGGCTGGGTCTATGACGGCGGCGGCTGGGACCTCTATCAGGAGTTCTTCCGCGATGTGCTCCAGCGCGACGTGATCGCCTTCCCGATCTCGCCGGTCGGTAACCAGCCGCTTGGCTGGTTCAAGCGCGAGCTCAAGGACTGGGAGGACCTGGCGGACATCAAATGCCGGGCCACCGGCATCACCGGCGAGGTCATGTCCAAGTCGGGCATGAAGACCGTCAACATGTCGGGCGGCGAAATCCTGCCGGCGGTCGAGCGCGGCATCATCGACTGCGCCGAATGGGCCGGCCCCGCCGCCGATATCGACATGGGCTTCCACCAGATCCTGAAATATTACTACCTGCCGTCCGCCCATGAGCCGGCGACGCTGCTGGAGCTGATCGTCAATGGCGAGGTCTGGCGCGGCCTGCCCTCGGACCTGCAGGAGATCGTCAAGTCGGCGACCTGGGAGGTGACGCTCTACCAGCAGATCCGCACCCACAAGCTGAACGCGATCGCCATCGCCAAGCTCCAGGAGGCCGGCGTCCAGTTCCGCCGCACGCCGGACAGCATCCTGGCCGGCCAGATGAAGGCCTGGGAGGAGATTCGCGACAAGGCGGTCCAGGAGAACCCCTTCTTCAAGAAGGTGCTGGAATCGCAGCGCGAATACGCCGCCATGGTGGTGCCCGGCCGGCGCTTCGCGCAGGTCGATTACGACTGGCTGGCCAACTATTACTGGCCGCAATAGACGCATGGCGCGCCGCCCGTCATCATGAGGTGGCGGGCGGCGCGCCGGTCGCGTCCCGTCCGAACCCCCGCGCCTGGAGGCAGAGCCCATGAAAGCCGTCGTGTTCCTCGGCGACCGCCAGCTCGAAATGATGGACTTTCCCGATCCCGAGCCCGGACCCGGCGAGGTCGTGCTGGAGATCAAGGCGTCGGGCATGTGCGGCAGCGATCTCAAATTCTACCGCGTCAAGGGCGGCGCGGCGGCGCTCGGCATGGCGGCCGCCAGCGGTCCGGTCATTGCGGGCCACGAGCCTTGCGGCGTTGTGGCGGCCGTCGGCGAGGGCGTGCCGGAGGCGCTCGCCAGGGTCGGCGACCGGGTGATGGACCACCATTACGATGGCTGCGGCGTGTGCAAGCATTGCCGGCAGGGCTGGTCGCAAATGTGCCTCGACGGCAGCACCGTCTTCGGCGCCACCGGCCATGGCGCCCACGCCGCCTACATGAAAGTGCCGGCGCACACGCTGGTGAAGCTGCCGGACGAGCTGTCCTTCAAGACCGGAGCCGCGATCTCCTGCGGCACCGGCACCGCCTACGGGGCGCTGAAGCGCCTCGGGCTTGCCGGCGACGAGACCATCGCGATCTTCGGCCAGGGGCCGGTGGGCCTCAGCGCCACCCAGCTCGCCAAGGCGATGGGCGCGCGGGTGATCGCGCTCGACATCGGCGCCGAGCGGCTGGAGCTCGCCCGGCGCTTCGGCGCGGACGAGACGGTCGATCCGCGCTCCAACGACGTGGTGCAGGCGATCCGCGACCTGACCGGGGGCGAGGGCGCGCAGAAATCGCTCGATTGCAGCTCCAGCCCCGAGGCCCGACGCGACGCGGTGCGCTGCGTGCGCAGCTGGGGCACGGCCTGCTTCGTCGGCGAGGGCGGCGATGTGACCATCGATGTGTCGAACGACATGCTGCGCCGCCAGGTGACCCTGGTCGGCTCCTGGACCTTCTCCAAGAACGGCCAGGCGGAATGCGCCCGCTTCGTCGCCGAGCGCGGCATCGATGTGGATGCGCTGTTCACGCATGAATACACGCTCGACCAGGCGGAGGAGGCCTACCGGCTCTTCGACACCCAGACGACGGGCAAGGGCGTTTTCCTGATGTAGGACCCGCCCGCGCGGGGCCGGAGGGGACCGGGATGAACGAGAGGGTCGAACACCGGATGCGGCAGGCCGTCGGCTTCATCGACGGCGTGACCGACTGGCTGGGCAGCTGGGTGTTCGCGCTGCTCACCCTGCCGCTGCTCTATGTCGTCTGCCATGAGGTGATCTCGCGCTATGTGTTCGACGCGCCCACCGACTGGTCCTACGAGATGACCTACATGATCTACGGCGCCTTCTTCATGCTGGGCGCCGGCTACACGCTGATGAAGGGCGGCCATGTCCGCACCGACATCTTCTACAACAACTGGTCCTTCCGCCGGCGCGGGACCATCGACACGGTGCTCTATGTCATCGCCTTCTTCCCCGGCATGGCGTTCTTCTTCATCGTCGGCTGGGAAGAGTTCCTGCACGCCTGGAAGACCGCCGAGCGCTCGGACGTAACGCCCTGGGGGCCGAGCATCGTGCCCTTCAAGGCGACCATCCCGGCCGCCGCCGCGCTCCTGCTGTTCCAGGGCGTCTCGGAACTCTGCAAGAGCATCTACGCCATGGTGGAAAACCGCCCGCTGCTCGAAGAGGCGGAGAACATCGGGAGCGAGGTATGAGTCCCGACATTCTGGGCCTGGTCCTGCTCGGCTCGCTGATCGCCGGCATCTTCGTCGGCTTCCCGATCGCCTTCACGCTCATCATCCTGGCGACCGGCTTCGGCTACGCCACCTTCGGCCAGTCGGTCTTCTACCAGATGTATTTCCAGACGCTCGGCCTGATGAAGGAGGGCACGCTGGCCGCCGCGCCGCTGTTCATCTTCATGGGCCATATCCTGGAGCGCGCCGGGCTGATGGAGCGATTGTTCCGATCGTTCCAGTTCATCCTGGCCCCGGTGCGCGGCTCGCTCTATCTGGGCGTGCTCGGCACCGCGACCCTGTTCGCCACCGCCACCGGCATCATCGGCGCCTCGATCACCGTCATGGGCATGATGGCGGCGCCCGCCATGGGCCGGGCCGGCTACGACCCGCGCATGTCCGCCGGCGTGATCGCCGCCGGCGGCTGCCTCGGCATCCTGATCCCGCCGAGCGTCATGCTGCTGGTCATGGGGCCGGTGATCGGCGTTTCGGTCATCGACCTGTTCGCGGCCGCGCTCATTCCGGGCCTCATCCTGGCCGGCCTCTATGTCAGCTATGCGATGATCCGCGCCTATCTCAACCCCGAGCTCGGCCCGCCCCTGCCGCCCGAGGACCGGGCGAGCTCCACCGGCGAGATCCTGCGCGAGTTCTTCTCCGGCATCGTGCCGCTCGCGGTCATCATGTTCTCCGCCCTCGGCAGCATCATTCTCGGCATCGCCACGCCGACCGAGGCGGCCGGCATGGGCGCGCTCGGCGCGACGCTGCTCACCGTCGCCTATCGCCGCCTCACCTGGCGCATCCTGGTCGAGGCCTGCCGCCACACGCTCACCACCTCCAGCCTGGTGCTGTTCCTCGCGGTCGCCTCCAACATCTACGGCGCCGTCTTCACCCGGCTCGGCACCGGCGGGCTGCTCACCGACTTCATGCTGTCGCTGCCGCTGGAGCCGCTCGGCCTGCTGGCCGTCCTCATGGTGGTGATCTTCATCCTCGGCTGGCCGCTGGAATGGCCGGCGGTGGTGTTCATCTTCCTGCCGGTGTTCGTGCCCGTGGTGGTGAAGCTGAATTTCGATCTGGTCTGGTTCAGCACGCTGGTCGCGGTCAATCTGCAAACCGCCTTCCTCTCGCCGCCGGTCGCCATGGCCGCCTACTATCTGCGCGCCGTCGCGCCCAACTGGTCGCTGGGGGATATCTATCGCGGCATGGCGGCCTTCATGATGCTGCAGGTGATCGGCCTGCTGATCGTGTTCTTCTTCCCCGGCACCGCCACCTGGCTGCCGAGCGTGCTGTTCGACCGCTGACGCCCCGCGCCCCGCCTCGCCGCGCGCCGGCTTGCGCGGCGGCGGGGCGGCGGCGATACTCCGCGCGCCGTGCGAACGAGACCGAAGGCGGGAAGGCGCGATGAAGCATCTCTGGTTCCACCTCATGCCCTATACCGAGCTGCCGGACGATTTCCGGGAGCAGAACCCCTCCGTGTGGGTCGATATCCACTCCCGCCTCTTCGACCCGGCGCGCGCGCACCACATGTACAACGACTTCCTGGACGAGATGGAGTTCGCGGCCGACATGGGCTTCGACGCCATCTGCTGCAACGAGCACCATTCCAACGGCTACGGGCTGATGCCCTCGCCCAATCTGATCGCGTCCGCCCTCGCCCGGCGCGCCAGCCCCGACACGGCGCTTTGCGTCATGGGCAACAGCCTCGCGCTCTACAACCCGCCGACGCGCGTCGCGGAAGAGTTCGCGATGATCGACTGCATCTCCGGCGGGCGGCTGATCGCGGGCTTCCCGGTCGGCTCGCCGATGGACACCTGCTACGCCTACGGCCAGAATCCGAGCCTGCTGCGCGAGCGCTATCTGGAGGCCCACGACCTGGTGATGCGGGCCTGGACCGAGCCCGACACCTTCGCCTTCGACGGGCGCTTCAACCGGCAGCGCTATGTGAATATCTGGCCGCGCCCGATCCAGAAGCCGCATCCGCCGGTCTGGATTCCCGGCGGCGGCTCGGTCGAGACCTGGCGCTGGTGCGCCGAGATGGACTATGTCTATTGCTACCTGTCCTATTTCGGCTACAAGGCCGGCCTCCAGACCATGCAGGGCTTCTGGGAGGAGATGCGCCGGCTCGGCAAGGAGCCGAACCCCTATCGCGCCGGCTTCCTGCAATTTGTCGGCGTCGCCGAGACCGAGGCGGAGGCCTACCGGCTCTACCGCGAGCCGGCGGAATATTTCTACGGGCGCTGCCTGCATATCGATCCGCGCTTCGCCGCCCCGCCGGGCTACACCACGGAAGCCACGCAGCGCGCCGGCATCCAGAGCCAGGTCGCCAATGCGGCGCTCCGCAACCGCAAGGCCTTGCAGGTCAGCAAGTCGGCGCGCGAGTTCGACGCCATTCTGGAGAACGGCTATGTCGTCATCGGCACGCCGGACCAGGTGGCGGAAAAGCTGCGCGGCATCGTGCGCGACCTGCGCTTCGGCCAGCTGATGCTGCTGTTGCAGTTCGGCAACATGGACAAGCAGCTGGCCAACTACAACACCCGCCTCTACGCCGAGCAGGTGATGCCGCAATTGCAGGACATCTGGTCGGAGTGGGAGAATCATTGGTGGCCGACGCCGATGGCGGCCGCCGAGCGCGCCCGGCCCGACCCGCTGCGCGCGCTTCCCGTGGCGGCGGAATAGGGGCATGACCGCTCCCTCCGTCGCGCATGTGGATGTGAACGGCGAGCCCTGCCGGGTCTGGCGCAAGGGCGCGGGGCGCCCGGTCGCCTTCCTCGCCGGGCATGGCGGCCTGCCGAAATGGCCGGCCTTTCTCGACCGGCTGGCGGAGCGCCATGAGGTGGTCGCGCCGTCGCTGCCCGGCTGGCCCGGCGGCCTCGGGCACGGCAAGCTCGACGAGCATCTGGACTGGGTGCTGGCGGTGCGCGACCTGCTGAACGGCTGCGGGCTGGAGGACGCCGACACGCTGCTGGCCGGGTCCGGGCCGGGGGCCTCCTTCGCGCTGGAGGTGGCCGCGCTCTGGCCGCACAAGGTCTCCCGGCTGGCGCTGATCGCGCCCTGGGGCCTGTTCGACGAGGCCGAGCCGATGACCGACCCCTGGGCGCAGCGCCTGCCGGAACTGCCGGGAATGCTCTGCGCCGATCCGGAGAACTGGAACGCGCTCAAGGCCGCGCCGGAGGGCGCCAATTCGGTGGAGTGGCCGATCGAGCAGACGCGCGCCATGGAGGCGTCGGCGCGGGTGTTCTGGCCGCTCGGCAATAGCGGGCTGGAGAAGCGGCTGGGCCGCGTGCGCGCCGAGACGCTGCTGCTCTGGGGCGCGGAGGACCGCATCCTGCCGGTGAGCTATGGCGAGCGCATGGTCCGCAAGCTCGGCGGCGAGGCCCGGCTGGAGGTCGTGCCCGGCGCCGGCCACCTGGCCGAGCTCGACCGCCCGGCGGAAGTCGCCGCCGCCATGACCGCCTTCTTCGCCTGACGCCCGCGAGGCCGAGCGAGGCGGTTTCGCGGGTGGGGTAAAGGCTCTACTTTCGGGCTGTCGAATCGCGAAGGGAGGACGGGCGGGATGCCGGTTGCACTGGTGACGGGCGCGGGATCGGGCGTCGGGCAGGCGGTGGCGGAGGCGCTGCTCGATGCGGGCTACGAGGTGGCGCTGGCCGGGCGGCGAGTGGAGCCGCTGGAGGCGGTGGCCGCGCGCGCGCCCGACCGGGCGCTCGCGCATTCCTGCGATGTGGGCGACGAAGCGCAGGTGAAGGCGCTCTTCCAGGCCCTCGGCGCGCGCTTCGGGCGCCTCGACCTCCTGTTCAACAATGCCGGCTTCGGCGCGCCGCCCGTGCCGCTGGAGGAGCTGACGCTCGCCCAGTGGCAGGCGGTGGTGGACGCCAATCTCACCGGCAGCTTTCTCTGCACGCGCGAGGCCTTCCGCATGATGAAGGCGCAAGCGCCGCGCGGCGGGCGCATCGTCAATAACGGCTCGATCTCGGCCCATGTCCCGCGCCCCAATTCCGCGCCCTACACCGCCACCAAGCATGGCGTGACCGGCCTCACCCGCTCCACCATCCTGGACGGGCGCGACTTCGACATCGCCTGCGGCCAGATCGATATCGGCAACGCCGAGACGCCGATGACGCAGCGCATGAAGAAGGGCGTGCTGCAGCCGGACGGCTCCACCCGCGTCGAGCCGGTGATGGACGTGCGCCATGTGGCGGCCGCGGTGCTCTATATGGCCAGCCTGCCGCTCGACGCCAATGTGCCCTTCCTGACCGTCATGGCCAACGGCATGCCCTTTATCGGGCGGGGTTAGCCGGCGGGCTCGGCGGCTTTCTCGAACAGGGCGAGATTGAGGTCGAGGCCCGCGCCCATCCACAGCGCGCGGTCGCGATGGTCCAGCAGATCGTCGCCGGCGTTGGGGTGGACCAGCACGATCAGCCCGTCGCGCTCGAAGGCGAGCCAGGGCAGCAGTTCCGCCAGCAGTTCCGGGCCGAAGGCGATCTGGAAGCTCCACATCGGATGCGGGCCGACCGGGCGCTCATGGAAGCGTCCGACCGTGACGCGCTCGCCGAAGACCTCGGCCGCGCGCTGCTTCAGCTCCCAGGCCCGCGTCTTGCTGGCCCGGTCGAAATAGACATGCGCGTGCCAGCTCTCGATATCGGGCAGGGTCATGCGGCTTCCAGATAGATATCGACGATGCGGCCGAGCAGGTCCAGCGCCTCCTCGCGCGGGCGCTGGAAGGCGTTGCGCCCGACGATCGAGCCGGTCGCCCCGCCGGCGGCAAGCTCGCGCACCTCGGCCAGCAGCCCGTCGGTGTCGCGCGCCGCGCCGCCGGAGAACACCACCATGCGCCGCCCGTCGAAACAGGACTGCACCACATGGCGGATGCGATCCGCCATCGCGGTCGCCGGAATGCCGCGCTCGCGATAGACTTTCGCCGCCGCCTCCAGCTCCAGCGCCTCGGTCGGCGGCTTCACCTTGACGATATGCGCGCCCAGGAGACAGGCCATATGCGCGGCGTAGGCGCAGATGTCGAACGCCGTCTCGCCGGGGGTGGACAGGTCGCCGCCGCGCGGATAGCTCCAGATCACCACGGCGAGGCCGACCGCCTTGGCCTCGCAGGCGAGCGCGCGGATCTCCTCCATCATCTCGAACTGGTCGTCCGCGCCCGGATAGATGGTGAAGCCGATCGCCGAGCAGCCGAGCCGCAGCGCATCCGCCACCGAGGCCGTCACCGCCTGGTCCTTGACGCGCGCCAGGCTGTTGGCGCTGTTCATCTTGAGGATGGTCGGAATCTGGCCGGCGAAGCTGTCGGCGCCGGCCTCGATCATGCCGAGCGGCGCGGCGTAGGCCGAGAGGCCGGCGTCCAGCGCCAGGCGGAAATGGTAATGCGGGTCGTAGGCGGGCGGGTTGGGCGCGAAGCTGCGCGCCGGCCCATGCTCGAAGCCCTGATCGACCGGCAGGATGACCAGCTTGCCGGACCCCGCCAGCCGGCCCTGCATCAGCATCCGGGCCAGGTTCGCCTTGACGCCGGGATTGTCGCTTTCATAGCCGGCGAGAATCTTCCGGACCGGATCGGTGACGCGCATCGGACTGGCTCCTGCTCCTGTCGGGACCGCCTTCCGGCTTACGCCGGCCCGGCGTCGATTTCAAGCTTGCGGCCTCTCGGCCGCGGGCGCCGGAAGGTCATCTCCTGCTCGGCGAGATCGGCGATGGTGCCGGTCCAGGCGTAGAGCAGCAGGGTCGGCTCCAGCGAGCAGGTGGTGATCTTGTGGTCGAAATCGGGCGTGTTGAGGATCATCGAGCCGGGCGTATAGACGGCGACGTCGTTCTGCGACATGGCGCCCGAGAGGCAGATATAGCTCTCGGTCACGCCGGCATGCGCATGGCTCGGATAGGTGGTGCGGGGCGCGAACAGCACGCAGCCCAGCACCAGATCCTCGGCCATCACCGGCCCGTAGGGGCCGAGAAACTCCGCATAGGCGAAATTGCGCGAGAGCTTGCCCGGCATCGACCGGTAGCCGTAGCGCCAGACCAGCGCCGGGGCCACCGTCTCGACGGTGCGCACGATGGCCTCCGGCCCGAAGCGCTTGCCATTGTCGAGCGCGCGGCCGAGATGGGCGCAGACCGGCTTGCGGCGCGGCTTGCGCTCCAGCACGAAGGGGTTTTCCGTCATGGCGCGGTTCAGCCGGGCGCGCACCAGCCGGTGGTGGGCGCGAATCGGCGGGCTGCCGCCGGCGGAGCTGTGCCGGTAGATGCGATAGATCTCGTTCAGCAGATAGCGCCAGTCGGGCCGCTCATCGAGTGTCGGCGCAATCGTCGCCATCGTCTTCTCCCGGATGCCGCCCGCTCGTTCCGGCGGGCAGCATACACGCTTGCGGCCCGTCCGGTCCGCACTTTCGCACCAGACGCCGGCCGGAGGCGCGCGCCATCGCCTGCAGGCGGGCGAAGCGGTCGTCGTCGGTCGCCACCGCCGCGTCGAGCCCGTGGCGGAGCGCCGCCATCGCCAGGCCCGGCCGGTCGGCGCAATCCAGCCTGCCGCAAATCGTCCGGTCCGGGAAGCGCGCGGCCGCCAGGTCCATCAGGGCGCGGAAGAAGAGCGGCCCGAGCGTCAGCGCCGCGCCCGGCGGACTGGCCAGCACGACACGCCGGGCCGGGCAGGCCTCGAGCGCCGCCACGGCGTCGGCCAGCGAGCCGATATTCTCGATGACCGCCTCCCCGGCCTTGGTCCTGGCCTCGTCCGGCGTCATGATGGGCGGAGCCTAGCATGAAGGATGACGCGCGCGATGGTGCTGATCTGCAAGACCGGGGGCGCGGGCGAGGATGCGCTCTGGAAGGCGGAGCTTGCGCGGCGCCTGCCCGAGCTGGAGATCCGCGACTGGCCGGATATCGGCGATCCGGCCGAGGCCCGCTTCGTGCTGCTGTTCACGAGCGCGCCCGGCCTGTTCGAGGGCATGACCGGCCTGCGCGCGGTGCTCTCCGCCGGGGCCGGGGTCGATGGCTTCGTCGCGGACCTGCCGCCCGGCGTGCCGGCGGCCCGGCTGGTCGATCCCTGGATGCAGACCGCGCTCGCCGGCTGGGTCGTCCACGCCGTGCTGCATTTCGCCCGCAACATGCCGGCCTATGGCGCGCAGCAGGCGCGCGGCCTGTGGCGCGAGCGCTTCGAGGCGCATTTCGAGCCGCGCCGGGTCGGCATTCTGGGCTGCGGCGGCATCGGCCGGCGGGCGGGCGAGGCGCTGGCGGGCCTCGGCTTCCGGGTCGCCGGCTGGACGCGGACGCCGCGCGCGCTCGGGCCGCTGGAGAGCCGCCACGGGCCGGAGGGGCTGGACGCGCTGCTCGCCGAGAGCGAGTTTCTGGTGCTGCTGCTGCCGCTCACGCCCGAGACGCAGGGCCTGCTGGACGCCGGCCGGCTCGCCCGGCTGCCCGAGGGCGCGTTCCTCATCAATGCGGCGCGCGGCGCGCTGGTCTCGCAGCCGGCGCTGCTCGCGGCGCTGGACGGCGGCCGGCTGGGCGGGGCCTTCCTGGATGTCACCGACCCCGAGCCGCTGCCGCCGGGCGACCCGCTCTGGCGCCACCCCAAGGTGCGGCTCACGCCCCATGTCGCGGGCGTGACCAACCCGATTACCGGCGCGGCGCTGGTGGCGGAGAACATCCGCCGCGCGCTCGCCGGCGAACCGCTCACCCATCCCGTGGACACGGACCGAGGATACTGAACTCCCATGACAGCATTTGCAGGCAAACATGCGCTGGTGACCGGGGCCGGCACCGGCATCGGCAGGCGGCTCACGCTCGATCTCGCGGCCGCCGGGGCGCGCGTCACCATCTGCGGCCGGCGCCGCGAGCCCCTGGAGGAGGCCGCCCGCGAGGCCGGCCGGGGCGTGGCCGTCGAGACCGCCGACCTCACCGATCCCGAGGAGGCCTTCCGGCTGGCGGAGGCGGCGGGGCCGGTCGATGTCCTGGTCAACAACGCCGGCTTCTCCTCGCTGGTGCGCAGCACCCGCCATGTGGGGCCGGAGGAGTGGCGCGCGGTCATGGATGTGAACACGCTCGGCCCCGCCATGCTGACCCGCGCGCTGCTGCCGGGGATGATCCGGGCCGGGGCGGGCGATGTGGTCACGGTCTCCTCCATGGCGGCGGTGCGCCCGAGCGTCATGGCGGGCGCGCCCTACAGCGCCGCCAAGGCGGCCGTGCGCGCCTGGATGGAGGTGTTGGCGGCGGAGGTCTGCCAGCATGGCGTGCGCTGCGTCACGGTGCTGCCGGGGGAGGTCGATACGCCGATTCTCGACCGCCGCGCGCTGCCGCCCGACGCCGCCGCGCGCGCCACCATGATGCAGCCCGAGGATGTCTCGGCCGCCATCATGATGGCGCTCGCCTTGCCGCGCCGCGCCATGGTGGCGGAGATCGCCATGGTCGCCACCGAACCGCGCGACCGCAGCGCCGATGTCCGCGCCGCCATGGAGAAGACCGGGTGAGGCTTCCGGCGGGCGGATGAGCGCGGATGTCGTCATTGTCGGTTGCGGGATTGCCGGGCTCTCCGCCGCAGTCTCGGCGCTGGAGGCGGGCGCGCGGGTGGCGCTGCTGGAGCGCGCCCCGCGCGCCGAGCGCGGCGGCAACACCCGCCACACCGAGAGCTTCTGGCGGATGCGCGATCCCGACCGCGTGGCGGAGGATTTCGAGGACCGGCTCGCGGCCAATGCCGGCGGGCATTTCGATCCCGAGTTCATCCGCGACGCCGGCCGCCCCTATGAGGACTGGCCGCGCCCGCTCCGCGCCCTCGCCTTCACCGACCCGGAGCTGATCCGCGTCTGGGGCGAGGAAGCCGGGCCGACGCTCCGCTGGCTGGAAGGCTTCGGCGTCCGCTGGGACTTCCTGCCGACCTATTTCGCCTTCCAGTCCACCAGCCGGATCGCGCCGGTGGGCGGCGGGCTGGCGCTGATCGAGGCGCTGGCGGCGGAGGTCGAGCGCCGGGGCGCGCCCATCCATTACGAGACGGCGGCGCGCGAGCTGATCCGCGACGGGGAGGGCCGCGTCGAGGGCGTCTGCGCCGTCTCGCACGGGCGGACGCGGCGCTTCCGGGGCCGCGTGGTGCTGGCCTCGGGCGGCTTCCAGGGCAATCCGGAAATGCTGACGCGCTATCTCGGCCCCAAGGCGCAATGGACCCGCCCGGTGGCGCGGGGCGGCTATTTCAATCGCGGCGAGGGCGTCGCCATGGGGCTGGCGGCCGGGGCCGCGCCGGCGGGCGACTATGGCGCCTTCCACGCCCAGCCGGTCGATCCGCGCTCCGGCGCGAGCGAGCCGGTGCTGCTGCATTACGGCCATGGCGTGCTGGTGAACCGCCGGGGCCAGCGCTTCGCCGACGAGGCGCCGGGGCCGGTGGACGCGACCTATGAGGCGCTGGCGCGCCGGGTGCTGGAGCAGCCGCAGGGCCTCGCCTGGGCGGTGTTCGACGCCGGGCTCGACGATGTCCCGGACTGGCCGCGCACGGTGCGCAGCGACCGCCGCCCGCTGGAGGCGGCGAGCCTCGGGGCGCTGGCCGAGGCGGCCGGTCTCGACCCGGCGGCGCTCGCCGCCACGCTCGAGGCCTATAACGCCGCCTGCCCCGAGGACGCCCGCGCCTTCCGCCCGGACGCGCTGGACGGGCTGGCGACGGCCGGCCTCGCGCCGCCGAAGAGCCACTGGGCGCGCCCGCTCACCCGCCCGCCCTTCCGCGCCTGGCCGATGATCTGCGCCAATTGCTTCACCTTCGGCGGCCTGCGCACCGACGCCCGCGGCCGCGTCATCGACCTCGACGGCGACCCGATTGCGGGCCTCTACGCCGCCGGCGAGACGGCCGGCCTCTATTACGGGGACTATGCCGGGGCCACCTCGGTGATGCGCGGCGCGGTGTTCGGCCGGCGCGCCGGGCGCCATGCGGCGGGCGCGGGATGAGGGCTTTGCGTCTGGCCCCGGCGCGCCGCTTGTGCTTTGCTGCCCGCCCATGACCGACATCGACGATCCCATCGCCTTCGAGCTGTTCAAGAACGCGCTCTTCTCGATCGCCGACGAGATGGCGCTCACCATCTGCCGGACCACCTATTCCGGCGTGCTGCGCGACAATATGGACTTCTCCACCGCCTTCGCCGACGCCGACGGGCGGCTGGTGGCGCAGGGGCTGACCCTGCCGGGCCATCTGGGGTCGATCCCGACCGCGCTCGCCACCGTGGTGGAGCGCTTCGAGGGCGACATCCATCCGGGCGACATCTTCTGCCTGAACGACCCTTTCGACGGCGGCATGCATCTGCCGGATATCTTCGTCTTCCAGCCGATCTTCCGCGAGGGGCGCCGGCTGGCCTTCGCCTGCACCATCTGCCACCACACCGATGTCGGCGGGCGCGTCGCCGGCTCCAATGCGTCCGACTCGACCGAGATCTATCAGGAGGGGCTGCGCATCCCGCCGCTCAAGCTGTTCGAGCGGGGCCGGCGCAACGAGACGCTCTGGGCGCTGATCGAGCGCAATGTGCGCCTGCCGGTGCGGCTCGCAGGCGATCTGCGCGCCCAGCTCGCCGCCTGCCATATCGCCGAGACCGCTTTTCTGGAGCTGGTGGAGAGCTATGGCGAGGCGCGCGTCGGCGTCTATATGGAGGCGGTGATCGATTATGCCGAGCGGCTGACGCGCGCCGCGCTCGCGGACCTGCCGGACGGCAGCTGGTCCTTCGAGGACTGGATCGACGATGACGGCATCGATATCGGCCGCCCCATCCGCCTGTTCGTCACCTTCACCAAGTCGGGCGATGCCATGCACGCCGACTGGACCGGCTCGGCCGAGCAGGTCAAGGGCGCCATCAACAACACGCTCTCCTACACCAAGGCCGCGACCTGGTGCGCGGTGCGCTCCATCCTGCCGCCCGGCATTCCCAACAATGAGGGCGTCTTCCGCGCCATCGGGGTGAGCGCGCCGGCGGGCACCATCGCCAACGCCGTGCCGCCGGCGGCCTGCGCGGCGCGGGGGCTGACCGGCTTCCGCATGGTCGATTGCGCCTTCGGGGCGCTCGCCCAGGCCGCGCCCGACAAGGTGTTCGCCGCCTCCGACGGCGGCAATACCGGCATCTCCATCGGCGGCTACGACAGCGAGCGGCGGCCCTATATCTATGTCGATTTCGCCTGCGGCACCTGGGGCGGACGGCCCTTCGCCGACGGGCTGGAGGGCAACGCCAACATGTTCGCCAACATGGCCTCGCATTCGGTCGAGACCACCGAGGCCGAACAGCCGATCCAGATCCTGCGCTACGATCTGGTGGCGGACCGCATGGGCGCGGGCAAGTTTCGCGGCGGCGCGCCCTACCGGCGCGAATATCGCTTTCTGGAGCGGGAGGCCGTGCTGCAGGTGCGCGCCGACCGCATGGCCTTCCGCCCCTACGGCCTCGCGGGCGGGGCGCCGGGCGCGCCGGGGTCGAACCGGCTGAACGGCGAGCCGGTCGCCTCCAAGATCACCCGCACCATCCACGCCGGCGACACGTTCCTGCACGAGCTTGCCGGCGGCGGCGGCTGGGGCGACCCGCTCGACCGCGACCCGGCGCATGTCGCCCGCGACATCCGCGACGACCTCCTCTCCCCCGAAGCCGCCCGCCGCGACTACGGCGTCATCCTCGCCGAAGACGGCCGCTCCCCCGATCCCGCCGCCACCGAACGCGCGCGCGCCGAGATGCGCGCCGCGAGAGACGCGCAGGCCGCCGGGTAGGCGCCAGGGCCTGTGGAGGCCGGCGCGCCGCTGGACATGCTGCATGATGCCCGGAAAGACATCATAACAATATAAAAATGTGATGTTTCCAGGAACCCCGAAGGCGCGCGCAGACGGGGTGTCGAGAGGCTCGCCCGTAATTCCCACATTGTTATGATGTTTGTTGATATAAAGCGCCCTTGATATCGATATCTTCGGAAAATGGCATATTTTTCTCGAAGCGCCCTTCACAACGAGTTGATTCGACTTTTTCGCTTTGTTATCGGTTCGGCTGCCGAAATCGGTCAACCGAACGAGGTCTGGAGCCATGACCGCGAAAACCCGACTTTCGTCCTTCTCCTCCCAAACCCGCCTCGTCGCAGCCGCATGGCGCTGGTTGGCCGCAATGCCAGCCGGCGTCCGCTCACCAGTTACCCCCCCCCCCCCCCCCGCGCCGTGCCCGCAAGGGAGCGACGCCCCATCCCCGCATTCAGCCCGACCGCGCGGCGCGCGGCGCTCTCCTGCTGCTGGGGGCAGCTCTCCTGCTCGGCGGCGCCCCGGCGGCCATGGCGGGTGGCACGCTCACCTTCACCTTCAGCGAGAGCTGCGATGACAATGGGGAGAACTGCACATCCACCATTACGCCGAGCGGAGAGCTGACCGGTGTTCCTGCTTCAAGTACACCGCTGACACTTGCGGCAGACGCCGACACTATACACGTGAGGAATACTACCAGCATCGGCCACACATTTCGGATTCACCCGGAGTCACATGACGGAAAATCGCACGCGCAATATAATATTTACAAGCCAACGACAATAGGTTATGACACCCATGATGGACAACGTAGGTTGACTAGTGATGAAACCCTTAGAGCCGTAAATACGCCTGGGTACATTAAATTTAACAAAGGGGATTTCGCTTTCCAACTCGAAATTAGTGACCATAGATATTTACAACTTGATCCAAACAATTTGAGCGGCAGCAATTACTCACCAACTGGAACGGTCACGTTCGACCGCGATGTGGGGATAGTAATGAAAGACGACGACTTTAATTTAGGCGTTCGGTTTTCCTTCACCTCCGGCGGCTCCGCTGACACCACGCTTTTATTCAAGACGGCAAAGCGGCCATATGCGCCTAGAAGTCTAAGGGCAGTCAGAGGAGACGGCCAAGTGTCGCTGACTTGGGACAAACCACGCAGTATCCCGTCTGGCTCCACGATGGCGACCGTATCGGGATATCAGATTCGGCAAAAGAAAGGGAGCGGTTCCTACGGCAGCTGGGGCACCGTCAATCATACCACCAATGACGACAACAACAGCTACAACGTCACCGGCCTGACCAACGGCGAAACATACACCTTCCAGGTCCGAGCGGTGAGCGCCAACGGAAACAGCGGCCCATCGGGAGAGGCAGAGGCGACGCCGCAGGTGCCGGCGCCGGCGAAACCGGCGAAGCCGACGGCAGAGGCGGGGAACAAGCAGGTCACGCTGTTCTGGACCGACCCCGGCAATGCGAATATCCAGAAGTATCAGTACGAGAAAAACGGCGACGGCGCCTGGGAGAACATGTCGGGGAGCGGCGCGACAACCACCACATACACGGTAAAGGAGCTGCAGAACGGCGCCGCCTACACCTTCAAGATCCGCGCCGTGACCGCGGGCGGCGAGGGTCCGGCGTCCGATGCGTCCGACCCGGTGACGCCCAACCTGGCGCCCGGCCAGCCGCAGAATTTCCGGCTGGAGCCCGGCAACGCGACGATGACGCTGCGATGGGACGACCAGTCGACCGACGCGGCCGGCATCGCCAAATGGCAGTACAAGGAAAAGGTCGGCGACGCGGACTGGCCCACTCGCTGGAACGATATTACCGCGCCGCCTGGCGTCGACGCCAAGGACATGACTTCGATCCAACGCCACTCGCTCACGAACGGCACGCGCTACGGCTACCGCCTCCGCGCCGTGGCGACCGGCGACGTATTCGGCCAAGCGAGCGAAGACGAGTTCGCGACCCCGGCCGGGCCGCCGGCGGCCGTGCCGCTGACCGCGGTGGGAGAACCGAGGCAGGTTACGTTGTCGTGGACCGTTTCCTCGGCGGACGAGAGCGTCGAGAAGTGGCAGTACCAGCAGGTTGCGGGCGCGACGGTGGATCCGAACGACTTCGCAAGCGTCGCGTGGAGCGAAATTGAGGAGAGCGACGCGTCGACCCGGAGCCACACGGTGCTCAAGCTCACCAGCGGTTCCGCCTACAGCTTCCGCGTCCGCGCGGTCGGCTATGGCGGCGACGGTGCGGAATCGAACATCGTGACGGCGACGCCCACGCCAGGTCCGGCGGCGGCGATCTTGAGCGCGGAGGCGGGAGCGAGGCGGGTGGTGTCGTTGTCGTGGACGCTCGACGCGGACGCCAGCATCAACAAGTGGCAGTTTCGCAAACGCGAAGGCGATGCGGCCTTCGGTGACGATTGGACGGACGTTCCGGGCAGCGCCGCCGCGACCCGGAGCCACACGCTGCTCGAACTGACCGACGGCGTCTCGCACGGTTTCCAGGTCCGCGCCGTCAGCGATGACGGCGACGGCGCGGCGTCGAACGTCGCGACGGCGACCCCGGCCGGGCCGCCGGCGGCGGCGACGCTGACCGCGGTGGGAGAACCGAGGCAGGTGGCGTTGTCCTGGACGCTCGACGCGGACGACAGCATCGAGAATTGGCAGTACCAGAAGGTTGAAGGCGCGACGTCGGATCCGGCCGACTTCGCAACCGCTACGTGGACCGACATGCCGGAGAGCGACAAGTCGACCCGGAGCCACACGGTGCTCAAGCTCACCAGCGGTTCCGCCTACAGCTTCCGCGTCCGCGCGGTCGGCTATGGCGGCGACGGTGCGGAATCGAACATCGTGACGGCGACGCCCACGCCAGGTCCGGCGGCGGCGATCTTGAGCGCGGAGGCGGGAGCGAGGCGGGTGGTGTCGTTGTCGTGGACGCTCGACGCGGACACCAGCATCAACAAGTGGCAGTTTCGCAAACGCGAAGGCGATGCGGCCTTCGGCGACGATTGGACGGACGTTCCGGGCAGCGCGGCCGCGACCCGGAGCCACACGCTGCTCGAACTGACCGACGGCGTCTCGTACGGTTTCCAGGTCCGCGCCGTCAGCGATGACGGTGACGGCGCGGCGTCGAACATCGCGAGGGCGACCCCGGCCGGGCCGCCGGCGGCGGCGACGCTGACCGCGGTGGGAGAACCGAGGCAGGTGGCGTTGTCCTGGACGCTCGACGCGGACGACAGCATCGAGAATTGGCAGTACCAGAAGGTTGAGGGCGCGACGTCGGATCCGGCCGACTTCGCAACCGCTACGTGGACCGACATGCCGGAGAGCGACAAGTCGACCCGGAGCCACACGCTGCTCGAACTCGCCAGCGGTTCCGCCTACAGCTTCCGCGTCCGCGCGGTCGGCTATGGCGGCGACGGTGTGGAATCGAACATCGTGACGGCGACGCCCCCGCCAGGTCCGGCGGCGGCGATCTTGAGCGCGGAGGCGGAACCGAGGCGGGTGGTGGCGTTATCCTGGACGCTCGACGCGGACGACAGCATCAACAGGTGGCAGTTTCGCAAACGCGAAGGCGATGCGGCCTTCGGCGACGATTGGACGGACGTTCCGGGCAGCGCCGCCGCGACCCGGAGCCACACGCTGCTCGAACTGACCGACGGCGTCTCGTACGGTTTTCAGGTTCGCGCCGTCAGCGATGACGGTGACGGCGCGGCGTCGAACGTCGCGACGGCGACGCCCACGCCACGTCCGGCGGTGGAGGAGGAGCGGCGGCTTCTGAAGCTGACGCTGGCCGCCGTAGCGCGGGCGACGCTGTCCGGCGCCGTGGAGACGCTCTCCCAGCGCTTCGACGCCGCGCCCTGCCTATCGGCGGCGAGGCCGGCGCTGGCGCTCGCCGGGTCGCGGGTCGGCGGCGGGTTGCGGCTTGCCGATCGCTCGCTGCGGGAGCGGCTCGACCGGCGGAGCCGCCGCCCGGCCTTTGTCGCCCGGACGCTGAAGGGGTCGGCGCTGCTGCGGGGCAGCGCCTTCTCGCTGCCGCTGGCGGCCTCGGGCGCGGCGTCGTCCGGCCCGGCCTGGTCGGTCTGGGGCCGGGGCGACTGGCGGAGCTTCGAGGGCGCAACCGGGGCGGGCCGCTATGACGGTTCGCAACGCGCCGGTTGGCTCGGGCTGGATGGCTGCCTCGGCGGGCGGTTCGCCGCCGGGCTTGCGCTCTCGCAGAGCGACGGCGAGAGCGACTATCGCCTCGACAGCGAGGAGGGGCGCGTCGAGACGGCGCTGACCGCGCTCTGGCCCTATCTGCAACTGGGGATGAAGGGCGGCGGCCAACTGCGTCTGGTGGCGGGCGCGGGCCGGGGCGAGGCGGAGCACCGCCCGGCGGCCGGAGCCGTGGAGCGGGCCGACCTCGCCATGCTGGCGGCCTCGGTGGGCGGTCGGCTGCCGGTGGCGCGCCGGGGCGCCTTCGCGCTTGCGGCGACCGGCCAGGCGAGCCTGACGCAGCTGGAGACCGACGATGCGCCGTCGGCCCCGTCGCTCGGCGGGCTGAAGGCGACCGGCTGGCGGCTCAGCGCCGGCCTGGAGGCGGCGCATGACGGCCTCGCGCTCGGCGCATCGGGCTGGCGGCTTCAGCCGCGCGGGGCGCTGGCGGTTCGCCAGGATGGCGGCGACGGGCTGGCGGGAACCGGCGCGGAGCTTTCCGCCGGCGCGCGCCTGTCGCTGCCGGGCGGGCGCTTCGGCCTCGACGCGAGCGGCCACTGGCTGGCGCTGCACTCCGAGGACGAGGCGCGCGAATGGGGCGCGAGCCTGGAGGCGCGGCTGGCGCCGGGCGCGGGCGGGCGCGGCCTCTCGCTGGCCTTCGGCCCGCAATGGGGCCAACAGCAGCGCGGCGCGCTCACGCGCGAGCGCCTGTTCGACGAGACGCGCGACGACGACACGCCGCAACGCCTCTCCCTGACGGCGCGCGCCGGCTACGGCTTCGCCACCCCCGCCGGCCTGCTGACGCCATTTGCCGAATGGCGCCTGCCCGCCCGATACGCCGCCACCGGCCTCGCCTTTACCACCCCCGGCGGCCTGACCGCCTTCCTCACCGCCGAACATCACGACCCCGACACCCGCCTCGGCATCGGCCTCCGCTTCCGTTTCTGACCGAGCGCGTAGCGGCGGCCGCGGCCGGCTTCAAGAGCGGGCGCGGGCGGGGTATGCTCGGGGTCTTTCCGCCGCATCGGGAATGCTCAACCCATGGCCGCCACCGTGACCGCCGCGCTCTGCGTCATCGGCAACGAGATCCTGTCTGGCCGCACCCAGGACAGAAACATCGCCTTTCTCGGCAACGGGCTGAACGAGATCGGCATCCAGCTGCGCGAAGTGCGCGTCGTGGCCGACGTCACGGAGGAGATCGCGGCGGCGGTCAATGCGCTGCGCGCCCGCTACGACTATGTGTTCACCACCGGCGGCATCGGCCCGACCCATGACGACATCACGCCGGAATCGATCGCCGCCGCCTTCGGGGCCGAATGGCACTACCACCCCGAAAGCTATCGCCGGCTGGCGGAATGGTACGACCGGCGCGGCCAGGAGTTCACCGAGGCGCGCAAGCGCATGACGATCACGCCCGTCGGCGCGGAGCTGGTGGATAATTCCGTCTCGATCGCGCCCGGCTTCCGCATGGAGAATGTGTTCGTCTTCGCCGGCGTGCCGCAGATCATGCAGTCCATGTTCGAGGCGGCCAAGCCCACGCTGCGGCGCGGCGCGGTGATCCATTCGCGCTCGATCTCCACCCGGCTGGTCGAGGGCGTGCTGGCCCGGGGGCTGGGCGCGGTGCAGCAGCGCTTCCCGGAGCTCGATCTCGGCTCCTACCCCTTCTACAACACCGACAAGGGCACCGGCGTGGCGCTGGTGGTGCGCGGCGCGGACCGCGCGCGCATCGACAGCGCGGCGGAAGAGGTCCGCGCCTTCATCCACGAGCTCGGCGGCGAGGTGATCGAGGACAGCGCAAGCTGACCCGCCTCGCGCCCTTCGCCTTCGTGCTGATCTGGTCGGGCGCCTTCGTCGCCTTCCGGGCGAGCCTGCCGGATGTCACCCCCTTCTACTTCCTGGCGCTGCGCTTCACCATCGCCGGCGGGCTGCTGGCGCTGGCGCTGCCTTTCCTCGTGCGCGACTGGCGGCCGGGCGCGGCCGGCCTCTTCCATCTGGCGCTCTCGGGCGCGCTCATCAACGCCTGCTATCTGGGCGCGGCCTATCAGGCGATGACCGAGATCCGGGGCGCCACCATGGCGCTGATCGGCGCGCTGCACCCGCTCGCCACCGCGCTGCTCTCCGGCCCGCTGCTGGGCGAGCGCTTCCGGCGCCGCCAATGGGCGGGCTTCCTCTTGGGCGCGGCCGGGGTGGCGGCGGTCGCCGGCGTCGGCGCCTTCGATCTCGGCCGGCCGCGCGGCGTGGCCCTGGCGCTCGCCTCGGTCGCCGCGCTCACCCTCGGCACGCTCTATCACGCGCGCTTCTGCCGCAGCGCGCCGCTGCTGGGGGCCAACGCCGTGCAGCTCTCGGCGGCGGCGGCGGTCGCCTGGCTGTTCGCCTGGACCCTGGAGACGCCGCGCGCCGACTGGACGCCCGGCATGATCGGCGCGCTCGCCTATCTCACCTTCGGGGTGTCGCTCGGCGCGATGGCGCTGCTGCTCTTCATGCTGCGCCAGGGCGAGGCCGGGCGCGCGGCGTCGAACTTCTATCTGGTCCCGGCGGTGACCGCGCTGCTCGCCTGGGCGCTGCTGGGCGAGACGCTGCCGGCCGCCATGTGGCCCGGCTTCGCGCTCGCCACGCTCGGCGTCTGGCTGATCCGCCGCCGGGCGTGACTACCCGCCCTGCGCGCCCGGCGTCCAGTCATAGACGCGCGCCAGCGAGCCGCCCATCAGCCGGGCGCGGTCGTCCTCGCTCAGCCGGTCGGTCCGCAGGAAGGGCTCGACGCCCTGCTCGTAGCTCAGCAGCTCCACCGCGCGGGTCCAGTCCGTGCCCCAGAGGCAGCGGTCGAGGCCGAAGGCGTCGAAGATGCGCCAGAGCGGCTCCCAGATATCGTCATAGGGGTAGGGCTGGCGCGAGAGCGTGCAGGCCCCGGTGATCTTGACGACGACATTCTCATACGCCGCCAGCGCCAGCAGCTTCGGCAGTTCCGCGAACGGCTCGTCCGGAACCGGCGGGTGGAAGGGCTGTCTGAGCCCCAGATGGTCGATCACCAGCCGCGTGCCGGGATGGGCGCGGGCCAGCCGGTCGGCCTCGTCGATCACGCCCCAGCAAAGCAGGTTGACCGGCAGCCCGGCGCGCGCGGCGGCCTCCAGGATGCGCGCGACGCCGGCGTCTCCCGCCCCGCTTGCAACCCCGTAAGCCAGCATGATGCGCACCGCCACCGCGCCCTCGACCGCCGCCCAGTCGGCCACGATCTCCGCCACCGCCGGGTCGGCCGGATCGACCGGCTTGACCAGCGCGAAGCGGTCCGGCCAGGCGGCGCGCACCTCCAGCGCATAGCTCGCATCGTAGCGATACATGCTGTAGGGCGAGACCAGCACCGCGCCATCGACGCCGACCGCGTCCATGGCCGCCACCATGTCGGCTCCGGTGACCTCGGGCGGTCCGGCAAGCGTCCCGATCCAGGGCCGGCCGGGACGGTCGCGCTCATAGGCGTGCACCTGGGCGTCGATGATCGGCATGGGCTGGCGTCTCTCCTTCGCGGGCGGGGCGGCCGGCGCGCCTTCAGGCGGCCAGGCGCAGGATTTCCATGACCTCGGCGGGGCCGGCGATCGGACGCGGATTGCGCGGGACCCAGGGCGTGTCCATGGCGCGCTCGGCGATCCGCTCGAAATGCTCCGCCCCGACGCCGACCGCCGCCAGGCTGCGCGGCATGTCCAAGCCGGCGATGAAGGCGTCGAGCGCGTCGCCGGCCTCGCGCCCGGCCTCGCCCATGGCCGCCGCGACCAGGCTCTGGCGACCGGCGTTGGCGGGGCGGTTCCAGCGCATCGCGGCCGGCAGCATCACGCAGGAAGTGTGGCCGTGGGGCACGTCGAACAGCGCGCCCAGCACATAGCCGATGCCGTGGCTGGCGCCCATCGGCACGCCGGAGGCGAGCGGCGCCATGGAGAGCCAGGCGCCGGTCTGGCAATCGAGCCGGGCCTCCAGGTCGCCGGGCTCGGCCTTGACGCGCGCCAGGCCGCTCGTCAGCAGCGCCAGGCCCCGCAGCGCCTGGGCGTCGCCCCAGTCATGGGCCTCGGCCGCGCATACCCCCTCGACGCAATGATCGACGGCGCGCACGCCCGTCGAGAGGAACAGCCATTCCGGCGTGTGCACGGTCGGCCTCGGATCGAGGATGACCGCGCTCGGCATGGCGTCTTCATGGCGGAACAGCTGCTTCACCCGCACGCGCTCGTCGGTGACGCCGGCAATCGCGCTGAACTCGCCGGCCGAGAGCGTGGTCGGGATGCTGATCTGCGGGATCTCCGGCCCACGCGCTGGCTCATGCAGGGCGTCCATCCCCTCCGGCGTGCGGATGTCGTTGGCGAGGCACATGCGCACCGCCTTGGCGCCGTCGGTGAGCGAGCCGCCGCCGAAGGTGACGATCAGGTCGGCCTTGGCGGCGCGGGCGGCCTCGGCGGCGGCGATCACATCGCCGCGCGGCGTGTGCGGCGCCATGCGGTCGAAAACGCCCGCGACCCGGTTGCCGAGCGCCCGGCGGAGCCGATCGATCTCGCCGGTCTCGCGGTTGAGCGTGCCGCTCGCCATCACCAGGATGCGCGAGGCGCCGAGGCGCGTCGCCTCCGCCGCGGCGGCTTCCTCCAGCGGCTGGCCGAAACAGACCGCCTCCATGCGCCCGAAGGCCACCCGTCCGGATTTCATCGCCTGCATCCTCCCCCGCCGACGCTCCGGGCGAGCATAGGAGCCGGCGGCGGGCGGTCAATCGCCCGCCGGCTCCTCCCAATAGGGCCGGGGTCCGTAGCGCTCCACCAGGAAATCGATGAAGGCGCGCACCTTGATGGAGAGATGGCGGTTGGCCGGGTAGAGCGCATGGATGCCGGTGTCGAGCGCGCCCGGCGCGGCGCGGTAGCGCGGCAGCACCGCGACCAGCCGGCCGGACTGCACCTCCGCCCCCACCACCCAGGAGGGCAGGAGCGCGATGCCGAGCCCGCCGAGCGCGGCGGCGTGGACCGCCTCGGCGTCGTTGGTGCGCAGATTGCCGGAGACCCGCACCTCCTCCAGCCCGTCCGGGCCGCCCAGGTTCCAGTTCACATCGCCGTGATGGCGCGTATAGACAAGGCAGTTGTGCGCCGCCAGGTCCTGCGGGCATTCCGGCGTTCCGGCGCGGGCCAGATAGTCGGGGCTGGCGCAGAGAATGCGCCGGTTGGGCGCCAGCCGGCGGGCGATCAGGCTCGAATCCTCCAGCTCGCCCACCCGAATGGCGAGATCCGCGCCGACCTCCAGCAGATTGACGAAACTGTCGGTGAGCGTGAGCTCGATGCGCACCTCGGGAAAGCGCGCGAGAAAGTCCGGCATGGCCGGCGCGATATGCCGGACGCCGAAGGCGGGCGGAGCGTTGACATGCAGCATGCCGCGCGGCGCGGCCTCCAGATGCGAGACCGCGGCCGAGGCCTCGTCCAGCTCCGCCAGAATGCGCGAGACGCGCTCGAAATAGAGCCGGCCGGCCTCGGTGAGCGTCAGCTTGCGGGTGGTGCGGTGCATCAGCTGCGCGCCCACGCTGTCCTCCAGCGCCGCCACCTGGCGCGACACCGAGGAGGGCGCCATGCCGAGCCGGCGGCCGGCCTCGGAGAAGCTGCCGGCCTCTGCCGCCTGGGCGAACAGGCGAATTGCGTTCAGGGAGTTCATCGGCCGTCCTTTGCGTAATTTGCACATATCATAGTGATTTTCTGCGCATTGTAAATACGGATAGAAGTAATAAATTGGGATGCAACGGAAGTCGAACCAGGAGATAAACCGATGATTCCGAGAGCTCGCATCCCGACCCAGAGCGAAATCGACCGGGCCGTGGCCCGCAGCCGGCAGCTTCGCGCCCACGCCTTCGCCGACGCCTTCGCCCGGCTGGCGCGGCTGCTGGCGCGCTTCGGCCGCAGCTTCCATGGCGCAGAGGCCGCGCGGGCGTGACCGCCGCCCCCGGCCTCCCGCTCCCGGAAAGGCCCCCTCTCCCCCGCCGGGAGAGGGGGCCTTCTCATGTCAGCCGGCGGGTTGCCAGCGCAGCACCGGCTTGCGGGCGGCCTGCGTCTCGTCGAGCCGCCGGCGGGGCGCATGGCGCGGGGCCTCGGCCAGCGGCGCGCCGTCATGGGCGCGTTCCGCCAGGCCCCGCATGATGGCGATGAAGCGGTCGAGGCTGGCGCGGGTCTCGGTCTCGGTCGGCTCCACCAGCATCGCGCCATGCACCACCAGCGGGAAATAGACCGTCATCGGATGCAGCCCCTCGTCGATCATCGCCTTGGCGATGTCGAGCGTGGTGACGCCGGTGTCCTTCAGCGCGCGGTCGTCGAACAGCGCCTCATGCATGGCCGGGCCGGCGTGGGCGAAGGGCGCGGAGAAGGCGTCCTCCAGCCGGCGCAGCACATAGTTGGCGTTCAGCACCGCATCGCCGGAAACCTGGCGCAGCCCGTCCGCGCCATGGCTCATCATGTAGGCGAGCGCGCGCACGAACATGCCCATCTGACCGTGAAAGGCCTTCATGCGCCCGAAGGCGGCGGCGTCCGCCTCCTCCAGGCGGAGCCGCCCGTCCGCCTCCTCCACGATGCGCGGCACCGGGGCGTAGGGCGCGAGCGCCTCGGAGAACACCACCGGCCCCGACCCCGGCCCGCCGCCGCCATGCGGCGTCGAGAAGGTCTTGTGCAGGTTGATATGCATGGCGTCGATGCCGAGATCGCCCGGACGCACCCGCCCGACGATGGCGTTGAAATTGGCCCCGTCGCAGTAGAAATAGCCGCCGGCGGCGTGCACGCCGTCCGCGATGCGGCGGATGTCGTTCTCGAACACGCCGCAGGTGTTGGGGTTGGTAAGCATCACCGCCGCCGTGCGGTCCTTCTCCAGCAGCGCCTCGAAGCGCTCCGCATCGACGCGCCCGCGCGCATCCTCGGGAATCGAGACCACCTCGAAGCCGAGCGCCGCGGCCGTGGCGGGGTTGGTACCGTGCGCGGAATCGGGCACCAGCACCCGGCGGCGATCGGCGTTGGCGGGGCCGCCGGCGTCCAGCGCCGCGCGGATCGCCATCATGCCGCAAAGCTCGCCATGCGCGCCCGCGCCCGGCGTGAGCGCCACGGCCGGCATTCCGGTGAGTTCGCAGAGCCAGCGCTGCAGCTCCCGGCAAAGCGCCAGCGCGCCCTGCACGCTGCTTTCCGGCTGCAGCGGGTGGATGTCGGCGAAGCCCGGCAGCCGCGCCAGACGCTCGTTCAGGCGCGGATTGTGCTTCATGGTGCAGGAGCCGAGCGGGAAGAGGCCGGTGTCGATGCCGTAATTCTTCTGCGAGAGCCGCGTGTAGTGGCGCACCACGGTCGGCTCGGCGAGGCTCGGCAGGCCGATCGGCTCCTCGCGGGCGAGCGCGCCCAGCCGGTGCGGGGCGCGCGTCTCCGGCCAGTCCACGCCGAGCGCGCCGGGGCTGTCCTGCTCGAAGATCAGCGGCTCCTCGATATGGAGGCCGCGATCGCCGGAGACGGTGTCGAAGCTCGTGTCGGTCATGCCAGCGCCTCCGCCAGGGCGTCGATATCCTCGTCGCTCGCCGTCTCGGTCACCGCCACCAGCAGCAGATCGTCCAGCCCCTGGCCCGGCAGCAGCCGCGAGACCGGCACGCCGGCGAGAATGCCCTCGCCCGCAAGGCGCTCCACCGCCGCCGCCGCATCGCCGTCGAGGCGCAGTGTGAACTCGTTGAAGAAGGCGGGCGTCACCAGCCGCGCCCCCAGCCGGTCCGCCAGCCGCGCCGCGCCGGCATGGTTGAGCGCCGCCAGGCGCTTCAGGCCGGTCTCGCCCAGCAGCGTCAGATGGATGGTGAAGGCGAGCGCGCAGAGGCCGGAATTGGTGCAGATATTGCTGGTCGCGCGCTCGCGCCGGATATGCTGCTCGCGGGTGGAGAGCGTCAGCACATAGCCGCGCCGCCCGTCGGCATCGACGGTCTCGCCGCAGAGCCGGCCGGGCATCTGGCGCAGATGGCGCGTGCGGGCGGCGAAGAGGCCCAGATGCGGGCCGCCGAAGCTCATCGCATTGCCGAGCGACTGGCCCTCGGCGGCGACGATATCCGCGCCCATGGCGCCCGGCGGGCGGAGCGCGCCCAGCGCCACGATCTCGGTGACGACCACCACCAGCAGCGCGCCGGCCGCATGCGCCGCCTCGGCGAGCTCCGAGAAGTCGCGGATATTTCCGAACAGGTCGGGATATTGCACCACGACGCAGGAGGTCTCGGCGTCGATCCGCCCGGCCAGCTCCTCCTCGCCCTCGGGCCGGGGCGGGGCGCAGTCGAGCGTGAAGCCCTGGAAGCGCGCGAGCGTGGCCATGGTGTCGCGATAGTGCGGGTGCAGATTGCCGGAGATGACCGCCTTCGACCGGCGGGTCACCCGGTTGGCCATCGTCACCGCCTCGGCGGCGGCCGTCGCGCCGTCATACATGGAGGCGTTGGCGACCTCCATGCCGGTCAGCAGGCAGACCTGGGTCTGGAACTCGAACAGATATTGCAGCGTGCCCTGGGCGATCTCCGGCTGGTAGGGCGTGTAGGAGGTCAGGAACTCGCCCCGCTGGATCAGGTAGTCCACCGCCGCCGGAATATGGTGGCGATAGCTGCCGGCCCCGCAGAAGAACGGGCCGGCCCCGGCCGGGCGGTTCAGGGCGGCGAGGCGGGAGAGCCGGCGCTCGACCTCGAACTCGCTGGCGTGGCCGGGCAGATCGACCGGCTCCGCCAGCAGCGCGCCCTCCGGCACATCGGCAAACAGCGCCTCCACCGAGGGCGCGCCGATCGCCGCCAGCATGGCGCTGCGATCCTCTTCGGTGATCGGCAGATAGCGCATCAGTCGAGCTCCGCCACGAAGGCCCGGTAGGCCTCCTCGTCCAGCAGGCCGTCGAGCTGGGCCTCGTCATCGACCCGGATGCGGAAGAACCAGCCGTCGCCCTCGGCGGCCTCGTTGACCAGGTTCGGCTCCTCCTCCAGCCGGCCGTTGACCGCGACCACCTCGCCGCCGACCGGCGCATAGACGTCGCTCGCCGCCTTGGTGCTCTCGACCACCGCGACCTCGCCCTCCTGCGCGATCCGGAGGCCGACCTCCGGCAGTTCGACATAGACCACATCGCCCAGCTGCCCCTGGGCGTAGTCGCTGATGCCGCAGATCGCGACGCCGTCTTCGATGCGCACCCACTCATGGTCGCGCGTGTACCAGGTCTTTTCAGTCATCGGACCTCCGAGCCTCGATAGTAGTCGTGGGGAACGAACGGCAGGCGCGCCACCCGCCCCGGACGGGGCCGGCCGCGCACCTCGAAGGCGACCGGCGTCTCCGGGCGGGCGAGCGCCGCCGGCAGATAGCCCATGGCGACCGGGCCGCCCAGAATGGGCGAGAAGCCGCCGCTGGTGACCTGTCCGACCGCCCGGCCGTCTTCGTCCAGCAGCGCCGCGCCCTCGCGCGCGATCACCCGGCCCTCGGGCCTGAGGCCGACGCGGCGGCGCTCGGGCGGCGCGTCGAGAATGCGCGCCGCGCCCGGAAAGTCGCGCCGCTCGCGCCGGACCTTCGGGATCGTCCAGCCGAGCCCGGCCTCCAGCGGCGTGGTGGTCTCGTCGATATCGTGGCCGTAGAGGCAGAGCCCGGCCTCGAGGCGCAGCGAATCGCGCGCGCCCAGCCCCGCCCAGGCGACCGCCTCATGCGCCAGCAGCCGCCCGGCGAGCGCCTCGGCGTCCTCGGCCGCAACCGAGAGCTCGAAGCCGTCCGAGCCGGTGTAGCCGGAGCGGGTGGCGCGCACCGGCACGCCGAGCGCCTCGCCCTCGCGCCACGCCATGAAGGGCAGGTCGGCGAACGCCGCCAGCACGGAGGCCGCCGCCGGCCCCTGGAGGGCCAGCAGCGCGCGGTCCGGCTCCGGGCGCACCTCGACCGCATCGGCCAGATGGCGGCGCAGATGCGCGATATCGTGCTGCTTGCGCGCGGCGTTGACCACCAGCGCGAGGCCGTCCGGGGCGCGCGCGGCGATCAGGTCGTCCAGAATGCCGCCCTCGTCCGAGGTGAACAGCGTGTAGCGCATCCGCCCCGGCCCGAGGCCCCGCATGTCGCCCGGCACCAGCCGCTCCAAGGCGGCGTCGGCCTCCGGCCCGACCAGGCGAACCTGGCCCATATGGCTCACATCGAAGAGCGCGGCCCGCTCGCGCGCCTGGCGGTGCTCGGCGACGCTGCCCTCCGGATAGCCGATCGGCATGTCGTAGCCGGCAAACGGCGCCATGCGCGCGCCGGCGGCCAGGTGCATCGCGTGGAGCGGGGTTTTCTGCAAGTCGGTCATCGGCGGACCCTCCGGCTTCCGGGCAGGCCACTCCCGGCCTGTCCGTCTGCCCCCTCTGTCCGTCCGACCTGAAAGATTCCGGCGGCGCCGTTACATCTTCGGTGGGGCGTGTGCGCCCGCTTTCCAGAGTCGCCTCCCCGCGCGGTCCGGGTGCCTGAGAGTTTCCGGGGCGGTTGCTCCTTCGGCGCCGGCCTTCATCGCCGGACTCTCCCGCGCAGCTCAACGGCCGGGGGATGCTGGCAGACGCCCCGGCGGTCTGTCAATGCGCCATCAGCACCGGCAGTTCGGTGTGGAAGAGGATGTGGTTGGTGGGACCGCCGAACAGCGCCTGGCGCAGCCGCCCGCGCGTGTAGCCGCCCTTGAGCAGCAGGTCCGCGCCGCGTTCGTCCGCGATCTCCAGCGTGCGGTGGCCGCTCTCGCCGAGCCCGGCCTCGACCACCAGCGAGGCGGCCTCGACGCCCTGGCGGGCCAGCTGGCGCACCACCGCCTCGCCGGTCGGCCCCGGCACGGTCATGCCGGTGACGGTCAGCACCGTCACCCGCTCCGCCTCGCGCAGCAGCGCCAGCCCGGCGCGGATGGTGCGGGCGGTCTCCGAGGAGCCGTTCCAGGCGATCAGGATGTCGCGGCCGAGCGTCACCGGCGGCCGGGGCGGGACCACCAGCACCGCCTGGCCGCTGTCGAACAGCGCCGTCTCCAGCGTGCCGAGCGAGGGGCCGCCGGGACCCTTCTCCGGCCGCGCGATCGCGATGGCGTCGAACACCCGGGCGTGGTTGCCGAGATTGTCGAGGCCGGTCTCGCTCTCCGACCAGACCGCCCGGTCGCCGAGCCCGGCGGCGGCCGCGAAGGCCTCGAAGCGCCGGCGCGCCTCGGCGGCGCGGCGCTCGTCCTCGCGCTCGAAACGCTCCACCAGGGCGGGCAGGGCGGCCCCGCTGTCGTCGGTCGCCATGACGGCGGAGGGGTCGCTGTGGAAGTGGACCGCCTCCAGCCAGCCATCGACGCGCGCGCGCAGCAGCGCCGCCGAGGCGAGCACGCCGTCGAGCGCATCCAGATCGTTGGTCGGCACCAGAATGGATTTCATCGCCGCACTCCTTTCACGGGCGAACGGGGTGACAAAGGGCGCGTTTTGCGGCACTCTCCCGACCTGTCCGGCGGGCGGGCGGCCACGCCGCAGTATCGCAGCAATGGGGACGATGCGCATGACCGACCTGCAGGAGCGTCGCGCCGCACTCGCGGCGCAGCATTCCGACCTCGACGACCGGATCCGCGCGCTGGAGAACGAGCCCGGCGCGGACGATCTGGCGCTGCAGAAACTGAAGCGGCAGAAGCTCGCGCTCAAGGACGAACTGGCCGCGCTGGAACGCGCCGGTTGACAGGCCGGCCGGCGCCGCGCCCGGCCCCCGCGAGACCGGAATGCACCATCAGAGCTATCTCGCCGATGTCCTGATCTTCCTGCTGGCGTCGGCGGTCGTCGTGCCGCTGTTCCGCCGCCTCGGCCTGGCGGCGGCGCTGGGTTATATCGTCGCCGGCGCGCTGATCGGCCCCTATGCGCTCGGCTGGGTGGAGCGCATCGACAGCGCCCGCGCGCTCGCCGAGTTCGGCGTCGTCTTCCTGCTGTTCACCGTCGGGCTGGAGCTGCCGCTCGACCGGCTGCGGGCGCTGGGCGCCGCCCGATTCGCGCTCGGCGCACTGCAGGTGACGGTCACCCTGGCGGCGTTCACCGCCGCCGGCCTGGCGCTCGGCCTCTCGGTTCCGGCGGCGGTGGTGGCCGCGGCCGCGCTCGCGCTCTCCTCGACGGCCATGGTGCTGCAATTGCTGACCGAGCGCGGCGAGCTCACCAGCCAGGCCGGCCGCTCCACCTTCGCGGTGCTGCTGGTGCAGGACATCGCCGTCGGCCCGCTGCTGGTGCTGGCGCTGGTGCTGGGCGGCGAGCCGGAGTCGGTCGCGGCCGCGCTCGGCTGGTCGGTGGTCAAGGCGCTGGTCGCGGTGGTCGCCATCCTGGTGGCCGGGCGCTGGCTGGTGCGCCCGATCTACAGCGCGGTGTTCGCCGACGGCCAGATCGAGACCTTCACGGCGCTCACCCTGCTGATCGTGCTGGCGGCCGGCTTCGCCACCGAACTCGCCGGGCTGTCGATGGCCTTCGGCGCCTTTCTCGCCGGCATGCTGCTGGCCGACACCCGCCACCGCCATCAGGTCGCGGCCGTCATCCAGCCCTTCCGGGGCCTCTTGCTCGGCCTGTTCTTCATGACCGTCGGCATGGCCATCGACCTGCCGAGCGCGGTCGGCCAGGCGGGAATGCTGGCGCTGGCGGTGCTGGGCCTGCTGGCCGCCAAGGCGGCGATCGCCGCTGGAATCGGCTGGGCGCTGGGCATGCCGCGCGGACGGGCGGCCTATGTCGGGCTGCTGCTCGCCGGCGGCGGCGAGTTCGGCTTCGTGCTCTTGGGCGCGGCGACGGGCCGCGCGCTGCTCGACGCTCCCGAAGCGCAGTTTCTCGGCCTCGCGATCGCGATCTCCATGGCGCTGACGCCCCTGCTGGCGCTCGCCGGGCGGCGCCTCCTGCGCGACGTGCCCCAGGCGTCCGGCGAGCCGGTGGCCGCCGCCGGACCGCGCTCGGGCCATGTGGTGGTCGCCGGCTTCGGGCGCGCCGGTCGCGAATGCGCCGCCCGGCTGCGCGAGGCGGGCGAGCGCCCGGTCGGCATCGACATCCACGCCGACAATATCGCCGCCGGACGCCAGTTGGGCTTCGAGGTCTTTCACGGCGACGCGCTCCGCCCCGAAGTGCTGGAGGAGGCCGGCGTGGAGGCCGCCCGCGCGGTGGTCGTGGCCTTCAACGACCCGGCGCGCGCGGTGGCGATCGTCGGGCGGCTGCGCTATATCTTCCCGCAATTGCGTATCGCCGCGCGCGCCCATGACGAGGCCTGGGCGGAGGAGTTGCGCCGGGTCGGCGCGGACACGGTGGCCGTCGAGCTGCAGGATGTTGCGGGCCGGCTGGCCGTCGTGGCCGGCGAGGACGAGCGGACGCCCGGCTGACGGAGCGCCGGTTGCCGCTCCGGGCGCATTGGTATAGACAGCGCCTTCGCCGCGATTTCCCGAGAGAGGGCGTTTCATGGCCGTTCCGAAGAAGAAGGTGAGCAAGTCGCGCCGCGACAAGCGCCGCTCCCACCACCGCCTCGGGCCCGAGGCGCATGTCGAATGCCCGAATTGCGGCGAGCGGATGCGCCCGCATCACATCTGCGCCGAATGCGGCTTCTATCGCGGCCGCGAGGTCGTGGCGGCCAGGGGCGAAGCCGCCTAGGCGCCCGTGGCCGACCCCATCGTCATCGCCTTGGACGGCATGGGCGGCGACCGGGCGCCGGACATCGTGCTGCGCGGCGCGGCGACGGCAGCCGAGCGCTATCCCGAGGCGCGCTTCGTCGTCCACGGACAGCTCGCGCGCCTGGAGCCGGCGCTCGCCCGGTCGAAGGCGCCGGAGGGCCGCATCGAGCTCCGGGCGGCCGACAAGGTGATTTCCAGCGACGCCAAGCCCTCCTCGGCGCTGCGCGGCGGCCGCGGCGCCTCCATGTGGAACGCCGTGGAGGCGGTGCGCGACGGCGAGGCCGCCGGCGTCGTCTCCGCCGGCAACACCGGCGCGCTGATGGCGATCTCCAAGTTCCTGTTGCGCGCCACCGCCGGTGTGGACCGCCCGGCGATCTGCTCCATCATGCCGACCCTGCGCGCCGAGATCGCCATGCTCGACCTCGGCGCCAATATCGAGTGCGACGAGGACAATCTGTTCCAGTTCGCGGTCATGGGCGCGGCCTTCGCCCATGCGGTGCTCGGCCGGCGCCCGACGGTCGGGCTGCTGAATGTCGGCGAGGAGGAGCTGAAGGGCAATGCGGCGCTGCGGGCCGCGGCCGCCCGGCTGCGCGCGGCGCCCGACCCGGCCTTCGCCTTTCACGGCTTCATCGAGGGCGACGATATCGCGCGCGGCACGGTCGATGTGGTGGTCACCGACGGCTTCACCGGCAATGTGGCGCTCAAGGCGCTGGAAGGTTCGGCGCGCCTCTACGGTCACGTGCTGCGCCGGTCGGTCAAGAGTTCGCTCGCCGGCATGGCCGGCTTCTGGCTGGCGCGCCGGGCGCTCGACAAGGTGCGCGCCCGGCTCGACCCGCGCCGCTATAACGGGGCGGTGTTCGTCGGCCTGAACGGCGTCGTGGTCAAGGCGCATGGCGGCTCGGACGCCTTCGCCTTCGCCAACGCCATCGGCTTCGCGGTCGATATGGCGCGCCACGGCTTTCTGGGCGATGTGCGCAAGGCCCTGGAGCGCATGGCCCCGCCGGCCGAGGCCACCGCGTCGTGACCGGCCTGCGCGCGCAGTTCCGGGGCGTCGGCGCCTATCTGCCGGAGCGCGTGGTCGGCAATGACGAGCTGGCGACGCAGGTCGATACTTCCGACGAGTGGATCCGGGCGCGCACCGGCATCCGCGAGCGGCGCATCGCCGCCCCGGGCGAGCAGACCTCCGATCTCGCGCTCGCCGCCGCGCGCGCGGCGCTGGCGGCGGCCGGCAAGGAGGCCGCCGAGATCGACCTGATCGTGCTCGCCACCGCGACGCCGGACCGCACCTTTCCTTCCACCGCCACCGCCGTGCAGGCCGGCCTCGGCATGACGCGGGGCGCCGCCTTCGACGTCCAGGCCGTCTGCTCCGGCTTCATCTATGCGCTCTCGGTCGCCGACAATTTCATCCGCGCCGGCCAGTGCGCCAGCGCGCTGGTGATCGGCGCGGAGACCTTCTCGCGCATTCTCGACTGGACCGACCGCGAGACCTGCGTGCTGTTCGGCGACGGCGCCGGGGCGGTAGTGCTCGACGCCTGCGAGGGCGATCCGCGCCACCTGCTCTCGACCCATCTGCATTCCGACGGGCGCCATGGCGACCTGCTCTATGTCGATGGCGGCCCCTCCTCCACCGGCACGGTCGGCCATCTGCGCATGAAGGGGCGGGAGGTCTTCCGCCACGCCGTGACCAACCTCGCCGAGGTGGTCGGCGAGGCGCTGGCGGCCAACGGCCTCGGGGCGGACGCGATCGACTGGGTGGTGCCGCACCAGGCCAATCTGCGCATCCTGCAGGCGACCGGGCGCAAGCTCGGCATTCCCGACGAGCGCGTCATCGCGACCGTGGACCGGCACGCCAACACGTCGGCCGCCTCGGTGCCGCTGGCGCTCGCGGCCGGAGTCGCGGACGGCCGCATCGCGCCCGGCGACCTGCTGCTGCTGGAGGCGATGGGCGGCGGCTTTACCTGGGGCGCGGCGCTCGCCCGATGGTGAGGCCCTCCGCCGCCGCGGGCGTTGACCCCGCCCGCCGGGGCGGAGTAGCTTCGCGGCCATGAGCGGCAAGACCCTGACCCGCGCCGACCTTTCCGAGGCGGTGTATCGCAATATCGGTTTGTCGCGCAGCGATTCCGCCATGCTGGTCAAGGCGGTGCTGGACGAGATGGTCGGGGCGCTGGAGCGCGACGGGCAGGTCAAGATCTCCACCTTCGGCACCTTCCAGGTGCGCACGAAGGGCGAGCGCGTCGGGCGCAATCCGCGCACCGGCGAGGAAGTGGCGATTCGCCCGCGCCGGGTGCTGGCCTTCCGCGCCTCGCACGGGCTGAAGGACCGCATCAATTGCGACCATGCGGCGGACGGGATGGATGACGCCCCGTGACCGGCAAGCATCCGACCGCCTATCGCACGATCTCCGAGGTCGCCCGCGATGTGGGCCTCGAACCCCATGTGCTGCGCTTCTGGGAGAGCAAGTTTCCCCAGCTCCGGCCCCTGAAGCGGGCCGGCGGGCGGCGCTACTACACGCCGGAGGATGTTGCGGTGATCGCGCGCATTCGCGAATTGCTGCACGACCGCCGGTTCACCATCGAGGGCGCGCGCCGGGCGCTGGCCGAGGAGAGCGACCGGGAGCCGCCCGGCCTGGCGGCCGTCCTGGCGGAGTTGCGCGAGATACGCGCATTGATGGGCTGAAACATGCTATAGAACCCCCCGACCGAAGAAGGGCGCATTGCGTCGCGACCCACGTCGCGTGACGTTGCCATGACGCCCAGGACAATCGACGTGCCGCGGTGAAGGAGCGCAGTTCGTAATGGCGACCGGTACTGTAAAGTGGTTCAACACCACCAAGGGATACGGGTTTATCGAGCCCGATGAGGGCGGAGCGGATGTCTTCGTGCATATTTCGGCCATGCAGCGCGCCGGTCTCGCGGCGCCGGCGGAAGGGCAGAGACTGAGCTACGAGCTTCGCCGCGACCCGCGCAAGGGCAAATATGCGGCGGACAACATCCAGTTCGTCTGAACGGGCGGGGCGTCGGCCCCGCGAGCCGCGCCGCCGGCCGCTTGAAGCCGGCGGCGCGCATTCCCAAATCCCGGTGGCGATGCGGGGCGCGCCCTTCGGACCCGCCAGGTCAGGAAACGCTACATGCTCGGCGTCTTCGCCAAGCGCCTGTTTGGCACCCATAACGACCGCTTTCTGAAGCGCCTCCAGCCGGAGGTCGATGCGATCAACGCGCTCGAGCCGGAGTTGGAGGCGCTTTCCGACGAGGCGCTGCGGGCTCGCACCGACGCCTTCCGGGAGCGGCTGGCGGCCGGGGCCGAGCTCGACTCGCTTCTGGTCGAGGCGTTCGCCACCGTGCGCGAGGCGGCCCGGCGCACGCTCGGCCAGCGCCATTTCGACGTCCAGCTGATGGGCGGCATCGTGCTGCATCGCGGCATGATCGCCGAGATGAAGACCGGCGAGGGCAAGACGCTCGCCGCCACGCTGCCGGTCTATCTGAACGCGCTGGCCGGCCGCGGCGTCCATGTGGTCACCGTCAACGACTATCTGGCCGCGCGCGACGCCGAGTGGATGGGCCGCATCTACGGCTTTCTCGGCCTGACCGTCGGCTGCATCACGCACGGCCTGCCGGACACCGAGCGCCGCCGCCAATATGCCGCCGACGTAACCTACGGCACCAACAACGAGCTCGGCTTCGACTATCTGCGCGACAACATGAAATTCGCGCTCGACGAGATGGTGCAGCGCGATTTCGCCTACGCCATCGTGGACGAGGTGGATTCGATCCTGATCGACGAGGCGCGCACGCCGCTGATCATCTCCGGCGCGGCGGAGCAGTCTTCCGAGCTCTATCAGCGCTGCGACCGGATCATGGCCCATGTGCGGCCCGAGCATTACGAGAAGGACGAGAAGCAGCGCACCGTCGCGCTCAACGAGGCCGGGCAGGAACATGGTGAGGCGCTCTTGCGCGAGCATGGCATCCTCGCCGAGGGCAGCCTCTACGACATCCAGAACATCTCGCTGCTGCACCATCTGAACCAGGCGCTGCGCGCCCACACCCTGTTCGAGCGCGATGTCGATTACATGGTGCGCAACGACCAGGTGGTGATCATCGACGAGTTCACCGGGCGCGCCATGGAGGGCCGGCGCTATTCGGAGGGGCTGCACCAGGCGCTGGAGGCCAAGGAGGGCGTGACCGTCCAGCTGGAGAACCAGACGCTGGCCCAGATCACCTTCCAGAACTATTTCCGCCTCTACGACAAGCTCGCCGGCATGACCGGCACGGCGATGACCGAGGCCGGCGAGTTCGAGGAGATCTACGGGCTGCAGACAGTCGAGATCCCCACCAACCTGCCCACCGTGCGCGCCGATCATGACGATGAGGTCTATCGCACCGCGCGCGAGAAGAACGACGCCATCCTGGCGCAGATCCGCGAATGCGTCGCCCGGCGCCAGCCGGTGCTGGTCGGCACGGTCTCGATCGAGAAGTCGGAAGAGCTCGGCAAGCTGCTGAAGCGCGAGAAGATCGGCCATCAGATCCTGAATGCGCGCTATCACGAGCAGGAGGCCGCGATCATCGCCCAGGCCGGCAAGCCGGGCGCGGTGACCATCGCCACCAACATGGCCGGGCGCGGCACCGACATCCAGCTGGGCGGCAATGCGGAGATGCTGATCCGCGCCGAGGGCGAGGCGCGCGCCGGGGCGATCCAAAGCCGGGTCGAGGCCGACCGGGAGGTCGTGCTGGCGGCCGGCGGCCTCTATGTGCTCGCCACCGAGCGCCATGAGAGCCGGCGCATCGACAATCAGCTGCGCGGGCGCTCCGGGCGCCAGGGCGATCCCGGCGCGTCCAAGTTCTTCGTCTCGCTGGAAGACGACCTGATGCGCATTTTCGGCTCCGAGCGCATGGACGGCATGTTGCGCCGGCTCGGGCTGGAGGAGGGCGAGGCGATCGTCCACTCCTGGATCAACAAGGCGCTGGAGAAGGCGCAGCAGAAGGTCGAGGCGCGCAATTTCGACATCCGCAAGAACCTGCTGAAGTTCGACGATGTGATGAACGACCAGCGCAAGGTCATCTACGAGCAGCGCCGCGACCTGATGCAGGTCGAGGACGTGCACACTGCGGTGACCGAGATGCGCGAGCAGGTGGTGGAGGACATCGTCCACCGCTTCATCCCGGAGAAGGCGCTGCCGGAGCAGTGGGACGCCGCCGGACTGGAGGACGAGCTGCGCCGCGTGCTGGCGATCGGGTTTCCGGCGCGCGAGTGGGCGGATGAGGAGGGCATCGCCGACGAGGAGATCTGCCGGCGCATCCTGGCGTCGCTCGACCGGCGCATGGCCGAGAAGGCCGCCAACTGGGGCGCGGACGTCATGCGCCAGGCCGAGAAGAGCGTGCTGCTGCAGCTGCTGGACCAGATCTGGAAGGAGCATCTGTTGCAGCTCGACCATCTGCGCCAGGGCATCGGCCTGCGCGCCTATGCGCAGAAGGACCCGCTGAACGAATACAAGCAGGAGGCGTTCGCGCTCTTCGACGCCATGCTGGCCAGGCTGCGCGAGGCGGTGACCGGCACGCTGGCCCATCTCGAGGTGCGGGTGGCGGAGCCCTCCGCCATGATGCCGCGCGCGCCGGAGGAGCCGGCCTGGCGCGAGAGCCACGAGGCCCCGGAGCCGGCGCTGGTCGGCGGCGGCGCGGCCCCCGCGCCCCAGCCCGTGCGCCGCGCGGCGGCCAGGCAGGTCGATCCGGCCGATCCCTCCACCTGGGGCAAGGTCGCGCGCAACGCGCCCTGCCCCTGCGGCTCCGGCAAGAAATACAAGCACTGCCACGGCCGCCTGGCCTGACGCCGGCCAGCCTGCTGCGACGGTTTTCTGCGCGAGGACGGCCATGGCCTTCGCGAGAAATGTAGGCTAGCTTTGGCGGCGGTTGTCGGAGGGAGAGGCTGGCCATGCGCATCGACATGACCGAGCGGGATCGCGCCTTTCGCGAGGAGGTGCGCGCCTTTATCCGCGACCGCTTGCCCGAACCGGTCCGCGACAAGGTGCGCGACGGCAGCCGGCTCGCGCGCGAGGATGTGGTGGGCTGGATGCGGGCGCTCTCCGAGCGCGGCTGGATCTGCCCCAACTGGCCCGAAGCCGCCGGCGGGCCGGGCTGGTCGCCGGCGGAGAAATTCATCTTCGAGGAGGAGAGCTCGCGCGCCTGCGCGCCGGGCATCGTGCCCTTCGGGCCGCAAATGGTCGGCCCCGTGCTGCTCGCCTTCGGCTCGGAGGCGCAGAAGGCCCGCCATCTGCCGCGCATCCTCTCCAGCGAGATCGTCTGGTGCCAGGGCTATTCGGAGCCGAACGCCGGCTCCGACCTCGCCTCGCTCGGCTGCCGGGCGGTGCGCGACGGCGACCATTATGTCGTCAACGGACGCAAGGTGTGGACCACCAACGCCGACTGGGCCGACTGGTGCTTCGCGCTGGTGCGCACCGACAGCTCCGGCAAGAAGCAGGACGGCATCTCCGTGCTGCTGATCGACATGGCGCTGCCGGGCGTCGAGGTGCGGCCCATCGGGCGCTTCAGCGGCCTGTCGGACTTCAACGAGGTGATCTTCGACGATGTGCGCGTGCCCGTCGCCGAGCGCGTCCATGACGAGGGCAAGGGCTGGACCTGCGCCAAATATCTGCTCGGCCACGAACGCTCCGGCACCGCCGGCGTCGGCCTCTGCCGCCAGCGCCTCGACCGGCTGGAGAGCCTGGACGACGGGCGCGACCCCGACTTCTCGCGCCGCATCGCGGAGACCGGCGCGGCGCTCGACGATCTGCGCTGGTCCTTCCTGCGCATGGTGGCGGCCAAGGAGGCCGACGACGAGATCGGGCCGGAAGCCTCGCTGCTGAAGATCCGCGGCACCGAAATCCAGCAGGATGTCATGGAGCTGCTGATGCAGGCGCAGGGCTATTTCGCCCATCCCTTCATCGAGCGCGCGCTCGCCGAGGGCTGGAACGAGCCGCCGGTGGGGCCGAGCGAGGCCGCCGGCGCCACCGCCTGCTATTTCGACTGGCGCAAGGCCTCGATCTATGGCGGGTCGAACGAAATCCAGCGCAATATCATCGCCAAGGCCGTGCTCGGCCTCTGAGGGCATCCGACGCCAAGCCAAGGGACGGGAAGCAGGCTCATGGACTTCGAATATTCCGAGGATCAGCAACTCCTCCAGGAAAGCGTGCAGCGCTTCGTGCGCGAACGGTACAGCTTCGAGGCGCGCCGCGGGCTGGTCGCGACCGAACAGGGCTACGACGACGCCCACTGGCGGCAGTTCGCGGAGCTGGGCTGGCTCGGCATGCCCTTCCCCGAGGATTTCGGCGGCCTCGGCATGTCCGGCGTCGAGACCATGATCGTCATGGAGGCGATCGGCGCGGGGCTGGTCGCCGAACCCTATCTCTCCACCGTGGTGATGGGCGGCGGCGCGGTGGCGCTCGCCGGGTCCGACGAGCAGAAGGCGGCGATCCTGCCGGCCGTCGCCGAGGGCAAGCAGAAGCTGGCGCTCGCCTTCGCCGAACGCCAGGCGCGCTACAACCTCCAGGATATCGAGACCAAGGCCGAGGCATCCGATGGCGCCTGGCGGCTCTCGGGGAACAAGAGCGTCGTGTTCGGCGCGCCGACGGCCGACCGCTTCGTCGTCTCGGCGCGCACCGCCGGCGGCTCGCGCGAGGCAGAGGGCGTCACGCTCTTCCTGGTCGCGGCCGACGCGCCCGGCCTCTCCGTGCGGGGATATCCGACCGCCGACGGGCTGCGCGCCGGCGAGGTCGCGCTGGAAGGCGCGCCGGGCGAGGCGCTGGGCGAGGTCGATGGCGGGCTCGCCGTGCTGGAGGAGGTCGTGGACCGGGCGATCGCGGCGGTCTCGGCCGAGGCGGTCGGCCTGATGGGCGCGCTCAACGACATGACGCTCGACTATCTCAAGACGCGCGAGCAGTTCGGCCAGCCGATCGGGCGCTTCCAGGTGCTGCAGCACCGCATGGTCGATATGTTCATCGCCCATGAGGAGGCCAAGTCCATGGCGATGATGGCGGCGATGCGCGTGGACGAGCCCGACGCGGCGGCGCGCAAGAAGGCCATGTCGGCCGCCAAGGTGCAGATCGGCAAGTCGGCCCGCTATGTCGGCCAGCAGGCGATCCAGCTGCATGGCGGCATCGGCATGACCGACGAATACGCCGCCGGGCACTATTTCAAGCGCCTGACCATGATCGACCGCAGCTTCGGCGACGGCGACTATCACCTGAAGCGCTACGCGGCGCTGTAGCCGGCGCAGCCGGGACGCTTGCCAGTCGCGCTCCGAGGCGCTATCTCCCTCGGCTCGCGACCCCATCGTCTAGAGGTTAGGACACCACCCTTTCAAGGTGGAGACACGGGTTCGATCCCCGTTGGGGTCGCCAGACCGGCTGAAACAGGCTGCGGAGGCTTCTCCCCCATGACCGACCAGACCCTATCGATCGAATATTGCGCGGCTTGAAACTACGAACCGCGCGCCCTCCGTGCGAGGGACATCCTGCAGACCGAAGCCGGTCTCGCCGTCACGCTGGTGAAGGGCGGCGGCGGCGTGTTCGACATCCGGCGGGGCGATCGCCTGCTCTACTCCAAACATGCGACCGGACGCTTCCCGACCGACGAGGAAGTGCGCGCGCTGCTCTAGCGCTCTCCGGCCGCAGGAGCGCCGGGCTGCTGCTGGCGGCGGCGCTCCTCCTGCCGCTCGCCGCCGGGGCGGAAGAGACGCGCCGGGCGCCGGAATCGCGCGCCCGGATGCAGCTTTCCTTCGCGCCGGTGGCGCGCGCGGTCAGCCCGGCGGTGGTCAATATCTTCACCTCCGGCCGCCAGACGGACCGCCGCGCCGAAGGCCCCTTCGGCGACCGCTTCTTCGACAATCCCTTCTTCCGCCGCTTCTTCGATTTCGGCGAGCGCCGCCGGCAGCGGCGGGCGGCCTCGCTCGGCTCGGGCGTGGTGGTCTCTCCCGACGGGCTGATCGTCACCAACCACCATGTCGTCGAGGGGGCCGGGGAGATCAAGGTGGTGCTCGCCGACCGGCGCGAGTTCGCCGCCGAGCTGCTGGTCTCGGACGAGCGCGCCGACCTCGCTTTGCTCCAGGCCCGGCTCGACGGCGAAACGCTCCCGGCTGCGGTGCTCGGCGATTCCGACGATCTCGAGGTCGGCGACCTGGTGCTGGCGATCGGCAATCCTTTCGGCGTTGGCCAGACGGTGACCTCCGGCATCGTCTCGGCGCTCGCGCGCACCCGCCGCTCGGTCACCGGCCCCGGCTATTTCATCCAGACCGACGCGGCGATCAATCCCGGCAATTCGGGCGGCGCGCTGGTCAATCTGCAGGGCGAGGTGATCGGCGTGAACAGCGCGATCTTCTCCCGCAGCGGCGGCTCCCACGGCGTCGGCTTCGCCATCCCCTCCAATCTGGTGCGCGTCATGGTCGAGACCGCGCGCCAGGGCGAGCGCGTGGTGCGCCCCTGGCTCGGCATCGAGAGCCAGCCGGTGACGGTCGATCTCGCCGAGGCGCTCGGCCTTGCGCGGCCGGGCGGGTTGCTGGTGCGCCGCGCGCGCGCCGACGGGCCGTTCGCGCGCGCCGGCGGGCGGCAGGGCGATGTCATCCTCGCCATAGACGGCCATCCGGTGCTCGACCGCACGGCGCTGCGCTTTCGCATGACGACGCTCGGGCCGGGCGCGACCGCCGCCTTCGCCATCGTCCGGCGCGGCAGGGAACTCACGCTCGAGGTGCCGGTCGAGCCGCCGCCGGAGGTCCCGCCGCGCGAGCGCATCCGGCTCACCGGCGCGCATCCCCTGGCGGGGGCGGAGATCGTCAATCTCTCGCCGGCCGTGATCGAGGAGACCGGCTATGGCGGCCCGCAGCAGGAGGGCGTCATCGTCGCCGATGTCGCGCCCCGCTCGCCGGCCGCGCGCAACGGCTTCCGGCCGCTCGACCTGTTGCGCCTGATCGACGGGCATGAGGTGCGGCGCACCGCCGACGCCGCCCGCCTGCTGGACACCCCCCGCCCCTGGCGCATCGCGATCCGGCGCGGCGGCCGCCAGCTGACGACGATCTTCCGGTGACGGACACGCTCTTCCAGGCCGCCGGACTGGCCGCGCCGCGCCCGCTGGCCGACCGGCTGCGCCCGACCGCGCTCGCCGAGGTCGTCGGCCAGGACCATGTGCTGGGGCCGGACGGGCCGGTGGGGCGCATGCTGGCGGCCGGGCGGCTCGCCTCGCTGATCTTCTGGGGGCCGCCCGGCTGCGGCAAGACCACCATCGCCCGGCTGCTGGCGGGGGCGGCGGGGCTGCATTTCACCGCGCTCTCGGCGGTCTTCTCCGGCGTGGCGGAGCTGCGCAAGCTCTTTGCCGAGGCCGCCGCGCGGCGCGAGACCGGCCGGGGCACCCTGCTCTTCGTCGATGAAATCCACCGCTTCAACCGCGCCCAGCAGGACGGCTTCCTGCCCCGGGTGGAGGACGGCACGGTGGTGCTGGTCGGCGCGACGACCGAGAACCCCTCCTTCGAGCTGAACGCCGCGCTCCTGTCGCGCGCCCAGGTGCTGGTGCTGCGCCGGCTGGACGAGGCGGGGCTGGAGGCGCTGCTCGCCCGCGCGGAGGCGGAGCTGGGCGCGCCCCTGCCGCTCACGCCGGAGGCGCGCGAGGCGCTCAAGGCGCTCGCCGACGGCGACGGGCGCTATCTGCTCAATCTCGCCGAGGAGGTCGCCGGGGGCGATGTGCTGGACGCCGCCGGCCTCGCCCGGCTGGTCCAGCGCCGCGCGCCCGTCTATGACAAGGATCGCGAGGGCCATTACAACCTGATCAGCGCCCTGCACAAGGCGTTGCGCGGCTCCGATCCCGACGCGGCGCTCTACTGGTTCGCCCGGATGCTCGACGGCGGCGAGGACCCGCGCTACATCGCCCGCCGGCTGGTGCGCTTCGCCTCCGAGGATGTCGGGCTGGCGGACCCCGCCGCCCTGCCCGCCGCGCTCGCCGGCTGGCAGGCCTATGAGCGCCTCGGCAGCCCGGAGGGCGAGCTGGCGCTGGCGCAGACGGTGCTGCATCTGGCGACCGCGCCCAAATCCAACGCCGCCTACGCCGCCTTCGGCGAGGCCCGCGCCGCCGCCCGGCGCACCGGCTCGCTGACGCCGCCCATGCACGGGCTGAACGCGCCGACGCAGCTGATGAAGCAGCTCGGCTACGGCGAGGGCTACGCCTACGACCATGACGCGCCGGACGCCTTCGCCGGGCAGGACCATTTTCCCGACGCCATGGCGCGCGAGCGCTATTACCGCCCGGCGGGGCGCGGGGCCGAGGCCGCTATCGCCGCCCGGCTGGCGGAGTGGGCCGCCCGGCGCAAGGCATGAGCGGGCGGGCGGGCCGGTGAGCCTCTGGCTGGCGGTGGCGGTCGGCGGCGCGCTCGGCGCGCTGGCGCGCTGGCTGGCGGTCGAGCAGGCGCTCCGTCTGCTGGGGCCGGACTTTCCGGCCGGCACCATGGCGGTCAATCTGCTGGGCTCGCTGCTGCTGGGCGTGCTGGCCGGGCTGATGGCCCAGGGCCTGGCGCTGTCGGCGGAGCTCCGGGGCTTCCTCGCGGTCGGCTTTCTGGGCGGCTTCACCACCTTCTCCACCTATACGCTGGATGCGGTGGGTCTGGCGGAGCGCGGCGCCTGGGGGGCGGCGGCGGCCTATGCGGCGGGCTCGGCCGCGCTCGGCATCCTGGCCTTTCTCGCGGGGGTCAGGCTCGCGCGGCTCTTGCTGTGAGCGCGGTCGCGCATGAGCGGGTGCAGGCGGAGGAGGACGGACAGCGCCTCGACCGCTGGCTCGCGCGCCGCTGGCCGGACCTGCCGCATGGACGGTTGCAGAAACTGTTGCGCACCGGCCAGGTGCGGGTCGATGGGCGGCGCGCGCGGGCCGGGGACCGGCTGGCGGCCGGCGCGCTGGTGCGCCTGCCGCCCATGCCGGCGCCCGCGCCCGAGGACCGGCGGCCGCCGCCGGCCGGCCTTGCGGCGGAGCTGCAGGGCCGGGTGCTGCATCTGGACGAGGCGGTGATCGCGCTCGACAAGCCGGCCGGCCTGGCGGTGCAGGGCGGCCCGGGGACCGGGCGCCATCTCGACGGCATGCTGGATGCGCTCCGCTTCGACGCCCCGGAGCGCCCGCGCCTGGTGCATCGCCTGGACAAGGACACCAGCGGCGTGCTGCTGCTGGCGCGAAGCGCGGCCGACGCCGCCCGGCTGACCGCGGCCTTCCGCGACCGCCGGGCGGAGAAGCTCTACTGGGCGCTGACCGCGGGCGCGCCCGCGCCGGCTTCCGGGCGGATCGCGCTCGCGCTCGCCAAACGCGGGCGGCCGGGGGGCGAGCGCGTCGCGGTCGCGGCCGACGGCAAGCCCGCGCTCACCGACTATGAGACGCTGGCCCATGCCGGGCGGCGGGCCGCCTGGCTGGCGCTCCGGCCGCTGACCGGGCGCACGCACCAGCTGCGCGCGCATCTGGCCGCGCTCGGCTGCCCCATTCTGGGCGACGGCAAATATGGCGGGCGGGCGGCCTTCCCGGAGGGGCTCGGGCTGGAGCCGCGCCTGCACCTGCACGCACGGCGCATCGCGCTCGACCATCCGCGCGGACGCGGGCGGCTGGAAGTCGAGGCGCCGCCTTCGGCGCTGTTGCAGGCGGGCTTGCGGGCGCTCGGCCTCGGTCCGTAGCCGGGCCGCTCAGTGCGTCTGCGGCACGGAGATGATCTGGCCGGGGAAGATCAGATGCGGATCGCCGATCTGGGAGCGGTTGGCGGCGTAGATGACCGAATAGTGGACGCCCTGGCCATAGACGCGCCGCGCGATCCGCCAGAGGCTGTTGCCGGGCTGCACCACCAGCACCCGTTCGCCGGGGAAGTCGGCGATCGGCTTCGCCCGCTCGAAGGGCAGGCTGATGCGCGAGCGCGGCGCGCCGGCCGCATCGCGCTCATCGACGGTGAGCGCGTAGCGGCCGGGGGCGATCGCCTGCTCGGCGCGGATTTGCCAGCGGCCCTGCTCGTCGGCCTCCGCCTTGCCGAGCGCGACCGTATCCTTCTCCGCCGCCTGCAATTTCGGCTCCACCACCGAACCCGGCGCGGCCCGGCCCGAAAGCGCCAGATTGCCCCGGTCGTCATAATCCACCGCATCCACCGAAACGCCGGCGGCCGGAGCGTCGCCCTCCGCTTCCGCCTGCGGCGCGGCGGCGGCGGCCTGCTCCGCCTTTTCATCGGCGGCGGCGGGCGCAGCGGCCTGTTGCGCGGGCGCCGTGGCGGGCGCGGTCGCCTCGGCCTTCGGTTCGGCGGCGGCGGCGGTCCGCTCGGCCGCCGGCGCCTCGGGCCTCTGGACCACTTCGCTGGCGCCGAAACCCTCGCGCGGCACGGTCACCACCAGCGGCTTCTCGCCGGAGCCGCGCTTCGGCACCGACACGACGACCAGCCGGTCGGCGATCGCGGCCTCGCCCCCGGCGCTTCTCGCCTCGACGGTCACCTCATGATCGCCCTCGGCGAGCGGCCCGTCGGAGAGCGCCACCCAGTTGCCGCGCTCGTCGGCCTTCGCCACGGCGATGGTCCCCTCCGGGGTGGAAATAGCGATCTCGGCCCCCGGCGCCGCCTTGCCGACGATCACCGCCTCCCCCTTCCGGTCGATGCGCACCACATCGATCTCGGGCTTGTCCAGGGGCGTTGCGGTTACGGTTGCCGGGGCGGGCGTTTCGGGCGCCTCCGCGCTCGTCGGCGGCGAGGCGGGCGGAGACGCCGAACCGGCAACCGGCGGCGCGGCCGGCTCCGGCGCTTCGGGAGTGTCGAAGGCGCCCTCATACCAGACGACAGCCAGTACAAGCGCCACACCGATGACGGCTATGGGAAGAAGTCGGGCCACGAACGCTACCGCTTTGTCACGAAATCAGCATAGCCTTCGAAACCGGCGGAAGAAAGGGGTCAAGATGACCGGGATCGAAAGCGTCTGCGTATTTTGCGGCTCCAGGATGGGCCATGCGCCCGGCTGGCGCGCGCTGGCGGAGGAAACCGGGCGGCTCCTGGCCGAAGCCGGCATCGCGGTGGTCTATGGCGCCGGCGGCATCGGGCTGATGGGCGCGGTGGCGGATGCGGCGCTCGCGGCCGGCGGCCGGGTGACCGGCGTCATCCCGACATTCCTGGAGGAGCGCGAGGTCGCCCATACCGGCATCGGGGAGCTGGTGGAAACCCCGACCATGCATGAGCGCAAGGCGCTGATGCATGAGCGCTCGGACGCCTTCCTGGTGCTGCCGGGCGGCATCGGCACGCTGGACGAGCTGGTCGAGGCGCTCTCCTGGGTGGCGCTGGAGTTGCACGACAAGCCGGTGGTGCTGGTGGACCGCGCCTTCTGGTCGCCCTTCGTCGAACTGCTGGCGCATCTCGACCGCTCGGGCTTCCTCGCCCCGCAATTGCTGGCCGGGCTGGTCGTGGTCGATAGCGCCGAAGAGGCGCTCGCCCGCCTGCGACGCTGACGAAATATCGAAGTCCCCGGCGCGACCTCGCACTTGCGCCAGCCCGCGGATTGGTGTTGCATATCGCGGCAGCTTGCCGCATCGGGTGCCGGATATGCTCAAAAACGCTTTGTTTGCCGCCCTCCTCGCCGCTCCGCTCGCCGCCGGGCCGCTGGCGGCCGGCCCGCTGTCCTCCTCGCTCGATCTGCCTTCCTATTTCAAGCCGCCGGCGCTCTGCGAGCGCTGGGGCGCGGTCGGCTTCTTCGCGACCGCCGACGCCGACGACGTCGGCATTTGCCTTGCGAGCGGGGCGGACCCGCTGGCGCGCCATCGCCCGTCGGGCAAGACGGCGCTGGAGGTCGCCGTGCAGGACGGCGCCGCCATCGGCGCGCTCGAATTGCTGCTGAAGCCCCTGGCGCGGGACGAAGAGGCCGGCGCGGCGCTCTCCTCCGCGCTGCTGGAGGCGGTCGAGGCCGGGCGCTCGCTCGCCACGATCCGGCTGCTGCTCGACCATGGGGCGGACCCGAACGCCTGGGGCGAATTCTCGGCGCTGCACGCCGCCATCGCGTCGGAGCACCGGCACAAGGCGGCGATCGTCCGCGCCCTCCTGGAGGCGGGCGCCGATCCCGACAAGAACGCCAGGCTCGGCTCGGAGCCTGTCTTGCAGGCGAACCGGCTGCCGGAGGATGCCGATCCGTTCGATCCCTTCGTCGATACCGGTTTCGGCCGATCCCCCGGCCTGGTGGCGCGATATGTCGGCCCAATTCCCGTCTCCTGGGGATGCAGCGGATATTCGCTCTCGCCGGATCGCAGAACCCGCTCCGCGCTTCAGCTGGCGCTGGAGCGGGGAAGCAGCGCCGCCATCGTCGAGATGCTGCTGAAATCCGGGGCCGATGTGAGCCTCGGCCCCGAACATCCGGTGTTCAACGCGCTGCATCTGGCGGCGATGCAAAGCGGCGATCCGATGATCGTGCGGATGATCGCGGAGGCCGGCGCCGACATCCATGAAGCCGACGAGCGGGGCTACCGGGCGATTCATCTGGCCGCGCTCCATAACGACAGCCCGGCCGTGATGCGCACGCTGCTCGCTCTCGGCGCGGACCCGGGCGCGCTCCACGAGTCCCGGGAGCGGCAATGCGGCTACCAACTCTACAGCCTCGGCCTGATCGCGGGCGTTGACTTTCCTGTCGAAACCCTGCTCCGCACGCCGCTCGACATGGCGTGGGAGCGGAACTCCGATTCCGAGGTGGCGGCCGTGCTGGAAGAGGCGGGCGGAACCCCCTTCTTCGGCCCGGCGGCTTTGGCTCCGGCGCAGAAGCTCTGAGCGGCGGGGCGGAGGCGGTTCATGGCTCGTGTCGATATCCTGGATGTGCGCAAGTCCTTCGGCTCGACCGAGGTCATTCACGGCGTGGATATCGCCATCGAGGATGGCGAGTTCGCGGTGCTGGTCGGCCCTTCGGGCTGCGGCAAGTCCACGCTGTTGCGGATGATCGCGGGGCTGGAATCGATCACCGCCGGCGAGATTCACATCGCCGGGCGCATCGTCAACATGCTGCCGCCCAAGCAGCGCGACGTCGCCATGGTGTTCCAGAACTACGCGCTCTATCCGCATATGACCGTGTTCGACAATATGGGCTTCAGCCTGAAGCTGGCGGGCGCGTCGGCGGCGGAGATCCGCGCGGAGGTGGAGCGCGCGGCCGGCATTCTCAACCTCACCGAATTTCTGGAGCGCTATCCGCGCCAGCTTTCCGGCGGCCAGCGCCAGCGCGTCGCCATGGGCCGCGCCATCGTGCGCGACCCGCAGGTGTTCCTGTTCGACGAGCCGCTCTCCAATCTCGACGCCAAGCTGCGCGTGCAGATGCGCACCGAGATCAAGGAGTTGCACCAGCGCCTCGGCACCACCACCATCTATGTCACCCACGACCAGATCGAGGCCATGACCATGGCCGACAAGATCGTGCTGATGCATGACGGCGTCGTGGAGCAGATCGGCCCGCCGCTGGAGCTTTACGACCGGCCGCAAAATATCGTCGTCGCCGGCTTCATCGGCTCGCCGGCGATGAATTTCCTGCCCGGCCGGCTGGCCGGGGCCGACGGCGCGCCGGTGGTCGAGACCGATGGCGGCTTCCGCCTGCCGGCCCCGTCGGCCACGGGCGCGGCGCCCGGCCGGCGCGTGATCTACGGCATCCGCCCGGAGCATCTCGAGCTGGAGACGGGCGGCGCCATGCCGCTCAAGGTCAGCGTGATCGAGCCCACCGGGGCCGACACCCAGATCGTCTGCCGGCTGGAGGAAGGCGAGATTTCCGCCGTGTTCAAGGAGCGCCACGAGTTCCGCCCCGGCGAGGCGATCGGCCTCAGCCCCGTGGCGGCGCATGTCCATCTGTTCGACGCCGAGACGGGACGGAGGATCTGACCCCGGACGCGCGAACGCATGAATGCCCCGACAGAGGAGGAGCCAGGACCATGACCGATTTCACCAGACGGAACGTCCTCACGGGCGCGGGCGCGCTCGCCGCCGGAACCGCGCTTGCCGGAACCGGCCTGCTGGACTGGACCCGCGCCTGGGCGGCGGACATGCCGTTCAAGCCGGAACCCGGCGCCAAGCTGCGCATGCTGCGCTGGAACCGCTTCGTCGAGAGCGAGGATATCCAGTTCGACAAGAACATCGCCGCCTTCCAGGCGGCCACCGGCATCGAGGTGCGCCTCGACAAGGAGTTCATCGACGACATCCAGCCCAAGGCCGCCGTCGCCGCCAATACCGGCCGCGGCCCGGACCTGATCTGGGGGCCGATGGCGATCCCGCATCTCATCCCCGACAAGCTGATCGACGTGACCGACGTCGCCAACTATCTCGGCGAGAAATATGGCGGCTGGTACGAGATTCCGGCCCGCTACGGCCAGCGCGGCGACAGCTGGATCGCGCTGCCGCTGTGCATCGGCGGCAACTATATGAACTATCGCACCGGCTGGTTCAAAGAGGCCGGCTGGGACAAGTTCCCCGAGACCACCGACGAGCTGCTGAAATGCTCACAGGACCTGAAGAAGGCCGGCCATCCCGGCGGCATGGCGCTCGGCCGCGCCACCGGCGACGGCAACGCCTGGACGCACTGGCTGGTCTGGTCCTTCGGCGGCAGGCTGGTGGACGAGGACGGCAAGGTCGCCATCAACAGCCCGGAGACGCGCGCCGCGCTCGAATATATGAAGGAGCTCTACCCCTCCTGGATCGAGGGCACGGCGTCCTGGAACGACAGCCACAACAACAAGGCGTTCCTCTCCGGCCAGGTGTCCTACACCAATAACGGCATCTCCATCTACGCCGCGGCGGTGCGCGGCAGCGGCGACGACGCCGCGCTCAAGGCGATCGCCGACGACATGGACCACGCCTACTACCCGATCGGCCCGGTCGGCCGGCCGACCGAGCTGCAATTGCCGTTCATGGTCGAGGCGTTCCGGTTCAGCGAGTATCCGAACGCCTGCAAGACGCTGATGGCCTTCCTGATGGAAGCCCCGCAGATGGACGCCTGGCTGCAGGAGTCGGTCGGCTACTTCACCCAGACGCTCAAGGGCTACGAGAACCACAAGGTGTGGACCGAGGACCCCAAGCGCACGGTGTTCAAGTCCGCCGCCACCCGCACGCTCGACATGGGCTATGCGGGGCCGCTCGGCTACGCCGCCGCCGGCGCGCTCGCGGACTTCGTGATCGTCGATATGGTGTCCTCGGCCGCCACCGGCCAGGACAGTATCGAGGGCGCGATGAAGCTCGCCGAGCGCCGCGCGAACCGCTACTACCGCGTCTGATCCCTGTCACGAGGCCCGGGCCGGCTGCGGCCGGTCCGGGCGCCTTTCCCCGAAACCCGCCCGGAGAGCGGCATGGCGGCGCCGACGCAAGGAACCGCAAACGGCCTCGGCAGCGGCCAGTTCTGGCCCTGGCTGCTGAGCCACCGGAATTTCCTCGGCCTCTGGTTCATGCTGCCGGCGGCGGTGTTTCTGGTGCTGTTCCTCACCTATCCGCTGGCGCTCGGCATCTGGCTCAGCTTCACCGACACCTCCATCGGGCGCCCCGGCCAATTCATCGGGCTGGAGAATTTCAGCTGGCTGTTCCTCCACGACACCGTGTTCCTGCTCTCGGTGTTCAACACCTTTCTCTATACGATCGTGGCCTCCGTGTTCAAATTCGCGCTCGGCCTCTATCTGGCGCTGCTGCTGAACAACCACATTCCCTTCAAGGCCATCGTGCGCGCCGTGGTGCTGCTGCCCTTCATCGTGCCGACGGTGCTCTCCGCCATCGCCTTCTGGTGGATCTACGACACGCAATTCTCGATCATCACCTGGACGCTGCAGCAGATGGGGCTGATCGACGGCGTCATCAACTATCTGGGCGAGCCGGACAATGCGCGCATCTCGGTGATCGTCGCCAATATCTGGCGCGGCATTCCCTTCGTCGCGATCACGCTGCTCGCCGGCTTGCAGACGGTGCCGCAATCGCTCTACGAGGCGGCCACCATTGACGGCGCCTCGCGCTGGCAGATGTTCCGCTACATCACCTATCCGATGCTCACCCCGATCATCGCGGTGGTGATGACCTTCTCGGTGCTGTTCACCTTCACCGATTTCCAGCTGATCTATGCGCTGACGCGCGGCGGGCCGGCCAACGCCACCCATCTGATGGCCACGCTCTCCTTCCAGCGCGCCATCATGGGCGGGGCGCTGGGCGAGGGCGCGGCGATCTCGACCGCGATGATCCCCTTCCTGCTGGCCGCGATCATGTTCAGCTGGTTCGGCCTGCAACGGCGCAAATGGCAGCAGGGAGAGAGCGATGACTGACGCCCGCGCCGCGCTCCCCGACGGCCGGAAGCCGCTGCCCGCCTGGCGGCTGATCGCGCGCTGGCGCGAGCTCAAGCGCCGCGAGGACGAGGGCGGCATGGACTATCTCACCAGCCTGCCGCAGCGCGTGGTCAACGTCTATATCCCGATCGGCATCTTCCTGATCGTGCTGCTGTTTCCGTTCTACTGGATGGGGCTCACCAGCGTGAAGCCCAACGCCGAGCTGATCGACATGGACGCGCACAATCCCTGGTGGGTGTCCGCGCCGACCCTGGAGCATTACGCCAAGCTGATCTTCGAGACCGACTATCCGAACTGGATGGCCAACACCATGCTGGTGGCGGTGCTGGCGACCTTCCTGTCGCTCGCCGCCAGCGTCATGGCCGCCTATGCGATCACGCGGGTGCGCTATTCCGGCTCGCGCACCGTCGGCGGGCTGATCTTCCTCGCCTATCTGGTGCCGCCCAGCATCCTGTTCATCCCGCTGTCGATCGTCATCAACTGGTATGGGCTGTTCGACACGCCCTGGGCGCTGGTGCTCTCCTACCCCACCATCCTGATCCCGTTCTCGACCTGGCTGCTGATCGGCTATTTCAAGTCGATTCCCTACGAGCTGGAGGAATGCGCGCTGGTGGATGGCGCCAATCGCTGGCAGATCCTGACGCGCATCGTGCTGCCCAACTCGATCCCCGGCATCATCTCCGCCGGCATCTTCGCCTTCACCCTCTGCTGGAACGAGTTCATCTACGCTCTCACCTTCATCCTGTCGTCGGAGAACAAGACCGTGCCGGTGGCGGTGCTGAACGAGCTGGTGGAGGGCGACATCTATCACTGGGGCCCGCTGATGGCCGGCGCGCTGCTGGGCTCCCTGCCCGTCTGCCTGGTCTATTCCTTCTTCGTCGAACATTACGTGTCGTCGATGACCGGCGCGGTGAAGGAATGAGGCGGAGACTCTGCGGGACGGTTCGTCGAGAAAGGACTGACATCATGTCGAGAGCAACACGCATCCCGTCGCCGCGCCTGGCGGCGCCCGGCGTCGTCCTCCTGGCGATCGCGGTCCTGTTCCCCGCCCTCTCGGCGCACGGCCTCGACATGAAGGCTGTGGTCGAGGAAGCGGCGATCGCGGCCGGGCAGGATCCGGAAGGGGCGAAGAAATCTCCCGTCCAGCGCGGTGTGGAACGGCTGAACGAGCGGGCTGCGGGTGCGGCGACGGACCGGATCATGAAGAAGGGGAAAGCTGCAGGCAAGAAGGGGTTACGCCTGCTGGAGAGGACGAAGAAACTCGGCTCCCTGACGAAGAAGATGACCCGAAGATACGGTCCCGCGGTCAGGAGGGGGGCGCGTCTCGCCGGTCCGGTTGGCAGGGCGCTTGACTCCTATGATGTCGCCCACACGGCCGGGAAAAAGCTGATTTCTCCATTGATCGTTGGGCCGATGATCGACCGGCATTTCGAGAGGCAGTGGGAGGGGCGGGAAACGCGCCTTCGCGATGAAATCCAGTATCTTCGCCAGCGGGGGGAGCGGCGGCGCGAGCACAAGGAACGCCTGACGACGGTCATCGCCGTGGGGCGGGCGATGCGCATGCTGGAGGAGGAACGGCGGAGAAAAGCCGGGCTCGCCGACGAGGCGGCGCTGACATCGCCCGAGCGCCAGCAGGAAGAGGAGGAGCGCGAGAGAGCGCTCCGCGAGGCCGAGGAGGAGAGGCAGCGCCAGGAGCGCGAGGCGGAGCGGCAGCGCCGCCAGGCCGAGCTCCTGGAGCGCGAGCGGCGCGCGGCGGAGGACTATGCGCGACAGCAGGCGCGCGAGGAGCGCGAACGGCGCGAGGAAGACAAGCGCCGCAATGCGGAACTCGTGAAGATGTTCCAGGACATAGGCAAGCAGTGGCAGAAGCAGGCGCAGGATTTCCAAAGGCAACAGGAGGCCGAGAGGCGGAGGGAGGCTGGAAGAGCCGGGACGGCGGAGCCCGATCCGTTCCTGGCGGAATTTGCGCGAATTACAGCGCGAACTGAGCGCGAAATGAGCGGAATATCGAGCGAGGAGGACATGCAGAAGGTGAGGAGTTTTCACCGGAGGTTGGGCGAAACACTTCGGAACGGGGACTAGGATTTCCAGGGGCGGCAGTAAGCCCGCAGGGCCGGGCAGATCGGCAAGCGGTCAGGTGGGGAGAGCGGCGGCGTGAGGCGGCGCGCGCCCGGGATGGCGGTTCGCCCGCCGCCCCGCCGGCTTGCGTGCGCGTCTGGCGGCTGCCAGAGTGCAGGCTGGAGGCTCGGGAGCAGCGAAGCGGCGGGGCATGGCCGGAGAGCGCGCGCAATACGGCCATGACGAGCGCATGTTCGACTGGCCGACGGTCTATCGCGACGGGCTGTTCGCGGGGCAGACCGCGCTGGTCTCCGGCGGCGGCAGCGGGCTCGGGCGGGCGACGGCCATCCTGTTCGCGCGGCTCGGCGCGCGCGTGCTGGCCACCGGGCGCAACCCGGACAAGCTCGCCCGGCTGGAGACGGACTGCGCCGGGCGCGGCCTCGCCATCGAGACCGCCATTTGCGACATTCGCGACCCCGACGCCGTGGCGGCGCTCATCGGCGGCGTCTTCGAGCGCCACGGCCGGCTCGACCATCTGATCAACAATGCCGGCGGCCAGTTCGCCCAGGACGCCATCGACTTCTCGGTGAAGGGCTGGCGCGCCGTCATCGACAACAATCTGAATGGCAGCTGGTGGATGATGCAGGCCGCCGCCCGGTGCTGGCGCGACCGGGGCGGGCCGGGCTCCATCGTCAATGTGGTGGCCGATATCTGGCGCGGCCTGCCGGGCGTGGCGCACACCGCGGCCGCCCGCGCCGGCGTGATCTATCTCTCCAAAACCGTCGCGGTGGAGTGGGCGGGGCTCGATGTGCGGGTCAACTGCGTCGCCCCCGGCTGCTGCGAGACCACCGCCTTCGCGCGCTATCCGGCCGCCGGCGCGGCCACCTTCCGCCAGTCCAACCCCATGCTGCGCGCCGGCGACGAATGGGACATCGCCGAGGCCATCGTCTATCTCTCCGCGCCCTCGGCCAAGTTCGTCACCGGCGAGGTGGTGACCGTGGATGGCGGCCAGCAGCTCTGGGGCGATTTCTGGGCCTTCGGCCGCCCGGCCCGCTTCGAGCTCGACTACGGGGGCGCGCGCCGGGAGGACGAGCGATGAGCGGGCCGCTCGCCGGCTTCCGGGTGATCGACCTCACCTCCGTCCTCTTCGGCCCCTATTGCACCATGCTGCTGGGCGACATGGGCGCGGAGATCGTCAAGGTGGAGGCGCCCGGCGGCGACTCGACGCGCGCCACCGGCCCGGCGCGCAATCCCGGCATGGCGGCCTTCTTCCTGCTCTGCAACCGCAACAAGCGCAGCATCTGCCTGGACCTGAAGCAGGACGGCGCGCGCCGGGCGCTCTGGCGGCTGCTGGAGGGGGCGGATGTCTTCATCCACTCGATCCGCCCGCAGGCGGTGGAGCGGCTCGGCTTCGGCCCCGAGGCGGTGCGCGCGCGCCATCCGCGCCTGGTCTATGCCGGCCTGCACGGCTTCGCGCAGGACGGGCCTTACGCCGGGCGGCCCGCCTATGACGACATCATCCAGGGCGGCTCCGGCCTGGCGGCGCTGATGGCCCCGCTCGCCGGCGAGCCGCGCTTCACGCCCATGGTGGCCGCCGACAAGACCTGCGGGCTGATGGCCGCCTCCGCCGTCATGGCCGCGCTGCTGCACCGCGAGCGGACCGGCGAGGGCCAGTTCGTCGAGGTGCCGATGTTCGAGTCCATGGCCCATTTCAACCTGATGGAGCACTATTACGGCCATGTCTTCGATCCGCCGCTCGCGCCGATGGGCTATCCGCGCGTGCTGGCCGAGTGGCGCAAGCCCTATCCGACCGCCGACGGGCATCTGAATGTGCTGGCCTATAACGACGGCCAGTGGCGCCGCTTCGTCGAGGCCGCCGGCCGGGCGGAACTGGCCGACGACCCCGACTATGCCGACATGAGCGCGCGCATCCGCAATGTGGAGCGGCTCTATGCGGTCGTCGGCGAGATTCTGGCGACCCGCAGGACGGAGGAGTGGGTGGCGCTGCTGGAGCGGCTGGAGATTCCCTATATGCGGGTGAACGCGCTGGAGGACCTGCCGAACGACCCGCATCTCGCGGCGACCGGCTTCTTCCGCCGGATGGAGCATCCGAGCGAGGGGCCGATCCGCCAGCCGGACTTCCCCGTCCGCTTCGAGCGAAGCGGCCATGTCTATGCCCGCCACCCGCCCCGCCTCGGCGAGCACACCGCCGAACTGCTGGCCGAGGCCGGCTGCGACGAAGCCGAAATCGACGCCCTCCTCTCCGCCGGCGCAGCGCGGCAGGATTGAGGGCGGCTATTGGAGCCAGACGATGAATTACGAGGCTGCGAATATCGAGCGCGATTCCCGGTTGTCCGCCTTGCGAAGTTTTGTCGTCCAGGGCGACCGCGATCGCGCCCGTTTCTTCGTCGGACGGGAGCAGGAAATCGCCGAGATCGAGTATCTCTGCGATCTGGCGCTCCGGCAGTTCCGGACCGGCTCCCCGCTGGCCGGGACCACCAGGGTCATCCGGGGCGCGCCGGGCGCCGGCAAGACATCGCTGCTCACGCATCTTCAGGAGCGGTGGGCGGCTGGCGACGAGCGCGCGCCGCTCGCCCTGTCGGTCGATCGCCAGCGGCTCGCCAACCCGGCCGCACTGATATTCGACATGGCCGAATGTCTCGACCCCGAACGAGCCCGGGCGTTCCGTCAGACCGAGCCATTCGCCTACCTTTCGGCATTACGCCGGCTGTTCCCGCCCGAGACATGGGAGCGGCCGATTTGCCTGATGGTGGACGAGGTCCAGAATCTGCGGCCCGAAGAGGGCGAGATTCTAGAGTCCCTGCATGTGGCGAGCGACGGCCTGCCGATCGTTCCGGTGCTGGCGGGCCTCTCCAACGCCCAGGATGTGCTGGCGAGGGAGGGTCGCATCTCCCGCCTCGGCAGCGGCGCCGCGCACACCATCGGCTGCCTGGAGGCGGGGCTGCCGGCGGAGGCGGTGCGGCGCATGCTGGACCGCTTCGGCATCGAGGCCGCAGAAGACGAGGCCGAACGCTGGGCCGGCCTGCTGGAGCGCGAGTCGGACGGCTGGCCGCAACATCTGCAGAACGGGATGCGGGCGCTCGCCGAGGGGTCGATCGCGACCGGCGGGCGGCTGGCGGCGGTCGATGAGGCCGCCGTGCTCGCCCGGGCGCAGCAGTGGCGGGAGGAGACCTACCGGGCCAGGTGCAGCCCGGAGATGCGCCGCGCGGCCCCGCTGGTGGGCGCCGTCATGGCGGCGCTGCCGGAGGAGGGCCTCGAAGAGTATCGCATCGTCGATCTGATCGCGGCCGAGGCCGGGCGGCGGGAGGGCATCGGCTGGGCCTTGCCGGAGGGCCTTTCGGCGGCGCAATTTCTCGACCATCTGGTCCATCGCGGCGCCTTGCAGCAGCAGCCGGACGACCGGCTGGCCTGCCCGATTCCGAGCTTCCGCCGCTTCCTGATGCAGGACCGTACGCCGCCGGCCTGACCGCCGCCGGCAAAGCCCCATGACCGAAGACAAGGAAACGCCGCCCATGCGCACTGTCGGCCTCGGCCTGCACTGGGACGAACTGGAAGTCGGAGAACGCTTCCGCACCATCAACCGCACCGTGACCGAGGCGGACCTGGTGAATTTCATCAACGCCTGCGGCATGGTGGAGATGATCTTCACCGACACCACCTATGCCGGCCAGGGCGCCATCGCCGGCGCCCGCCCGGTGCCGGGGGCGCTCTGCTACGCCTTCGCCGAGGGGCTGCTGGTGCAATCCACCATGCAGCACACGGGCCTCGCCATGCTGGAGACCGAGCTGCGCGTGCTCGCGCCCACCAATGTCGGCGACACCATCCATGTCGAGGTCGAGGTGCTGCAGGTGCGCGCGACCAGCAAGGGCAATCGCGGCATCGTGACGACGCGCAACGATGTGGTTAACCAGCGCGGCGAGACGGTGGTGACCTACCGCGCCGTGCGCATGATGAAGGGGCGCGAGAATTGAGCGCGCCGGCAGAGCCGCGCCTCGCCGCCACGCTGATGCTCGGCCGCGACGCGCCCGGGGGCATCGAGCTGTTCATGGTGGTGCGCCATCACCGCATCGACTTCGCCACCGGCGCGCTGGTGTTTCCGGGCGGCAAGGTGGAGGCGGCGGACCGCGACTCGCGCCTGCGCGCCTGCTGCCGGGGCGCGGACGCGCTCTCCGACGAGGCGCTGGCGATCCGTGTCGCCTGCGTGCGCGAGGCCTTCGAGGAGGCGGGCGTGCTGCTGGCGCGCGAGGCGGGCGGCGCCGACTATGTGGGGCCGGAGCGCCTGGCGGCCGTCTCGGCGCGCTGGCGGCTGGCGCTCGAGCAGGACCGGGCCGGCATGGCCGACATGGCCGAGGCGGAGGGGCTGGAGCTTGCGACCGACGCGCTCACCCGCTTCGCCCATTGGCTGACGCCCGAGCATATGCCGAAGCGCTTCGACACGCATTTCTATCTGGCCGAGGCCCCGCCGGCCCAGGCGGCCCGGCATGACGGGCGCGAGTCGGTGGATTCGGTGTGGGTTACCTTCGATGCGGTGGTCCGGGGCCAGGCGGAGGGCCGCTACACGGTGCTGTTCCCGACGCGCCTCAACATGCAGAAGCTCGCCCGGAGCGCCGACATGGCCGAGGCCATGACGGCTGCGGCGGCGGCCACCGTGGTGCCGGTGCTGCCGCAGGTGGAGCCGGTGGAGGGCGGGCGCATCATGCGCATCCCGGCCGAGGCCGGCTACGGCCGGTCCGAATACCGCATCCAGGGCGCCCCCGGCGGCGACGCCCGCCCGGCTTGAGCCGGCGTCCGCAACTTTACGCCCGGCCCGCTCCGACGACGCCCGCCCGCCGTGCGCGACGGCGGGTCCTGAACCGACGACGCCAGAACCCGAAGAACATGACCATCGCGACAAGCAACCACGATGAAGACGCGGCAAAGACGGTTTGAAAGAATGGACCTACGCCGGCAGGCGATCCCAACATGTCGAACAATGCGTTATATCGGCCATAGACAGGCTCGGTGTGCAGCACCGGAAGCCAGACAAGGGCTCCGTGAAGGCAGCCGAGGAACATCACGCATCCCCAGACGGTCGTTACCACAAGGAACCATGTGCTATTCCGGTCCATCCGCTTGTAAAGCCACAGATAATCCCGCTTTTCGATGCGGTGTATATTGGCGATCGCATGAACGAAAAACAAAGCCCAGACGACAAGAATATAGAGATCGATGACGATCACGATATTCATGGCCGGATGCGCCGGATAGGCTCCGATCGCGACATATTGCGTGTTCATCAGATTCTGGAATAATTCGCGAGTATGTCGATACAGGCCGGCCTCAAGAACAATCTCGCAATGCGAGACGATCTTCGGGACGATCCAGCCGATCGTTCCGATGAAGGCGTCTTCCCGGCACAATGTGTAGGAGTCGATAACCGGCGTCACATAATCCCGAAACACATAGACGATCGCGGCAATCGCGGCCGCTGCAAGCAGGCGAAAGAAATACAGGTTATGCGCCAGGCTGCGAAATGTCCGGCTGAGAGGGGCGGCCTTTCGCCGCTTGCCGCCCGCCCTTCCGAAGATCCGCATCGCCGCACCTCTCTGCTTCTCGGCAAGGTCAGTGCAGATAGCCCCTGTTGTCGATGGTGATGTCCCGGACCTTCAGAAAGGCGCGCGTCATGACCTGGTCGTTCCCGTGGGCGTCCAGATTGTTCCGGCAGGTGGTCTCGATCTTGCAGTTCGTCGAGTCCGAAACCGCCGTCACGGTCTCGTCCCAGCATTTGTCCGAGGCCGCGCTCTTCTCCCATTGCGCGAGACAGCCCGCATTCGTCGTGCCTTCCTCCGGCTGGCAGATTCCCTCGCCCCCGCAGCACTGGACGGACTGCACAGGCGCGCCCAGCAGGCCGGAAACCCCCGAGGCGCCAACGACATGTCCGGCGGATGTTGCAAGGCTCCTGATGGGAACGACCAGCGCCTTGACCTCGCCGTCATAGCCCGCGCAGTCGTTGGTCAGCGTGTAACCGGTCCCCTTCCACGAGGCCGAAAGGCAGCCGGCCGAGGAATGGTCCACCCGCTCGGTGCAGGCCGCGAAGGCGCTCCCGGTGACGAGCGCCGCCCAGAGCGCGGCGGACGCCGCAATCGAGCCCAGTCGCTTGAAGTGCATGTTCGAAGCCCTCTCCTGCGCTCCATTCCGCCGACCGCGGCTGCGGACCGGCAAGCCCGACGCGATCCTATGCTTGCCGGCCGCCGCGTCAAGCTGACACGGGAATGCCCGGCTGTGGACAGCCGCCGGGCCTGCCGATAGAACCGGGCCGTCCCGCATCCTGCCTGGAGAATGGCGACGCCATGGCGAGCGCAAGCGAGATCCGCACGGCCTTCCTGGACTATTTCGCCCGGCACGGGCACGAGATCGTGGCCTCCGGCCCGCTGGTGCCGCGCAACGACCCGACGCTGATGTTCACCAACGCCGGCATGGTGCAGTTCAAGAATGTGTTCACCGGCGGCGAGCGGCGGCCCTACAACCGCGCCGTCACCTCGCAGAAATGCGTGCGCGCCGGCGGCAAGCACAACGACCTGGAGAATGTCGGCTACACCGCCCGCCACCACACCTTCTTCGAGATGCTGGGCAATTTCTCCTTCGGCGACTATTTCAAGGAGCTGGCGATCGAGCTGGCCTGGAAGCTGGTCACCGAGGAATACGGCCTGCCGGCCGAAAGGCTGCTGGTCACCGTCTATGCCGAGGACGACGAGGCGGCGGCGCTTTGGCGCAAGATCGCCGGCCTGCCCGAAGGGCGCATCCTGCGCATCCCGACCTCGGACAATTTCTGGGCCATGGGCGACACCGGCCCCTGCGGCCCCTGCTCCGAGATCTTCTTCGACCATGGCGAGGGCATCCCCGGCGGGCCGCCCGGCAGCCCGGACGAGGACGGCGACCGCTTCATCGAGATCTGGAACCTGGTGTTCATGCAGTTCGAGCAGGTGACGCCCGAGGAGCGCATCGACCTGCCGCGCCCCTCGATCGACACCGGCATGGGGCTGGAGCGCCTGGCGGCCGTGCTGCAGGGCAAGCACGACAATTACGATATCGACCTGATGCGCGCCCTCATCCTGGCCTCGGCGGAGGCCTCGGGCGTGGATGCGGACGGGCCACACGCCGTCTCGCACCGGGTGATCGCCGACCATCTGCGCGCCTCGGGCTTCCTGATCGCCGACGGCGTGCTGCCGGCCAATGAGGGACGCGGCTATGTGCTGCGCCGCATCATGCGCCGCGCCATGCGCCATGCGCATATCATCGGCTGCCGCGAGCCGCTGCTGCACCGCCTCGCCCCGGTGCTGGCGCATGAGATGGGCCAGGCCTTCCCGGAGCTGGTGCAGGCGGAAGCGCTGATCCGCGAGACGCTGCGGCTCGAGGAGGAGCGCTTCAAGCAGACGCTCGGGCGCGGCCTTCGCCTCCTGGACGAGGCGGAGGCGGCGCTCGGCGCGGGCGAGGCGCTGCCGGGCCGGGTCGCCTTCCGCCTCTACGACACCTACGGTTTCCCGCTGGACCTGACGCGCGACGTGCTGCGCGGGCGCGGGCGCGGCGTCGATGAAGCCGGTTTCGAGGCCGAGATGGCGGCCGCGCGCGCGGAAGCCCGCAAGGCCTGGGCCGGCTCCGGCGAGGCGGCGGCCGAGACGCTCTGGTTCGACCTCCGCGACCGCCTGGGCGCAACCGAGTTTCTCGGCTACGAGACGCTCGCGGCCGAGGCCGAGGTGCTGGCGCTGATCGCCGGCGGCGAGGAGCGCGAGCGGTTCGACGAGGCCGGCGGCGAGGTGCTGGTGCTGGCGAACCAGACGCCCTTCTATGGCGAGTCCGGCGGCCAGGTCGGCGACCGGGGCGAGATGGTCGCCGCCGGCGGCGCGCGCCTCGCCATTACCGACACGCAGAAGCAGGCGGGCGAGCTGCATGTGCATGTCGCGCGGCTGGAGAGCGGCGCGCTCCGGGTGGGCGAGACGGTCGAGCTGCGGGTGGATGGGGCGCTGCGAGCCGCCACCCGGCGCAACCACTCCGCCACCCATCTGCTGCACCGCGCGCTCCGGGATGCGCTCGGCGCGCATGTGGCGCAGAAAGGCTCGCTGGTGGCCCCGGACCGGCTGCGCTTCGACATCTCGCACCCGAAGCCGCTCGCCCCGGAGGAGCTGGAGCGCGTCACCGCGGCTGTGAACGGGCGCGTGCGCCTCAACGCCCCGGTCGCCACCCGGCTGCTGGCGACCGAACAGGCGATCGAGGCCGGCGCCATGGCGCTCTTCGGCGAGAAATACGGCGACGAGGTGCGCGTGGTCTCCATGGGCGGCGACGACGAAGAGGCGGAGGGGCGGCCCTGGTCGGTTGAGCTGTGCGGCGGCACGCATGTGGCGCAGACGGGGGATATCGGCCAGTTCGTCATCGTGGAGGAGACGGCGCTGGCGGCCGGCGTGCGCCGCATCGAGGCGCTGACCGGGGAGGGCGCGGAGGCGCATGTGGCGCGCCGTCTGGCGCTGCTGGACGAGGTTGCGGGCGCGCTGCGCACCGCGCCGGAGGAGGCGCCGGGCCGCGTGGCGCAGCTCTTGGAGGAGCGCCGGCGCATGGAGCGCGAGATCGCCGAGCTGCGCCGCAAGGCGGCGACCGGCGGCGCGGGGCCGGCCTTCGAGGAAATCGGCGGTCTGCGCCTCTCCCGCCAGGTGCTGGAGGACGTGCCGGCCAGGGAGCTGAAGGCCATCGCCGACGATCTGAAGCAGCAGATCGGCAGCGGCGTGGTGGCGCTGGCGGCGGTGAACGATGGCAAGGCCTCGCTGGTGGTCGGCGTCACCGACGATCTGGCGCCGGGGGTGAGCGCCGTCGATCTGGTGCGCCTCGGCGCGGCCGCGCTCGGCGGCAAGGGCGGCGGCGGGCGCCCCGACATGGCGCAAGCCGGCGGCCCCGACGGCGCCCGCGCCCCCCAGGCGCTCGCCGCCATCGCGGAGGCGCTGGCCGGCTGACCGCCGCCGGGGCAAGCAGGAAGGCAGCAACCCCATGACCCCCGAACAGGCCGTCCCGCCGCGCATCGAAAGCCTCCGGGTCCGCAATTTCCGCGCGCTTCGGAACGTCGAGTTCCGGCGTCTGACGCCGGTCACAGTGCTGGTCGGCCCGAATGGCAGCGGCAAATCGACCATTTTTGACGTCTTCGCTTTTCTCGCAGAGTGCTTCGAGAACGGGCTGCGCCACGCTTGGGACCGGCGCGGGCGCGCACAGGAACTCAAGACCCGAGGCGGCGATGGACCGGTCGAGATCGAACTAAAATATCGCGAGCGACCGGAAGCGCCGCTGATCACCTACCATCTCGCGGTGGACGAGGTCGGCGGCGCGCCTACCGTCATGCACGAATGGCTGCAATGGCGGCGCGGCAGCCATGGGGCGCCATTTCGCTTCCTCGACTATCAGGAAGGTGCAGGCAGGGCGATCAGCGGCGAAGCGCCCGAGGCGACAGACGACCGCGTGGATATTCCATTGACGGCACCCGATCTGCTCGCCGTGAACGCGCTCGGCCAGTTCCGGGATCACCCGCGCGTCTCGGCGCTGCGCGATTTCATCAAAGGCTGGCATGTGTCCTATCTGTCGGCCGATGCTGCGCGCGGACAGCCCGAAGCCGGGCCGCAGCAACGGCTGAGCCGGAGCGGCGACAATCTGGCCAACGTCATCCAGTATCTGGCAGAGCGCCAGCCGGAGCGCCTCGAGCGCATTTTCGAGTCGCTGCGCCGGCGCGTCCCGCGCATCGAGAAGGTGCTGGCCGATGCGATGCCGGACGGCCGCCTGCTGCTCAGCGTCAAGGACGCGCCCTTCGACCGGCCCGTATTGGCGCGCTTCGCGTCCGACGGCACGCTCAAGATGCTCGCCTATCTGACGCTGCTCTACGACCCCGCGCCGCCGCCGCTGATCGGCATCGAGGAGCCGGAAAACTTTCTCCATCCGAGGCTGCTGCCGGAGCTCGCGGAAGAATGCCGCGCCGCCTCCGAGCGCACGCAACTGCTGGTCACCACCCACTCGCCCTTCTTCCTGGACGCGCTCCGCCCGGAGGAAGTGCGGCTGCTCTGGCGCGAGCAGGACGGCTATGTGCGGACGCGGCGCGCCGTCGATTTTTGGAAGGTTAAGCCTTTCATGGAGGCAGGCGCGCAGCTCGGCGCGCTCTGGATGGAAGGCGCATTCGGCGTGGGCGACCCGCTGAATCCGCGATGATCGCCAGCTATCTTCAGTTCCTGGTGGAGGAGCGGTCGATGGAAGCCTTCCTGGAGGCGGCCTTGCCACGTCTGTTGCCGGCTGAGGCGGCGTTCGGGATCGCTGTCTTCAGGGGCAAGGGCGATCTTCGGCGAAAGCTGCCGGAGCGCCTGCGCGGCTTTCGGAGGTCCCTGCCGCCCGATTTCCGCATCTTCGTATTGCTGGACAGGGATAACGACGATTGCCGAGCGCTCAAGGCGGAACTGGAAGATGTGGCCGCAAAGGCAAGACTCCGCACGCGCTCGCAGAGCGGCGGCGAGGGCTGGCAGATCGTCAACCGTATCGTGGTGGAAGAGCTGGAAGCCTGGTATTTCGGCGACTGGATCGCCGTGCGCAACGCGTGGCCGAGAGTGTCTCCGAATATTCCGAAGCAGAAAGCTTACACGGATCCGGATGCCGTAGCCGGCGGGACCTGGGAGGCGTTCGAGCGCGTGCTGCAACGCCACGGCTATTTCCGTGGTGGTCTCCGGAAGATCGAGGCGGCGCGCGCCGTCGGCGCGCATATCGATCCCTCGCGAAACCGCTCCCGGAGCTTCATCGCCTTTTGCGACGCGCTCGCGGAGGCCGTCCGGTAGGCCTCGCTACTCCGCCGCGTCGCGCCAGTTGCGGGCTTCGTAGGTGTGGAGATTGTCGTCCGGGCGGTCCATGGCGAAGACGCTTTCGACCAGGGCGTAGTCCATGTAGCCGCAGCGCGCGATCGGGCGGTAGCTGGACATATCCACCATGCCGTCCACGATGATCTCGTCGGCGATATGCACGCCCACCACCTTGCCGAAGCAGGCATTGTTCTCGACCTTCGGGCCGCCGCCCGGCAGCCGCACCCGGAACAGGAACTCGCATTCGAGCGACACCGGCGCCTCGGCCACGCGCGGCGCCTTGACGATCTCCGAGGGCAGCGCCGTCAGGCCGGCCAGCTCGATCTCGTCCACCTCCGGGGGCACATGGGCGGAGCTGGCGTTCATCGCCCGGCGCAGGTCCCAGTTGCAGAGATTGACGACGAAATCGCCGGTCTCCTCGATATTGGTGAGCGTGTCCTTGCGCCCGCCGCCGAGGCGCGGATTGTTGGGCGCGAAGACGACGATCGGCGGGCGCTCCGCCATGGCGTTGAAGAAGCTGTAGGGCGCGAGATTGACCACGCCGTCGGCGCTCCGGGACGACACCCAGGCGATCGGGCGCGGGGCCACCAGCGCCTTGAAGGGGTTGTGCTTCAGGCCGTGCTTGCGAGGATCGGAATAGAACATGGCGGCTGCTGCGCTCCCTCGGGGTTCAGATGCGCCGCCCGGACCCTTCCCAATAGGGCTCGCGCAGCTTGCGCTTGAAGATCTTGCCGGTGTCCTCGCGCGGCAGCGCCTCGTGGAAGACGACCAGCTTGGGGTGCTTATAGCCCGCGATGCGCCCGGTGAGGAAGGCCCGCACCGCCGCCTCGTCGCAGGCGGCCCCGGCCTCGCGCTCGATCGCGGCCGCGACCCGCTCGCCATATTCGTCGTCCGGCACGCCGAACACCGCGCAATCGCGCACCCCCGGACATTCGATCAGCGCCGCCTCGATCTCGGCCGGATAGATGTTCACCCCGCCGGAGATGATCATGTCGCGGCGGCGGTCGTTCAGAAAGAGATAGCCCGCCTCGTCCAGATAGCCCATGTCGCCGTTGGTCACCAGGCCCAGATGCTCCACCTCGGCGCGCTTGGCGGGGTCGTTGTGATAGGTGAAGGGGGTGAAGTCGCCATGCCGGCAGTAGATCTCGCCGGTCTCGCCGGCTCCGAGACGGCGCTTGGCCTCGTCGAAGATGACGATCTCCGCGTTCTCCATCGCCCGGCCGACCGTGCCGGGCCGGGCGAGCCAGTCTTGCGAATCGCACCAGGTCACCATGCCGGTCTCGGTCGAGCCGTAATATTCCACCAGCACCGGCCCCCACCAGTCGATCATCGCCCGCTTCACATCCGGCGGGCAGGGGGCGCCGGCGTGGACGATGCGGGCAAGCGAGGAGAGGTCGTAGCGCGCGCGCACCGCGTCGGGCAACTTCAGCAGGCGCACGAACATGATCGGGGCCATGAAGGCGGCGGTGATCCGGTGCTCCTCCACCGAAGCGAGAAAGCCCTCGGCGTCGAAGCGCGGCATGATGACCAGATGGCCGCCGGCGAGCCGGGTCATCATGGCGTGATTGTTGGGCGCGGCGTGGTAGAGCGGCGCCGTGACGGCCGAGACCATGCCGGGGCGAAGCCCGTAGATCGGGGCGATGCGCCCGACCATGATCTCGCGCTCGGCGTCGGTCGGCGCGCGCCGGCGCACGCCCTTGGGCCGCCCGGTGGTGCCGGAGGTGTACATCATGGAGCCGGGCGCGGGCAGCGGCGGCTCGGTGCGCGGCGCGTGGGCCTTGAGCCAGTCCGGCCAGTCGGCGAGCGCGACCGTCGGCAGATCCGGCGCGCCCAGCGGCTCCAGCAGCGCGCCCTGGCCGACCAGCAGCTTCGCCCCGCTGTCGGCCAGGATGTAGCGCACCTCGTCCGGGGCGAGATGCCAGTTGATCGGCACCGCATGGGCGCCCAGCATCCCGGCCGCATCGGTGACCGTGAACGCCGCCGCGTCGTTATGGAGCAGCCAGGCGACCGCATCGCCCTGGCCGACGCCGGCAGCCGCGAAGCCGGTCGCGGCCCTCGCCGCCCGCTCGGCCATATCCTCGCCGGAGACGAGATCGTCGCCGAGCCTCACCCAGCCGGTGGTCATGGCGCGCGGTCCTCCCTCTTCCAGTCGCGCTCATGCTTCCACCAGCGGCGGTGGAACCAGAGCCAGTCTTCCGGCGCCTGCCGGACATCCTCTTCCAGCCGGGCGGCGTAGCGCGCGACCACGCCGGGCTCCTCCGCGTCGTGCGGCGGCAAAGCCAGCTTCTCCACCCGGCAGAGATAGCGCCCGCGCGCGAGCCTCTGGCAGGAGAGATAATAGACCGGCCAGTCCAGCCTGCGGGCGATGCGGTCCGGCCCGGCGAAGAAGGCCGTGGGCCGCCCGCAAAAGCCGACCTCGCGGCGCTCGGCCGGGCCGGGGCGCTGGTCGGCCACCAGCACCAGCAGGCGGGGGTCGCGCCGGCAGCGCAGCACATGGCGCATCGAGGTTGCGACCGGCACCAGCGTCACGCCGAAGCGCGCGCCCAGCGTCTGCATCAGCCCGTGCAGCGGCGGCCAGTGCGGCGGCTTGTACACCAGCGACATCGGGCCCCGGCGGTCGGCCGCCAGCGCCGCCAGCGCCCAGAGCAGATTGCCGTGATGCGCCATCAGCAGCAGCGCGCCGCTCTCCTCCTCCAGCGCCTCCGCGCCCTCCAGGCGGACGCGCGCGCGAAGCTCCGCCTCGCCCATCGAGAACAGCCGCAGCATCTCCATCGCGACATCGCCGAAGGCGCGGTAGAAGCGCCGCGCCAGCGCCGGCGCGTCGGCCTCGGGAAAGGCGTGGGCCAGATTGCGCTCCGCCACCCGCCGGCGCGACGGCGCAAGCGCAAGCGCCGTCGGACCGAGGAGGCGCCCGACGGGATAGAGGCAGGCCAGCGGCAGGCGGCTGGCGGCGCGCAGCGCGGCGGCGAGCAAGGCGGCGGCGTCTCCCTGGAGGGGGCCGGCAGGATAGAGCGCTTGCGCCCGGCGGGGAACGCCCGGCAGGGCGCTTTGACGGCCGACGCGTTCCGGTCCATCAAGGGCGGAGCCGGGCGAAAGGGGAGAAGGCGCGCCATGACGACATACGAAACGCTGACGACGGAGCTCGAAGACGGGCTGCTGACCTTGACGCTCGACCGGCCGGAGCGGCTAAACGCGGTCAACGCCGCGATGATCCGCGACTATCTGGCCGCCCTCGACGCCGCCGACGGCGAGGATGCGGTGCGCGCGGTGATCGTGACCGGCGCGGGCCGGGCCTTTTCGGCCGGGGCGGACCTTTCCGCCGGGCCGGAGACCTTCCGGCGGGCGGCGCCCGAGCCCGGCGCGCGCCACCGCGACGGCGGCGGGCTGGTGGCGCTCCGGCTCTTCGACATGAAGAAGCCGGTGATCGCGGCGGTCAACGGGCCGGCGGTCGGCTTCGGGGTGACGCAGATCCTGCCGATGGACATTCGCCTCGCCTCCACCGAGGCGCGGTTCGGCTTCGTGTTCGCGCGGCGCGGGGTGGTCATGGAAGCCGCCTCCTCCTGGTTCCTGCCGCGCCTGGTGGGCATGCAGCAGGCGATGGAGTGGGTGGCGACGGGGCGCGTGTTTGCGGCCGAGGAGGCGCTCCGGGGCGGGCTGGTGCGCTCGCTGCATGAGCCGGAGGCGCTGCTGCCGGCGGCGCGGGCGCTGGCGCGCGAGATCGCCGACAACGCCTCGCCCATGTCGGTAGCGCTTTCGCGCCAGATGATGTGGAAGATGCTGGGCGCGGATCACCCCATGGCGGCGCACCGCATCGACTCGCTCGCCATGGCCTATACGGGCGCGACGGCGGACGCCCGCGAGGGCGTCGCCGCCTTCCTGGAAAAACGCCCGCCCGCCTTCGCCTCCACCCCCGGCAGCGCCATGCCCGACTTCTACCCCTGGTGGAGCGAACCCCGCTTCGGCTGACCCGCATGTCTCGCGCGGGTCATGGTCTGCGCGGCACGATCAGGCAGGGAAACCGGCATTGGGGGCTCCTCCAGGCCGATAGCGCGTCAGCCGCTTCGGAGACCCCCGAACCCGTTTCAGGAGTTTATTCTTCTATCCGCTCGAACTCAATCGGAGGCGGAAACCAGGCCCGCCTCGGCGATCGCCTCCTCCAGGGCTGCGGCCAGGTCGGCGATCGGGTGGGACCAGTCGTCCAGGCGGCGCTGGCGGAAGAGGCGCGCGCTCGGATACCAGGGGCTGTCCTCGCGGTCCGAGAACCAGCGCCAGTGCGCCGTGCGGGTCAGCAGCACGGCGGAGGGCCGGTCGAGCGCGCCGGCGATATGGGTCGCCAGCCCGTCCGGGCCGACGATGAGATCGAGCGCCGAGATGGCGCCCGCCAGCTCGGCCGCATCCGCAAGCCGGGTGGAGAGGTCGGCGACCGCGGCGCGCGAGCGCAGCGCGCCCAGCAGCCGCGCCGAGGGGCCGGTGTCCAGGCTGAAGAACGCCGCGCCGCGAAGCGCGAACAGCGGCGCCAGCGCCTCGAACAGCCCTTCCTCGCCCCAGGCGACGCCGATCCTGAGCCGCTCCGGGCGCGTCAGGCGCGAGCGCCATTGCCGCGCCAGCCCGTCGTCGGCGACCAGATAGGGCGTCTCGCCCGGGATGGTGTCGAAGCGCGTCCCGCAGAGGCGCGGCAGCGCGCCGATGGGCGCCATCGGCGCGTCCCCGGGCGGCGTGCGCACCGAGGTCAGCAGGCCGGCGACGCCGGGCTGGCCCGCGACCAGCCGCCGGAGGCTCGGCGCCACCGCCACCAGCGCCCCGGCCGGCAGGCGCGGCGCATAGCGCAGCAGCCAGACCGTCTCCGCCGGGTCGCGCAGCCCGTCGAGCGCGATGGGGGCGTCGGTCGGGAGCGCCTCCGGCGGCGCGGCCCCGCAGGGCAGCAGCGGCAGGCCGGCGGCGAAGTCCCCGCCGCGCAGCAGCTGGCTCGCAAGGCGCTCGGCGGCGCGGGCGTCGTCCGGCGCGCGCTCATGCGCGGCGCGCCAGGCCGCCAGCGCCTCCTCGTCGCGCCCGAGCGCGGCCAGCGCGTCGCCATGGTCCAGCCGGCGCGCGGCCGAGTCCGGATCGAGCGCCACGGCGCGCGCCGCCAGCCGCTCGCGATCGACATGCGCGCCGAGACGCGCCAGCGCCCCGGCAAAGGCGCTGTGGACCTCGGCGTCCTCCGGCGCGGCCACGACCGCGCGGTGGAGCGCCTGCGCGGCGTCCTCCGGGCGGTCCTCCGCGAAAGCCAGCTCCGCCACCTGGCGGTGGAAGCGGACATCGGCGCGCGCCGGCTCCGCCTGCAGCAGGACGGCCGCGCGCCGGGTGTGGCCGGCGGCCAGCGCCGCGCCCGACGCCGCCAGCCGGTCCTCCGCCCTGGCCAGCCGGCGCGCGATCTCCCGGCGGGCGGCGGTGAGCGCCGGGCCCCAGCCCTCGCGCCGGTTGCGGCGCAGGATGCGCATCGAGGGATACCAGGGCGTGTCCCGCCCGACATGCAGCCAGCGCCAGTCGGGGGTCGTGTCGAGCAGCATCCAGCAGGGCAGGCCCAGCGCGCCGGCCAGATGGCCGAGGGCGTTGTCGTCGCTCACCACCATGTCGAAGCCTTCGAGCGCGGCGGCGGCGACATCCAGCGCGTCCGCCGCGCCGGGCAGCGCCGTCATGCCCGGCGCCGGCTCCAGCAGCGTGAAGCAGGCCGCGACGCCGGCCAGCGCCTCCAGCGCCTCGCCGGGGCCGCTCCAGGCCACGGCGATGCGGGGCGAGGGCGCGCCCGACAGCCGCTCCCGCCACAGGCGCCGCAGGCGCGGATCGGGAACCGGCGGCGCGGGCGGCGGCGCGCTGGCCGGCGTGGTCTCCAGCAGGCGCGGCAGATCGTCGAAATCGGCGTGAAAATCGTAGGGCGGACGGCGCTCGCCCGCGACCGCGAGCCAGGCGACGCCCGGCAGGCGGGCCAGCAGGCCGGCGGCGGACGGGCTGCAGGCGATGGCCGGCTCGGCGCCCCGCGCCGCCACCAGCGGCAGATAGCGCGAGAACTGCACGGCGTCGGTGTCGCTGCGGGTGGCGTCGAGCAGCAGCACATCGCCATTGAGCCGCCGGCCGTCCCAGCGGCGCGGGCGGTAATGGCCGGCCCAGGCGCTCGCATCCTCCAGGCGCCGGACGCGCCCCAGCGCCGACCAGCCCTCGGCGTAGCGCCCGTTCGCCAGCAGCAGCACGCCATGCAGGCGCGCGAGCGCCGCGTCCTCCGGCGCGAGCCGGGCCGCCGCCGCCGCCGCCGCAAGCGCCTCGCCCACCCGGTCGAGCGCGCGCAGCGCCGCCGCCAGCTCGCCCAGCAGCTCGGCGTTCTGCGGCTCGCGATCCGCCATGGCGCGCAGGCGCCGGGCGGCGTCCTCCGGCCCCTCCGGCGACTCGCGGGCCGGGCCGGGCGCGGACGCCGCCGCCGGAGCGTCGGCCGCCGGCCGGCGCTCGTCCGGCGACTCGCCCGCCAGCGCGTCTTCTGGAGGCGTCGCGCTCATCCGCTGCCGCTCGCCCATGGCCCCTGGAGGTAGATCGCCTTTAGAGTATCCGTTCTGGCGGAAAGGACCACAAGCATGATGCGCGACGCGGGCGGCGGAGACGGCGAGCGATGACGGAGACGGTCGATCTGGCGGTCGTCGGCGGGGGCTCCGGCGGGCTTTCGGTGGCGGCGGGCGCGGCGCAGATGGGCGCCTCCGTGCTGCTGTTCGAGAAGGGCCGCATGGGCGGCGACTGCCTGAACTACGGTTGCGTGCCGTCGAAGGCCACGCTGGCCGCAGCCCACGCCGCCTCGGCGTTCCGCAGCGCGGCGCGCTTCGGCATCGCCCCGGCCGCGCCGGAGGTGGATGCGCGCGCGCTCCGCCGGCATGTCGAGGGGGTGATCGCGGCCATCGCCCCGCATGACAGCGTCGAGCGCTTCGAGGGGCTGGGGGTGCAGGTGGTGCCGGCGGCGGCGCGCTTCGTCGGCCGCCGGCTGCTGGAGGGCGGCGGGGTGCGCGTGCGGGCGCGCTGGATCGTGCTCGCCACCGGCTCCAAGCCGGTGCGCCCGCCGGTTCCGGGGTTGGAGACCGCGCCCTTCCTCACCAACGAGACGATCTTCGACCTGGAGGAGACGCCGGGGCATCTGCTGGTGCTGGGCGGCGGGCCGGTCGGGATCGAGCTCGCCCAGGCGCATCGCCGCCTCGGCGCGGCGGTGACCGTGGTGCAGCGCGGCTCCATCCTGCCGCGCGACGACGCCGACGCGGTGGCCCTGATCCGCGCCCGGCTGCTGGCCGAGGGCGTGCGGCTGGCGGAGCGCGCCGAGGCGCTGGAGGTCTCGGGCGAGGCCGGGGCGGTGCGGCTCCGCTACCGGGCGGACGGGCGCGAGGAAACGCTCGCGGGCACGCATCTGCTGGTCGCGGCCGGGCGCGCCGCAGACCTGGTGGGCCTGGAGCTGGAGGCGGGCGGGATCGCCAGCACGCCCGCCGGGGTCACGGTGGATGCGCGCCTGCGCTCCTCCGACAAGCGGGTCTTCGCGGTCGGCGATGTGGCGGGCGGGCTGCGCTTCACCCATGTGGCGGGCTATCACGCGGGCATCGTCATCCGCAATGCGCTCTTCCGCATCCCGGCGAAGGCGGACACGACCGCCGCGCCCTGGGTCACCTACACCGACCCCGAGCTCGCCCATGTCGGCCTGGACGAGGCGGAGGCGCGCCGGCGTTATGGCGCCCGTGCGCGCGTGCTCCGCCAGGACTTCGCCGGCAACGACCGCGCGCAGGCGGAGCGCGAGACGGAGGGCTTCCTGAAGGCGATCGCCGGGCCGGGCGGGCGCGTGCTCGGCGCGACCGTGGTCGGCCCCCATGCCGGCGAGCTGATCCAGCCCTGGGTGCTGGCGGTCTCGCAAGGGCTGAAGATCGGCGCGCTCGCCGGCATGATCGCGCCCTACCCCACGCTCGGCGAGATCTCGAAGCGCGCCGCCGGGAGCTACTACACGGAAACGCTGTTCGGCCCGCGCACGCGGCGCCTGGTGCGCCTGCTGATGCGCCTTGCCTGAGGCGCGCGCCTTCGGCTTGCGCGGCGGCGGGCCGGCTCCTATGTATGGCGCATCGGGGAGGTGGCCGAGCGGTTGAAGGCGCACGCCTGGAACGCGTGTATACGGTAACCCCGTATCGTGGGTTCGAATCCCACCCTCTCCGCCAGACGCGCCCTATCCGCCCTTCCGCCCGGCGCGGTCGAGCGCCTCCATGACCGCGCGCTCGGTCAGCAGTTCGGGCAGCGGCAGGCCGGCGGGCGCGCCCGGGCCATAGACGGCGTTGAAGGGGATGCCGTAGCGCCCGAAGCGCGCCAGATAGGCGGAGATCGCCGCATCCGGGCGGGTCCAGTCGGCGCGCATCGCCACCGTCTCCGCCGCCAGGCGGTCCGCCACCGGCGCGCGGTCCAGCACCGCCGCCTTGTTGACCTTGCAGGTGAGGCACCAGTCGGCGGTCACATCCACGAACACCGTCTCGCCCGCCGCGACCAGCGGCGCGATGCCCGCCTCGTCGAAGCCGCGCCAGCTTGCCTCGCCGGGCGCGGGGCGCTCCAGCGCCTGCGGCAAGGCCAGCGCCGCCGCGAGGCAGCCCGCGGCCGCCAGCCCCGCCGCCGCCCCGGCATGGCGGCGCGCGAGGCCGAGCCAGGCGAGCAGCAGCGCCAGCAGGCCGCCGACCGCGAGCGCGGCCGGCCAGCCGGTCTGCGCCGCCAGCACCGTCAGCAGCCAGAGGGCCGTCGCGGCGAGCGCCAGTCCCAGCAAGGCGCGGAGCCGGGCCATCCAGCGCCCCGGCCTCGGCAGCGCGCCCGCCAGCCCCGGAAAGGCCGCGACGGCGAGATAGGGCAGCGCCAGGCCGAGGCCGAGCGCGGTGAAGATGAGCGCGATTTCCACGGGTCCCCGCGCCAGCGCGAAGCCGACCGCGGTGCCGACGAAGGGCGCGGAGCAGGGCGTGGCCAGCAGCGTCGCGAACATGCCGGTGAGGAACGGCCCTCCCCGGAGGCCGCCGGCCCAGCCGGGCGTCGGCAGCGCGAACCAGCCCCAGAGATTGGCGGCGAACAGCGCCAGCAGCAGCGCCATGACGGCCAGGAAGGCCGGCTGCTGGAACTGGATGCCCCAGCCGACCGCAAGCCCCGCCTGCTTGACCGCGACCGCCGCGCCGGCGAGCAGCCAGAAGGAGGCCAGCACGCCCGCCGCCACGGCCAGGAACTCGCTCCGCGCCCGGCCCCGGTCGAGGCCGCCCAGGCCGGCGAAATGCATCAGCTTCACGCCCAGCACCGGCAGCACGCAGGGCATGAGGTTGAGGATGAGGCCGCCCAGGAGCGCCAGCGCCAGAATGGCGGCGAGGCCGTGTCCGGGCGATCCGGCGGCGCTCGCGCCCGCCGGCGGCGCGATGCGCAGGCGCTGCTCGAAGGGGATCGCGCCGGTGACCGTCGCGACCACCTCGCGGCCGATCAGCGCCTCCTCGCCGCCCTTGGCGCGCAGCACCGCCAGGGAGAAGCCGTCGGCGAGGCGCTCCGGCCGGCCGAAGACCGCGCCCTCGGCCTCGATGAAGATGTCCTCGGCCGCCTCGCCCGGCGCGAGCGCGACATGCAGGCGCGCGGCCTCGCCGCTGCCGCGCAGCTCCGCCCGCCCGGTTTCGGCGCGCGCCGCCGGGGCGCGGCCGCGCCAGCGGTCGATCTCGCGCGCCTCGGCGGAAAGCCCCGCCGGGCCGGCCGGCAGATCGAGCGCGAGCGTGGCCTGCTGCAGGATGCAGAGCTCGGCGCAGGTGGCGTATTCGACCTGCAGGCGGGCGTGGACCGGTTCGCCCGGCCGCGCGACGGCGAGGTCGAGCGGCAGCAGCAGGCGGTCCTCATAGCCCACGCTGTCGATGCCGAGGATGGTGAAGCGGCGGGGCGCGGGCCAGTGGAGGCGCGGCTCGGCCAGATTGTCGCTGCCGGTCCAGTCGAGCCGGGGCGGCAGCCCGTCGTCGGGATTGCGCCAATAGGTCTTCCAGCCCGGCTCCAGCCGGAACTCCAGCGCAAAGCGCAGCCGGTCCGACGAGCCGGCGGTGTCGCTCGCCGAAAGCAGCCTGACGGCCGCCTCCGGCGCCCGCGCCCAGGCGGTGGCCGCCGCCCCCGCCTCGCCGACCCCGGCCAGCAGCGCCACCGCCACCGCCAGCACCCGCGCCATCCGCCAACTCCGCTCCCGCATCGCCCGCCGCCTATATCATGGATCGCGGCGGCGGTGGCGGCTTGGCTACCCGCCGGCCTGGACGACGCGGATCAGCTGGCCGTCGCTGTCGTCCGTCAGGAGCCAGACGGCGCCGTCGGGGCCGGTGCGGACGTCGCGGATGCGGCCGAAGCGGTCTTCCAGATAGCGTTCTTCGGCGACGACTCGCTCGCCGTCGAGCACCAGGCGGGAAAGATGTGCGCCGCGCAGCGCGCCGGCGAGCAGCGAGCCTTGCCAGTCGGGAATGAGCGGCTTCGCCGGCATGTAGAAGGCGAGGCCCGAGGGCGCGATCGAGGGGTCCCAGTAATAGACCGGCTGCTCCAGGCCGGGCGCGGCCGCGCCCCGCTCGAAAGGCGCGCCCGAATAGTTGGAGCCGTAAGAGATCAGCGGCCAGCCGTAGTTCCGTCCGGCGCGCGCGATATTCACCTCGTCGCCGCCGGCCGCGCCATGCGAGAGTGTCCAGAGTTCGCCCGTCTCCGGGTGGATGGCCGCGCCCTGGGCGTTGCGGTGGCCGATGGACCAGATCTCCGGCAGCGCCTCTTTGCCGTCTGCGAAGGGATTGTCCGGCGGCGCGCGGCCCTCGCGGTCGATGCGCACCACGGAGCCTGCATGGTCGAAGGGGTCCTGCGCGCGCATCTGCCGGCCGCGGTCGCCGAGCGTGACGAACAGCGCGCCGTCCGGGGCGAAATTGAGCCGCGCGCCGAAATGGCGCCCGCCGGCGCTCTTGATATTGGCCCGGAAGATAATGCGGAGCGCCTCCAGCCGGCTGGCGTCCGCCGAAAGCCGCGCGCGGGCGACGGCGGTTCCATAAGCGCGGCCGCTCTGCGAAGGCTCGGCGAAGGCGAGGAACAGCAGCCGGCTCGCGGCGAAGTCGGGCGCGAGCGCGATGTCGAGCAGGCCGCCCTGGCCCACATCGGCCACCGGCGGCAGGCCGGCGATGGGGGCGGAGACCGCGCCGTCGGCCACGCGGCGGAGCGCGCCCGAACGCTCGGTCACCAGGATCGAGCCGTCCGGCAGGAAGGCCATGCCCCAGGGATGGTCGAGGCCGTCCGCCACCACCTCGGCGGCAAGCGCCGTCCGGGCCGGGCGCTCCAGGCAGCAATCCGCCGCCTCCGCGCCCCGGCCGGCGGAGAAGAGCGCCAGCGCGGCGGCGAGCATGAGGGCGAGGCGCTTCGGGAGCTGTCGCATGGGGAAAGGCGCCTCTCGGGCCGTTTCTTGCCGGGCGCGAAGTCTGATATGGTGGCGACCATGACGCAAGCCGGACCGACATTGCCGGGCGACTGGCTGACCGGCCAGTTGCTGATCGCCATGCCCAGCATGAGCGACCCGCGCTTCGAGCGCACGGTGATCTATATGTGCGCCCACAGCGAGGAGGGCGCCATGGGGCTGGTGGTCAACAAGTCCATGAATTCGCTGTCCTTTTCCGACCTGCTGGAGCAGCTCGGGGTGGAGGACAGCGACGCCTGGATGCCGATCCTCTCCGGCGGCCCGGTGGAGACCGGGCGCGGCTTCGTGCTGCACACCGACGATTACGACCGCGAGGGCACCATGGCGGTGGCCGACGATATCCGGCTGACCGCGACCATCGACGTGCTGAAGGCGATCGCCACCGGCGACGGCCCGCGCGCCCGGCTGCTGGCGCTCGGCTACGCCGGCTGGGCGCCCGGACAGCTGGAGGGCGAAATCCAGGCCAACGGTTGGCTGACCGCCCCGGCGGACCACGACATCCTGTTCGACGATGCGCTCGAGTCCAAATGGTCGCGCGCCATCGCCAAGCTGGGCGTGGACGCCGCCATGCTCTCTTCCTTCGCCGGCCGGGCCTGACGCCGGCCCACGCGGCGAGCCGCCGGCGGCGCTTCCCCCTTCCCTTGTCCACGCACGCGCCTTCCAGCATCGAGACCGGCTATGGCTGGTGGGTGGTGGCGGCCTCGCTGCTGCTGAACAGCATCGCGCTCGGCGCGCCCAACTTGCTGTTCGTCACGCTGAAGCCCATTGCCGCCGATCTGGAGAGCGGGCGCTCCGCGCCCTCGCTCGCCTATTCGCTGCTGATGCTCGGCACCGGCATAGGCGGCGTCGCCATGGGCTGGTGGATGGACAAGCGCGGCATCCTGCAGCCGGTGCTGTTCGGCTCGGTGATGCTCTGCCTCGGCTGCCTGGCGGTCAGCCAGTCCGAGGGCCGCTGGGACCTGTGGATCGCCAACGGGCTGCTGGTCGGCCTGCTCGGCAAGTCGGCGATGATCGCGCCGCTGGTGGCCAACGCCACCCGCTGGTTCGACCGCCGGCGCGGGCTGGCGATCGCCGTCATCGCGTCGGGCCAGGGGCTGTCGGGTGCGATCTGGCCGCCGGTGGCCACCTGGATGACTGCGCTTGTGGGCTGGCGCGACACGTTCTTCTGGTTCGCGGCCTTCGCCTTCTGCACCATGCTGCCGCTGGTCTGGGCGATCCGCCGCAAGCCGCCGGCCGCGCCCCCCGGCCCGGTGCGCCTCGGCGGCCGCGACGGACGGGTGCTCGGCTGGCCGGCGGACATGGTGCAGGCCGCGCTCTGGCTCGCCTCCATCGGCTGCTGCGCCGCCATGGCGATGCCGATCGTGCATCTGGTGAGCCACGCCACCGACCTCGGCCATGCGCCGGCGCGCGCGGCGGAGCTCTTGTCGGTGCTGATGGTGGCGGGCTTCGTCTCGCGCATCGCCTTCGGCATGCTGGCCGACCGCATCGGGGCCGCGCCGACGCTGCTGATCTCGTCCGCCTGCCAGTTCGCGATGATGCTGGTCTTCGCAGAGGTGGAGAGCCTGACGGCGCTCTATGTCTCGGCGGCGCTGTTCGGGCTGGGCTTTGCGGGCATCATGCCCTGCTATCCGCTGCTGCTGCGGCTCTGGTTCCCGGTCTCGCAGATCGGCTGGCGGATCGCGGCGCAATATCTCTTTGCGGCGCTCGGCATGGCGCTCGGCGGCTGGCTGGCCGGGCGCATTTTCGACGCGACCGGCGCCTACGCCCCGGCCTTTCTCGCGGGCGCGGGCTTCAACGCCATGAATTTCGCCCTGGTCGCCCTGCTGCACCTCCGCTCCCGAACCCTCGGCCTCAGCCCGAGACCGGTCTGACCGCTCACGCCGCCGGGCGGACGATCCGCATTCCGGTCAGAAGCGCCTTGATGTCCTCCACGTCCCAGACGCCGGAGCAGTCCTGAACGAGGACCATGGTGTCATAATGCTCGTCCGCGCCCCTCACTTTGTTGGGGTCGCTCAGAAATCCGAATTGCGCCAGGTTGCAAGGCTGTCGGTAGCTGACTTGTCGGGGCCTCAACTGTTGACCGACTCCGGGCCCGTCGTCAATCGCGGATCGCGTCCGCGACCGCGCCGAGGGCGGCGAGCGCGGGCGGGAAGCCCGCATAGGGCGCGGTCTGGGCGATGGCGGCGGCGATCTCGGCGCGCGCGAGGCCCATGGCGCGCGCCGAGGCGGCGAACTTGGCCAGCGTCTCCGGCAGCCCCAGCGCCGCGAAGCTCGCCAGCGCCACGATCATCCGCCGCCGATGCGAGAGGCCCGGCCGCTCCCAGACGACGCCATAGCCCCAGAGAATGGCGACATGGTAGAGGCCGGCCGAGGCCGGATTGCCGGGCGCGGCGTAGCCGGTCTCGGCGCGGGGTCCGTGCAGCCGGCGCATCATGGCGCGCCCGTCACCCTCCAGCCCCGCGAGGTCGCGTTCGTCCTCGGGGACCGGCTCCGGCGCGCCCAGCACCGGCGCGGCGGTGGCGAGCGCGTTCTCCGCCAGCGGCAGGCCGCCATACAGCCCGCACTGGACGAATATCTCGCGAATCTCCGCCGCCTCCAGCCCCGCCCGAAGCGCGGCCCGGACATGCGCGCCGAGCGCCGCCTGCCGGTCCCTGAGCGCCAGCGCCGTCAGCGCCGCCACCATGCGATCCGCCACGGGAAGCGCCGGATCGGCCCAAAGCGCCCCGAAGCCCGCCTCCAGCGCAAAACCCTCCAGCCCCGGCGCGCCCGAGGGCGGAGCCAGACCCAGCTCCGACGCCAATGCCGCCCCCTTCGCCCGCAACGCCTCCCGGTCGTTCCCGCTACTCATGGCGTCATCTCCCGCTGAACGCGCAACTCCGGGAGACCAACCGACCCTTCACCACATAGCGCTTGTCAATACCGGCGACGTCCTTCGGCCTGCGCTTACCTCGGGCGCGAGACTTCTTTCCCGACTTTGTTGACGGGTATATCGTCACAAGATGCCCGCTCTCAATGATGGCAACACATCCGGAAAGGCGCTCCAAATCCTGAATTTCTTGTCTGCGCTTGGAGATTTCATATTGCGCGTCCCGCTTGTCAAGCCTGTAGGCGTCGGGCCTCACTTGCGTCGCCGTCTGCAGCAAGAGAACAACATCTGCATCACGCATACCTCGCTGACGTATCCGAGCGTCCGCATGCCGAGTGATCTTCAGACCTTGCAGCAATTCCATGTCTTCCTCCGGGCACAGTTCTGAGAAAGGCTGAGACGATGGTTCGACAGGACTCCCCGCATCAACTTGCCAAGACGACACCTCCCTATATCTGACCTTGAGTGTCGGCTATATACCTCAAACGTCACATCTTGTCAAGCAAAAAATGCGAGCCCGGCCGTTCGCACCGAGAATCCTATGCGCCCTATGGCGCATCCTCGGCGAGGAAGGCTCGGGTTATGGCGCAGGCTTCGGCGATGCCGACGCGCTCGGGGGCCACACCTTCGGGGAAGGCGTCGGCGAGGCGGGACGGCATGCGGGCGTCCAGCAGCACGAACACGCCCCGGTCGTCCTGCCGGCGCACCAGCCGCCCGAAGGCCTGGCGCAGCCGCAGCCGGGCCAGCATGTCGTCATAGTCGCGCCCGCCGAAATGCGCCCGGCGCGCCCGGTGCAGGATGGTCGGGCGCGGCCAGGGCACGCGGTCGAAGACGATCGACCGGAGCGCCCGGCCCGGCACATCCACCCCGTCGCGCACCGCGTCGGTGCCGAGCAGGCAGGAATCCGTCTCGGCGCGGAAAATGTCGATCAGCGTCGCCACATCCATGCGATCCACATGCTGGGCGTAGAGCGGGATGCCGGCGGCGTCGAGCGCCGGGGCGAGGCGCTCATGCGCGGCGCGCAGCCGGGCGATGGCCGTGAACAGGCCGAGCGCGCCGCCGCCCGACGCCAGGAAGAGGCTCTCGCAGGCCCCCGCCACCTGCTCCGGCGCGTCGCGGCGCACGTCGGTCACCACCAGCACGCGCGTGCGGGCCGGATAGTCGAAGGGCGAGGGCGCGGCCGCGCGCAGCGCCGGAGCCGGCAGATGGCGCGCGCCGGTGCGGATCTCCGCCGTCCGCCAGGCTTCCTCCGCCTCCCGCGCGCCGTCGCGGAGCGTGGCGGAGGTCACCAGCAGGCCGTGCGCCGGGGCCGCCACCGCCTCGGCGAAGGGCGCCATGGGGTCGATCCAGCGCCGGCGCATGGCCACATCGCGCTCGCGCCCGCCCGCGCGCTCCAGCTCGAACCAGTCCACAAAGTCTTCCGCCGGCGCTTCGGCCAGCCCCGTCAGCATCGCCGACCAGGCCTTGAGCGGAATGCCGGCGCGCTGCTGCAAGGCGCGCGCCAGCGCCTCGATCCGAAGCCGGGCGCGGCTGTCGAGCGCGTCGGCCTCCTCCGCCAGCCGAGCCTGCAGGGCGCGGCGGAGCGCCATCAGCGGCGCGCGGAGCCGCTCCAGCGCCTCCGCCAGCGCCTCGGCCGCCTCCAGCAGGCCCTCGACCGGCGGGCGGCAGTCGCATTCCAGCCCGTAAGCCCCGCCGGCCTGCGCGGCGGCGCGCGCCAGCACCTGCCGGCGGACCAGCGCCAGAAAGGCCTCCGCCGGACCCGCCGGCGCCTCGCCGCCGAGGCGCGCCATCCAGCCTTCCGCCGGCAAGGCGCGGGCGGCCAGCAGCGCCGCCGCCAGCACCTTCTCGCCTTCCTCGCCGGGGGCGAGCAGGTCTTCGGCGCGCCGGCGCAGGCCCCGCGCCCGCGAGCCGCCGCCCTCCGCCCCCAGCAGCCAGCGGCGCAGCTCCGCCGTCTCCCGGCCGGAAAGCTCGGCCGCAAACGCGCCGTCGGCGGCCTCGAACAGATGGTGGCCCTCGTCGAACACATAGCGGGTCGGCAGCCAGGCGTCGTCCAGCCCGCCGAGCGCCGCCTGCATCATCACCAGCGCATGATTGGCGATCACCAGGTCGGCGCGCCTCGCCCGGCGCACGCCGCGCTCGATGAAGCAGCGCTGATAATGGGCGCAGGCGGAATAGACGCACTCGCCGCGCCGGTCGCCCAGATTGCGGATGCGCGCGCCGCCTTCGAGGTCCGGCAGCCAGGCCGGGAAGTCGCCGCCGGTCATGTCGCCGTCGCGGGTGGCGTCGGCCCAGCGCACGGTGAGCGCCAGCGCCGCCGTCTCGCCGGGCAGCAGCGACCCGCCGGCGCGCACCGCCTCCTCCAGGTTCAGCAGGCAGAGATAGTTCTCCCGCCCCTTGCGCAGCACCACCCGGCGGCGCTTCTCCCCGGCCTCGGGAAACAGCCGGTCGAGCTCGCCGTCGATCTGGTGCTGGAGGTTGCGGGTGTAGGTGGAGACCCAGACCGCGGCCTCGTTGCGCTCCGCCCAGAGGCTGGCCGGGGCCAGATATCCGAGCGTCTTGCCGACGCCGGTGCCGGCCTCGGCGATCACCATGCAAGGCTCGCCCGCGCGCTCGCGCGGCTGGAAGGCGGCGGTGGCGGCCGAGGCGTAGTCGGCCTGGCCCGGCCGGTCCTCGGCCTCGGGTCCCAGCATGTCCGCGAGCCGCCGGCGGGCCTCGGCCGGGGCCACCGCATGGCTCGCCGGCGGCGGCTCGGGCGCGCTCTCCGCCCATTGCGGCAGCCGCTCCCAGACCGCGAAGCCCGCGCCCTGCCCCGCGCCGCTCGCGCCGAGCGCCGCCAGCACGGAAGGCCCCCAGAGCCAGCCGGCCGCGGCCGCGCGCGCCGCCAGGTCGGCGGCGACGCCATCCCGGTCCTCCAGGCGCACAAGCTCGGCCAGCAGCGCGCGCGCGACCGCAAACAGCGCCTCCGCGCCGCGCGTGAGCGTGGTCGGGCGCGGCAGGCCGACGGCCTCCGCCAGCCCGCCCGGCGTCGGCAGGCAGAAGCTCGCCGGGCGCACGAAGGCGTAGAGTTCCAGCAGATCGTGGGCGCGCCAGTTGCGCGCATCGGCGCCGAGCCGCTTCGCGGTCGCGGCCCCGTGCGCCACCAGCGGCGGCCGGGCGCGGGCGCGCACCGCCGCCTCGACCGGCTCCAGCACCGCCACCTCGCCGTCCCGCTCCAGCCAGACGGCGCGCACGGGGCTGGCCACCAGGGCCGGCGCGCGCGGCAGCAGGATGCGTCTCTCGGAAGCCATAAGCCCCGCTTGTAGTGCGGTTCCGCCAAATCGGGAAACGGAGCCGGCCGGGCAGGGCTTGTCAACGCCGCCCGGCGTCGCCATATTGGCAAGGGCGCGGCGATAGCGCCGGGGGATGAACGATCATGGCGTCGGTTTTCGATGTGGCGGAGCATATCCTGTCGCGGACCGGGAAGATCACGACCTGGAAGCTGCAGAAGCTCGTCTATTACGCCCAGGCGTGGCATCTCGTCTGGGATGAGGAGCCTCTGTTCGAAGGGGACATTCAGGCGTGGGCGAACGGGCCGGTCTGCCCGGACCTCTATCGCCGCCACCGCGGCTCCTTCCATATCTCGACCGTCCGGGGCGACGCCGGCCGACTTTCCGACAGCGAGCGCGAGTCCGTCGATATCGTCGTGAACCACTATGGCGCATTCAGCGGCCAGCAGCTGAGCGACCTCACCCACGCCGAGCCGCCCTGGAAGGAGGCGCGATGCGGCCTTTCCCCCATGGTGCGCGGCAATTCCATCATTTCGCACGAATCCATGTCCGAATATTATGGCGCGCTCTAGAGCCGGGAAGCGGCTTCCCGGCAAGGGCGTCACACCCGAAAGAACTCGCAAGGAGGTCCGTGACGATGCGTCTCGCGGAGCCACCGATCATTTGACGATTTGTTGGCAGATCGGCCGTATCGATTGGGATGGGCCTTGGGGTCACAACGCCCTCAAGAGGCTGGAGTTCGAACGATTTGCTCGCGAGACGATCTCTCAATGGGAAACGATGACCTGGTCCGAACTCTATCGCGCTTCCGGCGGGAGAAGGTCCGGTAACAACCATCATCCCATCGAGGTTTCAAAATTGTCCGCGAAAGCAAAGCAGCGCCTGCGCGATATAAGGATGGACGATATAGACAACATCGTCTCTTTGAGAGTGAACGCAAGAGTCAGGATTTACGGTATTCGGGACGGCCGCGCTCTTCAAATGCTCTGGTACGACCCTTGGCATGACAGGAGAGACCGGGCCGTCTATGCCTTGAAGGGTCGGCCATGAGGGCCGGACTGTCGAACCCGGCTCCCTGCTTTGCAGCGGAGCAGGGAGGCTTTAGGGTGCGCGCGCCCGACCGGAGCCGCCCGCCCATGTCCAATCCCGCCGCCGCCGACGCGCGCGCCTGGCCGTTCGAGGAAGCCCGCAAGCTGCTGGCGCGGCTCGGCGGGAACACGCCCGAGAAGGGCTATGCGCTGTTCGAGACCGGCTACGGACCCTCCGGCCTGCCGCATCTCGGCACGTTCGGCGAGGTGGCGCGCACCGCCATGGTGCGCCGCGCCTTCGCGGAGCTTTCCGACATCCCGACCCGCCTGTTCGCCTTCTCCGACGACATGGACGGGCTGCGCCGCGTTCCCGACAATGTGCCGGGGCGCGACGCGCTCCAGGCCCATCTCGGCAAGCCGCTGACCTCCGTGCCCGACCCTTTCGGCAAGCATGAGAGCTTCGGCGCGCACAACAATGCCCGGCTCCGCGCCTTTCTCGACCGTTTCGGCTTCGACTACGAGTTCGTCTCCGCCACCGAATGCTACCGCTCGGGGCGCTTCGACACGGCGCTGCTCCGCGTGCTGGAGGCCTATGACGCGGTGATGCGCATCGTGCTGCCGACGCTCGGGCCGGAGCGCCGCGCAACCTACAGCCCCTTCCTGCCGCTCTGCCCGGAGACCGGGCGGGTGCTGCAGGTCCCGGTGGTCGCGCGCGACCCGGACGCCGGCACCGTTACTTACGAGGACGCGGAGGGCCGGCGGGTCGAGACGCCGGTCACCGGCGGGCGCTGCAAGCTGCAATGGAAGGCCGACTGGGCGATGCGCTGGCTGGCGCTCGAGGTCGATTACGAGATGGCCGGCAAGGACCTGATCGATTCCGTGCGCCTTTCCGGGCGCATCTGCCGGGCGCTCGGCGGCCGCCCGCCGGAAGGCTTCATCTACGAGCTCTTCCTGGACGAGCGCGGCGAGAAGATTTCCAAGTCGCGCGGCAACGGCCTCTCCATCGAGGAATGGCTCGCCTACGCCCCGCCGGAGAGCCTCTCCTTGTTCATGTTCCAGAAGCCGAAGGCCGCCAAGCGGCTGCATTTCGACGCCATCCCGCGCGCGGTGGACGACTATCGCGCCTTCCTCGCCCGCGCCGCCGGCGAGGAGGAGGAGAAGGCGCTGGAGAACCCGGCCTGGCATATCCATGCCGGCCGGCCGCCGCCGCCCGAGGACGGGCTTTCCTTCGCGCTGCTGCTCAATCTGGCGGCGGCCTGCAACGCAGACGACAAGGGCGTGCTCTGGGGCTTCATCTCGCGCTACGACCCCGAGGCGAGCCCGGAGAGCCGGCCGGGGCTGGATGCGCTCGCCGGCCATGCGGTCGCCTATTTCCGCGACCGGGTGGCGCCGGAAAAGGTGTGGCGCGCGCCGGACGCCCGCGAGGCGGCGGCCCTGGCGGCGCTCGCCGACCGGCTGGCGGCGCTCGCCCCGGACGCCGACGCCGAGACGGTGCAGGGCGTGGTCTATGAGGTCGGCAAGGCGCACGGTTTCGAGCCGCTGCGCGACTGGTTCCGGGCGCTCTACGAGGTGCTGCTGGGGCAGAAGCAGGGGCCGCGCTTCGGCTCCTTCGCCGCGCTCTACGGGCTGGCCGAGACCGGGGCGCTGATCCGCGAGGCGCTCGGGCGCCAGGCGGCGTGAGCCTGCCGGAACTGCCAGCGGCCTTCCGCATCGACCGCAGCCGGCGCATCCCTTTCGGGCGCGGCCAGGCGGTCTCGCGCGGCTGGACGCGGGCGACCGGCGGCGCGCCCAGGGGCGTCACCTGGCACTGGACCGCGACGCGCGACCTCGCCGCCTGCGACCGGCTGCTGGGCGGCGCGGCGGCCGAACGCCGGGGCCAGGCCTCGGCGCATTACGCCGTCGGGCGGAGCTTCGCGGAGGGCGTCTCGCGCTATGTCTCGCCCGCCAACCGGTCCTGGCACGCCGGCGTCGAGCAGAAGCTGCGCTGGGACGGGCGGCCCTCCGGCAACCGCACCAAGGGCGCGCGCGCCTGCATCGGCGTGGAGACGGTCAGCATCGGCTATGCGCGACCGGGCGCGCCGGCCGGGCCGGACTGGATCCGCGCGGCGACCCCGGACGGCCGCCGGCTGCTGCTGGTCGAGCCCTGGACGGAGGAGCAGATCGCCATGATGGCGGCGGTCGGCCGGGAGATCGCCGCCCGCTGGCCGGAAATCGGCCCGCGCGACCATCACGGCCATCACGATCTCTGCCCGACCTGGAAGCAGGATGTCGTCGGCTTCCCCTTCGCGCGAGTGCTGCGCGCGATCTATGGCGACCCGGACCTGCCGGATGTGTGGTCCGAGGTCTGGCTGCCGGAGGGCCGCCAGCGGGCGCTCGCCGGCCTCGGCTTCGATCCCGGCCCCGTGGACGGCGTATGGGGCCCGCGCTCCGACGGGGCGCTGCGCGCCTTCCAGTCCGCCGCCGGCCTGGAGGTGAACGGCTGGTGGACCACCTGGGTCTGCTGGGCCGTCCATGACTGGCGCGAGGCAGGCCGGCTCAATCCCCCACCAGCGGCGTGAAATCGCCGCCGGTCATCGGCTCATGCTTCTCCCAGCGCCCGCTCAACTCCACGAGGAGGCGCAGGTTCGCCGGGCTCGGCACCCGGTTGATCCGCACCACATGAGCGGCATACTCAGCCGGCCCTTCGGCCATGGCGGCCGCCAGGTCCTGAATGAGATAGCGCGGCGCCCAGCCGAGCATGTGATGATCCCCGGTCTGAATCTGCACCGCCAGCCCGCCCACCGGATTGTTCAGCTCGAGGGCGACCTGTAATGGCTCGCCTTCCTTGAGCGCATCGATGCGCTCGACCGAGGCCTCAGGCATGTATCGCCACCCATGGACGAAGAACCGACAGGCGAAGCTGCCATCCTCGCCCCTGGTGAGCTTCGGGAAGACCTCATAATGGTCGGTCTGCCGCCGCCCACCACTGACCGAGAGCATCTCGAACGGATCGGCTGTCTCGGCGAGCGCCAGCCTGCGGACATGATCCGGGAAGTCCGGCCGTCGCGGCGACATGACCCGGTTCTGGAAGGTCGGGAACAGCGCCACGCTGCGATAGTCGCGCTCCAGATCCGGAAACTCGGCTGCCAGCGGGTAGCCCTCTTCGTCCTGCGCCCGCCGGGCGCCCTCGATATAGCGAAACCGATATAGGGGCGCTTCAAGGTCAACATCCAGCTGGCCGACAGGGAACCAGCGACGGCTCCCGCCGGCGTCCTGCCAAGCCAGAAACAACGTCCTCTCACTCATGGCGCTAGCTTCCTCAGTTCGCCGACATTGTAACACATGAGCGCAATTGCGAAGGCACGCGCCGGCTCGGACATCCAGCCGGCTGGAATGCGGTCCACGATCATTCGCATCTCATCCTCGCTCACTCGCGCGGCCCGATCCAGGGCCGGTTCGAACAACGACGGTTCGTTCCTAGCGGCGCGACGCACCAGTTCGATCGAGCTAGGCGCACGCTCATCCGTCTCGTGCCAGTAGATGCCCCCTCGTCCCCTCTCCGAATATTCTCCAACCCGATTGTCTTTCAGCCGATCTTCGCGCCCTTTATCGGATAGCTCTCGACCCAAAGAAGATGCATGATCAAAGCTTGGTGCAAGTTTCCCCAGATAACCGCCGTCATGTCGTCGAAGAAGCACGCCCCAATTTTCATGATGTCGATCAGTATTACCGATAATAGCATCTAGGATCAGGTAGTGCGCAAAATGCACTTTTGTACTTGTAATGCTATCGGGATCGGAAACGATTCGGTCAAAGGTATGCCAAATGTTCTCTAATGTGTGTGACGTTTGCTCAAAGCGCCGTCCACACTTGTCATATCCCGAAATCACTTCGGCAAGCAACTGATTGCCATGACGCAGTTCCATTCCAGTTCCAACAAAGTTCCGAGCGGATGAACCTAGATCTTCGTAGAATTCAGCTAACTGAATCTCTCCGTGAGAGATTTTCAAAAGTTTAGCGACCTCTGATGCAATCTTTTCCGACCAATGTTCGCCAGTGCCTTTTCTAGGAAATTTAAATAGCCAAAATGTGTTATCCTCAGGATCTTCTCCGGGTTTTTCATACCAGAATTTAGCCTTCGTGCCCATGTCTTCAGGATCGAGCATCCATTCCCGAAGCACATTCTGAACCGGATAAGGTGGCGACTGCGACATGAAACAGTTCCCAATTTCAAAAGGGCTGGCCGACCGCCTCGGAGAGGAAGCGGACCAGGGGGGCGCCGGTTCGGGCGGTGTCGGCGAAGCGGGCGAGGAAGTCGGGGCGGAGCGCCTCCGACTCCGGGAAGGGGGCGAGCGCGATGAAATCCTTGCGCTTCAGCTCCCCGATCAGCGGGTGGTCCGGGTCGAAGCCGCGCGGCGGGCGCTTCAGCGCCTCGCCGCCGAACGCGAAGCGCTCCCGGAAGGCGCGCGCGCCGGTAATCCGCCGCCAGGCGTCGGGCCGCGCGGCGATGGCGTCGCGAATGGCGCCGAGCGCCTCCGCGCCCGGGCGCCAGACGCCGCAGCCGGCGAAGCAGCGCCCCGGCTCCAGATGCAGATAGAAGCCGGGCGCATGGGCGTCGCGCCCGGCGCTGTGGCGGAAATGCGCGCCGATATTGGTCTTGTAGGGCGTCTTGTCGCGCGCGAAGCGGGTGTCGCGATGGATGCGGAACAGCGAGCCTCCGTTCGGCCTCGGATCGGCGCGGAAATGCGGGCTGATGGCCGCGAGCGGCTTGGCGAAGGCGGCGATGAAGGCCAGCATCGGGTCGCGCGCAACCTCGCGATAGCGCCCCCGATTGGCCTCGAACCAGGCGCGGTCGTTGTTCTCCTTGAGCGCGCGCAGAAAGTCGAACAGCGCCGGGGTGAGGGTGGGGGTCATGGCGCGCGGGACCTCCCGCGCCGCCGCCAGTCTCGCGGATCGTAAGCCTCCTGGAGGCCCCAGAGGCCGCGGCCGGCTTCGCACGCCTCGCGCTCCAGTTCGCGATAGTCCTCGCCATAGGCGGCGATGGCGCGGCCGCTCCGCACCAGCCAGGCGCCGATATCGCGGCCCTCGCACCAGACGCGCCCGACCACGCGACCGTAGCGGTCGCCGCCGAGGACCTCGACCCGCACGGCCTTGCCGCCGACCGCCCGGATGAGGTCGCGCTTGACGCGCTTGCCATGGTCGAACCGGCGCCCGTCGCGGGCGCGGGCGGGCTGGCGGCTCTCCGGCGCATCGAGATGGGCGAGGCGGATGCGGTGGCCGGCGACGATCAGGCCGTCGGCGTCCTCCACCCAGGCGCGCCCGGCGATCTCCGCGCCGACCCCGGCGGGCGCGGGGCGCCGCCTCCGACGCCGCGACGCCCGCTCCAGCGCCCGAACCGCCCGCGCCGCCCGCCGGCCGAAAACCGCCCGGACGAGAAAGGAAAGCAGGCTCACGCCTCGCCCTGGCCGTCGTCGGGCGACAGCACGCCCAGCAGTTCGGCGTTCAGCAGCCGCCAGCCCCCGCCGCGACGCTCCAGATCGCCCCGCAGCATGACCGCCGCGCCATGCTTGCGCGCGCGAATGGCGCTCTCATAGTCGGATTGCCGCAGCATGACCGCCACGCTTCGGTCCTCGCCATCCAGCTTCGCCTTCACATGGACGACGCCGGCGGTCCCGGCTTGCGCGCCCGGCGATTGCCGGACGAACCCGAACAGCGTCCGGTCCGGTTCCGGCTCCTGCCGGCGGAGCCGCTCCGCCATGCTGCGCAGCGCGGGCGCATCGCTCCTGGAGAAGCGGGCGGTCCGGCATGGCGCGTTCATCGGCCGCGTCCGCGCCCAATACACGCCGATGTCGAGCGCCGGGAACGGCTCGACCAGCGCGGCGAGCGCGGCGCAAAGATTGGCGCTGACCCCCTCGGACACGCTGTCGGCGAGGGTTCCGCACGCGTTCGATCCGAGAGTCTCCACGGCGCGCCGGGCGGCGTCGAGCGCCTCCATCAGCCGCCGTGTCACCCGGCGCGCCCCCGGCTCCTCTCCCGGCTCGTCATCCGGCAGCAGGGAATATTGGTCCGGCAAGGGCGTAATCGGCGGCGTGAAGAGCGTCAGCGTGAAGCTGCCATGCGCGGTCTGTCCGAGCCGGAAGCCCTCCAGGAGGGCGCTCGCCTCCCGATTGGCGACCGTCCGATAGGCCGGCCGCGGCCGGTCGGAGAGCGAACAGGCAGCCGCCAGCAGCAGATCCTGCGCGCCCCGGACCAGCCCGACGCCGGCAGGGAGCGCCAGGCTGTCATCCTCGCCCTCCGGCGCCCGAATGCGGATCGCATCCCGGTCGACCGTCATCAGGTCGCGGTAGAGCGCGAGTTCGTCGCGATCCGATTCTACGGCGAATATACGGATGATGTCGGAAACGACGGTCGCATAATCACTGAGATGCCGCGTGCGCGGCAGAACGATTCCCGGCTTTCCGGGCGCTTCGTAAATGTCGGAATGCTTGCGATATGCGCCGGCGCGGCGCCAACCGGCAATCTGCGCCCAAGCCGAAAGCGCTGCCGGCGAGACGGCCCGCAGGGCCTCGGCGTCATGAATGGCGACCTTCATGGCATGACCCCTTCCCTCGACGCTTGTATCAGACGGCGCGCCGCGTCGGCTGTGAACAGATTCTCCTCGGGCAAATGAACGGTGATGCTGCTCGCATCGGCGGACAGCGGACTTCCTCCCAGATTGAGCCAGTAGGCCTGACAGCGCAACAGCAGACCCTCCTCGTCTATGGACATCCAGTCCGCCTCCCGCCTGGGCAGGGCCAGAACGACCAGGAGCCGCGGCGTCTGGCTCTCCGCTCGCAGCAGATCGTAGTTCCTGCGCCGCAACCGAAATGCGTAATGCCGGTCCCTCAGCGCTCCGAGGTCGGCTGTCGCTTTCAACTGCAGCGCAAGCGCCGGCATCATGCTGCCGCCCGCCTTGATCTCGATATCGACGCCATCGCGATCGAAATCCCGCTCGACAATGACATAACCCAGACGAGCGGCGACCGCCCTCACATAAACACGCGACAAAGCCTCTTTCCGATCATTCTCCGAGAGCAGCCTATCCGTCACACCGTTTCTCCTCCATCGCGCCTACCCCCCATCCGCCTTCAGCACGGCGTCGATGGCGGCCTTGTCCACTTCGATATGCACGCCGGCGCGTTCCTGCTGGAGGAGAAGGAAGGCGCGGGAGTCGCGTTCGCCCCAGCCGCGCGCCAGCGCCTCGCTCATCTCGGCGCGCGTCAGGTCGATCAGGCGCATCGGCACGCCCATGTCGCGCCCGAGCTCCGCCGCCAGCGAGACATCCTTGTGCGCCAGCCGCAGCGCGAAGTCCGGCGGGTCGTAATCGTTGGGCAGGAAATGATCCGACAGGCCGTCGAAGCCCCGCTGGCGCCCGCGCACGCCCTGGCGGATGGCCTCCCAGAGCGCCAGCGGCTCCACCCCCGCCTTCACGCCGAGCGTGAACATTTCCACCATCGCGCATTGCATGGCGTAGCCGGAGGCGTTGTGCACCAGCTTGGTGACCGCGCCGGCCCCGAGCGGGCCGACATGGCGCACCTGGTCGCCCATGGCGTCGAGCGGGGCGCGGTTGGCCTCGAAGACCGCCTTGTCGCCGCCCACCAGCACGGCGAGCTTGCCGGACCGGGCCCCGCGCGGCCCGCCGCTGACCGGCGCGTCGAACAGCTCCGCCCCCAGCTCCGCAAAGGCCGGATGCAGGCGGCGGATCAGCACCGGCGAGTTGGTGGTGAGATCGAACCACACCTTCCCCGGCCCGAAGCCCGCCAGCAGTTCCGGGGCCACCGCCTCCACCTCGGGCGGCCCCGGCAGCGAGGTCAGCACCACGTCCGAGGCCTCGGCCAGGGCGCGCGCGCTCTCCGCCCATTCGGCCCCCGCCGCCTCCAGCGGGCCGGCCGCCTGGCGGTTCAGGTCGTGCACAACCATCTCGAAGCCGGCCTTGCGGATATTGAGCGCCATGGGGCCGCCCATGGTGCCGAGACCGATAAACCCGATGCGCATCGGCGCGTTCCTCCTCCTGGGGGCCGCAGCCCCGTCAGTCATGGTCGCTGCGGTGCAGGATAGCCTCCGCAACGCCGGTGTCGTAAGCCCGGCCGGCCGCGGTCAGCACCATCCGGTCCGCCGGGGAGACCGGGGCCAGCAGGCCCCGGCGGACCAGCGCCGCCCGCACCGAGGGATTGCCGAGCCCCGTCGCGTCGCGCGCCAGCACGACATGGGGGCCGACATGGAAATGATCGCCATGCGCCGCCGGCAGCGCCGCGATCTCCACCTCGCCCTCGCCGGGTCCGGCCATGGCGTGGCGCGGCTGCTCGGCCAGCGCCTGCAGCAAAGCGAGCGTCCTGAGTTGCAGGCGGTTGAGCTTCAGCGGGTTGGGGCGTGCGGCTTGCGGCATGGGCGGTCAGATCTCCGGGGGTTCGACGCCCGAGGCGCGGAGTTCGGCCGCGAGCGCGGCCTTCAGCCGGGCGAGGCCGGCCTCCCCGGCCGCCGCGCGCGCCTCGCAGCGGGCGACGAGCATGTCCTGGGTGTTGGAGGCGCGCAGCAGCCACCAGCCATCCTCGCTGGCGGCGCGCACGCCGTCGGTGATATCGACCTCGGCCCCGGCCGCCGCCAGCCGGCGGGCGACCTCCTCCGGCACCGCGAACTTGCGCTCCTCCGGGCAGGGAAAGCGCAGCTCCGGCGTGTTGATCCAGACCGGCAGGCTGCGGCGGAACTCCGCCAGGGTCGCGCCGCTTCGCGCCAGCGCGCCCAGCAGGCGGAGCGCGGCGTAAAGCCCGTCGTCGAAGCCGTACCAGCGGTCGGCGAAGAAGAGATGCCCGCTCATCTCGCCGGCGAGCGGCGCGCCGGTCTCCGCCATGCGGCTCTTGATGAGCGAGTGGCCGGTCTTCCACATCTCGGGCCGCCCGCCGGCCGCCGCCACCTCGTCGAAGAGGCCCTGGCTCGCCTTCACATCGGCGATCACGGTCGCGCCCGGCCGCTCGGCCAGCAGGTCGCGGGCCAGCAGGACCAGCAGCTGGTCCGCCCAGACGATCTCGCCCTCGCCATCGACCGCGCCGATGCGGTCGCCGTCGCCGTCGAAGGCGATGCCGAGGTCGAGCTTCTCGCGGCGCACCAGGGCGATGAGTTCGGCCAGATTCTCCGGCACGGTCGGGTCGGGGTGGTGCGCGGGGAAGGTCCCGTCGATCCGCTCGTTCAGCAGCAGATGGCGGCCCGGCAGGCGGCTCGCCAGCCCCGCCATGATGCGCCCGGCCGCGCCGTTGCCGGCGTCCCAGCCGACCGCGAAGGCCGGCAGGCCCTCGGCCTCGACCAGCAGGCGGGCGAGATAGTCCGCCTCCATCTCGCGCTCCTCGACCGCGCCCCGGCCTTCCTCGAAGTCCCCGGCGGCGGCGAGCGGGCCGAGGCGGCGAATGTCCGCGCCGAAGAAGGGCCGCTCGCCCAGCATCATCTTGAAGCCGTTATGGGAGGGGGGATTGTGCGAGCCGGTGACCACGACGCCGCCGTCCAGCCCGAGACGGTGCACGGCGTAATAGAGCATCGGCGTCGGGCCGACGCCGACCCGGACGACATCGACGCCCGTCTCCGCAAGGCCCTCGACCAGCGCCGCCTCGAGCGCGGGCGAGCTCACCCGCCCGTCGCGGCCGACGGCCGCGCGCCGGCCCTCGCCGCGCCGGAGCACCGTGCCGAAGGCCCGGCCGAGCGCGCGCGCGTCCGCCTCGCAGAGCGTCTCGCCGACCGTGCCGCGCGCATCGTATTCGCGCAGGAAACTCGGGTGAAAGCGATGCCCGGTCACGACGCCCGCCCCCGGCCGACGCCGCGATAGGCGAAGCCGGCCGCGGCCATCTCCGCCGGCGCATAGACATTGCGCAAATCAAGCAGCACCGGCGCGGCCATGACCTCGCGGAGCCGGGCCGGATCGATGGCGCGAAACTCGTTCCACTCGGTCAGCAGCACGGCGCAATCCGCGCCCCGGGCGGCGTCATAGGCGTCCCGGCCCCAAGCGACGCCCGGCAGCAGCGCTTTGGCGGCTTCCATCGCCTGCGGGTCGTAGGCGCGCACGGTTGCGCCGGCCGCCTGCAGCGCCGGGACCAGCTCCAGGCTCGGCGCCTCGCGCATGTCGTCGGTGTTCGGCTTGAAGGCGAGGCCCAGCAGCGCGACCGTCCTGCCCTCCAGTTCGCCGCCCAGCGCCTCGGCCACGCGCCCCGCCAGGCCGCGCTTGCGGGCCTCGTTGACGGAGACGGCCGTCTCCACCAGGCGAAGGCGCGCCTCGGCCTCGCGGGCGGTGCGGGTCAGCGCCAGCGTGTCCTTGGGGAAGCAGGAGCCGCCATAGCCCGGACCCGGATGCAGGAACTTCTCGCCGATGCGCCCGTCGAGGCCGAGCCCGCGCGCCACATCTTGCACATCCGCGCCGACGCGCTCGCAGAGATCGGCGATCTCGTTGATGAAGGTGATCTTCATGGCGAGGAAGGCGTTGGCGGCGTATTTGGTGAGCTCGGCCGTCTCCCGGTCGGTGAACAGCATCGGCGTCTCGCGCAGGAAGAGCGGCCGGTAGAGCGCGCGCATCGCCTCGCGCGCGCGGTCCGACTCGGCGCCGATGACGATGCGGTCCGGGCGCATGAAATCCTCGATCGCCGCGCCCTCGCGCAGGAATTCGGGGTTGGAGACCACATCGATCTCCGCGCCGGGCGCGGCTTCGGCGGCGGCGATGGCGGCGACGCGCGCGCCGGTGCCGACCGGCACGGTCGATTTGGTGGCGAGCACCGTATAGCCGCGCGCCGCCGCCACGATCTCCCGCGCCGCCTCGAAGACGAAGCTGAGATCGGCATGGCCGTCGCCGCGCCGGCTGGGCGTGCCGACGGCGATGAACACGATATCCGCCTCGCCGACTGCGCCCGGCAAGTCGGTGTCGAAGGCGAGCCGCCCGGCCTCGACATTGCGCGCCAGCAGCGCGTCCAGGCCGGGTTCGTAGATCGGCAGCCGGCCGGCGCGCAGGCCCGCAATGCGCGCCTCGTCGCGATCGACGCAGACCGCATCCCAGCCGAATTCGGCGAAACAGGCTCCGGTGACCAGGCCGACATAGCCCGCCCCCGTCATGACAATGCGCATGAGCTTCCCTTCAGTCGAAACGCGCGAGGATCTGCCGGGTGGCGGCGGCGAGGTCCGGGCGGGCGAGCGCCGCCGCGATATTGGCTTCCAGCAGGCCGGGCGGGTTGCCGCAGTCGAACCGCCGGCCCTCGAAGCGCAGCCCGTGAAAGGGCGCCTTGCCGATGGCGCGCGCCATGGCGTCGGTCAGCTGAATCTCGCCGCCCGCGCCCGCCTCCTGGTCGTCGAGCGCCTCCAGCACGCCCGGGTCCAGCACATAGCGCCCGACGATGGCGAGCGTCGAGGGCGCTTCGGCCGGCGGGGGCTTCTCCACCAGCCCGCGCGCGCGCACCAGCCGCCCGTCATCGGCCTCGGGGTCGAGCACGCCATAGCGGGCGGTGTCGGCGCGCGCCACTTCCATGACCGCCGCGACGGTGCCGCCATGCGTGCGATGCGCCTCCAGCAGCTGGGCGAGGCAGGGCGTCGCCGACAGCACCAGATCGTCCGGCAGCAGCACGGCGAAGGGCCGGTTGCCGACGATATGGCGCGCGCAGCGCACCGCATGGCCGAGGCCGAGCGGGGCCTGCTGGCGAACGGCGACCAGCGCGCCGGCGGAGAGCGTCGCGGCGGCGACGGCGGCGCGCAGCTCCGGCTTGTCCGCCGCCGCCAGCGTCCGGTCGAGGTCGCCGTCCAGGTCGAAATGGTCCTCGAGCGCCGTCTTGCCGCGCGCCGTCACCAGCACGACGGTCTCGATTCCGGACGCCAGCGCCTCCTCCACCGCATACTGGATCAGCGGCTTGTCGGCCACCGGCAGCATCTCCTTGGGCACGGCCTTGGTCGCCGGCAGGAAGCGCGTGCCGAGGCCGCCGGCCGGAATGACCGCGGTGGTGACGGGTCCGCTCATGGCTGCACTCTCCTCGGTCCGCGCCTCACGACCCCAGCAGGATGTCCTTGGCCTGGTTGATCTGGGCGGCGAAGAAGGTCGAGCCGCCGCGATCGGGGTGATATTCGCGCATCAGGCGGCGGTGGGCGGCGCGGATATCGGCCGCCGCCGCGCCGGGCTTCAGGCCCAGCACCTCATAGGCCTCGGCGCGGCTCATGCCCTGGCTGCGGTCGGCGGGCGCCTCTTCGGAGGCCCCGTCGCGCCAGTCCTCCGGCCCCTCGCGGTCGAGCCAGGCCTCCAGCAGCTGGGCCGAGCGCGGGTCGGCGCCGGTATAGAAGCGCAGCAGGTCCAGCAGGGCCTCCAGGGAAAGCTCGTCCAGCCGCGCGCCCCGATGCGGGCCGTCGGTGATGCGCCCGGACATGGCCCCGCTGTCATGGTCGAGGCGCATGTCGAGATAGCGGCTCTTCACGGCGGAGCCCTGGCCGGGCGTCGGCCCGTGGGCGGTCTTGAACATGTTGCGCCGCCGGCGCCATTGCAGATAGAGGCCGAGCGCCAGCGGCAGCAGGAAGGGCGCGGCCGCGAGCCCGCCGCGCCCGAGGCCGAGCAGCAGCAGCACGCCGGCGAAGCCGATCGCCACAAACGCCGCGATGCGCACCACCCGCGCCAGAACGCGCGGATCGGCGTTGGCGGCCCAGTGGGCGAGCAGCGGCACAGAGATCGCCAGCACCGCCAGCAGAACGACGAGGCCGATCATTGCCGGCGATTCCGCTTCGCCCCCGGCAACGCCTTCATCTGTCCGGCGAGGCGTTTGGCCTCCCGGTCGGTGAGCGCCGCCAGCGCCGGCCGGCCGCCGGCGGCGAAGGCCGCGACGGCGCGCAGGAGCGCCCGCAGCTGATCGGCGCTGCCGGCGTCGAAGCGGCAGCAGGCCCCGCCCGTCAGCCGGGCGATCTCGCGAAAGCCGCGCTCGGCAATGGGGTCGGCGCCCTCCTGAAAGAGAAAGGCCGGCACGCCCAGCATCCCGAGCCGCCCGGCCTCGTGGCTCACCCGGTCGATATCCTCCTCGAAGGCGTCGCCGACGAACACCAGCGCATCCACCTTCCGCCGGGCGGTCTCCTTGGCGCCATGCGCCAGCACCCGCCCGATCTGCGTCAGCCCGCCATAGCAGCGGATGGTCAGCATGCGCTTCAGCAGCTCCTCCGCGTTGCGCACCCAGCCGCTGGCCTTGCACTCGCGGTAGCCGCGATAGAACACCAACTGCACCTGGAGGCCGCCGAGCGCGGCGGCGGTGCGGAACATCTCCGCCTGGAGATGGCTGGCGCGGTCCCAGGTCGGCTCGCGGCTGGCGGTGGCGTCGAGCGCGAAGATCAGCCGCCCGCCGCCCTCGCCGCGCGGCATTCGCGCCGCCTTGTCGAGGAAGGCGTCGATATCGCCCGACGGCGAGACGGGGGTCGGCGTTCCGGCCATGGCAGTCCGGGAAGATACACCATCACCCGGCGGCTGTATGCCGGCCGAGGCCCCGCCAGGGCCGAAGCGCGCCGTCGGGCGGGGGAATTTCCGGGCGGAGCGCGATATGGTGAACGCGGTCGGCGGTCTCGCCCCGGACCGTCACCCCGATCGCCGCCGCCCGGCCGAAGCCGAGCGGGGCGTAATAGGCCTCATCCCCGATCAGGAAGACATGCGCGCCGCCGGCGGCGGTGGCGGCGGCGAGCGTGCGGGCGACCAGCGCGCGGCCCGCGCCCCTGCCCCGCCATTCGGGCTGGACGCCCAGCGGGCCGAGCAGCAGCGCCGGCAGGCCTTCGGCGCCGACTGCGACCGGCCATTGCTGCACGCTGCCGATGAGCCGCGCGCCCTCTTCCGCCACGAAGCCGAGGCCGGCGACGGCCGCCACGCCCTCGCGAAAGCGGTAGGAGGATTTGCGCCGCCGCTCCGGGCCGAACACCCGGTCCAGCAGCAGCGCGATGTCGGGCAGATGGGCTTCTTGCAGGGGAGAGATGTCGAAGCAGGTCATGGCGGCGGGGACCCCGGAAAGACAACGGCAGGCGGCATGGCCGGCCGGGACACTCGCCCGGCCGCGTCAGTCGCCTCGTCGTCGGAGTCGCTCCACCATGAGCGCCAGCCTACACCGCTACCGCCTGGAATGGAACCGCCGCTTCAGCCCCCGCTCCAGCCGGACCATGCTCCGGCGGAGATGCGCCGCGTCCAGCCGGACGCTCGCCAACAGGGCAAGGATGCCCGCAAGACCGCCCAGCGCGATCCAGTCCATCATGTCCATCTCAACCTCTCCAAAGCACAAGGCGTCCCTAACGACGCTTCCCGGAACGGTCGGCGATTGCCGTATGGGACTTCTCCCGCACCGACATCTCCCCCTGGTGACCGTCGCGCGCGGTCGGATAATTGCGGATCGCATCGGCAATCGGTCCGAGCCGGGCCGGGCCGGAAAACGCCCCGCTGCTCAGCATCTTCTCTATTCGGGCGACGTCCATGGTCGCAAGAAATGTGAAAACGCGAGGAATCGCACTTGCACGCGAGCTTATTTTGTTCGCGTCAATGTGACAAATACGGCAAAATTCACGGACATCCGCCATACCGGGGAGAAATTCCTTGTCTTCAAAACGTCGCGCAACACGCATCATGACATCGGACTTGGCCTGAGAAAGGCTCATCTTGCAGACATATTCGATTGCCGATTGCCTCGCGCCGGAGCCATAAAGCCGCTTTCGCGACGGGGAGGAAGAAGATTTTGGCGTTGGACTAGCCTGCATTTCAGCGAGGCACTGCAATACTGAGTTCATCCCGTGACGATGAACCAGCTCTTCCAAAGTTTCAGCCAAACCATGTCGCGGCATCACTTTTCCTCCTTCAACTTTAGATGGGTAAGAAATTCATCTGCAAACAACTTGAAATTCAAAGCATTGCCAAGATGATTCACATCTCCTCGCATGAGCTTTGGAAAGCCGCGCGAGTGGGGTATCTCATTCTCGAATATGTGCCATCCATTCTTGCCTAACTCCTCGTAAATTTCTGTCATTGAATTTCGCTTTTCGGGTCCACCATCATTACCGCCGCGATAGAATCCGTTGTTTATAACGACACCAGCGATATCGATGCGATGGACTGGATTCTCTGCTCTGAATTTTTCAAGAGATCTATTCAACAATGGAAATCCTATAGTCGCGAAATACTCGGGTCGTACTGGCACCAACACATATCGGGATGCATGATACGCCGCTTGAGTGAACACAGATTCCGTAGGCGGGCAATCAATCAGTATCAAATCTTTCGATTGAAAGTGATTTGCAATATAGCGCGCTAACACTTGTGGGTCTGGCTTGACTGCGTGCACAAGATTATCTGAAAAATCGAAACGAGATGGTATGTATGAGAGGTGATCATCAAAGATGGTGAAAACGGTATGAACAACGTCTTCCGGATTCAGAGAGGTGGGCGATTCGCGATCTGAAGTCGGAGGGTGGTAACCGCTGAAAACTTCTACAATAGAAGGTTCTCCACTTTCGAGGAACTGCTTATAAGAATTACCCATATAGGCTTGACTTAGATTTGCCTGTGGGTCCAAGTCAACGGCAAGAACTCGAATACCCATACTTGCGGCGTGTCTTCCAAGAAGCGCCACCGTCGTTGTCTTACCGACGCCGCCTTTCATGTTGATCACCGAGACGCAAACAGGCCCACGTTCATTCGACACAGAATCATCTCCTCGGCCTCACGGCGTCTGCGACCTTACTCGAAACGCGCCATGTCCACAAGCGGCGATCTCAAATCGAGGAAGATCGCCCGTTTCAAAAAGGCTTGGCGACGACGGCGAGGACCATGGCGAGCATGAGGAGGGCCGGGGCCTCGTTGGCGAGGCGGCAGCGCCGGGCGGAGAGGTCGCGCCGGTCCGCCTCCAGCCGCTTGCGCCAGCGGGCGAAGAGATGGTGCAGCCAGGCCATGCCGGCCGCGCCGGCGAGCTTGACCCAGAGCCAGACGGCGGACCAGTCCACCGAGGGCGAGACCCAGAGCAGCAGCGCGCCCAGCAGGAACGCGACGACCATGGCCGGGTTCATGATGATCCGCAGCAGGCGGCGCTCCATGAGCTTGAAGCGCTCGCTGTCGGCCGCGCCGGGCGCCGTCTGCAGATGGTAGATGAACAGGCGCGGCAGATAGAGCATCCCCGCCATCCAGGCGATCGCGGCCGCGATGTGCAGCGCCTTGATCCAGGGATAGAGCGCGACCAGCCAGCTCATCGCGCGGCCAGCGGGCAGGCGGTGCAGGAGGCCGGACAGAGGCGGGCGCGCGGGCGCGCATCCAGCACGAGGTCCGCCAGCGCCTCGATGTAGGCGGGCGCCGCGCCCGGCGTGGCCACGCGCTCCCAGGCCGCCGCGCCCGCCTTCTCCGCCAGTTCGCGATATTCGATGTCGAGCTCGACCAACGTCTCGGAATGTTCCGAAACGAAGGCGAGCGGGACCGCCACCAGCGCCAGGCCCGCGCGCGCCGCCGCCTCGATCTCGCGCTCGGCGTCGGGCTCGAGCCATTTCTCCGGCGTCGCCCGGCTCTGCCAGCAGACGCGCCAGTCGATGCCCTCGCCGGTGTCGAGCCGCGCCTCGGCGGCCCGGCGGAGCGCGTCGGCGCTTTGCTCCACCTGCCAGGCATAGGGGTCGCCCGCCCGGATCACGCGCTCGGGCAGCCCGTGGGCCGAGAACAGTACCCGGACCGGACCGGCGGCCCGCGCCCGGCGGATGGCGGCGGCGAGCGCGTCCGCCCAAGCGTCGATCCAGCCCTGAAGCAGCGGGTGGCAGCAGATGCTGCGGAAGGGCGTTTCGTCGCCGCCCGCAAGCTTGGCCCACTCGGCCAGCGAGGAGCCGGAGGTGGTGGTCGAGAATTGCGGATAGAGCGGCAGCGCCACGATCTCGTCCGGCCCCCAGTCGCGAAGCGCACGAAGCGCCTCCTCGGCGCGGGGACGCCAGTAGCGCATGGCGACGACGCAGCGCGCCTCCCGCCCGCGCGCCTCAAGCGCGGCCTCCAGCGCGCGCGCCTGCGCTTCCGTCTGCTCCAGCAGCGGCGACGCCCCGCCGAGGCGCGCATAGGCCTCGCTCGCGGGCGCGGTTCGCCGCCAGGCGATCAGGCGCGCCAGAAAGAAGCGCACCGGCGCGGGCACGGAGAGAATCGCCGGATCGCTGAACAGATTGCGCAGAAAGGGCCGCACGGCCTCCAGGCTGTCCGGTCCGCCGAGGCTGAACAGCACCACGCCGAGCCGGCTCATGGATAACCCCCGACAAAGGCGCGGAGCGCCGCCACATGTTCCGGCGGCGTTGACGGCAGCACGCCATGGCCGAGATTGAAGATATGCGCGCCCTCCGCCAGCCCCGTCAGAATATCCCCGGCGGCCGCCGTCATGGCCTCACCGCCGGCGAGCAGCAGCGCGGGGTCGAGATTGCCCTGCACCGCCGCCCGGCCCTGGATCGCGCTTGCGGCCCAGACGGGATCGGCGCCGCTGTCGAGGCCGACCGCCGAAGCGAGCGGCGCAAACTCCGCCGCCAGCACGCCGACGCCGCGCGGAAAGAGGATCAGCGGCAGAGCCGGGTGTCGTTCGCGGAGCCGGGCCGCGATGCGCCGGGCGGGCTCCAGACACCAGCGCCGCACTCCCGCCGGCGGCAGCATCCCGGCCCAGCTGTCGAAGAGCTGCAAGGCGTCTGCGCCGGCGTCGGCCTGTGCGATCAGATGGTCGGCGGTCGTCTCGACCAGAAGCTCGATCAGCGCTTCCAGCCGCTCGGGCTGCTCGAAGGCCATCCGGCGGATGGCGAGCCAGTCGCGGCTGGAGGCGCCCTCGATCATGTAGGCGGCCACGGTCCAGGGCGCGCCGGCAAAGCCGATCAGCGCCGTCTCGTCGGGGAGGTCGGCCCGCACCCGGCGGACCGTCTCATAGACGGGATCGAGCTGGCCTCCGACCGGGCCGAGCGCGGCGCTGTCATGCTCGGCCAGCACCGGTCCGACCCCCTCGACGAAGCGCACCTCCTGCCCGAGCGCATGCGGCAGGGTCAGGATGTCGGAGAACAGGATCGCCCCGTCCATGGCGAAGCGGCGCACCGGCTGCAAGGTGACCTCGGCCGCCAGCGCCGGTGAGAAGCAGAGCTCGAGGAAGCTCCCCGCACCGGCGCGCAGGCGCCGATATTCCGGCAGATAGCGCCCCGCCTGGCGCATCAGCCAGAAGGGCGCGGGGCGCACCCGCTCTCCGGCGAGCGCCCGCAACAGCGGTCCGGTCGTCCGTTTCACCGCTTCATGCCCATCAACGGCTTGTTCATCCATTCCCTCCTTCTCCATTCATCATAAGAATGAATCAGTCTGTTGTTTTCTGTTGTGCCGACGTCGGATGTGGAAAAGCCGGTTATCCTTCGCCGCCGGGTCGCCGGCAGGCTTGGCTGCGGTCCTTGCTCCGCTTATCCACGGGATTATGGCAATTCTTCTCCAGTTGGGGAGCGATTGGGAGTTCGGCAAGGAGGAAAGCCATGTTATGAGCAGGCGGCGGGTTTCAACCGGTTTTCCCCGGAGGCGATGTGGATAGTCCGGTGGTGCATCTGCACCTGGTCTCGGATGCGACCGGCGAGACGGTGCGCGCGCTGGGCCGCGCCTGCGTCAGCCAGTTCGACGGCGTCGAGGTGCAGGAGCATTTCTGGGTGCTGGTCCGCCGGACGCCGGAGCTGCGCGGCGTGCTGGAGGGCATCCGGGCGGCGCCGGGCGTGGTGCTGGCGACGGTGGTGGATGACGAGCTGCGCCATCTGCTGGAGGTGGGCTGCCGGGAGGTCGGGGCGTCCTTCATCTCGCTGCTCGACGGGCCGGTGGCGGCGATCAGCGAACTGGCCGGCCGCCCGGCCCATCACCGCCCCGGCAGGCGCCAGAAGCTCGACGACCAGTATTTCGCCCGCATCGACGCCATGCAGTTCACCATGGTGCATGACGACGGCCAGATGTCCGACGATCTGGAGGCGGCGGATGTGGTGCTGATCGGCGTCTCGCGCAGCTCCAAGACGCCGACCTGCGTCTATCTCGCCAATCTCGGCTACAAGGCCGCCAATGTGCCGTTCGTGCCGGAGCTCCCGCTGCCGCCGGAGGTGCTGGCGCTCCGACGTCCGCTGGTGGTCGGGCTGACCGTCGATCCGGGGCGGCTGGTGCAGGTGCGTCGCAACCGGCTGCGCTCGCTCCGCGAGCAGCGCGAGACCGATTATGTGGATTTCGACCGCGTGCGGCTGGAAGTCGCGGCGTCGCGCCGGCTGTTTGCGGAGAAGGGCTGGCCGTTGATCGATGTGACCCGCCGGTCTATCGAGGAGACCGCCGCCAGCGTCATCCGGCTGATGAAGGAGCGTCCGCGTGACTGAGACGCCGATCCTGGCCTCGGCCAGCCGGGTGCGCGGCGAGTTGCTGGCCTCGGCGGGGCTCACCGTGGAGCAGATCGCTTCCGGCGTGGACGAGGCGGCGTTGAAGGCGACACTCGGGGCGCTCGACGACGGGGCGCTGGCGTTGGCGCTGGCGGAGGCCAAGGCCAGCGCAGTCTCGACCGGGCATCCGGACCGGCTGGTTATCGGCGCGGACCAGATTCTGGCCCTCGACGGCCGGCGGTTCGACAAGCCGCGCGATCCGGCCGAGGCCGCCCGCCATCTGGCCGAGTTCTCCGGTCGGACGCATCGTCTGGTCTCGGCCGCGGTGGCGATGCGCGGCGAATGGCGGCTTTGGGGCCATGTCGCAGAGGTTCGCCTTACCATGCGCCGCTTGACCCCGGAGGCCATCGCGGCCTATCTCGACCGGGTCGGCGACGCCGCCCTGGCGTCGGTCGGCGGCTATCAGCTGGAAGGGCCGGGCGTGCAGCTGTTCGAGCGCGTGGAGGGGGATTTCTTTACCGTGCTCGGGCTGCCATTGCTGCCGCTGCTGGAGTTTCTGCGCAGCCAGGGCCTACCTGACTGGGCAGCCGGGGAGCGCTTGTGCTGAGCGGCGGAGCGCGAATCGCCGGCATCATGGGCTGGCCGGTGACGCATTCGCGCTCGCCGGCGATTCACGGGCACTGGCTGGCGCGCTATGGCGTCGACGGGGCCTATGTGCCTTTCGCGGTGCGGCCCGAGGATGGGCAGGACGCGATCCGCGCATTGCCGCGCTTCGGCTTCGCCGGAAGCAACATCACCCTGCCCCACAAGGAAACCGCGCTCGCCGCCGTCGATGAGGCGGACGCGCTCGCCCGGCGCATCGGCGCCGTCAACACGGTGGTCGTGCGCGCCGATGGCAGCCTGCACGGCTCCAACAGCGACGCATACGGCTTCATGGCGCATCTTCGCGCCTCTGCGCCGGACTGGCGGCCGGGCGTCGCCATGGTCCTCGGTGCAGGCGGCGCGGCCAGGGCGGTGGCGGCGGCGCTGCTGGATGCGGGCGCGAGCGAGGTTCGCCTCGCCAACCGCACGGCGGAGCGCGCGGAGCGGGTGGCGGAGGCGTTCGACCGCCGGGTGCGGCCGGTGGCCTGGAAGGAGCGCAGCGAGGCGCTGGACGGCGCGGACCTTCTGGTCAACACTACGAGCCTTGGCATGAGCGGCAATGCGCCGCTGGAGATCGCGCTCGATGCGCTCGGCCCGCGCGCCGTGGTGAACGACATCGTCTATGCGCCGCTGGAAACGCCGCTCTTGGCGGCGGCGCGGGCGCGCGGGCTGGCGGCGGTCGATGGGCTCGGCATGCTGCTGCATCAGGCCCGGCCCGGCTTCGCCGCCTGGTTCGGCCGGGACCCGGAGGTGGACGACCGTCTGCGCCGGGCGGTGCTGGAGGGCTCGTGAAGCGCCGGCGGACGCGGCCGCGCGTGATCGGCCTCACCGGCTCGATCGGCATGGGCAAGAGCACCGCCGCCGCCATGCTGCGCGAGCGCGGCTTGCCGGTGTTCGACGCCGACGCCGAGGTCCACCGGCTGATGGCGGCGGGCGGGGCGGCGGTCGGGCCGATCGGGGCGGCCTTTCCGGGCGTGGCGGAGACCGGCGCGGTGGACCGCCGGGCGCTCGGCGCGCGTGTCTTCGGAAACCGCGAGGCGCTCCGGCGGCTGGAGCGCATCGTCCATCCGCTGGTCGGGCGCGCGGAGCGGGCCTTTCTCGCCCGTGCGGCCCGCGAGCGGCGGCCGGCGGTGGTGCGCGATGTGCCGCTGCTGTTCGAGACCGGGGGCGAGAAGCGCTGCGACTGGACGGTGGTCGTCTGGGCCCCGGCGCGCGTGCAGGCCGCGCGGGTGCTGGCGCGGCCGGGCATGAGCGCGGAGCGGCTGCAGGCCGTGCGCGCCAACCAGACGCCGGACGCCGAGAAGCGCCGGCGCGCCGATGTGTCCGCGCCGACCGGCTGGGGACGGCGGATGACCCGCGAGCGGCTCTCTGCCATGCTGCGCCGGCGGCTTCGCGGGGGGAAGAGGAGCAAGCGCCATGCGTGAGATCGTGCTGGATACCGAGACCACCGGCCTCGACCCGCAGATGGGCGACCGCATCGTGGAGATCGCGGCGGTGGAGCTCGCGCACCGGCTGCCCACCGGGCGGACCTGGCACCGCTATCTCGACCCCGAGCGCGACATGCCGGCCGAGGCCGAGCGCATTCACGGGCTGACGGCGGACTTCCTCAAGGGCAAGCCGCGCTTCGCCGAGGTGGCGGAAGAGTTCCTCGCCTTCATCGCCGATGCGCCGCTGGTCATCCACAACGCCGCCTTCGACCTCGGCTTCCTGAACGCCGAACTGGCGCGGATCGGCATGACGCCGCTCGCCGGGGACCGGCTGGTGGATACGCTGCAGATCGCCCGCAAGCGTTTTCCGGGCGCGCCCAACAATCTCGACGCGCTCTGCAAGCGCTTCGAGATCGACACGACCGCCCGCGACCTGCATGGCGCGCTGATCGACTGCGCGTTGCTGGCCGAGGCCTATCTGCATCTGACCGGCGGCCGCCAGCCGGGCCTGACCCTGCAGCAGGCGGCGGGCCGGGGCCGGGGGATGGCAGGGGAGGCGGAGACCGTCCGCCGGCCGCCTCGCCCCCACGCCGCGTCGCCGGAGGAGCTGGCCGCTCACCGGGCGTTCGTCGAAAGGCTGCGCGACCCGATCTGGCTCGGCTGAGGCGCCGGTGCCGGAACTGCCCGAAGTCGAAACGGTGATGCGCGGCCTGGCGGCGGCGCTCGCCGGCCGGCGGATCCGGCGCGTCCGCCAGCGCCGGGCGGATCTGCGCTTCCCCTTTCCGCCGGACTTCGCCGCGCGGCTGGAGGGCCGGCGGATCGAGGGCTTCCGCCGCCGGGCGAAATATATCCTGGCCGCGCTCGACGATGGCGTGGTGTGGCTCTCCCATCTCGGCATGTCGGGGCGGATGATGCTGGGCCATGGGCCGCCGCCCGAGCCGGGCGCGCACGACCATCTGATCCTGGAGACCGACGACGGCCGGCATCTGGTCTATCGGGATGCGCGTCGTTTCGGCTTCATGGACTTGGTGGCGGAGGAGGAACTGGCGCGCCATCCGAGGCTTGCGGGGCTCGGCCTCGAACCGCTCGGGCCGGAACTGACCGGGCGGCGGCTCCGCGAGATGTTCGCCGGCCGGCGCGCGCCGCTCAAGGCGGCGCTGCTCGATCAGCGGCGCATCGCCGGGCTCGGCAATATCTATGTCTGCGAGGCGCTCAACCGCGCGCGGCTCTCGCCGGACCGTCCGGCGGGAGGCCTCGCCCGGCCGGAGGCCCGGGCGCTCGCGCGCGCGGTGCAGGATGTGCTGGCGGACGCCGTGGCCGCCGGCGGCTCCTCGCTCCGGGATTATGTGCAGGCCTCGGGCGAGCTCGGCTGGTTCCAGCATTCCTGGCGCGTCTATGGGCGCGAGGGCGAGGCTTGTCCCTGCGGGCGCGAGGGCGCTATCGTCCGCCGCAGCGTCCGGTCCGGGCGCTCCACCTTCTTCTGCCCGGTGTGTCAGACATGAAACGCCTGCTGGTGCTGGGACTGAGCCTGCTGGCCTTCGCCGCCCCGGCGGAGGATCGCTTCCTGCCGGGTTTCGAGGCGTTGCCGCTGATGGCGGGGCTGGAGGTCGAGGCCGGCTCGGCCATGGTGTTCGACAAGCCGAACGGGCGCATCGTCGAGGCCGCCGCCAGAGGCGCGCTCTCGGCCGAGCGCGTCCGCGCCTGGTATCGCGAGGCGCTGCCGGAACTGGGATGGCAGCCGGCAGGCGCCGACACATTCCGCCGCGAGGGCGAGCTGCTGACGCTGACCGTGACGGTCGAGCAAGGGCAGGCCCGAATAGCCTTCCGCCTCGCCCCGCGATAGGGCGCTCACCCCCGCAGGCGGGTGAGGAGGTCGTCGAGCTGGTCGAGGCTGCGATAGTGCAGGCTGAGGCTGCCGGTTTCGCCGGAGCCGGCCAGCGTGACGCGAAGACCGAGGCGCTCGCCCAGTTCCTGCTCGACCGCGACGATGTCCGGGTCGCGCTCGCGCGCCCGGCGGCGGCGCTGGCGGCTGCTGGCGAGCACCTCGGTGCGGCGCACGCTCAGCCCCTCGCGGACGACGCGGCGCGCGAGCGCGGCGGGGTCCGTTGCGGGAATGAGCGCGCGGGCGTGCCCGGCCGTCAGCCGGCGCTCATGCAACAGGTCGCGCACCGATTCCGGCAGCGACAGCAGGCGGAGCATGTTGGCGATGTGGGGGCGCGAGCGGCCGACGGCGCGCGCGAGGCGCTCCTGCGTGTGTCCGAACTCGGTTTGCAGGCGCTTGTAGCCCTCCGCCTCCTCGATCGGCGAGAGGCTGTCGCGCTGCACATTCTCCGAGAGCGCGGCTTCGAGCGCGGCGCGGTCGTCGAGCGCGCGCACCACGACCGGCAGCATCTCCAGCCCGGCGCGCTGCGCCGCCCGCCAGCGCCGCTCGCCCGCGACGATCTCGAAGCGGTCCGCCGCGCCCTCGGCCGGGCGCGCCAGCAGCGGTTGCAGCACGCCCTGCTCGCGGATCGAGAGGGTGAGCGCCTCCAGCGCTTCCGTGTCGAAGCGCCGGCGCGGCTGCAGGCGGCCGGGAACCAGGCTGGAGACGGGCAGCAGCCGCGCGGGCGCGTCTTCGGCGGCGTCCGGCCTGTCGGCGGGGGCGTTCGCGCCCAGCAGCGCGTCGAGGCCCCGGCCGAGCGGTTTGGCGGCGCTCATGGAATGTCCTCCTCCCGGCGGAGAAACTCGCCGGCGAAACGAATATAGGCCTGCGCGCCGCTCGCCCGGAGGTCATGCACGATGACCGGCTTGCCGTGCGAGGGCGCCTCCGAGATGCGCACATTGCGGGGAATCGCGGTGTCATAGACCAGCGGACCGAGGGTGGCGTTGCCGCGCACATCCGCCGCGACCTCGGCGGAGAGCCGGTTGCGCCCGTCGGCCATGGTCAGCAGGATGCCGGCCCAGGCGAGTTCGGGATTGAGCGCGCGTCTGACGGCCTCGACCGTGCGCCGGAGATGGGCCAGCCCTTCGAGGGCGAGAAATTCGGTCTGCAACGGCGCCAGCACCCGCGTCGCCGCGACCAGCGCGTTGACGGTGAGCAGGCCGAGCGACGGCGGGCAGTCGATCAGCACATAATCGTAGCGCGAGACCGCGCCGGCGAGCGCGCGGCGGAGGCGGCTCTCCCGGGCGTCTGCGCCGACAAGCTCCACCTCGGCCCCGAACAGCGCCTCGGTGGAGGGCACGAGATCGAAGCCCGCGAAGGAGGTCGGGATCACCGTGTCGGCGAGCGCGGCGGCGCCGAACAGGAGGTCCCAGCTGCCGCGCGCGCGGCGTTCGACGGCGATGCCCATCGCGGTGCTGGCGTTGCCCTGCGGGTCGAGATCGATGGCCAGCACCCGGCGTCCGACGGCGGCGAGCGCCGTGCCGAGATTGATGACCGTGGTGGTCTTGCCGACGCCGCCTTTCTGGTTGACGACGGCGTGAATGCGGGGGGTATCAGGCGGCATGGGCGAGTCCCCCGAGTTCGAGCAGCACGCCTTGCCTGGAGGCGAGGCTCCGGTGGCGGCGGACCGACATACGCCAGCGCCGCCGCGCGGTTTCCAGCTCGGCGTCGGCCTGCGCCCCCTTCAGGAACAGGCAGAAGCCGCCCGGCGCGAGCAGCGGCAAGGCCAGCGGCAGCAGCCGGTCGAGCGGCGCGCAGGCGCGGGCGACGACCACATCGACGGCGAGCGCCAGCCCCTCGGCGCGGCTGGCGTGCACCTCGGCCGGCGCGTCGGTGACGCGCGCCGCTTCGCAGAGGAAGGCGGCCTTGCGCCCGTCGCTCTCGATCAGATGCACCGGCCCGCCGCGCACGATCGCCAGCACCAGGCCCGGAAAGCCGGCCCCGGAGCCGAGATCGGCGACGCGGGCGCGCTCCGGCAGCAGCGGCGCGAGTTGGGCGCTGTCCAGCATGTGGCGGCGCCAGGGATCGGTGAGCGTGCTCCGCCCGACGAGATTGATGCGCTGCTGCCAGCGCCGCAAGAGGTCGAGGTGCAAAGCGAGCCGCTCGCATGTTTCACGTGAAACAGCGGCCTTTGCGGCGAAGGCTTCAGGCGTGAGCGCGTCGGACATGGCGCAGCAGCAGCGTGATGGCGGCCGGGGTGACGCCGGGCATGCGCCCGGCCGCGCCGAGCGTTTCCGGCCGGGCGGCGGAGAGCTTCTCGCGCATCTCGTTCGACAGGCCGGAGATGGCGCCGTAGTCCAGCCCGTCGGGCAGGCGAAGCGCCTCGTCGCGGCGCCAGGCGCGGATATCGGCCGCCTGGCGGTCGAGATAGGCGGCGTAGCGCGCGTCGATGGCGAGCTGGGCGGCGACCTCCGCCGGCGCGGCGGCGAGTTCCGGCCAGGCGGCGGCGAGGCGCGGCCAGTCCACATCGCGGTAGCCGAGCAGATCCCAGGCGCTGCGCCGCCGCCCGTCGGCGTTGACGCGAAAGCCGAGGCCGGCGAGCGCATCGGGCGAGCCGCCGAGTTCGCGGAGCCGCGCCTCGGTGCGGGCGAGGGCCTCGCGGCGCGCCTCGAAACGCCGGGCGCGCGCGCCGCCGACGCAGCCGAGCGCCATGCCTCTCTGCGTCAGGCGCAGATCGGCATTGTCGGCGCGGAGCGTCAGGCGATATTCGGCGCGCGAGGTGAACATCCGGTAAGGCTCGTCCGCGCCGCGCGTCACCAGATCGTCGATCAGCACGCCGATATAGGCCTCCGCCCGGTCGAAGACGGCTTCCGCCCCGGCGGCGTTCAGGCCCGCGACCAGACCTTGCGCGGCGGCTTCCTCATAGCCGGTGGTGCCGTTGATCTGGCCCGCCAGATAAAGCCCGGGAACGGTGCGCAGCTCCAGCGTCGGGCGGAGTGCGCGCGGATCGACGAAATCATATTCGATCGCGTAGCCCGGCCGCAGCATGACCGCGTCTTCGAGGCCCGGAATCGTGCGCAGCATGGCGCGTTGGGCCGCCTCGGGCAGCGCGGTCGAAATGCCGTTCGGATAGATGACCGGATCGTCCAGCCCCTCGGGTTCGAGGAAGATGCGGTGGGCCGTCCGGTCGGCGAAGCGCACCACCTTGTCCTCGATGGAGGGGCAATAGCGCGGCCCCGCGCCCTCGATGCGCCCGGACTGCACCGGGGCCTCATGCAGGTGGCGGCGGACGATCTCGTGCGTGGCGGGCGTGGTCTCGGTCAGATGGCAGACGGTCTGCGGCGTCGCGATCCGGTCGGTCATGGCGGAGAAGGGGACGGGCGGATCGTCGCCCGGCTGTTCGGGGAGGCGCTCGAAGGCGATGCTCCGCCGGTCGAGGCGCGGCGGCGTGCCGGTCTTGAGCCGCCCCATGGGCAGGCGAAGCGCCTCCAGCCGGCGCGCAAGGCCGATGGCCGGCGCGTCGCCCGCGCGCCCGGCGGGGCGCGTTTGGCGCCCGATATGGATCATGCCGCGCAGGAAGGTGCCGGTCGTCAGCACGACGCGTCCGGCGGCGGGCGCCGTCCCGTCGGCAAGCTGCACGCCCGCGACATGGCCCCGGGCGTCGAGCGTCAGGTCCTCCACCGCCCCGGCGCGGAGCTCCAGCCCCGGCTGCTCCTCCAGCAGCGCGCGCATGGCCTGGCGGTAGAGGGCGCGGTCGGCCTGGGCGCGCGGCCCCTGCACGGCCGGCCCCTTGCTGCGGTTCAGCATGCGGAACTGGATGCCGGCGCGGTCGATGGCGCGCGCCATCAGGCCGTCCAGCGCATCGATCTCGCGCACCAGATGGCCCTTGCCGAGCCCGCCGATGGCGGGATTGCAGGACATCTCGCCGACGGTCTCCAGCTTGTGCGTGACCAGCAGCGTGCGCGCGCCGAGGCGCGCCGCAGCGGCGGCCGCCTCGCAGCCCGCATGGCCGCCCCCGACGACGATGACGTCGAACCCGCTCATGCGGCTTTTCATAAGCCGGCCCGCGCTGCGGCGCAAGAGCGCGGGGCGCGAGAGGCGCAATGTTTCACGTGAAACGCCCGCCGGCTCAGGAGCGCGGGCGGCCCGGAATGTGGTTGTAGATCGATTCGGTGAGCCCCCCGTCGGCCAGGATGACCTGCCCGGTCACATAGCGCGAATCCGGCCCCAGCAGGAAGGCGATGACGCTGGCGATATCCTCGGCCGGGTCGGCGATGCGCCCGAGCGGCACCAGCGCCTCGCGCGCCGCGCGCACCTCCGGGTCGGCATAGACGGCGGCGGTCATCGAGGTCTCGACCAGCCCCGGCGACACGCAATTGACCCGGATGCCGTCCGCCGCCCATTCCTGCGCCATCTGCCGGGCGAGAATGATGACCGCCGCCTTGCTGGCGGAATAGGCCCCCATGCCGCTATGCGCGTTCATGCCCGACATGGACGCTGTGACGGCGATCGCGCCCCGGCTCTCGCGAAGATGCGGATACGCCGCCTTGCCGAGCAGCCAGGTGGCGCGGGCGTTGATGTCCATCACCCGGTTCCAGTCCTCCAGCGCAAGCTCGGCGAGCGGGCGGGGCGCGGAAATGCCGGCGTTGGAGACCAGCGCGTCCACGCCGCCCATGGCGGCTGCGGCTTCCGCCACCACGCGGGCCGGCTCTTCCGGCTCGCCCAGATCGCCCATGATCGCTACCGCCTCCGCGCCCTCGGCGCGCAGCTCCTCCAGCAGTCCGGCCAGCTCGTCCTCATGCGCGCGATCGACCGCCGCGATTTGCGCCGGGTCGTTGCCGCGCCGTCCGTCGGCGGCGAGGCGCCGGCAGACGGCCCGCCCGATGCCCCGCGCCGCGCCCGTGACGATGGTCCTCATGGCCCTTGCTCCCTTTTTCCGCCATAGTAGGCGCGTTCCGCCGCGTCGGGAACGCTCCCGCGCGGCGCTCCGCCAGCACAGGATGACGCATCATGGCCGATTCCCGCCATCACCGGGTTCTGGTCCTCGGCTCCGGCCCGGCCGGCTACACGGCCGCCATCTACGCCGCCCGCGCCGCGCTCGCGCCCGGCATGGTGCAGGGCCTTGCGCCCGGCGGGCAGCTCACCATCACCACCGATGTCGAGAACTATCCGGGCTTCGCCGACGTGATCCAGGGCCCCTGGCTGATGGAGCAGATGGAGGCCCAGGCCCGCCATGTCGGGACCGAGACCTATTTCGACACCATCGTGGAGTGCGATTTCGACGCCCGGCCGATGGTCTGCAAGGGCGATGGCGGCGACCTCTACACCGCCGACGCCATCGTCGTGGCGACCGGGGCGGAGGCCAAATGGCTCGGCCTGCCGAGCGAGGAGCGCTTTCGCGGCTTCGGCGTCTCGGCCTGCGCCACCTGCGACGGCTTCTTCTTCCGCGACCGCGAGGTGCTGGTGGTGGGCGGCGGCAACACGGCCGTCGAGGAGGCGCTCTATCTCACCAACCATGCGAGCAAGGTGTCGGTCGTGCATCGCCGCGACAGCCTGCGGGCGGAGAAGATTCTCCAGCAGCGGCTCTTTCGCAATCCGAAGATCGAGATGGTCTGGGACAGCGTGCTGGAAGAGGTGCTGGGCGGGGGCGAGCCGCCGGGCGTCACCGGGGCGAGGCTCCGCCATGTCGGCACCGGGGCGGTCGAGGAGCGCGCCGTCGATGGCGTGTTCATCGCCATCGGCCACCGGCCCAACACCGATATTTTCCGGGGCCTGCTGGAGATGGACGAGGAAGGCTATCTCATCACCCGCCCGGACAGCACGGTCACCTCGCGGCCGGGCGTGTTCGCCGCCGGCGATGTGAAGGACAAGGTCTTCCGCCAGGCGGTCACCGCCGCCGGGCTCGGCTGCATGGCGGCGCTCGAGGCGGAGAAATATCTGGCGGCGCTGGAATAATGCGCCGCCGGCTGGTCCGCCGGCTCGCGCCGCGCAATTTCTGGGGCGACCGGCTCTACGGACGCTACATGTTCCGCCGCCGGATGGGGCGCTGGCCGGAGAAGGAGCCGGTGCGCTTCAACGACCATCTCTTCCGGCTCAAGACGAGCGGCGCGCTCATGGACCCGCTGGTCCAGTTCGTCACCGACAAGGAATACGCCAAGCTCCATGTCGCCGCGACGGTGGGCGAGGCCCATGTCGTGCAGACCTATGCGGTGCTGCGGAATCGCGAGGAGGCGCGTTGCTTTCGCCCGGAGCGCTTTCCCTGCGTCGTCAAGCCGACCCATTCGAGCGGGCAGGTCGCGATCCTGCGCACCCCCGACGACGCGCTCGACCGCGAGGCGCTCGCCGCCTGGTTCGATCTCGACCGCTATCTGACGACAAGAGAGCCGAACTACCGCTATCTGCAGCCCAAGATCATCGTCGAGGAATTCTTTTCCGAGGATGGCGAAACGCCGCCGAAGGACTACAAGGTCTTCTGCTTTCGGGGCGAACCGGGCTTCGTCCAGGTGGATTCGAGCCGCTTTTCCGGCCACCGCCGCAATCTCTACGACACCGCCTGGAACCGGATTCGCGCAACCCTGAAATATCCCGCCGCAGAAGAGGACGACGCCCGGCCCCGGCTGCTGGAAGACATGCTGGACCTCGCGCGGCGGCTCTCGCAGCCGTTCCCCTTCGTCCGGGTTGACTTCTATGCGAGCGACAGCGAGATCCGCGTCGGCGAGCTGAGCTTCACTCCCGGCGGCGCGCGGGAACGGATCGACCCGCCGGAGGTCGAGTTCCTGCTGGGCGCATATTTCAAAGGCAGGCCAGGCGCTTAGAGCGACAATCGAGGAGGAATGCGATGACCGGGCGATACAAAAGCGAAGCGCTGGCGGCCGCGCATGAGGCGGCGCTTGGGTTGGCCGACGCCGGGCTGATGTCGAAGCGGACCGTGCGAGAGTTCGACGAGATGTGCCTGACGCCGGAGGCCGGGTCGCCGCCGGGCGACGATGCCGCGAAGGGCGCGGCGTTGCCCGCTGGCGGGGAAACGCGCTAGACAGGTCGGCGCGAAAGGACGCCGGAGACGGACGGGAGGGGAGAAGCGCGATGGGCGAGTGGATCAAGGTTGTATCCGGGGACGGCTTTGCGCTGGGCTGCTATGCGGCCCGGCCCAAGGGCGCGCCCAAAGGCGGCATTCTGGTCATCCAGGAGATTTTCGGCGTCAACGCCCATATCCGCGAGGTCGCGGACGGCTATGCGGCCGAGGGCTATCTCGCCTGGGCCCCCGCGCTCTACGACCGGGTGGAGAAGGGCTTCGAGTGCGGCTACACGCCGGAGGACATCGCGCGCGCCCGCGACATCCGCACCGGCGCGCCCTTCGAGACCGCCGTCGAGGACATGGCGGCCACGGTCGAGGGACTCCGCGCCGCCGGAGCCGGCCGGATCGGCTCGGTCGGCTATTGCTGGGGCGGGTCCTGCTCCTTCCTGGTGGCGACGCGCATCGGGGTGGCGGCAAGCGTGGTCTATTACGGCGGCCAGATCGTCCCCTTCAAGGACGAGACGGCGAAGAACCCGCTGCTGATGCATTTCGGCGAGCACGACCACGGCATCCCGATGGCGGATGTCGAGGCGATCCGCGCCGCGCAGCCGCAAGCCGAAGTGCATGTCTATCCCGCCGGCCACGGCTTCAACTGCAACCATCGCGGCGACTGGCACGAGGAATCGGCAAGCCTCGCCCGCGAGCGCAGCCTCGCCTTCTTCGCCGCCCACCTAGGTTGAGCCGAGGGCGCTACGCCCCCCTGGCCTCCACGAATTCGAGCGGCACGCCGCAGGCGTCGGCCGGCGCGACATGCACCAGCGAGGTCGCACCCGGCGGCGGGCCGGAATTCATCACCGTCGGCTCGACGCCGGCCGCTCGCAGCATCCCGAACGTGTCGAGCAGCGAGGCGACCTCGATCCGGAGCCCGTAATAGAAGGGCCGCGCCGGCAGCGGATCGGGCCGGAGCGTCATCGGCAGCACCTGCCGGCAGGCCAGAAAGCCCTCGGGCGTCACCAGCTGCAAGCGGCCGCGGCCGAGATCGACCGCGCCTTCGCCCGGCTTCGCCTCGGTCGGCGCGGGCGCGCCCACCAGCCGCGCCCAGGGTTCCGCCACGGCGGCGATGTCCTCCACGATGGCGGCGGCCGCCACCAGATTGCGCGCGCCGTTGGCATGCTCGGTCGCCCCGGCGGGGCGCATCAGCTCCGGCGTCCGGTGCCCGCAGAGGAAGGTGCCGAGATCGCCCGTTTCCGCCGGCGGAATCTGCAAATTGCGGAAGCGCACCATGGCGCCCGCCGCCTCCTCCAGCGGCCGGGCGAGATCGTCCGGGCCGGTCGGGTGGAAGCCGCGCTCCTCCAGCGCAGCGCGGGCGGCGTCGGCGTCGGGCGTGGCGAGCGCGATCTTCACCAGCCCCTCGCCGCGCGCGGCCAGAAAGCCGCCGAGCGAGAGCGTGTCCGGCTGTTCCGGCTCGTTGACGCCCAGCAGCTCGATATAGCTGTCGGCGAACATGATGCAGTGGTTCGCCGTCGCCTTGCCGACATGGTTGCCGAGCGGCGCGGCCCGGAAGCCGAGCCGCTCATAGGTGGCGCGCGCCGCGTCGAGGTCGCGCACGGCGACGATCGCATGGTCGATCCCCCGGATCGGACTGGTCATCGGATGAGGCCTCCCTTGCCCCGTTATCGCATCGCGGCGGCGATATTGCCGCCATCCACCGTCAGCACGGCGCCGGTGGTCTTGCGCGCCTTCGCCAGATCGACGAAGGCCCGCGCCACATCCTCCGGCCGCACCTCGCGGCCGAGCAGATTGCCGCGCATATAGTCCTCGGCGCTGACGCCCCTGGCCTCCGCCCGCGCCTCGATCATGGCCTCGTCCAAGAGGCCGGTGCGGATGCGGTCGGCGTTGACCGCGTTGGACTGGATGCCGTCCCGCCCGTAATCGAGGGCATATTGGCGCATCAGCGCGAGCGTCGCCGCCTTGGGCAGGCCGTAGGGGCCGAAATCCGGCCCCGGATTGACCGCCTGCTTGGAGGTGTTGAACAGCAGCGCGCCGCCCATGCCCTGGGCCAGCATGATCCTGACGGCGGCCCGCGCGACGCTCTGATGCGCGAAGAAGTTGAGCTCGAAGCTCTCCCGGAGCGCCGCGTCCCCGACCTCGCCGATGCGCCCCCGCCAGGCTGCGCCGGCGTTGGAGACGACGATATCCACCCCGCCATGCAGCTGGCAGATGTCGGCGAACGCTGACTCGACCGCGCCGGGCCGGGTCACGTCGCAGGCGAGGATATCCGGGCCGGCGGCAAGGTCGAGGCCGACGACCTCCGCGCCCTCGGCGCGGAAGGCCTCCGCGATCGCCTGTCCGATAACGCCGGCCGCGCCGGTAACCGCCACGATGCGCCCGGCGAGCGGCGGCTGCGCGCTGCGGGCGAGCTTGGCCTGTTCGAGCGGCCAATATTCGATGTCGAACAGATCCGGCTCGTCCAGGCTCGCAAAGCGCCCGATGCGTTCGGCGTCGGTAATGACGGCGATGGCGGTCTCGGCGATGTCGGCCGCGATCGCCGCGCTCCTGGCGTCCGTCCCGGCGGCGAAAAGGCCGATACCGGGCGCAAGCGCCACGCGCGGGGCGGGGTCGAGCGGCGTGCGGCTCCCGCCCGCGCGCGCATTGCCGCGCTCGAAATAGGCCCGGTAGTCCGCCTCGAAGCGGCGCACCGCCGCCTCCGCCTCGCGCGCGAACGCGTCCAGCGCGCCTGCGCGGGCCGGCGGCAGCAGCACCGGCCAGGACTTGGTGCGCAGCGAGTGGTCGGGCGTGACCGTGCCGGCGAGACCGTAGCGCGCCACCTCGGCCCCATCGACGAAGCGGCGCACCGCCTCGCCGCCGCGAAAGCAGAGCAGGAAGCGGCCCGGCTCGCCGTCCGGCTCCGCCGGCGGGCGGGCCAGCAGGCCGCGCAGGATCGGCGCCACCTCCGCCGCCGAGGCCAGGCGCTCCGGCAGGGCGGCCGAGGCGAAGACTTTGGCCGGCGCGGCCGCCAGATGCGCCTCGGCCAGGCTCACCAGACGGATCATGCGCTCATAGGACTCGCGCGCGCTCTCGCCGAAGGTAAAGACGCCATGCTTCAGCAGGATCATGCCCTCGCAGTCGGGCTCGGCCTCGAACAGCTCGGCCGCCTTCTTCGCAAGCGCGAAGCCCGGCATGATGTAGGGGACCAGCGCGACCGAACCGCCGAACAGCTCCCGGCAGCGCGCCTCGCCGTCGGGCTGGTCGGTCAGCGCCAGCACCGCATTGGCGTGCGTGTGGTCGATATAGCGATGCGGCAGGAAGGCGTGCAGCAGGGTCTCGACCGAGGGGCTGGGCGCGGCCGGGTCCAGCAGGCCGGCGCGGTGCTGGGCCACCATGTCCTCGTCGGAGAGCGCCTCCAGCCGGCGCAGGCGGCGGAGCGGGTCCAGGCGCACCGCCGGCAGGCCGGGCGGCTCGATGGCGGCCATGTCCCAGCCCGACCCCTTGACGCAGAGGACGTCCAGCTCCTCGCCCGCAAGGTCGGTCATACGCGTCTTGAGCGAGGTGTTGCCGCCGCCATGCAGCACCAGGCGCGGCTCACCGCCGAGCAGCCGCGTGCTATAGACCCGAAGCGCCAGATCGGCGCTCACGCCGGCGGCTTCGTAGCGCCGGATGGCGGCCTCCGCCTCGCGGTCCGACCAGAGATTGTCCATCGCGCCCGCGCCTCCCGCCCGCCGGTCAGCGCGTTATAGCGACGAATGCGCCCGGAAGGCGAGGGCGCGCCGCCGCCGGCCTTGGGTGCTATGCTGATCCCCATGCCGTTTCTGCCGATCCATGACGACAATGAGCGCCGGCGCATCGAGACGCCCATCGTCACCTGGGGCGCGATCGGGCTTTGCGTCGTCGTGTTCGTCTGGCAGTCGGGACTGCCGGCGTCGGCGGAATACGGCAAGCTGCTGGCGCTCGGCTTCGTGCCGGGGCGCGTTCTGGGCGATCTGACGCTGCATCCCGAGCTCGTGCTTGCGCCGGCCTGGACCTCGCTGCTGACGACGCAGTTCCTGCACGCCGACTTCGCCCATCTGCTCGGCAACATGGCCTTCCTCTACATCTTCGGCGACAATGTGGAGGATGCGCTCGGCCATCTGCGCTTTGCGGCCTTCTTCCTGCTCTGCGGGGCGCTGGCAGCGCTGGCCCACGGCCTGGCCGATCCCGGCTCCGCCGTGCCGCTGATCGGGGCGAGCGGCGCGGTTTCCGGCATTCTGGGCGCCTATCTGCTGCTCAGCCCCCGCGCGCGCATTCTGGTGCTGCTGTTCGTGCTGCCGCTGCGCCTGCCGGCCTGGATGCTGATGATCGGCTGGTTCGTGGCGCAGTTCGTCTTCGGCCTCTCCAGCCTAGGCGACGACAGCGTGGCCTACTGGGCGCATGTCGGCGGCTTTCTGGCCGGCATGGCGCTGCTGCCGCTGCTGCGCCGCCGCCCGCCGCCGTCGGAGGAAGGGGCCTTCAGGGCCTGAGCGCGACGCCCGGGCGAAGCCGACGGAAGGCGAGTTCGCCCGGATCGGCCGCCACCGGACCCGGCGCGACCGCCACCAGCACGCGGCTGGCCAGCGGCGGGCCGAAATCCGCCCGGAAATGCACCGAGCTCTTGAGCGCCAGGATGCGGCAGTCGGCCGGCTCGACGCCCAGATGGCGGAACATCGCCCGGTCCGCCGCCTGTACCTTGCGGCTGGCCACTGCGACCCGGACCCCGCCGGGCAGCCCGAGCAAGGCCATCGGCCCAAGGCGCATGTCGGCCCCGCCATAGACCGGTCCGGCGCAGGCGAAGGCGCCGTCGCCGAGCCGCAGCACTTCAGCCGGGGTCTCGAAGGGCGCGTCGCCCGCCACGCCGGAGCGCCCGCCGAGCGCGAGCGTGAGGCGTGCGCCCTCGCCGGCCGCATGGGCCGCGGCGGCCGCCTCGGGGTCGATCAGCAGGCCGAGCACCGCGCCCTTGGGGCGGGCGGCGGCGAGCGCGCGCAACAGGCCCGTGGTGTCGCCATTGCCGCCGCCGCCCGGATTGTCGCAGCTGTCGGCGATCACCGCCGGCCGGCCGGGCCTGGCCGCCCGGTCCGCTTCCGCGACCGCCTCCTCGGGCGTCCAGAGCCGCCCGGCGAACTCCGCCCGCGCCGCCTCGACCGCCGCCGCCAGCGCTTCGGCCGCCGCCTCGGCGCTTTCCCGGTCGCGGGCGAGCGCGAGCGCGGCCGGCCCGCAATCCGGCGTGTCGGCGAGCGGGAAGCCGGCCGCGAGCGAGACCGAGAGCACCGGCCCCCGCTCGCGCGCCGCAAGGCCGGCGTAGAGGCTCCGGGCCGGCTCGCTCAGCGTGCATTGCGAGGTGAGCGGGATCAGGAAGGGGATCTGGCGGAGCGCCAGCGCCGCGCCCTCCGCCACGCGCTCCAGCAGCCCGGCGGCGCGCGCCCCGGTCTCGGCCATATCGACATGCGGATAGGTGCGGAACACGACCAACGCGTCCGCCATGCTCGCCATCAGCGGCGAGACATTGGCGTGCAGGTCGAGGCTCGCGACGACCGGAATGTCGGGTCCGACGACAGCGCGCACCCGGCGCAACAGCTCGCCCTCGCCATCCTCCAGATGCTCGGCCACCATGGCGCCATGCAGGTCGAGATAGACCGCATCCACCGCGCCCGCGCGCTCCAGCGCCTCGACCGTCATGCCGGCGATGCGCTCATAGGCGTCCTGCTCGACTTCCGCCGAGGGGCTGGCGTTGGCCCAGACCAGCGGCGCGAACTCGTGTCCCGCCCGGCGCGCCGCCGCCGCGAAGCCGGCGATCGGCAGATTGACGCCGGCCACCGAGGGCAGCAGCGCCTCGCCCCGGCAGAGCGCGGGCCAGCTGTCGGCGCGCTCGAACATGGCGAAGCTCGCCCTGGTCGGCGCGAAGCTGTTGGTCTCGTGGTGAAAGCCGCCGATGGCGATGCGCATCCGGCCCCTCCGGGCGCTCAGGCCAGTCCCGCCGTCCAGAGGCACCAGACGGCGAGCAGCGGCGTCTTCCCGGCGCGCATGGCGTGCCAGGCGTCGGGCGGGTTGTGGACCAGCCCGCCGGCCGGGCGCGCCCGCCAGCCCAGGTCCTCCCGCCACCAGTCGCCCGGCGTCAGCACGAAATAGAGCTCTTCCGGCGGGTGGCGGTGCTTCACATAGTCGGTCTCGGGGCAGACCAGGCTCACCCCGATGCGCACATCCTCGCGCCGCTCCAGCCCGCCCTCGCCGGCGATCACGGCGTTGGCGTGCGCCTCGCGGAAGGCCGGATCGTCCGCCTCGCCGCCGAGGCGCGGCCCCCAGGCCAGCCGGCGGTCGAGGGCGCGGAGCGCGCCCGCCACCTGCTGCACCGGCTCCGGCCCCCGCGTCGCCAGCGCGAAGGCGGCGTCGAGCGCGGCCGCCGGCCCCGGACGGCTGGCGCGCGGCTCCGCCGGCGGGCGGCCGGGCGTCTCCAGCGCCGGGAACAGCTTGCCGGCGAGCCGGGCTTCCGGCCCGTCCGGCGGCGCGGCGGCCTGGACCGCGCGCCCGAGCGTCGCCAGGAAATGCTGGAGATCGGCGGCCCTCAGCATGGCTCAGAAGGTTCCCGGATACTGGCCGCCATCCATCAGCACGCTGTTGGCGGTGATGAAGCCGACATGCTCGCTGCACAGGAAGGCGCAGACCTTGCCGAACTCCTCGGCCGTGCCGAAGCGTCCGGCCGGCGTGTGCGCCAGGCGCCGCTCGCGCGCCGCCGCCTCGTCGATGCCGGCCTGCCGGGCGGCGTGGGCGATGCCGCCGCGCAGCCGGTCGGTGTCGAACGGCCCCGGCAGCAGATTGTTGATGACCACATTGCGGGCGACCACCTCGCGGCAGATGGTGTTGCAGAAGCCCTGCAAGGCCAGGCGCGCGGCGGTCGAGAGGCCGAGATTGGGCACCGGCATCTTGGTCGATTGCGAGGTGATGTTGACGATACGCCCGAAGCCGCGCTCCGCCATGCCATCGACCACGGCGGTAATCATCTCGGCATGGCCGAGCAGCTGCGCCTCGAGCGCCGCCAGCCAGCGCTCGCGCGTGTCGGTGCGGAAATTGCCGGGCGGCGGCCCGCCGGCGTTGGTCACCAGGATGTCCGGCTCCGGGCAGGCGTCCAGCAGCGCCCGGCGCGTCTCCGGGCGGGTGATGTCGCCGGCGACGGCCGTCACCGCCACGCCGGTCGCGGCGCGAATCTCGGCGGCCGTCGCCTCCAGCTCGTCGGCGGTGCGGGCGTTGACGATCAGCTCCACGCCCTCCTCGGCGAGCGCCATGGCGCAGCCCTTGCCCAACCCCTTGCTGGCAGCGCCGACGATGGCCCGCCTACCGGCTATCCCCAGATCCATGCCGCTCTCCCCCTCTCTCGAACGCCCCTTCGGCGATCAGTTCGCGCACCAGGCCGACGGCGACCCGCCGCCCGCCGGCGAGCGCGGCCCGGTCCAGAATATCTACCGCATGGCGCGCGGCGGCGAAACTGCGCTCGATGCGCCGCAGCAGCAGGTCCAGCACATCCTGGCCGACCTCCAGCTGCCGGTCGGCGAACTGCTTGGCGAGCACCGCCTCCAGCAGCCGGTCGTCCGGGGGGCGGATGGCGACGGCCGGCGCGGCCGCGAGCCGCGAGGCGAGGTCCGGCAGGCCGAGGCTCCAGCGCGCCGGCGGCAGCGCGCCGGTCAGCAGCAGCGAGCCGCCGCGCCCGGTCAGCAGATTGTAGAGATGCAGCAGCGCCAGTTCGTCCGTCACCCGGTCGGCGCCATCGACCGCCAGATGCGGCCGGCCGCCGAGCAGATTGACCGGATTGGCCCCGGCCAGCGCCTCGGGCGAGGCCAGCATGGCGCCGCTGCGCTGCTGCCAGACGCGCGCCAGATGCGTCTTGCCGGAGCCGGGCGGCCCCCAGAGCGCGAGCGCCGGCCAGTCCGGCCAGCGGTCGATCCAGGCCACCGCCTCGGCGTTGCTGTCGGCGACCAGGAAGTCCTCGGCCCCCATCGCCGTGCGGTGGCCGAGATGCAGCACCAGCTGCCGGCTACGGCTCGTCGTCGGCGGCATAGAGCCGGCTCCCGCGATAGCGCTCGATGGCGAAGCGCGTCATCACGCCGATGACCGCGGCCGCCGGCAGCGCGACCAGCATGCCGACGAAGCCCAGCAGCGAGCCGCCGGCGAACAGCGCGAAGATCACCCAGACCGGATGCAGCCCCACCCGGTCGCCGACCAGCTTCGGGGTGAGATAGTTGCCCTCGACCGCCTGCCCGGCGACGAAGATCGCCGCCACGACCGCCACCCGCCAGAGCGCGTCGAACTGGTCGAGCGCCAGCCCGATGGAGATCAGCCCGCCCAGCACGCTGCCGACATAGGGGATGAAGGAGACCAGCCCGGCGAACACGCCGACGATGAAGCCGAACTCCAGCCCCGCCAGCATCAGCGCCGCGCCGTAGCCGAGGCCGAGAATGAGGCAGACCCCCGCCTGGCCGCGCACGAAGCCGGCGAGCGTGGCGTCGATGCGCGCCGCCTGGGCGCGGATCGTGGGCGCGCTCCGGCGCGGCAGCAGATCGTCGATGGCGGCGGTGATGCGGTCCCAGTCGCGCAGCAGATAGAAGGCCACCACCGGCGTGACCACCAGCAGGCCGAGCAGGTTGACCAGCGCCAGCCCGCTGCCGAGCACCCGGCCGGCCGCCTGGCCGACCCAGCCCGCCACCGCGCCGACATGGGCGGTGAGCGCGCGGCGGATGCCGGCCATCTCCTCCGGCGAGACCTCGGCCTCCAGGCGCGCCATGACGCGGCCGGCGAGGCGCTCCAGCCCCTCGACATAGCCCGGCAGGCTGGCGACGAGGCCGCCCAGCTGGGCGCTCACCACCGGAGCCAGCAGCAGCAGCAGGCCGAGGCCGGCGATCGCGAAGCCGGCCAGCGCCAGCACCGCGCCGGCGGCGCGCCCGACGCCCAGCCGCTCCAGCCGGTCCACCAGCGGATCGAGGAAATAGGCGATGGCGAAACCGGCGAGGAAGGGCAGCAGGATGTCCTGGAACAGCAGCAGGAAGAGCGCCGCGCCGGCGGCGACGCCGAGCCACACCCGCGCCTGGACGGCGGGCGTCACGGCGCCTCGCCTTCCAGGCGCATCATGCCGCGCATCCACGCCGCCACATAGACGCCGCCCGAGACGATGGTGGTGAGCGCGACGACGCCGTGGGCGACGTCCTCGACCGTCGGCAGGGAGAGCTCCCAGGCCAGCATGGCCAGCACGCCGCCCGCCAGCAGCAGCTGCGCCACGGTGTTGAGCTTGCTGGTCCAGTGCGGCCGGACGGTCTGGGCCGGCGGCGCGAGCATCTGGCGCAGCAGCCAGCCGGAGACGATCAGCGCATCGCGGAACACCACCAGGATCACCAGCCAGGCGGGCAGCACTTCCTGCGCGCCGAGCGTGACGAACACCGACACCAGCAGCGCCTTGTCGGCGATGGGGTCGAGCAGGCTGCCGAGGCGCGACACCCGGTCCAGCCGGCGGGCCAGCCAGCCGTCCAGCGCGTCCGAGAGGCCGGCGAGCAGGAACAGCCAGAGCGCGGCCTCATACCAGCCGCGCATCGCCAGCCAGACGACGCCCGGAACGGCCAGCAGCCGGGCGAGAGTGATCGCGTTCGGCAGCGTCATCGGCTCCGCCGCGCCTCGCCGGTCAGCGGCCCAGCAGGCCGAGCGCCCAGCCGCCGCCCGCGCGTTCGAGGCCGACGCCCTGGCGCCGGAGCGCGCCCGCGAGGCGCTCCGCGCCGCCGGCGAAGCGGAAGCGGAACACCGCCCGGCTCCGCCGCAGCTCGACCAGCCGCACGGCCTCGACGCCGCCGGCGGCCCGGAGCGCGCGGCCGAGCGCCAGCAGACCCGTCAGGCCGTCGAGCGCCGCCTCGGCCTCGAACGGCTCCGGCGGACTGCCGACCGCGACCAGATTGGCGCGCTTCCAGCTCTCCTGCACGCGGGCCGCCGCCAGCAGCGCGGCGCGCGCGCCGAGCGCCTCCAGCGTCTCGCCGGCGCGGGCCTCGACGCCGAAGCTATCGGTCGCGGCGGGCGCGCCCGGCCCGAAGCGCCGCAGCCGGATGTCGAGCGCCGGACCCGCCGCTGCGCGGCGATAGACGGCGTGGGCGACCAGCGCTCGCCGCGCGCCCATCCGGCCTGCGATGGCGAGCAGGCGGTCGGCGTCGCCCGCTTCGGCCTCGGCCGGCGTCGGCGCCGTCGGGTCGTCGGGGCGGATGGCGGGCAGGAACAGCGGCACCGGGTCGTTGGCGGGCGGGAGGGCGGCCCAGGCGTTGCGCCAGGGGCTGGCTTCCTCGAACAGCAGCCTGAGCCGGCCCCACTCATAGACCGGGAAGACGGCCACCGGCTCGCTCACCGCCTCGGAGAAGGGAATGCCGGCGGCGCGCAGCAGGGCGCGGACCGGCTCCGAGTGGAAGCCGACCGAGACGCGCGCCAGATAGCGCCCGCGCGAGCTCTGCTCCTCCAGCACCTGCACCGCGCGCATCGCGGCTTCCAGCGCCTCCGGCTCCGGGGTCGGCAGGCGCGCATGGTCGGCTTCGAGCGTGAGCCGGCGCAGCACGGTCTGCATGGCGATGGCGCGGGCGTCGGCCATGGCGGCGGCCTTGGCCGCGGCCGCCGACTCCGCCGACCGGTCCACGGAAATGCTGCCGACCGCGTAGAGATCGGCGCCGGCGGCCGGCGCCGGCGGGCCGGCAACCGCCAGCAGCAAGGCCGCGACCGGCATCGACAACACTCGCATTGCGCGCCTTCGCCCGATGGATATGTTCATGATGGACCATACCCCTCCGGAGGCAGAATGGCGAGCGCGGAGCGGCCGACCTACAGGGCGGCCGGCGTCGATATCGACCTAGGCGAGGCGCTGGTGCGGCGCATCGCGCCGGCTGCCGCGAGCACGGCGCGGCCGGGCGCGGCGGCGCGGCTCGGCGGCTTCGGCGGCTTCTTCGACCTGGCCGCGGCCGGCTACCGCGACCCGCTGCTGGTGGCCGCCACCGACGGGGTCGGCACCAAGCTCGCGCTCGCCCAGGCGCTTGGACGCCATCGCGGCGTCGGCGTCGATCTGGTGGCGATGTGCGTCAACGATCTGGTCGCGCAAGGGGCCGAGCCGCTCTTCTTCCTCGACTATTTCGCGACCGGCAGGCTGGATGCGGACGCCGCCGCGGAAGTGGTCGAAGGCGTGGCCGAGGGCTGCCGCGCCGCCGGCTGCGCGCTGATCGGCGGCGAGACGGCGGAGATGCCGGGCTTCTATCCGGCCGGGCGCTACGACCTGGCGGGCTTCGCGGTCGGAGCCGTCGAGCGCGGCGCGGCGATTACCGGCGAGAGCGCGCGGCCGGGGGATGTCGTGCTCGGCCTCGCCTCGGACGGGCTGCACGCCAACGGCTTCTCGCTGCTCCGCCGCATCCTGGACGAGGAGGGCCTCGATCTCGCCGGCCCGGCGCCCTTCTCGCAAGCGCCGCTCGGCGCGGCGCTGCTGGCGCCGACGCGCATCTATGCCGCGAGCGTGCTGGCGGCGGCGCGCTCGGGCGGCGTCAACGGGCTCGCGCACATCACCGGCGGCGGCCTGCTGGACAATCCGCCGCGCGCGCTCGCCCCCGGCCTCGGGATGCGCCTCGACTGCGCCGCCTGGCCGCTGCCGCCGGTCTTCGCCTGGCTGGCGGGCCGGGTCGAGCCGGAGGAGCTGGCGCGCGTCTTCAATTGCGGCATCGGCATGATGGCGGTCGTGCGCCCGGAGCGCGCCGAGGCGCTGGCGGCCGGCTTCGAGGCGGCGGGCGAGCGCGTCTTCCGCATCGGCGAGGCGGTCGAGGGCGAGGGCGTGCGCCTGGAGGGCCTTGCGGGCTGGCGGCGATGAAGGTCGGCGTGCTCCTCTCCGGGCGCGGCAGCAATCTCCAGGCGCTGCTCGACGCCCGCGCGGCCTCCTGGCGGGTGGCGGTCGCGATTTCCAATGTCGCGGGCGCGCCCGGTCTGGCGCGGGCCGCTGCCGCCGGCGTCCCCGTCCGGGCGCTGCCGCATGGCGATTTCGCCGACCGGGCGGCCTTCGAGGAAGCGCTGCACGAGGCGCTGGCGGCGGCGGGCGCGGAGCTTGTCGTGCTGGCCGGCTTCATGCGCGTGCTGGGGCCGGGCTTCGTCGCGCGCTGGCATGACCGCGCGATCAACATCCACCCCTCGCTGCTGCCGGCCTTCCGGGGGCTGGACACCCATCGCCGGGCGCTGGCGGCCGGCGTCGCCTGGCACGGCTGCACGGTGCATTTCGTGCGCGCCGAGCTGGACGCCGGGCCGATTATCCTGCAGGCGGCGGTGCCGGTGCGGCCGGGCGACGACGAGGCGGCGCTGGCGGCGCGCGTGCTGGCGCGCGAGCATCGCGTGCTGCCGCTCGCCGTCGGCTGGATCGCGGAAGGGCGCATCCGGGTGGAGGGCGAGCGCGTCGTTCCCGCCCGCCCGGACGATGCGTCGGTCAATCCGTCGCAGTGAGGGCCGGGAGCGGCCGGCTATGGTAATTTCGACGCGTCGAGGTCAAGGAGTGGCGGTCCATGGCGGACTATAACGCGGCGGCGGAAGACGCCCGCCATCAAGAGATCTGGTCCGGTTTCTGCCGGTTTCTCGGCTGGTCCACGGCGGGCGTGATTCTGCTGCTCGTGGTGCTCGGCCTCGCTTTGCTGTAGCGGAGGAGGGCCGGATGGCCGGCGACAAGGTGAAGGTCGAGCTGGAGCTCAACCCCGACATGCTCACCCTGCTCGACGATGTGGCGAAGGACTATCGGCTGCCCGGTCGCGACAAGGCGCTGCGCTGCCTGCTCGACTGGCTGGCGGTCGATGCGGACCGCGACGCCGTGTTCAAGAAGATCCGCTGCCGGCGCTGCTGAGCGCCCAGGCCGCCGCGGCCGCCACGCTGGCGGCGCGCGGCCCCGGCTCCGGCGGCGGACGCCGGAGCATCACCACCGGCAGGCGGCGTTCGCGCGCCGCCACAATCTTGGCCTCCGTCGCCGCGCCGCCGGAGGCGCGCGTCACCAGCGCGCCGACGCCATGGGCGTCGAACAGCCGGCGCTCCTCCTCCAGCCCGAACGGGCCGCGCCCGAGCAGCACCGTTGCGCCCGCGAGCGGCGAGGGGCCGGGGTCGATGCGGCGCAGCAGCAGGCGGCGGCCCTCGAGCCCGGCAAAGGCCTCCAGATCGCCCGAGCCGAGGCTGAGAAACACCGCATCCGGCAACGCCGCCAGCAGCGCGGCCGCGTCTGCTGCGTCCGCCGCCTCCAGCCAGCGGTCTTCCGGCGCGCGCCGCCACATCGGCCGTTCGAACTGCAGCCGGGCGACGCCGGCGGCGTCCGCCGCCTCGCGCGCATGGGCGGAGATGCGCCGCGCGAAGGGGTGGGTCGCGTCGATCAGCCGGTCGATGCGCGCCTTGCGCAGATAGCGCGCGAGACCGGCCGCGCCGCCGAAGCCGCCGCTGCGCAGCTCTCCCGCCGGAATCGACGGGCGCCGGGTGCGCCCGGCGAGCGAGCTCGTCACCCGGGCGCGCCCGGCGAGCGCGTCGGCGATCGCCGCCGCCTCGCCGGTGCCGCCCAGGATCAGCACGCGCGGGCCTGCCGGTTCAGACACCGGCCTCTCCGATCAGGCGCCCCCGGCGGTCGAAGACGCGCACATCCACCTCCGTGCCGCCGGCGAGCGCCGCCAGCGCCGTCTCGCGCGCGCCCTCGGCGACGCGCCGGGCGAGCGGCAGGCCGCCGGCCCGCTCCAGCAGCGCGCCGGCGCTCGGCGCATCGCGCGCATCCGGCCCGCCGAGCGCGCGGAGTTCGGCGGCGAGCCAGGCGATATCCACCTGCGAGCGCCCGGAATGCAGGTCGAGATGGCCCCGGGCGAGCTTGGAGAGCTTGCCGAAGCCGCCGGCGAGGCTGAGCCGCGCCACCGGCCGCCGGCGGAGATATTTCAGCAGCGCGCCGGCGAAATCGCCCATGTCGATCAGCCCGTGCGGCGGCAGGGCGATGAGCGCGGCGAGCGCCGCCTCCGAGCCGCGCCCGGTCGCCGCGCCGATATGGTCGAGGCCGGCGGCGCGGGCGACATCGACGCCGCGATGCACGGCGTGGATCCAGGCCGCGCAGGAATAGGGGATGACCACGCCCGTCGTGCCCAGCACCGAGAGGCCGCCCTGGATGCCGAGCCGGGCGTTGGCGGTCCGGGCCGCCAGCGCCTCGCCATCCCGGATGCCGATCTCGACCTCGAAATCCGCCGGCGCGCCGTAATCCTCGGCGACGGCGGCGAGATTGGCGGCGACGATGGCGCGCGGCCCCGGATTGATCGCCGGCTCGCCGACCGCGAGCGCCAGGCCGGGGAGCGTGACCGTGCCGACGCCGGGGCCGGCCAGGAAGCCGACGCCCGCACCGGCCGGGGCCGGGCGCACGCGCGCGCGCACCAGCGCGCCATGCGTCGCGTCCGGGTCGTCGCCGGCGTCCTTCTCCACGCCGATCCACTCACCGGTCTCGGCGAGCGGGAAGGCGGCGCGGAGGCCGCGCGGCAGCGCGACCGTCACCGGGTCCGGCAGGCGTCCGGTCAGCAGGCGCTCGCACGCCGCCCGCGCCGCCGCCGCCGCGCAGGCCCCCGTGGTCCAGCCTCGTCGCAATGCCGCCATGCCGGGGGCAGTATAGCCTCGAACGTCATGGCCCGCCCGGCAGCCAGCGCGCCGCAGCGGCGATTACCAGCACCGCCAGCAGATTGACCGCGAGGCCGGCGCGCGCCATCTGCGCGATCGCGATCTGCCCGCTGGCATAGACGATGGCGTTGGGGGGTGTCGCGACCGGCATCATGAAGGCGCAGCTCGCCGCCAGCGTCACCGGCAGCGCGAACAGCAGCGGGTCGCCCGCAAGGCCCGTCCCGAGCGTGGCGGCGATCGGGATGAAGACCGAGGCCGTGGCGGTGTTGCTCGCGATCTCGGTGAGGAACACCGCCGCCGCCGTCACCAGCAGCAGCAGCGCCAGCGCCGGCCAGGCCGCAAGGCCGGCGAGCGCCTCTCCGATCCAGCCGGCCAGGCCGCTTTCCTGGATGGCGGAGGCGAGGCTGAGGCCCCCGCCGAACAGGATGAGCACGCCCCAGGGCAGCCGCCGGGCATGATCCCAGTCCATCAGGAACCGGCCCCGGCGGAGATCGACCGGCAGCAGGAAGAGCGCAAGCCCGCCCAGCAGCGCGACGCCGGCGTCGGAGAGCGCCAGGCCGGGCAGCGCCTTCGCCAGCAGCGGGCGGCAGAGCCAGAGCAGCGCCACGGCCAGCACCGCCGCCGCGGTCAGCCGCTCCTCCCGGCCGACCGGCCCGAGCCGCGCCAGCTCCCGCGCCACCAGTTCGCCCGCGCCGGGGATCGGCCTGTTGTCGAGGCGGAAGACGAGGCGCGTCAGCAGCAGCCAGGTCGCGGCCAGCAGCAGCGCGGCGAGCGGCGTCGCGAACAGCATCCAGCGCGCGAAGCCGATCTCGACGCCGTGGCGCTCCGCCAGAAAGGCCAGCAGCAGGGCGTTGGGCGGCGTGCCGATCGGCGTGGCCAGCCCGCCGATGCTGGCGGCGTAGGCCACGCCCAGCAGCAGGGCGGCGGCGAAGCGCCGGTCGCCCCGGTCCAGCAGGCCGATGACCGAGAGCGCGATCGGCAGCATCAGGATCGCGGTTGCGGAGTTGGAGAGCCACATGCTGAGCAGGGCGGCGGCCAGCATGAAGCTCGCCGCCAGCCGCGCGGGCGCGGCGCCGGCGCGGCCGAGAATGCCGAGCGCGACGCGGCGATGCAGCCCGGAGCGCTCCACCGCCCCGGCGATCAGGAAGCCGCCCAGAAAGAGGAAGATCAGCGGATGGGCGTAGGGCGCGGCCGCGGCGCGCATCTCCATGACGCCGAGCAGCGGGAAGGCGATGACGGGAACCAGCGCCGTCGCCGGCGCGGGCAGCGCCTCCGAGAGCCACCAGACCACCATCAGCGCCGCCACCGCCACCACCGGCCAGGCGGCGGCCGGCAGCCCCTCGGGCGCGGGCAACGCCAGCACGGCCGCCATCGCCGCCGGCCCGGCGAGGAGGCCCGCCATGACGCGATATCCGCTCCGGCCCTCGGCCGCCATGCCGGCTTCCTCCCGCGCGCCGTCCGGGCGGTGATCTATGGCCGAAGCGCGGCCCGGCAATCGCATGACCCCGGCCGGAAATGGGGGTAAACAGGCGCCCCATGACCGACACCCTGCCGACCGTGCCCGAGAGCGAGGCCGAGGGCGCTACCGCCCTGCTCTACGCCGACATCCGCGCCGTGCTCGGCGTGCCGGTGGTCAATCTGATCTGGCGCCGGCTGGCGTTCTTTCCGGGCGGGCTGGAATGGGCCTGGAGCGCCGTGCGCCCGCTCTACGCCAGCGGCGCGGCGGCGACGGGCGCGGCGCTGCTTCGCGACCGGACGCCGCTGCCCGACCTGCCGCCCTGGCCGGAGGCCGCGCTCGCCGCCGCCGGCCTCGGGGAGCCGGAGCGGGCGGCCATCGCGCATATGCTGGCGAGCTACGACCGGGGCAACCGGCTGAACCAGGTGGCGCTGGGCGCGCTGTTGCCGGCGCTGGAGGGCGCGGTCTCCGAGGCCGCGCCGCCCATCGCCCCGGCCGCGGGCGACCCGCCGGTCGAGGGCGCGCTGCCGCCCTTGCCGGCGCTGGAGGCGCTCTCGCCGCCGGTGCGCGCGCTGGCGCTGGCGCTCGACCGGCTCGGCGGCGGCGACGACGACGAGATCGTGACGAGCCTCTGGCGCCATCTGGCGCACTGGCCGGCCTTTCTGGCGCTCGCCTGGACGGCGCTGGCGGGGCCGGACCGGGACGGCCGGCTGGCCAGGACCATCGCCGCCGGCGCGGCGGCCGCAGCCCGGGTCTCGGCCGGCGTCGCCCATCGCCTCGATGCGCCGGCCGAACCGCCGCCGCCGGAGGTGCGCGAGACGGTGCGGCTGTTTCTCGACGGCCCCATCGCGCGCATGACGCCGGTCTCGCTGCTGCTGCTCCGCCTGCTCGGCCGATGACGCCCGACCTGCCGCATCCGGCGCCGGGCGAGGTCTGGCTCGTCGGCGCGGGGCCGGGCGATCCCGGCCTGCTGACCCTGCTTGCGGCCCGCGCGCTCGCCGAGGCCGACATCGTGGTGCATGACGCGCTGGTGAGCCCGGAGGTGCTGGCGCTCGCGCGCGCCGGCGCGCGCATCCTGCCGGCCGGCAAGCGCGGCGGGCGGCCTTCGGCCTGCCAGCCGGACATCTCCGCGCGGCTGGTGGCCGAGGCGCGGGCCGGGGCGCGGGTGGTGCGCCTCAAGGGCGGCGATCCGCTGGTCTTCGGGCGCGGCGGCGAGGAGGCGCTGGCGCTGGCCGCGGCCGGCCTGCCGTTCCGCATCGTGCCGGGGGTGACGGCCGGCATCGGGGGGCTGGCCTATGCCGGCGTCCCGGCGACGCATCGCAGCGCCAGTTCCGTGCTCACCTTCATCTCCGGCCACCGCCCGCCGGCGGAGAGCGGCCTCGACTGGGCGGCGCTGGCGCGCGGCTCGCCGACGCTGGTGTTCTACATGGCGCTCAGCAATATCGCCGCCATCGCCGACTGCCTGCTGGCGCACGGGCGCGCGGGCGCGGAGCCGGCGGCCATCGTCTGCCACGCCGCAACCGCGCGCCAGCGGGTCATCGACACCACGCTCGCCGGCCTCGGCCGGGCGGCCGAGGCGGCGGAGCCGCCGGCCGTCATCGCGCTCGGGCCGATCGCCGCCGGCGAGCTGCGCTTCGACTGGCTGGCCGGCCTGCCGCCGGCGGGCGGGGCTATTCGATCTTGATGCTGCGGGTGCGGACTTCCGGCTCCGGGCGCACCAGGTCGATATGCAGCAGGCCGTTCTCGGTGCGCGCGCCCTCGATCTCGATGCCTTCCGCCAGCACGAAGCGGCGCTGGAACTGGCGCGCCGCGATGCCGCGATGCAGGAAGACGCGGCCGTTGGCTTCTTCCTTCTGGCGTCCGCCGACCACCAGCTGGCGGTCCTCGACCGAGATGGTGAGGTCCTCGCGGGCGAAGCCGGCGACCGCGAGCGAGATGCGCAGCCGGTTCTCGCCCGCCTGTTCGATATTGTAGGGCGGGTAGCCGTCGGCGGACGCCTTGGACACCGAGTCGAGCACCCGCTCCAGATTCTCGAAACCGAGCATCAGCGGGCTGTTGAAGACGGGCAGTCGCGACATGGGGCCGTTTCTCCTCTGCGCAAGCGAGACAGGCGGCCGGACCCGGCCATTGCGGCATCCGGCGGGCCTGGTATATGGGAATGGCGGAAAGGGAGTGCAACCGCCGCCCATGTCCGAGAGCAAATCCCCCATTTCCTTCACGCTGGACGGGCGCCCGGTCGAGGCGCTGGCCGGCGAGACCGTCTGGGAGGCCGCCGCCCGCCAGGGCGTCGTGCTGCCGCATCTCTGCCACGCGCCGGAGCCCGGCTACCGCCCGGACGGCAATTGCCGCGCCTGCATGGTGGAGATCGAGGGCGAGCGCGCGCTGGCGCCCTCCTGCCTGCGCCGCCCGACCCCCGGCATGGCGGTCAACAGCGCCGGCGAGCGCCCGGAGCGCGCCCGGCGCATGGTGCTGGAGCTTTTGCTCGCCGACCAGCCGGCGGCCGCGCACGATCCCGACTCGCGCCTGGCCGGCTGGGTCGAGGCGGCGGGGCTCGCGCCCGGCCGGCTGCCGGCCCGCGCCGCGCCCGCGCCGGACCCCAGCCATCCCGCCATGGCGGTCAATCTCGACGCCTGCATCCACTGCAATCTCTGCGTGCGCGCCTGCCGCGAGGTGCAGGTCAACGATGTGATCGGCATGGCCGGGCGCGGCGCGGAGGCGCGCATCGTGTTCGACTTCGACGACCCCATGGGCGCCTCGACCTGCGTCGCCTGCGGGGAATGCGTGCAGGCCTGCCCGACGGGCGCGCTGATGGCGAAGACGGCGCTCGGCGCGCCGCCGCCCGACCGGCGGGTGGAGAGCGTGTGCCCCTATTGCGGCGTCGGCTGCCAGATCGCCTACAACATCGCCGACGAGCGGCTGATTTCGGTCGATGGCCGCAACGGCCCCGCCAACGAGCAGCGGCTCTGCGTCAAGGGCCGCTTCGGCTTCGACTACATCACCCATCCCGAGCGGCTGACGAAGCCGCTGGTCCGTCGCGAGGGCGCGCCCAAGGGGGTGAATGTCGATCCCGCCCGTCCCGGGACGCATTTCCGCGAGGCGGAGTGGGAGGAGGCGCTGGAGCTCGCCGCCGCCGGCCTCAATGCCGCGAAGGCGGCGCACGGCCCCCGCGCGCTCGCCGGCTTCGGCTCCGCCAAGGGGTCGAACGAGGAGGCCTATCTCTTCCAGAAGCTGGTGCGCACCGGCTTCGGCTCCAACAATGTCGATCACTGCACCCGGCTCTGCCACGCCTCCTCGGTGGCGGCGCTGCTGGAGGGCATCGGCTCGGGCGCGGTCACCGCCACCTTCAACGAGGTGGCGCGCGCCGACGCGGTGATCGTGATCGGCGCCAACCCGACCGAGAACCACCCCGTCGCCGCCACCTATTTCAAGCAGGCGGCGAAGCGCGGCGCGGCGCTGATCGTCATGGACCCGCGCGGCCAGGCGCTGAAGCGCCACGCCACCCACATGCTCCAGTTCCGCCCCGGCCGCGATGTGGCGATGCTGAACGCGATCATGCACACCATCGTCGCGGAGGAGCTTTACGACCGGCAATATGTCATGGCGCACACGGCCGATTTCGAGGCGATGCGCGCGCATCTGGCGGCCTTTCCGCCGGAGGCGATGGCGCCGGTCTGCGGCGTCGAGGCGGAGGTGCTGAAGCAGGTCGCGCGCGCTTACGCGCGGGCCGAGCGCGCCATGATCTTCTGGGGCATGGGCGTCTCGCAGCACGCGCACGGCACCGACAATGCGCGCTGCCTGATCGCGCTCGCGCTGATGTGCGGCCATGTCGGGCGGCCGGGAACCGGCCTGCATCCGCTGCGCGGCCAGAACAACGTGCAGGGCGCCTCCGACGCCGGCCTGATCCCGATGATGTATCCCGACTATCGCCGCGTGGCGGAGCCGGAAGCGCAGGCCCGCTTCGAGGCCGCCTGGGGCATGGCGCTCGATCCCGAGCCGGGGCTGACGGTGGTGGAGATCGTGGACGCCATCCATGCCGGCGGCGTGCGCGCCATGTATATCATGGGCGAGAACCCCGCCATGTCGGACCCCGATGTGACGCATGCCCGCGAGGGGCTGGCGAAACTGGACCATCTGGTGGTCCAGGACCTGTTCCTGACCGAGACCGCCATGTTCGCCGATGTGGTGCTGCCGGCCTCGGCCTGGCCGGAGAAGGACGGCACGGTCACCAACACCAACCGCCAGGTGCAGATGGGCCGGCGGGCCTTCCGGCCGCCGGGCGAGGCGCGCGAGGACTGGCGGATCGTGCAGGAGATCGCCCGGCGCATGGGCCTCGACTGGCAGTATGGCCATCCGCGCGAGATCTACGCCGAGATGGCCGGGCTGATGCCCTCGCTCGCGCATATCGACTGGGCGCGGCTGGAGGCGGAGAGCGCGGTCACCTATCCCTCCGACGGGCCGGACCATCCGGGCCATGCGGTGGTGTTCGCCGACCGCTTCCCGACCGGCGACGGACGCGGGCGCTTCGTTCCGGCCGACATCGTGGCCCCGGCCGAGGAGCCGGACGCCGAGTTCCCGCTGGTGCTGACCACCGGGCGCCAGCTGGAGCACTGGCACACCGGCGCGATGACGCGGCGCGCGAGCGTGCTGGACGCGCTGGAGCCGGAGGCGACGGCGAGCCTCTCGCCGGCGGATCTGCGCGCGCTCGGGCTCGCCCCCGGCGACCGGGTGCGCATCGAGACCCGGCGCGGCGCGATCGAGCTGGTGGCGCGCATGGACGGGGCGGTGCCGGCCGGGCTGGTGTTCGCGCCGTTTGCCTATGTCGAGGCGGCGGCCAATCTGCTCACCAACCCGCAGCTCGACCCCTGGGGCAAGATTCCGGAGTTCAAGTTCTGCGCCGCCCGCGTCGTTCCGGTCGCGGAAGGCGCGGCCTCCGGGGAGGCCTGAGCGGCGCGGCTATTCGGCGGCGGCGAGCAGCGGCGGCGCGCCGATCTCGACGCCCGTGTCGTGCGCCTTCAGGCGCGGCAGCACCTTCTCCGCAAACAGGCGCTGGTTCTCGCGCGCCATGGCGTAGGGCATGCCGCCATAGGAGAGGCCGGCGAGGAAACCGCCGCAGCCGGCGCGCTCCACATTGGCGAGCACGCCCTCGACCACCTCCTCCGGCGTGCCCCAGACCTGGAGGTCGGCGAGGAAGCGCACGAAGGTCTCCACGCCATGCTTGCGGATATTGCGGGCGAGGCCGCCGTAATATTCGTAGCCCGGAATGTCGGCCAGGCCTTCATTGTGGAATTCGTAATGCTGCAGCGCGGAGCGGCAATAGCCGACGATGTATTTCTCATACATCTCGCGCGCCGTCTCGCGGTCCTCATGCACCGCGACGAAGCTCATGATGATCGGCTTGGGCGCCTCCTCGCCGTCATTGTGCCGGCGATAGAGCGCGCGGTAATTGTCGAGCTCCTCCAGCGTCTTCTCCCAGGGCTTCTGGGCGATGATCAGGATGCCGACGCCGAGCCGGGCCATGATCTCCGCCGATTGCGGCGACACCGACGCGGCGTAGGTGCGCCCCCGGAAGCTGCGGAAGGGTGCGGGGCGGATCTCGGTCGCCGGCTGGCGGTAGTGGCGCCCGTCGCTTTCGATCGCGCCGGTTTCCAGCGCGCCCATCACCGCCTCGGCATATTCGACGAAGCGCTCGCGGCTCTGGCCCATGTCGAGGCGGAAGCCGGTGAACTCGACCCGCCCGAGGCCGCGCCCCATGCCGAAGATGACGCGCCCGTCCGAGAGATGGTCGAGCAAGGTCAGCTCCTCCGCCACGCGCACCGGGTCGTGCCAGGGCAGCACCACCACCATGGTGCCGAGCCCGACGCGGCGCGTGCGCCCGGCCATGTAGGTCAGGAACTGGGTCACGCTCGGGCACATGGTGTAGTCGGTGAAATGGTGCTCGGCCGACCAGATGCTGTCGAAGCCGAGCCGCTCCGCCGCGTCCGCCAGCGCCACCTCCTGGCGCCACACCTCCCGGTCGCCGAGCCGGCGGTCCGGATTCTGGAAAAAGCAGCTCAGGCCGACATGCATGGGCGGGGCCTCCCCGGCGGCGAAATGCGCCTCGGCCCGAAGTCTCGCCCGCGCCCGCCCGCCGGGTCAAGCGCCGCGCGCGGCGCCCCCGACGCCCCGCATGACGCTTGGGAGGACATCATTGAATATAAAAGCATGATTTTTATTGTCATGAAAAATGATCGACTAGTTTAAAATGAAAGATTTTTCTGAAATGGACATCACAATTAGTTGATATGCATTTCGCGCTCTGCTATCGCTTCGGCTACTGAAATTGATCAACCGGGCGAGGTCTCACGCCATGACCGCAAAATCCTCGCTTTCGTCCTTCTCCTCCCTCGCCAGCTGTCTGCGGACCGCCGTCCAGAAGTTGACTATGGCGCTGCCGGTTCGGCGTTCACCATTTGTGTTCCGTCCCCCGGACTCTGAGAACCTGAGAGGCCGGAACGGCGGCTCGTCCGCCGACCGGAGAACCGGGAGAGGTTTCGAGCAGCGCTTCGCCCGTGCCGGTCCGGCACTGCTGTTTGGCGCGGCCTTCCTGATCGGAGGCGTGCCGGCCGCCGGGGCGGGGACCCTGACCTTCACCTTCTCCGACGACGGCGCGAACTCCACCATCACCGTCAACGGAAGCTTGGATCTAATGGAGAGTGCTTTTGGGGAACCGAGTGACGTTAACTCCCAAAGTGGAAGTAGAACACTTCTGCTGAATTATGCCAATGGGGCTGATAGTCATTGGCAAATTTCAGAGACCAGTGGATACGCTTGGCGGCATTGGTCTCTCAAAAATTTTACAGTATCTGGACTCGACACTTACTCCGGAAATCCAAATATAGACATGGACATATCATATGAATCAGATATTTATGTTCATATTAATCAAGCTGGACAAAGCTTTTATCTCAATTTAGAGACCGATCACTACGATACTGCCGCGAGATCCTATATTGTAGACCATGAGATTATCGCATTCGACGGTACGTTAGAAGAGGTTCTGGAAGACGACGATTTCCACATTGAAGTCGCAATGCAAGGTAGCGCTGACGCGGGCGGCGGGCACATCCAGAAGGTCGTTTACACGACGGGGCCTCCCAAGCCGGGCGGGTTCGCAGCGACCCCGGCCGACGGCGAGGTGACGCTCAGCTGGACAAATCCGTCCGACAGCCGAATCGAGAAATATCAGCTGCTGCTGAAAGCCCCCGACGGGAGCCTGGGCAGCTGGACGGATATCGAGGGCAGCGACGGGGACACCACCAGCCATACCGTCACCGGGCTGACCAACGGCGCTCTCTACGGCTTCCGCATCCGCGGGGTCGGGATCGTTCACGGCGTCGCATCGGAGGAGGCGCTTGCGAGGCTGGCAGTTCCCGACGCGGCCCCGACCTTTGGCGCGGAGACGATCGCCGACCGGAGCTATGCGCCGAACATATCGATCCCGGCGCTGCAGCTGCCGCAAGCCACGGGCGGCAACGGGGCGCTCAGCTACAGTCTCAGCCCGCTCCTTCCGGCGGGGCTGAGCCTCGACGCCTCCACACGGCAAATCACCGGAACGCCGACGGAAGCGCTGACAGCGACGACTTATGTCTGGAAGGTGTCGGACGCGGACGACAATGAGGCCGAGTCGGACACGGATATGCTGACCTTCGCCATCGGGGTCGGACCTCCGGTGGCGACGCTGGCGCTGGACCGGGCTTCGATTGCGGAGAACAGCGGCGTGGCGGTGGTGATGGCGCGCCTCGACCGCGCGTCGGACGCGCCGACGGTGGTGACCGTCTCGGCCGCGCCGGTCGCGCCGGCGGTGGCGGGCGACTTTACGCTGAGCGCCAACAGGGTGCTGACGATCCCGCCCGGGGCCACAGTCAGCACCGGCGCGGTGGCGATCGTGGCGATCGACAATGACGCCGATGCGGCGGACAAGCAGATCAGGGTGTCGGGGTCGGCGACCAATGCGAACGGGGTGACAGGGCCGGGCGATGTCATGCTGACCATCGAGGACGACGATGCGCCGGTGATGACGCTGCTGCTGGAGCCGGCGTCGATCCCGGAGGATGGCGGCGTGGCGGCGGTGACGGCGCGCCTGGACCGCCCGTCGGACATGGCGACGGTGGTGACCGTCTCGGCTGCGCCGGTTTCGCCGGCGGCGGCGGGAGACTTCGCGCTGGGCGCGGACAGGGTGCTGACGATCCCGGCCGGACAGACCGTCAGCAGCGGCGCGGTGGCGATCGCGGCGGTCGATAACGCCGTCCAGGCCCCGGACAAGGCGATCGCCATCCGGGCGACGGCGACCGGCAGCCCGGGGATGAGCGACCCGGAAGCGGTGATGCTGACCATCACCGATGACGACGGGGTGAGTTCCGAGGCGCGCAAGCGGGTTGCGACGCGGGTGCTGGCGGAGGTCGGTCGCGCGGCCTTGGCCGGGGCGGTGGAGGTGCTCGGCCAACGCTTCGACGCCGCGCCTTGCGCTGCGGCGGCGAGGCCGGCGCTGGCGCTCGCCGGGTCGCGGGTCGGCGGCGGGTTGCGGCTTGCCGATGGCTCGCTGCGGGAGCGGCTCGACCGGCGGAGCCGCCGCCCGGCTTTTGTCGCCCGGACGCTGAAGGGCGCGGCGCTGCTGCGGGGCAGCGCCTTCTCGCTGCCGCTGGCGGCCTCGGGCGGGGCGTCGTCCGGCCCGGCCTGGTCGGTCTGGGGCCGGGGCGACTGGCGGAGCTTCGAGGGCGCAACCGGGGCGGGCCGCTATGACGGTTCGCAACGCGCCGGCTGGCTCGGGCTGGACGGCTGCCTCGGCGGGCGGTTCGCCGCCGGGCTTGCGCTCTCGCAGAGCGACGGCGAGAGCGACTATCGCCTCGACAGCGAGGAAGGGCGCGTCGAGACCGCGTTGACCGCGCTCTGGCCCTATCTGCAACTGGGGATGAAGGGCGGCGGCCAGCTGCGTCTGGTGGCGGGCGCGGGCCGGGGCGAGGCGGAGCACCGCCCGGCGGCCGGAGCCGTGGAGCGGGCCGACCTCGCCATGCTGGCGGCCTCGGTGGGCGGTCGGCTGCCGGTGGCGCGCCGAGGCGCCTTCGCGCTTGCGGCGACCGGCCAGGCGAGCCTGACGCAGCTGGAGACCGACGATGCGCCGTCGGCCCCGTCGCTCGGCGGGCTGAAGGCGACCGGCTGGCGGCTCAGCGCCGGCCTGGAGGCGGCGCATGACGGCCTCGCGCTCGGCGCATCGGGCTGGCGGCTTCAGCCGCGCGGGGCGCTGGCGGTTCGCCAGGATGGCGGCGACGGGCTGGCGGGAACCGGCGCGGAGCTTTCCGCCGGTGTGCGCCTGTCGCTGCCGGGCGGGCGCTTCGGCCTCGACGCGAGCGGCCACTGGCTGGCGCTGCATTCCGAGGACGAGGCGCGCGAATGGGGCGCGAGCCTGGAGGCGCGGCTCGGGCCGGGCGCGGGCGGGCGCGGCCTCTCGCTGGCCTTCGGCCCGCAATGGGGCGGGCAGCAGCGCGGCGCGCTCACGCGCGAGCGCCTGTTCGACGAGGCGCGCGACGACGACACGCCGCAACGCCTCTCCCTGACGGCGCGCGCGGGCTACGGCTTCGCCACCGCCGGCGGCCTGCTGACGCCATTTGCCGAATGGCGCCTGCCCGCCCGATACGCCGCCACCGGCCTCGCCTTTACCACCCCAGGCGGCCTGACCGCCTTCCTCACCGCCGAACATCACGACCCCGACACCCGCCTCGGCATCGGCCTCCGCTTCCGTTTCTGACCGGAGGGGCAGCCGCTTTTCGGGATGGACTGGCGCTTTGGGGAGTGCAGGCCCAGGGCGTGACGGCCAGGCGCGAGGATTCGCCGCTCGGGCCGGTCTGGCGGGTGACCGGGGCGGACGGGCGGAGCCGGCTGCATCCCTTGGTCTCGGGCGCGCTCCGCCATCTGCGCCAGCTGCTCGCCCATCGAGCGCTCGCCGGCGACGGCGCGATCGTCATCATGGACAACCTCTCCAGCCACAAGGGACCCAAGGCCCGAAAGATGATCGAGGACGCGGGCGCGCAACTCCTCTTCCCGCCGCCCTGCAGCCCCGACTTCAATGCCATCGAACGGGCCTTCGCCAAGCTCAAGGCAAGACTGCGAAAAGTCGCCAAGAAAACCCTTAACGGCTTCTGGCAAACCATTGGCCGCATCTCCCGGACCTTCTCGCCGCAAGACTGCAAAAACTACCTCCACGCCGCAGGATACATCGCAACATGATCGGATTCCGCTCTAGTGATTCTGGCGTTTCCCATATGCGAAGCTTTCTCTCTGCGCTTCGATTTCCTGCTGGGTCATCACCACCGAGCGGGATATTTCGATCAACGCATTCAACTTCTTGTCCGACAAGATGATCCGCTATCTCCTCAACGCGCATTCACTGATTCAGTTCGACCTTTATGCCATGCTGACGGCAGCAGCCATGTCAAGCGGCGTTGCCCAGCACAGTGCGCTCGCTACATCATCACGCGCGCCAGAAGCCGGGGGTGAAGAGCAGCAGGACGCTCAGCACCTCCAGGCGCCCGAGCAGCATGCCGCAGATCAGCACCCATTTGGCCGAGGCGTCGAGCGGGGCGAAGGTGCCGGTCGGGCCGATGGTGGCGCCGAGGCCGGGGCCGACATTGGCGATCGCCGTCGCCGCCCCGGAAACCGCCGTCTCCAGATCGAGGCCGGTAATGCCGAGCGCCACCGTGATGGCCGCGAACATCGCCACGAACAGGAAGACGAAGCTCGCCACCGAGGCCACCACCGCAGGCGGGATCGGCGCGCCGGCGTAATGCGGCACATAGACCCCGTGCGGATGCAGCAGCCGCCCGAACTGGGCGCGCGCCTCGGCGAACAGCACCTGAAGGCGGAACACCTTGACGCCGCAGGTGGTGGACCCGGCGCAGCCGCCGATGAACATCAGGCAGAAGAGCGCCGTCGGCGCGAAGCCGCCCCAGAGCGCGAAATCCGCCGTGACGAAGCCCGTGCCGGTCATGTAGGAGGTGGCGTTGAAGGCCACCTGGCGCAGCGCCAGCAGCGGCTCCACGCCGTTGAGCGCCATATGCGCGAGCGTCAGCAGCGCCACCGCGCCGCCCAGAATGCCGAGAAAGGCGTGGATCTGGCTGTCGCGGACGAGGCGCATCGGGCGCCCGTGCAGCACCTGGATATAGAGCACGAAGGGCAGCGAGCCGGCGATCATGCCGACGATCACGATCCAGTCCACGGCCGCGTTGCGGAAATGGCCGATCGAGCCGTCCACGGTGGAGAAGCCGCCGGTGGCGATGGTGGTCATGGCGTGCGCCACGGCGTCGAAGGGGCCGAGTCCGGCAAGGAAGAGCGCCACCGTCAACGCCGCCGTCATGACCAGATAGAGCGCGCCGATATAGCCCGCGATCTGCGCCGCGCGCGGCAGCACCTTCTCCGACCGGTCGCTCGACTCGATGCGGAAGATCTGCATCCCGCCGACCCGCAAGAGCGGGAAGATGGCGATCGCGGTGACGATGATGCCCATGCCGCCCAGCCATTGCAGCAGCGCGCGCCAGAGCAGGATGCCGGCGGGCAGGCCGTCGAGGCCGGTCAGCACGGTCGAGCCGGTGGTGGTGATGCCGGAGATCGCCTCGAACATGGCGTCGGTGGCGTCCAGGCCGATATCCGCAAGCAGCAGCGGCAGCGCCGCGAAGGCGCCCAGCACCATCCAGCTCAGCACCGCCATCAGGAAGGACTGGCGAAGAGTGAGCGAGCGCTGCGACTGCCGGTCCGGGCGCCGCGAGTGGCAGACGGCGACGAACAGCCCGCCGACGAACAGCGTCGCCGCCGCGCCGATCGCGAAGGCCGGCCATTCCCCCGCCGGCCCGGCGGCCTCCAGGAGCGCGGGCAGCAGCATGGCGCCGGCCAGCATGACCAGCAGCCAGCCGATGACATAGAAAACCGGCCGGACGTCGATCATCGCCCGGACTCCCGGCGGCTCAATGGACGGACTGCGCGGACCAGGGGCTGTCCAGCGAGAAGGCCGGAATGTCGATCTCGAACCGCTCGCCGCTCTCGCGCACCATCAGATAGCGCCCGACCATGAAGCCGGAGGAGGTCGGCAGCGGCGCGCCGCTGGTATATTCGAAGCTCTGGCCCGGCCGCAGCAGCGGCTGCTCGCCGACCACGCCGGAGCCGCGCACCTCTTCGGCCCGGCCGCGCGCATCGGTGATCCGCCAGTAGCGCGACAGCAGCTGCACCGCCACATCGCCCCGATTGGCGATCTCGATGTGATAGGCCCAGAAATAGCGCCCCTCGGCCGGATCGGAGTGGTCCTCCAGATATTCCGGGCGAACCCGCACGCGCACATTCTCGGTCGTCTTCTCATACATGGGCCCGCGCTCCCGATGACAGCAGGTTCTCCAAGCACATTGTCCGCCGCGCGCAGCGGAAAGCAAGCCGCTCCCTGCTGCGCCGAAGACGCCGCCGCCGCGCTTCAGGGCGCTGGCGGCATGGTGGGGGCCTGGGGGGCGGTGGGGTGCTCGGTCACCAGGTGGCAGGCGACTTCGCGGCCGGGGGCGACCGGGCGGAGCGGGGGCGGGGGGCTGGCGTGGCAGCGCGGCTCGGCCGCCGGGCAGCGCGAGGCGAAGCGGCAGCCCGGCGGCGGGTCGGCCGGGTCCGGCGGGTCGCCGCGCAGCAGGATGCGCCCGCCCCTGGCCCGGCGCGCCGGATCGACCGAGGGCACCGCCGAGAGCAGCGCGCGCGTATAGGGATGCAGCGGATTGGCGAACAGCCCCGCGCGGTCCGCCAGCTCCACGATCCGGCCCATATACATGACCGCAATGCGGTCGCTCATATGCTGCACCACGCCCAGATCGTGGCTGATGAACAGATAGGTCAGCCCCCGGTCCTGCTGCAGGCGGCGCAGCAGATTGAGGATCTGCGCCTGCACGGCGACATCCAGCGCCGAGACCGGCTCGTCGCACACGATCAGGTCCGGCCCCGGCGCGAGCGCGCGCGCAATGCCGATGCGCTGGCGCTGGCCGCCCGAGAACTGGTGCGGAAAGAGCGCCAGCTGCTCCGGGCGCAGGCCGACCGCCGCGAACAGCTCCCGCACCCGCCGCCGCCGGTCGCCCGGCGCGGCGCGCCCCAGCGACGACAGCGGCTCGGCCACGATGTCGGCGGCGCGCAGGCGCGGGTTCAGGCTGGAATAGGGGTCCTGGAAGATGAACTGGAAGCGCCGCCGCTCGCGGCGGAGCGCGCGCGCATCCAGCGCCAGCATGTCGCGCCCGTCCAGCCGGATCGCGCCCGCTTGCGCCTCGACCAGCCGCGCCACCGCGAGCGCCGTCGTCGTCTTGCCGGAGCCGGACTCGCCCACCAGCGCCAGCGTCTCGCCGCGCCGGAGGCCGAAGCTCACCCCATCGACCGCGCGCAGCCAGCGCCGGCGCCCGAACGGCGACTGCCGCCGGACCGGAAAGCGCACCTCCAGCCGCTCGACCTCCAGCAGCGGCGCGGCGGCGGCCGTCATGCGCCCGGCTCCTCCGGCCGCCAGCAGGCCAGGCGCCGCGCGGCCCCGGCCGTCTCCTCCACCGGCCGGCGCTCGCGGCAGGCGGCCGCCGCCCGGCCGCAGCGCGGCGCGAACAGGCAGCGGTCGGCGCCGAACTCGGCCAGCGGCGGCACGATGCCCGGAATCTCGGTCAGCATCGGGCGCTCCGGGTCCGGCTCGTCGGCCAGATGCGGCACGCAGGCGATGAGGCCGCTGGTGTAGGGGTGGCGCGGGGCCGCCAGCACCTCCTCGACCCGGCCCTCCTCCACCTTGCGCCCGGCATACATCACCATCATGCGCTCGGCCATTTCCGCCACCGCGCCCATATCGTGGGTGATCAGCAGGATCGCCGCGCCGGTCTCCTCGCGCATCGCCTTCAGCAGGTCGAAAATCTGCGCCTGCACAGTCACGTCGAGCGCCGTCGTCGGCTCGTCCGCGATCAGGATCTTCGGGCGGCAGGCGATCGCCATGGCGATCATCACGCGCTGGCGCTGGCCGCCGGACATCTGGTGCGGATAGGAGGCCGCGCGCGCTTCCGGGTCGGGAATGCCGACCGCGGCCAGCAGCTCGACGGCGCGCGCCCCGGCGGCGCGCCGGTCCATGCCGCGATGCCGGCGCAGCACCTCGGCGATCTGCTCGCCCACCGACCAGACCGGGTTGAGCGAGGTCATCGGCTCCTGGAATATCATCGAGATCTCGTTGCCGCGAATGCGGCGCAGGCGGCGCTCGTCCGCGCCGGCCAGATTCTCGCCGTCGAAGTCGATGCGCCCGCCGGCGATGCGCCCGGCCGGGGCGGGCGTCAGACCCATCAGCGCGAGCGCCGTCATCGACTTGCCGCAGCCCGACTCGCCCACCAGCGCCACGCTCTCGCCCGCGCCGAGCGTGAAGGAGAGGCCATCGACCACCGGCGCCACGCCCCGGCGGGTCCGCAGCTCGACCCGGAGGTCCTCGACCTGCAAGAGCGGCGGGGCGGCGCTCATCGCTGGCGCAATTTCGGGTTGAGGGCGTCGTTCAGCCCGTCGCCGACCAGCGAGATCGCCAGCACGGTGGTGAAGATCGCCAGGCCCGGAATGGTGACGGTGAAGCTCGCATCCAGGATATAGGGCCGGTTGAAGCCGATGATCTGGCCCCAGCTGACGACATTGGGGTCCGAGAGGCCGAGAAAGCTCAGCCCCGCCTCGAACAGGATCGCCGAGCCGACCATCAGCGCCGCCTGCACGATGATCGGCGGCAGCGCGTTCGGCAGGATGACGGCGAAGATCAGCCGGGCGTTGCCGCCGCCGGCGGCGCGCGAGGCGGTGACATATTCCAGCTCCCGGATGCGCAGAAACTCCGCCCGGGTGATGCGCGCCACGGCCGTCCAGCTGACCACGCCGATGGCGATGGTCACCACTTCGAGCGAGGCGCCGAACAGCGCCACGATCACCATGGAGAACAGCAGCGTCGGCAGCACCTGGAAGAACTCGGTGAAGCGCATCAGCGCCTCCTCCACCCAGCCGCGATAGAAGCCGGCGAGCGCGCCGATGGTGATGCCTATGCCGACGCTCATCAGCGCCGCCGCCAGCCCGATCGCCAGCGAGACCCGCCCGCCATGCAGCAGGCCCGCCAGCAGGTCGCGGCCGAGATAGTCGGTGCCGAGCAGGAAGCCGTCGGCCCCAGGCGGCGAGAAGGGCGCCCAGACCAGCTCGAAGGGATCGACGACATAGATCATCGGGCCGAACAGCGCCGCCGCGACGATCGTCGCCAGCACGAACAGCGCGGCGACGGCCGCGCGGTTGGCGAGGAACATCTCCAGGAACTCGGCGAACGGGCCGCGCGCCTTCTCGACCGTCTCCGGGCCGCCGGCGGTCATCCGCCGGCTCCGGTGCGGATGCGCGGATCGATCAGCCGCAGCATCAGGTCGGTCGCCAGATTGGCGGCGACCACGACGAAGGCGGCGAAGAACAGGATGCCCATCACGGTCGGCGTGTCGCGCGCGGTGATCGCCTGCAGGGCGAGCGTGCCGAGGCCCGGCCAGGAGAACACCGTCTCGACCAGCACCGCGCCCGAGACCACCGCCGAGAATTGCAGCCCGGCGAAGGTCACCACCGGGCTTATCGCGTTCTTGAGCGCGTGCTTGACGGCCACCTGGCCGCCGGTCAGCCCCTTGGCGCGGGCGGTGCGCACATAGTCGGAGCCGAGCGCCTCCAGCATGCTGGCGCGGCACAGCCGGCTGTAATAGGCGAGGAACACCGAGGCGAGCGTCACCGCCGGCAGCGCCAGATGGCGGGCGATGTCGATCGCCTGCGGCCACCAGCCGCCCTCGATGGTCGGGTCGATCATGCCCGCCACCGGAAAGAGCGGGATCAGCAGCGAGAAGAGGATCAGCAGCATGATACCGGTCCAGAACACCGGCGCCGAGAAGCCGAACAGCGCCAGCAGGCTGACGGCGTAGCTGACCGCGCCATTGGGGCGCAGCGCGGCGATCGCGCCGAGCGCGACGCCCACCAGGATGGCCAGCAGCTGCGCCGTCACCACCAGCAGCAGGGTGGCCGGCGCGCGCTCGGCCAGCAGTTCGGTGACCGGCGCGTTGAAGAAGTAAGAATGGCCGAGATCGAGCCGGGCGACGCCCTCCAGATAGTTGAGCAATTGCCGCCAGACCGGCTGGTCGAGCCCGTACAGCTCGCGGATCTCGGCCATGACCTGCGGGTCGGCGCCGCCCATGTCGCCGGCGATGGTGTCGGCGATGTCGCCCGGCGCCAGGTGCATCAACGCGAAGTTGAGCACCAGCACCGCCAGCAGCAGCCCGACGATATGGACGGCGCGGGCGAGAATCGCGCGCAGCACGCCCATCCCGCCGGACTCCCGCCGCGCCGGTCCGCTACTTCAGATAGACCCGGTCGAGCGGCGCGCAGGTCGCCCAGATGCCGCCCGGCGCGTTGCCGACCTTGTCGGAATAGACCGTGTGGTAGGGCAGCGTGTTGGTCCAATAGACCGGCAGTTCCTGGGCCACCAGATGCTGGAACTCGGAGTAGAGCGCCTTGCGCTTCGCCGGATCGCGCTCCTGGCCGGCCCGCTCCAGGATGTCGTCCACGCGCGCATTGGCGTATTGCTGCGTGTTGGACCAGATGACGCCCTTCTTGATGTTGGACGACAGGTAGGTGCGGTGCACGCCGATGACCGGATCGCCCCAGTTGAACACCACATCCCAGGTCATGTCGAAATCGTGGTTGGAGATGCGCTTGGCCCAGGAGGGGAAGTCGGGCGCGGCGCGCACGGCGAGGTCGATGCCGATCTTCTTCAGCTGCGGCTTCAGATATTCCGCCGGCGCCTTGATCGACGGCCAGCCGTAATCGACGGTGAGCTTGAAGCGCATCCCGTCGGCGCCGCGCGCATAGCCGGCCTCGTCCAGGATGGCGTTGGCCTTGTCGATGTCGAGATCGTAGGCCTCGACGCCCGGATCGTGGAACGGGCTGTCGGGGTGGATGCCGGTGAGCGCCGGCTTGGCGGTGCCGAGCGTGATCGCCTTGACGATGAAGTCGCGATCGACGGCGTGGGCGATGGCGCGGCGCACGCGCACATCGCTCACCGGCTCGCGCTGCGTATTGAAGGCCAGCCAGGCGATCGGGCCGATGGCGCCATAGCCGTCGGGCGTGGCGGTAATGCCGGGGCTCTCTTTCAGCCGGGCGATGTCGCGCGGGTTCTGCTCGAAGCCGGAGAGATGCAGCTCGCCATTCTCCAGCGCGATGGCGCGGGCGGAGCCGTCCTTGATGATCCGCATGACGATGCGGTCGAGATAGGGGCGGTTGTCGATGAAGAAATTCTCGTTGCGCTCCAGGATGATATGCTGATCGCGCTTGAACTCGACCAGCTTGAACGGCCCGGAGCCGACGACGTTCTCGGAGTTGCGCGGATGCGTCTTCGGGTTCTCGCCGTCGCCATAGATATGCTCCGGGATGATCGGCAGCAATTGCGACGACATCGCCAGCAGCAGCGCCGGATGCGGCTGCGAGAGCTTGAGCACGGCGGTCTGCGCGTCCGGCGTTTCCACCGCCTCGACCGGCGCATACATGGTCTTGAAGGGGTGGTTCTCCTGCACGGTGCGGATCGAGAAGGCGACATCCTTGGAGGTGATCGGCTTGCCGTCATGGAAGGTCGCGCCCTCGACCAGATGGAGCGTGACCGTCAGCCCGTCGTCGGAGACTTCCCAGCGCTCGGCCAGATAGGGCTGCGGCGTCCAGTCCTCGTCATAGCGCAGCGGCGCGGCGAACAATTGCGTGCCCGGCTCGCCGGTGGCGATGCCGGACTGCACGGCCGGGTTGAGATGGCGCGGCGTGCCCTGGATGCCGACGATCAGGGTCCCGCCCCGCTTCGGTTCGTCGGCCGCGACCGCGCCCGCCGCCATGACGCCGGCGGCCAGAACCGCCGCGAATTTACCGATGGAATGCCTCATGAAGCCCGCTCCCCGCTTGACGCTGGCAAGACGCCGACCCTGCCGGGCCGACAGTATGGCGACGCTATCATGCGCGCCAACGGCCCGGCAAGCGGCGCGAGGGGCGCGCGTTGCTATGTTTTCGGCGCGGTGCGGCGCGTGAGGGTGCGGGCGAGCGCGTCGACCCAGCGGGCGCGGGCCGGGCCGGGGTCGCGCCCCGGCTCGAAGCGCCGGCCGGGGGAGCGCGGCGCATCGCCGGGCGCGGAGAAGACGCCGGCCCCGACGCCGGCCAGCACCGCCGCGCCCCAGGCGGTCGTCTCGGTCATGGCGGGCCGCTCGACCGCAAGGCCGGTCAGGTCGGCCAGGGCCCCGGCGAACCAGTCGTTGGCGCTCATCGCCCCGTCGATGCGCAGCAGGGCCGGCTTGACCCCATCGGCGGCGGCAGCGTCCAGCAGGTCGGCGGTCTGGTGCGCGGCCGCCTCCAGCGCCGCGCGGGCGAGTTCCGCCGGCCCGGTGTCGCGCGTCAGGCCGAAGATCGCCCCGCGCGCCTCCGGGTCCCACCAGGGCGCGCCCAGGCCCACAAAGGCCGGCACCATGACGACGCCCTCGCCTCGGGCGCGCCGGGCGAGCGCCTCCGTCTCGGCGGCCCCGGCGATGACGCCCAGCCCGTCGCGGAGCCACTGCACCGCCGCCCCGGCGACGAACACCGCGCCTTCGAGCGCATAGCTCATGCGCCCGTCCAGCCGGGCGGCGACGGTGGTCAGCAGCCGGTGGCGCGAGGCGACCGGCGTCTCCCCGGTGTGCGCCAGCAGGAAGCAGCCGGTGCCGTAGGTGCTCTTCACGTCGCCCTCGGCGAGGCAGGCCTGGCCGAGGGCCGCCGCCTGCTGGTCGCCGGCCATGCCGGTCACCGGGACGGGATGGCCCAGCACGTCGGTCACGCCCAAGGGGCCGGCATTGTCGCGGACCTCGGGCAGCACCGCCTCGGGCGCGCCGAAGACCGCCAGCAGCTCCGGCGACCACGCGCCCTTGCGGATGTCGAACAGGCTGGTGCGCGCGGCGTTGGTGGCGTCGGTGGCGTGAACGCGCCCGCCGGTCAGCCGCCAGAGCAGGAAGCTGTCCACGGTGCCGAAGGCGAGGTCGCGGCGGGTGCGCGCGCCGGGCAGCGCGTCCAGCAGCCAGGCGAGCTTGGTGGCCGAGAAATAGGGGTCGAGCAAGAGACCGCTCCGCTCGGTCACCAGCGCTTCCAGCCCTTCCGCGCGGAGCCGGTCGCAGAGCGCGGCCGTGCGCCGGTCCTGCCAGACGATGGCGTTATGCAGGCAGGCGCCGGTGGTCCGGTCCCAGAGCAGCGCGGTCTCGCGCTGGTTGGCGATGCCGATGGCGGCCGGCCGGTCGTCGCCGGCGGCCTCCCGCAGCACGGCGACGCTGGCGGCCCAGATCTCCTCCGGGTCGTGCTCGACCTGGCCGTCGGCGGGATAGATCTGGCCCAGTTCCCGCTGCGCGCTCCGCCGCACCCGGCCCCCTGCATCGAACAGGATGGCGCGGGTCGAGGTCGTGCCCTGGTCGAGGGCGAGCAGCAGCGGAGCCGGGGGCATGGCGTCTCGCGCTATTCCGCCTTTCTCACGACCGCTGCGGTCTGTATCGGATGCGCCGCCGCGCGGGCGCGGACCTGCGCCTCGACGATCGCATACTCTGCGTCAGCGCGCGCATATGCCTCCCGGAACCCGGAATCCTCCATGAAGCGCGCCTTCAGGTCCTTCAGATTCGTCATTCCGTCACCTGCTCCCCGGCAGTCGTCACTCCGTAACGTAGGTCGAAGGCGCACCCCGGTCGAGGGCGGGCATGGCGTCTCATGCTATGAAACGTCGCATCGCGTCCGCAACCCGCCGGAGGTTCCGCCCCATGCCGCGCTTCGCCGCCAATCTCTCCATGATGTTCGCCGAGCATCCCTTCCTCGACCGCTTCGAGGCCGCCGCGCGGGTCGGCTTCCGGGCGGTCGAGTTCCTGTTTCCCTACGAGTTCGCGCCGGAGGAAGTGGCGCGCGCCCGGGCGGAGGCCGGGGTCGAGATCGTGCTGTTCAACATGCCGCCCGGCGACTGGGAGGGCGGCGAGCGCGGGCTGGCGGCCGTTCCGGGGCGCGAGGCGGATTTCGCCGGGGCGCTGGAGCAAGCCATGGCCTATGTCGAGGCGCTCGCCGCGCCGCGCCTGCACATCATGGCCGGCATTCCGGGCGAGGGTGCGGCGGCGGGCGAAGCCGAGGCGGTCTATGTCGCCAATCTGAAGCTCGCCGCCCGGCGGCTCGCCGGGCGCGAGGCGATGATCGAGCCGATCAACCGGCGCGACATTCCGGGCTTCTTCCTGAACCGCCAGGACGAGGCGCACCGCATCCGCGCGCTCGCCGGCGCGCCCAACCTCAAGGTGCAGATGGACCTCTATCACTGCCAGATCGTCGAGGGCGATGTGGCGATGCGGCTCCGCGAGCATCTGCCGGGCGGCGGCGTCGGGCACATGCAGATCGCCGGCGCGCCCGAGCGCCACGAGCCTTCGGTCGGCGAGCTGCACTATCCCTATCTGTTCCGGCTGATCGACGCGCTCGGCTATGAGGGCTGGATCGGCTGCGAATATCGCCCGCGCGCCGGCACCGTGGAGGGGCTCGGCTGGGCGAAGGGCTGGGGCCTCGGCTGACCGGCCTCCCGCGCGGGAGGCCGGCCGGGCCGGGTCAGTCGAGCAGCACCCTCGGCAGCCAGAGCGCGATGTCGGGCCACGCCAGCACGAAGCCGAGGCCGATCAGCTGCAGGCAGACGAAGGGGATGATGCCGCGATAGATCGACGACAGCCGCACCTCGGGCGGCGCCACGCCCTTCATGTAGAAGAGCGCGAAGCCGAAGGGCGGCGTCAGGAAGGAGGTCTGCAGGTTGACCGCCACCAGGAGCGCGAACCAGTAGATCTTCTCGGCGTGGATCACATGCGTGCCGAAATCGAGCTCCTGCACGATCGGCGTGAACACCGGCAGCACGATCAGCGTGATCTCCAGAAAGTCGAAGAAGAAGCCGAGGAAGAACACGGTCGCCATCAGCACGATCAGCAGGCCCCAATTGCCGAGGCCGAGCGAGAAGATCAGCTCCTCCACCACATCGTCGCCGCCGAGCGAGCGGAACACATAGGAGAAGGCCGTGGCGCCGATGAACACGAAGAAGATCATCGCCACGGTCAGCGAGGTGCGGTTGAGCACATCGCCGAGCGCCGACCAGGTGAGGTTGCGGTTGATGAGCGCGAGGAAGGTCGCGCCGAAGGCGCCGACCGCCGCGGCCTCCGACGGCGTGGCCCAGCCGGCGATGATCGAGCCCAGCACCAGCACGATCAGGAAGACCGGCGGGATGAAGCCGCGCAGCACCATGCCCCAGAGCTCGGCCGCGCTGCCGGGTCCGCGCTCGTCCGGGAGCGGCGGTCCCAAATGCGGCCAGATCAGCGTCAGCAGCATGATGTAGATGAAGTAGAGGCCCGAGAGCAGCAGGCCGGGGAACACCGCCGCGACGAACAGATTGCCGACCGAGATCGACAGCAGGTCCGCCATGATGACCAGCATGATGCTGGGCGGGATCAGGATGCCGAGCGTGCTGGCGGCGGCGATGGTGCCGGTGGCGAGCTCCGGGTTGTAGTTGCGCTCCAGCATGATCGGCAGCGCCATCAGGGTGATCATCACCACCGAGGCGCCGATGATGCCGGTGCTGGCCGCCATGATGGTGCCCATGATGGTGACGCCGAGCGCGAGGCCGCCCGGCACCCGGCGCAGCAGCACCTGGAGGCAGTGCAGCAGGTCGTTGGCGACGCCGGAGCGCTCCAGCATCGTGCCCATGAACACGAACAGCGGCACCGCGACCAGCACCAGGTTCTCCGCCGCCCCGCCCCACACGCGGGGCAGGATGTTGAAGAACTCGATCGGCGCGAAGACATCGAGGAAGGTGCCGATGACGCCGAAGCCTAGCGCCGCCCCGCCGAGCGCGAAGGCCACCGGGAAGCCGGTGAACAGCAGGCAGCCCAGCCCGATGAACATGTAGATCGCGATATATTCCTGCAGGTGGTAGTAGATTTCCGTCCACATGGCTCAGCGCCCCCCGTCTTCGGCGCCGCCCGACGCGATCACCACCCGTTCCGACATCGGCTCCTGCACGGTGAGCAGAGGCACATGGAGACCGGGCGGCCCGAACAGATAGGCGGTCTTGCGCAGCCAGACGCTGACGCCGGCGACCAGCGCGAAGACGAAGCCCAGGAACAGGATGCCCTTGATGATCCAGCGGTTGCTCAGGCCCACCAGCGAGTAGGAAATCTCGTTCTGTATGAACGACTTGTAGGCGAAATCCCAGGAGAAGTAGATCAGCACGCAGCAATAGGGGATCATGGCGATGGTGACGCCGATCCACTCGATCCAGGCCTGCTTGCGCACCGGCAGCCGCTCGCGGATCACATCGACGCGCACATGGCTGTTCATCACATAGCCATAGCCGAGCGCCGAGGCGAACAGCGCGGTGTGGAAGTGCCACTCCCACTCCTGCAGCACGGTGGATTGCAGATTGTCCCCCAGCAGGCCGATGACCCAGAGCTGGAACGAGGTGAATTTCCGCGTGATCACGTCCCACATCGTCACGATGATCAGCGGGATGATCGCCACCGATCCCAGCCGACCGACGAAGGTCACGATCTTGTTCAGCTGGTCGCTGATCTGCACGAGCTTTTCCATGAAATGCGCTCGCCGCCTCCCTGTGAATTCCGGCCCCCGCCGCCCGGCCGCCTTGCGCGGTCTCTCCCGGCGGCGCCGGGCGCCCCCTGGAGGGCGTCGCCATGCTAGCCCTTTCGCGAGCGAAAGGGAAACCGCCGGAACCGGCAGAACCGGTCCCGGCGGCAAGGGCGTCCGAAGACGCCCGAAGGGTCAGCCGGCCCGACGGTCAGTCGAGATAGCCATGCTCCTTCCAGATGGCGTATTTGTCGCGGAACGCCTGATAGGACTCGTTGATCCTGGCGAACAGCGGGTCTTCGGCGCTCTTGGTCGCCACCACCTCGTCCCAGGCCGTGCGCAGCTTGGCGAGATCGTCATCGCTCCAGCGCACGCTCTCGACGCCCTTCTCCTTGAGCGCCAGCATGGCCTCGAACTGCTTGGCCTCGGAACGCACGAAGGACCAGGTCACCGACGCGTCGCAGCCATGGCGGATGATCGCCTGATGCTGGGCGCTCAGCCCCTCGAAGGCCGACTTCCTCATCAGCAGCTCGCCGATCGAGGACTGCTGGTGCCAGCCCGGGAAGTAGTTGAACTTGGCGATCTGGTAGAAGCCGAGGTCGAGGTCGATCGACGGCATGGAGAACTCGGTCGCGTCGATGACGCCGCGCTCCAGCGCCGGATAGATGTCCGCGCCGGCCAGCAGCTGGGTGGAGACGCCGAGCTTGGTCATCACCTCCGCGCCCAGGCCGAAGAAGCGCATCTTCTTGCCCTTGAGCTCGTCGATCGAGCTGAGCTTGGTGCGGAACCAGCCGGAGGTCTCCGGCGCGATCGCCGCGCAGTGCAGGCCGAGCAGGTCGTGCTTGGCGTAGATCTCGTCATAGAGCTGGTCGCCGCCGCCATAATAGAGCCAGGCCAGCAGCTCGCCGGCGCGCGGGCCGAAGGGCACGGCGGTGAAGAAGGCGAGCGCGGGATATTTGCCGGTGTGGTAGCCGGCGGTGCCCCACATGGCATCGACCGAACCGGCCTCGACCGCGTCGAAGCCCTGCAGGGTCGGCACCAGCGCGCCCGGCTCGTAGAACTTGACGGTCAGGTCGCCGGCCGACATGTCCTTGACGATATCTTCGTAGCGCGCGGCGACCTCGCCGATGATCGAGAGCTTGGAGCCGAAGGCGCTCTGCATTTTCCAGCGCACCTTCTGGGCCTCTGCGTCGCCGATGCCGGCGCCGAGCGCCACCGCGCCGGCAATGCCGAGGACGGCTGCTTTCAACAGTTTGTGAGACAAGGTTTTTTCCTCCCTGCTTCCTCTTGGAAATGCGCCCCCCTGCACTCCTGGCGGACGCGCGGCGCGTCTTCAATAACAGAAACGGCCGGCGCTTGCGACTCCCCCTGCCGCCTGCCCTGCAAGGCGTGCGGCGAGGGAGCCGGAAGCCCGGCCGGCGGCCCGACGGTCAGTCGAGATAGCCATGCTCCTTCCAGATGGCGTATTTGTCGCGGAACGCCTGATAGGAAGCGTGGATTTTCCCGAACAGCGGATCCTCGGCGCTCTTGGTCGCCACCACCTCGTCCCAGGCCGTGCGCAGCTTGGCGAGATCGTCATCGCTCCAGCGCACGCTCTCGACGCCCTTCTCCTTGAGCGCCAGCATGGCCTCGAACTGCTTGGCCTCGGAACGCACGAAGGACCAGGTGATCGACGCGTCGCAGCCATGGCGGATGATCGCCCGATGCTGGGCGCTCAGCCCCTCGAAGGCCGACTTCTTCATCAGCAGCTCGCCGATCGAGGACTGCTGGTGCCAGCCCGGGAAGTAGTTGAACTTGGCGATCTGGTAGAAGCCGAGGTCGAGGTCGATCGACGGCATGGAGAACTCGGTCGCGTCGATGACGCCGCGCTCCAGCGCCGGATAGATGTCCGCGCCGGCCAGCAGCTGGGTGGAGACGCCGAGCTTGGTCATCACCTCCGCGCCCAGGCCGAAGAAGCGCATCTTCTTGCCCTTGAGCTCGTCGATCGAGCTGAGCTTGGTGCGGAACCAGCCGGAGGTCTCCGGCGCGATCGCCGCGCAGTGCAGACCGATCAGGTCGTGCTTGGCGTAGATCTCGTTATAGAGATCGCCGCCGCCGCCATAGTTCAGCCAGGCCAGCAGCTCGCCGACGCGGGGCCCGAAGGGCACGGCGCTGAAGAAGGCGAGCGCGGGATATTTGCCGGTGTGGTAGCCGGCGGTGCCCCACATGGCGTCCACCGAACCGGCCTCGACCGCATCGAAGCCCTGCAGGGTCGGCACCAGCGCGCCCGGCTCGTAGAACTTGACGGTCAGGTCGCCCGCCGACATCTCCTCAACGACGCCCTCATAGCGCGCGGCGACCTCGCCGACGATCGAGAGCTTGGAGCCGAAGGCGCTCTGCATTTTCCAGCGCACCTTCTGCGCTTCCGCGCCGCCGATGCCGGCGCCGAGCGCCACCGCGCCGGCAATGCCGAGAACGGCCGCTTTCAACAGTTTGTGAGACATGCGCTTTCCCCTCTCTGCTTCCATCCGGAAGTGCGCCGCCCGCGCGCTCCCGGCGGGCGCGACGCCCGTCTTCGATAGCAGAAAGGGGTTCCGCTTGCGACTCCTTGTCCCAACTCCCGTCAGGAGCGCTCGGCCACATAACCGCCGGGCGCGTCCGCGAGCGCCGGCAGCGGCCCCGCGCCCGGAATGCGCGCCGGGACCTCGCCGCCGGTCGTGCGCGCGATCCAGGCCGCCCAGTCCGGCCACCAGGAGCCGGGCTTCTCGGCCGCGCGCTCCAGCCAGGCCTCGCTCGTCTTCAGCATCCGGGAGTGCGTCCAGTGGCTGTATTTGCCGGCCGCCGGCGGGTTCACGATGCCGGCGATATGCCCCGATGCCGCCAGCACGAAGCGCACCGGCCCGCCATAATGGCGCGCGCCCAGATAGACGCCCCGCCAGGGGGCGATATGGTCCTCGCGCGTGCCGACCACGTAGCTGCGCGTCTTTATCGCACCCAGATCGAGCCGCTCGCCGGCCACCTCCAGCGCGCCCGGCGTGGCGAGCGCGTTCTCCAGATACATGCGGCGCAGGTAGAAGCTGTGCATGCGCTTCGGCATCCGGGTGGAATCCGCGTTCCAGAACAGCAGGTCGAAGGGCACCGGATCGCGCCCCAGCAGATAATTGTTGATGACGAAGGACCAGATCAGGTCGTTGGCGCGCAGCATGTTGAAGGTGGTCGCCATGTCGGCGCCCTCCAGATAGCCGCCGGCCTTGTCCATGCGCTCCTCCAGCGCGCTGACCTGCGCCTCGTCGATGAACACGCCGAGCTCGCCCACCTCGCTGAAATCGACCAGCGAGGCGAAATAGGTGGCGCTCCGGATCGGCGTCTCGCCGCGCGCCGCCAGCCAGGCGAGCGTCACCGCCAGCAGCGTGCCGCCCAGGCAATAGCCGATGGCGTTGGCGCTCCGCGCGCCGGTGATGCGCTCGATGGCGTCGAGGGCCGCCAGCGGCCCCTCGGCCATATAGTCCTCGAAGGCCTTGTCGGAGAGCCGGGCGTCCGGGTTGACCCAGGAGATGACGAACACGGTGTGGCCCTGCTCCACCGCCCAGCGCACGAAGGAGTTTTCCGGCGCAAGATCGAGAATGTAGAACTTGTTGATCCAGGGCGGCACGATCAGGAGCGGCGTCTCGTGGACGGTCTCCGTCGTCGGCGCATACTGGATCAGCTCCATCAGCTCGGTGCGCAGCACCACCTTGCCGGGCGTCACCGCGACATTGCGCCCCACCTCGAAGGCCGACATGTCGGTCTGGGCGATGCGCAGCCGGCCCTTGCCGGCCTCCAGGTCGCGCAGCAGGTTCTCGAAGCCGCGCAGCAGGTTCTCGCCCTTGCTGTCGATGGTCTCGCGCAGCACTTTCGGGTTGGTGGCGGCGAAGTTGGTCGGCGCCATCGCATCGACGAACTGGCGCGTGTAGAAGGCCACCTTCTCGGCGTCGTGCGGGTCCCCGCCTTCCGCCTCGGCGACGCCGCCGAGCAGGAAGCGCGACGAGAGCAGATAGGACTGCTTGATGAAGTCGAAGACGAAATTCTCCCGCCAGGCGTCGTCCCGGAAGCGCCGGTCGCCGGGCTCGGGCTCGATCACCGGGGCGGGCTGGGCGGCGCCCATCATGCGCTCGGCGGTGTCCTGCCAGAGCTGGGCGTATTGCCGGGCGAGCTCCGCCTGGGCCGTCGCCAGGCGCGCCGGATCGGCCATCATGCGCGCCGTCATGTCGAGAAAGGCCTTGCCGATACCGAGCGGGTCGGGATCGGGCGACGCCGCGTCCGCGCCATGCCGGGCCGCGAATTCGGCCGCCACCCGCTGGCTGCGTTCGGTGATCTCCTTCAGGCGAGCGGCAAGCGCTTCGCCGTCGAGTGCGCCGGTCATGGGTCCACCTCCAGCAGACAGTCGCCGACACTATAGCGCGACGCGATTGCTGCGATGCAGCATAAAATTGTCGCACTGCGGCGCGGCGGCCCTGCTGGTCGGCTGCGCCGCGCCGGCGAGCCTGCAGCCGCCGCCGGGCCTTCTGGCCGGCAAGCCGCATGTGCTGCGCGCCCGGCCCTGGCCGAACCTGGCCGATGTGCCGCCCGCCCCGGCCGGCGCGCCCGCAGGCGGCCTCTGGGAGGAGCTGGAGGCGGAGCGCCAGGGCCTGCGGCTCGCCTTTGCGCCCGGCGAGACCCGGCTCGACGCCGAGCAGGCCGCGCGGCTCGGCCGGCTGGCCGAGCGGGGCGGCGGCGCGACCGTGCTGGCCTCGGGCGGCAGCGGCGCGGCGCTCCGGGCGGAGCGCGTGCGCGCGCTGCTGGCCGGGGCCGGCGTCGCCGTCGGGCCTGTCGGGATCCGCCCCGGCGGGCAGGACGAGGTCCGGATTTACATGGATTAGCGCTGCGGCGACGCTATAAGAGGACGCCCCTTCCGGAGACCGGAGGCCATGGACCGCGACTTCCACCGCATTCGCCGCCTGCCGCCCTATCTGTTCGCCGAGGTGAACGAGATGAAGGCCGCCGCGCGCGCCGCCGGCGAGGACATCATCGATTTCGGCATGGGCAACCCGGACCGCCCGACGCCGGCCCATATCGTCGAGAAGATGATCGAGACGGCGCGCGACCCCCGCGCCCACCGCTATTCCACCTCGCGCGGCATTCCGGGCCTGCGCCGGGCCATCGCCGCCTATTACGACCGGCGCTTCGGCGTCCGGATCGATCCCGAGCGCGAGGCGGTGGTGACGCTCGGCTCCAAGGAGGGGCTGGCCAATCTCGCCCAGGCGATCACCTCGCCGGGGGACATCGTGCTGGTGCCGAACCCCTCCTATCCGATCCATCCCTACGGCTTCATCATCGCCGGCGCCTCGGCGCGCCATATTCCCGTCGGTCCCGGCCACGACTTCCTGGTCGAGCTGGAGCGCGCGGCGCGCCATTCCGTGCCGCCGCCGACCGCGCTGCTGCTGAGCTACCCCTCCAACCCGACGGCCGAGGTCGCCGGTCTCGACTTCTACGGCGAGGTGGTGGATTTCTGCCGCCGGCGCGGCATCTGGATCATCTCCGACCTCGCCTACGCCGAGATCTGGTTCGACGACAACCCGCCGCCCTCCATCCTGCAGGCGCCGGGCGCGCGCGAGATCGCGGTCGAGTTCACCTCGCTCTCCAAGACCTACTCCATGCCCGGCTGGCGGGTCGGCTTCTGCGTCGGCAATCCCCGGCTGGTGGCGGCGCTGGCGCGGGTCAAGTCCTATCTCGACTATGGCGCCTTCACGCCGATCCAGGTGGCGGCGGTGGCGGCGCTGAACGGCCCGCAGGACTGCGTTGCGGAGCTGCGCGCGCTCTACCGGGAGCGGCGCGACGTGCTGGTGGAGTCCTTCGGGCAGGCCGGCTGGCGGGTGCCGCCGCCGCCCGCGACCATGTTCGCCTGGGCGCCGCTGCCGCCGGCGCTGGCGGCCATGGGCTCGCTCGAATTTTCCAAATTGCTGTTGCGCGAGGCCCGGGTCGCGGTCTCGCCGGGCGTCGGCTTCGGCGAATATGGGGAGGGTTTCGTGCGTCTGGCTCTGGTGGAGAACCGCCATCGCATCCGTCAGGCGGCGCGCGGCGTGCGCCAGTTCCTGGCCGCCGCCGACGCCTTTGCCGGGGAGGCGGCGGCGCGGCGCGCCGCGGCCGGGCGATGAGGCCGCTCACCCTCGCCGTCGCCGGCCTCGGCACGGTCGGCGCGGGCCTGCTTCGCCTGGTGGAGGAGCGCGCCGACCTGCTGGCGCTCCGCGCCGGCCGGCCGGTCGAGGTGCGTCATGTCTCCGCCCGCGAGCGCACCCGCGACCGGGGCGTCGCGCTGGAGCGCTATCGCTGGCACGACGACGCGGTGGCCATGGCGCGCGAGGCCGAGGCCGATGTCGTGGTGGAGCTGATCGGCGGCTCCGACGGGCCGGCCAAGGCGGTCTGCGAGGCGGCGATCGCCGCCGGACGCCATGTGGTGACCGCCAACAAGGCGCTGCTCGCCCATCACGGCGCGGAGCTCGCCCGCGCGGCGGAGGACGCCGGCGTCGCGCTCGGCTACGAGGCGGCGGTCGCGGGCGGCATCCCGGTCATCAAGGCGCTGCGCGAGGGCTTCGCCGGCAACGAGATCGAGCGCGTGGTCGGCATTCTGAACGGCACCTGCAACTACATGCTCTCCGACATGCGCCGCTCGGGGCGGGACTTCGCGACCGTGCTGCGCGAGGCGCAGGAGCTGGGCTACGCCGAGGCCGATCCGAGCTTCGACATCGACGGGGTGGACGCCGCGCACAAGCTCGCCATCCTGGCGAGCCTCGCCTTCGGCGCGCAGATCGGCCTCGACGCCGTGCATGTCGAGGGCATCCGCAGCGTGACGGCGCTCGACATCGCCTTCGCGGAGGAGCTGGGCTACCGCATCAAGCTGCTCGGCATCGCGCGCCGCTCGCCGGCCGGGCCGGAGCTTCGGGTGCATCCCTGCATGGCGCCGGTGGCCGCGCCGATCGCGCATGTCGATGGCGTGCTGAACGCGGTCGTGGTCGAGGGCAGCGCCGTCGGGCGCGCCGTGCTGGAGGGCCCCGGCGCCGGCGCGGGGCCGACCGCGTCTGCGGTCGCGGCCGATCTGGTCGATATCGCGCGCGGCGCCCGCATCCCGGTCTTCGGCGCGCCGGCGGCCGCGCTCGCCCCGCTCCGCGCGGCGGCGATGGACGAGCATCGGGGCGCCTACTATATCCGCCTCATGGTGGTCGATCGGCCGCGCGTGCTGGCCTCGGTCGCGGCCAGTCTCGGAGATCATGGCATTTCCATCGAATCCGTGCTGCAACGGGGTCGGGCGCCGGGCGAGCGGGTGCCGGTGGTCATCGTCACGCACGAGACGCGCGAGCTGGAGCTGAACGCCGCGCTCGCCGAGATCGCGCGCCATGAGGCGGTGGTCGAGCCGCCGCTCTCGATCCGCATCGAGGCCCTGTAACGCGACCCGGAGGGTGATGTCATGCCAGGCGACGCAACGGCGCATTCCGGCGACGCAAGGGGCGCCATGGATCGCAATCTGGCGCTGGAGGCCGTCCGCGTGACCGAGGCCGCCGCGCTCGCCGCCTCGCGGCTGATGGGCCGGGGCGACGAGAAGGCCGCCGACCAGGCCGCCGTGGACGCGATGCGCCAGGCGCTGAACGCGCTCGCGATCGACGGCACGGTGGTGATCGGCGAGGGCGAGCGCGACGAGGCGCCGATGCTCTATATCGGCGAGCGGGTGGGCGCGGGCGGCCCCCGCATCGACATCGCGCTCGACCCGCTGGAAGGCACCACGATCACCGCCAAGGGCGGCTCCAACGCGCTCGCGGTCATCGCCATGGCGGAGGCCGGCGGCTTCCTGCACGCGCCGGACGTCTATATGGACAAGATCGCCGTCGGCGCGGGCCTGCCGGAGGGCGTGGTCGATCTCGACGGCTCGCCGGCCGAAAATCTGGCCGCGCTCGCCGAGGCCAAGGGCGTGGCGGTCGCCGACCTGGTGGTGTGCATTCTCGACCGGCCGCGCCATGAGGGGCTGATCGAGGCGGTGCGCGCCGCCGGCTCGCGCATCCTGCTGATCCAGGACGGCGACGTCTCCGGCGTCATCGCCACCTCGCGGCCCGACAGCGGCATCGACATCTATCTCGGCTCCGGCGGCGCGCCGGAGGGCGTGCTGGCGGCGGCGGCGCTGCGCTGCATCGGCGGGCAGTTCCAGGGCCGGCTCCTGTTCCGCAACGAGGACGAGCGCGCCCGCGCCCGGCGCATCGGCATCGAGGACCTGCACCGCAAATACGACCTGCTGGAGCTCGCCAGCGGCGATGTCATGTTCGCGGCCACCGGCGTCACCTCCGGCACCATGCTGCGCGGCGTGCGCCGCTTCGCCGGCGGCGGCTACACCCACTCCATGATCATGCGCTCCAAGAGCGGCACGGTGCGCACCGTGGAGGCCTGGCACAATTTCGACCGGAAGACCGGCTTCGACCCCATGGATGCCTGACGCCGGCTTTCTGGGCGTCGCCCGCTCGCTCACCGGGCGGCCCTGGCGCGAGCGGGCGGGCGGGGACCGCGTGGCGGCGGCGATCGCGCGCGAGGCCGGGGTCCCGGAAGTCGTGGCGCGCGTGCTCGCCAACCGCCGGGTGGAGCCGGAGGCGGCGGCGGCCTTCCTCGCGCCGCGCCTCGCCCGCGACCTGCCCGACCCCTCCACGCTCCGCGACATGGACCTCGCCGCCGAGCGGCTGGCGGACGCCGCCGAGGCCGGCGAGAAGGTGGCGGTGTTCGCCGACTACGATGTGGACGGCGCCACCTCCGCCGCCCTGCTGGCGCGCTTCCTGGAGGCGGCCGGCGGGACGGCCCGCATAAGGGTGCCCGACCGGCTGACCGAGGGCTACGGGCCGAGCGCGGCCGTCTTCGACGAGCTCGCCGGCGAGGGCCACCGGCTGGTGCTGCTGGCCGATTGCGGCGCGACCGCCTTCGAGCCGCTCGCCCACGCCGCCGGCCTCGGCCTGGAGTGCATCGTGCTCGACCATCATCTGGCCGAGGCGCGCCTGCCGCCGGCGCTCGCCATGGTCAATCCCAACCGGATGGACGAGACCGGCGCGCTCGGCGGGCTGGCGGCGGTCGGGGTCGCCTTCCTGCTGGTCGTGGCCGCCAACCGGGCGCTTCGCCGGCGCGGCCATTACCGCCTCCGCCCCGAGCCGGACCTGCGCCAGTGGCTCGACCTGGTGGCGCTCGGCACGGTGGCGGATGTGGCCCCGCTCACCGGCGTGAACCGCACCCTGGTGTCGCGCGGGCTGGAGGTGCTGGCGGCGCGCGGCAATCCGGGGCTGGCGGCGCTGCTCGACCGCGCCGGCGTCGCCGGCCCGCCCACGGCCTATCATCTGGGCTTCGTGCTGGGCCCGCGCATCAACGCCGGCGGACGGCTCGGCGATGCGGGGCTGGGCGCGCGGCTGCTGGCGGGCGGGCCGCCGGAGGCGCTCGCGCGCGACGCGGAGACGCTGGAACGCCTCAACCGCGAGCGCCGCGAGGTGGAGGACCGCGTGCTGACCGCCGCGCTCGCCCATGCGCCGGCGGAGGACGATCCCTTCCTGCTCGCCATCGGCGAGGGCTGGCATCCGGGCGTGGTCGGCATCGTCGCGAGCCGGCTGGTGGAGCGCTTCGGGCGGCCGGCGCTGGTGGGCGCGCGCGAGGGGAGCCGCATTCGCGGCTCGGCGCGCTCCATCCCCGGCGCGCCGATCGGGCCGGCGATCCTCGCCGCGCGCCAGGCGGGCCTGCTGGAGGCCGGCGGCGGGCACGACATGGCGGCCGGCTTCGCGCTGGAGGCGGAGCGCGTGGAGGCGTTCCGCGCTTTCCTCGCCGAGCGCCTGGCCCCGCTCGCGCCGCCGGGCGGCCGGGCGGCCCCGGTCGAGATCGATGCGGGGCTGAGCGTCGCCGGCGCGACCGACGGGCTGGTCGAGGCGCTGGCGCCGGTCGGCCCCTTCGGGCGCGGCAATCCCGAGCCGGTGTTCGCGCTGCCGGGCGTGCGGGTGCGCCATGCGCGCCGGGTCGGCGAGGCGCATGTGCGCGCCGAGCTTGCCGATGGCGGCGGCGGGCGCCTCGGCGCGATCGCCTTCCGCGCGGCGGACGGCCCGCTCGGCCAAGCCCTGCTCGACCCCGCCCGCCGCCCGCTGCACATCGCCGGCTGGCTGCGCCCCGACCGCTGGCGGGGGCCGGGGACGGCGCAACTGGTCATCCTGGACGCCGCCTTCGCATGAGGCCGGCCGGTGTCAACAGGAAAGCTCGGCCCAGATGTCGAGGGCCTTGAGGCCGGAGCCGGTCAGGACGACCGCCAGGTCCTCGTCCGGGATTTGCGGCAGGGCGGCGAGCACGGTGGCGGAGGTCGGCTCGACGAACCAGCCGGACCGGGAGAGGCGCACCATCGCGTCGCGGATCGCGGCCTCGCCGACCGTCAGCACGCCGCCGCCGGTGGCCCGGAGCGCAGCCGCAACCGCCGGTCCGCGCACCGGGCGCGCCGTGGCGATGCCGTCCGCGACGGTCGGCCGCGCCGGCGGCGGGGAGCGGCCGGCGAGCAAGGCGGCGAGCGGGGCCACATTGGCGGCCTGCACGGCGTGGAGGCGGGGGATGGCCTCGATCTGCCCCGCCGCCTGCAATTCCCGGAAGCCCAGCCAGAGGCCGAGGATATTGGCGCCGTTGCCGCAGGGCGCGGCCACCGCCGCCGGGGCGCGAAAGCCCAGCTGCTCCCAGAGCTCGAAAGCCAGCGTCTTCACGCCCTCCAGGAAGAAGGGCTGGCGGTTGTGGCTGGCGTAGAAGGCGCTTTCGGCCGCCGCCAGCGCCGCCTCCTGAACCGCGTCGCGGTCGCCTGCGACCAGGTCCAGTTCGGCTCCGGCGGCGGCGATCTGCACGCGCTTGGCGCGCGGCGCGCTCTCCGGGGCCAGGATGCGCGCCCGAATGCCGGCCTGGGCCGCATAGGCGGCGATCGAGGCGCCGGCATTGCCGGAACTGTCCTCCATCAGCGCCGACACCCCGGCCTGCTTCAGATGCGAGACCATGACGGCGCTGCCCCGGTCCTTGAAGGAGCCGGTCGGCATCAGATGCTCGCATTTGAACAGCAGCCGCCGGCCTTCCCAGACCGTCTCGACCAGCGGCGTGAAGCCCTCGCCCAGGCTGACGCGCGCGCCGTCGGCGAGGCGGATCGCGGCCCGGTAGCGCCAGAGCGAGACCTCGCCCCGCTCGATCTCGTCCCGCCCGAGGCCCCGGCCGGGCGTCAGCTCCAGCAGGCCGCCATCGTCCGGCGCGCGCCAGAGCGCCTGCGTCGCGGGCCAGGTCGCGCCCGTGCGCGGATTGCTATAGGAAACCGCCGCCATGCCCTCCACGCTCCCGCCCGGACCGACGCCCGCACTATGACCGATCTGCGCAATATCGCCATCATCGCCCATGTCGATCACGGCAAGACCACGCTCGTCGATGGGCTCTTGCGCCAGGCCGGCGCGCTCCGGCGCAGCCAGCAGGGCGCGGAGCGCGCGCTCGACTCGCACGATCTGGAGCGCGAGCGCGGCATCACCATCCTCGCCAAATGCGCCTCGGTGGAATGGCGGGGCGCGCGCATCAATATCGTCGATACGCCGGGCCACGCCGATTTCGGCGGCGAGGTGGAGCGCGTGCTCGGCATGGTGGATGGCTGCCTGCTGCTGGTCGATGCCGCCGAGGGGCCGATGCCGCAGACCAAGTTCGTGCTCGGCAAGGCGCTGGCCGCCGGCCTCGCGCCCATCGTGGTGGTCAACAAGGTCGATAAGGCCGAGGCCCGGCCCTTCGAGGTGCAGGACGAGACCTTCGACCTGTTCGCCGCGCTCGACGCCGACGAGCGCCAGCTGGACTTCCCCTGCCTGTTCGCCTCGGCGAAGCAGGGCTGGGCGGCGGGCGATCCGGAAGGCCCGCGCGACGGCCTCGGGCCGCTGTTCGAGACCGTGCTGGGCCATGTGCCCGCGCCGCGCGCGGAAGCGGACGGGCCGTTCGCCATGGCGGCCGCCATGCTGGAGTCCGACCCCTTTCTCGGCCGCCTGCTGATCGGGCGCATCGAGAGCGGCGAGATCGCCGCCAACCGCCCGATCCAGGCGCTCAGGCCGGGCGCGGGCGTCGTCGAACGCGCGCGCGCCAGCCGCCTGCTGGCCTTTCGCGGGCTGGACCGCACGCCCGTCGAGCACGCGTCTGCCGGCGACATCGTGGCGCTCGCCGGCTTGCAGGCCGCGACCGTGGCCGACACGCTGGCCGCGCCGGAACTGGCCACGCCGCTGCCGGCCCGCCCCATCGACCCGCCGACGCTCGCGCTCACCCTGTCGGTCAACGATTCGCCGCTCGCCGGGCGCGAGGGCGACCGGCTGACCTCGCGCGAGATTCGCGCCCGGCTCTTGCGCGAGGCGGAGGGCAATGTCGCGATCCGGGTGACCGAGAGCGCCGAACGCGACGCGCTGGAGGTCGCCGGTCGGGGCGAGCTGCAAATGGCGGTGCTGATCGAGACCATGCGCCGCGAGGGCTTCGAGCTGTCGGTCTCGCGCCCGCGCGTGCTGTTTCGCGAAGACCCCGAGACCGGGCGGCGGCTGGAGCCGGTCGAGGAGGTGGTGGTGGATGTCGATGCCGACCACGCCGGCGCGGTGGTGGAGAAGCTCGGCGCGCGCAAGGCGGAGATGACCGAGATGCGCCCCACGGGCGCCGGGCGGCAGCGGCTGGTGTTTCTCGCGCCCTCGCGCGGGCTGATCGGCTATCACGGCGAGTTCCTGGCCGACACGCGCGGCAGCGGCGTGATGCACCGCCTGTTCCACGGCTATGCGCCGCACAAGGGCCGGCTGGCCGGCCGGCGGCGGGGCGCCATGATCTCGCTCGCCCAGGGCGACGCGGCGGCCTATGCGCTCTGGGGCCTGGAGGAGCGCGGGCGGCTGTTCGTGCGTCCGGGCGATGCGGTCTATGGCGGCATGGTGATCGGCGAATGCGCGCGGGCCGAGGACCTGGAGGTCAACCCGCTCAAGACCAAGCAGCTCACCAATTTCCGCGCCGCCGGCAAGGACGACGCCATCCTGCTGACGCCGCCGGCGGAGCTCACGCTGGAAGGCGCCATGGCCTGGATCGCCGATGACGAGCTGGTCGAGATCACGCCGGGCGCGATCCGGCTGCGCAAGCGCCATCTCGACATCCACGCCCGCAGGCGTCACGCTCGGCGCATGGCGGCGGAATAGCAAGGGGAGTGACGGCCATGGCGCTCGGATGGTCCCATATGGTGCTCTATGTCGAGGATGCGGAGCGGATGCTGGCCTTCTACACCGATGTGCTCGGCTTCGAGGTCACCGACCGGGGAATGCTCGGCGAGCGCGAGATCGTCTTCCTGAGCCAGGATGCCCGCGAGCATCACCAGCTCGCCTTCATAAACGGGCGCGAGCGGCCCGGCCCCTCCAACAGCGTCAACCACGCCGCCTTCCGCATCGACGATTTGGGCGCGCTGCGCGCGCTCGCGGCCGCGCTCGACGGGGAGGGGGTCGGCTACCGCCCGCGCAGCCACGGCAACACCTGGTCGATCTATTTCGAGGACCCGGAGCGGAACGGCATCGAGATCTTCTGCGACACGCCTTGGAAGGTCGCCCAGCCGCAGGCGGTGACCTGGGACCCCGCGCTCTCCGACGAGGCGCTTATGCGCTGGACCGAGGAGCGCTTCCGGGACGAGCCGGGCTTCGCGCCGGCCGACGGCTGACGGGCCATGGCCGAGGTCACGGTCGCGGAGGCCTGGCTCGCGCTCTTGAAGGCGCGCGGCGTCGAATTTCTGTTCGCCAATCCGGGCACCGATTTCGCCTCCATCGTGGAGGCCTATGCGCGCGCCGGGGAGAGCGGGCTCGACTTCCCGACGCCGCTCACCATCGCGCATGAGACGGTGGCGGTCGGCATGGCGGACGGCTATTGGCGCGCATCCGGCAAGATCGCGGCAGTGATGACGCATGTGAATGTCGGCACCGCCAATGCGCTGATGGGGCTGATCAACGCCCGGCGGGACAATGTGCCGATCTTCATGGCCGCCGGGCGCACGCCGGTGACCGAGAAGGGCCGCCGGGGCGCGCGCGACCGCGCCATCCACTGGGGCCAGGAGATGTTCGACCAGGCCGGGATGCTGCGCGAGTCGGTCAAGTGGGACTATGAGCTGCGCCTCGCCGACCAGCTGGAGACGGTGGTCGAGCGCGCGCTCGCCATCGCGCTGACGCCGCCCCGGGGGCCGGTCTATTTCACCATGCCGCGCGAGCTCATGGCCGAGACGCTGGCGGATTTCCGCATCGCGCCGGAAGCGCGGCTCGGCCCGGTGGCGCCGGGCGCGCCGGACCCCGCGAGCGTCGCGGCCGCGGCCCGGCTGCTGGAGGGCGCCGCCCGGCCGCTGATCGTCGCCAGCCGGGGCGCGGGCTGGCCGGCGCTCGGCGATTTCGCCGCCCGCTTCGCCATGCCGGTGGTGGAGTTCTGGGCCTCGCGCGCCTCGCTGCCGGGCGACCACGCCATGCATGGCGGCTTCGACCCCGGCTCCTGGCTGGAGGAGGCCGACGCGGTGCTGGCGCTCGACGCCATGGCGCCCTGGATGCCGGCCGACCGCGACATCCGGCCGGACTGCAAGGTGGTGCAGGCCGGCCCCGACCCGCTGTTCCAGGACCTGCCGATGCGCGGCTTCCCCTGCGATGTCGCCATCGCCGGCGAGGCGGAGGCCGTGCTGGCGGCGCTGGCGGAGCGGATGACGCCCGCCGCAGAGGAGCGCCGCGAGGCGGTCGCGCGGCGCTGCGCCGCCATGCGCGCCGACCGGCTCGCCGCCGCCGAGGCCGGCGCCACACGGCCGATGTCGGCCGGCTGGGTCGGCCGCTGTCTCGACCGCGCCCTGCCCGAAGGCGCGATGATCTTCAACGAGCTGGGCGCGCCCATGGCGGCGCTCACCGCGCGCGACCCGCTCGGCTATGTCAGCCATTCGCCGGCCGGCGGCCTCGGCTGGGGCCTGCCGGCGGCGCTGGGCGCGAAGCTCGCCCGGCCGGAGCGCCTCGCGGTCGCCTGCGTCGGCGACGGCTCCTACATGTTCGCCAATCCGCTCGCCTGCCATCAGGCGAGCGCGGCGCTGGACCTGCCGGTGCTCACGCTGGTGTTCGACAATGGCGTCTATAACGCGGTGCGCAAGGCGGCGCTTTCGGTCTATCCGGACGGCCACGCCAGCCGCGCCAATGTCATGCCCTTCACGTCGCTGGAGCCTGCGCCGCGCTACGACCTGGTGGCGCGCGCCTGCGGCGGCCATGGCGAGCGGGTCGAGGACCCCGAGGCGCTGCCGGAGGCGCTCGCCCGCGCCATCGCGGTCGTGCAGGAGGAGAAGCGCCAGGCGCTGCTGGATATCGCCGTCGCGGCCTGAGAGCTTCAGGCGGGCCGCGCGAAGGGCAGCGTCAGCCCGTCCTCGACCTCGCGGAGGACGATCGCGACCGGCATGTCGAGCGCCAGACGCGCGGCCTCGGCCTCCAGCAGCTGGCATTGCAGGCGCACGCCCTCCTCCAGCTCCACCGTGGCCATGATATAGGGGAGTTCGTCGCGGAAGCCCGGCACGAAGGGGTGGTGGACCTCCGTCCAGCTGTGCAGCCGGCCGCGCCCGCACGCCTCGATCCACTCGACCGCCATGGAGTGGCAGACCGCGCACATCGGGCGCGGATAGTGGCGCAAGGTTCCGCAATCGGCGCAGCGCTGGATCGGCAGCCGACCTTCGCGCAAGCCGTCCCAATAGGGTTTGGAGTCGATGGACGGCTCCGGCAGCGGGCGCGCGCTCATGCCGCCCGGCCCAGGATCGCGAGCGAGCCGTCGCCCAGATCGCCATAGCCGGTCACCAGGCCGAGTTCGGCGTCGGCCACCTGCGCGCGGCCGGCCTCGCCGCGCATCTGCTTCACCAGCTCGCAGACATGGTTCATGCCGACGATATGCGCCTGGCTCAGCAGGCCGCCATGGGTGTTGACCGGCAGCGCGCCGTCGAGCGCGATGCGCCCGTCCTCGACGAAGGCCCCGCCCTCGCCCTTGGCGCAGAAGCCGAGGTCCTCCAGCTGGCAGATCACCGTCCAGGTGAAGCAGTCGTAGATCTCCGCGACATCGATGTCGGCGGGCGCGCAGCCGGCCATGGCGAAGGCGCGCGGCGCGGCCTTGGCGAGGCCGAGCCGGGTGATGTCCGGGCGCTGGGTGATGACGCTCGGCGAGTCGGGATGGCCCTCCGCCACGCCCAGAATCGGCGCCGGGCGGCGGGTGTCGGCGGCGCGTTCGGCCCCGGAGATCACCAGCGCCGCGCCGCCGTCGCTCTCCAGGCAGCAGTCGAACAGGCGGAAGGGGTCGGCGATCATCCGCGAGGCGTGGTGGTCCTCGACCGAGAGCGGCTTTCGCATGATCGCATTGTCGTTGAGCAGCGCGTGCCGGCGCATGGTGACCGCGACTTCCGCGAACTGCTCCGCCGTCGTGCCGTAAAGCTCCATATGGCGGCGCGCCATGGGGGCGTAGAGCTGCGCCGGGGCGAGCGCGCCTGCGGGCGCCTCGAACTCGGAGACGACATGGAATTGCGGCATGGCGGAGACGCGCGAGGCGACGCGCGAGTCCGAATAGCCGCGCCGCCCGATGGGCAGCAGCACATGGCGGCAGAGGCCGGAGGCGACCGCGAGCGCCGCCGCCTGGATCGCCGCGACGCAGCTGGCCCCGCCCATCGGCGTGGTGGCCGAGAAGGTGACGTCTTCGAGGCCGAGATTGGTGATGAAGTCCTCGGCGACGGCCGCGCCCGAGGCGTAGGGGATGACGCCGTCTATGTCTCCCGGCTGCAGCCCGGCGTCCTCGACCGCCTTCAGCGCCGCCTCCAGTTGCAGCGCGAGCGCGCTCTTCTCCGACCCGCGCTCATAGGCCGTCTCGCCGATGCCGACGATGGCCGCCTTGCCGCCCAGCGACGCCGCCATGCGCCTCCCTCCCCGCTCTTCGCCACTGCCGGGGATGCTATCGCGGCCGGGCGGGCTGCGCCATACTGGCCCGGTCTCGCCGGAGAGGAGCACGCGCCGCCATGCCCGACCCCTTCGCCCCGATCCACAGCCTCGCGCCCGAGATCGCCGCCGGGCGGCTCTCGCCGGTCGAGCTGGTGGAAAGCTGCCTGGAGCGCATCGCCACGCTGGACCCGAAGCTGCACGCCTTCGCCGCCGTCTATGCCGACGAGGCGCGCGAGGCCGCCGAGGCGGCGCATCGCGCGATCCGCGCCGGGCATCGCATCGGGCCGCTGCATGGCGTGCCGATCGGCGTCAAGGACCTCTGCGACATCGAGGGGCGGATCACCACCGGCGGGGCGGCGATCTGGAAGGAGCGCCGCTCGCCGACCACCGCCACGCTGGTGGAGCGGCTGCGCGCCGCCGGCATGATCGTCATCGGCAAGACGCACACGGTCGAGTTCGCCTATGGCGGCTGGGGCACCAACAATTCGCTCGGCACGCCCTGGAACCCCTGGGACCGCGAGACGCACCGCATCCCCGGCGGCTCCTCCAGCGGCACCGGCGCGGCGATCGCCGCCGGCCTCGTCCCTTGCGGCATCGGCACCGACACCGGCGGCTCGGTGCGCCTGCCGGCGGCCTTTTGCGGCGCGGCCGGCCTCAAGACCTCGGTCGGGCGCATCAGTACCCATGGCGTGCTGCCGCTCTCGCACACGCTCGACACGCCGGGGCCGCTGGCCCACGCGGTGGAGGATTGCGCCTGGCTGCTGGAGGCGATGCAGGGGCCGGACCCGCGCGACCCCAACACGGGCCGGCTCGCGCCCGCCGACGCCGCTTCCGGCCTCCGCCGGGGCGTCGCCCGGCTCTGCCTTGCGCGCCTGCCGGAGGGCGAGCGCGCGGCTTTCGACGCCGAAGTGCTGGCGGCCTATGACGCGGCGCTCGAAGTGTTCGAGGAGCTGGGCGCGCAGATCGTCGATGTCGCCCTGCCGCGCCGCTTCGCCGATTTCGAGCAGCGGGTGGCGGCCATTATCGGCGCGGAGAGCTACACGCACCTGCAGGAGGTGATCGACAATCCGGAGCAGCAGCTGGACCCGGATGTGCGCCCGCGCGTCGAGGCGGGCGGGCGGCTCACGGCGCGCGACTATGTGGCGACGCTGCTCGACCGCCGGGCGGCGATGGCGGAGTTCGAGGAGGCGATGGACGGCGTGGATGCGCTGCTGACGCCGACGGCCTGTTTCGCCGCGCTCCCGGTGGCGGCGGTCGATCAGCGCCAGACGCCGGCGACCGTCACCCGCATGGGCAATTATCTGGGGCTGACGGGCCTGGCGCTCCGCAACGGCTTCACCCGCGAGGGCCTGCCGACCTCGCTGCTGATCAATACCCGCGACGGCGCGGAGGCGCTGGCGCTGCGCATCGGCTGGGCCTATGAGCAGGCCACCGAGTGGCGTCGCCGCACGCCGGAGGGATATTGACGCCATGACAGCGCTGGAAGCGCGCGCCGCCCGGATCGGCGCCAGGCTGAAGGAGCGCGGCCAGACGGTGGCCGTGTTCGAGAGCTCCTCTGGCGGGCTGGTCTCGGCGGCCTTGCTCGCCGTGCCGCGGGCGAGCCGCTACTATCTCGGCGGCGGCGTCATCTACACGGCGGCGGCCCGGCTGGAGCTGGCGCGCATCGGCGAGGCCGACATGCGCGGCCTGCGCTCCTCCTCCGAGCCTTATGCGCAACTGCTGGCGGCCCGCGCGCGCGAGATTTTCGGCGCCGACTGGGGCCTCGCCGAGACCGGCGCGGCCGGCCCGGACGGCAACCGCTACGGAGACGCCGCCGGCCACAGCTGCCTCGCCATCGCCGGCCCGGTGACCTTCGCCGAAACGCTGGAGACCGGCGACGCCGACCGCGAAGCCAACATGTGGCGCTTCGCCGACGCCGCCCTCGACCTGCTGGGGCGCGGGTTGGCGTTCTGAGCGCCCCTCAAGGCCCGAGCACCGCCAAGGTTTCGGGGGCGGTGGCGAAGCGGGCGGCTATGGCGGCGATGTCGGCGGCGGTGACCGCCTCCACGCGCTCGGTCAGTTCCTCGGGCGGGATCGGGCGGCCGTGGACCAGCAGCTGGTGGGCCAGTTGCTCCGAGCGCGCCGAGGTGCTCTCGCGCGCCATCAGCAGGCTGGCGCGCAATTGCGCCCGCGCGCGGGCGAGCTCGTCCGCGTCGGGACCGTTGCCGGCCAGATCCTCCAGTTCGCCGCGCACGATCGCCAGCACCTCCGCCACACTCTCCGCGCCCGTGCCCGCATAGACGCCCGCGAGCCCCGTGTCGGCGGCCGAGGAGGCGAAGGAGTAGATCGAATAGACCAGCCCGCGCTTCTCCCGCACCTCCTGGAAGAGCCGCGAGGACATGCCGCCGCCATAGAGGGTCGAGAACAGCTGCGCGGGATAGAAGTCGCGCTCGCGAAAGCTCGGCCCCTCGAAGCCGAGCACCAGATGCGCCTGCTCCAGCTCGCGCCGCTCGCGCCGCTCGCCACCGGCGTAGCGCGCGGGGCCGGCCACCGCCGCCGGGCTTGCCGGCAGATCGGCGAAGTGGCGCTCCGCCAGCCGGTGCAGCGTTTCATGCTCGATATGCCCGGCCGCCGCCAGCACCATGGCCGGGGCGCGGTAGCGCTCCGCCATCCAGGCCGCCACCGCCTCGCGCGGCAGCGAGCGCACCACCTCCGGCGCGCCCAGCACGCTGCGGCCCATGGCCTGGTCGGGATAGGCGGTCTCCTGGAAGAGGTCGAACACCACATCCTCGGGAAAGTCCTGCGCCTGGCCGATCTCCTGCAGGATGACGCCGCGCTCGCGGGCCAGCTCCGCCTCGTCGAAGACCGAGCCGGTCAGGATGTCGGCCAGCAGATCGACCGCCAGCCCCGTATCCTCCCGCAGCACCTTGGCGTAATAGGCGGTCGCCTCGCGGGCGGTATAGGCGTTCAGGAAGCCGCCCACGGCCTCGATCTCGCGCGCGATCTGGCCGGCGGAGCGCCGCTCCGTGCCCTTGAAGGCCATATGCTCCAGCAGATGGGAGACGCCGTTCTCGCGCGCCCGCTCATGGCGGGTGCCGACGCCGACCCACATGCCGAGCGAGACGGTCTCGACCGTCGCCATGGCGTCGGTGGCGACGCGCAGGCCGTTGGCGAGCGTGGTGACGGTCACGGTCATGGCCGGCGCACCCTTTCTCGAATGTAGCGCTTGAGCGCGTCCAGGTCGTTCGCCATCCGCGTCGCGCGTTCCGGCAGGTCGGCCTGCGCGGCGAGCGCGTCCGGCAATGGCGGGCGGCGACCGAGCGCGCGTTCGATGGCTTCGGGAAATTTGGCGGGATGCGCGGTGGCGAGCGCGATGGTGGGCATGTCCGGCTCGCGCATCGCCTCGGCCGCCGCCACGCCCACGGCCGTGTGCGGATCGACGATCGTGCCGGTCTCGGCGTGGATGCGGGCGATCTGGCGGAGCGTGGCGTCGTCATCGACGGCGTGGGCGCGGAAGACGCCCCTCGCCGCCCGCCAGCGCGCCTCGTCGAGCGGCATCCGCCCGCCCTGGCGAAAGGCCGCGATCTGGCGCGCGACCGCCGCGCCGTCGCCCTCCAGCAGGTCGTGCAGCAGGCGCTCGAAATTGCTCGACACCTGGATGTCCATCGAGGGCGACCAGCTGGGGGTCACCGGGCGGATCGACATGTCGGCCTTCTCGAAGAAGCGCGCCAGAATGTCGTTGCTGTTCGAGCCGATGACGATGCGCGGCAGGTCGAGGCCCATGGCGCGCGCCGCATGGCCGGCATAGGCGTTGCCGAAATTGCCGCTCGGTACCGAGAACGCCACCGGGCCGCCGCCGAGCTGCGCCGCGCCGTGCACATAATAGGCCATCTGCACCATGACCCTGGCCCAGTTGATCGAGTTGACGGCCGCAAAGCGCCATTCCCGGCTGAGCGCGGTGTCGGCGAACAGCGCCTTCACCAGGTCCTGGCAGTCGTCGAAAGCGCCGTCGAGAGCGATCATGTGGATGTTCGGCGCTTCGACGGTGGTCATCTGCCGGCGCTGCACGTCCGAGATGCGGCCGTGCGGATAGAGCATCACCAGGTCGATGGTCGAAAGGCCCCGGAGCGCCTCGACGGCGGCCGCGCCGGTGTCGCCCGAGGTCGCGCCGATGATCGTCACGCGCTCGCCGCGCGCCCGCAGCACATGGTCGAAGAGCCGCCCCAGCACCTGCATGGCGAGGTCCTTGAAGGCGAAGGTCGGCCCGTGGAAAAGCTCCATGAGCCAGAGCGCGCTGTCGATCTGCGCCAGCGGCGCAACCGCCCGATGCCGGAAGCCGGCATAGACCTCCGCGAGCATGGCCCGCCAGGCGCCCTCGTCGAGCGCGCCCGCGACGAACGGCCGGGTGACCGCGAAGGCGCGCTCGGCGTAAGCGGCCCCAGGCGCGCGCGCAGCCTTGTCGAGCACCGGCCAGCAACCCGGCTGCCAGAGCCCGCCATCGTCGGCAAGCCCGGTCAGCAGCACGCCCGAAAAATCCCGCTCCGCCGCCCCGCCGCGCGTGCTGAGATAGCGCATCGTCATCCGTCGCTCCGCCCGCTCAGGCCGCCGGCAGGTGCTGGCGGAACCAGGCGAGGGTTTCGGCCATGACCTCGCTGAAGGCCGGCTCCGCATAGACCTCATAGTGGCCGTAGCCCTGCAGCACCACCAGCTTCTTCGGCTCGCCGGCGCGGTCGTAGAGCGCCTGCGACTCCTCGGGAGGCACCAGCCGGTCGTCGTCGGTCGTGATGAACAGCGCCGGGCGGGGCGCGATCCGGTCCACCACCCATTCCGGGTGGAAGCCGAGCGTCTCGTCCACATATTCGAGCGGCAGCGTGTTGAGCGCCGACGGCACGCCCTGCCGCGCGGCGGCCGCGAGCGCCGCCGACTGGCGGTCCGGCAGCAGCACCTCGCTGCGATCCACCGACGCCGACCGGCCCTCCATGGCGCGCTGCACGCGGTCCCCGGCGGAGCGCTCCAGGAGGTCGAACCACTCGTCCGGCCGGCGCACGCTGCGCATCCAGCGCTCCCCATGCCCGACGCCGACCACGCTGACCACGCATTTCACCCGCCGGTCCACCGCGCCCGTCCAGACCACCGTCGCTCCGCCATAGCTGGTGCCGTAGAGGCCGAGCCGCGCCTCATCGACCTCCTCCTGCGCGCCGAGCCAGGTCAGCGCCGCCTGCGTGTCCGCGACCCGGCTGTAGGGGGCAAGGCGCGTGCGCGGCCCCTCGCTATCTCCCCAGCCCTTGTAGTCGAAGGCGAGCACGACATAGCCGGCCTCCGCCAGCACGCGCGCATTGTCCGGCAGATAGAGGTCCTTCACCCCGGTATAGCCATGGCAAAGCACGACGCCGGCGCGGCGCTCGCCGGGCGCGAGGTCGCTCGGCCGGTAAAGGTCCCCGACCAGCCGGAAGCCCTCCGAGTAGAAGGCGACGGGTGTTGCGCTCATGCCGGCGCTCCTTCTGGCTGCGGTCGGATCGGCCTCGACCCGGGCGGCGGTTCCGCCGCCGGCCTCGGGAGGCCGTAATGGGCGCGGAGCGTCCGGCCGGCATAGGCTTCGCGGAAGAGGCCGCGCGCCCGCAGGATCGGCAGCACCCGCTCGATGAAGACATCCAGCATCCAGGGCAGCACGGGCGGCATGAGGTTGAAGCCGTCGGCCGCGCCGTCCCGCAGCCATTCCTCCATGAAGTCGGCGGTCTCTTCCGGCGTGCCGGCGAAGGTGTAGTGGCCGCGCGCGCCGGCGAGCTTCGCCAGCAGCTGGCGCAAGGTCGGGCGCTCGCGCTCGACCAGGCCGACGATGGTCGCCGCCCGGCTCCGCGCCGCCTGCACGCTGTCGGGATCGGGGAAGTCCGCTGCGGTCAGCGGCCGGTCGAGTTCGAGATGGCCGAAATCGAAGCCGCCGAAGCGCCCGGAGAGCCGCTGCCGGCCGACCTCGGGATCGGCCAGCCCGTTCAGCTCCAGCACCAGACGCTCCGCCTCCTCGCGCGTCTCGGCGATCAGCGGGCTGAAGCCCGGCAGGATCGCCACCAGCTCCGGGTCGCGCCCCGCCTTCGCCGCCCGCGCCTTCAGGTCCGTATAGAAGGCCTGCGCCGCGGTCTTCTCCAGCTGCGCGGTGAACACCACCTCGGCGTGGCGGGCGGCGAAGTCGCGCCCGGTCTCCGACGAGCCCGCCTGCACGAACACCGGCCGGCCCTGCGGGCAGCGCGGCATGTTCAGCGGCCCGGCGACCTTGTACCAGGCCCCGGCATGGTCGGGCGCGCGGATGGCTTCGGCGCGCGCATAGCGGCCCGCCGGGCGGTCGTCGAGCACGGCGTCGTCGGCCCAGCTGTCCCAGAGCGCCTTGACGACCGCCATATATTCCTCGGCGCGGGCGTAGCGCTCGGCGTGGCTCACCTGCGCATCGTCGCCGTAATTATGCGCGGCCGCCACCGACCAGGAGGTCACGATGTTCCAGCCGATGCGCCCCCGGCTGATATGGTCCAGCGAGGCGAACTGGCGCGCGAGGTTGAACGGCTCGGTATAGGTGGTCGAGGCCGTCGCGATCAGCCCGATGCGCGAGGTCGCGGCGGCGAGCGCGCCCAGCAGCGTGATCGGCTCCAGCCAGCTGCGCGCCGTATGCGCCACCTCGGCGGCCATGGAGAGCGTATCCGCCAGGAAGATCGAATCGAAGGCGGCCGCCTCCGCCTTGCAGGCAAGCTCGCGGTGGAACTCGAAATCGGTCAGCGCCAGCGGCGAGGCCTGCGGATGGCGCCAGGACGCCTCATGATGGCCGCGGCTGTGAACGAACAGATTAAGCCGAAGCTGGCGGGACATGGCCCTCCCTCCCGGCGCGGCGGCGCCAGACGAGATAGAAGATAGCCAGCGCCCCGGCGAGCGCAAACCAGGTGAGCGCATAGCCGAGATGGTCGTTGCGAAAGCGCGGCTCGGGCGGGCGGGCGCGCGGCCAGTCGGGCGCGCCGGCGGCGGGCGCGGCCTGGAGATAGAACGGCGCCAGCGGGCGCGCCAGATGCGCCGCCACCGCCTCGGGGTCGATATGGAACCACATGCCCGCCGCCGGGTCGTTGTCGGGCGCGAACGGCCCCGGCTCGGCGGGAAAGCGCGCCACGCCCTCGAGCCGGGCCGGCGGCGGCGGGCGCGTCCCGGGCAGGCGGCGGTCCCGCGCCACCCAGCCGCGATTGACCAGCACCGACATCTCCGCGCCCGCCGGGCGGAAGGTCGCCAGCACGTCGAAGCCGGCGCGCCCGTTCCAGGTGCGGTTCTGGAGCAGCAGTTCCGGCGTCTCCCAGACGCCCTCCAGCCAGACGCGGCGCCAGGCGTCGTCGGGGCCGATATCGGCGAGCGCCGCCAGCGGGGGGTCGGCGAGCCGCGCCGACGCCCGGTCGATCAGCCCCTGCTTCCACTCCCGCCGGTCGAGCTGCCAGAGGCCGAGGCCGACCAGCAGCGCGAACGCCGGCAGGATGACGACCGCAAACGGCGCCCGGCGGCGAATGGCCTAGCTGCCCCAGATATAGACGACCGAGAACAGGAACAGCCAGACGACATCGACGAAATGCCAATACCAGGCCGCCGCCTCGAAGCCGAAATGGTGCTGCGGCGTGAAATGCCCCTTGATCGCCCGGAACAGGCAGACGGCGAGGAAGCAGGTGCCGATGATGACATGGAAGCCGTGGAAGCCGGTCGCCATGAAGAAAGTGGAGGGATAGATGCCCTCGCGGAAGCCGAAGGCGGCGTGGCTGTATTCGAACGCCTGGCAGGCGGTGAACAGCACGCCGAGCGCGACCGTGCAGGCCAGGCCCTGGATCAGCCCGGCGCGGTCGCCATGCAGCAGCGCATGGTGCGCCCAGGTGACCGTGACGCCGGAGAGCAGCAGGATCATGGTGTTGAGGAAGGGCAGGCCGAAAGCCTCGAAGGGCACGACGCCGACCGGCGGCCAGACCCCGCCGGTCGCCTCGATGCGGCCCGGCATCTCCTCCGCGCCGAAGAACAGCGCGCCGTCGAAGAAGGCCCAGAAGAAGGCCGAGAAGAACATCACCTCCGACGCGATGAAGAGCGCCATGCCGAAGCGCAGCCCCACCTGCACCGGCTGGGTGTGGTGGCCCTCATGCTCGGCCTCGCGGATCACATCGCGCCACCAGACCACCATGGTGACCAACACCATGACCAGCCCCAGCAGCATGACCCAGACGATCCCGTCATGCATGAAGAGCACGCCGCCCAGGGTCAGCAGGAAGGCGGCGATGGCGCCCAGCAGCGGCCAGGGGCTCGGATCGACCAGATGGTAGGGGTGTTTCTGGACGTGGCTATCCGCCATGGGTTTGCTCCCGTTCGATCGCGGCGCGGGCGCCGTCGGGCGCGCCGCCGGAGGGTTCGTCTGCCCTGAAGAAGGTGTAGGAGAGCGTGATCGAGCCGACATCGCGGACGCCCGCATCCTCGGCGATCGCCGGATCGACGAAGAAGGACACCGGCATGTCCACGCTCTCGCCCGGCTCCAGGCGCTGCTCCTCGAAACAGAAGCAGTCGATCTTGCTGAAATAGGCGCCGGCCTTGAGCGGCGTCACATTGAAGGTCGCCGCGCCGACAAGCGGCTCGCTGCCCAGATTGCGCGCCCGGTAGAAGGCGAGCGCGCGCTCGCCCACGGTCACCGTCATGGCGCGCTCGACCGGCGCAAACCGCCAGTCGAGGCCGGGGGAGATGTCGGCGTTGAAGCGGATCTCGATCTGCCGCCCGGTCTCGCTCGCGCCCGGCGCCTCGGCCGCGACGCCTGGCGTGCCGGCGATGCCGGTCACCTGGCAGAACAGGCGATAGAGCGGCGCCGACGCCCAGGCGAGCGCGCCCATCAGCACCGGAATTGCCACCAGCGCCACCGCCAGGCGCCGATTGCCGCCGCGCGCCTCAGCCATGGCTCACCCGCCCCCCATGCGCACCATGCTGACCGCATAGACGATGACCACGAAGGCCAGCAGCACGGCAAGCAGCACGCGGTTCTTGATGCGCCGGCGCCGCTCTCTTTCCGAACGCTCCGTCATTCATAGCCCCAGCGCCCGGTCCACGAGCATGGCGAAGAACAGCGCCGCCAGATAGACGAGCGAGAAGCCGAACAGCCCCCGCGCGCTGGCGTCGTCGGCGCGCCGCCAGACCAGCGCCGCGCGGCGCAGAAATTCGAGCCCGAGCAGGGCGGCCGCGGCGCCATAGACCCAGCCGAGGCCTCCCGTCAGCACCGGCAGCAGGCCGGCGGGGGCCAGCAGGGCGCTGTAGATCGCGATCTGCCGGCGGGTCTCGCGCGCGCCCGCGGTCACCGGCAGCATCGGCACGCCGGCCGCGGCGTAGTCGCCCGTGCGGGTGAGCGCCAGCGCCCAGAAATGCGGCGGCGTCCACAGGAAGACGATGACGAAGAGCGCGAGCGCCGTCAGCGAGACCTCGCCGGTCGCCGCCGCCCAGCCGATCACCGGCGGCAGCGCGCCGGCCGCGCCGCCGATGACGATGTTCTGCGGCGTGCGGCGCTTCAGCCACATGGTGTAGATGAAGACATAGAAGGCGATGGTGAGCGCCAGCAGGCCGGCGGCGAGCCAGTTGGCCGCCAGCCCCATGAGGCCGACCGAACCGAGCGCCAGCAGGATGCCGAAGGCGAGCGCGTCGTCCGGGGCCATGCGCCCTTGCGGCAGCGGGCGGTCGCGGGTGCGGGCCATCACCGCGTCGATATCGCGGTCGTACCACATGTTGACCGCCCCCGACGCGCCCGCGCCGACGGCGCAGCAGAGCAGCGCCACGGCCGCCAGCAGCGGGTGCAGCGCGCCCGGCGCGATCGCCATGCCGACCGCCGCCGTGAACACCACCAGCGACATGACGCGCGGCTTCAGCAGCGCCAGATAGTCGCCGACGCTGGCCGGGGCGAGGCCGGCGGCGGTTGCGGTGGAGGATGCGTCGTTCATGGGGTTCCGGTGGGGCCTCCGCAGGCCCGGCGCCGGGGGCGCCGGGTTCGCAATGCGCGCGCTAGTGCGCGTATTCCTCGTCCTTGACCTCCGGGATCTCGTCGAAGGTGTGGAACGCCGGCGGCGACGGCACGGTCCACTCCAGGGTGGTCGCGCCCGGCCCCCAATAGTTCTCCGCCACCCGGCGCCCGCTGGTGAGCGTATAGACCAGCAGCAGGATGAACAGCACCGCGCCGGCGAAGGAGAGATAGGCGCCGAGCGACGACACCATGTTCCAGCCGGCGAGCGCGTCCGGATAGTCCGGATAGCGGCGCGGCATGCCCTGCAGGCCGAGGAAATGCTGCGGGAAGAAGGTGAGGTTGACGCCGATGAAGGTGATCCAGAAATGCAGCTTGCCGAGCCATTCCGGATATTGCCGGCCGCACATCTTGCCGAGCCAGTAATACATGCCGCCGAAGATGCCGAACACGGCGCCGAGCGACAGCACATAGTGGAAGTGGGCGACGACATAGTAGGTGTCGTGCAGCGCCATATCCACGCCCGCATTGGCCAGCACCACGCCGGTGACGCCGCCGATGGTGAACAGGAAGATGAAGCCGAGCGCCCAGAGCATCGGCGTGTCGAAGCGGATCGAGCCGCCCCACATGGTCGCGATCCAGGAGAAGATCTTGATGCCCGTGGGCACGGCGATCACCATGGTCGCGGCGGTGAAGTAGGCGCGGGTGTCGATGTCGAGGCCCACCGTGTACATGTGGTGCGCCCAGACGATGAAGCCGACGAAGCCGATCGCCACCATGGCGTAGGCCATGCCGAGATAGCCGAACACGGGCTTGCGCGAGAAGGTCGAGACGATCTGGCTGACGATCCCGAAGGCCGGCAGGATCATGATATAGACCTCGGGATGCCCGAAGAACCAGAAGAGATGCTGGAACAGGATCGGGTCTCCGCCGCCCTCGAAGTTGAAGAAGGCGGTGCCGAAATTGCGGTCCGTCAGCAGCATGGTGATGGCGCCCGCCAGCACCGGCAGCGACAGCAGCAGCAGGAAGGCGGTGACCAGGATCGACCACACGAACAGCGGCATGCGGTGCAGCGTCATGCCCGGCGCGCGCATGTTGAAGATGGTGGTGATGAAGTTGATCGCGCCCAGGATGGACGACGCGCCGGCCAGATGCAGGGCGAAGATCGCCATATCGACCGACATGCCGGGATGGCCGATGCTGGAGGATAGCGGCGGGTAGATGGTCCATCCGGTGCCGGCCCCGATATCCAGCACCGCCGAGAGCAGCAGCAGGATGAAGGCCGGGACGATCAGCCAGAAGCTGATATTGTTCATGCGCGGGAAGGCCATGTCCGGCGCGCCGATCATGATCGGCACGATCCAGTTGCCGAAGCCGCCGATCAGCGCCGGCATCACCACGAAGAACACCATGATGAGGCCGTGGGCGGTGATGAACACGTTCCACAGCTGGCCGTCCATCTGGCCGTCGGGGCCGATCAGATATTGCGCGCCGGGCTCGGCCAGCTCCATGCGCATGACGATCGAGAAGGCGCCGCCGATCAGCCCCGCGCAGATGGCGAACAGCAGATAGAGCGTCCCGATGTCCTTGTGGTTGGTGGAGAAGAACCACCGGACGAAGAAACCGGGCTTGTGATCGTGGTGATCGTGATGGTCGGCGGCGGCGTAGGCCATGGGACGGACCCCTGCGTTCAGCGTGCGGCGGCGAGGCCGGCGAGGCGCAGCTCGGGCGCGCCGTCCGGCGTCTCGTCGGCCTGGGCGTATTCCTCGCGCGCCTTGGCCACCCAGGCGTCGAACTCCTCCTGGCTGACGGCGCGCACCTCGATCGGCATGTATCCGTGGCCGGTGCCGCAAAGCTCCGAGCACTGGCCGTAATAGACGCCCGGCTTCTCGATCCGCATCCAGGTCTCGTTGACCCGCCCGGGCACATTGTCGAGCTTCACCCCGGCGGCCGGCAGCGCCCAGGCGTGCAGCACGTCGGAGGAGGTGAACAGCACGCGGATGTTCTTGTTGACCGGCAGATAGACCGGATTATCGACCGAGAGCTGGCGCACCTGGCCCGCCGCCGGGTCGATCTCCTCGTCCGGGATCATGTTGCTGTCGAACTCGAAATCGCCGTGGTCGGGATATTGATAGGACCAGTACCACTGCCGCCCGATGGTCTTCAGCGTCATGTCCGCCTGCTCGATGCGGTCGTTCTCATACATGATGCGGAAGGACGGGATGGCGAGCAGCACCAGGACGACCGTCGGGATGGCGGTCCACAGCACCTCGATCATCGTGTTGTGCGTGCGCCGGCTCGGCTCCGGGTTGCGCGAGGCCCGGAAGCGCCACATGGCGTAGCCCATCAGGCACATGACGATCAGCGTGATGACCGTGATGAGCGGGAGGAGGACGATATCGTGGAACCACACGATATTGCGCATGGTCGGCGTCGCGGCCTCCTGGAAGCCGAACGCCCAGGGCTCCGGCTGGCCGGCCGCGGCCGGCCCGGCCGCGAGGCCCGACAGCAGGAAGGCGGCGCCGAAACCGGCGATCCTGTTCATGGCCGACTGATCCTCCAATACCCTCGGACAGCCCTGCTTATAGCCCGTAAACCGGGCTTTCCACAGACCCCCGGACCATAGAAGCGGCGCCCCGACCGGGTTATGCGACCCGTTGTCCCAAGTTCGGCCCGGCTGCGCTAAACTCGCCCATCCCGCCCCCGGCCGCAACCCTCGAGGAGCCTTGCGCAGCCATGCCTTCCGCCTCGCCCGCCGACGCCCGCCCCGCCGCGCTCGACCTGACCGAGACGCTGTTCTTCGACCGCGCCGGGCTCGACCGCGCGGCGACCGAGCGCATCCTCGACGACGCGCTGCGGGGCGCGGAGGATGGCGAGCTCTATCTGCATTATGCGCTCTCGGAGGGGCTGACGCTCGACGATGGGCGGCTGCGCGCCGCCTCCTACGACATCTCGCAGGGCTTCGGGATGCGCGCCATGGCGGGCGAGACCACCGGCTACGCCCATGCGGCCTGTCTCGACGAACCCGCGCTCAGGCGCGCCGCCGAGGCCATCGGCGCCGTCGGCTCCGGGCGGGGCGGCGCGCTGGCGCTGGCGCCGGCGGCCGCCAACCGGCGCCTTTACGGGCCGGAGAACCCGCTGGACGCGCCCGATTTCGCCGAGAAGGCGGCGCTGCTGTCGCGCATCGACGCCTATGCGCGCGCCGCCGACCCGCGCGTCGTGCAGGTGTCGGCGGCGCTGACCGGCCAGTGGCACGCGGTGCGCATCCAGCGCCCCGGCGGCGAGGCGGCGGCGGATATCCGCCCGCTGGTGCGCATCGACGTGCAGTTGGCGGTGCGCGCCCCCGACGGGCGTATCGAGACCGGCAGCCGGGGCTGCGGCGGACGGGTCGGATTCGCGGCCTTTCTGGAGGAGGCCGCCTGGCGCGCGCAGGTCGATGAGGCGCTGCGCCAGGCGCTGGTCAAGATCGACGCCCGCCCCGCCCCGGCGGGCGAGATGCCGGTGGTGCTGGGACCGGGCTGGCCCGGCATCCTGCTGCATGAGGCGGTCGGCCACGGCCTGGAGGGAGACTTCAACCGCAAGCGCACCAGCGCCTTCGCCGGGCTGGTGGGCCAGCGCGTGGCCGCGCCGGGCGTGACCGTGGTCGATGACGGCGGGCTGGAGGACCGGCGCGGCTCGCTCACCGTCGATGACGAGGGCACGCCGACGCGGCGCAATGTGCTGATCGAGGACGGCATCCTGAAGGGCTTTCTGCAGGACCGGCTGAATGCGCGGCTGATGGGCGTCGAGCCGACCGGCAACGGCCGGCGCCAGTCCTTCGCCCATGCGCCGCTGCCGCGCATGACCAACACCTTCATGCTCGCCGGCGAGCGCGACCCGGAGGAGGTGCTGGCCTCGGTCGATCGCGGACTCTATGCCGCGCAGTTCAGCGGCGGGCAGGTGGATGTGACGAGCGGCAAGTTCGTCTTCTCCGCCTCGGAGGCCTGGCTGGTCGAGGGCGGGCGGGTGACGGCGCCGGTGCGCGGCGCGACGCTGATCGGCAACGGCCCGGACGCGCTCACCCGCGTCGCGCTGATCGGCAACGACCTGGCGCTCGACGACGGCATCGGCACCTGCGGCAAGGCCGGCCAGTCGGTGCCGGTCGGCGTCGGCCAACCCACCCTGCGCATCGACGCCATGACCGTCGGCGGCACGGCGGGGTAAGGCGCCGGCGCGTCAGAACCTTCTGCTAACGACGGGCTCCCCATGGCCCATATCGCGATGCTCATTGCCAATCTTGCCGGCGGCGGGGCCGAGCGGATGGTGTTGCGCATCGCCGGCGGGCTGGCCGGGCGCGGCCACCGCGTCGATGTCGCGCTGTTCGAGCCGGCGGTCGCCTATCGCGAGGAGGCGCCGGCGGCCGTCCGGCTGCTGGCGCTCTCGGGGCGAGCCGAATGGGCGCGGCGGAGGCGCGCCGACATGCCGGAAAGCCTGGTGCTGGAGGCGGGGCGCGCGCCGCCCGTCCGGCTGGCGCGACTCGCCGCCGGGCTGGTCCGCGATTTCGGCCCCGGCGCGGCGGCGCTGCTGCGTCGCGCTTCGCTCGACCGGGCGCTCCGCGTCGCGCATTATCTGGAGCGCGAGCGCCCCGATGTGCTGTTCGCCAATCTGGCGCAGGCCGAAATGGCGGCCCTGCTGGCCGCGCGCCTCGTCGCGACGCCGCCGCCGGTGGTTCCGGTCATGCGCAATGCGGACCCGGCTCGCGGGCGGCGGCGCCAGCGCCGGCGGCTGCTGTTCCCGGAAGCGGCCCATATCGTGGCGGTCTCGCAGGGCGTCGCGGATCATGTCGCCGCCACGCTCGGCCTCGCCGGGGAGCGCATCGCACCCATCTACAACCCCGCCGTGACGCCCGACCTGCTGCGCCGCGCCGGCCGGGAGCCGGACCATCCCTGGTTTCGCGATGGCGGCCCGCCGGTGGTGCTCGGCGTCGGCCGCCTCCAGCCGCAAAAGGACTTCCCGACCCTTATCGAGGCCTTCCGCCGCGTGCGGGAAGAGCGGCCCTGCCGGCTGCTGATCCTGGGCGAGGGGCCGGAGCGCCGCGCACTCGAAAGCCTGGCGCGCCGGCTCGGCCTGCAGGACAGCATCGCCCTGCCGGGATGGGTCGAGAACCCCTATGCCTGCATGAGCCGCGCGGCGCTGTTCGCGCTCTCCTCGCGCCATGAGGGCTTTCCGGGCGCGCTGGTGGAGGCGCTCGCCTGCGGCTGCCCGTCGGTGGCGACCGACTGCCCCGCCGGCCCGTCGGAAATTCTGGACGATCCGGCCCTGCTGGCCCCGGTGGGCGATGCGGCGGGGCTGGCGCAAGTCATGCTGCGCGCGCTGGCCCGCCCGGCGGACCCGGAGGCGCTCCGCGCCGGCGCGCGGCGCTTCTCCATGGACCGGGCGCTCGACGGCTATGAGCGGGTGCTGGCGCAGGTGACGGGCCGCCCGCCCGACTGAAGACGCGCCCGCGACGTTATGTTTCAAACAAAAGTGATGATTGTTATTCGATATTTGCATCGATTTTATGGCAAGACTTCCGAAACCTTTCACCGAAACTGCGTTGCCAAACTACCGGGAGTTCGAGATGTTCGGCCGGCGTCCTGTTTTTCGTTCGCTTTCACGCGGTTGTGCAGCGGCGGCGCTTGCCGTCGGGACGTTGTTCGCATCGCCGGCGGCGGCGGGAACGCCGGGCGCGCCGGCCTATTTCGCAGCCGAGCCGGACGAGACCTCGGTGATGCTGCATTGGGAGCCGCCGGTCGGCTCCGATCCGGTCGAGCGCTGGGAAATGCGCCTCAGGCCCACTGGCGACGGCCCGTGGAGCGAATTCAAGACCGTTGCGATCGGCGCTTCCGCCCGCAGCTTTGAAGTGAACGGGCTGACCAGCGGCCGGTCCTACGACTTCGAGCTGCGCGCCGTCAATGACGAAGGGGGCGGACCCACCGTCGCGGACAACGCCACACCGCAGATCCGGCGCCCCGGCCGGCCGTTGAATGTCGTGCCGGAATATTACCCCAACAGCGGGGCGACTTATGTGCGATGGGACGGCAACGCCAACACCGGGCATGTCAATGCGCATCAAGTCTGTTTTTACCGCTGCATGTGGCCGGACCTGCCCAAAACCTGCGCCCCGACAATCTGCATCTATCAGTACAGTAGCAGGTTGCACGGCCGAAAGCAGCTCACCATGACCTGGGGCGGCGCGGTGCATCACATCAGGGTGCGGGCGAGGAACAGCGTCGGCTGGGGTCCGTATGCGCATACGAAGATCCAGCGCACGGGAAACACCCGGAATCGCGCCGATCCGCCGACCGATCCCCGGGCGACGCCCGGCTCGGGCCAGGTCAAGCTGACATGGGACGACCCCGCCAATGTGCATTCGGTCTCCTATTTTCAGGTCCGGCATCGCCCCGTCGGCGGCGCCTGGAGCGTTTACGACCATGTCCATGACGCGTCGGCCGCGCGCGAACACACCGTGACCGGGCTGACCGATGGCGTCACCTACGAGTTCGAATTGCGCGGCGTGAACAAGACCGGCCGCGGCCCTGCGGCCGAGCTGGTGCGCGCGACGCCGAACGCCGCGCCCGGCGCGCCGGCCGACCCCGTGGCGACGGCCGACGGAACGACGGTGCGGCTGGCCTGGAATGCGCCGGGCAGCCTCGGCGGCAGCGTCCATCGCTGGGAATGGCGCTCGCGCCTCGCCGGCGGCGCCTGGAGCGGCTACGCCGCGATTCCGGGCGGCGGGGCGACGCGCTCGCATGTCGTGGCCGGATTGCAGCCCAATGCCGACCACGAGTTCGAGTGGCGCGCCCGGAACAATCTCCATGCCGGTCCCCCGGCCGCGGCCGCGGTCACGACCGGCGCCGCCGACCCGAACCCGCCACCGGACTTGCCGGGCGCCCCGCGCCAGCCCGAGGCCGCCGCCGGCGAGACCTCGGTGCGGCTGACCTGGGGCCTGCCCGCCGATATCGCCGCCACGGACAGCTGGGAACTGCGCCGCCGGACGGCAGGCGGAGCCTGGAGCGCCTGGGCCGCCATGCCCGGCGACGGGCTCACGCGCACGCATGTGGTGACCGGCCTGCAGCCGGGCGCGGTCCACGATTTCGAATGGCGCGCCAGGAATGGCGACGGCCCCGGAGCGTCGAGCGGCCCGGTCCGGGCGACGCCGCACATCCGCCGGCCGGACGCGCCGGTCAACGTAACGCTGTCGCGATTGCCCGGCCCCGGCAACATGGCGACCTTCGTTCTGCAATGGGAGCCGCCGGCGAATACCGACCATATCGATTCCTGGGAATGGCGCGCCCGCGACGTCCTCCATGGCGATGTCTGGTTCAGCGATTTCCACACCGCGCCGGGCGGCGGCGGCGCGCGGAAGATCGTGCGCAGCTATCACCAGTCCATGAGCTACGAGTTCCAGTTGCGGGCCAGAAACAGCGCCGGCGCGGGCGTCGCCACGGGCCCGATCGCCGAGCGGATGGTGGAGGGGCCGAGCGCGCCGATGAATCCGACGGCGACGCCGGGGCAATATTCGGTCACGCTGCGCTGGAGCAAGGTACCGGGCGACCCGCATGTCGATCACTGGAACCTGCGCCACGGCCTCGACGGCGGCAACTGGAACGAAAACATCATCATCCCCGGCGCGGCGCGCCAATATACGGTGGCCGGCCTCGAGGCGGGCGAGGAGCACTATTTCGAGTGGGCGGCGCGGAACGCCGACGGGACCGGCCCCTCGACCGGCTTCGTCAAGGCGACGCCCACACATGAGGCAAAGCGGCCCTGGCCGCCGGTGAACGCCCGGGCGATCCCCGGCCAGACATCGGTGTTGCTGAAGTGGGACTGGGCGGGGCATACGCTCGTCGATGACTGGAAGCTGCGCTACGGCCTCGATGGCGGCAACTGGAAAGAGAACATCGTCATTCCCGGCGCGAGCCGCGAATACACCGTCACCGGCCTCCAGCCCGGCGGGGAGTATTATTTCGAGTGGGCGGGGCGGAACAGCGCCGGGACCGGCTACTCCACCGGCTTCGTTAAGGCGACGCCCACGGCCCGGACACCCGGCGCGCCGCAGCAACCCTCGGTCTCGGCCGGGCGCAACCAGGCCACGCTGCGCTGGCGGACGCCGGTGGACGCCTCGCCGGTCGATTTCTGGGAGCTGCGCTACCGGGAGCCCGGCCGGGACTGGGGCGAGTATGCGCCCATGCCGGGCGGCGGCGCGCTGCGCGAATACACCGTGACGGGCCTGCGCAACGAGACGAGCTACCAGTTCGAGTGGCGGGCGCGCAACGGCGCCGGCGCCGGCCCCGCGACCGCGACCTTTACCGCGACGCCGCGCATGGACCGGCTGCTGCTACTGTCGGCGGAAACGGCGAGCGTCGCGGAGGGCGAATCGACCGCCCTGGAGGTGCGGCTGTCGGCCCGGCCCCGGTCCGACGTGACGCTGGCCGTGGCCAGCGACGATCCGGAGGTGGCGACGGTCGATGTCGCCAGCCTGACCTTCACGCCCTCCGACTGGCGCTGGCCGCAGACGGTGACCGTGACCGGCGTCGATGACGACGATGCGGTCGAGGAGACGACCCGGGTGCGCCTCACGGCTTCGGGCGCGGCGGATTTCGCCGGCGTGTCCGACTCGCTGGCCGTCACCGTGCCGGACGCGGACACGCCCGCGCTGACGCTCTCGGAAGCCGCCCTGGAGGCGCGACAGGGCGCCACCGCCACCTATAGCGTGCGGCTGGCGGCCGAACCGTCGGACCAGGTCGCCGTCGCCATCGCCAGCAGCGACGCCGCGATCGCGACGGTCTCTCCCGCCAGCCTGACCTTCACGCCGTCCGACTGGGATGCGGCGCAGACGGTAACCGTGACCGGCGTGGCCCACGACTCCCCCGCCAACTGGGCGACCGTCACCCACACGGCTTCCGGCGCGCCGGAGTTCGCCGGCGTTTCGGCCGACCTCGAGGTCACCGCGCTGCTCGCTTTGCCGGGCGCGGCGATCGATGCGAAGGCGACGGCGACCGGAACCAACAGCGTCGAGCTCACCTGGGAGCCGCCGGCGGACGAAAGCGCCATCGACAGCTGGGACGTGCGCTTCCGCGAGAACCGGCCGGGAGCGCAGTGGAGCCGGCCGCTCGATTTCGCCCCGAGCGAACTGACCAGACGGGGCTCGACCTATGCGCTGGAGCTTCCCTTTCTGGATAGCGGCGCGGAATATCACTTCGAGTGGCGCGCGCGAAACCGTCTGGGCCTCGGGCCATCGACCGGCGTGGTGAGCGCTTTCACCTATCCGGCGTTCCTGAAGCTCTCCCACTCGAGCCTGACCGTGGCCGAGGGGGCGGTCCGATATTACACCGTGCAACTGTCGCATAAGCCGCCGGCGCCGGTCGCCGTGGCGTTGGAGATCGATCGGCCGGAGGTCGCGATGGCGACGCCGACGGTGCTGAGATTCGACGCCTCCAACTGGGACACGCCGCAAACGGTCACCGTCGCCGGGGTCGAGGACGCCGACCTCCTCGCGGCGTCGGCCACGATTACCCATCGCGCGTCCGGCGCGGCGGACTATGCCGGCGTCACCGCGTCGCTGGCCATCGCAGCGCCCGACGACGACATGCCCGGCCTGGCCCTCTCCCGGGACGCGCTGGCGCTTGCGGAAGGCGCCGGCGACAGCTGGACCGTGCGGCTCAACACCGCGCCGTCGGCGGATGTCGCGGTCGCGCTCACCAGCAGCGACCCGGCGGTCGCCGCCGTCAGCCCCGCCAGCCTGACCTTCACGCCGCTGAACTGGAGCAGCCCGCAGACGGTTCTGGCGAGCGCGCCCGAGGACGCCGACGCCGCCAATGGCAAGGCGACGGTGACCCATCTGGCGTCCGGCGCGGCGGCCTATGCCGGCGTCAGCGCGACCCTGCCGGTCGCGGTCGCCGACGACGAGACCGGCCAGCTGCTGCTGTCCGCCGACAAGCTGACGATCGACGAGGGCGGGACCGCCAGCTTCACCGCGCGATTGTCGCATCGATACGACAGGTCCGTGTTCTTCATTGTGGAGAGTCTCGATCCGACGGTGGCGACGGTCAGTCCGGGCTATCTCTATTTCCGGGCGTCGGAATGGAACACGCCGCAAACGATCGCGGTCACCGCGGTCCAGGACAGCGGCGCGGCCAATCGGACGGCTGTCCTCACCCTGCGCAGGCCGCACGCACACGGACCCGGCGGAACGCAGGCGCTGTGGCTGTCGGTCATCGTCCGGGACGATGGCGGGGTCGCGCTGGCCCAGGCGCGCCAGGCGGTGCAGTCGAGCCTGGCCGCCATCGCCTCCGAGACCCTCTCCGGGGCGACCCGGGTGATCGCAGGGCGCTTCGAGCCGAAGGCCGGCGCGACGCAGTTCACCGTCGCCGGCGAGCGCATCGGGCTTGCGGGGGAAGCCCCCGCGACCGGCGCGCTCCCGGCGCCCTGGCGGGCGGTTGCGGAGGCGAGCCGGGAGCGGCCCGGCGAGCGGCCCGGTGAGCGGGATATCGCCTGGGAGGAGTTCTTCCGCGACAGCGCCTTCACCATGGCGCTCGGCGAGGCGGACGGAGCCGGCTGGACCGTCTGGGGCCAGGGCGATTCCGCGAGCTTCCGGGGCGAGACGGAGCGGACGAGCCAGTTCCGGGGCGCGCTCGAAACCGGCTGGCTCGGCATGGAGACGCGCCTTGCGACCGGCATGGTGATGGGTGTTGCGTTCTCGCGGATGAACGGCGATGCGGACTACCGCATCGAAACCGACAGCGCAGGCGAGGGCGCGCTTTCGACCAGCCTGACGGCGGCCTGGCCCTACGCCTCGATGAAGACGCGGGGCGACGGCGCGCTCTGGACCCTTCTCGGCGCCGGGCGCGGCCGGCTCGAGCACGCCGACGCCGATGGCGACCGGCAGAGCCGGGCGCTGGAGATGCAGGCGGCGGCCGTCGGCGGCCGCCAGCCGGTGGCCGAGTGGCGGGGCCTCGCCTTCTCGCTCGAGGGCGACGCCGGCCTGATGCAGCTGGAGACCGGCGGCGCGGCGCTGTCGGCGACCGGCGGGCAGCGGGTGGAGGTGTGGCAGGCGCGCGGATCGCTGCTGGCCCGGCACGAAGGCTGGCGGCTCGACGGCTCGCCCGACGCTCGGGCGGTCGCGCCGTTCGGCTCGCTCGCCTGGCATGGCGAGGGCGGCGACGGCGTGCGCGGCTCCAGCGCCGAGGTCGAGCTGGGCGCCCGGCTGACGGCGCGCCGCTTCGAGCTGGAGGGCAGCAATCGCTGGCTGACGCGGCGCGCAGAGGCGGGCGACGCGGCCTCCGGCGCGAGCCTGACCGCAAGGCTGCTGCCGGAGGCCGACGGCGTGGGGCTGACGCTCGCCGCATCGGCGCATCGCGGGCTGCATCCCGACGAGCTGGATGCGCTCTGGCGCGACTATCGGCGCTTCGGCGAAGACAGCGCCGAGAGGGACGACCGCGCCGAGGCCGGCCTGCGGCTGCATGGCGGCTACGGCTTTCGCGTGGCGGCGCCGCATGGCGTGCTGTCGCCCTTCATGGAGATGGCGCTGACCGACGGCAGGGCGCGCGAGCTGGAGACCGGGCTCGAGTTCCGGGGCGGCAGGCATCCGATCGACGCCAGCCTCTCGGGCGGCTACACGCAAGACGATGACGGGCGCACGGACGGCCGCGCCCGGCTCGACCTGCGCCTCCGCTTCTGAACGGGACGCCGGCGCGGCGTTTCCCCCGAGGCGGAAACCGCTTACTGTTGCGGCGGCGCAAGGTCGCGGCCAGGCGAAGGGGAGCGGGTGTCATGGATGAGGCGCGGTTCGACTATATCGTCGTCGGCGCGGGTTCGGCGGGGGCGGCGCTCGCCAGCCGGCTGACCGAGGATCCGAATTGCAAGGTGCTGCTGCTGGAGGCCGGCAAGGCGAGCCATCCCTATTCGCGCTTCCCGGTCAGCTTCGGGCTGCTGATCGACAATCCGGCCGCCAACTGGTGCTTCACCTCGGAGCCGGAGCCGAACACCGCCGGGCGCGAGATTCCGGTGCCGCGCGGCAAGCTGCTGGGCGGCTCCAGCAGCATCAACGGCCTGGTCTATGTGCGCGGCCAGCCGCTCGACTACGACACCTGGGCGCAGATGGGCAATCGCGGCTGGGGCTGGTCGGATGTCGCCCCGATCTTCGAGCGCATGGAGGACTATGAGAAGGGCGGCGACGGCGTGCGCGGCAAGGGCGGCCCGCTCAAGGTCACCGAGGTGCCGGACCGGAACCCGATCTACGATGCGCTCTTCGCCGCCGCGCGCGAGGTCGGCCACAAGGTCAATCCCGACTATAACAGCCCCGACCAGGAGGGCGTGGTCAAGACGCAGGTCACCATCAAGGACGGGCGGCGCATGTCCACCGCCCATTGCTATCTCCGCCCGGCGATGAAGCGCCCCAATCTGGAGATCGTGACCGAGGCGCAGACCCGCCGCCTGCTGCTGGAAGGCCGGCGCTGCGTCGGCGTCGCCTATGAGAAGGGCGGCCGGACGGTCGAGGCGCGGGCCGGGCGCGAGACGATCCTCTCGGCCGGGGCCGTCTGCACGCCGCAATTGCTGGAGCTTTCCGGCATCGGGCGCCCGGAGGTGCTGGCGGCGCACGGCATCGAGGTGCGCCACGAACTGCCCGGCGTCGGCGAGCATTTCCGCGACCATATCAATGCGCGCATCCAGTGGCGGGTGAGCGTCAGGGGCGTCTCCTACAATGAGCGCATGTCCGGGCTGCTCGGCCGGGCGGGCCAGGCGCTGCGCTACGCGGTCACGCGCGGCGGTTTCCTCAGCCTGCCTTCGGCGCCGCTGCTGGCCTTCCTGCGCACCCGGCCGGAGCTGGAGACGCCGGATGTGCAGATGCATCTGGTGCCCTATGCGGTCAAGGACCCCAAGCGCCGCCTGCTGCAGCCCTTCCCCGGCATGACCATCGCCTGCTACCAGCTGCGCCCGGAGAGCCTCGGCTCGATCCATATCCGCTCCGCCGACCCGGACGCGCAGCCGGCGATCCGGTTCAACTTCCTCGACGACCCGATCGACCAGCGCGCCATGATCGACGGCTTCCGCATGATGCGCGCGCTGATGGCCACCGACGCCATGGCGGCGCTGCGCGGCGCGGAATACGACCCCGGCGAGAGCGTTTCGAGCGACGACGAGATCCTGGACTGGATCCGCGCCAATGCGCAGACCGCCTATCACCCGATCGGCACCTGCCGCATGGGGCCGGGTCCGCAGGCGGTGGTGGATGACCGGCTGAAGGTGCACGGGCTGGAGGGCCTGCGCATCGCCGACGCCTCGATCTTCCCGACCATGCCGTCCGGCAACACCAACGCCCCCTCCATCATGGTCGGCGAACGCGCCGCCGACCTCCTCCGCGAGGCGGCCTGACGCTTCTGCGGCCGGGAAGCCCTGTCATCGCGGCGACAGGTGAATTGCGCCGGTCGGGAGATATGCTACAATGCAGGCGACGTCGATGAAGACACTATTTTGCAGGCAAAACCGATGGCGCAACTGACAGTGCGAAAGATCAGCGACGAATTGGTCGGCGCGCTCAAGCAGCGAGCGGCGGCCAACAGGCGCTCGGCCGAGGCCGAGCATCGGGAAATTCTGCGCGCGACGCTTCTTGGACAAGAAGCGGACTTTGCCGCAAGGGCGGCGGCCCTGCGCCAGCGCCTGAGATCGTCGATCGACAGCAGCGAAGTGATCCGCGCCGACCGCGACCGGGACGGCGCTGCGTGACCGGCTGCGTCGTGGATGCAAGCGTGGTCGTGAAATGGCTGGTGACCGAAGACTTTTCCAGTGAAGCCGCCGGACTTCTGAATGGCGGCGAGACACTGGCCGCCCCGGCGCTGGTGTTCGCCGAGGCGGGCAACGCCCTCTGGGCCATGCGCCGTCGCGGCGATATCGGAGCGGACGATCTGGCCGTCGCTGTCGAGACCTTGCTGACCGCGCCGCTTTCGACGCCGTTTACCATGGCGCAACTCACCCCGGCGGCCGCGCGTCTGGCGTCGGACCTCGACCACCCGGTCTATGACTGCTTCTATCTGGCGCTCGCCATTCAGACGCAATATCCGATGGTGACCGCCGACCGGCGCTTTCACGACAGGGTGCGCGGGCACCCCTATCTCTCGGATCGGATTCTGCATATTGCCGAGGCGGCATCGCGCCGGCCGGCCGGACGACCGGCAGCGCGGTCGTGAGCGCCCGATCTTTTTTCGAAGCCCTCGCCTGACGCCCCGTCGCGCTTCCCTCAGCGCTTCGGCGGGTGGGCGCGGACGGCTTTTTCGTTCACTTCCGCGCCCCAGCCGGGGCCGGTGGGCAGGATGAGCTCGCCATTCTCGATGCGGGGCGGGACGGTCACCAGATCGTCCTTCCACGGCACATCGTCAATGTCGATCTCCATGATGCGGAAGTTCGGCGCGGTGGCGCAGAGATGCGCGCTCATCAAGGTCGAGAGATGGCCGTAGAAATTGTGCGGCGCGATGTTGATCTCGAAGGCGTCGCACATGGCGGCGATCTTCAGGCTCTCGCCAAGGCCGTTCCAGGGCACATCGATGATCGCGGCATCCATGGCGTAGCGCTCCAGGAAGGGGCGGAACTGGCGCCGCCCGTAGAGCGACTCGCAGGAAGCGATCGGCGTCGAGACCGCGCGCCGGATCATGGCCAGCCCCTCGGGATCGTAATTGTCGATCTCGATCCAGTAGAGGCCCAGATCGTCGAGCGCGCGGGCGAGCGCCATATAGCCGTCGGTGCGGAAGTTGAAGTTGAGATCGACCAGGATATCGACCTTGCCCTCGCTGCCCTCGCGGAAGGCCGCGATCTGGTTGCGGAGCGCGCGCACCGTGGCGTGGGAGAGGTTGAGCTCCGGCCCCTGCCCGGCCTCGCGGCCGAAGCCCGGCATATAGACATGAGGCGGCCCGTCGTCGAAGCGATACATGTTGCATTTGAGCGCGGTGAAGCCGCGTTCCGCGACGCGCGCGCCGAGCGCCTCCACATCGTCGAGCGAGCGCAAGGGCGCCTCGCCGATGATGTCGGCATGGTTCACCAGATAGGTGCCGCAATGCGACCAGTAGAGCCGGAAGCGGTCGCGCACCGGGCCGCCGAACAGCTCATAGACCGGCACGCCGAGCGCCCGGGCCTTGAGGTCCAGCAGCGCGTTCTCGATCGCGGCGATCGCCTGGGCGTTCATGCCGCCCGGCGCCTGGCGCGTCTGGGCGTAGAGCCGGGCGGTAATCCGTTCCACCGCGCGCGGGTCCTCGCCGACCAGCGTCTCGCCGAGCGCCCGGATGACGGCGCTCAGGCCCCGGCTGCCATAGCTCTCGTTATATTCCGACCAGCCGACCAGGCCCTCGTCGGTCATGACCTTGAGGAAGGAGAAGGTCCGCCAGCCGGCGTCGGCGTGCAGGTCTTCGAACTTCTGGATCTTCATCGGATGCGTCGCCCGGTTGCGGTTCAGGCCCTGGAGACTATCCGCTCGGGCGGGGGCCGCAAAGCGGCGGCCCAAGGTTTACACGCAACCCGGATGGGGCGAAGCTGCGGGCGTTCTCGACGATATCGCCCGGAGGGAGGCGCGCCGACCCATGCGTTTCGGAGTCTTCTACGAACTGCAATTGCCGCGCCCCTGGGCCGAGGACGCCGAGCACCGGCTGCTCAAGGAGGCGCTGGACCAGGTGATCCTCGCCGACCGGCTCGGCTTCGACTATGCGTGGGAGGTCGAGCATCACTTCCTGGACGAATACAGCCACGCCTCGGCCCCGGAGGTCTTCCTGGCCGCAGCCGCGGCGCGCACCAGCCGCATCCGGCTCGGCCACGGCATCCGCCAGGTGATCCCCAACTACAACCACCCGGCGCGCACCGCCGAGGGTCTGGCGACGCTCGACCTGCTCTCCGACGGGCGGGTGGAGTTCGGCATCGGCGAGGGCGCCACGCGGCTGGAGCTGGGCGCCTTCGGCATCCCCGCCAAGCGCAAGCGCGCGCTGGCGCTGGAAGCCGCCGAGCAGGTCTGCAACATGATGGTGCTGACCCCTTATCCCGGTTTCGAGGGCGAGGGCTTCTCCATGCCCTGCCGCAATGTGCTGCCGAAGCCATTGCAGAAGCCCCATCCGCCGCTCTGGATGGCCTGCACCAATCGCGACACGATCCGCGTCGCGGCGCAAAACGGTGTCGGCGCGCTCGCCTTCTCCTTCCTCGACCCGGAAGAGGCGCGCAGCTGGTCCAAGATCTATTACGACATCATCCGCAGCGAGGAATGCGCGCCGCTCGGCTGGTCGGTGAACGCCAATCTCGCCATGGTCTCCGCCTTCTCCATGCATGAGGACCGGGCGGAGGCGATCCGGCGCGGCCAGGACAATTTCGAGTTCTTCCGCTATGCGCAGCAGAAGCTGGTGGCGGAGGACTTCACCCCCGGCTATTCCGACCTCTGGGGCGAGTTCGTCGCCAAGCGCGGCGCCGCCACCGACGCGCTGATCCAGGCGGCGCTGGCGCGGGCCGAATATGACGGCGCGGGCATCGGCGCGCCGGCGGACATGGCGCGCCATCTGGCCGACATGCAGGAGGCCGGGGTCGATCAGGTGATCTTCCTGCAACAGGCCGGCAACAACGCCCATGCGCATATCTGCGAATCGCTGGAGCTGTTCGCAAAGACGGTGATGCCGGCCTTCTCGCGCGAGGCGGAAGCGCGCGAGGCCGAGAAGGCGGCGGCGCTCGCCCCCCATATCGAGGCCGCGCTCGCCCGCAAGCGCTATATGGCGCCGCTGGCCAGGGAGGATGTGCCGGTGGTCCGCGCCTCGGTGCGCGTGGCGGGCGCCGACGGCCGCAAGGCGGCGGCGGAGTAGGAACCGGCCCGCCGGCTGCGGCTTCCTCTCACTGGCGATTGACCAGCGTGACCCAGGCCGCCAGCGCGCGCCGGTCCTTGATCGGGACGGCCCTGAACTGGCGTATGACGGCTTCTGCTTTCGTTGCGATGGCCAGCACTTCCGATCTGGCGACGCGAAAGGATGGATCGTAGTCAGCCTTATGCCGGCTTTTCTGAGCATCTACAAAGACATTACCGAAATCCTGAATTTCCTTCGGAAACTCCCTCATGGTCGACTTGTTTGTAAATCGCTCTTTCGCGTGACTATGCTGGATCGAACGATAGGCCTGCCGCCAGACGTGTTTGCTACGGTCCGCTCCACTGGTGCCGATCAGCATGTCGGCGCAGTTTTGACACAGAGTATGAAACAGCGCGTAGTAGATCGTGCTGACGGCGCGACGAAGGTCGTACTGTCATGGCCTGCGCCCGGTCGAGTGAGCGAGATAACGCGCAGTCTCGATCAGCTTAAGCGGTTCCAAAATACACCTTAGCTTCCTTGGCCGCGACGAAGGATATGACCGGAAAACGATCCTCGTCAAGTCCGGCGAGAGCCGGCTGCAACTGCCTCACCAGTCCCGATGTCTCCGGTATGACATCGTTCGGCAGGTAAACGACGATGACATGAAACATCGAATCGTCATCGTCATAATCCTCCACGATGACGGACTCCACCCTGATCGAGGTCAGCAGGCGCTTCAGCTCCTTGCGGATGATCTGCTGCAACTGCTCGTTGCGATCCTGTCCGGTGTCGCTCATCGGCATTCTCCCGCTCGCTCCCGGCCAGTCTATATCATCAACGGCGCCGATACACCCCCTGGCCCGCGCCGGCGGCTTTGCCTTGCCGGGCGGGTTCGGACAGAATGGCCGCCATGAGCCGGAAACGCTTCGTCGCGGCGCCGATGCGGTGCTGCTGCATGACGGGCGGCTGCGCGCGGCGGGCCCGCCGGCGGCGGCCTTCCCTTGAGAAGCGGCTGGCGCTCACTAACGATCGATGAGCGTGACCCAGGCTGCAAGCGCGCGCTTGTCCTTAGGCGGGACGTCCATGAACCGGTCTATGAGAGACTTCGCCTCGGCGGCGTCTATCAGCACGTCCGATTTGGCGACACGGTAATACGGATCGTAGTCGGCGTCATGCCGTTTGTCTTGGGCAGTCGCGAAAAAATCTCCGAAGTCTTGAATTTCTTCTGGAAAGCTCTGTATCTTCTTCGCATCATTCAAACGCCTTCTTGCTTGACTATGTTGGATCGAACGATAAGCTTGCCGCCAGGCATATTCGCTGCGTCGCGCACTGGTCGTGCCGATCAGCATGTCGGCGCAGTTCAGGCAGAGCGCGTGAAAGAGGGCGTAATAGATCGTGCTGACAGCTCGACGGAGATCCGACTGATATGGCCTGCGTTCGCCCGTATCGGCCAGACGACGGGCAGTTTCGATCAGGTCAAGCGGGTGCAAAATATTCCTCCGCCTCCTCGGCCGCGACGAAGGACATGACCGGGAAACGGGTCTCGCCATGGTCGGCGAGGACCGGCCGCAACTGCCTCACCAGTCCCGTTATCTCCGGTATCGCATCGCTCGGCTCATAAACGACGATGACGCGAAGCATCGGATCGCCATAAGCCCCCTCATAACCCTCCACGGTGACGGACTTCACCGAGATCGAGGTCAGCAGGCGCTCCAGCTCTTTGCGGATGATCTGCTGCAACTGCTCGTTGCGGTCCTGTCCGGCGTCGCTCATCGGCATTCTCCCGCTCGCTCCCGCCCAGTCTATATCATCAACGGCGCCGATGCACTCCCCCGGCCCGCGCCGGCGGCTTTGCCTTGCCGGGCGGCTTCGGACAGAATGGCCGCCATGAGCCGGAAACGCTTCGTCGCGGCGCTGATGCGCCATGAGACCAACAGCTTCTCGCCGGTGGCGACGCCGGTCGCGGCCTTCGGGCGCGTCGGGCCGACCGACGGGCCGGCGCGCGGCGCGGAGGCGATCCGCGTCTATCGCGGCACCAACAATCCGCTCGCCGCCTTTATCGACCTCGCCGGGCGCGAGGAAGCGGAACTGCTCGCGCCGATCGCCGCCAATGCGCACCCGAGCGCGCCCGCGCCCGACGCGATCCTCGACCTGGTGGCGGAGGCGGTGCTGGAGGCGGTCCGGGGCGGCTGCGACGCGCTCTTCCTCGACCTGCACGGCGCCATGATCACGGAGGGTTTCGACGATGGCGAGGGCGAGCTGCTGCGCCGCATCCGCGCCGAGGCGCCGGAGTTGCCGATCGCCGTCGCGCTCGACTTCCACACCAATCTGACCCGCGACCTGGCGCTGCTGCCGACCGTGCTGGCCGGCTACCGCACCTATCCGCATATCGACATGTATGAGACCGGCCAGCGCGCCGGCGAGGCGCTGTTGCGCGTCATGGCCGGCCAGGCGGTCGCGACCGCCTGGCATTCGCTGCCGCTGCTGCCGCACATGAATGCGCATGCGCCCTCGCGGCCGCCGATGCAGGCGATCATGGACCGGGCGCGCGCCGCCGAGGAGAGCGGCGAGGTGCTGCTGGCCTCGGTGTTCGGCTGCTTCCCGCTCGCCGATATCCCGCATGTCGGCATTTCGGCCGTCACGGTCGGCCCGCGAGACCGGGCGGAGCGGCTGACGCTCGACCTGATGCGCGAGGCCTGGGACCGGCGCGAGGACTTCCTGTTCGAGATCGAGCCGATGGCGGAGTCGATCGTGCGCGCCGCCGGGCTGGCGGAGGAGGACGGAGGCGAGGCCGCCGGCCCGGTGCTGCTGGTCGATCACGGCGACAATACCGGCTCCGGCGGCAATCAGGACGTGATGGCGGCGCTCCGGGAATGCCTCGCCCAGGGGCTGACCGGCATGGCGGCCGGGCCGTTCGCCGACCCGCAAGCGGTGGCGGAGATGATCGCCGCCGGGGTCGGGGCCGAGATCGAGCTCGCGGTCGGCGGCAAGACCGACATGCCGGCGATGGGGCTGGCCGGCGAGCCGCTCCGGCTCCGGGGCCGGGTGCGCTGCATCACCGACGGCGCCTTCACGGTCACCGGCCCGATGTTCACCGGGGTCCGCCTCTCCATCGGCCGCACGGCGGTGCTGGACACGGGCGCCGCCCTGGTGGTCGTCTCCGAGGAGCGCTACGAACCCTTCGATGTCGGCTGCTTCACCCATTGCGGCATCGACCCCGCGGCCATGCGCTTCCTGCTCATCAAGTCGCGCCAGCATTTCCGGGCCGGCTTCGAGCCGCTCGCCCGCGAGATCGTCATGGTCGCCGGGCCGGGCGCCACGGCGTCGGACTACAGCCTGTTCCCGTGGAAGAATCTGCGCCGGCCGCTCTGGCCGCTCGATCCCGACATTCCCTCCAACCTGCCGAGCCAAGCCTGAAGGAGGCCGTCCCGATGACGCTCACCATGCTCCAGCATGTCAACATCATGACCGACAAGCTCGACGAGACCGTCGACTTCTATGAGAAGATTCTGGGCTTCACGAACGGCGAGCGCCCGGCTTTCGCCTTTCCCGGCGCCTGGCTCTATTGCGGCGAGGAGGCCGTGATCCATCTGATCGGCGTGGACGATCAGCAGGAGGCCGGATCGGGCGTCATCGACCATGTGGCCTTCGCGGCGGAGGGCTTCGAGCGCTACACCGCCTTCCTCGACGAGAAGGGCTATGAGCACGAGACCCGCATCGTGCCGGGCGGCAAGCTCCGCCAGATTTTCGTGCGCGATCCGAACCGGGTGCTGATCGAGCTCAATTTCCGCGCCGACGAATAGCCGGCGGCGGCGGACCGTCCGCTACCAGCGCAGCGCGGTCGTCGCCCAGTCGGGCTCCGGGACGCCGAGTTCGGCGCAACGCGCGGCGAGGCGCGCCGGATCGGGCGGCGCGCCCACCTCCTCGGCGTGGATGCCGGCGGAGAGGAACAGCGTGTCGATGCCGAAGGCGTGGCCGCCGGCGACATCGGTGCGCAGCCCGTCGCCGATCATCAGCACGCGCTCCGGAGCCGGGTTGCCCAACGCCTCGAAGGCGCGCTCGAAGACGGTCGGATACGGCTTGCCATGCCAGCCGATATCGCCGCCGAGCGCGCGGTAGCGCTCGCCCAGCGCGCCGGCGCAGATCGAGAGCCGGTCGCCGATATGCACCGCCAGATCGGGATTGGCGCACACCATCGGCAGGCCGCGCGCGGCGCCCGCCGCCAGCAGCGGCTCATAGTCGGCCACCGTCTCGTCCCAGGCGTCCACGCCGGTGCACAGGATGAAGTCGGCGTCCTCGACCCGCTCCACGATCTCCAGCCCGTTGCCCTCGCGCACATCGTTGTCGCGCTCCGGCCCGATATGGAGGCAGCGCCGGCCGAGCCGGGCGTGCCAGGGGTCGTCGCGCTGCTTGAGCGCCGCCCAGGCCGCCTCGCCGGAGGACATCACCGCATCGTGGAGGTCCGGCGGCGCGCCCATCTCCTCCAGCCGGCGGACCAGGGCCGCGATGCGGCGCGGGCCGTTGGAGAGAAAGCAGACCCGCTTGCCGCCCCCTGCGCGCAGCCGCCCGAGCGCCTCCACCGCCGCCGGAAAGGGCTTCAGCCCGTCATGAAAGCAGCCCCAGAGATCGACCAGAAAAGCGTCATAGCGCCCCGCCAGCGGCTCAAGGCCGGCAACGATTTCAGTGCCGCTCATGGCGTGCGCTTCCCTCCGTCTTTCGCCAGCTCCCGCGCGATGCGCCGCGCGAGACCCGGACCCTCATAGACCATCGCCGTGTAGATCTGCACCAGCGCCGCGCCGGCCGCGAACTTCTCGCGCGCATCCGCCGCGCTCTCGACGCCGCCCGCGCCGATCAGATCGACCTTGCCCCCGGTCGCGGCGCGGATGTCGCGCAGCATCTCGGTCGAAAGCGCCTTGAGCGGACGACCGCTCAAGCCCCCGCTTTCGGCGCGCCGGGGCGAGCGCAGGCCGACGGGGCGGGAGACCGTGGTGTTGGCGACGACCACGCCCTGGACCGGCATGGCCGCCAGCGCCTGGCCGAGGCGGTCGCGCTCCGCGCGGCCCAGATCGGGCGAGAGCTTGACCCAGAGCGCCGCATCCGGGGCCAGCACCTCGCGCACGCGCTCCACGATCCGCCGCAGCTCCCCCTCCGCCTGCAGCGCGCGGAGGCCCGGCGTGTTGGGGGAGGAGACATTGACGGTCACGAAATCGGCGAGCCCCGCGACCGCCCGCGCGACCGCCGCATAATCGCCGGCGGCGTCCGTCGAGGCGGCGTTCTTGGCCAGATTGACGCCGACGACGCCCCGCCCGCCGCGCTCGCGATAGCGGCCGAGCCGGCGCGCGAGCGCGTCCGCGCCCTGGCTGTTGAAGCCCATGCGGTTGATGACCGCCCGGTCTTCGGAGAGGCGAAAGAGCCTCGGCCTCGGACTGCCCGACTGCGGCTTCGGCGTGACCGCGCCGATCTCGATGAAGCCGAAGCCGAGACCGAGCGCGCCGGCGATCGCCTGCCCATGCTTGTCGAAGCCGGGGGCGAGGCCGACCGGATTGGGCGCCTCGATGCCGGCGGCGCGCGCCGGCAGCGCCGGCGGGCGGAGCCGCAGCGGCGAGAGCGCCAGCAGCCGCACCGCCGCCCGGTGCGCGGCTTCCGGCGGCAGCGCGTGCAGCAGCTTCCACATCGCCCTGCGCCTCCCGCCGGCGGCGCTAGACTGCGAACTCAGGGCTGTCGCCCTTGTCGATCAGATAGCGGCCGAGGCTCGGGATCGGGCAGGCGAAACGGCCATCGCCACCGTCCTGCAACACGCCCTTGCGGACCAGATGGGCGAAGAAGCGGCCGGGCGTCATGCCCTCCGGCAACCGCCAGCCCGCCCGGTCGCGCGCCAGGCGCTCCATGTCCGCCAGAATGTCGTCCGGCTGCTTGCCGTCCGGGTTGGCGGCCATCAGCGCCGCGAGGAACCGCCGGGACTCGCGCATTTCGGGGCTACGCCTGGCTTCGTAAGATTCGACCCGGTAGGCCCGCTCGCGCGCGAGCACGCTGTCGGGTTCCACCTTGCCGAGCGCGCCGTCCGCCGCCAGCAGCGCTTCGGCCAGGGCCGCCATGGCGCCGTTCAGATGTTGCGGCCAGCGATCCGAGCGCTCTTCCAGCCGCGCCGCCCAGCGGTCCGTCTCGCCTGCGGCGCCGTCGATACCGAAATGATCCAGCATGAGCCGCACGGCGTCGGCCGGCTGGCCCGGCTCCAGCGGCCCGAGCCAGTGGACGGAGCCCCGGGCCAGCCGCGAGATGCCGGCGCCGTCCAGCACCTCCCCGGAATTGCCGAGGCCCGCCAGCAGCGGGACCACGGGCAGCCCATGCGTGGCCTCGTGAAACGCGAGCAGCATCGCCGCCTGTTCGCGGCTGGCGAGATTCTGGATTTCATCCACCATGAGGCAGACCGGGCGGCGCCATTCCGGCGCGGGCAAAAGCTGCTGCAGCGCGCCCAGACCCGCCGCCGTCGGCGCATCGGTGACCGTCTTCCCGGCGCCGATGGCGACGCCGCCGGCCGAAAGCCCGACCTGGAGGTTGCGGCTCGCGGTCTGCCGCAGCGCCCTCGCCTTTCGCGGCGCGAGACGCCCGGCGATCTGCGACACGATCGCGGCCGGGTCGGCCAGTTCCGTGACATGGACCCGGAGCGCGATCGGCGCCTCGGGGTCCCGAGAGTTCGTCCAGCGCTGCTCCAGATGGGCAAGCAGCGCGGTCTTGCCCGCGCCGGGCGCGCCCACGATCAGCCGGGTCGCGCCCTCGAAAGCCTGGCTCCGGCGGGCCAGCCGCAGCGCCCGGCCGCAGGCTTGCTCGATCTCCGCGATTTCCCGCTCGCGCCCGACGAAATGCAAAGCGGGTCGGCGGTCGCGGTCTTCGATGAAATCCCGCAATCCGGCCAGGTCCGGCCCGGCCGGGCGGTGCTCATCGCCGTCGGGGGCGCGCCTCGGCAACCGCATCTTCGCCTCTCCCTCAGGCCAGTATAGCGGAGGCCCCGCCCGCCCGCTCGCCGCTTACAGGCGCGAGAGGTCGAGGTCGGCGAGCACCGGGACGTGGTCGGAGGGGCGCTCCCAGCCGCGCGCCTCGCGCAGCACCTCGGCCCCGGCGAGCGCCGGCCCGAGCGCCGGCGCGGCCCAGACATGGTCGAGGCGCCGGCCGCGGTCCGAGGCCGACCAGTCGCGCGCCCGGTAGCTCCACCAGCTGTAGAGCTTCCGCTCCGGCGGGATGAAATGCCGCACCGCATCCAGCCAGCCATGCGCCGCCTGCAGCTCCGCCAGATGCGCCACCTCCACCGGCGTGTGGCTCACCACCTTGAGCAGCTGGCGGTGCGACCAGACATCGGTCTCCAGCGGCGCGATATTCAGGTCCCCGACCATCACCCGGCGCGCGCCGTCCTCCCGGCGCTCCCGCCACCAGCCGGTCAGTTCCGAGAGGAATTGCAGCTTGTGCGCGAACTTGTCGTTCAGCTCCGGGTCCGGCACATCGCCGCCGGCGGGCACGTAGAAATTGTGAATCTCGACCCCCGCCACGGTGGCGAAGGCGTGGCGTCCGTCGGCGCGCCCGCACCAGTCGCGCATCCCGCCCTTTTCGATGGGCAGGCGCGAGAAGATCGCCACGCCGTGATAGGCCTTGACGCCGTTCAGCACCCAGTGCCGGTAGCCGAGCTCCTGGAACGGCTCGGTCGGGAACTGCCCGTTCTCGACCTTGACCTCCTGCAGGCAGAGCACATCGGGCGCGCGCTCCGCCGCCAGGCGCGCCACCCCCTCGCCGCGCAGCCGGACCGAATTCACGTTCCAGCTGGCGATCCGCAACCGTTCAGCCATTGAGCGCCGCCTTTTCCGCTTCGGTGTAGAAGGCGTCGGCATGGATGTCCTCGGGGCGGATGTCGCGGATGCGCAGCATCTCGGTCGCCGCCTCGACCATCACCGGCGGTCCGGCGAGATAGGCCTTGCAGCCGTCGAGATCGTCGAAATCCGCCGCCACGGCCTCATGCACCAGGCCGGTGCGCCGGGCCGTCCCGTCCTCCGGCTCGGAGAGCACGATCTGCGCCCGGAGCCGCTCATGCTCGCGCGCCAGGGCCATGAGCGCCTCCTCCAGATAGACATCGCGCTCGCCGCGCACGCCGAAATAGAGAAAGATCGGCTGCGGCATCCCTTTGGCGAGCGCCGTCTCGACGATCGCCTTGACGGGGGCCAGGCCCGAGCCGCCGGCGATGGCGACGATCGGCCCGCGATGCGCCTCGCGCAGATGCGCGGCCCCGTAAGGCCCCTCGACCTCGACCCGGTCGCCCTCCCGGACGCCGTCGCGCACGAAGTTGGACACCTCGCCGCCGTCCATGGCGCGAATATGGAACTCGAGCAGCCCGCCTCCCGGCGCGCCGGCCATGGAGTAGTCGCGCGCCGGCTGGCCAGCGAAGCGGAGCGAGGCATACTGGCCGGCGGCATAGGCGAACTCGACGCCCTCCGGGGCCGCCAGCCGGAGGCGCAGAATGTCATGCGTCATCTCGGTGCGCTCCGCGACCACGGCCTCGAAGCGCCGCAGCGGGTGCGTCACCAGCTCGTCGTCGTCCTGCGCCCAGGCGATATCGAGATCGCCCTGCGGGTGGGAGCGGCAGGCGAGCACGAAGCCGTTCGCCTTCTCCTCCTCCGTCAGCGCGAAGTCCGAATGGGGCTCCATCTCCACCCGGCCGGAATAGAGCCGGCTCTTGCACGCCCCGCAATTGCCGGACCGGCAACCGTGCGGATAGGGCACGCCCTGCTCCAGCGCGGCCTCCAGCAGCGTCTGGTCGTCATCCACCTCGACCGGCTCGTCCCACTGGACGATCTTCACCATGCGCGCCATCGAAAAGGGGCCTCTATTCCAGGGACTTGATGACGCCCTCGCACATGGCCTTGGCGTCGCCGAACAGCATCATCGTATTGTCGTTGAAGAACAAGGGGTTATCGACTCCGGCATAGCCGCTCGCCATGGACCGCTTGACGAACATCACCATCCCGGCCCGATCGACCTCCAGCACCGGCATCCCGTAGAGCGGGCTGGAGGAATCGTTGCGCGCCGAGGGGTTGGTGATGTCGTTGGCGCCGATCACGAAGGCGACGTCGGTGGAGGGGAAGTCGCGGTTGATGACCTCCATCTCGACCACCTTGTCATAGGACACATTGGCCTCGGCCAGCAGCACGTTCATGTGGCCCGGCATCCGGCCCGCCACCGGGTGAATGGCGAAGCGCACGCGCACGCCCTCGCCCTCCAGCAGATCGACCATCTCGCGCAGCGCATGCTGGGCCTGCGCCACCGCCATGCCGTAGCCGGGCACGATCACCACCGAGCTGGCGTTGCGCATCATGAAGGCGGCGTCGTCGGCGTTGCCGGACTTGACCGGCCCCCGGTCGGCGGCGTCGCCCGCAGGCCCGGCGGTCTCGCCGCCGAAGCCGCCCAGCAGCACATGGATGAGCGAGCGGTTCATGCCCTTGCACATGATGTAGGAGAGGATCGCGCCCGAGGCGCCGACCAGCGCGCCGGTGATGATCATCAGCGGGTTGTCGAGCGTGAAGCCGATGCCGCAGGACGCCCAGCCGGAGGCCGAGTTCAGCACCGAGATGACCACCGGCATGTCGGCCCCGCCGATCGGGATGACCACCAGCACGCCCCAGGCCAGCGCCGCCAGCGCCAGCGCCCAGAACAGCCCGGCCGTGCCCCAGCCGGCGAAGGCGAGCGCCAGCAGCAGCACGATCAGCCCCACGAAGGCGTTGACCGCCCGCTGGCCGGTGAAGGTGACCGGCGCGCCGGTCATCAGCCCCTGCAGCTTGGCGAAGGCGACCACCGAGCCGGTGAAGGTGACGGCGCCGATGGCGGTCGAGGCCATGATCTCCACCAGGCTGTGGGTGGCGAGGCCGTCCATCAGCGGAATGCCGTAGAGGCTCGGGCTTTCCAGCGCGGCCGCGGCGATCAGCACGGCGGCCAGACCGACCAGGCTGTTGAAGATCGCCACCAGCTGCGGCAGCTGCGTGATCTTGACCTTGAGCGCGATGACGGTGCCGATGGCGCCCCCGATGACGATGCCGCCCAGCACCAGCTCGAAGGTGGCGATCTGCGGGCGCAGCATAGTGGCGCCGATGGCGATCGCCATGCCGGCGATGGCGATCCAGTTGCCCTGGCGCGCGGTTTCCGGCGAGGCGAGGCCGCGAATGCCGAGGATGAAGCAGACCGCCGCCACCAGATAGGCGAAGGACGCGAGCGAGGCTTCCATCGCCTCAGCCGCCCTTCTTGCGGAACATCTGCAGCATGCGCTGCGTGACGATGAAGCCGCCGAAGATGTTGACCGAGGCCAGCACCACCGCCACGAAGCCCATGATCTTGGAGAGGCCGAAAATCGCCGGCCCGGCGGCGATCATCGCGCCCAGAATGACCACGCCGGAAATGGCGTTCGCCACCGACATGAGCGGCGCGTGCAGCGCCGGCGTCACTTTCCACACGACATAGTAGCCGACGAAGCAGGCGAGCGCGAAAACGGTCAGCCCGAAGAGCACCGGGTCCGTCGCCGGGGCGTCGGTCTGCACGGCGCGATTGGCGAACTCGGCCGCGTCGGAGGCCAGCTGCTGGGCCTCGCCCGCCAGCTGGCCGGCGCGCTCGGCCAGCGATGCGGCGTCCTGGATCAGGGGATCAGCCATTGGCGGCCTCCTTGCGGGCAAATGCCGTCGCGGCGACGATCGGGTCGTCATAGTCGGGCGCGAGCACGCGCTTTTCCTTGTCCACCAGCAGTTCGGCGAAGTTGGTCAGATTGCGCGCATAGAGCGCGCTCGCGTCCTGCGCCACGCTGGAGGGCAGATCGCTGTCGCCGACGATGCGCACGCCGCCCAGCTCCACGATGCGGTCGGTCTCGCTCAGCTCGCAATTGCCGCCCTGGGCGACGGCCAGGTCGATCACCACCGAGCCGGGCGCCATGGCGCGCACCATCTCGGCGGAAAGCAGGCGCGGGGCCGGGCGGCCCGGAATCTGCGCCGTGGTGATGACGATATTGGTGCGCGCCAGCGTCTCGGCCAGCTTGTCGGCCTGCTCGCGCTTGTAGTCCTCGCCCATCTCGCGGGCGTAGCCGCCCTCGTCCTCGGCCAGGCTCGGCTGCCGGTGCTCGATCTCAATGAAGCTTGCGCCGAGGCTCTCCACCTGCTCGCGAGCGGCCGGGCGCACATCCATGGCCGAGACCACGGCGCCGAGCCGCCTGGCGGTGGCGATCGCCTGCAGCCCGGCCACGCCCGCGCCCAGCACCAGCACGCGCGCCGGCGCGATGGTGCCGGCGGCGGTCACCATCATCGGGAAGGCGCGGCCGAACAGGTCGGCCGCGCGCACCACCGCCGCATAGCCGGCCAGATTGGCCTGGCTGGTGAGCGCGTCCATGGTCTGCGCGCGGCTGATGCGCGGCATCCGCTCCATCGCGAAGCCTTCCACGCCGGCGGCCGCCAGCGCAGCCGGACGGTCGTCGTCGCCGAAGGGCGCGAGCAGCCCGGCCAGCAGCGCGCCGCGCTTCAGCCGCTCCGGGGCCGGCATCTGGACCGCGAGCACCAGATCGGCCTCGCCGAGCGCGCCCGCGTCGATGGCCGCGCCGGCGGCGGCATAGGCGTCGTCGGGATATCCCGCCGCGACGCCGCCGTCGGGCTCGATCCGCACCTCGAAGCCGAGGTCCAGCAGGCGCTTCACGCTGTCCGGCGTCGCCGCCACCCGGCGTTCGCGCGGCGCGGTCTCTTTCGGTATCGCTGCCAGCATGGGACCTCCTCGGACCGCCTTTGTTGCACTGCACAACGGATTTTGCAAGCGCCCGCCGCGAGGCGTCAGCCGCCCGGCGCCTCCTCCAGCCGGCGGAAGAAGCAGCTGCGCCGGCCGGTATGGCAAGCCGCGCCGGTCTGCTCGACCAGCAGGAGGATCGCGTCGCCGTCGCAGTCGAGGCGGCATTCGCGCACCTGCTGGATATGGCCGGACGTGTCGCCCTTGCGCCAGAAGACGGCGCGCGAGCGCGACCAGTAGCAGGCGCGGCCGGTGCGCAGCGTCTCCGCCAGCGACTCGCGGTTCATCCAGGCCATCATCAGCACCTCGCCGGTGTCGTGCTGCTGGGCGATCGCCGGGACCAGGCCAGCCTCGTTGAAGCGCACCTCGTCGGTGAGCGCGAGTTCGCTCATCGGTCCACCCTCGCCATGACGTTCTCCCGGAAGCGGTCGATGGCGGCCAGCGTCTCCTCCAGCGTCGGGCGCAGGAAGTTGAACAGCAGCCGCGTGACGCCGAGCTCGCGGAGCGCGAGCGCGTCCTCGACGATCTGCTCGTCCGAGCCGGTCAGGATGAAGCGCCGGCCCTCGTCGTTCTCGCGTGTTACGTCCTCCCGATACCAGTTGGCCCAGAAGGCGAGGCCGATTTCGGCCGGGTCGCGGCCGGCCTTCTCCGCCACGGCGCGCATCCGGGCGACGCCGGCGGCGAAGCGCTCGGGGGTGTCCAGCGGATGGCGCGGATTGGCGCCGATCGGGAACCAGACATCGCCGAAGCGCGCCACGCGCCGGAGCGCCGGCGCGCTCTCGCCGCCGACCCAGATCGGCGGATGCGGGCGCTGGGCCGGCTTCGGCTCGAAGACGATGGCGTCGAAGGCCGCAAACTCGCCCGCCATGGAGGGTTCGTCGGCGGTCCACAGCGTCTTGAAGGCTTGCAGATATTCGCCCGTGACGCGCCCGCGCGCATCGAAGTCGGGCGCGCCGATGGCCTCGAACTCCTCGCGCAGCCAGCCCGCGCCGACGCCGAGATCGATCCGCCCGCCGGAGAGCCGGTCCATGGTCGCGACCGCCTTGGCGGTGAACGCCGCCGGGCGGTGCGGAACCACCATGACCGAGGAGAGGATGCGCGCCTTCTTCGTCACCGCCGCCAGATGCGTCATCAGGGTCAGCTGCTCCATGCAGTCGCCCCAGTCGGCGGCGAGCTTGCCGGAGACATCGTAGGGGTAGCGCGAGGCGTAGCTCTTCGGGATGACGATATGGTCGGGCACCGCCAGCCAGCCGAAACCGTGCGCCTCCGCCTTGGCGGCCAGCGCGCCGATGGCTTCGGGGCAGGCCAGCGGCCCGCGATTGGGTATGCTGAATCCGAATTTCATGGGCTCGTCTCCCGGCGCTCCGGCCTCTCGGCTATAGTCGCCGCCGGATATAGCAGGAGCGGCGGCTCATGGGCATCGGCGTCGGACTGGGGCTGGCGGATTTTCCGTTCTCGGATGCGCGCGCCTTCTGGCGCTGGGTCGATCTCTGCGAGGAGGGCGGGGTGGACTCGCTCTGGCAGACCGACCGGCTGGTCTCGCGCCAGCCCATCCTGGAGTGCATGAGCGCGATGGCGGCGCTCGCCGGGCGCACAAGGCGCATCAAGTTCGGCATGAATGTCGCCTCGCTCGGGCTGCGCGACCCGCTGCTGCTCGCCAAGCAGTGCGCCACCGTCGATGTGCTGAGCGAGGGCCGGCTGCTGCCCGCCTTCGGCGTCGGCAGCCCGCGCGGGCCGGAATGGCAGGTGCGCGGCGAGGCCTTCGACCGGGGAGCGAAGCGCGCCAACGAGGCGCTGGAGATCGTCTCGCGGCTCTGGGCGGAGGAGCGGGTGGATTTCGAGGGCGAGTTCTACGCCATGCGGGGCGCCTCGATCTCGCCGCGCCCGGTGCAGGCGCCGCTGCCGCTGTGGATCGGCGGGTCGAGCCGGGCGGCGATCCGGCGCACCGCCAGATGGGGCACCGGCTGGCAGGCCGGCGGCGAGGCGCCGGAGGAGGTCGCCCCGGTGGTGGCGGCGATTCGCGAGGCGGCGCGGGCCGAAGGCCGGCCGTTCGATCCCGAACATTTCGGCACGGGGCTGAATGCGCGCTTCGGCGGCTGGGAGGAGCCGCTGGTGGCGCGCGCGGCCGAGGCGCAACTGAAGCGCACCGGGCGCGACCCGCGCCGGCAATGGGCCGTCGGCGGGCGCGACGACATCCTGGCCCGCATCGCCGCCTTCGTGGAGGCGGGCATCTCCAAGTTCATCCTGCGCCCGATGGGCCGCGACGACGAGGAGATCATGTCCCAGACCCGCCGCCTGATCGCCGAGGTCCTCCCGGCGGCTACCGCCCTCCGCCAGACCCCCGCCGCCGCCGACTGACGCCCTCGGCCAGGCTCACCGCATCGGGCCGGACCTCCTTCAGCACGGCGCCAGCCGGCAGCCCCGCCACGGCCTGCCCGATTGCCCTGGCCACCACCGCTTCGGCGTCCCGTCCCTCCCGGACGAACGCCACCCCGACCGAACCCCGCCGGCCCAGCCCGACGACCGCATCGTCGCAACCCGCCTCGTAGAGGCTATCCAGAATGGCGTCCTCGTCATCGGCGCCTTCCGGCAGCGTGAAGATCAGATCGAACTCGAATATCCTGTCAGTCATTGTCCTCATCCTCTCCGATCCTTTAACCGGAGCCGCTGCAAATGGCAACCGCTCGGGGAACGGGCAGGCGCGGAATACAGACATCGCGCGCGCCGGAGGCATGTGGCGGAGCGCGGAGGCTATGCCGGGTTGCGAAGGAGTATGAGGGAGAGCTGGCGGCCGTAGTCGGTTTCGCCTTGCAGGCGGGCGCGGCGGTGGCTGAAGAAGCGGTCGGCCTCGGCGCAGCTGTCCGCCGGCAGCGCCTCCACGCTGGCAAGCCCCGCCCGCGCCAGGCGCGCGGCGGCGTAGCCGGAAAGGTCGAAGCGGAAATGGCCCGGCCGGGCGGCGGGGACGAACCAGCGGGCATTGTAGGCGTCCGCCGCCTCGAAGCGCTCGCGAAACTCGGCCCCGACCTCATAAGACGCCTGCGCGATGCAGGGGCCGACCGCCGCCGCGATGCGCCCCGCCGCCGCGCCCAGCCCCTCCATGCGCTCCAGCGTCGCCTCCAGCACGCCGGCGAGCGCCCCGCGCCAGCCGGCATGGGCCGCGCCCACGACGCCCGCCTGCGCATCCGCGAACAGCACCGGGGCGCAGTCGGCCGTCAGGATGCCGAGCGCCAGCCCCGGGCGGTCGGTGGCCATGCCGTCGACGCGCAAGCCTCGGGGCGGCGCGCGCAGCGCCACCGCCTCGGCGCTGTGCGCCTGGTGGAGCACCGCCAGCCGGTCCGCCCCCACCGCCCCCACCGCCGCCAGCGCCCGCCGGCGGTTCTCCGCCACCGCCTGCCGGTCGTCGCGCGAGCCGAAGCCGCAATTGAGGCCGGCATAGAGGCCGGTGCTGACACCGCCCTCGCGCCCGAGAAATGCGTGCGCAACGCCCCCCAGCCCGGCCAGCGCTTCGCTCTGCATCATGCGCCCTCTCCCCCCTCTTCGGCCTCGAAGCCCGCCGGCGGGGGCGCCCCGGCCGGGCCGAAGGCCAGCGCGTGGAACAGCCGCCCCATCGCCTCCGCGCCGGTCAGCCGCGCCAGCGCCGCCTGCTGCCCGCCGAGCGCGGCCGCCCGCGCCTCGATGCCGAGGCGCTTCAGCCACGCGCCCTGCGCCACCGGCCCCCAGACCGCCGCCCCGGCCGCGCGCCCGGCGCGGGCCAGCGCGGCGAAATCCACATGCGCGCTCAAGTCCGCCTCGCCCGGCGCGGCCAGCGGGTCCGCCGGCGCATGGCCCCGCACCGCCTGCAAGGTCGGCCGGCCCGGCGCCTCCAGATAGCCATAATCGATCGCAAGGCCGTATCCGGGGCGCGCCGCCAGCGCCTGCGCGATGTCGGCGGCGGCCGGGGCCACCTCCACCACGTCGCCGTCCGCGCCGCTTTCGGCGCGCCGCAACGCCGGCGCGGCGATGAAGCGAAAGCCGTCCTCGCCGACATCCACCAGGCGCTCACGCCAATGGCCGTCGATGCGGAGGAACTGGCGCACCGGCAGCGCGTCGAAAAACTCGTTGGCGATCCAGATCGACGGCCCCTCGGGCAGGCTGCCTAGCCGCTCATGCCAGACGGCCGCGAACCCTCGCGCGCGCTGGCGGGCCCGCAGCGCCGGCGAGGCCTCCACCAGATGCACCTCGGGCCGGAAGGCCGGCTCCAGCCGCGCGGCGCGGAGCGCATCGGCCATCAGCGCGCCGCTTCCCGGCCCCAGCTCGATCAGGCGGACCTCGGCCGGGCGGCCCATCCGCCGCCAGGCATCGACGCACCACAGCCCGACCAGCTCGCCGAACATCTGGCTGATCTCCGGCGCGGTGACGAAATCGCCGCCCGCGCCGAACGGCTCCCGGCCGGCGTAATAGGCGGCGTTGCTCCGCGCCATGAATTCCGCGAGCGAGATCGGGCCGTCGCGCTCGATCCTGCGGGCGAGCGCGGCCGCCGCATCTCCGCTCACGGACGCCGCGCCAGCAGCCAGACGCCGGCGGCAACGAGCGGCAGCGAGAGCATCTGCCCCATGGTGACCGGCCCCAGGATGAAACCCAGATGCGCGTCCGGCTCGCGGAACAGCTCCACGAAGCAGCGCGCCAGGCCGTAGCCCAGCAGGAAGACGCCGGCGAGCGTTCCCGGCCGCGCCCGCACCCGCGGCCGCAAAGCGAGCGCCAGCAGCACCAGGCCGAGCAGCAGGCCCTCCAGCGCGGCCTCGTAGAGCTGGCTCGGATGGCGGGGCAAGCCCTGCGGGTCGGCCGGAAAGACCATCGCCCAGGACGCGTCGGTCGGCCGGCCCCAGAGCTCGCCATTCACGAAATTGGCGAGCCGCCCGAAGAACAGCCCGATCGGCGCGACCGTCGCCACGACATCGCCGACGCGCAGCACGGGCAGCTCATGGCGGCGCGCGAACAGCAGGACCGCCACCGCCACGCCGGCCAGCCCGCCATGGAAGGCCATGCCCCCCTGCCAGATGAACAGCGCCTCCAGCGGGTGGGCCAGATAGTAGCCGGGCCTGTAGAACAGCACATAGCCGAGCCGCCCGCCGACCACCACGCCCAGCACCATCCAGGCGAGCAGGTCGTCCACCCGCTCCGGGCGCATGACCGGCGGCGCGGCGGCGGCCAGACGCCGCGCCAGCCGCCAGCCGAGCAACAGCCCGGCCAGATAGGCGAGCGCATACCAGCGGATGGCGACCGGCCCGATTTCGACCGCGACCGGATCGATGGCCGGAAAGGCGACGACCGGCAGCATCACCGGCCGGCTCCGACGGCGACCGTGGCAGCCATGGTGACAAGCGGCATTCCATAGCCCATCTTGCAGGCGACGCACGCACGCTAAGCCGGGAGGCGAACCCATGCAAACCAGAGGCCGCATCTTCGACGATCTCTCGCGGCTGGCGGCCGGGGCCGCGGGCGCGGCCGGCGCGGTGCGCGAGGAGATGGAGGCGATGGTCCGCGACCGGCTGCAACAGCTGCTCGACGAGATGGACCTGGTGCGCCGCGAGGACTTCGAGGCGGTGCGGGACATGGCGGAGAAGGCGCGCCTGGAGCAGGAGACGCTGGCCGAGCGGGTCGCCGCGCTGGAGGCGCGAGTCGCGGAACTCGACACGTGAGCGAGGTCGTCGTCGAATATCCCCACCCCGAGCCGCCGCCGGAGGGCGCGGCGCTCAAGGTGGCGGAGGGCGTGTGGTGGGTGCGCATGCCGCTGCCCTTCGCGCTCGACCATATCAACCTCTATCTGCTGGAGGACGGCGACGGCTGGACGGTCGTCGATTGCGGGCTGAACAAGGACGGCGTGCGCGACATCTGGGAGACGCTGATTCGCACGGTGCTGGCCGGGCGGCCGGTCCGCCGGGTGCTGGTGACGCATTTCCATCCCGACCATATGGGCCTCGCGCAATGGCTGCTGGCGCGCTTTCCCGGCGCCGAGCTGTGGATGAGCCTCTCGGAATGGCTGTTCTCGCATTTCGCCTTCGAGACCCGCGAGCGCAACATGGAGCAGATGCTGCACTTCTGGCGGGCGAACGGCATGGCCACCGCCACCATCGACGCCATGCGCGGGCGCGGCAATTTCTACGCCCAGAATGTGGTCCGCCCGCCGATCGTCCACCGGCGCATCCAGCAGGGCGACCGCATCCGCATCGGCGAGCGCGAATGGCAGGCGATCATCGGGCGCGGCCACTCCCCGGAGCATGTCAGCCTCGCCTGCCCGGAGTCGAAGCTGCTGATCTCCGGCGACCAGGTGCTGCCGCGCATCACCACCAATATCTCGGTGCAGTTCGTCGAGCCGGACGGCGACCCGCTCAAGGAGTTTCTCGACAGCACGCTGAGCTTCGGGCATCTGCCGGAGGACACCTTCACGCTCTGCAGCCACGACCGGCCGTTCTACCGCCTGCATGAGCGCCTGGCGCAGCTCCGCGACCATCACGGCCAGCGCCTCGAGGACGGCTGCGAGGCGCTGGCCGAGCCGCGCCACGCCATCGACCTCCTGCCGGTGTTCTTCCGCCGGCCGCTGGACCTGCACCAGCAGTCCTTCGCCATCGGCGAGTCGATCGCGCATCTCCACTATCTCTGGCATTCGGGGCGCGTCGAGCGGGTCGAGGACAAGGGCGGCGTGCGGCGCTTCGTGCGGCGGTGATGGGCGAGACCCTCTCCGGCCTGCTGGAACGGGCGGCGCGGGAGGCGGGCGACGCGCCGGCGCTGATTTACGGCGAGGAGACGTGGAGCTACGCGCAACTGCTGGAGCGCTCGCGCCGGGCGGCGGCGGGCCTCGCGGCGGCGGGCGTCGGGCGCGGCGACCGGGTGGCGCTCTGGCTGCCCAACATCCCGGCCTGGCCGGCGCTCCTCTTTGCGCTCGCGCGCCTCGGAGCGGTGGCGGTCGCGGTCAACACCCGCTTCCGGGCGCTGGAGGTCGCCGACATCCTGGCGCGCTCGGGCGCGCGCACGCTGGTCATGTGGCCCGGCTTCAAGGACATCGACTTTCCCGCCCTGCTCGCCGAAATCGACGCGGACGCGCTCGCCCGGCTGGAGCGGGTGCTGGCCTGGGAGGAGGACGGAAGCGCGGCCCCGGAGCGCATCGCCGGCAAGCCGGCAAGCGCGCTCCGCGCGCTGTTCGAGGCCCCGCCGCTGGCCGAGGACCGCGCGGAGGCGGGCGATCCCTGCATCATGTTCACCACCTCCGGCACTACCTCGAAGCCGAAATTCGTGCTGCACGGGCAGGGTCCGGTGGCCCGCCATGCGCGCGACTGCGTGGCGGCCTTCGGCTGGGACCGGCCGGGCGCGGTCAGCTATCAGGCCACGCCGCTTTGCGGGGTGTTCGGCTTCTCCACCATGATGGCGACCGTGGCCGGCGGCGCGCCGAATGTGCTGGCGGCGCTGTTCGCCCCGGCGGAGGCCGCCCGCGCGCTCCGCCGCCACCGCGTGACCCACTTCATGGGCACGGACGACATGTTCGCCGGAATGCTGGCCGCGCGGGCGGAGCCGGAGCCGTTTCCGAGCCTGCGGATTTGCGGCTATGCGCTGTTCAATCCGGTGCTGGAGGACTTCGAGGCCAGGACGCTGGCGCGCGGCGTGCCGCTGATCGGGCTTTACGGCATGAGCGAGGTCGGCGCGCTGATGGCGATGCAGCGCCCGGAGGCGCCGCTCGCCGACCGGCTTGCCGGCGGCGGCTATCCGGTCGCGCCGGAGGCGGAGGTGCGGGTGCGCCATGTCGAGACCGGCGAACTTTGCCCGCCCGGCGTTTCCGGCGAGATCGAGATCCGCTGCCCGAGCCTCTTCCTCCGCTATGAGGGCGATCCCGAGGCGACGGCGGCGGCGATGACCGAAGACGGCTTCCTGCGCACTGGCGACGCCGGCCATATGCGCGCCGATGGCAGCTTCGTCTATGAGGCGCGGATGGGCGACACGCTCCGCCTCGCCGGCTTCCTGACCGCGCCCGGCGAGATCGAGGCGCATCTCGAAACGCATCCCGCCGTCTCCGGCTGCCAGGTGGTCGGCGTCGCGACGCCGCGCGGTCCGCGCGCCTTCGCCTTCGTGCGCCCGGCCGACGCGGCGGCCTATGACGAGCGGGCGGTGCTCGCCTGGTGCCGCGAGACCATGGCGAACTACAAGGTTCCGCTCCGGGCGGCCCCGATCGCCGACTTCCCGGTGACGCTCAGCCCCAACGGCACCAAAATCCGCAAGGGCGAATTGCGCCGCATGGCGGAGGCCATGGCGTCGGAGGACGCGTCGGCATAGACTGCGCGAAGCTATTTCTGCGGGGGGTCGGGGCGGCGATGGGCTGGCGAGACGCACTTCCTCAGGACGGCCTGCTGGCGGTGGTCAAGCGGGACTGTCCGACCTGCGAACTGGCGGCCCCGGTGCTGGTCGAACTGGCGACGGCGGGCGCGGTGGTGGTGACGCAGGACGACCCCGCCTTCCCGGAAGGCGCGCGCCCCCGGCATGACGCCGATCTGGAAATCTCCTACCGCCTGGATATCGAGACCGCGCCGACGCTGATCCGCTTCGCCGGCGGCGCGGAAGCCGGGCGCGCGATCGGCTGGAACAAGGCGGAGTGGCGCGCGCTGACCGGCCGGGCGGAGCTCGGCGCGGACCTGCCGGAGAACCGGCCGGGCTGCGGCTCGCTCTCGGTCGAACCGGGGATGCCGGAGCGCCTGGCGCTCCGCTTCGGCGATCTGAGCCTGGCGGCGCGCCGGATCGAGGTCGGCCCCGAGGACGATCCGATGGAGGCGGCCTACGACCGCGGCTGGACCGACGGGCTGCCGGTGACGCCGCCGACCGATTTGCGCATCGCCCGGATGCTGGCCGGGACTGCGCGCGCGGCCGACGAGATCGTCGGCCGGATCCCGCCCAATCTCGCGCCCTGCACGGTGGAGAAGGTCGCCATCAACGCCGTCATGGCCGGCTGCCGGCCGGACTATTTCCCGGTGGTGCTGGCGGCCATCGAGGCGGCGCTGGACCCCGCCTTCTCCATGCACGGCCTGCTCTGCACGACCCATTTCGCCGGCCCGGTGATCGTCGTCAACGGCCCGGTCGCGCGGCGCATCGGCATGAACTGGGGGCTGAACGCGCTCGGCCAGGGCAACCGCGCCAACGCCACCATCGGGCGCGCGCTCCAGCTGGTCATCCGCAATGTCGGCGGCGGGCTTCCGGGCGGCATCGACCGCGCCGCGCTCGGCAATCCCGGCAAATACAGCTTCTGCTTCGCCGAGGATGAGACCGACCCCGACTGGACGCCGCTCTCGGTGGCGCGCGGCTTTCGGCCCGGCGCCTCCACGGTCACGCTGTTCCACGGCGAGGGCGTGAGCGGCTTCGTCGATCAGAAGAGCCGCACGGCGCGCGAACTCACCGACTCGCTCGCCCGCTATCTCTGGCATGTGAACCACCCGAAGCTCTGCGAGTTCGGCGGCGCGCTGCTGGTGCTCACGCCCGAGCATTACGCCATCTTCAAGGCCGAGGGCTGGGGCCGGGCCGAGATCGAGGCGGAGCTCTGGCAGGCGCTCAAACGCCCCTCGAGCGCGGTGCAGCGCGGGGCCGACGGCCTGGCCGAGGGCGTGGAGCCGGATCGGGAGGGCGAATTTATCGACAAGTTTCGCCCCGGCACCTTCCTGATCGCGCGCGCCGGCGGCCCGGCGGGCCTGTTCTCGGCCGTCATCGGCGGCTGGACCGGCATGCGCATGTGGGGCGAAGTGGATCCCGTAACGAAGGAGATCGATCTGTGAGCGAACGCTACGCCATGCGAGACCCGACGGCGGAGACCGCCCCGGCGGCTCGCGCGCCGGTGACGCCGCCGGCGAGCCTGGAGGGGCTGACCATCGGCCTCCTCTCGATCGGCAAGGAGCGCTCGGTGGAATTTCTGGACGCGGTCGAGGCGCGCTTCGCGGCCGAGGGCCTGCAAGTGCTGCGCTTCGCCAAGCCGACGCACACCAAGCCGGCCCCGCAGGGCGTGATCCAGGAGATCGTCGAGCGCTGCGACATCGTCGTCGAAGGCCTGGCCGATTGAGGCTCCTGCACGTCGTGCAGTTTGCATGACATCATCGAGCTCGATCGCCTCGGAATGCCCGGCTGCGCCGTCGCCACGGTGGAGTTCCGGGACGCGGCGGCGACGCAGGCCGACGCCATGGGCGTGCGCCCGGCGGTCGTGTTCGTCGATCACCCGATCCAGAACCGCACGCCGGAGGAGCTGACCGACATCGCCGAGCGCGCGGTCGGGCCGATCCTGGCGGCGATCCGCCAGGCGTAGGACGCGCCGGCGAAGGCCGGCCGGAGCGGCTCAGGCGGCCGCTTCGGCCAGCACGCGCAGCGCTTCCGGCGTCGCGCCGGTGAGCGCGATGCCGGCCACGCGGCCGGCGGCGATGGCGTCCTTCCAGGCGCCCAGACGGTCGCGGATGCGGGCCGCGTCGCCCAGCAGCGCCACGCTGTCCACCAGTTCGTCCGGCAGGGCGGCGGTGGCCTCCCGGCGCTTGCCGGAGAGGAACAGGTCCTGCACCTTGCGCGCCGCGTCCTCGTAGCCCATGCGGCCCACATAGTCGTTGTAGAAGTTCTTGTCGCGCGCGCCCATGCCGCCGACATAGAAGGCCAGATGCTCGCGCACCGGCGCGCGGCAGGCTTCCAGATCGTCGCCGACGCGGATCGGCACGAAGGGCACGACGTCGAAATCGTCGGCGCTCTTGCCGCCTCCGGCCTTCGCCAGCCCCTCCGCGATCGGGCCGCCGAACACATCCTGTTCGGGGTCCATGAACACCGGGATCACGCCGTCGGCGACCTCCGCCGCCGTGCGCACGCCCGCCGGGGTGATCGCGGCGGTGTAGATCGTGAGGTCGGGATCGGGATGCAGGATGGTCTTGAGCGGCTTGCCGAGCCCGGTGGCGCCGGGGCCGTGATAGGGGATGCTGTAATGCTCGCCATGATGCTCCAGCACGCCCTCGCGGCGCAGCACCTGGCGGATGATGGAGATATATTCGCGGGTGCGCCCGAGCGGCTTGCCGAACGGCACGCCGTGCCAGCCCTCGATCACCTGCGGCCCGGAGGGGCCGATGCCGAGCACGAAGCGCCCGCCCGACATGTCCTGCAAGGTCATCGCGGTCATGGCGGCGAGCGCCGGCGTGCGCGACTGCATCTGCACGATCGCCGTGCCGACCTTGAGGCGCTCGGTCTGCGCCAGGATCCAGGCCGCGGCCGAGATGGCGTCCGTGCCCCAGGCCTCGGAAGTCCAGCACATCTCATAGCCGAGCCGCTCGGCCTCCTGGGCCAGCGCCACCTTCTGGGCCATGTCGCCGCCGCTATACCCAAGCACAATCCCGAGCCGCATCGCGCCCCTCCTCTCGCTCCGCCGGCAGGCTAACCGCTTTCGCCCTTCATGGAAACGGCGGCTGAGCGCGCCTCCAGCACTTCCCTGGCGAGCCGGCGGGCCTCGTCCAGCGTGGCGACGACGCGGCCGGGCGGCAGCCGGCCCAGAATGTCGAAGCTCGCGAGCGTCGCCGCCACTTCGGGGGCGAGGCCCATGACGATGCATTCCGTGTCCGACGCCTCGGCAAGCTCCAGCAGCTGCCCGATCACCACCGACGCGCTGTCGTCGATATAGGCGGTGTTGGCGAAGTCGAAGATGACCACCTCATGCTGGCGGATGTCGAGGCCGATCACGGTGGCGAGCTTGTGCGAGGAGGCGACGGTCAGGGTGCCGCCGAGCGCCACCATGCCGACCTGCGCCCGGTGGGGATCGGCGCCCTCCGGGGCCGGCTCGCCGGCGAAGAAGGTCGCATCCAGCAGCGGCACCGAAATCACGCTGTCGAGTTCCAGCCGCTCCAGCCGCAGGGCGTGCACCATGCCCCCGACGATCAGCCCGATGGCGACCGCGGTGATCAGATCGACGAACACGGTGAGGGCGAGCGTCGTCAGCATGACGATCAGATGCTCGCGCCGAAGCCGGTGGACCCGCAGCAGCATCCGCCAGTCCACGATGTCCCAGCCGACCTTGATCAGCACGCCCGCCAGCGCGGCGAGCGGGATCGGCTCCACCAGCCGCCCGAGGCCCAGCACCAGCACCAGCAGCAGCACCGCATACAACGCCCCCGAGACCGGCGTCGTCCCGCCGGAGCGGATATTGGTGACGGTGCCCATGGTCGCGCCCGCGCCGGGCAGCGCGCCGATCAGCCCGGCCACCATGTTGCCGACGCCCTGTCCGATCAGCTCCCGGTCCGGATTGTGGCGCCGCCCGGTCATCGCGTCCGCCACCAGCGAGGTCAGCAGGCTATCGACCGAGCCGAGCAGGGCGAGGATCAGCGCCGGCTGCAGCGCATAAATCAGGAATTCCGCCGGCGGCAGCGCGAAATGCAGCGTCGGCAGGCCGATCGGAACCGCGCCGATGACCGGCGCGCCCGTGAACCAGAGCACGCCGAGCGCCGTGCCGGCCGCCAGCGCCGCCAGCGGGCCGGGCACGATACGCGAGAGGCGTCGCGGCCACAGGAAGCCGACCGCGAGCGTGACCGCGCCGACGACCAGGGCGTCCATATGAGGAGCGCTCGCCGCCGCCGGCAGCGCCCGCGCCGCGCCCATCGGGCCGCCGGACGCGCCCGGCGCGCCGAGCAGCGGCAGCGACTGCATCAGCATGATGATGACGCCGATGCCGGACATGAAGCCCGAGACCACGACAAGCGGCGTATAGGCCACGAAACGCCCGATCTTCGACACGCCCAGCAGGATTTGCAGCAGGCCCGCCAGCACGACGATGGCGAGCGCCTCGGCGAGGCTGCTGGCATGGGCGGTCAGCACGACCGCCATGGCGACGGTCATCGGCGCAGTCGGGCCGGAAATCTGCGCGCGCGTGCCGCCGAACGCCGCCGCGAAGAAACCGACCGCAATCGCCCCGTAAAGGCCCGCCGCCGCGCCCATGCCCGAGGCGATGCCGAAGCCGAGAGCCATCGGCAGCGCCACGATCGTCGAGGTGACGCCGCCGAAAATGTCGCCGCGCAAGGCGTCGAGGCTGTATTTCATGCCGAAACCGCCCACCTTCCCCCATCTTTTGTGGATATATTATAGCATGGCCGGTCGCGGCCCGACAAACCCGCTCAGCCTTCCGGGTGGAAATGGTCGTAGAGGCGCTGCGCCACGGTGCGGGAGATGCCGGGAACGGCTTGCAGGTCCGCCAGGCCCGCGCTCTCCACGCCGCGCGCGGAGCCGAAATGGTGCAGCAGCGCGCGCTTGCGGGCGGCGCCGACGCCGGCCACCTCGTCCAGCGGCGAGGACCGGATGGCGCGCGCGCGCCGCGCGCGGTGCGCGCCGATGGCGAAGCGGTGCGCCTCGTCGCGCAGGCGCTGGAGGAAATGCAGCAGCGGGTCCTGCGGCGGCAGCGAGAAGGGCGCCTTGTCCGGCGCGAAGAAGCGCTCGCGCCCGGCATTGCGGTCCGGCCCCTTGGCGATCGCCAGCAGGGCCAGGTCCTCGACCCCCAGCTCCTCCAGCGCCTGGCGGGCGGAGGAGAGCTGCCCCGCGCCGCCGTCGATCACTACCAGGTCCGGCCAGCCGTCGCCGGCGCGCTCCGGGTCTTCCTTCAGCGCGCGCGAAAAGCGCCGGCGCAGCACTTCGCGCATCATGGCGAAATCGTCGCCGGGCGCGGCCGCGCCCTTGATGTTGAACTTGCGATAGGCGTTGCGGCGCAGGCCCTCCACCCCCGCCACGATCATGCCGCCGACGGCGTTGCGGCCCTGGATATGACTGTTGTCATAAACCTCGATGCGCTCCGGCGGCGCTTCCAGGTCCAGCAGTTCGGCGAGGCTGCGGAGCAGCTTGCGCTGGGTGGCGTTCTCCGCCGAGCGGCGCTGCAGCGCCTCGCGCGCATTGGCGAGCGCGTGGTCCACCAGCTTGCGCTTGGCGCCGCGCTGCGGCCAGCGCAGATCGACCCGCCGCCCGGCCTTGAGGCAGAGCGCCTCGGCGAGCAGCCCGTCCTCGGCCGGGCGCGCGCTCAGCAGCACGCGGCGGGGCGGCGGCTTGTTGCTGTAGAACTGGCCGACGAAGGCCGCCAGCACCTCCGCCGGCTCGTGATGCCGGCTGCCGGTCGGAAAATAGGCGCGATTGCCGAAATTCTGCCCGGCGCGGAAGAAGAACACCTGCACGCAGGCCTGCCCGCCCTCGAAATGGGCGGCGATGACGTCGGCGTCGCCCACGCCCTCGACATTGATGTCCTGATGCGCCTGGACGCGGGTCAGCGCGCGGATGCGGTCTCGGTAGAGCGCGGCGGTCTCGAAGTCGAGCGCGTCGCTCGCCGCCTGCATCCGCTCCGAGAAGGCCTGCTGCACCGCCCGGCTCTCGCCGGAGAGGAAGGCGCGCGCCGCGCCGAGCGCCGCCTCGTAATCCTCGGCCGAGACCCGCCCGACGCAGGGCGCCGAGCAGCGCTTGATCTGGTAGAGCAGGCAGGGCCGGGTGCGGCTGCGGAACACGGCGTCGGAGCAGGAGCGCAGCAGGAAGGCGCGCTGCAATGCGGTCAGCGTGCGGTTCACCGCCCCGGCGGAGGCGAAGGGGCCGAAATACTCCCCCGGCCGGCTGCGCGCGCCGCGATGCTTCAGGATGCGCGGCCAGTCATGGTCGCGGGCCAGCAGGATGTGCGGAAAGCTCTTGTCGTCGCGCAGCAGCACATTGTAGCGCGGGCGCAGCTCCTTGATGAGATTGATCTCCAGCAGCAGCGCCTCGACCTCGGTGTGGGTGGTCACCACCTCCATGTCGGCGGTCTCGGAGATCATGCGGCGGATGCGCCAGGGCTGCCCCTCGGGCCTGGCGTAGGCGGCGACGCGCCGGCGGAGCGCGCGCGCCTTGCCGACATAGAGCACCTGCCCCCTTCGGTCGATCATGCGATAGACGCCGGGGGCGAGCGGCATGACGCGCAGATGCCGGCGGATCGCCTCGACCCCGGCGGCCTCGGTCCCGGCCGCTGCGGCGGCCTCGGGCGCGCTGGGTTCCGCAGCCATGGCGCGCTATCCCGGCGCGGCTGCGGGCAGATATTCGACCGTCACATAGGCCGCATAGACGGCGAGGCAGAGCAGCCCCGCCGGGCGGCCGAGCCGGCCCCGCAGCATCAACCGGCAGACCAGCGCCAGGGTGGCGGCAAGCATCGTCCAGACGCCGAGCTCCAGCAGCCGCTCCGGCACGGCGAGCGGATGCAGCACGGACACCACGCCGCCGATCGCCAGCAGGTTGAAGATATTGGCCCCCAGCACATTGCCGACCGCGACCTCCGGGTGGCGACGCCAGGCGGAAACGACGGCCGTGGCGAGCTCCGGCAGCGAGGTGCCGACGGCCACCACGGTCACGCCGATCACGGCCTCGGAGACGCCGAGCAGGCGCGCCAGCCCGACCGCGCCCTCCACCAGCAGGTTGGAGCCGCCGACGACGCAGGCGAGCCCGAGCGCGAGCGCGCCGAGGGCCATCCAGGCCGGGCGCGCCTCCGTCGCCTCCTCCTCCCGCCCGACCGCGCCGCCGCCCCGCCGCGCGCGCCGGTAGGAGACGACCGTGAAGGCCGCGAGGCAGGCCAGCAGCAGCGCGCCGTCCGCCATGCCGAGCGCGCCGGAGAGCGCCAGCAGCAGAAAGAGCAGCGTGACGCCGATGACCGCCGCGCCCTCGAAGCGGACCTCGCGCGGCCCGACCAGGATGGGATGCACGCAGGCGGCCGCGCCCAGGATGAGCAGCAGGTTGCAGATATTGCTGCCGACGATATTGCCGATGGCGATGCCCGGCGCGCCCCGGAAGGCGGCTTCGACGCTGACAAACAGCTCCGGCATGGTGGTGCAATAGGCGACCACGGTCATGCCGATGATCAGCGGCGAGACGCCGAGCCGGGCCGCGAGCTGCACCGCGCCGCGCACCAGAAACTCGGCCCCGCCGATGAGCAACAGGAAACCGCCGAAGAGCTGGAGATAGATCATGCAGGTCCCGAGCCGACCGCTCCGCCGCGCCACCCCCCGTTTACCACGCCCGCCCCGCCCTTGAAACTCGGAGACCGGGGGCGACGGGTCTATGATGGCCGGGCCTGGGGAGAGGAGGCGCGCCGATGAGTTTGCCGCTGGAGGAGCGCACGCGGTTCGGGTTGATGACGCGGTTGCCGACGCCGGGGCTGGCGCGGCAGACGGTGGAGCTGCTGGACCGGCTGGAGTTCGACTCGGTGTGGGTCGGCGACCATCTGGCCTTCACCACGCCGATCCTCGACCCCTTCGTGCAGCTGGCCTACGCCGCCGCGCTCTCGCCGCGCCTGACCGTCGGCTCGGCCGTCTATCTGCTGCCGCTGCGCCATCCGGCCGGCGTCGCCAAGCAGGCGGCCTCGCTCGACCATCTGGCGGAGGGGCGCTTCGTGTTCGGCGTCGGAGTCGGCGGCGAGTTTCCGCGCGAGTGGGAGCTGGCCGGCGTGCCGCATGGCGAGCGCGGCGCGCGCATGACCGAGGCCATCCAGGTGCTGCGCAAGCTGTGGACGGGCGAGCCGGTCGCGCATGAGGGGCGCTTCTTCTCCTTCCCGGAGGCGCGGATGCAGCCGGCGGCCTTCCAGCCGGGCGGGCCGCCGATCTGGTGCGGCGGGCGCCAGCCGGCGGCGCTCCGGCGCGCGGGCCGGCTGGCCGACGGCTATATGTCCTATGTGGTGACGCCGGAGATGTTCGCGGCCGCGCTCGACACCATCGCCGCCGCCGCCGAGGCGGCCGGGCGCCGGCTGGAGCGCTTCGCGACCGCGCATCTGCTGTTCTGCTGCATCGACGAGAGCTATGAGAAGGCGCTGGAGCGCGCGACGGCGCTGCTCTCCAGGCGCTACGCCATGGACTTCCGCAAGGCTGCGGCCCGCTACGCCGCGCTCGGCCGGCCGGAGGATGTGGCCGAGAAGATCGCCGCCTTCCACAAGGCCGGCGCGCGCCACTTCAACCTCGACTTTCTGGGCGACCAGCCGATGCGCATCGAGGGCCTGCACCGCTTCGCCGAGGAGGTGCGCCCGCTCATCGGCTGAGCCAGAGGGCGGCCTCGCGCGCGGCGCGCTGGCCGTCGGCGATGGCGTCGGCCACCGAGCCCGCCCGGCGCATCGCGCCGGCGGGAAACACGCCCTCGCCCGCGAACGCCGCCTCCGGCTCCAGGCCGATGAAGACGAACACGCCGGAGACCTCAAGCCGGCGCCCGTCGGCGAGCGTCACGCCCTCGACGCCGGTCTCGCCGTCGATGGAGGCGACCTCGCCGTTCCACAGGAAGCGGAATTTGGGGTCCGCCGCCGCGCGCGCGCCATAGCCGGGCCGCGCCCGCAGCCGTTCGCCGCGAACGATCATCGCGATGGAGCGCACATGGCGCGCCAGATGCAGCGCCTCCTGCAGGGCCCCATCGCCGCCGCCGACCACCGCCACATCCGCGTCGCGGAAGAAGCCGGCGTCGCAGAAAGCGCATTGCGAGACGCCGCGCCCGGCGAGCGCCGCCTCGCCCGGGACGCCGAGGCGACGGAGCCGCGCGCCGGTGGCGGCGACGACGGCGCGCGCGCGCCAGCGCCCCCGGTCGGTCTCCAGGATGCGCCGGCGGCCCTGCGCGCGCACCGCCGCCACATGCTCGTCATGGAAGCGCGCGCCGGCCTCGGCGAGGCGCGCCTTCCAGGCGGAGGCGATCTCCGCCCCGCTCGCCGCCCCCGGCCAGCCATCGACCGCGCCCACATTTGCGACCAGCCCGCCATGGAGGCCGGACTCGAACAGCGCCACTTCGAGGCCCTGCGACAGCGCCTCGTCGGCCGCCGCCAGCCCGGCCATGCCGCCGCCGACCACCGCCAGATCGAGCGGCCTCAAAGCGCGATCTCCCGCACCACGCAGCAGGGCGGAAAGCCCCAGGAGGGCAGCCAGGCGCATTGCGGAATCGGGATGTCGCCGCCCGCCACCACGACAAGGATGTCCTCCGGGCAAGCGGTGACCGGCACGGCGCCCTCGCCTTCCACCCACTCCGGCCAGCGCTCGCGGCCGAGCAGCCGGCGGCGCAGCCAGAGCGCCTCGAAGGCGGCGCGCGGCATCCGGCCGCGCTCCCAGAGCGCCTGGCGCACATCCGCCTTCGACCAGCCCTGGCCCGCCAGCTCCTGCGCGACGAAGGGCGCCAAGACGGCCACCGCCTTGCCGGCATGGGCGATGGTGAAGGCCGACGCGGCGGAGCCCATGACGCTCGCCAGATCGTCCAGCCCGCCGGTGACGTTCACCACCGTCTCGGCCCGCAGCAGCGCCAGCAGATTCTCGCCGCCCAGCTCCTCATGCAGCGGCCGCCAGGGATTGGCGGCGGCGTTCTCCGCCAGCACCAGGGTGTAGCGGGCGGGCTGGCCGAGGCCGGCGAAGGAGACCGCCGCCGGCCAGCCGCCGCCGATATTATTCATGACCAGGCGCAGCGCGCGCCCGATGGCGGCGTTGGCCCGCCAGCCCGGCCCGAGCGCGCCGAAGCCGGCATTGACCTCCAGCCGCTCGACGACGGGGCCGCTCAGCAGGATCAGCGGCGCCACATTCTCATCCGTGGTCTGCACGCCGCGCAGGTTGAAGGCGGGGTCGGCCAGCGCCTCGACCGCCGCAATGACGACCGGGAAATGCTCCGGGGCGCAGCCGGCCATGACGGCGTTGGCGGCCACGCGCTCCACCGTCGCCACGCCCTTCAGGGGGTCGAGTTCGCCCAGGCTTTCGTTGCGCCCGCGCGCGCCGGCCCGCAGCATGGCGTTCACGCGCTCCAGCGTCGGCGGCACGACCGGCAGCCCGTCGGTCCAGCCGCGCCGGTAATAGAGTTCGCCCGGATCGCCGCCGCGCAGCACCTCCACGCGCTGGCGGGGGAAGCGCCCGGCTTCGGTCAGCCGGGCGGTCATGCCCTTCTCCCGCGCGCGCTCAGCCAGCGTGTCGTCGATCCACTCGCCATTCGCCCGCTGGCCGGCGGGCGTCAGCAGCCAGAGCGCCTCACCCCCGCCGCTCATCGCCGCAACCCGGTCGCTTCGACAGAGCAACCGGCAGCGTCGAAAGCCCGGCGGCGATCACCCCGGCATGCCCTCATCTTCATAGAGGAAATCCTGACTGCGGGCCGCGCTGACGTCCGCATCCCGACAGCGACCGCCAGATTCGGCAAGCCGTTCGGCGGCGGCGGCCTGCACTGCGGCGATCACAGCGAGCCTTTCCTCCGCGTTCAACCGTCTCTTCGGCTCATTCGTCACAATCCACCTGCCATCACTTCTGCGATGGCCCACTATGCCCCCTTCAGCCGGCTTCCGCCAGCCGGGCCTCCCAGTCCGCCGGCAGGCGGATTTCGCGGCTGACCGGGTAGCCCAGGATGCCGTTATGCGCGAACACATAGGCGTTGGTGCGCAGCGGGTCGCCGGCGACCGCGATGGCGAAGTCCTCCGGCTCGCAGACGATCGGCACCAGGCGGTCGGGATCGTCCGACTCCGCAAAGGCGCGCGGCGCCTTGCCGACCGCCGCCAGCTCCGCCAGCGAGCGGCGCCCCGGCACCAGATTGGTCCAGCCCGAGAGATAGTTCTCGAACTTGCGCGCCGGCATCCGCGCATGGGCGTAGAGCCAGTCGCGCAGATCGTCCTTGGAGAAGCCCGAGCCGGCGATGGTCTCCGCCAGGATCGGCGAGAGCAGCAGCAGCGGCCGGTAGGCCCCGGTCGCCATGCCGACGGTGAACACCATCTCCCAGCCGGACTGCTTGACCAGCGCGTCCGCCAGATAGGGCAGCATCTCCTCCGCCCGGCGCCCGAACACCGAGGTCACCACGCCGCCGCCGGTGTAGCGCGAGATGGTGACGGCGTTGGCGCCTTCCGGCAGCCCCATGTCGGTGGCGGTGTTGGGCCAGCCGATGCGCGCCAGCACCGCCTCGTTCTCCGCCAGCGCCACCCGCCAGGTGTTGCCGAACGTGGCCTTGTCGGTCTCATGCGGCAGGAAGCCCGCGACATTGCGCAGATAGAGCCGCCAGAAGCGTCCGATGGAACTGTTGGCCTGGAAGCCGTCGCGCAGCGCGCCCTGCTCGCAATTGAAGCCGAGCGCGCTCGCGATCGGGCCGTTGACGGTGATCAGCGTCTCGGCCCCCGGCGTGTTGCCGGAATGCTCGACCCCGTATTCCGGGTCCGCCATCGCTTCGGCCAGCGCCACCAGCACGGGCATATATTCCGGCCGGCAGCCGGCCATGACGCCGTTGGCGGCGACATTCCAGATCGTGGCGGCGCGGTTGTCGGGCGGCACCTGGCCCAGCACCGTGTCGCCCGGCCGGTCGGCGAAGGCGAGGAAGGCCTCGATCTTGTCCACCGAGGGCGGGACGACCGGCAGGCCGTCCGACCAGCGGTTCTCGTAGAAGAGGCGGTTCACCTCCTCGAAGCTGCCCTCGAAGACGATCTCGCGCGGCTCCGGCTCGACCGTCGGCAGCGCGTCGGCGGGCCGCTCGGTCAGATTGGCCACGACCGCATCCAGCGTCGCGCCCAGCACATTGGCGCGCAGCTCGTTGTCGGTCTGGGTATCGACATGGCCGGCCACCGGGGCGAGCGGCAGGTTCGGCATGCCGAGCCCGACGGCGGTGGTGGCGGCCTGGCCGAGAAAGCCCTCGCAGACCAGCGAGGAGGACGGCACTCCGGCGGCTTCGGCAACGGCGCTCACCCGCAACACGGCGGGCGTGCAGGAGCCTCAGCAGCCCATGCCGGAGACGATGGCGTCCGCGCCCAGCTCCTTCAGCCGCGCCGGCAGCGCGGCCACGATCTCGCGCTCCTCGTCGCCATGGGTGGAGCCGAAGACCTCATAGCCGATGAAGTCCACGCCGGGATAGCGCCCGGCCAGCCCGTCGGCGAGCATCGGAAAGATCTCGTCGCCGCGAAACAGATAGTCCCAGAGGAAGGCGATGCGCTTGCCCTCCAGCCCGTCGAGGCGCGGCGCCAGCGGCTGCAGCGCCGCCGCCTTCTCGCCGCGCGGCCAGACCACCGCATAGTCCGCCATCGGTCGCTCTCCCGCCTGCATTGCCAAGGACCCCAAGGCTGCGACCGGCGGGCGGCGCCGTCAAGCCTGGGCCTCGATGGCCTCCATGTCCTCGTCGGAGAGGCCGAAATGGTGGCCGATCTCGTGCACCAGCACATGGCGCACGATATGGCGCAGGTCCTCGCCGGTCTCGCACCAATAGTCCAGGATCGGGCGGCGGTAGAGGAACACCAGATCCACATCCTCCGCGGTCTCGGCGACGCTGCGCCGGTCCAGCGACACGCCGCGATAGAGGCCGAGCAGGTCGAAGGGGCTTTCGAGCTCCATCTCGCGCTCGGTCTCCTCGTCCGGAAACTCGTCCACCCGGAAGACCACATCGGCGGTCAGCCGGCGAAAGCGCTCCGGCAGTTCGGCGTAGGCCGACTCGGCCCAGGCGGCCAGCTGGTCGAGGCTCGGCGGATGGACAGGCCCTTCTCTGGCGGTCATCATGGGCGCTCGGTCGCGGTGCGGGGTTCGGGAGTGCGGGATAATGGCGAAGAAGCTGACCGATAGCGAGCGCAAGGCGGCGCTCGCCGGCCTGGAGGGCTGGAGCGAAGCGGCGGGCCGCGACGCCATCCAGCGGAGCTTCCGCTTCGAGGACTTCCCCGCCGCCTTCGCCTTCATGGCGCGCGTCGCCCCGGTCGCGGAGCGCATGGACCACCATCCCGAATGGTCCAACGTCTATAACCGCGTGGACGTGACGCTCGCCACCCACAGCGCCGACGGCGTGACCGCGCTCGACATCGAACTCGCGCGCGTCATGAACGCCGCCGCCGCCTCGACCGGCGCGGTCAAGGGGCTGATGTGATCGCCGGGCCCGCAAGAATGCGGGCGCATTGTTGCGCGCGCGCGGGCAGCAGGTCGCCCATCCGCGCCATGACGAGATGACCCAGCCCCTCGGACCGGGCGCGCTCCACCGTCTCCGCGAAGGCGCCGGGCAGCGCCTCGGCCATTTCCTGCCCCATCTCCAGCAGTTCGGCGGCGGGCAGCCGCAGCTCCGAAGCGAGGCGGGCCCAGTGGCGCGCATGAATCTCGTCGAGCCTGTATTTGCTGCCGATCCGGGTCGCCATCTTCAAGCGCCGCAAATCGAGATCGTAAGGCAGCACGCTGGCGAGATCGTAGAGCGGCGCCAGGCGCGCCCGCCCGCCGGCGCCGATCAGCATCGAGAAGTTCTTTGCGTGCGCGTCCGTGCCCCCGACGATCCAGTTGAACAGGATGGCGCGCGCGAAAGTCCGGGTGTCGCGCTCCGGCTCGCTTGAGTGCGTGCGGATCGCGTCGCCCATTTTCGCGCATCCGGGGCCGCCCTCATTCTGATATTTCCTGGTCGGCGGAAAGCCGAGCGCCTGGCAGAAGTCTTCCTGATGCAGGCGGCGGACGGTCGCGCCGACCCGGGCGCGGTCGTAGCGCTCCACGACGATCGCGGTCTCGTCCTCGAATGTAAGCACTTGCGATCCAGCCGCCGGCAGACCGAGCGCGCGAGCCAGGCGCAGGCAGAGATGTTCGTTCTCGGCATGGCCGTCCAGCCCCGCCACGGGCGGTTTCAGGATATGCGTGGTCGGCGTCCGGCCGGACGGCACGCCCCAGCGCCCGCCGTCGAAGCAGAGCGCCGTCTTGGGCTGCGCGCCGGCGAGGCTGAACTGGCCCACATCGCTGGCGGTGCGCCACCCTGCGCCGTCCGCCCTCAGCGCGCGCAGGCGCCGGGCGACATCCGCCTCGGTCAGCCAGTCCACCTGCGGGCGGCGCTCCACAAGCATGGCGTCGACGCGCTCCGGGCGGATCAGCTGCACCGCGCCGGCGCAGTCCTCTCCGACGGCGCCCAGCAAGGCGAAGGCGTTGCGGGGCGAGACATGAAACCGCCGGCCCCAGCGCGCCAGGATGACTTCATTGTCGGGCAGCAGGCCCCACAGCCAGGGTTCGATCCTGGCGTGCTCATGCTCGCCGACCGCAAGCGGCATCGAGAGCGAGAGGGGCCAGGCCGCCGCCTTCGACCGCCAGCGCTCGTCATAGGCGAAGGCGAGCCGGCCGCGCGCTTCGCGGCGAAGCTCGCCCATGACGCGCCCGTCGGCGAGGACGGCGAGCCTGTCGCTCACGGGTCTGTCTTCATCGCGGCGGCGACCACGGCGTCGATATCGACCGGGGCGATATCGTCAAGAGCGGCGATCATGGCGTCGCTATCGGCCGTGTAGTCCGCAAGAGCGGGATGCCGATCGGAGTCGAGCGTGAGCGCCAGATCGAGGGCGGCCAGCGTGCGCAGCACCAGGCCGAGCTCGGCGCGGGGCCGGCCCTGCTCCACCGCCACGATCCATTGCCGCCCGACGCCGACCTTGCGCGCGAGATCCATCTGGCTCAGCCGCAGCCTGCGGCGCCGGTCGCGAATCACCAGGCCGATATCCAGTGGGGTTCGAATCTGTGTCATCGCCGTCTCCTGTCCTGGAACGGGACATCATATAGATGTCTCCGAGCGAAGACAATCGCGAATATCGCCGATCGGAGACATTCACGAATATCGTCGTTCGACGACAATCGCGAATGTTGGCGCTCGGCGACAGACTCGAGGCGCGTCAGAACAGCGAGTAGGCGCCGTCGATGACGAAGGTGTCGCCGGAATGGTAGCGGCTGGCGTCGGAGGCGAGATAGACGGCGATGCCGCCGAAATCCTCCTTGACGCCCCAGCGCCCGGCCGGCACGCGCGGCAGCACATTGTCGCGGAAGCGGTCCCAGTTGAAGGCCGGCGAGGTCATCGGCGTCTCGATCCAGCCCGGCAGGATGCTGTTGGCGCGAATGCCCTGGCGGCCGTATTCCACCGCGAGCGCGCGCATCATGGCGACCAGCGCCCCCTTGCCGGCGCCATAATGCTCGCCGCGCGCCTGGCCCATGATGGCGGCGAGGCTGGAGGTCGCCGCCAGCGAGCCGGCAATGCCTTCCGCCACCATATGCCCGGCGGCCGCGCGCAGGGTGAAGAACGCCCCGTCCAGATTCACGTCCAGCACCCGGCGCCATTCCGCCGTCGTCATGGTGGAGAAGCCGCCCTTGAGCGCCCGGCGGTCCGAGGAGACGCCGGCATTGGCGAAGCAGGCCGTGACCCGGCCGAGCGCCGCCACCGTCTCGGCGAAGCGCTCGGCCACCTCCTCCTCGTCGGAGACATCGCAGCGGAGCGCCACCGACTTCACGTCATATTGCCCAAGCAGGTCGAGCGCGGCGGCGTTCTTCTCTTCATTGGTGCCCCAGATGCAGACATCGCCGCCGGCCTGGGCGATGGCCTCGGCGAAGCCGAGCCCGATGCCGCTGTTGCCGCCGGTGATCAGCGCCGCCTTGCCGGCGAGGTCGAAAGGCTTGTAGGCCATGGATCGCAAGCTCCCTTCAGTTGCCGGCGGCGAGCGCCGGCGGCCGCCCGAGGCGCTCCAGCGCCGTCCCGAGCGCCGCTTCGACGGCGAGGCCGACCGAGAGCAGCCGCTCGTCGCCGCCGCGCCCGGCCAGCAATTGCAGGCCGACCGGCAGCCCCTCGCGGTCCAGCGCCACCGGGAGCGACAGCCCGCAAAGGTCCAGCAGATTGCCGGGCGCGGTGTTGCGCAGCGCGGCCATATTGCGCTGCCGATAGCCCTCGGCGTCCGCCACCTCGTCCATGCGAGGCGCGGTAATCGGCGTCGTCGGCCCGACCAGCGCATCCACTTCGCCGAGGCGCGCATTGGCCCCGTCGGCGGCCTCGATGAGGCGCATCCGGCGCGCCAGATAGGCCGTCGCGGTCATCGCCTCCACGGCGGCGAAGCGATTGCGCACATTGGGGTCGAGCGTCTCGCGGAACTCCGGCAGCCTGGTCTCGATGAAGGCGACGAATTCCGGCGCGGTCAGCCCGCCGGCCAGGAACAGCTCGTCCGCCAGGGCGAGTTCCGGCAATTCGAAGCGCCGCACGGTCGCGCCCCGCGCCTCCAGCTCGCCGAGCGCGGCCTGCACCGCCTCCGCCACATCCGGCCCGCAATCCTCGAACAGGCGCTCGACGACGCCGAGCCGCAGCCCCGCCGGGTCCGCCGCCGGCGGCGGCGCGGCGCAGAACGGATCGAGGGCGGGGAAGACGAAGGCCGCATCGGCGACCGAGCGCGTCAGCAGCCCGGCGCTGTCGAGCGAGGGGCTGAGCGGCACGATGCCCGCCAGCGACCAGCGCCCGTAGCTGGTCTTGAGGCCGACCGTGCCGGTGAAGCTCGCCGGCACGCGCACCGACCCCGCCGTGTCGCTGCCGAGCGCCGCCACGGCCGTGCCTTCCAGCAGCGAGACGCCGGCGCCCGAACTGGAGCCGCCCGGCGCATGGTGCGCGGCCCCGCCCCAGGGATTGCGCGGCGCGCCCCAATGGGGGTTGGAGCCGATGCCGCCGAAGGCGAACTCGACCGTATGCGTCTTGCCGGTGATGACGCCGAGGCCCTGCCGCACCGCCGCCACCACCGGCCCCTCGGCCTGCCAGGCCTCCGGCAGCGGGCGCGGCGCGCCGGCGTGGATGGGCGCGCCTTCGAGGCCGAACAGGTCCTTCACCGAGACCGGCAGGCCCTGCAGCGGCCCGAAGTCGAGCCCCTCCCGGAAGGCGGCGTCGGCCAGCCCGGCGGCGGCCCCGGCGCGCTCCGGCAGCCAGAGCTTGTAGGCGGCGAGCGCCGGCTTGCGATTGGCGAGGGCCTGCTCCAGCAAGGCCGCCGCCGTCGTCTCTCCGGCGCGCAGCGCCGCCGCCAGATCGGCGATGGAAGTGGTCGCGAGTTCGCTCATCATCCGCCTATTCTACGCTGCAACGCCCGCGAAAGTCCTGGCGTCGGGAGACCGGTTTCGGGCATAGATAGGGTTTGACGCCCAGCCGAGGAGTCCTCCATGGCGAGCTTCAACGTCGAGCTCGAAGCTCCGGACATCGCGCCCTACCGGGAAGGCAATGTCGGAATCGACTATGTGCACCGCTTCGAGAGCGGCCTGCCCGGCCCGCATGTGCTGCTCAACGCCGTCACACATGGCAACGAGCTGTGCGGGGCCATCGCGCTCGACTTCCTGCTGCGCCAGGGCGTCCGGCCCCGGCGGGGCGCGCTCACGCTCTGCTTCGCCAATGTCGCCGCCTATGAGCGCTTCAACCCCGCGAACCCCGCCGCCTCGCGCTATGTCGATGAGGATTTCAACCGCCTGTGGACGCCGGAGACGCTGAACGGCCCGCGCCGCAGCGCCGAACTCGACCGCGCGCGCGAATTGCGCCCGGTGTTCGAGCAGGCCGACTTCCTGCTCGACATCCATTCCATGAGCACCGACTCCGCCCCGCTGATCCTCTGCCACGGGCTGGAGAAGGAGCGCCGCTTCGCCCGCAAGGTGGGCTATCCGGGCTGGGTGGTCTGCGGTCCGGGCCATGTGGACGGCCTGCGCCTGATCGAGCACGGCCCCTTCAACGACCCGGCGACGGGGCAGGTGGCGCTGCTGGTGGAGGCGGGCGAGCACTGGGCGCGCAAGACCGCCACCCACGCGCTCGACACCGCGCTGCGATTCCTGATCGCCGCCGGCAGCGTGGATGAGGGCGATGTCGAGGCGTATCTGGCGGAGCGGACGCCGCCGCCGGTCCGCCTGCTGGAGGTCACCGACGGCATCGTCGCCGGGGGCGGGCGCTTCAGCTATGTCCAGCTCTACAAGGGCTTCGAGGTCTTCGAGCGCGCCGGCACGGTGATCGCCCATGACGACGACCGGCCGGTGGTCACGCCCTATGACGGCGCGGTGCTGATCATGCCGAACCACACGCCCTTCGGGCCGGGCCGCCGGGGGCGGCTGTGCCGGCCCCTGGAGGAAGGCGGCGCCGATGGCGCGTAGGGAACAGCGCCGGCAGGACGCCCCGGAAGCGCCCCGCCGCGGCCTGCTGCTGCGGTTCCGCACTTATGTGATCGCCGGCATCCTGGTCTCGGCCCCGATCGGCATCACCGTCTGGCTCGCCTGGCAGATCGTGCAATTCTTCGATTCGCGCGTCCGGGCGATCGTTCCGGAAGGCTACAATCCGGAGCAGTTCCTGCCCTTCTCGATTCCCGGGGTCGGGCTGGCGATCTTCGTGCTGGCGCTCGGCCTGGTGGGCTATCTGACCGCCGGGCTGATGGGCCGCACCCTGGTGCAGACCGGCGAGCGGCTGCTGAACCGCATGCCCGTGGTGCGCACCGTCCATGGCGCGCTCAAGCAGATTTTCGAGACCGTGCTGGCCCACAAGTCCACCGCCTTCCGCCAGGTGGTGCTGGTGGAATATCCCCGGCGCGGCATCTGGTGCCTCGGCTTCGTCTCGGGCCGCACCGAGGGCGAGGTGCAGAACCTGACCGAAGACGAGATGGTCAACATCTTCCTGCCGACGACGCCCAACCCGACCTCGGGCTTCCTGCTGTTTCTGCCGCGCCGGGATGTCATCCCGCTGTCGATGACCGTCGAGGAGGGCATCAAGATGGTGGTGTCGGGCGGCATCGTCACGCCGCCGGACCCGCGCCCGGACGAAGAACGCGAGACTCCGCGCATCCCGGCCAGCACCGCGTGACGCTCGACACGGACAGGGTGGCGGCCGTCATCCGCGAGATCGCCGCGGCCGAGATGGTGCAGCAATTTCTTTCGCTCGGGCCGGAGGAGATCGGCGAGAAGTCGCCCAACGACTTCGTGACCGCGGTCGATCTGGCCATGGAGGCGCGCTTCGCCGAGCGGCTGCCGGAATTGCTGGCCGGTTCGGTGCTGGTCGGCGAGGAGGCCGTTTCCCGCGACCCGAGCCTGCTGGAGCGCCTGGCGGGCGAGCGGCCCGTCTGGGTGGTCGATCCGCTCGACGGCACCGCCAATTTCGCCTCGGGATATCCGCTGTTCTGCACCATCGTGGCGCTGGCCGTCGGCGGCGAGACCGTGGCCGGCTGGATCTACGATCCGTTCTCGGACCGGCTCGCGGTGGCGGAGCGGGGTGGGGGGGCCTTCATGGGCGGGCGGCGGCTGCGGGTCGCCCGGCCGGCGGCGCTCCGCGACATGAACGGCGCCATCTACGGCCGCGCCTTCCGGCTCAGCGACGCCTATCGCGAGATCTGGGGGCGCGGGCGGGGCCGGCTCGGCCATTGCTTCAATGCGCGCTGCGTCGGGCAGGAATATCTGGCCCGGCTGCTCGGGCGGGCGCATTTCGGCGTCTATACCCGCCTCAATCCCTGGGACCACGCCGCCGGCTGCCTGCTGCATTCGGAGGCGGGCGGCGCGGCGGCGCTGCTGGACGGCGCGCCCTACCGCCCGGTCGGCGCGCGCCACGGCCTGGTGGTCGCGCCCGACTGGGAGGTGTGGCGCATGATCGAGGCTGACCTGATCCGCCCCGCCTCGCTATGATGGCCTCTCCCGCAGCCGGATCGGAACGCTATGAGCACCGCCTCCCTCGCCTTTGTCGGCCTCGGCGTCATGGGCTTCCCCATGGCCGGCCATCTCGCCGCGGCCGGCCATCGGGTCACCGTCTATAACCGCAACCGGGAGAAGGCCGCCGCCTGGACGGAGCGCCATGGCGGCCAGGGCGCCGCCACGCCGCGCGAGGCCGCCGCCGGGGCCGATATCGTGTTCTCCTGCGTCGGCAATGACGACGATGTGCGCAGCGTCGTCCACGGCCCCGACGGCATTTTCGCCGGCATGGCGGCCGGCGGCGTCTATGTCGATCACACCACCGCGTCCGCCGACCTCGCGCGGGAGTTGCACGCCGAGGGCAAGGCGCTCGGGATCGACTGCATCGACGCGCCGGTCTCGGGCGGCCAGGCCGGGGCGGAGAACGGCGTGCTGACCGTGATGTGCGGCGGCGAGGAAGCCCCGTTCGAGCGCGCCCGGCCCGCCATGGGCTGCTATGGGCGCGCCGTCACCCTGATGGGGCCGGCGGGCAACGGGCAGCTGACCAAGATGGTGAACCAGATCGCCATTGCGGGCCTGCTGCAGGGGCTTTCCGAAGCGCTCAACATGGGGCTGAAGGCCGGGCTCGACATGGAGCTGGTGCTGGAAGTGATCTCCAAGGGCGCGGCCGGCTCCTGGCAGATGGACAATCGCGGCCGGACCATGGTCGAGGACAAGTTCGACTTCGGCTTCGCGGTGGACTGGATGCGCAAGGACCTCTCGATCTGCCTGGCCGAGGCCGAGCGCAACGGCGCGCGCCTGCCGGTCACCGCCATGATCGACCAGTTCTACAAGCATGTGCAGCAGGAAGGCGGCGGCCGCTGGGACACCTCCGCCCTCATCCACCTGCTGCGGAACACGTAAGGACTCAGCCGGCCTCGCGCCGGCCACGGCCCTCGCAGGATAAGGCGAGCTTCCCGGCGCGCGCCAATAGTGAAATATCGTCTTGACGCACTTGCCGCCCGGTTGTTTTTATTGCGGTTCGGATCGGTGGCGTCACCGGTCCGGCGCAATGTCGCGGTTTGTACCGGGGAGAGTTTTCGATGAAGACCTGGATCGTCATGCGGGCTTTGGGTCGTCGCTTTCGCCCCTCTGGAGGGGAGAGGACCCGCTGTGCGGCTCGTTTCGGATTGCCGCCGGGTCTTGCGGCGCTGTTCCTGCTGTTGGCGGCGCCGTTCATCCAGGCGCAAGCGGCGGCGCCGCTGATCGAGCGCTGGACACGTTCAAGCCCGAACACGAATGAACCTGTCTATAATGTAGATAGCGTGACGTGGCGTCTTGCGTTCGACCAGTGGGTTGACGATGTAAACAATGACTTCGAGCTGGAAGGCTGCAGCTGCGACATCAGCATCAGCCCCAGCAACGGGCGAGGGCAAGTTTTCCATGTGACCGTCTCCGGCGGAGACATGAGTAGCAGGAATGGCGATGTCGTGTTGCGCATCAAAAGCAATCATGACATCAGGAATGCTGACGGGGAGCGTCTGCCCAATAACAAGCGCCACGGCGTTATAGTTCATGAACCGACATACACAATTCGAAACAAGCCTTATGTGTTGAATGTTCGGCGAGCCAATCCGATATCTTATGACACCAATGCGGATAGTGTTTCCTGGACATATGAGTTCAGCGAGCCGGTGAAAGATATAGATACCAGTGATTTCGATGTTGTTGGAACAACTGCGACAATTTCGTCGATTACTGATGTGTATAACAGGATATTTACGATAACTGCATCCGGGGGAAATTTGCACAATCGAAACAATGAAGTCAGAATTTCGTTGCGCGCAGATCATGATGTCAAGGATATGTCATCTTATGCTTTGGTGACTCGAGAGTCTCAAATTATTAGCGAAAGGTCCTTCAGAATTGATAACGAAAAACCAAGATGGAATTGGATGTCACGCCATGATCCCATAGATAAAAAAACAAACGGAAGTAGCATAACTTTTTTGGTGAAATTCGATGAAGATGTTGTAGCTCATCCCGAGAGCTTTATATTGCTAAACTCTCCTGCACTTAGAGAGGGATTAGCTGTTCGTCGGAAGGCAACATCGGTTACAAGACATGAAGGTAATCTCAGAGAATATTTGGTGAATTTTAGTGATCTCGAAGATGTAGATTCTCCCGCGTCGATTTTTATACCTGCTGACAATAAACCAGGAGCGATAGCAGTGGCAGATAAAGCCGGAAATGCGGCATATTATGTCTTCCACACCGGTGGGCAAACTGAATTCTTTGAAACCCAATATTACGATATAGACAATAGGCATCCATCTATAACGCTACTGCACAGTAACTTTCAGAGAGTTGGCGATTATATCAATATTCGCAACCCTTATGTCCGAATGCACTGGAATGAGGATGTGATCGGGTTCGAGGCGAGCGACGTCCGGGTGGAGGGAGGAAGCATTGCCTTCTTCAACGATGACGAGCAGGAGGACCGGAAATTCGGCATGCGGCTGACGGCGTCCGAAGAGGGGAGCGTGACGATCTCGGCGCCAGCGAACGCCGCACAGGATGGCCACGGGAATGAGAGCATCGCCTTCTCGAAGACGGTGATCTTCGACTGGACTCCGCCCAGGGTGACGTCGATCGTGCGGCAGGACCCGACGGCCTGGGCGACAAACAGCGATGTGTTGCGCTGGCGCGTGACCTTCAGCGAGGCCGTCACGGGAGTCGGGGCGGCGGATTTCGGGCTTTCGGGGACCACGGCCGATTTGCGTGTGGCCGAAGTGCAAGGCTCCTCCGGAACCCAATATGACGTAAGCGCCAGCGGCGGCAATCTCGCCTCCGTGGACGGGATCGTCAAACTGGCGTTCCGGATCGGCCATGCGGTGGCGGACAGAGCCGGCAACGCGCTGGTTGACGCCACCCCGACCGGGTCGATCAAGGACACCTATCGGCTGGACAACACCGCTCCGACGGTGGCCATCGAGGGAGTTCCGGCGACGGCGGAAGACCCCTTCACGGCGGTGCTGCGTTTCAGCGAGGCGGTGAGCGGCTTCGAGGTCGGCGACATCGCCGCCACCGGGGCCAGCCTGTCGGACTTTACGGCCACGGAGGCCGGACGGGTATGGACGGTGCGGGCGACGCCCGGCGCAAACTACCGCCTCGCCGTCCCGGCCGGGGCCGCCTCGGACACCGCCGGCAATGGCAATCGCGCCAATGACGGCGAAGGCGCCCAAGGGCTCCATGTGGCGGCGGGCGCGGGGCTGGTCGCGGCGCCGGAGAGCCTGACGATCGCCGAGGGTTCTTCGGAGACCTTCACGGTGGCGCTGGCGGCGGTTCCGACCGGGACGGTGACGGTGGCGCTCTCCTCGGACAATGGCGATGTGAGTCTGAACCCCGCCAGGCTGACCTTCACGACCTCCGACTGGAATGCGCCGCAGACGGTGACGGCGAGCGCGGCCGGGGACGCCGACGCGGCCAACGAAAGCGCCACGCTCGGCCTCGACCCCTCGGGCGGCGGCTATGACGCCCTGGCGGACGGGTCTGTGGCGGTGACGGTGACCGACCGGGACGCGCGGCTCAAGGTGGCTCCGGTCAGCCTCGCCATGCCGGAAGGTTCGTCGGACAGCTTCACGGTGGCGCTGGCGGCGGTTCCGACGGGGCCGGTGACGGTGGCGCTCACCTCCGACAATGGCGATGTGACGCTGGACAAGGCGGGGCTGACCTTCACGACCTCGGACTGGAGCCAGGCGCGGACGGTGACGGTGCGCGCGGCCCGGGACGAGGACGCGGGCGACGACAGCGCCTCGGTCGGCCTCGCGCTCTCGGGCGGCGGCTATGACGGCGTGTCGGGCGGCTCGGTGTCGGTGACGGTGAGCGACGATGACGCCGGGCTGATCGTAGCGCCGGCGAGCCTGGCGCTCGCGGAGGGTTCGTCGGGGAGCTTCACGGTGTCGCTGGCGGCCCTGCCTGTGGGGCCGGTGGCGGTGGCGCTGTCGTCGGACAATGGCGATGTGACGCTGGACAGGGCGGCGCTGACCTTCACGCCGTCCAACTGGAATGCGCCGCAGACGGTGACGGCGCGCGCGGGCCGGGACGGCGATGCGGAGGACGACAGCGCGCTGCTGGTCCTCGACCCCTCGGGCGGCGGCTATGACCGCCTGGCGGACGGGACGCTCGCGGTGACGGTGCGCGATGGCGACCTGTCGGGCGCGGGGCTGACGGTGATCCCGGCGGTGCTGACGGTTCCGGAAGGGGGGACGGAGCGCTTCACGGCGGCGCTGGCGACGGCCCCGCAAGGGCCGGTGACGGTGCCGGTGTCGTCGGACCATGGCGCGGTGACGGTGAACCCGGCCGAGCTGACCTTCACGCCCTCGGACTGGAATGTGGCGCGGACGGTGACGGTCACTGCGGCGGAGGACGAGGATGAGGAGGACGAGAGCGCCAAGCTCGGCCTCGACCCCTCGGGCGGCGGCTATGACGGCCTGACGGAGGGGGCGGTGCTGGTGACGGTGACCGACGGCGATGTGGCGGGCGCGGGCCTGACGCTGGCGCCGGCGAGCCTGGCGATCGCGGAGGGTTCGTCGGCAAGCTTCACCCTGGCGCTGGCGGCGCTTCCGAAGGGGCGGGTGACGGTGGCGGTCTCTTCGGACCATGGCGATGTGACCGTGAGCCCCGCCAGCCTGACCTTCACGCCCTCGGACTGGAATGTGGCGCAGACGGTGACGGTGAGCGCGGCGAAGGACGACGATGCGGCGAACGAGAGCGCCACGCTGACCGTCGATCCTTCGGGCGGCGGCTATGACGACCTCGCGGACGGCTCGCTGCCGGTGACGGTGACCGACACGAACCCGCCGGTCACGGGGGTGGCGGCGCTGCCGGAAGCGGAGCGGCGTCTGGCGGAGCCGGCGCTGGTGGATGTGGCGCTCGACACGCTGTCTGGCATGTCTGCGGCCTTGCAGGGGCGTTTCGGCGGCTGCGATACGGCGGTGACGCTCGGCGGCGAGACGGTGCGCGCCGGCGGGGCGGAGGCGCGGGACCGCCGGACGGGCGAGCGTCGCCCGACGCCGGGCGAGGCGCTCGGCAAAAGCGCGTTCCGCTGGTCTGCCGGCTGCGACGGAGCGTCGGACCGGCGCTGGACCGTCTGGGGCCATGGCGATCTTGCGCACTTCAGCGGCGGCCTGACGCAGGGGCGCTATGAGGGCGCGCTGCGCACCGCGTGGCTGGGGGTGGACCGCTATGTGCGCGAGAATCTGGTGGCCGGCGCGGCGCTGTCGCGGGGTGAGGGGCGGATCGAGTTCGGGCGCTTCAGCCTGGCCGACGAGACGGCGGAACTGCTGACCCGGCTGACCGTCGGCTGGCCTTATCTTCGCGTCGAGACGCGGGGCGGCGGGGCGCTGCAACTGGTTCTGGGCGCGGGTCGCGGCGCGGCGGAATATCGCCGCGTGGGCCAGCGGACGGAGAAGGCGAAGCTGGAGGCGCTGCTGGCGTCGATCGGCGGCGAGGCTCCGCTCTGGCGCGGCGGCGGCGTCAGCCTGCGGGCGAGGGGCGGTCTTGAAGCGGCGCAGGTGAAGACCGGCGGCGGGGCGAGCGGCGTGCTGGGCGGGCTGCGGGCGGAGGGCCGGCGCTTGCGGGCCGGCGTGGAGGCGGAGCACAGCGCCTTCCGGCTGGGGACGCTGGCGCTGGCGCCGCGCGGCGCGGCGGCGGTGGCCCAGGATGCGGGCGACGGGCTGGCGGGCGCGGGCCTGGAACTCTCCGCCGGCCTGCGCATTGCGACATCGGACCCGCGCTTCGGCTTCTCCGCCTCGGCGCGCTGGCTGGCGCTGCATTCGGCCGAGCGGCGGCGGAACTGGGGCGGCGGCGTGGAGGCGGTGTGGAAGGCGGCCCCGGACGGGCGCGGTCTGTCGCTGTCGCTGGCCCCGACCTGGGGCCTGCAAGGCGAGGGCGCGCTGCAAGGCCCGGACATCTTCGCAAGCCTGGAGGAGCGCGCGGGCGGCGGCGCCGCGCTGGCCTCGCGCCTCGGCTACGGGCTGGCGACGCCGCACGGCGGGCTGCTGACGCCCTTCGTCGAACTCGCCCTCGGCGAGCGCGACACCCGCCGCCTCGCCACCGGGGCCGAGTTCGAATGGCGCCCCGACCTCGCCGCCACCCTCACCGGAGAACGCCGCGACGCCCCCAACCAACCGTCCGACCTCAGATTCGGACTACAACTCCACCTCAGATTCTGAAGGGCGCAGAAGCCTCGGCCCGTTCAGACGACGCCGGCGAGGTCGGCGAGCGCGACGGCGATGACGCGGGCGCCGGCGGCCAGATGTTCGGGCCTGGCGTTCTCGGCCTCATTGTGGCTGATCCCCTTCTCGCAGGGCACGAACACCATGGCCGAGGGGCAGAGCCGCGCCATGTTGCGGGCGTCGTGGCCGGCCCCGGAATAGAGGTCCATATGCGGCGCGCCGACGATCTCCACCGCGCGGCGCACCGCCTCGATCGCGGCCCCGTGGAAATCGACCGAGGCCGCCGCCTGCGGTTCCTCGATACGCACCTCGCAAGGCCCCGCCAGCGCCTCGCAGAGCGGGCGGATGCGATCCCCCAGCCGGGCGCGCAGCGCATCGTCGGGGTGGCGGAAATCGATCGAGAAGCGCACCCGCCCCGGCACCACCGAGGGCGCGCCCGGAAAGGCCTGGAACGCGCCGATGGTGAAGCGCAGCAGGTCGTCGGCGTCCTCCATCATGCGGTGCAGCGCCTGGGCCATGCAGGCCGCCGCCAGCAGCGCGTCCTTGCGCCGCCGCCTTGGCGTGGTGCCGGCGTGGGCCTCCTCGCCCAGCACCTCCACCTGGAACTTGCGCGTGCCCTGGATGCCGGTGACCACGCCGATGACATTGCCGGTCTCCTCCAGGCGCGGCGCCTGCTCGATATGGCCCTCGACGAACGCGCCCATGGGCGCGCCGAGCGCCCGTTCGCCGACGGGGCCGCCGGCCTCCAGCAGGGGCGTGAGCTTCGCCAGATCCTCGCCGAGCCGGACGCCGGCCTTGTCGCGCACCGCCAGCATGGCGTCGAGCGTTGCGGGCTCGGCATAGACGCCCGAGCCCATCACGCCCGGCACGAAGCGCCCGCCCTCCTCATTGGTCCAGTTGATCAGTTCGACCGGCGCGCGCGTGGCGACGCCGGCGCGCTCCAGCGCCAGCAGCGCCTCCAGCCCGGCCAGCACGCCGAAGCTGCCGTCGAAGCGCCCGCCGGTCGGCTGCGAATCGAGATGGCTGCCGGTGGCGACCGGCGCCAGCCCCGGCTCCCGCCCCTCGCGTCGAAGGAACATGTTGCCGATCGCATCGACCGCGAGCGAAAGGCCCGCTTGCCGGCCCCACTCCGCAAGGCGCACCCGCGCCTCCAGGTCCTCCGGCGTCAGCGCCTCGCGGCAGACGCCGCCCGCCGGCGTCGCGCCGAAACGCGCCATCTCCTCATGCATGCGCCAGAGGCCGGCTTCGTCCACGGCGGCGGCGATGCGCTCCAGCGTCCGGGTCATGGGGGGCCGTCCCTTGTCGTTCCGTTCCTGCGTCCAAGGCTGTAAACTGCCGGCCCATGCAGGGCAAGAACGCACTCGTCACCGGCGCCACCGCCGGCATCGGCTTCCAGACCGCCCGCGCGCTCGCGGCCCGGGGCGCGGCGGTCACCATGGTCGGCCGCGATCCGCAGCGCGGCGAGCGCGCCGCGCGCGCCATCCGCGCCGAAACGCCGGGGGCGGACGTCGCCTTCGCCCGCGCCGACCTCTCGCGCCTGGCCGAGGTCCGCCGCCTCGTCCGCGACCTGGCCGAGCGGCTCGACCGGCTGGATGTGCTGGTCAACAATGCGGGCGCGGTGTTCGCCAGCCGGCGGGTGACGGCCGAGGGGCTGGAGGCCACCTTCGCGCTCAACCATATGAGCTATTTCCTGCTCACCAACCTGCTGCTCGACCGCCTGCAGGCGGCGGAGGCCGGGCGGATCGTGGTGGTGGCCTCGCGCGCCCATCTGCGCGCCCGGCTGGACTTCGACGACCTGCAGAGCGCGAACCGCTACAGCGCCTGGCGGGCCTATTGCCGCTCCAAGCTCGCCAATGTGATGTTCGCCTATGCGCTGGCGCGCCGGCTGGAGGGCGGGCCGGTCGCGGTCAACGCGCTGCATCCGGGGGTGGTGGCGAGCCGCTTCGGCAGCGACAACGGGTTTGCGTTCCGCACCGCGCTGCGGCTCGCCTTCCGGCTCGCCGGCGCGATCGGCGAGGAGGCCGGAGCGGCGCTCAGCATCCGGCTCGCCGCCGACCCCGCGCTGGCCGGCGTCAGCGGGCGCTATTTCTCCGGGCGCGGGGAGGCGTCCTCCTCGAAGGCCTCGCACTCGGTCGAGGACCAGGAGCGCCTCTGGGCCGCCAGCGAGGCGCTCGCCGCCGAGCGCGGGTAGCGCGGCTCCGCCACCGCTCAGCGGCCGGTGAAGACCGGGGGGCGCTTTTCCATGAAGGCGGTGCGGCCCTCGCGATAGTCGGCGCTCTCGAAGCAGGCGGCGGCGAGCGCCTCCACCAGGCCCGGCTCGCGGGCCTCCGCCAGCAGGTCGCGGATGGTGAGCTTGGAGGCGCGGATCGAGAGCGGCGCGTTGGCCGCCAGCCGGGCGGCATAGTCGCGCGTCGCCGCCTCCAGCTCCGCCGCCGGCAGCAGCCGGTCGATCAGCCCGATCGCCAGCGCCTCGTCCGCCGGCAGCCGCCGGCCCGAGAACAGGATGTCCTTGGCGCGCGCCGGCCCGACCAGCTGCACCAGGCTCTGCACATTGTCGGCGGTGTAGGCGATGCCGAGCCGGGCGGCCGGAATGCCGAGCTCGGAACCCTCGGCCGCGAAGCGCAGATCGCAGGTCATGGCGATGCCGAGCCCGCCGCCGAGGCAGAAGCCCCGGATCATGGCGATCGTGGGCTTCTCCGCCTCGCGGAGCCGGCTGCGGCCGGCCTCGGTCGCCGCCGCATAGCGCGCGGCGGCGTCCGCGTCGGCGCGGTTCTTCTCGAATTGCGAGATATCCGCCCCGGAGACGAAGGCGCGGTCGCCCGCTCCGGTCAGCACGATCGCGCGCACCTCCGGGTCGGCCTCGAAATCGGCCAGGATCCGGTCCACGCCCTCCCACATCTCCATCGACATGGCGTTGCGCCGGGCCGGATTGTTGAAGGTCATCCAGCCGATCCCGCCATCCTTGCGGGCCAGCATCCTGCCGCCGGCATAGTCCATCGCTTCCCCTCCCGCCCCGCCGGGCGCGTCCGATTCCCGCCGGTATAGCGCCCTCAGCTGGCGGCCGCATCCTCCTCGCGGCGGTCCTTCGCGACCTGCTTGATGCGGTCGAACTCCGCCCGGCGGCGCTCGATCTCCTCCTGCGACAGCAGATCGATGTTGGAGAAGTCGCGCTTCCAGGCTGCGTCGGCGGCCCAGCGCAGCGGATTGCGCACCGTGGTGTTCGGCCCCGGCGCGCTTTCCAGCAGCCGGAGCGCCAGCGCGAGCGTCGCGCGCTGCGAGTCCGGATCGTGCGGGCGCCCGGCGGGATTGCCGAGCGGGAAGTCGCTGAACAGGAAGCGCGGCGCGCCCACATGCTCGACGATATCCCTCGCGCAGCCCATCACGACGGTGGCGATTCCGGCGGCTTCCAGCGTGCGTGCGGCCAGACTCACGGTCTGGTGGCACACCGGTCAATTGGCGGCGAGGATGGCCGCGTCGGCCCCGTCCTCCCGGCAGCGCCGCAACAGCTCCGGCGCATCGACCTCCAGGGTCCGGGCGTGGCTGCGATTGGTGGGCGCGCCGTGGAAGCGTGGCGCGAGCGCGCCGATGCGCCCCTCCGCGGCCGCCTCGCGCAACGCGCGGAGCGGGAACCAGCTGCCGATATCCTCGGCCGTCGTATGGGCGCGGTCGATGCCGATATGCGAGATGCGCAGGTCCGGGTCGTCCGCGCTCGACCCGGAATAGACCCGGTAGAACTTGGCGGCGGCGTTGTAGGGCGCGCCCGGCCCCTGGTCGCCCTTGCCCGGCTGGAAGGGCGCGGCGGTGGTGATCAGCGCCACGCGCGCCTCGGCGAGCGGCTTGTCGAGCGGCCGGAACGGCGTCTCGACATAATGCGCCCACTCATAGGGCTTGCCGTAGCCGAGCGTTTGGTAATAGCGCCCGATACGGTCCAGATAGGGGATCGGCCGGTCCTCGGCCGGCGCGAATCCGAAGCGCTGGCTCATCGTGCGTCCTCCTCGTTTGCGGCGTCGGGCGCCATGCCCTTGGCGGCCAGTTCCGCGAGCGCCTCCGGCGTCTTGCGCAAATGACCGAGACCCATGGCGCGCAGCACATGGTCGGCCTTGGTGAACTGGATGTTTGTGTAGGTGGTGAGTTCGACCCGGTTGCCCCAGGGATCGAGGAAATCGGTGAAGGGGCCGTCGAGAAACGCCACGCCCATCTCCTCCAGGCGCCGGATGGCCAGCGCCTTGTCATCGACGGCGATGCCGAAATGCCGGCTGTCGTCCGGCCCCTGCCGGCGGCCGAGCGAGAAGTTGATGAACTGGTCGCCGAAATAGACGAAGGCGGCCGTCTCGCTCTGGCGCGCGACCTGAAGCTGCAGGAAGCCGCCATAGAAGTCGAGCGCCGCCTGGATGTCGCCGACCTCCAGCGCCACATGGTTGATGCCGACCGGCGCGGCCTTGTCCGTCATGCTTCCGTCTCCCGAACAGGCGTCAAGCGCTTCCGAACAAAGGCTGGCCCGGCTCCGGCATTTCGGCCGCCAGCACATTCTCGTTGAGGGAACTCGTGACGAACAGCGTGCGTCCGTCGGCCCCGCCATAGGCGAGATTGGTGGTGAACGGGCCGCCGTCCGCAGCCGGGACGCGGTGCGTCGGCAGGCCGGCCGGCGACCAGAGCCAGACCTGCCCGCCGCCGGCGTGGGCGACCGCGAGATTGCCCGCCCGGTCCATCGCCAGGCCGTCCGGTCCGAGCCCGCCCACCAGCTGGCAGAACAGGCCGGCGCGGTTCACCGAGCCGTCTTCGCGGAGCGGCAGCCGCCAGACCTGGTTGGCGCGCGTCATGGCGACATAGAGCTCGGTCTCCTCCGGGTTCATCACCAGCCCGTTCGGACTGGGCCCGTTGGCGAGCAGGCAGTCGAGCCGCCCGGAGGCCGTATAGCGGAACACGCGGCCCGTCGGGTCGTGCAGCCCGCTCGTCCCCTGGTCGGTGAAGTAGAGATCGCCATTGGAGGCGAAGAAGAGGTCGTTCAGCCCCTTGTAGCCCGGCAGGCGGTCGGGGCCGAGAAAGGTCTCGACGCGCCCGCTCTCGGGATCGACGACCATGACGCCGCGTATCCGGTCGGCGACGAACAGCCGCCCGTCCAGGTGGCGCTTCATGCCGTTGGGGTGGCCGTCATACCGAGCCGTGACGGACCAGGCGCCGTCCGGGGCGAGCTTCAGGATGCGCCCGAAGGCGATATCCACCATGTGGAGATTGCCATGAGGGTCGAAGGCCGGCCCCTCCAGGAAGGAGCCGACCTTGCGGCCGCGAAAGAGGTCGCGCGCAAAGGCGCTCTCGCCCTCCCGGATGCGGAACTCTTCCGGCAGGGCGGCGTGGATGCGGCTCTCGACGATCCGGGGTTCGGGAAACATGGGCGGCCTGCCTCAGAGCTTTTCCAGCTTTTGCAGGGTGCGCAGCCAGCGGGGCCGGGGCCGGTCGCCGAAGCTCGCCTCCCAGTTGGTGTAGGCGACCTCGCCGACATAGATGTCGCCCCGGCTGTCCACCGCGAGGCCGTGCGGGGCGAGGAACTTGCCGGGGGAGAGGCCGGGGCCGTCCTCGCCGCCGAGCCGGGCGACGAGCGCGCCCTCATGCGTCACGATCGAGAGGCGGGGGCCGAGATTGGGCGCGTTGCGGTTGACCGCCATGCCCGGCCCGAGCTCGCCGATGACGCAATGCGGGCAGGAGCCGCGCGGCATGTAGAGGCCGCAGGGCCGGTGGAGATTGTTCCACTGCGTCTCGTAGCGCCCTTCGGTGTCGAACACCTGCACGCGGTGGTTCTCGCGGTCGGCGACATAGATCCAGCCATCGTCGTCGGCGGTAATGTTGTGGACGATGTTGAACTGGCCGGGGTCGGAGCCGCTTTCGCCCCAGGTTTTCACCAGGCGGCCGTCGGGCGTGTATTTGTGCACGCAGGCGTTGCCATAGCCGTCCGAGACGAAGAGATGGCCGTCCGGCGAGAGCGCGGTGTGGGTGCAGCGGTGGAAAGGCTCGTTGCTCATGAAGGGCGCGGGCGTGCCGGGGGCGCCCAGCGTCATCAGCACCTTGCCCTCGGTCGTGCAGCGGGTGACGGTGTGGCTGCCGTCGTCGGTCAGGTAGAGCGTCTCGTCGGGGCCGATATGAATGCCGTGGGCGCGCGGGAAGCGGCCCTCGCCCCAGGACGTTATGAAATTGCCCTCGCGGTCGAAGACGATCATCGGGTGTTCGCCGCGATTGAACACATAGACCCGGTCGCGGCTGTCCACCGCGACGGCCGCCACATCGCGAAACTCCCAGCCGTCGGGCAGCTTCGCCCAGTCCTCGACCACCCGATAGCGATGCTCCCCACTGCCCAGCACCACCGACATGGAACCGTCTCCTTATCCCTCGCCGCACCCCGATTGTCCCCCGCCGGCCCCCTCCCGGCAAGCGCGAAGAGGACCCTACCGTCCGCGCCGCTCTCTGAAGAACTCGGTGAGGAGGGCGGCGGCTTCGGTTTCCATCAGGCCGCCGATGACTTCCGGGCGGTGGTGGCAGGTGTCGCGGTCGAAGATGCGCGCGCCGTGATCGACGCCGCCGCCCTTGGGGTCCCAGGCGCCGAACGCCAGCCGGGCGATCCGGGCGTGGGCCGCCGCCTGGGCGCACATGGCGCACGGCTCCAGCGTCACCACCAGGGTGCAGCCGTCGAGGCGCGGGCGGCCGAGCCTCAGCGCGGCGCGGCGAAGCGCCAGCATCTCGGCATGCGCCGTCGGGTCGCCCGCCAGCTCGACCTCGTTCGCCGCCTCCGCCAGCGCCCGCCCGGCGCCGTCCAGCAGCAGCGCGCCCACCGGCGCGTCGGCCGGCCGGCGCTCCGCCGCCGCGCGCGCCAGCGCGAGCGCCCGTTGCATTGCGCCCGCAAGCGTGTATTCCGACGCCATGGCCCGTCTTCCTGTCATCGGCGTCACCGTGGATCGGGAGCCCGCCGGCGGTTACTCCAGCCTGCCCTGGTATGCGCTGCGCTGCAACTATGCGGGCGCGGTGAGCGCCGCCGGCGGCCTGCCGCTGCTGCTGCCGCACGAGACCGCCCATGTCGAGGCCTATCTCGACCGCATCGACGGGCTGCTGATCACCGGCGGCGGCTTCGACATCGATCCGGCGCTGTTCGGCGCGACCGAACGGCATGAGAGCGTGCGCCTCAAGCCGGAGCGTACCGCCTTCGAGCTCGCCATGCTGGAGGGCGCGCTCGCGCGCGACATGGCCGTGCTCGGCATTTGCGGCGGCCAGCAGGCGCTGCATGTGGCGCTCGGCGGCGCGCTCATCCAGCATATTCCGGACGCCGTCCCCGGCGCGCTCGCCCATGAGCAGCCCAACCCGCGCACCGAGGCCGGCCATGCGGTCGTCGTCGCGCCCGGCACCCGGCTGGCGGAGATCGTCCGGACCGACCGGATGGAGGTCAACAGCGCGCATCACCAGGCGGCGGCCGACGAGCCGACGGGCGTGGTGGTCAATGCGCGCGCGCCGGACGGGGTGATCGAAGGCATCGAGGCTCCGGGCCGGCATTTCTGCCTCGGCGTGCAGTGGCACCCGGAATTCCATGTCGATGCGGGCGATGCGCGCATCGTCGAGGCTTTCGTGGCGGCGGCGGGCGGGCGATGAGCGGCGAGCGCATCGCGCGGCGGATCGCGCGCGCCGGCCTCTGCTCGCGCCGCGAGGCCGAACGGCGCATCCTGGAAGGGCGCGTGCGCCTGAACGGCGAGACGCTGGCGGGACCGGCGGTCACCGTCGGGCCGGAGGACCGGATCGAGGTCGATGGGGCGGCGCTGCCGGACCCCGAGCCGACCCGGCTCTGGCGCTATCACAAGCCGGCCGGCCTGGTGACCAGCAATGGCGACCCGGAAGGCCGCCCGACGGTGTTCGCCGCGCTGCCGGCGCATCTGCCGCGCGTGGTGAGCGTCGGGCGGCTCGACCTCGCCTCCGAGGGCCTGCTGCTGCTGACCAATGACGGCGCGCTGGCCCGCGAGCTGGAACTGCCGGCGCGCGGCTGGCGGCGGCGCTATCGGGCGCGGGTGCGCGGGCGGGTCGATGCGGCGGGCCTCGCCCGGCTCGCCGACGGCGTGGAGATCGACGGATGGCGCTACGGCCCCATCGCCGCCAGCCTCGACGAGCAGCGCGGCGCCAACGCCTGGCTCACGGTCAGCCTCGCCGAAGGGCGCAATCGCGAGGTGCGCCGGGTGCTGGAGCATCTGGGCCACCCGGTGAACCGGCTGATCCGGGTGGCTTTCGGCCCTTTCCAGCTGGGCGGCCTGCCTGCCGGCGGAGTGGCGGAAGTGCGCCGGAAGACGCTCCGCGAACAGCTCGGCCGCCCGGCGTGATCCGCATCCTCGGCGGCCGCTGGCGCGGACGGCGGCTGGCCGCGCCCCCGGACGGCAAGGCGCTGCGCCCGACCGCAGCGCGGGTGCGCGAGGCGGTGTTCGACCGGCTGCTGCACGCCCGGCTCGACGCGGGTCTGGAGGGCGCGGCGTTCCTCGATGTCTTCGCCGGCACCGGCGCGGTCGGGCTGGAGGCGCTCTCGCGCGGCGCGGGCCGCGCCGGCTTCATCGAGCGCGACCCGGCGGCGCTGGCGCTGCTCCGCGCCAATGTCGGCCAGGAAGGCGCGATCCACGCCCTGGACGCGACCGATCCCGGCCCCGCCCCGGCGCGCTACGACATCGCCTGGTTCGACCCGCCCTGGGGCTCGGGCCTGGCGCGCCCGGCGCTGGCGGCGCTCGGCCGCGAAGGCTGGCTGAAGCCGGGCGCGCTGCTGCTGGTCGAGAGCGGGCAGGGCGAGACGGCGGACTATCCGGGCGAGATCGACCGGCGGCGCTGGGGGCGCGCGACGGTCGCCTTCTTGCGCTTTTGCCCCGGGCCGCCTAACAGGGACGCACGGGACGAAGAGGGGCAGAGGCATGGCGGTGGTGCCGGTGGTGTCGGAAATTCCGGGCACGGTGTTCAGGATCGAGGCGGCGGTCGGGGCGGAGTTGGCCCCGGATGACACCGTCATGCTGCTGGAATCGATGAAGATGGAGATTCCGGTGGGCGCGCCGGCGGCCGGACGCCTCGCGGAGATACTGGTCGAGGAAGGCGAGGCCGTGGAAGAAGGCCAGGAAGTCGCCACCATCGAGACCTGACGGGGAGCCGATGGCCGCTCCCCTCTTTCGCCGGCTGCTGATCGCCAATCGCGGCGAGATCGCCTGCCGGATTATCCGCACCGCCCGCCGGCTCGGTATCGAGACCGTGGCGGTCCACTCCGACGCCGAGCCGGACGCGCTGCATGTGCACCTGGCCGACCAGGCGGTCGCCATCGGCGGCGCGACCCCGGCCGAGAGCTATCTCGACGGGGCGCGCATCGTGCAGGCGGCGCTGGAGACGGGCGCGGAGGCGATCCATCCCGGCTTCGGCTTCCTCTCCGAGAACGCCGCCTTCGTGGAGGCGGTGGAGGCGGCGGGGCTGGCGTTCGTCGGTCCCGGCGCGGCGGCGATCCGAGCGATGGGCGACAAGATCGAGAGCAAGCGCCTGGCCGAGGCCGCCGGCGTGCCGGTGGTGCCGGGCCATGTCGGCGAGGTCGCGGATGTCGCGACGGCGCTCGGCGTGGCGCGCGCCATCGGCTATCCGGTGATGGTCAAGGCGTCGGCCGGCGGCGGCGGCAAGGGCATGCGCATCGCCGGCTCCGACGCTGAGCTGGAGCAGGTGTTCGGCTCGACGGTGAGCGAGGCCGAGGGCGCGTTCGGCGACGGGCGGGTTTTCATCGAGAAGTTCGTCGAGGAGCCGCGCCATATCGAGATCCAGCTGCTGGCCGACGCCCATGGCCGGGTCGTGCATCTGGGCGAGCGCGAATGCTCCGTCCAGCGCCGCCATCAGAAGGTGCTGGAGGAGTGCCCGAGCCCCTTCCTCGACGAGGCGTCGCGGGCGGCCATGGGCGAGCGCGCGGCGGCGCTCGCGCGCGCGGTCGAATATCGCTCGGCCGGCACGGTGGAGTTCATCGTCGATCGGGAGCGCAATTTCTACTTCCTGGAGATGAACACCCGCCTGCAGGTAGAGCATCCGGTGACCGAGATGGTCACCGGCCTCGACCTGGTGGAGCAGATGCTGCGCATCGCCGCCGGCGAGCCGCTGGGTTTCGGCCAGGAGGATGTGCGGCTGGACGGCTGGGCGATCGAGGCGCGCATCTACGCCGAGCGGCCGGAGCGCAATTTCGCGCCCTCGATCGGGCGGCTGGAGACCTTCCGCCCGCCGCCGGAGGAGGGCGGCGTGCGCATCGACACGGGCGTGGTCGAAGGCTCCGAGATCACCATGTTCTACGACCCGATGATCGCCAAGCTGGTGGCGCACGGGTCCGCGCGCGAGGACGCCCGCGCGCGGCTCGCCGGCGCGCTCGACCGGTTCGCCATCGACGGCGTGGGCCATAATCTGGATTTCCTCGCCGCCGCCATCGACCGGCCGCGCTTCCGGGAAGGCCGGCTCAGCACCGCCTTCATCGAGGAGGAGTTTCCCGAGGGCTACGATCCCGCCGCCGCCGACGCGGAGCACCGGCGGATGTTTGCGGCCGTCGCCGCCGCGCTGGCGGAGGCCGAGGCGCGCGCGGCCGGCGGGGCCGGGCGGCGCGAGTGGGCGGTGCTGCTCGGGGAGGAGACGGCGCAGGTGGCGCTGGCGCCGGAGGGGTTCCCCGTCGCGGTCGATGGCGTGGAGATGCGCCTGGAGGGCGCGCGCGCGCCCGGCGGCGCGCATTTCGAGGGCCGGCTGGACGGGCGCGAGATCGCGGTGCGCGCCGCCCCGGACGGCGCGGGCTGGCGGCTCGCCTGGCGCGGCGCCGCGATGCGGGCGCTGCCGATGGCGCCGCGCGCCGCCGCGCTCGCCCGGCTGATGCCGAAAAAGGCGCCGCCCGACACGTCCAGCGTGCTGCTCTCGCCCATGCCGGGCCTGCTGGTGTCGCTCGCCGTGGCGGTCGGTGACGAGGTGGAGCCGGGCCAGCTGCTGGCGGTGGTCGAGGCGATGAAGATGGAGAACGCGCTCACCGCCGAGCGCGCCGGGCGTGTGAAGGCGCTGCCCGCCAGCCCCGGCGACAGCCTCGCCGCCGATCAGCCGATCATTCTGTTCGAGTAGAAAGCGACGGCGGCGCTGACGGGAAGTCGCAGCGCAAGGCTGTCACGATGACGAAGGAGCGCTCGCCGGCGCGGGCGTTGAAGCGATATTCGTCGCCGCCCAGCACCATCGCATGGTCGAGCGGCAGCTTGCCGGCGACCTCCACCGTCTCGCCGCCGATGGCGGTGAAGCGCAGCGTGACCGGCCGGGCCGGATCGAACCAGGCCTCCGGCAGGCCGCGCGCCGAAAGCGCCGCCTCGCCCCGGCCGGTGACCGTGACCCGCCCGCCCGCGAACTGCACCAGCGTGTTGGCGCCGTCATAGAGCAGCGTCGGCAGGATGAGGCGCTTGCTCACCGGCTCCGGGTCGCAGGCGGGCTCCGGCGCGCTCTGCTTCAGCAGGAAGGCGATGCGCTCGACCGAAAGCCCGGCCTGCAGGCGGTCTTCCAGCAGCGCGTAGAGCGCGCGCGTCTCGCCCGTCGGCACATCCCGGTCATAGCGGGCCTGTAGTTCCGCCCGGCGCTGGGCGGCGGCGAGGCGCTGCGAATCGAGCGCCGCCTTCTCCGTCTCCAGCCGCACCAGGTCGGCGTCCTGGGTCGCCAGACGCCGCTCCAGCCGCTCGACCCGATATTCGGTGCGCGTGGTCCCGGTCTCATAGGCGAACAGAGCGAGCGCCGCGCCGGCCACCAGCAGGCCGAGGCGTTTCAGCGCCGTCCAGCGGCGCGCCCGGTCGGCCATGCGCTGGCCTTCCTTCAGTCCGATCACCATATCCCGGTTCCTGCGCCGGAGCGGTCCGGCGCGTTTATGTCAGATCGGAGCGGTTTTTGACAGGCCGGGCGGCGCCTGCAAGGGTCCCGTTCGGCGGCGGCGCGGGCGGAACGGCGTGACATTCGGCATCGGCGACTTCGACTACGACCTGCCGGCGGAGCTGATCGCCCAGCGCCCGGCCGAGCCGCGCGACGCGGCGCGGCTGCTGCATGTGGGCGAGCGCCTGGCCGACCGCCGCATCCTGGACCTGCCGGAGCTGCTGCGCCCCGGCGACCTGCTGGTCGTCAACGATACGCGGGTGATCCCGACCCGGCTCGCCGGACGGCGCGGCGCGGCGCGGGTGTCGGTGCTGCTGCACCGGCGGCTGGACGGGCGGCGCTGGCTGGCCTTCGCGCGCCCGGCGCGGCGACTCCGCGAGGGCGACCGGATCGACTTTCCGGGCGGCATGGAGGCGCGCGTGGAGGCGCGGCTCGCCGGCGGCGAGGTGCGGCTGGCCTTCGCCCTCGACGGGGCGGCGCTGGACGCGGCGCTGGAAGCGCATGGCGCCATGCCGCTGCCGCCCTATATCAAGCGCCCGCCCGAAGGCGACCCGGCCGACCGCGCGGCCTATCAGACGCTCTTCGCCCGCGAGCCGGGCTCGGTGGCGGCCCCGACCGCCGGGCTGCATTTCACGCCCCGGCTGCTGGCGGCGCTGGAGGCGCGCGGCGTGGAGCGGGTGGCGGTGACGCTGCATGTCGGGGCCGGCACCTTTCTGCCGGTGCGCGTCGAAGACCCGGCGGACCATGAGATGCACAGCGAATGGGGCCGCGTGAGCGCGGCTGCGGCCGAGCGTATCCGCCGCCGGCGCGGAAGGCTGGTCGTCGCCGGCACCACGGCGTTGCGCCTGCTGGAGTCGGCCGCCGGCAACTCGGGCGAGCCGGCGCCCTGGGAGGGCGAGACGCGCCTCTTCCTGCGCCCCGGCGGCCGCCTGCCGCAAACCGCCGACCTGCTGCTGACCAACTTCCACCTGCCGCGCTCCACACTCTTCATGCTGGTCGCCGCCTTTGCCGGCCTGGAGCGCATGCGCGCCGCCTACGCCCACGCCGTGCGCCAGCGCTATCGCTTCTTCTCCTATGGCGACGCCTGCCTGCTGGAGCGCGCCGGCTGACGCCCGACCGGGCGCATTCGCCGAATCCGCATTAGCGCGGCGCCGGGTTGGATCCACGACAATTTGCCACGCAATTTCGCAGCGCAACTTCATTGCGGCCGCATGAAAATTTTGTCAGGCGGAGCGAGCTGAAAATAATGGAACTTGGCAACGCGGTTAAGGACATTCTTCGGAGCACGATTCGGCCCCGTTTTCCGCACCTGTCCGACAGAGACGAACAACTTACCGGAAAGTAAGGATGATGAAATAGTTCACGTGATCGAAGTGTTAGTGTGATGTCTCCATGAAAAAACGGAATCGGAGACAATTCCATGCAGGGTGTACATGAAAGCAGAAAACGTCGACTGTTTCGCGGACTATATCCGTTGAAAATCCTTCTTCTGTCGGCAGTTCGACGCGTGACATTCTGGTGTGTCCGTTCGCGGATGGGTGCCATTCCGGTGCTGGCCGCGCTCGGTATCTCCATGCTGACCTGGACGAATCCGGCCCTGGCCGCGCCGCCCGTCGTGCAATATCCGATCGAGGATTTCAGCATCGAGGTAGGCGAAGACGCTCAAGTGCCGCTGGAGCGGTTCTTTGCCGAGGTGTTTGCCGATCCGGACGGAGATTTTCTCCGCTATTCCGTCAGTCAGACCGGTCCGGATGTTGCAGAAGTGCGTCTCGGCGCCTCTATCGTCACCGTGTTCGGGAGGACGGCGGGCGCGACCGAGGTGACGGTGACGGCGAGCGACGGGACAGCCAGCGTGTCGGACAGGTTCGTCCTTACGGTCGAGGCGGCGCCGGTCGATCTGCAACCGGATTTCGGCGACGCCGCGGTGGCGGACCGGACCTATGCATACAACGAAGCGATCGCGCCGCTGACCCTGCCGGCGGCCACTGGCGGCGACGGCGCGCTCGCCTACAGCCTCGCGCCGGCTCTGCCCGCCGGCCTCTCCTTCGACGGCGCGACTCGCCAGCTCGGGGGAACGCCGACCGCCATCGCGGCCGCCACCGCCTACGCCTATACGGTCACCGACGCCGACGGCGACTCTGCGACGCTGAATTTCACCATCGCCGTCACGGGGACGCCGACCAGCGCCAATCTTGTGCTCGAGGTCCAGGGGGAACGGGCCGTGCTGCCCGTCCGGGAGACGGCGGGCGGCCCGAATGGCGCCTTTCCCTTCTCGCCCGGCGCCGGGAGCCAGGCGGCCCTGAAATGGGTCCGTGTCGTGTCCTTGCCGGACAAGGGGACATTGAAGTTCATCCCGTTCGACGATCGGTCCGCCTATCCCGCGACGCCCGTGGCGGCCGGCGCGACCGTAGCGCCGGAGCATCTCAGCAATGGCCCGGTCAGAAGGAGTCTGGCCTATTTCCCGCCCGACGACGCCGCCGAAGCCGCGACGACCGGTTTCACCTTCAAGGTGGTCGATACGGACGGGCTGGAGTCGGCGGCGACCTATACCGTCACGCTGAATTACACCCGGACCGGCGAGGTGAGGGAGCGCGAAGCGCCCGGGAGCGAGGCGGCCGCGAGCGAGCCGGCGGCGATCGTGAAGACGGCGCTGGCGGAGATGGCCCGGGCGTCTCTGGCCGGAGCGGCGGACACGATCGGGGCGCGTTTCGCCGGCCGGGACGCCGGCGCGACCGTCTCGCTCGCGGGCGAGGCCGCAATCGGCGCCGGGGCGGCGGAGGCGCGGAGTCGCGTCCTGGACCCGGCGGAACTGCTCGACCGCAGCGCCTTCAGCCTGCCGCTTTCCGGCGATGGAGACGGGGGCGCCGACGTCGGCCGGTCCGTCTGGGGCGGCGGCGACTGGCGGCGGTTCGAGGGCGGGCGCAGCGCAGCCGGGACCTTTGACGGCGCGCAGCGCGCCGCCTGGCTGGGCGCGGACATGCGAACCGGCGACGGGCTGCTGGCGGGCCTCGCGGTCTCGCGGAGCGCGGCCGAGGCGGACTATCGCCATGCCGGCCGGGACGGCCGCCTGGAGACGACGCTGGTCGCCGTCTGGCCCTATGTGCAGATGGAGACGCGCGACGGCGGCGCGCTGCGCGCGATGTTGGGCGCGGGGCGGGGCGAGGCCCGGCTGCGCCCGGCGGACGGGGAAGCGGAGCGGGCGGATCTGGCGTTGCGCGCCGGGTCGGTCGGCGGGCGCCGGCCGCTGGCGCGGGTCGGAGGCCTGGCGCTGTCCGCGAGCGGCGAGGCGAGCCTCGCGCAGCTGGAGGCCGATCGCGCGGGCGGGAGCCTGCTCGGCGGCGTCGAAACCGAAGTCTGGCGCCTCCAGGGCGCGCTCGAAGCCGCGCATGACGGCCTGGCGCTGGCAGAAGGCGGCTGGACCCTGACGCCGGGCGGCTCGCTGGCGCTCCGCCGCGATGGCGGCGACGGGGCGACGGGTTCGGCGCTCGAGGTGGCCGGCGCCGTCCGGCTCGCGGCGCCGGGGGGCCGAGTCGGCCTCGACGCCCGCGGCCGCTGGCTGGCGCTGCATTCGGCGAAGGGCGCGGAGGCCCGGGGCGCGAGCCTGACCGCATGGATCGAGCCCGGCGCGGACGGGCGCGGCCCGCGGCTCTCGTTCGGCCCGAGCTGGGGCGCGACCGGCCGCCGATTGCAGGGCGATGGCGGCCTCTTCGCCGGAGAGGGCGCGGCGGAGCGGGCGGCGCTTGCGGCGCGGGTCGCCTGGGGCTTCCGGCTGTCGGGCGGCCTGCTGACGCCCTTCGTCGAAGCGCATCTTTCCGACGGGGCGGAGGACTCGTGGCGCGCCGCCGCGGGACTGGAGCTCGACCTGCCCGGCCGGCTCGGCGTCAGCCTGGCGGCCGAACACGGCCGGTCCGGCGGCGGAGACCCGGTGAGCGGCATCCGGCTGCGCGCCCATCTGCGCTTCTGAGCGAACGGCCGGCGCGCCGGGCGCCGTTTCAGGCCAGCAGCCAGCCGAACAGCGTCCGGTCGCCGGCAATGACGCCGGTCCACAAATGCCAGGGCCAGAGGCCCCAGCGCAGCAGCCCGGCCAGCGCGGCGTCGCCGATCGCCGCGCCATAGCCGCCTGCTTCCACCCCATGCACGATATGCGCGAACATCCGCCCGAACCCGGCCAGCAGCCCGAGCGCGAACCCGATCCACAGATAGACCGACAGAATATGGCGCAGCAGTCTCAACATGACGGCGGTTCGCTCTCCTGCCTATGCGGCCGTAAGTCCGGCCTCTTTCGCCCGGCGCTGCATCTCCGCAACAGCCTTTACCGCCTGCATGGCCTCCCGCCTCGCGATATGCGGCTTCAGCTCGCGAATTTTCTCCGCAGCCTCCTCGACGGAGTAGTCTTTCCCTCCATATTTCTTATTCACGTATAACGCCGTCGATAATCTTTCCAATTTCATAACGTCACTACCTCCAACTTCGTTCGCAACAAACTCCAACTGATCCTTGCAAGATCGAAGTGTCTTCGGGAACAGTTTTTGTATTTCCCGCGCTCGTTCGGTAATCGCCATTCTCGGTCCGTACCCTCCTGCCGGCTCAAGGGACACCGCACCGTCTGCCCTGAGCGCCGTCAGCTCATCCCTCAGATCGAATGAAAACGGCCCGTGTCGATACAAGACGAACTTGTATTCCATCGGGACGCCGGCGACCTCCTGCGAAAAATAGACTGCCTTCTGCAGGTGTGTTTCACCACACCAACTCCGATGTTCCTTCAACCTTTCCATCAGAAGGCAAAGGATAGCACCTCGCTTAACTCGACCCATCGTTTTCCTCCCCCTTCGGTTTGATAATCTCTGGTAGATTGCCTCTTAACCAATCTTCTGCTTCCGAAAAGCACGATCTGTCTGAGAACACATAATCCACAGAGACAATAGGAACATCCTTAAGTGTACTCGAAACCGCAAGTGAAGACGTTGTCCGCCCATCACGCATTCGCACTGGAAAATCTTGCTCTACTCCCTTTTGGGTAGATCGATCATGCCGAAACTTATTTTTGCCAAATTTGGCTTCTAGTTCTTGATACACTTGTTCTCCAGCTTCCGGATTTATTTCTATATCGGCAGGATTTCGTTGATAAATTAGTTTGAAATGCTCGCGATTTACTAGACGTTTGGCAAATTGGTGCTCTCTCAACTCACTTCGGAACGCTTGCTTCCACAATTCTGAGATTATTAATTCATCAATCATGGAGACATGCTGTTCAATATCTACCGAGAACATGCCATCGTCTAACCAGTTCTCCAGAAAATCCTGAAGATGAATGTCATAAATTCGTCGGATAGGGTGAAAATATACTTGAGAATACATGAAATATCTCGCAAGCATAAGAGCTTCGGCAGATTGCAATCCTCCTTCCTCCAATCCGAGAGCTGGTTCAGATGAATCAGGTCGTTGCAAAATGCGCAACGTATCGATCAATCGGTAGTGATCGAATTCTCCATACGCAACGCCAATATGATGCGAATCTCTAAGAAGATAATCCATGCGATCAACCCCAAATGCATCACCAACTATGATTTCAGACAAAATAATCTCCCATTCGTTCAAAATCAAATCACCGGCCTTTCGTGGCCCGATGGCAAGTTTCACTATATCGATACTGCGAAGAGGCGGCGTTATGGAGTTCCATATCGCTTCCATGTCGGGACTGCATATCAGCGCTCTGGTCAGCCGCTCATGGTCCCACCCTTCGGGGAGCAACTCCTTTTCGGCGGCGTGAGAGAATGGCAGATGCCCGATATCGTGGCACAGCGCCGCCATTCGGATGACCCGCCTCCAATATGCGCGCTGGTCCGGTTGGGAAATCGGTCCCAGGCGGCCTTTGATCGTGTCCGAAACATTGTCGGGATGGGTGACGATATCGAAGACCCGCCCGGCAAGGTCCATCACGCCCAGCGAGTGCTCGAACCGGCGATGGGTGGCTCCGGGATAGACCAGAGATGTCATCGCAAGCTGATGGATATGGCGCAGCCGCTGGAACGGGCGGGAGTCCACGACCCTTCGCTCGTCTCCATCCATGCGAATGAATACATGGATCGGATCCCTGATTTCATGTTGATTTGACACTATCGCAACATTGCCAGGAACGGCTCCCGCGCAGGCCGGCCTCCGCCTGCTCGACTCGGGCGAATGTTGACGGGTTTCACGCGCCTCCGCAAGCCTGCCCCGAGGCCTTGAAGGGCGGGCGAAAGGGGGCTACCTAGCCTCATGACCACGACCCTGGTGCTCGGAGGCGCGGCCTCCGGCAAGAGTTGCTATGCCGAATCGCTGTTCGACGGGCCGGCCGTCTATATCGCCACGGCGCGGGCCGGCGACGCCGAGATGGCGACGCGGATCGCCCGCCACCGCGCCCGGCGCGGGCCGGACTGGACCACCGTAGAGGCCCCGGACCGCCTGCCCGAGGCGCTGGCGGCGGCCGGCGGGGCGGCGGTGCTGGTCGATTGCCTGACGCTCTGGCTCTCCAACGCGCTCCTCGCCGGATGCGACGCGCCGACCGGCGCGCTGCTGGACGCGCTGGCCGGTCGGCGCGCGCCCACCGTGCTGGTCTCCAACGAGACCGGCATGGGGCTGGTGCCGGAAACCGCGCTCGGGCGGCGCTTCCGGGACGCGCAGGGGCGGCTCAACCGCGAGCTCGCGGCGGCCGCCGACCGGGTGGTGTTCGTCGCCGCCGGCCTGCCCTTGCAGCTCAAGCCCGGCCCGTGCTGAAGGCGGCGCGCCCATGCTGAAGGCGAAGATTCCCGCCACCGTGATCACCGGCTTTCTCGGCGCCGGCAAGACCAGCCTGATTCGCAGCCTGCTGGAGAATGCCGGCGGCCGGCGCCTCGCGGTGATCGTCAACGAGTTCGGCGATCTCGGCGTCGATGGCGAACTGCTGCGCGCCTGCGGCCTGGAGGGCTGCGCGGAGGACGATATCGTCGAGCTTCCCAATGGCTGCATCTGCTGCACGGTCGCCGACGACTTCCTGCCGACCATGCAGGCGCTGCTCGAACGCGCCGAGCCGCCCGAGCATATCCTGATCGAGACCTCCGGCCTCGCCTTGCCGAAGCCGCTCCTGCAGGCCTTCGCCTGGCCGGAAGTGCGTTCGGCCGCCACGGTCGATGGCGTGGTGGCGGTGGTCGATGGCGCGGCGGTCGCCGCCGGGCGCTTCGCCGCCGACCCGGCCGCCGTCGAGGCGGCCCGGCGCGCCGACCCGGCCCTCGACCACGATGCGCCGCTGGAGGAGCTGTTCGAGGACCAGTTGGCCGCCGCCGATCTCGTGATCGTCAACAAGCGCGACCTGCTGGATGCGGCCGGCTGGCGGGACGCGCTGGCCGAGGTGCGCGCCGGGCTGCGCTCGCCCGCCGTCAAGCTGGTCGCCGCGACCGGCGGGCGGGTGGATGCGCGCCTGCTGCTCGGTCTCGAAGCCGCCGCCGAGGACGATCTCGACGCGCGCCCCTCGCATCATGACGGCGAGGAAGACCACGACCATGACGATTTCGAGAGCTTCGCCGTCGCCGCAGGTCCGGTCGAGCCGGCGGCGCTGGCGGAGCGCATCGCGGCCGTGGCGCGCGATCACGATGTGCTGCGCGTCAAGGGCTTCGCCGAGGTCGCCGGCAAGGCGATGCGGCTCGCCGTCCAGGGCGTGGGCGCGCGCGTCGAGAGCTGGTACGACCGGCCCTGGCGGGAGGGAGAGGACCGGGGCACGCGGCTGGTGGCGATCGGCTTCGCCGGCCTCGACCGCGAGGCGGTGGCCCGGGCGCTCGGCGGGCGGTGCATCTCCTGACCGCCGCGCCGGGCGCGCAGGCGGACGGCGAGGCGGTCGATCTCGGCCAGACGCCGGGCGACATCGCGGTGCTGAGCGCGGCCGACACCGACCTCGCCTTGCTGGCCGACGCGCAACGCCGCCGCCTGGCCGAGGACCCGGCGGCGCCGACGCTCCGCCTCGCCAACATCATGGCGCTCGGCCACCATCTCTCGGTCGATCTGCATGTCGAGCGGGTGCTGGGCCGCGCCCGGCTGGTGGTCGTGCGGCTGCTGGGCGGGCGCGGCTACTGGGCCTACGGCGTGGAGCGGCTGGGCGCGCTGGACGCGCCGGTGGCGCTGCTGCCGGGCGACGACCGGGCGGACCCGGAGCTCGACGCCTGCTCCAGCCTGGATGCGGCCGCCCGCCACCGGCTCTGGCGCTATCTGGTCGAGGGCGGGCCGGAAAACGCGCTGGGCTTCCTGCGCTACGCCGCCCATCTGCTCGGCCGCCCGACCGTCTGGCGGGAGCCGGCCCCGATCCCGCGCGCCCAGCTCTGGGAGGCGGCGGCGAAGGGCGCGGGGCCGCCGGCGCCGATCCTGTTCTATCGCGCCCATCTCCAGGCCGGCAATGTCGCGGCGATCGGGATGCTGGCGGACGAGCTGGCGGCGGCGGGGCTGGCGGCGCGCCCGATCGCGATCTCCAGCCTGAAGGACCCGGCCTCGCTGGCGCTGCTGGAGCGCCGGTTCGCCGCCGAGCCGCCGGCGGTCATCGTCAACACCACCGGCTTCGCCGCCAGCGCCGCCGGCGGCCCCGGCCCGCTGGACGCTTACGACTGTCCGGTGATCCAGGCGGTGCTTTCGGGCGGGGCGGAGGCCGAGTGGCGCGCCGGCGCGCGCGGCCTCGCGCCGCGCGACGTCGCCATGAACATCGCGCTGCCGGAGGTCGATGGCCGGCTGATCTCGCGCGCGGTCTCCTTCAAGGCGGCCAGCCGGCGCGACGCGGCGACGGAGTGCGACATCGCCCGCTACCGCCCGCTGCCGGACCGGGCGCGCTTCGTCGCCCGGCTGGCGGCCAACTGGGCGCGGCTGCGGCGGCCGGGGAAGAAGCGCATCGCGCTCATCCTGGCGAACTATCCGACGCGCGACGGGCGCATCGGCAATGGCGTCGGCCTCGACACGCCGGCCTCCGCGCTCGCCCTCCTGCGCGCGCTCGGCGCCCGGGGGCTGCCGGCGGACGGCGACGCGCTCATGCGCCGCCTGCAGCAGAGCCGCCGCGAGGGGCCGGTCTGGCCGGCGGCGGCCGTCCGCGCCTTCGTCGAGACCCTGCCGGCGGCGGTGACCCGAACGGTGCGCGAGCGCTGGGGACCGCTCGCGCGCGATGTCACCATCCCGGCGCTCCGCTTCGGCGATGTCGCGGTCGCCATCCAGCCCTCGCGCGGCTACGACATCGATCCCGCCTCCAGCTATCACGATCCGGCGCTGCCGCCGCCGCCCGCTTATCTGGCCTTCTACGGTTGGCTCCGGCGGGAGTTCGCCGCCGATGCGATCATCCATGTCGGCAAGCATGGCAATCTCGAATGGCTGCCCGGCAAGTCGGTGGCGCTCTCGGAAGAGTGCTTCCCGGACGCGGTGCTGGGGCCGGTCCCGAACCTCTATCCCTTCATCGTCAACGATCCGGGCGAAGGCTCGCAGGCCAAGCGGCGCATTCACGCCGCGATCGTCGATCATCTGACGCCGCCGCTGACCCGCGCCGAGGCCTACGGCCCGCTGCTGGAGCTGGAGCGTCTGGTGGACGAATATTATCAGGCGGCGGCGCTGGACCCGCGCCGGCTGGCCCCGCTCGCCGCCGACATCCTGGAGCTGGCGGAGCGGACCGGGCTTGCCGCCGATTGCGGCATCGGCAAGGGGGACGGCGCGGCGGACGCGCTCGGCAAGCTCGACGGCTATCTCTGCGAGCTGAAGGAATTGCAGATCCGCGACGGGCTGCATGTGTTCGGCAGAGCGCCCGGGGGCCGCCAGCGGCGCGACCTGCTGGTCGCCATTCTGCGCCCGCGTCTGCTGCCGGCGCTCGCCGCCGATCTCGGCCTCGAACTGGACGACGACCTCGCCCGGCCCTGGACCGGCCCCCGGCCCGGTTTCCTTGCCGGCGAGGCGCTCTGGCGCACCGCCGGCGACACGCTCGAACGGCTGGAGGCGGCGATGGCGCGGCTGGTGGAGGGCGCGGCCGACCCGCCGGGGCCGGAGAGCGCGGCCGCGCTCGCCTTCCTCTGTGACGAGCTCGCCCCGGCGCTCGACCGGTCGGGGGCGGCCGAGCTCGCCGGTGTGCGCGCCGGCCTCGCCGGGCGCTTCATCGCCCCCGGCCCCTCCGGCGCGCCGACGCGCGGGCGCCCCGAGGTGCTGCCGACCGGGCGCAATTTCTATTCGGTCGATGTGCGCGCCCTGCCGACGCCGGCCGCCGCGCGGCTCGGCTGGCGGTCGGCGGCGCTGCTGGTCGAGCGCCACGCCCGCGACCATGGCGAGTGGCCGCGCGCGCTCGCGCTCTCCGTCTGGGGCACCAGCACCATGCGCACCGGCGGCGACGACATCGCCCAGGCGCTGGCCCTGATGGGCGTGCGGCCGACCTGGGACGCCGGCTCGGGGCGCGTCATCGGTTTCGAGGTCGTCCCGCGCGAGGCGCTCGACCGGCCGCGCGTCGATGTCACCTTGCGCATTTCGGGCTTCTTCCGCGACGCCTTTCCGGGGCTGATCGACCTGTTCGACGGCGCGGCGCAGGCGGTGGCGCGGCTCGACGAGCCGGACAACCCGCTCTACACGCCGGAAGGCGAGGGCTTTCGCGAGGCCACCTGGCGCGTCTTCGGCTCCATGCCGGGGGCCTATGGCGCGGGCCTGCAGGCGCTGATCGACGAGAAGGGCTGGGAGGGGCCGGAGGACCTGGCCCGCGCCTTCCTCGCCTGGGGCGGCTGGGCCTATGGCGCGGGCGAGGAGGGCCGCCCGGCGCGCGCGGAGTTCGAGCGCCGCCTCGCGCGAATCGACGCCGTGGCGCATAACCAGGACAATCGCGAGCACGACCTGCTGGACAGCGACGACTATTACCAGTTCGAGGGCGGTCTGGCGGTGGCCGCGGCCATGCTCTCCGGGCGCCGTCCGGCGGTCTATCACAACGACCACACCGCGCCCGAACGCCCGCGCGTGCGCACGCTGGAGGAGGAGATCGCGCGCACCGTGCGCGCCCGCGCCGCCAACCCGAAATGGCTCGCCGGCGTCATGCGCCACGGCTACAAGGGCGCCTTCGAGATCGCGGCGACGGTGGATTATCTGTTCGCCTTCGCCGCCACCACCGGCGCGGTTCGCGACCATCATTTCGACGCGCTGTTCGAGGCTTATGTGCGCGACCCGAAGGTCAGCGGCTTCATGGCGGCCAGCAATCCGGCGGCGCTTCGCGAGATGGCGGCGCGTTTTCTGGAGGCGCTGGAGCGCGGCCTGTGGCGGCCGCGGGCCAATTTCGGCTATGATCTGCTGCGTTCCCTCGCGCGCGGAGAGCGGCCATGAGCCAGGCGGACGGCTCTTCCCCGGAAGACGACGCCCTCAACGCCCGGGCTAATGAGAAAGCCCGCAAGCGCAAGGCGGCCCGCGACCGGATGCTGGCCACCAAGACCATCGAGAAGGGGCTGCTGATCGTCCATACCGGCAAGGGCAAGGGCAAATCGACGGCCGCCTTCGGGCTGGCGGCGCGCGCGGTCGGCAACGGCCTGAAGGTGGGCGTGGTGCAGTTCGTCAAGGGCGTGTGGCAAACCGGCGAGCGGGCGCTGTTCGAGCGCTTCCCGGAGCTGATCGAGATCCGCGCCATGGGCGAGGGCTTCACCTGGGAGACGCAGGACCGCGCCCGCGACATCGCCGCCGCCCGCGCCGCCTGGGAGACCGCCGAGGCCATGCTGGCCGACCCCTCCAACGCCATGGTCATCCTGGACGAGCTCAATATCGTGCTGCGCTACGACTATCTGGAGCTCGACCGGGTGCTGGCGGCGTTCGCCGGCCGGCGGGAGGACCTGCATGTGGTGGTCACCGGGCGCAATGCGCGCCCCGAACTGGTCGAGGCGGCCGATCTGGTGACCGAGATGACCCTGATCAAGCATCCGTTCCGCGCCGGCGTGAAGGCGCAGATCGGCGTCGAATTCTAGGAGGACTCCCCAGATGATGCGCAACCGCTTTGGCCCGCTCGGCTGCCTCGCCTTTCTGGCGGCGCTCTGGACGGCCCCGGCCGCCGCCGAGGACCCCACACCCGGCGAACTGGTGGACAAGGCCCGCATCACCGTCGAGCGCCTGTCGCGCCACCCCGACCTCGGGGCCAATGTGCGCCGCTTCATCGGCGAGGCGCGGGCGCTGCTGATCTTCCCGCAGCTGATCAAGGGCGCCTTCCTGTTCGGCGGCGAGGGCGGCAGCGGCGTGCTGGTGGCGCGCGACAAGCGCGGGCGCTGGAGCTATCCGGCCTTCTACACCATGGCGTCGTTCAGCTTCGGGCTGCAATTCGGCGGCCAGACCGCCGAGGCGATCCTGGTGCTGCGCACCGAGGGCGCGCTGAAGAGCGTGCTCGACGACCAGCTGAAGCTCGGCGCCGACGCCTCGGTGGCGGCCGGCCCGGTCGGCGCCGGCATCGAGGGCGGCACCACCACCAATGTCGGCGCGGACATATTGAGCTACTCGACCAGCCAGGGCCTGTTTGCCGGCGCCTCGCTGGAGGGCGCGGTGATCGCCCGGCGCAACGACTGGAACCAGGCCTATTACGACCCGGCCGCCACGCCGCACTCCATCGTGATCGACCGCCGCCACGCCAACCCCGACGCCGACCGGCTGCGCGAAACGCTGGCCGGCTTCTGACCGGCCGACTCTACCCCCGGCCGGGAGCGCGGCTCAGGGGAGAGACGGATTGCCGCATCGCCTCCCGGCGTCTCCATCGCGGCGCGCGCCCGGAGCTTGACCGGCGGATTGTGAGGACATATATCTGCTGCAAAGGAGCGGTCGTGACACACCGCACCCCAGTCAAGCTCCCCGCGCCTGCAGGAGGTCGCCGGTGACAGTCAAGCGCATGCTCCGGGATCCGGAACATCCTGTTCCCCGAACGGCCTGTCCCGAGATCGATCGGCAATTGGAAAAGCTGTCGGGTCTTGAGGACGGCTGGCTGGATGGCGAGGGACTGGCTCCATCGATCCAGGGTATCTCGTGGCTCGCCTCCAAGTTTGCGCAGCATTTACACGACCATGAATTCGATCCTTACTTCTATCCTACCGAAGACGGAAATATTCAAATCGAGTGGATAATCGAACAAAGGGATATGACTCTGGAAATAGATTTGAAAACGCATCGAGGATATTGGCATGAGCTGGATTTGGGAACGAATGGGGAGGATAGCCGATATTTGGATATGAATTCGGTCGATGCTTGGAGATGGGTCGTTGAAAGAATCGGGGAAGCTGCATGAGGCCTTCAACGCTGCTGTTGAGACAAATCCATCCCAATTTCATCGATCGTGGCCGTATCACATCTCAAGCCTTCAGACCGACAAGAAAGGACCGGGACAAGCTGTCCGTCGATAATGGGGATATGGTTACCGCCGAAGAGTCGTTCAGAAACTACACAGAAGATGGCCAGAAGCGGTCTGCTGGCGTCCTGGCGGTGTCGGTATCCGAGTGCAAGGATATCGATCTGGATGTGCTGGAAGACCCGTTGCCGGGCGTCCCGTCACATGTGTTGATTGATTTTTTGAATATTTCGAGGGCGGCGAAGGAGTCCGGCGCCAAGCGCCTGAGGGATTGTGGGCAAAAGCGGGGGTGGCTGTATCGTCCATCGTGAGGCGCCGCGCCTGGCCTGTAGTCCGGTGTCGCTTCGGACGAGCAGCGGGCGCGCCCGACTCGGCCCCGGATCGCGCGCGACGATTCGGTGGGCTGCCCTTGCGGGCGTCGATTCGCTAGAGTGCGGCCTGACAGCTTGAGCGCCGGCGGGGGTTCCGTCCGGCGAAGGGGAGAAAGAGATGGGAATGAGACGACTGACGGCCATGGCGCTGCCGATCGCGGGCGCGGCCCTGATCGCGACCTCGGCCAGCGCCGGCCCCGACGATGACAGCCTGATCATCGCCTGGGGCTCCACCGGCCCGATCGAGAATGTCGATAACTATTTCAACACCAACCGCACGGGCATCTGGTTCAGCCGCATGGTGTGGGACCAGCTGGTCTATCGCGAGCCCAAGACCTTCGAATACAAGCCGCTGCTCGCCACCGGCTGGGAGCTGCTCAACGACACCACCTGGCAGTTCAAGCTCCGCGAGGGCGTCACCTTCCACAATGGCGAGCCGTTCGACGCCGACGATGTGGTGTTCACGCTCAACTGGATCTCCAACCCCGACAATGGCGTCAAGGTCCAGCGGAACGTCAACTGGATCGACCGCGCCGAGAAGGTGGACCGATATACGGTCAACCTGCACATGAAGAAGCCCTTCCCGCAGGCGTTCGAGTTTCTGTCGGGGCCGCTGACCATCTACCCGAACGAGTATTACGCCGAGGTCGGGCCGGAAGGCATGGGCCGCAACCCGGTCGGCACCGGGCCGATGAAGGTGGTCTCGATCAAGACCGCCGAGGAATATGTCTTCGAGAAGAACGAGAACTACACCTGGGGCAGCCCGAAGGGCGAGGCGCAGGTCTCCCGCATCGTGGTGCGCGAGATCGCCGATGTGCAGACCCAGATCGCCGAGCTGCTCGCCGGCGGCATCGACCTCACCGCCGACATCTCCGCCGACCATGTCGATCAGATCGGCCAGGTGGCGGGCTTCAAGGCGCTGCAGGCCGGCACCATGCGCACCGGCTATATCGGCTTCGACGCCGCCGGGCGCGGCAATTTCGAGCCGACCACCAAGGTCGAGGTCCGGCGCGCCATGGCGCACGCCATCGACCGCGCCGCGCTGGTCAAGAACCTGATCCGGGGCGACGCCGGCGTCATCCACACGCCCTGCTTCCCGACGCAGTTCGGCTGCGACGCGTCGGCGGCCATGCGCTACGAGTTCGACCCGGAGAAGGCGAAGGCGCTGCTGGCCGAGGCGGGCTATCCGGACGGCTTCGAGATCGACTTCTACACCTTCCGCCCGGCGGACTGGGCGGAGGCGATCATGGGCGATCTCGCCAAGGTCGGCATCCGGGCGACGCTGACGCGCATGCCCTATTTCGCGCTGCGCGACAAGCAGCGCAACGAGGGCACCACGCCGATGTTCCTGATGGACTGGGGCTCCTACTCCATGAACGACATGTCGGCGATCACCAGCCACTTCTTCAAGAAGGGGCCGGACGATTTCGCGCTCGACGACGAGGTGGCGGCCTGGCTGGAGGAGGGCGACACCAGCTCCGATCCGGCGGTGCGCAAGGCGGCCTATCGCAAGGCGGTGGAGAAGATCACCAGCGAGGTCTATTGGCTGCCCATGTTCAACCATGTGCGCAACTACGCCTTCCGCGAGGAGCTGGTCTTCATCCCCTACCAGGACGAGATCCCGCGCTTCTGGCAGTATGGCTGGAGCAAGTGAGGCCGCGGGGGCTCCGGCGCGCCCGGAGCCCCGGCCCGCGCCTCGCTGACGGTCGGAAAGCGGTCGAATGGCTGCCTATACGCTGAAACGGTCCTTCGCCGCTTTCCTGATCCTGATCGTCGTCTCCGGGCTGACCTTCTCGCTCAGCCATCTCTCCGCCGACCCGGCGCTGACCATCGGCGGAGAGCAGGCGAGCGAGGAGGACATCCAGGCGATCCGCAAGCTCTACGGCTTCGACCGGCCGGTCCATATCCAGTATATCGACTGGCTCGGCCGCGCCCTTGCGGGCGATTTCGGCGAGAGCTACCACTACAAGCAGCGCGTCTTCGACATGATCTCGGAGCGCATCGGGCGCACCATGCTGCTCGGCAGCCTCGCCATCCTCTTTGCGCTCGCGGTCTCGATCCCGCTCGGCACGCTGGCGGCGATGCGGCCCAACTCGCTGATCGACCGGCTCGCGCTGTTCATCGCCGTGCTCGGCCAGGCGCTGCCGACCTTCTGGTTCGCGCTGATGATGATCATCGTCTTCGGCGTCTGGTGGCGCTGGCTGCCGATCTCCGGCCACACGCAGTGGGCGAACTACATCATGCCGACCATCGCGCTCGGCTATTACGCCACGCCCGCGCTGATGCGCCTGACCCGCGCCGGCATGATCGAGGTGCTGGCCTCGGACTATATCCGCACCGCGCGCGCCAAGGGGCTCAGCCCCGCCTCGGTGCTCTTCAAGCATGCGCTGCGCAACGCCATCATCCCGGTGGTGGCGCTGGCGGCGGTCTGGTTCGGCTTCATGCTCGGCGGCTCGATCGTCATCGAGACGATCTTCAACCTGAAGGGCATCGGCTGGCTGTCCTACGATGCGCTGCTGCGCTCCGACCTGCCGGTGGTGCAGGCCATCGTGCTGGTGTTCGCCTCCTTCTATGTGGTGCTGACCTTGCTGGCCGACCTGCTGAACGCCTATCTCGACCCGCGCATCTCGGTGCGCTGAGCCGATGCGTCCCGCAACCCTTGCAGAAACCGCCGGGCGCCTCACGCTCCGCCAGCGCCAGAGCGCGGAGGAAATCCTCGAACCCTCGCCCTGGTCGAAGCTGCGCCGGCGCATCCTCGGCCATCACAGCTTCCTGATCGGCGCGATCATCCTGGTCGCGGTGCTGGCGGTGGCGCTGCTCGCGCCCGCGATCGCGCCGCACGATCCCTATGCGCAGGACCTCACCAAGCGGCTCACCAACCCCTTCTGGCACGAGAAGAAGATCGACGACGCCCATCTGCTCGGCACCGACAAGGTGGGCCGCGACTATCTCTCCAGGCTGATCCACGGCAGCCGCATTTCGCTGCTGATCGGCTTCTCCACCATGCTGATCTCGGGCCTGATCGGCACCGTGCTGGGGGTCACGGCCGGCTATTTCGGCGGCCGGGTCGATATGGTGGTCAACTTCATCATCAACACGCGCCTCGCCATGCCGGTCTTCCTGGTGGCGATGGCGGCGGTGGTGGCCTTCGGGGCCTCGCTCACCGTGGTCATCCTGGTGCTCGGGCTGTTCCTCTGGGACCGCTTCGCGGTGGTGATGCGCTCCATCACCATGCAGGCCCGCGACCTCGACTATGTGCGCGCCGCGCGCGCCATGGGCTGCTCGACGCCCTACATCATCCTGCGCGAGATCTTCCCCAACGTGCTCTCCTCGCTGACCGTCGTGGCGACGGTGGAGATGGCGAACGCGATCCTGCTGGAGGCCGCGCTCTCCTTCCTCGGCTTCGGCGTGCAGGCGCCGACGCCCAGCTGGGGCCTGATGCTGAACGAGGGGCGCGAATACATGTTCTTCTCGCCCTGGCTGCTGGCGCTGCCGGGGGTGTGCCTGTTCATGCTGGTGCTGGCGATCAACCTGTTCGGCGACGGGCTGCGCGATGTCACCCGCGGCCGGGAGCGCTGAGATGGCGGCGGCGGCGACGGAGACGGTGATCGAGGTCGAGAATCTCTCGGTCGAAATCCCGGTCGCGGCCGGCCTGCTGCACCCGGTGCGCGGCGTCGGCTTCTCGGTCTCGCGCGGCGAGACGCTCTGCATCGTCGGCGAGTCGGGCTGCGGCAAGTCGCTGACCTCGCTCGCGCTGATGGGGCTGCTGCCGAAGACCGCCCGGCGCAAGGCCGACCGCATGGACTTTCTCGGCAGCGATCTGCGCCATCTCGGCGAGCGCGAGATGGCGCGGCTGCGCGGCGGGCGCATGTCGATGATCTTCCAGGAGCCGATGACCTCGCTCAACCCCTCCTACACCATCGGCAACCAGCTGGCGGAGGTCTATCGCCGCCATGTCGCCGGGGCCGGGCGCGCGGAGGCGCGCGAGCGCGCGATCTTCCTGCTGGAGCGGGTCGGCATCTCCTCGGCCGCCAGTCGTCTCGGCCAGTATCCGCATCAGCTCTCCGGCGGGCTGCGCCAGCGGGTGATGATCGCCATGGCGCTGATGTGCGGCCCGGAGCTGATCATCGCCGACGAGCCGACCACCGCGCTCGACGTCACCATCCAGGCCCAGATTCTGCACCTGCTGGCCGAGCTGCAGGACGAGTTCCGCATGGGCATGATCCTGATCACCCACGATCTCGGCATCGTCGCGCGCGTCGCCGACAAGGTGCAGGTGATGTATGCCGGCAAGACGGTCGAGGAGGGGCCGTGCGAGACCATCTTCGACGCGCCCATGCACCCCTACACCCAGGGCCTGCTCGGCTGCATCCCGATCCCCGGCAAGACCCGGCGCGGCGAGCGGCTCGGCTCCGTGCCGGGCATCGTGCCGAACCTGGTGGGCGAGCTGCCGGGCTGCCTGTTCCGCAATCGCTGCGACCATGCGGTGGCGGCCTGCGCGGAACTGCCCGACCGCCCGACGCGCCTCGCGGACGGCCACGCCTATACCTGCCTGCGCGAGCCGGCGGCGATCCTGGGCGGCGCGGAGGCGGCGCCATGAGTCCGGCGCTCGAGACCGTCGATGTCACCTGCGTCTTCCGGGTGAATCAGGGCTTCCTGCGGGGTTCGAAGCCGCTGGCGGCGGTCAACGGGGTCTCGCTCAGCATCCCGCGCGGGCAGGTGCTGGGCCTGGTGGGCGAGTCCGGCTGCGGCAAGACCACCATGGCCAACATCCTGCTCGGCCTGCAAAAGCCGAGTTCGGGCGAGGTGCTCTATGCCGGCCGGAAGGCCGACGCCTTCTCGCGGCGCCAGATCGCGCGCCGCATCCAGCCGATCTTCCAGGACCCCTATTCCTCGCTCAACCCGACCCGCACCATCGAGTCGATCGTCTCGCAGCCGCTGCGCATCCACCGGGTCGGCCGGCCCTCGGACTGGCCCGGCGAGGTGTCGGCGATGCTCGATGTCGTCGGCCTGCCGCGCCGGGTGGCGTCGAGCTATCCGAGCCAGCTTTCCGGCGGCCAGCGCCAGCGCGTGGCGATCGCGCGCGCGCTCATCATGCGCCCGGAAGTGGTGATCTGCGACGAGCCGACCTCGGCCCTCGACGTCTCGGTGCAGAGCCAGATCCTCAACCTGCTGCAGGACCTGAAGGAGGAGCTGGGGCTCACCTACCTGCTCATCAGCCACAATCTCGCCGTGGTGCAGCACATGGCCGACCGGGTGGCGGTGATGTATCTCGGGCGCATCGTCGAGGAGGCGGACTCCGACACGCTGTTCGGCGACCCGCGCCATCCATACACCCGCGCGCTGCTGGCCTCGGTGCTGACGCCCGACCCCCGCCTCGGCGTGCCGGACACCCATCTGGGCGCGGTGTTCCCCAACCCGCTCGACCCGCCGTCCGGCTGCAGCTTCCATCCGCGCTGCCCGGACTGCATGGACGTCTGCCGCACGCGCGCGCCCGAACCCTTCCGCGACGGCGACCATGGCGCCGAATGCCACCTGTACGGCCCCGAGCGCTGACCGCCGCCCCGCAACCCGGAGAGGGAGACGCCCGTTGAAAGTCTTCATCGCCTGCCTCGGCACCGAGAGCAACAGCTTTTCCTCCATGCCCACCGGGCGGCGGACCTTCGAGGACACCATGCTGTTCGACGGCGACGCCACCAGCCACACCGCCTCGACCTTCAGCCTGCCGCTGCATGTCTGGCGGCGCGCCACCGAGGAGCGCCAGGGCCAGGTGGTGGAGAGCCTCGCCGCCTTCGCCCAGCCGGCGGGCATTACCGTGCGCACGGTCTATGAGGAGTTCCGCGACCGCATCCTGGCGGACCTCCGTCGGGCGCTGCCGGTCGATATGGTGCTGCTGGCGATGCATGGCGCGATGACCGCCGAGGGCTATGACGATTGCGAGGGCGACCTGCTGGCGCGGGTGCGCGAGATCGTCGGCCCGGATACGGTGATCGGCGGCGAGCTCGACCTGCATTGCTCGATCACCCCGGAGATGGTCGCCAACGCCGATGCGCTGGTGATCTTCAAGGAATATCCGCATATCGATGTCGGCGAGCGGGCGGGCGAGCTGTTCGACATCTGCCACGCCGCCTGGCGGGGCGACGCGAAGCCGGTGATGGCCGTGCACGATTGCCGCATGGTCGGCATGTGGCGCACGCCGGTGGAGCCGGTGAAGAGCCTGGTGGCCGACATGCAGGCGGCCGAGGGCCGGGACGGCGTGCTCTCGGTCTCCTTCGCCCACGGCTTTCCCTGGCAGGATGTGCCCGAGACCTCGGCGAAGATGCTGGTGATCGCCGATGGCGACGAGGCCGTCGCCGCCCGGACGGCGCGCGCCTTCGCCGACAGGATCTGGGAGGAGCGCGCCGAAGCCGTGCAGCCGACCGTCACCATCGACCGGGCGCTCGACCTGATCGAGGCCGGGCCGGGGCCGGTGGTGGCGGCCGATGTGGCCGACAATGCCGGCGGCGGCGCGCCGTCGGACTCCACCTTCCTGCTCGCCCGCGCGCTGGAGCGCGGCGTCAGCGGGCTGCTCTCCGGCTATTACTGGGACCCCGTGGCGGTGCGCTTCTGCGAGGAGGCCGGCGAGGGCGCGACTTTGCGCCTGCGGGTCGGCGGCAAATGCGGCCCCGATTCGGGCTGGCCGGTCGATCTGACGGTCACGGTCAGGCGCATCCTCGAAGGCGCCAGCCAGAGCTTCGGCGCGGCCACCATGGGCATGGGCACCGCCGTCTGGCTGGAGAGCGACGCCGGCATCGACCTCATCCTCACCTCGCACCGCACGCAGGTCTTCCACCCCAACGGCATGACGCAGCTGGGCGTCGATCCGACGGCGTATCGCGGCATCGCCGTCAAATCGACGCAGCATTTCTACGCCGGCTTCGCGCCGCTCGCCGCGCGGATCGAGTATGTGTCGGCGCCCGGCGCGATCCCGCCGGACTTCGCGACCATTCCCTATGAGCGCTTCACCGCCCCCTACTGGCCCCGCGTCGAGGACCCCCATCGGGCCTGACCGGCGCCGCCCGGCCCGGGCCCCGAGACCGTCCGTCCATGACGGGCGGTCGTCAGGCCGCGACTGCGGCCCGCCGCTTGTGCGGCGCGCCCGCGCAGGCGCCGGCCGGAGGCCGGCTGCCGTGAGCGACACATGACCCGCCGCCGCCCGGCTCGGGCGCTGATGGTGCAGGGCACGGGCTCGGACGTCGGCAAGTCGCTGCTGGTCGCCGGCCTCTGCCGGGCCTGGGCGCGGCGGGGCCTGCGCGTGCGTCCGTTCAAGCCGCAGAACATGTCCAACAACGCCGCCGTCACGCCGGAGGGCGGCGAGATCGGCCGCGCCCAGGCGCTGCAGGCGCGCGCCGCCGGCGTCGCCCCGCATGTCGATATGAACCCCGTGCTGCTGAAGCCCGAGTCGGAGCGCTCGGCGCAGATCGTGCTCGGCGGGCGCGCGGTCGGGCGGAGCGGGGCCGCCGACTATGCGCGCCTCAAGGCGGGCCTGCTGGAGGGCGCGCTCGCCGCCTTTCGCCGGCTCGCCGCCGAGGCCGACCTGGTGCTGGTGGAGGGGGCCGGCAGCGCCTCGGAGATCAATCTGCGCGAGGGCGACATCGCCAATATGGGCTTCGCCGAGGCCGCCGGACTGCCGGTGCTGCTGGTGGCCGATATCGACCGGGGCGGCGTCATCGCCTCCGTCGCGGGCACGCGCCTGGTGCTGGCCCCGGCCGACGCGGCGCGGCTGGCCGGTTTTGTCATCAACAAGTTTCGCGGCGATCCGGCGCTGTTCGCACCGGCGCTGCCGGCGCTGGAGCGCCTCGCGGGCCTGCCCTGTCTCGGCGTCGCGCCCTGGTTCGAGGAGGCCGGGCGGCTGCCGGCGGAGGACTCCATGGCGCTGGAGGCGCGGGCGTCGGAGTCGGGGCCGGTCCGCGTCGCCGCGCTCCGCTATCCGCGCATCGCCAATTTCGACGATCTCGACCCGCTGGCGGGCGAGCTCGGCCTGCGCTTCGTGCAGCCGGGCGAGGCGCTGCCGGCGGGCGTCGATCTGGTCGTGCTGCCGGGCAGCAAGAACACCCGCGCCGACCTCGCTTTCCTGCTGGCAGAGGGCTGGGACATCGACCTCCGCGCGCATATCCGCCGGGGCGGGCAAGTGCTGGGCATCTGCGGCGGCTTCCAGATGCTGGGCCGGCGGGTGGCCGATCCCGAGGGTGTCGAGGGGCCGCCGGGCGCAAGCGACGGCCTCGGCCTGCTGGATATCGAGACCGTGCTGACGGCCGAAAAGCGCACCGCGCCGATCCGCACCAATGACGGCCTGACGGGCTACGAGATTCATATGGGCCGCAGTTTCGGCCCCGGCCTGGCGCGCCCCTTCCTGCATCTCGACGGGCGGCCGGAGGGGGCGATCTCGGAAGACGGGCTGGCGTTCGGCACCTATTGCCACGGCCTCTTCGCCGATGACGGCTTCCGCGCCCGTTTCCTCGCCCGCCTCGGCGCCGAACGCCGCCGCGCCTGGGACGCCGAAATCGAGGCGATCCTCGACCGCCTCGCCGACCATCTCGAAACCCATCTCGACCTCGACCGCCTGCTGGCGCTGGCCGCGTGAACGGCAAGCCTACAGCAGGCCGAGCTCGCCGAGCTCGGCGGCGAGGTGCGGGGGGAGCGCGTCGCCTTCGGCGTCCAGGTCGGGCGGCAGGTCCGGGGGCGCGTCCTCGCCCTTGAGATAGCGCCAGCCCTGGAAGGGGCGGTGGGCGCGCGGGCGGACGCGCAGCAGCGCGTCGTCCAGCAGGATGGCGCAGCTCGGTCTGCCGCCCGCGCCGGGGGCCGGTTCGAAGGCCAGGATGCGCTGGCGGGCCTGCACGAAGCCCTTGATGATCCAGTAGATCGACCCGCCCGAGGCCAGGATCGCCTCGCCGCGCCGGGGCGTCATGCGGGTGATGTGCCGGGCGATGGCGCGGCCCTCGCGCGCTTGCCAGAAGGCGCGCCGGCTCTCCTGCCAGGCCGCCAGCTGCTCCACGCTCTCCGAGCCCACCGAGAGCTTGAGCAGGTGCAACGCGCTCTTGTCCGCCTCCATCGCCCCGCTATAGTCGCGACCTTGGCACCAGAGCAAGGGAGCTGGCCCCGTGTCGGACGACAAGACCGTCACCTTCCCGGTCGAGGGCGCGCATGTGATGCTGTTCGCCCGCTCGATCGGAGACTACAACCCCGCCTATCACCATGCCGGCGACGGGGCGAATCCGACGGGCGCGGTGGTCGCCCCGCCCACCTTCCCGCAGGCCGTGGCGCAGTTCGACCCGGACTATCCGCTGCGCATCAAGGAGGGCGAACCCTGGTTCGGCTCCGGGGCCACGCCGTCCGGCGTCGAGGGCAAGCCCGCCACCTCGGGCGGCCTCCATGCCGAGCAGCATTTCGAATATACCCGCCCCGTGCGTCCGGGCGATGTGCTGACCGCGCGCTACAGCGACGGCGAGAGCTGGGAGAAGGAGAGCCGGCGCGCCGGGAAGCTGATGTTCTCCGAGCGCATCGTGGACTATTACGACCAGGACGGCAATCATGTCTGCCGGGCGCGCGGCGTGGGCGTGCGCACCGAGCGGCCGGTCGATCAGGGCTAGGAAGGGACGAAGCGGATGAAAGTCAGCGAGATCAGCGTCGGCCAGACCTTCGAGAAGGTCGTCGCCGAGGACCTCAAGCGCACCCAGCTGGTGATGTATTCCGGCGCCAGCGGCGACTACAACCCCCTGCACACCGACGACCTCTATTGCAAGGAGGCCGCCGGCTATCCGGGCGTGTTCGCGCATGGCATGTTGACCATGGGCATGACCGGCACGCTGGTGACCGACCTGTTCGGGGCGGAGAATGTGCGCAAATACGGCGTGCGCTTCACCAACCAGGTCTGGCCGGGCGACACGCTGACCGCGGTCGCCACCGTGGAGGACATCCGCGAGGAAGGCGGCCGGATGCTGGCCGAGCTCAGCGTCGAGACGAAGAACCAGGACGGCAAGACGGTCGTGCTCGGCTCCGCCACCGGCCTGCTGGAGGCCTGAGCGCCGGGGAGGCTACCGAGCCATGACAGCCTGGGACGTCGCGGTCGTCGGCTGCGGCAATGCGGCGCTTTGCGCCGCGATCTCCGCGCGCGAGCAAGGCGCGCGCGTGGTGGTGCTGGAAAAGGCCGCCGAGGAAGAGCGCGGCGGCAACTCCTTCTTCACCGCCGGCGGCTTCCGCTTCGTGCATGAGGGGCTGGAGGATGTCTGCCGCGATGTGCTGACGGACCTCTCCGAGGCCGAGAAGGCGCGCATCGAGCTGCCGACGCATGACCGGCAGTTCTTCTACGACACGCTGATGAAGGTGACGCGCCACCAGGCCGACGAGGACCTGGCCTGGACGCTGATCGACGGCTCGCGCCCCGCCATGGCGTGGCTGCGCGAGAACGGCGTGCGCTTCGTGCCGATGTTCGGCCGCCAGTCCTATGAGGTGGATGGCCGCCAGGTGTTCTATGGCGGCGTCAATATCGAGGCGGTCGGCGGCGGGGCGGGGCTGGTGGATTTCCTGCTGCGCCGGGCGGCGGCGGTCGGCGTGGAGGTTCGCTACGAGACCGGCGCGACCGGCCTGATGCAGGACGAGGCCGGGCGCATTCACGGCCTCCGGCTGCGCACGCCGGAGGGCTATGAGACGCTGGAGGCCGGCGCGGTGGTGCTCGCCTGCGGCGGCTTCGAGGCCAATCCCGAGATGCGCGCGCGCTATCTCGGCCACGGGTGGGACCTCGCCCGGGTGCGCGGCACGCGCCACAATACCGGCGACGGCATCCGCATGGCCCTGGAGGCGGGCGCGCGCCCGCACGGCAACTGGTCCGGCTGCCACTCGGTCGGCTGGGACATCTCCGCCCCGCCCTACGGCGACCGCGCCGTCGGCGACAATTTCCAGAAGCACAGCTATCCGCTGGGCGTCATGGTCAATCTGGAGGGCCGGCGCTTCGTCGATGAGGGCGAGGATTATCGCAACCTGACCTATGTGCGCTTCGGGCGCGCGATCATGGAGCAGCCGCATCGCTGGTGCGCCCAGATTTTCGACGCGAAGACGGCGCACATGCTGCGCGACGAATATCGCATCCGCGAGGTGACCCGCGTCCGGGCGGACAGCATCGAGGAGCTGGCGGCCGGTCTGGAGCTCGACCCGGCGGCGCTAGCGAAGACGATCCGGGAGTTCAACGCCGCCTGCCGGTCCACCAACGCCTACAACCCCGCCGTGCTGGACGGCGTGGCGACCGAGGGGCTGGAGCCGCCTAAATCCAACTGGGCGCTGCCGATCGACAGGCCGCCCTATGAAGCTTTTGTGACCACCACCGGCGTCACCTTCACCTTCGGCGGCCTGCAGATCGACGGCGAGAACCGCGTGCAGGACCTCTCCGGGCGCCCGATCCCCGGCCTCTACGCCGCCGGCGAACTGGTCGGCGGCCTCTTTTACGAGAACTATCCCGGCGGCTCCGGCCTCATGTCCGGCAGCGTCTTCGGCCGCCGCGCCGGCCGCTTCGCGGCCGACTACGCGAGCGGGTAGGCGAGAACTAAAGACAAGCTGGAATCGTACTCACGCAGACCACAACTCACCTGAAAAGCGACGATCTGCTATGAACCAGAATAAACCAACTCAGGCTTCGTCCACCGCCCAACGCCTGCTCCATAGGGCTCGCACTTGGCTAATGGACATCACTGTATGGTCCCCCAAGCCAACAGATGACCGCTATCATCCAAAAGCAGTTGTCGAAAATCAAGCCTCATCCACTTCCTTGAATAACAAATCATCAGAGCAGCGACTCCTTCCTCAGTCATCTCAGCAACTGCTGCGGCCGAGCACAATAGCGCCCTCCGCAGCAATTCCAGACTCTACGGCATCGTCACTTGATGACACCAACTCACCGTCCGAACTTGATGACCATACCCAGACAATCCCGAACACGCCGCTTTTGTCTCGACGTCCAATTGTGACCGAGAGTTCAGAACACCCAACAGAACTTGAAGTTACAAATTCGTCCAACAAACCGACATTTACGTCAGAAAATCATAACTCATCAGTCGAAGTATCTCATGATGCTTTTTCTGACTCGTCACCAAGCTGGATCGACAACGATTCAATATTTCCCGACCACAGCAACTATATTGAAGGCGTGGAGGATTGGAACGATGGATTTGAATCAGTTCAAACTTCCGACAACACAATATTCGACTACGACGAAGATGCTCGTCAGGACCCCTGGGAGCAGCATGATGATGACATTATGCAACGCGCGCGCGAAAAGGCGCTCCAGATCGTGTCTCAAATTTCATCCAGCACTCGGAGAAGCGATGATGACATGCTGGATTGTCTAACCGACCTATTTCAAAAACATCCACATCACCCCACCTTCCGAGCCATTAAGGCTGCTGCCGACGACGGCGTAAGCAGCGAACTTCTTAGAAACATGATATCTCTACGAGAAGTTTGGGAAAACCATCCCGAGTGGTGGGTGGGTCGCTATGGTTGGAACGGCGACGTCATACCGCTACAAAATGGTGCTCTGGCGCTGACGTGGAAGTTAGCTCGCTTGATCTGTGAGCGCCGATCAAACTTCCCTCCAGAAGAGATGATTAGCGATCCGTGGTTGCGCGAGTGGTACAATCTATCTTCTGCTAGTCAATACAAAACGTTTCCAAAGTATATTCATGGGAAGGTCACGTCTACCACAGAGGCATTTCAAGATCATTCAGAGGTAGTAGATTTGAAAAAGTCAGGCTTGAACTGGATTGATCTACAAGAGCTAGGGCTTAGTTGGGTTGACTCGAAGGACATAGAGGTGGACAATGACTGTTGAACACTTGATCCCAGTTATTGGCTGCTCGGTAACACTCAGGAGTGCTGAACAAGCTGTGATCGGTTACGTTGTAGATCGTAGACGACGAAGGGGTGAAGATCAAGTTAAAGTACGATGGCAGGGCGGGAATGCAACTTGGTTCAAACCGGCAGTGCTACAGTCAGGCTTCCAGTTCGGTTGGGTAGTGCAGGACATACCACTTTCCGCGACGCGACGGCCACTGGGAACAGGGATCATTGTTGCGCGACGTATGCTCGGTGAACGGCAGCAACATCTAGTACAACTTCACGAAGACGGTCGCTCGGTATGGCTACCTTACGAGAATCTTCGCCGGATCAAGGACGTCCGCATGTGCTACGAGCGGGCCGAGCAGTCTAGAGACAATGCCGCTCAGCGGCTTCGGCTGCGACTACTAGCCCACGCGCTGGAAAATTGGAATCATCTTACAGGGGCCCTCGACCGCCTCGACGTAGATCCGTTACCACACCAGATACAGCTTGTTCACCGTATCCTCAGCTCTGGAAACTATAACTGGCTCATTGCAGATGACGTTGGGCTCGGTAAGACTATCGAAGTGGGTCTCCTGCTCGCAGCCTTGGGACGTAGAGGTCAAGCGCGCCGAGTGCTTATCGTCGCACCGGCAGGTCTCACTCGCCAGTGGCAAGATGAGTTGGAGTATAAATTCGACCGGCATTACAGAATCTATGGACGGGAATTTCAAATCGAAAATCCAGATCATTGGAAGCTTTATGATCAAGTTATTGTGTCAATCGATCTGGCCAAGAGGGAACGTCATCGGGACATATTCTGTCAAGCACCGGGCTGGGATGTCGTGGTATTTGACGAGGGGCATAAGTTAACACGGCGTGCTAGCGGCGAACGAACCGAGCGCTACCGGCTCGCCCAGGCACTTCGGAGTATGTCAGATGCGTTTTTGCTTCTTAGTGGCACGCCACACCAAGGATACGTGGATAGATTTGTTGCGTTGCTCGATTTAGTTCGCCCCGACTTGCGGGAGCAAATTCTTACATTGCAAGCTAATCCGGAAGTGGTAGGTGAGCTAATATTACGCAACCGAAAGAGTGAAGTTACAGATGTAGATGGCAATTTAATATTTCACGGTCAACAAGTTCATCGGATACCAGTTACGCCGTCAGAGCCTTCTAAAGTGTTCCAGAAGCTATTGTACGAATACTTACAGAAGGGTTATAGAGCAAGTGAAGGACGTGGAGCAGTGGGGCGGGCTATCGGATTTGTGATGACGACTTATCGTAAACTTTCGTCATCAAGCATTGCAGCGATTGAGAGGGCGTTGAATCGACGACTGGTGAGATTGTCTGATGAATTTGCAGATCATGATCAGATAAGGACAGACGATGAGCTTGGTTGGGAAGAGCTGGCGGAGGGTGGCGATGATCAAGATGATTTAGCTGATATCAGCACAGAAAAGCAGTTTTTTGAGTTTGAGCGGGAGCTTATTGCAGAACTTCTGGATGCCGCGAAGTACGTTAGGGTGAGCGATGAGAAGCTTACTATGTTTTTGGACGATGTAGTGGCACCCCTGGTGATGGATGGAGAGAAGTTGGTTGTCTTCACTGAATATCGGGCGACCCAAACCTATCTGCAGGAGGCGTTAGAATCTTACTTTCCGAGTGCTGGGGCGGTTGAACTCATCAACGGCTCGATGACGTTGAACGAAAAGCTTGATGCAATACATATGTTTAATGAGTCATCGCAGTTTCTAATTTCTACTGAGGCGGGTGGCGAAGGTATCAATCTTCACCGGTCTTGTCACGTAATGGTGAATTATGATCTCCCGTGGAATCCGGCGAGACTTGTCCAACGGATTGGTCGCCTGTATCGTTATGGTCAGGAAAAGACAGTTATCGTGTTTAATCTTCATGCTCGAGACAGTTTCGATAATAGTATGATTAGTCTGATGCTGGACCGCGTGTCAGCGATTATTCGGGACATGGTGCCAGTAAGTTCAGAATTTAACGAAGCGTTATACGCCGAGATTTTGGGCGAGTTGTTGGATCATATCGATCTGTCGGCGATTCTGCAATCGGCGACCGATATGAGAGTGAGGCAAACGTCTGAACAGATTGATGAGGCGCTGAAGAGGGCGCAGTCGGCGAAGCGGCTTCAAGATGAGATATTCACGCATGTTGCCGGTTATGATCCAAATGCATTAAGCGGAACGCTTGGTTTTACTATGCAGCACGTAAATCTATTTCTTCGCGAAATGTTGCAAATTGTTGATATTGAGATCGTGTCAACACTTCATGATGAAGGTGTTTGGGAAGTTCGGCTTCCGGATGATATGCGCGGGCGCTTTCTTGAGTTCGGCCAGCGGACCGTTGTTCGTATTACGACTGACAGGCGATTGGCGCAGCGGCTTCGCGACGTAGTGTTGCTTGATTTTGAATCGAAGTTCTTTCAATATCTGATTGAGTTGGCAAAGCATCATCAGTTCGGGGGGGTGTATGCGGCAGTTAGTGCTGCGGCTGGTAAGGTAGGCGTGTTGGCTGCAGCCAAGCTTCGCTGGCAGAGTGATCAAGGGGAACCACTGATGGAAGAGTTTGTGACGTTTTTTGCTGAAGGGGAAGGTAGTGTGGACGTCAATCCGACGTTTATTTCCCATTGGTTGGTTTCGGACATCGTTGCAGGGCGACCTCCAAAGGTAGATAGAGGCAAGCGCATAAGTATCTTCAATCACATTATGGCAGTGGCTGAGCGACGTTTAGCGGCGGAGAGCACGCGGTTCAAGCACCCCAACGGGCTGGTGCCGCTGGCGTGTGCCGACTGTAATTCTAGGCCGCCCGAGTAGGGGTCACGCCGCCGTCGCGGAGACCGGCAGGGAGAGGAGGCCGCGCAGGACGACGCTGTTGCGGAAGCGGGGCGCGGGGTCGGCGAGGCGGATGTCGGCGAAGCGCTCCAGCAGCACTTCGAGCGCGATGCGCGCCTCCAGCCGGGCCAGCGGCGCGCCGATGCAATGGTGGATGCCGCGCCCGAAGGAGATGTGGCTGCCTTCCTCGCGCCCGATATCGAGGCGGTCCGGCTCGCCGAACTGCTCGGGGTCGCGATTGGCCCCGCCGATCAGCAGCACCATCTCGTCGCCCTTCTTCAGCGCAAAGCCGTTCAGCTCGTAATCCTCCGTCGCGCGGCGGAAATCGGTCTGCACCGGCGAATCGAACCGCAGCAGCTCCTCGATCGCCGAGGGGATCAGCGCCGGGTCGTCGCGCAGCCTTTGCAGCTGGTCCGGGTTGCGCATCAGCGCCAGCATGCCGTTGCCGATCAGATTGACCGTGGTCTCGTTGCCGGCGATCAGCAGCAGGCGCAGCATGGTCAGCATCTCGGTTTCGTTCAGCCGGTCGCCCTCCTCCTCGGCGCGCGCGAGCCCGCTCACGATGTCCTCCTTCGGCTCCTCCCGGCGCTGCTGGACGATCGGCAGGAAATAGGCGTCGAGGTCGCGGGCGGCGCGGTCGCCGTCGGCGCGCTCGGCCGGGCTGAGGGTCGGCTCCAGGATGCGCGCCCGCCGGTCCGACCAGACGCGGAAGCGCGGCCGGTCCTCCGGCGGCACGCCCAGCATCTCGGCGATCACGATCACCGGCAGCGGCTTGGCGACCGCCTCCATCAGGTCGAAGCCCGAGGGGTCGTCGATGGCGTCCGCCAGCTCATGCATCAGGCTGCGGATATGCGGCTCCAGCGCCGACACCGCGCGCGGCGTGAACGCCTTGTTGACCAGAGAGCGCAGCCGGCGATGGTCCGGCGGGTCCATGAACAGCATGGAGGGCGTGCCGGGGTCCGGCATGGCCGAGCGCCGGCGCGACGACACGGCCTTGGTCGGGTCGCTGGAGAAGCGCCGCCAGTCGCGCAGCACCGTATCGACATCGTTGTAATGGCCGAACACCCAGGCGTTCATCAGCCGGCTGCGATGCGCCCGGCCGCGCTCGCGCAGCGCCGCATAGACCGGATAGGGGTCTTGCGCCAGGCGGGGCGAGACGGGGTTGTAGGCGATGCCGCTTTCCAGCCGCTCGCGCAGCAGGATGCCCTGGATGGCGGCCTTGCGGACCGCCTGTTTGATCGAGACCGCCATGACCGTCCGCCTCCTCGATATCCGCTGCCGACCGGGCCTCAGAACTAGCCCGTTCCGCCCGCCGGCGTCAATGCGACAGCAGCGCCGGCGCGGTGGTGTCGCGCAGCAGCGACTCGGTGACGCCGCCGAACACCCACTCGCGCATCCGCGAATGGCCCCACGCGCCGGCGACGATCAGATCGACGCCATGGTCGGCGACATGCGAGAGCAGGATGTCGGCGACCGAAATGCCGTCGCCGGCGGTGGTCCGCGCCTCGGCGTTGACCCCGTGGCGGGCGAGATGGAGCGCGATCTCCGCGCCCGGCAGCTGCCCATGGTCGCCGCCCGAGGACCGGCCCGGATTGACCGCCAGCACCGAGACCGTCTCCGCCGCCTGCAGCAGCGCCATGGCGTCGTTCACGGCGCGGGTGGCCTCGCGACTCGCGTTCCAGCACACCAGGATGCGCCGCCCGACATGCTCGAAGCGCCCGGCATTGGGGATCACCAGCACCGGGCGCCCGCAGCTCATGGTGAGGTCGGCGGCGAGATCGGCATAGGGAAAGCGCTCCGGCTCGTCGGCGCTGCCCTTGCCGACCACCGCGAGGTCGGCGTAGCGGGCGTGGCGCGCCGCGACCGCGCCCACCGGCCCCGAAGCCTTGCGCCATTCGGCGTGGACGCCGACCGCCTCGGCCAGCTCCAGAAAGCGCTGCCGGGCCGTGTCGGCCTCGCTTTCGGCGCGCGCATAGGCGGCCTCCAGCAGCCGGGGCGGCATGCCGGCCGCCGCCCAGGTGGGCACCGGCGGGTCGGGGACGATGAACAGGCCGGTGAGATGGCCGTCGCCCGGCCGGACCAGATCGGCGGCGACGCGGATGCGCTCGCCCGCGCGCTCGCCGCCGTCCACATGCACCAGGACATTTTTGAGTTCCATCGCGGACGCTCCCTGCGCTGCGGCGGCGGCGCGCCGCCGCTCTCAGGAGCGCGATATAGGCCGCGCGGCGCGGAAGGTAAGGCTCACGCCTCCGGCGTGTCGCGCAGCATGGCGCGGGCGATCTGCTGCTGCTGGATTTGCGACGTGCCCTCGAAGATGCGGAAGACGCGGGTGTCGCGATAGAGGCGGGCGACGGGGCTGCCCGCCATATAGCCCGCGCCGCCGAGAATCTGCACCGCCCGGTCGGCGACGCGGCTCACCATCTCGGAGGCGAAATATTTGGCTGAGGCGATGTCGGCGAAGGGCAGCGGGCGCTGCTCGAAGCGCCGGGCGCAGTCGAGCACCATGGCTTCGGCGGCGTAGGTCTCGGCGCGCATGTCGGCGAGCATGGCCTGGACCAGCTGATGGTCGCCGATGGGGACGCCGAACTGGCGCCGGCTGCGGGCATGGGCGAGGGCTTCGGAGATCAGCCGCTTCGCCTGGCCGACGCAGGTGGCGGCGACATGGGTGCGCGCATGGTTGATGCCGCGCAGCGCCGCGCGCAGGCCGAGGCCCTCCTCGCCGCCGATCAGCGCGTCCGCCGGCACGCGGCAGTCCTCCAGATAGACCTCCGAGACGCGCGAGCCGCGCTGGCCCAGCATGTCGAAGGGCCGCCCGGCGCGGATGCCGGGCGCGCCCGCATCCACGGCGAAGGCGGAGACGCCGCCCGCGCCGGGGCCGCCGGTGCGCGCCATCACCAGGAACATGTCGGCGTCGGGCGCGTTGGTGATGTAGCGCTTGACGCCGTTCAGCACGTAGCCGGCGCCGTCGCGCACCGCGCGGGTGGCGAGGCTGGCGGCGTCGGAGCCGTAGTCGGGTTCGGTCAGCGAGAAGGCGCCGGTGCAGCGCCCGTCGGCCATGGCGGGCAGATATTTGCGCTTCTGCGCCTCGGTGCCGAAATCGAGGATCGCCTGGCTGCAAAGCCCGATGGTGGTCGAGAAGCGGGCGCGGAAGACGGCCGAGGCCTGCGTGAAGGCGATGGTGAGCCGCACCTGCTGTTCCTGGGAGAGCTCCAGCCCGCCATATTCCTCGGGAATGGAGATGGCGAAGAGCCGCATCTCCGCCAGCCGCCGCACCAGGTCCTCCGGCACCTGCCCGAGCGCCTCGACCCGATCCTCGGCGGCGATCAGCTCGTCCCGCGTAAACGCCTCCACCGCCGCCAGATAATCCCCAAACGCCCCATCATCCATAGCCACCGCCCTTGTCCCTCAGCTCTGTTCGGCCAGCATAAGGTTTCGGCTCCTGGAAGCAACAGCCCGTCGGAATTCCGTCTTCTCTGGCTCACTCATCGAATGGCGTATCAATAGGGACCGAACAGCCAATAACGCACGGCAACCTTCATTCCAAAAGCCTGTCCGCCGCACGTCTGTCCGGATGAGAAGTGTTCAAACTCTCCAAAGAACGCCGTGGCCGCATCTTGAATTTCATTCTCTGTTCTACTGGCTGTATGATGTTTCCGAAGGTTGCTGCTGTATTTTATGATTTTGTCCATGCTTGCATTCGGCGATCCATCGACTCCTGTTGCCAATATCAGGAGCATTTTCTCCGACTCTCTTTCCGGATATTGGTGTTGTAATTCTCTCAGATCTTTCCTGACAGAGTCCAGCATTTTCCCATTTCTTTTCAAAATATCGAAATCATACATTGCCTTGACCTCAAGGAGAAGCTTCGGTTTTTGTTCGACAAGAATAGCGAGATCGACCCGTTGCCATTCCCTTGCGATAATCGCACGGTCTATATTTCCGAATTGTCGATGAAGAGAATATGCCAGTCGGTCCCTGACTGGCAGCTCTACCTTCGACGTTAGCGCCAGATATGCAAGCTCGTTTGCGGAAAACTCATCGCCTAAAGACTTCATGGCGTTGGCGACGCATTCCGACCAAGGTGTACCGACCACGGATCACTCCTTTTGCTTGTGAACGACCTTCCGCATGACGCTCTCGTCATGAGACCGCATGATGGCGTCCCTGCACCATTCGGCTCGTTCTCAGGACACCGGCTCGCATTTGACCACACCGTGCATATTTTGTCAACTCATACTTGCATCTCGCCGCCCGACCGGCGACAAGACGCGTCTATCGAGCCGGGGAGGCGGCATGGCGGCGATTGCGGTGACGGGGGCCGGGCGGGGGATCGGGGCCGGGATTGCCGCCGCGCTGGCGGAGCGCGGCTTCGCGGTCGCCTGCCTGACGCGCTCCGGGAGGGGGCCGGAGGGGCTGGACCTGCCGGCCTACCGGGCGGATGTGACCGACACGGCCGGCCTCGCCCGGGCGCTCGACGCAGCCGCCGACGACCATGGCGGCCTCTGCGGCCTGGTCAACAATGCCGGCATCCACATGCAGGGGCCGAGCGCCAGCTTTCCGGTCGAGGACTTCGCGCGCACCATGGCGGTCAACGCCACGGCCGCCTTCGCCGCCGCCCAGGCCGCCTATCCCCATCTCAAGGCCGAGGGGGGCGTCCTGGTCAATATCGGCTCCTACTGGGAGCGCCTCGGCGTCAGCGCCAACGCCGCCTATTGCGCCTCCAAGGCGGCGCTCTCCAGCCTGACGCGCTGCCTGGCGGTGGAATGGGCGAAGGACGGCATTTCCGTCTATACCGTGGCGCCCGGCTATGTGGAGACCGACATGAACGCCGAAATCCTCGCCGATCCGCGCTTTCGCGCCTGGCTGGAGCGGCGCATCCCGCTCGGCCGGCCGGGGCGGGTGGACGAGGTGGCCCGCTTCGTCGCGCTGCTGTTCGCCGAGCGCATCCGCTACCTCACCGGCGAGACCATCGTCATGGATGGCGGCCAGAGCGTGAACCAGTGAGCGGGCGGACGTGAACGCGCTCGACCGCCTGGACGCCCGCCTCGACGCGCTGCCGGAGGAGGAAGCGGCGGTTCTGGACGCGGTGAAGCGCCTCGCCGAGCGGGTCATCGCGCCCGCCGCCGCCGGCCTCGACGCCTCCGGCGCCTTCCCCTGGGACAATATAGCCGCCATGCGCGCGCTCGGCCTCAACGCCATGTTCGTGCCCGAGGCCTATGGCGGCGCGGGCCTCTCCTTCGCCTGCTATATCCGGGCGGCGCACGCGCTGGCGCGGGCCTGCGCCTCGACCGGCATCGTCTGGTCCACCGTCTTTCACGCCATCAAGCCGGTCATCGACTTCGGCGACGAGCAGCTGAAGCGCCGCATCCTGCCGCGCATCGCCGAGGGCGGCCTCGCCGCGCTCTGCATCACCGAGGCCGAGGCCGGCTCCGACGCCACCGGCATGCGCACCCGCTTCCGCGCGGAGGGCGACGAGATCGTCGTCGATGGCGTCAAGACCTTCATCACCAATGGCGATGTGGCGGATGTCTTCCTGCTGTTCGGCAAATGGGAGGGCATCGAGGATGCGCGCGCGGCGATCACCGCGCTGGTGGTCGAGAGGGAAGCCGAGGGCATCCGGGTGCTCCGGCTGGAGGACAAGCTCGGCCTGCGCGCCAGTTCCACCGCCGCGCTCGCCTTCGAGGGCGTGCGCGCGCCGCGCGCCAACCTGCTGCGCGGCCCCGGCGAGGGCCTGGCGGTGCTGTTCGGCGCGCTCAACAAGTCCCGCCCCTCGATCGCCGCCCATGCGCTCGGCATCGCGCGCGCGGCCTTCGACGACACGCTCGCCTGGATCGGCGAACGGCGCCAGTTCGCCCGGCGCATCGCCGACTTCCAGGGCGTGCAGTTCATGCTGGCCGATCTCGCCACCGAGCTCGCCCAGGCGGAGCTCTGGCTCGCCCATGTCGCCGGGCTGGTCGATGAGGGGCTGGACGATATCGGCGTCGAGGCCTCCATGGCCAAGCTCGCCGCCTCCGAGCTCGCCGTGAAGGCCGCCGACCTGGCCGTGCAATTGCATGGCGGTTACGGCTATATCAAGGACTATCGCGTGGAGCGGCTGCTGCGCGACGCCAGGATCACCCGGATCTGGGAAGGCACCAGCCAGATCCATCGCCAACTCATCGGCCGCAGCTTTGCGAGACGCCCATGACCGACGCCCACGACCTCTCCGCCCTCGACGCCGCGCGCGCCATCCGCGAGGGCCGGCTGACCTCCGAAGCGCTGGTGGAAGCCTGCCTCGCGCGCATTCGCGAGCGCGACGAGGCGGTCGGCGCCTGGATCCATCTCGACCCCGAGGCCGCGCTGGCGGAAGCCAGGGCGCGCGACCGCGAGACGCCGCGCTCGGCCCTGCACGGCGTCCCGGTCGGCGTGAAGGACATTGTCGATACGCATGACATGCCGACCGGCTACGGCTCGCCGATCCATGCGGGCTTCCGCCCGGGCGCCGACGCCGCGCCGGTGGCGCTGCTGCGCGCGGCCGGCATGGTGGCGCTCGGCAAGACCGTGACCACCGAATTCGCCATGCGCCATCCCGGCAAGACGCGCAATCCGGCGAACCCCGCGCACACGCCGGGCGGCTCCTCGCAAGGCTCGGCCGCCGGCGTGGCGGACCGCCAGGCGCCGCTCGCCATCGGCACCCAGACCGCCGGCTCGGTCATCCGCCCGGCCTCCTATTGCGGCGCGGTCGGCTTCAAGCCGAGCCTGGGCGTCGTGCCGCGCGGCGGCGTCCGCGCGATCTCCGAGACGCTCGACACCATCGGCGCCATGGCGCGCACCGTGGCGGACGTCGGCGCCTTCGCAGAGGCGATGGCGGGCCTGCCGGTCGGCCCCCCGGCCGAGGCCCGGCCGGCGCGCTTCGCGCTCTGCCGGAGCCCGGCCTGGCCGGCCGTCGAGCCGTCATCCGCCCGCGCCATGGATGCGGCCTGCGCGGCGGCCGGGATCGAGCCGAAGGACCTGGCGCTGCCGCCGCCCTGCGACGAGCTGCTGGCGGCCCACGACATCATCATGCCCTGGGAGGGCGCGCGGCTGCTGGCGCACGAATATCGCGCCCATCGCGACCGGCTGAGCGCGGAAATTCTGACGGTGATCGAGACCGGCCTCGGCCTCGCGCATGAGCGCTATCTCTGGGCGCTCGATGTGCGCGAGCGGGCGCGGGCGGCCTTTTCGCGGCTGTTCGAGGATGTGGATGCGCTCATCACCCCGGCCGCGCCCGGCGAGGCGCCGGAGGGCCTCGGCTGGACCGGCTCGCCGGAATGCAACCGCATCTGGACCACGCTCGGCGCGCCCTGCATTACCCTGCCGGGCCTCGCCGGCGAGCGCGGCCTGCCGGTCGGCGTGCAGCTGGTCGGCCGGCCGGGCGCCGATGCGGGGCTGCTCGCCGCCGCCGCCTGGCTCCATCCGCGCCTCGCGGGGTGAGCGATGCGCTTCGAGGAATTTCGGGGCCTGCCCCACGCCATCTCGCTGCTCGGCATGTCGGGCGTCGGCAAGACGGTGCTCTCGACGGCGCTCCGCCGGTCGGCCAACTGGTTCCACTATTCCGCCGACTACCGCATCGGCACGCGCTATCTGGCCGAGCACATCCTCGACAATATCAAGTTCAAGATCATGTCGATGGCGGACCCCTTCGTCGCCGACCTGCTGCGCTCCGACTCGATCTATATCAACCACAACATCACCGTCGATAATCTGGAGCCGGTCTCGACCTTTCTCGGCATGTATGGCGACCCGGACCGGGGCGGGCTCGACAAGGCCACCTTCCTGAAGCGCCAGGACCTCTATCGCGACGCCGAGGTCAAGTCGATGCGCGATGTGCCGGACTTCATCGCCAAGGCCTGGCGGCTTTACGGGTGCGCGAGCTTCGTCAACGACGCCTCGGGATCGCTCTGCGAGGTGGTCGATCTCGACGATGCGCAGGACAAGGTGGTGAAGCGGCTCACCGGCCATGGGCTGATCGTCTATATCCGCGCCGATGCGGCCTTCGAGGAGACGCTGAAGGAGCGCGCCCGCAGCCACCCCAAGCCGCTGTTCTACAACCCGGATTTCCTGCTGCCGCGCCTGGCCGACATGCCGGATGACGGCCGGGGCGTCGATCCGGTGGGCTTCGCGCGGCCGCTGTTTCCGGAACTGCTGGCCTTTCGCCGGCCGCGCTATGAGCGCCTGGCGGCGCGCGGCCTCGTGCTGGAGGCGGCGGAGCTGTTCCGGGGCGGGCAGGCCCCGGACGCCGACCGCTTCCTCGCCATCCTCTGGGAGCATGGCGGCGAGCGGCTGGAGAGCTATATCGAGATCTGCGCCCGGCGGCGGGCCGAGAGGCGCGCCGGCTGATGGCGGTCCGGCTGCCGCAGGGCCTGCCGGCCGCGGCCGAGCTCGCCGCCGAGGGCGCGCCGCTGTTCGACGACGACCGCCCGGCGCGCCGCGTGGCGCTGGTCAATCTCATGCCGGAGAAGGCCAAGACCGAGCGCCAGATCGCCCGCAAGCTGGGTCTGGCCGGCCCCGACATCGCGCTCGACCTCGCCTTGCCGGCGCGCTATCGGGGCAAGAACGCCGATCCGGCGCATCTGGCGGCCTTCTATGGCGGGCTGGAGCTGGCGGACGCGGCCGATGGCGTGATCCTGACCGGCGCGCCGATCGAGCTGCTGGCCTTCGAGGCGGTCGATTACTGGGAGGAGCTGGCGGCGCTGCTCGACCGGCTGCGCGCGCGGCGCGCGCCGCTGCTGACGCTCTGCTGGGGGGCGCAGGCGGCGCTCTGGCGCTATTACGGCGCGCCCAAGCACGCCCTGCCGGAGAAGCGCTTCGGCGTGTTCGAGCATCGGATCGCCGCGCCCGGGAACCGCCTGCTCGCCGGGCTGGAGGGGCCGGTGGCGATGCCGGTCTCACGCCACACCGAGACCCGGCGCGAGGATGTGGCCGGGCTCGACCTGCTGCTCGACCATGACGACGCCAATGTCGGCGCGGTGGCCGACCCGTCCCTGCCGCATGTCCATGCGCTCAACCATTTCGAATATGAGGCGGGCACGCTGGACGACGAATATCGCCGCGATCTCGGCCGGCGCGACGATGTGCCGGTCCCGAGGGACTATTATCCGGGCGACGACCCCTCGCGCCCGCCCGCCGAGCGCTGGCGCGCCCATGGCGAGCGCTTCTACGCCAACTGGGCGCAGCTGCTGCTCGGCTGACGGCCGCGCCACCGGAGGCCCCGAGCCGATGACAGACCCGCTGTTCGACTTCGCCGGCAAGACCGTGCTGATCACCGGCGGCAGCCGGGGACTGGGGCGCGAGATGGCGCTCGCCTTCGCCCGGCGCGGGGCGGATGCGGTCATCGTCTCGCGCCGCGAGGCTTCCTGCCGGGCGGTGGCGGCGGAGGTGGAGGCGCTCGGCCGGCGCGCCTGGGCCATGCCCTGCAACGTCTCGGACTGGACGGCGCTGGAGGAACTGGCGGAGCGCGCCTGGGCGGCGACCGGGGGCATCGATGTGCTGGTCAACAATGCCGGCTCCTCGCCGCTCACGCCCTCCTCGCTGGAGACGCCGGAGGCGCTGTTCGACAAGGTGCTGGCGCTCAATTTCAAGGGGCCGTTCCGGCTGACGGCGCTGCTCGGCTCCGCCATGGCGGCCGGGCGGGGCGGCGCGGTGGTCAACATCTCCAGCACCGGCGCGATCCGCCCCCGCCCCGAGACCGCGCCCTATGCCGGCGCCAAAGCGGCGCTGAACGCGGTGACCGAGGCGTTCGCGCGCGAATATGCGCCCAAGGTGCGCGTCAACGCCATCATGCCGGGCCGGTTCCTGACCGACATCTCCAGGGCCTGGACGGAAGAGGCGCGCCGGAACCGCGACGCCGCGCTCCGGCGCAGCGGCGAACCGGAGGAGATCGTCACCGCCGCCCTCTACCTCGCCTCCGACGCCAGCGCCTTCACCACCGGCTCCGTCATCCGCGTGGACGGCGGCGCGGCCTGATATGCAGCTTTCGGACTTGCGGGCGCTCAGGCGGGCGCGGTGCGGTAGAGGTGCCAGTGCAGCAGCGCGGCGGCGCTGCGATGGGGCGACCAGATACGCGTGAGTTCTGCCGATTCCGCCGGCGTCGGGCGGGTTGCGAGGGCGAGTGTGCGTTGCAGGGCGCTGTTGAGCGCCAGGTCGCCCGCCGGCCAGATGTCGGGCCGCCCGAGGCCGAACAGCAGCCAGACCTCCGCCGTCCAGCGCCCGACGCCCTTGAAGGCCGTGAGCGCCGCGATCGCCTCCTCGTCCGGCATGGCCGCGATAGCCGCAAGCGACGCCTGCCCCGAAACCAGCGTCTCGGCCATGTCCAGCGCATAACGAACCTTTGGCCGGCTGAACCCGGCCGCCCGCAGCCCGACCTCTCCAAGCCCCAGCACGGCCCCGGCCGTCACCTCCCCGCCGACAGCCGCCTCCAGCCGCCCCCAGATCGCCCGCGCCGAGGCGGCCGAGACCTGCTGCGCCGCAACTGCCCGCAACAAGGCCCCGAACCCGGCCCCGCGCAAGGCCATCGGCGGCTCGCCGACCTCCGCCAGCACCCGCCCGATCCGCCCGTCCCGCCCCGCCAACACCCGCAACCCGGCCCGCCAGCGCGCGAAAACGGCCTTCGCGTCCGTCTCCATAGTAGACAACTCTCCTCAGCCGGGAGTAATATTAAACACCGTGAATGACGGGGGAATCAATGACAGTTTTGAACCGGGGCGTTGAAGGCAACGCTCTGTATAGCTATATCGAGGAACAGGCCCACAGGACGTTGAAGGCTTATCGTGAGCAGCCTAACCTGGTCGCCGAGCACGCCAACCACGAGGAGGACACGGCGAGCGGTGGCTATGCGTCACGCCAACTGTTCGAGCTGATCCAGAACAGCGCCGATGCTCTATCGTCGGTCGCGGGTGGGGGCAATATCGAGATTTGTCTGACGCGTGACCATCTGTGCTGCGCCGACAATGGCGCGCCGATTGACGAAGGCGGCGTGCGGGCGCTTATGTTCTCACATCTTTCGCCCAAGCGCGGCACAGCTGAGATTGGCCGCTTTGGACTCGGATTCAAGTCGGTGCTGGGCGTTACGGACGCACCGGAATTTCACAGCCGCTCCGGATCCTTTCTTTTTGACCGTGACCGAGCGCGCGATGAGATTCAGTCCGTTGCGCCCGGTCTCGAGCGTTATCCGGTTTTACGTCTCGCATTCTCCATAGATCATGAGCAGGAGATAGAAGATCGAGAACTTGTTGATTTGAAGAGTTGGGCGTCGAATATCGTTCGCTTACCTCTCAAACCGGGAAGTTTCGATACTCTTATGATGCAAATAAGAGACTTTCCTTCGGAATTCTTGTTGTTTGTGGAACATGTGAGGTGTCTGACATTAAGGGTTCCCGAAGTTCAATTTCAACGTCTCATAATGGTAAATCGTCAGGAACAGAAATTTGACTTGATTGACGGCAAGGAAAAGAGCCGCTGGACTATCTTCAAGAGCAAGCATCGTTTGTCCAACGATGCGCGCGCGGACCGCCGTACCTCGGATGACAATGAAGAAATTCCGATCCATTGGGCCGCGCCGCTAGATCGGCTGGATCGCCCCGGCCATTTCTGGGCCTTCTTCCCAACCATGACAGCAAGCTTGATTCCCGGCATCCTAAATGCGCCGTGGAAGACCAATGAGGACAGGCAGAATTTACTGCGCGGCCCCTACAATGAAGAAATCATCGGGGCCGCGGCGTCCCTGATCGCCGACTCGCTGCCCGGACTGACTTCCGCAGCAGACCCTGCGCGCCATCTGGACGCGCTGCCGCGACGGGAGGAAGTCTACGATTCGGAGCATGTGACTGTACTCCGTCAGCGCCTGTACGCCAGTCTGGAGTCGCGAGACATTGTGCCCGATGGCGACGGCGCGCTGCGCTCCGTCCACTCTCTGAGCTACCCTCCCAGGGACCTCATACGGGGGAGGCAGACGGCAACGGCGCCTCTGGAGCGGTGGGCGGCTTTTCCAAATAGACCGCGAAACTGGCTCCACCACAGGGCAATGACCGTGAACCGGCTGGCGGCGATCGGTCGACTGTTTCCCGAAGGGCGTATTCCCGAGACTTCCCTGGCGCGATGGTTGGAGGCGCTGGTTGAAAGCAGCTCGGGACATGACCGGCTCGAAGCCTCCATGGCCGCTGTTCGGACTGCCGCCGCCATCCCGGCCGATATTCGGATAGCCGGCGCGCGTCTCGGAAAGATCGTGTTGACGGAAACCGACGAATGGCGGGAGCCGGAACCGGAGCGCCTTTTCTTGCCGGAAGAGCATTCGGCGGGTGGGGGAGTCTCGACCTTCCTTGTCCACCCGGTGCTCGCCAGCGACCCTGAGACGTTCTGGGCGCTCAAGACGCTCGGCCTTCGGCAGGCGTCGTCCGAGAGTCGATTGCTATGGGCGTTTGGAAACCTTGTTGGCAGGAAGGTGGATGGAAGTCTGCTGGAAGCATTCTGGATCGCAGCGCGAGAGCTGTCCCCGGAGGTGGCGGCGGAAATCGTGGAACGGCGAGATGACTGGCGTCGTTGGCTTCGCGCTTGCGCTCGCTCGGGCGCATGGCGGCCACTGCACAAGCTGCTGCTGCCGGGCCCTGTCGTGTCGAGTGACGGCGGTCGGGACGAAGATGCGGCACTCGACATCGGCTTTCACGAGACGGATCTGAAACTGCTTCGTCGGCTCGGCATGTCGGATCGTCCGCGGCCGGGTTGCGATCTCTCGTCAGAGGAATGGTTTTACGAGTATCGATCCCGATGCTGTAATGATTTTCGGTCTCGGGTCGGGAGAAGACCTCACGCGCATATGTTGATTTTCAAGTCCACGACTGCAAGTGGACCGCTGGAGGTTATGGCAGAACTGTCCGAAGAAGGTCGCGCTCTTTACACCATGCAGCTTTTGGATCTGGACGGGACGTATTTGCCGTGGACGATGTACCATGAGACTCAACGCGCTGTATATCCGGATATGGAGTGCGAGTCGCCGACGATCCAGATGCTGAAAAAGTATGGGCGCGTCCGGACCTCCGACGCAATCGTTCCGCTGGCCGACGCCTTCGGCGCAAGACCGAAGAACCCTGAAGCCTTGCGTGTGCTTCTGAAGCATTCGATGGTCGAGCGAATCAAGGCGGTTTTCGAGCTTGCGGAGCCGGAAGCGGGCCTCTTCGGTGACCCTGAGGTGGTCGGCGAGGAGGAACCGGAGCCACTGGTCGATCTTTGGCCGGGCCTGGCGGACCATTTGCCCGCCACGCGGCGTGGCGCGCGGCTGGTGCGCTGCGAAGACATCCTCTCGGGCGGCCTTGCGTGGAATTTCTGGGACCGGAAGCCGGACATCTATGTGCCGCGCTCGGTCCCGGATGACGAGCTGTTGGGTCTGGTCGCGGAGAATCTGGGCCTCGGCCTCAGCAAGGAGCAGCTTCGGCTCATTCTGGGCCACCGCACGCCAATGGAAGTCGAAGCGCGCCGCCAGGTCATACGGGAATGCTCCGGCGACGCCGAACGGCTGCTGGCCGCCGTAGGCGAAGACCGCCTGCGCTTACGCTTGCCGACGTCATTGCGGACCATGCTACGCGAGCAAGATGGGGCGCTGACCGGCGTTCGCATTGCCGAGGCCGCCATTGCCACCTGGCACACGGACAGCTTGCACCGCTTTCGCGACGCGCTCGATCCTCTGGATCCGCCGAAGAACTGGGCGGGTTCGGCCAGAGCGGTCCGGTTCGTCGAGGCGCTCGGCTTCTCGCCGGAATGGGCCGGGGAGCGAAACCGTCGTCGCGAGCCGTTCGTCGAAGTCGATGGTCCTTCCATTCTGCCGGCGCTTCATAAATATCAACGTCATGTCGTCGATCGGACGCGGGCCATGTTTCGCGAGGGCCGTCTGGCGGTCGAGCTCCGACGCGGCATGATTTCCATGCCGACCGGTTCCGGCAAAACCCGCGTCGCGACGCAAGCCGTGGTCGAGGCCTTGCGCGAAGGCGAGCTCAAGGGCGGCGTGCTCTGGGTTGCGGACCGGGACGAGCTTTGCGAGCAGGCGGTCGAGGCGTGGAACCAAGTCTGGGCCAGCGAGGGTATCCGGAGACAGCGCCTGCGCATCTCCCGGCTTTGGCAGGGCCAGCCCGAACCTCTCCAGACCGGCGACCATCATGTCGTCGTCGCCTCCATCCAGACGCTGCGCAGCCGGTTCCAGAGCAAGCCCGACGACTATGCCTTCCTCGCGGATTTTGCGCTGGTCGTCTTTGACGAGGCCCATCGTTCGATCGCGCCGACCTTCACCGGGGTCATGCAGGAACTCGGCATGGCAGGGCGGCGGCGGCGCTCCGGAGAACCTTTCCTGCTCGGCCTGACCGCCACGCCCTATCGTGGCCATGACGAGCAGGAGACGAGATGGCTCAGCAATCGATATGGTCGCAATCGCCTGGACCATGGAGCTTTCGCCAGCGACGACCCGCGCGGCGTGGTCGCCGAATTGCAGCGGATGGAAGTGCTCGCCAGGGCCGACCAGGAGGAGATCGAGGGCGGGATTCTCGACCTAAACGAGGACGAGGAACGAGAGATGCAAAGGGCCCCCTGGCTGCCGAGGAGCGCCGAAGAGCGCATTGCCATGGACGCCGACCGCACCGAGCGCATCCTTGAAGCCTTCGAAACCCATATCAGGCCGGACTGGCCGGCGCTGATCTTCGCGACCTCGGTCGAACATGCGCAGACGTTGGCGGCGCTGCTCACGGCGCGAGGCGTCCGGGCGCGGGCGGTGAGCGGCGCGACGGAGAACGGGCTGCGCCGGCGCATCGTTGAGCAGTTCCGCGGCGGCAATATCCGGGCGCTGGTGAACTACGGCGTCTTCCGCGAGGGCTTCGACGCGCCGAAGACCCGCGCCATCATCGTCGCCCGACCGGTCTATAGCCCCAATCTCTATTTCCAGATGATCGGTCGCGGCCTGCGCGGGCGAAGGAACGGCGGCAACGACCGCTGCCTGATCCTCAATGTCCGCGACAACATCGCCAACTTCAACCGCGAACTCGCGTTCGCCGAACTTGACTGGCTCTGGGCGCGTGGCTGATCTGCAGCGCAGCGTTAGCACGCCGGGTGCGGCAGTTCGGTTTCAGAAGCCGATGCGCAGGCCGACCAGGCTGCGGTGGGCCGTTTCGGCGTCCATGCCGATGTTGAGGGTGTAGCCAGCGAAGATGTCGGTCTGTCTGCCGAGCGGCGCCCGCAGGCCCAAATCGGCCGTAATCCAGCCACTCTCCGGCGCATAGCCGATGAGCTGGAACTGGCCCGCCATGGAGTTGGAGCCGGCGGTGACCGACACGGGATCGTTCAGGAACTCGCTCTCCCAGGAGAGACGCAGATGCGGCTCGATCCAGCCGAGCGCCACATTCATCTGCCAGCCGGCGCGCGCCGTGAGCGAGTTGCGCTCGAAGCCGGCGATGTTCATCGCTGTCGCCGAGCCTCCCGACTCGCTATAGGCTTCGACCTCCTGGTTCAACATCGCCAGGCCGATATACAGTTGCTGCTGGAAGAGGTCGTCCCTCTCGCCCGGTTTCCAGCCCGCCTCGATGTCAATGCCGAACTGCTCCGAGCCGGTGGCGCCGCTTTCGCTGCGAACCATCCGGCCGAGGCGGAACTTGCGGCTGATATCGAGCGAGGTCCGGCCCATGCTCGCCGCGCCGGCCAGATAGAGCTTGCCCGCCTGCAACAGGCCATGCGCCGAGGCGACGGCCGCCAGGCCGTCCAGCTCGACCCCCACGCCGCTGCTGCTGTGGTTGGCGAGGGTGATCGCGCCGCCCAGATAGCGCTCCTTGCGCGCCTTGTAGTCGATGCCGAACGTGACCGAATTGATGTCGGCGGCTGGGGACTTGCCGAAGCCCGGCAGCGACCCGAATTCATGGCCGCCGAGCCCTGTCCGGGCGAAGCCACGCCAACTGCCCGACACCCGCTTGCTGGCCAGGATAATGCTGCGCTCGGCTGCCAGAGCGCGCCGATGCGCCTTCCAGCCGCTGACGCCGGCCTCGCCCGCCAGCGAAATCTGCACCGGCAAGGCGAGCGTGGCGATCGCCGCATCGGCGAGAATCGCATGGACCGCGCCGCTCGGATGCCGGTTGTCGGCGAACATATAGGTCTCGGGACTGGCTTTCGGCTGGCTGGGGTAGCCGCTGGTGGCCGGACCGCAATCGACGGCGTCACCGGTTCCGCCGCAGGCCCTGTCGGTCGTGTTGCTGATGCCGAAGGGGGTCGGATCCGCCAGCACCTCATCGGTCAGCCCGCGGGCGTTGACGGGAACGACGCCGGCGCCGCCGGCGCGCAGGGCGACATCCAGCGCGTTGTTGAAGCTGTCGGTCAACTGGCTCATCAATTCCAGGCGCGCTGCGCGTTGCAGATCCGTCTCGCCGGGGATGGGCGCCTGAGCCTCGGGAGTTATCGCCAAATCGGGCAGGTTTATCACCATCACCCGGCGCGCGCCGGCGCCGCGCAGCCTGCCCGCCTGCACGGCGATGGCGTCCGCAGTCGCGGCCGCCTCTCCGGCCGCCGCTGCGGCGGCCTCCGCGAGGGCCGCAGCAAGATCTTCGCCGCTCAGATTCGAATTGTTGATCGCGGCGATCGCGGTCGCCGCGTCGCTGGAGATTTTTAGCAGGTCGTTGCCGCCGCCCCAGAGCGCGTAAAGCGACTTCGGACCGGGCGTAGCGGCCCGCAGATAGGCGTCGATCTGCGCCGAAGTAGTCGGCGAGGGATTGGTGCAGGGCGCCGGCAGCGGCCGCGCGCAGGCGCCGGCATAGGCGTGGATCGTTCCGCCGATCAGGGAATGCCGGCCCGCTTCCGCGCCGCCATAATGCCGAGCGACGATCTGCGCCCACACCGGATCGGGATTGGTGGTGTAGCTCGTTCCGGACGGTCTGCCCAGCACCTGCGCCACATTGCCGGCGTCGCTCAGGCTGTCGCCGAAGACAATCAGTTGATCGAAGGTCTGGGCGTCGGCGCCCGTCGGCGGCATCGACATCAGAATCGCGGCCGCACAGCAGGCGCGCAGGGCGTGACGCATAAAACCCGTTCCCTTCCGGTCATCCCGACAGCGCCGCGATGGTAGGTCATCCGCACGGCGGCGGCAAACGCAATGCGCTCCGTTTGCCGGTCGGCGATCAGCGCGCATCTCCGGCGAGGCGGCGCGCGGCCGCCGCCACCCGCGCCAGTTCGGGCGCGTCCGGCGCGAGGCCGAAGACGGTCGCGAAAGGCGCGAGGTCGGGCGGGCCGCCGCGCCGGCCGATCCGGGCGAGGCGCTCCAGCGCCGCGCGCTCCGCCTCGACCTCCAGCGCCTTGACGGCCTCGCGCCAGGCCAGCCGCGCGGCGTCCTCCATGCCGGCGACCGGGGCGCGCAACTGCCGGCGGAGGCCGCGCGCCGGCCGGATCGCCCGCGCCCGCCAGGGCGCGACGGCCATGTCGCCGGCCCGCAGCGTGGCGGCGTCCGCGCCGCCGCCGAGCCAGGCCGCCCAGAGCAGCAGGGTTACGTCGACGCCATGGCGGTCCTGCAGGGCGAGGCAGGCCTCGCGCACCCCCGGCTCGCCATAGAGGCGAAACGCATAGTCCCAGAGCCGCTCGCCGCCATCCGCCATCGCCGGCGATTGAAGCAGCGCCGGCCCGGCGTGACAATGACGCGCCACTCTTGCCGGAGACGCCCATGTCCGAGAAACCCCTCGTCAGGCCTTATGGAAGCTGGAGCTCGCCGCTCTCCGCCCGGCGCATCGCCGAGGCGGCCCGCATGATCTCCCATGTGCGCGCCGACGGCGAGAGCCTCTACTGGCTGGAGGGCCGCCCGAGCGAGGGCGGACGCAGCGTGCTGATGCGCTATCGCAACGGCGCGGTCGGCGAAGCGCTGCCGGGGCGCTTCGACGTGCGCACGCGCGTGCATGAATATGGCGGCGGAGCCTATGCGGCCGCCGGCGGGCGGATCGTCTTCTCGGACTTTCCGAGCGGGCGCGTCCATCTGGTCGCCGACGGAGGCGAGCGCCGCCCGCTGACGCCGAAGGGGCCGGCGCTGCGCTACGCCGATTTCGCCTTCGCGCCCGGGGCCGTCTATGCGGTGCGCGAGGACCATCGCGGCGCCGGCGAGCCGGTCAACTGCATCGTGCGCCTCGACCTCGAACGCGAGGGCGAGGGCGAGGTGGTGGCGGCCGGCAGCGATTTCTGCGCCGCCCCGCGCCCGGACCCCGAGGGACGCCGCCTCGCCTGGATCGCCTGGGACCATCCCGACATGCCGTGGGATACGACCCGACTGCTGTTGGATGGACATCTTGTCGCAGGCGGCGAAGACGAGTCCGTGGTGCAGCCCGCCTGGTCGGCCGACGGGCGCCTCCACTACATTTCCGACCGCTCCGGCTGGTGGAACCTCTACGCCCATGACGGCGGCGACGGGCGGGCGCTCCGGCCGCTGGCGGCGGAGTTCGCCGGGCCGCTCTGGAGCCTCGGGGCGGAGAGCTATCGCTGCCTGCCCGACGGCGACCTGATCGCCCGCTACGAGCAGGACGGCCGGGTGGTCGTCGAGCGGCTGGGCGCCGGCCCTCTGGAAACCGGTTTCGCGCGCCCCTCCTGCCCGGTTCCGTTCCGGGGCGGCTGGGCGGTGCTGGGCGCGGACGCCGAGCGCCCGGCGCGCCTCGACCTGCTGCATGGCGACGGCCGGCGCGAGACGCTGGCGCGCTCCGCCCCGGACGATCTCGACCCGGAATTCGTGTCGCAGGGCGAGGCGATCTCCTTCCCCACCACGGGCGGACGGACCGCGCACGCCTGGTTCTATGCGCCCCGAAATCCGGGCTTTGCGGCGCCGGAGGGCGAATTGCCGCCGCTGATCGTGCGCTCCCATGGCGGGCCGACCGGCGCGTTCGACAATGCTTATTCGCCCGCGACGCAATATTGGACGACGCGCGGTTTTGCCGTGGTGGATGTGAATTACGGCGGCAGCAGCGGCTTCGGACGCGATTATCGCCGACAGCTGGACGGGCAATGGGGCGCGGTCGATGTCGATGACTGCTGCGCCGCGGCCGTCGGGCTTGCGGAGGCCGGCCGGGTGGACGGGCGCCGGCTGGTCATCCGGGGCAACAGCGCCGGCGGCTATACGACGCTGGCGGCGCTCGCCTTCCGCGATGTGTTCCGGGCCGGCGCCAGCCTTTACGGCATCGGCGATCTCAAGGCTCTGGCGCGCCAGACGCACAAGTTCGAGAGCCGCTATCTCGACCGGCTGATCGGCCCGCTGCCGGAAGCCGAGGCGATCTACGACGCGCGCTCGCCGCTGCTGCACGCCGGGCGCATCGATTGCCCGGCGATCTTCCTGCAGGGCAGCGAGGACAAGGTGGTGCCGCCCGGCCAGGCGGAGGCGATGGCGGCCGCGCTGGAATCCCGGGGCGTGCCGGTGGCGCTGCTGCTGTTCGAGGGCGAGGGGCATGGATTTCGGCGCGCGGAAAACGTCGTCGCCGCGCTCGAAGCCGAGCTTGCGTTCTTCGCCAGAATACTCGGCTTCGAGGCGCCGGGCGTGCAAGAGGTCACAATTTTGGGCGCAACAAATTTCGTTGCAAAGCCATCCGAGATAGTCTAGGGTCCGTAAATGGCGGTTGCCGCTCTGCCGGCAGCCCCGCATCGGGACAACTCAACGGATGGAAACCCCTCATGATGCAAGCAACGTCCGCCTTGTTCGACGAGAGCACCCTGACAAAGGGCCAGCTGCGCAAGCTCAACGCCCTGCGCAAGTCGGTCGGCGCCGCCATTGGCGACGAGGCCTTTTCCAAGTGGTTGCAGCAGTCGGCGCACACGCCGCTGAGCGACCTGAACGCCGAAGTGATCGCCGACGCGCTGTGGAAGCTGGTCGAACAGGGCCGGATCGCCATTCCGCGCGGCGGTTATATCGTGCGGCGCGGCCGCAGGCGGGTGATCGTGGAGCAGCCTCCGGCGGAGTGACCTTCCGTCCCGCCGGCGAACGGCGCGTTCGAACGGGAGCGCCCGGCGACCCTCGATATGAGGGGCTGCGGGGCGGTCTCCGACGCGCCTTGCAGGCCGGCGCAATGGCGGTCTTCTCCCGAACGGGTTTATTCGACCCGTTTTGCTCCACCGGACGGCGCGAAGCTTTCTGCGCGGCCGGTTCGGGGGTTGTTGGCCCCCGGACCCGGCCTTACGTTATGATCGATCGCGCGCCGGAGGGAGAGCAAGGCGATGTTGAAACTTCATCGCGTCGAAGACAGGCCGACAAAACGGGCCCCGGCCGACCGCTTCACGGGCGACGTCTTCCATGACGAAGTGCTGGTCGGCGCGCCGCCCTCCAGGATGCGGGCCACCAATGTCACCTTCAATCCGGGCGCGCGCACGGCATGGCACAGCCATCCCGTCGGGCAGATGCTCTGGGCGCTTTCCGGCGTCGGCCGCGTGCAGGTAGAGGGCGGACCGGTGGAGGAATTGCGGCCGGGAGACACCGCCGTCATTCCGCCCGACACGCGCCATTGGCACGGCGCCGCGCCGGACCGGGTGTTCATCCACCTCGCCATTTCGGAAACCGGCGCAGACGGCGGCGGAACCGAATGGTTCGAGAAGGTCAGCGAGGCCGATTATTCCGCATAAGTCCGGGAAATCCGGCCGACAAGGCGAGGATTCCGCATCCTCGCCGATCGGCATTGTCATGCATCCGGCGGCGCATGAGCGGGTCGCCCGGCGGCTGGCGGCGCTGGAAATGCCGGTCCGTCCGCTGCCATTGCAGGAGGACGGCCGCTGTCTGGTCGATGGCCAAGCCTTGCCGCTGGCCGAGGCGGGCGCGGAAGTCGCCTGGTTCACGGCGGATATGGGCCAGGGCGCGCTGTTCGCCGGCTGCCTCGAGGCCGTCGCCGCCTCCGGCAGCATCCGCTGGCTGCAGACCTTCAACGCCGGCCTCGACCATCCCGGCTACCGGGCCGTCGCCGCCCGGGGCATTCGCATAGGCGCCTCCAGCGCGCAGGCCGTCGCGATCTCGGAATATGTGCTGGCCCAGGTGCTGGACATCTTCCAGCCGCTCGCCCGCCAGCGCGAGGCCCAGGCGGCCGGGGAGTGGCGTCCGCTCCGCTTCCGCGAGATCGCCGGCGCCACCTGGCTGATCGTCGGCTATGGCAATATCGGTCGGGAGATCGGCAAGCGCGCCGGCGCTTTCGGGGCCAGGGTGCTGGGCGTGCGCCGCCGGGCGGCGCCGGCGCCCCACGCCGACGAGATCCTCGCCATGGACGATCTCGCCGGGCGTCTCGGCGAGGCGGATGTTGCGGTGCTCTGCTGCCCGCATTCCTCCGAGACGCGCCATCTGGTGAACGAGGCGTTTCTCGCCCGGCTGAAGCCCGGCGCGGTGCTGGTCAATGTGGCGCGCGGCGGCGTGGTGGAGGATCGCGCGCTCCTGGCCGCGCTCGACAGCGGCCGGCTGGCGGCGGCGGTGCTGGATGTGTTCGAGCCCGAGCCCCTGCCCGCCGACAGCCCCTACTGGGCGCATCCGGCCGTCCGGATCACCGCGCATTGCTCCTTTGCCGGCGACGGCACGCTGGCGCGCGCCGATGCGCTCTTCCTCGCCAATCTGCCGCGCTATGCGGCCGGCGAAAGGCTGGCGAACGAGGTCGATTTGGACGTCTATCTCGACACCCTGCCCTGAATCGCCGCCGGAGAGGTCTCGCCCCATGGTCGATATCCGCCCGCTGACCCCGCATACCGGCGCCGAGATCTCGGGAGTCAATCTCGCCTCGGGCCTCGGGGACGACGCGTTCGCGCGCATCCGGGCGGCGCTCGACGCGCATGGCGTGATCGTGCTGCGCGGCCAGCGGCTCACGCCCCCGGTCCAGGTCGCCTTCACGCGGCGCTTCGGCGAGCCGGAGATCAATTTCAACGCGCTGCGCTTCGGCATCGACGGCAGCCCGGAAATCTACGTCATCTCCAACATCGTCCGGGACGGCCGGGCGATCGGCACCCGGCGCGCGGGCGAGACCTGGCACACCGACATGAGCTATGCGGCGCGCCCGGCGAGCGCCACCATGCTCCACGCCATCGAGACGCCAGTGCTGCACGGGCTGGCGCTCGGCGACACCGCCTTCGCCAACGCCGCGGCCGCCTGGGAGGCGCTGCCGGCGGAGATGCAGGCGGAGATCGAGGGGCTGAGCGGCGTGTTCGACTTTCGCGGCCGCAAGCGCTCCTCGCCGGTCAGCGCCGAGGACGCCGCACGCTATCCGCCGGTCGAGCATCCGATCGTGCGCACCCATCCGCGCACCGGCCGGCGGAGCCTCTATGTCGCGCGCGACGACTGCACCGGCATTGTCGGGCGCGACGAGGCCGAGGGCCTGGCGCTGATCGAGGCGCTCGCCGACCACATCACCCGGCCGGAATTCGTCTATCGGCATCGCTGGCAAGTCGGCGACGTGGTTGTCTGGGACAATTGCACGATGCAGCACCGCGCGGTCATGGACTACGACCTGCCCCAACGCCGCCTGATGTGGCGCACCACCATCAAGGGCGAGCCGCCTTTCTAGCACCCGGAGGCGACCCAGTTCAGAGAGTTATAGGCCGCGCCCGATGTCGAACGAAGCGACGGAACATGGCGATATGAGTTCCACGCCGTCCGAGACCTTCCCGACGACCTTGACGACCTCAACCGCTGGATCGACACCTTCGCCGACAAGTTCAACACCTGGACACCCCACCAAAGTCCTGGAGGACGGACCCCGCTCGAATAGCTTGCCTCACTGACAGCCCAAGAGACCCCCAACCGTTCCATAACTCATGGACGAGGACACCCGCGCGGGTTCGTACGCGGCGGGCGTTGACGTCGCTGTGGCCCCCTCACCTCGGCGGGGCGGGGCGGCGGACGAAGAGGAGGAGGGGGACGCAGACGAAGGCGGTGGCGGCGAAGAAGTAGAAGGCGTTCACATAGCCGATCATCTGCGCCTGGCGGGCCACCTCACGCGCCAGCACCGCCATGCCGGCCCCGCCCTCAAGGCTCCACGGCCCCTCCGACGCCGCCCGGCCGAGCGCCACATTGTAGGGCGTGACGAAGTTGGAAAGCTCCGCATAGCTCATCTTGGCGGTGTGGATCACCAGCGCCACCGACAGCGAGATATGGATCGAGGAGCCGATATTGCGGATCAGGTGAAAGACCGCCGTGCCCTCGGTCACATCCTGGGGCGCCAGCGTCCAGAAGGTGGCGATCGACAGCGGCACCCAGATCAGCCCGACGCCGAAGCCCTGCAGCATCGAGGTCCAGGCGACGCCGAAAATGGTGAGGTTGATGTCGAACTGCGCCATCGCCAGCCCCGACACCCCCTGGCAGAGAAAGCCCGCCAGCAGCAGCAGGCGCGGGTCGATGCGCTGTCCGTAGATCATGATGAAGAAGAAGCCGGCGAGCGTGCCGAGCCCGCGCACCGCCAGCAGGAAGCCGATAATGCCGTCCGGAAAGCCGCGCAGCCCCTGCAGTAGCGAGGGAAAGAGCACCATCGGCGTGAAGTTCAGCAGGCCGAAGACCAGCGTCAGCGCCAGCCCGATGACGAAATTGCGGTCGGTCAGGATGCGCGGCTTCAGGAAGGGGCGCTCGGCGGTGAAGATGTGGGCGAGGAAGATGTAGAAGGCGAGGCAGGCGATGAAGGCCTCCAGCACGATCTCGCCATGGGAGAACCAGCCGAGCCGCTCGCCCCGGTCGAGCATCAGCTGCAGCGAGGCGATGGCGAGCGAGAGCGCGATGAAGCCGGTCCAGTCGAGCGTGGTCGGGTGGCGCTGCGCGCGCCGGCGCACGAAGGCGACCGCGCAGAGAAACGCCACCACCCCCACCGGCACCAGCAGGAAGAACACCCAGCGCCAGCTGTAGAGCTCGGTGACATAGCCGCCGAGCGTCGGCGCGATGATCGGCCCGACGGTGACGCCGATGCCCCAGACCGACAGCGCCGTGCCATGGCGCTCGCGCGGGAAGACGGTCATCACGATGGCCTGGCTGACCGGCACCAGCGGCGCGCCCGCCAGCCCTTGCAGGATGCGGAAGAAGACCAGCTGCTCCAGGCTCTCGGAGAAGCCGCAGCCGGCCGAGACCAGGGTGAAGATCGCCGTGCCCCAGACCATGACGGTGCGCCGCCCGACCTTCTCGGCGAGCCAGCCGGTGGCGGGCGTGGCGACGGCGGTCGCGATGATGTTGAAGGTCACCACCCAGGCGATCTCGTCCTGCGTCGCGCCCAGCGTGCCCTGCATCTTGGGCAGCGCCACATTGGCGATGGTCACCGCCATGGCGTAGAGCGTCGTCGCGAGCGTGACCGTGATCAGGGTCAGCCAGCGCTGCAGCTCGCTGTAGGGCGGCTGGGCGGGAACGGCGGCGGAGTCGGACATGGGGACCGCGCGGCTTATACGCTTCGCGCGCCCATGGCGCTATGCTCGCCGGCGGAGGGGAGGCGCATGATTCCGGACTATGAAATCTACGGCCTGCGCTACGGCCGGCAGGGCCTGCAGCCGGAGAGCGAGATCTATCTGGACGGCGACCCCGCCCGGCGGGTTCCCGGCCTCGATTTCTATTTCTGGGCCATCCGGGGCGGCGGGCGCGTCTGGGTGGTGGATTGCGGCTATGCGGTGCGCGTCGCCGACCGGCTCGGCCATGAGACGCTCTACGATCCGCTGGACGGGCTGCGGCGCATCGGCATCGACCCCGCGACGGTGACCGACGTGATCGTGACGCACTGCCATTACGACCATGTCGGCAATCTGGAAGCCTTCCCGCAGGCGCGGTTCCACATCCAGGACCGCGAGATGCTGGCCGTCACCGGGCGCGATGTGACCCACCCGGCGCTCAAAATGTATGGCAAGCGCAACACGCTCGCCCTGGTCGGGCTGAACTACGATGGGCGCGTCCGCTTCCATGACGGCGACGGGGCGCTTGCGCCGGGCCTCGCGCAATGGCTGATCGGCGGCCATTCGCGCGGCCAGATTGCGCTCGAGGTCGCGACAGGGCGCGGGCCGGTGATCCTGGCCTCCGACGCGGTGCATCTCTTCGAGGAGATGGAGACGGAACGGCCCTTCCGGGTGTTCCACGATCTTCGCGAGATGGTGGAGGGCTACCGCCGGCTCGCCGCCCGCGCGCGCTCGCGCGACCATCTGATTCCGGGGCACGATCCCGAACTCGCCCGGCGCTGGCCCGCCGCCGCGCCGGAGCTGGCCGGCGAGGTGCTGCGCTTCGACCTGGAGCCGACGGGGCCGTGATCGTCGAGCCGGGCGAGAGCTGGGAGGCGGTGCGCGCGGCGTTCCGCTGGCGGCTGCCGGCCCGCTACAACATCGCCGAGCATGCCTGCGAGCGCCATGTCGGCAGCTCGCGCCCGGCGCTGATCTGTCCCGACCCGGCCGGCGGGCCGGCGCGCGAATGGTCGTTCCGCGAGCTCTCGCGACTGTCCAACCGCCTCGCCAATGCGCTCGCCGCCGGCGGCGTCGGGCGGGGCGACCGGGTGGCGGTGCTGCTCGGCCAGCAGGTGGAAACGGGGCTGGCCCATCTCGCCGCCGCCAAGCTCGGCGCGGTCGCGCTGCCCCTGTTCACGCTCTTCGGCGAGGAGGCGCTCGCTTGGCGGCTCGGCCATTCCGGCGCGAAGGCGCTGATTACCGACGCCGCCGGGCGCGAGAAGGTGGCGGGCCTCGACCTGCCGGCGCTCTCGCTGGTCGTCGCCGAGGATTTCTGGCAGTTGCTGGAGCGCGCTTCGGAGCGCTTCGAGCCGGCGGTGACCGGCCCCGACGACCCGGCGCTGCTGATCTACACCTCCGGCACCACCGGGCCGCCCAAGGGGGCGCTGCACGGCCACCGGGTGCTGCCGGGCCATCTGCCGGGCGTGGCGCTGCCGCATGAGTTCTTTCCCCAGCCGGGCGACCTGTTCTGGACGCCGGCGGACTGGGCCTGGGCCGGCGGGCTGCTGGATGTGCTGCTGCCGGCCTGGGCGGCGGGCGCGCCGGTGCTGGCGCATCGGGCGGGCAAGTTCGACCCCGAGGAGGCCTTCCGGCTCATGGCCCGGCACGGGGTGCGCAACGCCTTCCTGCCGCCGACGGCGCTGAAGATGATGCGCCAGGCCGCCCCGCAGGTTCCGCCGCCCGGCCTCGCCATGCGCAGCATCGGCAGCGGCGGCGAGAGCCTCGGCGAGGAACTGCTCGGCTGGGGGCGGGACGTGTTCGCCCTCACCATCAACGAATTTTACGGGCAGACGGAATGCAATCTGGTGATCGGCAATTGCGCGAGCCTGGCTCCGGTGCGGCCCGGCTGGCTCGGGCGCGCCATTCCGGGCCATGAGGTGGCGGTGCTGGACGGCGCCGGGCGCAAGCTGCCGCCGGGCGAGGCGGGCGAGATCGCGGTGCGCCGCCCCGACCCGGTGATGTTTCTCGGCTACTGGCGGGACCCGGAGGCGACGGCCGCCAAGTTCCGGGGCGAGTGGCTGCTGACCGGAGACCTCGGCGTCGCGGACGAAGACGGCGTCTTCCGCTTCGTCGGGCGCGACGACGATGTGATCTCCTCGGCCGGCTACCGCATCGGCCCCGGCGAGATCGAGGAGTGCCTGATGGGCCATCAGGCGGTCGCCATGGCGGCGGCGGTGGGCGCGCCGGACCCGGTGCGCGGCGAGATCGTCAAGGCGTTCGTGGTGCTGCGCCAGGGCGAAACACCCGGCGAGGGGCTGGCGGCGGCGCTTCGCGCGCATGTGCGCTCCCGGCTCTCGGCGCATGAATATCCGCGCGCGATCGAGTTCGTCGCCGACCTGCCGATGACCGTCACCGGCAAGATCCGCCGCCGGGACCTCCGCGAGCGCGAACGCGCGAAGGCGGGGCCGTGAGCGCGCTTGCGCCCTATGCCGCGCATGACAGAATGCCGTCTCCCGCCGCCGCGAGGCCCCGACTGTGAAACCTTTGATAGTCGCCCTGCTGACGCTCGCCTGGGCGGGACAGGCGGTTGCGGAAGGGGAGCGTTATCAAAGGAAGCTGTTGCCGCGACTGTCCTGCGCAGATCGCGAGGAGCTCGGGCAGCTGAAGCCGGGTTGCGACTGCGTGGAGGGAACCGGTGACGGCTCGGAGGTCATCTGCTTCCGACCGCCTCCCGACCCTCCGCCGCCGCCCGATCTTCCGCCGCCGCCCGAACTGAGGATACCGGATCCCTTTAGCGGTCGGCCGCCCATGCTGAAGTGACCGGCCGCTGGCCGCGCCTCCCCGACCGGGCTTCCCTTCGCGGCCGGACGTGAGAGAATGGACAGCCGGACCGAGGGAGGTAGCGCGATGTGGAAACGGTCGATAGCCGCTCTCTTGCTGATGCTCGCCTGGGCCGGACCGGCGCGGGCGGAGGCGCCGAAGTCCTGCGCCGAGATTGCGGCGCTGCCGGAGGGCTGTCTCTGCCTGCCCGGCACCGGCGACGGCGCGGCGATCGCCTGCGTCGGCCGATACGATCCGCCGGAGGAGTTGCGCGAGGGGCCGCATCCGCTGACCGGCAGCTATCTGCCCATCCTGATGCAGGTCTCCGGCGAGGGCGACGAGCCGCGCTGGGCCTTCGCCCGGCTCTGGCGCTTCTGACTTGTCGCTCGCGGCAGCCGGCCCTTGGCCGGCGCCTGCGCGGGCGCGCCGCATAAGCGGCGGGCCGCCGTGGCGGCCTGGAGCCTGCCCGCCAAGGGCGGACAGGCTCTACACCACCCGAACCGAAAGCCGCCCGACGCCTTCCACCTCGCCTTCCAGGCGGTCGCCGCGTTCGACGGCGGCGACGCCGGCGGGGGTGCCGGTCATGATGAGGTCGCCGGGCAGGAGCGCGAACAGGGCCGAGAGGTGGGCCACGATCTCCGGCAGGCTCCAGATCATCTGCGCGAGATCGCCCTCCTGGCGGAGCGCGCCATTGACATGGAGGCGCACCGCGCCGGCCTCCGGGTGGCCGATCTCGCTCGCCATCGCGACCGCCGAGCAGGGCGCGGCCAGGTCGAACGCCTTGCCGACCTCCCAGGGGCGGCCGAGCGCCTTCGCCTCCCCCTGCAGGTCGCGCCGGGTCATGTCGAGGCCGGCGGCGTAGCCGAACACATGCTCCAGCGCGGCCTCCGCCGGGATGTCGCGCCCGCCCCGGCCGAGCGCGGCCACCAGCTCCATCTCGTGATGCAGGTCGGCCGTGCCGGGCGGATAGGGCATGTCGCCGCCGCCGGCGAGGATCGAGGTGGCCGGCTTCATGAAGAAGAAGGGCGGCTCGCGATCCGGATCGTGGCCCATCTCGCGCGCATGGTCGCCATAATTGCGCCCGACGCAGAAGATGCGCCCGACCGGAAAGACCGCCTCCGAACCCCGAACCGGCAGCGCCGTCCTGGCCGGCGCCGGAACCGCATAGGTCATGCCGCTTCCCCTTCTGGCAACGCGCTCCGGCCATCCTGCCCGCCGGCCCGCAGCCGTCAAGCAAGGAGCGGCGCGGCCCTTCGCCGCCGCTTTTTCGTTGCCGAGGCCGGCGCGGCATGGAAACATGGGGGCGCTGAGGGCAAACTTCGAGGATCGAGGATAGCGAGAGCATGAGCACAGCGGCGCGTTGCGTGGCCCTGGTCGGGCCTTATCTGAGCGGCAAGACCAGCCTGATGGAAGCCATGCTCCACGCCGCCGGGGCGGTGGCGCGCAAGGGCTCGGTCCGGGAAGGCAACACGGTCGGCGACGCCTCGCCGGAATCGCGCGACCGGAACATGAGCACCGAAATCCTGCCGGCGCGGTTCGAATATCTGGGCGACCGCTGGACCGTGCTGGACTGTCCGGGCTCGGTCGAGTTCCTCCAGGAGGCGCTGAACGGCGCGTCGGTGGCCGACATCGCGGTCGTGGTCTGCGAGCCGGACCCGGCGCGCGCGCTGATGCTGGCGCCCATCCTGCGCTTCCTGGATGCGCGCAACATCCCGCATGTCATTTTCGTCAACAAGATCGACACGGTGACCGACGGCCTCGCCGAGACCATGGAGGCGCTGCAGGGGGTTTCCGGCAAGCCGCTGGTGGTGCGCCAGCTGCCGGTGATCGACGGCGAGACCGTCTCCGGCTATGTCGATCTGATCAGCGAGCGCGCCTACACCTATGTCGAGGGCGCGCCGTCCGACCTGGTGAAGGTGCCGGAGGCGCTCGGCGACGACGCCGAACTCGCGCGCCAGGAGCTGATGGAGGCGCTGGCCGATTTCGACGACACGCTGCTGGAGGCGCTGCTGGAAGAGGCCACGCCCGCCCGCGACGAGATCTACGCCTATCTCAAGGCCGCGCTGGCCGACGGGCATGTGGTGCCGGTGCTGCTGGGCTCGGCGGAGCGCGACCATGGCGTGCGCCGGCTGCTGAAGGCGCTGCGCCACGACACGCCGGATGTGAGCCGCGCCGCGTCCCGCTTCGAGGCCGGCGACGGCGTGGCGGCGCAGATCTTCAAGACCTACCACACCCAACATCAGGGCAAGCAGAACCTGGCCCGCCTGTTCTCGGGCGCGCTCAAGGAGGGCGACACGCTCGCCGGCGAGCGCATCGGCAATCTCGCCGTCATGCATGGCGGCAGCCTGACCAAGACCGGCGAGGCCGAGGCCGGCGATGTGGTGGCGATCGGGCGCATCGACGACTTCCGGACCGGGCAGCTGCTGACCGCGAAGGAGGCGGCGACGCCGGAAGCCTGGCCGACGCCGCTCAGCCCGATCTACGCCGTGGCGCTGCACGCCGAGAAGCGCAGCGACGAGGTCAAGCTCTCCGGGGCCTTGCAGCGCCTGGCGGAGGAGGACGGCTCCTACCGCATGGAGGCCAATCCCGAGACGCATCAATTGCTGCTCTGGGGCCAGGGCGACCAGCATCTGCAAGTGGGCGTCTCGCGCCTGCAAAGCAAATACAATGTGGCGGTGGAGACCGACCGCCCCCAGACCCCCTATCGCGAGACCATCCGCGCGGCCACGCAGCAGCATTCGCGCTTCAAGCGCCAGTCGGGCGGGCATGGCCAGTTCGGCGATGTGCTGGTCGATATCGCGCCGCTGCCGAGGGGCGAGGGCTTCAGCTTCGAGGAGAAGGTGGTCGGCGGCGCGGTGCCGCGCCAGTTCATCCCGGCGGTCGAGGCGGGCGTGCGCGAGTTCCTGGCGCGCGGGCCGCTCGGCTTCCCGGTGGTCGATCTGGCGGTGACGCTCAAGGACGGCAAGCATCACCCGGTGGACAGTTCCGAGCAGGCCTTCAAGACCGCCGGGCGGCTCGCCATGAGCGAGGGCCTGCCCAATTGCAGCCCGATCCTGCTGGAGCCGATCCTGAAGGTGCAGGTGCATGTGCCCTCGGACTACACCGCCAACATCCAGCGCCTGCTGGCCGGGCGGCGCGGCCAGATCCTCGGCTTCGACGCGCGCGAGGGCTGGGCCGGCTGGGATCGGGTCGAGGCCTTCCTGCCGCAATCCGAAATGTCCGACATGATCATCGAGCTGCGCTCGCTGACGCTCGGCGTTGGCAGCTTCGAATGGGCGTTCGACCATCTCCAGGAACTGAGCGGCAAGCTCGCCGACGACATCGTCGAGGCGCGCAAGCAGGCGGAGGCGCACTGACATGTCGAGAAGCGAAGCGGCGGCGGCCTTCCTGCGCGAGGCCCGCCTGGCCGGGCGGCGCGAGCCGGCGATCCCCGAGGCCTGCGCGCCCCGCAACGAGGCCGAGGCGGCGGCCGTCTGGCGCGCGCTCCACGCCATGGAGGACCGGCCGGTCGCCGGCTGGAAGATCGGCGCGACCGCAAGCGCCGCCCAGCAGGCGATGGGGCTTTCCGGCCCCTTCGTCGGCCATATCTGCCCGGACATGATCGACGAGGGCGCGGAGATCGACTATCGCTTCGCCGACCTGTCGGGGCCGATCTTCGAGAGCGAATACGCCTTCCGCCTCGCCGCCGGCCTGCCGGCGCGGGCGGCGCCCTACAGCCGGGCCGAGGTCGAGGCCGCCATCGGGTCGCTGATCGTCGGCATCGAGATTCCGGAGCGCCGGCTGGCCGACGACCATCCGCATGGCGCGCTCGGCTCCATCGCCGACCATGGCGGGACCGGGCGCTTCATCGTGGCGCGCGAATTCGAGGACTGGCGCGGCATCGACTGCGTGGACCAGCAGGTGAGCCTCACCTTCGACGGCGAGGAGGCCGGACGCGGGACCGGCCGCGCCATGATGGGCCACCCCGTGGAGGCCGTCCGCTGGCTCGCCGACCATCTCTCGGCCATGGGCCTCGGCCTCGAAGCCGGGCAGTTCGTCAGCACCGGCTCCTGCACCGGCGTCGTTCCCGTGCCCGGTGCGGGCGTGACCGCGATCGCCGATTTCGGCCCCCTCGGCCGCGTCCGGGTGACCTTCGCCTGACGCGCCCGGCCGGCTGGATTTCGGGCGCGCCGCTGCTATCTTGCGGGGGCCATGAAGATCCCCTTCTACCAGGTCGATGCGTTTGCCGAGCGGGCCTTTGCGGGCAATCCGGCGGCCGTGTGCCTGTTGCAGGACTGGCCGGAAGACCGGCTGTTGCAGGCGATCGCGGCGGAGAACAATCTCTCCGAGACCGCCTTTCTGGCGCGCGAGGGGGCAGGCTGGCGGCTGCGCTGGTTCACGCCGGCGGTGGAGGTCGCGCTCTGCGGCCATGCGACGCTGGCGTCGGCCCATGTGGTCTTCGAGCACCTCGAGCCGGAGGCCGAGCGGGTGGAGTTCGAGACGCTGAGCGGGCGGCTCGGCGTGGTCCGCGACGGTCCGGCGCTCCGCATGGACCTGCCCGCGAACCCGCCCGCCCCGGCCGCGCTGCCGGGCCTGGCGGAAGCGCTGGGCGCGGCCCCCGAGGCGGTGCTGCGCGGCTCCGACATCGCGCTCGCGGTGTTCGCCGACGAGGAGGCCGTGCGGGCGCTCCGGCCGGACTTCCGCGCGCTCGCCCGGCTCGACTGCCACCTGATCGCCGCCACCGCGCCCGGCCGGGACGCGGATTTCGTCTCGCGCTGCTTCGCGCCCGCGGCCGGCATCGACGAGGACCCGGTGACCGGCTCGGCCCATTGCGCGCTCGCGCCCTACTGGGCGGAGCGGCTCGGCAAGCGGACGCTTGCCGCCCGCCAGGTCTCGGCGCGCGGCGGCGCGCTCTCCTGCGCACTGGAGGGCGAGCGCGTCGCCATCGCCGGGCGCGTCGCGCCCTTCCTCAGCGGGGAGATCGACCTGCCATGACGCTGCCCGGCAAGGCCGAGATCGAGGCGGCGGCCGATCTGGTGCGCGCCGCCTTCGCGCCGACGCCGGAGCGCGTCTGGCCGCTCCTGGCCGAGCGCGCCGGGACGGAGGTCTGGGTCAAGCATGAGAACCACACGCCCATCGGCGCCTTCAAGCTGCGCGGCGGGCTGGCCTATATGGCCGAGGCCGATGCGACGCGCATGATTACCGCGACGCGCGGCAATCACGGCCAGTCGGTCGCCTGGGCCGCGCGCCGGGCCGGCAAGCAGGTGACCGTGGTGGTGCCCGAGGGCAACAGCCGCGAGAAGAACGCCGCCATGCGCGCCTTCGGGGCGGAACTGGTCGTGCACGGCCACGACTTCCAGGCCGCGCTCGAACATGCCCGCGCGCTGGCGGCGGCCGAAGAGCTGCACTTCCTGCCCTCCTTCCATCCGGCGCTGGTGGCCGGGGTCGCGACCTGGGCCTTCGAGCTGCTCTCCGCCGCGCCGCATCTCGACGCGCTCTATGTGCCGATCGGCCTCGGCTCCGGCATTTGCGGCGCGGTGGCGGCGCGCGAGGCGCTCGGGCTTACCACCGAGATCGTCGGCGTCGCGGCCCGCAACGCGCCGGCCTATGCGCTCAGCTTCGAGGCCGGGCGCGCCGTCTCCACCAACAGCGCCGACACCATGGCCGACGGCATGGCCTGCCGGGTGCCGGACGAGGCGGCGCTGGCGATCGTCCTGGCCCATGTGTCCCGCGTGGTCACCGTCTCCGAAGCGGAGATCGAGGCCGCCATGCGCCATTATTTCACCGACACGCATAATGTCATTGAGGGCGCCGGCGCCGCCCCGCTGGCCGCCCTCCTGCAGGAGCGCGAACGCATGGCCGGCAAGGCGGTCGGCCTGGTCGCGAGCGGCGGCAATATCGACATCGAGGTCTATCGCCGCGTGCTGGCGGGCGGATGACCCTCCGGCGAGGCGAAAAGGGAGCGCCATGAAGGCGTCGGTCAGCGTCGGCGGCTACGACCGCAGCGACAGCGCGGAGCTGGTGGAGTTCGTGCGCGAAGCGGAGCGGCTCGGGGTGGAAACCGCCTGGTCGGCGGAGGCCTGGGGCGCGGACGCCGTGACCTCGCTCGCCTTCCTCGCCGGGAAGACCGAGCGCATCCGGCTCGGCAGCGGCATCATGCAGATCAGCGCCCGAGCCCCTTCCATGACCGCGATGACGGCGCTCTCGCTGCATCATCTCTCCGGCGGGCGCTTCACGCTCGGCCTCGGCGTGAGCGGCCCGCAGGTGGTGGAGGGGCTGCATGGCGTCGCCTACGCCCGCCCGCTGACCCGGCTGAAGGAGACGGTCGAGATCCTCCGCCTCGCCTTCGCCGGCGAGAAGCTCGCCTATGAAGGCGGCGCCCACCGCCTGCCGCGTCCGGGCGGCGAGGGCAAGGCGATCCGGCTGGACTTCCCGCCGGCCCCGATCCCGATCTATCTGGCGACGCTCGGCCCCCGCGCGCTCGCTTACACCGGCGAGGCCGCCGACGGCTGGCTCGGCACCTCCTTCTCGCCCGACGCGCCGGGCGCGCATCTCGACCATATCCGCCAGGGCGCGGAGCGGGCCGGACGGCGCCTCTCCGACCTTCGCCTCGAAGTCGCTTGCGCGCTCGCCATCGACGAGGATGTCGAGCGGCTGATCGACGAGCGCCGCGCGAATGTCGCCTTCCAGATGGGCGCGATGGGCTCGGCGCGCACCAATTTCTACAATGACGCCTTCCGCCGCTCCGGCTTCGAGGAGGAGGCGCGCGCCATCCAGAGGCTGTGGATCGACGGCAAGCGCGAGGAGGCCGCGCGCCGGGTGCCCGACGCGATGATCACCGCCTTCGGCGCCATCGGCTCGCCGAAGATGGTGCGGGAGCGCTTCGAGCGCTACCGGGAGTGCGGCGTCGGCGCGCTGACATTCCGTTTCGCCGCCGGTCTCGACCGCAAGGCCCGCATCGCCCAGCTGGAGCAGGCGATGGACCTGCTGCCATGAGGCCGGGCCGCGCGATGAAGGAAGGAGGCTCGGAGCGATGACGACGCTGGTGCTGCTGCGTCACGGGCAGAGCGCGTGGAACCTCGAGGACCGCTTCACCGGCTGGGTGGATGTCGATCTGACCGAGGCGGGGGTCGCGGAAGCGGCGCGCGCCGGGGATGCGCTCCGCGAAGGCGGCTTCGATTTCGACATCGCCTACACCTCGGTGCTGAAGCGCGCCATCCGCACGCTCTGGATCGCGCTCGACCGCATGGACCGCATGTGGCTGCCGGTGGTGCGCGACTGGCGGCTGAACGAGCGCCACTACGGCGCGCTCACCGGGCTGAACAAGCAGGAGATGCGCGAGCGCCATGGCGAGGAGCAGGTGCATCTCTGGCGGCGCAGCTTCGACATCCCGCCGCCGGCCCTCGACCGCGACGATGCGCGCTGGCGGGAACAGGCCGCCGACCGGCGCTTTGCGGCCGCGCCGGACGGCGTGCCGACCTTCGAGACGCTGAAGCTCACCATCGAGCGCGTGCTGCCCTGCTGGGAGGCGGAGATCGCGCCCCGGGTGGCGCGCGGCGAGCGGGTGCTGATCTCCGCGCATGGCAACTCTTTGCGCGCGCTCATCAAGCATCTGGAGGACATCCCGGACGCCGAGATTCCGTCCTTCGAGATCGCGACCGGGCGGCCGAGGGTCTATGAGCTCGACGATGCGCTGAAGCCCTTGCGCGCTTACGATCTGGACTGAGATGCGTCTTCGCCGCCCGCCCGTCGTCTCGGTGCTGCCGCTGGTCGGCGTCATCGCCATGCCCGGCCGCAGCGTCGGCCGGGGCCTGAACTACGAGACGCTCGCGCCCGCCATCGAGCGCGCCTTCGCCCCGAAGCGCCTCGCGGCCGTCGCGCTCGGCGTCAACAGCCCCGGCGGCAGCCCGGTGCAGGCGGCCCGCATCGGCGAGCGCATCCACGCGCTCGGGCGCCAGAAGGGCGTGCCGGTGTTGAGCTTCGTCGATGATGTGGCGGCCTCGGGCGGCTACTGGCTCGCCTGCGCCGGATCCGAGATCTTCGTGCATGAGGCGTCGATCCTCGGCTCCATCGGCGTCATCTCCGCCGGCTTCGGCTTCGACAAGGCCCTGGAGCGCCTCGGCGTCGAGCGCCGCGTCCATGCGCGCGGCGAGCGCAAGGGGATGCTGGACCCCTTCCGCCCCGAGGACCCCGAGGATGTGGCCGCGCTCCGCGCCATCCACAAGGACATTCACAACGTCTTCATCGAGTGGGTGCGGGCGCGGCGCGGCGCGCGCATCGCCGAGGGCGGCGAGGCGCTGTTTTCCGGCGAGGTGTGGACCGGCCGGCAGGCGGTGGCGCTCGGCCTCGCCGATGGCGTCGGCGAGATGCGCCAGGTGCTGCGCGAGCGCTTCGGCGAGCGATTGCGGCTGCGCCCGGCGCTGCGCCGGCGGCGGCGCTTCGCGCTGCCGGGCCTCCTGCCGGGCCTCGCCCAGACGCTGGAGGAGCGGTTGCTTTGGGCGCGCTATGGCCTATGAAGAGGGCTTTGCGAGGAGGCTCGGGCGATGTTGGGCAAACTGCTGCTGCTCGCCGCGGTGATCGTGCTGGTGATCTTCGGCTGGAAGCGGCTGGAAGGCATGGCGCGCAAGGCCAGCCGGCTGGTGCGCGACGACCGGGACGACCGCGACCCCATCGACCTCGAACGCGATCCGGAAAGCGGCTCCTGGCGCCGCCGGGACCGCGACAGATGACGCGCGCCCTGCGGGCCGCGCGATGAGCGCCGCGCCCTCCTTCCAGGAGATCGTGCTCGCGCTGCAACGCTTCTGGGCGGCGGAGGGCTGCGCCATCCTGCAGCCCTACGACATGGCCGTGGGGGCCGGCACCTTCCATCCGGCGACCACGCTGCGCGCGCTCGGACCGGAGGCCTGGCGGGCCGCCTATGTCCAGCCCTCGCGCCGGCCGACCGACGGGCGCTATGGCGAAAACCCCAACCGGCTGCAGCATTACTACCAGTTCCAGGTCATCCTGAAGCCGAGCCCGCCCGACATCCTGGAGCGCTATTTCGCCTCGCTGGCCGAGATCGGCATCGACGCCGCCCGGCACGATCTGCGTCTGGTCGAGGACGACTGGGAGAGCCCGACGCTCGGCGCCTGGGGCCTCGGCTGGGAGGTCTGGTGCGACGGCATGGAGGTGACCCAGTTCACCTATTTCCAGCAGGTCGGCGGCTTCGACTGCAACCCCGTCTCCGGCGAGATCACCTACGGGCTGGAGCGCCTCGCCATGTATGTGCAGGGGGTGGAGAACGTCTTCGACCTCGACTTCAACGGCGCGGGGCTCAGCTACGGCGATGTCTTCCGGCAGGCCGAGCGAGAGTTCTCCGCCTATAATTTCGAGCGCGCCGACACCGAGCTCCTGTTCCGCCACTTCGCCGACGCCGAGCGCGAATGCCGGGCGCTGGTCGAGGCGGGCCTCGCGCTGCCGGCCTACGACCAGTGCATCCAGGCCAGCCACAGCTTCAACCTGCTGGATGCGCGCGGCGTCATCAGCGTGACCGAGCGGGCGGCCTATATCGGCCGCGTGCGGGCGCTCGCGCGCGCCTCGGCCGCCGCCTGGCTCGCCGCGCGCGGCCATGCGCAAACGGAAGCCGCATGAGCGAACTGCTGGTCGAACTGCTCTCGGAGGAGATTCCGGCCCGGATGCAGGACCGGGCGCGGCGCGATTTCGAGCGCCTCTTGCTCGCCGGCCTCGACGAGGCCGGCCTCGCCCACGGCCCCGCGCGGAGCTTCGCCACGCCGCGCCGGCTGGCGGTGACGGTGGCGGGCCTGCCGGAGCGCCAGCCCGACCGCATCGAGGAGCGCAAGGGGCCGCGCGTCGGCGCGCCGGAGCGCGCGCTGGCGGGCTTTCTGAAAGCGGCGGGGCTGGAGAGCGTGGAGGAGTGCGAGGTCCGCCGGCAGGGCCGGGCGGAATTCTATTTCGCGCGCCGCCGGCTGCCCGGCCGCCCGGCGGCGGAGGTTCTGGGCGAGGTGGTGGCGGCGGCGATCATGGGGCTTTCCTGGCCCAAATCCATGCGCTGGGGCGATGGCGCGCTGCGCTATGTGCGCCCGCTGCGCAATCTGCTGGCGATCTTCGCCGGCCGGGCGCTGCCGGGCGGCGTCGAGCTCGGCGGCGGCGGCGGCAGGCTCGCCTTCTCCGATCGCACGCACGGCCACCGCTTCATGGCTCCCGCGCCCTTCCCCGTCAGCGACTTCGCCGACTATGAGGCGAAGCTGCTGGCCGCCCATGTGGTGCTCGACGCCGAGGAGCGTGTGCGGCGCATCCGGGCGGGCGCGCCCGAGGGCGCGCGCCTGCCGGCCCGGCTGCTGGCCGAAAACGCCGGGCTGACCGAATGGCCGGTCCCCGGCGTCGGCGCCTTCGACCCCGCCTTCCTCGACCTGCCGCCGGAAGTGCTGGCGACCGCCATGGAGACGCATCAGCGCTATTTCGCCATCGAGGACGGGGCGGGCGGGCTTGCGCCGCGCTTCCTGTTCGTCGCCAATATCGCCGCCGACGACGGCAACGCCACCATCCGCGCCGGCAATGAGCGCGTGCTGCGCGCGCGGCTCGCCGACGCCCGCTTCTTCTGGGACCAGGACCGGGCGCGGCCGCTGGCCGACCGGCTGCCGGCGCTGGACGCGGTCGTCTTCCACGCCGGGCTCGGCAGCATGGGCGACAAGGCCCGGCGCATGGAGCGCCTGGCCGCCTGGCTGGCGGAGCGCGTGGCGGACGCCGACCCCGCGCTCTGCCGCGAGGCGGCCCGGCTCGCCAAGGCCGACCTGGTGACCGGCATGGTGGGCGAGTTTCCCGAGCTTCAGGGCGTCATGGGGCGCTATTACGCGCTGGGCGAGGGGCTGGACGCGGCCGTGGCCGACGCGCTGGCCGAGCATTACCGCCCGCAAGGCGGCGGCGACCCCGCGCCGAGCGCGCCGGTCTCGGTCGCGGTGGCGCTCGCGGACAAGTTCGACACGCTCGCCGGCTTCTTCTCGATCGACGAGCGCCCGACCGGCTCGCGCGACCCCTTCGCGCTGCGGCGCGCGGCGCTCGGCATCGTGCGCATCCTGCTGGAGAACGGCCTGCGGCTGCCGCTCCGGGAGGCGATCCGGGCGGCGCTCGACGGCTATGGCGCGAAGGCGGGCGCGGAGACCCTGTTCGCCTTCTTCGAGGACCGGCTGAAGGCGCATCTGCGCGAGCGGGGCGCGCGCCACGATCTGGTCTCCGCCGTGTTCGCGCTGGGCAGCGAGGACGATCTGGTGCGGCTGATGGCGCGGGTGGCGTTCCTGGAGCGCTTCATCGACGGCGAAGTCGGGACCGACCTGCTCACCGCCTATCGGCGCGCGGGCAACATTCTCGCCATCGAGGAGAAGAAGGACGGCGCCGCCTACGGCCCGGACGCCGATCCGGCGGCCTTTGCGGTCGAGGCCGAACATGCGCTGCACGAGGCGCTCCGGGGCGCGGGCGCGGCCGCCGCCGGAGCGCTGGCGGCGGAGGATTTCGGCGCGGCGACGGCCGCGCTCGCCAGCCTGCGCGCGCCGGTGGACCGCTTCTTCGACGAGGTGACCGTGAACGCCGAGGACGATGCGCTGCGCGCCAACCGGCTCCGGCTGCTGGCCGGCATCCGCGCCGCCACCGCCGGCGTCGCCGACTTCTCCCGGATCGAGGGCTGAACGCATGGGCCGGTGGGTCTATGGCTTCGGCGGGGCCGACAGCGAGGGCGGCGCGGAGATGCGCGCGCTCCTGGGCGGCAAGGGCGCCAATCTGGCCGAAATGGCCCGGCTCGGCCTGCCGGTGCCGCCGGGCTTCACCATCGCCACCGCCGTCTCCACCCATTTCCTGGCCGAGGACGGGCGCTATCCCGACGGGCTGGAGGAGGAGGTCGAGGCGGCGCTGGCGGTGCTGGAGGCGGCGGTCGGCAGGCGCTTCGGCGGCGAGCGCGACCCGCTGCTGGTCTCGGTGCGCTCCGGGGCGCGGGTGTCGATGCCGGGCATGATGGACACGGTGCTCAATCTCGGCCTGAACGAGCTGACCGTCGAGGCGCTGGCCCGAAGTTCCGGCGACCGGCGCTTCGCCTTCGACAGCTATCGCCGCTTCGTGCAGATGTTCGCCGATGTGGCGCTCGGCGTCGATCGCGGCCTGTTCGAGGAAGAGATCGAACTGCTGAAGGAGGACAAGGGCGTCGAGGCCGACGCGGAGCTGGACGCGGACGACTGGGCGGGGCTGGTCCGGCGCTTCCGCGAGATCGTGCTGGCCGAAACCGGCGAACCCTTCCCGGAGGACCCGCGCCGCCAGCTGCAGGCGGCGATCGGCGCGGTGATGCAGAGCTGGCAAACGCCGCGCGCGCGTACCTATCGCCGCCTGCACGACATCCCCGAGGACTGGGGCACGGCGGTCACCGTGCAGGCGATGGTGTTCGGCAATATGGGCGCGGACTGCGCCACCGGCGTCGCTTTCACCCGCAATCCCTCCACCGGCGACAACGCGCTTTACGGCGAATATCTGGTCAACGCCCAGGGCGAGGACGTGGTCGCCGGCATCCGCACGCCGCAGAGCCTGACCGCGGCGGAAGCCCGCGCGCGCGGCTCGGACCTGCCCGCCATGGAAGAGGCCATGCCGGAGGCGTTCGCCCGGCTGATGGAGATGCGCGGCCGGCTGGAGCGCCATTTCCGCGACATGCAGGACATCGAGTTCACGGTCGAGTCCGGCCGGCTCTGGATGCTGCAGACGCGCGCCGGCAAGCGCACCGCGCAGGCGGCGCTCAAGATCGCGGTCGATCTGGTCGAGGAGGGGCTGATCGAGCCGGCCGAGGCGCTCATGCGGGTCGAGCCCGCCGCGCTCGACCAGCTGCTGCATCCGACGCTCGACCCCGACGCGCCGCGCGATGTGATCGCGCGCGGCCTGCCGGCCTCGCCCGGCGCCGCCTCCGGGCGCATCGCGTTCACGGCCGATGCGGCCGAGCAGGCCGCGGCCGAGGGCGAGGCGGTCATCCTGGTGCGCACCGAGACCAGCCCCGAGGATATTCACGGCATGCACGCCGCGCGCGGCATCCTCACGGCGCGCGGCGGCATGACCAGCCACGCCGCGGTGGTGGCGCGCGGCATGGGCCGGGCCTGCGTCTCGGGCGCGGGCGCGCTGCGCATCGACCTCGAGGACGGCGTGATGTTCGTCGGCGAGCGCAGCTTTACCGCCGCCGACCGGATCACCATCGACGGCGCGACCGGGGAGGTGATGGCGGGCGAGATCGCGACCGTGCAGCCGGAACTCACCGGCGATTTCGCCCGGCTGATGGCCTGGGCGGACGAGGCGCGCCGCCTGCGCGTGCGCGCCAACGCCGAGACGCCGCGCGACGCCGAGACGGCGCGGCGCTTCGGGGCCGAGGGCATCGGCCTTTGCCGCACGGAGCACATGTTCTTCGAGGCCGGGCGGATCGTGGCGATGCGCGAGATGATCCTGGCCGACGACGAGGCCGGCCGCCGCCGGGCGCTCGCCAAGCTCATGCCGATGCAGCGCCGGGACTTCGTCCGGCTGTTCACCATCATGGCCGGCCTGCCGGTGACCGTGCGCCTGCTCGACCCGCCGCTGCACGAGTTCCTGCCCCGGACCGAGGCGGAGACGGCCGAGGTGGCGGCCGCGGCCGGCGCGCCGGCGCAGAAGCTCCGCCGGCGCGCGCTGGCGCTGCATGAGGCCAATCCGATGCTGGGCCATCGCGGCTGCCGGCTGGGCGTCACCTGGCCGGAGATCTACGAGATGCAGGCGCGGGCGATCTTCGAGGCCGCGGCCGAGACCGGCGCCGCGCCGGAGATCATGGTGCCGCTGGTCGCGACGGGCGCCGAGCTCGAACGCATCCGCGCCGTGATCGAGCGCGTGGCGGAAACCGTGGCGGCGGAGACCGGGGCGGCGCTCGACTACAGCGTCGGCACCATGATCGAGCTGCCGCGCGCCGCGCTCCGGGCGGCGGACATCGCGCCCCATGCGGCGTTCTTCTCCTTCGGCACCAACGACCTGACGCAAACCGCCTTCGGCATCTCGCGCGACGACGCCGGCGCGTTTCTCGGCGCCTATCGCGAGCAGGGCATTCTGGAGCGCGACCCCTTCGAGACGCTGGACATCGAGGGCGTGGGCGAGCTGGTGCGGCTCGCCGCCGAGCGCGGGCGCGCCGCGCGGCCGGAGCTGAAGCTCGGCATTTGCGGCGAGCATGGCGGCGACCCCGCCTCGGTCGCCTTCTGCCACCGCATCGGCCTGGACTATGTCTCCTGCTCGGCCTACCGCGTCCCCATAGCCCGCCTCGCCGCCGCCCAGGCAGCCCTCGCCGGCGAGTGACGCCGCCTGCCATCGCGAAGCCGGTACCAGTGCATCCGCTCATTCCCTGATCGGGAACCCGACCGACCCTCGGGATGTGACGCGACCTCGCGCTGGCCGGGTCAGAACCGCAGGCGGAGATTGACGCCGATGCGGGTGTCGGTTTCGCTGGCGGCGCGCTGTTCGCCGAAGAGTTCGGCGTCGAGACCGCCGGGGACAGTAAAGGCCACGCCGGCGGCGTAACGGTCGGCGGCGTCGCGGTCGCCAGCGACGGCCATTTCGATGAACGGCGTCAGCAGGCCGCCGACGGCGCTCCAGCCATAGCCGGCGCGGGCCGTCAGCGCCAGGCCTTGTGACACCTTGCGCGCCTCCTCGTCGAAGAACCGCTCGCTCGCCAGTTCGGCGTCCTGCTGCGGTCCCCATGTCGGACCGAGCGCCAGCGACAGGCCGCGCCCGCGGGCGCCCGGCGCCAGCCGCGCCTCCAGGCTCGCGCCCCATTCGCGCACGCCATGCCCGGAATGCGCCGCCAGCCAGCGGCCGCTCGCATCCAGGCTGAAGCGCGAGCCGGGGTCCGTGAGGCGCCCGCCGGCCGAAACCTCGACGCCGGAGCCCGTCACCCCGTCGCCGCCGTCCTGGCGCAGCGTCAGCGCGCCGTGCGGCGTCAGCGTCAGTTCGGAGCTGGAGAACACAAACCCGTCATGTTCGGCTTCCACGCCGACGCCGAGGCGCCAACTCGCCGCCTTCAGCCCGCCGATCGAAGTCGCTCGGGAGCCGTCGGTCTCGATTTGCGCCAGGCTTGCGCCACCGGTCGCGGACAGCGCGAAGCGCCCATAGCGCGCCACGGGCAGGCGCCCGTCGGCCGACAAGGCCAGCAATTCGAGGTCGGCCCGCTCCACCGCTCCTTCTCTCGGGCGATGCTCCATCTCGCCCTGCCCGGCTCCGAGCACCAGGCGCAACCGGCCGCCGCCTTCCGTCGTCATCTGCAGATAGGGCCAGACCGCGGTCACCGAGGTCTCGACGCTGCCGCTGTCCTCGTCGATGCGGTAGTCGGTCTCGCCGTCGCTCATCGAGAGTCCGAGGCCGGCCAGCAGCCGTTCGTCCAGCCGCGCGTCCAGCCCCAGCCAGCCGGCCCGCTGCTCCCCTTCATAGCGCCCCGTCTCCGCCGGGCCCTCGAACTGCCGCCAGTCGCCCCGGCCCCAGACCGTCCAGGCCGCGCCGCTGTCCGCAGTTTCGTCCGATGCAGCCAGCGGCAGCGTGAAGGCGCTGCCGCCCAACAGGGTCTCGGCGCTCACCGCGTCATGCCGCCCGGCCGCCCCGCCCGGGGTTCGCACGATCCGGTTGCCCGTTTCGGAAGCGGCGAGTTGGCGCGCGTCGCCTACCCGGCGCCCGGCAAGCGACAGCGCCGGCGCGCCCGGCGTCGCATCGAACCGCAAGCGGATCGCATCCGTCGCGCTCGACAAGGCGGTCCGCGCGATCCCGGTAATCGCCGCCTTCAGCACTTGCCGTTCGACCTCCGGCGGGGCGTCCTCGATCTCGTTGGTCACCGTCACCGTCACCGACCGGTCCGCCATATTGCCGTCGGCGTCGGTCGCGGTCAGCGTGTAGGCGTAGCCATTGTCCGCGTCGCTGTCGTCCGGCTTCTCGAAGTCCCGCCCGGCCAGCGTCACCGTGACGCCGCTGTTGCTCGCGCCCGAGAGCGCGAACAGGTCCGCATCGGCGCCCGAGAGCGACCAGGCGACGGCGCCGATCGGCGCATCGCCCGTCAACACCGCCGCGCCGGCATAGTCGGCGTTCTCCGCCACGCTGGCGTTGGCCACGCCGCCGAGAGCCAGCGCCGCCGCCTCGATGACATCCGTCACCGTCACCGTCACCGCAAGGCTCGTGATGTTGTCGTCATCGTCGGTCGCGGTCAGCGTGTAGGCGTAGCCATTGTCCGCGTCGCTGTCGCCCGGGTTCTCATAGTTGCGCGCGGCCATCGACACCGTAACGCCGCTGTTGCTCCCGCCCGAAAGCGCGAACAGGCCGGCGTCCGCCCCCGAGAGCGACCAGGCGACGGCGCCGATCGGCGCATCGCCCGTGAGCGTCGCCATTCCGCTGTAGCCGGCGTTCTCCGCCACGCTGGCGTCGCCCACCCCCGCGATGGCCAGAGCCGCAGTCTCGTCCGCGTCCGTCACCGCGATCGTCACCGAGGCGTTCGTGGTGTTGCTGTCGTCGTCGGTCGCAGTCAGCGTGTAGGCGTAGCTGTTGCCGCCGTCGGCGTCGCTCGGGTTCTCGAAGTCCTTCGGGGTCATCGACACCGTGACGCCGCCATTGCTCGCGCCCGAGAGCGTGAACAGGTTCGCGTCGGCGCCCGAAAGCGACCAGGAGACCGCGCCGATCGGCCCGCCCGTGAGCGTCGCCGTTCGGCTATAGGCCGCGCCCTCCGCCACGCTGGCGTCAGCCACCCCCGCCAAGGTCAGCGTCGCGGTCTCGATCGCGTCCGTCACCGTGACGGTCACCGTCCGGCTCACCGTGTTTTCGTCATCGTCGGTGGCGGTCAGCGTGTAGATATAGCTGTTGTCGGCGTCGGCGTCGGTCGGGTTTTCGAAGTCGCGCACCGTCAGCGTCACCGTGACCCCGCTGTTGCTCTCGTCCGAGAGTTCGAACAGCTCTCCGTCATCGCCGTCGAGCTTCCAGGCGACGGAGCCGATCGGCGCCTCGCCCGCCATCACCGCCGCGCCGCTATAGACGGCGTTCTCCGCCACACTGGCGTCGGCCACGCCCGCCACCGCGAGCGCAGCGACCTCTTTCGCGTCCGTGACCGTCACCGTGAAGACATCCGAGGTCACCGTGTCGCCGTCGCGATCCGTCGCCTTCAGCGTGTATTCGTAACGGTTGTCCCCGTCGCTGTCGGCGGGGTTCTCGAAGTCCTGCTCCGCCAGTGTCACGGTCGCCTCGGTGGCGCTCTCGCCCGACAGCGCGAACTTCCCGGCGTCGGCTCCGCCAAGCTCCCAGTTCACCGGCGCGTCGGCCCCGGCCAGCGTCGCCTTGTCGGTGAAGGTCCCGTTCTCCTCCACTTCGCCGCTGTCGAGCTCCGTCAGGACCAGTATCCGGTCATCGTCCGCGACCGTCACCGTCACGCTGCCCGCGACCTCGTCATATTCCACGCCCGACGCCGCCAGCGCCACCGTCACGGTCTCGTTCGCCGCATCGTCGCCATCGTCATCGACCGGCGAGACCGTCACCGTCTGCGCCATCTCCCAGTCGTCGGCGGTGAAGGTCAGCTCCGCCGGCGAAACCGTCGCCGCGCCCGCGTCACCGCTCGACACCGCCACCGTCACCGCCGCCGTCGGCACATGCGAAAGCGCAACCGTGAATGTCCCGGCGCCCTGGCCTTCGCTCAGCGCCAGCGCGCCATTCGTCAGCCCCGCCAGACTCAAGGACGCGATCTCGTCATCCGCAACCGTCACCGAAACGCTGCCGGCGGCCTCGTCATATTCCACGCCCGACGCCGCCAGAGACACCGACAGCGACTCGTTCCCCGCATCCGCGTCATCGACCGGCGTCACCGTCACCGTTTGCGCCGTATTCCAGTTCGTCGGCGTGAATGACAGGGTCGTCGGCGTCGCCGCCGCCGCGCCCGTATCACCGCTCGACACCGCCACCGTCACCGCCGCCGTCGGCACATGCGAAAGCGCAACCGTGAATGTCCCGGCGGAGCCGCCCTCCGTCAGCGCCACAGGACCCCCGGCAACCGCCAGAGACGCCGTCTCGTCATCGTCAACCGTCACAGCCACCCCGCCCGTGACCGATCCATATTCGGCCGCCCCGCTCGCCGTGAGCGAGACCGACAGCGACTCGTTCCCCGCATCCGCGTCATCGACCGGCGTCACCGTCACCGTCTGCGCCGTATTCCAGTTCGTCGGCGTGAATGACAGGGTCGCCGGCGTCGCCGCCGCCGCGCCCGTATCACCGCTCGACACCGCCACCGTCACCGCCGCCGTCGGCACATGCGAAAGCGCAACCGTGAATGTCCCGGCAGAGCCGCCCTCCGTCAGCGCCATAGGACCCCCGGCAACCGCCAGAGACGCCGTCTCGTCATCGTCAACCGTCACCGAAACGCTGCCGGTAACCGATCCATACTCCGTCGCCCCGGACGCCGTGAGCGAGACCGACAGGGCCTCATCTCCCGCATCCGCGTCATCGACCGGCGTCACCGTCACCGTCTGCGCCGTATTCCAGTTCGTCGGCGTGAATGACAGGGTCGTCGGCGTCGCCGCCGCCGCGCCCGTATCACCGCTCGACACCGCCACCGTCACCGCCGCCGTCGGCACATGCGAAAGCGCAACCGTGAATGTCCCGGCAGAGCCGCCCTCCGTCAGCGCCACCGGACCCCCGGCAACCGCCAGAGACGCCGTCTCGTCATCCGCAACCGTCACCGAAACGCTGCCGGCGACCTCGTCATATTCCACGCCCGACGCCGCCAGAGACACCGACAGCGACTCGTTCCCCGCATCCGCGTCATCGACCGGCGTCACCGTCACTGTCTGCGCCGTATTCCAGTTCGTCGGCGTGAACGACAGGGTCGCCGGCGTCGCCGCCGCCGCGCCCGTATCACCGCTGGCTACCGCCACCGTCACCGCCGCCGTCGGCACATGCGAAAGCGCAACCGTGAAGCTCCCGGCAGAGCCGCCCTCCGTCAGCGCCACAGGACCCCCGGCAACCGCCAGAGACGCCGTCTCGTCATCCGCAACCGTCACAGCCACCCCGCCCGTGACCGATCCATATTCGGCAGCCCCGCTCGCCGTGAGCGAGACCGACAGCGACTCGTTCCCCGCATCCGCGTCATCGACCGGCGTCACCGTCACCGTCTGCGCCGTATTCCAGTTCGTCGGCGTGAACGACAGGGTCGTCGGCGCCGCTGTCGCCGCGCCCGCGTCACCGCTGGCTACCGCCACCGTCACCGCCGCCGTCGGCGCATGCGAAAGCGCAACCGTGAATGTCCCGGCAGAGCCGCCCTCCGTCAGCGACACCGGACCCCCGGCAACCGCCAGCGACGCCGTCTCGTCATCCGCAACCGTCACCGAAACGCTGCCCGTGACCTCGCCATACTCCGTCGCCCCGCTCGCCGTGAGCGAGACCGACAGGGCCTCATCTCCCGCATCCGCGTCATCGACCGGCGTCACCGTCACCGTCTGCGCCGTATTCCAGTTCGTCGGCGTGAACGACAGGGTCGCCGGCGTCGCCGCCGCCGCGCCCGTATCACCGCTCGACACCGCCACCGTCACCGCCGCCGTCGGCACATGCGAAAGCGCAACCGTGAATGTCCCGGCGGAGCCGCCCTCCGTCAGCGACACCGGACCCCCGGCAACCGCCAGAGACGCCGTCTCGTCATCGTCAACCGTCACAGCCACCCCGCCCGTGACCGATCCATATTCGGCAGCCCCGCTCGCCATGAGCGAGACCGACAGGGCCTCATCTCCCGCATCCGCGTCATCGACCGGCGTCACCGTCACCGTCTGCGCCGTATTCCAGTTCGTCGGCGTGAACGACAGGGTCGCCGGCGTCGCCGCCGCCGCGCCCGTATCACCGCTGGCTACCGCCACCGTCACCGCCGCCGTCGGCACATGCGAAAGCGCAACCGTGAAGCTCCCGGCAGAGCCGCCCTCCGTCAGCGACACCGGACCCCCGGCAACCGCCAGAGACGCCGTCTCGTCATCGTCAACCGTCACAGCCACGCTGCCCGTGACCTCGTCATATTCCACGCCCGACGCCGCCAGAGACACCGACAGCGACTCGTTCCCCGCATCCGCGTCATCGACCGGCGTCACCGTCACCGTCTGCGCCGCATTCCAGTTCGTCGGCGTGAATGACAGGGTCGTCGGCGTCGCCGCCGCCGCGCCCGTATCACCGCTCGACACCGCCACCGTCACCGCCGCCGTCGGCACATGCGAAAGCGCAACCGTGAATGTCCCGGCGGAGCCGCCCTCCGTCAGCGACACCGGACCCCCGGCAACCGCCAGAGACGCCGTCTCGTCATCGTCAACCGTCACAGCCACCCCGCCCGTGACCGATCCATATTCGGCAGCCCCGCTCGCCGTGAGCGAGACCGACAGGGCCTCATCTCCCGCATCCGCGTCATCGACCGGCGTCACCGTCACCGTCTGCGCCACATTCCAGTTCGTCGGCGTGAACGACAGGGTCGTCGGCGTCGCCGCCGCCGCGCCCGTATCACCGCTCGACACCGCCACCGTCACCGCCGCCGTCGGCACATGCGAAAGCGCAACCGTGAAGCTCCCGGCAGAGCCGCCCTCCGTCAGCGCCACAGGACCCCCGGCAACCGCCAGAGACGCCGTCTCGTCATCCGCAACCGTCACAGCCACCCCGCCCGTGACCGATCCATACTCCGTCGCCCCGGACGCCGTGAGCGAGACCGACAGGGCCTCATCTCCCGCATCCGCGTCATCGACCGGCGTCACCGTCACCGTCTGCGCCGTATTCCAGTTCGTCGGCGTGAATGACAGGGTCGTCGGCGTCGCCGCCGCCGCGCCCGTATCACCGCTCGACACCGCCACCGTCACCGCCGCCGTCGGCACATGCGAAAGCGCAACCGTGAAGCTCCCGGCAGAGCCGCCCTCCGTCAGCGACACCGGACCCCCGGCAACCGCCAGAGACGCCGTCTCGTCATCCGCAACCGTCACCGAAACGCTGCCGGCGGCCTCGTCATATTCCACGCCCGACGCCGCCAGAGACACCGACAGCGACTCGTTCCCCGCATCCGCGTCATCGACCGGCGTCACCGTCACCGTTTGCGCCGTATTCCAGTTCGTCGGCGTGAACGACAGGGTCGTCGGCGTCGCCGCCGCCGCGCCCGTATCACCGCTGGCTACCGCCACCGTCACCGCCGCCGTCGGCACATGCGAAAGCGCAACCGTGAAGCTCCCGGCAGAGCCGCCCTCCGTCAGCGCCACAGGACCCCCGGCAACCGCCAGAGACGCCGTCTCGTCATCGTCAACCGTCACAGCCACCCCGTCCGTGACCGATCCATATTCGGCAGCCCCGCTCGCCGTGAGCGAAACCGACAGGGCCTCATCTCCCGCATCCGCGTCATCGACCGGCGTCACCGTCACCGTCTGCGCCACATTCCAGTTCGTCGGCGTGAATGACAGGGTCGTCGGCGTCGCCGCCGCCGCGCCCGTATCACCGCTCGACACCGCCACCGTCACCGCCGCCGTCGGCACATGCGAAAGCGCAACCGTGAAGCTCCCGGCAGAGCCGCCCTCCGTCAGCGACACCGGACCCCCGGCAACCGCCAGAGACGCCGTCTCGTCATCGTCAACCGTCACCGCCACCCCGTCCGTGACCGATCCATATTCGGCAGCCCCGCTCGCCGTGAGCGAGACCGACAGGGCCTCATCTCCCGCATCCGCGTCATCGACCGGCGTCACCGTCACCGTCTGCGCCGCATTCCAGTTCGTCGGCGTGAACGACAGGGTCGTCGGCGTCGCCGCCGCCGCGCCCGTATCACCGCTGGCTACCGCCACCGTCACCGCCGCCGTCGGCACATGCGAAAGCGCAACCGTGAATGTCCCGGCAGAACCGCCCTCCGTCAGCGACACCGGACCCCCGGCAACCGCCAGAGACGCCGTCTCGTCATCCGCAACCGTCACCGAAACGCTGCCGGCGACCTCGTCATATTCCACGCCCGACGCCGCCAGAGACACCGACAGCGACTCGTTCCCCGCATCCGCGTCATTGACCGGCGTCACCGTCACCGTCTGCGCCACATTCCAGTTCGTCGGCGTGAACGACAGGGTCGTCGGCGTCGCCGCCGCCGCGCCCGTATCACCGCTCGACACCGCCACCGTCACCGCCGCCGTCGGCACATGCGAAAGCGCAACCGTGAATGTCCCGACAGAGCCGCCCTCCGTCAGCGCCACCGGACCCCCGGCAACCGCCAGAGACGCCGTCTCGTCATCCGCAACCGTCACCGCCACGCTGCCGGCGACCTCGTCATATTCCACGCCCGACGCCGCCAGAGACACCGACAGCGACTCGTTCCCCGCATCCGCGTCATCGACCGGCGTCACCGTCACCGTTTGCGCCACATTCCAGTTCGTCGGCGTGAACGACAGGGTCGCCGGCGTCGCCGCCGCCGCGCCCGTATCACCGCTCGACACCGCCACCGTCACCGCCGCCGTCGGCACATGCGAAAGCGCAACCGTGAAGCTCCCGGCAGAGCCGCCCTCCGTCAGCGCCACAGGACCCCCGGCAACCGCCAGAGACGCCGTCTCGTCATCCGCAACCGTCACCGAAACGCTGCCGGTAACCGATCCATACTCCGTCGCCCCGGACGCCGTGAGCGAGACCGACAGGGCCTCATCTCCCGCATCCGCGTCATCGACCGGCGTCACCGTCACCGTCTGCGCCGTATTCCAGTTCGTCGGCGTGAATGACAGGGTCGTCGGCGTCGCCGCCGCCGCGCCCGTATCACCGCTCGACACCGCCACCGTCACCGCCGCCGTCGGCACATGCGAAAGCGCAACCGTGAATGTCCCGACAGAGCCGCCCTCCGTCAGCGACACCGGACCCCCGGCAACCGCCAGAGACGCCGTCTCGTCATCGTCAACCGTCACCGCCACGCTGCCGGCGACCTCGTCATATTCCACGCCCGACGCCGCCAGAGACACCGACAGCGACTCGTTCCCCGCATCCGCGTCATCGACCGGCGTCACCGTCACCGTCTGCGCCGCATTCCAGTTCGTCGGCGTGAATGACAGGGTCGTCGGCGTCGCCGCCGCCGCGCCCGTATCACCGCTCGACACCGCCACCGTCACCGCCGCCGTCGGCGCATGCGAAAGCGCAACCGTGAAGCTCCCGGCAGAGCCGCCCTCCGTCAGCGACACCGGACCCCCGGCAACCGCCAGAGACGCCGTCTCGTCATCCGCAACCGTCACCGAAACGCTGCCGGTAACCGATCCATACTCCGTCGCCCCGCTCGCCGTGAGCGAAACCGACAGGGCCTCATCTCCCGCATCCGCGTCATCGACCGGCGTCACCGTCACCGTCTGCGCCGTATTCCAGTTCGTCGGCGTGAACGACAGGGTCGTCGGCGTCGCCGCCGCCGCGCCCGTATCACCGCTCGACACCGCCACCGTCACCGCCGCCGTCGGCACATGCGAAAGCGCAACCGTGAATGTCCCGGCAGAGCCGCCCTCCGTCAGCGACACCGGACCCCCGGCAACCGCCAGAGACGCCGTCTCGTCATCCGCAACCGTCACCGAAACGCTGCCCGCGACCTCGTCATATTCCACGCCCGACGCCGCCAGAGACACCGACAGCGACTCGTTCCCCGCATCCGCGTCATCGACCGGCGTCACCGTCACCGTCTGCGCCGTATTCCAGTTCGTCGGCGTGAATGACAGGGTCGCCGGCGTCGCCGCCGCCGCGCCCGTATCACCGCTCGACACCGCCACCGTCACCGCCGCCGTCGGCACATGCGAAAGCGCAACCGTGAATGTCCCGGCGGAGCCGCCCTCCGTCAGCGCCACCGGACCCCCGGCAACCGCCAGAGACGCCGTCTCGTCATCCGCAACCGTCACCGAAACGCTGCCGGTAACCGATCCATACTCCGTCGCCCCGGACGCCGTGAGCGAGACCGACAGGGCCTCATCTCCCGCATCCGCGTCATCGACCGGCGTCACCGTCACCGTCTGCGCCGTATTCCAGTTCGTCGGCGTGAATGACAGGGTCGTCGGCGTCGCCGCCGCCGCGCCCGTATCACCGCTCGACACCGCCACCGTCACCGCCGCCGTCGGCACATGCGAAAGCGCAACCGTGAATGTCCCGGCGGAGCCGCCCTCCGTCAGCGACACCGGACCCCCGGCAACCGCCAGCGACGCCGTCTCGTCATCGTCAACCGTCACAGCCACCCCGCCCGTGACCGATCCATATTCGGCAGCCCCGCTCGCCATGAGCGAGACCGACAGGGCCTCATCTCCCGCATCCGCGTCATCGACCGGCGTCACCGTCACCGTCTGCGCCGTATTCCAGTTCGTCGGCGTGAATGACAGGGTCGTCGGCGTCGCCGCCGCCGCGCCCGTATCACCGCTCGACACCGCCACCGTCACCGCCGCCGTCGGCACATGCGAAAGCGCAACCGTGAAGCTCCCGGCAGAGCCGCCCTCTGTCAGCGACACCGGACCCCCGGCAACCGCCAGAGACGCCGTCTCGTCATCCGCAACCGTCACCGAAACGCTGCCCGTGACCGATCCATACTCCGTCGCCCCGCTCGCCGTGAGCGAGACCGACAGCGACTCGTTCCCCGCATCCGCGTCATCGACCGGCGTCACCGTCACCGTCTGCGCCGTATTCCAGTTCGTCGGCGTGAATGACAGGGTCGTCGGCGCCGCTGTCGCCGCGCCCGCGTCACCGCTGGCTACCGCCACCGTCACCGCCGCCGTCGGCGCATGCGAAAGCGCAACCGTGAATGTCCCGGCAGAGCCGCCCTCCGTCAGCGACACCGGACCCCCGGCAACCGCCAGATCCCGGTCATCGTCCGTCACCGTCACCGTCACGGTGGCCGTGACGTTGTTATACTGCGCCCCGTTCGCAGTGAATGTCACCGTGACGGTCTCGTCCGCAATGTCGTCATCCTGCACCGCCGTCACCGTCACCGGCACCAGTTGATCGGCGCGCTGGGCGGCCCACCTGGCCGGCGAAACCGTCACCGCGCCCATATCTGCGCTGGTCACCGTCATGTTGACGAACACCCCCCCGGTCGAATCCTCGCTAAGCGCCACCGTAAACTGAGGGGAGGTGGCGCCCTCATCGATCGTCAAGGCGGTCTGCGACACGACCAGCGATTGCGCCCCGGCGCCCTGGGCCGCGCCAAACAGGCAGGCCGCGCCGAACAGAAGCGCCAAGCCGGCGCGGGCGGTGAAGCTGGAGACGGAGACGCCGGAGCGGACGCGCCGGAGCAGGTTCGTTAGGATCATGTTCGAACGATTCCACAGTTGGGAATTCAACGGGTTGAGCGGAAGTGTAAGTCCGGCTTCGGCCGGGTTCAACCCTATCGCTGACATTGTCCGACATCCAGCGCCCCGACCTGTGGATGAATCTGCAGCCGCCGGGCGCTCGCGCGCCGCCCGCCGGCTATACTGGGGCGATGGATGCGCTCTCGGGCGGGAAGGGGGATAGCGGCATGGTGGATCTGGGGCGGCTCACGCTGGCGGAGGCCTCGCGGGCGATCGGGCGGCGGGAGCTTTCCGCAACCGGGCTGGTCGAGGCGACGCTCGCCCGCATCGAGGCGCATGACCCGCGCCTCAACTCCTATGTCGCGGTCATGGCCGAGAGCGCGCTCGAGGCGGCCCGCGCGGCCGACGCCGAGATCGCCGCCGGGCGCCGGCGGGGACCGCTGCATGGCGTCACGGTCGCGCTCAAGGACATTTACGACACCGAAGGCGTGCTGACCGCCGGCGGCTCGCGCACCGCCGAAACGCGCATTCCGGACCGGGACGCCGAGACGGTGCGCCGGCTGAAGGCGGCGGGCGCCATCGTCACCGGCAAGCTCACCACGCATGAGTTCGCGCATGGCGGCCCGAGCTTCGACCTGCCCTGGCCGCCGGCCCGCAACCCCTGGCATGTCGAGCATTTCTCCGGCGGCTCCTCCAGCGGCTCGGGCGTCGCGGTGGCGGCCGGCCTCTGCCTCGGCGCGCTCGGCACCGACACCGGCGGCTCCATCCGGGGGCCGGCGGCGCTTTCCGGCGTCGCCGGGCTGATGCCGAGCACCGGCCTGGTGAGCCGGCGGGGCGTGATCCCCAACTCCTTCACCTTCGACCATTGCGGGCCGCTCGCCTGGACCGCCGAGGACTGCGCCCTGCTGCTCGACGCGCTCGCCGGCCACGACGGGCAAGACCCGCGCTCGCTCGACCTGCCGGAGCGCCCCGCGCCCGCTTCCATGGCGGGGCTGCGTATCGGCCTCCTGCGCCATTTCTGGGAGGAGGACCTGGCGGTCGCGCCGGAGATGGCGCGCGCCTCGGAGCATATGGCGGAGGTGTTTCGCGACCTGGGCGCGGAGGTCGCCACGGCGCGCATCCCGTCCGTGCAGGACTGGTACGACGTCAAGATCACCATCGCCGAGAGCGAGCTGTTCAACGTCCACCGGCGCACGCTGCAAACCCGCCCGCGCGATTTCGGCCAGGACTTCCTCTCCCGCGCGCTGGGGGCGGTCTGCTACACGGCCCAGGACTATGTGGCCGCGCATCGCCGCTGGCGTCAGCTCCGCCGCGCCATGGAGCCGGTCCATGCGCGCTTCGACTTGCTGATCGCGCCTTCGGCCACCGGGCCGGCGCCGCGCCTGGATGCGCACGACACGCAGAGCTTCTGGCGCTTCCCCAGCATCACCACGCCCTTCGACGTAACCGGCGGGCCGGCGCTCACCCTCACGGCCGGCTTCTCGGAAAGCGGCCTGCCGCTCGGCGTGCAGCTCGCCGCCGCGCCTTTCCACGACCGCATCGTGCTGGCCGCCGGCCAGGCCTTCGAGGCCGCCACCGAATGGCGCGCGCGCCGGCCGGTGCTGGAAACCGGGCCGCCGCCGGCGCGCGAGACGCCGCAGCTGCCCGCGCCCCGCCTGCCGGAGGACGGAAAGCTGCTCGACGAGGCGCGGATGCTGGCCCGGCTGGCCGGCCTGCCCGCCGGTGACGACTATCTGCTGGCGATGATCGCCGAAGCGCTGCCCCACGCCCGCGCCATGGCCGACCGCCTCGACCGCGACTACGCCTGGAGCGACGAGATCTGACCCCGAGGCGGGGAGCCGGCCCGAGGCCGGCAGCCGTTCCGGGCGGGGAGCCGGCCCGAGGCGGGGAGCCGTTCCGGGCGGGCGTTCCGGGCGGGGGCGAAACGGGGTAGTCTCGCGGCCCATGAACGGCGAGGCGCTTCTCGGCGCGGACGGCCCGCAGCCCGACTGGACCGTGACGCATCTGGTGCGCGCCCGCGCGCGCGAGCGGGGCGAGCGCGTCTTCGCGACCTTCGAGGACGGGCGCGCGCTCACCTTCGCCGGGCTCGACCGCGAGTCCGACCGCTTCGCGGCCGCGCTCGCGGCCATCGGCGTCGGGGCGGGCGAGCGCGTCATGGCGCTGCTCGGCAACGGGCCGGAGATCCTGATCGCCGCCGTCGGCGCCATGAAGGCCGGCGCCGTCATCGCGCCGATCAACACCGAGCTGCGCGGCGCCTTCCTCGCCCATCAGCTGGAGAACGCCAGCCCGGCGCTGCTGGTGGCCGAGGCCGGGCTGCTGGACGCCTTCGACGGCGTCGCGGGGCCGGCCCCGGCCCGGCTCGCCATCGTCGGCGCGGCCGAGGCCGACCCGCCGGCGCTGCTTGCCGCCAGCCGGCGCATGGGCTTCGAGGAGCTGCTGGCCATGGGCGAGGGCCGCGCGCCGCCCGCGCCGGAGGTCCGGCCGGGCGACATCGCGGCCATCCTTTACACCTCCGGCACCACCGGCCCGGCCAAGGGCGTGATGATGCCGCACGGCCATCTGTTCCACATGTCCGCCGCCTCCGCCATCGCCACCGGGCTCGGGCCGGACGACCGCTACTATGTCGCCATGCCGCTCTTCCATGTGAACGCGCTCGCCGCGCAGACCTTCGCGGCGCTCTGGGCGGGCGCGGACGCGCATATCGTGCGCCGCTTCAGCCCCAACCGCTGGCTCGACGAGGTCATCGCCTGCCAGGCGACGCACACCAACCTGCTGGGCGTGATGCCGGAGTTTCTGTTCAACACCCCGCCCGGCCCGCGCGACCGCGACCACCGGCTGCGCGTCACGCTCGCGGTGCCGATCGGCCCCTGGGGCGCCGCCTTCGAGGAGCGCTTCGGGCTGCGCATCCTGCAGGGCTTCGGCATGACCGAATGCGGCCTGCCGGTGATCGCCCGGCTCTCGGAGCCGGTGGAGCCGGGCTGCGCCGGCTATGTCTCCGAGGCGTGGTTCGAGCTCCGGGTGGCGGACCCGGAGACCGACCGGCCGCTGCCGCGGGGCGAGGTCGGGGAGATCCTGCTGCGCCCGAAGCTGGCGAACTGCTTCTTCGCCGGCTATTACCGGATGCCGGAGCGCACCGTGGAGGCCTGGCGCAATCTCTGGTTCCACACCGGCGACGCCGGGCGCTTCGACGAGCGCGGCCGCCTGCATTATGTGGATCGCATCAAGGACTGCATCCGCCGGCGCGGCGAGAACATCTCCGCTTTCGAGGTCGAGCAGGCGCTCAACGCCCATCCCGACATCGCCGAGAGCGCCGCCATCGGCGTGCGCGTGGCGGGCGCGGGCGGCGAGGAGGAAGTGCTGGCGCTCATCTGCCTGGAGGAGGGGGCGCGGCTCGATCCGGCGGCGCTGCTCGACTGGTGCCAGACGAGAATGCCGCGCTACGCCCTGCCGCGTTTCGTCGATGTCGTCGAGGCGTTCGAGAAGACCGCCTCCGGCAAGCTGCAAAAGGGCGCCTTGCGCGAGGCCGGCCTGCCGCCGGGGGCCTGGGACCGCGAGCGCGCCGGCTATCGCATCGCCCGGCGGGCGTGAGGGCGCAGGCGAGCGCCAGGGAGGAACGCATGGAAGCGGATTATGTCATCGTCGGGGCCGGCTCGGCCGGCTGCGTGCTGGCCGACCGGCTGAGCGCCAGCGGGGCCAGCGTCCTGCTGCTGGAGGCCGGTCCGAAGGACTGGAACCCGTTCATCCATGTGCCGGCCGGCGTGCTGAAGCTGATCACGCACCCGGTGGTGAACTGGAACTACCGCACCGAGCCGGACGAGAAGATCGGCGGGCGCTCGCTGCACTGCCCGCGCGGCCGGGTGCTGGGCGGGTCCTCCTCCATCAACGGCATGCTGTTCATTCGCGGCAACGCGGCCGATTTCGACGGCTGGGCGCAGACGGGCGCGCGCGGCTGGTCCTATGACGATGTGCTGCAGCATTTCAAAAGCATCGAGCGCTATGCGCCGGGCGACCCGGCCGAGCGCGGCAAATCCGGCCCGCTGCTGGTGGAGGACTATCGCACCGTGCTGCCGCTCACGCGGCGCTTCGTCGAGGCGGCCCAGCAGGCCGGACACCGCTTCGCCCCGGATCTCAGCGGCCGCCCGCCGGCCGAGGGCGTGGGCTATTCGCAAATGTCGCGCAACGGCCGCTTTCGGGGCTCGACGGCGCGCACCTTTCTCAGCGCCGCGCGCGGGCGCCGCCACCTGCGCATCGAGACCGACGCCTTCGCCACCGGCCTTCGCTTCGAGGGCCGGCGCTGCACGGGCGTGGCCTTCCGGCAGCGCGGACGGGACCGGGAGGCGCGCGCCGGCCGCGAGGTGATCGTGTCGGGCGGCACGGTCAACTCGCCGCATCTGCTGCAGATCTCCGGCGTCGGCCCGGCGGCCCGGCTCCGCGAGATCGGCGTCGAGCCGCGCCACGACCTGCCCGGCGTCGGCATGAACCTCTCCGACCATTACACCGTGCGCATCGCGCACCGGGTGGCGGGCGCGGAGTCGATCAACCGGCTGGCGCGCGGCTGGCGGCTGGCGCGCGAGATGGCGCGCTTCGCGCTCGCCGGCAATGGCGCGCTCACCTTCGGCGTCTCCAGCGCGCAATGCTACACCCGCTCGCGCGAGGGGCTGGCCTCGCCCGACATCCAGCTGCTGTTCACCCCGGCGAGCTTCGACGCCAACGAGTTCGGCCGGCTGGAGCGCGAGCCCGGCATGTCGGTGGCGGTGTCGATCGCCCGGCCGTCCTCGCGCGGCGAGATCGTGGCGGTCTCGCCCGATCCCTTCGCGCCGCCGGCCATCCGGCACAATTTCCTCGACGCGTCCGACGATCTGCGCATCGCGCTGGAGGGCATCCGCCAGGCGCGCGAGATCTTCGCCCAGCCAGCCTTCCGCGAGGTCATCCGGGAGGAGCTTTCGCCGGGGCCGGGGGCCGTGAGCCCCGAGGCGCTGGAGGCGTTCGTGCGCGAGACCGGGCAGACGATCTACCACCCGGTCGGCACCTGCCGCATGGGCGAGGACCCGATGGCGGTGGTCGATTCGCGCCTGCGGCTGCACGGCATGGAGGGGCTGCGCGTGATCGACGCCTCGGTGATGCCGGCCGTGACCACCGGCAACACCAATGCGCCGACCATCATGATCGCGGAAAAGGGCGCCGCCATGGTGCTGGAGGACGCGCGCGCCGCCGCCTGATCGGGGGCCGCGCCGGGGGCAAGGTCAGTCCCCGCTTGCCTCCATGTCCGGGGCCATGCCGAGCGCGCGCTTGTAGAGGTCGAGCAGCTCCTCCTGCTCGACGCGTTCGGCGCTGTCGAGCTTTCGCAGCCGCACGATCTGGCGCATGGTCTTCACATCGAAACCGTTGCCCTTCGCCTCGGCATAGACCTCGCGGATATCGGCCATCAGCGCGGCCTTGTCCTCCTCGAGGCGCTCGACGCGCTCGACATAGGCGCGCAGCTGCCCGGCGGTGACGCCGCCCGTCTCGCTCATCTCCCGGCTCCGCCGCTCACTCGGCCCGCGCCCGGAAGGCGGCCTGCTGCTCGGCCGTCGCCTCCTTCTGGTGGCGGCGCTTGTATTCGCCGTAGGGCATGCCATAGACGATCTCGCGCGCGGTCTCATAGTCCATGTCGAGGCCGCGCTCCTCGGCCGCGGCGCGATACCATTTGGACAGGCAGTTGCGGCAGAAGCCGGCCAGGTTCATCAGGTCGATATTCTGCACATCGGGATTGTCGCGCAGATGCTGCGCCAGGGTGCGGAAGGCGGCGGCTTCCAGTTCGGTCGTCATGGTGCTGTCGGTCATCGCATCTCGCCCGCATCGGGTCGCCAAGGGGTGGGGAGGGGCGTAGAGTAGCCGATCATGCAGCCGGAATCGATCCTCCGCGCGGCCTTTGCGCGCGCCGTGGCGCGGGCCGACCCGGCGCTGACGCTCGCCGGCGCGCTGCCGGAGCCGCCGCCGGGGCGCACCTTCGTCGCCGCGGCCGGCAAGGCGGCGGCCTCCATGGCGGCCGCCTTCGAGGCCGCCTGGCCGGGGCCGCTGGAGGGTCTGGCGGTGACGCGCTACGGCCATGGGCTGGCGCTGGAGCGGATCGAGCTGGCGGAGGCCGGCCACCCGCTGCCCGACACGGCCGGGCGGGAGGCCGCGCGGCGCATCCTCGCGGCCGCCGAGGCGCTCGGGCCCGACGACCTGCTGGTGTTCCTTGCTTCCGGCGGCGGTTCGGCGCTGCTCGCCCTGCCGCTGCCGGGCGTCGCCTTCGAGGAGAAGCAGGCGGTGACCTCGGCGCTCTTGCGCTCCGGCGCCTCGATCCACGAGATCAACACGGTGCGCAAGCATCTGTCGGCGGTGAAGGGCGGGCGGCTGGCGGCGGCGGCCCGGCCGGCGCGCACCGTCACGCTCGCGATCTCGGACGTGCCGGGCGACGATCCGGCCGTCATCGCCTCCGGCCCGACCGTGTGCGACCCGACGACGCTCGCCGACGCCACCCGAGTGCTGGCCGCTTACGCCATCGCGGCCCCGGCCGGCATGGCGGAGACGCCGAAGCGGCTGGAGCGCACGGAGTTCCGGCTCATCGCCACGCCGCGCGAGTGCCTGATGGCGGCGGCGGCGGACCGCCCGCCGGCCTGGCTGCTCTCGGACCGCATCGAGGGCGAGGCCCGCGAGGCGGGCCGGGTCATGGCCGGCCTCGCGCTGCACGCCCGCGCTTTCGGCGAGCCGTTCCGGCCGCCCTGCCTGCTGCTCTCCGGCGGCGAGACAACGGTGACGGTGCGAGGCGAGGGGCGGGGCGGGCGCAATCTGGAGTTCCTGCTGGGCCTCGCGCTCGCGCTCGACGGCGCGCCCGGCATTCACGCCATCGCCTGCGACACGGACGGCATCGACGGGATGTGCGAGTGCGCGGGCGCGCTGCTCCGTCCCGACAGCCTCGCCCGCGCCCGCGCGCTCGGTCTCGACCCGGCCGGGCTGCTCCGCGACAATGACGCGTGGACGCTGTTCGCGGCGCTGGAGGATCTGGTGGTCACGGGACCGACACGAACCAATGTCAATGATTTCCGCGCCATTCTGATCGAGCCATAGGCAGGGCGTCCGGAGGCTCGCGGGGGAAGGGGGAAAGCGATGCGGCGCAAACGCAGGGCCAAGATCGTCGCCACGCTGGGGCCGGCGACCTCGACCGCCGAGGCGATCCACGAGCTGTTCCGGGCCGGGGTTGATGTCTTCCGCTTCAATTTCAGCCATGGCGAGCCGGAGGACCACGCCCGGCGCCATCGCATCCTGCGCCAGCTGGAGCGGGAGACGCTGCGCCCGATCGGCGTTATGGCCGACATGCAGGGGCCGAAGCTGCGCGTCGGGGTGTTCGAGGGCGGCGGCGTCGAGCTGGAAGCCGGGCGGCGCTTCCTGCTCGACCGCTCCGACCGGCCGGGCAGCGCGGCGCGCGTCTCGGCGCCGCATCCGGAGATCTTCGCCGCCGTCGGCCCCGGAGACGAGCTGCTGCTCGACGACGGACGCGTCCGGCTGCGGGCGCTGTCGAAGACCGCCGACGCGCTGGAGACCGAGGTGCTGACCGGCGGCCGGCTCGGCGACCGCAAGGGCATCAACCTGCCGGGCGTGCTGCTGCCGATCTCGCCGCTGACGGAGAAGGACCGGCGCGACCTCGAGTTCGCGCTCCGGCTCGGCTGCGAGTGGATTGCGCTCTCCTTCGTGCAGCGCCCGGAGGATGTGGAGGAGGCCCGCCGGCTGATCGGCGGGCGCGCGCATGTGCTGGTCAAGGTGGAGAAGCCGGCGGCGGTCGCGCGCATCGACGATATCGTCGCCGCCGCCGATGCGGTGATGGTGGCGCGCGGCGATCTCGGCGTGGAGATGGACCCCGAGGATGTGCCGGTCGCGCAGAAGACCATCGTGCGCACCAGCCGCGACGCCGGCAAGCCGGTGATCGTGGCGACGCAGATGCTCGAATCCATGGTGCAGGCCCCGGCGCCGACCCGCGCCGAGGTCTCCGATGTGGCGACGGCCGTCTATGACGGCGCGGACGCCGTGATGCTCTCGGCCGAGACCGCCGCCGGCGACCATCCGACCGCTGCGGTCGAGATCATGGACCGGGTGATCGCGCGGGTGGAGCAGGACCCGCTGCACCGGCGGATCGCCGCCGCCGACCAGCGCCTGCCGCTGGCGACCACCGCCGACGCGATCTCCGCCGCCGCCCGCCAGGTGGCCGACACCATCGGCGCGGCCGCGATCGTCACCTACACCACCTCCGGCTCGACCACGCTGCGCGCCGCCCGCGAGCGCCCGGCGCAGCCGATCCTGGCGGTGACCTCCGATCTCGCCACCGCGCGCCGCCTCTCGCTGATCTGCGGCGTGCACAGCGTGCACACGGCCGATGTGCGCGACTTCGCCGAGATGGTGCGCAAGGCGATCGCCGCCGCCGCGCTGGAGGAGGTCGCCGGGCCGGGCGACATGGTGGTCATCACCGCCGGCGTCCCCTTCGGCACCCCCGGCGCCACCAACATCCTGCGCATCGCCACCATAGAACCGCCCTGAGCGGCGAGTGGGGCAGGGCCCCGCTCCGCGCGCTATCGCTCTTCGTCGTCGAGCAGATTTGCCTGCCGGATCTGGTTCTCGAGCACGGCCTCCACAGTCGTGACGGTGTGGTTTTCGCTCACAAGCTCATTGTCGAAACCATATGAATACTCAATCGTGACAAGGCATTTCAAGGCGTCCCCCGGACGAACGTCGACTTTTCTTTCCTGAAAGTCCGTCAGCCAGGACGTATCTTCGATGCGCGCCGATATCGACCGACGGCCATGTCGGAAATCCCATTTCGAGACACCGAGATAATCCGGCCTCTTGACGATCAGATTCATGGGCATATTCTCGAATTTCGTTGTCTCGCGCACCAGCAAGTCGGACAGTTCCTCACCCGACCAGGAGACCGACAGGTCGAAATCGACAGGATCGTTTTCGTCGCTGAGATAGCTTATTCGATCGCCTTCGGACAGCTCTTGCTTGGCTTCGTCGATCTGTTTCGCGGCGTCCGCCAGTTCGGCGGTGCTCGGCGGCGCATAGTCCGGCAAATGCCTGATATCGGTCTCGCTTGCAATCGTCCGCAATTCACGCGCAAGGTCCAGCAATGTGCGCTCCGGGTCCTCCTTGTTCGCCCAGCGAATATAGGCATATTTGGCGCGTACCAGATACCGCCCGACGGCAGGTTTCCAGTCCAGCCCCTTGATCGCCTGGTCGTCTGTCGCCTCAAGAACATTCTTCAACCAGATGCGGATGGACCCTGCCTCGATATCCTCCAGAACCAGGACAGGCTTGATATTCATATCCACTGAAATGCAAAGAGCTTCATCCACACGTTGCAATGCCTGAACCATCTTGTCGGCTGCGCGAAAGACACGCTGCGGGCTGCCGCTTCCCCGTTTGAAATCGATTTCGATAGCGAAGTCGGCGTCTTCGGGGGAAGACGGACGCCGCGTGGTGACTCGGACCTCGGACATGGACGCGCCCCCGCGCTCACCCCGCCCCGTCAATGCCCATCAGGGGTGGGGCGGGGCGGTGGACGGGGCGGCGGAGTTGCAAGAGGCGGCGCGCCTCCTCGCTGCGGCCGCTGCGGATGAGCGCGCCGAGCAGCGCGAACTCCAGCAGGTCGCGCTGGGCGCGGCTGCCGCCGATGCGCTCATGGCCCGCCATCCAGGGCGCCATCAGCCGCACCGCCTCCTCCCAGTCGCCCTCGGCATAGGCGCCGAAGGCCGCCGCCAGGCCCGCCACCAGCTCGCCCGCCGGGCCGGCCGGCGCCTCCACGATGCGCCCGAGCGCCTCGCCCCGCCCCGCCATGGCGTGGGCGAGCGCGGCGTGCGTGTCGGCGAACGCGATGCCGGGGGCGGGAAAGAAGCGGGAGGCGTAGTCGCTGAGCCGCTCCCAGACGCCCTCCGGCGCGGGCGAGCCGGCGAGCGCGGCGCGCAGCACGAAGGCGGCGCTGTCGGTCAGCACATTGATCGGCGGCCCCCACGCCCCGTCGGGCGCGACATCGGCCCGATAGACCCGCCAGGCCTCCTCCATCTCGCCCGCGCCCGCGCGCCAGATCGCCACATGCCAGGCGATATGGCAGGCGAGCTGGGCGCTCGGGTCGTAGTCGCGCCGCCAGGCGTCGAGGCGCGCCAGGCCCTCCGCCGCCTCGCCCGCCTCGTAATGCACATGCGCGCGGATATGGGCTGCGTTGGCGTTGCGCGGATTGCCGGCGAGCGCGCGCTCCAGCAGGTCCTCCGCCTCGGCCACCTGGCCGGCCTCGACCTGCGAGAAGCCGTGCTGGGCGAGAAACCACCAGTCCTCGCCATAATGCGGCGCCAGCCGGTCGGTGAAGGCCAGCTGCTCCGCCTCGCGCCCGGCCCGGCCGCTGAAGCCGATCAGCCCGAAGACGCCGGTGCAGGGCTGGGCGATCATGGCGTCGCGCGGCCAGTCGGCGAGATGGGCGCGGATCGCGGCGAGCGCCCCCGGCCCGTCGCCGTCGATCAGCAGGCCGAGCGCGCCGAGATGGCCCGCGTCGCGCGCCGTTCCGCCATTCGCCGCCGCGCGCGCCCGGCCCATCGCCTCGCGCGCCTCACGCCCCCGGCCGCGCATCTGCAGCGCGCGGGCGAGCGCGGCGTGGGCGAGCGCGAAGGCGGGGTCTTCCCGCCCCGCGCGCTCGAAGGCGGCCTCCGCCCCGGCATTGGCGGAGAGGAAGAGGTCCACCCCCTCGACATAGGCGTCGCGCGCGGGCGCGGATGCGGTGGCGAGCGGCAGGCCGTAGCGGTCTTCGAACATGGGACGCCCCGCTCAGTCGGCGCGGTTGCGGCGGTTCCGGATCAGGTCATCGACCACCGCCGGCTCGGCGAGGGTGGAGATGTCGCCCAGATTGCCGAAATCGTCCTCGGCGATCTTGCGCAGAATGCGCCGCATGATCTTGCCGGAGCGCGTCTTGGGCAGGCCCGGCGCCCACTGGATCAGGTCCGGCGAGGCGATCGGGCCGATCTCGCTGCGCACCCAGCGCACCAGTTCGCGCTGCAGCTCGTCGGAGGGCTCCTCGCCCGCATTCAGCGTCACATAGGCGTAGATGCCCTGGCCCTTGATGTCGTGCGGATAGCCGACCACGGCGGCCTCCGCCACCCTGGCGTGCGCCACCAGCGCGCTCTCGACCTCGGCCGTGCCCATGCGGTGGCCGGAGACGTTGATCACATCGTCCACCCGCCCGGTGATCCAGTAATAGCCGTCCTCGTCCCGGACCGCGCCGTCGCCGGTGAAATACATGCCCTCATACATGGAGAAATAGGTGTCGACGAAGCGCTGATGGTCGCCGTAAACGGTGCGCATCTGGCCGGGCCAGCTGTCGAGCAGCACCAGATTGCCGGCCGCCGCGCCCTCCAGCAGCGCGCCCTTGTCATCGACCAGCGCCGGCCGCACGCCGAAGAACGGCCGCGTGGCGGAGCCGGGCTTCAGGTCGGTCGCGCCCGGCAGCGGCGTGATCAGATGGCCGCCGGTCTCGGTCTGCCACCAGGTGTCGACGATCGGGCAGCGCCCGTCGCCCACGACATTGTAGTACCAGAGCCAGGCCTCGGGATTGATCGGCTCGCCGACCGAGCCGAGGATGCGCAGGTTCCGCCGCGAGGTCGCCTTCACCGGCGCGTCGCCCTCGCGCATCAGCGCCCGGATGGCGGTCGGCGCGGTGTAGAAGATCGCGACCTCGTGCTTGTCGCAGATCTGCCAGAAGCGCGAATGGTCGGGATAGTTGGGCACGCCCTCGAACATCAGCGTGGTGGCGCCGTTGGCGAGCGGCCCGTAGAGGATGTAGCTGTGGCCGGTGACCCAGCCGACATCGGCGGTGCACCAGAACACCTCGCCGTCGCGATAGTCGAAGGTGAGCCGGTGGGTCATCGCGGCGAACAGGAGATAGCCGCCGGTGGTGTGCAGCACGCCCTTGGGCGTGCCGGTGGAGCCGGAGGTGTAGAGGATGAAGAGCGGGTCCTCGGCGCCCATCTCCTCCGGCGGGCAGTCGGCCGAGGCGCGCGCCATCTCGTCCTCATACCAGCGGTCGCGGCCCTCGACCCAGCCGATCTCGCCGCCGGTGCGCCGCACCACGATGCAGGTCCGGCAGTCCGGGCAGGAGGCGAGCGCGGCGTCGGTGTTGGCCTTGAGCGGCACCGTGCGCCCGCCGCGCAAGCCCTCGTCGGCGGTGACGATCAGCTTGGAGTCGCAGTCGGCGATGCGCCCGGCGAGCGCGTCCGGCGAGAAGCCGCCGAACACCACGGAGTGGATCGCGCCGATGCGCGCGCAGGCCAGCACCGCCACCGCGATCTCGGGGATCATCGGCAGATAGATCGTCACCCGGTCGCCCTTCGCCACGCCATGCGCTTTCAGCACATTGGCGAAGCGGCAGACGCGCTCATGCAGGTCGCGGTAGCTGATATGCTCCGAGCGGTCCGGCTCGTCGCCTTCCCAGATGATGGCGGTCCGCTCGCCGCGCGTCGCCAGATGGCGGTCGAGGCAGTTGACCGAGGCGTTGAGCGCGCCGTCCTCGAACCAGCGGATGTGCAGGTCGTCCTTCGCCCAGGAGATGTCGCGCACGCGGGTGAAGGGCTTCATCCAGTCGAGGCGTTCGGCCTGCTCGGCCCAGAAGCCGTCCGGGTCCTCGACCGAACGGCGATACATCTCCTCATAGGCCGCGCTGTCGATATGCGCGCTGGCGGCCGCTGCGGCCGGCACCGGAATGATCTGCTGCTCGCTCATCGCCTCATCTCCCGTCCCTCGCTGACGCCCCCGATACTCGCCCGCCACCGCACAATTTTCCAGTCCCTCTCGGGTTTTGGAAGGTTTCCAGACTACACGGGTTCGGACGCGTCGGACGGAGTAGGCGTATGGGGTTCTGCGGGCGGCGCACTGGCGCAAGCGCCCCCGGCGCGCGCTTCACCCGACCCGAGATGATCGCGGCCTGGTTATCCGGCCGCCACCGCCGCCATGCTCTCAAGCGCCTCCCTCAGATATGGCGCACATTCTCCGGTGCGGGCGGGATTTCCTTGCGTTCGACGCGCTTGACGACCTCGACCAGGGCGCGGTTGGCGGGGACGGCGAGGCCGAGGCGGTCGGCGTAATCGACCACCAGGCCGTTGATATAATCGATCTCGGTGCGCCGGCCCTTCTGGATATCCTGGCCCATGGAGGGGCGCTGGCCGCCGGACCGGCCCTGGGCGTTGTTCTCCAGCAGCTCCTCGATCTCGGCCATGGCTTCGTTGTTGCCCTCCGCCGCCTGGGCCAGGCGCTCCGGGGCCATGCCATAGACCTTCTCCAGCGCGAAGCCGTGCGCGAGGCCGACCCGGACCGTCTCGCCGGCGATGCGGATCGCCAGCCGGCGGGTGTAGTCGAGCCGGTCGGCCTCGTTGCCGCCAAGGCCGGTCGCCGCCGACATCGGGTTGCGCATCGCGTTGATGATGAGCTTCGACCAGCGCTCGCCCCAGAGATTGGCCGTCGCCCGGGCGCTGTCCACGTGCGAGAGCATCTCCGCCACCAGCTGCGCGCGCTCGGTGATCCGGCCGTGCGGCTCGCCGACGCGAAAGACGGTGTGGCGCTCGCCGCCGAGGCGCACATTGCGGCGCACCTGGCCCGGCGCATGGAGCTCGACCGCGATCAGGCTGGCGATCGAGCCGAGCGTCTTGCCCCAGCCGACCACGCCCGCCACGCGCTCCTCGTTGATGCCGTTCTGCAGCGAGACGACGAAGCCGTCCGGGGCCAGATATTGCCGGATCATCTCGGTGGCCCAGACCGTGTCGTAGGATTTGGCGCAGACGAACGCGATGTCGATCGGGCGCTCGCGCGACAGCCGCTCCAGCTCCGTCACATGCCAGGCCTCGACCGGCTGCGTGAAGCACTCCGGTTCGGTCATGCCGGTGAGGCGGAGCCCGTCGCGGCGCATGGCCTCGACATGCTCCGGCCAGAAGTCGATCAGGATGGGCGCAAAGCCGGCCCGGGTGAGGTGGCCGCCGACATGCGAGCCGACGGCCCCCGCGCAAACGATAGCGATCTTGTGCTTCATGCAGTCTCCCGATGATTGGCGGGCGGCGGCGGAACGGCCGCGGCCGGCTCAGGCCGGCCGGTCGCCCTCGATGGTGCAGCGATGCATGTGACGGCGATGGCCGTGATAGTCGTTGAGCGCGAAGTGGTGCGTGCAGCGATTGTCCCAGAGCGCGAGCGAGCCGGCCTCCCAGCGGAAGCGGCAGGTGAATTCCGGCCGCGCGATATGCTCGCAGAGCCACTCGATCCAGGGCCGGCTCTCGTCCTCGGTCCAGCCCCGGAAGCGAAGCGTGTGGGCGCGGTTGACGAACAGCGCCTTCTCGCCGGTCTCGGGATGGGTGCGCACCACCGGATGCCAGGCCTCCAGCGTCTCCTCCTCGTCCAGCCGCGCGCCGGTCATCGCGCCCTTGAAGCGGCGGAACTGCCCGGCGCGCCCGCCCTTGGCGTAGCGCATCTGCGCGCTGGAAAGGCCGGTCAGGCCGGCCAGCGCCGCCTTCGCGCCGTCCGAGAGCGCTTCATAGGCGAGCGCGGCGTTGGCGAACAGCGTGTCGCCGCCCGCCGGCGGCACCTCCAGCGCATAGAGCATGGTGCCGAGCGGCGGGCGCTCCAGATATGTGGTGTCCGAGTGCCAGAGGCCGCCGAAATTGAACGTCTCCTCCGGCTCCTTGATGATCGGGATGATCTCCGGGCACTCCTCGAGGCCGGCGACGAAGGGATAGCGGTTGCAGGGGCCGAAGCGGGCCGCGAAGTCGCGCTGGGCGACGGGCGTCAGCTGCTGGTCGCGGAAGAAGATCACGCGATAGCGCAGGAAGGCGCGGTGGATTTCGGCAAAGCGCTCATTGCCGAGCGGCCGGGACAGGTCCACGCCGCTGATTTCGGCCCCGAGCGCGCCCGCGATCGGCTCGACCCGGATGGTCCGATACGCCATGCTCTTCGCCTCCGACGCTGCCGCTCCTGCGTCAGGCGGGCGAAACTGGAGCGGGCGATGGGGATCGAACCCACGACACTCGGCTTGGGAAGCCGATGCTCTACCACTGAGCTACGCCCGCTTCCTCGCCGGATTCTGCCCGCCCGCGCCCGCCTGTCAACCGCCCGCCGCGCGCCGGCTTGCCGAGGGGCGCGCGGGCGGGCAGTCTGTCGGCGGCGCATGGGAGGCGAGGCGATGGTGAAGGCGGTGCTGTTCGACGTGTTCGGCACGGTGGTGGACTGGCGCGGCTCGGTGGCGCGCGAGGCGCAGAAGCTGCTGGCGCCCAAGGGCCATGCGCTCGACTGGCGCGCCTTCGCGAGCCGCTGGCGGGACCGCTACCAGCCGGCGATGGAGGCGGTGCGCAGCGGCGCCCGGCCCTACACGATTCTCGATGTGCTGCATCGCGAGAATCTGGAGGCGCTGCTGGAGGAGTTCGCCATTACCGGTCTCAGCGAGGCCGAGACGGACCATCTCAACCGCGCCTGGCACCGGCTCGATCCCTGGCCGGACGCGGTGCTCGGCCTCACGCGGCTGAAGCGCAACTACATCGTCGGGACCTGCTCGAACGGCAATATCGCGCTGATGGTCAATATGGCCCGCCACGCCCGGCTGCCCTGGGACACGGTGCTGGGCGCGGAGGTCGCGCGCGCCTACAAGCCGCAGCCGGAGGCCTATCGGGCGAGCTGCCGGGCGCTCGGCCTGGCGCCGGAAGAGGTGATGATGGCGGCCGCCCACAATGGCGATCTGCACGCCGCCGCCCGGGAGGGCATGGCGACCGCCTTCATCCCGCGCCCGACCGAGCACGGCTCCGGCCAGACTGCCGACCTGGAGGCCGATCCCGGCTTCACCGTGGTGGCGTCGGACTTCATCGACCTGGCCGACCGGCTCGGCTGCCCGTAGCGGTCAGCCGGCGAGCGCTTCCTCGACGAAGTCCAGCCGGTCCTGGCCGAAGAACAGCTCCTCGCCGACGAAGAAGCTCGGCGCGCCGAAGACGCCGCGCGCCACGGCTTCCTCGGTATTGTCGATCAGCCGCTGCTTGATGGCGGGGTCCTGCGTCGCGGCGAACAGCGCGTCTGCGTCGAGGCCGGCCCCGGTCAGCACCTCGCGCAGCACCTCGACATCGCCGGTGTTGCGCTCCTCCGCCCACATGGCCCGGAACACCGCATCGACATAGGCGTGGAAGACGCCCGCCCGCTCCGCCGCCAGGCAGCCGCGCATCAGGTTGAGCGTCACGATCGGGAAGAAGGGATTGCGCCGGTAGGGCGCGCCATAGCGCCGCGCGAACCGCCGCAGGTCGTTGGACATATAGGCGGATTTCGCCGCCACATCGCCGGGCGGGCGGTTGCCGGTCAGCTTGAACACGCCGCCCAGCAGCATCGGCTTCCAGAGGATCTCCGCCTCGGCGCGCCGGGCGAGGCCGGGCAGCTGCGTGTAGGCCAGATAGGCGGCCGGCGAGCCGACATCGAACCAGAACTCGACCGATTTGGTCATGGGGGCGGACTCCTCGTCCTCAAGCTTCAGGGAACGACCACGATCTTGCCGAAAACCTCGCGGTCTTCCAGCATCCGCACGCCCTCGGCGGCCTCTTCCAGCGGCAGTTCCGCGTCGATCACCGGATCGAGGCGCCCGGCGGCGATGTCGGCCATCATGGTCTCCAGGCCGGCCACGGTCCAGCTGTTGGAGCCCAGGATCTGCAGCTCGAAGGTCCAGATATAGCGGATGTCGGTCTTCGGATCGAAGCCGGCCGTCGCCCCGCAGGTCAGCATCCGACCGCCGCGCCGGAGCGCCTTCATCGAGGGCACCCAGGTGTCGCCGCCGGTGAAGTTCACCACCACATCCACGCCGCCGTCATAGGAGCGCCGGAAGGGCTTGCCATAGCGCTTCCAGATCTCGCGCTCGAAGGCGGTCTCGGTGTAGTCCAGCCCCTCGTCCGCGCCGAGGGCGGCCAGCCGGTCGAGCTTCTCCCGGCTGCCGGCGGCGGCGATCACATGCGCCCCGGCGGCCTTGGCGAGCAGCACGCAGGCATTGCCGACGCCGCCCGAGGCGCCGAGGATCAGCACCTTCTCGCCCGCCTTGACGCCGCCATTGTCGAACAGCATGCGGTGCGCGGTGCCGTAGGCGACCGGCAGCGCCGCCGCCTGGGCGAAGCTCACCCCCTCGGGAATGGCGATCAGCTGCCCGGCCGAGCACACCACCGACTCGGCGAGCCCGCCCGGCAGCATCTCTCCCATCAGTCCGCGGCCGGGCCAGATGGGGTCGATCAGCACCCGCGCGCCCGGCGTCCAGCCCTCGACGCCCTCGCCCGGGAGCTCGACCTCGCCGGCGATGTCGAGGCCCTGGACGATCGGCAGCGGCACCTTGATGCCCGGCATCCCGCGCCGGGTGAACACGTCGTGATAGTTGAGCGAGCAGGCCCGGACGCGCACCCGGACCTCGCCCGCGCCCGGCGCCGCCTCCGGCCAGTCGCGGTGGAAGGCGAAACGGTCCTGGCCGCCATGGCCCTCCAGCACCATTGCGCGCATGACTGCCCTCCCTCTTGGCGTTCCCCCCGCGCCTATTCGGCCGCGGCGCTCGCGGCTTCCTTCGCCGCCATCTTGGCCTTCAGCTCGTCGGGCGTCAGCCGCACGATATCCTCGTTCTGGTGCGCATAGCGCCTGGCGCCCTCGACCGACAGGTCTTCCAGCGCGATCTCGCCGGCCAGCACGCCCGCCTTCCAGGCCTGATGTTCGTCCTCCAGCGCGTGGAACTCCGGCATCACCTCGCGCGCGAACAGCTCCAGCGAGGCCGCGATGTCCTCATGGCTGTTGCGCCCGGCCTGGTTCAGCAGGATCACCTGATCGACATTGGCGGCCGCGAAGGCGCGCAGCTTGCGCCGGATGGTCTCGGGCGAGCCGATCAGCCCGGCGGTCAGCGCCTGCTGCGCCTTCTCGGTGTGGCGCCAGTCCTGATAGAGCGCCCAGAGGTCGGTCTCGCCCGGCGCGGATACGCCGTGCTTTCCGTAATGGCTGAGACAGAAGATGAAGAAGGTCCAGCCGGCGGCCTTCTCGATCGCCTCCTCGTCGGTCTCGCAGCACATGAAGCCGGAGACCATGGCGATGTTCGGATTGACCGGATAGTCGCAGATGCGGTCGAGATGGCGGGTGAGGTTGAGATAGTAGCGGTGGACCCAGGCGCGCGCGGCTTCCGGCGAGACGAACTGGAAACCGAGCGCGCCCATGCCCCAGCGCCCGGCGTCCTCGATGGTGTCGATATTGGAGCAGGCGACCCAGAGCGGCGGATGCGGCTTCTGGAGCGGCTTCGGCACCACATTGCGCTTCGGATAGCGGTAGAACTCGCCCTCGAAGGAGAAGGCGGTCTCGGTGAAGAGCGGCACGGTGGCCTTCACGCCCTCGATCCAGCGGTCGCGCTTGGAGCGCACCTGCACGCCGAAGGGATGCAGCTCCACCGGCCCCTGCGCCTCGCCGAGGCCGAGCTCCACCCGCCCGCCGGAGAGCAGATCGAGCGTCGCCACCTTCTCCGCCACGCGCACCGGGTGGTTGGTGGTGAGCTGGATCACGCCGTGGCCGAGGCGGATGTTCTTCGTGCGCTGGCTGGCCGCGCCCAGAAAGACCTCCGGGGCGGAGGAGTGCGAATATTCCTCCAGGAAGTGGTGCTCGACCTCCCACGCATAGTCGTAGCCGAGCCGGTCCGCGAGCTCGATCTGGTCGAGCGATTCGTCCAGCAGGCGGCGTTCGCTGTCCGGCCCCCAGGGCCGGGGGAGCTGATGCTCATAGAAGATGCCGAACTTCATCGACGCGCGTTCTCCTCACGGGTTCCGGCTGGCGGGCGGGACGCTCACTCGGCCGCGGCCGTCGCGGCCTGCAGCCGGAGCCGCCGGCGCTCCTCCATCGGCGCCACGATCAGGCCGAGCAGCGGCGGCACGATGGTGAGCGTCAGCACCGCCGACAGCGCCAGCCCGCCGAGCACGACCGAGCCCAGGCCCCGATAGAGCTCCGAGCCCGCGCCGGGGAACAGCACCAGCGGCAGCATGCCGAAAATGCTGGTGAGTGTGGACATGAAGATCGGGCGCAGCCGGTCGCGGGTCGCCTCCCGGATGGCCTCGCCCGGCTCCATATTCGCCTCGCGAATGTGGAACAGCGTCTGGTGGACCAGCAGGATGGCGTTGTTGACGACGATGCCGACCAGGATGATGAAGCCGAGCAGGGTCAGCATGTCGAGCGGCTGGAAGGTGAACAGGTTGAGCAGCGCCAGGCCCAGCACGCCGCCGGCCGTGGCGAGCGGCACCGAGACCATGATGACCAGCGGATAGACGAAGCTCTCGAACAGCACCGCCATGACCAGGAAGACGATCGCCACCGCGATCAGCAGGTCGATGACGATATGGTTCCAGGTGATCGTCAGCTGATCCGCCGCCCCGGAGAGGCGCAACTGCACGCCGTCCGGCAGGCCCTGCTGGCGGAGCGGCCCGATGACCTCGGCGCGCACCAGGTCCATCGCCTGTTCGAGCGGCATCTGCGCGCGCGGGCGGATCTGCAGGGTCACGGTGCGCACCCGCTCCTTGTGGCGGATTTCGGTCGGTCCGGTGGTCACCTGGATGTCGGCCAGCGAGGCGGCCGGCAGAATGACGCCGCCGCGCGTCACCACCGGCAGGGAATCGATGCCCTGCGTCGAGACGATATTGTCGGTCGGCCCCTTGAGGATCAGGTTGGTGCGCCGGCCGTCTATGGTGACGCGCGCCACCCGGAGCCCGTCATTGAAGGCGTCGATGGTGTCGGCGAGTTCCCGGGCCGAGACGCCATTGTCGGCGAGCCGCAACCGGTCCGGCGCGACCCGCACCTCCGGCGCGCCGAGTTCGAGGCCGGGGATCGGGCGCAGCTGGTTGCCCTCGCTGCGCGGCAGCGCCCGGGCGGTCATGCCGGTGGCCCGCCCGGCGACCTCCATCACGGTCTCCAGGTCCGGCCCCGATATGTCGAGGTCGATGGAGCGCTTGCCGCCGATGCCGCGCCCGAAGATCGAGGCGACGGTGAAGAAGCCGAACGTGCCGGGCTCGTTGAGCGCGGCGCGCTGCAGGATGGGCACCAGCTCCTGCGGCCGCGTGGCGTCGACGGCCGAGGCCCCGACGAAGGTGTAGGAGGGCAGGGCCACGAAGAAGAAATTCTGGATCTTGGGCGGTCCGCCGGGCTCGGATTCCGGGCCGGTCTCGCTCGCCCAGAGCGCCCGCGTCGCATCCTCGACCTCGGCGGCGATCTCGCTGTTGGTGCGCAGATTGTAGCCCGGCGGCGGCAGCACCCGGCCGAGCACGAAATTGCGGCTGCCGTCCGGCAGATAGTCGAGCTTCGGCGTCAGCAGCCAGGCGACCAGCACCGCCGCGAGCGTGATGAAGGCGACCGAGAGCAGGGCGAAGACGCGCTGGCGCACCACCCGCCGGGTGTAGCCGAGCATGGCGCGGCCGTAGCGCGCCGCCAGATCGTCCACCAGCGGCAGCCTAAGGCGCTCGCCGGTCCACCCGCGCGGCGCCAGCAGGCGGCGCGAGAGCGCCGGAATGACGGTGACCGCCACCAGCAGCGACAGCATCACCGAGACCGAGATCGCCACCGCGATGTCGCGGAACAGCTGCCCGACTTCCAGGTTCATGGACAGGATCGGCACGAACACCAGCACGGTGGTGAGCGCCGAGACCAGGATCGCGCCCCAGACCTGGCCCGCGCCCCGCAGCGCCGCCTCGCGCGGCGGCAGGCCGCGCTCCCGGAGCCGGTAGATGTTCTCCAGCACCACGATCGCGGCATCGACCACCATGCCGACCGCGAAGGCGATGCCGGCGAGCGAGACGACATTGATCGACCGGCCGAGCGCCGCCATGGCGACGAAGGAGCCGATCACCGAGACCGGGATGGCGAGCGAGACGATCAGCGTCGGGCGCCAGGAGCGCAGGAACAGCATCAGCATGAGCGCCGCCAGCGCGCCGCCGACCACGATGTTCTGCTGCACCAGGCGGATGGCCGAGTTGATATAGTCGGTCTCGTCATAGACCTGTTCGAGGATCAGGCCCTCGGCCGGCAGGGCGGTCCGGTTGAGATCGGCGACCGCGGCGCGCACGCCGTCCATGGTCTCGATCACATTGGCGCCGGCCTCGCGCTTGGCGTTCATCACCACGGCGGGGCCGCCGAGCCGGCGGATGCGGGCGCGCGGCTCGGAATAGCCATAGGCGACCTCGGCGATGTCGCCCACCGTCACGCGCCCGATGCGCCCGGTGGCGCCGTCGGTCTGGGTGCGCAGCACCACCGCGCGCACGGCTTCGGGAGAGTCGAGCTCGCCCTCGGCGCGCACCATGTAGCGCCGCTTGCCCTCCTCGACATCGCCGGCGGAGAGGGAGGCGTTGGCCGCGCGAAGCTTCGCGGTGATCTCGGTCACCGTCAGGCCGAACTGCGCCATGCGCTCGGGCAGCACGGTGATGTGCAGCTCGCGCTCGACCTCGCCGAACACATCGGTGCGCGACACGCCCTGCACGCGCTCCATCCGGTCCTGGATCACCTCCTCGATGAAATCGCCATAGGTGTGGATCGGACGCGGATTGTCCTTCGCGGTCTGGAGCACGAACCAGGCGATGGCGTTGTCCTCGGCCCCGGCGGTGCGCAAGGTGGGCCGGTCTGCCTCGTTCGGATAGCCGTCCACGCGGTCGAGCCGGTTGGCGACCAGCAGCAGCGCGCGGTCCATGTTGGTGCCGATGGCGAAGGTGAGCGTGACGCGCGCGCGCCCGTTCTCGGAGCGGCTCTCGACCTCCTCCAGGCCCTCGACGCCCTTCAGCATCTCCTCCTGGCGGTTGACGATCTCGCGCTCGACCTCCGCCGGCGCCGCGCCGGGCCAGAGCGTCTGCACGGTGATCACGGGCTTGCGCACATCCGGCGTGAGCTGGATCGGGATCGTCTCCAGCGCGACCAGGCCGAACAGCACCACCATCAGCACCGCCGCGATCACGGCGGTCGGCCGCTCGACGGCCATGCGCACGAGGTTCATCCTGTCGGGGCCTTTCCGGGAGGCTTCGGTCCGCCTGCGCCGGGCAGCGCGATATCCTGGCCGGGGCGCAGGCGCTCATTGCCGCGCACGATCGCGAGCTCGCCCTCCGCAAGCCCGTCCAGCACCTCGAAGCGCGCGCCGCTGGCGCGCCCGAGCCGCACCGGGCGCATCTCCGCCTTGCCCTCGGCGGCCACATAGACGAAGGCCTGCTGGCCGCGCCGCACCACCGCGTCCTTGTGGACCGTGAGCGCCGGGGCCGACTGGCCGACCGGCAGCACGACGGTCGCGGCGGCGTTGGCGGCGAGCGGCGTCGGCGTCGGGCCGAACACCGGCGTGAAGCGCACCAGCCGGGTGCGCGTCATGGCGTTCTCGTCCGGCACCACGGCGCGCACGCGGGCGCTGTGGCGGCTGCCGTCCGGCAGCGTCACCTCCGCCTCGGTGCCGGGTTCGAGGCCGGCGATGCGCGCGGCCGGCACATCCGCCTCGATCTCCAGTTCGCGGTCGTTCACCAGCCCGACCACCGCGCCGCCTTCCTTGACATAGGCGCCGACTTCCGTGTGGCGCGCCGTCACCACGCCGTCATAGGGCGCGCGCACCGCGCCGCGCGCCAGGCTCAGCTCCGCCAGCGCCAGGCTGGCCCGCGCCTGGACGAGCTGCGCGCGCGCCGCGTCGAGCTCGGAGCCGAGCCAGGCCCGCTCCTGCTCCTTGTCCTGCAAGCGCGCCTTGTTGAAGGCCGCAGACCGGCGCAGCTTCTCATAGCGGGCGATCTCCTGCCGGACCCGCCCCAGGCGCGCCTCGGCGGCGACCACGCGCGCCGCCACGGCCTCGGCCGTCGCCGCGCGGGCCTCGCGCTCCGAGGTCAGCCTCTCGATGTCGAGCACCGCCAGCACATCGCCCCGCGCCACCCGGTCGCCCACCCGGACGCGCATCTCGGTGACCGCGCCCTCGGTCTGCGCCGCCACCGCGCCCTGCTTTCGGGAGACCAGCCGGCCGAGCACCGGCGCCGTCTGCACCAGCGGCTCGACCACCACGGGATCGGCGCGCACCGCCGCCGCGCGCTGCGCGTGCGCGCCCGCGAGCGGCGCGAGCGCCAGCAAGCCCGCCAGGGCGGCGAGCGCAACAGACGGCGCCCATGAGCGCCCGGCTGCAATGCCGATCATTCGCTAACCTCTCGCCGGCCGACTGTCCTGCGGCGCAACCACTTATTAGTGAATGCGGCGGCGCGCCTGTCAAGGCTGCGAAATGCGCGCCCCGCGACGGCTGCGCCCGCCCTCCGATCCCGCTATGATGGCGGTCGGGACCATTTCAGTGACCGTGCTTCTGTTCACGCATGAGGCCGCCGCCGGCCACGACACCGGCCCCGGCCATCCGGAGCGGGCCGCGCGGGCGGCTGCGGTCTCCGCCGCGCTCGACGCGCCCCGCTTCCGGGGCCTCGAACGCCGCGAGGCGCCGGAGGCCGGGCGCGAACTGCTGGAGCGCGTCCATCTGCCGGCCTATGTCGATCATGTGCTGGACAATCTGCCGGAGAGCGGCCATGTGCGCTTCGACGCCGATACGGTCGCCTCGCCCGGCACGCGCGAGGCGGCGCTCCGGGCCGCCGGGGCGGTGGCGGCGGCGGTGGATGCCGTCCTCGCCGGCGAGGCCGAGACGGCCTTCTCCGCCATGCGCCCGCCCGGCCATCACGCCGAGCCGGCCCGCGCCATGGGCTTCTGCTTCTTCAACAGCATCGCCATCGGCGCCGCCCACGCCCGCGCCGCGCACGGCCTCGGGCGGGTGGCGATCGTCGATTTCGACGTCCATCACGGCAACGGCACCCAGGCGATCTTCTGGGACGAGCCGGAGGTGATGTTCGCCTCCACGCATCAGATGCCGCTCTTTCCGGGCAGCGGGGCGGAGACGGAGCGGGGCGCGCACGGCCAGATCGTCAATGCGCCGCTCGGGCCGGGCGCGGACGGCCCGGCGTTTCGCGACCGCTTCGAGACGCGCCTGCTGCCGGCGGTCGAAGCCTTCCGCCCCGACCTGCTGCTGGTCTCGGCCGGCTTCGACGCCCACCGCGCCGACCCGCTGGCGCAATTGCAGCTGGTGGCGGAGGACTTCGCCTGGGCGACTCGCCGGCTGCTCGACCTGGCGCGCCGCCATGCCGGCGGGCGGCTGGTGGCGGCGCTGGAGGGCGGCTACGACCTTGCGGCGCTGCAGGAATGCGTCGGCGCCCATCTGGGCGCGCTGGCGGGCGAGTGAGCGGCCGGCTATGATGGCGCGGCTGTTCGGCGGCGACGGGAGAGCGGCAGGTGGAGGACGGTCCGAGCGACATCGCGGCGATGACCTTCGAGGACGCCATGGCGGAGCTGGAGCGGATCGTCCAGCATCTGGAGCAGGGCCGCACCCCGCTGGAGGAGGCGATCGCCGCCTATGAGCGCGGCGCGGCGCTGCGGCGCCACTGCGAGGACAAGCTGCGCCAGGCGCAGGCGCGAATCGAGAAGATCACCCTCGACGACGGCGCCGCCAGGGCCGAGCCGTTCGACCCGAAAGCCGGGAATTGACCGGCTTTCCCGACCGGCTCGCCCGCGTTCGCGCCAGGGTGGACCGTATCCTCGCCGGCCTCCTGCCCGAGACCGACCGTCCCGAGGGGCGGCTGTTCGAGGCGATGCGCTACGCCGCGCTCGGACCCGGCAAGCGCCTCCGGCCCTTTCTGGTCGCGGCCTCGGCGGAGCTGTTCGACGTCCCGGAAGCGCGCGCGCTGCGCTGCGGGGCGGCGGTGGAGCTGGCGCACTGCTACTCGCTGGTGCATGACGATCTGCCGGCGATGGACGATGACGACCTCAGGCGCGGCCGGCCGACCGTCCATGTCGCCTGGGACGAGGCCACCGCCATCCTGGCCGGCGACGCGCTGCTGACGCTCGCCTTCGAGGCGCTGACCGACGCGCGGACGCATCCGAGCGCCGCCGTCCGCCTGGCGCTGGTCGAGGGGCTGGCGCGCGCGGCCGGCGCGGCCGGCATGTGCGGCGGGCAGATGCTCGACATGCTGGCCGAGCGCCACCGCTTCGACTATGGCGAGATCGCGCGGCTGGAGCGCATGAAGACCGGCGCGCTGATCGCCTTCTGCTGCCGGGCGGGCGCGCTGCTTGGCGCGGCGGGGCCGGAGGCCGAGCGCGCGCTCGCCGCCTATGCGCGCGACCTCGGCTTCGCCTTCCAGATCGCCGACGACCTGCTCGACGCCACCGGGGCCGAGGAGGAGGCCGGCAAGCGCCTGCGCAAGGACGCCGCCCAGGGCAAGGCCACCGTGGTCTCGCTGCTGGGCCTCGACGCGGCCCGCGCGCGGGCGGAAATGCTGAGCCGGCAGGCCGCCGCCCATCTCGACTGCTTCGGCGGGCGGGCCGAACCGCTCCGGGAGGCTGCGCGCTTCGTGGTAGAACGGCGCGCTTGAAGGAGGTTTCGTTGACGATTCCCAACCGCGCCACGCCGCTGCTCGACCGGATCGACAGCCCGGCGGACCTGCGCAGCCTCTCCGACGCGGAGCTTGCGCAGCTCGCCGCCGAACTGCGCTTCGAGACGGTGGAGGCCGTCTCGCAGACCGGCGGCCATCTGGGCGCGAGCCTCGGCGTGATCGAGCTGACAGTGGCCCTGCACGCGGTGTTCGACACGCCGCATGACCGGCTGATCTGGGATGTGAGCCACCAGGCCTATCCGCACAAGATTCTCACCGGCCGGCGAGACCGCATCCGCACGCTTCGCCAGGCGGGCGGGCTCTCGGGCTTCACCCGGCGGGTCGAGAGCCCCTACGACCCCTTCGGCGCGGCGCACAGCTCGACCTCGGTCTCGGCCGCGCTCGGCATGGCGGCGGCTTCGCAGCTCACCGGCGAGGCGCGGCGCTGCATCGCGGTCATCGGCGACGGCGCGATGACCGCCGGCATGGCCTATGAGGCGATGAACAATGCCGGCGCCATGGACCTGCCGCTGGTGGTGGTGCTGAACGACAACGACATGTCGATCGCGCCTAATGTCGGCGCGATGAGCAACTATCTGGCGCGGCTGATCTCCTCGCGCTCCTACCGCTCGCTGCGCCAGGTGGCCAAGGATGTCGCCCGGCGCTTCCCCAAGCCCTTCGAGATCGCGGCGCTCCGGGCGGAGGAATATGCGCGCGGCCTGGTGACCGGCGGCACGCTGTTCGAGGAGATGGGCTTCTACTATGTCGGCCCGATCGACGGGCACAATCTGGACCATGTGCTGGCGATCCTGCGCAATGTGCGCGACGCGAAGGAGCGCGGGCCGGTGCTGGTCCACGCGGTCACGCAGAAGGGCAAGGGCTACGAGCCGGCCGAGGTCTCGGGCGACAAATATCACGGCGTCTCGAAATTCGATATCGACACCGGCGTGCAGGCGAAATCCGCCCCCGGCGCGCCCTCCTACACCTCCGTTTTCGCGAAGAGCCTGATCGCGGAGGCCGAGCGCGACCCGGCGATCTGCGCGATCACCGCCGCCATGCCCTCCGGCACCGGCGTGGACGCCTTCGCGGCGCGCTTTCCCGACCGCGCCTTCGATGTCGGCATCGCCGAGCAGCACGCGGTCACCTTCGCCGCCGGGCTCGCCTGCGAGGGCATGAAGCCCTTTGCCGCGATCTACTCGACCTTCCTGCAGCGCGGCTACGACCAGGTGGTGCACGATGTCGCCATCCAGTCGCTGCCGGTGCGCTTCGCCATCGACCGCGCCGGCTATGTCGGGGCGGACGGCGCCACCCATTGCGGCGCGTTCGACATCGCCTATCTCGGCTGCCTGCCCAATTTCGTGCTGATGGCGGCCGGCGACGAGGCCGAGCTGGTCCATATGGTCGCCACCGCCGCCGCCATCGACGACCGCCCCTCGGCGCTGCGCTATCCGCGCGGCGAGGGCGTCGGCCGGCCGCTGCCGGAGCGGGGCGCGCCGCTCGAACCCGGCAAGGGGCGGGTGCTGCGAGAAGGCTCGACCGCCGCGATCCTCTCCTATGGCGGGCGGCTCGCGGACGCGCTCGCCGCCGCCGAGCGGCTGGAGGGCGAGGGCGTGTCCACCACGGTTGCGGATGCGCGTTTCGCCAAGCCGCTCGACGGCGACCTGCTGCGCCGGCTGGCGCGCGAGCACGCGCTGCTGCTGACGGTGGAGGAGGGGTCGGTCGGCGGCTTCGGCGCGTTTGCGCTCCAGTTCCTGGCGAGCGAGGGCCTGCTCGACGGCCGGCTCAAGCCGCGCGCGCTGGTCATGCCGGACGTCTTTATCGACCATGACAAGCCGGAGGCGCAGGTGGCCCAGGCCGGCCTCGACGCCGACAGCATTGTGGCGACGGCGCTTGCGGCGCTGGCCGGCAAGCCGGCGCTCGCGCCGGTGTGAAGCAGCGCCTCGACCGGGAGCTCGTCGCGCGCGGCCTGGCCGAGAATCGCAGCCAGGCGCAGGCGCTGGTGCTGGCCGGCAAGGTGTTCTCGGGCGCGCGCCGGCTCGACAAGGCGGGGCACGCCATCGGCCCGGAAGCGGCGCTGGAGGTGCGCAGCCCCGCCCATCCCTGGGTCTCGCGCGGCGGGCTGAAGCTCGCCCACGGTCTCGCGGCCTTCGACATTCCGGTTCGGGGCCGGGTCTGTGTGGACATCGGCGCCTCCACCGGCGGCTTCACCGATGTGCTGCTGGCGCATGGCGCGGCGCGGGTCTGGGCGGTCGATGTCGGGCGCGGCCAGCTGGCCTGGAAGCTCCGCCAGGATGCGCGCGTGCGGGTGCTGGAGGGCGTCAACGCCCGCCGGCTGACCGGGGCCGACATACCGGATCCGGTCGAATTGCTGGTCTGCGACGCCTCCTTCATCGGCCTTGCGACGGTGCTGCCCGCGCCGCTCGCGCTCGCCGGCCCCGGCGCCCATCTGGTGGCGCTCATCAAGCCGCAATTCGAGGCGGGGCCGGAGCGCGTCGGCAAGGGCGGCGTGGTGCGCGATCCGGCCGTGCGCCGCGAGGTCTGCGAGGCCGTCCGCGCCTGGCTGGACGGCCTTGCGGGCTGGTCGGTGCTCGGCCTGGAGGAAAGCCCGGTGCGCGGCCCGCAGGGTAATGTCGAATATCTGATCGCGGCGGCCTGCGATCAGAGTTCGGCGTAGCGCTCGATGATGTCCTTCCAGGCGAGCAGGTCCTCCGGGCCGCGCACCCGCATGTCGAGGCCGGCGACGCCGGTGACCGGCACGGTGACGCGGCCGACGCCCATGGCGGCGAGGCGCGGCAGCTCGTCCAGATCGTCGGGCAGCGAGACGGTGAAGGCGATGGCCTCGGGGTCGCGACCGTGCTCGCGCGCCGTCTCGCGCGCCAGATCGAACAGCGCGTCGGGCGCGCCGCGCGCGGGAAAGAAGCCGTCGCCGAGCCGGCCCGCGCGCCGGGCGGCGGCCCTGGAGTGGCCGCCGATGGTGATCGGCACCAGCCCCTGGGCCGGCTTGGGCAGCATGCAGGCGTTCTCGAAGGAGACGAAGCGGCCGCGATAGGTGGGCGCGTCCGCGCTCCACAACTCGCGCATGGCGTGCACATAGTCGTCGGTGCGCGGGCCGCGGTCGTCGAACGGGACGCCGAGCGCGTCGAACTCCTCGCGCAGCCAGCCGACGCCGATGCCGAGCTCGATGCGCCCGCCCGACATGGCGTCGAGCGTCGCCACTTGCTTGGCGATGACGACGGGATTGTGCTGCGGCAGGATCAGGATCGCCGTGCCGAGCCGGATGCGCGAGGTGCAGGCGGCGGCCCAGGCCATCCAGATCAGCGGGTCGGGCAGCACGAACTCCTCCTCGCTGCCGGGCATCCGCCCGCCGGCGGCGTAGGGATAGGTGGACCGGTAGCCCTTCGGCACCACGGTGTGCTCGATGGTCCAGGCGGACTCGAACCCCGCTTCCTCGCCCGCCTGCAGCAGCGCGGCCGCCTCGGCCGGGTCGGTGTAGCGTCCGGTGTTGCAATAGCGCAGCGCGAATTTCATCGCAGGCCCTCCCCTCTTCCTCGCCGTTCCGCCCCCATGGTGCGGCCCGCGCCCCGCCGGCGCAAGCGAGGCGGCCCGGAGCGTCCGGGGTCTTGAGCCGGCGGCGCGGTCGGGGTAAGGCGGGCCGGCGAGGGGCGCCGGGAGAGGGAGCGGAGCATGTTCATCGACGGAGTGTGGTGCGAGGCGGCCGGCGGCGGGCGCTTCCGGGTCGCCAATCCGGCCAATGGCGAGACCGTGGGCGAGGCGCCGGACGGCGGCCGCGCCGATGCGGTGCGCGCCATCGACGCGGCCGAGCGCGCCTTCGACGCCTGGGCCGGCGCCACCGCCTATGAGCGCTCGCGCATCCTCTATCGCGCCTGGGAGATCATGACCGAGCGCGCCGAGGACCTGGCCCGCACCATGACGCTCGAACAGGGCAAGCCGCTGCGCGCCGCGCGCAACGAGGTGCGCTACGGGGCCGACTTCCTGCTCTGGTACGCGGAGGAGGCCAAGCGCGTCTATGGCGAGACCATTCCCGCCCCGCGCGGCGACCAGCGCTTCATGGTGCTGCGCCAGCCGGTCGGCGTGGTGGCGGCGATCACGCCCTGGAACTATCCGGTCTCCATGGTGACGCGCAAGGTCGCGCCCGCCATCGCCGCCGGCTGCACCATCGTGCTCAAGCCGGCGGAGGCGACGCCGCTTTCCGCCATCAAGGTGTTCGAGTGCCTGGAGGCGGCGGGCGCGCCGGCCGGCGTCGTCAATCTGGTCACCGGCGAGGACCCGGCCCCCATCGGCGACGCCTTCCTCACCGACCCCCGCATCCGCAAGATCACCTTCACCGGCTCCACCGCGGTCGGCAAGCGCATCGCCGCCGGGGCGGCCGCGCAGATGAAGCGCGTCTCGCTGGAGCTGGGCGGCCATGCGCCCTTCCTGGTGCTGGAGGACGCCGACCCGGTGCACGCCGCCAAGGGCGCGGCGCTGGTCAAGTTTCTGAACACCGGCCAGGCCTGCATCTGCCCGAACCGCATCCTCGTGCATGAGAAGGCGGTGGACGCCTTCACCGCCGAGTTCGTCTCGCGGGTCGGCCGGATGCGGGCCGGCAACGGGCTGGAGGACGGCGTGCAGATCGGCCCGCTGGTGAACGAGGCCGCCGTCGCCAAGGTGGAGCGCCAGGTGGCGGACGCCGCCGCCGGCGGGGCGGAGCTGCTCTGCGGCGGCCACCGGCTGACCGAGGGCGCGCTCGGCGAGGGCATGTTCTACGCGCCGACGGTGCTCTCCGGCGTTGCGCCCGACATGCTGATCTGGCGCGAGGAGACCTTCGGCCCGGTCGCGCCGATCACCCCCTTCCGCGACGAGGGCGAGGCGCTGGCGCTCGCCAACGACACCCATTACGGGCTGGCCTCCTATGTCTATACGCAGGACATGGCCAAGGCGTTTCGCATGTTCGAAGGGCTGAAATTCGGTATCGTCGGCGTCAACGACATCAACCCGACCGCCGCCGCCGCGCCCTTCGGCGGCTCCAAGGAAAGCGGCCTCGGCCGCGAGGGCGGCCAGGACGGCATCGCCGAATATCTGGAAACCAAACTCGGCGGCTTCTCGGTCTGAGCGGGTCGGGGCGAAGCGCGATGGAGGGGGCGGGCATGGCTCGGGAGCGGTTCGACTATATCGTCGTCGGCGCGGGGTCGGCGGGGGCGGCGCTGGCCAACCGGTTGTCGGCGGACGCGGGCACGCGCGTTCTGCTGCTGGAGGCCGGGCGGTCGAGCCATCCCTGGTCGGCGATCCCGGTCGGCTTCGCGCGGCTGATCGACAATCCGGCCGCCAACTGGCTCTATTCCTCGGAGCCCGAGGAGAGCACCGGCGGGCGGCGCATCCCGGTGCCGCGCGGGCGGCTGCTCGGCGGCTCCTCGGCCATCAACGGCATGGTGTTCGTGCGCGGTCAGGCGGAGGATTTCGACGGCTGGGCGCAGCTCGGCAATCGCGGCTGGTCCTATCGCGACGTGCTGCCGGTCTTCCGCCGCATGGAGAGCTATGCCGGCGGCGAGGACGAGTTTCGCGGCCGCGACGGCCCGCTCAAGGTCACGCTGCCGAGCGAGAGCGGCCCGCTCTACGACGCGATCCTCAAGGCCGGCGAGGAGATCGGGCTTGCCCGCAACCCGGACTATAACGGCGCCAGCCAGGACGGCATCGCCATGACGCAGGCGACCATCTCCGGCGGGCGGCGGATGAGCACTGCGCGCTGCTATCTGGACCCCGCGCGCTCGCGCCAGAATCTGGCGATCCGCGCCAACGCCAGCGCCGAGGCGCTGCTGTTCGAGGGCCGGCGCTGCATCGGCGTGCGCTATCGCCGCGCGGGCCAGGCGCATGAGGCGGAGGCGGCGGGCGAGGTGATCGTGAGCGCCGGCGCCGTCGCCTCGCCGCAATTGCTGGAGCTTTCCGGCGTCGGCCAGCCGGAGCGGCTCCGGGCGCTCGGCCTGGAGGTGGTCCATGACCTGCCCGGCGTCGGCGAGAATCTGCGCGACCATTATGCGCCGCGCATGACCTGGGCCGTGGCGCAGAAGGGGCTGACCTATAACGAGCGCGCGCGCGGCCTCGGCCTGGTCTGGCAGGCGCTGAAATACGCCGCCCTGCATTCCGGCCTCCTGAGCCTGCCGGCCTCGCCGGTGCGCGCCTATGTGCGCACCCGGCCGGGGCTGGCCAGCCCGGATGCGGTGATCTCCTGGATCCCCTTCCTCGCCTCGGTCGATTACAAGCTCCGGCGCGAGTCCGGCGTTACCGTCATCACCCACCCGCTGCGTTCGGAGAGCCTCGGCTCGATCCACGCCGCGTCGCCCGACCCGGCCGCGCCGCCCGAGATCCGCTTCAACTTCCTCTCGGCCGAGATCGACCGCGAGGTGACGCTCGGCGGAATGCGGATCGTGCGCCGGATGATGGCGGCCGCGCCGCTCGCCGGCATTCTGGGCGAGGAAATGGCGCCCGGCGCGAAGCTGGAGAGCGACGACGAACTGATCGATTGGGTCAAGGCGAACGCCCAGACCACCTATCACCCGGTCGGCACCTGCAAGATGGGCTCGGACCCGATGGCGGTGGTCGATGACCGGCTGCGCGTGCATGGCCTGGAGGGCCTGCGCGTCGCCGACGCCTCGATCATGCCGACGCTCACCTCCGGCAACACCAACGCCCCCTCCATCATGATCGGCGAGAAGGCCGCCGAGATGATCCTGGCGGCGGCATGACAACCGCTTTCGACATCATTGCCGCCATCCACCGCCTCGAGGACGCCGGCCTTTCGCGCTCGGCTTCGTGATTGCGGCCAACGCCGTTCCGGTCGCCGCCGTGAAGCTGCTGCCGTAGCAGCAGCCCCCGCGCTACGCCCCCGGCGCGGCCACCATCAGGCGGCCCTCGACGCCGTGGCGGGCGATCAGGCTGGCGACCAGGCCGCTCGTCTTGGCTTCCTCGACGAATTCGGCGACGAAGCGCGCCGCCGCCTCCGGCCGCGTGCGGGGCACGCCGATGGCCTGCTGCACGGCGGAAAAGCGCCCCTCCAGGATGCGCGCGCCGGGCAGCTTGTCGATATCCTTGATGAGGCCCGGCCGCAGGCCCGCCAGCGCCTCCAGCCCGTCCGCCACGAAGCGGTCGAAGGCGCCGCCGAGCCCTGCGACGCGCACCAGCTCGGCCTCCCGGATATTGCGCGAGAGCCAGAGCTCATAGGCGCTGCGGGCCGCGACGGCGATGCGGTTGCCGGCCCGATCGACCTCGTCCACCGAGCGGATCGGCGAGCCGGCCGGCACCAGATAGGTCGCCTCGATCTCGGAATAGGCGAGCGAGAAGGCGATCTTCTCCGCGCGCTGCGGTTCCGCGCCGATCAGCCCGATGTCCCAGGCGTCCTCCGCCGCCGCATCCGCCAGCTCCCCCGGCGTCGCGAAGGGCGTGAGCTGCACCGGCAGGCCGAGCCGCTCGCCCAGCGCGCGCGCCATGTCGGGCGAGACGCCGTCGGGGTCGCCGGATTCGGTGCGCCCGGTGACCAGCAGGAAGTTCGACATGTTGATGCCGGCGCGCAGCACGCCGCCCGGGGCGAGCTGTTCGGCGATGGTTTCGGACATCGGGGCTTGCCTTCCCTCTCGTTTGCGGTTGTCGCGCCGGGCGCCTACAGCGCGCCCTTGCCGCGCAGCGCCTCGATATCGCCGCCGGAGAGGCCGAGCCACTCCGACAGCACCTCGTCGGTATGCGCGCCGAGCGTGGGCGCGCATTCGACCGGCACATCGTTGCCCGACATCTTCACCGGCCAGCCGGGCATCAGGAAGTCGCCGCGCACGGGATGCTGCACGGTCTGGAAGATGCCGCGCGCGCGCATGTCCTCGCTGTCGGAAAGCTCCTTGGAGTCGAACACCGCGCCCACCGGCACCCCGGCCTCGCCGATGGCGCGCATCGCCTCCTGCTTGCTGCGCCCGGAGGTCCAGGCGGTGATCGCCTCGTCCAGCTCCGCCTGGTTGGCAGAGCGCGCCTGTGCGGTGGCGAAGCGCGGATCGTCCTTCAGTTCCGGCCGTTCGATGACCTCGCAGAGCCGCTCCCAATGGGCGTTGCCGGCGCGGGTGGTGTAGATATAGACATAATCGTTCGGCCCGCCGGGCGCGCAGCGGAAGACGTCCGAGGGCGCGCTGCCGGCCATGATGACCTCGTTGCCGCGCCGCCGGGCGGCCTCGCCGGTGGTGGCCTGCACCGCATAGGCGAGCCGGCAATAGTTGATCATCGCGTCCTGCATCGCGACCTCGATATGCTGGCCCTCGCCGGTGCGCCCGCGCTGGTAGAGCGCGCCCAGGATCGAGACCGCCATATGCAGCCCGGTGCCGGTGTCGCCGATGGTGGGGCCGGGATTGATCGGCCGGCCTTCGGGATCGCCGGTGATCGCCATGACGCCGCCGACCGCCTTGCCGATCATGTCGAAGGAGAGGAACTTCTCATAGGGGCCGCCGGGCGCGAAGCCCTTGATCTGGGCGTAGATGATGCCCGGATTGATCGCCCGCGCGTCGTCATAGCCGAGCCCGAGGCGCTCGATGACGCCCGGCGCGAAATTCTCGATCATCACATCGGCTTGCGAGATCATCGCCTTCACCGTCTCGATGCCCTCCGGGCTCTTGAGATTGACGGTGACGCTCTTCTTGTTCGCGTTCAGCAGCATGAAATAGTAGCTGTCCACGCCCGGCCGGTCGGTGGAGGCGAAGCGGCCCTGCTCGCCGCTGCCGGGCCGCTCGACCTTCACCACTTCGGCGCCCAGCCAGGCCAGCGCCTCGGTGCAGGAAGGCCCGGCCTCGAATTGCGTGAGGTCGAGCACGCGGACGCCCGCCAGGGCGCGGTTGGCATTGTCGGTCATGTCGCTCCCCCGCCGCTCGTCGGGTCCTCGTCGAGTTTCAGGCTTTCCTTGAAGCGGGCCCGGTTGCCCACATACCAGCGGTTCTGTTCGGCGAAGAAGGCGGCCAGTTCCGGCGTCACCTGCCGGACCACCTTGCCGGGAATGCCGACCACCATGCTGTTGTCCGGAATCTCGGCGTTCTCGCGCACCAGCGCCTTGGAGGCGATCAGGCAGTTGGCGCCGATTTTCGCCCCGTTCAGCACCACCGCGCCGATGCCGATCACGCTGTTGTCGCCGACGATGCAGCCATGCAGCATCGCCATATGGCCGATGGTGACATTGCGCCCCAGCACCAGCGGCGCGCCGGGGTCGGTGTGCAGCACGCAGCCGTCCTGCACATTGGTCTCCTCGCCGATGGTGATCGGCTCGCAGTCGCCGCGCAGCACCGCGTTCCACCACACCGAGGCGTTGCGGGCGACCGTCACGCTGCCGATGCACACCGCCGTCGGCGCGATGAAGGCGCTCTCATGCGCCTCCACCCGCCGGTCTTCGAGGATATATCTCATCGCCGCCCATTAAAGACGCGCCGGCCCGCGCTTGCAAGCCGGGGCCGGGGGAGGCGACGGGACCGGGCGGCTCCGAACGGGGCGGGCTGCATTTTCCGGCGCAGGCGAAACCCTCAGACGATTGCTCGCCCGCTACAAGCAGGTGGTTTTCAGCTTGCCGAAGCAGCTTCGGAGCTTGCTCACATCGAAGATACTCAGCGTTTTACAGCTCCGAACGTGTGGGTCATGGTGCGCGTTCCAGGTTTCGTAAAAGGGGCAACGTGCGCAGACCTCGCACTCGAGACTGTCGGTCATCTTCACATAAGTGTCGCTATCGTCCGTGTGGCAGCGCCTGGGGACACTACCCCTGGGCGAAGTGACCGCAGGGCTCGTGTTCCACGCGTCCACGCACTTGTCTGTGGTGATCACCTTGGACGAGTTGCACAAAGTCCCTTCAGCGTCGCAGCACTTGATATACAGATAGCCCGACACGGTGTCGCTGACCGCCTGGTTGTCGGTCAGTTCGATGGTCTTGTCTGCGCGTTTTTCGCGATCGATGATCGCCACCACCTTGCCCAGGTGGGAGCAGGCGTTCTTGACCGTGTATTCCGTGATGATCGGCTTGTTGACAGTCGTTTCCTTCGACGCTTCCAGGCAGTCAGCGTCATCGGCGTCCACCGCCACGCCTTCCCCGCACACCCCCGCCTCGATCCGGTCCGCCGCGCCGGCCGTCAGCAGCATGGCGGCCAGCGCCGCCACGATCGGTCGCGAAATCGCTCGCATGGCCAAACTCCCTCTCTGACAAGTTGCCGCACCATCCGATCACGCCAGGGCGCTGCGGGTCAAGCTCGCCGTTCCCCCCGTGGCGTCAGCACGCCGTGCCCGCGCAGTTTCTGAGACTGCTCACATCGTCGAAATCGTAGGTGTTGCATTCCCGGATCCAAAAACTGCTGTGTGTGCATGTCACGCAGATCTTGCACCGATCGGTATTGACTACATTCGTCGTGAGGTAGTGCGTCATGCTGCAGCCATCGGCGACCGCCGGGCTGCCGGCAAAGAGCCGCCTGCAATTGGCGTCGGTGTAGGCGTCGGCCTTGTTGCACAGAGCCCCTTCCGCCTGGCAGCATTTGATCGACCAGAGACCCGACAAATCGTTGGTGACCGCCTGGTTGTCGGTCAGTTCGATGGTCTCCGAATTGTTCGTATTCTCGCGTTCGATGCCCGCGACGACCTTGCCCAGCTTGGAGCAGGCGTTCCTGACCGTGTAGGTCGCGTCGGTCGTGGACGCTTCCAGGCAATTGGCGTCATCGGCGTTCACCGCCGTGTCCTCGCCGCACACATTCGCCCCGGCCCGGTCCGCCGCGCCGGCCGTCAGCAGCATGGCGGCCAGCGCCGCCGCGATCGGTCGCGACATCGCTCGCATGGCCGAACTCCCTCTCCGACAAGTTGTCGCACCATCCAGGCACGCCCGAATGCTGCGGGTCAAGCGTCCTCCTGCCCGGACGAGCTAGCGCGGCGCCAGGCGGATGGCGCCGTCGAGGCGGACGGTCTCGCCGTTCAGATAGTCGTTGCGCACCATCTCCATGACCAGCGAGGCGAATTCGCGGTCCTGCCCGGTGCGCTTCGGGAAGGGCACCTGGCCGCCGAGCAGGTCGAGCGTCGCCTCGGGCAGGCCGGCGAGCAGCGGCGTGTCCATGATGCCGGGCGCGACCGTGCACACGCGGATGCCCCAGGCCGCAAGGTCGCGCGCCGCCGGCAGGGTCATGCCGACGATGCCGGCCTTGGCGGAGGCGTAGGCGATCTGGCCGATCTGGCCCTCATAGCCGGCCACCGAGGCGGTGTTGACGATGACGCCGCGCCCGCCCTCGCCATCCAGCGGCTCCAGCCGCGCCATCTCCTCCGCCGCCTGGGAGAGCACATTGAAGCTGCCGATCAGGCAGATCTCGACCACGCGCCGATAGGAGGCGAGCGGCAGCCGGCGGCCCTGGCGATCGACGATGCGCCCGGCGTCGCCGACGCCGGCGCAATTGATGCAGATGCGCGCGGGCCCGTGCGCCTCGCGCGCCGCCGCAAGCGCCGCCGCCACCGCCGCCTCGTCGGTCACATCGCAGGCGAGCGCCAGCGCGCCGATCTCCGCCGCCGTGTCCGCCGCCAGTTCGGCGTTGCGGTCCAGCAGCGCCACGCGCGCGCCCGCCTCCGCCAGCGCCCGCGCCGTCGCCCGGCCCAGTCCCGACGCGCCGCCGGTCACCAGCGCGGCTTCGCCCTTTGCGTCCATTCCTTGCGCCCCCAAAGGCTCCGATCCAGCCCGCAGTCTGCCACAGGCCGGCGCGGCGCGTCATGGCGTTCGAGACGCTTGCCTTTCGGGCCGCTTCCGTCATATTGGGCGTCTTGCGCGCGGCCCCTTCGTCTAGCGGTCCAGGACGCCGGCCTCTCACGCCGGAAACACGGGTTCGAGTCCCGTAGGGGTCACCAGCCGCGCCGGGACGCCGCCCCATGGACCATGCGCTGAAGACCGATCCCTTCTGGTGGGAGGCCGCGCCTCGACCGGAGGCCGAGCCGGAGCCGCTGCCGGCGCGCGCCGATGCGGTGGTGGTCGGCGCGGGCTTCACGGGGCTCGGCGCGGCGCTCACGCTGGCGCGCGCCGGCCGCCGGGTCGCGGTGCTGGAGAAGGACCGGCCCGGAGAGGGCGCCTCCAGCCGCAATGGCGGCATCGCCAGCGGCAATCTGCGCAAGAGCTTTCACGCCATGATCCGCGACTGGGGGCTGGAGCGCGCCCGGCGGGTCATGGCGGAAGGGCAGGCGGCGCGCGCCGACCTCGCGCGCTTCATCGCGGACGAGGAGATCGACTGCGACTGGAAGCTCACCGGGCGCTTCACCGGCGCCATGCGTCCCCACCACTATGAATCGCTCGCGCGGGAATGCGAGCTGCTGAACCGGCATCTGGATATCGGCGCCTGGATGGTGCCGAAGGCCGAGCAGCATGGCGAGATCGGCTCCGACCTCTATCACGGCGGCATGGCGCGCCCGGATATCGGCGGGCTGCATCCGGGCAAGCTGCATCGGGGGCTGCTGGAGCGCGCGCTCGCGGCCGGGGCGGAGGTGCATGGGCGGACGGCCGTCACCGCCATCGAAGGCGGCGCCGGCGAGAAGCGCGTGCACACGGCGCGCGGCTCCATCGCCGCCCGCGAGGTGCTGGTCGCCACCAATGGCTACACCGGCCCGGCGACGCCCTGGCTGCGCCGGCGCATCGTGCCGATCCCGAGCCAGATCGTGGCGACCGACTCCATCCCGAAGGCGCAGCTGGACCGGCTGATGCCGAAGCGCCGAATGCTGGGCGAGACGCGCAACCTCTACCACTATTTCCGCCCCGCGCCGGATGACAGCCGCATCGTCTTCGGCGGGCGCGCCGGCGCGCTGACCGAGGACCCGCGCCGCAAGGCCCGCCGGCTGGCGCGGGGCCTCGCGCAAATCTTTCCGGAGCTGGAGGGCGTGGGCGTGACGCACAGCTGGTACGGCTATACCGGCTTCACCTTCGACTTCCTGCCGAAGCTGGTCGCGCATGACGGCGTGCATTACGCCGCCGGCTTCTGCGGCTCGGGCGTCATCTGGGCGCGCTGGCTCGGCATGAAGGCGGCCCAGGGCATGGTCGGCAACCGCGCGCCGGACACGGCGTTCGCAGCCGAGGATTTCGCCACCCGCCCGCTCTATTACGGCCGCCCCTGGTTCCTTCCCCTCACCGTCGCCTGGTATGCGCTGAAGGACCGGCTGGGGGTGTAGGGGCGTTCAACACCCTGATTGGACGTTTACTTGAATATGACCATTACCGATACTGAAATGCCCGTCGATCAGAAAATTGAAAAACCCCCTCGCCTTTCTGCAAGCGGCAGCGAGCACTGGGGGATCAACTATAGTCGTGGATACCTTAATGTAATAGCATTAAAACTCTGAATCCATCTCAGTATAGTACTTCAAAAACAGGTTAGTGAACGTGATACGCGCCGCTTGTGCGCAATCCCTCGTCACAAAGACCCATTGAATCCAATTCTTCCCAATTGACACCCTCTCCCGGTAAATTCTGACATGTTATACCTTGTTTTGTTGCGAATTTAATAAAATCTAAATGGGCCAATTGACACGAAAAGACAACACTTGACGGCAGAATGGGGGAGAGAAACCATGGCTAAATCAAAATAGCCACAAAGGCCTTTTGTGGCAATTGGCGTAGGTCTCGCAATCCATGGGATCGTTGCCATGTTGACGTGACTCAGTGCGAAGTTGTGGTTCAGCAAGCGGTTTGCCAACGAGAAGGCGGAACGAAAGCAGCAAATAAAAAAGCTATATGCTCGTCTGGACAAGGCGATCGAGCGCATTCCAGTCAGCGCGAAGGTCACGCGTGAGTTCCATATTGGCTTTTGGACCGACCCGGCGGACGGCAAGCGCAAGCACATCTTTATTGCAGTCGTATGGCTCGAATATGAAGACGGTTCGGAGAAGCAGCTTGGCATAAAGGGTCTGAAAGAAAATAATAACGTCGTTCATGTTTCGTCGTTTGAGATTGTAGTATTTTGAGATACAGAGTCCCTTTTTGTCGTCAATTTCTCTATATAATGCTCTAGACTTTTTACTGTTTTTCTCTTCATATGGCGAAATCGCGGTTCATCAAATATCACTCCGCTCTGTCTCCTCAGCATATTTTCTATATCTGAACCCCAGAGCTTTGGTCGCTTTGCGACTATTAGTCTTTCCGCGTTATTTGCAAGCGGTAGAATACAATTGATCAACCATTTACGTGTAAACTGAACCGACGGTAATTCATCTAAGAGTTTCTGATTGGGTCTCTCTTGACTGATCTTGCAGCTCCTGTATGCACAAACATCTACAACCGCTAATTTACCTTCCAGAATCATGTGTCCATAGTTTACTGTTTGGTAATAGCTACCACCTGCGCCGGTCCAATCAGCAGTGTCAGGACATTGAATCTGTTTCAAATGTCTATTAATATCAACCTCACCGCACCTGAATTCGTACGGAGTAGCCGTTGAATGATATCCAGGGTTAGCAACCAGTACGACGATTGGTGCACCAACGATATTTCCTACAAAGGGAGCCGCCGGGAAGTCGAGTTTGAACGAATTTGGTCTCTGCTCGAGCAGTTCCCTGTCCCTTGGGTGTAGCCACCAGCATTTTGGTGTCTTCAGTTGCTTTGTCCAGAATCTGACGATCTCATTGATGTCCATCCCAATGATCTCCGCGTTGTCATAAGCCATTTGGATAATCGGGCTTTACACCTGCTGCGCCGCGAGGCCGCGCTGGACGGCGGGGCGGGCGGTCATGGCGTCGAACCAGCGTTTGACATTGGGGAAGCGCGCCCAGTCGAGCGCGACCCACTCATGCCGGCAGGCCCAGGGATAGACGGCGATATCGGCGATGGAATAGGCCTCGCAGAGGAAGTCGCGGCCCTCCAGCCGGCGGTCCATGACGCCGTAGAGCCGGTAGGTCTCCTCCGTGTAGCGCTCGACGCCATAGGGCACCTCCACCTTGGCGGCGCGGCGGAAATGGTGCGCCTGGCCCTGCATCGGCCCGACGCCGCCCATCTGCCACATCAGCCATTGCAGCACCTCGTAGCGGGCGCGCGCATCGCTGGGCCAGAGCGCGCTGCCGGTCTTCTCCGCCAGATAGATCAGGATGGCGCCGGACTCGAACAGCGAGATCGGCGCGCCGTCCGGCCCGTCGGGGTCCAGGATCGCCGGAATGCGGTTGTTGGGGCTGAGCTTCAGGAACTCGGGATCGAACTGCTGATCTTTGGAGATATCGACCGGATGCCACTCATAAGCCAGCCCCAGCTCCTCCAGCATGATCGAGATCTTGCGCCCGTTGGAAGTATTCCAGCTGTAGAGATGGATCATCGCGTCCCCCGCGTCCTAGCCACCGCCACCGATAGCCGAGCGCGCCGTCCGGGGCAAGCGCCGCTACCCACCGGCCCGAACGCCCCTCAGCCGAACCGCCGGCAGGCGACGCAAACCCCGGCCCGCCGGATCGAACAGAAACAGCCCCTTCCAGCTCCGCTCCGGGTCTGCCAGGTTGCGGATCGTCGCCGTCACATGGGTTGCGCCCATGCCGCGTCCTCCCGCTATGACAATGTCGGCCGAAGCGTCAGGTCGAGCGACCCCGCCCGCCGGGGATGCGCCAGTTCGAAACCCGGTCGGGAGGGCTCCATGAACGTGATCGCTTCATAAAAGTCATCGAGCGCGACGAACACGCCATTCGCTTCCGCCCAACGCCGCATCCGCTGATTGGTGGCGCGGGCCCAGGACAGAATCTCGATGCGCCAGCCGCGCCTGTGCATGCGCTCCAGCGTGCTGTGGAAACCGGCGCCTTCCCGGTATCCGGCCCCGTCGCCGGTGAGCAGCACGACGATGCCCGGATCGCCATTATAGTCGAGCGCATCCTCCAGCATCCGCAATTGCAGCAGCCGGTCGGGCACTTCCTGCTCGCCGCGCTCCGGCTGGCCGCGGTCGAACAGCTGCACCTTGACGCCCAGCCCCTCGATGCGGTTCCACAATTGACGCATTTCCGGCGGAACCGACCCGGCGGCGAGCGCGCGCTCCATCGGCCGGTCCGCATGAGCGAGGCGCAAGAGGTTCTCGAAGGAAATCCGCACGCGGTAGCGCGCATCCGAGCCGTCCTCGCGCTCCTCCGCCAGACGCTGCGCCTCGTGAAAGATGTTCGAGTTGTCCCAATAGATGAAAACCTTGTCCATGCCGCCTCCGGGAGCGCGGTGCCCTGCCACCGCCTTCGAGGCAATATAGCGCCGCCTGCCCACTTTGGCAGGGGCGGCTCGCCGCCGGCTAGCCGCCGGGCAGGCCGTCGGCGAGCGCTTCGGCCAGGCGGCGGGCGAAGGCGGCGGGGTCGGCGGGCGCCTCGCCTTCCGCGATGCGCGCCTGGTCGAGCAGGAGCGGGGCGAGGCGGGTCGCATGGTCGCCGCCCGCGGCCATGGAGCGCGCCAGACCCTGCACCAGCCGGTGGCGGGGGTTGAGCTCCAGGATGCGCCGGGCCGCCGCTCCGTCGAACTGCCCGTGGCGGCGCAGCATGCGCTCCAGATGCAGGTCCATGTCGCCCTCGTCCGCCACCAGGCGCACGGCGCTCTCGGTCAGCGCGTCGGAGCCGCGCACATCCTTCACCGCCTCGCCCAGGCTGACCTTGAGCAGCGCCACCAGCGAGGCGATGTCGGCCTCCGGCGCCGCGTCCGCTTCCGCCTCCACCTCTTCGGCCAGCGGAATCGCGCCCAGATCGACGCCGCCGCGCGAGGCCGAGACGAAGGGCTTGCCCTCATAATCTCCGACGGCCGGAATCCAGAATTCGTCCACCGCGTCCTGGAGCAGCAGCACCTCCACCTTGCGGGCGCGAAAGCCCTCCAGATGCGGGCTGCCGGCGAGCGCCCGGCCCTCCTCGCCGGTAATGTAGTAGATCGCCTCCTGGCCCTCGCGCATCCGCTCGACATAGGCCGCGAGCGTCGTGGGGTCCTCGCCGGCGGTGGAGCGGAAGCGCGCCAGCTCCAGCAGCGCCTCGCGCTGGCCGGCGTCCTCATAGAGGCCCTCCTTCAGCACCGGGCCGAACGCCTCCCAGAAGGCGGCGTAGCCCTCGGCGTCCGCCTCGGCCTTCGCCTTCAGCTCCGCCAGCACCCGGCGCACCAGGCCCGACCGGATGCGCCGCAGCACCGGATTGCGCTGGAGCATCTCGCGCGAGAGATTGAGCGGCAGGTCCTCGCTATCGACCACGCCGCGCAGAAAGCGCAGCCAGCCGGGGACCAGATCGGGCGCGTCGTCGGTGATGAACACCCGCTTCACATAGAGCTTGAGCGCCGGCTTGCGGTCGGGATGGAAGAGATCGAAGGGCCTCGCCGTCGGCACGAACAGCAGGCCGGAATATTCGATCGCCCCCTCGGCGCGGAAATGCAGGGTGAGCCAGGGCTCGTCGAAGGCGTGGCCGACATGGCGGTAGAACTCGGCATAGTGCTCAGGCGCGATCTCGGCCTTCGGGCGGGTCCAGAGCGCCGACGCCGCGTTGACGGTCTCGCCGTCGAGCTCCACCGGCACGGCGATATGGTCGGAATAGGTGCGCACGATGGCCTTGAGCCGCTCCGGCTCCAGAAATTCGTCCTCGCCCTCGCGCAGCTGGAGGCGCACCTCGGTTCCGCGCCCCGCGCGCTCGGCTTCGGAGATCGTGTAGTCGCCGCGCCCGTCCGACTCCCAGGCGAAGGCCGCGTCCGCGCCGGCCGCCTGCGACACCGCGCGCACGCGCTCCGCCACCATGAAGGTCGAATAGAAGCCGACGCCGAACTGGCCGATCAGCGCCGTGTCGCGCTTCTCGTCTCCGGTCAGTTGCGCCGCGAAGGCCGCGGTGCCGGAGCGCGCGATGGTGCCGAGATTGGCGGCGAGCGCCTCCCGGTCCATGCCTTCGCCATTGTCCGAGACGGCGATCGCGCGGGCCGCCTTGTCCACCTCGATGCGGATGCGGAAGTCGGGATCGTCGCCGAGCAGCCTCGGCTCCGCGATGGCGCGGTAGCGCAGCCGGTCGCAGGCGTCGGCGGCGTTGGAGATCAGTTCGCGCAGGAAGATCTCCTTGTCCGAATAGACCGAATGCGCCATGAGTTCGAGGATGCGGCCCACCTCCGCCTCGAACGCCCGCTTCTCTTCGCCCATGCCCCTCTCCCGGCCTGTTCCGTCCCGGCCCGGCATATGAGACGCTTTCGGCTCCGATTCAAGACGAGAGGAGGCCGACCGTGCGCATCGACGACATGACGCTCACTTTGTTCGCCTGGGACGACATCCCGGCCACCAGCTATGGGCGCCACACCGGGCGCTTCGAGGGCCGCAGCGAACTCGGCCTGCTGACCCTGCGCACCGACGAGGGCCTGGAGGGCCACGCCTTTCTCGGCTCCGCCAGTCGGGGCGCGGCCGACGACGCGGCCTCGCTGATGCGCTATCTGAAGCCGCAGGTGATGGGCGAGAACCCGCTCGACCGCGAGAAGCTCTATCTCCGCCTCATGGCGCGCAACCGCAACACCACCTGGCGGGCGATCGGCGCGGTCGATATCGCGCTCTGGGACATCGCCGGCAAGGCGGCGGGGCTGCCGATCCACCGGCTGATGGGCACGGTGCGCAGCAGCGCTCCGGCCTATGCGAGCTCGGCCGTGCTGGGGACGCCGGAAGCCTATGCCGAGGAGGCGGTCTCCTTCCGCGACGCCGGCTGGAAGGCCTACAAGATTCACCCGCCCACCGACCCCGACGAGGATATCCGCGTCTGCGAGGCGGTGCGCAGGGCCGTCGGCGACGACTACCGGCTCATGCTCGACAGCACCTGGTCCTACGACTATCCGGCGGCGCTGCGCGTCGGGCGGGCGGCGGAGCGGCTCGGCTTCTACTGGTATGAGGACCCGCTCGCGGACGACGACATCGCCAACTATGTCAAGCTGCGCCAGAAGCTGGACATCCCCATCCTGGCGACCGAATACAGCCCCGGCGGCTTCCAGGCCTATGCGCCCTGGCTGCTGCTGCAGGCGACCGACTATCTGCGCGGCGACGTGGCGGTGAAGGGCGGGCTGACCGCCTGCCTCAAGACGGCGCATCTCGCCGAGGCGTTCCACATGTCCTACGAGGTGCATCACGGCGGCAACTCGCTCAACAATGTCGCCAACCTGCATCTGATCTGCTCGATCCCGAATACCGAGATGTTCGAGGTGCTGATGCCGGACGGCGCGCACCGCTACGGCCTGGCGAAGGAGATCGAGGTCGATGGCGAGGGGCGCGTGCACGCCCCGGAAGGCCCGGGGCTGGGGGCCGAGATCGACTTCGACCTGATCCGGGCGAAACGGATCGAGCAGCTCTCCTGACACGCGCCCGAAAAATGTCCACGCCCCTTGCGCGCTCCGCCTCGTTCACAATATGCTCAGCGGATCGCGATGGAAGGATTGGCGTTGTGGCGCAATCGGCGGACCGGGACATTCTCGACCGCATCCAGGGCGTGAAGGACAAAGTCCGCGCTGCCGAAAGGCGGCTGGGCGAACGCATCCAGGCCAGCGAACGCCACCTGGTCAAGCTGATGGCGGACGGGGTCAAGTGGATCGTCGGCGCGGCGGTGACGGTCGCCGGCCTGCTGCTGGCGGGCATCGAATATCTGTAGCTCGCCCCTGCGCTTGACTGTCGCAGCCGGGAGGGGCCCGCTCCCGGCGGGAAACGGAGGAGGATCTCGCCATGATCGCTCGCAATCGACTCTCGCCGCCCGTCGGCGGCTTTGCCCGGCTGGCCTACGCCGCAGCGGCGTGCGTCGTGGCGCTGCTGCTGTTCCGGCCCGCCGAACTGCAGGCCCAATGGTGCCGGGGAGATATCAGCCAGGCGGATTCGGACTGCGTTTCTGCGATGTGGGTCAACCGGGGTTGGTTGAAAAAGACCTGGTACGAGGTTTTCAACGATTGCTCGGAATATGGAAAGGTGCACGTTTGGGTCTATCGCTCGAACGCCTCTCCCCAATGGCATACCATTGCCGGGACCAAAGTCAGAAGAACCAACCGGGCGGGCCATCATGTCCAGAAAGTGCATTGCTGCACAAACGGCGGGGGCGATCTCTGCAATATGTCCGACATCACGGCGGCAAACTGCCTCCGTCGCTGGAACGACAGCCCGGCGCGGACCGGCGATGCGACATGCACGATAACGAACGACGACCAGGTCACGGTGACGGACGACAAGAAGTGCAAGGTCGAAGACGCATCTTGCGACGATGGCGATGGCGACACCGCCACAAGCAGCATCACCGTCAAGTTCGGCGACTTCGATGAAGTCAGCAACTGCAGCGGCTCGTTGAAAGTGGGCGAGTGCTGACGGGCGTCGGGCCGGGCGGTCTGGCGTCCGCCGGAGCATGAAGGCGCCGGGCGCGGCAATCTGCGCCTCTATCTGGAGACGGTGACGCAGGCCGACCGGGGCTGCGACTTCGACTTTCTCATTCGGGACGGTCGTTGATGCGCGGATAGGCGACCCGGCCCCAGCGGTCCGAATCCGGGTTTTGCTCCAGGTCGCGGCGCATGATGTCCAGGATCGCCGGCACGAGCGCAGCCATGATGTTGCTGCCGTCGCGAATCTGGTCGCGGCCGAAGCCGGCGGGCCAGGTCGCGCCGCCATGGAAGATCTGATTGCGCAGCGTGTAGAGCCGGCGGAATATCCGGGTCAGGATGGCGAAGCTGTCGCGGCTCGCGACGGCGCGCTCCACCTCCCGATTGTCCGCCGCCAGCCGTTCCCGCCAGCCGTCGCCGCCGCCGCGCTGGACCGCGCGCCAGAAGGGCCGATAGACATAGGGGTTGTTCAGCAGCTTGCGGATCGGCCCCGAATAGCGCTCCCAGAGGATGCCGTAGAGGACGCGATCCGGGTCGTTGCGGACGATGCGGAGCAGGAAGGTGTTGAAACGCGCGGCTTCGCTCGGCTGCCCCACCGGAGCCTCGGCGAAATCGCGCATGGCGTCTTCGTCGCCATAGGCGGCGTTGAAGGCGATCCACAGGAAGATGAACCGCTCTATGTCCTCCGTGTCCTCCGCCCGGCTCCGCTGGAGCCAGGCGTCCGCGCGCCGCATCCGGTCCGCATTATGCTGGCGCCGGGGCGCATCCGTCTTCTCCGCCATTCCGTCCGCACACTCCTCCGACACCGCGCCCCGCACCTTCGCACGGAGCAGTAAATGGCGCGCATAGCCGCCATTGCGCCGGTCGCGCATTGCGCTCCCGTTGAGACGGGCGAGCCAGCCATCGACCGCTTCCGCCATCCGGCCCTCGATAATCTTGGCCAGCGCCTGCCGGGCAAGCGGGCGATAGCCCTCGCTTCACTCCAGACCATCGGCTTGCATCCGCTTCACGAGCTCGCAGGCCATCGGCAAACTCCCGATCGTCGCAGCGCGCTGTAGCATGGGGGTGCTCTTTCGTGTGGCTGTTTTCGAACCACAGGGAGAACCCCTTCCAACCCTGACACAGAACCTCATATATCACCGCGAACGCAACAGGGGTTGACTGCCGCTGTCGAGAACAAACTGAATTGACCGGGGGCGGCTTGGCGTCCATGCTGGGGGGCGTTCCGGCGGCTTCGACAGGGCGATCCTCTTCATGCGTCTCATTCTCTTTCTGCTGGCGGCCATGGCGGCCCCGGCCGTCGCCGCCGCACAGGCGGTCGATCCGGTGGTCGCCAAGGTGGGCGACGTCCTCATCCACAGATCGGAGGTCGAGCGCGAGGCGACCCAGCTCGCCCCGACCATGCGGGGCGCGACGCCGCAGGTCATCCTGCAGGTCGCCCGCGAGCGCGTCATCGAGATGTATCTGATGCTGGCGGTCGCCGAGGCCGAGGGCCTCGACCGGAGGCTGGAGTTCCAGCGCGAACTGGCCGCCCGGCGGCGCTCCCTGCTCAGCCAGTATTACATGGTGGAGTATCTCAAGCCCTTCGAGGACGAGGCCCGGGTGCGGGCGCTCTATGACGAGACCTATCCGGAGGGCAAGGGCAAGCTGCAGATGCGGGCGAGCCACATCCTGCTCGCCGACGAGGCGGCGGCGCGCGACATTATCCGCCAGCTGGACGAGGGCGCCGAGTTCGCCGCGCTCGCCACCCGGCATTCCATCGGCCCCAGCAAGGCCAAGGGCGGCGAACTCCCCCCCTTCGGCATGGGCGCCATGGTCGCGCCCTTCCAGGACGCCGTGCTGGCGCTGGAGCCGGGGCAATACAGCCGGGAGCCGGTGCAGACGCAATTCGGCTGGCATGTGATCCTGGTGCACGAAAAGGCCCGACCGGACGCGCCCCCCTTCGAGCAGGCCCGCCAGGCGCTGTCGCGCCAGCTGCGCGAGCGGCTGCTCCAGGAGCATATCGAGGAGCTGCGGACGCAAACGGCCGTCGAGCGCTACGACGCCGAGGGGCGCAAGCAATGAGCACGATCTCGCCGCTGGCCCCGGCCGGCTTTCCGGCCATGCCCGAGATCGCCGGGCTGCGCTTCGCCACCGTCAATGCCGGCATCCGCTATCGGGGCCGCGACGATCTGCTGCTGGCCGAGCTTGCGCCCGGCGCCGCGATCGCCGGCGCGCTCACCCGCTCGCTCACCGCCTCGGCGCCGGTGGAGTGGTGCCGGCGGGCGCTCGCGGGCGGGCGGGCGCGCGCCATCGTGGTGAACGCCGGCAACGCCAACGCCTTCACCGGCCGCGCGGGCGAGCGGGCCGTCTCGCAGACCGTGGCGGCGACCGCCCGCGCGCTCGGCTGCCCGGAGGGGGAAGTGTTCGTCTCCTCCACCGGCGTCATCGGCGAGCCGCTGCCGGCCGAGCGCACCATCGTGGAGCGGCTGCCGGCGCTGACCGCGGCGCTGGCGCCCGGCGGCTGGGAAGGCGCGGCGCGCGCCATCATGACCACCGACACCTTCCCCAAGGGCGCGTCGGCCGAGGCGCGGATCGGCGGCCGGACGGTGCGCATCGCCGGCATCGCAAAGGGTTCGGGCATGATCGCGCCCGATATGGCGACCATGCTCGCCTATCTGTTCACCGATGCGCGCATCCCGCCCGCGCTGCTGCAGCCTCTGGTGAGCCGGGCGGTGGCGCGGAGCTTCAACGCCATCACCGTCGATAGCGACACCTCGACCAGCGACACGGTGCTGGTCGCCGCCACCGGCGCGGCCGGCAATCCCCCGCCCGAGGCGCCCATGCTGCGCGACTTCGCGCGGGCGCTGGAGGCGGTCTGCCGCGACCTCGCCCAGCAGATCGTCCGCGACGGCGAGGGCGCGAGCAAGTTCGTCGAGGTCGCCGTCACCGGGGCCGCCTCGGCGCGCGCCGCCCGGCGCATCGGGCTGGCGATCGCCAACTCGCCGCTGGTCAAGACCGCGATCGCCGGCGAGGACGCCAATTGGGGGCGGATCGTGATGGCGGTCGGCAAGGCGGGCGAGCGGGCGGACCGGGATGCGCTGCGCATCGCCATCGGCGGCGTCGAGATCACGCGCGGCGGACAGGTCGCGCCGGACTATGACGAGACGCCGGTGGCCCGGCATATGCAGGGCCGGGAGATTTCCATCGCGGTCGATGTCGGCGTCGGGCGCGGCCGGGCGGTGGTGTGGACCTGCGATCTGACCCACGGCTATATCGACATCAACGGCTCCTACCGCTCCTGATGGCCGGCCCGCTGCTGGTGGTCGCCGCGGCGCTGGTGGACCGCGACGGCCGCGTGCTGCTGGCCGAGCGCCCCGAAGGCAAGGCGATGGCCGGGCTCTGGGAGTTTCCGGGCGGCAAGGTGCTGCCCGGCGAGACGCCGGAGGCCGCGCTGTTGCGCGAGCTCCGGGAGGAGCTCGGCATCGACACCGAGACCTCCTGCCTGGCCCCGCTCACCTTCGCCAGCCACGCCTATGCCGACTTTCACCTGCTGATGCCGCTCTATGTCTGCCGCGTCTGGCGGGGCGTTCCGAAGCCGAGGGAAGGCCAGCGCCTCGCCTGGGTGCGCCCGCGCGAGATGCGCGACTGGCCGATGCCCCCCGCCGACCGCCCGCTGGTCGCCATGCTCCGCGACCTGCTTTGAGCCGCGATCCGCGCTACTCCCAAAGCGCGGCAGGACCAAGCGCTGAACTGCCCGCACGCGGAAAGGCGCTCCGCGCGGTTCGGCTGCAAGGCTGAGTAAATGTACCATGCCGAGCGCTCGCGCCGCCAACGGAAAGCCGGGGCAGAGAAGCAACAGCGCCAAGACACGGAGCAGGGGCCGGTTTCGCCCGCGGATGCCTCCTCCGAGGTCGCTGTCGAGGCCTCGACCGGTGCCGGCGCGCTCGCCGGCGAGGTTCTGGAATCCCGCCCTCTAAAGGAATATAATACCGGGAGAGCTACAGTCGAGCAGAAGCGAACGGTCTTATTCGCGGTGGAGTGAATACCTACAAGAGGGATCGACCTTCGATTGCGGCGATACCGTCGGTATCCAATGCCCCCGGGCGTCACCGGCACGATGAGGTTCGAGAATGTGTAGTGGATTCCGAGTGTAGCGCACTTGCGTGGACGAAAAATCAAATCTTAAGAGGACAAGAAAATGCCACGAACTCCGTCATACCGAGATATTTTCTCGCTGCATTCACAGTATGTAGAATATCTACTGCAGAAATCGCATTTCGTTAATCAATACGTGAAAAATATTCATCTCAGTGGGATTTCTATTGAAGATGAAATGAGAGGATTTCTATCAAATGTCTTACCTGATAGATTTCGAATAGCGCACGGCTATATTGTTTTTGCAAAAAGCAAAAATCACAATCCGATAATATCTCAACAGCTAGATGTTGTAATCGTAGATTCCTTAGTTCCGAATCGAATTTTCTCACTCGACAAGCAGGGTGGAGCGGAAATCATTCCCCTAGAGTCGGTGGTAGGTATATTTGAAGTAAAGAGAACATTGCGAAAGGCAACTTTGGAAGATGCAGTAAGTAAATTGCAATGTAATTTGGCTGAATTGAATCTAACTTGTAAAGATAGTGCTCGCGTTTTACCCGGAGGTGTAGGCGTTGGCAAACAGCTTGAAGGTGGATATTATACAAATCCTATTGTGGGAATAATTGGGCTAGATCATGAAAATGAAATTGAAAACAAAATGCCAAAGATGATCGATCCAATTACTATGATTTTCAGCATGAATGGTTTTCTTCACGCTCTTGGTAATGAACAGACTGGAAATTTTTGGGCTGCACCGGAGTTTCCAATGAAGCCATATTATATCACTCGAAAAAGCACTCAAGATAAGAGAGTCAAGAATATTGCGAACGGACTTGGAATAATACTCGCGCATCTTTCGGGGTGTAGTGGAAGAAAAATCAATCCTGAATTCTACTTTTTCAATGATCATGTTTAGGTAATTGTCAGAATCCTTTCTCATAATGCCGGATTCTAAACCTGCAAAATCTTCGCCCTTTCTAGCTGTGCTTGAATTGACCGGAAGCAAGATGATCCATCGCCCAACACCGAGCGGGAATTACCGGACCGTTCTTGGGTATCGAACTAGAATTCTGGCATCTACCCACGGATATCGAGCGTCACAACACAAACGCTGCACCGTATCGACCTAACCCTTGAGGCGTCGCTCCGAAGGCATCTCGACGATATATGCATCGACAATTGCCTTGAGCGCTGCCCTGAGGACGCCCGTTTCGGCTGTCACAGAATTGTGTTCATACGCATATCTCCAACGTGTGAAGATGTCCTTGTTTTGGCGCAGTGCGTCTCTTATGCCTGGATAGACCGGAAATTCCGGAATCTCTCCGGGAACTTCCGGCATCTTGTCTTGAAGACGTCTCCGCGCTTTCTCTCCCAAGGTATCGAATAGATCTAGGAGATCATGAGTTTTCGGCACCTTGTTGCCCTCGCTTCTATGCCACGCCTTCAGACCGATCTCGGCGGCGAGGGCCAAAAGTACCGGGACCGCTATATTCGTTCCTTCGCGCCAAACGCCGTCCCTCTGTTCAACCTCGAGGTGCTCCACGAGTCGCCCGAGTTCGTTTGCCCGAACCATCATGAAAAGGGGCTGGTTCTTCCAGGACCTGTCCTGCATCATTCAGCGCTCCCCTCTCACATCGTTGTCGCCATGCTCCGCGACCTGCTCTGAGAGGTCAGGGGCTGGCGGCCAGCCTTTCGCGGGCGGTGGCGCAGTCGGCGGCGATCTGCGCCTTGAGCGCGTCGAGGCCGTCGAAGCGGCGCTCCGGGCGGATGAAGTCCAGCATCCGCACCCGCAGCGTGCGGCCGTAAATGTCTTCGGCGAAGTCGAAAATATGGACCTCGAAGGCCAGTTGCTCGCCGTCCACGGTCGGCCGGACGCCGAGATTGGCGACGCCGTCGCGCCAGACCCAGCCCGAAGCCTCCTCCAGCCCGGCGCGCACCGCATAGACGCCGTGGGCGGGCGTCAGCAGCTCGCCCAGCCCCAGATTGGCGGTCGGGAAGCCGATGGTGCGGCCGAGCCGCCGCCCGGCCCGGACTTCGCCGTCGATCTCCCAGGGCCGGCCCAGCAGCCGCGCCGCCTCGCGCGGCTGGCCGGCGGCCAGATGCTCGCGCACGCGGGTGGAGGAGTAGCCGACGCCATCGGGCGCGATCACATCCGCCAGCACGGTGACGGCGAAGCCGAGCCGGCGTCCGAAGGCGGCGAGGTCCGCCGGCCGGCCGGCGCGGGCGCGCCCGAAGCGGAAATCATCGCCGACCACCGCATGGGCGACGCCGAGGCCTTCCGCCAGCACCTCGCGCGCGAAGGCCTCCGGCGCGCGCGCCGCCATGGCGTCGTCGAAGTCCAGCACATAGAGCAGGTCGAGGCCGAGCGGCTCCAGCTGGTAGAGCTTGCCGCGCAGCGTGGTGAGCCGGAAGGAGGGTTCGTCGGGGCGGAAATAGCTGCGCGGATGCGGCTCGAAGGTGAGCGCGGCGAGCGGCGCGCCCCGGGCGAGCTCGCGGCAGGCGGCGATGACGGCGCGATGGCCGCCATGCACGCCGTCGAAATTGCCAAGCGCCGTGACGGCGCCCCGCGCGTCGGCCGGCAGGCCCCGGAATTGCCGGAAGACGCGCATCGTCACGGCCGCTCCGCCGGCGGCGCGCGCCGGACGCGGGAAGCGGAAAGCGGCGGCGTCATCGGGCGGCGGGCAGGCTCTGGCGACGGCAAGGGCGGGGTCGTGGCAAGGGCGAGGGCGTCCTGGCGAGGCGGCGGCGAATGGCCCCTCTATAGCCGAGCGACCGGCGCTCGCAAAGCCCGTCCCGGCCGCCGTCCGCGCGGGCGATGCGACATAAGGGACCGGGCCGGCGGCCTTGAGCCTCGGGGCCGGGGCTGCTATCGTCGGCCATTATCTTCCGTGTTCGCCGCTACGCCGTCCGACCCCGCCATCCGGGGCCGGGGAAGGCTACGCATCGACGCGGAGCGCCATAGCAACTCAGGAGAAGGAAGGGGTGTCCAGGCCCATGTCCGACCAGAAGCGCCTTTCCGGTATGACCGTCGCCGTGCTCGTCGCCAATGGCTTCGAGGAAACCGTCATGACCGACACGCAGAAGGCGCTCGTCGCCGAAGGCGCGGCCATTCGCATCGTCAGCCATGAGGTGGGGCTCGCCAACGGCTGGCATGAAGGCACCTGGGGGCACAATTTCTATATCGACACGCGCGTGTCGGACGTGCTGCCGAGCGATTTCGACGGCCTGCTGGTGCCGGGCGGCGAGCGCAGCATCGCCGCGCTGCGCGACAACGCCCACGCCCGCCGGGTGGTCAAGGGCATGCTGGACGGCGGCAAGGCGGTCGCCATGGTGGGCGAGGCGGTGGAGATGCTGGTCGCGTCCGAGACCGCCAGGGGCCGCACGGTGAGCGGCCTCGAAGGCTCGCAGGCGCGCCTGGAGGCCGTCGGCGCCACCTGGTCCGGGGAGCCGCTCTCGACGGACGGCAACCTGATCACCGCCACCGCCTCCGACCGCATCGAAGACCTGGCGACCGCGCTGATCGACCTGCTGGTCGCCAGCCCGGAAGGCGAGAGCCAGCAAGCCGCCGCCTGACCCCATGCGTCGCGGCCGCCAGCGGGGCGGCCGCCGAAGCTCAAAACACCCCCGCCTCCAGGCGGGCGGCCACTGGCTGTCCGCTGCCATGTCAACTCGATAATGCGCGATCCGGGTCAGCGCTACACCCCGTCAAGGTCGAGCGGCAGGCCGGTATAGCTTTCGGCGAGGCGCTGGCGGGCGGTTTCGGAGGCGAGCAGTTCGTCGAGCTCCGCCGCCTGCAGGCGGCGCTCGAAGGCGTCATGGGCGGGGTCGCGGTGCAAGAGGCGCGTCATCCACATGGAGAAGCGCTGCACCTTCCACACGCGCGCGAGGCAGGTCTCGGAATAGCCGTCGAGGCCGCTCTCGTCGCCGTCGCGAAAATAGCGGGCGAAGGCGCGGGCCAGCGCCACCACATCGGCGAAGGCCAGATTCATGCCCTTCGCGCCCGTCGGCGGCACGATATGGGCGGCGTCGCCGGCGAGGAAGAGGCGCCCATGGCGCATCGGCTCGGCCACGAAGGCGCGCATCGGCGTCACCGATTTCAACAGCAGCGGCCCGCGATGGAGCCGCACGCCCAAGCGCCGGTCGAGCTCGTCCCAGAGCGCGCCATCCTCCCAGCGCGCCGCATCCTCGTCCGGCGCGCATTGCACATAGGCGCGCGTCAGTTCCGGCGAGCGCATCGAGAACAGCGCGAAGCCGGCCTCGTGGCGGGCGTAGATGAGCTCGTCCTGAAAGGGCGGCGCCTCGGCCAGCAGCCCGAGCCAGGCATAGGGGAAGTCGCGCCGGAACTCGCTCAGCGCCGCCGGCGGGATCGAGGCGCGCGAGACGCCATGATAGCCGTCGCAGCCGGCGATGAAGTCGCAGGCGAGCGCGCCGCCCGGCCAAAGGAGCCGGGGCTCCGGCCCCTCGACGCCCTCCAGGCGCACATCCTCGACCTCGAAGCGCAGATCGCCGCCGGCCGCCAGCCGCGCCGCCACCAAGTCCTTCACCACCTCATGCTGGGCATAGACGGTGACGCCCCTGCCGCCGGTCGCCGCCATGAAGTCGATATGCCGGCGCCGGCCGCCGGCGGCGATCTCGATGCCGCGATGGCGGAGCGCCTCGCGCTCCAGCCGCGCGCCCAGGCCCGTGCGGGCGAGCAGCTCCACGCTGCCATGCTCCAGGAGGCCGGCGCGCACCCGTTGCTCGATCCAGGCCCGCGAGCGGCGCTCCAGCACCACGCTCTCGATGCCGGCGCGGGCCAGCAGATGCGAGAGCATCAGCCCGGCCGGACCGGCCCCGACGATGCCGACCCGGGTGCGCTCCACCGCGCTATTCGGCCGCTGCGGCCGGCTCCGGGGCGGGCGAGGCCGGCGCTTCCGACGGCAGCTTGAGCGCGGCCAGCACGACGATCAGCCCCACCGCCGCCAGCACATGGAACAGGAAGTCGAAATCGCCCGTGAGATCGAAGCTGAAGCCCAGCAGCGGCAGCGCCAGCAGCCCGGTGCAGAGCGAGAGCGCGAAACGGATGCCATAGGCCGTGGAGAGCCACTGCTCGGGCATGTAGCGTGCGAAGAGGCTGTCGGAGATCGGCTGATTGCCGACCACGATCGCCATGGCGAGCGTCAGCACCAGGATCAGCGGCAGATCGAAGGCGAAGGCCGACGCCGCCAGCGCCGGCGGCAGGCCGGCATAGACGGCGATGAAGAGCCGGCGCAAGGGGAAACGGTCCGCGAGCTCGCCGCCCAGCAATTGCGACAGCCCACCCACCACCAGAATGGCCGACGCGGTCGCCGAGAGCAGGAAGGCGTCATCGCCGAAGATCGAGACGCGGTGGTTGACGATCTTCGGCAGCCCGTTGGTGAGCGCGATGAAGACCAGCCCGGTCGCCACGGTAATGACGCCGAGCACCGCCATGGCGCGCATAAAGACCTGGCGTTCGGAAGCCGGGCGGAGCGCCTGAACGCGCGGACGCCGGAGCGCCAGCCCGTCGCGGAAGCCGAACTGAAACGCAAGCCCGAGCGCGATCGTAAGCAGCCCCGGGACGATGAACACCAGCCGCCAGCCGCCCAGGACCAGCAGGCCGCCCACGATCACCGGCGTCACCGCCATGCCGGCGCTCCCGAACACGCCATTGATGCCGAGCAGCCGTCCGCGCCGGTCGCCGGCGCCGCGCACGATCAGCGGGATGCCGACCGGGTGGTAGATCGAGGCGAAGGTTCCCATCAGAAACAGGCCGACGCCGAGCGCCAGCGGCCCGTCGGCAAGACCGGTGACCACGGCCGAAGCGCCCATGCCGATGAAATAGACGGTCATCATGCCGGAGCCGGACCAGCGGTCGGCCAGCCAACCGGCGACCGGCGCGCCCAGCCCGAACATCACCGCCGCCGGCGTGAACAGCGCCATGAGCTCGCCATAGGTGAGGCCCCAGAAGGGGACCACGGAAAGGGCGATCAGCGCCGGGAGCAGCAGCATGAAGATATGGTCGATGCTGTGTCCGACGCAGAGGAAGAGATAGGGCGCCGGGCGGATCATGGCTCGGCCCTCCGTTCCCCGCCCGCTTCCGCCGCGATCCAGGCGAGGAAGTCCGCATCGCCGCCCGCGATCGGCGGCGCCACCGCGCAGGGGCAGTCATGGCCGTGCAGCGCGCGCACCCGCCGGGCGGCGAGCCGCTCCTCGACCGGCGTCCGGGCAAGCCGGAGCGCCTCGTCGCGGCTGCCGGCGGTCATGGAGAGGAGGCAGGGGCGAGACATGGCCGCCTTCATGTCACGAGTCCGCGCAGATTGGCAATGCCCAGCAGCAGCAGCCCGACCATGACCAGCCGGCGAAAGCGCGCCACCGGCATGGCGCGGCGCAGCCGGCCGCCGGCCCAGAGGCCGATGAGCGCCGGCAGGAAGGCGGCGACCGAGCGCGCCCAGTCGGCCTTGCCGACCAGCAGTCCGTGGCCGGCGAGCGCCAGCGCCAGCGTCGCCGACGCCGCCAGCAGCGTCCAGCCGAGCAGCCCGACCATGGCGTCGCGCTCCATGCGGATCGCCAGCAGATAGACGCCGAGCTGCGGGCCGAACACGCCGGTGACGCCGCCGACGGCGCCCACCGCCGCGCCGGCGAGCGGGGTTGCGAGCGGCTCCCAGCGCTCCGGCAGGCTGGGCTCCCAGCGGCTCCAGGAGATGGCGACATAGGCGATCACCACCGCGCCGACCAGCGCGTTCAGCCAGCGGGGATCGCCGCCGGCGATGAAGCCTGCGGAAATCCAGGTGGCGGCGGCGAGCGGCAGCGTCAGCGCCAGCAGCTGGCGAAGCCGCGGGCGCGCCCGCCAGGTGGCCCAGATCTGCCAGATATTGGCGGCGACCAGCGAGACCGCCATGAGCGGCAGCGCCTCAGCCAGCGGCATGACGATGGCCAGCACGGAGATGATGACGAGCGGCATGCCGAGCCCGATGGCGCCCTTGACCAGCCCGCCAAGGAACAGCCCGGCGATGGCGACCGCGAGAGAGAGTGGCTCCATGGAATTCCCGGAACCCCGCTCCGCGTCTGGTCGGAGCGGCAGGATTCGAACCTGCGACCCCCACACCCCCAGTGTGATGCGCTACCAGACTGCGCTACGCTCCGACCTACGCACTCTACATCCCCCGCCGGCCCGGAAGCAAGCCAAAGCTTGCAGAACGGGGCGGGCGTTGGAGCCGCCCCTCCGGTCAGAATCGGAAGCGGAGGCCGATGCCGAGGCGGGTGTGGGGGTCGTGATGTTCGGCGGTGAGGAAGGCGGTGAGGCCGCCGGGGGTGGTAAAGGTGAGGCCGGTGGCGGCGTATCGGGCGGGCAGGCGCCATTCGGCAAACGGCGTCAGCAGGCCGCCGGCGGTGGCGAAGCCGTAGCCGATGCGCGCCGTCAGGGAGAGGCGTGGCGGCGCGTCGTCGTCGCGCGCCTCGTCGAACAGGCGCTCGCGCGTGAGCGCGCCGCGCTGCTGTTGGCCCCATTGCGGGCCGAAGGCCAGCGAGAGGCCGCGCCCGCCCGCGCCCGGCGCCAGCCGCGCCTCCAGGCTCGCGCCCCATTCGCGCGCCTCGTCCTCGGAATGCAGCGCCAGCCAGTGGCCGCTCGCGTCGAGGCCGAAGCGCCCGCCCGGCAGCGACAGGCGCGCGCCGGCGGAAAGCTCCGCGCCGGCTCCCGCCAGCCCGTCGCCGCCATCCTGGCGAACCGCCAGCGCCCCGCGCGGCTGAAGCCGCCAGCCCGATGCGCCGAGCGCGAGGCCGTCATGCGCCGCCTCCAGGCCGGCGCTGAGCCGCCAGCCGGTCGCCTTCAGCCCGCCGAGCGACGGGGCCGACGGCGCATCGTCGGTCTCCAGCTGCGTCAGGCTCGCCTGGCCGGTCGCCGCAAGCGCGAAGGCGCCCCGGCGCGCCACCGGCAGCCGACCGCCCACCGAGGCCGCCAGCATGGCGAGGTCGGCCCGCTCCACGGCTCCGGCCGCCGGGCGGTGCTCCGCCTCGCCCCGGCCCGCGCCCGCCACCAGACGCAGTTGGCCGCCGCCCTTCATCTCCAGTTGCAGATAGGGCCAGAGCGCGGTCAGCGCGGTCTCGAAGCGCCCTTCCTCGCTGTCGAGGCGATAGTCGCTCTCGCCGTCGCTCTGCGAGAGCGCAAGCCCGGCGGCGAACCGCCCGCCGAGGCAGCCGTCCAGCCCGAGCCAGCCGGCGCGTTGCGAACCGTCATAGCGGCCCGCCCCGGTTGCGCCCTCGAAGCTCCGCCAGTCGCCCCGGCCCCAGACCGACCAGGCCGGGCCGGACGACGCCCCGCCCGAGGCCGCCAGCGGCAGCGAGAAGGCGCTGCCCCGCAGCAGCGCCGACCCCTTCAGCGTCCGGGCGACAAAGGCCGGGCGGCGGCTCCGCCGGTCGAGCCGCTCCCGCAGCGAGCGATCGGCAAGCCGCAACCCGCCGCCGACCCGCGACCCGGCGAGCGCCAGCGCCGGCCTCGCCGCCGCAGCGCACCGCGCGGCGTCGAAGCGCTGGCCGAGCACCTCCACCGCCCCGGCCAAGGCCGCCCGCCCGACCTCCGCCAGCACCCGCGTCGCAACCCGCTTGCGCGCCTCGGAACTCACCCCGTCGTCATCGGTGATGGTCAGCATCACCGCTTCCGGGTCGGTGACCCCCAGGTCGTTCGCCGCCGTCGCCTGGATAGAGATCGCCTTGTCCGGGGCCTCGACGGCGTTATCGACCGCCGCGATCGCCACCGCGCCGCTGCTGACGGTCTGTCCGGCCGGGATGGTCAGCACCCTGTCCGCGCCCAGCGTGACATCGCCCGCCGCCGCCGGCGCGACCGAGACGGTCACCGCAGTGTCGGCGCCCGACGGGCGGTCCAGGCGCGCCGTCACCGCCGCCACGCCGCCATCCTCCGGGATCGACGCCGGCTCCAGCAGCAGCGTCACCACCGGCTGCGCGTCGTCGTCCCGGATGGTGAGGGTCACATCGGCTGGCCCCGTCACCCCGCCGGTCGCCGACCCCGACACCGTCACCTGCTTGTCTGCGGCATCGACATCATCGTCGATCGCCGTGACCGTCACGGCGCCGGCGCTTACAGTCGCTCCGGCCGGGATGGCCAGGCTGTCGCCGCTCAGCGTGACGTCGGCCGCGACCGAGAGTGCGATGACCGTCGCGGTGTTCGACGCCCGGTCGAGGCGCGCCGTCACCATCGCCACGCCGCCATCCTCCAAGATCGAGGCCGGGTCCAGAACCAGCGTCACCGTTGGCAACGACGCCTCTGTCACTTCAATGGTGAAAGTCAGAGCGTCCGTGTCCGACTCGGCCTCGTTGTCGTCTGCATCCGACACTTTCCAGACATAGGTCGTCGCCGGCTGCGCTGTCGTCGGCGTTCCGGTGATTTGCCGGGTCGAGGAGTCGAGCTTCAGTCCCGCCGGCAGGGACGGGCTCAGGCTGTAGCTGAGCGTCCCGTTGCCGTCTGTGGCCTGCGGCAGTTGCAGCGGCGCAATCGCCGCATTCTGCGTATAACTCCGCTCGGTGATCGTCTCCGCGCCGAAGGTCGGCGCCGTGTCCGCCAGCGGCGCCGCCGTCGCCGACGCCGCATCCGACGCCGCGCCGTCGCCGGCGGCGTTCACCGCGCGGACCTGGAAGCCATATGCGACACCGGCGGTCAGGCCCTGCACCCTATGGCTCCGCGTCGCCGCGCCGCTGCCCGGGATATCGCGCCACGCGTCACCGAAGGCCGCCCCGCCCTCGCGCTGCCGATACTCCCACCTCTGGATGCTGGCGTCGGCCGGGTCGAGCGTCCATGAGAGAGTGACCTGCAGCGGGCCCGGCGAGGCGGTCAACGTTGCAGCCGAAGGCGGCGACAGAACCGGCGTCGCCTTGACCTCTGCCGACTCGGGGCCGTCGCCGGCGGCGTTCGCCGCGCGGATCTGGAATGTATGTTCCTTGCCGTTGTCCAGCCCGGTGACGGTGAATTCCGTGGCCTCTGCGACGTTTCCGGTTATCCCCGTCATCGCCGTCCAGTCACCATAGTCTCCGTCCGTCTTGTATCGATATTTATACCCTGTGATCGTGACGTTCTCCGGGTCCGTCCAGCGCAGCATCACTTGCCCGCTGCCGGCGACCGCATTCAAGTCGCCTGGCGCGATTGGCGCCGGGATCTGCGGCGTCGCCGTCTGCGTTTCGGAAGCGAGGCCTTCGGCATGATTGTTCACCGCCCGGACCTGAAACCCGTACGTCTTGCCGTTCTCCAGCCCTGTCAATTCATGACTGGTGGTGCCGCCACCACTTCCCGAAATGTCATTCCAATCCTCGTCGGCGTCACCGAAATCCCTATCGTTATTTCTGTCTATTCGGAGCTGATATTTCGAGATCGGGATGGTATTATTCGGGTCCCTCCAACGCAATATGACTTTCTTATCCCCTGCCTCTGCTTCCAGATTCGTGGTCTGGACCGGTTTCCTCTCCGCTGGATTTCTCGTTGAGAAAATAGCTTTATTGTTTCTGAATGTAATTTCGATGTGGAATTCATCGTCGAGAAGAGTATCCTTCAGAGATCCGGTCCAGGTCGCCACCCCGCCTGCGAAGCTGGCAGTATCTCCATTTCGACTGGTTCCCTCAACAGATATTTCACAGAAAGTTTGAGGATTAATATAGACGTAGAAATTTGAACTATAAGATTCAGCCCTCAAGTATCTGTAAACAGTACCAGGACTACTAACTACATTGATATTGCAGTCAATATGGCGTCCGAATCGATTGCTCGTACCAGACGATTTTGATATTCCATATAGATTTGCCGAAGAACTTGCCAAGTAAATTATATCTACGCCTTCTATTAATTGAGTGTTGTCAATCTCTTCCCTTCCCGACAGATCCAAACTCCCCTGGGCCTCGACCCTGCTGCCGGTGCCTTCGTTCTTGAACCAGAAATATGCCTCATCGGCCGCCACCCGGTCCGCATGGCCGGCGATGAAGACCGGGAACAAGATGACCGGCGCAAGATATGTCGCGCGGAGAGGTGGGGCAAATCGCAAACATGCATCGGCCGACAGTCCAGCCCGCCAGCACCCCAGGCTTGTGAAGAAACGAGCGCGGAAGAGACGCAGGAAAGCCGTCACTCTCATGCTCATGGCGCATATCTCCCAAGTGGCGCCATTATCGAAGCTGCGGCCCGCGCGGAAGTCAACCCCTGTTGCGTTCGCGGTGATATATGAGGTTCTGTGTCAGGGTTGGAAGGGGTTCTCCCTGTGGTTCGAAAACAGCCACACGAAGGAGCACCCCCATGCCACAGCGCGCTGCGACGATCGGGAGTTTGCCGATGGCCTGCGAGTTCGTGAAGCGGATGCAGGCCGATGTTCTGGAGTGAGGCGAGGGCTATCGCCCGCTTGCCCGGCAGGCGCTGGCCAAGATTATCGAGAGCCGGATGGCGGAAGCGGTCGATGGCTGGCTCGCCCGTCTCAAGGGAGCGCAATGCGCGACCGGCGCAATGGCGGCTATGCGCGCCGTCGCGAACCGGGAACCCTTCGCGGTTCTCTCCCGGATCTTCCGCCGGCTCTACACGCTGCGCAACCAGATCTTCCATGGCGGCGCGACCTGGCCCGCCGGCTTCGGCCGCGACCAGATTCGCGACGGCAGCAACATCATGGCCGCGCTCGTGCCGGCGATCCTGGACATCATGCGCCGCGACCTGGAGCAGAACCCGGACTCGGACCGCTGGGGCCGGGTCGCCTATCCGCGCATCAACGACCGTCCCGAGTGAGAAAGTCGAAGTCGCAGCCCCGGTCGGCCTGCGTCACCGTCTCCAGATAGAGGCGCAGATAGCCGCGTCCCGCGCCTTCATGCTCCGGCGGACGCCAGGCCTTCCGGCGCGCCGCCAGTTCGGCCTCATCGACCAGCAGGTCCAGCCGGCGGGCGGGCGTGTCGAGGCGGATGCGGTCTCCCGTGCGGACCAGCGCCAGCGGCCCGCCGGCCGCCGCCTCCGGGCAGCAATGCAGCACGATGGTTCCGAACGCCGTGCCCGACATGCGCGCATCCGAGATACGCACCATGTCGCGCACGCCCCGCACGGCCAGCTTCTTCGGAATCGGCAGCGAGCCGGCCTCCGGCATTCCGGGCCCGCCCTTCGGCCCGGCGTTGCGCAGCACCAGAATGTCCTCGGGCTCCACGTCGAGGTCGGGATCGTCGATCCGCGCCGCCAGGTCCTCCAGCCCGTCGAACACCAGCGCGCGCCCCTCATGCGTCAGCAGTTCGGGGCTGGCGGCGGACTGCTTGATGACGGCGGTGTCGGGCGCGAGCGTGCCGCGCAGCACCGCAAGCCCGCCTTCCGGCCAGATCGGGCGGTCCAGCGGGCGCACCACCGTCTGGCCCGGCTCGTCCGGGGCGCGGTCGATCTCCTCGCCGAGCGTGCGCCCGGTGACCGTGAGCGCGTCCTCGTTCAGCAGGCCGCGCAGCGCCTTCAGGATCGGCGCCGCGCCGCCGGCCCGGTGCAGGTCCTCCATGTAATGCGCCCCGGAGGGCTTGAGATCGACCAGCACCGGCGTCTCCGCGCCCATGGCGTCGATCGCCGCGAGATCGACCTCGACCCCGAGCCGCCCGGCGACGGCGGTCATGTGGATCAGCGCGTTGGCCGACCCGCCGACCGCGAGCAGCATGCGAAAGGCGTTCTCGAAGGCCGCCGGCGTCATGATCCGGTCGGGCGTCAGCCCCTCCGCCGCCAGCGCGACGGCGCGCCTTCCGGTCGCTTCGGCGTGGCGCAGCCGGTCGGCGTGCGCCGCCGGGATGGCCGCGCCGCCCGGCAGCATCATGCCGATCGTCTCGGTCATCAGCGCCATGGTGGAGGCGGTGCCCATCACCATGCAGGTGCCGGCTGTCGGCATCAGCCGTCCGCCCGCCGCCTCGATCTCCGCCTCGTCCATCTCGCCGGCGCGATAGAGGCCCCAGAGGCGCCGGCAGTCGGTGCAGGCCCCGAGCCGCTCGCCCCGGAAATGCCCGGTCATCATCGGCCCGGTCACTTCCAGGATCGCCGGCAGGCCGGCGCTGGCCGCGCCCATCAGCAGGGCCGGCACGGTCTTGTCGCAGCCGCCGATCAGCACGACCGCGTCCATCGGCTGGGCGCGGATCATCTCCTCCGTGTCCATCGCCATCAGGTTGCGCAGAAACATGCTGGTCGGATGCGAGAAGCTCTCGTGGATCGAGATGGTGGGGAAGCGGATCGGCAGCCCGCCGGCATGCATGACGCCGCGCTCGATGGCGGCGATCAGCTCCGGCACGGTGCGGTGGCAGCCATTATAGCCGCTATAGGTGTCGGTGATGGCGACGATCGGGCGCTCCAGCGCCTCGTCGGAATAGCCCATCGCCTTGATGAACGCCTTGCGCAGGAAGAAGGAGAGCCCGGCGTCGCCATACTGGGCGAGGCCGGAACGGATGCCTCGGGTCACGGGAGCAGCAGCGCCTTTCGCGTCTCGGGAGGGAGGCGCCAGTCTGCAACCGACCCCGGCCCCGCCGCAAGCCTGCGTCTTCCGCCGCCGCCGCGGCCGGCATAGGCTGGGCGCTATCCTCTCCGCAGCCCGAAAGGACAAGCGATGGCCCGGACCCTGGCCGATCTGGTGCACAAGCGTTACGGCCCCGAGACGCCGGGCGGCGCGGACCTCCCGGCCGAGGGACCGCTCGCCGCCATTCTCGACCGGCGCACCCATCGCCGCTATGCCGACCGCCCGGTGCCGGAAGCGCTGCTCGACCTCCTGTTCGCCTGCGCCTTCTCGGCCAGCGCCAAGTCCGACCTGCAGCAGGCTTCGGTCGTCCGGGTCGCCGATCCGGCGCTGCGGGCCGAGCTTGCGGCGCTGATCCCCGCCATGCCCTGGATCGGCGCCGCGCCGGTCTTCCTGGTCTGGTGCGGCGACGGGCGGCGCATCCGGCGCATCTGCGAGCTGCGCGGCAAGCCCTTCGCCAACGACCATCTCGACGCCGCCTTCAACCCCACCGTCGATGCCGCGCTCGCCATGCAGACCTTCATCCTGGCGGCGGAGGCCTCGGGCCTCGGCTGCTGCCCGATCAGCGTGCTGCGCAACCACGCCGCCCGGGTGGCGGAGCTGCTGGAGCTGCCGCAATGGGTGTTTCCCGTCGCCGGCCTCTCCGTCGGCTGGCCGGCGGCCGAGGGCTATATCTCCATGCGGCTGCCGCCCTCGGTGACCGTGCACACCGACCGCTACGATGACGACCGGCTGGCCGCCGGCGTGGACGCCTACGACCGCCGGCGCGACCGCGCCTACAGCATCCCCGAGGAGAAGCAGCGCGACCGCGAGCGCTTCGGCGAGGCGCCCTTCTACGGCTGGTCGGAGGACAAGGCGCGCCAGGTGTCGCATCGCGAGCGGGCGGATTTCGGCGCCTTCCTCGCCCGGCAGGGCTTCCGGCTGGAGTGATGCCGGACGCGCAGGCGGGCGGCGGCATCCGCCGCGCCTTCGCCAACAATCCCAACTACCGGCTCTATTTCGCCGGCAATGCGGTGTCGCTGGTCGGCACCTGGATGCAGCGCACCGGGGTGGGCGCGCTGGCCTGGGAGTTGACGCATTCCGCCGCCTATCTCGGCCTGATCGCCATGGCGGAATTTCTGCCCTCGCTGCTGCTCGGGCCGCTCGCCGGGGCGGTCGCCGACCGCATCAGCCGGCTGGCGATCATCGCCGCCATGCAGGGCCTGCTCTGCGTCCAGGCGCTGCTGCTGGCGGGCCTGACGCTGGGCGGGCAGATCGCGCCGCTGTCGCTGTTCCTGCTGACCCTGCTGCTCGGCTTCGCGACCGCCGCCGTGCAGCCGGCGCGGCTCTCGGTGCTGCCGGCGCTGGTGCGGCGCGAGGACATCCCCTCCGCGGTGGCGGTCAACTCCATCGGCTGGAACCTGGCGCGCTTCATCGGCCCGGCGCTGGCCGCGCCGGTGCTCGTGCATCTCGGCGCCGGGTGGACCTTTCTGTTCAACGCGGCGAGCTTCGGCGCCTTCCTCGCGGTGCTGCCGCTGCTGCGCCTCCAGCCGGCGGCGCGCGCCGCGAGCGCCGGCCGGGGGCTGTTCCGCGAGATGGGCGACGGCTTCGTCTATGTCGCCCGCCATGCCGGCATCGGCCCGCTGGTGGCGCTGCTGCTGGCCGCAGCCCTGCTGGTGCGCCCCTATGTCGAACTGTTGCCGGCCTTCGCCGATGTCGTGTTCGACCGGGGCGCGGAGGGCTTCTCGATGCTGGTCGCGGCCAACGGGCTCGGCGCCATCGTGGGCGGCCTCTGGCTCGGCCGGCGCGGCGGGCGGCGCGGGCTGGCGGCGGTGGTGTTCGCCGGCGCGGCGGCCCATGCGGGGCTGGTGGCGCTGTTCGCGCTGGTCGGCTCCTTCGCGGTGGCGCTGGCGGCGCTGGCGGCGGCGGGTTTCGCCATGGTGGTGATGGGCGTCGGCGCGCAGAGCCTGATCCAGACCGGCGCGCCGCCGGAGATGCTGGGCCGGGTGCTGGGCGTCTATGGCCTGAGCTTCCGCGCCGGCCCGGCGCTGGGGGCGCTCGCCATGGGCGGGCTTGCCGACATTCTGGGGCTGGCCTGGCCGGTGCTGGGCGGGGCCGCGCTCTGCCTGCTGGTCTGGGCGCTGCTTCGCGCCCGCCTGCCCGCCATCCGCGCCGCGCTGGAGCCGGAGCGCTGAGCCCGGCTTATTCGGCCGATCCGGTTTGTTCCGGGCGGTCGGTCGGCTAGTCTTGCGCTATCGGAGCGATGGGAGTTCGGGAGATGGCCGGGAAGACGCTGCGCAGCCGAAGCTGGTTCGACGATCCGGGGGACCCCGGCATGACGGCGCTCTATATCGAGCGTTACATGAATTACGGCATCACCCGCGAGGAGCTGCAGTCCGGCAAGCCCATCGTCGGCATCGCGCAGACCGGCTCCGACCTCTCGCCCTGCAACCGCATCCATCAGAGCCTGGCGGAGCGCATGCGGGCCGGCATTCGCGAAGCCGGCGGCGTGCCCATCGAGTTCCCGGTGCATCCGATCCAGGAAAGCGGCCGCAGGCCGACCGCCGCCATCGACCGCAATCTGGCCTATCTCGGCCTGGTCGAGATCCTGCACGGCTACCCCATCGACGGCGTGATCCTGACCACCGGCTGCGACAAGACCACGCCGGCGATGATCATGGCGGCGGCGACCGCCAACCTGCCGGCGATCTCGCTGAACGGCGGCCCGATGCTGAACGGCTGGTGGAAGGGCAAGCGGGCCGGCTCCGGGGCCATCGTCTGGGAGGCGCGCAAGCTCCAGGCGGCCGGCGAAATCGGCTTCGAGGAGTTCATCGAGATGGTGGCCTCCTCCGCGCCCAGCCCCGGCCATTGCAACACCATGGGCACCGCCTCGACCATGAACTCGCTCGCCGAGGCGCTCGGCATGTCGCTGCCGGGTTCGGCCGCGCCGCCCGCCCCGCACAAGGAGCGCGCCCAATACGCCTATGAGACCGGGCGGCGCATCGTCGCCATGATCCATGAGGACCTGACGCCGGACCGTATCCTGACCCGCGCCGCCTTCGAGAACGCGATTGCCGTCAACAGCGCCATCGGCGGCTCCACCAACGCCCCGATCCACATCAACGCCATCGCCCGCCATATGGGCGTGGAGCTGGCGCTGGAGGACTGGCAGGACTGCGGCTACGACATTCCGCTGCTGGTCAACTGCCAGCCGGCGGGCGACTATCTGGCCGAGGACTATCACCGCGCCGGCGGCGTGCCGGCGGTGATGGGCGAGTTGCTGCGCGCCGGCCGGCTGCATGGCGAGGCGCTCGGCGTCAACGGGCGGACCGCGGCCGAGAATGTCGCCGACGCGCGCCCGCTGGACGAGGATGTCATCCGCCCCTGGAGCCGCCCGCTCCTGGAGAGCGCCGGGCTGGTGGTGATGGGCGGCAATCTGTTCGACGCGGCGGTGATGAAGACCAGCGTGATCTCCGAGAGCTTCCGCGCGCGCTTCCTCTCCAGCCCCGACGACCCGGACGCCTTCGAGGGCCGGGCCATCGTCTTCGACGGGCCGGAGGACTATCACGCGCGCATCGACGATCCGGCGCTCGACATCGACGGGAGTTGCATCCTGGTGATGCGCGGGGCGGGGCCGGTCGGCTATCCGGGCTCGGCCGAGGTGGTCAACATGCAGCCGCCGGCGGCGCTGATCCGCGCCGGCGTCAGCGAGCTGCCGACCATCGGCGACGGCCGGCAGTCTGGTACCTCGGGCAGCCCCTCGATCCTGAACGCCAGCCCGGAAAGCGCCGTCGGCGGCAATCTCGCCATTCTGGAGACGGGCGACCGGCTGCGCGTCGATCTCGCCCGCCGGCGGGTGGATATCCTGCTGCCGGAAGAGACCCTGGCCGCCCGGCGCGCCGCCCATGCGCCGCCGGCGCTGGAGCATCACACGCCCTGGGAGGAGCTCTACCGCGCCCATGTCGGCCAGCTGGCCGAAGGCGGCTGCCTGGAGTTCGCCACCCGCTACCACCGCGTCGCATCGTCGCTCCCCCGCCACTCGCATTGACAAATCCGGCGGGAGACTGTCAACCTGCCCTTCTTCGTTCTGTCATCTCCCGGCGGCGGCTCCGTCTCGCAGTTGAACCGGAACCGGCAGTCGGCGATGGAGCAGGCGCCGAACGAGGTGGCCGGGTCCGGTACGAGCGTCGGTGAAAATGCTCCGAAATTCGGCAGCGTCACGCGATCGACCAATGCGGACGCCGAGAGCGTGACGACAGACAGCGCATCCGCCGGCTATGCGGGCGGGAAGCTGGTCATTACGATCGACAGAAGCCGCAAGCAGGATCTTGTCCTGGAGTCCGGGGACGTGTTCGCGACCGCTCGGACCGGCAATAACGGGCTGCAGGGCTATACCATCGAGAGCTGTGGCGTCCGGAGCGCAGCGGTGGAGGCCCACATGTTTGCTGCGCGCTATGTGGATTCCGATGACGGCTTCGCCACCCGGCTGTCCGGCGGCTACCGGCTGCATGTTGCGGTCGATGGCGCCGGCGCAATGGTCGAGGCCGGCGCATTCGTCGGTGTGCCGGAGATCGGGAGCCCGGGCGCGGTTCCACAGGGCGGTACCGCGGTTTATACCGCCAGCGTCGCCCCCTTCGCCGCCGCCACGGCGAGCGCCTTTCCACGCAAACGGTCGCTGCGGGCGATGACGATCCGCGCCTGGCGGCCGGAACCTTCCGGGCGGCGGATCTTGCGGGGTCTGGGAAGTTATGCTACAAATCCGATATAATGGGTTAGAAAATGTCGATAACCTTTTGATTGGAGAACGCTCATGTTAAAGTTCGCGGCGGTGATCCCGGTGCTAACGAGCAGGGCTCGACCCACTCCTACCCCCTCCCCCCGCGTACGAGCCCGGCGGAACGGGTTCCTTGCCCTTGGGGTGCTGTTCCCGCTGATGGCGGCGCCACCGGTCGAGGCGGATACCCTGGGTCCCGCACGGTATGGGGTCTGGAGGCAGCCGTCGAACGACGCAACACCACAGAAGACGACAGGTCACACTGTAAGTTGGTTCCTGGAGTTTACAGAAGATGTGGTCATTGACGACGATAACAATCCCACCACCCCGGTCGATTGGGGCAAGGTATTTTTTCTTAAACGACATAGAGATTTTCCGACGACCGGTAACCCCTGGAGTGAGTCGGGGACGGTTTCGGGTCAAAAGGACGGATCGGATAGCAAGTATGTAATTACATTTACGAATTTCGGCGATTTGGAGAATACGGACGATCCCAATGGCGCTAAACTGGCATTTGGCACCAGAGCCAATAATTCCCAAGATACCTTGAACTATATCACGGACACTGCGGGGAACAGGTATCGTGCGCAATGGGTTTTCCGCGGCAATCAAGATAGGGAGACCGCTATGCGAAATGGCCATTACCTGGTCGACAACATCCACCCGCAACCCACCATCACGGGAATCCCGGATGAAATGAAAACCTTGTCGCATCAGGTCACATTCACGTTTAACGAAGACGTCACGGGGTTTGCACTTGACGATATCAGTAGCGACAATGGAAGGTTTTCCAATTTTAGCAAGACGAACGACCGGGTGTACACGGCGGACCTGACGTTGGAGCGGAAAGGTTCTGTCACGGTATCGGTACGCGCGAATGCCGCTGAGGATGGGTTCGAGAATGATAGCTTGGAGAGTTCGTTTTCGGCGACGTTCGATACGACTTCTCCAAGGGTCACCTCCATCGAACGGCAGGATCCGACGGATTACCGCACGGACGCCAATACGCTGAAGTGGAGAGTGATTTTCAACGAAGACGTGACGGGAGTTGCGGCGGAAGACTTCACGGTGTCCGGGACGACGGCCAGCTTGAGCGTGAACAACTCGTCCGGGCGGCAAATTGATGTGACCGCCAGCGGCGGTGATCTGGAGAATTTAGACGGTGTGGTGCGATTGAGCTTCAAGGACGGATACACGGTTACGGACGTCGCAGGCAACGCACTGACCAACCCGACGCCGACAGGATCCATAAAGGACAGCTATTCGCTGGACAATACCGCTCCTTCGGTGGTGTCGATTTTGAGGACCACGTCGAATAACACCACGCCCCAGAAATATGAGACGAATGCAAGCTCGGTGTGGTGGCGGGTGACGTTCAGCGAGAGAGTGACGGGGGTCGAGTACTGGGATTTCTCTTTGTCCGGAAGGGATTCGGTGACGGGGAAGACGTTGTTCGGCGGGACCGGGGCGTGGGAGGTAGAGAATTCCGGCGGGACCCAGTATCGCGTGCATGCCAGCGGTGGCGATGTGCCGTCTTTTAACGGTGTGATGACGCTGAACCTCAAGACGAGCCACGGTATCAAAGACCAATACAATCGACCGCTGACATCGAGAACGCCGACGGGGGTCAATGAGAATAGCTTCTTGCTGGACCATATCAGGCCGACGGTGACCATCAGCGGGGTTCCGCCGGTGGCCGACGGCGTGTTCACGGCGACGCTGCGGTTCAGTGAGGCGGTGGAGGATTTCGACGTAGCGGACATCAATGCGGCCAATGCAACGCTGTCGTCGTTCACGGCCACGACGGAGGGCCAGGAGTGGACGGTAGAGGTGACGCCGACTGCGGATTACCAGTTGGCGGTGGCGAAGGATGTCGCCAGGGACGCCGCGGGCAATGGCAATGCGGCCAATGACGGCAGTGGGGCGTCGGGGACCTACGGAGGCGTGACGGTGAGCCCGGAGAGTCTGGCGATGGACGAGGGTTCGTCGAGGCCGTTCACGGTGGTGCTGGATGTAGCGCCCACGGGGGATGTAGCGGTGGCGCTGACGTCGGACAATGAGGATGTGACGCTTGATAACGAGACGTTGACTTTCACGACAACGAACTGGAGCAGTGCGCAGACGGTGACGGTGAGTGCGGCCGAGGACGACGCGGATGCGGCGGCCGACTTCGCCACGATAACGGTGAATCCGTCGGGCGGGGGTTACGATGCGGTGGTGGATGAGACGGTGGATGTGACGGTGACGGACAACGACGCGCCGGGAGCCGGTATGACGGTGAGTCCTCAGAGCCTGGCGCTTTCGGAAGGTTCGTCGGGGAGTTTCAGAGTGGTGCTGAACGCGGCGCCGACGGGGGCTGTGACGGTGGCGCTGACGTCGAACAATGCGGCGGTGGAGCCAGGCCCGGGGACGCTGACCTTCACGACAGCGAACTGGAATGTGGCGCAGACCGTGACGGTTCGGGCGTTGGAGGACGGTGATGCAACCGCCGAGAGCGCGACAGTGACGGTGGATGCGTCAGGCGGGGGTTATGACGCAGTGGCGTATGAGACGGTGGCGGTGACGGTGACGGATAACGACGCGCTGGGCGCCGGTATGACAGTGAGTCCGGAGAGTCTGACGATTTTGGAGGGTTCTTCGGGGAGCTTCACGGTGGTGCTGAATGCAGCGCCGACAGGGGATGTGGCGGTGCCGGTGTCGTCGGATCATGGCGCGGTGACCGTGAGCCCGGCCGAGCTGACCTTCACGCCCTCGGACTGGAATGTGGCGCGGACGGTCACGGTCACTGCGGCGGAGGACGAGGACGAGGAGGACGAGAACGCCAAGCTCGGCCTCGACCCCTCGGGCGGCGGCTATGACGGCCTGACGGAGGGGGTGGTGCTGGTGACGGTGTCCGACGGCGATCTGTCGGGCGCGGGGCTGACGATGGCGCCGGCGAGCCTGACGATCGCGGAGGGGTCGTCGGCAAGTTTCACCCTGGCGCTGGCGGCGCTTCCGAAGGGGCCGGTGACGGTGGCGCTCTCTTCGGACCATGGCGATGTGGCCGCAGAGCCCGCCAGCCTGACCTTCACGCCCTCGGACTGGAACAGTGCGCAGACGGTGACGGTGAGCGCGGCGAAGGACGACGATGCGGCGAACGAGAGCGCCACGCTGACCGTCGATCCTTCGGGCGGCGGCTATGACAACCTCGCGGACGGCTCGCTGCCGGTGACGGTGACCGACAGCGACGCGCCGTTCGCAGGGCTGAGGGTGGAGCCGGCGAGCCTGACGGTCCGGGAGGGGTCTTCGGCGCGCTTCGCGGTGGCGCTCGATGCGGTCCCGAAGGGCGCGGTGACGGTGGCGATCGGCGCCGACAGGCCGGGGGTCGCGCTCGATCCCGCCAGCCTGACGTTCACGCCCTCGAACTGGAATGCGGCGCAGATGGTAACGGTGCGCACGATCGCGGATGGTGACGGGGAGGATGAGCGCGTCACGCTTACCGTCGATCCCTCGGGCGGCGGCTATGACGCCGTGCCCCCCCGGACCGTCGCGGTTCTGGCGGAGGACGGCGTCGCGCCGGAAGCGGAGCGGCGTCTGGCGGAGCCGGCGCTGGTGGATGTGGCGCTCGACACGCTGTCTGGCATGTCTGCGGCCTTGCAGGGGCGTTTCGGCGGCTGCGATACGGCGGTGACGCTCGGCGGCGAGACGGTGCGCGCCGGCGGGGCGGAGGCGCGGGACCGCCGGACGGGCGAGCGTCGCCCGACGCCGGGCGAGGCGCTCGGCAAAAGCGCGTTTCGCTGGTCTGCCGGCTGCGACGGAGCGTCGGACCGGCGCTGGACCGTCTGGGGCCATGGCGATCTTGCGCACTTCAGCGGCGGCCTGACGCAGGGGCGCTATGAGGGCGCGCTGCGCACCGCGTGGCTGGGGGTGGACCGCTATGTGCGCGAGAATCTGGTGGCCGGCGCGGCGCTGTCGCGGGGTGAGGGGCGGATCGAGTTCGGGCGCTTCAGCCTGGCCGACGAGACGGCGGAACTGCTGACCCGGCTGACCGTCGGCTGGCCCTATCTTCGCGTCGAGACGCGGGGCGGCGGGGCGCTGCAACTGGTTCTGGGCGCGGGTCGCGGCGCGGCGGAATATCGCCGCGTGGGCCAGCGGACGGAGAAGGCGAAGCTGGAGGCGCTGCTGGCGTCGATCGGCGGCGAGGCTCCGCTCTGGCGCGGCGGCGGCGTCAGCCTGCGGGCGAGGGGCGGTCTCGAAGCGGCGCAGGTGAAGACCGGCGGCGGGGCGAGCGGCGTGCTGGGCGGGCTGCGGGCGGAAGGCCGGCGCTTGCGGGCCGGCGTGGAGGCGGAGCACAGCGCCTTCCGGCTGGGGACGCTGGCGCTGGCGCCGCGCGGCGCGGCGGCGGTGGCCCAGGATGCGGGCGACGGGCTGGCGGGCGCGGGCCTGGAACTCTCCGCCGGCCTGCGCATTGCGACATCGGACCCGCGCTTTGGCTTCTCCGCCTCGGCGCGCTGGCTGGCGCTGCATTCGGCCGAGCGGCGACGGAACTGGGGCGGCGGCGTGGAGGCGGTGTGGAAGGCGGCCCCGGACGGGCGCGGTCTGTCGCTGTCGCTGGCCCCGACCTGGGGCCTGCAAGGCGAGGGCGCGCTGCACGGCCCGGACATCTTCGCAAGCCTGGAGGAGCGCGCGGGCGGTGGCGCCGCGCTGGCCTCGCGCCTCGGCTACGGACTGGCCACGCCGCGCGGCGGGCTGCTGACGCCCTTCGTCGAACTCGCCCTCGGCGAGCGCGACACCCGCCGCCTCGCCACCGGGGCCGAGTTCGAATGGCGCCCCGACCTCGCCGCCACCCTCACCGGAGAACGCCGCGACGCCAAGGACAGACCGTCCGAACTCAGATTCGGACTCCAACTGCGCTTGCGTTTCTGAAAACCGCGCAAGCCCTGGCCTTCGGTGAGCGAGGCGGGCTAGCCCCCATTTCTCACGGCAGCCATGGCCTGCGCGGCGCTGTCGGGCTGGCAGGGCAGGAGAGCGGCGCCGCGCGATGCGGGGACATCGGGCAAGCCGCTCGACGCACCCTGCCGGCCCGACAGCGCCGCCCTTCGGGTCGCGCCCAGGCGCCCGCCCGCAGCGTTGCGGGCCTCGACCGTAGTTCCTGCTACGCCCTTCGGCCCGCGCCTTGCGGATCGAACGCCTGGGCGCGACGCAGGCCGTGGCTGTCGTGAGAAATGGAGGCTAGCTGTCCGCCGCGCGGATCGAGAGCGCATGGACGGGGCCGGCCATTTCTTCCGCCAGCACGCCATAGACGGCCTTCTGGCGGGCCACGCGGCTCATCTCGCGGAAGGCCGGCGCGGCGATCTCGACGCGGAAATGCGTCTCGCCGCCGGGGCGCGCGCCGACATGACCGACATGGAGATGCGACTCGTCGATCACTTCCAGCCGGCTCGGCCGGAAGGCCTCGCGGAGCTTGCGGGCGATATCGTCGCGGACGGACATGGGACCGGCCCCCTTGTTCGCGTGCTGCGCTCTTTCCATACTGGCGCCTCCATGCTCTACCACACTCGACAGCGCGCGGCGCGCGGAAGCCGCTGCCACTGGCCCGGCTGCGGGGCCGAGGCCCGCTATCCGGCCCCGAGCGCGCCCGACCGCCTGCAGGACTATCTCTGGTTCTGCCTCGAACATGTCCGCATCTACAACCGCGAGTGGAGCTATCTGCCGGGGACCGACCGGGCCGAGATCGACCGGATCGTGCGCGAGAGCCTGGAGCCGGCGCGCCGGGCGCGCGGCCCGGACTTTCGCGCCGCGCCCGAGTTCGAGGGTCCGTTCTGCGAGCCGGAGCGCGGGCCGGCCTCGCGGCGCTGGCCGCCCGGCAGTCCGGAGGCCCGCGCCGCCGCCACGCTCGCGCTCGGCGACGATGCGACTCTCCCGGCGCTGAAATCGCGCTATAAGGAACTCGCGAAGAACCACCATCCCGACGCCAATGGCGGCTGCCCGGCGTCCGGGGAACGCATGAAGTCCATCACCCTCGCTTACCGGGTGCTGCATCAGGCGCTCTCGGCGCCGCCCGCCCGATAACCCCGCACCCCAGCCGACTGGAACAACGCATGAGCATGACGCACGGCCTCCAGAGCGACGCGCATACCCGCGAACCCGACAGGACGCTTTCCGTGCGCGAGGTCTTCGGGATCGACACCGACATGGAGGTGCCGGCCTATTCCGAGCCGAACAATTACGTGCCCGAGGTCGATACCGCCTACCATTTCGACGAACAGACCACGCTCGTCATCCTGGCCGGCTTCGCCCACAACCGGCGGGTGATGATCCAGGGCTATCACGGCACCGGCAAATCGACGCATATCGAGCAGGTCGCGGCCCGGCTGAACTGGCCCTGCATCCGCATCAATCTCGACAGCCATGTGAGCCGCATCGACCTGGTCGGGCGCGACGCCATCGTGGTGCGCGACGGCAAGCAGGTGACCGAGTTCCGCGAGGGCATGCTGCCCTGGGCCTTGCAGCACGCCACCGCCATCGTGTTCGACGAATATGACGCCGGGCGCCCCGATGTCATGTTCGTCATCCAGCGCGTGCTGGAGGTCGAGGGCAAGATGACGCTGCTCGACCAGAACCGCGTCATCCGCCCGCATCCGGCCTTCCGCCTGTTCGCGACCTCGAACACCGTCGGCCTCGGAGACACCACCGGCCTCTATCACGGCACGCAGCAGATCAATCAGGGCCAGATGGACCGCTGGAACGTGGTCGCCACGCTCAACTATCTGCCGGAGGACGAGGAGCTGAAGATCGTGCTCGCCAAGGTGCCGGAGCTCGGCGACAAGGCGGGGCAGAAGCGCGCCCGGCACATGATCCAGCTGGCCGAGCTCACCCGGCGCGGCTTCATGACCGGCGACATCTCCACCGTGATGTCGCCGCGCACGGTCATCACCTGGGCGGAGAATGCGCGCATCTTCAACGATCTGGGCTTCGCCTTCCGCGTCACCTTCCTCAACAAGTGCGACGAGGCGGAGCGCTCGATCGTGGCGGAATATTATCAGCGCTGCTTCGACAGCGAGCTGCCGGAATCGATCGTCGCGGCGAGCGTCGGCGGCGCTTCATGAGCCTCACCGGCGGCAAGGAGACGCCGCTCGACGGCTTCAAGCGGGTGACCGCCGCCACCATGCGCGCCATGGGCGGCATCGAGGAGCTGGAAGTCTCCTTCGGCCCGGACCGCTCCTCGCTGGAGGACGGCCACGCGCGGCTGCCCATGCCGGCGCGCGGCCTGCCGGAGGAGGAAGCCGCCTTCGTGCGCGGCGAGGCCGATTCGCTGGCGCTGCGCGAGCGCCATCACGACGCGGCCGTGCATGCGCGCCTGGTGCGCGGCGGGGCGCAGGCGCGCGCGGTGTTCGACGCGCTGGAGCAGGCGCGGGTCGAGGCCTTCGGCGCGCGCCACATGTCGGGCGCGGCGCGCAATCTCTCGGCGGCGGTCGAGGAGCGCTGCCGGCGCCACGGCTATGTGCGCGCGTCCTCGGCGGACGAGGTGCCGATGGCGGAGGCGGTCGGCCTCTACGCCCGCGAGGCGCTCACCGGGCAGGCGGTGCCGCCGGCGGCCGCCCAGGTGCTCGACCTCTGGCGGGAGTGGTTCGACGAGCGCGCGGGCGAGGCCTTCTCGCGCATGGCGGGGCTGATCCACGACCAGGAGGCCTTCGCCGGCCTGGCCGGGCGGCTGCTGGAGGACCTGGAGCTGCTGGACGAGGCGGCCTCGGGCGAGGAGGAAGGCTCCGACGACGACGCGGAAGACAATTCCGAGGAAGGCGAGGGCGAGGGCGCCGAGGGCGAGAGCTCCGAGGCGCTGATGTCGGACGCTTCCGAGATGTCCGACATGGACGGCGAGGACGCCGGCGAGGCCGGCCCGGAGGACGCCGACGCCGAGATCATGCCCGGCATGGGCGACGAGGAGCCGGGCCGCTCCTCGCCCCAGGACGAGTCCATGCAGGGCCACAACAGCGAGGCCGGGCCGCCCTATCTGCCCTATACCGGCGAGCATGACGAGATCGTGGCGGCGGAGGAGCTTTGCGACGCGGACGAGCTGGCGCGGCTCCGCCACCATCTCGACCAGCAACTGGCCAGCCTGCAGGGCGTGGTCAGCCGGCTCGCCAACCGCCTGCAGCGCCGGCTGATGGCCCAGCAGGTGCGCGCCTGGGAGTTCGACCTGGAAGAGGGGCTGCTGGACGCCGCGCGCCTTGCGCGCATCGTCGCCGACCCGCTGCGCTCGCTCTCCTACAAGATGGAGAAGCAGACCGACTTCCGCGACACGGTGGTCTCGCTGCTGATCGACAATTCGGGCTCGATGCGCGGCCGGCCGATTTCCGTCGCCGCGATGAGCGCCGACATCCTGGCGCGCACGCTGGAGCGCTGCGGCGTCAAGACCGAGATTCTGGGCTTCACCACCCGCGCCTGGAAGGGCGGCCAGGCGCGCGAGCAATGGCTCGCCGCCGGCAAGCCCGCCAATCCCGGCCGGCTGAACGATCTGCGCCACATCGTTTACAAGGAGGCCGATTCGCCGCTCCGCCGCTCGCGCCGCAATCTCGGCCTGATGCTGCGCGAGGGCATCCTGAAGGAGAATATCGACGGCGAGGCGCTGCTCTGGGCGCATCAGCGGCTGATCGGGCGGCCCGAGGAGCGCCGCATCCTGATGGTGATCTCCGACGGCGCGCCGGTGGATGACTCCACGCTCTCCGTCAATCCCGGCAATTATCTGGAGCGCCATCTGCGCCAGGTGATCGAGTGGATCGAGACGCGCTCGCCGGTGGAGCTGATCGCCATCGGCATCGGCCACGATGTGACCCGCTATTACCAGCACGCCGTCACCATCTTCGACGCCGACCAGCTGGGCGGCGCGATGATGGAGCAGCTGGCCGGCCTCTTCGACGAAGAGGCCCGCAACCGCCAGGCCCGCATGGGCGGCCTCGCCGCGCGCGGCAAGGAGCGGGTGTGAGCGCGCCGCTTCGCCCGCGCGCGGCGCTGGCGACGCATGAGGTCTTCAACATGCCGCCCCATGCGGGCGACCGGGATTTGTGGGCGGAGAACCCTGCGCTGGGCGAGGGCGTGCGGCGCGAGGGCGCGGGATGGGCGGAGGAGCGGCTCGCCGGCTTCGCCCGCGCGGTCGGCCGGGCCGAGGTCGCGGAGAAGGCCCGACAGGCCGACCGTCACGGGCCGGAACTGCTGGCCTTCGACCGCTACGGCATGCGCATCGACCGCATCGACTACCACCCCGCCTATCACGATCTGATGGCGCTTGCGGTCGAGAACGAGGTGGCGAGCTTCGCCTGGAAGCATGAGGGGCCGGGCGCCCAGGTCGGGCATATGGCGCTCACCTTTCTGTTCAGCCAGGTGGAAAGCGGCGTGATGTGCCCGATGGCGATGAGCTATTCGGCCGCGCCCGTGCTGCGCGCCGACGCCGCGCTCGCCGCCCGCTGGCTGCCGAGGCTCCTCTCCGGGCGCTATGACGGGCGCGACCTGCCGGTGGAGCGGAAGGCGGGCGCCACGGTCGGCATGTTCATGACCGAGAAGCAGGGCGGCTCCGACATTCGCGCGACCTCCACCCGCGCGCGGCCCGATGCGGGCGGCGGCTGGCGGCTGACCGGGCACAAATATTTCTGCTCCGCGCCCATGTCGGACGCCTTCCTGACGCTGGCGCAGACCGAGGACGGCCTCTCCTGCTTCCTGCTGCCGCGCTGGACGCCGGAGGGCGAGCGCAACCGGCTCGACATCCAGCGGCTGAAGGACAAGCTCGGCAACCGGTCGAACGCCTCGGTCGAGATCGAGTTGCAGGAGAGCTGGGCCGAGCCGGTGGGCGAGCCGGGGCGGGGCGTCGCCACCATCCTGGAGATGGTGCAGGCCAACCGGCTCTATTGCGCCATGAACTCCGCCGCGCTGATGCGCGCGGGGCTGGCGGAGGCGCTGCATCACGCGCGCCATCGCAGCGCCTTCCAGCGCCGGCTGGCCGACCAGCCGCTGATGCGCCAGGTGCTGGCGGACCTGGCGCTGGAGGCGGAGGCGGCGCTGGCGCTGGGCCTGCGGGTGGCGCGCGCGCTGGACGAGGCGGAGGCGGACCCGCTGGCGCGGGGGCTGGCGCGCATCGGCGCGCCGATCGCCAAATACTGGAACTGCAAGCGCGCGCCCGGCCATACGGTCGAGGCGCTGGAGTGCCATGGCGGCCCCGGCTATGTGGAGGACGGGCCGATGGCGCGCCTCTACCGCGAGGCGCCGCTCAACAGCATCTGGGAAGGCTCGGGCAATGTGATCTGCCTGGACGTGCTGCGCGCCATGGAGCGCGAGCCGATGGCGGTCCCGGCGGTGCTGGCGGAACTGGACGCCGCCCGAGGCGCGAGCCGGGCCTTGGACCGCGCCGCAGACGCGCTCCGCCAGGACCTCGCCGAAGCCCAGCCCGCCACCGCCCGCGCGCTCACGGAACGCCTCGCCCTCACCCTGCAAGCCGCCCTCCTGACGCGCCACGCCCCGCCGGCCATCGCCGAAGCCTTCGCCGCCACCCGCCTCGGCCCCCGCTGGACCGGCGCCTACGGCGCCCTCCCGCCCAACCTGGACACGGACGCCATCCTGGAGCGCGCGCTGCCGGGGTGAACGCCGGCGGCGTCGCCTACTTCCTGCCGGAGGTCCCCTGATTGGGCGGGTTGGACGGCGGCCTGGCGGGAGCGCCCCGGCTGGACTTGGGCCGGTATCCCCCGTGCACAGCCGGCTTGCGCGCCTTCGCCGCCGGCAACGGCTGATATCCATGCTCCCGATGCGGCATGGGCGGCGGCAACGGCCTGTCAGCTTTGCTCATCATCAACCATTGGAAATCTGTTCCACCTGTTCCACTTTCTTGACTGCTCGATAATGTTCTCCGCTATAGGTTTCCTCAGAAGCGAACGAAATCTCATTATATCATACGCCACACAAGATTTGTTCCAATTCATATCACCTGTTGCGCCCATATTTGCGATTTCATTACAAATAGAAAACACAACAGATTCTATTGTTGTCAAACTATGCCACTTATTACCTTGAACATCGATTGGTTCATCGAAGGGAGATTGAGAATCACATTCACTAGGCATTATAACGTTTGGGAATTGCAGGAAGTTTCTGCGAATGGCAAATGCAGGTTTGAAGTGAACATTTTCCTCGTAAAGAAAATTTTTGAGAGCTTGCCGTGAGCTATCTCCACCGGACATATCTCCTGCATGAACTGCTTCCCCTCGCAAAAATTTTACAACCTTCAATCGACTGTAACCATAATGTTTATCCGAATTAGAAGTGCTCATAAGAACAAGGCAAAAATCTTTCTCAAATATATCCATTTCCAGAAAATAAGCTCTCATGTGAGATAGGGTTTCGCCTTGATCTACTCGGGGAATCAATTTATCGATAATTTCATTCTTAAAGATCTCATAAATAAACACTATGCATTCCGAAATTTTCAATATATCCCGTGTATTGCTAGGACAGTAACTCGCCCTCACAACATCAATAGTTTTGACTGCATCTTTGAACTGCCTAGTCAGCTTATCAATTTGTGTCTCTTTCACAGTGATCACCTCCAGCCAGATTTTACACCCTAAACCCAGCAGCGCTCGGACATAGACTTCTTACGTCGATGAATCTGGACAATCTCCATATTCATTAATTGCTTTGATTCCATCGAATAATTTCCATCAGATAATTTCAAACTTTTGTCGATGTCCGTCTTGCTGATTATATCTTGGTCTACGCCCGTTGTTTTCCCTCCTGAAACGTTGAATCCACCATGATTCCCACTCAATAGCCTTCTGATCGCTTCCTTCCCCTTGCAGAATCGAATATTCTATCCTCGATATATTCCAATCCAACCTTCCGGATTCTTGTTGAAAACGCTCTCTTATGTTGCCTTTGCCGATGTAAATTACTTCTTCGCCATCGTTACCTCCTCGATATCGATAGATGCCCATTGCGTTGGAATCGAGTTGGTTGATTTCAGAGGGCGATATTGATTTCTCGAATGCCGGCATTAATTGAATGTACCAAGGACGTCTGGTCGATGTTGAGCTGCTTTGATCGTATGTAGGTAATAGACCGGAATACTCCTTCAGCTCGAATTTCCGCGCATCGACAGGCATCCCGACGATGGCTTTGATCCAAGGTGTTCGAGAGATCAAACCTTTTGCTATAAGAGTCTTATAGCCTTTCGCCCGTGTTCCAAGCTTTAGGGAATCAGGAGCCTTATCGATGCCGGCTAATGGTTCAAATACGATGAGGCGCTCATCCGAATCGGTATGGACGCGCATCCAGTGAATATCGCTGAGTTTGGCCACATTGCCTGCCAAAGCACTGAACCGGAACGCTGTGGAGTTGATAGTAACCGTGCATCGGTCACCCTGTTCCTTCGGTCGGTATGTGTGGAGAACCACCTTCTGCTCCCCGAGTTGACCCATTGTTGCCGGATTGTGACCCGTGATCACCCCAAAGTCAACCGCTGATGGGCTGAGCCGTGCAATCGGGATGTGCGCGGGCGGAGCCATTCCGCCCACGCCTCACCCCACCGCCGCATAGTCCTCCTCCTCCGGCCAGAGGCGGGCGAAGCGCCAGGTTGGGGGGCGGTCGGGGGCCTGGGGCAGGGCGAGGAGGGCTCGGGAGACGGTGCCGAAGCCCCAGTCCGTGCGCACCTGCATGGCGCCGTTGGGGTCGGTGACGCCGGGGGCGGTTTCCTCGCTCGCCAGCAGCGCCTCCCACTCGGCCCAGCCCCCCGGCGCCGCCGGGTCGGGCGGGGCGGCGGCCTCGAAGCGGGGGAGGTAGAAGGCCGTGCGCTCGGACGCGGCGCGGTCGTTCAGGTCGAAGGCGGTCAGCATGGAGAGGCCGGGGCCGACCTCCTGCGCCGAAACGCCGCGTCGCCCCGTGTGCCGCAGCCAGAAGGCCCGCTCGCGGTCCGCCAGCAGCAGGTTGAAAGGCCGCCAGGCGCGCCCGTCGAGCCAGGCGAGCGCCTCCGCCGCCGCCGCCGCGCTCTCATGGTCGAGCGCCTCCAGCACCAGCTCGCCCCGGCTGCGCATGCCCCGCGCCGGCCCGAGCGACCCCCGCCGGTTCAGCACCGCCGCCACCAGGCCGGCGTCGTTGACGCCCATCCAGCTGCCGCCGGCCTCCTCGTCCAGCCCCGCCAGCACGCCCGGCCGGTCCGGCCAGTGGCGCGCCGGCGCGCGCCAGGGCCGCGCGAGCGCCTCGTCGCGGTTGGCGGCGACGACCACGGGCCAGGCGTGGCCGGGCCGGCGGAGCAGGACCACGGTGCACATGGGCGGGCAAGGCTCTGCAATTGCGGGGCGGAAACGCCTATATATCCCTCGCAACCCGCCCGACCAAGCAACAGGGGACATGACGCCCATGGCCACATTCGACGATCGCGAGAAGCAGTTCGAAGCCAAATACAGCCATGACCAGGAGCTGCAGTTCAAGGTGCAGGCGCGGCGCAACCGGCTGCTGGGAGAATGGGCGGGCGCGCAATGGGGCCTGAATGGCGAGGACCTGGCCGCCTATGCGCGCGCGGTGGTGCAGGCGGATTTCGACCGCCCCGGCGACGACGATGTGCTGGAGAAGGTGCTGGCCGACCTCCAGGCCCAGGGCATCGAGACCGACGCCCGCCGGCTGCGCAACCGCATGGAGGAACTGCTGCAGGAGGCCAAGCAGCAGGTGATGGCGGAGTAGGGAAGGTTCTGTATCGCTCGCGGCAAGCCGGCCCTTGGCCGGCGCCTGCGCGGGCGCGCCGCATAAGCGGCGGGCCGCCGTCGCGGCCTTGAGCCTGCCCGCCGGGGGCGGACAGGCCCGGATTATTTGTCGCTCGCGGCAAGCCGGCCCCTGGCCGGCGCCTGCGCGGGCGCGCCGCATAGGCGGCGGGCCGCCGTCGCGGCCTTGAGCCTGCCCGCCGGGGGCGGACAGGCTCTAGAAGAACTGCTCCAGCACCCGGTCCGGCGGGCGGTGGCCGTCGATGAAGGCCTTGATGTTGACGATCACGCGCTCGCCGGTCTCGCGCCGGCCCTCCAGCGTGGCCGAGCCCATATGCGGCAGCAGCACGACATTGTCGAGCTCGCGCAGTCCGGGGTCGATCGCCGGCTCGCGCTCGAACACATCCAGCGCCGCGCCGGCCAGCCGCCCCCCGGCCAGCGCCTCCACCAGCGCCTGCTCGTCGATCACCTCGCCGCGCGACGTGTTGACGATATAGGCGTGCGGCTTCATCAGCGCCAGCCGCCGGCGCGACAGCAGATGGTAGGTGGCCGGCGTGCGCGGGCAGTTGATCGACACGATGTCCATGCGCGCCAGCATCTGGTCGAGGCTCTCCCAGTAGGTCGCCTCCAGCTCGGCCTCGATGTCGGGATCGGTGCGGTGGCGATTGTGATAGTGGATCGAGACGCCGAAGCCGCGCGCCCGGCGCGCCACCGCCGCGCCCACCCGGCCCATGCCGACGATGCCGAGCCGCTTGCCGTGAATGCGATGGCCGAGCAAAGCGGTCGGCGCCCAGCCGTCCCAGCCGCCGGCGCGCACCAGACGCTCGCCCTCCGCCAGCCGGCGCGAGACCGAGAGAATGAGCGCCATGGTCATGTCGGCGGTGTCCCCGGTCAGCACGCCCGGCGTGTTGGTGACCATGACGCCCTGCTCGTGCGCGGCGGCGAGGTCGATATGATCGACCCCCGCCCCGAAGCTCGCCAGCAGTTTCAGCTGCGGTCCGGCGGCCGCGAGGCACTCGGCGTCGATGCGGTCGGTGATCGTCGGCACCAGCACATCCGCCCGGCCCATGGCGGCGATCAGCCCGTCGCGGTCGAGCGGCCGGTCGCTGTCGTTCAGCTCGGTGCGGAACAGCTCCATCATGCGCGTCTCCACGACATCGGGGAGCTTGCGCGTGACGATCACCAGCGGTTTCGGCTTGGCGGGCATGGGGGCAAGCGTTAGCAAGCCGGGCCGGGGCTGTCCATCGCCGGACGCTCAGCCCTGCCGGTCGAGAAAGGCGGCGAAGAGTGCGTTGAAGTCCGCCGGCCGGTCCCAGTTGGGGAAGTGGCCCGCGCCCTCGATCACCGCCATCTCCGCGCCCGCGATCGTCGCTGCGTAAAGCGCCATGCGGACGGGCGGCGTCGGCAGGTCGTGCTCGCCGGCCACCACCAGGGTGGGCGTGCGGATGTCCTGCAGGCGCCCGTCATAATCCATGGCGGCGATGGCCTCGCCCGAATGCGCATAGCCCGCGACCGGATTGGCCGACGCGATCTTCACCAGGCGCGCATGGGCTTCCGGCTCCGCGCGCCGCCAGGCGTCCGTCGTGTAGCGGGCGATGGTGGCCTCCGCCTCCGGGGCCATGGTGTCGCCCTGGGCGGCCAGCCGCGCGGCGGTTGCGCGAATCCGCTCGCCGCTCGCCGCCGGCAGCGCGCCCTGGGTCGCGAGGAAGGTGACGCTCTTGAGGCGCGCGGGATGGTCGAGCGCCAGCGCGAAGCCCACCATGCCGCCGAGCGAGGATCCCAGATAATGCGCCCGCCCGATCCCCTCCGCATCCAGCATCGCCAGCACATCCAGCGCCAGGTCCTCGATGCGATAGGGCCCGGGGCTGACCGGGCTCTCGCCATGGCCGCGAAAGTCCGGCAGCAGCAGCCGGTAGCGATCCCCGAAAGCCATGAGCTGCGGGGCGAACTGGGCGCGCGAGAGCGCCTGCGCATGGCCCATGACCAGCGCCGGGCCTTCCGCATTGCCCGCAACCGCATAGACCGTGCGCGCGCCCGCGCGCTCGACCGTTCTGACGGACTCCGCCATCGGTGACGTCCCTCCTGCCTCTCAGCTCCCGGCCTTGCGGCGCGCGCGCTCCGCGAAGAAGGCTTCGGCGGTGCGCTGCGGCTCGCCGTCGCGGTAGGCCATCTCCTGATAGCGGGTCGCCGCCAGCACCGTTTCGTCATACTCCGCCTGGGTGCGCTCCAGCAGGCGGCGCTTGGTGAGCCGCACGGCGAGCGGCGGCAGGGCGGCGAGCTCGCCCGCCAGCTCCAGCGCGCGCTCCAGCACCCGCTCCTCGGGCACGATCTCGTTCACCATGCCCCAGGCGAGGCAGGTTTCGGCGTCCAGCAGCCGCCCGGTGAGCGACAGCTCCACCGCGCGCGCATGGCCGACCACGCGCTCGATGATGAACGGGCCGACCGTGCTCGGAATGCCGGCGCGCACCTCCGGCTGGCCCATGCGCACGCCCGGATGCGCGATGCGGATGTCGGCATGGAGCGCGGTCTGCAGGCCGAAGCCGGCCGCCAGCCCGTTCAGCGCCACCACCAGCGGCTTCTCCAGCGCGCGCACCGACTGATAGAGCCGCCCGAGATGCAGGAAATGCTCCTGCACGCTCTTCTCGTCGAAGGTGGCGGAGTCGTTCAGGTCCTGCCCGGCGGAGAAGGCGCGCGTCCCGGCCCCGGTCAGCACGACGGCGCGCACGGCGTCGTCGCCGTTCAGCCCCTCCAGCACGCGCGGCAGCAGGTCGCGCATCTCCATGTCGAGCGCGTTCAGCGCCGCCGGACGGTTCAGCGTCACGATAGCGACGGCGCCCTCGCGGCGCTCCAGCACGGCAGGTTCGGTCATCGGGCGCAAAATCCCCATTCAGGCCCCATTCAGGCCGGATCGACGAAGCTGGCGATCAGCACCTTGTCGCCGGAGGTCTCGAAAGTGACGGTGAGCTTCTCGCGGTCCACCGTCCGCACCGCACCATAGCCGAACTTGCGGTGGAACACGCGCTGGCCGACCTCGAAGCGGTCGGGTTCCACCGGGCGGGCGGCGACCTCCCAGGCGGGCGCCTCGACCACCCGCCCGCCGCCGGCCCCGTAGCGCCAGTTGCCCGCGAAGCCGGCCTCGGTCTGCCGCTCGACATGCTCCTCGGGCAATTCGTCGATGAAGCGCGAGGGCAAGGGCGTCAGCCAGCGCCCCATCGCCATGCGGCTCATGGCGGAGGTGATCGTCACCTGCCGGCGCGCGCGCGTCAGGCCGACATAGGCCAGGCGCCGCTCCTCCTCCAGCCCCGCCAGGCCGTTCTCTTCCAGCGCGCGCTGATGCGGAAACAGCCCCTCCTCCCAGCCGGGCAGGAACACCGCGTCGAACTCCAGCCCCTTGGCGCCATGGAGCGTCATCAGCGAGACGCTCTCGGCCCGGCTGCCGCTCTCGGCCTCCATCACCAGCGCGATATGCTCGAGGAAGGCCTCGAGCGACTCGTAGTCCGCCAGATGCTGCGCGAGCTCGCCCAGATTCTCCAGCCGGCCCGGCGCGTCGGCGGACCGGTCGCGCCGCCACATCTCGCGGTAGCCGCTCTCGTCCAGAATGGCGTCGGCGAGCTCGGGATGCGGCTCGCGCTCCAGCCGCGCGCGCCAGCCGTCGATCGACTCGCAGAAGCCGGCAAGCGCATTGCGCGCCCTGGCGCCCAGCTCCTCCGTCTCGACGATCCGGCGCGCGGCCTCGGCGAGCGGCAGGCCTTGCGCGCGCGCCAGCCGGCGCACCGGCGCGAGCGTCGCCTCGCCGATGCCGCGCTTCGGCAGGTTGACGATGCGCTCGAAGGCCAGATCGTCCTGCGGATAGAGCACCAGGCGCAGATAGGCGATGGCGTCGCGCACCTCGCGGCGCTCATAGAAGCGCGGGCCGCCGACGACGCGGTAGTTCAGGCCGAGCGTGACGAAACGCTCCTCGAAGGCGCGCATCTGGAAGGAGGCGCGCACCAGCACGGCGATCTGGCCGAGGGCCGAGCCGTCGCGCTGCAAGGCCTCGATTTCCTCGCCCACCAGCCGCGCCTCGGCTTCCCCGTCGGCGGCGAGGCGCAGCATCACCCGGCGCGAGCCTTCGCGGTCGGTCCACAGCGTCTTGCCGAGCCGGCCGCGATTGTTGGCGATCAGCCCCGAGGCCGCGCCCAGAATGTCGCCTGTGGAGCGGTAGTTCTGCTCCAGGCGCACGATGCAGGCGCCCTCGAAATCCTGCTCGAAGCGCAGGATGTTGCCGACCTCCGCGCCCCGCCAGCCGTAGATCGACTGATCGTCGTCGCCGACGCAGCAGATGTTGCGCCGCCCCTGGGCCAGGAGCCGCAGCCAGAGATATTGGGCGATATTGGTGTCCTGATACTCGTCCACCAGGATATAGCGGAACTGCTCCCGGTAGCGCCGCAGCACCTCCTCGTCCTGCTGGAAGAGAGTGAGATTGTGGAGCAGCAGGTCGCCGAAATCGACCGCGTTGAGCGCCCGGAGCCGCTCCTGATAGGCCTCGTAGAGCGCGCGCGCGCGACCGTGCGCGAACTCGCCCGCCTCGGCCGCCGGCACCCGGTCCGGCCGCCAGCCCTTGTCCTTCCAGCGCTGGACGATGCCCGACAGCTGGCGCGGCGGCCAGCGCCGGGGGTCGATGTCGGCGTCCGCCAGCACCTGGCGCAGCACGCGCACCTGGTCGTCCATGTCGAGGATCGAGAAGCCGGGCTGCAAGCCCGCAAGCTCGGCGTGGCGGCGCAGGATGCGCAGGCCGAGCGCATGGAAGGTGCCGAGCCAGAGGCCGGCGCTCTCCTCCCCGACCAGCGCCTCCACCCGCTCGCGCATCTCGCGCGCCGCGCGGTTGGTGAAGGTGACGGCCAGGATCTGGCGCGGCCAGGCCCGCCCGGTGGCCAGCAGATGGGCGAGCCGGGCGGTCAGCACCCGCGTCTTGCCGGTGCCCGCCCCGGAGAGCACCAGCAGCGGCCCGTCGAGCGTCTCGACCGCCTGGCGCTGCGGCGGGTTCAGTCCGGCGAGCCAGGGCGGCTCGGGCAGGACGGGCGGAGAGACGGGAGCGTCCATGGCGCGCGCCAGCCTATAGCACGATTCGCCGCCCCGGCTTCAGGCGAGGAACTCCCGCACCAGGCGCAGAAACTCGTCGAGCCGGTCGTGATGCACCCAGTGGCCGGCGCCGGCGATATCGACGAAGCGGGCGGTGCGGAAATGCGCCGCGCGCCCGTCCGCCTCCGGGTCGCCGACCCAGCTCTCCAGGCCGCGCAGCAGCAGGGTCGGGCAGGAGATGCGGCTCCAGAGGCGGAAGCTCTCTTCGGGCGCGATGCCGACCGGGCGGTCGGCGCGGCTGTAATTGTCGAACTTCCAGCTGTAGCTGCCGTCCTCGTTCTGGTTGGCGCCGTGGACGGTGAGATGGCGGGCCTGGGCTTCGGTGAGGCGCGGATTGGCCTCCTGCATCCGCCCGCAAGCGTCGGCGAGCGAGGGGTAGCGGCGCGGCAGCCGGGCCGCGAGGTCGCGCTGCTCGTCGATCCAGTCCCGAAGGCGGGCGTCGATGGCGCGGGCGCCCCGCCGCTCGATCTGCGCCGGCGAGGCGCCCAGCCCCTCGATGGCGACCAGCGCCTTCACCGTCTCGGGATAGACGCCGGCATAGTGCAGCGCGATCTGGCCGCCGAGCGAGTGGCCGATGACGGTGACCGGGGCCAGCTGCTTGCGATGCACCAGCTGGGCGATGTCATAGACATAGTCCGCCATGGCGTAGGCCCCGCCGACGAACCACGCGCTGTCGCCATGGCCGCGCAGGTCGGGGGCCAGGATGTGGTAGTCGTGGCGCAGCGCCTCCGCCACCCAGTCCCAGTTGCGGCAATGGTCGCGCCCGCCATGGATCAGCAGCAGCGGCGGGGCGGAGGGATTGCCCCAATCGACATAGTGCAGTCGCAGGCGCTGCGAGATATAGGAGTGGCTCTCGGGGCCGTGCGTGGGGCGGTCGGTCACCATGGGCTGCGCGGTCCTTGCGCCGCTTTCGCGCCGGGGCCGGATCGCGCCACCATAGCGCGCGGCGCATTGCAAGGGAGATGTCGATGCTCACCGTCTATGGCCTGAAGACCTGCGACGCCTGCCGCAAGGCGAGGAAGGCGCTCGCCGGCCGCGAGCACCGCTTTCACGATCTGCGCGAGGACGGGCTGGAGGAAGCGCTCCTCGATGGCTGGATCGCCGCGCTCGGCTGGCAGGCGCTGCTCAACCGGCGCAGCGCGACCTGGCGGGGGCTGGAGGAGGCCCGCAAGGCGGACCTCGACGCCGACCGGGCGCGGGCGCTGATGCTGGCGCATCCCGCCCTGGTGAAGCGCCCGGTCATCGAGGACGGCGGATCGGTGCGGATCGGCCTTTAGCGCTATTCCCGGCTGCCGAAGAGGCTCAGCAGCAGCAGGAACATGTTGATGAAGCTCAGATAGAGCGACAGCGCGTCCATCACCGACTTCTTGGCCATCACCGCGGCGCTGTAGCCGTGGTAATACTCGCTCTTGATGCGCTGCGTGTCGTAGGCGGTGAAGCCCGCGAACACCAGCACGCCGATCACCGAGACGGCGAACTGCAGCGCGCTCGAGGCGAGGAAGATGTTGATCAGCGAGGCGATGATCACGCCGATCAGCCCCATCACCAGGAAGGAGCGCATGCCCGAAAGGTCGCGCTTGGTGGTGTAGCCGTAGAGGCTGAGGCCGGCGAAGGCGGCGGCGGTGATGAAGAAGACGCGCGCGATGCTCACGCCCGTATAGGCGAGGAAGATCGAGCTGATGCTCGCCCCCATGAGCGCGCAGAACACCCAGAAGAGCCCCTGCACCGCGCCGGCGCTGAGCCGCTGGATGCCGAAGCTCAGCACCAGGATGAAGGCCAGCGGCGAGAGCATCAGCACCCATTTGAGCGGCGAGAGATAGATCGCCTGGCCGAAGCCGGTCAGCAGCGTCTGCCCGCCCGGCCCCTGGACCACCGCCATGGTGAACACCAGATAGGCGACGATGCCGGTGAGCAGCACGCCCGAGGCCATATAGTTGTAGATGCCGAGCATGTGCTTGCGCAGCCCGGCGTCCATCTCCGCCGTCGCCGTGACAGGCCGCGCGGTCGCTCTCAAATTCTCGAAGGCCATTGCGGGTCTCCGTTCGCGTTGTGTGTCTCAGCCCCGAATATCGGGATTCGAGCCGCCGGGTTCAAGCCCCCCGGTCGGCGACGCCCGCCCGGGCGTCAGCCGAGAAAGGCGGCGATCCGGCGTCCCAGCGCCTCGCGGTCGCCGAGTTCGCATTCCCAGATCACCAGCGTTTCCCATCCCATCTTGCGCAGGAGGGACTGGCAGAGCGCGTCGCGCGCCTTGGTCCTTGCGAGTTTGGGCGTCCAATAATCGCGGTTGGACCTGGGCTGCCGCGCGCCGCGCGGGCAATCGTGCTGATGCCAGAAGCAGCCATGCACGAAGATCGCCTTGCGGCGCGAGCGGAACACCAGGTCCGGCTTGCCCGGCAGGTCCCGGCTGTGCAGGCGGTAGCGATAGCCCATGCCATGCGCCAGCCGGCGCACGATCATCTCCGGCCCCGTATCCCGGCTCCGGACCGCCCGCATCGTCCGGCTGCGATCCTCGGCGCGTTCGCTCAACGGCGAATCTCGATCCTGAGGCTGGGATCGGTCTCCACTTCGTCCACGATTTCATTATAGCGGCCGACCAGCTCGTCCACCGCCATGCGCCGGCCTTCGGCCTCGAAGTCTCCAAGCTCGTAGAGATTCAGAGCCACGAATTGCTCGATCTCGAAAATGTCGATCCGGTCGGCGAGTCCCGTGTTGCGGGCCAGGCCCTGGGCGACGGCGACGCCCTGCTGCGTCGTCACGAGAACGGCCCTCGCGCCCCGGTCGAGATTGTCCCGGCACCGCTCGATCACCGCCTCTCCCGGCGCCGTCGTGACATGAATGGCGACGTCGCCGACGGAGAAGTCGCCCGCACGGCCCGCCGGCGCATCGGCCGTCGCATAGCTGCGATGCTCGATCCTGCCTCGACCGAGCGCGCATTCCAGCTTCGCGCCGACCAGATGCTGAAGGACCGCGCCCGCATAGTTGACCCCGGGCGCATCCTCTTGCCGCCCGATCGCCTGCATCAAAATATCGCCGACGACATATCGCAGACTTCGAGACGCATCCAGCTTGATAGTGAAGGGTTTTGAGGGAGAAAAGGCTCGCACTTGGTCGATCCACCAAGACTCGATTGCGTCAATATCGAGAACTTGGTTGCAGCTGAGTTCGTTCAAAAATGCTACATAATGGCGCATATTGTTCAAGCTGTTCCGACTAGTTCGCCCGCCTTCGGCGGCCAAAATACGTTCGATTCCGTGTCGTCGAAGGATCGACTGTACCGCACTCCTGCCAAGACCGCGTACCTGGCCCCGCCCCGGCGTCATCAGCGATTCAGGATCAAGTGGCAATCCCTTCTCTCGCGCATGTTGCGTGACCACAAGCGCGACGCTCAGAGGACCTTTCCCTCGAAAGCGGTGTTCGAAAGCAAATCGATTCAAGGTTTGTTCAAGATCGAATGACATACACTCAAACCACATCGCTTTGGATCATCATGTATGCGTTGAGCATCGGATTCAGAATATATTCGATTGCCATATGTCATCGCCTTCCTCGTGGCTTGGTGTCGATGAAATTCGACAAGTTCGTGTTGCAAATTAGGAGACCGTCCGAGCGGTGACAACAGCTCGCAACGGCCCACCATTCCCACAACTCTCCGCAGTCATTTAAAGGCAAAACAATGTGCAACTCTTTGCCTCAATTCGCCGAGATAATGACCTTAAGTTCGGGCGGTATCCCAGCATTATCTCAATGTAATAGGCAGATTCAGATTTGAGAAAATTTTACCGTCTCCATTTTATATCTTGCGGCAAAATTAGTCATTAACCCAATTGTATCAAACTATCTTAATTTGTCAATAATATTCATTCGGGAACCGTTATAGTGGTCGCATGCACAGTGGCTGTCGGCCCCGGTGCACTGAACCAGTCACGATTTTTGGTCACGCATTGATATCCAAAATTTGTGATATAGACAAGATAATTAGCTGTTCCGGGTTCGAATTCTGCACATTCTTGCTCAAACGCTAAAATTTCTCTGCGGTGCAAGCTATCAAGTTCGAAATTAATATCGAATTCGGATAAACCCTTCTTTTTAGCAACCTCTCGCAAGGATTCTAGATCAATTCTGTGATTTTGCCCAGAAGGCATTGCAATAATAATGGAGATTAAAAGTATTTGCTTTTGAGTCAAGTGAAATGGTGAGTCAGAATGTTGAGGTAGATCATTCTTCACGTCATCTTGCAGGTTTGATTGAGGGGTTCGCGCTTTAATTCGTTCGCGTATTTCAGATTTCAATTTTTCAAAATCTCTAGGTGAATGAGAATCGTAGAAGATCACCGCATGATCCTGTATATCAAATGGCAATTTATCTCGGTGATTTCTTGAGCATATCATTATAACTGGACGACCGAGAGCACGAGCATAGCCAAGTTCAAGCCATACATTAGGGTTATCTGTGCTTATATCTGCAACGCATACTTCTGCTCCGCGTATGCCGTTCTCTATTGCAGTAATTATACTAGTGACAGTTCTATCTTTATCAACTCTGTATGCCTCAAAGCCCAATTCTCTTATGCTTGGCTCTAGGACATCATCATATCTTTTATCGAATTCAGCACAATCGAATGGCTGGATTACAAAACACCTTGGCATTAGATTTCTCCGCCGCTCTTCTCACACATGGAAGCTTTCGCCGCAGCCGCAGGTGCCCTTGGCGTTGGGGTTTTCGAAGGTGAAGCCGGATTCGAAGGTGTCTTCGCGGTAGTCCATGACCGCGCCGACCAGGAACATCACCGCCGTCGGGTCGATCAGCACCGTGGCGCCGTCGGCCTCGATGGCTTCCTCATAGGGCTTGCGCTCCTTCGCATATTCCACCGAATAGGAGAGGCCCGAGCAGCCGCGCGTGCGCACGCCGATGCGCAGGCCGACGGCCGGCTCCTCCGCCAGCGACATCAGATGGCGCACCCGCTCGGCCGCCGCCTCGGTCATCCGGATCAGGGCTTGCGTCATCTCCGCTCCCTCCTCACCACATGTCGAGCGCGAGACGCGCCTCGTCGCTCATGCGCTCCATCGTCCAGGCCGGCTCCCAGACCAGCCGGACCTCCACCTCGCCCACGCCCTGCACGCCGGCCACCGCCTCGGCCACCTGGCCCGGCATCTCGCCCGCCACCGGGCAGCCGGGCGCGGTCAGGCTCATCTCGACGCGCACCGAGCCGTCCTCGCTCTGCTCCAGATCGTAGATGAGGCCGAGCTCGTAGATATCCACCGGTATCTCCGGATCGTAAACCGTCTTGAGCGCGGCGACCAGATTCTCGCGCGGCGCGACGGGCGCGCCCGGCTCCAGCGGCTCGCCCGCCTCGGCGCGATATTCCGGCGCCGGCTCGCCGCCCATCCACTGCTCGAAAGGCATGATATGGTCCATGACCCGCCGTCCTCCGCCTATTCCGTCGTCGCCGAACCCTTGCCGTCGAGCGCCGCCCGAAAGGTGTGCCAGGGCAGGGTGGCGCATTTCACCCGCATCGGGAACTGGCGCACGCCCGCCATCACCTGCAGCCGGTCGATCTCTTCCTCGAATTCCGGGTCCGCATCCAGCGGGTCGAAGCCCTCGTCGGTGCACACGGCGTGGAAGAGGTCGAACAGCCGGTGCGCCTCCGCCTCGCTGCGACCCTTCAGAAGCTCGGTCATCATCGAGGCGGACGCGGTGGTGATCGCGCAGCCGCGCCCCTGGAAGGCCACATCGTCCAGCCCGCCATTGCCGTCGCGCTTCACGAACACCTGCACCCGGTCGCCGCAGAGCGGGTTGTCGCCGCGCGCCTCGCCGTCGGCGTCCTCGATGCGGCGGAAATTGCGCGGCTTGCGGCCATGGTCGAGAATGACCTCCTGATAGAGTTCGCGCAGCTCGTTCACGACCCGAAAATCTCCGCCACATCGCCCAGCGCGTCCACCAGGCTGTCCACCTCGCTCGCCATGTTGTAGAGGCCGAAGGAGGCGCGCGCCGTCGCGCCGACATCGAAGCGCTCCATGACCGGATAGGCGCAGTGGTGGCCGGCGCGGAGCGCCACGCCGGCGCGATCGACGATGGTGCCGATATCGTGCGGGTGGGCCTGCCCCATGGTGAAGGAGACGATGGCGCCCTGCTCGCGCGCCTCGCCGACGATGCGCACCCCCGGCAGGGCCGCCAGCCGCTCGCGGGCATAGGCCGTCACCGCCGCCTCATGCGCCTGGATCGCCTCGCGCCCGATGCCCTCGATATAGTCGAGCGCCGCCCCCAGCCCGATGGCCTCGACGATGGCGGGCGTGCCGGCCTCGAACTTGTGCGGGGCGGGCTTGTAGCTGCTCCGCTCGAAGGTGACATGGGCGATCATCTCGCCGCCGCCCTGATAGGGGGGCATGGCGTCCAGCAGCGCCTTGCGCCCCCAGAGCGCGCCGATGCCCGTCGGCCCGTAGGTCTTGTGGCCGGAGAAGCAGTAGAAATCGACCTCCAGCGCGCGCACATCGAGCGGCATGTGCGGGGCCGCCTGGCAGCCATCGACCATGACCAGCGCGCCATGCTCATGCGCCATCCGCGCCATCTGCCGCACCGGCAGCACGGTGCCGATCGAGTTGGAGACATGCGCGATCGAGACCAGCTTCGTGCGGTCGCCCAGCAGGTCGGCATAGGCGTCGAGATCGATCTCGCCCGCGTCATCGACCGGAATCACCCGGAGCCGCGCGCCGGTGCGATCGCGCAAAAGCTGCCAGGGCACGATGTTGGAGTGATGTTCGAGCGTCGAGATGACGATCTCGTCGCCCTCGCCGATATTGGCCTGGCCCCAGGCGCTGGCGACCAGGTTGAGCGCCTCGGTGGCCCCGCGCGTCCAGACGATCTCGTCCGCCTCCGGCGCGCCGATGAAACGCGCCGCCGTCTCGCGCGCCGCCTCGAACCGGTCCGTGCAGGCCTGGGAGAGGAAATGCACGCCGCGATGGACGTTGGAGTAGGTCTCCTCCATCACCTCGGTCATCGCCCGGATGACCTGGCGCGGCTTCTGGGCGCTGGCGGCGCTGTCGAGATAGACCAGCGGCCGGCCGAACACCTCGCGGGCGAGGATCGGGAAGTCCTCGCGGATCGCGAGCACGTCGTAATTCGCCCCGAGGGAAGGGCTGCTGTCCGGGCTCATGCGCCGGCCTCCGCAAATGTCTCGATTCGCCGCTCGACGGCGGCCTGAAGGGGGCCCGCCGGCATCCGGTCCAGCACTTCGCCGAGGAAGGCGCGCACCAGCAGGCCGCGCGCCGCCGGCTCCGGAACGCCGCGCGAGCGCAGATAGAACAGCGCCTCGGGGTCGAGGTCGCCGGCCGTCGCGCCATGGCTGCATTGCACATCGTCGGCGTGAATTTCCAGCACCGGCTTGGCGTCGATCTCCGCCCGGTCGGAAAGCAGCAGCGCGCGGTTGATCTGCTGGCCGTCGGTCTTCTGCGCGCCCGGCTCCACCACGATATGGCCCTGGAAGACGCCGCGCGCCCGGCCGCCGAGCGCGCCCTTGTAGATTTGCCGGCTGGCGGTGGCGGGCGCGCGATGCTCGATGCGGCTGGTGTGGTCGCCATGCTGGCGTCCGGCGAGCGCATAGGCGCCGTCGAGCGCGAGCCTGGCGCCCTCGCCCTCCAGCAGCGCCTCGATCTGGTTGCGCGCGAGCCGGGCGCCGAAGGTGAACACCATGCTCTCCAGGCTCGCCTCGCGCGCAAGCCGGGCCGGCATGAACCAGAGATGCTGGGCCTCCTCGCCCTCCTCCTGCAGCCTGGTATGGCGGAGCCGCCCGCCGGCCCGGACCTCGATCTCGGTCACGCCATTGACGAAATAGGCGCCGGGGCCGAGCGCCAGATGGCGCTCGACGATCTCCGCCGCGCCGCCCGTCTCGACGGTGATGCGGTTGCGCGACTGGACCATCGGCCCCTCCGCGCCGGGCAGGGTGGCGTGGACGATCTCGATCGGCTCGTCGAGCGCGCGATCCACGCTCAGCTGATAGCCGTCCGGGGCCATGGCGGCGTTGAGCGCCATCAGCGGCTCCTCCGGCGGCGGGAAGTCTTCCGCAGGACCGGTCCAGCGCCCGGTGGCGACGGTGGAGAGGTCCTCGCGCAGAAAGCCGTTGACCAGCACGATGCGCGGCCCCGCCAGCAACGTCGGAACTTCGGCCGCCGGGTCGGGCGCGGCCGGGCGGAAGCGCCGGCGCGCCAGCGGGCGCAGGCTGGTGTATTTCCAGGCCTCGACGCGGTTGGTCGGGAAGCCGCGCGCGGCGAAGGCCTCGAAGCAGGCCTCGCGCGCGCCGGCGAGCGTCGGGCGGAGCTGCTCGAAGGCCTCCCGATAGGTCTCGACGCCGAGCGTCATGCCGCCTCGCTCAGAATGTCGGCATAGCCCCGCTCCTCCAGCTCGCGCGCGAGCTCGCTGCCGCCGGAGCGCACGATCCGCCCTCGGGCCAGCACATGGACCCGGTCCGGCACGATATGGTCCAGCAGGCGCTGATAGTGGGTGATGATGAGCATGGAGCGGTCGGGCGCGCGCATGGCGTTCACCCCGTCGGCGACCAGCTTGAGCGCGTCGATGTCCAGCCCGCTGTCGGTCTCGTCCAGGATGGCGAGGCGCGGCTCCAGCACCGCCATCTGCAGCATTTCGTTGCGCTTCTTCTCGCCGCCGGAGAAGCCGACATTGAGCGCGCGCTTGAGCATGTCGTCGCCGATGCCGAGCGCGCGCGCCTTCTGGCGCACCGCGCGCAGGAACTGCATGGCGTCGAGCTCGTCCTCGCCGCGCGCGCGGCGCACGGCGTTGAGCGCGGTGCGCAGGAAGGTCATGGCGCCGACGCCCGGAATCTCGACCGGATACTGGAAGGCGAGGAAGACGCCGGCCGCGGCGCGCTCCTCCGGCTCCATGGCCAGCAGGTCGCGGCCCTCGAACAGCGCCTCGCCCCGCTCCACCTCATAGCCCTCGCGCCCGGCGAGCACATAGGAGAGCGTGCTCTTGCCGGAGCCGTTCGGCCCCATCACGGCGTGCACCTCGCCGGGAGGCAGCGTCAGATCGACGCCGTTCAGGATCGCCTGCCCGGCGACCGAAGCGTGCAGATCGCGGATTTCCAGCATCAGCCGACCGATCCTTCCAGTGAAATGCCGACCAGTTTCTGCGCCTCGACCGCGAACTCCATCGGCAGTTGCTGCAGCACCTCGCGGCAGAAGCCGTTGACGATCAGCGCCACCGCCTCCTCCTCGTCCAGCCCCCGCTGCCGGCAGTAGAACAGCTGGTCCTCGTCGATCTTCGAGGTCGTCGCCTCATGCTCGACGCGGGCGCTGCGGTTCTGGCTCTCGATATAGGGAAAGGTGTGCGCCCCGCAGGCGGAGCCGATCAGCAGCGAGTCGCACTGGGTGAAATTGCGCCCCCCGGCGGCCGTCGGCAGCATCTTCACCAGCCCGCGATAGGCGTTGCTGGCGCGCCCGGCGGAGATGCCCTTGGAGATGACGCGCGAGCGCGAGCGCGGCCCCATATGCACCATCTTGGTGCCGGTGTCGGCCTGCTGGCGGTTGTTGGTGATGGCGATGGAGTAGAACTCGCCCACCGTGTCGGGGCCGTGCAGCATGCAGCTCGGATATTTCCAGGTGATGGCCGAGCCGGTCTCGACCTGCGTCCAGGAGATCTTCGAGCGCGCGCCGATGCAGGCGCCGCGCTTGGTGACGAAGTTGAAGATGCCGCCGACGCCGTTCTCGTCGCCCGGATACCAGTTCTGCACCGTGGAATATTTGATCTCCGCATCGTCGAGCGCCACCAGCTCCACCACGGCGGCGTGCAGCTGGTGCTCGTCGCGCATCGGCGCCGTGCAGCCCTCCAGATAGCTGACATAGGAGCGCTCCTCGGCGACGATCAGCGTGCGCTCGAACTGTCCGGTGTTGGCGGCGTTGATGCGGAAATAGGTCGAGAGCTCCATCGGGCAGGTGACGCCCTTCGGCACGAAGACGAAGGAGCCGTCGGTGAACACGGCGGAGTTGAGCGTGGCGAAGAAATTGTCCGTGTAGGGCACCACGGAGCCCAGATATTTCCGCACCAGGTCGGGATATTTCTGCACCGCCTCGGAGATCGGGCAGAAGATGACGCCCTTCTCCTCCAGCTTGGCCTTGAAGGTGGTGGCGACCGAGACGCTGTCGAACACGGCGTCCACCGCCACCCCGGCCAGCATCTCCTGCTCCCTGAGCGGAATGCCGAGCTTCTCGTAGGTGGCGAGCAGTTCGGGATCGACCTCGTCGAGCGACTTCGGCGCCTCCTTCTGCTTCGGCGCGGCGTAGTAATAGGCGTCCTGATAGTCGATCGGCGGGATGCCGAGCTTGGCCCAGTTCGGCTCCGTCATGCCCTGCCAGTGGCGGAAGGCGCGAAGCCGCCAGTCGAGCAGCCAGTCCGGCTCCTCTTTGCGCGCCGAGATGTAGCGCACGATGTCCTCGTTCAGCCCCTTCGGCGCGCGCTCGGACTCGATGTCGGTGACGAAGCCGTATTTGTAGCGCTCGCCCAGCGTCTGGACTTGGGCGACGGTCTCGGCGTCCATGCGGCTCATGCGTGCGCCTCCCGCGCCTCGAAGCGGGAGAAATCGGCGAGCGGCGCCAGCATGTCGGCGAGCGTCACCGCCTCCAGCGCGCCCCGCACCGCGCCGTTGACCCGGTCCCACGAGCCGCGCAGCAGGCAGGTCGCCTCCAGCGCGCAGTCGCCGCCATCGACGCAGGCGGTCAGCGCCACCGGCCCGTCCACCGCCAGCACGATCTCGGCGATGGAGATCTCGCCCGCCGGGCGCCCGGCCGCATAGCCGCCATGCGCGCCGCGCACCGAGGCCACCAGGCCGGCCGAGGCCAGCATTTTCAGCACCTGCGAGACCGTGGTGGCGGCCAGCCCGGTCGCTTCGGCGACCTCATGCGCCGAATAGAGGCGGCCGGGATGCGAGACCATCTGGCCCAGCACCACCACGGCGTAGTCGTTCATCCGGCTCAGTCTCAGCATGGACGCCTCGCCCCGGAATTTCTCCGCGCCCGCAATGTGGAGCGATTTGCTACGGATTGCAAGCGATCATTTTGTCCCCCGGTTTGCCGGGCCGCCCACTGCGCTATATAGGAGGCTCATGGCCCATTCACCTGCGATTCCGAAGCCGGCGGCCAGCGTGCTGGTGTTGCGCGACGGGCCGGCGGGCCTCGAAGTCTTCATGGTGCTGCGCAGTCCGGCGCTCGCCTTTTCCTCCGGGGCGCTGGTGTTTCCCGGCGGCAAGATCGACCCCGAGGACGGCGACGCCCGCCTCGCCGCGCGCGCTTCCGGCCCGCTGGAGCAGCCCGCCGGGGCGCGGCGCATCGCCGCCATTCGCGAGCTGTTCGAGGAAACCGGCATCCTGCTGGCCCGGCGCGCCGGCGCCCCGCTCGCTCCCGGCGAGGCGGCGCGCATCCAGGCCCGCTGGCGGGGCGCGGTGCATTCCGGCCGCGCGCCGTTCCGCCAATTCCTCGAGGCCGAGGATCTGGTGGCGGACACGGCCGGGCTTGCGCATTTCGCCCACTGGATCACGCCCGAACATTCCCCCCGGCGCTTCGATGTGCATTTCTATCTGGCGCGGCTGCCGGCGGGTCAGCAGGGGCGCCATGACGGCTCGGAATCGGTCGACTCGCTCTGGCTCGGTCCCGAGGCGGCGCTTCGCGACGCCGCCGCCGGACGCCGCCCGATCATGTTCCCGACCCGCGCCATGCTCTCCCGGCTGGCGCGCTCGGCGAGCGTGGCGGAGGCGCGCCGGCGCGCGGCCGGCGAGCCGGTCGAGACGGTGATGACGCGCATCGCCGACACGCCCGCCGGGCGGGTGTTGCGCATCCCCCGCAGCGCCGGCTATCCGATCTCGGAACTCGCTCTCGACGCCTGAGAAGGAGGCTCGCGGCCCATGTTCGATCTCCATGGCAGGACGGCGCTGGTGACCGGCGCCTCGGGCGGCATCGGCGCCGCCATCGCCCGCGCGCTCACCGCGCAAGGCGCGCGCGTGGCGCTCTCCGGCACCCGCGAGGGCGTGCTGGAGGCGCTCGCCGGCGAGCTGGAGGGCGCGGCCGTCCTGCCCTGCGACCTCGGCGACCCGGAGGCGGTCGAGGGGCTGGTGGGGCGCGCGGAAGAGGCGCTCGGCCCGCTCGACATCCTGGTCAACAATGCCGGCGTGACGCGCGACGGGCTGGTGCTGCGGATGCGCGACGACGACTGGCGGACGGTGCTGGATGTGAACCTGACCGCCTCCTTCCGCCTGATCCGCGCGGCGCTGCGCGGCATGACGCGGCGCCGGCGCGGGCGCATTATCTCCGTCTCCTCGGTGGTCGGCGCGACCGGCAATCCGGGCCAGGCGAACTACGCCGCCTCCAAGGCGGGCCTGGTGGGCATGACCAAGGCGGTGGCGGCCGAGATCGCCCAGCGCGGTATCACGGTCAACTGCATCGCGCCCGGTTTCGTCGAGACCGCGATGACGGATGCGCTGAACGAGCGCCAGCGCGCCGCCGCGCTGGAGCGGGTGCCGGCCGGGCGGCTCGGCGCGCCGGAGGAGGTGGCGGCGGCGGCGGTCTTCCTGGCCAGCGACGAGGCGGCCTACGTCACGGGCGAGACGCTGCATGTCAATGGCGGCATGGCGATGCTATAGATGCGGTGCTGGCCGGCCGCCGGCGCGCTGTGCTAAGAGGCGGGCCTGCGGCCTCGGGGCCGGAGCAGCAGTCGCAAGGAACAGTCTCAAGGGCGGGGGAATAGATGAGCGATATCGCCGATCGCGTGAGGAAGATCGTTGTCGAGCATCTCGGCGTCGATGAGGGCAAGGTGGTCGAGGGGGCGAGCTTCATCGACGATCTGGGCGCCGACAGTCTCGATACGGTCGAGCTGGTGATGGCGTTCGAGGAGGAATTCGGCGTCGAGATCCCGGACGACGCGGCGGAGAAGATCGTGACCGTCAAGAACGCGATCGACTATATCAACGAAAACACCTGATCCGGACGGCGGAGGAGAGCGGACATGCGCCGCGTGGTCGTCACCGGGCTGGGGCTGGTCTCGCCGATGGGCGTCGGCGTCGAGCCGTCCTGGCGGCGGCTGGTCGAGGGCCGGTCGGGCGCGCGCGCCATCGAGGCCTTCGACGTCTCGGATCTGCCCTGCCGGATCGCCGCCCAGTTGCCGCCCGGCGGGCGCGAGGAGGGCCTCTGGGACCCGGACGAGTGGCTTCCGGCCCGCGAGCGGCGCAAGCTCGACCCCTTCATCGTCTATGGCATGGCGGCGGCCGAACAGGCGGTCGAGGACTCCGGCTGGCGCCCGGAGGACGAAGAGGGGCAGAACCGCACCGGCGTCATGATCGGCTCCGGCATCGGCGGCCTGCAGACCATCCATGACGCCTCGGTGCTGCTGAACGAGCGCGGCCCGCGGCGCATCAGCCCGTTCTTCATTCCCTCCGCGCTCATCAATCTGGTCTCCGGGCAGGTGTCGATCCGCTATGGCTACAAGGGGCCGAACCACGCCGTGGTCACGGCCTGCGCCACCGCCGCCCATGCCATCGGCGACGCCGCCCGGCTGATCGCGCTGGACGACGCCGACGTCATGCTGGCGGGCGGGGCGGAAGCCGCCGTCTGCCGGCTGGGCATGGCGGGCTTCGCGGCCGCGCGCGCTCTCTCGACCAACTTCAACGACGAGCCGGAGCGCGCCTCGCGCCCCTGGGACAAGGCGCGCGACGGCTTCGTGATGGGCGAGGGCGCCGGCTGCCTGATGCTGGAGGAATATGAGCACGCCCGCGCCCGGGGCGCGACGATCTACGCCGAGATCGTCGGCTACGGCCTCTCCGGCGACGCCCACCATATCACCGCCCCGGCCGCCGATGGCGACGGCGGCTACCGCGCCATGCAGGCGGCCCTGAAGCGCGCCGGCATCGGGCCCGAGCGCATCGATTATATCAACGCGCATGGCACCTCGACGCCGCTCGGCGACGAGATCGAGCTGGGCGCGGTCAAGCGTCTCTTCGGGGACCACGCCTACAGCCTCTCCATGTCCTCCACCAAGTCCGCCCACGGCCATCTGCTGGGCGCGGCCGGGGCCATCGAGGCGATCTTCACCGTCAAGGCCGTCCAGACCGGCATCGCGCCGCCGACGCTCAATCTCGAGGACCCCTCGGAAGGCTGCGACCTCGACCTCGTGCCGGGCAGCGCGAAGGAGCGCCGCATCGACTATGCGCTCTCCAACTCCTTCGGCTTCGGCGGCACCAATACGTCGCTGGTCTTCACCGGCGCGTCCTGAGGCCGATGCGCCGTCGGACCGTCGGCGCCGGCCTGCTCCTGCTGCTGGCGGCCGCCGGCGCGCTCGCCTGGTGGGGCTGGCGGGACTTCACCGCGCCCGGCCCGCTCGCCGAGACGCGCCGGCTGATCGCGCCGAAGGGCGCGGGGCTGACGGCGCTGGCGGCGCTGCTCGCCCGTGAGGGCGCGATCCGCGATCCGCTGATCTTCCGCGCCTTCGTCATGGCGGGCGGCGACCAGCATCGCCTGCGCGCGGGCGAATACGATTTCCCGCCGGGGGCGAGCGCCGCGCTGGTGCGCGACATGCTGGTCGAGGGCCGGACCGTGGTGCGCCGCGTCACCATCCCGGAGGGGGTCACCACGGCGGAGGCGCTCGCGCTCCTGCGCGCCGCCGAGGGCCTGGTGGGCGAAGCGCCCGATCCCGGCGAGGGCCGGCTGCTGCCGGAGACCTACCATTACAGCCATGGCGACAGCCGCGCGGGCCTGGTGGCGCGGATGCGCCAGGCCATGGACGAGGCGCTCGCCGAGGCCATGAGCCGGCGCGCCGCAGGCTCGCCGCTCGGAACCCCGCTCGACCTGCTGACGCTCGCCTCGATCATCGAGAAGGAGACCGGCAAGGCCGGCGAGCGCGCCCGGATCGCCGGCGTGCTGGTCAACCGGCTGAAGCGCGGCATGCGCCTGCAGACCGACCCGACGGTGATCTATGCGCTGACCGGCGGCAAGGGGCCGCTCGACCGGCCGCTGCGCCGCGCCGACCTGCGCCTGGAGCATCCCTACAACACCTATCGCATCGAGGGCCTGCCGCCGGGGCCGATCGCCAATCCGGGCCGGGCCGCGCTCGAGGCCGCCGCCCGCCCGGCCGCGACCGAGGCGCTCTATTTCGTCGCCGACGGCGAGGGCGGCCACAGCTTCGCCCGCAGCCTCCGCGAGCATAACCGCAATGTCGCGCGCTATCGCAGCCTGGCGGGGCGGAAACGGTGAGCGCGCTCGCCTCCATGACCGGCTTCGCGGCCGCCGCCGGCCCCGGCTGGAGCTGGGAGGCGCGCTCGGTCAACCATCGCGGGCTCGATCTGCGCCTTCGCCTGCCGCCCGGCTGGGAGCGGCTGGAGCCGGTCGCGCGCCGGGCGGCGCAGGCGCGCTTCCAGCGCGGCGCCATCGCGCTCGAGCTGCGCTTCGAGGCCGAGGCGGCCGAGCGGCGCTACCGGGTCGATGAGGCCTGGCTCGACCGGCTGGCGGCGCTGGCGGCGGCGCGCGGCGGGGCCGACATGGCGGGCCTGCTGGGCCTGCGCGGCGTCATCGAGCCGCTCGACCCCGGGGAGAAAGAGGAGGAGCGCGACGAGGCGGCGGTGCTGGCGACGCTGGAGGAGGCGCTGGAGGGCCTGGCCGAGGCGCGCCGCGAGGAGGGGCTGGCGCTCGCCCGCGCCCTGGAGGCGCATCTGGCCGAGATGGCGGCGAGCGCGGGCCGGGCGCGCGGGCTGGCGGCGGCGCAACCGGCCGCGCTCCGCGACCGGCTGGCGGCGGCGGTGGCGGCGCTGGATGCGCGCCTGCCCGAGGAGCGCCTGGCCCAGGAGGTGGCGCTGCTGGCCGCCAAGGCCGATATTCGCGAGGAGCTCGACCGGCTCGACGCCCATCTCCAGGCCGCCGCCGGCCTGCTGGCGTCGGGCGAGGCGGTCGGGCGCAAGCTGGATTTCCTTTGCCAGGAGATCGGCCGCGAGGCGAACACGCTCTCGGCCAAGTCCGCCGACCTGGAGCTGACCCGCGCGGCGCTGGCGCTCAAGGCGGCGCTCGAAGCCTTCCGCGAGCAGGCGCGGAACGTCGAATGACGCCGCCCGTGGAGATCGCCGCGCGCGGCCTCATGCTGGTGCTCTCCTCGCCTTCCGGGGCCGGCAAGAGCACCATCAGCCGCGCCCTGCTGGCGCGCGAGCGGGCCATCCGGCTGTCGATCAGCGCCACCACCCGCCGGCCGCGCGCCGGCGAGGTGGAGGGCCGGGACTATTTCTTCGTCGATGACGCGGCCTTCCGGTCGATGGTCGAGGAGGGCGCGCTGCTCGAACATGCCGAGGTGTTCGGCCATCGCTACGGCACGCCGCGCGCGCCGGTGGAGGCGGCGCTCGCAAGCGGCTGCGACATGCTGTTCGACATCGACTGGCAGGGCGCGCAGCAGCTCGCCGAGAAGGCGCGCTCGGACCTGGTGAGCGTCTTCCTGCTGCCGCCGTCGATCGAGGAGCTGGAGCGCCGCCTGTTCGCCCGCGCCCGCGACAGCGCCGAGGAGGTGCGCGCCCGCATGGCGCAGGCGCTGGACGAGGTGAGCCATTACGCCGAATATGACTATGCGATCGTCAATCGCGACCTGGAGGCGAGCATCGCCGATGTGCAGAGCATCCTCCATGCCGAACGCCGGCGGCGCTCGCGGCAGACCGGCCTGACCGATTTCGTCAACGCGCTTCGGGGAGAGAGGTGACATGGCCAATCCCGCGCCGGGCTTCCGCAAGCGGCCGGACCATGAGATTCGCATCGAGCCCGCCGGGGCGCGCATCCGGGTGATCTTCGCCGGCCGCGTCGTGGCCGAGAGCCGGCGCGCGCTGCTGCTGCATGAGAGCGGCTATCCGCCGGTCTATTACCTGCCCGAGGCCGATCTCGACCTCGCCTCGACGCGCGAGAGTGAGCGCCGGACGCATTGCCCCTTCAAGGGCGACGCCAGCTACCGCTCGCTGGTCGTGGGCGAGCGCGTGGCCGAGGATGCGCTCTGGAGCTATCCCGAGCCCTTCGACGAGTGCGCGGCGCTCGCCGGCCATGTCGCCTTCTATGCCGACCGGGTGGACGCCATCGAGGCGCTGGCGTGAAGGTCGGCGCTCCGCCATAATGGCCCGGAGTTTCGACCGGAGGACGGGCCATGGACGGGCAGGAAGCCATCGGGAATGTCGGCGCGGCGTCGCGCTATGTGCCGACCATCGAGCTGACGGAAGGCCAGCCGCCGCCGATCGCGGCCAATGGCGGCCTCTCCTACATGGCGCTCGACCGCAATGGCGACGCCGGCACGGGGGCGGCCATCGAGGACGCGCTCGCGCTCATCGCCGACGGCGCCGGGCAGTCCTTCATCGAGCAGCTGGAGAACGCGCCGCCCGGCCCGCTCGACACGAAGTGGGGTCCGGGCTTCCGCGAGTATGACGAGTGCCTGGCCTATATCCGCGCCCAGGGCATCGAGGCGCCGGAGGGCGGGCTGGCGCTGCCGCTGCGCTACACCGTCTATGAGCATCCCTCCTATTCCATCGTGCCCTCCAACGCGCTCTGGCGCGACCCGGCGCGCCGGGCGGAGGCGGAACTGCTGCGCAAGGCCGAGGACGATAACGGCCGGCGCAATCTCTACTTCCCGCAGGTGATGCGCGATGCGCGCCGCATCGGTGACTATTATCCGGGCCTCCGGCCGGACAGCCCGGAATGCATGGACCGGCTCGGCATGTCGCTCGCGCATCTGGAATCGAAATGCCGCAATTTCTACGATTCGGCGGAGGTCGAGCGCGTCTTCTATCCCGAGATCGAGAAGCTGCTGCTGGACTTCTTCCCGGACGCGACCGACGCGCTGGTCTATAACCATGACGTGTTCGACAAGGACTATCGGGGCGACCGCACCGAGGATCAGGACGCGAAGAATCCGGGCGTGAACGCGCGCTACGCCAACCTCGTCCACAACGATCTGAACGACAATAGCGGGCGCGTGCGCTGCCGCGAGCTGCTGACGCAGAATCTGCGCAATTTCGGGCGCGAGCAGCATTACACCGAGGCCGAGGCGGATGCGAAAATGTCGCGCCGCTTCATGTCGATCAACCTCGCCAAGCCGATGGAGACGGTGGGGCAGTTCCCCTTCGTGCTCTGCGCCTGGCCGTCCTTCGCCGACCAGCCCTACATCACCAACTATCGCGTCTATGACGACCGGGTGGGCGAGACCACGCGCTTCACCTTCCGCCCCGATCACGAGTGGTACTGGTTCCCGCAGCAGACGCCGACCGAAGTCTCGATGCTGAAATGCTACGATTCGGTCACCGACGGCTCGGTCTCGCGCTGGTCCTTCCACACCGCCTGCACCGACCCGACGGCCCCCGCCGACGCGCCCTGCCGCAAGAACGTCGTGGTGCGCTCCTACGTCTTCTTCTAGGCGCCAGGCGCCTTCGGGTCGATCGGGAGGAGGCGGTCGAGGCCGGCGGCCTGTTCGAAGAGGGCGGCGGCCTGGAGCAGGGCCGCCTCGCCGCGCGGGCGGCCGACCAGCTGCAGCCCGACCGGGCGCCCGTCGGCGGTGAAGCCGCAGGGCACGCTGATCGCCGGCGAGGAGGTGACGGTGATGGCGCATTGCAGGCCCATCCAGTCCACATAATTGTCGAACACGACATCGCCGATGCGATCCACATAGCGCTGCTCGATGGAATAGGGCGGCACGGCGGCTGTCGGCAGCGCGAGCAGGTCGAAGCTCTCGAAGAACGCCGCCATGCGCTGGAAAAGCGCGGCCCTGAGCCGCTCGGCGCGCGCGATATCCGCCCCGGCGAGCGCGAGGCCCTTGTCGTAGTTCCAGTGGATCTCGGGCTTGAACTTCTCGCGGTGCTCCTCCATGCGCGCGGCATGCTCGGTGACGAACAGCATGGCCCGGAAGGTGTGGAAGGCCTCCATCGCCCCGGAGAAGTCGGGCGCGTGCTCTTCCACCTCCGCGCCCATGGCGGTGAAATGCGCCATGGCGCGCGAGCAGATGTCGCGCACCTCGCCGTCCACCGGCATGAAGCCGAGATCGGCGCTGAAGGCGACGCGGCCGGGCGCCTCGGGCGCCGCCACGGCCTCCCGATAGGGCGTGGCGGGCGCGGGCCAGCTGAGCGGGTCGCGCGCATCCAGGCCGGCGAGGACGTCCAGGAAGAGGGCGGTGTCCGGCACATCGCGCGCCATCGGGCCGTTGACCGGCAGGAAGCTGAAGCTGCCGTCCGTCGGCCCGCGCGGCACCCGGCCGGGCGAGGGGCGGAGGCCCACCACCGAGCAGAAGGCGCCCGGCGTGCGCAGGCTGCCGCCGAGGTCGGAGCCGTGCGCCAACCACACCTGCCCCGTGGCGAGCGCCACCGCCGCGCCGCCCGAGGAGCCGGCGCAGGTCAGCCCCGTGTTCCACGGATTGCGGGTCGCGCCGAACACCTCGTTGAAGGTCTGCCCGCCGGCGCCGAACTCCGGCGTGTTGGACTTCGCCAGCACGACGCCGCCGGCCGCCTCGATTCGTCGCACCGCGATGTCGGACTCTTCCGGCACATGGTCGGCGTAGATCGGCGAGCCCCAGGTGGTGCGCACGCCGGCCACGGGGTTCAGGTCCTTGATCGCCACCGGCAGGCCGGCCAGCAGGCCGCGCTCTTCCGGCGGGCGGTCCATCAGCCGGCGGGCATGGTCGCGCGCGCGCTCCGGGGCGAGCGTCGGCAGCGCGTTGACCTCCCGGTCCACGGCCTCTATACGCGCCAGCGCGGCGTCGATGGCGTCGAGCGGCGAAATCTCGCCGGCCTTGAGCCGGCGGACCGTTTCGCGGGCGGTCAGGCGATAAAGGGCGTCTGGCATGGCGCGGTCGGCTGCTGTCGGGAGGCGTCAGCTTACAGATTTTCCGTCTGTGCGTCGCGCCGCGATTGACTATGGTCGCCCGCGCGGGCGATAGGGTCGGGGACGGACGTCGAGTGGGGAGCGGGATGGAGGCGTTGGTCGAAGCCGACGGCCTGACCAGGCGTTTCGGCGCGCATCTGGCGGTCGATCGGGTGAGCCTCGCGGTCGGCGCGGGCGAGGTGCTGGGCTTTCTCGGGCCGAACGGCGCCGGCAAGTCCACCACCATGAAAATGCTCGCCGGCTTTCTCGCCCCGACCGCGGGCCGGGCGGCGATCTGCGGGCACGATGCGGTCGAGGCGCCGATCCAGGCCAAGCGCAATCTCGGCTATCTGCCGGAGGGCGCGCCGCTTTATGGCGACATGACGGCCGGCGCGTTCCTGGCCTTCGTGGCGCGCGCGCGCGGCCTTTCGGGGGTCGCCGGGCGCGACGCGGTCGGGCTGGCGGTCGAGCGCACCAATCTCGGCGGCGTGCTGCGCCAGCCGATCGAGACGCTCTCCAAGGGCTTCAAGCGCCGCGTCGGCCTCGCCCAGGCGCTGCTGCACGACCCGCCGGCGCTGATCCTGGACGAGCCGACCGACGGGCTGGACCCCAACCAGAAGCACGAGATGCGCGCCCTGATCCAGGAGATCGGCCACGACAAGGCGATCGTCATCTCGACCCATATCCTGGAGGAGGTCGATGCGGTGTGCACCCGGGCGGCGGTGATCGCCGGCGGGCGGCTGCTGGCCGACGCCACGCCGGAGGCGCTGGCGGCGAGGTCGCCGCTCCATAACGCCGTCTCGGTGACGCTCGCGGCCGCCAGCGCCGACGAGGCCGCCACGGCGCTCGCCGGGCTCGACCGCGTGGCCCGGGTCGAGCGGCGCGACGCCGGCGAGGGCGAGGCGCGCCTGCTGGCCAGCCCCCGCGACGGCCTCTCGATCTTCGCCGATGTCGGCCTGCTGGCGCAGGCGCACGGCTGGCCGGTCAGCGAGCTCCGGCTGGAGGCCGGCGCGCTGGACGACGCCTTCCGGCGCATGACCGCCGACGCCCCGGAGGCGTCCGACCGTGACTAGCGTGCTGCATGTCTTCCGGCGCGAGTTCGCCGGCTATTTCATCACCCCCGTCGCCTATGTCTTCATCGTGCTGTTCCTGGCGCTGGCGGCGGCGCTGACCTTCTATGTCGGCTATTTCTTCGAGCGCGGGCGGGCGGACCTGGAGCCCTTCTTCCAGTGGCATCCCTGGCTCTATCTGTTCTTCATGCCGGCGGTGTCGATGCGGCTGTGGGCGGAGGAGCGCAAGACCGGCACCATCGAGCTCTTCCTCACCCTGCCGATCTCGACCGGGGCGGCGGTGCTCGGCAAGTTTCTCGCCGCCTGGGCCTTTGCGGGGCTGGCGCTGGCGTTGACCTTCCCGATCTGGGTCACGGTCAACATTCTGGGGGAGCCCGACAATGGCGTCGCGATCGCGAGCTATATCGGCTCCTTCCTGCTGGCCGGCGCCTATCTGGCCATCGGCTCCTGCCTCTCGGCGCTGACCCGCAACCAGGTGATCGCCTTCGTGCTCACCGTCACGGTGTGCTTCCTGTTCAATGTGCTGGGCTCCGGCGTGCTGCAGTCGCTGGTCGGCGACATCGTTCCGTCGGGGCTGCTGGAGACGCTCGCCTCCTTCAGCCTGCTCGGCCATTTCAACAATATCGTCAAGGGCGTGATCGACCTGCGCGACCTGGCCTATTACGCGCTGGTGATCGGCGTGTGGCTCGGCGCGGCGACGATCGTCGTCGATATGAAGAAGGCGGATTGAAGCCATGGCGCCTCCCGGCAGCGCCAGGCGGCGCGCCCTGTTCGCCCGTCTGGCCCTTCTCCTGCTCGCCGTCCTGTTCCTGGCCGGCGCGACGCTGTTCGACCGGCTGCTCGGCCAGCTGCGCATCGACCTGACCGAGGATGGCGCCTTCACGCTGGCCGACGACACCGAACGCCTGCTGGCGGGCGTCGAGGAGCCGGTGGTGCTGCGCTTCTACTTCTCCAGCCGGATCGCCCGCGAGATCCCGCAGGTCGCCGCCTATGCCCGCCATGTGCGCGACCTGCTGGAGGAGTTCGCGGCGCACTCCGGCGGCAAGGTGCAGCTGCAGGTCTTCGACCCCGAGCCGTTCACCGACGCCGAGGACCGGGCCGACTCCTTCGGCCTGCACGGCGTGCCGGTCGATCAGACCGGCGAGCGGGTGTTTTTCGGCCTGGCCGGCACCAACTCCATCGACGATGTGGAGGTGATCCCGTTCTTCGACGAGAGCCGCGAGCGCGATCTGGAATACGATATCGCCCGCATCGTGCACAGCCTGGCGCATCCCGAGCGCCCGAAGGTCGGGCTGATCACCGGCCTGCCGATCGCCGGCTCGCCCATGTCGCAGTCCGGCCGGGGGTCGAACGACGCCTGGACGATCTACAATCTGCTGCTCGACTTCGCCGATGTGCAGCAGATCGTCAGCACCGCGACGGCCGTGCCCGAGGGCGTCGGGGCGGTGGTGCTGGTCCATCCCAAGCAGCTGAGCGACGAGACCCTCTACGCGCTCGACCAGTTCGCGCTTCGCGGCGGCAAGCTGCTGGTGTTCGTCGATCCGCATTCCGAGGGCGAGGCGCAGAACCCGGAATATTTCCGCACCGGACCGCCGCCCGGCGGCCTCGCCTCCGATCTGGAGCGGCTGTTCCGGACCTGGGGCGTCGAGATGCCGGCCGACCGGGTGGCCGGAGACGCCGCCCGGGCGCGCCGGGTGCAGGTGTCGCCCGACCGCTCGCGCACCCGGCTGATGGCGATCGACTATCCGGTCTGGATCGCCGTGGACCGGGACGGGATCGCCGCGAACGACCCGGTGACCGCCGAACTCAACCGCATGAACCTGGCCTCGCCCGGCCATATCCGTCTGCTGGAGGACGCGGCGGTTGCGTTGTCGCCGCTGCTCACCACCACGGCGCGCGGCGGCACGGCGCCGGTCTCGCTGCTGCAGGGCGCCGTCGATCCGGTCGCGGTCGCGGGCGCCTTCGAGGAGGCCGGCGCCCCCTTGGTGCTGGCCGCCCGGCTCTCGGGAGAGGTGGAGAGCGCCTTCCCGGAGGGGCCGCCCGAAGCCGGGGAGGCGGAAGAGGCCGACCTGACGGAGGCCGAGAAGGCGGAGCGGCAGGCCGAGCGCGAGGCCGCCCTGGCGGCGCATCTCGCCCGCTCCAGCGCGCCGCTGCGCGTAGCGGTGGTGGCCGATGTCGATATGCTCGCCGACCCGATGTGGATGGTCGAGACCGACATGCTGGGCGAGCGCATCGGCCAGCCGGTCGCCGACAACGCCGCCTTCTTCATCAATCTGATCGAGGACATGACGGTCGGCAACGACCTGATCTCGCTGCGCTCGCGCGGGCGTTTCCAGCGCCCGTTCACGCTGGTGGACGACATTCGCCGCGAGGCCGAAAGCCGCCACCGGGCCAAGGAGCGCGAGCTGCTGGACCGGCTGGACGAGGCCCAGACGCAGCTGCGCACCCTGGAGGGCGACCCTGCGGCGGGCAGCCAGATGGTGCTGTCGCCGGCGCAGACGGAGATGCTGCACACGCTGCGCACCGACATTATCGCGCTGCGCCGCGAGCTGCGCGATGTGCAATATCAATTGCGCCGCGAGGTCGAACAGCTGGCGGCGCGGCTGAAGCTGGTCAATATCGCGCTCATTCCCGCCCTGGTCGCCGTCTTCGCGCTGGCGGTCGCCATCGTCCGGCGGATCCATCGGCGCCAGCCGCAGCAGGGATGACCTCGGCATGAAGACCCGGACCCTTCTCGGCGTCGCGCTCGCGACCGGCCTGGCGGTGGTCGCCGCCATCGTCGTGCTGGTGAGCGAGCGCGACGGGCCGGACGGCCTCGCCGCCGGAACCATGCTTTATCCGGGCCTGCTGGAGCGCGTGAACGACATCGACTTCGTGGAGGTGACCTCCGCCCCCGACGGCGCCGTCTCGGCCCGGCGCCATGGCGGGCGCTGGGGCGTCGGGCAGCGCTTCGGCTATCCGGCCGACTTCGAGACCGTCGGGCGGATGCTGCGCGATCTCGCCCGCCTGGAGGTCATCGAGCCGCGCACCAGCAATCCCGACCTCTACGCCAAGCTCCAGGTGGAGGATCAGGAGAGCGGAACGGCCGCCGCCTCGATCCGCATTATCGTCCGGGCGGGCGAGGAAGTGCTGGCCGACCTGCTGGTCGGCTACGCCCGGCCGGAAGAGGCGGGCGGCGGCGTGTTCGTGCGCCGCAGCGGCGAGGCGCAGTCCTGGCTCGCCAAAGGCGGCTTCCAGCCGGTGCGCGTGCTGACCCGCTTCCTCGACCGCAATATCGCCAATGTGGAGCAGCGCCGCATCCGCCGGACGCGCCTTCTGCACGCCGACGGCGAGACCGTCACCGTCACCCGGCCGGGACCCGGAGAGGGCGACTGGACGCTGGCGGAGGACCCGCCCGAGGGGCGCCGCGCGAAGCCGGCGCACGAGCTCTCGCCGCTCACCAGCTGGCTCGATTTCCTGATCTTCGACGATGTGCGCCCGGCGGCCGAGCTGGACTTCCAGGCGCCGCTGGTGAGCGGGCGCTTCGAGACCTTCGACGGCCTGGCGGTCGAGGCGCGCATGGTGGCCGCGGACGGCGCCTACTGGATGGTGCTGGAGGCCTCCGGGGGCGAGGCGGACCCGCGCGTCGCGCCGCTGCTCGCCGCGCGCAAGACCATGGACGCCGACGCGCTCGCCGGCTCGCTGGAGCAGGCGCTGCGCACGCCGGAGGAGCTGGCGGCGGAGATCGCGGAGATCAACAACACGGCCGCCGGCTGGGCCTATCGGGTGACCGACTACAAGACGGGCAAGTTCCGCACCCGGCTCGCCGACGTCACGGAGGCGGAGGGGTAGCCGCGCCGCGCGCGATGTCGAGGAAGACCTCCTCCATGGTCCGCCGCCCGTAGCGCGCGATCAGCGCGTCCGGGGCGCCCCGGTCCACCAGCCGCCCGCCCTTCATCATCAGCACGTCGCGGCAGAGCCGCTCCACCTCCGGCATATTGTGCGAGGCGAGCAGGATGGTGGCGCCGGTGCGCGCCACATAGTCCTCCAGATAGCCGCGCACCCAGTCGGCCGTCTCCGGGTCGAGCGAGGCGGTGGGCTCGTCCAGCAGCAGCAATTGCGGCTCGTTCACCAGCGCCTTGGCGAGCGCCAGGCGGGACTTCTGCCCGGCGGAGAGCGTGCGCGTCTGCTGCTTCAGCAGCGGCGCGAGCTCCAGCGTCTCGGCGAGCGAGCGCACCCGCTGCAAGGCCCGGCGCACGCCGTAGAGGCGCGCATAGACCAGCAGGTTCTCCTCCGCCGTCAGCCGGCCCGGCAGTTCGACATAGGGCGAGGAGAAGTTCATCCGGCCGAGCGCCCGGCTGCGGTCGCGGGTCATATCGACGCCGAGCGCCCGCACCTTGCCGGCGGTCGGCAGCAGCAGGCCCAGCAGCATGGCGATGGTGGTGGTCTTGCCCGCCCCGTTGCCGCCGAGCAGCGCGACGATGCCGCCGGGCCGGAGGTCGAAGGTCAGCCCGTCCACCGCCTTGACCGGGCCGAAATGCTTGGAGAGATCCCGGACCGAGGCCGCCCATTCGCTCATGTTATGCTTCCCCCTCGACGACATGCGGGGGCCGTCGCCGTCCATGAAGGTTGTAGAAGCAGCGCCGCCCAGAGGCGAGACCGGTTTCGTGCAGCCGCGCACCCTGATCCTGGTGCGCTGGGTGGCGATCGCGGGCCAGGCGAGCGCGTTTGCGGCGCTGCATTTCGGTTTCGGCTATCGGCTGCCGGTCGAGGCGGCGGGCGCGGCCGGAGCGGCCATCGCCGCCTCGGCGGCCGTCAACATCTACGCCAGCCAGCATCTGCGCGCCGGGCGGGGCCTCTCGGAGCGCCACGCGCTGCGCTTCCTGGCTTTCGACACGCTCCAGCTCGCCGTGCTGCTCTATCTTACCGGCGGCCTCGGCAACCCCTTCGCGCTGCTGCTGCTGGCTCCGGTCACGGTGGCGGCGACGGCGCTCTCGCGCGCGAGCTGCATGAAGCTCGCCCTGCTGGCGGTCGCGGCCGCCACCCTGCTCGCGGTCTGGCGTCTGCCGCTGCCCTGGGACGGGCCGCCGCCCGACATGCCGCCCAATCTGATGCTGGGCATCTGGCTCGCCACCGTTGTCGCCATCGCCTTCATGGCGGTCTATGTGGGCCGGGTGTCGATCGAGGGGCGGCGCATGACGGCGGCGCTGCAGGCGACGCAGGACGCGCTGGCGCGCGAGCAGCGCGTCGCCGACCTCGGCACGCTCGCCGCCGCCGCCGCCCATGAGCTCGGCACGCCGCTCGCCACCATCACCGTCATCGCCTCCGACCTCGCGCGCGACCTGCCGGCCGCGAGCCCGCTGGCCGAGGACGCGCAGCTGCTGAAGAGCCAGGCGGACCGCTGCAAGGCGATCCTGGAGGAGCTGTCGCGCCATCCCGAGACCGGCGACGCGGCCTATCTGCGCATGCCGCTGACGGCGTTGATCGAGAGCACGGCCGACCCGCATCGGCGCGCCGGCGTCGATCTCGCCATTCTCGGCCGGGCGCGCGACGATGCGCCGGAGCCGGCGCTGCTGCGCCGGCCCGAGCTTATCAACGGCCTCGGCAATATCCTCTCCAACGCCTTGCAGTTCGCCGAGCGCCGGGTCGATGCGTCGATCGTCTGGGACGTGGAGCAGGTGGGCGTCACGGTCTCGGACGACGGGCCCGGCTTTCCCGCCGCCCTGCTCGGGCGTCTCGGCGAGCCCTATCTCTCCACCCGGCAGGGCAGCGACGGCCATATGGGGCTCGGAATTTTCATCGCGCGCACCCTGTTGGAGCGCACCGGCGCAGTCGTTACGTTCCGCAACCGCCCGCAAGGCGGCGCAGAGGTTGAGATTCTATGGCCGCGCGTGATACTGGAGCGCACCGGCATGAGGGAACAGCGATGACAGAACAGCAAGGAAGCGGCGACGCCGGCACTCTTCTGCTCGTGGACGACGACCCGCCCTTCCTGCATCGGCTGGCGCGGTCCATGGAGCGGCGGGGCTTCGATGTCCGCACGGCGACCTCCGTGGCGGACGGCCGGGCGGCGGTCGATATCGACGCGCCCGACTATGCGGTGGTCGATCTCCGGCTCGGCGACGGCAGCGGCGTGGATGTGGTCTCGCATCTGCAGGCCGTGCGCCCGGACAGCCGCGCGATCATCCTGACCGGCTACGGCAATATCGCGACCGCGGTCGCGGCCGTGAAGGTGGGCGCGATCGACTATCTGCCCAAGCCCGCCGACGCCGACGCCATCGAGACGGCGCTGAAGCATATGGGCGCCGGCCCGCCGCAGCCGCCGGAACTGCCGATGTCGCCGGACCGGGTGCGCTGGGAGCATATCCAGCGCATCTATGAGCAGTGCAATCGCAATGTGTCGGAAACCGCGCGGCGGCTGCGGATGCATCGGCGCACCTTGCAGCGCATCCTGGCCAAATACGCCCCGCGCGAATAGCGCGTCAGCTTGAGGCAAGCAGGCGGTCGAGCTCGGCCAGGCAGGCGGCCCGGTCGGGGCGGCAGTCGCGCGCCAGCCACCAGTCCTCCAGCCTCTTTTGCAGCCGCCCGATCTCCGGGCCTTCGGGCACGCCGCGCCCGAGCAGGTCGCCGCCGGTGAGCGGAAAGGCCGGCGCCGGCTCGCGGAGCAGCGCCTCGCCAACCGCATCGCCGCCGGCGAGCAGCAGCCGGTCCAGAAAGCCGGCGCGGCCCTCGCGCCAGAGCGTCTCGCGGTCGAGCGGCTTCGGCGCCGCCAGCCGGGCGAGCCGCGCCGCCTCCGCGCGCGCAAGCCGGAGCCGCCCGGCGTCGGGCCGGTCGAGCAGCGCGGCCAGCCGGCGGACCGGATCGGGCGCCGCGCCGAGGCGCCGCTCCGCCTCCACCGCGCGCGCGAGGCGCTCCGGGCGGGTCGCGGCCGGCAGCGCCGGGCGGAGCACATCGCGCTCGATCATCAGCCGGACGACCGGCGCGGGGTCGGGCGCGGACAGGAGGCCCAGCAGCTCGGCCCGGAGCCGCTCGCCGGAAAGCCCCTCCGTCAGCGGCGCCAGCCGCACCGCGGCCTCCAGGCTGGCGGGGTCGCCCGGCAGGCGCCCGAAGCGCGCCGTGAAGCGGAAGAAGCGCAGCACGCGCAGCACATCCTCGCGAATGCGCCGTTCCGGGTCGCCGACGAAGCGGATGCGCCCGGCCGCGAGGTCCGCCGCGCCGCCGAAATAGTCGAACAGCCGGCCGTCGGGGCTGGCGGACATGGCGTTCACGGTGAAGTCGCGCCGGGCGGCGTCTTCGCGCCAGTCGCGCGTATAGGCGACAACGGCGCGTCGCCCGTCGGTGGCGACGTCGCGGCGCAGCGAGGCCACCTCGCACTGCCGCCCGCCCGCGAGCGCCAGCACCACGCCATGTTCGAGGCCCGTCGGCCGCACGTCGACGCCGGCGGCCTCCAGCCGGCGGATCGCCTCGGGCGGCTCCTCCGGCGTGGCAAGGTCGAGGTCGGCGGCGGGCAGGCCGGCGAGCGCGTCGCGCACCGCCCCGCCGATGAAGCGGCAGGGGCCGAGCGCGGTCGCGATGCGCGCGATGTCCGGATCGCGCATCCATTCGCGCGCGGCGGGCAGATCGTTCAATCGGCCACCTTGCCGGGCACGATCTTTCCGTCCACCACGCGCGGCGGGCTGTAGGCGCCCTCGGGGTCCGAGGTGCCGGTGAACGCCCAGTAGCCGAGCAGCAGCGCCACCAGCACGAAGCCGGACAGCAGGATGAGATGCCAGGGCGCCTCGCGAAACCAGCCGGGCGCCGGGCGGCCGTCGCGGATCACAATCCACGCCATGTAGAGCAGCGCCGGAATGGAGAGCGCGAGCAGAATCTGGATCAGCGCTTTCAGCATCGCGCCCCCGTCAGCGCATCGTGGAGATTGACCAGCATGCCGGCCGTGGCCCCCCAGATATAGTGTCGATCGTAGGGAAGCACATAGTAATGCCGTTCGAGGCCGTCGCGGAACATGGTCTCGCGCTTGTGATTGGCGGGGTCGAGCACGAAGGCGAGCGGCACCTCGAAGGCCTCCTCGACCTCGAAGGGATCGACGGTCAGCCGGAAGGGCGGGCGGACCCAGCCGACCACCGGCGTCACCGCATAGGCGCTGGTGGTCTCATAGACCTCCAGCTGGCCCAGCAGTTCGACATGGGCGCGGTCGAGGCCGATCTCCTCCTCGGTCTCGCGCAGCGCCGTCGCCCGGATGTCGGCGTCGCCCGGCTCGCGCCGCCCGCCGGGAAAGGCGACCTGGCCGGCGTGATGCTTCAGGTGGTTCGTGCGCCGGGTCAGCAGCACGGTGGTCCCTTCGGGCCGCGCCACCAGCGGCACCAGCACGCCCGCCGGCTTCAGCGCCCGGCCGTTGGCGAAGGCCGGCCGGCCGTCGGGCAGCAGGTCGAAATCGCTGCGCCGGGGCGCGGTCTTCCCGTCCGGCGAGGACGCGAAACCGGCCGCCCGGAGCCGGGCCAGCACCTCATCCCGCGTCATCGTCCGGCGTCCCCAGAAGAAAGAACCGCCCCGCGCTCCACACCCCGAAGCCCCGCTCGGTCTCCTCGGCGAGTTCGGCGAGCTCGTACCATGGCGGGCGCAGCACCGCCGCCTCGATGCCCGGGCGCAGGCCGAGATAGGGCCGCCCGGCGATGCGCAGCGGATGGTCGGGGCCGAGCAGCGCCCACTCGTCGATATTGGTGCGGAAATGGATGCGCCGGTCCCGGCCGCTGCCTTCGGCCTGCAGCTCGACGGCGACGAAAGGCGCGTCCTCGACCTCGATCGCGACGCGCTCGACCGGGGTCTCCAGCACATAGCCGCCCTCCGGGGCGCGCTTCAGCACCGAGGCGAACAGCTTGACCAGCGCCGGCCGGCGAAAGGGCAGGCCGTTGTGGAACCACACGCCGTCGCGGTCGATCCTGAGCCCCGGAAGGGCGCGCGCGGATTGGACTGTCTCTGCATGGCCGGACATGGCCCCGGCATCATAGGACAGCCGCCGGCTGCGGCCGAAGCGCGAATCCCGCCCCGCCAGCGTCCTGCCGCCGCAGCCCCGCTCTTACATTTCGGCAGAGTCCGCTTCGGGTGTATGCTCCGCCGCCGGGAGGGGCCGCATCGCAAGAGGAGGAGCGCCCGCAAGTGCCGCCATTGGAAACTCTTGTCGATGACGCCCGACCCGAGGTGGCGCGCATGGACTCCGCCGCCGCGCTGCTTCGCGAGGCGTCGGCCGCCATCGGCCAGGTCATTTTCGGCCAGCAAGCGGTGGTCGAGCAGGCGATCGTGACGCTGGTCGGCGGCGGCCACGGCCTGCTGGTCGGCGTGCCCGGCCTCGGCAAGACGCTGCTGGTGGAGACGCTCTCCCGCGTGTTCGGCCTCGACCGCAGCCGCGTGCAGTTCACCCCCGATCTCATGCCGAGCGACATTCTGGGCTCCGAAATCCTGGAAGACGGCGAGGGCGGACGGCGCTTCCGCTATCTCGAAGGGCCGGTGTTCACCCGCCTGCTGATGGCCGACGAGATCAACCGCGCCAGCCCGCGCACCCAGTCCGCCCTGCTGCAGGCGATGCAGGAGCGCCAGGTCTCGGTCGCCGGCCGCCCCCGCCCGCTGCCCGAGCCGTTCCATGTGCTGGCGACGCAGAACCCGATCGAGCAGGAAGGCACCTATCCGCTGCCCGAGGCGCAGCTGGACCGCTTCCTGCTCCAGATCGATGTGGCCTATCCCGATGCGGCGACGGAGCGCACCATCCTGCTGCGCACCACGGGCGACGAGGCGCAGCAGGCGCCCCGCATCGTCGATGCCGCCGGGCTGCTGGAGATGCAGGCGCTCGCCCGCCTGCTGCCGATCGGCGACAGCGTGGTCTCGGCCATTCTGGACCTGGTGCGCCGTGGCCGGCCGGAGACCGCCGAGGACCCGCAGATCGCCGAATGGGTCGCCTGGGGGCCGGGGCCGCGCGCCGGCCAGGCGCTGATGCGCTGCTCGCGCGCCCGCGCCCTGCTGCAGGGCCGGCTCTCGCCTTCGGTCGAGGATGTGCGCGCCCTTGCCGGGCCGGTGCTGCGCCATCGCATGGCGCTGACCTACGCCGCCCGCGCGGAGGGGATCGACGCCGACCGGGTGGTCGCGCTCCTGGCCGACCGGCTCGACTGACGCCGCCGGCGCGCCCGATGCCCGTCGCCGCCGCAGAACGCCTGGCCGCCGGCCTGCCGGCGCCGAGGACGGCCGCGCTCCGGGTGGCCGACACGGTGAGCGCCGGCGCGCACGGGCTGCGCCGGCCGGGGCCGGGCTACGACTTCTGGCAGTTCCGCCGCTACCGGCCGGGAGACCCGGCGCGCGCCGTCGATTGGCGGCGCTCGGCGCGCGAGGGCCGCATCCTGGTGGGCGAGCGTGAGCGCGAGGCGGCGCAGACCTTCTGGCTCTGGGAGGACCGCTCGGCCTCCATGGCCTGGCGGAGCGCCCGCCGGCTGGAGACCAAGGCCCGGCGCGCGCGCGTGCTGGCGCTGGCGGCGGCCCTGCTGCTGATCCGCGCCGGCCAGCAGGTGGCGGTCATCGGCCCCGCCTCGACGCGCTATCGCCAGGAGCGGCGCATCGACGAGCTGGCGCTGGCGCTCGACCGCGCCCCGCCGGCCGACCGGCTGCCGCGCGACCTGGCGCTCGGCAAACATGCCGAGGCGCTGCTGATCGGCGACTTCCTGGACCCGGTGGAAGCGGTGGCGCCCTTGTTCCGCCGGCTCGCCGACGCGGGCGTGCGCGGCCATATCATCCAGCTGCTCGATCCGGCCGAGCCGGAATTGCCGATGCAGGGGCGCCGGCGCTTCGAGGGCCTGGAAGGCGAGGGCGAGCTGCTGGTGCGCCGCGTGGGCGGCGTGCGCGCGGCCTATCGCGAGCGCCTGGAGGCCCATACCGCCGAGCTTCGCCGGATCGCCCGGCGGCTCGGCTGGACCTGGCTCCGCCACCTGACCGACGCGCCGCCCGCCTCGGCGCTGCTGGCGCTGGCCGCTCAGCTGGCCCAGCGGCCGGACCGGTGATGCTGACGCTCGGCGCCCTCGGCTTCGCCGCCCCCTGGTTCCTGCTCGGCCTGCTTGCGCTGCCGCTGGTCTGGCTGCTGCTTCGCCTCACCCCGCCGGAGCCGCGCCGGACGCGCTTTCCCGCCATCCGGCTGCTGTTCGGCCTGCGCCAGGACGATGACAGCAGCGAGCGCACGCCGCCCTGGATGCTGCTGCTGCGGCTCGCGATCGCGGCGCTGCTGGTGCTGGCGGCGGCGCGGCCGATTCTCGCGCCCGGCAATCTGCTGACCGGCGGCGGCCCGCTGCTGCTCGCCATCGACGACGGCTGGGCCTCCGCGCCGCGCTGGACCGCCATGCGCGCCGCCGCGCTGGCGGTGCTGGAGGAGGCCGAACGGGAAGGCCGCGCCGTCCGGCTGCTGACCACCGCCCCCGACGCCGAGCGCCGGACGCCGGCGCTGCGGGAGCCGGCGGACGCCTCGGAGACGGCCGCCATCGTCGCCGCGCTCGAACCGAATCCCTGGCCGGCGGACCGCGCCGGGGCGGCGGCCGCGCTTGCCGGCCTGGAGCGCGCCGGCGTCGCCGCCGTCTGGGTCGCCGACGGGCTGGACGGGCCGGAGGCCTCCGCCTTCGCCGGCGCGTTGCAGCGCCTCGGGCGGGTGCAGCTGCTGCGCCCCGAGCCGGAGGGCCGCGCCATGCTGCTGCGCCCGCCGGAGCGCGGCCCAGAGGGCGTCCTCTTGCGCGTCGAGCGGGCCGGGACGGCCCCGCGTTTCGTGACCGTCGAGGCGCTCGACGAGGAGATGCAGCGCCTGGCGGAAGTCGAGCTCGCCTTCGCGGAGGGCGAGACGCAGGCGTCGGGCACGCTCGCGCGGCCCGGCCCGCTGCTGGATCGCATCGCGCGCTTTCGCCTGCGCGGCGAGGCCAGCGCGGGCGCGGTGGCGCTGGTCGGCAGCGACTGGCGCCGGCGGCGGGTCGGCCTCGCGGAGGCGGGCGGCGCCGGCCATCCGCTGCTCGACGATCTGCACTATCTGCGCGCCGCCATGGCGCCGGTCGCCGATGTGGTGGAGGGGCCGGTCGCGGAGTTGCTGGAAGCGGATATCGGCGTGCTGGCGCTGACCGACGCGGCGGAGCCGGACGGGGCCGAGCGCCGCGCGCTGGCCGAGTGGCTGCGAGGGGGCGGGGTGCTGCTGCGCTTCTCCGGGCCGCGCCTCGCCGAAGCCGGAGGGGAGTTCCTGCCGGCGGCGTTGCGTCGCGGCGGGCGCGAACTCGGCGGCGCGCTCACCTGGGCGCGGCCGCAGCGCCTCGGCGGCTTTTCCGCGACCGGACCCTTTGCCGGCCTCGATAGCGCCGGGGATGTCGAGGTGCGCCGGCAGGTGCTCGCCGAACCGGGGCCGGAGCTGGCCGAACGCAGCTGGGCGGTGCTCGCCGACGGCACGCCGATCGTGACCGGCGCGGCGCTCGGCGCGGGCTGGACCGTGCTGGTCCACACCTCCGCCAACGCCGACTGGTCGAACCTCGCGCTCTCCGGCCTCTATCCGCAGATGCTCGCCCGGCTGGTGGCGCTCGGCCGGGGGGCGGGCGGCCTGGCGGGCGCGCGCGAGCCCCTGCGGATGCTGGACGGTTTCGCGCGCTGGACCGAGCCGGGCGCGGCCGTGCGGCCCCTGCCCGCGGACTGGAGCGGCGGCGAGCCGCCCGGCCCGACCGCGCCGCCCGGCCTCTACGGGCGCGAGGGCGGCTATCGCGCCGTCAATCTGGGCGCCGCCCTGCCGTCTCCGGCGGCGCTCGCCGGCCTGCCGGCGGGCGTGGCGGAGCGCGGGCTCGCGCCCGAGCGGGAGCGCCCGCTGCTGCCCTGGCTGCTGTTCGCCTGCCTGCTGCTGCTGCTGGCCGACGCGCTGGCCTCGCTCGCCTATCGCGGCTATCTGCTCAGGGGCGCGCGGGCGGCGCTGCTGCTGTCGGCGGCGCTCGCCGGCCTTGCGGGCGCGCCCGGAGAGGCGCTCGCCGAGGACGGCGCCGGCATCGCGGCCGAGGTCCATCTCGCCTATGTGGTCACCGGCGACCGGGAGCTGGACGAGATCAGCCGCGCCGGCCTCGCCGGTCTCTCCCGCACGCTCCGCGAGCGCACCACCATCGAGCCGGGACCGCCGCAGGCGGTCGAGGTCGAGCGCGACGAGCTCGCCTTCTATCCGCTGCTCTACTGGCCGATCGCGCCCGGCCAGCCGCCGCTTTCCGACGGCGGCCGGGCGCGGCTGGCCGCCTATGTGGCGCATGGCGGCATGCTGGTGCTGGACACTCGCGACCATGGCGCGGCCGCCGGGCGCTTCGACATGTATGGCGCCCTGGTGACGCCGGAGCGCGACCGGCTGCGCCGCCTGCTCGCCGGGATGCGCGTGCCGCCGCTCGCCGCCGCGCCGCCGGACCATGTGCTGACGCGCGCCTTCTATCTGCTGCAGGACTTTCCCGGCCGCTACGCCGGCGGGGCCGTCTGGGTGGAGCGGCGCGCCTCGGCCCGCAACGACAATGTCACCGGCTATGTCATCGGCTCCAACGACTGGGCCGCCGCCTGGGCCGAGGACGAACTCGGCCGGCCCCGGTTCGCCGTCACGCCCGGCGGCGAGCGCCAGCGCGAGTTCGCGCGCCGCTTCGGCGTCAATCTCGTCATGCATGCGCTCACCGGCAACTACAAGGCCGACCAGGTGCATATATCGGCGATCCTGAAGCGGCTGGACGGATGATTGCCAGCGTCACCGATATCGTCTTCGCGCCGCTGCTGCCGCTCTGGCTGCTGGCGGCGGCGGGGGCGGGGGCGCTTGCGGTCGCCGGCTTCGCGCTCTGGCGCCGCGCCTCCGGCGGCTGGCTGCGGCTGCTGCTCTCGGCGCTGCTGCTGGGCGCGCTCGCGCGCCCGACCCTGGTCTCGGAAGAGCGCGAGCAGGAGCGGGACGTGGCGGTCGTGCTGGTGGACCGCTCCCAGAGCCAGCAAGCCGGTGCGCGCCCGGAGGCGACGGCGGCGGCGCTCGCCGCCCTGGAGGAGCGGCTCGCCGCCTTCCCGCGCCTCGATGTGCTGACGGTCGAGGCCGGCGGGCGCGATGCGGCGTCGCCGGCGGGCCCGGCGGCCGGCACCGCGCTCTTCGGACCGCTCCGGGAGGCGCTGGCGGGCGTGCCCCGCCGCCGGCGCGCCGGCGCGCTGCTGATCACCGACGGACAGGCGCATGACGCCGCCGCCGGCCCCGCCGGGCCCGAGGAGATGGGGCCGGTGCATGTGCTGCTGACCGGCGATCCGGCCTCCGATGGCGACCGGCGGCTCGCGCTGGAGGCGGCGCCGGCCTATGGCATCGTCGGCAAGGAGGTCGCGGTCGAGCTTCTGGTGGAGGATCTGGAACCCGCCGGGCGCGCGGCCGGAAGCGCGTCGGTCACCGTCTCCGAGGGCGGACGGCTGCTGAAGACGCTCGACGTCGCTCTCGGCCGGACCGAGCGGGTCATGCTGCCGATCTCGCGCGCCGGCCCGACCGTGTTCGAGTTCGCCGTGGAGCCGGGGCCGCGCGAGCTCAGCCTCGCCAACAATCGCGCACTCGCGACCGTCAACGGCGTGCGCGACCGGCTGAAGGTGCTGCTGGTCTCCGGGCGGCCCCATGCGGGGGGCCGTGTGTGGCGCAATCTGCTGAAGTCCGACCCCTCGGTCGATCTCATCCACTTCACCATCCTGCGCCCGCCGCACAAGCAGGACCCCACGCCAACCCGCGAGCTCTCGCTGATCCCCTTCCCGGTCCGGGAGCTGTTCGAGGAACGGCTGGCCGAGTTCGACCTGGTGGTGTTCGACCGCTATATCCGCCGGGGCGTCATCACCGACCTCTATCTGGTCCATGTCGCCGACTATGTGCGCGGCGGCGGCGCGCTGCTGGACGGGACGGGACCCTCCTTCGCCGAGCCGCTGACCACGCTCTACGAGTCGGCGCTCGGCGAGATCTATCCGGGCGCGCCCACCGGGCGGGTCGTCAACCGCCCCTTCCGTCCGGTCCCGACCGAAATCGGCCGTCGCCACCCGGTGACGGCGCCGCTGGTCGCCGGCTCGGCGGAGCCGCGCTGGGGGCGCTGGCTCCGGCAGGTCGAGGTCGAGCAGCAGCGCGGCCGGGCCTTGCTGTCGGGCGCGGAGGGGCGGCCGCTGCTGCTGGTGGACCGGGTGGGCGAGGGCCGGGTCGGGCAGCTCGCCAGCGATCAGGTGTGGCTCTGGGCGCGCGGCTATCAGGGCGGCGGGCCGCATGGCGAGCTGCTGCGCCGGCTGGCGCACTGGCTGATGCAGGAGCCGGACCTGGAGGAGGACGCGCTGATCGCCCGCATCGATGGCGGCCGGCTGGAGGTGGAGCGCCGCTCGGTCGAGTCGGCCCCGGAGCCGGTCACCGTGCTGGCCCCGGACGGGAGCACGGCGCCGGTGGCGCTGGAGGCCGCGGGCGCCGGGCGCTGGCGCGGCGCCGTGGCGGCCGAGGCGCCCGGCGTGTGGCGGGTGCGGGCCGGAGCGCGCGAGGCGGTCGCCGGGGCCGGGCTGCGCAACCCGCTGGAATTCGCCGACCTCCGCCCGACCCGGGCGCTTCTCGCCCCGGTGGCGGAGGCCACGGGCGGGCGCGCGCTCTGGCTCGGCGAGGAGGGCGCGCCGGCGCTGCGTCCCGTGCGGCCCGGCGGGCGCATGGCCGGGCGCGGCTGGCTCGGGCTCGCCGACAACCGCGCCTGGCGCGTCACCGGGCTGGAGCGCACACCGCTGCTGCCCGCCTGGCTCTGGCTGTCCCTGGCCGCGCTGCTGCTGGCCTGGCTCTGGCGGCGCGAGGGGCGGCGCGGATAGCTAGATGCGAAGCACGAGGCGTCCGGCGGCCTGACGGTCCATGATGGCGCGGAGCGCGCGCGGCGCGTCTTCCAGCGGCAGTTCGGCGGAGATATGCGGGCGGAGGCGGCCCTCTGCCGCCCAGGCGAACAGGGCCTCGGCGGAGGCGCGCAGACGGTCCGGCCGGCGCTTGCGATAGTTGAAGAGCGCGAGGCCGAGGGCGCTGCGGTTCTTCACCAGCAGATGGTTGGCCGGGAAGGCCGGAATCGCCCCGCCGGCGAAGCCGACCACGATATGGCGCCCGCCCCAGCCGAGCGCGCGAAAGCTCTCCTCGAACAGCTCGCCGCCCACCGGATCGAACACCGCATCCGCGCCCGCGCCGCCGGTCGCCGCCATGACGGCGGCGCGAACCGGCTCGCCCGGCGCGGCGATGGCGACTTCGGCCCCGCGCGCGAGCGCGAGCGCGCGCTTCTCCTCGCTCGAGGCGGCGGCGATGACGCGCGCGCCGAGCGCCCGCCCGACCTCGACCGCCGCCAGCCCGACGCCGCCGCCCGCGCCCAGCACCAGCAGCGTCTCGCCCGGTTGCAGCCGGGCCTCCCAGAAAAGGCCGGCATGGGCGGTCAGATAGGCCGCGCCGAGCGCGGCGGCTTCGGCCACGCCGAGCGCATCGGGCAGCGGGAAGGTCTCCGCCGCCGGCGCGACGGCCCGTTCCGCATAGCCGCCGTCATAGACGAGCGCCATGACGCGCTCCCCCGGCGCGAGGCCCTCTACGTCCGGCCCGAGCGCGGCGACCCGCCCGGCGACTTCCATGCCGGGCGCGAAGGGCAGGGCGTGCTTGTTCTGGTGCAGGTCACGGATCATCAGCGTGTCCGCGAAGCTCACGCCCGCCGCCTCGACCCGGATCGCGACCTCGCCGGCTCCCGGCTCCGGGGCCGGCAGCGTCCCGACTTCCAGCTCCTCGGGCGGTCCGAAGGCCCGGCAGACGACCGCGCGCATCAGTCGCGGTAGCTGGGGTCGATCCGGTCCATCTTGCGCATCAGCGCCGCGAATTCGAGCGCGCCCATGGCGGCGTTGCTCTCGCGCCCGGCAAAGGCGTTGGTGTCGCGCCCGGAGCGCGCGGCGATGTCGTCGGAGAGCACGCGCAGCCGGCCGGCCGCCGCCGCATCGATCTGCACCTGGCAGGCCCGCTCCAGCCGGTAGAGCCGCGAGAACGCTTCCGGCACCGTGCGCCCGACGGTCAGCAGGCCGTGATTGCGCAGGATCATCGCCTTCTTCTCGCCGAGCGCCGCCAGCAGCCGCTCGCGCTCGTCGAGATAGACGCTGACCCCCTCATAGTCGTGATAGGCGATATCGCCGAAGAAGGTGGTGGCGGTCATGGAGATCGGCAGCAGGCCGTCCTCCAGCGCCGCCACCGCCATGCCGGCGCGGGTGTGGGTGTGCATGACGCAATTGTTGTCGCCGCCCGCCATGTGGATGGCGGAGTGGATGACGAAGCCGGCGAAATTGGCCTCATGCTCGCCGTCCACGACATTGCCGTCGAGGTCGATGCGCACCAGGTTCGAGGCCGTCACCTCATCGTAGTTCAGCCCGTAGGGGTTGATCAGGAAGTGATGCTCCGGTCCCGGCAGGCGCATGGTGAGATGGCCGTAGATGAGCTCGGTCCAGCCGAAATGATCGACCAGCCGGTAGGCGCAGGCCAGTTCCGTGCGGATGCGCCGCTCCTCGTCCAGCTCCTCGAGCGTCGGCAGAACGCCGGTCTGTCCACCGTCCATGGGCTCAACCCCCCTCTTCAAGCGATGTTCGCCGGCGCCAGCAGCGCGCCGATGTCACCCGCCTCGTCCAGCCGGGCGACGCCGTCGGCCAGCCTCTCCGTCGCCGCCTCGCCCAGCAGCGGTGCGGCGAGCGCGCGGAACTTGCCGCGCAGCCGCGCCCATTGCCGGTCGAGATCGCGCTCCGCCACGCCGACATCGGCCGCCGCGCGGAGCGCCAGCCCGTCCCGGAGATGGACCACGACCTCGGCGGCGAACGGCCGGAGCGCGTCGGACCCCTCGACCGCGACGGAGCGCCGGATGGCGTGGACGTCGTCATGGTCCAGATTGTCGTCGAAATAGGCCTCCAGCCCCCCGGTCGCCTTGCCGGTGAGGCCGAGGCCGACATTGTAGGCCAGGCTGAACTTGGCCTCGAGGCCGGTGGTCGGGGCGGGGATGTTGCACATGCGCAGCGCGCTTGTCGGCGCGCGCGCCTCGACCCGCTCCACCGCCGCTGCGTCGAAGGCCGGATTGTCCGCGATCTGCAGGCAGGCCTCGATGGTGGCGTGCACGCCGTAGCAGGCGGGGTGATATTTGAACAGCGTGTCCAGGATGTGGAAGCGGTCCGGCTCGTCGAGCAGCGCTTCGGGCCGGAAGGTCTCGGTCTGGGTGTCGGTGAAGCCCTGCACGCAGTCGAGCACATCGTCGCGGGCGGTGAAGCCGCGCGCCGCGAGGCGGGCCGCCAGCAGGCCGTTCTGGGCCGCCTTGCCGGCGTGCAGCGGCTTGCACATGGTGCCGAACATGGATTTGAGGCCGGCGGCCTGCGTGCCCGCGATGCCGAGCGCGCGCGCCGTCGCCTCCTCGTCGAGGCCCAGCATGTTGGCGGCCGCGGCCGCCGCGCCGAAGGCGCCGACCGTGCCGGTGGCGTGCCAGCCCCGGGCGTAATGGCTGTCGCCCAGCACCCGGCCGATGCGCGCCTCGACCTCGATTCCGGCGACCAGGCCGGCGATCGCGCGCCGGCCGTCCAGGCCCCGGCCCTCGGCCAGCGCCAGCACGGCCGGGGCCACCGGGGCTGTCGGGTGGCCGGTCATGGCGCCCAGCACATCGTCGAAATCGAGCGCGTGGCCGGCCGCGCCATTGACCAGCGCGGCCTGGGCCATGGAGGTCCTGCCGGCGGCGCCGATCAGCGTCGCGACCGGCGCGCCGCCCTCCTCGGCGGCCTCCTCCCGAAGGATCGCCGCCAGCGGCTCGCGCGCGCCGGCGAGCGTGACGCCGAGCCAGTCCAGCAGGCATTGCTGGGCGAGGAAACGCGCCTCCTCGGGCAGGTCGGCATAGCGGAGCCCGGCGGCCAGGCGCGCAAGCTCGCGCGTCACATGCGGGGTTTCGGCCTCGCGGCCTGCGATCTCGGGCATGGCGTCTCGCTCCTTCGGCTGCCTATCCGCCGCCTCCGGCGGCCGGTCCGGCCTCGACCAGCGGGCCCGGCGCCGTCGCCGCCAGCGTGCGGTCGATTTCCGCGCGGCGCAAGCGGAACCGCTCCAGCGCCTCGCCCTTGAGGGTGTCGCCGCTCGGCAGGTCGAGCTTCATCGGATTGACCTGGCGCCCGTTCACCAGCACCTCGTAATGCAGATGCGGGCCGGTGGAGCGGCCGCTGGAGCCGACATAGCCGATGATCTGGCCCTGCTTGACGCGGCTGCCGACCTTCGAGCCCTTGGCGTAGCGGCGCAGATGCGCGTAGGCGGTCTGGTAGCCGGCCTTGTGGCGGATGCGGATATAGCGCCCATAGGCGCCGTGCCAGCCCCGCTTGACCACCGTGCCGTTGCCGGCGGCGCGGATCGGGGTGCCGGTGGGCGCGCCGAAATCGACGCCGCGATGCATCTTGTTGTAGCCGAGGATGGGGTGGCGCCGCTTGCCGTAGCGGGAGGTCACGCGCGGCGAATCGAGCGGCGTGGCGAGCAGCGCCCGACGCGCGCCCTCGCCCTCGGCGTCGTAATAGTCGAAGACGCCCGGCTCCTTCTCGAAGCGGTAGAAGGCGAGCGCGCTGCCGCCGGTGCGGAGTGCGACATAGTGTATCTCGCCGAGATCGGCGACGCTGCCGTCGGGCTCCAGATAGCGCTCGAACAGCAGTTCGAACCGGTCGCCCGGCTGGATATCGCGCTGCAGGTCCAGGCTGTAGGCGAGCAGGCGGAACACCCCCATCATGATCTCGGCCGGCGCGCCCTCGCGCACGCCGTCGGCATAGAGGCTCGCCCGGATCTCGCCGCGGATCGCGGTCAGCTCGCGGTCCAGCCGGCGCTCTCGCTGGAAGGCGCGGAAATCGCCGCTGGACAGCCGCACGACGCCGACCTCGGTGCGCGGGTCCTTCTTCATG
>CBDCQY010000001.1:0-165000 GCA_965220855.1 Alphaproteobacteria bacterium | reverse complement strand
TCGCGCTTCCGACGGCGGAGGCCTCGCCTTGCCGCGAGGCGGCGTTGGCGGCGGGAAGGGGCCGTAGCTCAGTCGGGAGAGCGCCTGCTTTGCAAGCAGGAGGTCGTCGGTTCGAGCCCGTCCGGCTCCACCAGGTTTCAGGGTGCGCCTCGCAGGAGGCGCATCGAGCGGTTCGCCCCTCGGGTCCTGCGGGACCCCGAGGGCGTTGTTTCGCACATGGTCAATAGGCATTGGTTTGGGCATGTCGTGCGCGTTCGTCGCGCATGATGTGTTTCCTGATTGCGAAGGCGATGCGAGGCCGGCCTCCTTCGAGGGGTCCGGGTTCGCATGGCTGTCTTCGCCGAGGCGCCTCCAATTCCCGTCCGGCGGGCCGCAAGGCTGCGCGCGGGCGGGCTGTTTGGGGGTGCGGATCTCGAGCAGAGAAGGGCGTTTGGTGGATGCCTTGGCGTCGAGAGGCGATGAAGGACGTGGCACGCTGCGATAAGCCATGGGGAGCCGCGAGCAGGCGTTGATCCGTGGATGTCCGAATGGGGAAACCCGGCCCGCAAGGGTCATCGCACGCTGAATCCATAGGCGTGCGAGGCGAACCCGGCGAACTGAAACATCTCATTAGCCGGAGGAAAGGAAATCAACCGAGACTCCGCAAGTAGTGGCGAGCGAACGCGGACCAGGCCAGTGCGCAGGACATGGCGAACCGGAACGGTTCTGGAAAGGCCGGCCGAAGAGGGTGAGAGCCCCGTATGGGTAGGCTGTGACTTGCGACTTGAGTAGGGCGGGGCCCGAGAAACCCTGTCTGAACGTGGGGGGACCACCCTCCAAGCCTAAGTACTCCTCGACGACCGATAGCGGACAAGTACCGTGAGGGAAAGGTGAAAAGTACCCCGACGAGGGGAGTGAAACAGACCTGAAACCGGACGCCTACAAGCAGTGGGAGGGACTTCGGTCCTGACCGCGTACCTTTTGTATAATGGGCCAGCGAGTTAGTCTTTGCAGCGAGCTTAAGCCGTTAGGTGTAGGCGCAGCGAAAGCGAGTCTGAACAGGGCGACAAGTTGCAGGGATTAGACCCGAAACCGGGTGATCTAGCCATGGACAGGTTGAAGGCCGGGTAACACCGGCTGGAGGACCGAACCCACCGTCGTTGAAAAGCCGGGGGATGATCTGTGGCTAGGGGTGAAAGGCCAATCAAACCCGGAGATAGCTGGTTCTCCGCGAAAGCTATTTAGGTAGCGCGTCGCGTATCGCCTACGGGGGTAGAGCACTGGATGGGCTAGGGGGCCTCGCGGCTTACCAAACTCAACCAAACTCCGAATACCGTAGAGTGTGAGCGCGGCAGACAGTCTCAGGGTGCTAAGGTCCTGGGACGAGAGGGAAACAGCCCTGACCGCCAGCTAAGGCCCCCAAGTTGCGACTAAGTGGGAAAGGATGTGGGAAGGCCAAGACAACCAGGAGGTTGGCTTAGAAGCAGCCATCCTTTAAAGAAAGCGTAACAGCTCACTGGTCTAGACAAGCCGTCCTGCGCCGAAGATGTACCGGGGCTCAAGTCGCACGCCGAAGCTGCGGGTTTCAGGGATCGGGTATCGGATATCGGGCCGTCTTCTCCGACATGGGAGGGGACGGGTCCGGTCGGATGCCGAGTTGCGGTGTCGGACGGGAGAGCGGCTTGCGCGCCGCCCCGGTTTCCGATCCCCGATTCCTGGAGCGGTAGCGGAGCGTCGCCTAGGCCAGGGAAGGCGCGCTGTGAGGCGCGCTGGAGGTATGGCGAGTGAGAATGCTGGCATGAGTAGCGACAAAGAGTGTGAGAGACACTCTCGCCGAAAGCCCAAGGGTTCCTGCGCAAGGCTAATCCGCGCAGGGTGAGTCGGCCCCTAAGGCGAGGCCGAAAGGCGTAGTCGATGGGAACCAGGCGAACATTCCTGGACCTTCCGGTGGTGACGGATGGCGTAAGTGGTCGCGGCTTAACGGATTGTCGCGGCGGCGAAGCCGTCCCGGGAAATAGCCCCGGAGCAAGACCGTACCCGAAACCGACACAGGTGGGCAGGTAGAGAATACCAAGGCGCTCGAGAGAACAACGCTGAAGGAACTCGGCAAAATGCTCCCGTAACTTCGGAAGAAGGGAGCCCGGTCCTTGGGCAACCAAGGGCCGGGGGCACAGACCAGGGGGTGGCGACTGTTTACTAAAAACACAGGGCTCTGCGAAGTCGACAAGACGACGTATAGGGTCTGACGCCTGCCCGGTGCCGGAAGGTTAAGAGGAGAGGTGAGAGCTTTGAATCGAAGCCCCGGTAAACGGCGGCCGTAACTATAACGGTCCTAAGGTAGCGAAATTCCTTGTCGGGTAAGTTCCGACCTGCACGAATGGCGTAACGACTTCCCCGCTGTCTCCAGCGTTGGCTCGGCGAAATTGAATTCTCCGTTAAGATGCGGAGTACCCGCGGTCAGACGGAAAGACCCCGTGCACCTTTACTACAGCTTCGCAGTGTCACTAGGGGATGACTATGTAGGATAGGCGGGAGGCTTTGAAGCGTGGGCGCCAGCTCGCGTGGAGCCAACCTTGAAATACCGCTTTTTTGTTCTCTGGTGTCTAACCGCGGCCCGTGAATCCGGGTCCGGGACCCTGCGTGGTGGGTAGTTTGACTGGGGCGGTCGCCTCCTAAAGCGTAACGGAGGCGCACAATGGTGAGCTCAGGCTGGTCGGACATCAGCCGCAAGAGTGCAATGGCATAAGCTCGCCTGACTGCGAGGCCGACGGGCCGAGCAGAGACGAAAGTCGGTCATAGTGATCCGGTGGTCCCGAGTGGAAGGGCCATCGCTCAACGGATAAAAGGTACGCCGGGGATAACAGGCTGATACCCCCCAAGAGTTCCCATCGACGGGGGTGTTTGGCACCTCGATGTCGGCTCATCACATCCTGGGGCTGAAGCAGGTCCCAAGGGTTCGGCTGTTCGCCGATTAAAGTGGTACGTGAGCTGGGTTTAGAACGTCGTGAGACAGTTCGGTCCCTATCTGCCGTGGGTGTACGAGACTTGAGAGGACCTGCTCCTAGTACGAGAGGACCGGAGTGGACGACCCTCTGGTGGACCGGTTGTCGCGCCAGCGGCACAGCCGGGTAGCTACGGTCGGACGAGATAACCGCTGAAAGCATCTAAGCGGGAAACTCTCCTCAAGACCAGGTCTCGCTTGAGAGTCGTGGGAGACGACCACGTCCATAGGCCGGGAGTGGAAGCGCAGCAATGTGCGAAGCGGACCGGTCCTAATCGCTCGACAGGCTCCAGATCCGCGCCCGCAAACAGGCGGGCGGCGCCTGGGCGAAGACATCGCGATCGGGAAGTCGGAACATGTCCGGACGATGCGTTGGCTTGGTGGTTATGGCGCGGGTGAAACACCCGATCCCATCCCGAACTCGGCAGTGAAAGCCCGCAGCGCCGATGGTACTGCGTCTTAAGGCGCGGGAGAGCAGGTCGCCGCCAAGCCAACCCATCGTCCGCCATGCCCCGATGCAACCGATGCCTCGACCGATTTTCGACACACTGGCGCGGGGTGGAGCAGTCCGGTAGCTCGTCAGGCTCATAACCTGAAGGTCGCAGGTTCAAATCCTGCCCCCGCAACCAAAAAGCCCCGCTTTCTCAATGAGTTGGCGGGGCTTTTCTTTGCTTGATCCAAGCCCCGTTTTCGCCAGGTACCAGATAGGTACCATCGTGATTCCAGGTTCTGCGCATGTGTGACGATGCGATTCGCCGGTCGGGGCGGGCGTTTCGTGGTGATCGGTCTCAAGCCGGCCGCGTGGCTAGGTACGGCCGCGAGGCCGCGGGCGTTGCCATCGCCTCGAACGCCTCTCTGGTGTAGGCGATGGAGTGAGTACCCCTCCCGATGGCTTCGCAGGCTGTCCCGTTGGCGGTATCACAAGCGCGAGGAGAGTGAGGAAGGTGTGTGGCAGAGGCTCGCTGGACGGGGATTGAGGCCGAGAAGCACGGCTTCCACCTTGATGGCATGCGACCCGGAGGATCGATTGAGCGCAGCAAGACGAGGAACCAGACACCGGTGCTGAAGTTGCGAATGCCTTGCGGCGTCGCTTGGGGGACATCCAGATGACTGCCCGGAGGTTCCATGCCGAGGACTGGGTCGATCGACTGGCGACCACCCTGTCCGCCCTGGCGACAACGCAGGAGCCATACCTTGAGGCGTATTGGCAGCACCATCCGCGCACGCACAGGATCGTGGACGGAATGGATGTGACCCCGTTTCCGCTGGACGACCTGCGCATGGTCTATGAGAGGGCGCGCCACAGCCGTCGGTTCGGTGAAGAGGCGCAATACGTCCCCCTGCGAAAGGTACTAGACCCGGTGCGTCACGCGCTCTTCTCCCATCCGACGCTTGAGCGGGTTGCGGTGACCGGGCGCCTGATCGGCGACAACGATTTCTGGATGCGGATTCCCGGTTCAGGCTCAACAATTTCTGCCGGGCACCTGATCGCGGGGTTGATGGCGCGGGCTGCGGAACTGCCCGACGACCGCTTCCGGGCAGCAGCGGGCGAACTGAATGCGTTCCTCTCGCCGGCCGAAGATCAAGAAGCTGCGAAAGTGCTCGGCAGTCTCGACGAGGGCTGCGACGCGATGCTGTTCTTCGGTCTCACCGTGACCGAAAGGATCGATATCCGTGACGGCATGACGATCCTGCCGTACAGCGATGTGCTTCGGTTCGTGGACGAGGAGCATGTGAAGGACTTCGCCCCGGGCGGAGCCGGCTTTCACGACTGGCGCTCGGTCGGGGCGGTGATCCGGCCGTTCCGGTGGCGGCCCGCGTTCCGTCGCAGGGGCAACGTGAACGAACCGATGCAGATGCCGGAGCCGTTCTTTCCCGATGCGGCGGCATTTCTCGACCTGCTGGCCGTCAGTCACACGACACCGATAGCGCCACTCGCAGCACTGTCAAATCGGATCGACCAGGCTGCCGGCCGGCTTCTGGGCAGAGAAGGACAGAGCCCGGGAATCTATTGGAGCTGGTCGGCTCAGGGCGTCGATGGCTTCGCCGAGTGTCCGGCGCTGACGGTCGAGGCGCTGGAGGATGCGCGGGCGATATTCGAGAGCCGGGAGAACGCCCGCTACCGGAAACTGGCGCCCGTTATCGGCCGGCTTGCTCAGGCGCTCGCGAGGGATGGACGTTTCGCGATGCACGACAAGGTCCTGGACGTCTCGATTGCGCTTGAAGGAATGTACGATCTGCCGAGGCAGGGGGTTACGAACGCCTTGGAGATACGCGTTGCCGATTTTCTTGGAACCGATGCGCAGAGCCGGGAGCAGATCGGCAAGACTGCACGGGAGTTTTACGACGCGCGGTCGGCGATCATTCATAACCGGCCGGCTGACGCGACACCGTTTACGAACGGCGCGGCCTTCGTTACGGGATTCGATCTGGCGCAGCGGACATTGTTCAAATTGCTGCGCGAGGGGGTGCCGCAGAACTGAGACAGGCGGACCCGGTCGTACTGCTCATCGCACCGTCCAAGGGTCGATGATCGGGATACCGATGCCCTCGAAGTCCCGCACATTGCTCGCGCACCGACATCGCTTAGTGATCGAACACAACGAGCGTCTGTAGCGTTATCGAGGATTGCCGCACTGCTTCCCGTCAATTCCGTCAACATTACTGGTCTTCAAGTTCACGAGGCGCCGACTTTCGCCAGAGATTCAACAGTTCGTCCAGACGGGTTCGCACGTCCCCCAGCTCGGAGACGATTGCGGCGTGGAGAAGGTCATTGGAGGGCTCAACATCCCTTTCGATCGTCTGGTCACCGACTCCCGAGCCGTAAGACCGCTCGACCTCCACATTGCGCTCCTCTTGTTGTGACAGATCGGTATCTTCGAAATCAAACTCACTTTCGGATTTCTCTCGGGCGCCGGGGACAAACGGCATCCATTGCCTGAGCACGGACTGCAAGTGTTTCTCCTCTTCGGCCAACCAGTCGGATTCCTCTGCAGTGATGGTGCGGGCACGGGTGGCTTGCGTGAGCTGGATGCCAGTGAGAACGATCGTTCTCAGGAGCTCGAACATCTCGCGCAGAAGCTCGTCGGTCGTGCCGCTCTGGCGGAGATGCGCCCAAGGATTCGCCTCGGGCATAAGCCGGCCAAGCACGTCGATTGCTTTTCGGTACCCGCCAAGGGGGTCCGCCTGCTTCGGAAGGACTCGCCGCTGGGCCCATAGCTTGAGAACGAGATCAACCGCACGCGCTTCCGACACCGCCTTCGCTGGCCCGACTGCACCATCAGCTTCGGCAATGACCTGAGCCAGATGATGGCTGAGCCAGCGCTCCAGAACGGCTCCACGGTCCGGGAGTTCAAGGTTCTCGACAATCGCCTGTCCAAGCGCCAAGACATCCTTCGGCGACTTCAAGGCTTCCGTCTCCATCGAGCAGATAGAGCCGGGCGAATCGGCCTTGTCGTGCCTCGTTCGCTTCCTCGCCAGTGTATCGTCGATCCGTGCGCTCACCTCGGGTCACCTCCACTTCCACGATCAAATCCAATTCCTCATGCCGCAGGAAACTGAGCACTTGTTCCCGGTGGGCAAGCAAGCGGTGTCCCCTGACGCCGTAGTCTACGGGGTAGCCTGTGTCTTCTCCTGCGGCCTCTCCCCACGCTTCGTAGACGAACATCGGCTGTTCCGCACCATGACCGAACCAGCGTGGCCGGCCGGCCGCGTCTCGTGTCAATCCGCCGAAGGCGGTAACGCGGCGTCCCGGACGACTGCTGATGTCGGACGCATACCCTCGGAACGGATCCTTCTGATCGACACCTTCGTGCTCATGCGAGTACCACAGCCATCCAAGGAAGCGATAAGGCGGGGTATCGATCTCCGCGGCTTCCTCACATTCGTGGGGCAGCTTGTAGTCCCATGAATCACTCATCGTCTGAAGCGCGCGAAGCAGGGCGCGGCCCGCGTTGGGCCCCACGAGTGCGCTGGAGATGTGGATGCTCTCAGTGCGGTCGCGTGCGCGGCGTTCACACCAACCTTCCACCACCATGTATCGCGGCGAATCGTTCGGGAAGAGCTGCGCACGATGATCGGCTTCACGGACTCTCGTAATCCAATCCTCCAACGGGGGCTGGCCGGACTGCCAGTTGCGGGCCAGGGGCGGTATCGGGACTCGCAGGTCTGCCGGCCACAGGGGTGGCTCGGCGAGCTTTGCCCGAGCGATCCAGGAGCTCAACTCACCAGAGCCGTATCCGTCCGGCAGAGCCAGTGGCTCGCTTTTCAGTAGCTCCCCTGCTGCGCACCACATGGCGTGCCACTCAAGGTGCGTGCGAAGCGGTTCAATCGTTGGAATGGAGCCGTGAGAGTTCATGCTCAGGCGAAAGTTCCGACCAAAAAAGCGTTCAGGCCGTACTTCCTCGCGGGCGTCGCGAATCTGGCCATCGTAACCCCAGACGTCGATGATGCAACGCTCCGCCTCCGCCAGGAAGCGTTGACCGTCGACAGCCGCAAATACTTGGAGCATCGGCTCATACCAGTAGCGTAGCGTATCGATCTCGTTAAATTCGAAACGGGGCGCTTTATCCTGTGACGAGATGCCGTTCAGATGTCCGAAGTCGATCGTCCTGCTCGCGCGTGGGTCTGCCGAAGCTCGCGGCATCGGTGTTTCGCCGACGCATGCCAAGCGCGACCGCTCGACTGGCGTCAGTGACAGGTGCCCTGTTGCGGCGAGCTTCTCGCAGGCATCGCGAGCAAAAGAACGGATCAGAAGGTGTGGAAAACAGTCGTCGAGAGCTATTTCGAGCAACCTGCGTCCGGCGCAAGCGGCAAGTTCGGGCCTCTCGTCGGCCATCCGGTCCCACGCCAGCACGAACCACAGGCGCGCCGCCAGCCAGTAGAACTCGAAGCCGCTCCCGCGGAAGATCGGCTCTTCGCGGCGGGGATACTCCCCAGCGAGCGCCACCAACGTCGCCTGATCCCCGGTGCGGGCCAAGCGCCGAACGGCGTGTGCCGCGCGCCAGCGCATTCGGAGATCGCAATCTCCCATGAAAGCGAACACCAGGCGTGCGACTGCCTCGTCAACACATTGAGGAAGCGCCGGCTCGGGTGTCGGGTGGTTCCGATGCTCGCTTGGAATCCGTTCCTCCAACCGCTTGATGTACCAGTCGGCCAGGCTGGCCGCCTTGGCTGGAGGCAACATGCCACCGACCCTTCCCGCGAGTCGGAAGAGCACCCCCACCTCCAAGGTGTCCCCGTGGCGCTCCAACCCCCTCAGAAGAAGATTCTGAACCGCCCCGCCGCTCAGGCCCATGCGTTTCAGGCGGCATGCCAGATTGTCCTCGTTAATCCCGAGAGAACGGATCATCTCCGGGAACCGCTTGACGAAGACCTTGGGGAGCTCCTTCCTGCACCACTCCTGCACAGAGGGAGAGTTCCGCCATTGGTCGATTGCCCAAAGCATGGCTGCTGCCGCCTGGCGGGCCACTATCTCTTCGTCGAATCCAACCAGTTGCACGTCGACTCCAGCCAGCGCGGTAATATGATCGACGCGATCGCCCGGAGAAACCGAACGCCTGGCAGACTCGAACACGGCGTTGATGTCATAGTGCCCGCGCTCAGTCCGCAAACGACGCCACTGGTCCACCACGGCAGTGTGAAGCAAGGAGGAATTGATCAATATCTCTCTAGTCCAGACCGCTGCCATCGCCGGCTCAGGGGTCTCCGTATCCGCTTGAGGGGACTCCTCCTCGCTCGCGCTTGAGCCCTCTATCATTGCCGATTTGCACTCCTGCTCGATAAGCAGTAAGCTCGACCAGCGACCGGTGAGTCGCTTCCGTTCGATGCAATACAATGCCTCGGCGCGAGCGCCATCACCATGTCGAATCAAAACGTCCCAGGCGGCCTCTTCCACAAGAGCTGACAGACCCGGGCTATCTGATTGGTTCGCCCGGCTGAGGATCTCCCCCATAACCCCGCCGCTGTCATCGGCAAGCAGGGTGAGGGCTGCCGCCTGCTCGAGTCTCATCGCTTTTTCGCGAAGGGCGGTTATCAGCACCGTTGGCAAGATCTGGCACAGGAGGGCGAGCTCTTCGTCGTCCCAGCGGGCAGCGTTCGCCAGCGCGAGCGGCACATCCAGCCGCGTAAGAGCGGCCATCGCATGATTCCAGGGAAAATGATCGAATCCCCCCAAACGGACGGCAGCGTCTGCAATGACATTGCTGAGCCGACGGGCCGTAGCTCGAGGATCATCAAAGCAATTCGATCCTCGGCGCACGAGCTCGTCTATCAGCCAAAGTTGAGCTACAATTTCATGGTCCAGATCACCCGCAATCTCGACTGCCGAATTGAAGGTCGCTTGCGCATCCTTTTCACTCAACGGCCTCATAATTCTTGCATAATCAATGAGCGCTGTTGATTTTTTGTCTGCCCCGATGCGCATTGTCTTGGCACTTGAAACAGCACGAAAAAGACCTGCAAGCAGCGAGCTTTGCAGGGGCTGCCACAGACTCGATCGGGCTGCGAAGCGTCTTTCAGGTACTCGATCACCACATCCCCATTGCTCATGGACGTTCATGGCGAAGCGCTTCACTGCCTGGTGGTGATGGTCGGTAGCGAGCAGAACGAGTGCATGTGCCGAGGCGTGGCGGCATAACGCGCGACCATCACCGTCGCGTGAACTATGAGACCCCGTGGATTCCGATATACGTGCGGCGTGGCAAAGCTTCTCTGGCAGTTCAATATCATCAGAGTTATTGACCAAAGCATTGGCGACGGTTGCGTATACAACGAAGACCGCTCGTGCAAGCTCCATCATTCGATAATCGTGGGGATCGACCAACAAACCGTGTCGGGGTCGCTCGCGTTCATCCACAGGCGTAGGCCTTGGCTCGAAGACGGTCTCGGCGTCCGGCCTTCGTCCAGCACGTGCCTCTCTCAACGAATAGGCCCGGAAGAGGAGGTCCAGCTTCACTTCCTGACTTGGATAGAGTTTATCGATCCGACGCAGCGCGGGAGCTAGAAAGTCGGCCAGAATTTCATCAACAAGTTCGGCCGCGACCCGTTTGGCGGTCAAGATCTCACAGGCAGACAGCACAGTGTCCAAGACCTTTGCGTGGAACGAAGCCCGGTCAAATGAGGATTGGAAGAAGTGCTCAATCCGCAGCTTGCGTCGCCAGAGTTGATCGAGGCCCCGGGCCATGCCTTGGACGTCGACCGTACGGCCGGCGAGTGCCAGTGGGACCAGGAGGAAGAAGCTCTCGAACGGCTTCAGGTAACCGCTGGCCACGAATGCCTCGAGATCATCGCCGTTTCCCTCGGCGATCAAGCGATACGGGAGCGTAAGGGCGATCTCGAGGGCGATATGCTTCGACCTCCATGATCGCAGTTGCTTTAGAGAAGCTTCCAGACCATGGAGCTTCAACACTGCTTCCACGGTACTGGAGATATCGCCGAGGCTGATCTGCCACGCTCCATGATGATGAGTTTCGGCGTCCTGAAGTTGGAGTTCCCGGGCCTTCATCCAAGCCTGGAGGAAGCGCCATCCCTCCCGAACGGAGATCGCATCTCCTTTGTCTGCATCGAAAGATAGCTTATGGAACAGCATCGATCCGTGATATTCGATTTGATCGCGGTCAGAGAGGATCAGTCGCCGCACGGTCTCCGGCGCAAATCGAACGGCGAGATCCGGGTTCTCTATCAGCAGGCGGCGCAGTGCGGTTTCGGTCTTGACACCTTCCGCTCCGCTCAGGACGAAGCGTAGCGCGTGCGCAACATCGCCCGCTTCGCGACAGACCCGGATTGCGAGGCGCCGGCGCTGCAGCTCCGCCTCCCGGCGCAAGATTGGTTCAATGATGCTGGTAGGTGCCGGTTCTTGCTCCACAAGCTTCAGCAGCTCCGCCCCGCGCCCGGCGTCCACCAACACGGCGGCCACGTGCAAGGCCGCGTAACGGTTATCGCCGGCGCATGACAACAGCCACTCTGCGGCGCTCGCTCGAACACTGGCGATCTCGGCTTCACCTTCGGCGCGTACAAACTCCTCGAAGTCCTCGTCTGCGAAGCCGACCGTTTTGTCTTGCAATCGGATCCCTGGAGCTAGGTCCGCGCAGATATCGGCGAGCTGCGCTTCGTTGGTGTTAAGAATTGCGGCTAAATCTGCGAGAGGAATTGGCCGAGGTAGGACGATCAAGGCGGCGCAGAGTCTGGCTAATTCAGCGTCAACTCCGCTGTTCGTCAGCGCACGCTGAAACTGCTGCTGGAATATATCTGCGAGCAACTTTCCTGCGGGTCTCAAGCGATCGAGAGCAGTAGATGGATGCGCTCCGTCTACGTCGAAAGCGTAACCTTGTATCCGGGGAACACCGCCAGACAAGTGATGGAAGTCGTCAACCCAGGCATCTTCCGCCGCCCACCACTTCGCGACATTCTCGGCTGTTTCGTTGCGGCTGAAGGGCAGTACTTCAGTGGTGCACCATTTGCGCGGAAGCCTTAACATGTACAAGCGACCGGTCCGTGCGGTGACAACGAAGCGGACGTTGTTCGGCTGAGCGGTCATCTTTAAGAAGTCGTGAACGAAGGACAGTTCCGCGGGCTCTCTGTTGCCGGCGGCAAAGATCGCGTTGTCGGCCGCATCGACGGCGATGACGAGCGAGGCGTCGGGATGCCGGGAAGCCAGCGCGCATGCGGCGTGCCGCAGGCAATTGGCAAACACCCGCGGGTAGTCCGAATCGCGACGCGGGCTCAGCATTAGGGGGAGGGCGAGCCGGACGGCAAGCTCGTTCGTGAGGTGGAGAAAGGCGTCGCGAGGCCGATGGCGAAGCGCGTCCGGGTCCAGGTATCGACCGCCGCCATAGCAGTCGTACCTCACCATGACGGAACCCTCGGGGAGAGCCGCTTCGATCTCCTGCAAGGCGGTCGTCTTGCCCACCCCGGCGCTCCCGTGAAGGCACAGGTATTGGCTCCCGGAACAGAGCGCGTTGGCCGCTTCCCGAATCGCCGACCGGCTGATTGGCGACTTCACGGGAACGATCTCCGAGGGGCAGGGAAACAGCGCCTGTTCTTCGGATACGCCGAGATGCAGCAGAACCGATTCGCGCATGATCGCCTCGCCGGCTGCCTCTGGCAACATCTGTCTCCGGACGAACTCCCTCAGTCCTGTGACCACGGACTGAAGGTCTTGGTCGGTCCAGTCGGCGATTGCGCAGAGCACCCGCTCCTCGAGCGCGAAGCGGGAACCGGCTCCAGCATCGACGCGAAATGCAGACGCGAATGCATGAAACTCCTCGGCGCTCAGCCCCGTCGCATAGGCCAAGCGAACCTCCGGTGTGGCCTTGGAATCAGGCTTGCGGTCTGGGACATCAATGGGCGATTCGGCAGCGCGCTCGAGCGCCGAATTCACCTCCGAGGGAACGGGCTGGTTGCTGACCAGGACGACGCAAACGGAGGAGGTTGCGGAGCGGCGCTCATCCAGTGCCTTCCACGCCTTGGCCAGACGGCCGATGATCGATCGGCCGCGCCGGCCCTCAATCAAGCGGGCGATGGTCCAGGGCGTTCCGGGATTGGCTGCCGAATACTTTAGTTGCTCGATCCGGATGCGATCAGCGTTCGCTGCATCCCTGCCGCCGAAGTACTGCGTGCAATCCACTCCATTCCAAGTATCCCGGGCTGAGTCGGACTCATCCGTCGAGACCAAGCCTTCGACGGCGACCGCCTGGAGGCCCTCCTCGTTCGATAGAAGCCGGATTGCCTGACGGGTGGCCCACAGCTCATGGAAGGCGTCGCCCGTGTTCGAGCCGCGCGCTCCTCTATAGTCGGGCAACGTCATCTTCTTGTCTGTCCTTCCGCTTCGCAACGTTTCCGCATCACACATGAACCTTGCTGATCGCCTCGAACCCGATCAATCGACCAGGCGCCACCTCGCAGGCCATATTCGCGATCTTGCGTTTCTGGAGAAACGCTCCGGTGCAGGCTTCCACCGGCGATCGCGATCTGTGCCGACCGCCCCTATCCGTATAGCCGGCAATTTCGCCAATGTCGCCACCGACCGGGATCACGCCGCCAAGAGGAGAGGCCTGGCCGTGAGGGGGCGGCGGGCGGGGGTCCCGGAGGGAGCCGCTGCCGCCGTTTCTCTTCATCTCTCCAGGGAGCACGGCATCATGCAGGCGGTTCTGGCGCCGCGCGGCGACGCGCGCACCTTTCTCACTCACTTCGTTGGCGGCGGTCTTGAGGACGACCGGTATGTCGTCGAGACCTTCCGCTCGCTCGCCAACGGCGACATCGTTCCGGTCGCAGCCGACGGCGCGAAGCCGAAGGGACGGCGCAAGGCGCGCGGCAGGGTTCTGCCGCTAAAGGCGGTCGCGAACATGCGGCCCGCGCGCGACGAGATCATCATCGCGACGGGGGTCACGCTTCGCAGCTGCGGCGTGCAGCTGTGGGGCTGGCGGAGTCTCGGGATATTCGCCGACCGCCGCCAGCGGGGCTGACCTGCGCTCTCCGCCGGACGTCCGGCCGGCCCGCCGCCGGCCGGGGCGTCCATCGTTCGGGACCCGAACATGACAGGAGGGCACCGTGGCGTATCGAGACCCCGAGGTGCAGAAGCAGAAGGACCGTGAGCGTCACCATCGCCGGGTTGCGGAGCGGCTGGCTGCCGGCTTGTGTCCGAAGTGCGGGAAGTGTCCCCCGGGGCCAGACCGTTCTGTCTGCGATGTCTGCGCGGAGAAGGGCCGGGCTGCCGGACGGGCGCGCGATGCGCGTCTCCGTGCGGCTGGACAGCCCCGGCGCGATCCCGACCGTGCGAAAGCCTATGAGCGCGAGCGCTCGCGCCGGAAGGCCGCGCGTCGCCGCGAGGCCGGGTTGTGCGGCAAGTGCGGGCGCAATCCTGTCCCGCCGGATCGCCGGACATGCGAGCCCTGCGCGGCGAAGAGGCGCGCGGCCGACCGCGCCCGCTACGCCGAGGCCAGGGCGGCGGGCCTCCAATACGGAGGCAAGCCGGCTGCGGCCAAGCGCGAGGCCGCCCGCATCGCCAGCCGCAAGCGCCATCAGGCCCGCCGCGCGGCGAATGCTTGCACAAGGTGCGGACGCCGGCCCCCGGTCGCGGGCGGGACGATCTGCGAGCCCTGCCGCGCCGCACGACGCGAGGCGGCGCGCGAACTCTACGCCGCCCGGCGCGCCGCCGGCCTGTGCGTGAAGTGCGGCGCTCCAGCCAATGGCGGCGGGGCCAGATGTGCGCCCTGTTCGGTGCTCCAGTCCGACAGCCGGTCTGCCGAACGCAAGAACGCCGCGAACCGCGCCCGTTACTGGACCAGGCGCCGCGCAGATCGCTGCACGGACTGCGGAGCCGCTTCCTTCGGCGCCGCGCGCTGCGATGCGTGCGCCCGCCGATCTTACGAGCGCTCCGATCATATCCGCGGCATGCCGGCCTGGCCGCCGAGCTTCGCCGTGTTCCTGGTCGGGGCCGACGAGCCGCTTGCGGTCTTCGACGACGAGATGGAGGTTGCGGCCTTCATCGCCTTCGAGAAGCTCGACAGGCGCCAGGTGGAGGTGGTCCGGGACGCCAGCCCGCTGGCGACACTGGCGGGCTGGGAGTGACGCTTGCCGTCGGCGGCTCGCGCAGACGTCTTGCCGGCCCGCCGGCGGCCGGGGGGCCACGCATGGGGAGGAATCGACCGATGGGCATGGACAGCCTGCCCGACGAAGTGGATTTCGTCTTCTTCGTCGAGGCGCTGCCCGACGACGGACTGCATCGCGTGGCGATCGCCGTCGAAGGTATGGAGGCCCCGATCCCGACGATGATGGTCGCGATCGACATCGACAGCGCGCTTGGCATCGCCGACCGCCTCAACCGCCGCCTCGGCCACGACCGGGCCTCCTGGACCGCCTTCGCCGCGCGCTGCCTGGGCGGCGGGTACAAGGACTCGGACAGCACTCCCTGGCGCTGAACGCGCCTGTTTGGAACCGGGCGGCGGCCTTGCCGCCCGGCGGTTCGGGGCCTCCACCGACTTTGCAACTGCGTCGCGCAACGCCTTGTATCCGGTTCCACCCGTTGCTACGGTTTGCGCGCTGAGGCGATCAGGAGGGGGTCTTCGCGCCATGACCATGACATCTTCTCGCTCCACCTGCCGCACCGGCGGCCCCGGACTGGCCAGCCTCCTTGCCCTCGCTTCGGGCGTCCGCTCTCTCCGCGCCGCTAGCGGGCGGTTGCTCGGGGCAGCGTCGGTCTGTCGGTCAATGACGTATCCCCCGCACTTCTCGAAGGGTCCGACCGGCGGACCGGCGGCTCGGTTCCGGTTCCGGGGGCTACTCGCAAGCATTTTTGCATTTTCGGCCGCCTTCATCTTCCCCACAAGCGCCGAAGCTTATCTTAGCAAAGTGAAAATTGAACTCCAGAACGACGGCAGCATAGATGTGAGCGCACAACACAATTGCGGTACTGGAAGATGGAGAGTGTACATGAAAAAGGCGTCGGAGAGTCAGTTCAAAAGCGCCCATGTGGTGCATTTTGAAGAACTTGGTATTCGTCCTGAAAGAGCTTTATTGAGTCACAAGATCGAAGACCTGCCAGATGAAAATAACGTAGACATAAAGATAAGTATAAATACAGCTTTCAATAATAATGAATGCGCTGGAGCACTAATTTGGTTAGATTCCGATACTAAAACAATTACACTGACGATGCATTTCGCCGAACCGACCATTGCCGACCAGCGCTATCGGGTTAATACGGCAATTGCCGCGCTGGAACTTCCCGAAGCCACCCCCAAAAGCAACAGCAGCGGGACGCTGAGCTATACGCTCACACCCGATCTTCCCGACGGACTCAGCTTCAACGCCTCCACGCGGCAGATTTCCGGCACGCCGACGGAGATACAGCCGGTGACCTCCTATACTTACAAGGCGAAGGACGACAATGACAAAGCCACGCTGACCTTCGATCTCAGCGTGGAGGAGGATACGCGGCCAAGCTTCGGCGACGCGACCATTGCCGACCAAAACTGGTCGCATAACGAGGCCATCCGCGCGCTGCAACTGCCGGCGGTGAGCGGCGGCAATGGCCCCCTGACCTATTCGGTCACGCCCGCTCTGCCCCGCGGGCTGAGCTTCGACGCCTCGACGCGGCAGATTTCCGGCACGCCGAATACGGCGCAGTCGGCGGCCTCCTATACCTACAAGGTGGCGGACGAGGACGGCGACGAAGCGACGCTGACCTTCACCATCGCGGTGGGGGCGGACACGACGCCAGACTTCGGCGACGCAACCATTGCCGACCTGACTACGCGCAGCGGTTCGGCGGTCGGCGCGCTGCAGTTGCCGAACGCTACGAGCGGCAACGGGGAGATCCGCTACTCGATCTCACCCGATCTTCCTGACGGGCTCAGCTTCGACGCCTCGACGCGGCAAATTACCGGCGCGGCGGGGGCGATGCAGCCGGCGACGCCTTATGTCTACAAGGCGACGGATGCGGACGGTGACAAAGTCACGCTGACCTTCACCATCGCGGTGCTGGAGGCGGACAGGGTTCCAAGCTTCGGCGACGCGGCCATTGCCGACCGAAGCTGGTCGCAGGGCAGGGCCATCCGCGCGCTGCAACTGCCGGCGGCGAGCAGCGGCAATGGCGCGCTGAGCTATACGCTCACGCCCGATCTTCCCGCCGGGCTGAGCTTCGACGCCTCGACGCGGCAGATCGCCGGCGCGCCGACGGCGATACAGCCGGCCGCGACCTACAGCTGGAAGGCGGCGGATGAGGACGGTGACGAAGCGATGCTGACCTTCACCATCGCGGTGGAGGCGGACGCGGCGCCGGGTTTCGGCGACGCGGCCATTGCGGACCGAAGCTGGTCGCAGGGCCGGGCCATCCGCGCGCTGCAACTGCCGGCGGCGAGCGGGGGCAATGGCGCGCTGAGCTATACGCTCACGCCCGATCTTCCCGCCGGGCTGAGCTTCGACGCCTCGACACGGCAGATCGCCGGCGCGCCGACGACGCTACAGTCGGCGGCGTCCTATACATACAGGGTGGCGGACCAGGACAATGACGAAGCGACGCTGACCTTCACCATCGCGGTGGAGGCGGACATGGCGCCGGGTTTCGGCGATGCGGCGATCGCCGACCGGGTTTACGCGCAGAACGCGGCGATCGACGCGCTGCAACTTCCCCGGGCCACGGGCGGCAACGGGGCGCTGAGCTACTCGATTTCACCCGATCTTCCCGTCGGGCTGAGCTTCGACGCGTCCATGCGGCAGATCGCCGGCGCGCCGACGACGCTACAGCCGGCGGCGTCCTATACATACCGGGTGGCGGACCGGGACAATGACGAAGCGACGCTGACCTTCGCCATCGCGGTGGAGGCGGATACGGCGCCGAGTTTCGGCGACGCGGCCATTGCCGACCAGAGTTACGCGCTGGATCGGACGATTGGCGTGCTGCAATTGCCGGCGGCGAGCGGCGGCAATGGCGCGCTGAGCTACACGCTCACGCCCGAACTGCCGGACGGGCTGAGCCTTGACGCCTCGACGCGGCAAATCACCGGCGCGCCGACGGCGCTGCAGGAGGCCCTGACCTACAGTTGGCGGGCGGTGGACGCGGACTTCAACAGGTCGGAGTCGGATGCGGCCACGCTGTCCTTCACCATTGAAGTGACGACGGCGGAAATGGAGCGGCGGGCGCTGAAGCACATGCTGGCGGCGACGGCGCGGGCGACGCTCGCCGGCGCGGTCGATGTTATCGGGCGGCGTTTCGATGCGGCGCCGGGCGGGCCGGGCCTGTCTCTGGCCGGTCGTCGGATCGGCGGCGCGCCGCCGGTCGTCGATCGCTATCGCCGGGACCGTTGGGACCGGCCGGACCGCCGGGGTGTCCGGGCGACGCCGATGGGCTATTCCATGGACGGGTCGTCCCTGTTGCGCGGCAGCGCCTTCACCCTGCCGCTGGCGGCGTCGGGCGCGGCTCCGGGCGGTCCCGGCTGGACGGTGTGGGGTCGGGGCGACTGGCGGGGCTTCGAGGGCCGCAAGGATGGCGGCAGCTGGGACGGCGAGCAACGGACGGGCTGGCTGGGCGTGGATGCGCGCCTGGACGGGGGGCTGACGGCCGGTCTGGCGCTCTCGCAGGGCAAGAGCGAAGCGGATTACCGGCTTGACGAGTCCGGGGGCCGTCTGGAGACCTCTCTGACGACGGTGTGGCCCTATGTGCAGGTGACGACCGGCAATGGCGGCGCGCTGCGCGCGGTGCTGGGCCGGGGCGCGGGCGAGGCGACGCATCGGGCGTCGGAGGGCGATGGGGAGCAGGCGGACCTGTCGCTGCTGGCGGGTTCGGTGAGCGGGCGTCTGCCGGTGGCCCGGCGGGGCGGCTTCTCCTGGTCGGCGTTTGGCGGTGTGAGCCTGGCGCGGATCGAGACGGAGGGTTCGTCGGCGACATCGATCGGCGATCTGAAGGCGACGAACTGGCGTCTGAGAGGCGGCGCGGAAGCGTCGCATGACGGCATTGCGCTTTCGTCCGGGTCTGGCTGGCTGCTTCAGCCGCGCGGCGCGCTGGCGGTTCGCAAGGACAGCGGCGACGGTGTGACCGGGATCGGCATGGAGTTGAGCGGCGGCGCGCGTCTGGCGTCTGCGGGCGGACGCTTCGGTCTCGATGCGTCCAGCCACTGGCTGGCGCTGCACTCCGCCGACGGGATGCGGGAATGGGGCGCGAGCCTGGAGGCGCGGCTGAACCCGTCCGCCGACGGGCACGGCCTGTCGCTCGCGCTCGGCCCGGCCTGGGGGCCGCAGCAGGGCGGCGTTCTGGAGCGCGAGCGCCTCTTCGATAAGGCGCGCGCTGACGCGCCGCAACGCCTCTCCATGACAGCGCGCGCCGGCTACGGCTTTGCGGCGGCCGGCGGCCTGCTGACGCCCTTTGCGGAACTGACCCTCAGCGGTGAGCCGCGCACGCAGCACTACCGCACGGGCGTCGGCTTCGCCCGGGGTGGCATCGACGCCGCGCTGACGGCCGGCCACCGCGCCGGCGGCGAGCCCGACACCCGCATCGGCATGGACCTGCGGCTGAACTTCTGACGGGGCGTCGGGCCGGCATCGCCGGCCTGAGGCGCTCTGCCTCCCGACGGGCCTGCTGCGCAGCTGGCCCGCCCTCGGCGGTGCTCGCCCGCGCCGCACGAACCCTCGCCATGCGATCGCCGCCGGCGCGCTGACCGCTGCCGGATAGAGCGCACGGCGCGCGGCGCACTCCGCCGTCCCGAGCTGCCCGGCCGCATCGGCATCGCTGTCGCGCCACAACGCGCGCCGCGACGGGCGGCTTGCGCGAGTGCCTCGACGATCCGAAGCCTCCTTGACCGCTCCACCGTCGCCGACGGGGCGGGCTCCGCTTTCAAGCAGCCGGGTGGCCTCCTGTCTCGCGCCGTCCAACCGATCCCTGTCGCCTCGCTCCCCGGAGGGGGAGTTTCGCGCGCGCCGGGCGAGCGCCCTGAAGGCGGGAGGGAGGGTTCCTCTCACGCCGGGCGCGGCAACCGCGAAAGAGGCATCGCCCATGTTCGGCATCGACATCGACCACGACCCCATCGACCCGTCCGCCACAGAGCTTCTCCAAGAGATCGGCCTCGACGCCCAGGCCGTGCGCGAGACGCTTGCCGACGACCTCGCCCGGCGCTGCCCCGACCGCGCCGTCATGGCGGAGGGGAGGTAGAGGAGGGCTTGAAGAAAGCGAGCGGATGGGGGGCCGGAGAGAGGCTCCCCCCGCTCGCCAACCCATCGTCATCGACAAGGAGACAGACCATGGCATTCGGACTCAATCGCGCGGAACTCATCGGGCGCATCGGCGCCGACGTCACCGTGAACAACCTCGTCTCGGGCGGGCGCGTCGCCAACTTCAGCGTCGCCACCGACGAGAGCTATCTCGACCGCAACTCCGGCGAGCGGGTGGACCGCACCGAGTGGCACCGCATCGTCACCTTCCAGGACGGGCTGGTGGACATGCTGAGCAAGAACGCGAAGAAGGGCCGGCTGGTCTATGTCGCGGGCAAGCTGCAGACGCGGCGCTGGAAGCGCGACGGCGAGGATGCGGACCGCTTCTCGACCGAGATCCTGCTGGTGCCCGGCGGGCGCGTCCAGTTCCTCGACAAGGCGAACGGCGCCGCGCCGCCGACGACGGAGCCGGCAACCGATGCCGGGACCGCCGCCCCGGCGCCTGCGGAGGCTGCCGACGACGACCTGCCGTTCTGAGGCCGTCGCAATCCCCCACCCATCGGGCCGGCGCCGCGCGCGTCGGCCCGATCTTCTTTTCGCCAGGCTGGAGCATCCCGATGAGCGAGATCGCCTTCGAACGCATCACCCCGACCGAGTCCCGCATCCGTGACGCCGACGGCGCCTGTGTGGGCGGCGTCCACGCCCAGGACGACATCCTGAAGCCCGGACGGCGGGTCTATCTGGTCCATCTCGACGAGGACCCCAGGGGCTGGATCGCCGTGCGCGACCGCGCCCGCATCCGCGAGGTCGCCGTGCAGCGACTGCGGACGCATCCGTTCCGATGAATGCGCAGCGGCACGGCCGGCGCTTCATCCCGAAGGCCGTGCAGGCTGCACCGCAGAAGGGGTCGGTGCAGGTGGAGAGAAACGCTCTCTCCTCTGTCTGTCTCATCGTGCCACACGTGCTCACTACGCCAACCCCTTCGGGGTCCTCCACTCCGCTTGCGCTCCGTTCCGGCCGGGACTCGCAATGAAACGGCGCTGGCGCGCCTAGGCCCGGCGCGGCGCGCGACCGTGGCTCCGCGCTCGCTGCGCTCGCTTGTGCGCCCGCACCACTCGCGCACCGCGCCGGGCCATTCATTCCGGTCCCGGTGGCTCCGCTCCGCGCGCGTGTCCCAATGAGACAGACGCCGGAGCGAGCACCGCACCGGTCAACGGGCCGCAAGGCCTCCAACGCAAGCGAGGAGTTCATCATGTACGACACCGACACCCACCGGGCGCTGTCCGTCACCGCCACCGTCTGCGAACAGGCCGCCCTCTTCGGCGCAACCCCGGAGCGCGACGAGCACGACCCCCGCGAGGTCTGGGATCGCGACGAGGCCATCGCCGCCAGCAGCGAAGCCTTCCGCATCATGGCCGAGGGCGTCGCCCCCGACGGCTTCCAGCTCGCCGACGAGCGCGAGCACCTGCTCTGGGGCATCGTCAATGCCTTCGACGCCCAGGTGCGCAGGCTCGACCGCAGCATCGACCGCCTCACGCCCGAGATGCGCGACCTCGAACGCGCCCAGGACGGCACCGAGGTCAAGGCCCGCGAGCTCGAACTGCTGACCGACCGGGCGCAGAACCTGGGCGACCGCCGCGACGCCTTCGAGCGGATGCGCGACGCGCTGGCCGAACAGTATCGCAACATCACCCGCGAGGTCTGGCGCCCGAGGCGTGGCAGCCACACCAGCCAGACCGGCAAGCTCACCTCGGCGGCCATCGACGCCCGCGACTTCCAGCGCGCCCGCAAGGACCGCGAGACGCGGGCGCATCTGCCGGAGGGCACCCTGGTCGCCATCGCCGGCGGCAAGCAGGTCGGCGATGCGAGCGCGGTGTTCGCCAGGCTCGACCGCGTCCGCGCCAAATATCCCGACATGGTGCTGGTGCATGGCGGCGGCCCCGGTGTCGAGAGGCTCGCGGCGCAGTGGGCCGAGCAGCGCGGCGTGCACCAGGTCGTCTGCAAGCCGGACTGGAACGCCCACGGCCGCGCCGCCCCCTTCCGGCGCAACGACGAGCTGCTGAACCTGCTGCCGAAGGGCGTCATCGCCTTCCCCGGCTCCGGCATCACCGACAACCTCGTCGAGAAGGCCGTGCAGCTCGGCATCCCCGTGCACAAGGTCGCCGCCTGACCCGCAGCACCGCAACGGGCCGCGTCGTCACCCCGGCGGCGCGGCCCGTTACCGCCGGACGGCAATGCTCGCACCGCGCCCTGCATTCGCGCCGCGCAAAGTGCGAACCGCGCCGACGATGCTTCCGCCGTCGCGCCGCGCACCGCCCCATGCAGTTCCCCCTGCACGCGCGCCCCGCTCAATCGCCGCGGCGGCTCCGCAGCGCGTTCCGCGCCTGCGTTGCATTCCCCCTCGCTCGCTCGACCGATTCGCCGTCCCTGACCGCGCGGGGCGGTTTTCTCCGTCACACCGGACGCAGGTCCCCTGCGGGGTATGCCATGCGCACGCCTGTCCAGTATTTCGGTGCCTTTTCAACGCCATAGATAGCCACGCGCACCACGGAACGAGTGCGTGTTCTCAGGGCATACGCCATTCGTTGCACGAGTGCGCATCCCTGTCGGCCTCTGCCGGGTCGAGCAGCCAGATCGGGCGCTCCTGGGTGCACCGCGTATGACGATGTGTTACCCTCTGACTGCAAAGCATACGCGTCCGACCCAACCCCGCCGAGACCGATATCCGGCCCATGGCCATGCCTGCCGAGGTGCATGGAGACGGTCCCGGTGTCGGGTTGACCTGGGGTCACGACGATCTTGTCGATGCCTGCGGTTTCGACCGGAGAGCGTCCGCCGGAGTGTCGGTCCAGGACGAGGAGTGGCCGCAATCGTCCGATGAAGTAAGCCGGGGAGTGCAGAAAGGATGCGGAAAGGCGATCACAAAACGCCAACAACGTCCAGCAGAGCAGGCGAAAAGGGAAGCGGTGCGCGCCAGCCACGCTCCATCCGCTTCTCCGATTCCGAATGGCAGGTGATCGAGCGGGCCGCCACGCGACACGGAATCCCGGCCGGCGAACTCGTCCGCGCCGGCGCTCTCGCCCTCGCCGAGGATCGGCTGGGCAAGGCTCCCCCGGCCACGGTGACACCCGGACATCTCGCGCTCATCGAGTCCATGTGGCGCATGACCTACGTGCTGGCCACCATGAACCGGGAGCAAGCGCTCGACGCCCGGCGGGCAAGTGAGCTTGACGACATCGTCGTCGCGGCGCGCCGCGTGATGGCGGAGACGATGGAAGACGGTCCCGCGTGAGCGCATTGGATCGTGAATTTCCGGCAAGGCTTCGGCATAACGTGTCCTCGGCAATGCCTGCCCGTTGAACAACACGCGCAGAAGATTGAGAGAAACTCTGGCGATATCGCCACACGCCAGGTGCTCCATGCCTCGGTCCGATCCGGGCGCCGGTCTCCTATTCGAGACCGGACGCACCGGGCTGGCCGGATTTCTGCTCGCGATCCTGCATCCGCGTCATGCCCGGGCGGCATCGGTGAGCGCCGAAGCGGTCCGGCTGGTCTTCGGTTCGCGCTTCTCCGACATTCCCCTGGTCGACGTGGAGGCGGTCGATGTAGCGGGCGGCAGCTTCTATTCCGGCATTCGCATCCGTCATGCCACGGGCAGCGCGCATGTTTCGGGGCTGCCTCGCGCCGATGCAGGGGGCCTGGCCGAAGCCATCGAAACGGCCAGATGCGACTGGTGGCGCGACGCGCTTGCAGGGCAACTCGAAGCGCTCCGCCCCGTGCATGAGCGACTGGCGGCGCTGGCCGACCCGCCGAGATATCTCACCGCCAACGCGCTTGGCGATCTTGAGGCCGAGGCGCAAACGGCCGCCGGCGGGTTCTCCGCGCGCTGGCCCGCAAGTCTGTCCGATGCTCCGGAAATCGCCATGCTGCGGGACATTCTGGGGTTCATCGAACGACCGGACGAAGCCCGGGCAGACGCGAACAGGGCGTTCATCGCCAACGAGCTTGCCCGATCGCGCGAACTCTTCGACCGAATCGAGGCCCGTCCGCTCACGGAAGAGCAGCGCAAGGCGGTCGTCATCGACGAGCAGCGCAACCTCGTGGTCGCCGCAGCCGGCAGCGGCAAGACGTCGGTCATCGTGGCCAAGACGGGCTGGCTGATCCGGAAGGGGTATCGCGAGCCCTCCGAATTGCTGTTGCTCGCCTTTGCGCGCGACGCCCGCAGCGAGATGCAGGAGCGGATGGAGAAGCGCCTTGGCGGGGCGGTTGCGCGCGGCGTGACGGTGCGCACATTCCACAGTCTCGGCATGGCGATCATCGGCGAGGCCGAAGGGAAGCGCCCGGCGCTCGCCGCAGCGGCGGAGAACGACCGCAAGCTGTTCGATCTGCTCAAGGGCATAGTGGCCGATCTGTTCGCGAACTCACGCTTCTCGGCGACGCTGCAGGAATGGTTCCAGGAGCGGTTTGCGCCATACAAGAGCGAGCATGCGTTCAGAAACTGGGGCGAGTATCACGACTACATTCGCAAATATGACATCCGCTCGCTCAAGGACGAGACCGTTCGCAGCTTCGAGGAATGCGAAATCGCGAACTTTCTCTACCTCAACGGTATCGAGTACGAGTACGAAGCTCCCTATGAGCACGATCTGGCGACCTCCGAGAAGCGCCAGTACAAGCCCGACTTCCACCTTCCCGAACACGGCATCTATATCGAGCATTTCGGTATCGACGCGGCGGGGAACACGGCGCCTTTCGTCGACGGGGCGCAGTATCGACAGGAGATGGCGTGGAAGCGGCGCGTCCATGCAGAGCACGGCACCGTCCTGATCGAAACCTTCAGTCACGAGCGGGCCGACGGCAGGCTGCTCCGAAACCTGGAACAGAAGCTCGCGGCCCGCGGCGTGAGCCTGTCGCCGATCCCTCGCGAGGGGGTGTTTTCCATTCTCCAGGAACGCGGGCGGATCGATCCGTTCACGCGGCTCCTGGCGACCTTTCTGCAGCACTTCAAGGGCAGCCGTCTGTCCTTTGCCGATCTCGACCGTCGCGCCGGAACCGGCCAGGGCGCGATACGGGCGCGGTCCTTCCTCGCGGTGTTCCGTCCGATCTTCGAGCGCTACCAGGACGCGCTTTCCCGGTCCGGGGAGGTGGACTTTCACGACATGATCGGCCGGGCGACCGATCTCGTGGAGGAAGGGCGATACCGCAACCCGTTCCGATACATCCTGGTCGATGAGTTTCAGGACATCTCGGCCTCCCGGGCGCGGCTGCTGAAGGCGCTGCTGGACAGCGCGCCCGGATCGCAGCTCTTCGCGGTCGGCGACGACTGGCAGGCGATCTACCGCTTCGGCGGCTCGGACATCGCCGTCATGCGGGAGTTCGGAGACCATTTCGGCGCGTTCGAGCGCATCGATCTGGCCACCACATTCCGCTGCGCCGACCGCATCGCCGGGGTCGCCACCGACTTCGTGCTGCGCAACCCGGCGCAAATCCGCAAGACCGTCCGCACAACGCGCAAGTCCGACCGGCCGGCGGTTCATGTCGGACTTCCCGGCGAGCAGGAAGTTCCGCTTCTCAAGGAAGCGCTCGACCGGATCGCCGAGGACGCGCGTCGCCATGACGGCATGTCGGAGGTGCTGCTGCTGGGACGCTACCGGCATCTCAGGCCCGGCAATCTGAACGCGCTGCCGAAGCAGTATCCGGGCCTTCGCTTCACGTGGATGACCATACACCGCTCGAAGGGTCTCGAGGCCGACTATGCGGTGGTCCTCGGTCTCTGTTCGGGGAAGTACGGGTTTCCGGTCGAGATCGCCGACGACCCGCTGCTCGATCTTGTGCTGGCGGCGCCGGAAAACCATCCGAACGCCGAGGAGAGGCGCCTGCTCTATGTCGCCGTCACCCGGGCGAGACGGCAGGCCTTTCTGCTTGCCGATGGCGGGCCGCCCTCGGAATTCGTGACCGAGCTGATCGACGGCGGCTACGATGTCGAGATATTCGGCCGCCCACCGGAAAGCGACGTACCCTGTCCCCAGTGTCGTGGCGGACGGCTGGTGCGCCGGGAAAATGCCCGCAGCGCAAACATCTTCTACGGATGCTCGAACTTTCCGCTCTGCGAGCATACGGTGCGCGCCTGCCCAAGCTGCAAGACCGGTCTTCCCGTCAAGTCGGGCGAGGCCTGGCGCTGCCGCGACTGCGGCGGGACAATCGAGGCCTGCCCTGTCTGCGACGGTTGGCTGGAGACCAGGATGGGCAAGTTCGGGCGCTTCCTCGGCTGCTCGAACTACCCGCGCTGCCACTACACAAGAAACTTGCGACAGCCCTCCAGGACAGACCGTTCTGCATCGAGCGCATCGAGGTCGCGGCCAGCCAGACGACGCTGACTGCAACCCGTCGCATCGCCATGGCGCGGTTCGCCGCAACGAGGGGCCGCATTCACAGACCCATATCCATCTCGACGCGCTTGCCGGAGGCAGGCGGGGTGGGCTCCGGGGTCTTCGCCCGCGACGCTTCCGGTTCGATATCCTTCTCTGACGGCGCCGACGCGCTTGCCTCCGGGCTCGACCGTTCCCTGTCGCGTGACGCCTTTCCGTCCCTCCCGTGTTCGCGCTCGCGTTCCTGCCGGACGCTCTCCCCGATGCCTTCGAGCGCAGAGAGGCGCTCGCCGGTCACCGCTTCGAGCCGCTCCTTCAGCGCCTGGGCGTCGTCGGTGACCAGCTCCGCCCGGTCGCGGGCGCGGGATATCTCGACATAGAACGCCTTGGCGGTGGTCAGCTGGGGGTGGTTGGCCTCCATGGCGGCGATCACAGTGTCCACCGTGCGGCCCTGGAAGGCGTGCACGGTCGAGGCCCAGGCGTGGTCGAGGTGGCGCAGTTGCGGATCGCCCGGGGTGAGGGTGAGCCTGCGGCCTTCCTCCAGCAGGAAGGTGACCCGCCCGTTGCGCACGCCCAGCACCTCGGCCGCGCCGCTGTTCACGACCCCGAGGCCCTTGTCGTTGCGGGTCCAGCGGATGCGGTCGCCGGCGCGAAGCTCGACCATATCGGTCCGATAGACCTCCGCGCCGCCCTGGCGCCCGCCGATTTCCGACGGCTTCCAGGCGACGGTCGAGCCTTCCGGGCCTTCGAGATGGACGGTCCGGTTCTTGCGATCGACACGTTCCACCCGCCGTTCGTCGCCCTTCTCGACGCCGAGGCGCTTGTAGGGACGGTGGAAGGCGACCACATCGCCGGGCGCATAGTTGGCGGCGAGCGCCTTCTCCGCCCCGGTGTAGCCCTTCGAGACCAGCCGCTGGGTTTGCAGGATCGGCCCGGCGATGCGGCCTTCGCGGGCGAGGCGCTCGCGGATATGGTCGTTGATCCCCTCGCGCAGTTCATGGCTCGGGGCCATCACGCCGGTGCGTTCGCGCTCTTCGGGTGAGAGTTGCAGCCAGCGCGCCGCGACCGCGCCGGCGATATTGTCGGGCTTCACCTCGGCCACGTTGGCGCCGAGCTTCTCGAACGCCTTGCCGATTTCGCCCGCAAGGCTTGCCTCGACGGCGGCCTTCAGCTCGGGATCGCGCTGGCGCAGGATCTCGTCCATCACGGCGGTTTTCATGCCGGCGGCCTGCAACTGCGCGAAGGGCTTGCCGGCATCGACGGCTTCCAGCTGCTTGGAGTCTCCGACCAGCACCAGCTTCGGGATGCGGAGTTCGTTCGCAATCCTGAGCAGATCGTGGGCCTGGACGGTGGAGGCGAGCGAGCCTTCGTCCACCACCAGCACCGTCCTGGCGAAGGCGGCGCGCATGTCCTTCGCGCCCTTCTTCGTCAATCGGCCCGAGGCGACGCCGGCGTTTCTAGCGAGGAAGCGCTGCAAGGTCTCGCTCTCGATGCCGGACTCCGCCGCCAGGGTGCGCACCGCCGAGGCGGACGGGGCGAGCCCCACCATGCGCCAGCCCTTCTTTTCCGCGAGCGTCCGCGCGCGGTTCAGCATTCTTGTCTTGCCGCTGCCGGCATAGCCCTGCACGCCGACGGTGCGGTCCTTCTCGGAGAGGATGAGCTTCACCGCCTCTTTCTGCCCCGCCGTGAGCGGTCCCTTGCGCAGGTGGCGGTCCACGATCCAGCCGCGCATCGGCGCCCGACCCCGGCCTTGCCCGCTCCGCATCGATGCGACCGTCTCGCGTTCTTCGCCTACCGCCTTGTCGGTGGTGAGGCCGCCGCCGCCTTCGAGCGCTGGCGCGTCGTGCAGCCGGCCCTCGCGTTGGAGCGCATCGACCGACCGCTCGACTTCACCGATGGACGCGGTACCGGGGCTGTATGCGAGCGCGGCCGCGAGGAGATCGGTCCTGGCGAACACCGCGTCGCGCTCCGAGAGATGGGCGAGCGCCCAGTCCACCGCCTCGCGCGCAGGGTCGGCTCGCGCGGCGTGCTCGAACAGGTCCGTCTGGATCTCAGCCGGGGGCGAGGCTTTCCCTGCCGCTTCTCCGACACTCATGGACTCCCTGCCGGACCGATCGCGGCCCCGTTCCATTGCCGAGGCGACCAGCGCAGTTGCGTCGAAGCCGAGATCGGCGGACTGCCTGGTCCAGGTTTCCTGCAGCGCCTCCCGGTCGATATCGCGCTTGGCCGCCCGCGTCATCAGCGCCGCGCGCCGGCCCAGATGCGGGTTCTCCGCCGTGGAACCCAAGCCCCGTTCCTGCATTGCGGCCTCGATCTCGGCCCGGCGTGTCGAGAACGCCTCCACGATCTCCCGCGATACGCCCGCAATCTCGAAGCGCCCGTCGGCATGCGTCTTCTCGATACCGTATCCGAGCCGCGCCAGTTCCCCCGCCAGTTCGCTCCGATAGAGCGCGCCCAGCAGCATCTTCGAGGCATAGAGGCGCTCGTTCGCCATCGTGCGCCACTTGCCGTCCGGGCCGAGCAGCATGTTGGCGATCACCGAATGGGTGTGCAGCGCCGGATCGAGATTGCGCGAGGTCTCGTGTCTGAAGGTGGCGATTACCGTCTTCTGATCGCCCGCCCGGACCATGCGGCCGGTCGCCGGATCTTGCACCCGGGTCTCGGCGGCGTTGCGCTCGAACCAGTCGAGGGCACGTCCCACCGCCCGGTCGTGCGCCTCGACGATGTGATCGTCGCCGCCGACCAGGGCGGCGAGAGAGACGGACTTGGGTGCGGAGAAGGTGAGATCGCGGCCGGGACGGTGGCGGATTTCGCCGTCGCCGACCCGGCGGCCGAGCCGCCGCCCGGAACCGTCCGGCACCTCGCCCGCCAGCACCGCCTTGAAGACGTCGGGATCGACCGGCCCTTCGAGGCCGAGCGCTTCAGCGCCGCGCCCGGCCCAGGCGCTCGCCGCCCGGTGCTCGGGCGAGTCCTTGGCGTAATACCCGTCGCGCTCATAGTAGCTCGCGCTCTGGGACGGGCTGGCAACCGCGCCGATCGAAGCGACCATCAGATCCAGCGCCCATAGTCGCGCTTGCGTTGGTCTCGGCGGATCGGGGCTGACCGCTTGTCCTGGCCGTCGTCAGGCTCATCCTTCACCGGCGTCAAGACATGCTGGGCCTCCACCCGCCGTGCAGGCGATGCTGGCTCGCCAGCAGGGCGCCAGCTCCGGCGTTCGCCCGAGGTCCGCCAGACCAGAACAAGACAGAGCAGCGCGCCGCCGAAGCCGGACAACGCCCCCAACATCGCGCCGTCCCACGCCGCCGCGAGGATATCCTCCCGCGCCCAGCGCGCCTTGAGGTCGAAGGTCAGCGCGTAGCGGCTCACGGTCTCCACCGTCCCGTCCGCATCGCTGTATTCGACCGGCGCATTCTCGTCGAAGCCGACAGCGATCAGCAGTTCCGCGACCGTGAGCCTGGACGCGGCATACCACTCCTGCCCGGTGGTATCGCGCGCCAGCACGACCGCACAGGCAAGCATCGCCATCGAGACCGCGCCCGTCGCGCAGGCAATGAACGCCTGGCGCCAGGGCTTGAGATCGAGTAGGACCGCCATGAGAGGAACATAAGACGAATATTCAACCTTGGAAACAGTAATAGTTATTCAAAAACAATAGGTTGCAGACAAGCATGCGCTACCCTGCGCAACACTGCGACCGACGCTCTACTCCGTCGTACCGGCACGCTCGACAGGCGGAGATGACAGGTCTTTGACCCCGGATTCCCAATAACTTACCTTGATGAGCGGACAGCCCCGACAGGCTGCCGACCGATCAGGAGACGCCAGCATGGGCGCCAGCATCACCGTCCGCAACATCGATCCCGGCGACAAGTCCTGGCTGCGCCGCGAGGCGCGCCAGATCGGCGTGCCGATGGAGGAACTGGTCAGCTGCGCGATCCATGAGAAGCGCACCAGGACCGAACGCCGGCCTAAGCCGTCCGAGGCCTTCGCGCGGCATTTCGGGGAGGAGCACGGCGTCGAGCTGCCGCCCCCGGCCCGATGCGGCTACAAGCCGATTCCCCTTTCCGCCGGGGACCGGGCATGACCGCTCCGCACCTGCGGCGCCCTGCAGGTTGATACGGGCAGCGGGGTTCCATATGGTAAATTCGTCTCTTCCTTTCTGCCGGAGTGGTCATGAGCCTCAGCATCAAGAACGATCAGACATGCAGGCTCGCTAGTGACTTGGCCCTTCTGGCCGGCGAGATCATGACGGGCGCGATCACCGTTGCCTCGCGCGGGCGTTTGGAGCGTCAGCAATGCAAGCGCGACATCGTGGGCCGTGCCCGCAAGCTTCGGGCCACCGCCGAGCGCTGCGCGGCGCTCATGGGCCCCGGACCGTCGATGATCGACCACGGCGACCTGCGCTATGACGAATCTAGCCTGCCTAGGTGATCGCATGCAGGCCGCACTGGACCTTCCGGACGGTGCCCGGTTCTACCGCTGCGCCCTGCAGGTCAATCCGTTCGCCTATCTTGAGAGGCACGGAAGGTCGACCCTCTTCACCTCGGAAGACGAATACAACAGGGCGATCGTCGAAGCCTGCCTCGAAGTCGGCATCGAGGTCATAGCGGTCACGGATCACTACCGCGTCAAGCATTCGGCTGGACTCGTACGCGCCGCGCGAAGAGCGAAGCTTCATGCGTTCAGCGGCTTCGAAGCGGTCACGAAAGATGGCGTCCATTTCCTGTGCCTGTTCGATCCGGAAAAAGATGCATTCTTGGAGCGTTTCATCGGCGAGTGTGGTATTTTCGATGCCCATGAACCATCCCCGTTGGGCAGTAAGTACGCCACCGAACTGCTTCAAACCGCGAAGAACTGGGGCTCTGTGTGCATAGCTGCCCACGTCGCCTCTAACGGCGGTTTGCTTAAAACACTGGCGGGGCAATCGCGAATCACTGTCTGGAAACATCCCGACCTGCTTGCCTGTGCGCTACCAGGTCCGGTGAGTGATGCGCCGGACGGGCTCAGGACGATCCTCGAGAACAAGGACGCCCAATATAAGCGCAATCGCCCCCTTGCCATTCTGAACGCTTCGGACGTCAACGGCCCGGAGGACCTGAGGACGGATGGTGCCTCCTGCTTCATCAAGATGTCCACTATCTCCGTCGAAGCGTTCAGGCAGGCGTTTCTCGACCCGGACTCCCGGATCCGTCTGCACAGCGATCCGCCACCCGAACCCCATGCCGAGTTCCTCTCGATGACCTGGGAAGGCGGATTTTTGAGCGATACGGCCGTGCACTTCAATGAAAACCTGAACGTGCTGGTAGGTGGACGAGGCACCGGCAAATCGACGATGATCGAAAGCATCCGCTATGCACTCGGTCTCGACCCTCTCGGGGAGGAAGCGCAGAAAGTTCATGACGGCGTGGTCCGCCGTGTCTTGCAGTCAGGCACGAAGGTCTCTTTGCTCGTGCGGTCGCACCAGCCGTCCAAGCGTTGCTACACGATAGAGCGATCAGTGCCGAACCCTCCTGTCGTGAAGGACAAGGCAGGAGAGGTCCTAGCCCTGTCGCCGCGAGACGTAATGCCGGGCGTTGAAGTGTTCGGGCAGCACGAGATATCTGAACTCACGAGAAGCCCTGAGAAACTTACGCTTCTGCTCGAGCGCTTCGTTGAGCGAGACCCCGCTCGCTCGGGACGAAAATCGCAGGTGCGTCTAGAGCTGGAGCGTTCGCGCAACCGGATCGTAGACGTACAACGTGAGCTGCAGCGCCTTTGCGAACAGCTCGCGGCGCTGCCGGGTCTCGAAGAAACACAGCAGCGGTTCCAGCAGGCGGGGCTCGAAGAACACTTAAAGGAAAAGAGTCTGCTTGTCCGCGAGGAGCGCCTGTTGTCCAACTTGGACGAGCGCCTTGATCAGCACCGTACTGTTCACAATGAACTCTATGATGAACTACCTGTCGATACAGCGTTCGTTTCGAGCAAGGCTCTCGAAGGGCTACCGAACGCCGACATCCTTTCCGAGATTGAAAGAATCCTCCAAAGGTTGAGCGAGGAATTGAAGGCAGTAGGCGAGCAGTTCGGCAAAGCCCTCGCCACAGCCGATCATGCGATCGCAGAGGCCAAGTCCCGCTGGGACGAGCGCAAGGCAATAATCGAGGCTACCTACGAAGGGCTGCTTCGCGAACTCCAGAAATCGAAGATCGACGGCGCTGAATTCATCCGGATTCGCCGGCAAATCGAAAACTTGCGCCCGATGAATGACAAATTGGAACGCTTCAAGCGCGATCTGGAAGCACACGAGGCTGCCCGACGAAACCTTCTGGCGGAGTGGGAGGACATCAAGGCGGCCGAATACAGGCAAGTTGAAGCCGCGGCAAAACGGGTTTCCGAGAAGCTCCGAGACCGGGTGCGGGTTAGGGTTACGATGGCCGGTAACCGCCACCCGCTCGAAAAACTTCTTCGAGAGGAGATCGGCGGCAAGCTTGCTGAAGCGTTGGAGCGCCTAAGCGGGCACGACCACCTGTCCCTGCCTGAACTTGCGCAGCGATGCCGGGACGGTGAAGACGTTCTCAGGACTTACTACAGGCTACCGCCTGGTGCAGCTAAGCGGATCGCAGAGGCCGATCCAGCCCTATTTATGCGTATCGAAGAATTGGAATTGCCCGCAACGACGGATATTGAACTAAACACCGCACACGGCAGCGCACAGGCTAATTGGCGGAAACTTGACTTACTCTCTACCGGCCAGAAGGCAACGGCAGTCCTGTTGCTGTTACTGCTTGAGTCAAAAGCGCCTCTGGTCGTCGACCAACCTGAAGATGATCTCGATAACCGCTTTATCACCGACGGCGTAGTGCCGATTATGCGACAGGAAAAACGCCGCCGTCAGTTCATCTTCTCAACTCACAATGCCAACATTCCAGTCCTCGGCGATGCAGAACTTATCCTCGGCCTCTCTGCAATGGGCGAGGTCGTGGAAGGTCAATCACGGATCGCTGCGGACCACATGGCTTCCATTGACTCTAAACCTGTACGCGAACTCGTGGAAGAAATCCTTGAAGGCGGCAAGGCTGCCTTCGAGATGCGTCGCGTCAAATACGGATTTTGATATATGGCGACGCGCACCGAATTACTGGAAATCATTGCGAGCGGTGAGAATTCTGGAGTGGAATTCAAGAGAGACGATCTGCGTCCCCAAGACCTCGCGAGAGAGTTGGTCGCATTCTCTAACTTGGAAGGCGGCATGGTATTGCTTGGCGTAGAAGACGACGGAACAATCTCAGGCGTAACTCGGGACGATCTTGAAGAATGGGTGATGAACGTATGCCGGGACAAGATCAGGCCGGAGATTATTCCTTTTTTTGAAGTCGTCCGGCGTGTCGACGACCGGCACGATATTGCTGTCGTCCGCGTTGCCCGTGGCTATGCGGTGCACGCTCTGTGGCAACATAATACTAACCGGTATTTGATCCGTGTGGGCACGCAGAGTCGAGAGGCGAGCCAAGACGAACTCGCACGCTTGTTCCAGCAGAGAGGTTCCGTGCGGGCCGAACTCCGACCGGTGTCAGGCGCGGTGCTCGCGGACCTCGACCGGAGGCGGCTGCGAAACTATTTCAGTGATGTTCGGCAGCAGGAGGTGCCCGACGATGAAGACGAAGGAGCGTGGCAGTCACTACTGATCAACACCGAGGTAATGACGGAGGAAGGTGTAACCGTTGGTGGAATGTTGTTGTTCGGCACGAGGCCAAATCGGTTTCTGCCGCATGCGGGGATAGACGCTGTCGCCTATTCCGGAATGGATCAGGACTATGATGCGCATGAGCGAACGACGCTTCGCGGCCCCATGACGCCCCTGCTGAGCCGAGGCGGAGATGTCGTTGAGAACGGCATTGTCGAGCAGGCGTTAGACTTTGTTGGACGCAGCACACCAGCAGTCGTTGACTTGCGGGGTGGAAGACGAGTAGCAGGTTCGGTTTATCCTCACGAGGCGCTTCGCGAGGGTATCGTCAATGCCCTTATTCATCGCGATTATCTGCTTACTAGTACCGATGTTGAGTTGTCAGTCTACAGTGATCGCTTGGAAATCATATCTCCGGGTCGACTACCCAATGGCATAACACCAGATCGTATGCGGTTCGGGACACGATCTGCCCGAAACCAGCTTTTAAAAGACGTTATGCGCGATTATGGGTACCTCGAACATATGGGAATGGGTATTCCTCGAAAGATTGTTAGGGGTATGAAAGAGCACAACGGTACCGAGCCTGACCTGCTGGAAGTGGAGGAACGGTTCGTTGTTCGGTTGCTTGCGCACGCCTCGGGCGAGTGAAATGGAGTTGCTTTGTTAGAAAACTGGGTGAAGCAAAAGGAAATGGGAAGACTTGGTATGGTTTCTCGCGTCATCAATCGTCTCATTTGGGAGAGTAAGGTATGGTTGATTGTAGATGTGAACGGACGTCACATTAGGAAGCGTGCTTATCGCATCGGCGTCTCCAAATGATGCCAGCAAAATGTCCCCACCGTTCCTGTGGTCGAGCCTAGGAGTGAAAGGCCGGACTGTATCGGTCCCGGATCTTGCCGGGTCCTAAGCTGCTCTGGGCATTGATGCAGAACTCTGGCGTGTAGACCTTGCGTCCATCGTGATCTGTCGATCACCGCTTACCATGGCTGCCAGCATGACATCGAAGGCATCATGGTCCCGCCACAGGAAGCATCACCACTGGCTTCGAAGGACGCACGCTACCGGCGATGCCCGCGATCACCCCGCCACTTCCGCGATCCGCCTGGCGATCCGGTCGGCGGCGGACTTGACGGGGTCGTTGGCGAGGTGGGCGTAGCGGGCCGTGGTCTGAACCTGGGTATGGCCGAGCAGCTTGCCGATCATGGGCAGCCCTTCGCCGACCAGCAGCCCGCCGCTGGCGAAGCTGTGGCGCAGGTCGTGGATGCGCGCATCCTCGAGCCCGGCGCGTGACCGGATACGCCGCCATGGATGCTGGAGGTCCGTCAGGTGGCTGCCGGGCTTGCGGCCGCGGATCACCCAGGGATTGCCGTCCTCGCGGTCGATGCTCTCCAGCACCGCGACCGCCGGGCCACCCAGCGGCACGGCCTTGGCGCCGGTCTTGCTGTCGGGCAGGCGGAGCAGCCCCGCTGCCAGATCGACATGCTCCCACCGCAACTTCTGGATTTCCGAAAGCCGACAACCGGTAAACATGAGCAATCGGAAGGCGGCGACCGCTGCCTTCGTCTCCGACCCGTCGCGCTCGACCTCCTTCAACGCCTCGCCCAGCCGGCGATACTCCTCGTCCGACAGGAAGCGCTCGCGCTTCTCCTCGCGAAACCGTCTGACATGCCGGCAGGGGTTGGAGCCGTCGGGCCGAAGCCCCCAGAGCTCGGCCAGGTTGAACATTTTCGACAGCACGCCGAGGGTCCGGTTGGCCTGATAGGGCGTCTCCCGCATCGCATGATGCAGCGCGGCGATGTCGCTGCGCTGCATATCCGTAACCCGGCGCGCCCCGATCCGGGGATCGACGAACAGCTCGACCGAGCGGCGATACTCGTAGGCGGTGCTCGCCTTGCAGTGAGAGGGCACATACTCGTCGAGGAAGCGCCGGCCGAGCTCCCGCATGGTGGGCGAGGGGTCGTCCCGCCCGTTCCAGCCGGCCGGATCCTGGCCCGCCCTGGCGCCGGTGATGATCTCCGCCGCACGGGTCCGTGCTTCCGCCGGGGTGACCGCGCCATGCGGCCCGATGGTGGCCTTGACCGACCTGCCGCGATATCGGGTCTTGACGATATAGACCTTGCGTCCCGAGGGATGCACGCGCACGCCGAAGCCCTTCAGATCGTCATCCCAGACAACCCGCTCGCGCGCCTCCGGGGCGAGCCCATCGACGTTGCGCTTGGTAATTTTCGGCATGGCGGCTTGCCCGTTGCGTTCCGATCTCAGGTACCATATAGGTACCACCAGAAGGCAAATCAAGGCGTATCGCTGCGCAGAGGGGCGTCCGTGAATAGACCATAAACTATTGAAAATGATATTAAAATATTTGCCATGCGCAGACATGTCATGACATTATAGGCAAACTCATAACCTGAAGGTCGCAGGTTCAAATCCTGCCCCCGCAACCAAACAACCCCTTGAAAACAATGCGTTTTCGAGGGGTTTTCTTTTGTCCGGAATTTGCCCGGATGGACGCTGGGAATCCATTGGGAATCAATCGAAGTTCAATCTCCGCGCATGTCTGGCTGGCGCCCGCCCTGCCGGCCGGGCTCTTGCGCGCAGCCGGTTTTCGTTCGGTCACGGGGTTACGGCGGGGGACTGGATCACGAGGCCGCCCCCTCATGCTCCACGGCGGCTACCGCTCCATCACCGGCTGAGCGAACGGTTACAGAGAGCCGGGCGTCAGGCGTCGGGCTGGAGGTCGTCTAGCCCGCCTTTCTCACGAGTGCACTGTTGTGGGGCGATTTGTGGGTTTTTGAGCTGTTTTGGTGGCCTGGGTTGGTTTTTCGTTCGGCGAGGGCATGGGGAGCCGTTGCGCCTGAGGCGCGGGGCATGTCGGGGCGGGTTTCCTGTTGTTGGCGGGAGGGCGGTGTTCGGGCCTCGGGCTGGTGTCAGCCACATAATCGGCGGTGCGCGCGGGCGAAGACATCGGCATGAGGACAGGCGGAGGCCATGGCGATGTGGATGCGCCTTGTGCTGTGTCGGACCTGGGCGGCGATTTTGAGGAGCTTGAGGCGTATCGAGCCGCAGGTGGCTCTGGCGAGGCGGGTTCCGGCAAGCGCCAGGCGTCTCAAGGCCGAGAGCAGGACATAGGCCATGGAGGCGAACCAGAGGCGAAGCTGGTTGGCGCGCATGGTGGCTGTGGAGGTCCGGTCGGCGAACAGGTCGAGCTGGCACTCCTTGATGCGGTTTTCCATCTCGCCTCTGGCGCAGTAGAGGTTCTCGTAGAGGTCCCGCCGGTCGATGGCGTCCCGGCCGAGCGAGGTGACGATGAAGCGCGGATTGGGGCCGCCCGGAAGCCACTCCGCCTTGCCGACGACGCGGCGCTCGCGCGACCAGCTCGTCAGGGTGCGATAGCGGAACTCGGTGAACAGGCGCTCCGACCCGCCGCTTTGCCGCGCGCGCTCTCTGGCTCGGTCCAGGCCCGGTTGCAGGCGTCGGGCGAGCCGCGCGTTGCGCGCCAGACCGAAGACATAATCGACAGCGTTGTCCTCGCACCAGGCCATCAGGGCGTCGCGGGCGAAGCCGGAGTCGGCGCGCAGCACGATCTCCACCGCCGGCCAGCGGGCGCGAAGCTGCCCGACGATCCGCGCCACCTCCTCCACCGCGCCGGCGCTGGCGTCGATGTTGGCGCGCCGCAGCTTCGCCGCCAGCAGATGGTCGCCGCAGAAGATGTAGAGCGGCAGGTAGCAGTAGCAGTCGTAATAGCCATGGAAGAAGCGGCCCTCCTGGCGCCCGTGCAAGGGGTCGTCGGTGGCGTCGAGGTCCAGCACCAGCTGCTTCGGCGCCTGCGCGTGCGCCTCCAGGAAAAGATCGACCAACAGCGCCTCGATCGCCTCGGGGTCGTGGCCGATGCGGCGATAGCGATGCGGCCCCGTCGGCGCGTGCTCCAGCCGGTTCAGGGTCGATTTGCCCGCCAGCGGCGCGCCATGGCGATGATGCGCCTCCACCTGGCCCAGAACCGGACCCAGAGCCGGGTCGTGGCGCAACTCGTCATGGTCCAGCAGGTCCTCGTAGCCGAGCGCCATCCCGAACACACGCTGGCCCACAAGCGTCTCCACGGCATGGACCGTGCGACCCGGCGCGCGAGCGTCCGAAAAACAGCCCGCAAACCGGGTGACCAGACCGAGCGAGCGGTCCACCGCGCCCAGAAGCAGCGCCCCGGCATCCGAGGTCAGCGCGCCGCCCCGGAAATCGGCCACCAGATCACGCCCTTTCAGGCGTGCAAAACGCATCGGCTTCGGGATACACTCTGCAGGCATCGGGGAATTCCTCTGCAACCGGGTAAGGTTTTGTTACAGAAGCATTTTCCCACATGCAGAGCCCCGATGCACCTACCGCTCGTGAGAAAGGCGGGCTAGGAGCTCCGACGCTGGGGCTACGCCGGTCACCAGCCCGGGGCGTGTGCAAGAGACATAGAGCAGATTGCGTTCGGCTTCGTAGTGGTCGGCGACGCCCTCAAGGGGCGTACTGCGGTCAATCCTCCGCGAACCTCAGATTGTCGTCGTCGAGTCTGAGATCGCAGGCGTTGGCCTTGACTGTCTTGACCACATCCTCCGGATATCCGGTCTCGCCGGCGCTGCTTTCCATTTCCAGAGTCAGCTTGAGCCGGCTACCTGGCGTGCGCGTCAGTTCGACGAGCAGGCCTTCCATGATGCGGGCGACCTCCAGGCCGGCGCGCTCCGGATCGATGGTGAGCGCGGCGAAGAATCGTCGGGGATTAGGTGGCGGAGCCGGCTCCGGATCGCCCGATGGAGGGGGCCTGTCCTGCCCGCCCGGCTTGTCGCGCTCTTCATCGCCCGGAACGATGTGCGGCTTCGGAGCTTCCGGTTCGGGAAGGGCTTCGCGACGGACCAGCAGTTCGGCGCCAAGGCTGCCGGGCAGCATCGCCTTGCTGTCGATCGCGCCGGCATAGGAGCGTGCCTGCTCGTCAAAAGACCCTGCGAAGGCGTAAGGCCGGCCCATGTCTTCGACCAGCTTCTGCAAGGCATCGTCCAGCACCGCTTCGTCGCGAAGACGCGGCAGATAGACATAAGACGCGAACCAGTCGCGGATCGTCTCGATCGACAGATGCGGCTGATCGGCCGGCCAGATGGGCGCGAGTTCCCGCACCAGATTGTCTCCGGGCCGAGCACGTCCAGGACCACTCCGTCGGACTGCGCCTTGTCCCAGACCGCCTGCGGGATGCCCTTGGCGCCGCTCCGGTTCACCAGTCTTGCTGAGCGCATGATGTAGCCGGCACCGCCATCGTCCGGCCGGTCCGGGTAGAGCATATGGACCCAGGCCCCGCGCACGCTCTGTCCCAGGGCATGGCGGTTGCGCTCGGCCTGGGTTTCGGCGTCGCGGGTCTGCGCCCGGGTCAAGTTTTCCATCAAGTCAGGATCGCCCAGGATCGAGCGCCAGGCGCCGTCGCGCCGCGCGTTCTCCCGTGCGGTGTCGAGGGCCGAGGCGTCCGCCGCCACGAAGACCGGCATGTTGCGATAGCGACGCTGGCCAGCGCCCCGCCGTTCGACAATCTCGCTTGCCAGCGCCGCCGCCGGCGAACCTGAAGCCGCCGCTGCATCGTGGGGCGCGGACGGCGGCAGGATGACAAGCGTCGCCGCGCGCCGGTCTTCGATGTCGGTGGGATTGTCCGGGGCGGCATGCACGCGGGGAAAGCCGGCGCGTGTGCGCTGCTCGCCGCGGAGCAGCGCGACGATCTGCCGGTCGGCTTCCTCGTCGCTGACATCGCGGGCGCAGTCGGTCGCGAGCTTGTTCAAGGTCGGTTGGGGGGAGAACCAGTAGCTGTCGCCGTCGCGATACAGATGGGCCGAGCGCGAGGCGAGCTCCTGCAGTGCCTCAGCAAAGACTGCGATCTGATCGCCGGGCTGGGCGCAGGTCAGACGGAGTTCCGCGCCCGACAAGCCGCCGCGCGCGGCCCCGCCATGGGGCGAGGTGGCAAAGAACACCGCGCGCGCCGCGAGCGAGGCTGCCTTGGACCTCGAAAGGCGCGGGCGCGCCGCCTCGATCTGCGCCGGCAGAGACTGGTCGCCATCCACCTCCGATTGCAGGATTGGCCCGAAGGCGCGGTCGAGCGGCTCCAGAAGCGCGGTGCGCACCTTGTCTTCGCGAAACGGCAGCAGGGCAGGCGTAATCAGCGGCGCTGCGCTCTCCCCACTCCAGAGCGCATAGACGGCGTTGGCCATGATCTTCAGGATGCCGCGCGTGCGCTGGAACTTCTCCAGCACCGACCAGTCGCCCGAAAACCGGCGAAGCAGTTCCGGGTGCAGCGGATAAGCGCGCCGCATCTGCTCCTCATAGGCGGCTTCGCGGACTTCCGGCGGGAAATCGGCGCGATGGTCCCGATAGAGCTTGCGGAACGCCCGGATGGTGTCGTCCCTTGTCCCTTGCCTTCTCGCCCGCCTCGTCCAGTGGCTGGAACAGGCGCCGGCGGACGATCTCGAAGGTTTCGACGCCGCTTGCCGGCGTCCAGGCCGATTGCACCCGACCGAAAATCTTCTCAAGCCGCTGGAGCGCATCCCGGCCCTGCTCGCCGCCGACCTCGGCGCCCGATTCCGGCAGTGAGCCGACCACGACCGCGCCTTGAACTGCCGCCGCCGCTTCGGTCAGCGACTGGATGAAGGCGTGGAAGGCGTTGTAGTCGAGGCCGCGCATTTGGCGCGCGAAGGCCACCACCTCGTCCATCAGGATCAGGCAGGGCGCCGCGTCGCGCAGGATCGGGATCAGCCTTTCGGAGCCCGGATTGGTCCCGGCCGCTTCGGAATCGGCGATGGTCTCCACCGCCGGCCAGCCACCAAGCCGCTAGGTGAGATAGCCCCAGAGCGTGCGAATGCGCCGGTCGCCCTCGACATGCAGGGCCTCCGCGCCCCCCTTGTGGGTGCCGACGAACACGGCGCGCCGGACGGGGCCGAGCGTGGCGACGCCCGCCGCCTCGAAAATCGGCGCCATGCCCTCCAGCTCTTCCGGCCGGTAGCCGGCTTCGCCCGCGCCCGCCAGATGATGGAGCGCCAGCATGGTGTGGGTCTTGCCGCCGCCGAAATTGGTTTGCAGGCCGATCACCGGATCGCCACCCTTACCAGTCGGACCGGGTTTCGCGGGTTGCCAGCCGGAAGCCCATGCCATGGCGCTGCCGGGATTGCCGCAAGTATTTCAGCGTCCGCAAGGGCACCGTCATGGAACGCTCGCCTTTGCCGCTGCGCAAATGGGCGTTCGCCATCCATCTTTGCGCGACGAACCTCAAAGGCGTGTCCTCGATGAAGCTGCACCGGGGTTTGGAAATCGCGCAATCAAGCGCATGGTTCATGGCGCATTGCATCCGCGAAGCCATGGAGAGCGAAGGCGGGCTGTTCTCCGGCCCGGTAGAGGTCGATGAAACATATGTGGGCCGGAAGCGGGCGAACATGAGCCTCGCCAAGTGCCGCGAGATGCGCTAAACTGGAGCCGGGCGCAGGACGGTTGGCAACGCCATCGTCGCGGGCGCGAAGGACCGGGAAATGGCAAGGTCCCTGCTGGTGTTGTCGGGAACACGGAGAAGCCGACGCTATGAATGACGCCATCGTCACCGGGTTGCTCAGTCAACTGCATGAGCGAGGCAGGGTCGAACAGGCAAAGCAAGAGAACCGCCGTGGCGGATGGCGATTCACCGAACGGGAGTATGAGCGTCGCCGCGACGACATTGAGCTTGGCTCGTCAACCCTATAATACCCTTAGCAAAGGAGGCCGTAATGAGTTTTCATTTCATGTGCAAATTTACGGCATACAAGTAATGACCGGTAAGCCTTGGCCTACAGCGGTCGACCTGTTCTCGGGTGCGGGTTCAGCGACGGCCGCTCTCAAGGCTAGCCACTTCCGCGTCCTTGCCGCCGTCGATAACGACTCGGCAGCGTGCGCCACCTACCGCCTAAACCACCCGAGCGTGCGCGTATTCGAGCAAGACATTCGTCAACTTGATCCCTACCAGATGCTGCACGAGTGCTTGCTGGAAGCAGGTCTCGACCTCATGGTCATCTGCGCGCCCTGCCAGCCGTTCAGCAGCCAGAACCGCCACCGGCTTGGGGATCCGCGCTCCGACCTGCTCGTTGACGCCGGTCGTTTCGTCGCTGCCCTGCGGCCCAAAGTTCTCTTCATCGAGAACGTCCCTGGGCTGGCGACGGCGCGCTACGGCAGTCTCCTCGACGCGTTCCGGGAGGCCTGTGGAAGCGACTATTACTTTAGCGAGCCACGATGCATCGATGCCGCCGACTACGCGGTCCCTCAGCGCCGCGTCCGCTGGGTCCTCATGGCATCGCGCGGTCCCCAGTTGCCGATGCTCCCAAGTGCTTTGACCCCCGCCGGGAGGCGCCGCACCGTCCGCGACGCGATAGGCGACCTTGCTAAACTCGCCGCGAGCGAATGTGACCCTACCGATCCGTTGCACGCAGCTCGGCGCCACAAACCGATAGCCTTGGATCGCCTGCGGGCTATTCCGAAGGACGGAGGCAGTCGCAGCTCCCTTCCCAAATCTCTTGTCCTACGCTGTCACAATCAGCCTAACTCCTATCCTGACGTCTACGGTCGGATGGCTTGGGACGCTGTTGCTCCTACACTCACCACCGGCTGTACCGACGTCACTCGCGGTCGATTTGCGCATCCAGACCAGGATCGCGCAATCACTCCCCGGGAAGCCGCACTCATCCAGACGTTTCCGCGCCGGTATTCGTTCGTAGGCGGGTCCAGCGTAGTTGCTAAGCAGATCGGCAACGCATTACCGTTCGCGCTAATGCATGCCTTTGCCCCTGCGCTCAGAACAGCTATCCAGGCCGTCCCCTGATGCAGGGCCTCACCGATGCTCAGCGAGAGGCAGTGACCTTTGACACAGGTACTCCCTCCAACCTCCTTATTCTTGCGTGTGCCGGTAGCGGCAAGACGGAAACCCTGGCGTGCCGCGTCGCACGTATGGTACGGGACGGTATTCCACGGAGATCAATCGTCGCATTTACCTTCACGGAACACGCGGCTACCGAATTGAAACACCGTATCCGCCGACGCGTCGAGGAGACCACGCCTGACGAGCCGTCCCTCGGCGATATGTACGTTGGGACCATCCACGCTTACTGTTTACGGGTCCTCCGTGATTGGAACCCCAAGTGCCGGATCTTTGAAGTTATGGACGAGACCCGGCAAGCTGCTCTCATCGCCACCAACTTTGTGCGGTTCCCTGACGGAAATGGAATCGGCCTCGACCGGCTTCGCACCCGCACCCGTTCACGCACCTATGGGGAGACGTTGAGCACGTTTCTCGCTACGCTCAACGTGATACACCAGCAACAGATTGACATCAACGACTTAGGCGACGATATCCTCGCCAGTGCCGTAAGACGTTACCGCGAGATTGCCCACGGCAATCCGAATTACTTTTTCGACTTCAACAGCATTATTGACCAGACGATCGAGTTTCTCCATTCCAACTCGGACGTTCTCGCGGAGCTTCGGGCCGAGATCAAGCATTTATTCGTCGATGAATACCAAGACGTCGATGACCGCCAAGAGCAGCTTATTCGCCTACTGACCGATGGTGGTCGCGGCCCCACACTTACAGTAGTTGGCGACGACGATCAAGCACTCTATGGCTTCCGGGGCGCAAGGGTCGAGAACATTCTCGAATTTGCCTGCCACTATCCAAATGTCCGATTGGTTCGACTGGAAGACAACTTCAGATCCACTCATGCAATCGTCTCTATCGCCGACGAAGCTGTGCGACGGGTTTCGAACCGCATCGAAAAGGAACCCAAGGCGCGCATAGGAACCGTTCTTGACGGACCACTGCAAGAGCGCTTTGCGGACCCAGGTGACATACTTGTCGAGACCTTTGCGTCAGAACAGGCCGAAGCCGAGTGGGTCGCGGACCGCATTGAAGCGATCCGCGGTACAGAACTCTCGGAGAACGAAGGAACGGTGCGTGGCCTCGACTACGGCGATATCGCCATTTTGCTTCGCAGTGTCCGCAGCTCCGGCGCCTCGTTCGCCGATGTTCTTAGGGCCCGTGGCATCCCCGTAGTGGTTACGGGCACCGGAGGTCTTTTCAACAACGATGAAGTCCGTCTCGTTCAAGCCGCATTTTCACTCCTCGCTCGCGCCGATTTCGCCTTGCCGAGCGAGTCCGGCGGCATTCAACTGCTATCCACTGCGGAGACCCGCGAATTCATACGCAAGGTGATTATCAGGCTTCGTGATAACAGGTGCCTTGGCCCGGCTGCCAACTCCACGCATCTGCTTTCTTGGCTTGATCGCAAACGTGCAGAATTCGGTCAGCGTGCAGTAGCCCGCACCGAACGATCACGCGGGCTCGGTCGCAGAATCTACCCGCAGGAAGTTTTCCAGAACATGCTGCAGGAACTTGGTGCGAGAGTCGACACTTGGCCAGAGAGCACCATGTTCAACTTCGGCGCTTTTAGCAACTTGCTCACGAAGTTCGAGTCAGTCCACCAGTGGATCACCCCCGCTCGCCTCAAGGGTCTTGTTCTGTTTCTTTCAAATTGGGCCGTGCGTCATGTAGACGAGGGTAGCGTTGGCGAATTGGCTGCACTTAATTCTGTTAAGATCATGACGGTTCACGCAGCGAAAGGCCTTGAATGGCCCGCAGTCTTTCTGCCACGCATTTCCTCTCGCGTTTTCCCAAGTAGCATGCGCACTAGGCCTCCGGAGACGTTCCTACCACCCCGATTCTATGACGCCGGGCCCTATGTTGGCGGCGACGACGGTGAACGACGACTCTGGTATGTCGCACTGACGCGCTGCGCGAAGTTCCTGCATGTTTCCTCGCTCGACCGGCGCGGTAGCAGGCCCACTGCGTACTTCCGCGAGATGAACCACGACTGCATGCTTCCCCCAGGAAGCACACCACCTGAGCACCCCCGCATCACGCCCACACCTCCCGCGGACTCCAACCGGCTCCAAACCACATACTCCGACTTGGCAGCTTTCCGGCGCTGCGAGAGAGAGTACCAACTTCGGGCTGTCATGGATTTCAGCCCTGGCGTCGGCGAGCAGTTTGGATACGGCCAGCGTATTCATGACATTCTCGCTGAAATGCACAACATGGCGATCGGCGGTGGCACTGTCAATGTCGATGTAGTCGAGCAATTGGTCCACGATCGGTTTCACCTTCGCTACACTCGAGGCGAGCCCTATGAGATCCTCCGAGGCGCGGCCGTCAACGCCTTGGGCCGATATGTCAAGCGGGCCGGTGAAACGCTATCCCGTGTGCGTGCCGCAGAGAAACCCTTCGAACTCATCGACCAAGAATCGGGTGCATTGATTGCTGGCGTCGTTGACTTGCTGGAGCATGCACACGACACAGCCGCTCCTTCCAAACGGGAGATCATCGGGCTCGTCGATTTCAAGGCGAGCCGCATCCGTACGAAGGAGGAGTATGAGGAGACCGTGGACGCGGCATTCGAGCAACTCCAGCTCTACGCCGTCGGGGTCAGCTACGCCTTCGATATGGAGCCCGCAGTTGCCGAGGCCCGCATCCTCTCTCCCAAACCGCTTCCCGACGAGCTAAAGACGGACGGCTGCGACGAGTGGATCGATGTTCCGGTCGACTCAGAGGCCCGGTGGCGGGCCGCATCCAATCTCTCGGAGACGCTACGGCTACTAAGGAGGCGCTTGCAAAACCGCGACTTTCCGACTTCAGGCGCAACGCGTGGAAAGTGTGGTCGATGCGACTTCCGGTTGTTCTGTCCCGGCTATGATGAGTTTGTCGCAGCTGGAGGATTTGCGGTGGCCAATACGCCCGCTGAGGGAGTCGAATACCAGACCGATCTGCTGGCGGAGGAGACGAATGCCAGGTCGACACCTGAATGATGCCGAGCGACGCCTCGAGAAGTTCTGGCGCGAACCGGGACCGCGTTTTCCTTACCCATTGCTTAAGGGCATCACACTGCAAGGACCCCCGCCGCTGCGAGGAATTAGCGAAATGCACGCGCCCTTTGATTACCCCATTACCGCAATCTCTGGAAAGAACGGCGCCGGGAAAAGCACCTTGCTGGGCCTTGCGGCGGTCTCCGCAGCTCGCCCCGCCAATTGGCGCAGGTTCCCCCGCCCGTTTCCGGCCGTACGCCGTCATCTGCGTCGCATGACATTCGCATGGGACGAGTTTTTCTTCAGCCGTCCGAAAGATCCCTCTCTAGCTGGTCTTACGGTCCGCTTCGACTACACCTTAAAGGGCGACGATTTGCAGATCACCCGGGTGAGGAAGACGAATAGGCAGTGGGCTAACGTTCCTGATGCCGGCCGATCGCGCGCGACGCGGTTTCCCGAGCGTGCCATCGACTTTGTCTCGCTTTCGCGAATCCTTCCACCGGCAGAGCTTGGCTCGCTCCGGCGACGCCATTCACGCACAACCAGGCCCCAAGTCGTAGCCCTGTCCGCCGATGCCACCCGAGCCATGTCGGCCATCCTTGACGAGCTGTACAGCTCGGCCGAAGTTCATACGGACGGAGACGTTCCACTCGCCTACTGCCACAGAGGCGCATCCTACACGGGTTTCGATATGGGTTCCGGGGAAGCTTCCGTCATTGCCATCCTCTCGGCGCTTGAGCATCTTCCCGTAGGCGGGTTGCTTCTCATTGAGGAGATCGAACATGGCCTGCACCCTCAAGCGCAGGGACGCCTGATTGAGGAGCTTACGGGACTCGTCTTAAAGAACAAGAAACAGGTCCTCTGCACCACGCACTCGGAGTACGTTCTCGACTCGCTACCCCGTTCTGGACGTCTGCTTGTTGAACGCGAGCCCGGAATGCACCGCGTGACGGCGGCACCTAGCACCCGGCAAGCGATGTACAGCATGACCGGACGGCCACAGCCGGAACTTACGGTGTACGTCGAGGACGCTTTTGCGGAGGATCTCGTCAAACAAGCACTTCCAGCCAAGCATCGCTCACGCGTTAGAATCGTACCTATCGGTGACGGGGCCCGTGTGGTGGACCAACTAGCCAATCATCATCGAATACAGGCCGAAGGTCCTGCTATCGGTGTGCTCGACGGGGATGTCAGAGACAGTGAACTAAGGGCTTGGTCGAACACCTCTAATCTCGAATCCCCCGAATTATGCCTTCGACTTCCTGGGGAAACAGCACCAGAAACCTGGGTACTAGATGCGCTAGGATGCGACCCATATCGCGCCGAACTGGTCCGCTCAACCGGACTCGAACCCGGCCAGTTAGCTGCTACGCTGCAGCAGTTGCGTGCGATCAGAGACCCACATATCATCCCCCGAAACTTTGGTATAAAGTATGCCGTTAAGGAAGACATTAGCAGCTATCTGCTCATCTCAGCCGTAGCCAACCACCCCGATCTACAATCTATTCGAGACAATGTAGCATTGTACCTCGACGCCTCGGCATGAGGAGCCTTTTTGTGCGTAGCGGGTAAGCTGGGAACTCGGATACTCACGTTTATCGACCTGCTCGCCGAAGCTCGTCGATAGACGCCATTACCCAAGTAGTGCGGAACTCTCTTGTTGGGGGCGGGCTTGGCCATCAATGCGCTTGTCGGGACGTAGAGGGGGTTTTAATAGCAGTCTGAGATTTTCGAGCAGCCTTGGCGATCCGCTCCAGCGTCTCCTGCTCTCCCGCGCGAAGCATTTCGTCCCGTTTCAGCGTCGAGAGGAGATAGACACCCCGGTAGATGCGCTCGATCTGGGCAGCGATCTCGGGCGGGAAGGACACGGGATTGGCGCTGGAATCGCCGGCGGCAAGGCTCACTGCTGCATAGCGGACCAGTTCGGCAGCCGCCATTCCGCGCATTTTGGCTTCGTGCTCGATGCGCCCCCACTCGGAATCCGAGAACCGAATCGAGCGCGGTGTGCGCGGCTCGGCCTGCTTTTGGTCGCCGGTCTCGCCGGCATCTGTGGCGCCAGAATCATTTTTTGCCATGGTGTTGTCCCCGAAAAGTCATGTTTCTGAGCCCGAAGGCCGGCGCTGGCGTCGCCTGCCGTCGGGCTCTACGTCTCCGCGGGCGCTGTTTCCGACGTATGCCATCCGCATACGGTTGGAACTGGCCCTGAATTCGCCGTATGCTGTCAGCATACGGCATCCTGTAAGTGTTTGGAATACAAGGGATTGCAAGGTAACACCGAGAGCATACACTCGGTCCATCAACTTCACGTCGTCGCAAGTCGTTGAAAAAGCGCGAAAGTGCACGCCAAGCGCGCGCATGAAGTACACCTGCATCTTGATGCGTGGGGTGTAAGGCCTACGACCCCGACGGGGGTCGAATGGTCGAGGTTGGCCTGCACACCGTGACCGGCTTGAAACGCCGGCGCCGCAAGGGTTTGGAGCCGTCGCGGCGATTGAGCGGGACGACCGGGCTGCGATCACCGAACGCGTTCCGCGCCGTCGTCCTTGCCCTGAGGTAACAAAACGCGGCGCGCGATGCAAGGCGGCGGCCACGTCCGTCACACATGGCGCAGCGGAAGCCGCGCATGTTCCCTCAGCGCACTCGCGCGGTTGCACATGTTCCGCAGAACAGAATGCCGCCGCGCACACGTTACCGCAACGCACCTATAGGCGATGAAGGCGGTGTCGATCATGGCGTTGTTGCTCCTTGCACACGTTACCGCGAGCGCATCCGTGGATGGCGCACACGTTCCCGCAGTCGCACTCGCGCGGGCGCCCGCGGCGGTGCCGGGGCGAGTGTCGGAGGACGTGCGGCAGGCAGTGCGGGGATGGCGGTGCAGCGCTGCCTGCGCCGCTGCGCCGGACCGTGATGACGGGAATGAACGGGCCGCGCCGGAGCGACGCGGCCCGTTGCGGTGCTGCGGTCAGGCGGCGACCTTGTGCACGGGGATGCCGAGCTGCACGGCCTTCTCGACGAGATTGTCGGTGATGCCGGAGCCGGGGAAGGCGATGACGCCCTTCGGCAGCAGGTTCAGCAGTTCGTCGTTGCGGCGGAAGGGGGCGGCGCGGCCGTGGGCGTTCCAGTCCGGCTTGCAGACGACCTGGTGCACGCCGCGCTGCTCGGCCCACTGCGCCGCGAGCCTCTCGACGCCGGGTCCGCCGCCATGCACCAGCACCATGTCGGGATATTTGGCGCGGACGCGGTCGAGCCGTGCGAACACCGCGCCCGCGTCGCCGACCTGCTTGCCGCCGGCGATGGCGACCAGGGTGCCCTCGGGCAGGTGCGCCCGCGTCTCGCGATCCTTGCGGGCGCGCTGGAAGTCGCGGGCGTCGATGGCCGCCGAGGTGAGCCTGCCGGTCTGGCTGGTGTGGCTGCCGCGCCGGGGCCGCCAGACCTCGCGGGTGACGCTGCGGTATTGCTCGGCCAGCGCGTCGCGCATCCGCTCGAAGGCGTCGCGGCGATCGCCGAGGTTCTGCGCCCGGTCGGTGAGCAGCTCCAGCTCGCGCGCTTTGACCTCCGTGCCGTCCTGGGCGCGTTCGAGGTCGCGCATCTCGGGCGTGAGGCGGTCGATGCTGCGGTCGAGCCTGCGGAGCTGGGCGTCGAAGGCATTGACGATGCCCCAGAGCAGATGCTCGCGCTCGTCGGCGAGCTGGAAGCCGTCGGGGGCGACGCCCTCGGCCATGATGCGGAAGGCTTCGCTGCTGGCGGCGATGGCTTCGTCGCGATCCCAGACCTCGCGGGGGTCGTGCTCGTCGCGCTCCGGGGTTGCGCCGAAGAGGGCGGCCTGTTCGCAGACAGTGGCGGTGACGGACAGCGCCCGGTGGGTGTCGATGTCGTACATGATGAACTCCTCGCTTGCGTTGGAGGCCTTGCGGCCCGTTGACCGGTGCGGTGCTCGCTCCGGCGTCTGTCTCATTGGGACACGCGCGCGGAGCGGAGCCACCGGGGCCGGAATGAATGGCCCGGCGCGGTGCGCGAGTGGTGCGGGCGCACAAGCGAGCGCAGCGAGCGCGGAGCCACGGTCGCGCGCCGCGCCGGGCCTAGGCGCGCCAGCGCCGTTTCATTGCGAGTCCCGGCCGGAACGGAGCGCAAGCGGAGTGGAGGACCCCGAAGGGGTTGGCGTAGTGAGCACGTGTGGCACGATGAGACAGACAGAGGAGAGAGCGTTTCTCTCCACCTGCACGCACCCCTTCTGCGGTGCAGCCCTGCACGGCCTTCGGGATGAAGCGCGGGCCGTGCCGCCGCGCATTCATCGGAACGGATGCGTCCGCAGGCGCTGCACGGCGACCTCGCGGATGCGGGCGCGGTCGTGCACAGCGATCCAGCCCCTGGGGTCCTCGTCGAGATGGATCAGATAGACCCGCCGTCCGGGCTTCAGGATGTCGTCCTGGGCATGGACGCCGCCCACACAGGCGCCGTCGGCGTCACGGATGCGGGACTCGGTCGGGGTGATGCGCTCGAAGGCGATCTCGCTCATCGGGATGCTCCAGCCTGGCGAAAGGAAGATCGGGCCGACGCGCGCGGCGCCGGCCCGATGGGTGGGGGATTGCGACGGCCTCAGAACGGCAGGTCGTCGTCGGCAGCCTCTGCAGGCGCCGGGGCGGCGGTCCCGGCATCGGGCGCCGGCGGCGCGGCGCCGTTCGCCTTGTCGAGGAACTGCACGCGCCCGCCGGGAACCAGAAGGATCTCGGTCGAGAAGCGGTCCGCATCCTCGCCGTCGCGCTTCCAGCGCCGCGTCTGTAGCTTGCCCGCGACATAGACCAGGCGGCCCTTCCGCGCGTTCTTGCTCAGCATGTCCACCAGACCGTCCTGGAAGGTGACGATGCGGTGCCACTCGGTGCGGTCCACCCGCTCGCCGGAGTTGCGGTCGAGATAGCTCTCGTCGGTGGCGACGCTGAAGTTGGCGACGCGCCCGCCCGAGACGAGGTTGTTCACGGTGACGTCGGCGCCGATGCGCCCGATGAGTTCGGCCCGGTTGAGTCCGAATGCCATGGTCTGTCTCCTGGTCGATGACGATGGGTTGGCGAACGGAGAGGAACCGGAATCTCTCTCCGGCCCCTCATCCGCTCGCTTTCTTCAAGCTCTCCTCTACCTCCCGTCCGCCATGACGGCGCGGTCGGGGCAGCGCCGGGCGAGGTCGTCGGCGAGCGTCTCGCGCACGGCATGGGCGTCGAGGCCGAGGGCTTCGAGCAGTTCTGTGGCGGACGGGTCGATCGGGTCGTGGTCGGTGTCGATGCCGAACATGGGCGCTGCCTCCTTCGCGGTTGCCGCGCCCGGTGCGAGAGAGACCCTCCCTCCCGCCTCCAGGGCGCTTGCCCGGCACGCGCGAAACTCCCCCTCCGGGGAGCGAGGCAACGGGGATCGGGGCGGACGGCGCGAGACAGGAGGCCCCCCGGCTGCCGAACGTGGCGCACGCCCCGTCGGTGACGGTGGAGCGGTCGAGGAGGCTTCGGATCGTCGAGGCACTCGCGCAAGCCGCTCGTCGCGGCGCGCGTTGTGGCGCGACAGCGATGCCGATGCGGCCGGGCAGCTCGGGACGGCGGAGTGCGCCGCGCGCCGTGCGCTCTATCCGGCAGCGGTCAGCGCGCCGACAGCAGGTGGTCGTAGAGTGCGGCGGGTGCCGCGCGCCCTATCCGGCAGCGGTCAGCGCGTCAGCTGCGATCGCATGGCAAGGGTTCGTGCGGCGCGGGCGAGCACCGCCGACGGCGGGCCGGCTGCGCAGCAGGCAGGCGGGGGGACGGGAGCCGTCAGAAGTTCAGCCGCAGGTCCATGCCGATGCGGGTGTCGGGATCTCCGCCGGCGCGGTGGCCGGCCGTCAGCGCGGCGTCGATGCCACCCCGGGCGAAGCCGACGCCCGTGCGGTAGTGCTGCGTGCGCGGCTCACCGCTGAGGGCCAGTTCCGCAAACGGCGTCAGCAGCCCGCCGGCGGTCGCAAAGCCATAGCCGGTGCGCGCCGCCATGGAGAGGCCCGCACCGTCGCCCCGCTCCTCGTCGAAGAGGCGCTCGCGTGCGAGCGCGCCCGCCTGCTGCGGCCCCCAGGCCGGGCCGAGGGCGAGCGACAGGCCGCGCCCGTCGGCGGACGGCGCGAGCCGCGCCTCCAGGCTCGCGCCCCATTCCCGCATCCCGTCGGCGGAGTGCAGCGCCAGCCAGTGGCTGGACGCATCGAGACCGAAGCGTCCGCCCGCAGACGCCAGACGCGCGCCGCCGCTCAACTCCATGCCGATCCCGGTCACACCGTCGCCGCTGTCCTTGCGAACCGCCAGCGCGCCGCGCGGCTGAAGCAGCCAGCCAGACCCGGACGAAAGCGCAATGCCGTCATGCGACGCTTCCGCGCCGCCTCTCAGACGCCAGTTCGTCGCCTTCAGATCGCCGATCGATGTCGCCGACGAACCCTCCGTCTCGATCCGCGCCAGGCTCACACCGCCAAACGCCGACCAGGAGAAGCCACCCCGCCGGGCCACCGGCAGACGGCCGCTCACCGAACCCGCCAGCAACGACAGGTCCGCCTGCTCCCCATCGCCCTCCGACGCCCGATGCGTCGCCTCGCCCGCGCCCCGGCCCAGCACCGCGCGCAGCGCGCCGCCATTGCCGGTCGTCACCTGCACATAGGGCCACACCGTCGTCAGAGAGGTCTCCAGACGGCCCCCGGACTCGTCAAGCCGGTAATCCGCTTCGCTCTTGCCCTGCGAGAGCGCCAGACCGGCCGTCAGCCCCCCGTCCAGGCGCGCATCCACGCCCAGCCAGCCCGTCCGCTGCTCGCCGTCCCAGCTGCCACCATCCTTGCGGCCCTCGAAGCCCCGCCAGTCGCCCCGGCCCCACACCGTCCAGCCGGGACCGCCCGGAGCCGCGCCCGACGCCGCCAGCGGCAGGGTGAAGGCGCTGTCGCGCAACAGGGACGACCCGTCCATGGAATAGCCCATCGGCGTCGCCCGGTCGTCCCGGCGGCCCAGCCGGTCCCAACGGTCCCGGCGATAGCGATCGACGACCGGCGGCGCGCCGCCGATCCGACGACCGGCCAATGACAGGCCCGGCCCGCCCGGCGCCGCATCGAAACGCTGTCCGATAACATCGACCGCGCCGGCGAGCGTCGCCCGCGCCGTCGCCGCCAGCATGTGCTTCAGCGCCCGCCGCTCCATTTCCGCCGTCGTCACTTCAATGGTGAAGGACAGCGTGGCCGCATCCGACCCCGACCTGTTGAAGTCCGCGTCCACCGCCCGCCAACTGTAGGTCAGGGCCTCCTGCAGCGCCGTCGGCGCGCCGGTGATTTGCCGCGTCGAGGCGTCAAGGCTCAGCCCGTCCGGCAGTTCGGGCGTGAGCGTGTAGCTCAGCGCGCCATTGCCCCCGCTCGCCGCCGGCAATTGCAGCACGCCGATCGTCCGATCCAGCGCGTAACTCTGGTCGGCAATGGCCGCGTCGCCGAAACTCGGCGCCGTATCCGCCTCCACCGCGATGGTGAAGGTCAGCGTCGCTTCGTCATTGTCCCGGTCCGCCACCCTGTATGTATAGGACGCCGCCGACTGTAGCGTCGTCGGCGCGCCGGCGATCTGCCGCATGGACGCGTCGAAGCTCAGCCCGACGGGAAGATCGGGTGAAATCGAGTAGCTCAGCGCCCCGTTGCCGCCCGTGGCCCGGGGAAGTTGCAGCGCGTCGATCGCCGCGTTCTGCGCGTAAACCCGGTCGGCGATCGCCGCATCGCCGAAACCCGGCGCCATGTCCGCCTCCACCGCGATGGTGAAGGTCAGCGTCGCTTCGTCATTATCCTGGTCCGCCACCCTGTATGTATAGGACGCCGCCGACTGTAGCGTCGTCGGCGCGCCGGCGATCTGCCGCGTCGAGGCGTCGAAGCTCAGCCCGGCGGGAAGATCGGGCGTGAGCGTATAGCTCAGCGCCCCATTGCCGCCGCTCGCCGCCGGCAGTTGCAGCGCGCGGATGGCCCTGCCCTGCGACCAGCTTCGGTCGGCAATGGCCGCATCGCCGAAACCCGGCGCCACGTCCGCCTCCACCGCGATGGTGAAGGTCAGCGTCGCTTCGTCACCGTCCTCATCCGCCGCCTTCCAGCTGTAGGTCGCGGCCGGCTGTATCGCCGTCGGCGCGCCGACAATCTGCCGCGTCGAGGCGTCGAAGCTCAGCCCGGCGGGAAGATCGGGCGTGAGCGTATAGCTCAGCGCGCCATTGCCGCTGCTCGCCGCCGGCAGTTGCAGCGCGCGGATGGCCCTGTCCAGCGACCAGCTTCGGTCCGCAATGGCCGCGCCGCCGAAGCTTGGCGCCGTATCCCGCTCCGGCGTTGCCGTCGCGATGTCCGATGCGGCTCCGTTGCCGCCATAGCCGACGGCGCGGATGCGGAAGCTGTAGGTGACCTCGCTTTCGAGATTGCTCACCGTATGGCTACGCGTCGTCGCATCGGTGCCGGTCATTGGTCTCCACGTGGCGCTTCCGAAGCCGAATTCGTTCGTGAACTCACCCCGAACCGCCTGATATTGCCAAATCTCGATGCTGGGGTCGCCCGGCTCAAGCGTCCACGTCAGCGTCGCTCGCCTGCCGCCCGCCGTCGCGGTCAGCGCCGTCGCCGCCACCGGCGGCCCCGCCGGCGTCGCGAACCGGGCGCCGCTCGGCGGGCCGGCCACGCCGCCGTTCGTCCTGGCGCGCACCTGAAAATCATAGGTCGTGTTGTTCTGGAGGCTGGTGACGGTGTACTCCTTGGTGTCCTTGTTGCTGCCGTTGATGTCCGTCCAAGCGCCCCATACGGTGGTGCCGTTTTCCTTCCGTCGGTATTGCCAATTGGCGACCTCGGCGGTGTTTGCCGTGTAGGTCCAGACCAGCTTGACCTCCGCATTGCCCGGCTGCGGCTCGCCCAACACGGGCATGGCGGGCGCCACATTGGGCGTTGCCGTGGCCTGGTTCGATTCGGCGCCGTCGCCGCCCCTCCCTATCGCTCGAATCTTGAAGGCGTATGCAGTGCCGTTGGTCAGGTCGGAGACGGTGTGGCTGACGGTGGATGCACCGCTTTCGCCGATGTTCATCCAGTTCCCGTAGCTTCCGTCGCCTGCCTTCTGTTGGTACTGATACCTCGTGATGGTGTCGTTGTTCGGGTTCGTCCACTCCAGCGTCACTTCGGTGTCGCCCGGAGTGGCCTTCAGGCCGGCTGGCGCGATTGGCCGCGGCGAGGGGTTCACCGTCGTAAATATAACTTTCTGGCTGCTGTCGATGGTAATCGACATCTTGAAATCGTTATCTCGCAGCACCGATAACAATGTTCCGGGAAAGGTGATTGTCTTACCGTCGGGATTGTAGGTGCTACTCGATGTGGAATTCACATGCAAAGTTCCGTTGTCAACGTTTTCAACTTGTATAGAAAAACCTGCAACGTACTGTCCAAGTTTGAATCTATTTGTGAAAGTATCTTTTCTGCCCGTGTAGCTGTCGGCTCCGTCAATGGTCCGTGCACCGCCCGTGTAGTTGCAATATGTATAAAATTCATCACTTGTAGAATTACCAACCAGGAAACCCAAACTATCGTTGTTCATCCACATTCTCCGTCTATAATCCGACTTTCCTAAATTATTCCGCCTATTTTGGCAATGCGTCAAGTTCAGGCTGCCACTGGCGGTGATGGTGGAGTTCGTACCGTCGTCGGAGAAGGTGAGGGTCAAGTCCGCCTTAGCGGCCTGGGCGCCACCGAACAAGAGAGCTGCGCCCAGCAGCAGGGCAGCGCCGCTTGCCGAGCGGTTGGGCCAAATGCGGGGATGGGGCATTGCTCCCCTGCGAGCGCGGGGGGGGGGGGTAAATAGTGAACACCGGACCGGCAGCGCCGCAGCCAACCGCCGGGCGGCCGTCCGCAGAGAGGCGAAGGCGGAAATGCCACCGATAGCGGGGCCGACGGTGCGGCAGGTCGGGCGAGAAGCTGTGATGGTCATGGCGCGAAGACCCCTTCCTGATCGCCTCAGCGCGCAAACCGTAGCAACGGGCGGAACCGGATACAAGGCGTTGCGCGACGCAGTTGCAAAGTCGGTGGAGGCCCCGAACCGGGCCGGGCGGCAAGGCCGTCGCCCGGTTCCAAATGGGCGTTCTCAGCACCAGGGAGCGCTGTCCGAGTCCTTGTCCCCGCCGCCCAGGCAGCGCGCGGCGAAGGCGGTCCAGGAGGCCCGGTCGCGGCCTAGGCGGCGGTTGAAACGATCCGCGATCTCAAGCGCGCTGTCGATATCGACCGCGACCATCATCGTCGGGATCGGGGCGTCCATGCCCTCGACGGCGATCGCCAGGCGATGCAGTCCGTCGTCGGGCAGCGCCTCGACGAAGAAGACGAAATCCGTCTCCTCGGGCAGGCTGTCCATGCTCATCGGTCGATTCCTCCCCCTTGCGCGGCCCCCCGCCGCCGGCGGGCCGGCAAGATGTCTGCGCCAGCCCCCCTGCGGCAAGGGTCACTCCCAGCCCGCGAGCGTCGCCAGCGGGCTGGCGTCCCGGACCACCTCCACCTGGCGCCTGTCGAGCTTCTCGAAGGCGATGAAGGCTGCAACCTCCATCTCGTCGTCGAACACCGCAAGCGGCTCGTCGGCTCCGACCAGGAACACGGCGAAGCTCGGCGGCCAGGCCGGCATGCCGCGGACATGATCGGAGCGCTCATACGACCGGCGGGCGCACGCATCGCAGCGTGCGGCGCCGAAGGAAGCGGCTCCGCAGTCCGTGCAGCGGTCCGCACGGCGTCGGGTCCAGTAGCGGGCGCGGTTCGCGGCGTTCTTGCGTCCGGCGGACCGGCTGTCGGACTGGAGCACCGAACAGGGCGCGCACCTGGCCCCGCCGCCTGTTGCCGGGGCGCCGCATTTCACGCACAAGCCGGCGGCGCGCCGGGCGGCGTAGAGTTCGCGCGCCGCCTCGCGCCGTGCGGCGCGGCAGGGCGCGCAGATCGTCCCGCCCGCGACCGGGGGCCGGCGCCCGCACCTCGTGCAGGCATTCGCTTCGCGGCGGGCCGCATGGCGCTTGCGGCTGGCGATGCGGGCCGCCTCGCGCTTGGCGGCGGCTGGCTTGCCGCCATATTGGAGGCCCGCCGCCCTGGCCTCGGCGTAGCGGGCGCGGTCGGCCGCGCGCCTCTTCGCGGCGCAAGGCTCGCACGCCCGCCGATCCGGCGCGACAGGATTGCGCCCGCACTTGCCGCACAACCCGGTCTCGCGCCGCCGCTCGGCCTTCCGGCGCGAGCGCTCGCGCTCATACTCCCTGGCGCGGTCGGGATCGCGCCGGGGCTGCCCCGCCGCCCGGAGACGCGCATCGCGCGCCCGTCCAGCAGTCCGGCCCTTCTCCGCGCAGGCATCGCAGACAGAACGGTCTGGCGCCGGGGGACGCTTCCCGCACTTCGGACACAAGCCGGCCGCGAGCCGCTCGGCAACCCGCCTGCGATGGCGCTCACGGTCCTTCCGCTTCTGCGCCTCGGGGTCTCGATATGCCACGGCGCCCTCCTGTCATGTCCGGGTCCCGAACGATGGACGCCCCGGCCGGCGGCAGGCCGGCCGGACGTCCGGTGGAGAGCGCAGGTCAGCCCCGCTGCCGGCGGTCGGCGAATATCCCGAGGCTGCGCCAGCCCCAAAGCTGCACGCCGCAGGTGCGGAGCCTGACCCCCGTCGCGATGATGATCTCGTCGCGCGCGGGCCGCATGTTCTCGACCGCCTTCAGCGGCAGAACCCTGCCGCGCGCCTTGCGCCGCCCCTTCGGCTTCGCGCCGTCGGCCTGGACCGGAACGATGTCGCCATTGGCGAGCGAACGGAAGGTCTCGACGACATACCGGTCGTCCTCAAGACCGCCGCCGACAAAGTGGGTGAGAAACGTGCGCGCGTCGCCGCGCGGCGCCAGAACCGCCTGCATGATGCCGTGCTCCTTGTGGAGATTGAGAGGAACGGCGGCAGCGGCTCCCTCCGGGACCCCCGCCCGCCGCCCCGCTCACGGCCAGGCCTCTCCTCTTGGCGGTACAATGACCAAGCTTTCATCAAATTGGCGACCGCACGATTATGGCGAGACAGTCGTGGTTTCTTGTCAATTTTCAAGCCTTGCCAGCAACGCCTGTGAATCTGTGCCGAGCGGCACCTCGATCCGCAGCCCCTCCGGTGCTTCCCACGCGAACATCCCGACTGCCAGCAGCAGCCGCTCGACGTGGATGTTGAAGGCCAGGAACTCGTCGAATGTTTCCCACTTGCCCAACCGAAGGTGGAAACTTGCAAGGTCCTCGAAGTAAACGCCAAGCCAATCCCGGAGTCCCGCGCGATCGAGCGCATCGTTCAGCATAGGTGCATCACCGAGCGGATTCGTTCTGGTGAATGCGCAATGGCCAAGAAAATCCGCAGTCGCGATCAATACCCGCCAGATTGCGGGGCGTGCGATCTCCAGCAATCTTCCCAGATCGCCGTGTTCGCGGTAAGCAAGTCGTTCTCCGGGCACAGTTTCCATCATTCGATCAACGGCCATGACCAAGCACTCCTGAAGCAACCTGCCAACCTCTTCCGAATCTCCGAAAGCACTCGCTATCGACGACGCAGTGTAGCTCTCCGGTGCGCCGTCCGCGCTGGCATAAAGCCAATCGTCGATTCCGCTGCCCAGCGCTTTGAGCAACGTGTCCGGCAGGCGCTCCTCAATAATCTCCATCAGACCAACCGAAACCACCTGCTTCGCGAGCACGTACTTTGCCCAGGCCTTACACCCTTCATCCCTGGATATGAGGGCTTCAGAAATGATATCCGAGATGACGATCCGTCCCTTCACCGTGCCCGACCGTCTGACCATTACCACCTGCGCTACACCGACACCGATCTCCTCCGGAGCAGTGTTTGGCGATGGCGCGCCTTCCCAGCCCCTTTCGACGGCCAGCAACAGTCCCGAATAGTCAGCTCCGATGGTGATCCCGTCCAGACGCCCGAGTGGCATGATCGAAGCGATCTCATTCACAAGGTCGCAGACCGCCTCCCGAATGCGTGTTGCGGTAAGCTCATCGTCATACCCATATAGCGAAAGTTCGTATTGAACACCGAATGTCTGCGTCCATTCGAACGTGCCGGCTCCCGATAATCCGTCGTTCGCCTTCGGACCACGCCTGTCCCAAACAGTGTCATCGAAGCCGCGCTCGGCAGCTTCCAAAAGGGCTGGATCGAGTTTACACCCGATCATGCTGTGTAGTCGGTTTGTATCTTCGTCCAAGCGTGGGGCCAAAAAAAACGCTTGGCTTAAGCTTGCCGCCTCTACGTTGTAATCGAGATCACTTGTCTGACAGAATCCGGGCTTGCGCCCTACGAGCAACTTGTCGGGCGAAATTGCCAAAATTAATGCACACAAATGATCCTTGCCGATGAGCAGATGGTTGCCGGTCACGCCATTTGAATCAATCCCTATCGCCACACAATCCGGCAAAATAGCGCCATCTGCAGGTGCTCCTTCAACGGTCCATGTAAAGGTAAGCATCAATTTCTCAAACTCACTCAAATTATTTGAAATATCCAGGGATGTGTTGTGACCATCACGGACGAGAGTTGGCAAGCAAGATCGCATAGCAGACAGGGCGACAGTTGCAAGATTTCGGCCAGATTTTAATGATGTACTGGCTTTCTCTTTTGCAATAATATACGCTATCCGCTCTAAATTATGAGTTGGTATGCGGTGTTCTGCAATCTCTCGACTCTTGACTAGATCTTTGAATACAGTGGATCGGAAGTGTTCTGTAGGCGATATTCCATCAAGACCAATCAGTGTCTTGACGTTGCCTTGCTCAGATAATGCGTCCGCGATAAGGTCAAGTACGTGAGCCGCACCGGCACTTAATGTTGTCCGTATATGTGCCGTTCTCTGCACTAGATGAGATACAACTAGTGCAGCCTTTGAAGATATAATGACAGAGCCGATCGGTTCGGTTCGAACCTCATTCAGAATAATCGCTAATTTGGATTCGATTTTAGTAATCTCATCATCAAGCGTTGTTTGTCCTTCACGCCCCGGTTCCGAGTAAAAGTGATCTTCGGATGCTGTCCGTTTGATCGGGCGTCGCGCGGGTGTGTGACCTCTTCGGAAGTACCAAACGTCCTTGCATCCGGGTCGAATTCCAAATGCCCGCTGGACGAAGCTGGGGATGTAGTGTTGGTTCTTGCCAGCCAAGGTGATGTATCCGGGACTATCTGTGCAGGAGAGTAGTCACGCCGCCCACCTCTCGGAAAGGGCCTCGGCCTGTTGCAGGACGGTTTGCACGGCGGCGTCCTGGAGGTCCGGGGGATAGCCGTGTTTGCGGAGGATGCGTTTGACCAGGACGCGCATCTTGGCGCGCGCCGACTGGCGGTGTTGCCAGTCCACGGAGGCGTTGCTCCTCAGGCTGTTGAGCAGCTCCTGGGCGATGACGCGGAGGTGGTCGTCGCCCATGATCTCGACGGCGCTCTCGTTTCGGGCAAGCGCGTCGTAGAAGGCGATTTCCTCCGCGCTCAGCCCCTCCTCCTCGCCGCGCCGGTGGGCGGCGCGGATGTCGCGGGCGAGGCCGATCAGTTCCTGGAGGACCTCCGCCGTGGTGACGGCGTTGTTGTGGTAGCGCGCGATCGCTTCCGCCAGCCGCTCGGAGAAGGCGCGCGTCTCTACGACATTGATGCGGCTCCTGGAGCGCAGTTCGCCGTCGAGGAGCTTGCGCAGCGCCTCCAGGGCGAGGTTCTTCTTCTCCATGCCCTGCACTTCGGCCAGGAACTCGTCGGAGAGGATGGAGATGTCCGGCGTTTCCAGCCCGGCGGCCTTCAGAATATCGACGATCTCGGTCGAGACCACGGCGCGGCTGACGATCTGCTGCACGGCAAGGTCCCGCTCGGCGGAGGACGCGCCGGCGCCGGGCGCGCTCTTGACCAGCGCCGCACGGACGGTCTGGAAGAAGCCCACATCGTCGCGGATGGCGCGCGCCGCATCGCTGGCGGCGGCGAGCGCGAACGCGCGGGAGAGCGCCAGCACGGCGTCTCCGAAGCGCCGGCGGGCGCGCTTCCTGCCCTCTTCGGTCTCCTCCCTGGCCGCCTCGCGCTGCTGCAGGGCGAGCACCCATTCGATAGCCTCCGCAAGCGCGGCGAGCCGTTCCTGCGCCGTCCCGGCCAGTCCCTTGCGATAGTCGAAACCGTGGAACATGGCGCGCACGATCTCGTGCTTCTCCTTGAGCGCCGCCACGGCTTCGGCCTCGTCGATGCCGGCATGGCGCCGGTCGTCGCTCGAATACTGGCCGAGGGCCGACTTCAGGTTCTGTGCGATGCCGATATAGTCCACGATCAGCCCGGCCGGCTTGTCGCGGAACACGCGGTTGACGCGCGCGATGGCCTGCATCAGCCCGTGCCCGCGCATCGGCTTGTCAACATACATGGTGTGCAGGCTCGGCGCGTCGAAGCCGGTCAGCCACATGTCGCGCACGATCGCGATTTTCAGCGCGTCATCCGGGTCCTTGATCCGCTTCGCCAGCAGGTCGCGCCGCGCCTTGCCGCCGATATGGGGCTGCCACTCCGTCGGGTCGGACGCCGCGCCGGTCATGACGATCTTGATCGCGCCCTTCTCGTCGTCATCGCTCCGCCAGTCCGGGCGCAACCGGACGATCTCGTCATGGAGGGCGACGCAGATCCGCCGGCTCATGCAGACGATCATGGCCTTGCCGTCGAGACCGGCGACACGGCTCTCGAAATGCTCCACCAGGTCGCGGGCGACCAGACGGAGGCGCTTCTCCGTCCCGACCACGGCCTCGACATTGGCCCATCGGCGCTTGAGCTGTTCCTGCTCGCCTTCGGCTTCGTCCTCGGTCAGCGCCGCGATCTCGTCGTCGAGCGCCGGTTTCTCATCCTCGTCGAGCTCGATGCGGGCGAGGCGGCTCTCATAGTAGATCGGCACTGTCGCGCCGTCCTCGACACCCCGGCTGATGTCGTAGATGTCGATATAGTGGCCGAACACGACCGGCGTATTCGCATCTTCCTTCTCGATGGGCGTGCCGGTGAAGCCGATGAAGGAGGCGTTCGGCAGGGCGTCGCGCAGATATTTGGCGAAGCCGTAGGAGATTTCCCCGGTTCCGCGCGCCACCTTCGCCCCGAAGCCATATTGGCTGCGATGCGCTTCGTCGGCGATGACGACGACATTGCGGCGGTCGCTGAGCTCCGGATAGTCGGTCTCGCCCGGCTCCGGCGCGAACTTCTGAATGGTGGTGAACACCACGCCGCCGGAAGGGCGGTTCAGGATTCGCTGCAAATCCTCGCGGCTCTCGGCCTGTTGCGGAGTCTGGCGGAGCAGGTCGCGGCACATGGAGAAGGTGGCGAACAGCTGGTCGTCGAGATCGTTGCGGTCGGTGATGACGACGACAGTCGGGTTTCCCATCTCGGGGTGGGTGATGATTTGCCCGGCGTAGAACGCCATGAGCAGGCTCTTGCCGGAGCCTTGCGTGTGCCAGATCACGCCGATGCGCCGGTCGCCCTCCTGCTGCGAGGCCACCGAAGGCCAGCCGCGGTCGGCCGGGTCCTCGCGCGGCGCCAGGGCGCGGTCGGGCAAGGCGCGCAGGGTGGAGGCGACCGCGCACTGCACGGCGTGGAACTGGTGATAGCCGGCGACGATCTTGACCGGCCCCGCGCCCGTATCCCCGAACACCGTAAAGTCCCGGATCAGCGCCAGAAACCGGGCCTTCTCGAACACGCCGCCGATCAGGGTTTCGAGTTCCGGCGCGCCCTTCGGCGCGATGGCGGCGTCGTCCACGGTGCGCCAGGGCATGAAGCGTTCGGGGCTGGCGGTCAGCGAGCCGAGGCGCGCCTGCAGCCCGTCCGAGGTCGCGAGCACCGCGTTGGTGCGGAAGAGCGAGGGGATTTCGGCCTTGTAGGTCTGAAGCTGGTTGAACGCCCCTTCGAGGGTGGCGTTCTCGTCGCCTGGGTTCTTCAGCTCGATGACGGCGAGCGGCAGGCCGTTGACGAACAGCACGATATCCGCCCGGCGGGTGTTCTGCCCCTCGATGACCGTAAACTGGTTCACTGCGAGCCAGTCATTGGCCTTGGCGTCGGCGAAGTCGATGAGCCGGGCCGCGTCACCGGCGATGCTGCCGTCCTCCCTGGTGAGCTCGACGGGCACGCCCTCGACCAGATAGCGGTGCAGGCGGCGGTTCTCCTCGATGAGCGAGGGCGTCTCCGCCTGCCGCAGCTTGCGCAGCGCTTCCTCCAGCGCCTCGGCGGGCAGCTGCGGGTTGAGGCGGGCGAGCGCTGCGCGCAGCCGGCCGGTCAGCAGCACCTCGCCATGGCTGTCGCGCTCCGGCGCCGGCCCGTCCGGCCCGCTCTCCGGCCCGCGCCGCACGGCATAGCCCAGCCCGGCAAGCCAGCCGAGCGCGGCGTCTTCCACCTCGGCTTCGGTGAAAGCCACCATCAGGCTGCCATTCTGCCCTTGCCCAGGACGAATCTTGCGCGCTCGCGGCGGAGCATTTCGTAGGGGGTCATGCAGCGCAGGCCGAGCCCAATGCAGGCATTGGGAATCTTGATCTTCCTGGTGGTATCGGCGGGCACCTCGTGCGTGACGACGACGCACTGATGCGCCAACGCGTGCGCGACAAGCCAGTAGTCGGCGACCTGCAAGAAGGTCGCGACGGCAGCCGGTTGGTATCCTTGGCCGCTCGCCCAATCGCTCACGACGCGAAGCGCTGGCAATACGGTGTCATCCATCGGCAAGAAGAACGCTTCGCCACGCGCAACCGCCCACTCTGCGAGCTCGTCGTCGCCTGCCCGCAGTTCGTCCGCGATCTTGTCGGTGCTTGCAACTTTTCTGGTGTCGTTCTTTTCGACCATCCAGTCCCAAAAGGCAGGGCAGAAATCGAAGCCATAGTGCAGATTCTTGGCCTGGATGAATACATTCGCGTCGATAAGATAATCGGTCATCCCATCACCCCAGCTTCGCGCCCCAGATTGTTAAAGGCCTCGGTCTTGCGAACACCCAACATTCGGAACGCATCCCGATAGAGCGTCTGCCCCTCAAGCGTGCTCGTCACAAGCGCTCGGGCGAACCGCCGTCCGACCCGCGCGATCGTCGTGCGAGGGAAGATGCCGCCATCGGTCTTATCCGACTCGACCAGCTTCCGTAACCGTTCGTTCTCCTGCGCCCAGGCGGCGTCGAAGCGCTCCCGGGTTAGCCAGCCCGCGTCGAGCAGGCGGCGCAGGATGACCAATGTGCTGACTTTGTAGGTGCGTGCCAACCGCGATAGCGCGTCTTCAAGCAGCTCGTTCCGCCGCAGATCGGATCGCAGCGCTTCCAGCGGCACCAGAAGCTCCGCGGCCACTGCGTTGCACCAAACTTCCTCCCGCCGGAAACCCCGCTCTGGCGCTGCCCCGAGGTTCGACAAGGCGGAGGCGCCGAGCCAGATATGCGCGAGCTCGTGGGCGAGCGTGAACATCTGCGCCGCCTTCGTGTCCTTGCCGTTGACGAAGATCAGCGGCGCCAGCGGATCGCTGAGGGCGAAGCCGCGAAATTCGCCGGGGTCGAGCGGGCGGTGCGTGTTGCTCATCACGATTCCGGTCACCATGACCAGGACGCCGGCGTCATCGGCCTGGCGTCTGAACAGCCGCAGCGCCTCGGTCCAGGTCCGACACTCGCGGCGGGCGGCCAGATCGAACCGGAGGGTCTCCCGCATCTCCGCCGCGACAGTCTCAGGCGATGCCCCCACCGACGCGCTGCCGACGAAGTCCAGTTCCGGCTCGCCGGCAACACGTGCAAAATCCCGATACCAACCCTGTCGTTCCTGACAGGCATAGATCATGTCCAGCAGGTCCGGGGTGGGCCGCGCAACCTCCCGTCCGGCGAAAGTGCGGAAATCCGGGATGGGGACGGCCTCCTCGGGCGGCTCCGAGAGGAACAGGTAGCCGAACGGCACGTGGACGGCGCGGGCGAACGCTTCCAGCTGCTTGAGGGTCGGCTCGATGACGCCGCTTTCCCATTCCGGAAGCTTCTTGAACTTCATTGCGAGGTCTTCCTGTGCGATCCCGGCGCGCTCGCGCGCCCAGAGTAGAAGCTTGGGATCGACGGGGACCCGGGTCATGCCACAGCCTCCACGGCTGCTCCGGCATCGGCCACACGCATTTCGCCGGACATGAGCTTCGGCAGGAGACGGTCGCGGATATGTGTGAGAGTTCGACTCTCCAACGAGTTCGCGACGGTCATATCAACTAGCGGTTGGGCGCTCGCAGAAAATGCTCGGAGAACTCGCATTCCGGGGTCAATCAGTTTAATAGTATCAATATCAGCCTTACCCAAATGAATCACTGTAGTACCTATCTTTCCATGCTCAAAAAACGCTAGTGGTTCCCTGAGAGCCTCTGCCAGAAAAGAGGTCGATAATCCAACTCTAGGCCGAAAGTGACATACTCGTTGATTCAACCATGCCCGCGGCCCTTTCCAGATTTGAAGACAAAATTCACCATCCATTCCTACAACAATATCTCCTGGCTCGATAAGATGGCCTTTCTTATGGCTCTCTTCGGTGAAGACTTTCGGTTCGTGGTTCACAAGGTCTCTTATCCGAATAAGTGGCATCCCCCTTTTGTCAGCATTGAAGTGCTTTGACGAGAAAGCAGCGCCGTAGATAATCTCGGTAAATTCGCTAATGGACTGTCGAATCCACCCCGCCGGCTTGCCCTCTTCATCTAGAGCGTCGGGGAAAAGGGACCAGACTTCGGGGGTGAGATAGGAGGCTCGACCTACGGCCTTGGCGCGGGTGGGGCCGAAATCGACGAACCAATCCTTGAAGATCGCCCGCGCCATCGCCTCCAGCGTCTGGTTCATCCGCCGGTTTAACTCGATTTTATTTTGCAAGGTGGTAAGGAGATTTGCCGTGGCCTTCTGTTCGCTGATAGGCGGCAAACTTACCCTAATAGAGCGAGCATCACTTTGTGCAATAAACGGTTGAACAGAGCCTCTCTTGGGCCAGAAGTCAGGGTCGCGAGTTAGCCAATACAGGTACTCGGTATCAGCAGCTTCTGAGGTGCTCCAGAAACGAATTGTGTTCTTAATGCACGACCATCGACCTCTCGCCAGCCACGTTTGTCCGCAATTGGCTCCTATCGCGCTGAGTACGACGCCGGTCTGACTGAAGTCGTAGTAGGGCAAAAACCCGTCTTGACCTGCGGCGCTGTAAGCGGGAAATCCGACCGAGGTGTAGGATCTCTTAGTAATCTTCGTATCGCCCCAATTTATGTCTGCAACTTCGCCGAGTTGATACTCTTCCCGATGCGTCACAATTGTATCCCCCCTAGCTTTTGCCGGATGAGTGCACTCAGCTTCGCTGCTTGTTCAAACTGTTCAGATAATGTTTCTCTCAACTCTGCAAACCGCTCTACGAATGGCAGGTCATCATCTTCGGTTGGCGCTGCGCCGACATAGCGGCCGGGCGTCAGCACATGCCCGTGCTGCCTAATCTCCTCCAGCGCGGTGGATTTACAGAAGCCCGGCTGGTCTTCATAAGGGGCCACTTCGGACTTGCTGCGCCAGACATGATAGGCGTCGGCGATCCTGTCGATGTCCTCGTCGGAGAACTCCCTGCGGGTGCGGTTCACCATGCGGCCGAGCTTGCGCGCGTCAATGAACAGGACCTCGCCGCGCCGGTCGCGCAGGCCCTGACCGGCATTCTTGTTGCGCGTGAGGAACCAGAGGCAGGCCGGGATCTGGGTCGAATAGAAGAGCTGGCCCGGCAGGGCGATCATGCAGTCCACCACATCGGCCTCGACCATGGCGCGGCGGATGGCGCCCTCGGCCGATGTGGTGGTGGACATGGAGCCGTTGGCAAGCACCACCCCCGCCATGCCGTTCGGCGCGAGGTGGTGGTGGATATGCTGGAGCCAGGCATAGTTGGCGTTGCCCGCCGGCGGCGCGCCGAAGGCCCAGCGGGCGTCTTCGCGCAGCCGCTCGCCACCCCAGTCGGAGACGTTGAAGGGCGGATTGGCGAGGATGAAATCGGCCCTGAGGTCGGGCAGTTCGTCCCTGTGGAAGCTGCCCTCGCTGTTCCAGCGGATGTCGGCGTCGATGCCGCGCACCGCGAGGTTCATTTGGGCAAGCCCCCAGGTGGTGTGGTTGCTCTCCTGGCCGTAGATGGCGATGTCGCCGATACGTCCGCCATGCTCCTCGACGAACTTCTCGGACTGCACGAACATGCCGCCCGAGCCGCAGCAGGGGTCATAGACGCGGCCCCGGTAGGGCTCCAGCATCTCGACCAGCAGGCGGACGACGGAGCGCGGCGTGTAGAACTCGCCGCCGCGCTTGCCCTCCGCCCCGGCGAAGCCGCCGAGGAAATATTCATAGACGCGGCCGAGGATATCGCGCGAGCGGTCGGCCTCCTCCGCCATGCCGATGCCGCTCACCAGGTCGATGAGTTCGCCCAGCATGACCTTGTTGAGCGCTGGGCGGGCATATTCCTTCGGCAGCACACCCTTGAGCGAGGCGTTGCTGGCCTCGATCGCCAGCATGGCGTCGTCGATGTCCTTGCCGATCGTCGTCTGCTTCGCCCTGGCCTGCAGATGCGACCAACGGGCGGGCGGAGGCACCCAGAAGACGTTCTCGGCCAGATACTCTTCCGGGTCCTCGGGATCGGCCAGCGCGTCGCCGAGCAGCGCCGCCCGCTTCGCCTCGAAGGCGTCGGAGATATATTTGAGGAAGATCAGGCCGAGGACGACATGCTTGTAGTCGGACGGCTCCATATTGCCGCGCAGCTTGTCCGCCGCCGCCCAGAGCTGCCTCTCGAAGCCGAGGCTGGCGCCCTTATCCTTCGTCCGCTTTGCCATGGAACCTCTTACCGCCATTCTCCCATGACCATGCAGTGTGCCCGGTCTGCCGCACGAACGCCATGCCGGGCCGGACCGGCCCCGCCAGCGGAGGTCGATACCCCGGATGCCGCAATGGCGCCGCTCCGGGGTAGCCGACGCTGCCCGGCAAATCAACAGGATAGCGTGGCGACGGACTTGAGCCTGAACCTGTCGAGGAGTAGCCGAGGGGATACGGGGGCTTGGGCAAAACCGGGAGACAGGAGTGCAGAAGTTGAGAATACGAATCAAGCCGCACGACATTGAGGTGCCCGAAGGCGACCCGTTCAGGCACGACGCCCTGGAGCGGAAGGAGCCGGTCGAGATTCTCGCCAGACTCATCCGCTCGGTGGACGGCCCCGGCGTGTTCGGGGTCGATGCGGACTGGGGGAACGGAAAGACGACATTCATCCGGATGCTGGAACGGTTCCTGGAGAACGGCGGCGTGCCGGTTGTGAGTTTCAACGCATGGGAGTCCGACTATGTGTCGGACCCGTTCACCGCGATCGCGACCGAGCTGACCGACGGCCTGGGTGAGCGCGCCGGCGCGTCTGACGCAAAGACACGCGACAGGGTCGAGGCGGGGCTAGAGTGCGCGAAGGCCGTCATGAAGACGAGATGGCCGGCGGTGCTGAAGGCACTGCTCGGTCAAGTACCGGTGGCGGGCAAGGCGCTGGAAGAGGTAATCGATGGCGTCGCGGACTCCTATGCCGACGAGCGGGTTTCGACATATCGCGAAGCGCGGGAGGCGGTGAAGAAGTTCAGGGCGGCTCTGAAAGACATAGCGAAGGCGGTGTCGGCAGACCCGAAACAACCGCTGCTGGTCGTAACCATCGACGAACTCGACAGGTGCCGGCCCTCCTACGCGGTGGAACTGCTGGAGGTCGCGAAACACCTGTTCGCCGTGGACGGCGTGGTATTCGTGGTCGCGGTAAACCGGTCGGAGCTCGCCCATTCGATTCAAGCGCTGTACGGGCCGGCGTTCGATGCGCGGGGCTATCTGGGCCGGTTCTTCGATGTGGATTACCAGCTCCCGGCCCCGAACCGGGAGCAATATATCAGGAAGATAATCGCAGAGGTTGGAATTACGGCTTACCGGGACCAAAGCCGAGATCGGAGGGCTTCGGGAGAGTTTTCTGCGCTTGAGTCCATGCTAGTGGCTTTCTTTAGCGAGACGGCCGTCAGTCTAAGGACGGTCGCACGAGCGATTCATCACCTAGGGGTAGTGTATGGCGCGCTTCCGCAAGACAGAATAGTTTGGGCAACTACAGCCGGAATCTTGATCATTATTCGGACGTTGGATCGAGATCTCTATAACCAGTTTGTGAATGGTCGGGCATCCGATGCCGACGTTGTCGACGGTGTCGTGAAGCGGCTTGAGGCGAACATGAACACGAGATGTGAAAGGGAGATAACCGCATTCGAGGCATGGATGATTCGCGGTCAACAAGAGCGCGACGGGCGAAACGATTACGGGCAGCCTGGCTGGTCAGATACACCACTCATGCATCGGCACAACAAAATGATTGCGGACGATGAGCCGCAGGATCACTTGACAAGGAAAGAACGGAGTCATGCCGAGCAGGTGTTAAATTTGCTAAACAGAATTTGCCAACCTAGCATAGACTACGACGGGATCGGGTTTAACGCGACGGTAAAGCGTATTGAGCTGTTTTCGCCCGATCTGAGCGAATAACCCGACAGGCCACCGAAGTGAGCTAAGGAACGGGTCCGGTGTACTGTTGTTCATCACCTTGTCTTTTGACAGTCCGATCCCATGATCGCTGCGACAGGCGCCAGACGCGGGGCCAGCGACTGCCCCGGTCGGCATATTCGATCATAGCCAGTCGAGCGGCGGCAGAGACCTATCGTCAGGATCGGAGGCCGAGAGGCGATCCGGTTGGCCCGGACCCTCTCCCAGCCAGTCAACATTCGGGCCTGGGGTTGGGACAGTTCTGCCGCCCTCCGACTGTTTGCCCACAGACCGATCGGGGTCGCTGGCAGCAGCGTTTGGAGGCGTTGGCTTCGCGTCCGGCGCGGCTTGTTGGACGTTCCTCAGGAACTCAGGGCTATCGCGAAGCGCATCCAGGCGGTTCGGCTCGTCCGGCGCCGAAGGCGACTCGGCTCTGTATCCCAAGGCTCGCGCGATGATGGCTGCCGCCTGCGCGGCGGCGTCCTGAAGCGCGCTGTCGTCGAGATGGGCGTAGATCGCCGTGGTCTCGCGCTTGCGGTGGCCGAGCAGACGGCCGACGGTGGTGAGGCCGACGCCGTTCATCACGCCCTGCGAGGCCCAGGTGTGGCGGCAGTCGTGGATGCGGACGCCCGGCAGCCCGGCCTCGTCGCGGACGCTCACCCAGAAGCTGTAGAGCCGCGGTGACGTCAGCTTTTCGGGGAACACCCGTTCGCGGTCCGGTGTCCGGGGCAGTTCCGCGAGCAGCTTTGCCGCTTCCGGCCCGAGCCAAATGGTGCGCGGCCCGGTCTTCGAGTCCCCAATCCGGGCGCTCGCGCCCTGCTCGCCGAGTTCCCCGATCTGGTCCCATCTGAGGTTGAGGATTTCCGACAGCCGCGCACCGGTGAGCGTGAGCAGTCGGATCGCGGCTACCGGCCAGGGGCGTTGCTCCCGGCGCCGGTCCAGCACCGCGCCGAGGCGTTCGAGCTCGGCGCGGTCGAGGTAGCGGGCGACAGGCCGGCGCGGGTTCCTGACGATGTTGGCGCAGGCGTCGGGGACATGATCGCCAAGCTCGCCCCACTGGCGCGCGGAGGCGAGCATGGCGCGCAAGATCTCGAAGGCCCGATTGGCCGCGCCCGGACGATGGGCGCTCACGGCGTCGAACCAGGCCGAGACCCGCGCATGGTCGATGGCGTCGAGCCGGAGCCTCCCAAAATGCGGCATCAGGCGGGCGCGCATGTAGGTGTCGAAGGTTTTCAGCGAGGACGGCTTCCAGCGATAGCGGCTGCGGTCGCGATAGCGGGCGGCAAAATCGCGGAACAGAGGCGCCACCGACTTGCGCGGGGGCGCCACATCCTCTCCGCTCCACAGGCGGGCGAGCACGCGGGCGGCGTCACGCCGGGCCGTCTTGACGCCAAGCTCGGGGAAACGCCCGAGGGTGATCTTGCGCATCCGGCCTCGGGCGCGGGTCTGAACGATGAACGACTTGACGCCCGAGGGATGCACCCGCAGCCCGAAATGCGCGAGCGTCCCGTCCCAGAGCGTGTATTCCTTGGCTCCCGGCTTGGCGGAGGCGACAGTATTCGTGGTGAGCACGGGAGGGCGAGGCCTATTGGTCATGACCGGCCTCCTCCCCGATTCCGGTCATGGCGGCGCCCACGATGCCGGAGATGCGTCCCGCCGCGTCGCGAACATGGTCGTCGGCGAGATGGGCGTAGCGTTCGGTGGAGCCGGTGTCTGCATGGCCGAGCAGGCGGCCGACGGTGTAGAGGTCGAGGCCGCTCATCACGGCGTGGCTGGCGAAAGTATGGCGGCAGTCATGGATGCGCACATCGTCCAGCCCGGCGAGGCGGCGCAGCTTCTGCCAGCGCAGGCCGAGGTCTTTCATCGGGCCATTGCCCTTCCTGCTCGGGAAGACGAATGGGCCCTCGCGAGGCAGGCCATTGAGGACGGCCCGCGCGGGCGGCGGGAGCTGGATCGTCTTCGGCCCCGTCTTCGAGTCCGGCAGCAGCGCCCGGGCGCCGCGTATCCACTCCCAGCGGAGGCCGGTGATCTCGGACGAGCGCGCGCCGGTGAACAGCAGAAGCCGGATCGCGGCGGCGGCCAGTTCGTCCTCGGCATGGTCGAGCACGAAACCGAGGCGCTTCAGTTCGTCCAATGACAGGAAGCGCTCGCGCTGCGGGGTCTTGTAGCGGCGCATGTTGCGGCAAGGGTTGGAACCCTGCGGGCGGAGGTCCCAAAGCTCGGCCTGTCGCATCATGACCGAGAGCACCGGCAGGGTTCGATTGGCATTGCCCGGCATGTCGCCCAGGGAATCGAACCAGCGCCGGACGTCGGCGCGGCCGATCTCCGAGACCCGCATGGCGCCGAAGACGGGGATGAGAAGATAGTTGACCAGCGAGCGGTTACTTTCCCGCGTGGACGGCTTCCACCGCCGTCCCTGGCGGCGCATGAACTCGTCGGCGAAATCGGCGAACAGGGGGCCGGTCTCTTGCGCGACCTTCGCGTCCTCAATGGCCGCGAGGGCCTTGTGTCTGGCCTCGGCGGCGCTCAGCTCGTCCGCCGTGCCGAGAACGACGCTCTTCGGACCGCCGACCTTGCGCGAGACACGGACGAAGAAGGTCTTCTTGCCGCTCGGGAAGACCCTGAAACCGAACTGCGGCAGGTCGATGTCATGGACGGCGAGGCCGCGCGTTCCGGGTTTGCGTTCCTTGAAAGTGTGGCGCAGCGTGCGCTCGTTGATGGTGGCGCGGATGGGCATGGCGGTATCTCCCGTGTCTGTTCCCTCGACCGGCACCCGCTCCCGAGGGAACGAATCGGCGATTTTGAGGAGACGACACGGCCCACGCCGGGGATTGCAGCCTTGGCCCGACCTCGGTCCAAAGCGTTGTCATAGAACGAAAAACGCGCAGTGAAGCAAAGCTTTCCGGTGCCCGCTCAAAGCGCCATGGTGCGTGGGGTGTGACGGAGAAGGCCGCCCCGTGCGGTCAGGGACGGCGAATCGGTCGAGCGAGCGAGGGGGAATGCGACGCAGGCGCGGAACGCGCTGCGGAGCCGCCGCGGCGATTGAGCGGGCGGCGGCGCGGCCGGAACCGTGGGGCATGGTGCAACGCCCGGTGACGCGCGCGGTGACGGCGCCGGGTGCAGCGGCGGCGGCAGCCGTGCAGTGCGACGTGCGGAATGCGAAGCGTGGAGCACGAGCCGGCGGTGTCGCGAACGGCGCGCGACATGCGGCATGAGTGAGGGCCGCGCCGCCGGGGTGACGACGCGGCCCTCGGATGCGGGCGTCAGTGGGTGACGCGCTGCACCGGGATGCCGAGCTGGATGGCCTTGTCGACCAGGTTGTCGGTGATGCCGCTGCCGGGGAAGGCGATGACGCCCTTGGGCAGCAGGTTGACCAGCTCGTCGTTGCGGCGGAAGGGGGCGGCCCGTCCGTGGCGGTCCCAGTCGGGCTTGCAGACGATCTGGTGGACGCCGTTCTGCTCCGCCCACTGTGCCGCGACCTTCTCGACGCCGGGGCCGCCGCCATGGACCAGCACCATGTCGGCATACTTGGCGAGGGCCTTGTCGAGGCGGGCGATGACGGCGTTGGCGTCCGCGAACTGCTTGCCGCCGGCGATGGCGATCAGGGTGCCGTTCGGCAGATGCGCGTTCGTCTCGCGGTCCTTGCGGGCGCGGATGAAGTCGCGGGCGTCGATGGCGGCGGAGGTGAGCTTGCCGGTCTGGCTGGTGTGGCTGCCGCGCCGGGGACGCCAGAGGTTGCCGGTGTCGCTGCGGTAGGCTTCGGCGGCGGCGTCGCGCATCTGCTCGAAGGCATCGCGCCGGTCCTGCAGGTTGCGGACGCGGTCGGTGGTGAGTTCGAGCTCGCGGGCCTTGATCTCGGTGCCGTCCTGGGCGCGCTGCAAGTCGCGGAGGTCGGGAAGGAAGCGGTCGGCGGCGCGGTCGAGGCGCTGGGTCTGTGCGTCGAAGAGATTGACGAAGCCCCAGAGCATGGCCTCGCGCTCGTCCGCCAGCTGTGTGCCGTCGGGCGCGGCTCCGGTGGCGAGGATGCGGAAGGCTTCGGCGACGGCTGCGAGCGCGTCCTCGGCGTCCCACACGTCGCGCGGGTCGAACTCGTCGCGTTCGGGGGTTGCGCCGTAGAGAGCCGCCTGTTCGCAGACGGTTGCGGTGACGGACTGTGCCTGGTCGGTGTCGAGTGCGATGGTCATCGGTGATCTCCTTGAGTGGATCGTTATCGAGGATCGGAGCGTTGGCCCCGACGTGATGTCCTGTTGGGGCACGCGCGCGCAGCGGAGCCACCGGGGCCGGAATGATTGGCCCGGCGGAATGCGCGAGTGGTGCGGGCGCACAAGCGAGCGCAGCGAGCGCGGAGCCACGGTCGCGCATTCCGCCGGGCCTAGGCGCGCCAGCGCCGTTTCATTCCGAGTCCCGGCCGGAGCGAAGCGGAGGACCCCGAAGGGGTTGGCGGAGTGAGCACGCGTGACACAATTGGACATCACGTCGGGGAGGGTTTGATGTTGGTTCTTGCACGGGCCCCATCGGCCGCGCCGCCCGGTACGACGGTGGGGATCACGCACGGGCGGGGCGGCATCGTCCGCCGGGCGGTCAGCCCCAGAACGGATGCGTCTCGATTCTGTCCAGGATGGTGTCGCGGACGCGGGCGCGATCATGGACGCGGGTCGGGCCGCGCCAGTCTTCGTCGAGATGGATGACGTAGTAGAAGCTGCCGGGCGCCAAGACATCGGGCTGGCGGTAGAGGCGGCCGACGAACTCGCCGTGATGCAGGATGCGCGCCTCGTCGGAGGCGATGCAGTCGAAGTCGATTTCGGGGACATAGCGGCCCATGGTCGGTGTCTCCCTTGCGGTGTTGCAGGACGGATCGAACGGCGGCGTCGCCGTGCCGGGGACGGTGCGGGTTCACGCTCTCTCTCCCGCACCACCGTTCCTGCCCTCTCTCCGCTTCACTCCCTCTCCCCGGCGACCGGGGCCGCATGGGGCGGCGTGCGGAGCAGCGACGCGGAGCGCGCTGCGAGCGGCGGCGCGTCACGCCTCGGTCCGCTTCGGAGCACGCGCGCCGCCCAGACGGCCGCGCGCTCCAGCACATGGCCGTGGCAGGGCAGCGGGTCGCAATGGCAGGCCAGCCAGCAACTCTCCAGTTCGGCGAGCTCCTCCAGGGAAATCTCGCCCGCGCGGATGCGGCGCCAGAGGTCCGCGCGGTACAGCGCGACCACCTGCTGGCGGTTCCCGTCGCGACCGATCCGAAACCTGTTTCCCCACTTCGTGCGGCGATCGATCAGCACGGTGCTGTTCACGACCTGCACATGGTCGAATTGCTCGCGCAGCCTGGGCTCGTGCCTGAGATTGATGACGGAGGTCATGAACTCTCTCCTCTCCTCGGGTCGGCTCGCCCGACCCCCCGCTCCTCTCGTCCTTTGCCGGACCGGCGCTCGCGACAGCGGGCGTCGTCGCACCAGGGCGCCATGTCGAGGGCGTCGGCGGTCTCGCAGTCGTGGCAGTAGCGGTCGGGATCGGGCTGGATCGACGGAACGAGTGCGGGCATCTCTCTTCTCCTGCGCGATGCCGCCCTTGCAGTGCTGCCCTCCGCTCCGTCTCACGGCGCGGAGTCGATACGGAACAGCGACGCGAAGCGCGCTGCGAGCGCCGGTGCGCCGAGCGCCAGCAAGTCGTCGTTGAAGTCGCCGCCCTCGGGCGCGACCGCGAGAGCGGCGACGCCGACGCGCGCGCAGCGCCGCGCGAGGCGTTCGGCCGCCTGCTCGCCTGCGGCGTCGTTGTCGCGGGCGATGACGAGGCGCGCGACGCCGGGCGGAGGCGCGAAAGCGCCGAGGCTCCCGGCGGAGAGAGCGGCAGCCGCCGCGATCTCCGGCACGGCGGTGACCAGCGAGAGCACGGTCTCGATGCCCTCCCCGACCAGCAGCGTCCTGTCGGGCGCGCCGAAGCGGACGGCGCGTCCGTGGACGCGCCCGAGCGCCTTGCGCGGATGGGCGACGCCCGCCTTGGCGGGCGAGCGCGGGTCGAGCCAGGTGCGCTGCACGCCGGCGATCGCGCCGTCGTCGCCGGTCACGGCGGCGACCAGCGCCGGCAGTCGGACGACCGACGAGCCGTCGCGGTAGCGCAGCTCCGGGTGGAAGCGCAGCGCCGCGAAGCGGCAGCGCGCGAGACCCCGGGTGCGGAGATAGCGCTCGGCGTGTGTGCCGTCGATGGCGCGGCATCGCGCCCAGAGGCGGCGCGCCGCCTCGGTGGCGTCATAGGCGCTGGCGGCGCCCGTCGCCGGCGCAGCCGGCAGGGCGAGGAAGGCGCGGGCCTCGTCGAGCGCCGCGCGCAGCGTCGGCGCGCGCGTGCGGTGACGGACGATGTCGAGCAGGTCGCCATGCTCGCCGCTGGCCGCATCGGTCCACTTCCCGGGCACGCCGGGACCGGCGAGGCGGACATAGAGCGAGCGCCCGCGAGCGCCGTCGAGGTCGCCCGCGACCCAGTAGCGGCCCTGGCGGCGGCCGTGCGGCAGATACTGCCGGCAGACGGCCTCGGCGCGCTCTGCGAGCGCGGCGGCGATGGCGGATGCATTCATGGCGCGGCTCCTGCGGCAGCGCACGGCTTCGGCATGGCGGGACTCCTTCTGCTCCGGTGGAACGCCCCGATACCGGCCAGGCTCTCCTCCTGTCGTCGCCGGAGGGCGAGCGTCGCGCGCGAAGCGCGGACGCGACGCCCGGACGGGACTGACTCCGGGCCGTCGGCAAAAAGGGGGACCGGCGCCGAAGCGCCGGCCCCCGAGGGAGGGAGGAGGTAGGCCGCCTAGAACGGGATCTCGTCGTCCATGGCGGCGGTCTGCGCCGGGGCGCCGTCGGCCGGCATGGACGCTCCGTTCGCGGGCTCCTGCGTGTCCGCTGTCGCGGCCCCATTGCCGTTCGCCTTGTCGAGGAACTGCACGCGCCCGCCGGGCACCAGCAGGATCTCGGTCGAGAAGCGGTCGCCGTCCTCGCCCGGCTTCGACCAGCGGCGCGTCTGCAGCTTGCCGTCGATATAGACCAGGCGGCCCTTGCGGGCGTGCTTCTCGAACATCGAGATCAGCCCGTCCTGGAAGGTGACGATGCGGTGCCACTCGGTCTTGTCGACCCGCTCGCCGGTCTGCTTGTTGAGGTAGGACTCGTCCGTCGCGACGCTAAGGTTGGCGACGCGCCCGCCGCTGGTCAGGTGATTGACGGTGACATCGGCGCCGAGACGGCCGATGAGTTCCACGCGGTTCAGTCCGAATGCCATGACGATACTCTCCGATGGTCCGGTTGATGACGATGGGTTCGAACCGGGAGAGACCGAAGCTCACTCGCTCCGACCCCTTCCGGTTCATCCTCCTCAAGCCCTCCTCTCACTCCGCCGTGCCGCAGAACGACGGACGGGGGTCGAGGTCCGCGATGCTTCGCGGGGGAAACACGGCCTCGCGGTCGGGGCAGCGCCTGGCGCGGTCGTCCTCGATGGCGTCGTGGACGGCGCGGCGGTCGAGGCCGAGTTCGGCGAGCAGGTCGTCGCCGCTTGCAGCGGTGTCGAGGTCGGATGCGAACATGGGGAAGTCTCCTTCGTGCCGGTAGCTGTGCCCGGCAGCGGGGAGACGGTCTCCCTCTTCACCCGCCGGGCGTTCGCCCGGCTCTCCGCAATCCTCCGGCTCCTGCGGCAGCGACGGAGGTCAGCGCGCCTGCCGGATGGCCCGCAGGCGCTCGCAGACCGTGCGCGGGGACAGGACGGCGAGGTTCATGGCGGCGATCCCGTGCTCGGCGGCGATGCGGAGCGCCATGCCGGTGCCGCCGATGACCGCCCCGCCCGGCGTCCAGCAGATCACCGCATCGACGGGGCGGTCGAGACGCACGCCGAGCAGCACCGCCGCGTTCCTCGCATGGAGCTTGCGCACGGCGGGCGAGCACCGGTCCCAGGCGGGGTGCAGACGCGCGGCGATCTCCATGCAGGCGGTGAGCTCGGACGAAGACAGCACCCGGCAGTCCGGCCCCCCGCGCCCGTTGTAGCCGCGCCACGGGAGATACAGCGTCCGCCGGTCGGCCGGGGCGCCCGCGGCGAATGCGGTATCGGCCCCGTCGGCGCCGCCGCTCGCCAGATGCCATCCCGTCCGCGCGAGCCAGGCCGCCATCGTCGTCATGTCGGCGAGCACAGTCCCGGGTGTCGCGCGGGCGCCGATGCCGGCATAGGTGAGAGTGGTCATGTCGCGTCTCCTCCCTCGGGTCGCAGCTGTCACCCTCCTCCCTGCTGTCCTCCGACACCGGGATGACGAGTGCGCCCGGAGAGACCCGACCCAGGCACGCGGCGCGCCCCGTCGCCGACGACGGAGCCGTCGAGGCGCTCGCGCAGGCCGCTCGCGGCGGCGCGCATCGTGGCGTCGACTGGGATGTCGATGAGGTCTGGCAGCGCGTGGTCGTAGAGGGCGGCGGTTGGTGCGGCGTAGGCGAGCACCGCCGGCGGTGGGCCGGCTGCGCAGCAAGCAGGCGGGAGGTGGAGCGCCTCGGGCCCCGGCGGCGCCGGCCCGGACGGCTCGGCAGTGGCGATCAGTCGTCCGCTTCGTGATCGATCATCGCGCCGGCCTCCGTTTCGCCCTGCGGATCGGCGCTGGCGGCGATCACGCCGCGTCATGCGCATCGCTCCTGCGCGTCCTGCAGGTCTTCTGCGATGGACTGGATGATGGTCTCGGTGCAGGTGGCCATGCTGACGTCTCCTGGGGGTTGGTGGTCGGGACTGGCGCCGTTCCCGTTGCCGGGGATACGCTTCGACCATGTGCGGGAGGTTTACGCAGCGCTTTTCCTGGCGCGAGGTGCATGAGGCCCTGAGCCTGGTCGGGCCGGCGGCGAACCTGCGACCGCGCTACAACCTCGCGCCGAGCCAGAGCGCGGCGGTGGTGCGGAGCGAGGCGGGCGCGCACCGCCTCACCATGATGCGATGGGGTCTCATACCGGACTGGGCAAAGGACCCCGGTATCGGTCACAAGCTCATCAACGCCCGGGTTGAGACCGCCTCCGTCAAGCCTGCGTTTCGGGCAGCGTGGTCGAAGCGCCGCTGCCTGGTGCCGGCCGACGGGTTCTACGAGTGGCGGCGCGAGGGTTCCGTGCGCCAGCCCTGGCTCATCGCACCGCGCGACGGTGCGCCGATGGCGTTTGCCGGACTATGGGAGCGCTGGCGTGTGCCCGGGGACACGGCGCTTCGGGGCTCGCTGGCGGAGCGCCAGCCGGGCGATACGGTCGAGACTTTCACCATCCTCACCTGCGCGGCGAACGCGACCCTGCGGGCGCTGCACCATCGGATGCCGGTGATTCTGCGCCCGGACATGTTCGCGCCCTGGCTCGCAGGCGAGGACGTGCGGCCCGGTCCGGCGCCCGAGGACTGGCTCGCGATGCACCGGGTCACGACACGCGTGAACGATCCTCGCAACGACGATCCGGAGTGCATTGTCGCGCTGGCGACCGGGTAGGAGCGTCGTGCATGCGGTTCGTGCGCCGTGGGCGGGCACAGCCGCCGGCGGGCCGGCTGCGCAGCAGGCCCGCCGGGAGAACGGGAGCCGTCGGGCCGGCGAGGCCGGCCCGACGGCCCGTCAGAAGTTCAGCCGCAGGTCCATGCCGATGCGGGTGTCGGGCTCTCCGCCGGCGCGGTGGCCGGCGGTGAGCGCGGCGTCGATGCCACCCCGGGCGAAGCCGACGCCCGTGCGGTAGCGCTGCGTGCGAGACTCGCCGCTGAGGGCCATGTCGGCAAACGGCGTCAGCAGACCGCCCGCAGCAGCGAAGCCGTAGCCGGCGCGGGCGGTCAGCGACAGGTGCTGCGGCGTGGCGCCCTGCTCGTCGTCGAAGAGGCGCTCGCGCGTCAGCGCGCCGTTCTGCTGCGGTCCCCATGCCGGGCCGAGCGCCAGCGACAGGCCGCGTCCGTCGGCGGCCGGGTTCAGCCGCGCTTCCAGGCTGGCGCCCCATTCCTGCGCGCCGTCTTCGGAGTGCAGCGCCAGCCAGTGGCCGGACGCATCGAGGCCGAAGCGCGAACCGGGCGCAGACAGCCGCATCCCGGCGGAGACTTCCATGCCGGTTCCCGTCACGCCGTCGCCGCCGTCCTGGCGCAGCGCCAGCGCGCCGCGCGGCCGGACCTGCCACTCCGAACCGGAGGAAAGCGCGAAGCCGTCATGTTCGGCTTCCAAGCCGGCGCTGAGGCGCCAGCTTGTCGCCGTCAGACCGCCGATCGAGGTAGAAGACGAACCGTCCGTCTCGATCTGCGCGAGGCTGGCGCCGCCGATTGCCGACAGCGTGAAATCCGACCGGCGCGCCACGGGCATGCGACCGCTCACCGAACCCGCCAACAGCGACAGGTCCGCCTTCTCCACTTCGCCGTCGAACTTCCGGTGTTCCGCTTCGCCCGTGCCCGCACCCAGCACCACACGCACGGTGCCGCCGTCCGCCGTCTTCATCTGGAGATAGGGCCAGAGCGCCGTCAGCGACGTCTCGAGACGGCCTTCGAACTCGTCCAGCCGATAGTCGGTCTCGCTCTCGCCTTGAGACAGCGCCACACCGGCCATCAGCCGCTCGTTCACCCGGCCGTCCACGCCCAGCCAGCCGGTCCATTGCTTGCCGTCCCAACTATCGCCGCTCTTGCGGCCCTCGAAGGCGCGCCAGTCGCCCCGGCCCCAGACGGTCCAGTCCGGGCCGACCGCGCCCGCATCCTTGCCTGCAAGCGATAAGGTGAACGCGCTGCCCCGAAGCAGGGCGTCGCCGTCGCCCCCATATGACGAATCGCCGAAGCCGCGCCCCATCCTGTCGCGTGCGCCGCCACCGGCAATTCCAGGATCGGCCGCTACAGCCGCCGTCTCCGGCAGTCTATAGATGCCGCCCACCTGCCGGCCGGCCAGCGTCAAGGACCGCGACCCCGGCGCCGCATCGAAGCGCTGCCCGATGGTGTCCGCCGCGCCGGCCAGCGTGGCCTGCGCCACCGCCGCCAGCGTGTGCTTCAGAACCCGCTTTTCTTCCTCCACCGACGGCCCGGGCTCCGGCGTTGCCGTCGCGATGTTCGATTCCGCACCGTCGCCGCCGATACCCTGCGCTCGAACCTGGAATGCATATGTCGTGTAGTTCGTGAGCCCGGTGGTGACAGTGTACGTCGTGGTGGTCTTGTCGCTGTTCAGCATATCGGTCCACGCACCCCATGCATTGGAGGTGTTTACCTTCTGCCGATATTGCCAATTCTTGATAGTTGCGTCGCCAGACTGATCGTTCCATTTCAGCGTGACTTGTTCATCTCCCGCGGCTGCAGTTAGACCGGCTGACTTGGAAGGGGGCGGCGGCGGCGTGGTCGAGAAAGTGACCTTGTTTGTGCCAAAAGTTACCGTGAATTGGAAATCATTATCGCGCAAGGTACCCTGCAAAGTTCCGTCCCAACGAGCGACTCCACGGTCGAAAGTGATAACACTCCCAGCCTTCGAGGTACCAATTAAATCAATATTCTTACTGTTGATCGCAAAATAGAAATTTGATTTGTAATTTGCAGGATTGTTAGTTAACGTGTTTCCACCGTAAGCAACATCTTCAGCAAAAGAAATATCATCAAATGCACGTCGGCTAAAGGTGTCCGACAGTTTATCTATTTGGATTATACCGGAACTCGGAGCTATCAAAATTTGTATGTTTGACGACCCTGTACTTCCAGTTTCGTCAATTTCCCCCAAATCCACACTGCCCGATGCTTCGATCCTGCTGTTGGAGCCGTCGTCACTGAAGTAAAAATACGCCTCATCGGCCGCGGCATCATTTGCAAATCCAGCGGTCAGTGCACCTCCAGTCAGAAAAGCCGCACCGAGCAGCAGCGCCGGAGCGGTTCCGGCGAAGAGCCACGAGAACCCTCTTCCGGTTCTCCGGCGGGCGGGCGAGTAACCGTTCCGACCGCTCAGGCCCTCAGAAGTTTCTGGGGGGGGGGGTAAATAGTGAACGCCGGACCGGCAGCGTCGCAGCCAACCGCCCGGCGGCCGCCCGCAGGGAGGCGAAGGCGGAGACGCCGGCCACGGCGAGGCCGACGGTGCGGCAGGTCGGGCGAGAGGCTGTCATGGTCATGGCGGAAGACCCCCCTTGGTCGAAATCGCTTCTGCGACCGGACCGTAGCAACGGGCGGAACCGGATACAAGGCGCTGCGCGACGCAGTTGCAAGGTCGTTGGAGGCCCCGAACCGGGCCGGTCGGTAACGCCGTCGCCCGGCTCCAAACAGGCGCCCTCAGTGCCAGGCGCCGCTACCCGGCCCGTCGTCTCCGGCGCGCATGGAGGCGGCGGCCATGGCGGTCCACGCCTCGCGGTCAAGGCCGAGGCGGCGGTTGAGCTTGTCGCAGATGGTAAGCGCATCGGTGAGGTCGAGGGCGACCAGGGCGGTCGGCACATGGCCGGCGAGGCCCTCGATGACGAGGCGGATCTGCTGCACCTCGGCCTCGGCGTCCCAGGCGGGCGCGAAGCAGTAGTCGGGGTTGTCGGGCAGGATCTGGGCGGTCATGGCGGCGTTCCTCTCGGGTTGGGGCATCGGAGGGCGGGTCGGCGGTGCGGACAGGGGTCAGGCGGCGAGCGGCCAGCGGTCGAGAATGCGGTCGAGCGCGTCCGCATTGGGCGCGAATGTGCGGGCGCGCCAGCCGACGATCTCGACGGTGCAGCCGAGGCGCTTGAGGGCGGCGAGGTCGGTGTCGGCCGGCCCCTCGATCTCGATCCGGTCAATGCCGGCGATACGCCGGCGCGCGAGCCGCCAGCCATTGGCGAGCGGCAGCGGGGCGCCGTGGCCGAGCACGGCCTCGAAGGCTTCCTCACCGGTCATGGCGGGGCCGCCAGCGAGGCCTAATATTTCACGCAGTTCTTGCGTCGCGACTTAATGTCACATTTTGTAGAGCCCGCCGCATGCGCTATCATTCGTTCGAAAGATGTGTCTTCGCTGCCTGCTTGGGCGCTGGAGAGAGCGGGAGATTCGTAGCTTGGATTCGAGGTGCCTGCCTTCTACTTAAAGGAGGTATTGCCATGATGAAGAGTTGCAGAGACTTTGAAGAGGTCTTTGGAAGCTTGGAAGAGCTGGTGCAACTGTGGAGGCCTAGGCAGGCGCCTCTTTCCAAGCAAGCGGAACCCAATCAATTTAGCGCCTGAATCTATTGGGCATGAGAAGAGGGGCACCAGTATGGGGAGGTTCGAGTCCTCCCCCTCCACGCTCGGGTCGTTTTCATCGCTAATTTCAGATCCACTTCATGCGTGCGGCTCGCCGACAAACAGCCCGCAACAGCCTCCCCGATTGTTTTCAAGCGTTCACTGACTAGTGCCGGTCCACCTCGCATGACGTAAAACGGCGTTGGGTGCGTCTGGGCCGAAGAGGTTTGGTGGCCGCGGTTGTCGCGCCTGTCAGTGCACGCTGATCGGCTGCCGGTCGCCGGCGCACATGGAGGCGGCGGCCATGGCGGTCCACGCCTCGCGGTCGAGGCCGAGTCGGCGGTTGAGCTTGTCGCAGATGGTAAGCGCGTCCGTCAGGTCGAGGGCGACCAGGGCGGTGGGCACATGGCCGGCGAGGCCCTCGATGACGAGGCGGATCTGCTGCACCTCGGCCTCGGCGTCCCAGGCGGGCGCGAAGCAGTAGTCGGGACTGTCGGGCAGGGTCTGGGCGGTCATGGCGGCTTCCTTTCGGGTTGGGGCGGCGGAGGGTGGGCCGGCGACACAGACAGGGGTCAGGCGGCGAGCGGCCAGCGATCGAGGATGCGGTCGAGCGCGTCCGCATTGGGCGCGAATGTGCGGGCGCGCCAGGCGACGATCTCGACGGTGCAGCCGAGGCGCTTGAGCGTTGCGATGTCGGTGTCGGCCGGCCCCTCGATCTCGATCCGGTCAATGCCGGCGATACGCCGGCGCGCGAGCCGCCAACCGTTGGCGAGCGGCAGCGGAGCGCCGCGGCCGAGCACGGCCTCGAAGGCTTCCTCACCGGTCATGGCGGGACCGCCGCCGAGGCCGAAGGCGTCGCGCACGGCGCGCACCTGTTCGGCGTCGAGGACGCGCCCGATGAGGGCTATCCCGTCGTCGGAGGTGAGCCGGCGCACGCGCATGTTCTCGCCCGGCAGCCGGTCCCAGACCGGCAGCAGCAGGCCGGTGGCGAGCCAGAAGCGCGATTCGCGGTGGGCGGGGAGCTCCCCGATCTCCCGTTCCCAGAGCGCACGCCAGGCGGGCTCGTCGGCCGGGCGCCAGTGGGAGGCGTCGAGTTCGGCCCGCGCCATGCCGTCGCGCGCGGCGGGACGCAGGAGACGCACCCGCTCCTGCACGCCGCCATCGTCGAACGTGCGCGACGGCGCGGGCAGCAGGACGGCGGCGCGCTGCGAGCGCGCATTGACCATGAGCCGGGGCTTGCCGTCGGGGCCGGGATCGCGCTCGCCAAGCGTGAGCGCGGTATCGGCGGCGGTCGGCTCCAGGCGGTCGCGGCGCACGACCTCGACCAGCTCGGTCGCCGCGCCGGTTCCGGGATGGTCGGAGAGCGTCTCGCGGCCGGCGATGGCGAGCGAGTCGGCGCGCACGGTCTCGACGCCGACCTCGTAGCTGCCGGCCTCGATCGCCTGCTCGATATTGGCCTCGATACGCTCCTCCAGCGCGTCGAACAGCTGGTTCTGCTCGGCGATGGGGAGGGCCAGCAGCCGGTTGAGAAAGCGCGGCATGGGCGGCAGGTCCTCCTTCAGGCTGCCCTCATGGACGATTTTCAGGCCCGTGGCGTCCTGGAAGCGCTCGACGGTCCAGCCCTCGATCAGCCCGAGCCAGAGCGCGCCGTAGAACTGGCGGAGCGCGGTCCTGGCGTAGAGGCTCTCCAGATTGTCGCTCTCGCGGAACAGCGTCCGGTCGCCGCCCATGGCGGTCTGACTGTCGCGCTGGCCGCGGGTGATGGCGCCGAGGCTGTCGAGCCGGCGAGCGATGGTGGCGATGAAGCGCCGCTCGCCCTTCACATCGGTGGCGACCGGGCGGAACAGCGGCGCGGAGGCCTGATGCGTCCGGTGGGTGCGGCCGAGGCCCTGGATCGCCTGATCGGCGCGCCAGCCCGGCTCCAGCAGATAATGGACGCGGCGCTCGGTGTTCTCGCAGGTGAGATCGGCGTGGTAGCTCCTGCCGGTGCCGCCGGCCATGGAGAACACCAGGATGCGCTTGGTCCCGTCCATGAAGGCGGCCGTCTCGGCGAGATTGGCGGAAGCCGGCCGCGAGCGGAGCGCCAGGCGCTCGCCGCGCGCGTCGGTCACCTTCAGCACCCGGCGCGTGCGTCCGGTGACTTCGGCCACGGCCTCATGCCCGAAATGCTGCACGATGCGGTCGAGCGCCGAGGGCACCGGCGGCAGCGCGGCAAGCTGCTCGATGAGCGCGTCGCGCCGGGCGGCGGCCTCCTGGCAGACGACCGGGTGGCCGTCGCGGTCGAACACGGGCCGGCTCAGCACATTGCCGTCATCGTCGGTGAACGGCTCCTGAAGCTGCACCGGGAAGGCATGCGCGAGGAACTCGATGACGGTCTCGCGCGGAGTGAGGTCGATGGTGAGATCGTCCCACTCGGAGGCGGGGATCTCGGCGATGCGGCGTTCCATCAGCGCCTCGCCGGTGGAGACCAGCTGGATGACGGCGGAGCGCCCGGCGGCGAGGTCGGCCTCGACCGCGCGGATCAGGCTCGGGCACTTCATGCCGGTCAGCAGGTGCCCGAAGAAGCGCTGCTTGGCGCCTTCGAAGGCGCTCATGGCGGCGGACTTCGCATTCCTGTTGAGCGTGGTCTCGCCCTCGACGATGCCGGTGGCCTTGAGCGCCTCCTCGATATTGCGGTGGATGACCTTGAAGGCGTCGGCATACGCATCGTAGATGCGGCGCTGGGCGTCGGAGAGCGAGTGTTCGAGGATATCGACCTCGACGCCGTCCCAGGAGAGGGCGCGGGCCTGGTAGAGGCCGAGGGCCTTGAGGTCGCGCGCCACCACTTCGAGCGCCGCGACGCCGCCGGCCTCCATGGCGGAGACGAAGGCGGGGCGGGTCTCGAAGGGCGTCTCGCCGGCGGCCCAGAGGCCGAGGCGTCCGGCATAGGCGAGGCCGGGGAGCGTGGTGGCGCCGGTGGCGGAGACATAGGCGATGCGCGCATCGGGGAGCGCGTGCTGGAGGCGCAGTCCGGCGCGGCCTTGCTGCGAAGGCGCGATCTCGCCCCGGCTGCCCTTCGCGCCGGCGGCATTGGCCATGGCGTGGGCCTCGTCGAAGACGATCGCGCCGTCGAAGGCGTGGCGGTCGTCCTCGTCGAGCGAACCGGCGAGCCATTGGACGATCTGCTCGATGCGCGCGGGATTGCCCTGGCGGGCCGGCGAGCGCAGCGTGGCGTAGGTCGCGAACAGGATGCCCTCCTGCATGGGGAGTTCGGCCCCCTGGCGGAACTTGGCCAGGGGGATCACGTCTTCGGCGCGCCCGCCGAGCGCGGTCCAGTCGCGCCGCGCGTCCTCGACCAGCTTGTCGGACTGCGAGAGCCAGAGCGCCCGGCGACGCCCGCGCAGCCAGTGATCGAGCAGGATGGCGGCGACCTGGCGGCCCTTGCCGGCGCCGGTGCCGTCGCCCAGCATCCAGCCCCGGCGGAAGCGCACCGGTGCGGAGAGCGTCTCGCCGTCGGCGGTGACGGCAGTGTCGGCCTCGCCGTCGTTGGCGCAGCGCTGGACGGTCTCCCAGCCGGAGCCGATGCGGTAGTGCGCGTCCAGGTGGCGCGAATGGGCTTCGCCCGCCAGCGCGACGCTCTCGAGCTGGGCGTCCGACAGCAGGCCTTCGGTCACCACGCGGGTCGGCAGCATCGGACGCCAGGCCGGCGCGGGATGCGGCACGGCCGCCATGGCGCCGGACTGCACCAGCGGGGTCGGGTGCGCGACGGCGCCCGGTACCCGCACGACGCTCGGGCGCCACGGCTCACAAGGACCGGTGGAAGCGGCAACGGGCTGCGGTGAGGCGGCCTCGATCTCAAGCTCGGCGACCGGACCCCAGTCCTGCGCGGGCGTCGGCGGAGCCATGGGCTTGCGCGTCGGCTTCGGCGTCCTCGTTCGCGGCCGGGGCGCGTGACCGAACAGGTCGGCGCCGGGGACGGGCGCGATGGCGAGCCTCGGCGGGACCGTCGCGAGGATGGCGTCGAGCAGACGGGCGGCATCGGCGGCGCGGGCGGTGCGGTCGATCCCGATCCCCGGCTCGCGGCTGCGGTCGAGCACGGTGAGCCTGGTGTCGAAGCCGGTGCCGCGCCGCGCATAGGCCCGCCCGTCGATGGCCATTGTAAAGATGACGCGGGCCTCATCGCTCAGGGAGGCGAAGGCGTCCTTCCAGGCGGCGTCGCCGGGGATACAGTTGGATGACGTGATCGCCGCCAGCCGTCCGCCCGGCGGCAGCATCGAGAAGGCCGAGCGCAGGTGGCGCAGATCGGCGTCGTGGCGGATGCGCCCGACGCCGGGCGTCGCCGAGAAGGGCGGGTTCATCAGCATGACGGTCGGGCGGAGGCCGGGCAGGAAGTCGGCAAGGCTCTCGGCGTTGTGGCGGGTGACGGGAACGCCGGGGAAGAGACCGGCGAGGATGCCGGCGCGAACCTCCGCGATCTCGTTGAGATGCAGCGCGCCGGCGGCGTTCGCCCCGAGGGCGCAGGCGGCCATGACGGCGAGCATCCCGGTGCCGGCGGAGGGTTCGAGCACGACATCGCCCGGCTTCACGGCGACAGCCTGAAGCGCCGCATAGGCCAGAGGCAGCGGCGTCGAGAACTGCTGCAACCGCAGCTGCGCCTCGGAGCGCCTGGTGTGGGACGGCTCCAGCGCGGCGAGCGCCTCCAGCATGACGAGCATCCGGCGCGGGCCGTCGGCGCCGGCCCGGTTGCGCATGGCGCGTCCGTAGCGCTGCACGAACATCACCACGGCGGCTTCCGCCGCCTCATAGGCGTCCTTCCAGAGCCAGGCGCCCTCGGCGTCGCTGGCGCCGAAGCTGCGGGTCATGGCGTCGCGAAGCGCGGCGGCGTCAAGCGCCCGGCCCGCCTCCAGCACCGGCAGCAGGATATGGGCGGCAGCGAGGATCGCATCCGCGCCGGAACGCGACTGCGCGGGGCCGGTGTCGGAAACGGCAGGAAGCAGGCGCGCGGACTGATCCGCCGCCGAGAGGGCGTAGAGCATGGCGTTCTCCGGATCGGAATGGCTGCAGCCGACGGGACGGCGGCGCGGGACCTGGACTCCCACGCCGCCCCGCCGGACCTGCCCCGGACCGGCGCTGCCCCGCCTCCGCGCGGCGCGGGCCGGGGATGCGCGGGATCGGACGGCGGTCAGCCGAAGCGTTGACCCGTCCCGGTGAAGGTCATGCCGTTAGCGGCAATGGATTCATCCACGACGGCATCGGACATCAGGTGGTCGTATTCGCCTTCGAGCCGGCGGTAGAGCCAGCGGGCGAGGTCGCGCAGCGCTTCGATGACGGCGTCCTCGGCGCCGTCGGTCACGGGCTGCCCGGTCGGGCTGTCCCTCTCGACCTCGATCGCCATGCTCCACTCGTGGCAGTAGCGGCCGCGATGCCGGATCGTGGCGTGGAGTTGGTGGAAGTTGGGCTTCTGCGCCGCCTGCAGGGCGTCCGCAATGGCGTGCAGCTCCGTGTCCTCCGGCGCATAGGCGCGGATGGCGCGGGGCGCGCCCCTTGCATGGCTGTATGCGCCCTCGAAGCTGGCTCCATCGCCCTGGCTGGCGAAGCCGGAGAAGAAGATGTGGCTCCGTTCGCGCGTGCCGCCCCCCATCAGCGTGACGGGGCTGGTCCGGAGGGTCACGCCGAGGAGCTGGCAGACATTCTCGAAGTCGTCGTACACGGCGTCGTACCAGTCGTGATCGAAGCAGGTCTCGCGATACCAGTCGCGCGCCCGGCGCCTGGCCGTCTCCGGCAGCTCGGTGAGTCGATAGACGGTGGTCTGGACGATGCGGGGCATGGGGCGTCACCTCCCGGCGCTGACGGGGACAGGCCGGCCGCTCGCGCGGAGCGGACCGAAGGCGACCGCGATGTCGTCGCCGTCGATGGCGATGGTGACGGGGCGGTCGGCGGGCATCAGCCAGTGGACTTCGGACCACAGCGCCCGGGCGATGGCGCGCTTTCGCGCCTCGTCGTCCGATGGCGGCGCGGCGCCGGGGTTGGCCGTAGCGGACATGGCGGGGGACCTCCTGCAGGACTGCTGAGGGAACGGGGCGGACCGGGACGCCCGCGCCCCGGCCCCACCTCACCCGGAAGACGCTGGCCGGCCTCCGGGCGGTGGGGGGCCTTGCAGTCGCGTCATCGCGCGTCCTCTGTGACGGGTTCGCCGAGGGTCACGGTGACCTGGCGGTCGCGGACGGCGATCTCGACGCCGCGGTCGTGCGGGATCAGCCAGAAGAGTTCGCGCGCGACCGCATCGGCGATCGAGGCGCGCCGCGCCGCGTCGTCGGAGACCAGCAGGCGGGTCGCGATGTGCAGCGCCTCCTCGTCGAACAGCTCGCGCTGGCGCTCCCAGGAATCGGCGTCCGCCTCGTCGGAGGGCGAGAAGAAGGCGGCGCGCAGGAGGTCGGCCAGTTCGTGCGGGTCGAGGGCGCTGCCGGCGGCGACCAGCGGCTGCGCATCGCCGACCCGGGACCAGGCCTCGCCGGCGAAGGCGAGATCGGCGTCGAGGTCGAGAACCTGCTCCGGTCCCTGCGGCGGCCGGACCGCGAGCGCGATGCGAATCGCCTCGGGCCGGTCGGGCAAGGACGCCTGGGGCGCGACCGCGCGCTTCGGCACGGGATACGCGTCGAGCGCGTGCGTGCGTCCCTCTCGGGTCACCGTGGTGCGGAGGCCGACAATGCGCGGGATCGCGTCATACCAGCCATAGCCTTCGAGGCGCCGGTCGGACTCGAAGATGCGCTCCGCGACGCCGTTGCGCCCGGCCGCGCGCCAGAAGGATTGCGCTTCGGGCGGCTCCGGGTCGCAGGCCATGCGCAGCGCATCGGCGCCGATGGCGCGGAAATTCGGCGGCTCGCGCCAGTCGTCGATATCGGCGAGGCCGGGGCGCCAGGGCCGGAGCTCGGGCGGCGGCGGGGCGATCTCGATGCCGGCGGCGTGCGCCCGCGTCCAGTCGTCATGGGCCGGGCGCGGGTTCGGATCGGCCGCCATGGCCCGGTAGATGGCGAGTCTGGCGGCGGCGCGCATCTCGCCCAGGAACGGCGTCTCGACCGCCTCCTTGCGGGCCGGCAGCACCAGTTCGAGATCGGGGCAGTCCGCGACATCGGCGGCGACCGTCCAGCGGGTCCCGGTCACCGACTGGATCGAGGGCAGGCGGACGGCGACGGCGAGGCCGTAGAAGTTGAGATCGGGATCGTCGAGGCCGGAGCGGCTCCTGCGGTTGCGGAAGACGCCGAAGGCAAGCCCCCGCCAGCGCTCGATGTGCTGTGCGCCGTCGAGGAAGGTGCGGTGCTCCAGCCGCTCGCCGCCCGCCGGCGTGTTCGGTTCGTGCTCGTAGAAGACCGGCAAGGGATAGTGCCGGGCGGCGTTCTCGATGGCGCGCCGCACGGTCCGCGCGTCCTCGCTCTCCGTCACCGGGAAGGAGACGGCGGTCCCGTGCGGGAGGGGCGCGATCTCGTCGGCATGGACCTGCGCCTCGGTCTCGCCCAGGAAGTGTTCGGGAGCGAGATCGACCCACCAACCGACGGCGGTGCTGCGCGGGCGGGAGGCGACAGTGCAGCCGCGCCGGGCGAGGCTCAGCATGCCCATGCCGGCGGCGTCCTCGGCCGCCACCAGCGCGGCGTCCCAGCCATTCTCGCCGAAGGACAGCAGCACCACCGGATCGGCGATCCCGGCGCCGTCGTCCCGAAGCGTGACGGTCATGCGACCGGCGGTGTCCGTGAGTGCGACGCGGACGCGGGTGGCGCCGGCGCGGCGGGCGTTCTGCAGGGTCTCGGCGAAGATGTCGGCGAGGGTCGCGGCATAGAGGCGGGTGACGCGGGAGACGGCGCTGTCGTGGAAGCGGGCGCGGATCGCGCGCAAAGCGATCTCGTTCATCGGCGGACTCCGTCATGGAATGCGGAAAGAAAGACGCCCCGCCCGGAACGCATCCGGGCGGGGCGCCAGGTCATGGCAGTCGGTCAGTGGATACGGCGCAGGAACTCCGGCACCTCCGGCATGCCGTCCCCGGCCTCTGCCGGGCCGTCGCTGCCATTGAGGGCGCCAACGGTCTGGACGATGACGCGCGGACTGCCGTCGGCGGTCGGGACCCGGTTCGTCGCGTCGATGGCCTCGGCGATGGAGGGCTCGGCCGGAGCCTCCTCCGACGCTTCGTCGCCGTCCGCCGGCTCCGCGACAGTCTCCTCCTGGACCGGAGCGTCGTTGCTGTCGTCCGGGGGTGCGACGCCCTCGGCATCGCCGGGTTCGGTCTCGGCGTCCCCGGATACGGGAGCCGCCTCGACGGACGGTTCGAAGGCCTGGTCCTCCGGATCGTCCACCCCGCCGGCGTCGAACGCCGCGAAGCCGGGCATCGTCCAGGCGAGCGCGGCGGCGTGCTCGGCCGGGCCGACGCCGAGGGGCAGGTCGCCGGCGGCGAAGGCTTCCTCCATGGCCGTGGCGAGATCGGCCTTCCTGGACTTCGACCGGGCCGCCGCCCAGGCCGCGCCGAGGGTCCGGCGGGCGATGGCCAGCATGCGGTCCTTGCGGATGCGCGACCACAACATATTGGCCGTCGGGCGCACCGCGCCGGCGAAGTCGATGTCGAGCCGCGCCACGGTGGCTTCCAGTTCGGGCCGGGCGTCGTGCTCCCAGGCGAGCTGGCCCTTCACCGTGCGCGCGGCCGCCGCCGCGAACAGGCGCTCCTTGTCCTCGCGGGGGAGTTCCCGGAGCGCGGCGAAGCGGGCCGCATCGTCCTCCTCCTCCATCCACTCGAACGGCAGGCTGGACCAGTCGGCCAGCATTGCCTCGCCCGGGCTCCAGGCGGCGAAGTCCTCATCGTTCATCCGCGCCGTCGGCCGGTCGGGAGTCTCGGTGAAGCCGATGTCGAGGGCGTGATACGAGGCCGTATAGCCCGACGCGAACACCGCGCGCACCATCTGGAACAGCACGAGGTCGAAGGCGGCCTCGAAGTTGCTCGCGAGATGGCCCTTGATGAGCGCCGTGCGGATGGCGCGCAGATCGTCGGCCAGCCCGACGCCGACGCCCGCCTCCTCGCGCGCGCTGGCCTGGGGATCGGCAGGCCGGGCGGCCGGGGCCGTCACCGCCGGTGCGTCGATGCGGGCCGCAGCGGCATGGCCGGCATGCGCATCGTGGCCGTTGGCCCCGGTCGTCGGCTCCTTGGGCAGGTCCTCGGGCTTCACCAGCCCCTGGATGACCTGGAGCGCGCCGTCCGGTCCGATGGTGGCGATGCAGCCGGCGATCGCGAAGTCCTGCGTGCGGAACCTGGCGCGGGCCTCGACCGCGGCCTCGATAGCGTCGAGGCGCGCATCGAGCGCTTCCGCCTCTCCGACCAGCGCGTCGGTCCACGCGTCGTCTTCGAGCTCGGCGAGCTCCTCGTGCCGGCGGCGCAGCCGCGTGATCTCGGCGGCCTCCTCGTCGGTGGGCGCGCCGGGCTCGGGATGCACGCGGCCGTAGCTCGCGGTCGCGCTCCAGTCCACCTCGACCGCCGCCTGTGCCCACTTCCAGCGAGTCGCGAGTTCGTCGGCCGCCGCGCGGAGCTTCTTCATGGCAAGCTCGGTCAGCAGCTTCGGGTCCTCGAACCACACGCCATGCTCATCGTCGTCGGCGAAGAGGTCGCGCAGCACCGCCCCGCCTGCGGCCTCATAGGCCTCCACGCCGACGAAGCGGGCGAGCGCCGCGCGGCCGGGCACACGCTCCTCGGTCAGCAGGCGCCTCACCTGCCAGGCGCTCGGACGGTAGCCCTGGGCGGAGACCTGCTCCCACAGACTGCGCTGGCGATCGTGGTCGGCGGTGATGGCGAACGCCTTCAGGATCTCCAGGTCGATATTGCCGGCGCGGTAGGCGTCCAGCAGTTCCGGCGCGGCGTTGCCGAGGCGCAGGCGCTGCTCGACCGTGCGCTCGGAGACGCCGAAGCGCGCGGCGATGGCGGCGACCGTGGAGCCGGACGCGGCGAGCGCCGTGAAGGCGACCACCTGGTCCGCCGGGTGCATCGCGATGCGCACCACATTCTCGGCAAGCGAGAGTTCGCTCGCATCGTCATTGGCGGCGATGAGACAGGGGACGGGGTGGTCGGCGTCGAGCACGCCGTCCCCGGCGAGCGCCTGCAGCGCCGCGAGGCGGCGCCCGCCGGCGATCACGGCGAAGCGCTCGGAACCGTCCTCGCTCGCATCGGCGACGCGGGCGACCAGGTTCTCCAGCAGGCCGTGCGCGGCGATGGACGCCCGGAGCTGCCGGTCGGCGAGCGCGTCGGACGGGGTCTTGCGCACATTCTCCGGCGCGAGCGCGAGCCGCGACAGCGGCACCTCGCGGATCGCCGGATCGTGCGTGGGTGCGGTCTGGTTCATGCAATCTCTCCATCGATGACCGGGTTGGCGGGCGGAACGCGGCCCTCTCCGGCCGGCCCTGTGCCCGCCCCGGAACCCGCCCCGCTCCGCCTCCGGGCGAAGTGCGGGCGCATTGGGGGTGTCGAAGGCGGGAGCGGGTGTCCGCGTCCCTGCGGTCGGTGGAATGAAGGGAAGGCGAGCCGCCGGCGCTCAGGCCGCGAGGTCGATGCGCTCGCCCCAGGGCTCGCGGGTGCGCTCTGAGGGCGGCTCGGCGGTAGATTGAGGCCCGCATGGATCAAGCGCCGGTTGGACTGGCTACAGCTGTGGTCACGCTTTCAGGAATGTTCGCCACAGGCGAACTACTCCTGTCGAGAACAAACTGAATTGACCGGTTTATGTACCATATGAGTTGACCGCTTCTGTTGGTGATGTGCGCCTGTGGATAAGTGGGCAGGCGCGGAGCGGCTGTCCACTTATCCACAGGCTGGTCGCCGGGCGCGCCGAAGCGGATCACGCGGCCCGGCGGGTTTCGAGAGGCTCGCCCGTGGCCCGGTATCGCGCCAGGCAACGGGGGCCGTGGAAGACCGCCAGGGCGCCGTCGGGATACTCATGCACCCGCACCGTGGCCTTGACGTAGTGGTGGCGGTGGCGGTCGGGCGGAATCTGCAGCGTCACCCGCTTGTAGCGCACGCAGTTGTCATTGCCGACAAGGCGCTCCTCCTGCACGCACAGATGGTCGTCGAGCGCGCCGGCAAAGGGAACGAAGGCCGTGCCCTCGGCCTCGGCCGTCACCGCGAAGCGGGCGTTGTGCCGGGCCAGATAGACCTCCTTCAGAAAGCGGTTGGCCGCATCGATCCCGGTGACGCCCGCAAGCCGCAACTCCTGCGGCAGACGCTGCTGCAAGGTCGCGAACATACGCTCCGAGCGCCCCCGCGCCTCCGGCGAGTAGGCCGCGATCATCTCGATGCCCAGCCGGTCCAGCGCGCGCCCCACCTGCGTCGGGGTCTCCTTGTCCACCTTGCCGCCCGCTTCCGCCGTGCGCCAGTAATGACTGCCCCGGTCCGTATAAAGCGAGCAGAACAGGCCCCGCTCCCGGATCACCTCGCAAAGACCCCGGAAGCTCGACATCGTGCCCTCCTCCTCAACCAGAAAGGCCGAGTAAATCTCGCTCGTCGCATCGTCCATGGTCACGATCAGGTCCAGCGCAGGCCGATCGGCAAGCCACGCATGGCGCGAACCGTCCTGGTGCAGCATCATCCCGGGCAGCGCACGCCGGGGGCGCTTGCGCCGGTGCGCCCCCCGGCGCGGAGCCGCCCGCAACAGACCATGCGCCTGCAAGGTCAGCCGGACCCAGTTGTAGCTCCGCCGGCTGCCATGCTCGCTCACCAGCTTCTCGTGGAAGTGCTTCGCGGTGAAGTCCCAGTAGCGTGTCTCGAACAGCTCCAGCACCGCCATCACCTCGTCCGCCGGCGCGCGCCGCGCCGACGCCCGCCCCAGGCGGCGGTCATACAAGCCATCCGCACCCTCCGCCTCGAAGCGATCCCGCCAGCGACGGAAGGTCCGCTCCGACACACCCAGTATCTCCGACGCCTCCAGCTGGCTCAGCACACCACGCCGGCTGCGACCGTAAACCTCCTCGAACTTCATCAGCCTCAGTCCCTGTGCCTGCTCCGTCCGACGCATCCAAACCCCCTATGGCCTGGAAGACTTCTAAAACCGGACAGATCATCTGGTACATCAACCGGACATATCCCGTGTTACCGACACACAGGCGAACTACTCTTGACTCTCAGAGAGCAAGGCACTATATGTTGTGGGCGACCGGGAAGGCATCACGCATATGTGGCGTCACCAGACGCTTGGAGACGGTGGTCTCTTCCTCTTGCCGGCGTAGCGCCGTCGTCCTCCGGCAACGGGCGGCACGGTGGCGAGGCCCGGTAAGGATCGCCCGCGTGAATGGGCGATCACGGTGGCTTGGAGGTGCTTGGCCTGAGCCTGTCTCAGAGAGCGTGACGCCGGACAATGGTGTCCGGTGCTCTGAGACGAAAGGAATCAGGTATGACCAAAAACACTGGTCCCCCGGTCGCCGGGTCAAGCTCTCTCGAAAAACCCGCGGCGCGCTCGAAATGGAGCCGTCGTGGACGCAGGATGCGATGCATTCTGCTCATTGTGTGGAAGGTGGTCGCGAGATTCGTGGCGGTGTTCCGCGCAGTCCGTTGGGTGGTCGAGAACCTCTAAGCTACCAACGTGCAGGAACGAGCAATGTTGAATGAAGCGCTAAGGCTGGTTCGAGTATATCACGATATGAGCAAGGCCGAGCTTGCCCGTGAACTAGGGTTCTCGCGTTCGTTCATTACAGAGCTTGAGGCAGGTCACAAAAAAGTCACCCTTGAAACCCTTGAACGGTACTCAAGCTATTTTGAGATTCCAATGTCTTCGCTGATGCTATTCGCAGAACGAACAAGCGATTCAGACTTTTCAGAACGCGCGCGGACATTTGTGGCAGACAAGGCGCTTGACATGCTCGATTGGGTTGCGATGATTTCTCGTAGAAAACATAATCACGAGGCTTGATCATGAAGCGCTACCCGTTGAACCAATCGCCATTGTATAAAGTGACATCTCCAGCAGAGCTGGCGAAGCGGTTGGGTGTTGATCTTGCCGAGCTAGAAGATCTCACGAACCGCGAAGACAACTACAAGCGTTTCATGGTTGGCAAGCAAAAGAAAAGAGCCGTACAGGAGCCCAAGGATCGCCTTAAGGCGATCCACCTGAAAGTAACGCGATGGCTAGGACGGATCGAAACACCTGACTATCTTCATTCGGCGGTGCGCGGCAGATCTTATATTACCAATGCAAAATGCCATAGCGCTGACACAAATTTGGTGAAGGTAGATATCCGCGCCTTTTTTCAGAGTGTGAGCAAGCATGCAGTATATCTGTTTTTCAAGAAGACAATGAAATGCAGAAGCGACGTTGCCATGACTCTCGCGAAACTGCTCACTGTGGACGAACATCTGGCGACCGGAAGTTCGGTCAGTCCGATTCTCTCGTACTTCGCCCACAAACGTATGTTTGATGAGATCGCGGAGCTTGCCGATGGCCTCGACCTTCGGTTCACCGTGTATGTCGACGACATGTGCTTGAGCGGGGACAAGGCTGTTCGGGCAAACTTGTTTAAGGTAAGGCATATCATTGCGCAACATGGCTTGCGATCACACAAGTGTCGATATTTTCCGGCAGGCACTCCACGAGTGGTCACAGGAAATGCGCTCACTAAAGATGGTATCCGATTGCCGCACCGGCGGCATTTGAGGATCAAGGAAGCGTTCGACGAACTAAGGACAATGCCGGATGGTCCGGCCCGCGATAAGGCGATGAACGCCCTGCGTAGTCGGCTTTATGAGGCTGCACAGTTGGAGCCGATCTGGGCCGAGCGGGCACGGTCACTGATGAGCACCGAATTGGCACGATAAAGTGCAAGTTGGCATCGTCATTGTTCTCGCGCAAAGGCTATGAGCGTTACCATGCCCCCTGCGTGGTGTAAGAACTCGCCGGCGGCGGCCAAACTGTCAGGTGATTGCCGTCTCGCTACACCAGGAACCGGCGCTCAGGCCGCGATGTCGATGCGCTCGCCCCAGGGCTCGCGGGAGCGCTCCGACGGCGGGTCGGCATAGTTGACCCAGAGGACGTCGAAACCGGGTTCGGTCTCGGGGTAGCGCGAACACAGCATGTCGGTGAAGTAGAGGCAGACGGCCGGGCGGATGCCCTGCCGCTCCAGCCACTCGAAGCCCGGCCGGAAGTCGGTGCCGCCCCGGCCCTTCACCGCGATCGTGTCGGGCAGGTCGGCGGCGGAGTATTCGGCCGCGTCCTGCACGGCGGCATCGACCTGCAGCAGGAAGACGCTCTCGGGCTGGAGCTCGGTGGCGATCTCGCGCACCTCGGCCCAAAACGCGGCCAGCGTCGCGGTCGGCAGGGAACCCGAGCTGTCGATAATGACGGCAATGGTCCCGATCCCTTCGGAGCGGATCGAGGGCAGATAGAGGCCGGCATCGATGAAGCGGCGGTTGGGCAGGCTCCAGCTGTAGTCGCGCTTCGCGGCCTCAGTCATGTAGCGGCGCAGCAGGGTGCGCCAGTCGACGCGGCCGGCATGGGCGCCGCGCACCGTCTCCTCGACCGCGCCCGGCGCCTTGCCCTCGGCCCTGGCTAGGCTCAACGCCTGATGCATCGCTTCGTCCCAGGCCTGTTCTTCGGCGCTCGCTTCGGTCGGGGAGGGAGCGGCATTGGTGTCGCCCGCACCGGAGGGGGCGTCCATGACCTCACCGGTGCCGGAGGGGTCGCAACTGGGCGGAGCGGCGCCTCCGCCGGCGTCCGACTGTTCGCCACCCGCCGCGTCACTGCTGCCGGAGCCGTCGTCGCCACCAGCATTGTTGTCCTGCGGCTCCGGCAGGCGGTCGTAGGCCTCCTCCACGCCGATGCCTTCCCACGCCTCCGCGTCAGGCGGCAGGGCGAAGCCGGCATCGCGCAGCAGCCCGTGCGTCACGAGTTGCGAGGCCTGCTGCCAGCGTTCGGGATCGCGATCCCGCCGACGCGTGTGATGCTTGAGCGCGCAGGCCAGCACCACGCGGGCGATCGCCGTCTCGATGACATGGGCATCGGCGCCAGCGATCCATTGCGGCGAATAGCGGATCTCCCGACCGTCGCTCGCCAGGGTCTCACGGGTCGCGTCGGCCCGGAGCGGCAGGCGGAGCGCCAGGCTCCCGAAGAAGGGCTGCTTCCTCAGAAGCTCGGTCACGCAGGCGCTCATGCGAGCGGCGGATTCTCTCTCGATGCGGCTCACCATCAGGCCGCCTCCCGCTCGGAGTGCGGGTCGGACGTCCCGAAGTAGCCTGCGAACCGCTCCATCAGTTCGTCGGCGTCGCGCTTCACGCGCTGCCGGGCCACCGGGTCGAAGTTCTTCGACGGCCGGAGCGCGTCCGGCTCGACGCTCGCGATCTTGCCCTTCACCTGCTCGCAGAGCCGCGCCAGTTCGTCGTCGCCGAAGATGTTGAGGCGCGGCACGACCTCCACCAGGTCGTGGATATTGCCGATCAGGCTGTTGCGGAACACGAGCGGCTTGCCGCTCTCGTCCTCCCGCAGCCGCTCGGAGACGCGCTCGACCGCCTCGCCGAGGCGGCGATAGAGGTCGCCCACACCGTCGCGCAGCCGCTCCTCGATCTGGCGCTCGATGTCGCGCTGTACGCGCTCGATGTCGTCGGAGGCGAGCTTCGCCATGAAGTGCTCGGCGTCCGGCACCGGGGCGATCCGGTAGCGGATGGCGAACTGGCCTCGCAGCGCTTCCTTCGAGGGATAGTCGTCGATGGAGAAGAGCTTGCCGAGGTCGAGCCGCGCCTGGTCGATATGATCGTCATAGTCGTCGATGAAACGGGCGCGCTCGCGGATCATGCGCTCGCGCAAGGCGTCCATCAGTTCGGTGTAGCGCGCATGGTTGGCGACGGTGAGCAGCCGGCTGCCCTGGTCGTCCCAGGGCAGGGTCTGCTCGTAATGGGTGGTGCGCGCCTTGCTGAGCGTCGCGGTGAGTGCGGCGAAGGCGCATTTCGGCAGCAACCGCTTGTTGTAGCGCCCGGCGCTGGACGCGGCGTCATGGGCGGCGGCGACGTGGTTGGATGCAGCCCTGTCGTAGAGGCGGCCGGACCAGGCGGCGATGCGCAGGGACACCAGCATGGCGTCGTGGGTGAGATTCATGATGGCCTCCGGTCAGTCTGTGCGGGCGGCGGCCCAGCGGATGAAGGCGGGCGAGCGCTGCAGCGCCGGCTCGCGGCGAATGCAGGAGCCGACCAGGAACTCGCCGACCTCGCGCCGCAGCCGCGTGGCGTAGGTCACGATGGCGTCGAGGTTCACGTCCGAGGCGAGCCGATAGAGGGAGCCGCAGAGTGCGATCAGCGCGCTGGCGTTCTCCGGGATGTCGGCGCCCTCGGGATCGTCGATGACGGCTCGGGGATGGGGCAGTTCGCGCCAGACATTGAGGAAGGCCGCGAACTCCACCGCCGCCGCCTCGCCGACCGCGCCACGGAAGAGCGCGCGCTCGACGCCGGCGTCGAGGCCGCTGCGGCGCTTCACGATGTTGCTCGCGAACTCCCAGGTGCGCGGGCAGGCGAAGGCGCGCTCCTTCGACTGCGGATCGAAATTGTGCAGGAGCTCCGGCCGGAGCTGGATGAAGAACAACACCTCGGGCGCAATACCGTTGGCCGCGCCCCAGGCGCACCAGTCGGCGGCGTCGACCCGGATCTCCAGATGGACGAAACGAGAGGCGAGCGGCGTCGGCATCCGATGCACCACGCCGCGGTCAGTCTCGCGGTTGCCGCAGGCGATCAGCGAGGCGCCCTCGGGCAGCGTGTATTCGCCGACCTTGCGGTCGAGCACGAGTTGGTAGAGCGCTGCCTGGACCATCGGCACGGCCGAGGGCAACTCTTCGAGATTGATCAGGAAGCGTCCTGCATCGCCGGTCGGCGGCAGGAAGGCCGGCGGCGCCCAGCGGGTGCGCCCCGCCTCGTCGCGCCAGGGGACGCCGCGCAGGTCCACGGGATCGATCAGCAGCGCGCGGACATCGACATATTCGCGGTTCGCCGCAGCCGCGACCTGCTGTGCGATCTGCGACTTGGCGGCGCCGGGTGGTCCCCAGACCATGCAGGGCTGGCGCGCCTCGACCAGCAGGGCGAGCGTCGCCGCGAGCTCGCTTGGGCGAAGGGTGTAGTCGGCGGAGATGGTATCGGACATGGGCAGGCTCCGGGCTGGGACACGGCGCGGACGCCTCTCCGGCATCCGACCTCACCCGAAACCTCGCCTGTCCCCGGCCTCCTGACGGCGCACGCCCCGACCGTGCGTGACGACGACTGAAAGGTGCTTGACCCTACCCGCCGGACTTCACGCCACAACGGCTCGGCAGCGTGGCCTGAGACGCCGGCGGCACTCCCCTGTCACGGCTCACCGAACCGGCACGGCGACTGGCTCGAATCGGTGCATCGCGTTGTCGGCGATCCAGGCTCTGCGCGTCAGATGGCCATGGCGCGGCTGCGCTCCGATGCGCAGGAGTTCGAATCAAAATGTTTGCCAATTGTTTGCCAGCCACTGTTTCGGCAAAATTCGGACAAAAGAAAACCCCTCGAAAACGCAGTGTTTTCAAGGGGTTGTTTGGTTGCGGGGGCAGGATTTGAACCTGCGACCTTCAGGTTATGAGTGTGTCTAATGCGGCTTTCGCCATTCGCAGCCTTGACGCGCCCTCGCTGCGCAGATATGAGATAAACTATTGATAAAGCTTATTTATATTCGCAGTCGATCCCGATGGCAAGGGCGAACGGATACGCCGGGATGCGCCCCGAATGCATTCCATTTGATTCCCATGTGATTCCCAGCTTGATATACTGATTCCCATCGCACGGGTCTTCGGGGACCGACATGGCCGCCAGCTTCAGGATCAACAAACGCAATGTCGACGCCATCAAGGCCGACGGTCGCGAGCGCTTCTACTGGGACACCGACATTCCAGGCTTCGGACTGCGCGTGCGGGCCTCGGGGCGCAAATTCTATGTCGTCCAGTTCCGCGCCAACGGGCGGCTGCGACGCATGACGCTCGGCCCCCACGGCGCGATCGCGCCGGACACCGCCAGGCGGCGGGCCATGGCGCTGGTCTCAGAGGCCAAGGGCGGCGACGACCCGGCGGCGGAGCGCGACGCCGGGCGCAGGGCCGCAACCGTGAAGCATCTGGGCGAGCGGTTCCTCGGCGAATATGTCCCGGACCATTGCAAGCCGAGCACGGCTTACGAATATCGCCGCTCGGTCGATCTGTTCGTCACGCCCCGGCTCGGCGCGCGGAAGATCGGCGATATTCAGCGCAGCGACATCGCCGAGCTGCACCATGCCCTGCGCAAGACGCCCTATCAGGCCAACCGGACGCTCGGGGTGCTCTCCAAGATGTTCAATATGGCAGAGGTGTGGGGTCTCCGGCCCGATGGCTCCAACCCCTGCCTGCATATCAAGCGCTACAAGGAGGAGAAGCGCGAGCGGTTCCTCAGCGCCGAGGAGTTCTCGCGGCTCGGCAGGGTCCTCGACGAAATCCTCACGGACGGTTCCGAGACGCGCTCGGCGGCGGTCGCATTCCGGCTGCTGATGCTGACCGGCTGCCGGCTTTCGGAAATCCAGAAGCTGCGCTGGGAGCATGTCGACCTCAAGGCGGGCGAGTTGCGCTTGCCCGATAGCAAGACCGGCGGCAGGTCCGTGCCGCTGGCGCCTGCGGCGGTGCGGCTGCTGGCCTCCCTGCCCCGCGATGACGACAACCCGTGGGTCATCGTCGGCCGCAAGCCGGGCTCGCATCTCACCGACCTGCAGCACCCCTGGCGGCGCATCCGGGCGCGCGCCGGGCTCGACGATGTGCGCATCCACGATTTGCGCCACAGCTTCGCCTCCCGCGCGCTCGCGCTCGGCGAGGGCCTGCCGATGATCGGCAAGCTGCTCGGCCACACCCAGGTTCAGACGACCGCCCGCTACGCCCACCTCGCCCGCGACACCGTCAAGGCCTCCGCCGCCCGCATCGGCGACAGCATCGAGCGGGATCTCGAAACCGCGGATTGAGGACGCTTCGCGATCGGGCGCCACTCTCTGTCCGAAAATCTCTGCAATCTTCGGACAAGAGCGGAATCCGATCACGTTGCGATGTAGCCGGCGGCGTTGAAGTAGTTTTTGAATTCTTGCGGCGAGAAGGTCCGGGAGAGGCGGCCAATGGTGTTCCAGAGGCCGTCGACGGTTCTCTCGGCGGCTTTTCGAAGCCGTGCCTTGAGCTTGGCGAAGGCCAGTTCGATGGGATTGAAATCAGGGCTGTAGGGCGGCAGGAAGAGGAGTTGCGCGCCGGCATCCTCGATCATCTTTCGGGCCTTGGGTCCCCTGTGGCTGGAGAGATTGCCCATGATGACGATATCGCCGGGCCGCAACTCGGGGACCAGGACCTGCTTGAGGTAGGTCTCGAAGGCATCGCGGTCGATGGCGCCGGTGAGCACGAAGGGGGCGATCATGCCGCGCCGAGTGAGCCCGGCGACGAAGGTGGTGGTGTTCCAGTGCCCATGGGGTATGGCCATGCGCAGGCGTTCGCCGCGCGGGGCCCAGCCGTGGGTGCGGGCCATGTTGGTCTTGGCCTAGGTCTCGTCGATGAACACCAGCCGGTCGGGGTCGAGACCGAGCTAGCCGTCGCGCCAGGCGCGCCGCCGGCTCAGGACGTCCGGGCGGACTTGCTCCGCCGCGTGTTTTTTTCGCGTCAGGCCATGGCGCGCGAGAAAGCGTTGGATCGCCCCATAGCTGAAGACGAGACCGCGCCTGCCCAGAGCGGCGCGCAACTCCTCGATGGTCATGTCCCGGTTCTCCTCAAGAAGACCCACGATCACACCCTGCTCTGCCTCGATCCGCCCCGACCGGCGGTCTCCGCCAAGCGCCTTCGGGCGGGCGTCACCCTGCTCGCGCATCCGTGCGCGCCACCGGCTCACGCTCGCCGCACTCACACCGAACCGCGCCGCAGCCGCCCGATGGCTCAGGCCCTCCGCCACCGCCGACAGAACCCGAATGCGAAGATCGAGGGAAAGCGCCTTCGACATCATCACCGGCCTCCTGCCTCCCGGTCGGAAGCCTGAATCACGACTCCCAGGCCCTGTGAATCCCCCTCCGATTCATTGAGGTCAGATCACGCTCCCAGAAACCTAAACTATCCACCAGATCAGGGCAGCTCGACCCCTCGAACATACCCCCCGCCCGAGCCGTGCAAAGCTTCTTCTTCAACCCGAATCACCCCCCTCCCTAGGAGCACACACTTCGACTTCCCGGAAGTCGCAGTCCAGCAATTGTCTAAGCTCACCGATGGTCAATGGCGGCACCTGGCGGTGCACGACAGCATGGCAATTGGGACATAGCGGAACGAGGTCGTGCATTGGATCGATCACATAGCCCGCGCCCAGCTGGGAAACCGGTGTAACGTGGTGAACTTCAATAAGGCTCTCAGCGATAGGCCCATACTTAGATTTCAACTCAAGACCACACCCGGCGCATGCCGTACCGTGTAACGCAACTGCCGCCGCTCGGTTTCGCGGGTCCCGCTCGTATCGATTCATCTGAACGGCCGTGAGAGCCCCTTCGGGAAATCCGGCAACCTCCAACCCATATACGCCCGATGCCTCCAAAGGAAGTATTGCGATTATTGCCGCAGCAAACCGCTTTGTCCAGTCGGAGACGATATGCCAATCCCATTCACCTTGATCCACACCCAGTTCAAGCAGTCCCTTGCTCATCGTCAGAACAATCCGTTTCCACTCTGCGGTCCACAATTCTTCGCTATCATACGCCAGTCGCGCTCCATTAATCTCCAATTCGATATTCGCACCTCGGCTAACACTGTCATTGAGTACCGCGCAAAATGCTGATTGGCCGTCTGGCTCTGCCTTGCCCATGTCCGCAAGGAGTGTTGCAGCAAACTTGCCGGGCTCGAAGTCGATCCAAAGTCGACGCCATCCCAAAATAACACGAATACCAAAGCCATGATTTGCAGGTGTTCCCCTTGGTTGAAGAAGATACCAGTGCTGACCCTCGCCATCCACGCCCGTTGTTGCACGGAACTCGAGCTTTGTGGCTATCGAAATAGCTTTCGCGAGAAGATCTGGACTAATCGTTGGCTGCATCGTCACCAATCTCCGGATCCGGCAAGCTCTCGACTAGTTTACGCAAAATTCGGGTCATTTCGTATCTCATGGCCTCGAACGCCTGCTGGGTCCTGTCCGTCGTCGCGCTATGCTCGGCGACACAAAGCGCCCATAGCAACGAATCCATGCCTTGAATCGTTACACTATCGTTTCGATTTGGAATATAAACCTTATGATAATACGGATGTTGGATATTAATTCGCACCGCTTTGCAGCCATCTATAATTGCCGGTTCGAACAAAAGTCCCTCGTTAACATCTTGTGCCGGTTGCACGAATACCTCACCCGGTCGATCTGCTTGCCTAACTCTCAATCTTCGCCGAAATTCTCCATGAGTGTTGTTAATCGTCACCTCACCGGTGTCCGGATTTATCACTGTTACCTCCGGACCACCTATTTCCGCTTCTTTGTCACGGATAGAATTATTCGAGGCATCATGAGTACCTGTCGCTTCCCTAAAAACATCCTTTTGCCTACCGCGACGATATCGAAGATTAGCTTCACGACGCGGTGCAGTTAGAAATTGATCCTTGAGCCAGTCCCAAAGCTTATCGTTGAGGATAATCTGTGACTTCTTGATATCGAGATTAAACGCGTTGTCCAACATATGATCAAACGAAAATTCAACCCGCAGCAAGGCGCCATGCGGCTCCTTTTGAAACATACCCAACCAATCTGCTTGATGAATCAAGCGCTGCTCCCGGTAAATATATATACCCTGCATATCCGATGAAAGCTTGGCTTCCTGTGCCATTTTATCGTCCGGAAATTCTTCCCGGCGGGGAAGAATGTAGGCACGCACCTGAAACCTTGCCTGAGCGTTTTCCTCTACTACATCTCCCTCTGCCACCACTTCGACGTCTTCCTCAGCCACCACTTCCGCAATAGTCCTCTGGAACGGATCCCAAGGTGCCACCCGCTGTCCATTTACCAAAATATCAATACTTCGAGCACGGTCATCCGACTTGTCCAGAAATCTCTGATACGTCATGCCGAGGTGTTCAACCAATCTGCGCTGCCTAGCTTCAATCGCCTTGTTAGCATGGGAGCCAGCAGGATTGACATAGTTCTTAAGCAAACGGTCCACCTTCTCCCAAAGGACCACAGTACCCGGTGATCCTGGTGCCACCTTTTCAAGATGCTCCAAAGCCTCCGCATTCGGCTCCTCCGACATCTGGAGTAGCCAGCTCTGCTTCGTCACCACATGATCAAGGTCCCATGTCGCCATTACCGCGAGGTCAGCTGCCGAAGCACGAGAAATCAAGGACAGACGACGGCAGAATGCCGTGGACGCCGTCTTTAGGCCTAAGCCGTACTTGCCCAAGCTTGCTGGATCCGGGCGCTGGGGCGAACCATACCGCATTGCCTGAATCAAGCCTTCCCTGTCCATGCCACCACCATTGTCGGCAATAGAAAGTCGAACGTTACCGCGAAAACCCAGCAACAACTGAATATCGATAACTGTTGCCGCAGCAGCAATCGAGTTGTCAACCAAGTCCGCGACGGCCGTTTCGAAGTTGTAGCCAGTGTCCCGCAATCCCTCGATCGTCCGTCCTGGATCAGGAATTGACTCAATATCTTCTATGACTGCCATCTCCGTTCTCCTTGACTGTTATGACTCTCCAACCGGAACCTAGCTTGATCACTGTCTCGCCTATCGCGTTCACCCGTGTTGACACGCTGTTGACGCGACGGTACGAAATCGAGTAGGTCCCATTGCCACGCCGCTGCATTACCACCTGGTCCCCAGCCGTCAGCCGGGCTTCCCGGATATACTTCGTCATACGGGTCAGACGATACTCATTACGAGTACCCCCAAACAGGCGGTTATTGTAGTAGATATACGCGAACTCTCTAGTTCGGCCCTCATCGTCCTCAAATAGCAGATGAACACGTGGATTCAAGCGCGACGCATCGAGCGCCGGGAAAAATGACAGAAGACGATCCTGCTTTGGAATCAGGAGGCCAGCCTGGTGCCCACCTGTCTCTCCGGTATCATTCGCACTCAGGACCTTGGATACGGCAAGTTCGATCATATCCTATCGCTCCCCTTGGTGGAAGGCGAGCGCTCCAGCGCGGCCAGAATGTCCTTATAGTCTTTCCTCCTTCCCTCCACTCCTACGACCGCCCTTGCTGAAATTTCCCGCTTACGCTGCAGCCGCTCTTCCATTACTTCCTCAACTGAGCCTGCGCAGACCAGGCGATGGACTGTAACGGGTCGTGTCTGACCACGTCGATGCGCCCGTGCCGAAGCCTGGTCTTGCAAGGCGGGATTCCACTCTGGATTGTAATGGATGACATGATTTGCAGCAGTGATGTTCAAGCCGGATCCGCCGGCCCTGGGATTCAACACGAGCACCGCGGGCCCCGCGTGGGACGAAAACCTGTCAATCACCGACTGCCGCATCTCCACGGCGAGGCGCCCGTCGAGGGTGGCGGCCGGCACCCTGAACACACTCGCGGCCATAGCAGCAATGGCATCAGACATTTTCAAATACGAGGTAAAAACAAGCACTTTCTCCTGAAGAGAAAAAATTTCCTCCAAGAGAGTTTTGAACCGATCAAACTTCGAAAACGATCCGCCGTCCATCGCAACCTGGTCATCCACGATCGCAGGATGTGCGCAGAACTGTCGGAGCTTCGCTAGGGAGACTAGTGTAGCCGCAGACCCGCACTCTAAAAGGCACTGTTCCCGAATTATTTCGTATGCGCCGGCTTCCGCCTCGTTGAACTCGACAAATTCCGGTATGTCGATACGATCAGGTAGATCATTGGCTACCTCGGATACTCGCCGTCGCAACATCAGGGGTGTGACGATTGGTTCCAGCCTAGTCGCTCCATTTCGATCTTTTCCGTACTTTTGTTCAAAGCTCCTCAAATCACCGAGGTAGCCAGGCGCCACAAAATTCATAATGGACCAGAGATCGCGAAGCCTGTTCTCGATCGGTGTGCCAGTGACGGCCAAGCCTACCCTCCGCTTTATTTGACTTACAGCCCGCGTTCGGCGTGCATTGGGATTTCGGATATTCTGTGCCTCGTCGAGGACAACCACGTTCCACTCCAACATCCGCAGTAGCGAGAGATCCCTAATTGCAGTGTCGTAAGAGCAGACAACGACGTCATAGTTCCGCAGTTGCGTTGGTGTACCAGTGCGATCACTTCCATGATGCTTGAGAGCTCGAAAATCGGGGCAGAATCTGGCAATTTCACGCATCCAGTTCTCAAGAAGAGAGCCAGGCGCTAGCACCAACGTTCCGCCCGAGAGCGATATCCCGCCTGGGTCGCGTAGTGCGCTGATTACCTGAAGTGTCTTGCCCAACCCCATTTCATCGGCCAGCACCCCACCGAGCTGTTCGCGCAGGAGAAAGCAAAGCCAGTGCCAGCCATCGCGCTGATATGGATACAGATCTACTGTTATCCCTTGTGGACCTTGGTCTGAGCGTCCCCCGTCAACAAGGCGCGTCAGCGCCTCGGCCGTCAAGTTATCAATGACCGGGCCACCTTCAGCAGCTGCCCTCTTTAATGTCAAGATACCGGACACGGTTATAGGGCGTTCTGCATTGGAAGCAAGTTCGCTTTTTTCCAAAAGTTTCAAGAGAACGGCGTTGGCGCTTGGTGTTGCTGGATACCAGACCTGGCCGTATACGACGTGTCCGCGCGTCGCGGCCTGTTTGGAAATTGGAAACATCACACTATTTTGGGTCCGAGCGCAAAAAGAAACAACCGGCCGGTCAGAATTCGGTTCATTCTCAATAAGTGCGAACATATCTACCGAGTAATGCGAGAAGCGGAGCCTGTCTGCGTATCCACATCGTCCTGCCGGCAGGTCCGCCCAAGCGGGTGTCCCTTCGACTATGGACGCGTACACTTGATCCGCGTCGGCGGCAATGCGCAGATTGCCTGAAGCAACCTCAAGTACGTCCCCGTTCAGCACCCAAGTCTTCATCGAGGTAATCCGACCGTGGTTATCGACATTGCTAAAATGCCTGAATTATGTCGGATGTAGCGCGACCCCAATTGCCAAACATTTGAATTAGAGTTGGTACGGCGCTGTCAAGGGGCGCGCGCGCAGGCGACGAGGAGTCCGCTCTTGGTGAGGTTAGGGAGTGTTTGGCACAACTGCTGACCGATATTGAAAAGGATATGACGACCAAAAGCGGGGGAAGGTCGATCACCGTGTGCACCTTGTGGGGCGGGTGCCGAAGCCCACCCAACACCTGAATGTGCGCTTCGTCGTTTCGACCTTCGATGCCGTCTCTCTGATCCATTATCTTGGCCTCGTCGGGCAGGGGTAAGTCCATATTTAGGCCGCGAACGATCTCTCTACGTTGTGTCGTGCCCCTTTGTGATGCCTTAAAAGGCGTATAGCGCGGCACCGAGCATGAAAGCCGGATGCTTTTACACCAGCCAGAGAGTGCAGCTATGTGAGCCTCAAGGATCATGGGGTTGTCCATGAGTTTGAGCCACAAGTGGGGGCAGGCGCACGTCATCGATAAAAGACCTGAGTGTTCGAATTTGCGATCGCAGGTTCTGGGGAAACCTGCGAAGCAACGGGCTAGGGACGACCAGCTGCACCCCGGCAACAGCCATTTCCCGGAACTGCTGTTCGGACACGCCCTCCTGCAGTGTGAGCAAGTGCTTTCGCTCGATTCGGTCGGCCTCATTAAGTATCTGGCGCCAGCGATCCTTGCATGTAGTTTTCACCGCAAGCATGCGAAGCTGCTCGTCTGGGAAGGAAGCGTCCCGGTAAGCATCGGCGGAGGGAAATACGAAGTCGGGGCGTTTCCCTGGTTCCGTCTCCGGCTGATAGGAGAAATCACTTCCCTCCCGAAGGCCTTCCTCCAGAAAGATGATACGAGCGTGCAGTTCGAGCGAGCGTCCTGATCTGGATTTTCGCCTCTGAAGCAGCGAATTAGCGTGTCGGGCGAACTCCTCGACATTGGTGAATCCTTGTTTGATGATCGGCAGTTCGACGGCATCCTCGATGCTGCGGAACAGCTGATACTCGCATTCGCGTCGCCGAAGTAAGCGAAGATCAGGAATGCGTTGCCGGCCGGGGCGCAATTCAACGGTCTTTCTAACAATGTCTAGTCCTGACGGAAAGTGCTCCAGCCACTCAGGGGGAAGTGCGTGCGGTTGCAGATAGCAGTCACCGGGGATCTCCGGTGCCGAAATCAACGGCTGAAACCCGTCCGACGGGTGTGGCAAAAGTGGCCGTCCGGCTCCGGGGTCCACAGGCCCGATATGGTCCTCAACAAGAGTTTCCTCGGCCTCGCTGCGGCAGACCCAGATTCGGCATAAAGCAATCGGTCCGTCAGGAATAAAGGCGAAGATTACAAGGGCACCGGTACTCTCCGGATCCAGCAAAGCGGAAGACGCTCCGCCAAATCCGGTCAGGCGGGTCTCGTTTCGGGTTCCGGCGTGGAACCGGTTATTGTACCAGATAGCCCGGACCGTTCTCCGCTCAGCATGGGAGTCTATGATGAGGCTGAACCGAATATCCGGGTTGAGGGTATCCTTCCGGTCAAGCGCGGGAAGTGCTCGGAAGAGCACCTCCTTCGGAATATAAGGACCGGCTTGGTGCGTGCCGTTGGCCAGCGTGTCGTTGCCGGTGAGACGCTTCGCGTACCAGAGACTGCCGGTAGTGGAGCATTCCTCGATCCAGGCGGAAAGGTCAACCCCTCCCATGCGCCATCCCCCTGATCTCCACATTTGCGATTCCGTCGCGCAGCCACGCGGCGGCCCTCTCCTCGACCTCGGATATATGGCGACGGACCTTCCCCTTGAGGGCGCATTCCCAGATCTCGAGAATGCGCCAGCCGGAAGCCTCTAGACTGTCGCGGACTTCCTGGTCCCGTTCCCTGTTGCGGCCGATCTTGCGTTGCCAGAATTCGGGACGAGTCGATGGCCACCGGAAAAGATGGCAATCATGGCCATGCCAAAAGCATCCATGGATGAGAATCACTGCGCGCCGGGACGGAAAGACCATGTCCGGTCTGCCGGGAAGTGTGGCAACATGGAGCCGGTAGCGGAAGCCCCGCGCATGCAGGCCCCGTCTGATCAGGAGTTCCGGTCGTGTGTCCCTGCCACGGATACCGGCCATCATCCGGCTACGTGTGGCCGCATCCACGATGTCAGGCAAGGTACGAAAGCTCCGGTTCCGTCGGGGCCCGGTCCGTGACGATCCAAGGAGCCATGTGGCGGGCCAGCGCCTCGACGCAGGGCACGACGACGGCATTGCCGAACTGGCGATAGGCTTGGGTGTCGGAGACGGGAATCACAAAGTCGCTTTCGCCCGGCCGGTCAAATCCCATCAGCCTCGCGCACTCCCGGGGCGTCAGCCTTCTGGGGTTCCTGCCCTCCTGGCGGATCAGAATCTCGGAGCCGTCCTTGTAGTAGCGGGCGGAAAGAGTTCGTGCCGTATCCTCCGGACCCACAAGGCCATAACCGAAGCCGTTACCGGCGGCACGGTGCCGGGCCGCGTAGTCACGGAGATAGCGCCACATATGGTCCGAGAGCGTGTACTTGCTGCTAACCGTGGCCTCCGGCCCGGAGGTCCAGGGGGCCTCGCCGGGCTCGCTTCCATCCTCGGGATGAAGGATCGATGCGAGGCGCGGGCTGTCTGCCGGCACGCCGAGATCATTGATGGTGAAGCTGTTTTCCTCCCGGAACCCGACGATGAATATGCGCTCGCGGTGCTGTGGTACCCAAGAGCGCGCATCGATCACCTTCCAATGGACCCGGTAGCCCAGTTCCTCCGTCAGGGTACGGTGGATGACCCTGAAGGTCCTTCCCCGGTCGTGCCCGACCAGGTTCTTCACGTTCTCGAGAAGGAATGCGCGCGGACGCCGTGCCTCGATGATCCGGGCTACATCGAAAAAGAGCGTTCCCTGCGCCTCGCAATGGAAACCGTGCGGTCGGTGGAGGGCGTTTTTCTTGCTGACGCCAGCGATCGAGAACGGCTGGCACGGGAACCCCGCGAGCAGCACATCGTGTTCGGGAACGGCGTCTGCGGGCACCTTGGTGATGTCGCCCGCGACATCATGATCGCAGTTGTAGTTGGCGAGGTAGGTGTTGCGGGACCACCGGTCCCACTCGCAGCTGAAGACACATTGCCCTCCTGCAGCTTCGAACCCCCGGCGCATCCCGCCGATGCCGGCGAAGAGATCGATGAACCGGAACGGGCGCCATACGGGTTCGCCTGGGACATTCTTCCGAGCCAGCACTTGCAGTCTCGACATCACGGCCCAGTGCGCCGGCGTTTCACGGCGTTCCCAGCGATAGAGTGTCGATCTCGAATAGCCGACCTCGCCGGAAAGGACCTTGATGGAAAGGCCCCCCCGCTCGCCCAGGAGGGAGAATTCCGATCTTGACGGGCTGACAGCCTCCATGCCGGATCCATGCGGAACATTTGTGCTACTCTGGCCAGGCTCGACACAGCGTGTCAATGGAAATCTGCATCCCAAATCCACCGCAGCACCCGCACCACCTTTCGATCATGTCCTCCGTCGTGGTGTAGAAGCCTGCCGGCGTTGCTCCACCGAGAGGGGAGGCTCGGCCATGAGCCGGGCGGCGAGTGGGGCTCCCGGAGGGAGCCGCTGCCGCCGTTCCCCCTACCTCCACAAGGAGCACGGCATCATGCAGGCGGTTCTGGCGCCGCGCGGCGACGCGCGCACGTTTCTCACCCACTTCGTCGGCGCCGGTCTTGAGGACGACCGGTATGTCGTCGAGACCTTCCGTTCGCTCGCCAATGGCGACATCGTGCCGGTCCAGGCCGACGGCGCGAAGCCGAAGGGGCGGCGCAAGGCGCGGGGCAGGGTTCTGCCGCTGAAGGCGGTCGCGAACATGCGGCCCGCGAGGGACGAGATCATCATCGCGACGGGGGTCAGGTTGCGCAGCTGCGGCGTGCAGCTCTGGGGCTGGCGGAGTCTCGGGATATTCGCCGACCGCCGGCAGCGGGGCTGACCCGCGCTCTCCACCGGACTTCCGGCCGGCCCGCCGCCGGCCGGGGCGTCCATCGTTCGGGACCCGAACATGACAGGAGGGCGCCGTGGCGTATCGAGACCCAGAGGTGCAGAAGCGGAAGGATCGTGAGCGCCACCGTCGGCGGGTTGCCGAGCGGCTGGCTGCCGGCTTGTGTCCGAAGTGCGGGAAGCGTCCCCCGGCGCCAGACCGGTCTGTCTGCGATGGCTGCGCGGAGAAGGGCCGGGCTGCCGGGCGGGCGCGCGATGCGCGTCTCCGTGCAGCGGGACAGCCCCGGCGCGATCCTGACCGTGCGAAAGCCTATGAGCGCGAGCGCTCGCGCCGGAAGGCCGAGCGTCGGCGCGAAGCCGGGTTGTGCGGCAAGTGCGGGCGCAATCCTGTCGCGCCGGACCGCCGGACATGCGATCCCTGCGCCGCGAAGAGGCGTGAGGCGGACCGCATCCGTTACGCGGAGGCCAAGGCAGCGGGCCTTCAATATGGCGGCAAGCCGGCTGCGGCCAAGCGCGAGGCCGCCCGCATCGCCAGCCGCGAGCGCCATGCGGCCCGCCGCGCGGCCAACGCCTGCACGAGGTGCGGACGCCGGCCCCCGGTCGCGGGCGGGACGATCTGCGAGCCCTGCCGCGCCGCGCGACGCGAGGCGGCGCGCGAACTCTACGCCGCCCGACGCGCCACCGGCTTGTGCGTGAAGTGCGGCGCCCCGGCAAGAGGCAGCGGGGCCAGGTGTGCGCCCTGTTCGGTGCTCCAGTCCGACAGCCGGTCTGCCGAACGCAAGAACGCCGCGAACCGCGCCCGCTACTGGACCCGGCGCCGTGCGGACCGCTGCACGGACTGCGGAGCGCCCTCTTTCGGCGCCGCGCGCTGCGATGCGTGCGCCCGCCGATCTTATGAGCGCTCCGATCATGTCCGCGGCATGCCGGTCTGGCCGCCGAGCTTCGCCGTGTTCCTGCTCGGGGCCGACGAGCCGCTTGCGGTCTTCGACGACGAGATGGACGTTGCGGCCTTCATCGCCTTCGAGAAGCTCGACAGGCGCCAGGTGGAGGTGGTCCGGGACGCCAGCCCGCTGGCGACGCTGGCGGGCTGGGAGTGACGCTTGCCGCAGGGGGCTGGCGCAGACATCTTGCCGGCCCGCCAGCGGCGGGGGCCGTGCAAGGGGGAGGAAGCGACCGATGAGCATCGACACCCTGCCCGAGGAGGTGGATTTCGTCTTCTTCGTCGAGGCGCTGCCCGACGACGGACTGCATCGCCTGGCGATCGCCGTCGAAGGCATGGACGCCCCGATCCCGACGATGATGCTCGCGGTCGGCATCGACAGCGCGCTTGGCATCGCGGACCGCCTCAACCGCCGCCTCGGCCACGACCGGGCCTCCTGGACCGCCTGCGCCGCGCGCTGCCTGGGCGGCGGGGACAAGGACTCGGACAGCACCGCCTGGCGCTGAGCGCGCCTGTTTGGAACCGGGCGACGGCATTGCCGCCCGGCCCGGTTCCGAGGCCTTCCCCGACTTTGCAACTGCGTCGCGCAACGCCTTGTATCCGGTTCCGCCCATTGCTACGGTCCGGTCGCTAAAACGATTTCGACCAAGGGGGTCTTCGCCATGACCATGACAGCCTCTCGCCCGACCTGCCGCACCGTCGGCCCCGCCATGGCCGGCGTCTCCGCCTTCGTCTCCCTGCGGGCGGCCGCCGGGCGGTTGACTGCGGCGTTGCCGGTCCGGCGTTCACTATTTACCCCCCCCCGGAAACTTCTGAGCGTCTGAGCGGTCGGCACGAAGACTCGCCCGCAAACCGGAGAGGCGGAAGAGGGTTCACGCGTCGCTTCGCCGGCGCCGGTGCGGCGCTACTGTTAGGCACGACTTTGCTGGCCGGAGGCGCGCAGACCGCCGGGGCGAGCACGCTGACCTTCTATTTCTCAGACGACGGTACGAACTCCACCGTCACCGCTTCGGGAAGTCTGGATTTCTCGGGCGGAACGAAAGCGGCAGATTTCCCCGCCAGCAACGATGACAATATAGTAATTGTCAGAGAAGTAACTAACGATGATGGGAGTTATTTTCTTAGTTCATTTGAACATAGTGACACTCAACTTCTGACCATCACTCCATACAGTGGTTACACATTCACGGTTAGTGGAGAGGACAGTTACGAAGGAGGTACTCGGAACAGTAATCTTGCTTCGTACAGCTCGGATATGTATTTCTATATTTATAACACGACCAGTTTATCTGACCCTGATGACGGGTACACAGCTATAGCTGTTATTAAATCTAAAGTAAACGATTCCGGGATTTACGATCCCACCGGCGGCAAACCCGATGGTGGTAAGGTCACGTTTGCGGGCACGTTGCTCAGCGTGTTGGGCGACGACGATTTCCACATCGAGTATACGTTCGGCAGCAACAAGGTCATTTTCACGACCACGGCACCGACGCCGCCTGGACCATCGACAGAGACGGAGCGGCGAGCTCTGAAGCACACACTGGCGGCAGTCGCGCAGGCGACGCTGGCCGGCGCGGTCGACACCATCGGGCAGCGCTTCGATGCGGCGCCGGGGGCGCAGTCATTGACACTGGCCGGCCAACGGGTCGGTGGTGCGACGGCGCTGCCGGCCGCAGAGGGCAACCGGTGGGATCGGATCGACCGCTGGGACGGCCGGACGGCCGCCCGCAGCCGGGCAGTGAGCGGTTCGGCCCTGCTGGGCGGCAGCGCCTTCACCCTGCCGCTGGCGGCGGCCGGGTCCGAGGGAGCTTCGGGCGGCCCGGCCTGGACGGTCTGGGGCCGGGGCGACTGGCGCGCCTTCGAGGGCGGCAGGAGCGGCGACGGCTGGGACGGCAGCCAATGGACCGGCTGGCTCGGCGTGGACGGCCCGCTGAACGAGAGAGTGACCGCCGGCGTGGCGCTGTCGCACGGCGAGAGCGAGGTGGACTACCAACCGGGCGCGTTCGAGGGCAGCCTGGAAACATCGCTGACGGCGCTGTGGCCCTATCTCCAGATGAAGACGGCGGGCGGCGGCGCCGTGCGTGTGGTACTGGGCGCCGGCGCGGGCGAGGCGGAACATCGCGCGTCCGACGGCACTGTCGAGAAAGAGGATCTGTCGCTGCTGGCCGGTTCGGTGAGCGGGCGCATGCCGGTGGCGCGGCGGTCCGATTTCACACTGTCGGCGATCGGCGGCGCCAGCCTTGCGCAGATCGAGACGGACGGCTCGTCCTCGACCTCCTCGCTCGGCGGCCTGAAGGCGACGAGCTGGCGGCTCAGCGCCGGCATGGAGGCCGAGCACGACGGCTTCGCGCTTGCCTCGGGTTCGGAGTGGCAAATCCGGCCGCGCGGTGCGCTGGCGCTGCGCCAGGACGGCGGCGACGGGGTGACGGGAACCGGCATGGAAGTGTCGGGCGGCGTGCGCCTGTCGAAGCCGGGCGGGCGCTTCGGCCTCGACGCCTCCGGCCACTGGCTGGCGCTGCACTCCGAAGACGGCGTGAGCGAATGGGGCGCGAGCCTGGAAGTGCGTCTCGCGCCGGCCGCCGGCGGGCGCGGGCTGTCGCTGGCGCTCGGCCCGTCATGGGGGCAGCAGCAGAACGGCGCGCTGGCACGCGAGCGGCTGTTCGACCGGGAGCGCCATGAGATGCCGCAGCGCCTGTCGCTGACCGCGCGTGCCGGCTACGGCTTCGCAGCCGCCGGCGGGCTGCTGACGCCGTTTGCCGACATGGCATTCAGTGGAGAATCGCGCACGCAGCACTACCGCACGGGCATCGGTTTCGCCCGCAGCGGCATCGATGCCGCGCTCACCGCCGGCCACCGCACCGGCGGCGAGCCCGACACCCGCATCGGGATGGACCTGCGTCTTAACTTCTGACGCGACGCCGGGGGCCGGCCTCGCTGGCCTGACGGCTCTCGTCCTCCCGCCGGCCTGCTGCGCAGCCGGCCCGCCGTCGGCGGTGCTCGCCCGCGCCGCACGAACCGCCGCCATGCGATCGCCGCCGGTGCACTGACCGCTGCCGGATAGAGCGCACGGCGCGCGGCGCACTCCGCCGTCTCGAGCTGCCCGGCCGCATCGGCATCCCGGTCGACGCCGCGCCGCGCACTGCCGCGGGCAGCCTGCGCGAGCGCCTCGACGATCCGAAGCCTCCTCACCGCTCCATCGTCGCCGATGGGGTGTGCGCCACGTTCGGCAGCCGGGGGCCTCCCGCATCGCGCCGTCCGCCCCGATCCCTGTCGCCTCGCTCCCCGGAGGGGGAGTTTCGCGCGTGCCGGGCAAGCGCCCTGAAGGCGGGAGGGAGGGTCTCTCTCGCGCCGGGCGCGGCAACCGCGAAGGAGGCATCGCCCATGTTCGGCATCGACACCGACCACGACCCCATCGACCCATCCGCCACAGAGCTTCTCCACGAGATCGGCCTCGACGCCCAGGCGGTGCGCGAGACGCTTGCCGACGACCTCGCCCGGCGCTGCCCCGACCGCGCCGTCATGGCGGACGGGAGGTAGAGGGGAGCTTGAAGAAAGCGAGCGGATGAGGGGCCGGAGAGAGGTTCCGGCTCCCGCCGCTCGCCAACCCATCGTCATCGACAAGGAGACGGACCATGGCATTCGGACTCAACCGGGCCGAACTCATCGGGCGCATCGGCGCTGACGTCACCGTGAACAACCTCGTCTCGGGCGGGCGCGTTGCCAACTTCAGCGTCGCCACCGACGAGAGCTATCTCGACCGCAACTCCGGCGAGCGGGTGGACCGCACCGAGTGGCACCGCATCGTCACCTTCCAGGACGGTCTGGTGGACATGCTGAGCAAGAATGCGAAGAAGGGCCGGCTGGTCTATGTCGCGGGCAAGCTGCAGACGCGGCGCTGGAAGCGCGACGGCGAGGATGCGGATCGGTTCTCGACCGAGATCCTGCTGGTGCCCGGCGGGCGCGTCCAGTTCCTCGACAAGGCGAACGGCGCCGCGCCGCCGCCGACGGAGCCGGCGACCGATGCCGGGACCGCCGCCCCGGCGCCTGCGGAGGCTGCCGACGACGACCTGCCGTTCTGAGGCCGTCGCAATCCCCCACCCATCGGGCCGGCGCCGCGCGCGTCGGCCCGATCTTCTTTTCGCCAGGCTGGAGCATCCCGATGAGCGAGATCGCCTTCGAGCGCATCACCCCGACCGAGTCCCGCATCCGTGACGCCGACGGCGCCTGTGTGGGCGGCGTCCACGCCCAGGACGACATTCTGAAGCCCGGACGGCGGGTCTATCTGGTCCATCTCGACGAGGACCCCAGGGGCTGGATCGCCGTGCGCGACCGCGCCCGCATCCGCGAGGTCGCCGTGCAGCGCCTGCGGACGCATCCGTACCGATGAGTGCGCGGGCGGCCTGGCCCGCGCTTCATCCCGAACGCCGTGCAGGCTGCACCGCAGAAGGGGTCGGTGCAGGTGGAGAGAAACGCTCTCTCCTCTGTCTGTCTCATCGTGCCACACGGGCTCACTACGCCAACCCCTTCGGGGTCCTCCACTCCGCTTGCGCTCCGTTCCGGCCGGGACTCGCAATGAAACGGCGCTGAAGCGCCTAGGCCCGGCCCGGCGCGCGACCGTGGCTCCGCGCTCGCTGCGCTCGCTTGTGCGCCCGCACCACTCGCGCACCGCGCCGGGCCATTCATTCCGGTCCCGGTGGCTCCGCTCCGCGCGCGTGTCCCAATGAGACAGACGCCGGAGCGAGCACCGCACCGGTCACCGGGCCGAAAGGCCTCCAACGCAAGCGAGGAGTTCATCATGTACGACATCGACACCCACCGGGCGCTGTCCGTCACCGCCACCGTCTGCGAACAGGCCGCCCTCTTCGGCGCAACCCCGGAGCACGACGAGCACGACCCCCGCGAGGTCTGGGATCGCGACGAAGCCATCGCCGCCAGCAGCGAGGCCTTCCGCATCATGGCCGAGGGCGTCGCCCCCGACGGCTTCCAGCTCGCCGACGAGCGCGAGCACCTGCTCTGGGGCATCGTCAATGCCTTCGACGCCCAGGTCCGCAGGCTCGACCGCTCGATCGACCGCCTGACCCCGGAGATGCGCGACCTCGAACGCGCCCAGGACGGCACGGAGGTCAAGGCGCGCGAGCTGGAGCTGCTGACCGACCGGGCGCAGAACCTGGGCGACCGCCGCGACGCCTTCGAGCGGATGCGCGACGCGCTGGCCGAGCAGTACCGCAGCGTCACCCGCGAGGTCTGGCGTCCGAGGCGCGGCAGCCACACCAGCCAGACCGGCAAGCTGACCTCCGCCGCCATCGACGCCCGCGACTTCCAGCGCGCCCGCAAGGATCGCGAGACGCGGGCGCACCTGCCCGAGGGCACCCTGGTCGCCATCGCCGGCGGCAAGCAGGTCGGCGACGCGGGCGCGGTGTTCGCCAGGCTCGACCGCGTCCGCGCCAAATATCCCGACATGGTGCTGGTGCATGGCGGCGGACCCGGTGTCGAGAGGCTCGCGGCGCAGTGGGCCGAGCAGCGCGGCGTGCACCAGGTCGTCTGCAAGCCGGACTGGAACGCCCACGGCCGCGCCGCCCCCTTCCGCCGCAACGACGAACTGCTGAACCTGCTGCCCAAGGGCGTCATCGCCTTCCCCGGCTCCGGCATCACCGATAACCTTGTCGAGAAGGCCGTGCAGCTCGGCATCCCCGTGCACAAGGTCGCCGCCTGACCCGCAGCACCGCAACGGGCCGCGTCGTCATCCCGGCGGCGCGGCCCGTTCATTCCTGTCATCACGGTCCGGCGCAGCGGCGCCGGCAGCGCTGGGCCGCCATCCCCGCACTGCCTGCCGCACTTCCCCCGACACTCGCGCCGGCACCACCGCCGACAACCGCCGGCGCACGACCGCCGGCAGCCGCATTCACCTCGCCGATAACGATCGCGCAGAGCGCTGCAATTCGCATTGCGCCGCTACTTTGTGCTTCCTATACTACAGCCTGGACGCCACGAAACGGGACGGACACGGGAATCGCAGATGCGTGGCGAGCGCCGCCGCTCAAGCGCCGCTCGGGCTGTAAGCCGTTTGCACAACGGCTTCCCTCACACGAACATCTGAGCTGACAGAAAGCTGAACCCTGACACCATTCGGCGCACGGTTTCTACACCCCACGCACCATGGCGCTTTGAGCGGGCACCGGAAAGCTTTGCTTCACTGCGCGTTTCTCGTTCTATGACAAGGCTTTGGACCGAGGTCGGGCCAAGGCTGCAATCCCCGGCGCGGGCCGTGTCGTCTCCTCAAAATCGCCGCTTCGTTCCCTCGGGAGCGGGCGGCGGTCGAGGGAACAGACACGGGAGATACCGCCATGCCCATCCGCGCGACCATCAACGAGCGCACGCTGCGCCGCACCTTCAAGGAACGCGAACCTGGAACGCGCGGTCTCGCCGTCCATGACATCGACCTGCCGCAGTTCGGTTTCAGGGTCTTCCCGAGCGGCAAGAAGACCTTCTTCGTCCGTGTCTCGCGCAAGGTCGGTGGCCCGAAGAACATCGTCCTTGGCACGGCGGACGAGCTGACCGCCGCCCAGGCGCGAAACAAGGCTCTCGCGGCGATCGACGAGGCGAAGGTCGCGCAAGAGACCGGCCCCCTGTTCGCCGATTTCGCTGACGAATTCATGCGCCGCCAGGGACGGCGGTGGAAGCCGTCCACCCGGGAAAGCAACCGTTCGCTGGTCAACCATCTTCTCATCCCCGTCTTCGGCGCCATGCGCGTCTCGGACATCGGCCGCGCCGACGTCCGGCGCTGGTTCGATTCCCTGGGCGACATGCCGGGCAACGCCAATCGCACCCTCCCGGTGCTCTCGGTCATGATGCGTCAGGCCGAGCTTTGGGATCTCCGCCCGCAGGGTTCCAACCCCTGCCGCGACATGCGCCGCTACAAGACCCCGCAGCGCGAGCGCTTCCTGTCATTGGACGAGCTGAAGCGCCTCGGTTTCGTGCTCGACCATGCCGAGGACGAACTGGCCGTCGCCGCGATCCGGCTTCTGCTGTTCACCGGCGCGCGGTCATCCGAGATCACTGGCCTTCGCTGGGAGTGGATACGCGGCGCCCGGGCGCTGCTGCCGGACTCGAAGACGGGGCCGAAGACGATCCAGCTCCCGCCGCCCGCGCGGGCCGTCCTCAATGGCCTGCATCGCGAGGGCCCGTTCGTCTTCCCGAGCAGGAAGGGCAACGGCCCGATGAGGGACCTCGGCCTGCGCTGGCAGAAGCTGCGCCGCCTCGCCGGGCTGGACGATGTGCGCATTCATGACTGCCGCCATACTTTCGCCAGCCACGCCGTGATGAGCGGCCTCGACCTCTACACCGTCGGCCGCCTGCTCGGCCACTCCGACACCAACTCCACCGAACGCTACGCCCATCTCGCCGACGACCATGTTCGCGACGCGGCGGGACGCATCTCCGGCATCGTGGGCGCCGCGATGACCGGAAGCGGGAAGGAGGCCGGTCATGACCAATAGGCCTCGCCCTCCCGTGCTTACCGCGAATGCCGTCGCCTCGGCCAAGCCGGGAGCCAAGGAATATACGCTCTGGGACGGGACGCTCGCGCATTTCGGGCTGCGGGTGCATCCCTCGGGCGTCAAGTCGTTCATCGTTCAGACCCGCGCCCGGGGCCGGATGCGCAAGATCACCCTTGGGCGTTTCCCGGAGCTCGGCGTCAAGACGGCCCGGCGCGACGCCGCCCGCGTGCTCGCCCGCCTGTGGAGCGGAGAGCAAGTGGCGTCCCCGCGCAAGTCGGTGGCGCCGCTGTTCCGCGACTTTGCCGCCCGCTATCGCGACCGCAGCCGCTATCGCTGGAAGCCGTCCTCGCTGAAAACCTTCGACACCTACATGCGCGCCCGCCTGATGCCGCATTTCGGGAGGCTCCGGCTCGACGCCATCGACCATGCGCGGGTCTCGGCCTGGTTCGACGCCGTGAGCGCCCATCGTCCGGGCGCGGCCAACCGCGCCTTCGAGATTCTGCGCGCCATGCTGGCCTCCGCGCGCCAGTGGGGCGAGCTCGGCGAGCATGTCCCCGACGCCTGCGCCAACATCGTCAGGAACCCGCGCCGGCCCGTCGCCCGCTACCTCGACCGCGCCGAGCTCGAACGCCTCGGCACGGTGCTCGACCGGCGCCGGGAGCAACGCCCCTGGCCGGTAGCCGCGATCCGACTGCTCACGCTCACCGGCGCACGACTGTCGGAAATCCTCAACCTCAGATGGGACCAGATCGGGGAACTTGGCGAGCAGGGCGCGAGCGCCCGGATCGGGGACTCGAAGACCGGGCCGCGCACCATCTGGCTCGGGCCGCAATCGGCAAAGCTGCTCTCGGAACTGCCCCGGACACCGGACGGCGAACGGGTGTTCCCCGAGAAGCTGACGTCAGCGCGGCTCTACAGCTTCTGGGTGGGCGTGCGCGACGAGGCGGGGCTGCCGGGCGTCCGCATCCACGACTGCCGCCACACCTGGGCCTCGCAGGGCGTGATGAACGGCGTCGGCCTCACCACCGTCGGCCGTCTGCTCGGCCACCGCAAGCGCGAGACCACGGCGATCTACGCCCATCTCGACGACAGCGCGCTTCAGGACGCCGCCGCGCAGGCGGCAGCCATCATCGCGCGAGCCATGGGGTACAGAGCCGAGCCACCTTCGGCGCCAGACGAGCCGAACCGCCTGGATGCGCTTCGCGATGGCCCTGAGTTCCTGAGGAACGTCCAACAAGCCGCGCCGGACGCGAAGCCAACGCCTCCAAACGCTGCTGCCAGCGCCCCCGATCGGTCCGTGGGCAAACAGTCGGAAGGCGTTGCACCTGCAACCACGCCACTCCGGGATATTGACTGGCTGGGGGAGGGGCCGGCCAAACCGACTCTTCCTTCGGCCTGCGACCCTGACGAGTTGCGTCCGCTGCCACTTGACTGGCTTTGACTACTTGCGCCGGGTCTGGCGGCAGAACACCGTATCCCCGTCGAGCCTCACTTCGTCGGTTTGGCCGGTTCTTCGCCCAGATCGGGTGATAGTAACTCGATGAGTTGCACCGTTGCGACGAACCCAATCCCGGAGATGCCCAATTTGATCTTCTCATTCGCTTCCATAAGTTGCAAGACTCGCTCGGCATGAATTTGTTCTTTTGATGACATGTTATCTTCCGGTTTGTCACCAAAAACTGCCTCTAGAGCTACCTCACTGTACTGCTTCATGAGTGGCGTATCCTCTAGGCTACCGGGATGATAATTGTCCGGCCTGTCCCGTTCCCTATGACAAAAAATTAGCCATGTCGAGAATGTAACAATCTGACTCTCGTGTCTTGTGTGTGCGTTCGGCCCAAGTAGTTTCATGACGCTGTCGATTACCTCGGCATCAGATGCTTGGCCATCCACAAATCGGTAATACAGATCTCGATCTAGAGTTCGGAGAATGACCAAGGTCGCTATCGTGGGTCCCATTACCTTTTTCTTATCCGCCAGTGCTCCATAGACCAATCCCAGGTGATGAATAGCCCGTGCGACTGTTCTTAGACTGGTGGCCGTCTCACCAAAGAAGCTTACCAACATTGCTTCGGGCGTAGAGTACTCGGTTAAACCGCCTTGATTAAAAGGCGCGCTCAAATAGATATTGATCCCGACCCCCTCAATTGTTTTCCGGATGAAATGCACCCGGTCGGGGGCCGGGAGCCGGAAATCGACGTCGAAGAAACGGCCCAGGTAGCCCCGCGCATCGAACGCTGGTCCGTATAGTGCCTGGACCGAATGGGCGAGCTCCGACCGATTCACCGCGACCACGAACACCACGCCGTCCACGGCGAACAGGTGTTTTGCGACTTCCAGGAGTTCCACCGCGTAGGAGGGCCGGCACCTGTCGAGTTCGTCGATGGTTACGACCAGCAGCGGTTGTTTCGGGTCTGCCGACACCGCCTGGGCCATGTCTTGCAGAGCCCTTCTGAACTTCCCCACCGCCTCCCGCGCTTCGCGATATGCCGAAACCCGCTCGTCGGCATAGGCGTCCGCGACGCCATCGATTACCTCTTCCAGCGCCTTGTCCGCCACCGGTACTTGACCGAGCAGCGCCTTCAGCACCGCCGGCCATCTGGTCTTTATGACGGCCTTCGCGCAATCAAGCCCCGCCTTGAATGTCTTTTTGATCTCGGCGTCGGACGCGCTAGCACGCTCACCTAGGCCGTCGGTCAGCTCGGTCGCAATCGCCGTAAACGGGTCAGACACATAGTCGGACTCCCACGCGTTGAAACTCACAACCGGCACGCCGCCGTTCTGCAGGAACCGTTCCAGCATCCGGATGAATGTCGTCTTTCCGTTCCCCCAGTCTGCATCGACCCCGAACACGCCGGTGCCGTCCACCGAGCGGATCAGTCTGGCGAGAATCTCGACCGACTCCTTCCGGTCGAGGGCGTCGTGCCTGAACGGGTCGTCCGACGGCACCTTGATGTCGATCGGCTTGATTCGTATTCTCAACGTCTGCACCCCTGTCTTACGGTTCGGCCCAAGCGCCTACATCCCCTCGGCTACTCCCCGACAGGTTCAAGCTCAAGTCCGTCGCCACGCTATCCTGTTGATTTGCCGGGCGGCGTCGGCTACCCCGGAGCGGTGCCATTGCGTCATGCGGGGTATCGACCTCCGCTGGCGGGGCCGGTCCGGCCCGGCATGGCGTTCGTGCGGCAGACCGGGCACACTGCATGGTCATGGGAGAATGGCGGTCAGAGGTTCCATGGCGAAGCGGACGAAGGATAACGGCGCCAGCCTCGGCTTCGAGAGGCAGCTCTGGGCGGCGGCGGACAAGCTGCGCGGCAATATGGAGCCGTCGGACTACAAGCATGTCGTCCTCGGCCTGATCTTCCTGAAATACATCTCCGACGCCTTCGAGGCGAAGCGGGCGGCGCTGCTCGACGAGGCGCTGGCCGACGCCGAGGACCCGGAGGAATATCTGGCCGAGAACGTCTTCTGGGTGCCCCCGCCCGCCCGCTGGTCGCATCTGCAGGCCAGAGCCAGGCAGACGACGATCGGCAAGGACATCGACGACGCCATGCTGGCGATCGAGGCCAGCAACGCCTCGCTCAAGGGCGTGCTGCCCAAGGAATATGCCCGCCCGGCGCTCAACAAGGTCATGTTGGGGGAGCTGATCGACCTGGTGAGCGGCATCGGCATGGCGAAGGAGGCGAACCGCTCCCGCGACATTCTCGGCCGCGTCTATGAATATTTCCTCGGCGGCTTCGCCGGGGCGGAGGGCAAGCGCGGCGGCGAGTTCTACACGCCGCGCTCCGTCGTCCGCCTGCTGGTGGAGATGCTGGAGCCCTACCGGGGCCGCGTCTATGACCCCTGCTGCGGCTCGGGCGGCATGTTCGTGCAGTCCGAGCGCTTCGTGGACGAGCATGGCGGGCGCATCGGCGACATCGCCATCTACGGGCAGGAGAGCAACTACACCACCTGGCGGCTCGCCCGCATGAACCTCGCGGTGCGCGGCATCGACGCCGATATCCGCTGGAACAATGAGGGCAGCTTCCACAGGGACGAGTTGCCGGACCTCAGGGCCGATTTCATCCTCGCCAATCCGCCCTTCAATGTTTCGGACTGGGGCGGCGAGCGGCTGCGCGAAGACGCCCGCTGGGCCTTCGGCGCGCCGCCGGCGGGCAACGCCAACTATGCCTGGCTCCAGCATATCCACCACCACCTCGCGCCCAACGGCATGGCGGGGGTGGTGCTCGCCAACGGCTCCATGTCCACCGCCACGTCGGCCGAGGGCTCCATCCGCCGCGCGATGGTCGAGGCCGATGCGGTGGACTGCATGATCGCCCTGCCGGGTCAGCTCTTCTACTCGACCCAGATCCCCGCCTGCCTCTGGTTCCTCGCGCGCAACAAGAATGCCGGCCAGGGCCTGCGCGACCGGCGCGGCGAGGTGCTGTTCATCGACGCGCGCAAGCTCGGGCGCATGGTGGATCGGACCCGCAGGGAGTTCTCCGACGAGGATATCGACCGGATCGCCGACGCCTACCATTCCTGGCGCAGCAAGTCCGAAGTGGACCCCTATGCGGACGAGCCGGGCTTCTGCAAGTCCGCCGCGCTGGAGGAGATCGCGAAACACGGCCATGTGCTGACGCCCGGCCGCTATGTCGGCGCGGCGCCGCAGGAGGACGATGGCGAGCCGTTCGCAGAGAAGATGACGCGCCTGGTCGCCGAGCTCGGCTCACAGCAGGCCGAGGGCGCCAGGCTCGACGCCGCCATCGCCGCCAATCTGGAGAAGCTTGGCTTCGGGGGGCCGAAACCGTGAGCGCGGTTCGCTACCACAGCGGCGGCTTCCCGCCCGACGGTCGCCTGCAATGGCAGACGCTGATTCCCCTTATCGGCCCGGCCGCAGCAGCGGTGGCGCGCTATGACGGGATGCTTGCCAGCATTCCCAACGCGGATGTCCTGCTGGCGCCTCTGGCGACGCGCGAAGCGGTGCTGTCCTCGCGTATTGAGGGCACCGAGGCCACCATCGGCGATGTGCTGGGATTCGAGGCGGGCCGGGAGCCAGAGTCGCCGGCTCTCCGCGATGACATTCAGGAGGTGCTGAATTACCGCCGGGCGCTGACGCGGGCGGAGACGCTACTCAACGAGTTGCCGCTGTCGCTGCGGGTCGTCCGGGAAGCGCATGCGGTTCTGCTGGACGGCGTGCGCGGCCAAGGCAAGGCGCCAGGCGAGTTTCGGCAGACTGCCAACTGGATCGGGCCGCCCGGATGCACCGTGGAAGAGGCGAGGTTCGTGCCGATCGGCGCAGATGCGCTGCCGAATGCGCTGGCTGCGTGGGAAAGGTATATCCACACCGACGCGTCGGACAGACTCGTACAGCTCGCTATCCTGCATGCCGAGTTCGAGGCGCTGCATCCGTTTCTTGATGGCAATGGCCGCCTGGGCCGCATGCTGGTGCCCCTGTTCCTGTGGCAATGCAGGTTCATCCGTGCCCCCAGCTTCTACATCAGCGCCTATTTCGAGGCGCGCCGCGAAGCCTATTATGACGGCCTCCTCGCCGTCTCTCGCGACGACGACTGGACCGGCTGGTGCCGCTTCTTCCTGGAAGCGGTCAGGTCGCAGGCAGAGGACAATCTGGCGAGGGCACAGGGCATCCTGTCCCTCTATGACGAGATGAAGCCCCGCGTCTCGGAGGCGACCGGTTCCCGCTATGCCATTCACGCGCTGGACTGGATTTTCCAGCGCCCCATCTTCAGAAGCACGGACTTTCTGAGTAATGCCGGAATTCCGCCGAAGACCGCGCGCAGGCTGCTGGACCGCTTGTGCGAGGATGGGATTCTCGAAGTGCTGATCGCCGCAAGCGGGCGTCGCGCGGCCGTCTTCGTGTATCCTGCGGTTCTGAATGTCGCCGAGGGCCGGGATGCGCTTTGAGGGACAGCATGGGGACACAAATCGCTTTGTGGGACACTTTTTGCCATTTTTGTCCCTCAATCCGGTTTGTGGGACAGATACGACCGACAATGCCCTCCGCCATCTCGCCGTCGGGCCGCCGCCGGGATGCCGGGGTCGGACGCGGTGAGCCGGCGCGTGGCGACCGACGGCCTCCTCGTCGCCGAGCTCGGCGCGCAGCAGGCCGAGGGCGCCAGGCTCGACGCCGCCATCGCCGGCAATCTGGAAAAGCTCGGATTTCGGACCGGAGGTCGCAATGACCCAGGCTGATGTCGAGACCGGGCCTTTCGAACGCGCGATCCAACGGCTGGACGAAGGGCTGGCGCGATTTCAGGCCGATACGAGCGATTCGCAAATTCGCGACGGTCTGGTGCAGCGCTTCGAGTTCACCTACGAGCTCGGGCACAAGGTGCTGAGGCGCTACCTTGCGCACATATCCGCAAATCCCGAAGAGATCGCCTCGCTGACCTTTCAGGATCTGATCCGCTTGGGAAGCGAACAAGGCTTGCTTCTGGGAGACTGGACGCAATGGCGCACCTTCCGCCAAATGCGCGGCAAGACCAGCCACACCTACAATGAGGACACCGCTCTCGAGGTGGTGGAAGGCATCCCGCGCTTCCTGGAGGAGGCGGTCTATCTGCGTGACAGGCTGCGGGAACGGCTGACATGAACGACGCGGCGCCGCTTCTCGACCTCCGACCCGACCACTGGGACATCGTTCGCGATCTCCTGCAGCAGCATGTGCCGGATCGCGAAGTGCTGGCGTTCGGGTCCCGCGCCACCTGGAAGGCGAAGCAATACTCCGATCTCGATCTCGCAATTCTGGGCGACAAACCGCTTTCGCTGGACGCCAGCGCGGCCCTGGCCGAAGCCTTCAGCGAATCCGACCTCCCGTTCAAGGTCGATTTCATCGACTGGGCCAGAATTGACAAATCGTTTCGCAAGATCGTTCGACGCGATGGGTTGGCCGTGCAGACTCCTACGACGGGGCCTGGAACTGCCGGTGGCGTGAAGTGGCGCCGCAAGCCAGACGCTAGACGCCCGACCCTGCGGGCGAACTTGGCCGCTATCGTTGATTTACGAATTAGCAGCGTCGACAAGAAGTCGAAGTCTAATCAAAGCGCCGTCAGGCTCTGCAATTATACTGACGTCTACAAAAATTCTGCGATCCGTCAAAACATGTCGTTTATGCAAGCAACGGCGTCCGAGAGAGAGATTGCCAAATGCGCACTGCTGCCAGGTGACGTGATCATCACAAAGGACTCCGAACAATATGATGATATTGGGGTACCTGCCTACGTTATTGACGATATAGACGATTTGGTGTGCGGCTATCACCTCGCAATTCTTCGTCCAGATACATCGCTTGTCGATGGGCGATATCTCTACTATGCGCTCTGCACAGATGATGCGCAGACACAATTTCACCACTACGCGAACGGCATCACTCGATTCGGGTTGCGCAAGGCGGACATCGGCTTGGTTGAAATACCTTTGCCCAGGCTCCCCGAGCAACGCGCGATTGCCGGCTTCCTGGGTGCGCTCGACGACAAGATCGAGTTGAACCGGCGGATGAACGAGACGCTGGAGGCAATGGCGCGGGCGATCTTCAAGGACTGGTTCGTCGATTTCGGCCCCACCCGCGCCAAGGCTGAAGGCCGCCCCCCCTACCTCGCCCCCGAAGTCTGGTCCCTCTTCCCCAACGCACTGGACGACGAGGGCAAGCCGGTCGGATGGAAGCGGGGGATTCTGGCGGACGTGGCGGTGTCTCCGCGACGCAGCATCAATCCCGCTGACATTTCGGAGAACACGCCCTATATAGGCTTGGAGCATATGCCGCGCCGGTCCATTGCACTTTCAGCGTGGGAGGGGGCAGGAAAGGTCAAGAGCAGCAAGACTCAGTTCCACAAAGGGGAATTTTTGTTTGGAAAATTGCGGCCATATTTTCATAAGGTCGGAATTGCTCCACTAGACGGCATTTGTTCCACAGACATTATTGTCGTGGCTCCACGAGCACAAGAGTGGGAAGCATTCACACTTGCGTGCTTGTCCTCGGCTGAGTTCGTAGATTATACAGACCGAACATCGACCGGCACCAAAATGCCCCGCACAAGCTGGAAGGCGATGGCACAGTACAGAGTGTGCTTGCCACCGGAGCAGGTAGTGCGTGCCTATCAAGACGTCATACGGCCACTTCTTGATCGACTCGACGCAAATATCCGCGATACTTTCACCCTTGTCACAGGCCGTGATTTTCTCTTGCCGAAGCTCATGTCGGGTGAAGTGCGCCTTGGGGATGCGCGCACTGTCAGGAGAATTGGCTCATGAAAAAGGAAGTTCGCCAGCTACGACAAAGAGCTGTGAATTCGCTCGTTCTGTCAATCGAGCACTTCAATCGGCCTTGGGATCGGGGAAGGATTGAATCTGTGGTTATTCTGCTCGATCATTCATTTGAAATGCTCCTAAAGGCCGCCATTCGGCATCGCGGTGGAAAGATCAGACAGCCTCGCGAGAAACATACCATCGGATTTGGTGCCTGCGTTCGAAAAGGCCTGACGGATACAGGTGTACAGTTTTTAACCGACGAGAGGGCGCTCACCCTTCAAGCTATAAACGGACAACGTAATGCAGCATATCATTATCTTGTGGATTTGTCGGAACATCAACTTTACTTCTATGCACAGGCAGGTGTGACGTTGTTTAGAGATATTCATGACGAGGTGTTCGACAAGAAGCTCATATTGGAGCTGCCTGAACGAGTATTGCCGATTTCAACAACAGCGCCAAAAGATTTGACAGCCTTATTCGACCGAGAAGTCAAGGAAGTGAAAGAGCTTCTCACTCCGGGTACTAGGCGAAAAATGGATGCGATCGCAAGAGCTCGAAGTTTGGTTGTTCTTGAGAACGCGATAAATGGTGAATATGGACAGCCTGGTGATCGGGATGTTGAAAGGATATGCAGCCGACTCCGGAACGGTGAAGAATGGCGGGTTGTCTTTCCAGGAGTGGCTTCTGTCAATATCACTAGCGAGTCCGATGGTTCGATGCTCAGTCTAAGGTTGACGAAGAACGAGGGAGTGGCAGTTCACCTCGTAAAGGAGGAGGAAGGGGAAGGCGCACCCGTCGCTGTTCGTCGAGTTGATGAACTCGGATATTACAGTCTGGGTGCCAGGGACCTTGCGAGACGGGTAGATCTCACACCACCCAAGTCCCGAGCGGTTGTAGACCATTGCAAGCTTCGCGACGATTTAGAGTATTTCAAGGAGTTCAAGATTGGCAAGGCGAAGCATGGTAGATATTCGCGCAAGGCTGCGGATCGAATCAGAGAGGCGTTGGCCACAGAGTCTGTTGACGAGATTTGGGCTGCATACCAAGCGAGGCGGAGAGCGGCACAATGAATCGGTCCGTGGAAAATGGAGGCGTAAATGACGCTGCCTGTAGCGTCATCGGGTTGGGCGTTGGTTTAGGTGGGGCTGGGCGTCACGTTGGGACCGGGCGTGCAGGAACCAGCGAACTATGCGCATTAGGCCGGATTTCGTCTGTTGGGCGCACGGCCGGAGCGGCGGGATGAGCCTTCCGCTCGCTAGGGCACCCATCCGGGCTAGGATTCAGCGCTGCGGGTTCGGCAGGCCGCCGGCGCGGGCTTGCGGGCGATGAGCCGCGCCGCGCCGGCTGGGGCACCCGGCGGTGAGGGCGTCGTTTATGAAAGCCGCGACGGCGAGGTGCGAGGCGATGTGCGCCTGAACCAGGAGACGGTCTGGCTCTCGCAACAGGATATGGCGACCGTGTTTTGGACCTCAACCAACAATGCAGGTCTGCGCCTGAAGAACATCTTCGCCGATGAGGAACTGAGCCAGAAGGTGACTACCGAGGATTCCTTAGTAGTTCGAACCGAGGGGCGGCGGGGGGTGCGTCGCTTGGCGTCCGCCGCATGAGCGCCATCGCCGAAGCCGAGGTGGAGGACGCCGCGCTCGGCTGGCTTGCCGGGCTGGGCTATGCCGTGCGGCGCGGGCCGGAGAGCGGGCCGGACGGGCCGGCGCCGGAGCGCGACAGCCATGGCGAGGTGCTGCTGACCGGCCGGCTGCGCGCAGCGCTCGCCCGCCTCAACCCGCAGCTGCCCGCCGAGGCGCTGGAGGAAGCGCTGCGCAAGCTGCGGCAGGCGGAGACGCCCTCGCTCATCGAGGAGAACCGCCGCCTGCACCGCTATCTGGTCGAGGGCGTGCCCGTCGAGCTCACCAGGGAGGACGGCAGCATCGCCGGCGACGCGGCCCGGCTCATCGACTTCGCCGACATCGAGGCCAATGACTGGCTCGCGGTGAACCAGTTCACGGTCATCGAGGGGCAGAACACCCGCCGGGCGGATATCGTGCTGTTCGTCAACGGTCTGCCGCTCGCCGTCATCGAGCTGAAGAATCCCGGCGACGAGAACGCCACCCTCGAAGGGGCGTTCAACCAGCTTCAGACCTACAAGTCCGAAATTCCCTCGCTCTTCCGCACCAACGCCGTGCTCGCGACCTCGGACGGGCTGCAGGCGCGCCTCGGCTCGCTGACCGCCAGCCCCGAACGCTTCATGCCCTGGCGCACCGTGGACGGCGCCGCCATCGCGCCGAAGGGCGCGCCGGAACTGGAAACCCTGATCGGCGGCGTGTTCGAGAAAGCCCGGTTTCTGGCGCTGATCCGGGACTTCACGGTGTTCGGGGATACGGGCGCGGGGCCGGTCAAGATCGTCGCCGGCTATCACCAGTTCCACGCCGTGCAGCGCGCGGTCGCCTCCACCCTGCGCGCCTTGCCCGACCGCGCCCTGGCGCCGCGCGAGGACCCGGCCGACCGCGGCTGGCCTTCGGTGGCCTCGCAGCAGGAGGGCGACCGGCGCATCGGCGTGATCTGGCACACGCAAGGCTCCGGCAAGAGCCTGCTCATGGCGTTCTACGCCGGGCAAATCATCGCCCACCCAGAGATGGGAAACCCGACCGTCGTCGTCATCACCGACCGCAACGATCTCGACGACCAGCTGTTCGCCACCTTCTCCATGTGCCGCGACCTGCTGCGCCAGACCCCGCAACAGGCCGAGAGCCGCGAGGATTTGCAGCGAATCCTGAACCGCCCTTCCGGCGGCGTGGTGTTCACCACCATTCAGAAGTTCGCGCCCGAGCCGGGCGAGATAGACTATCCGGAGCTCAGCGACCGCCGCAATGTCGTCGTCATCGCCGACGAAGCGCATCGCAGCCAGTATGGCTTCCGGGCGAAGGTGGCGCGCGGAACCGGGGAAATCTCCTACGGCTTAGCCAAATATCTGCGCGACGCCCTGCCGAACGCCTCCTTCATCGGCTTCACCGGCACGCCCATCGAGAAGGAAGATGCGAATACGCCGGTCGTGTTCGGCCACTATATCGACATCTACGACATCAGCCGGGGCGTCGAGGACGGCGCGACGGTGCCGATCTACTATGAGAGCCGCCTCGCCCGCATCGAACTCGACGAGGACGAGAAGCCGACGCTCGACGACGAGATCGCGGCGCTGACCGAGGAAGAGGCCGAAGGCGAGCAGGAACGGCTCAAGCGCCGATGGGCCAATGTCGAGGCCGTGGTCGGGACGGAGAAGCGCCTGCATCTGGTCGCCCGCGACCTGGTGGAGCATTTCGAGAGCCGTATCGCCGGTCTCGACGGCAAGGCCATGATCGTCTGCATGAGCCGGCGGATCTGCGTCGCCCTCCATGACGAGATCGTCCGCTTGCGCCCGGACTGGCGGAGCGATGACGACGAGAAGGGCGCGATCAAGATCGTCATGACCGGCGCGGCGTCCGACCCGACGGAGTGGCAGCCCCATATCGGCGGCAAGGCGCGGCGCGACCTGCTGGCGAAGCGGATCAAGGACCCGGATGACGCGCTGAAAATCGCGATCGTGCGCGACATGTGGCTGACCGGCTTCGACGCGCCGAGCCTGCACACCATGTATGTTGACAAGCCGATGCGCGGGCACGGGCTGATGCAGGCCATCGCGCGCGTCAACCGCGTGTTCCGCGACAAGCCGGCCGGGCTGATCGTGGACTATATCGGCATCGCACAGAACCTGAAGTCGGCCCTCGGCCAGTATTCGAGCGACGACCGGCGCCATGCCGGCATCGACGAGGCCGAAGCCGTGGCGGCGCTCAAGGAGAAGCACGAGATCGTGCGCGCCATGTTCCACGGTTTCGACTATCGCAAGGGACTGGCCGGGACGGCGCAGGAACGGCTCGCCGCGCTTGCGGAGGCTATCGAATGGGTGCTCGCCCTGCAGCAGCGCGAGGCGGCCAGGGAGGAGACCGAAGAGGGCAGGAAGCGCGCCCGCCGGCGCTTCGGAGACGCCGTGCTGGCGCTCTCCCGCGCGTTCGCGCTCGCCGCCGCCAGCGATGCGGCGCGCGCCATCCGCGACGATGTGGGCTTCTTCCAGACCGTCCGTGCGGCGCTGGTCAAGAGCGCGCCCGGCGCCGGCGCGTCCTCCGCCGAGCGGGACCTTGCCGTGCAGCAGATCGTCAGCCGCGCCGTGGTCTCGACCGAGATCGTCGATATTCTGAAGGCCGCCGGGCTGGAAACGCCGGACATCTCCATCCTCTCCGACGAGTTCCTGGCCGAAGTGCAGGGCATGGAGAAGAAGAACCTCGCCCTGGAGGCGCTGCGCAAGCTCCTCGACGGCGAACTGCGCTCCAGGAGCCGCATCAATGTCGTAGAGACGCGCGCCTTCTCCGAGCGGCTGGCGGAAGCGATCGCGCGCTACCACAACAACGCCGTCACCACGGCGGAGGTCCTCCAGGAACTGATCGGCCTCGCCCGCGACATCCGCGCCGCCCACCGGCGCGGCGAGGAGGAGGGGCTGAGCGCGGAGGAAATCGCCTTCTACGACGCGCTTGCCCGAAACGAGAGCGCCGTCGAGATCATGGGCGACGACCACCTCCGCGTCATCGCCCAGGAGCTGCTCAACAGCCTGAGGAGCAACGCCTCCGTGGACTGGCAACACCGCCAGTCGGCGCGCGCCAAGATGCGCGTCCTGGTCAAACGCATCCTCCGCAAACACGGCTATCCCCCGGACCTCCAGGACGCCGCCGTGCAAACCGTCCTGCAACAGGCCGAGGCCCTTTCCGAGAGGTGGGCGGCGTGACTACTCTCCTGCACAGATAATCCCGGATACATCACCTTGGCTGGCAAGAACCAACACTACATCCCCAGCTTCGTCCAGCGGGCATTTGGAATTCGACCCGGATGCAAGGACGTTTGGTACTTCCGAAGAGGTCACACACCCGCGCGACGCCCGATCAAACGGACAGCATCCGAAGATCACTTTTACTCGGAACCGGGGCGTGAAGGACAAACAACGCTTGATGATGAGATTACTAAAATCGAATCCAAATTAGCGATTATTCTGAATGAGGTTCGAACCGAACCGATCGGCTCTGTCATTATATCTTCAAAGGCTGCACTAGTTGTATCTCATCTAGTGCAGAGAACGGCACATATACGGACAACATTAAGTGCCGGTGCGGCTCACGTACTTGACCTTATCGCGGACGCATTATCTGAGCAAGGCAACGTCAAGACACTGATTGGCCTTGATGGAATATCGCCTACAGAACAGTTCCGATCCACTGTATTCAAAGATCTAGTCAAGAGTCGAGAGATTGCAGAACACCGCATACCAACTCATAATTTAGAGCGGATAGCGTATATTATTGCAAAAGAGAAAGCCAGTACATCATTAAAATCTGGCCGAAATCTTGCAACTGTCGCTCTGTCTGCTATGCGATCTCGTTTGCCAACTCTCGTCCGTGATGGTCACAACACATCCCTGGATATTTCAAATAATTTGAGTGAGTTTGAGAAATTGATGCTTACCTTTACATGGACCGTTGAAGGAGCACCTGTAGATGGCGCTATTTTGCCGGATTGTGTGGCGATAGGGATTGATTCAAATGGCGTGACCGGCAACCATCTGCTCATCGGCAAGGATCATTTGTGTGCATTAATTTTGGCAATTTCGCCCGACAAGTTGCTCGTAGGGCGCAAGCCCGGATTCTGTCAGACAAGTGATCTCGATTACAACGTAGAGGCGGCAAGCTTAAGCCAAGCGTTTTTTTTTGGCCCCACGCTTGGACGAAGATACAAACCGACTACACAGCATGATCGGGTGTAAACTCGATCCAGCCCTTTTGGAAGCTGTCGAGCGCGGCTTCGATGACACTGTTTGGGACAGGCGTGGTCCGAAGGCGAACGACGGATTATCGGGAGCCGGCACGTTCGAATGGACGCAGACATTCGGTGTCCAATACGAACTTTCGCTATATGGGTATGACGATGAGCGTGCCGCGACACGCATTCGGGAGGCGGTCTGCGACCTTGTGAATGAGATCGCTTCGATCATGCCACTGGGGCGTCTGGACGGGATCACCATCGGAGCTGACTATTCGGGACTGTTGCTGGCCGTCGAAAGGGGCTGGGAAGGCGCGCCATCGCCAAACACTGCTCCGGAGGAGATCGGTGTCGGCGTGGCGCAGGTGGTAATGGTCAGACGGTCGGGCACGGTGAAGGGACGGATCGTCATCTCTGATATCATTTCTGAAGCCTTCATATCCGGGGATGAAGGGCGGAAGGCCTGGGCGAAGTACGTGGTCGCGAAGCAGGTGGCTTCGGTTGGTCTGATGGAGATTATTGAGGCGCGCCTGCCAGGCACGTTGCTCAAAGCGTTGGGTGGCGGAATCGACGGTTGGCTTTATGCCAGCGCGGACGGCGCGCCGGAGAGCTACACTGCGTCGTCGATAGCGAGTGCTTTTGGAGATTCGGAAGAGGTTGGCGGGTTACTTCGGGAGTGCTTGGTCAGAGCCGTTGATCGAATGATGGAAACTGTGCCCCGAGAACGACTTGCTTACCGCGAACATGGCGATCTGGAAAGATTGCTGGAGATCGCACGACCCGCAATCTGGCGGATATTGATCGCGACTGCGGATTTTCTTGGCCATTGCGCATTCACCAGAACGAATCCGCTCGGTGATGCACCTATGCTGAACGATGCGCTCGATCGCGCGGGGCTCCGGGATTGGCTTGGCGTTTACTTCGAGGACCTTGCAAGTTTCCACCTTCGGTTGGGCAAGTGGGAGACATTCGACGAGTTCCTGGCCTTCAACATCCACGTCGAGCGGCTGCTGCTGGCAGTCGGGATGTTCGCGTGGGAAGCACCGGAGGGACTGCGGATCGAGGTGCCGCTCGGCACAGATTCACAGGCGTTGCTGGCAAGGCTTCAAAATTGACAAGAAACCACGACTGTCTCGCCATAATCGTGCGGTCGCCAATTTGATGAAAGCTTGGTCATTGTACCGCCAAGAGGAGAGGCCTGGCCGTGAGCGGGGCGGCGGGCGGGGGTCCCGGAGGGAGCCGCTGCCGCCGTTCCTCTTCACCTCTTCAAGGAGCACGGCATCATGCAGGCGGTTCTGGCGCCGCGCGGCGACGCGCGCACGTTTCTCACCCACTTCGTCGGCGGCGGTCTTGAGGACGACCGGTATGTCGTCGAGACCTTCCGTTCGCTCGCCAATGGCGACATCGTGCCGGTCCAGGCCGACGGCGCGAAGCCGAAGGGGCGGCGCAAGGCGCGCGGCAGGGTTCTGCCGCTGAAGGCGGTCGCGAACATGCGGCCCGCGCGCGACGAGATCATCATCGCCACCGGGGTCAGGCTGCGCAGCTGCGGCGTGCAGCTCTGGGGCTGGCGGAGCCTGGGGATATTCGCCGACCGCCGGCAGCGGGGCTGACCCGCGCTCTCCACCGGACGTCCGGCCGGCCCGCCGTCGACCGGGGGCGTCCATCGTTCGGGACCGAGCATGACAGGAGGGCGCCATGGCGTATCGAGACCCCGAGGTGCAGAAGCGGAAGGACCGCGAGCGGTATCGCAGGCGGGTTGCCGAGCGGCTTGCGGCCGGCCTGTGTCCGAAGTGCGGGAAGTGCCCTCCAGAGCCAGACCGTTCTGTCTGCGATGTTTGCGCGGAGAAGGGCCGGGCTGTTGGGCGGGCGCGCGATGCGCGTCTCCGGGCAGCGGGACAGCCCCGGCGGGACCCCGCTCGCGCCAGGGAGTATGAGCGCGAGCGCTCGCGCCGGAAGACCGCGCGGCGGCGCGAGGCCGGATTGTGCGGCAAGTGCGGTCGCGAGCCCATCGCGCCGGATCGGCGGGCGTGCGATCCCTGCGCGGCGAAGAGGCGAGCGGCCGACCGCGCCCGCTATGCCGAGGCCAGGGCGGCGGGTCTCCAATATGGCGGCAAGCCGGCTGCGGCGAAGCGCCAGGCCGCCCGCATCGCCAGCCGCAAGCGCCATGCGGCCCGCCGCGCGGCGAATGCTTGCACAAGGTGCGGACGCCGGCCCCCGGTCGCGGGCGGGACGCTCTGCGAGCCCTGCCGCGCCGCACGGCGCGAGGGGGCGCGCGAACTCTACGCCGCCCGGCGCGCCGTCAGCCTGTGCGTGAAGTGCGGCGCCCCGACCAATGGCGGCGGGGCCAGGTGCACGCTCTGTTCGGCGCTGCAGTCCGACAGCCGGTCCGCCGGACGCAAGAACGCCGCGAACCGCGCCCGCTACTGGACCCGACGCCGTGCGGACCGCTGCACGGACTGCGGAGCCGCTTCCTTCGGTGCTGCACGCTGCGATGCGTGCGCCCGCCGATCTTACGAGCGCTCCGATCATGTCCGCGGCATGCCGGCCTGGCCGCCGAGCTTCGCCGTGTTCCTGGTCGGGGCCGAGGAGCCGCTTGCGGTCTTCGACGACGAGATGGAGGTTGCGGCCTTCATCGCCTTCGAGAAGCTCGACAGGCGCCAGGTGGAGGTGGTCCGGGACGCCAGCCCGCTGGCGACGCTGGCTGGCTGGGAGTGACGCTTGCCGCAGGGAGCTGGCGCAGACATCTTGCCGGCCCGCCGGCGGCGGGGGGCCGCGCAAGGGGGAGGAATCGACCGATGAGCATGGACAGCTTGCCCGAGGAGACGGATTTCGTCTTCTTCGTCGAGGCGCTGCCCGACGACGGACTGCATCGCCTGGCGATCGCCGTCGAGGGCATGGACGCCCCGATCCCGACGATGATGGTCGCGGTCGATATCGACAGCGCGCTTGAGATCGCGGATCGTTTCAACCGCCGCCTCGGCCACGACCGGGCCTCCTGGACCGCCTTCGCCGCGCGCTGCCTGGGCGGCGGGGACAAGGACTCGGACAGCGCCGCCTGTGACTAACAGGCGTGTTTAGAACCAGGCGACCGCTTCGACCATACGGCCCTCGATGATCTCGGCCAGGGCCTGACAACCAAGCAGACGATAACCCTCGCCCCATTCCAGACCGTCATCCTGCATCTGCTCCACGACCTCGAAAGCCATCGGTAAACTCTCGATTATCACAACGTGCTGTGGCATAGGGGTGCTTCTTCGTGTGGCTGTCTTCGGACCGCAGGAAGTACCCTCTCCCACCGCTGACACATAGCCCTATACATCACCGGCGTCTGTCGGGTGGGTGACGGCGGGCGGCGAAAAGATGCAATATGGCGCTGTCTAACGGAAGACGCGACGGGGCTGCTGCAAGCGACGGCCCGGTCACGAAGCTGGGGGGAGGCATGACTCACGAAGGCCGGACCGTCATCGTGACAGGCACGGGCACCGTGGTGGGCGTGGCGGCGGCCCTGCTACTTGCCAGGGACGGCGCCCGGACGATGGCCAACTATTCGCGGAGCGGCGACGCAGCCAAGGCCGTGGCGACCCCCTGCCGCGACCGTGTGTTGTTCGACGGCGCCGACGACCGCCGGAAGTGGCGGTAGCCCGTATGGAGAACACAGAGCCGGGGCGCGGCGGCGAAATCGAACGACTGCTGGAGAAGGCCCGACTCCAGTTGGTGGACACCGGCACACGCAATCGGCTCGTCCATGTCAATCGGGCCAACCAGCGCGCCAATGCGTTGAACATCGTCGATGGGTGTGTTGAGGAGGCGTTCGACCTGTTGCGTGCCAAAGGGCGGCGGATGAGGTTCCGTGCGACTGGTAGCGACGAGGACGAAGAGGCGGACGACCTGCATATCGCCGTGGCCGAAGAAGACGCATCGCGGGCCGGCGGCCGCCGCGATGGGTGGCTCGACACCCCGCTCGGGCCCGACGCGCTCCAGCGTCGCCTGCTGCGCCTGTTCCGGGACGCCCGGACCGCCGAGGAGGAGCAAGGCGTCAATATCCTCTACTTGGCGCTGGGCTTTCTCACTTGGTTCGAGGACAGGCGTTCGGAGGTGCGGCGCGAGGCACCGCTGATTCTGCTGCCAGTCGAACTGGCGCGCAGCGCTCGAGGCTTCGCCTTCGAGTTGCGCGTGCGGGACGACGACCTCGCTACCAACCTGCCCTTGCAGGAGCGGCTGAAGGCGGATTTCGGCATCGTGCTCCCCGAACTGGAGGAGGACGAGGATTGGCATCCCTCGGCCTACCTGGACGCGGTGCAGGACGCGATCTCGGGCCAGACGCGCTGGAGCGTCGACCCCGACGGGATGCAGATCGGGCTGTTCTCCTTCGCCAAACTGCTGATGATGCGCGATCTTAAGCCCGCTGCTTGGCCGCAAGACGTGTTGGAGAGCGACACGCTGGTCGGGAAGATATTGACGGCCGACTTCGATATGGAGCCATCGCTATTTCTAGACGAACAGCGGCTTGACGAGCGATTCGACCCGGCCGATCTGGTTCAGATCGTCGATGCCGACGCCTCACAGACCAAGGTTATCGAGGAAGCACGCGCCGGGCGCAATCTTGTCGTGCAGGGGCCGCCGGGGACGGGCAAGTCGCAAACGATTGCCAATATCATCGCTGCGGCCGTGCATGACGGCAAGTCTGTGCTGTTCATGGCTGAGAAGATGGCGGCACTGGAAGTGGTGCATGAACGCTTGGTCAAGGCCGGCCTCCGCAATATCTGTCTGGAGTTGCATTCCAGGAACGCCAACAAGAAGGCTGTGCTGCAGGAGCTTGGTCGGACACTTCACGCAGGAAGCAATGGTGCTGAAGCCCTGGAAGGGACAGGCGATCTTCGCCGAATGCGCGATGAGTTGAACCGGATCGCTGGCTTGCTACACGAACCCGTGGAGGGCACGGATTACAGTCCGATTTCGGCAATGGCGGAGATCAGCCTCCATATCGGGCGGAACTCTCCGACGCCCGCAACGGCCCCGGACGGTCTTGCCGGATTGACCGGAGCGGAGCGGGCTCGTCTCTGTGCCTCGATCCGGGACTATGTCCAACTCTTGTCGCAAGCCGGCGCCAGGATAGAGCATCCGCTCACCGGAGTGCGCGCGCTCGACCTCCAGCCGCCGGCTCTGCGGCGCCTCGAAGCCGAGCTCGGAGACGCGATCGCCCTGGCCCAGTACGCGCTCGACGCCGGTTGCGAAGCGGCAGCGGGATTGCCGGGCGCACCGCCTGTAACGAGCGAAGACCTGGAGGCATTGGCTCACAGGCTGCAACGCGCGCCCGGCGCACCGGGCGACATGGGGCGGCTGGCACCGATTCTACTGGCCGGACTTGCGGACGGACGCTTCGCTGATGGGTTGGAGGCTGGACGCGCCTGGCGCGAGGCCTGCGACGGCGCTGGTGGAAAGTTCAGCGAGGCAGCTTGGTCCGCGCCGGTCGAGGCGCTGCGCGCCAGCCTTGCAAAGGGGGCGGCGTCCTTCTGGAAGCGATGGTTCGGAGACTATCGCTTCGCCAGCCGCGAACTGGCAACGCTGTTGCAGGACGAGTTGCCGACCAACCCCGCGGCGCGTCTGGCGTTGGTGGACCAGCTGATGGCGATCCAGAAGCGGCGCCGTCTGCTGGCCGAGGACGAACCCATGCTGGCCGCCGGGCTGGGCGAGCATTGGCGCGGCGAGCGGACCGACTTCGCTGGTCTGGTGGAAGGCTGTGCGTGGCTTGCGGCCCTCACCTGGCGGGAGGAGTTGATCGCGCCCGAACTGGCTGTTGCGTTCGCCGGCCTCGGCGTCGATGCGACCGCGCGTCTGGAGCGGCTTCGTCCAGCGTTGGAGCGCCTTCCCGATGCCGTAGAACGAGTGGTGCAGAAGCTGAAACTCGAAGCCGGAGATTGGCGACGGCTGACGCTACCCGAACTTAAGAGCTGGCTCGAGCGCATTCGGGACAATCTGAATCGCTATGGCGAGTGGAGCGATCTGGAAACCTACCGGAATGCGCTGATTGAGTCGGACCAGCAGGCGCTTGTCGCTGCCATCGATGACGGCCGTCTGGCCCCGGAGCGGGCGGAGGCTGATTTTCGCTACGCTGTCGCCGAGGCGCGCTGGGACGCGGCGCGGGCCGCGCTTCCCGCGCTGGATGAGGTCGGCAAGCGCGATCGCCACCGGCTTGTCGCCGACTTCGTTCGTATGGACCGGCACCGCTTTGGGCAAGTTCAGGCGTTGATTCGCGACCGTCATCTCGGGAGCTTGCCGACCGGCGCCGCGGGAGAAATGGCCTTTATTCGTGGCGAGATCGCCAAGAAGACCCGGCATCGACCGATCCGCATCCTGATGACGCAGGCTGGCGACATGGTAAAGCGGATCAAGCCAGTCTTCCTGATGAGTCCGCTTTCGATTGCGCAGTTCCTGCCGCCGGGCAAGATTGATTTTGACATTCTGGTAATCGACGAAGCCAGCCAGGTGCGCCCGGAAGATGCGCTTGGCGCCATCGCCAGGGCGAGGCAGGTCGTTGTCGTTGGAGACCAGAAGCAATTGCCGCCGACAAGCTTCTTCAGCCGTATGACCGTAGGAGAGGTTGACGATGAGGAGGAGGCGGAGCCGTCTGTCGCCGGGGCGACCGAAATGGAAAGCATCCTGACGCTCTGCGAAGCACGTGGCCTCAATACCGGGATGCTGGAATGGCATTATCGTTCAAGAGATCCGTCCTTGATTCGGGTGTCCAACATAGAGTTCTATGATGACAGGCTGGTGCTACCGCCTTCTCCCGTCGATGGCGACGATGATTTCGGCCTGAAGCTGACCAGAGTGCCCGGTGCTTATAGCTCCAGAGGCAGCGGTGGGGGCCGGCCCGGCACCAATCGTATCGAGGCGGAGCGTATCGCAGACGCGCTGGCCGACCATGCGCGGACGCAGCCGGATCTGTCTGTCGGCGTCGTGGCCTTCTCGAAGGTGCAATGCGACATGATCACCGAGGTGCTGGAGCTTCGTCGCCGGATGGACTCCGATCTGGACGCCCTGTTGCGCGAGGGCGCGGGCGAAGATGTCTTCGTCAAGAACATCGAGAATGTACAGGGCGACGAACGCGACGTAATCCTAATCAGCGTGGGCTATGGCCCGAATGAACCGAACGGCCGGCTGGCGTCGATGAATTTCGGACCGATCAACAATGAAGGCGGCGAGCGGCGCTTGAATGTACTGTTTACCCGCGCGCGCCATCATTGTCGGGTCTTCGCCTCATTCGATCCCGGCGACATCGACCTGGCGCGAAGCAAGGCCGTGGGGCCGCGCGTGTTGAAACGCTTTCTCGAATTTGCCGAGACGGGAGCGCTCGAAGGTGAACGGAGGGTCGGCGGGGCTGCGGAGAGTCCGTTCGAGGAAGATGTCGCAGAGGTAATTGCGGGGCTTGGCTACCCGGTCGATCACCAGGTCGGCAGCGGCCGCTTCCGCATCGATCTGGGCGTGCGGCATCCCCGACAGACCGGCAACTACATTCTGGCTGTGGAATGCGACGGTGCCAGTTGGCATAGCGCTCTCTGGGCCCGGCAGCGTGATCGCCTGCGCCAGCAAATACTGGAGGGACTCGGCTGGCGTTTCCATCGCATCTGGAGCACCGACTGGTTTTACCGGCGTCAGCAGGAGGTCGACCGTCTGCGGGAAGCTCTGGAGGAAGCGCGAGACGCGCCGAAGAACGAACCACCCGTGAGGGAGATCGACCCGCCGCCCACGCCTCCAGAGATGCCGCTGGTCGAACCGCCCGAGCCGACCCCGCAAGCCGGAGCGCCGCCTTATGTGGTTGCCGCGCTTTGCTGGAAGGATGGCGGAGAACCGGAGGATGCGCCAGTCGAGAAGCTTGAAACGCTGGTGACCGAAATCGTCGAGATCGAAGGTCCGGTTCACCTGGAGGAGGCCGCGCGGCGTGTGGCGGCGGCGTTCGGCAAAAGCAAGGCCGGCACGCGCATTCGTACGGCGACCGATCGGGCGCTCCGGAAGGCTGGAAGGCGGCGAGTTCTCCTTGCTGAGGGGAAGTTCTGGATGACGGAAGTGCAGCGGCTGAAGCCGCCGGTGCGAGACCGCTCCGCGGTGCCGGTTGCAACCAGGAAGCCGGAATATCTGCCGCCGGCGGAGATAAAGGCGGCGGCTGCGGACGTCGAACGACAGAACGGTCGCATGACGCATGAAGAGCTGGTGCGCGAGATCGCCCGCCTGCTGGGCTACCGCAAGACTGGCAGGGACGTGCAGGCGCAGATCGATGCCGCCCTGGCCGGGCGCGCTTCGCGACGGCCGGGGGGCTGCTGACGCCCTTTGCCGACATGGCGCTCGTTGGAGAGCCGCGCACGCGGCACTACCGCACAGGCATCGGCTTCGCCAGGGGTGGCATCGACGCAGCGCTGACGGCCGGACACTGCGCAGGCGGCGAGCCCGACACCGCATCGGCATGGACCTGCGGCTGAACTTCTAACGCGGCGCCGGGGGCCGGCCTCGCCGGCTCCCGTCCTCCCGCCTGCCTGCTGCGCAGCCGACCCGCCGTCGGCGGTGCTCGCCCGCGCCGCACGAACCGCAGCCATGCGATCGCCGCCGGCGCACTGACCGCTGCCGGATAGAGCGCGCGGCGCCCGCGCGCTGCCCGGTCACCTCGGCATCCCGGTCGACACCATCATGCGCGCCGCCGCCGAGCGGCCTGCGCGAGCGCCTCCCCGGTCTTGCGCCTCCTCGGTCGCTCTGTCGTCCCGACGGGGCGTGCGCCGCGTTTAGGCAGCCGTGGCCTCTCACATCGCTCCATCCGCTCCGATCCCCGTCGCCGCTCTCCGGAGGGGGAGTTGCGCGCGTGCCGGGCGAGCGCCCTGGAGGCGGGAGGGAGGGTTCCTCTCGCGCCGGGCGCGGCAACCGCGAAGGAGGCATCGCCCATGTTCGGCATCGACACCGACCACGACCCCATCGATCCCTCCGATACAGAGCTTCTCCAAGAGACCGGCCTCGACGCCCATGCCGTGCGCGAGACGCTCGCCGACGACCTCGCGCGGCGCTGTCCCGACCGCGCCGTCATGGCGGACGGGAGGTAGAGGAGAGCTTGAAGAAAGCGAGCGGATGAGGGGCCGGAGAGAGATGCCGGTTCCTCCCCGCTCGCCAACCCATCGTCATCGACAAGGAGACAGACCATGGCATTCGGACTCAACCGGGCCGAACTCATCGGGCGCATCGGCGCCGACGTCACCGTGAACAACCTCGTCTCGGGCGGGCGCGTCGCCAACTTCAGCGTCGCCACCGACGAGAGCTATCTCGACCGCAACTCCGGCGAGCGGGTGGACCGCACCGAGTGGCACCGCATCGTCACCTTCCAGGACGGGCTGGTGGACATGCTGAGCAAGAACGCGAAGAAGGGCCGCCTGGTCTATGTCGCGGGCAAGCTGCAGACGCGGCGCTGGAAGCGCGACGGCGAGGATGCGGACCGCTTCTCGACCGAGATCCTGCTGGTGCCCGGCGGGCGCGTCCAGTTCCTCGACAAGGCGAACGGCGCCGCGCCGCCGCCGACGGAGCCGGCAACCGATGCCGGGACCGCCGCCCCGGCGCCTGCGGAGGCTGCCGACGACGACCTGCCGTTCTGAGGCCGTCGCAATCCCCCACCCATCGGGCCGGCGCCGCGCGCGTCGGCCCGATCTTCTTTTCGCCAGGCTGGAGCATCCCGATGAGCGAGATCGCCTTCGAACGCATCACCCCGACCGAGTCCCGCATCCGTGACGCCGACGGCGCCTGTGTGGGCGGCGTCCATGCCCAGGACGATATCCTGAAGCCCGGACGGCGGGTCTATCTGGTCCATCTCGACGAGGACCCCAGAGGCTGGATCGCCGTGCGCGACCGCGCCCGCATCCGCGAGGTGGCCGTGCAGCGCCTGCGGACGCATCCGTTCCGATGAATGCGCAGCGGCACGGCCGGCGCTTCATCCCGAAGGCCGTGCAGGCTGCACCGCAGAAGGGGTCGGTGCAGGTGGAGAGAAACGCTCTCTCCTCTGTCTGTCTCATCGTGCCACACGGGCTCACTACGCCAACCCCTTCGGGGTCCTCCACTCCGCTTGCGCTCCGTTCCGGCCGGGACTCGCAATGAAACGGCGCTGGCGCGCCTAGGCCCGGCCCGGCGCGCGACCGTGGCTCCGCGCTCCCTCCGGTCGCTTGTGCGCCCGCACCACTCGCGCACCGCGCCGGGCCATTCATTCCGGCCCCGGTGGCTCCGCTCCGCGCGCGTGTCCCAATGAGACAGACGCCGGAGCGAGCACCGCACCGGTCACCGGGCCGCAAGGCCTCCAACGCAAGCGAGGAGTTCATCATGTACGACACCGACACCCACCGGGCGCTGTCCGTCACCGCAACCGTCTGCGAACAGGCCGCCCTCTTCGGCGCAACACCGGAGCGCGACGAGCACGACCCCCGCGAGGTCTGGGATCGCGACGAAGCCATCGCCGCCAGCAGCGAAGCCTTCCGCATCATGGCCGAGGGCATCGCCCCCGACGGCTTCCAGCTCGCCGACGAGCGCGAGCATCTGCTCTGGGGCATCGTCAATGCCTTCGACGCCCAGGTGCGCCGGCTCGACCGCTCCATCGACCGCCTGACCCCGGAGATGCGCGACCTCGAACGCGCCCAGGACGGCACCGAGGTCAAGGCGCGCGAGCTCGAACTGCTGACCGACCGGGCGCACAATCTCGGCGACCGCCGCGACGCCTTCGAGCGGATGCGTGACGCGCTGGCCGAGCAGTATCGCAGCGTCACCCGCGAGGTCTGGCGTCCGAGGCGCGGCAGCCACACCAGCCAGACCGGCAGGCTCACCTCGGCGGCCATCGACGCCCGCGACTTCCAGCGCGCCCGCAAGGACCGCGAGACGCGGGCGCACCTGCCCGAGGGCACCCTGGTCGCCATCGCCGGCGGCAAGCAGGTCGGCGACGCGAGCGCGGTGTTCGCCCGGCTCGACCGCGTCCGCGCCAAATATCCCGACATGGTGCTGGTGCATGGCGGCGGCCCCGGCGTCGAGAGGCTCGCGGCGCAGTGGGCCGAGCAGCGCGGCGTCCACCAGGTCGTCTGCAAGCCGGACTGGAACGCCCACGGTCGCGCCGCACCCTTCCGGCGCAACGACGAGCTGCTGAACCTGCTGCCGAAGGGCGTCATCGCCTTCCCCGGCTCCGGCATCACCGACAACCTGGTCGAGAAGGCCGTCCAGCTCGGCATCCCCGTGCACAAGGTGGCCGCCTGACCCGCAGCACCGCAACGGGCCGCGTCGTCATCCCGGCGGCGCGGCCCGTTCATTCCCGTCGTCACGGTCCGGTGCAGCGGCGCAGGCCGCGCTGCACCGCCATCCCCGCACCGCCTGCCGCACGTCCTCCGACACTCGCGCCGTCACCGCCGCGGGCGCCGGCGCGAGTGCGACTGCGGGAACGTGTGCGCCATTCATGGATGCGTTCGCGGTAACGAGTGCAAGGAGCGACAATGCCATGATCTACACCGCCTTCATCGCCTATAGGTGCGTTGCGGTAACGTGTGCGCGGCGGCATTCTGTTCTGCGGAACATGTGCAACCGCGCGAGTGCGCTGAGGGAACACGCGCGGCTTCCGCTGCGCCATGTGTGACGAACGCAGCCACCGCCTTGCATCGCGCGCCGCGTTTTGTTACCTCAGGGCACGGACGACGGCGCGGAACGCGTTCGGTGATCGCAGCCCGGTCGTCCCGCTCAATCGCCGCGACGGCTCCAAACCCTTGCGGCGCCGGCGTTTCAAGCCGGTCACGGTGTGCAGGCCAACCTCGACCATTCGACCCCCGTCGGGGTCGTAGGCCTTACACCCCACGCATCAAGATGCAGGTGTACTTCATGCGCGCGCTTGGCGTGCACTTTCGCGCTTTTTCAACGACTTGCGACGACGTGAAGTTGATGGACCGAGTGTATGCTCTCGGTGTTACCTTGCAATCCCTTGTATTCCAAACACTTACAGGATGCCGTATGCTGACAGCATACGGCGAATTCAGGGCCAGTTCCAACCGTATGCGGATGGCATACGTCGGAAACAGCGCCCGCGGAGACGTAGAGCCCGACGGCAGGCGACGCCAGCGCCGGCCTTCGGGCTCAGAAACATGACTTTTCGGGGACAACACCATGGCAAAAAATGATTCTGGCGCCACAGATGCCGGCGAGACCGGCGACCAAAAGCAGGCCGAGCCGCGCACACCGCGCTCGATTCGGTTCTCGGATTCCGAGTGGGGGCGCATCGAGCACGAAGCCAAAATGCGCGGAATGGCGGCTGCCGAACTGGTCCGCTATGCAGCAGTGAGCCTTGCCGCCGGCGATTCCAGCGCCAATCCCGTGTCCTTCCCGCCCGAGATCGCTGCCCAGATCGAGCGCATCTACCGGGGTGTCTATCTCCTCTCGACGCTGAAACGGGACGAAATGCTTCGCGCGGGAGAGCAGGAGACGCTGGAGCGGATCGCCAAGGCTGCTCGAAAATCTCAGACTGCTATTAAAACCCCCTCTACGTCCCGACAAGCGCATTGATGGCCAAGCCCGCCCCCAACAAGAGAGTTCCGCACTACTTGGGTAATGGCGTCTATCGACGAGCTTCGGCGAGCAGGTCGATAAACGTGAGTATCCGAGTTCCCAGCTTACCCGCTACGCACAAAAAGGCTCCTCATGCCGAGGCGTCGAGGTACAATGCTACATTGTCTCGAATAGATTGTAGATCGGGGTGGTTGGCTACGGCTGAGATGAGCAGATAGCTGCTAATGTCTTCCTTAACGGCATACTTTATACCAAAGTTTCGGGGGATGATATGTGGGTCTCTGATCGCACGCAACTGCTGCAGCGTAGCAGCTAACTGGCCGGGTTCGAGTCCGGTTGAGCGGACCAGTTCGGCGCGATATGGGTCGCATCCTAGCGCATCTAGTACCCAGGTTTCTGGTGCTGTTTCCCCAGGAAGTCGAAGGCATAATTCGGGGGATTCGAGATTAGAGGTGTTCGACCAAGCCCTTAGTTCACTGTCTCTGACATCCCCGTCGAGCACACCGATAGCAGGACCTTCGGCCTGTATTCGATGATGATTGGCTAGTTGGTCCACCACACGGGCCCCGTCACCGATAGGTACGATTCTAACGCGTGAGCGATGCTTGGCTGGAAGTGCTTGTTTGACGAGATCCTCCGCAAAAGCGTCCTCGACGTACACCGTAAGTTCCGGCTGTGGCCGTCCGGTCATGCTGTACATCGCTTGCCGGGTGCTAGGTGCCGCCGTCACGCGGTGCATTCCGGGCTCGCGTTCAACAAGCAGACGTCCAGAACGGGGTAGCGAGTCGAGAACGTACTCCGAGTGCGTGGTGCAGAGGACCTGTTTCTTGTTCTTTAAGACGAGTCCCGTAAGCTCCTCAATCAGGCGTCCCTGCGCTTGAGGGTGCAGGCCATGTTCGATCTCCTCAATGAGAAGCAACCCGCCTACGGGAAGATGCTCAAGCGCCGAGAGGATGGCAATGACGGAAGCTTCCCCGGAACCCATATCGAAACCCGTGTAGGATGCGCCTCTGTGGCAGTAGGCGAGTGGAACGTCTCCGTCCGTATGAACTTCGGCCGAGCTGTACAGCTCGTCAAGGATGGCCGACATGGCTCGGGTGGCATCGGCGGACAGGGCTACGACTTGGGGCCTGGTTGTGCGTGAATGGCGTCGCCGGAGCGAGCCAAGCTCTGCCGGTGGAAGGATTCGCGAAAGCGAGACAAAGTCGATGGCACGCTCGGGAAACCGCGTCGCGCGCGATCGGCCGGCATCAGGAACGTTAGCCCACTGCCTATTCGTCTTCCTCACCCGGGTGATCTGCAAATCGTCGCCCTTTAAGGTGTAGTCGAAGCGGACCGTAAGACCAGCTAGAGAGGGATCTTTCGGACGGCTGAAGAAAAACTCGTCCCATGCGAATGTCATGCGACGCAGATGACGGCGTACGGCCGGAAACGGGCGGGGGAACCTGCGCCAATTGGCGGGGCGAGCTGCGGAGACCGCCGCAAGGCCCAGCAAGGTGCTTTTCCCGGCGCCGTTCTTTCCAGAGATTGCGGTAATGGGGTAATCAAAGGGCGCGTGCATTTCGCTAATTCCTCGCAGCGGCGGGGGTCCTTGCAGTGTGATGCCCTTAAGCAATGGGTAAGGAAAACGCGGTCCCGGTTCGCGCCAGAACTTCTCGAGGCGTCGCTCGGCATCATTCAGGTGTCGACCTGGCATTCGTCTCCTCCGCCAGCAGATCGGTCTGGTATTCGACTCCCTCAGCGGGCGTATTGGCCACCGCAAATCCTCCAGCTGCGACAAACTCATCATAGCCGGGACAGAACAACCGGAAGTCGCATCGACCACACTTTCCACGCGTTGCGCCTGAAGTCGGAAAGTCGCGGTTTTGCAAGCGCCTCCTTAGTAGCCGTAGCGTCTCCGAGAGATTGGATGCGGCCCGCCACCGGGCCTCTGAGTCGACCGGAACATCGATCCACTCGTCGCAGCCGTCCGTCTTTAGCTCGTCGGGAAGCGGTTTGGGAGAGAGGATGCGGGCCTCGGCAACTGCGGGCTCCATATCGAAGGCGTAGCTGACCCCGACGGCGTAGAGCTGGAGTTGCTCGAATGCCGCGTCCACGGTCTCCTCATACTCCTCCTTCGTACGGATGCGGCTCGCCTTGAAATCGACGAGCCCGATGATCTCCCGTTTGGAAGGAGCGGCTGTGTCGTGTGCATGCTCCAGCAAGTCAACGACGCCAGCAATCAATGCACCCGATTCTTGGTCGATGAGTTCGAAGGGTTTCTCTGCGGCACGCACACGGGATAGCGTTTCACCGGCCCGCTTGACATATCGGCCCAAGGCGTTGACGGCCGCGCCTCGGAGGATCTCATAGGGCTCGCCTCGAGTGTAGCGAAGGTGAAACCGATCGTGGACCAATTGCTCGACTACATCGACATTGACAGTGCCACCGCCGATCGCCATGTTGTGCATTTCAGCGAGAATGTCATGAATACGCTGGCCGTATCCAAACTGCTCGCCGACGCCAGGGCTGAAATCCATGACAGCCCGAAGTTGGTACTCTCTCTCGCAGCGCCGGAAAGCTGCCAAGTCGGAGTATGTGGTTTGGAGCCGGTTGGAGTCCGCGGGAGGTGTGGGCGTGATGCGGGGGTGCTCAGGTGGTGTGCTTCCTGGGGGAAGCATGCAGTCGTGGTTCATCTCGCGGAAGTACGCAGTGGGCCTGCTACCGCGCCGGTCGAGCGAGGAAACATGCAGGAACTTCGCGCAGCGCGTCAGTGCGACATACCAGAGTCGTCGTTCACCGTCGTCGCCGCCAACATAGGGCCCGGCGTCATAGAATCGGGGTGGTAGGAACGTCTCCGGAGGCCTAGTGCGCATGCTACTTGGGAAAACGCGAGAGGAAATGCGTGGCAGAAAGACTGCGGGCCATTCAAGGCCTTTCGCTGCGTGAACCGTCATGATCTTAACAGAATTAAGTGCAGCCAATTCGCCAACGCTACCCTCGTCTACATGACGCACGGCCCAATTTGAAAGAAACAGAACAAGACCCTTGAGGCGAGCGGGGGTGATCCACTGGTGGACTGACTCGAACTTCGTGAGCAAGTTGCTAAAAGCGCCGAAGTTGAACATGGTGCTCTCTGGCCAAGTGTCGACTCTCGCACCAAGTTCCTGCAGCATGTTCTGGAAAACTTCCTGCGGGTAGATTCTGCGACCGAGCCCGCGTGATCGTTCGGTGCGGGCTACTGCACGCTGACCGAATTCTGCACGTTTGCGATCAAGCCAAGAAAGCAGATGCGTGGAGTTGGCAGCCGGGCCAAGGCACCTGTTATCACGAAGCCTGATAATCACCTTGCGTATGAATTCGCGGGTCTCCGCAGTGGATAGCAGTTGAATGCCGCCGGACTCGCTCGGCAAGGCGAAATCGGCGCGAGCGAGGAGTGAAAATGCGGCTTGAACGAGACGGACTTCATCGTTGTTGAAAAGACCTCCGGTGCCCGTAACCACTACGGGGATGCCACGGGCCCTAAGAACATCGGCGAACGAGGCGCCGGAGCTGCGGACACTGCGAAGCAAAATGGCGATATCGCCGTAGTCGAGGCCACGCACCGTTCCTTCGTTCTCCGAGAGTTCTGTACCGCGGATCGCTTCAATGCGGTCCGCGACCCACTCGGCTTCGGCCTGTTCTGACGCAAAGGTCTCGACAAGTATGTCACCTGGGTCCGCAAAGCGCTCTTGCAGTGGTCCGTCAAGAACGGTTCCTATGCGCGCCTTGGGTTCCTTTTCGATGCGGTTCGAAACCCGTCGCACAGCTTCGTCGGCGATAGAGACGATTGCATGAGTGGATCTGAAGTTGTCTTCCAGTCGAACCAATCGGACATTTGGATAGTGGCAGGCAAATTCGAGAATGTTCTCGACCCTTGCGCCCCGGAAGCCATAGAGTGCTTGATCGTCGTCGCCAACTACTGTAAGTGTGGGGCCGCGACCACCATCGGTCAGTAGGCGAATAAGCTGCTCTTGGCGGTCATCGACGTCTTGGTATTCATCGACGAATAAATGCTTGATCTCGGCCCGAAGCTCCGCGAGAACGTCCGAGTTGGAATGGAGAAACTCGATCGTCTGGTCAATAATGCTGTTGAAGTCGAAAAAGTAATTCGGATTGCCGTGGGCAATCTCGCGGTAACGTCTTACGGCACTGGCGAGGATATCGTCGCCTAAGTCGTTGATGTCAATCTGTTGCTGGTGTATCACGTTGAGCGTAGCGAGAAACGTGCTCAACGTCTCCCCATAGGTGCGTGAACGGGTGCGGGTGCGAAGCCGGTCGAGGCCGATTCCATTTCCGTCAGGGAACCGCACAAAGTTGGTGGCGATGAGAGCAGCTTGCCGGGTCTCGTCCATAACTTCAAAGATCCGGCACTTGGGGTTCCAATCACGGAGGACCCGTAAACAGTAAGCGTGGATGGTCCCAACGTACATATCGCCGAGGGACGGCTCGTCAGGCGTGGTCTCCTCGACGCGTCGGCGGATACGGTGTTTCAATTCGGTAGCCGCGTGTTCCGTGAAGGTAAATGCGACGATTGATCTCCGTGGAATACCGTCCCGTACCATACGTGCGACGCGGCACGCCAGGGTTTCCGTCTTGCCGCTACCGGCACACGCAAGAATAAGGAGGTTGGAGGGAGTACCTGTGTCAAAGGTCACTGCCTCTCGCTGAGCATCGGTGAGGCCCTGCATCAGGGGACGGCCTGGATAGCTGTTCTGAGCGCAGGGGCAAAGGCATGCATTAGCGCGAACGGTAATGCGTTGCCGATCTGCTTAGCAACTACGCTGGACCCGCCTACGAACGAATACCGGCGCGGAAACGTCTGGATGAGTGCGGCTTCCCGGGGAGTGATTGCGCGATCCTGGTCTGGATGCGCAAATCGACCGCGAGTGACGTCGGTACAGCCGGTGGTGAGTGTAGGAGCAACAGCGTCCCAAGCCATCCGACCGTAGACGTCAGGATAGGAGTTAGGCTGATTGTGACAGCGTAGGACAAGAGATTTGGGAAGGGAGCTGCGACTGCCTCCGTCCTTCGGAATAGCCCGCAGGCGATCCAAGGCTATCGGTTTGTGGCGCCGAGCTGCGTGCAACGGATCGGTAGGGTCACATTCGCTCGCGGCGAGTTTAGCAAGGTCGCCTATCGCGTCGCGGACGGTGCGGCGCCTCCCGGCGGGGGTCAAAGCACTTGGGAGCATCGGCAACTGGGGACCGCGCGATGCCATGAGGACCCAGCGGACGCGGCGCTGAGGGACCGCGTAGTCGGCGGCATCGATGCATCGTGGCTCGCTAAAGTAATAGTCGCTTCCACAGGCCTCCCGGAACGCGTCGAGGAGACTGCCGTAGCGCGCCGTCGCCAGCCCAGGGACGTTCTCGATGAAGAGAACTTTGGGCCGCAGGGCAGCGACGAAACGACCGGCGTCAACGAGCAGGTCGGAGCGCGGATCCCCAAGCCGGTGGCGGTTCTGGCTGCTGAACGGCTGGCAGGGCGCGCAGATGACCATGAGGTCGAGACCTGCTTCCAGCAAGCACTCGTGCAGCATCTGGTAGGGATCAAGTTGACGAATGTCTTGCTCGAATACGCGCACGCTCGGGTGGTTTAGGCGGTAGGTGGCGCACGCTGCCGAGTCGTTATCGACGGCGGCAAGGACGCGGAAGTGGCTAGCCTTGAGAGCGGCCGTCGCTGAACCCGCACCCGAGAACAGGTCGACCGCTGTAGGCCAAGGCTTACCGGTCATTACTTGTATGCCGTAAATTTGCACATGAAATGAAAACTCATTACGGCCTCCTTTGCTAAGGGTATTATAGGGTTGACGAGCCAAGCTCAATGTCGTCGCGGCGACGCTCATACTCCCGTTCGGTGAATCGCCATCCGCCACGGCGGTTCTCTTGCTTTGCCTGTTCGACCCTGCCTCGCTCATGCAGTTGACTGAGCAACCCGGTGACGATGGCGTCATTCATAGCGTCGGCTTCTCCGTGTTCCCGACAACACCAGCAGGGACCTTGCCATTTCCCGGTCCTTCGCGCCCGCGACGATGGCGTTGCCAACCGTCCTGCGCCCGGCTCCAGTTTAGCGCATCTCGCGGCACTTGGCGAGGCTCATGTTCGCCCGCTTCCGGCCCACATATGTTTCATCGACCTCTACCGGGCCGGAGAACAGCCCGCCTTCGCTCTCCATGGCTTCGCGGATGCAATGCGCCATGAACCATGCGCTTGATTGCGCGATTTCCAAACCCCGGTGCAGCTTCATCGAGGACACGCCTTTGAGGTTCGTCGCGCAAAGATGGATGGCGAACGCCCATTTGCGCAGCGGCAAAGGCGAGCGTTCCATGACGGTGCCCTTGCGGACGCTGAAATACTTGCGGCAATCCCGGCAGCGCCATGGCATGGGCTTCCGGCTGGCAACCCGCGAAACCCGGTCCGACTGGTAAGGGTGGCGATCCGGTGATCGGCCTGCAAACCAATTTCGGCGGCGGCAAGACCCACACCATGCTGGCGCTCCATCATCTGGCGGGCGCGGGCGAAGCCGGCTACCGGCCGGAAGAGCTGGAGGGCATGGCGCCGATTTTCGAGGCGGCGGGCGTCGCCACGCTCGGCCCCGTCCGGCGCGCCGTGTTCGTCGGCACCCACAAGGGGGGCGCGGAGGCCCTGCATGTCGAGGGCGACCGGCGCATTCGCACGCTCTGGGGCTATCTCACCTAGCGGCTTGGTGGCTGGCCGGCGGTGGAGACCATCGCCGATTCCGAAGCGGCCGGGACCAATCCGGGCTCCGAAAGGCTGATCCCGATCCTGCGCGACGCGGCGCCCTGCCTGATCCTGATGGACGAGGTGGTGGCCTTCGCGCGCCAAATGCGCGGCCTCGACTACAACGCCTTCCACGCCTTCATCCAGTCGCTGACCGAAGCGGCGGCGGCAGTTCAAGGCGCGGTCGTGGTCGGCTCACTGCCGGAATCGGGCGCCGAGGTCGGCGGCGAGCAGGGCCGGGATGCGCTCCAGCGGCTTGAGAAGATTTTCGGTCGGGTGCAATCGGCCTGGACGCCGGCAAGCGGCGTCGAAACCTTCGAGATCGTCCGCCGGCGCCTGTTCCAGCCACTGGACGAGGCGGGCGAGAAGGCAAGGGACAAGGGACGACACCATCCGGGCGTTCCGCAAGCTCTATCGGGACCATCGCGCCGATTTCCCGCCGGAAGTCCGCGAAGCCGCCTATGAGGAGCAGATGCGGCGCGCTTATCCGCTGCACCCGGAACTGCTTCGCCGGTTTTCGGGCGACTGGTCGGTGCTGGAGAAGTTCCAGCGCACGCGCGGCATCCTGAAGATCATGGCCAACGCCGTCTATGCGCTCTGGAGTGGGGAGAGCGCAGCGCCGCTGATTACGCCTGCCCTGCTGCCGTTTCGCGAAGACAAGGTGCGCACCGCGCTTCTGGAGCCGCTCGACCGCGCCTTCGGGCCAATCCTGCAATCGGAGGTGGATGGCGACCAGTCTCTGCCGGCGCAGATCGAGGCGGCGCGCCCGCGCCTTTCGAGGTCCAAGGCAGCCTCGCTCGCGGCGCGCGCGGTGTTCTTTGCCACCTCGCCCCATGGCGGGGCCGCGCGCGGCGGCTTGTCGGGCGCGGAACTCCGTCTGACCTGCGCCCAGCCCGGCGATCAGATCGCAGTCTTTGCTGAGGCACTGCAGGAGCTCGCCTCGCGCTCGGCCCATCTGTATCGCGACGGCGACAGCTACTGGTTCTCCCCCCAACCGACCTTGAACAAGCTCGCGACCGACTGCGCCCGCGATGTCAGCGACGAGGAAGCCGACCGGCAGATCGTCGCGCTGCTCCGCGGCGAGCAGCGCACACGCGCCGGCTTTCCCCGCGTGCATGCCGCCCCGGACAATCCCACCGACATCGAAGACCGGCGCGCGGCGACGCTTGTCATCCTGCCGCCGTCCGCGCCCCACGATGCAGCGGCGGCTTCAGGTTCGCCGGCGGCGGCGCTGGCAAGCGAGATTGTCGAACGGCGGGGCGCTGGCCAGCGTCGCTATCGCAACATGCCGGTCTTCGTGGCGGCGGACGCCTCGGCCCTCGACACCGCACGGGAGAACGCGCGGCGCGACGGCGCCTGGCGCTCGATCCTGGGCGATCCTGACTTGATGGAAAACTTGACCCGGGCGCAGACCCGCGACGCCGAAACCCAGGCCGAGCGCAACCGCCATGCCCTGGGACAGAGCGTGCGCGGGGCCTGGGTCCATATGCTCTACCCGGACCGGCCGGACGATGGCGGTGCCGGCTACATCATGCGCTCAGCAAGACTGGTGAACCGGAGCGGCGCCAAGGGCATCCCGCAGGCGGTCTGGGACAAGGCGCAGTCCGACGGAGTGGTCCTGGACGTGCTCGGCCCGGAGACAATCTGGTGCGGGAACTCGCGCCCATCTGGCCGGCCGATCAGCCGCATCTGTCGATCGAGACGATCCGCGACTGGTTCGCGTCTTATGTCTATCTGCCGCGTCTTCGCGACGAAGCGGTGCTGGACGATGCCTTGCAGAAGCTGGTCGAAGACATGGGCCGGCCTTACGCCTTCGCAGGGTCTTTTGACGAGCAGGCACGCTCCTATGCCGGCGCGATCGACAGCAAGGCGATGCTGCCCGGCAGCCTTGGCGCCGAACTGCTGGTCCGTCGCGAAGCCCTTCCCGAACCGGAAGCTCCGAAGCCGCACATCGTTCCGGGCGATGAAGAGCGCGACAAGCCGGGCGGGCAGGACAGGCCCCCTCCATCGGGCGATCCGGAGCCGGCTCCGCCACCTAATCCCCGACGATTCTTCGCCGCGCTCACCATCGATCCGGAGCGCGCCGGCCTGGAGGTCGCCCGCATCATGGAAGGCCTGCTCGTCGAACTGACGCGCACGCCAGGTAGCCGGCTCAAGCTGACTCTGGAAATGGAAAGCAGCGCCGGCGAGACCGGATATCCGGAGGATGTGGTCAAGACAGTCAAGGCCAACGCCTGCGATCTCAGACTCGACGACGACAATCTGAGGTTCGCGGAGGATTGACCGCAGTACGCCCCTTGAGGGCGTCGCCGACCACTACGAAGCCGAACGCAATCTGCTCTATGTCTCTTGCACACGCCCCGGGCTGGTGACCGGCGTAGCCCCAGCGTCGGAGCTCCTAGCCCGCCTTTCTCACGAGCGGTAGGTGCATCGGGGCTCTGCATGTGGGAAAATGCTTCTGTAACAAAACCTTACCCGGTTGCAGAGGAATTCCCCGATGCCTGCAGAGTGTATCCCGAAGCCGATGCGTTTTGCACGCCTGAAAGGGCGTGATCTGGTGGCCGATTTCCGGGGCGGCGCGCTGACCTCGGATGCCGGGGCGCTGCTTCTGGGCGCGGTGGACCGCTCGCTCGGTCTGGTCACCCGGTTTGCGGGCTGTTTTTCGGACGCTCGCGCGCCGGGTCGCACGGTCCATGCCGTGGAGACGCTTGTGGGCCAGCGTGTGTTCGGGATGGCGCTCGGCTACGAGGACCTGCTGGACCATGACGAGTTGCGCCACGACCCGGCTCTGGGTCCGGTTCTGGGCCAGGTGGAGGCGCATCATCGCCATGGCGCGCCGCTGGCGGGCAAATCGACCCTGAACCGGCTGGAGCACGCGCCGACGGGGCCGCATCGCTATCGCCGCATCGGCCACGACCCCGAGGCGATCGAGGCGCTGTTGGTCGATCTTTTCCTGGAGGCGCACGCGCAGGCGCCGAAGCAGCTGGTGCTGGACCTCGACGCCACCGACGACCCCTTGCACGGGCGCCAGGAGGGCCGCTTCTTCCATGGCTATTACGACTGCTACTGCTACCTGCCGCTCTACATCTTCTGCGGCGACCATCTGCTGGCGGCGAAGCTGCGGCGCGCCAACATCGACGCCAGCGCCGGCGCGGTGGAGGAGGTGGCGCGGATCGTCGGGCAGCTTCGCGCCCGCTGGCCGGCGGTGGAGATCGTGCTGCGCGCCGACTCCGGCTTCGCCCGCGACGCCCTGATGGCCTGGTGCGAGGACAACGCTGTCGATTATGTCTTCGGTCTGGCGCGCAACGCGCGGCTCGCCCGACGCCTGCAACCGGGCCTGGACCGAGCCAGAGAGCGCGCGCGGCAAAGCGGCGGGTCGGAGCGCCTGTTCACCGAGTTCCGCTATCGCACCCTGACGAGCTGGTCGCGCGAGCGCCGCGTCGTCGGCAAGGCGGAGTGGCTTCCGGGCGGCCCCAATCCGCGCTTCATCGTCACCTCGCTCGGCCGGGACGCCATCGACCGGCGGGACCTCTACGAGAACCTCTACTGCGCCAGAGGCGAGATGGAAAACCGCATCAAGGAGTGCCAGCTCGACCTGTTCGCCGACCGGACCTCCACAGCCACCATGCGCGCCAACCAGCTTCGCCTCTGGTTCGCCTCCATGGCCTATGTCCTGCTCTCGGCCTTGAGACGCCTGGCGCTTGCCGGAACCCGCCTCGCCAGAGCCACCTGCGGCTCGATACGCCTCAAGCTCCTCAAAATCGCCGCCCAGGTCCGACACAGCACAAGGCGCATCCACATCGCCATGGCCTCCGCCTGTCCTCATGCCGATGTCTTCGCCCGCGCGCACCGCCGATTATGTGGCTGACACCAGCCCGAGGCCCGAACACCGCCCTCCCGCCAACAACAGGAAACCCGCCCCGACATGCCCCGCGCCTCAGGCGCAACGGCTCCCCATGCCCTCGCCGAACGAAAAACCAACCCAGGCCACCAAAACAGCTCAAAAACCCACAAATCGCCCCACAACAGTGCACTCGTGAGAAAGGCGGGCTAGACGACCTCCAGCCCGACGCCTGACGCCCGGCTCTCTGTAACCGTTCGCTCAGCCGGTGATGGAGCGGTAGCCGCCGTGGAGCATGAGGGGGCGGCCTCGTGATCCAGTCCCCCGCCGTAACCCCGTGACCGAACGAAAACCGGCTGCGCGCAAGAGCCCGGCCGGCAGGGCGGGCGCCAGCCAGACATGCGCGGAGATTGAACTTCGATTGATTCCCAATGGATTCCCAGCGTCCATCCGGGCAAATTCCGGACAAAAGAAAACCCCTCGAAAACGCATTGTTTTCAAGGGGTTGTTTGGTTGCGGGGGCAGGATTTGAACCTGCGACCTTCAGGTTATGAGTTTGCCTATAATGTCATGACATGTCTGCGCATGGCAAATATTTTAATATCATTTTCAATAGTTTATGGTCTATTCACGGACGCCCCTCTGCGCAGCGATACGCCTTGATTTGCCTTCTGGTGGTACCTATATGGTACCTGAGATCGGAACGCAACGGGCAAGCCGCCATGCCGAAAATTACCAAGCGCAACGTCGATGGGCTCGCCCCGGAGGCGCGCGAGCGGGTTGTCTGGGATGACGATCTGAAGGGCTTCGGCGTGCGCGTGCATCCCTCGGGACGCAAGGTCTATATCGTCAAGACCCGATATCGCGGCAGGTCGGTCAAGGCCACCATCGGGCCGCATGGCGCGGTCACCCCGGCGGAAGCACGGACCCGTGCGGCGGAGATCATCACCGGCGCCAGGGCGGGCCAGGATCCGGCCGGCTGGAACGGGCGGGACGACCCCTCGCCCACCATGCGGGAGCTCGGCCGGCGCTTCCTCGACGAGTATGTGCCCTCTCACTGCAAGGCGAGCACCGCCTACGAGTATCGCCGCTCGGTCGAGCTGTTCGTCGATCCCCGGATCGGGGCGCGCCGGGTTACGGATATGCAGCGCAGCGACATCGCCGCGCTGCATCATGCGATGCGGGAGACGCCCTATCAGGCCAACCGGACCCTCGGCGTGCTGTCGAAAATGTTCAACCTGGCCGAGCTCTGGGGGCTTCGGCCCGACGGCTCCAACCCCTGCCGGCATGTCAGACGGTTTCGCGAGGAGAAGCGCGAGCGCTTCCTGTCGGACGAGGAGTATCGCCGGCTGGGCGAGGCGTTGAAGGAGGTCGAGCGCGACGGGTCGGAGACGAAGGCAGCGGTCGCCGCCTTCCGATTGCTCATGTTTACCGGTTGTCGGCTTTCGGAAATCCAGAAGTTGCGGTGGGAGCATGTCGATCTGGCAGCGGGGCTGCTCCGCCTGCCCGACAGCAAGACCGGCGCCAAGGCCGTGCCGCTGGGTGGCCCGGCGGTCGCGGTGCTGGAGAGCATCGACCGCGAGGACGGCAATCCCTGGGTGATCCGCGGCCGCAAGCCCGGCAGCCACCTGACGGACCTCCAGCATCCATGGCGGCGTATCCGGTCACGCGCCGGGCTCGAGGATGCGCGCATCCACGACCTGCGCCACAGCTTCGCCAGCGGCGGGCTGCTGGTCGGCGAAGGGCTGCCCATGATCGGCAAGCTGCTCGGCCATACCCAGGTTCAGACCACGGCCCGCTACGCCCACCTCGCCAACGACCCCGTCAAGTCCGCCGCCGACCGGATCGCCAGGCGGATCGCGGAAGTGGCGGGGTGATCGCGGGCATCGCCGGTAGCGTGCGTCCTTCGAAGCCAGTGGTGATGCTTCCTGTGGCGGGACCATGATGCCTTCGATGTCATGCTGGCAGCCATGGTAAGCGGTGATCGACAGATCACGATGGACGCAAGGTCTACACGCCAGAGTTCTGCATCAATGCCCAGAGCAGCTTAGGACCCGGCAAGATCCGGGACCGATACAGTCCGGCCTTTCACTCCTAGGCTCGACCACAGGAACGGTGGGGACATTTTGCTGGCATCATTTGGAGACGCCGATGCGATAAGCACGCTTCCTAATGTGACGTCCGTTCACATCTACAATCAACCATACCTTACTCTCCCAAATGAGACGATTGATGACGCGAGAAACCATACCAAGTCTTCCCATTTCCTTTTGCTTCACCCAGTTTTCTAACAAAGCAACTCCATTTCACTCGCCCGAGGCGTGCGCAAGCAACCGAACAACGAACCGTTCCTCCACTTCCAGCAGGTCAGGCTCGGTACCGTTGTGCTCTTTCATACCCCTAACAATCTTTCGAGGAATACCCATTCCCATATGTTCGAGGTACCCATAATCGCGCATAACGTCTTTTAAAAGCTGGTTTCGGGCAGATCGTGTCCCGAACCGCATACGATCTGGTGTTATGCCATTGGGTAGTCGACCCGGAGATATGATTTCCAAGCGATCACTGTAGACTGACAACTCAACATCGGTACTAGTAAGCAGATAATCGCGATGAATAAGGGCATTGACGATACCCTCGCGAAGCGCCTCGTGAGGATAAACCGAACCTGCTACTCGTCTTCCACCCCGCAAGTCAACGACTGCTGGTGTGCTGCGTCCAACAAAGTCTAACGCCTGCTCGACAATGCCGTTCTCAACGACATCTCCGCCTCGGCTCAGCAGGGGCGTCATGGGGCCGCGAAGCGTCGTTCGCTCATGCGCATCATAGTCCTGATCCATTCCGGAATAGGCGACAGCGTCTATCCCCGCATGCGGCAGAAACCGATTTGGCCTCGTGCCGAACAACAACATTCCACCAACGGTTACACCTTCCTCCGTCATTACCTCGGTGTTGATCAGTAGTGACTGCCACGCTCCTTCGTCTTCATCGTCGGGCACCTCCTGCTGCCGAACATCACTGAAATAGTTTCGCAGCCGCCTCCGGTCGAGGTCCGCGAGCACCGCGCCTGACACCGGTCGGAGTTCGGCCCGCACGGAACCTCTCTGCTGGAACAAGCGTGCGAGTTCGTCTTGGCTCGCCTCTCGACTCTGCGTGCCCACACGGATCAAATACCGGTTAGTATTATGTTGCCACAGAGCGTGCACCGCATAGCCACGGGCAACGCGGACGACAGCAATATCGTGCCGGTCGTCGACACGCCGGACGACTTCAAAAAAAGGAATAATCTCCGGCCTGATCTTGTCCCGGCATACGTTCATCACCCATTCTTCAAGATCGTCCCGAGTTACGCCTGAGATTGTTCCGTCGTCTTCTACGCCAAGCAATACCATGCCGCCTTCCAAGTTAGAGAATGCGACCAACTCTCTCGCGAGGTCTTGGGGACGCAGATCGTCTCTCTTGAATTCCACTCCAGAATTCTCACCGCTCGCAATGATTTCCAGTAATTCGGTGCGCGTCGCCATATATCAAAATCCGTATTTGACGCGACGCATCTCGAAGGCAGCCTTGCCGCCTTCAAGGATTTCTTCCACGAGTTCGCGTACAGGTTTAGAGTCAATGGAAGCCATGTGGTCCGCAGCGATCCGTGATTGACCTTCCACGACCTCGCCCATTGCAGAGAGGCCGAGGATAAGTTCTGCATCGCCGAGGACTGGAATGTTGGCATTGTGAGTTGAGAAGATGAACTGACGGCGGCGTTTTTCCTGTCGCATAATCGGCACTACGCCGTCGGTGATAAAGCGGTTATCGAGATCATCTTCAGGTTGGTCGACGACCAGAGGCGCTTTTGACTCAAGCAGTAACAGCAACAGGACTGCCGTTGCCTTCTGGCCGGTAGAGAGTAAGTCAAGTTTCCGCCAATTAGCCTGTGCGCTGCCGTGTGCGGTGTTTAGTTCAATATCCGTCGTTGCGGGCAATTCCAATTCTTCGATACGCATAAATAGGGCTGGATCGGCCTCTGCGATCCGCTTAGCTGCACCAGGCGGTAGCCTGTAGTAAGTCCTGAGAACGTCTTCACCGTCCCGGCATCGCTGCGCAAGTTCAGGCAGGGACAGGTGGTCGTGCCCGCTTAGGCGCTCCAACGCTTCAGCAAGCTTGCCGCCGATCTCCTCTCGAAGAAGTTTTTCGAGCGGGTGGCGGTTACCGGCCATCGTAACCCTAACCCGCACCCGGTCTCGGAGCTTCTCGGAAACCCGTTTTGCCGCGGCTTCAACTTGCCTGTATTCGGCCGCCTTGATGTCCTCCCACTCCGCCAGAAGGTTTCGTCGGGCAGCCTCGTGTGCTTCCAGATCGCGCTTGAAGCGTTCCAATTTGTCATTCATCGGGCGCAAGTTTTCGATTTGCCGGCGAATCCGGATGAATTCAGCGCCGTCGATCTTCGATTTCTGGAGTTCGCGAAGCAGCCCTTCGTAGGTAGCCTCGATTATTGCCTTGCGCTCGTCCCAGCGGGACTTGGCCTCTGCGATCGCATGATCGGCTGTGGCGAGGGCTTTGCCGAACTGCTCGCCTACTGCCTTCAATTCCTCGCTCAACCTTTGGAGGATTCTTTCAATCTCGGAAAGGATGTCGGCGTTCGGTAGCCCTTCGAGAGCCTTGCTCGAAACGAACGCTGTATCGACAGGTAGTTCATCATAGAGTTCATTGTGAACAGTACGGTGCTGATCAAGGCGCTCGTCCAAGTTGGACAACAGGCGCTCCTCGCGGACAAGCAGACTCTTTTCCTTTAAGTGTTCTTCGAGCCCCGCCTGCTGGAACCGCTGCTGTGTTTCTTCGAGACCCGGCAGCGCCGCGAGCTGTTCGCAAAGGCGCTGCAGCTCACGTTGTACGTCTACGATCCGGTTGCGCGAACGCTCCAGCTCTAGACGCACCTGCGATTTTCGTCCCGAGCGAGCGGGGTCTCGCTCAACGAAGCGCTCGAGCAGAAGCGTAAGTTTCTCAGGGCTTCTCGTGAGTTCAGATATCTCGTGCTGCCCGAACACTTCAACGCCCGGCATTACGTCTCGCGGCGACAGGGCTAGGACCTCTCCTGCCTTGTCCTTCACGACAGGAGGGTTCGGCACTGATCGCTCTATCGTGTAGCAACGCTTGGACGGCTGGTGCGACCGCACGAGCAAAGAGACCTTCGTGCCTGACTGCAAGACACGGCGGACCACGCCGTCATGAACTTTCTGCGCTTCCTCCCCGAGAGGGTCGAGACCGAGTGCATAGCGGATGCTTTCGATCATCGTCGATTTGCCGGTGCCTCGTCCACCTACCAGCACGTTCAGGTTTTCATTGAAGTGCACGGCCGTATCGCTCAAAAATCCGCCTTCCCAGGTCATCGAGAGGAACTCGGCATGGGGTTCGGGTGGCGGATCGCTGTGCAGACGGATCCGGGAGTCCGGGTCGAGAAACGCCTGCCTGAACGCTTCGACGGAGATAGTGGACATCTTGATGAAGCAGGAGGCACCATCCGTCCTCAGGTCCTCCGGGCCGTTGACGTCCGAAGCGTTCAGAATGGCAAGGGGGCGATTGCGCTTATATTGGGCGTCCTTGTTCTCGAGGATCGTCCTGAGCCCGTCCGGCGCATCACTCACCGGACCTGGTAGCGCACAGGCAAGCAGGTCGGGATGTTTCCAGACAGTGATTCGCGATTGCCCCGCCAGTGTTTTAAGCAAACCGCCGTTAGAGGCGACGTGGGCAGCTATGCACACAGAGCCCCAGTTCTTCGCGGTTTGAAGCAGTTCGGTGGCGTACTTACTGCCCAACGGGGATGGTTCATGGGCATCGAAAATACCACACTCGCCGATGAAACGCTCCAAGAATGCATCTTTTTCCGGATCGAACAGGCACAGGAAATGGACGCCATCTTTCGTGACCGCTTCGAAGCCGCTGAACGCATGAAGCTTCGCTCTTCGCGCGGCGCGTACGAGTCCAGCCGAATGCTTGACGCGGTAGTGATCCGTGACCGCTATGACCTCGATGCCGACTTCGAGGCAGGCTTCGACGATCGCCCTGTTGTATTCGTCTTCCGAGGTGAAGAGGGTCGACCTTCCGTGCCTCTCAAGATAGGCGAACGGATTGACCTGCAGGGCGCAGCGGTAGAACCGGGCACCGTCCGGAAGGTCCAGTGCGGCCTGCATGCGATCACCTAGGCAGGCTAGATTCGTCATAGCGCAGGTCGCCGTGGTCGATCATCGACGGTCCGGGGCCCATGAGCGCCGCGCAGCGCTCGGCGGTGGCCCGAAGCTTGCGGGCACGGCCCACGATGTCGCGCTTGCATTGCTGACGCTCCAAACGCCCGCGCGAGGCAACGGTGATCGCGCCCGTCATGATCTCGCCGGCCAGAAGGGCCAAGTCACTAGCGAGCCTGCATGTCTGATCGTTCTTGATGCTGAGGCTCATGACCACTCCGGCAGAAAGGAAGAGACGAATTTACCATATGGAACCCCGCTGCCCGTATCAACCTGCAGGGCGCCGCAGGTGCGGAGCGGTCATGCCCGGTCCCCGGCGGAAAGGGGAATCGGCTTGTAGCCGCATCGGGCCGGGGGCGGCAGCTCGACGCCGTGCTCCTCCCCGAAATGCCGCGCGAAGGCCTCGGACGGCTTAGGCCGGCGTTCGGTCCTGGTGCGCTTCTCATGGATCGCGCAGCTGACCAGTTCCTCCATCGGCACGCCGATCTGGCGCGCCTCGCGGCGCAGCCAGGACTTGTCGCCGGGATCGATGTTGCGGACGGTGATGCTGGCGCCCATGCTGGCGTCTCCTGATCGGTCGGCAGCCTGTCGGGGCTGTCCGCTCATCAAGGTAAGTTATTGGGAATCCGGGGTCAAAGACCTGTCATCTCCGCCTGTCGAGCGTGCCGGTACGACGGAGTAGAGCGTCGGTCGCAGTGTTGCGCAGGGTAGCGCATGCTTGTCTGCAACCTATTGTTTTTGAATAACTATTACTGTTTCCAAGGTTGAATATTCGTCTTATGTTCCTCTCATGGCGGTCCTACTCGATCTCAAGCCCTGGCGCCAGGCGTTCATTGCCTGCGCGACGGGCGCGGTCTCGATGGCGATGCTTGCCTGTGCGGTCGTGCTGGCGCGCGATACCACCGGGCAGGAGTGGTATGCCGCGTCCAGGCTCACGGTCGCGGAACTGCTGATCGCTGTCGGCTTCGACGAGAATGCGCCGGTCGAATACAGCGATGCGGACGGGACGGTGGAGACCGTGAGCCGCTACGCGCTGACCTTCGACCTCAAGGCGCGCTGGGCGCGGGAGGATATCCTCGCGGCGGCGTGGGACGGCGCGATGTTGGGGGCGTTGTCCGGCTTCGGCGGCGCGCTGCTCTGTCTTGTTCTGGTCTGGCGGACCTCGGGCGAACGCCGGAGCTGGCGCCCTGCTGGCGAGCCAGCATCGCCTGCACGGCGGGTGGAGGCCCAGCATGTCTTGACGCCGGTGAAGGATGAGCCTGACGACGGCCAGGACAAGCGGTCAGCCCCGATCCGCCGAGACCAACGCAAGCGCGACTATGGGCGCTGGATCTGATGGTCGCTTCGATCGGCGCGGTTGCCAGCCCGTCCCAGAGCGCGAGCTACTATGAGCGCGACGGGTATTACGCCAAGGACTCGCCCGAGCACCGGGCGGCGAGCGCCTGGGCCGGGCGCGGCGCTGAAGCGCTCGGCCTCGAAGGGCCGGTCGATCCCGACGTCTTCAAGGCGGTGCTGGCGGGCGAGGTGCCGGACGGTTCCGGGCGGCGGCTCGGCCGCCGGGTCGGCGACGGCGAAATCCGCCACCGTCCCGGCCGCGATCTCACCTTCTCCGCACCCAAGTCCGTCTCTCTCGCCGCCCTGGTCGGCGGCGACGATCACATCGTCGAGGCGCACGACCGGGCGGTGGGACGTGCCCTCGACTGGTTCGAGCGCAACGCCGCCGAGACCCGGGTGCAAGATCCGGCGACCGGCCGCATGGTCGGGCGGGCGATCAGAAGACGGTAATCGCCACCTTCAGACACGAGACCTCGCGCAATCTCGATCCGGCGCTGCACACCCATTCGGTGATCGCCAACATGCTGCTCGGCCCGGACGGCAAGTGGCGCACGATGGCGAACGAGCGCCT